>NZ_CP096387.1:0-3773681 GCF_053903125.1 Bacillus sp. JZ105 | reverse complement strand
TATCCACATGTGGACAGACTGTGTATGACTATGCTCTAGTTATTCACATTTTCCCGTACTCATTATATCAGTTTGGTTATTTTAATTGTTCTTTGATCTCTTTGACATGCTGCTGAAGCTGTTCATCTTCAACAATTAATTTCGAAATCTTCTCATGAGCATGAATGACAGTCGTATGATCACGACCGCCAAATTCTTCTCCGATTTTAGGCAGAGAGGAATCGGTCATTTCTCTAGAGAGGTACATGGCAATTTGTCTTGGATAAGCAACTGACTTTGTACGTTTCTTTGCTTTGAAATCCTCTAATCGAATATTAAATTGCTGCCCTACAATTCTTTGAATATCTTTTATTGTAATGACTTTAGGCTTTGATGAAGGAATGATGTCCTTTAGCGCCTCAGCTGCTAGATCTGCATTAATGTCTTTATTAATTAAAGATGAGTAAGCAACGACACGAATTAAAGCACCCTCCAGCTCACGAATGTTGCTGTCGATTTGATTGGCAATGTACAGCATGACTTCATTTGGAATGTCTAAGCCTTCTGCCTTTGCTTTTTTTCGCAGGATCGCGATACGCGTTTCTAGATCTGGCGGGGTAATGTCTGTAATTAAGCCCCATTCAAATCGAGAGCGTAATCTGTCTTCAAGTGTCGGAATTTCCTTCGGAGGCCGGTCACTAGAAATGACGATTTGCTTACTTTCTTCGTGAAGTGTGTTGAATGTATGGAAAAACTCTTCTTGTGTTTGTTCTTTTCCTGCTAAAAATTGAATATCATCTATCAAAAGCACATCTACATTCCGATAACGGTTACGGAAGTCGACAGCTTTGTTATCTCGGATTGAGTTGATAAATTCATTAGTAAATTTTTCAGATGATAGATAGACCACTTTGGCTGATGGATTATGGTCGATCACGTAGTGACCAATCGCATGCATCAAGTGAGTCTTTCCTAAACCAACGCCCCCATAAATAAAAAGCGGGTTATATGCTTTCGCTGGTGCTTCCGCAACTGCAAGTGAAGCGGCATGAGCAAAACGGTTGCCTGAACCAATAACAAAAGTATCAAATGTATATTTTGGATTCAGCATATTTTGTGGAATGTCAACGGGCTCTTCTTTAGACATTTTTTTGATAGGAGACTTTGGCATGGCTTCCTCTTCATCCTGATTTTGAGGAATAATAAATTTAATGCTGAGCTCTTCACCTGTTAGTTCATAGATGGTATCAGCAATTAAGTGAAGATATCTTGACTCAAGCCAATCTCTAGCAAATTCATTAGGTGCCGTAATTGTAAGCGTATCTCCCAGAAGAGAATGGGCTTTTGTCGATTTCATCCATGTCTCAAAACTGGGTTTGCTCAATTTTGTCTCTATTTTTTGAAGTGCTTTATTCCACAGATCCAAAATATTTTCCATAAGGCTTCTCCCCCCTCCTTTTCTTTTTAAAATGACCAGTATCAAACTGTTATAGAACACGAAAAAGAGCAAATGGTCATCACCATTCGTGCACATACATTGTTGAAAACAATTAATATAGTAGAAAAACGTCTTTTCGACAAATTACACAAGCTGTGGATAAACAATTCAACAGGCTGTGTAATAACTTTCCACAGGTTATCCACAAATTGTGGATAATATAAATAGGCCAGATAAGTAATTAAGAGTTAAAACACAAATATAATATCAAAATAAACAAGATGGTGCAATGGGTGTCACAAACTTATCCACACACTTTACATCCTGTTGAAAAATAATTATCCACATCGGTTATTTGTGTGAAAAAAATGTCGATAATGGGTGTGGATAGTCTAAATATGCCGGAAAAATATCCACATTCTTGTTTTGAAGGTCTTTTAGGAGGAAAAAAAGAATAAAATGCTGGAAACTAAAAAAGAAGGTTTCTTCGTTTGATAACTTATGTTATGCTTATAAGGTTGATAATAAGAGTTTTATCATTGATATTGACAATCGATGGGTTACACAAATATAATGAGTTAGACTGTCTTAAACAGCTATTCCTCAGGGAGGTGTCATAAATGAAAAGAACGTTTCAACCAAATAACCGTAAGCGTAGTAAAGTTCATGGCTTCCGCAGCCGTATGAGTACTAAAAACGGACGTCTAGTTTTAAAGCGACGCCGCAGCAAAGGTAGAAAAAAATTATCAGCTTAGGCCACTGAATAATGTCAGTGGTCTTTTTTACATAAAATCGTAAATGAACTGTCAGTTTTTATCGGAGTGGAAGAAAACATGAAGAAGCGAAACAGGCTAAAAAAAAATGAAGAGTTTCAAAAGGTGTTCAAAAAAGGTCAATCAATGGCAAATCGCCAATTCGTTATTTACCAGCTGGATCAGCCAAATCAAGTTGAACTGCGTCTAGGATTGTCTGTCAGTAAGAAGATTGGTAATGCAGTAATAAGAAACCGAATTAAACGTCTGATCCGTCAGGTGTTTTTAGAGGAAGGTCATAAGTTAAAGCAAGAAAAAGACTACATTGTCATTGCACGAAAACCAGCGAGTGAATTGACCTTTGAAGAAACAAAGAAGTCTCTCCAACATTTATTTAGAAAATCCGCTGTTTATCAACAACAACCGAAAAAGTCTTCGTAATAGAAACTTTCGTTGTATCAATTTTTAAAAGCGCTTCCTTCATCTAGTGAATTAAAATGAAACCACCACTTTGCAAAGAAAAAATGTTACCATACTGATTAGGTGAGTCACTTTCTTAATCAATTCCAACTTAAATAAAGTTTGAAGTAATGGGAGGAATCTTGTTGAAAAGGCGATTATTACTAATATTTAGCTTGATTGGCGTATTGGTTTTATTGGCAGGATGTACACAGATCAATGAACCAATTACATCAGATAGTAAGGGGTTCTGGAATTCTTATATTGTTTACCCGCTATCTCAATTAATCACGTACATGGCAAACTTAACTGGTGAAAACTATGGTGTAGCGATTATTATTGTGACAGTGTTAATCCGCTTGCTTATTTTACCATTAATGATTAAACAGTTAAGAAGTACAAAAGCGATGCAAGCATTACAGCCTGAATTGAATAAGCTACGTGAAAAATATAGCTCTAAAGATCAAAAAACACAACAGCAGCTTCAGCAGGAAACAATGGCCCTTTTTCAAAAAAATGGCGTCAATCCATTAGCAGGCTGTTTCCCAATTTTAATTCAAATGCCAATCCTTATTGGTTTCTATCATGCAATTATGAGAACAGCAGAAATTAAAAAGCATACATTCTTATGGTTTGACTTAGGCAGCCCAGATCCATTGTTCCTATTACCGATTATTGCGGGTGTAGCTACTTTCATTCAGCAAAAGCTGATGATGGCTGGAAATCCTTCGGACAACCCTCAAATGGCTATCATGCTATGGGTGATGCCGATCATGATCATTGTGTTTGCAATTAGTTTCCCAGCAGCACTTTCATTGTACTGGGTTGTAGGTAACATTTTCATGATCATACAAACATTGGTAATTAAAACACCTCAAGTAAAAGTTGATACAAAAGAAAAAGCTGGCGGGAATAAAAAATGAAGGAAATAACTGCTGTCGGTCGCACAATCGAAGAAGCAGTAGATTCCGGACTTAAACAAATTCAGCTACTAAAAGAAGAAGTAGAAATCACAATAGTAGATGAAGGAAATAAAGGGTTTTTAGGATTATTTGGTAAAAGGCAAGCTGTGGTCAAGTTAGTAGAAAAGATAAGTGCACTTAAATTAGCTACACAGTATTTAGATAAAATTGTTAAATCTATTGATCCTAAAGCAAAGGTTATTTCCAAACAGGAACCGAAAAAGATTTCTTTCCACATTGATGGAGATAAAACGTCATTAATGATTGGAAAAAGAGGCCAAACATTGTACTCTTTAGAAACGTTGGTACAGCTAGTGTTTAATCGTTATTCTGATCAATATCATCATATAACAATTGATATTGGCGATTATAGGAAGAAACGACAAGAAGCACTTGAGCAATATGCAGTCAAAACAGCAAATCGGGTTTTAAAAACGAAGAGAAAGGTTCATTTAGAACCAATGCCTTCGAATGAACGAAAAATTGTTCATGATGCGATTGCTTCATTCTCTAAAGAACTTGCAACGGCATCTGAAGATACAGGCAGCAAACGTCATGTTGTGGTGCTGTATAAAAAATAGCAGAAAGGCTAAGATTCAGCAAAGCTGGATTTTAGTCTTTTTTTATTGAAAAATTGCTTTTTATAGAGGATTCATCCTTTATTTCTAAAAAATGAGTGTGTGATATGAGTGCAAAACGCCAATTTAACAAGTAAGTATAGGGATCAGGGCGTTTAAATTTATTGGATTTAGGTGTAAGATGTGAAGACAAGTTTCAAACGTCGTTATTCACATGTGGATAAGTTAAGTGTTAAAATAGATAAGATGCAAAGCTGTGGATAATTAGATAGGGGATACTTTCACTTCGCTTTCATTTATGGTATCTTTAAATTTTGGATTAAGCGTTTTTGATATAGAGATGGACAATGTCCATTTAATAGATAACAGGGTGTTTATTAAGTAGAGAAAGAGGTGAATGAGTGATGGATACAATTGCAGCAATTTCTACACCGATGGGTGAAGGAGCAATTGCGATTATTCGTTTAAGCGGGCCTGATGCGGTACAGATTGCTGATCGGATGTATAAAGGTCCTAAGGAGAAAAAACTTGTATCGGTGGATTCACATACAATTCATTATGGTCATATTGTGGATTCTAGCACTGAGCAAGTCATAGAAGAGGTCATGGTGTCAGTATTAAGAGCACCAAAAACATTTACGAGAGAAGACGTTATTGAGATTAACTGCCATGGCGGAATTGTAACGGTCAATAAAGTATTGCAGCTTGCTTTAAGAGAAGGAGCAAGATTAGCGGAGCCGGGTGAGTTTACAAAACGAGCTTTCTTAAATGGAAGAATTGATCTTTCACAGGCTGAAGCGGTAATGGATTTGATTCGCGCTAAGACAGATCGTGCGATGAATGTAGCGATTACTCAAATGGAGGGACGACTCTCCGGTTTGATTAAACGACTTCGCGGTGAGATATTGGAAACTCTGGCCCATGTTGAAGTCAATATTGACTATCCTGAGTATGACGATGTTGAAGAAATGACGCATCGAGTTTTAGTTGAAAAGGCAACATCAGTGAAAAAGGAAATTGAGTCACTGCTAACAACATCTCAGCAGGGGAAAATACTTCGCGAGGGCTTATCCACTGTCATTATTGGAAGACCGAATGTTGGAAAGTCTTCCTTGTTGAATAGTCTTGTACAGGAAACAAAAGCGATTGTAACGGATATTCCTGGCACAACGAGAGATGTCATTGAGGAATATGTAAATGTTAGAGGTGTACCGCTTCGATTAGTCGATACTGCGGGTATACGTGAGACGGAGGACATTGTTGAGCGTATAGGGGTTGAACGATCCAGACAGGTCTTAAAAGAAGCTGACCTGATTTTACTTGTGCTCAATTATAGCGAGGAATTGTCAGAAGAGGATATCAAACTATTTGAGGCCGTCTCAGGCATGGATATCATCGTGATCGTGAATAAGACAGATCTTGAGCCTAAGCTTGATATCGAAAAGGTCAAGCAGTTAGCGAAGGATCGGCCAGTGGTTACTACATCATTATTACAAGAAAAGGGGATTGATGAGCTCGAAATTGCGATTCAATCATTATTCTTCACGGGTTCAATTGAAAGTGGAGATTTAACGTATGTAAGTAACACAAGGCATATTGCCCTCCTTCAGGCAGCAAAACAATCCATTGAGGATGCTCTTGAAGGAATTGAAATGGACGTACCGATCGACATAGTTCAAATAGATTTAACACGCTGCTGGGAACAGCTGGGTGAAATTATTGGGGATGCTGTTCATGAAAGCTTGATTGATCAGTTATTCTCTCAATTCTGTTTAGGAAAGTAAAGGGAGGAACATAAGAAATGGGTTATGAAGCTGGCAATTATGACGTAATCGTCGTGGGTGCCGGTCATGCTGGAGTTGAGGCTGCTCTTGCTTCTGCAAGACAGGGCGCCAAAACACTTGTATTGACTATCAACCTCGATATGGTTGCTTTTATGCCATGTAATCCGTCCGTAGGCGGCCCCGCAAAAGGGATTGTCGTCAGAGAAATTGATGCTCTAGGCGGAGAAATGGCACGAAATATAGATAAGACGCATATTCAAATGCGTATGCTGAATACGGGGAAAGGACCTGCTGTCCGTGCGTTAAGAGCGCAAGCAGATAAGTTCCAATATCAGCATGAAATGAAAAAAACAATGGAAAATGAACCAAACCTGACAATGCTGCAAGGTATGGTAGATCATTTAATTGTAGAAGATGATGAATGTAAAGGTGTTGTTACTCAAACAGGGGCGAATTATCGTGCGAAGTCTGTTGTATTAACGACAGGGACTTTCTTAAAAGGCCGCATTATTTTAGGAGACTTATCGTATTCAAGTGGTCCAAATAACCAGCAGCCTTCCATTAAATTATCGGATCATTTAGCAGAACTAGGATTCGATTTGGTTCGCTTTAAAACAGGAACACCCCCTCGAGTAAATAGCCACTCGATTGACTATAGTAAAACAGAAATTCAACCAGGTGATGATGTCCCGCGGGCATTCTCCTATGAAACGGTTGAATATATTACTGACCAGCTGCCTTGCTGGTTAACATACACGAGTTTAGAGACTCATCAAATTATTGATGAGAATCTTCACCGTTCTCCAATGTATTCAGGTATGATTAAAGGAACTGGTCCTAGATACTGCCCGTCTATAGAAGATAAAGTGGTTCGTTTCAATGATAAACCGAGACATCAAATTTTCTTAGAGCCAGAAGGTCGTAATACGCAGGAAGTTTATGTTCAAGGATTGTCTACAAGTCTTCCGGAAGATGTACAGCAGCGCATGCTTTCAACCATCCCAGGACTCGAGAATGTTCAAATGATGAGAGCGGGTTATGCTATCGAGTATGACGCGATTGTGCCTACTCAGTTGTGGCCTACACTTGAGACGAAGAAAATTTCTGGATTATATACAGCCGGCCAAATTAATGGTACGTCTGGTTATGAGGAAGCAGCAGGTCAAGGGATTATGGCAGGTATTAATGCAGGAAGAAAAGCATTAGGTAAAGAAGAAGTCATTTTAAGCCGATCTGATGCATATATCGGTGTTCTCATTGATGACCTTGTCACAAAAGGGACAAATGAACCGTACCGTCTCTTGACATCACGTGCTGAGTATCGTCTACTTCTACGTCATGACAATGCAGATTTAAGATTAACTGAACTTGGCTATCAAATTGGATTAATTTCTGAAGAAAGATTCCAAGCATTCCAGCAGAAAAAAGAAGCCATTGAAGCAGAGAAAAAACGTTTATATTCTGTCATCATTAAACCTACAGCAGAGACTCAAGAATTTATTCGTTCACTCGGTGGAAGTGAGCTGAAGGACGGCATTCGTGCAAGCGATTTGATGAAGCGTCCAGAAATGAACTATGAATCTGTTGTGAACTTAGCTCCTGCCGAAACACCGCTTCCTTCTGATGTGTGTGAGCAGGTAGAGATTCAAATTAAATACGAAGGTTATATTGAAAAGTCACTCCAGCAAGTTGAAAAACTGAAAAAGATGGAGAACAAAAAGATTCCTGATCGTATTGATTATGACGCCATCAAAGGGATTGCAACTGAAGCGAAACAAAAGCTGAAAGAAGTCCGACCTCTTTCTGTTGCACAGGCTTCTCGTATTTCAGGCGTTAACCCTGCTGATATTTCTATCCTTTTAGTATATTTAGAGCAGGGGCGTATTGCGAAGATAGCAGAATAGAAAGGATGTCGGCATGAACATTGAACAATTTACAGCAGCACTAGAGGAGAAAGGGATCACTCTTTCTCCTGTGCAGCTTGAACAATTTGAAACCTACTTCCGCATGCTTGTAGAATGGAACGAGAAAATGAATTTAACGTCCATTACTGAAAAGGAAGAAGTGTATTTAAAGCATTTTTATGATTCAATATCAGCAGCATTTTTTATTGATTTTCACAAAGTGACGACGATTTGTGATATTGGAGCTGGTGCTGGTTTTCCAAGCATTCCTCTTAAAATTTGTTTCCCTCATCTACATGTGACCATTGTTGATTCTCTTCAGAAACGAATTACGTTTCTCAATGAGTTAGCAAAAGGATTAAACTTACAAGATACTACTTTTTATCATGATCGTGCGGAAACGTTTGGACAACGTAAGGAAAAGCGTGAAAGCTATGATCTTGTCACTGCTAGAGCAGTTGCACGTTTATCCGTCTTGAGCGAACTATGTCTGCCTCTAGTGAAAAAGGAAGGATTGTTTGTTGCATTAAAAGCATCTGCCGCTGATGAAGAAATGCAAGCAGGGAAAAAAGCTGTCACAGTTCTCGGAGGAGAGGTTGTTGAAAAGCATTCCTTTGTTCTTCCTTTAGAAGAAAGCGAACGGAACATCATTGTCATTGAAAAGAAAAAGCAAACACCAAAAAAATATCCTAGAAAACCAGGAACACCTAATAAATCACCAATAGAAGGTTGATCATGTAAAAGGTCGGTTTTTCTTCAATATTTATGATTTTACAGAAGGAAAAAACATGAGAAAATAGAATTATAAAAAGGTAGTTTTTAAAGGTGGTGTAGGTTCATGAAGCATTCACTCTCACGCTTCTTCGGGCTTGGAGACAAAGAACATCCTGAGCGTGAAACCGAAATAGAGGCAGAGATTGCTGAGCATGATACATTAAAGGAAGAGATACAGGAGCTCCCGGTCGACACAATTATGCCAAACCGTTTTCAGCCACGCACCATTTTTTCAGAAGAAAAGATACAAGAGCTGGCCACGACGATCCATACCCATGGCATTATCCAACCGATTGTTGTTAGACCAACAGAAGAAGAAGGAAAATATGAACTGATCGCCGGCGAAAGACGTTGGAGAGCGGTGCAGACTCTTCAATGGGGGAAAATCCCCGCTATTATAAAAGATTTTACTGATACGGAAACGGCATCTGTGGCATTGATTGAAAATTTGCAAAGAGAAGAGCTGTCTTCTATTGAAGAGGCTCATGCTTATGCACGTCTTTTAGAGCTTCATGATTTAACACAAGAGGCGCTTGCTCAGCGTTTAGGCAAGGGACAATCAACTGTTGCAAACAAATTAAGACTTTTAAAGTTGCCTGAAGAGGTACAACAAGCTATTTTAGAGAAAAAAATCTCTGAAAGGCATGCACGTTCACTTGTGCCCCTAAAGCTTCCAGAATTACAAATCGCGCTATTGCAGGAAATCATCGAAAAGCAGTTGAATGTGAAACAGACTGAAGAGCGTGTAGTGAAGATGCTTGAACAAAAAACGGATCGCAAACCGAAGCCAAAACGTAAGGCGTTTAGCCGTGATACGCGAATTGCGATGAATACCATTCGTCAGTCTCTCCACATGGTAGAAGACAGCGGACTTAAAATAAATACCGAGGAAGAAGAGTTTGAGGAATATATCCAATTAACGATTCGAATTCCTAAATAGAAATAAGCTGATGAGCGCCACTCGTCAGCTTTTTTTGTAAATTGATATCATTTGTTATTTACTGTTTGCTTTTGCAAATGAAATGATAGCTGAAGTTGATCCGAAGAACTATGACTTGTGAACACACAATAACCCAGCCCGATGCAATTGTGAGCAAATGCCGTACAAGTTCCGGCACTCAAAAAAGATATATCAATATATTTTTTCGGTGCGTTTTCATTCGTCCTTTTATGTACGAAAAGGCACATTCACCGACGAATTTATAATAGGGAAACAAAAAAAGCAAACGTTTCATACTTTTTTTGATAGAATAGGAAGTATGAATGAATGAGAAACTTGTTAAGTTGAAAGTGGGTGACATCGTGGGAAAAATCATAGCGATTACCAACCAGAAGGGAGGCGTCGGGAAGACGACAACTTCTGTTAATTTGGGTGCGTGTTTAGCATACATAGGCAAACGAGTGTTGTTAGTTGATATTGATCCGCAGGGCAATGCCACGAGTGGTATTGGGATTGAGAAGGCCGACGTAGAGAAGTGTGTGTACGATATTTTAGTTGATGATGCAGATGTTCTTGATGTGATTAAGACGACAGAGGTCGAAAATCTTGATGTCATTCCTGCGACAATACAGCTTGCAGGGGCTGAAATAGAGCTTGTGCCTACAATCTCGCGTGAAGTGAGACTGAAGAGAGCACTTGAATCTGTTAAGCAGAATTATGATTATATGATTATTGACTGCCCGCCATCACTTGGACTGCTGACGATTAATGCGTTAACTGCATCCGATTCCGTTTTAATACCAGTTCAGTGCGAATATTATGCGCTTGAAGGATTGAGCCAATTGTTAAACACAGTTCGTCTCGTGCAGAAACATTTAAATACCGATCTTGCCATTGAAGGTGTCTTGCTGACAATGCTTGATGCCCGAACAAATCTTGGGATTCAGGTAATCGAAGAAGTGAAGAAGTACTTTAGAGATAAAGTCTATCAAACCGTCATTCCGAGAAATGTGAGGCTGAGTGAAGCGCCAAGTCATGGAAAGCCGATTATCTTGTATGATCCACGTTCAAGAGGTGCAGATGTCTATTTAGACTTAGCAAAGGAAGTGGATGCGAATGGCTAAAGGTCTTGGAAAGGGCATTAATGCACTATTTAACAACGTAGACTCAAATGAAGAAACGGTTGAAGAAATCAAATTAAAGGATTTGCGTCCGAATCCGTATCAGCCAAGGAAAACGTTTGATGATGATGCATTGTCTGATCTGAAAGAGTCGATTCAGCAGCACGGGGTTTTACAGCCGATTATTGTTCGTAAATCGATTAAAGGATATGACATAGTAGCAGGAGAACGCCGTTTTCGCGCAGCACAACAAGCTGGTCTGACAACCATTCCTGCAATCGTTCGAGATTTTTCAGAAACGCTGATGAGAGAAATTGCTCTTTTAGAAAACCTGCAGCGTGAGGATCTCTCTCCACTAGAGGAAGCGGAAGCATATGCTTCCTTGCTGGATCATCTAAGTGTGACGCAAGAGGAATTAGCGAAGCGATTAGGGAAAAGCAGACCGCATATTGCGAACCATCTCCGTCTGTTGACTTTACCGGATGACATCCAAAAGCTGATTGCAAATGGAACGTTATCAATGGGACATGGCCGGACATTGCTCAGCTTAAAGAACAAAAAGAAGCTGGCGCCTTTGGTAAAGAAAATCGTGGATGAGGGGTTAAACGTACGACATGTTGAGAAACTTGTTCAGCAGTTAAACGAAAATGTTCCACGTGAAACAAAGAAAAAAGAAGCACCAAAGGATCGAGTGTTGAAAGAAAGAGAGTCTTTCTTACAAAACTACTTTGGTACTTCAGTGACGATCAAGAAACAGAAGAAAAAAGGGAAAATAGAGATTGAATTCCTCTCGAATGAAGATTTAGAAAGAATCCTTGAATTGCTTTCTACGAGGGAATCATCAGAGTGACCATCTTGATATGAGATGGTCTTTTTTATATTCTCCCAGTGATATTTTGAATAGGGGTGAAGAGAGACCGGCTTTTTTCTCTCGTCCAATCCATTTGGTCAATGTGAGATAGACTTTCAGAAAGTGTATTGGCCATAGACATGACAAGATGAAGACGTGTGTTTTGGAGGACGAAGTATTCCATGAAACCACTCACATTGACGATCCCATTAATATGAATATCTCCTACCTCTGGCAGCTCCTTTTGGACACCAGCTCCAGGTTTTAACGGCCCATCTCCAATTTGGAAAGAACCGACACTTTTCACTCTTCCTAAACAGGCATCCACCGCTACAATAAACGGGTGTTTATGAGCTTGTTCAATTTCAGCGAGTTTTTCTTTTAAATTGACCGCATGCACGGGGTCAGAGAGTGTTCCATATACATGAAGCTTTTTCAAATCCAGACCTGAAAGCTTTGTACCAACAAGTGGACCTAGAGAGTCGCCAGTTGAGCGGTCTGTTCCAATACAGACGATGGCAACGGGTCTTTTTCCTGCTTTCTGAAGATACGAGAATAAAATACTTTTAAGCTGTTGAATGGCGTTTGTATCCGTATGGGACACGTATTCTTTCACCCTATTTCTAAAAAAAAGACCGTTCTTGCTATTCATAGGTCTCACTTCCTTGTCATAGTAGTTAGTAACAGTATACGGAAACAAGCTTAATTCTATACCTATGAGGTGATGATTGTGTGGAAGGCTGGTTCAAGGTGGACGCTTTTAATTTTAGGAAGCTTAATAGGAGCGGGATATGCTTCCGGCCAGGAAATTTGGCAGTTTTTTGGCATTGATAGCGGACTAGCCATTCTACTGTTTACATTGATGTTTATGCTGTCTACCTATGTGGTGTTAAAAATCAGTTATGAGGTGCGAGCCGATCACTTTGTGCCAGTGCTGGAACGGCTTGTCGGTCCATGGCTGGCTAAGGTGTATGACGTGTTAATTGTCCTTTATTTATTCACGACAACGACGGTCATGATTGCCGGCGGCGGGGTGACTCTTGAGATGTATCATGTGCCTTTTTGGGTTGGCATCGGCGCGTTTTGTTTGTTTTCATTTATGATTTTTTTCTGGGATGTGAAAGGGCTTTTATCTGTGAATGCCTTCATTATACCAATTTTGGTGGCGGGACTCATCTATGCGTTTGTTTTTTATTATATGAACCATGAGCATATGTGGCGGATTGATTTTGGGCAGCAGTACAATTGGCCTGCCAGCATTGTCTTTGCTTCTTTGAATATATTATCTGTTGTGGCAGTGCTGTCTTCGGTTGGGAAAGAAATGAAGGGGCTTGGGGAAGCCAAGGTGGCGAGTATATTAAGCGGCCTTATTTTTGGTGTCATCTCGTATGTGTATAACGAAATACTGGTTGATATTTCTGGAAGCCTTTCATCAGAGGGAATTCCTTTGTTTACAGTATTAGAAGGGGCGCCGCCTTCTTTGTTTGTGTTTATGACCGTTGTCCTTTGTCTAGCCATTTATACGACGACGGCAGCAGGTTTATTTGGATTATCCAGCCGGATGCTTTCTTTTGTACGGATGCCTCGCTGGCTGGTTGTATTGGTGATGCTTCTTATGATGGCTCCTTTAACATCTCTTGGATTTGCTGATTTGATTGCTTTCTTGTATCCAATTTATAGTTTGTTGAATCTTTATTTGCTCGTCTGTTTAATGCTGTATCCGATTTTAAGTAAAAAGATATTTTCTCGCCCTAAAAATTATATTGATAAAACAAAATAAGCACCTCTCTTTTTTAGAGCTGTGCTTATTTGATCTGAATTGAATCAATAGCTTCTTTGATATCATCATAGACAGGCATTTGCTTGAGACGCTGGAGGCGCTCCTCTAATTCTGAAATCGCCTGTCCCTTTAAATGCTGGGAAATGTGTTGTTTGACAATGGTCGTCTGGTTTATCATGTCTTCTGTTTTAGCTAATTGATACTCCAAGTGCACGCGAGTATATGCTAATTCGTCGTGCAGCCGCATTTTGAGCAGCCGTTTTAAATCCTTTCGCTGTCCTTCTCTTCGCATGGCCTGAATGGCGGCAATTTCTTCAGGAGACTGTGTTTGTGTGTGTGGTGCCGATTGATTCTCGAATACAGACATGGAGCGGCGGGCACTCACATTTTGCAAGAAACGCTGGGCGTCACTAGGAGGCTTATTTTGATTGATCATGCGATGACTCCTTTCTTAATGAATACCCATTTGCATCGCAAGGCGTCTATCTGCCTTGGCGTAGTCATCACCCATTGTGTACATATGTCTTGAAAGGGCAGAAAGTTCTTGTTCGTAATCCCTCAGGGTGTACAAGGCATTCAGTTGTTTTTCATGTGAATAAAAGGAGGAATGTGTCTGTTCCATTCTGACTTCCTCTACCAGTGCTTCCACATCACTATGACTTAATAAATCATAGTGGCCAAAGCCGACGAGTCCTTTGAGTTCTTGTTTTACATGATGGACGGCGTCTTTTACACTTTCATCCATTCCATCGATTTTTTCAAATACAGTGTGCACTTCATGTTCAATAATACTTTGCAGATCATAGGATGAATTTTTCAGTAAATGGGATTTTATGATAATTTCAAGTCCGCTTTGTGCATATGCATGTCCAGAATGAATTTCTTGCAGCAGCATGGCTGTAAAACTTGTATTATGGTCAAGCTGTTCATCTAAAATACGGGCAGATCCATTCGGATGGAATGAATATCCATTTTCTTTGAATTCTCCTGAAACGAGAGCTAAAAAAGCATTTGTATCAAAGGATTCGTTCCATTCTATATTCATAGATGCAAAAGCTGATTTTAAAAAGGTGTCAATTTCTCTTTTTTTGTATTTTACTGATTCTTGGACTGAGTCTTGCTGCCGTGGCGGTACAGTGTACTTGACTTGTCCAACTCCTTGATCATGACGATTGAGTAAACCGACGTAATGACTAGGCTGAATATATTCAGTCAACATACGTTGATATTGACCTTGCTGCGCCTTTTGCTGAATCGAAGGCGACAAGCTGCTCCATATATTTGGGCTGTCAAAGGTGACGGCTTTTTTGACAGCTGGCTGTTCTGTTGCAATATAAGCACAAACAGCACCGGCAAGTGCTTGTCCAGTGAGATGGATACCAGCATTCGGATGATTCTGACAGACTTTCTCTATGTATTCCTTCCCTTTAAAAAAGACATGGTCTTGATTGCCATCAAGGGACTTTCTTTCAATTGGATAGGCATAGTCTGTTTTGAGCAATGACTGTGCCGCGTTGTGTACATCTTGCTTAGATGTCACCGTCATTTGATGTGGCAGCGGGCAGTGAAAAGAGACGATGAATTCATCTGATTGTTCCGGCTGCATTGTTAAACCATATAATTTTTGGTCGATCTTTAGAAAATCGTGGACAGTGAGTGTTTGCTGACCTATTTCTATCGTATGGTGCTGCTGGTAATTGTCGATATTTCCAGCATGATCGGATATGATTTTATATTCTTTATCAGTTAATCTATCCTTTCGATTGACCATCGTACCTGCTCCCTCTCACATAACATTTATGCAGATATCATAAATCAAAAAATATGGAAAAACCACCGCGTTCTACCAATAAAAACCTTTTGACCTACAGTGTTTGTGACAATATTGAAAAAAAACGAAGTTTAAGTAACTATTGGTCACAAATAAAATGATCTAAAAGAAGGGTTTTTTCTCTAAAAAAGAATAGGATGAACGATTGAAAGAGACTCTTTGTTTTGTGCATTGCCCTCCATCGCCGTTTTTTTGTACAATAGATTCAATGAAGTGAGCAAGGAGAGGTGAAGGCTGATGGCAGACAAAGCGTTTGGGTTACATGATGTTGTAGAAATGAAAAAGCCCCATCCATGTGGTGCCAATCGGTGGAAGGTCATTCGTTTGGGCATGGATATCCGTATTAAATGTGAAGGCTGCGGACACAGCGTGATGATCCCAAGAAGAGATTTTGAACGAAAAATGAAGAAAATTCTCGTCAAGCATGAGGAGCCAACTGCTTAAGTAGGCCTCATGCTTTTTTTATTAAATTTGTCTTTTCTACAGCAAAGCCAGGTGCATTTTCTCGTTTTGAAGCATTGATTTATTCTTTTTGACGATGTTTCTTCTATTGAAAATGCATGATGGTTAGCTTGTCTTTTCATGTAAACCTACTTATAATTGCTCTAGGTTCATATTACGCAGTATAACGAGCACGTTTGATATAGAGGAGATGAAAGAATGGCTTTAACAGCTGGTATTGTTGGCTTACCTAACGTCGGGAAGTCAACGCTATTTAATGCAATTACACAGGCTGGAGCGGAGTCTGCTAACTATCCGTTTTGTACCATTGATCCAAACGTCGGAATTGTAGAAGTTCCTGACGAGCGTTTACAAAAGCTAACAGAATTGGTGCAGCCGAAAAAGACAGTTCCCACTGCTTTCGAATTCACTGATATTGCGGGTATTGTCAAAGGTGCATCTAAAGGTGAAGGTTTAGGGAATAAATTCCTTTCTCATATTCGTCAAGTAGATGCGATTTGTCACGTGGTCAGAGCTTTTGCAGATGATAACATTACACACGTATCAGGTAAGGTTGACCCAGTGTCAGATATTGAAACGATTAATTTAGAATTGATTTTGGCTGATTTAGAAACGGTTGAAAAGCGTTTAACTCGTGTGAGTAAGCTTGCGAAGCAAAAAGACAAGGAAGCTGTAGCTGAATTTGATATTTTGGAAAAGCTGAAGGACGCATTTGAAGCTGGAAAATCTGCTAGATCGGTTGAATTTACAGATGAGCAGCAAAAGCTTGTGAAACAGCTTCATTTACTCACGTCTAAACCAGTTCTTTATGTAGCAAATGTGAGTGAGGATGAAGTAGCGGATCATGAGGGCAACGAATATGTGCAGCAAATCCGTGAGTTTGCTTCTGGTGAAAACGCTGAAGTTATCGTCGTTTGTGCGAAGATCGAGTCTGAAATTGCAGAGCTTGAAGGAGAAGAGAAGCAAATGTTCCTTGAAGAGCTTGGTATTAATGAGTCAGGGCTTGATCAGCTAATTAGAGCATCTTATTCACTTCTAGGATTAGCTACGTATTTCACAGCAGGTGAGCAAGAGGTACGTGCTTGGACATTTAAAAAAGGAATGAAAGCGCCAGAATGTGCTGGAATCATCCACACAGACTTCGAGCGTGGATTTATTCGTGCTGAAACGGTTGCGTATGAGGATTTACTAGCTGGCGGAAGCATGTCTGCTGCTAAAGAAGCAGGGAAAGTTCGTCTAGAAGGTAAAGAATATGTAGTGAAAGACGGAGACGTCATTCATTTCCGTTTTAATGTATAGGTTCTTGTCATAGGCCAAGTGATTTGTTATAATATACAATTGTGAGTAATATAATTTATTGCTCCTTGCCCGTTTAGGGCCGCTTAGACCAAAAGGAGGTGCAATCAGATGAGAAAGTACGAAGTTATGTACATCATCCGCCCAACAGTTGACGATGAGGCTAAAAAAGCAGTTATCGAGCGTTTCAATAACGTGTTAACTTCTAACGGTGCGGAGATCACTGGAACAAAGGATTGGGGTAAACGTCGTCTTGCATACGAAATCAACGATTTCCGTGACGGTTTCTACCAAATCGTAAACGTTCAATCTGACGCTGCAGCAGTTCAAGAATTTGACCGCTTAGCTAAGATCAGTGACGATATCATTCGCCACATTGTTGTTAAAGAAGAAGTATAAATCATTGAAATATATATTTAAAGGTGGTCTTTCAATATGCTAAACCGTGTTGTATTGGTCGGAAGACTAACAAAAGACCCTGAGCTTCGCTACACGCCTAATGGGGCGGCTGTAGCCACGTTTACTCTAGCTGTGAATCGTACGTTTACGAATCAATCTGGAGAGCGTGAAGCCGATTTCATTAACTGTGTTACTTGGAGAAGACAAGCCGAGAACGTGGCTAATTTCTTGAAAAAAGGAAGTCTTGCCGGTGTAGACGGTCGTTTGCAGACAAGAAACTATGAAAATCAGCAAGGACAGCGTGTCTTCGTGACAGAGGTTCAAGCTGAAAGTGTTCAATTTCTTGAGCCTAAAAGCGGCGGTGCTGGTTCAGGTGGATACAGCGGCGGTGGCAATAGCGGAGGCCAGTATTATGGCGGTAGCCAAAACGATCAGAATCCATTTGGAAATGAACCAAGTCAAAATCCATATGGCAATCAAAACAACCAAAATCGTAATCAGGGAAATAGCTTTAATGATGACCCATTTGCGAACGATGGTAAACCGATTGACATCTCCGATGATGATTTGCCATTCTAATTGATCTGAAAAAATGACTAAAGGAAAGGTGTGAAAACAAATGGCAGGTGGACGCAGAGGCGGTCGTGCGAAACGTCGTAAAGTATGTTTCTTTACTTCTAACGGTATCACGCACATCGATTACAAAGATGTTGATCTTCTTAGAAAGTTTGTTTCTGAGCGTGGTAAAATTTTACCTCGTCGTGTAACAGGAACTAGCGCTAAGTATCAACGTAAATTGACTTTAGCGATCAAAAGATCACGTCAAATGGCATTACTTCCATACGTTACTGGTGAGTAAGTCGTTGACTTAAAAAGCGGAGAGCCCCGAGCTCTTCGCTTTTTTTATTTTCCTCACTGTGAATCTCGCCTATTTTTGCTAGAGTTGTTTCTGACAGTCAACCTAGGGGAAGTATGTAAAAGTGACAGTTTATTCTATACAAATATGAGGTTGATCTGTCATATTGATAGTCTAGAAAATAATTGCAGTCAGGGCGTGGGAAGATGATTGAATTTAAAAAGGTATCGATGCAATTTTCTGATGAGCGCTATGCCGTTCAATCCGTTGATTTGGAGATTCAGAAAGGTGAGTTTTTTGTATTGATTGGACCTAGTGGCAGCGGGAAAACGACGACATTGAAAATGATCAATCGCCTCATTTCTTCTACAGAAGGTGAGATTTACATAAAGGGTCAAAAAATAAGTGATTATGATATGTATGAGCTGCGCTGGGATATCGGTTATGTTTTGCAGCAAATTGCGCTTTTTCCTCATATGACCATAGAAGAAAATATTGCTGTGGTGCCAGAGCTTAAACAATGGAGCCGGAATGAGACCAATCAGCGTGTCGATGAACTCATGTTGATGGTCGGGCTTGATCCAGCTATGTATCGGCATCGAAAGCCAGCAGAGTTCTCTGGTGGACAGCAGCAGCGAGTCGGTGTGGCACGTGCACTTGCAGCTGATCCTGAGATCGTCCTGATGGATGAACCTTTTAGTGCGTTAGATCCACTAACGAGGGAGAAATTGCAGGATGATCTGCTTGATTTGCAGCGCCGTATACAAAAAACTATTGTTTTTGTGACGCATGATATGCAGGAAGCTATGAAGCTGGGTGATCGGATTTGTGTGATGAATGAAGGAAAAGTAGTGCAGATCGGACGTCCTGAGGAGTTGGTTCAACATCCAGCCAATGCCTTTGTACAGGAGTTTGTTTCAGGGGCTGCCCGTCATGTGGGACATCAAGCTTTTGAGCTGGAAACCTTGGCACAACCGATAGCCCGCGAAGCTCTTTTACCCTATGAGGCGGTCTCAGCAGATGCCCCGCTGGATGAAGTCTTGTCTCAATTGGCAAAGCACGAGGAATTGGCTGTTGAAAAGAATGGAGAGCGGATTGGACTAGTGAATCGTCAAGCAGTGATTCAGTATTTAGCTGATTCTCCTAAAGAGAGGGGCGAGTCACATGAATGATTGGACCCGTGTGTTATGGGAACGCAAAGAACAATTGGGACACGCCTTACTTGAGCATATTCAAATTTCTTTTATTGCTTTATTTTTAGCGATTTTGATTGCTATTCCATTAGGTATCTATTTAACGAGGGTTCCAAAGCTAGCGGAGTGGGTCATCGGGGTGACGGCTGTCTTGCAAACGATTCCGTCGCTTGCCCTTCTTGGCTTGTTGATTCCTCTCGTGGGGATTGGGCAAGTACCTGCGATTATTGCGCTTGTGGTCTATGCCCTACTCCCTATTTTAAGAAATACATATACAGGCATTCAGGAGGTTGATCCTTCTCTGAAAGAAGCGGCGCTTGCTATGGGGATGAATCATCGTAAACGGTTATTAAAGGTGGAGCTTCCTCTTGCCATGCCAGTCATCATGGCGGGTATCCGAACCGGGATGGTACTCATTGTGGGGACCGCCACTCTGGCAGCACTGATCGGGGCTGGGGGATTAGGAAGCTTAATCTTGCTGGGAATTGATCGAAATGATATGTCTCTTATTGTCATTGGTGCGATACCAGCTGCTTTACTCGCTCTATTATTTGATGTGGTGCTGCGTACCTTTGAGAAAATTTCCTTTAAAAAGACTGTGATCTCTGTGACTGTTTTTGCTCTGATTGCAGGAGCAGTTGTCGCTGCCCCCTCGCTGTTTCAGCAAGAAAAGAAAGAAATCACCATTGGCGGAAAGTTAGGATCAGAGCCTGAGATTTTGATCTCGATGTATAAGCTTTTAATTGAACAGGATACCGATATTCAAGTGAACCTGAAGCCTGGTCTTGGTAAGACGTCCTTTGTTTTCCAGGCTTTACGCTCTGGTGATATCGATATTTATCCTGAGTTTACGGGTACAGCGATTTCTGAATTCCTCAAAGAAACAGCAAAAAGCACAGATAAAAGAAAAGTGTATGAGCAAGCGCGGCGTGGATTGGAATCGTCCTTTCAGCTCCGCTTTCTTGAGCCCATGGCATACAACAATACGTATGCTTTAGCCGTGCCGCAGTCACTGGCTGATCAATATGAAGTGTCCAACATTTCAGATCTAGGTAAGATCAAAAACCGCATAAAAGCTGGATTCACCTTAGAGTTTTCTGATCGTCAGGATGGGTATCGAGGCATTCAAAAAGCCTATCAATTTTCCTTTGACGATGTTGTAACGATGGAGCCGAAGCTACGGTATCGAGCGATTCAAAAAGGAGATATCAATTTAGTCGATGCGTATTCGACAGACAGTGAATTGAGACAATACAAATTAAAGGTGCTTCATGATGATCAGCATGTTTTCCCGCCATATCAAGGAGCACCGCTGCTCAGGCAGGAGACATTAACTGAATTCCCTGAGATTGAGACCTCTCTCAATAAGCTTGCGGGTCAAATCACAGACGATGAGATGAGAGAAATGAATTATGAAGTCAATGTGAAGGAGAAGGATGCATTTCAGGTAGCGAAGGCCTATTTAAAAAAGAAAAAATTGCTGCAATCATCAAGGGAAAGCAGAGCTGTTTCATGCAAAACAGCTCTGCTTTTTTAAAAGAAAAACAAAAATCATTGACATTTATTTAAAAACATCATATCCTTAATTCGAGATAAATATATTTTTTTGATCTAATATCTCGAATTCGAGATAATATAAAGACGTCAGTAAAGACATAATGAATAGAGGCTTATTACTTCATGATTAGGAGGTCATTAGAAGTGAAAAAAACAGAAGGAATTCACCATATTACAGCTATTGTCGGTCATCCTCAGGAGAACGTTGATTTTTATGCAGGTGTTTTAGGACTTCGGCTCGTGAAGAAAACCGTGAATTTTGATGATCCGGGCACATACCATTTATATTTTGGAAATGAAGGCGGCTCTCCAGGGACCATTATTACGTTTTTCCCTTGGCCGGGGGCACAAAAAGGTCAAATTGGTGCAGGGCAAGTGGGCGTGACGACATATGTCGTACCGACAGGCGCTTTTTCTTTCTGGAAGGATCGTCTTGAGCAGTTTAATGTCTCTTATGAAATGGTTGAACGTTTTGGGGAAGCTTTTCTCTCATTTGAAGATCCACACGGCTTATTGATTGAGCTAGTAGAGCGTGAGGAAGGAAAGCAAAACGAGTGGACATTTAATGGTGTCACACCAGATGTAGCGATTAAAGGATTTGGCGGAGCTGTTTTATTAACTTCGCAGCCGGAGCAAACAATGCAGCTGCTAGAACAAACGATGGGACTTGAACGAGTCGGAGAAGAAGGATACTATGTGAGATTCCGTTCGTTCGGTGAAATAGGCAATGTCATTGATGTGAACATCACACCTGTTCCACGAGGACGTATGGGTGTTGGAGTTGTGCACCATATTGCATGGAGAGCAACAGATGATCAGGATCAATTAGATTGGCAGAGACATATTGCACAAAGCGGGTATCAAGTGACACCTGTGCAAGATCGAAATTATTTTAATGCTATTTATTTTAGAGAGCTTGGCGGCATATTATTTGAGATTGCTACTGATCCTCCAGGGTTTGCACACGACGAATCAGTGGAAACAATGGGTGAAGCATTGAAACTGCCAGCGCAATATGAGGCACAGCGCAGTCAGATTGAACAAATTGTACTGCCAATTGAAGTGAGAGAAGTTAAAGGGAAAGGAGATTCATGATGAAGCATCTTTTTCGAAAAGGAAAGAATGAACAAAGACCTGTCCTGTTATTATTGCATGGAACTGGCGGGACGGAAGAAGATTTATTGCCGCTTGCACAGATAGTAGATTCTGATGCATCTGTTCTTAGTGTGAGAGGGAATGTATTAGAAAACGGCATGCCGCGTTTTTTCAGACGTTTGGCAGAGGGTGTATTTGATGAGCAGGATTTGATTGAGCGTACAGAGGAACTATATACATTTATCGGCGAAGCAGCTGATGAATACGGATTTGATCGTCACAATGTGGTGGCTATCGGATATTCCAATGGGGCAAACATTGCTGGAAGCTTGTTATTCCATTATGGGGATGCTTTAAAAGGAGCTATCCTGCATCATCCAATGGTTCCAAGACACGGGGTTTCATTGCCTTCATTAGCGGGGAAACAAGTCTTTATAGCAGCTGGTGAAAATGACCCAATGTGCCGTCCAGAGGAATCACAGGAGCTGGAGCAATTGCTCCAGGGGGCAGGCGCATCGGTTACACTTCATTGGGAAAATCGCGGACATCAGCTAACGAGAGAAGAAGTCGATGCTGCGGCTTTATGGTATCGTCGTCAATTTTAAATAAGGTGGGGAATACAGGTGGGATTTTTACAGAAGCTTTTTGGGCAAAACAAACAAAAGGAGCTGGAACAAATGGAAAACGTAAAATTAGCGATTATTTATTATAGTTCAACAGGTACAAACTATCAGATGGCGAAATGGGCTGAAGCTGGAGCAAAAGAAGCTGGCGCAGAGGTCAAAGTATTAAAGGTTGCTGAATTGGCACCAGAAGCAGTTGTCGCTTCAAATCCAGCATGGAAAGCACATTTAGACGAAACAAAGGATGTGCCAGAGGTTCAATTAAGTGATTTAGAGTGGGCAGATGCCATCATCTTTAGCATGCCGACACGTTTCGGTAACCTGCCAGCTCAAATGAAGCAGTTCTTAGATACAACAGGCGGTTTGTGGTTCCAAGGTAAATTGGCAAACAAAGCAGTCAGCGCGATGACTTCAGCTCAAAACGCAAATGGCGGACAGGAGCAGACGGTTCTCAGCTTATATACGACGATGTTCCACTGGGGAGCCATTATTGCCGCTCCTGGATACACAGATGATTCCTTATACGGTGCAGGGGGCAACCCTTATGGCGTAAGTGTCACTGTTGACCAAAATGGAAAAATCCAAGAGGATGCAGAAGCAGCTGTGAAACATCAGGCAAAACGTACAGTCAATGTGGCTGAATGGATCAAAAAAGGTCAAAACGCTTAATAGATGTATACAAAAAGAATGCAGCCTCGCCGCTGCATTCTTTTTTTCATTAATAAGGATCTGATGGTGTGCTGTTGTTGATGGCTTCGTCCACGGCTTGAGCAGCGCCTGTAGAGCCGATAGGTCCGCTTGGCTGCTCTTGTTTAAAGGCTTTTAAGCCGTCAGCAACACGCTTTCCGTAATCAGGGTCTGCTTTTGTAAAGTTTTCAATCATTTGGTCTTGAATGTCCTTTTGACATGTCGCAAGGGTGTTGACTAAGTTCTTAATCAGTTCCTCACGCTCCCAATCATTAAAACGGCGATATGTTTCTCCCGCTTGTCCAAAGTTGTTTGGGCGGTCAATGGCTTCTCGTTTGACTTCACCTTCTACAAAAGGCGTATGATCCTTTCCATCCTGTTTGGCTTCTTTTAATCCTCCGAGGATCGATGGCTCATAATTCACATGGGGATTTTGGCCTTTGCCTTGATCGACATGGTATTCCATTTGACCGTCTCTCTGATTGGTGGCGACATGCTTTTTCGGTGCATTGATCGGCAGCTGTAAATAGTTTGGCCCTACACGATATCGCTGCGTGTCAGAGTAGGAGAAGGTACGGCCTTGAAGCAATTTATCATCTGAGAAATCTAAACCGTCTACGAGTACGCCAGTCCCAAAGGCAACCTGCTCGACTTCTGCGAAATAGTTTTCTGGATTTTTGTTTAATACCATCCGTCCGATTGGTTTCCATGGATAGTCATCCTTGTACCAAAGCTTTGTCGGGTCTAGCGGGTCAAAGTCGAGGTGAGGGTGGACATCATCTTCCATGATCTGTGCATATACCTCCCATTCAGGATAATCTCCTTGCTCAATCGCTTCATATAAATCCTGTGTGGCATGGTTAAAATTTTCTCCCTGGATCGCTTGCGCCTGTTCTTGGGTCAGGTTGCGAATGCCTTGTTTCGGTTCAAAATGATATTTAACCAGCACCGCTTTTCCTTCATGGTTGACCCATTTGTACGCATGGACACCTGAGCCTTGCATGTGCCGGTATGTAGCTGGGATGCCCCATGGTGAAAAGAGAAATGTCACCATATGCGTCGCCTCAGGTGATTGTGAGACAAAATCAAAAATACGCTCGCCGTCCTGACGATTGGTGACAGGATCAGGCTTAAAGGCATGAACCAAATCAGGGAACTTTAAAGCATCTCGGATAAAGAAAATTTTCAGGTTGTTCCCTACGAGATCCCAGTTGCCTTCCTCTGTATAAAATTTAATCGCAAACCCTCTCGGATCACGTAATGTTTCTGGCGAATGACCGCCGTGAATCACAGAAGAAAAACGAACGAAAACAGGCGTCTTTTTCCCTTTTTCCTGAAACAATTTTGCCCTCGTATAGGTGGAGATGGGTTCATCCCCGAATGTGCCGTATGCTTCAAAATAACCGTGAGCTCCGGCACCGCGTGCATGTACAACACGTTCAGGGATGCGTTCACGATCAAAATGACTGATTTTTTCTAGGAAATCGTAGTTTTCAAGCGTAGTTGGTCCTCTATTCCCAACAGTTCTCATATTTTGATTATCTGTTACGGGATGACCTTGCCGATTCGTTAAGGTTTCTTCTGACTCTGAAGATGGTTTAGGCTGTTGATCTTCTTTCAATTCAAATCCCTCCTTTAATATCTCCCTAACAATATGGTCATGTTGCTCCCTATTTCATACAAGGATTGATATAATGATTGAAACTTTTAAAACAGTTTGTCCATCAAACACTATCCGCTTGGAAAGAGTGAACCCATCAGGTTCGCTCTTTTTGTATAGAAACGTAAATGTGATGACATGTTAAATAAATGACCGAGCGCAAACTATTTCCAAAAGGTGCGCGTCTATCCAATGTAAGAAATAACAAATGCGCATTTAAGATAAAGGAGCTCTTTGTAAAATGAAGAAACGAAAAATAGATGATCAATTTGCGGATTACGTCATGGAGCATAAACACAGTTTTTACCGGTTGTCCTATAGTTATGTCAAAAACCCAGAAGATGCTATGGATGTTGTTCAGGACGCCATTCATAAAGCACTCAAATCTGTTCACCGATTAGAGGATGCGAGCAAGATGCATAGCTGGTTTTATAAGATCGTGGTGAACACTGCCCTAGACTTTTTACGAAAGAAAAAGCGGGTGCAGGTGACAGATGATGATACGCTTGAATTCTTATCACAGGGCGAATCAGATGTATACGAGGATCAAGATGTCAAACGGGCTATAGAGGATTTGCCTGAGATGTATCGAGTCATCATTATTTTGAGATTCTTTGAAGATTTAAAACTAGAGGATATCGCCCAGATTCTCGATGAAAATGAAAACACTATTAAAACAAGATTATATAAGGCGCTGCGGCTTTTAAAAGTAGAATTATCACAGGAGGAAGTTTAAATGGATAAGTATTTGGAGCATTTAAAAGAAGAATATTTAGAAATCCCTATTCCACCGGAATATGATGCGATGGTTGAACGAACGTTAAAAAGAAAAAATAAAAAACCTCATTTTCAGCAATGGACCCTCGGACTTGTTGCGGCTGCTGCTCTTTTTGTTACAACTGTTAATGTCAGTCCACAGGCAGCAAGAGCGATTTCAGAGGTGCCTGTCATTGGCGATCTGGTGAAAGTCGTAACGTTTACAGAATTTAAAAAGAGCGATCAAGGAACAAATATTGATCTTAAAACACCACACGTTTCAGGACTTGGGGACAAGTCATTACAAGACAGCCTGAATCAAAAATATTTAGCTGAAAACAAAAAACTGTATCAAGATTTTGAAAAGGAAACAAAGGGTTATAAAAATGGTCATTTAAGTGTTGAGAGCGGTTATGAAGTGAAAACGAACACTGATCAAATCCTTTCACTAGGCCGATACAAGGTGACGACTCAGGCTTCTGCGGCAGAGGAAATGACGTATGATACGGTTGATAAGAAAAACCATGTCCTCATTACATTACCAAGCCTGTTTAAAGATGATCGTTATATTGATGTGATTAGTGAAAATATTAAAGAACAAATGAAGAAACAGATGAAAGAGGATTCAGACAAAATGTATTGGATTGGCAAGGAAGAAACAGATCCATTTAAGAAAATGAAGCCGGATCAAAACTTCTATATCAATTCAAAAGGAAAACTTGTGATTTCCTTTAATGAAGGTGCTGTGGCGCCTGGCTACATGGGTGTTGTTGAATTCACGATTCCAACAAGCGTGCTAAAGGATATTCTCGTTAGTGATACGTACATTCATTAAAAAGAAGACAGACAAAAAAGACTGCTGAATGATTCAGCAGTCTTGTCGTGTTTTATTAAGAAAGTGCGTCTGTCAGTGCAGGTACGACTTGTTTCTTTCTTGATACAACACCTTTTAGTAAAGCTGTGTTGTTTTCAAGCGTGACGTTAAATGCTTTTTCTACTTTTGCTGCTTCTGCACCGATTGCAAGAGCAAGGGAGTCATTTTCTAAAATATCTGTGATGACTAGAACAAATAGGTCAAGACCTTTTGCTGCAATGACTTCATTGATTTTCGCTTCAATGTCAGCCTGTCTTGCTGTCACTTCCGCGATATCTACTGTATTGACTTGTGCAATTTCCACTTTGCTTTTGCCTAGTGCGAATTCTTTTGCATCAAGTGTAATTAATTCTTGAACCGTTTTTTGGCTTAGATCAGCGCCGGCTTTGAGCATGTCTAGGCCGTAAACTTCTGGATCTACCCCTGCGATTTTTGCAAGCTCATGTGCAGCATCGATATCTTGCTGTGTGCATGTTGGGGATTTGAATAGTAAGGAATCAGAAATGATCGCAGATAAAAGCAAACCAGCGATTTCCTTTTCAATCGTCACTTGGTTTTCTTTATACATTTTGTTTAAGATCGTTGCTGTACAGCCTACAGGCTCAGCACGATAGTAAAGAGGTTCACTTGTTTCAAAGTTGGCAATACGGTGATGGTCAATGACCTCAGTTACTTGTACTTGATCAATGTCGCTTACACTTTGCTGAAATTCGTTATGATCGACAAGAATAACTTGCTTTGTTTCATTTGCAGCCGTTTCAATGAAACGAGGTGCTTCTTGTTTAAAGAAATCTAATGCGTATTGTGTTTCTCCATTGATTTCTCCAAGTCTGACGGCTTCTGCCTGAACGCCGATTTTGTTTTTTAGATGAGCGTAAGCAATAGCAGAACAAATCGTGTCTGTGTCAGGATTTTTGTGTCCGAATACGAGTGTTTTTCCCATGTGAATTCTCCTTCTTACATTTATTGATGATGTTTCTATTCTAACAGCTTTTGACCTTGAATTCAGGGTTTATAGCTAAGAATAATCTAAAAAATTGTAACATGCTGTTTGAAAACTTGCATGTGCCATTCCATATCGGTGTTCCACGTGAAACGCTCCCAGAACAGCCTGTATTTTACTTGAGATTTACCGCTATGGTAAAATAAAGGTTGGGGCAAGACATGATGGAGCTGACATCATACGTATACATAGAAGTACACATTGAGCAAGATATAAACAAAAGGATTGGATAGAGGTGAAGGTGTGAAACAAACAAAAGCGTTAGTAGAGGGCGCAATCATGATCAGTATTTTCGCAGTCATGACGTTGTTTTATCTGTATGTGCCGCTATTATCCATTATTTTCTTTCTAGCTGCTCCGATTCCGATCATCCTCTATACAATTAGACACGGCTTGAAAAAAGGAATTGCTGCTGGCGCTATTGGCATAGTGATCAGCTTTTTAATTGGGTCTATAAATGGTCTTATGACTGCACCAATATTGATTGCTGCCGGATTAGGCATGGGTGTTTTCTACAGCAGAAGGCAGCCTGGGAATGCCATCATTACAGGTGCGCTAATTTATTTATTCAGTATTCTCATATCCTTTGTTGTCAGTGTTCAGCTCTTTCAAATCGATATCATGAATATTGCGAAAGAGTCGATTGAGCAAATGATGCCGATGGTAGAGAGTACTTTAAAGCAATCCGGCGTGTCTGAGAAGGACATTGCGAAGCAGCTGAATCAGTTCAGAGAGTTGCAGGATACGGCATTAAGTGCTTTACCTGTAGCGTTATTGATTTTGGTCACGCTGCTGGCTTTTGTGAATCATTGGTTCATGCGGCCTTTGCTCAAACGGTTTGTTTCAGACATGCCGTCCTTGAAGAAATTTAAGGATATGCGGCTGCCAAAAAGCATGGTATGGTATTATTTACTCACATTGCTTTTGATGCTGATTCAGACGGAAAAAGGCAGCTTTTTATGGCTCGTTCAATCGAGTGCGTTTAAAATTTTATTTATACTGGTGCTTATTCAGGGATTTTCTTTTCTCTTCTATTATTGCCACGAAAAAAACATCTCAAAAGCGGTACCCATTTTCGCTGTCGTGTTAACGGTTTTCTTTCCGCCGATCGGTGTGATTGTGCGAATTATAGGGATTGCTGACATAGGCTTTGATTTAAGAGAAAAAGTAAAAAACAAATAATTCACTCTGAATGTTGAGGAGTTGATATCAGTGCCAAGCTTCTATAGAAAACCTGTCATCAAGTATCCGATCTTCGCGTTAATTGTTCTTGCGGTGATCACAGTCCTCCTCAACCTTTATTTTAATTGGATCATAGGAGCAGTTGGTCTTTTCGTCCTTGCAGGTGTGCTCTACTTCTTAAAGTGGGCAGATACGCAAGTGCAGAAAGAGATTGATTCATATATTTCAACATTATCCTATCGAGTCAAAAAGGTTGGAGAAGAAGCATTAATGGAGATGCCAATTGGTATTATGCTGTTTAATGACCAGTATTATATCGAATGGACGAATCCGTTTCTCGCTTCATGCTTTCATGAAAGCACACTTGTCGGCAGATCCTTGTACGATACATTCGAGTCCATTGTGCCTCTTATTAAACAAGAGGTCGAGACCGAAAATGTGACGCTGAATGACCGGAAATTCAAAGTCATTATTAAACGGTCAGAGCGCCTTTTATATTTCTTTGATGTCACGGAACAGGTGCAGATTGAACGACAGTACGAAAATGAACGAACGGTGTTATCTTATATCTTTTTAGACAACTACGACGATGTCACGCAGGGACTTGATGATCAAGTGCGCAGCGCGATTAATAGTGAAGTGACGTCTTTGCTCAACAATTGGGCACAAGAATACGGTATTTTCCTGAAGAGAATTTCGTCTGAACGATTTATGGCGGTTCTCAATGAGAGTATTTTAGCTGAGCTTGAAGCGTCGAAATTCTCTATTTTAGACGAGGTCCGTGAGAAAACAGGGGCACATAGTGCGACGCTCACTCTGAGTATCGGGATCGGTGCGTCCGTTCCTTCTTTGAAAGAGCTTGGAGCACTTGCACAGTCGAGTCTTGACCTTGCCCTCGGACGAGGCGGGGATCAGGTCGCCATTAAACAGCCGAATGGAAAAGTAAAATTCTATGGTGGAAAAACGAACCCAATGGAGAAACGGACACGCGTACGCGCACGGGTCATTTCTCATGCTTTAAAAGAAATTGTATCTGAAAGCGGTAATGTCATGATCATGGGGCATAAGTTCCCAGACATGGACTCGATCGGTGCATCCATTGGGATTTTAAAGGTCGCACAGGCCAATGGAAAAGAAGGCTATATTGTCATTGATGCCAACCAGATTGGCGACAGTGTTCAACGCTTAATTAGTGAAATTAAAAATTATGAAGAGCTTTGGTCACGTTTTATCACCCCAGAGGAAGCAATGGAGCTTGCGAAGGATGACACATTGCTTGTGGTCGTGGATACACATAAACCGTCTCTCGTCATGGAGGAACGACTGCTGAATAAGATTGAAAATGTCGTGGTTATTGACCATCATAGACGCGGCGAGGAATTTATCCGTGATCCTTTACTTGTTTATATGGAGCCGTATGCTTCATCTACAGCAGAGCTTGTGACAGAGCTTTTAGAGTATCAGCCGAAGAAATTGCGGATTAACATGATTGAGGCGACTGCACTTCTAGCTGGGATCATTGTTGATACGAAGAGTTTCTCTCTGAGAACGGGGTCAAGAACGTTCGATGCAGCATCCTATCTTCGAGCAAAGGGAGCAGATCCTGTCCTTGTGCAAAAGTTCTTAAAAGAGACAGTCGATCATTACATCAAACGAGCAAAACTCATTCAGCATACAGAGCTGTATCAAAATCAGGTGGCTATCGCTTCATTGCCATCTGACAGGTCGGAGTATTATGATCAAATTACGATTGCCCAGACAGCGGATTCCCTGTTGTCAATGAGTGAGGTAGAAGCGTCATTTGCTGTCGCTAGACGAGATGACGACACAGTATGTATTAGTGCTAGATCATTAGGGGATATCAACGTTCAAATTATTATGGAAGCATTAGACGGCGGCGGCCATTTGACTAACGCTGCTACCCAGATTTATGGTATAACCATTGAAGAAGCGGTAGGGAAGTTAAAGGCTGCCATAGACGAATATTTCGAAGGAGGGGTTCAAAGATGAAAGTCATCTTTCTAAAAGACGTAAAAGGCAAAGGGAAAAAAGGCGAAGTCAAGAATGTAGCTGACGGATACGCTCACAACTTTCTCATCAAACAAGGGTTAGCTGTTGAAGCAACTCCAACGAACCTAAGCGCATTGGAAGGGCAGAAAAACAAAGAGAAAAAGAATGCCATCCAAGAGCTTGAACAAGCAAAACAATTAAAAGAAACACTTGAGGCGTTAACAGTGGAACTCACTGCAAAATCAGGTGAAGGCGGCCGTTTGTTTGGCTCAATTACAAGCAAACAAATCGCTGATAAATTGCAAAAAGATCATCAAATTAAACTCGATAAGCGCAAAATCGAGCTGAATGACGCCATCCGTGCGTTAGGTTATACAAATGTACCGGTAAAGCTTCATCCAGAGGTACAAGCAACGTTAAAGGTACATGTGACAGAGCAGGCATAAGCAGAAAAGAACCCGTCTCACGAGGAGGCGGGTTCTTTTTTATGAAGGATCTGAAATATAGACGCTGCGTCCGGCACGCATACCGGATAAAAACATGAAAAATAGGATGACAATAAAGATGATAATCGCGGGTGTCCATGTATGTGTGGAATCAAAAAGGATTCCAATCATGAACGGCCCAACAGCAGCTAATAAATAACCGAGAGACTGCGCCATTCCAGAGAGGGCAGCTGCTTGTTCCATATTGGTTGTACGTAATCCAATGAATGTGAGGGCAAGACTGATACTGGCCCCTTGTCCAATGCCGATCAATAGAACGGAGATGACAAGGATAGGCGTTGATCCTCCGAGAAGAAGTCCAATCATGCCAAGTAAATACACAAGGACAAGGCCGGCGACAAGCGGTCTTTGCGTTTTTAATTTTTCTGCAAGAACGGGCGTTAAGAAAGTGGATGGCAGCCCAACAAACTGCATAATGGACAGCATCCAGCCAGCTGTCGACAGGTTCATTCCATGTGATGTTAAGATATCAGGAAACCATGCGATGCTGCTATAGAAAAGGAATGACTGCAAACCCATAAAAAAGGTCACCTGCCATGCAACACGTGAACGCCATATCGGCTGCTCTGTGAGCGAGATGCTTTTGACGGCCGCTGTATTCTGATGAAGAAGCTGCGGCACCCAAACCATCATGGCGAGAAGGGCAAGTCCAGCCCATACAAGGAATGATGTATTCCAGCCGCCAGGCATCGTATGACTGAGCGGAACACTGACACCTGATGCAAGTGCAGCAAAGACAGACATTGAAGTCGTATATACACTTGTCATCAAACCTGCATGTGCAGGAAATTTATGCTTCACAAGCCCCGGTAAGAGCACATTACAGATCGCAATTCCAACGCCGACCAGCGCCGTGCCAATCATTAAGAAGGTGATGGTGCCAAACGAGCGAATCACAATCCCAAAGAGAAGGACAGCAAGTCCAAGCCAGAGGGTTCGTTCATTGCCAAGTCGTTTTCCGATTTTAGGGGCAATTGGAGAAAGCAATGCGAATGAAAGCAGTGGTAATGTCGTAAGAAAACCCGCCAGTCCATTTGAAAGCTGTAAATCGGAGCGAATCGCGCCGATCACAGGGCCAACGGATGTAATGGCAGGCCGCAGATTAAATGCAATGAGCAAAATCCCAGCTATCAGCAGGATGGTTTGTCCGGTACTGCGAGGTTGTAATGTTGATTTTTCTAGTTGTTGTTCCATGAATGTAAACTCCTTTATTTCTTTAAGAAGAATGATCTTTCTTCTGTTCAAGCTCCGCTAATTTAGCTAATAAGATATGCTGCGGCATATGCATAATTTGTTCTAACGGTACATTGAGTGATGCAGCAAGCTTTTGTGCGGTATCGGCTGAGATTTGTAAAGGTCTCATGCGCAAATTCCTCCTCTTTCAATCTATACGTTCCAATATATCATATCGGCTTTGCGTTATGCTGATAAAAAATTAGCGTTCTCTTTGATAAAACCACTTGAGGGCCGATAAGAAATTTTTTTGAAATTGTTTCAGATGATGGCCTTCCCCTTGTTCGATGTGATATTGCAGCTGCCATTCCTGCATTCCTTTCTGTAATAAAAGGTCATGCAGTTGTTTGTTGAATAAAGGCATGTGCTGTTGAACAGTTGTTTTTCCTTTCCCTTCTTCACTGCCTACAGACAAATAGACAAGGTGATCCACACACTGAATGCTTTGCTGCTTTGCAAACGGTAAAAAATCATGATACCAAAATGACCCAGAGATAGACGCGATGTTTTTAAAAAGGGCAGGGTGCATCAATAGGGTATAAATAGCAAACAGCCCGCCTAATGATGCACCTATGTGACTATGTTCATGACAGGCCTCTTGAACTGGATATTCTCTTTTGATATATGGGAGCAAGTCATTTGCTAAAAATGACACATACGTCTGTGCCTCGCCTTTAAAGTCAGGGAACCCAGATCGCAGTGAAGACGCCTCCCATGGTGTATATTCGTCAAGTCGATTGAAGGGGTGTATGCCGACGATGATGATTGGCGAGATGGTTTTGGTTTCGATCATTCTTTCGATCTCTAGCAGGTGTGTTCTAAACAAAGAAGAGCCATCTTGTACAAAGACAGCTGGAACATCAACAGAGGTGTCCTGCGGAAGGTAAATATCAAGCTGACGCCCGTTAAGCTCGTCATATAGAAACGTTCCGTTCATATGTATCCTCTCCTAAGGTTTTCAACTACGTTGAAAAGAAGACAAAGGGCTAAACATTTTAGCCCTTTGTCAACCATCTGATCACGTATCTTTTTAGTTGTTTTGATCTAACCATTTGACAGCCTTGTCAAGGAAGGTTGTTTTGCTTAGTGCTGTTCCTCCTTGAAGCATAGGATCAACGACATTTTCATTGATGTGCCCATTTTTCACAGCTTTTAGGCTTGTCCAAATTTTATTTTTCTCTAAGTCCTTCAATGCATTTGGATTCGATGAGTTTTCCTCTTTAGAGAACTGAACAAAAATATAGTCAGGATTGAGTTCACCTAGGCGCTCCAATGAAATCAATGCTTGTGCTTTGGCTTTTTTGATATCACTTGGTACTGTAAATCCTAGATCCCCATATAAGGTAGAGTTGAAGTATACGTCTTCAGGATATACGTACAGGTCGCCTTGTCTAATGCGCAAAATGACAGCTGTTTTGTTGCTGCTTTTGTCTTTCAGGGTTTCTTTCGCTTGTTTGAGATCTTTCTGATAATCAGCTATGATTTTTTTCGCTTCTTCACTTTTTCCAGTCAGTTCAGCCAGCAATAAAAGATTGCTTTCCCAGTCAGAAGAGACATGGGATACTGGGATCGTCGTTTGAACTTTATCTAGTTTTTTAATTGTTGCAGGCGGGAACTTGGTTGATCCGAGTATCACATCTGGTTTTAGTTTTAAGATTTTCTCTAGGTTCGGTTCTGTTTTTTCACCGATGCCTTCTGTTTTCGCTGTGATGTCTTGAAATAATTCAGGGAAAGTGCCGCCTACAGTAGAAGCACCAATAGGCTCGATACCAAGTAATTTTGCATCTTCCATTGATTCTAGGCTTCCAGCAATGACGATTCGTTTCACTGGTGTTTTGAGTTTGTACGTTTGATCTAAATATTTGATGTTTGTTTCTGCTTCTTCAGCTGACTTGCTTTTGGCTGTGTTTGAAGCAGGTTTATTTTCTGCAGCACCACAGCCTGCTGCGGTGACCGTCATGATACAAAGGATAAGCAATGCGAACCATTTTTTCATTTGTTTTCTCCTTTAACTGATAATTGTTCTCAATTAAAGATTGTAGTAGTCTTTTATCCTTTTATCCATAGACAATGATCTGTCAAATGATGGACTTTTTACGGAAAAAAAGATAAAAGGTCCTGAATGACTCGTTGATGACTGGCTGCTGTGTATTCACGCCAAGGGTCAGAAGTGAGCGGATAGACGGCTTGCTTCGTCACAGCCTTGAGATTTTGCCAAGCCTCCTGCTGCTTTAACTTTTGATAAAAAGCGATGGTTTTTGGCTCCTTATGCAGGAAGAGGAAGATGGCGTCTGGATCTAGCTGTTGTATAGAGCGAATGCTGATTTTTTTTTCTATTAGCTGGCCATCATTCTGAAAAGCTGGCAGAAGGCCAATGTCTTGAAAAATCACTTCTGACATGGTGCGATTCACAGACAAATAAAGCTGATCTTGAAAGATACGAAGAGGCAGGACGGTTTTTGGTGAATGATCAAAAAGGCATGCCTTTTTCGCTTGAATGACGAGTTCCTCGTAATGAATCAACCATTCTTCTGCTTCTTGCGCTTCGTTTAGGATCATAGCCGTTTGTCTGAATTGAGTGCGCCAATCCAATTGTGTGAATGGAACAAAGTGAACAGGACAGATGGTTTTTAACACTTGTTTTTCTTCCTCTGTCACATGATCATTGGCAATGATCAGCTCAGGATTTGTTTCCTTTAATAACTGTAAATTGGCTTCAGCGTGCTCGTTGATCCGATGTGCACTCAGGTGAATCGGAATTTCTTCTGCATGATGCTCAAAATCATGTGCTGTCCATTTAGGATGAAGGGGGGCAGCATATGGGATGATATGAATGGGTGTGAGCTGGCCGAGTATGGAATGGCCATAGGCTGCAATTTTCCGCTGACGGCTTTTCATATAAGTAGAAGGGGTCATACCCGTTTTTTTCTTAAAGATGCGGCTGAAGTAATACGGATCTTGATAGCCGATTTCAAGTGCAATGTCTTTGAGCTTTGCGTTGCCTTTTGCCATTAATTGTTTGGCTCTGGCCATCCTTTTCTTGGTGATATAATCAGTGACACTCACATCAAAATGCTTTTTAAATAGCTCGCTGTAATGATTGGCGCTGATGCCAGCCATATGAGATAGACTTGTCAGGCTGAGGGGTTCTTCGGAATGTTGATCGATATATTGTTTTGTTTTGAAAAGGGCATGTGCCGTGTCACAAATATCTTCTTTATGTAGTGTAAAAAGCTGCATAATAAGCTGCTGGAAAAGAGTTTGGCTTCTAAAAAAGCTAATGGATTCAGGTCTTTGCCATTCCTCTGTCATATCGGACAGTAAAGAATGAATGTGTTCAATCGAGCTAATATCGATAAATTGCCATTTATTCAGTAAAGAACGGGCATGTTCCGTTGATACTTCTCCTATGTTTTGATTTTGCAGCGTGTAGAGCTGAAAGCGAAAAAGGTAGAGCTCGTGTTTTTGATAAGGCTCTGTTTTCAACATAAATGTTTCCCCAGGCATGATCGTATAGAGAGTCAGATGTTTCAATCGCCATTTTTGATCGTTCAATGTGAGTAAACCGCTGCCGCTTATGCTGAAGAGGAGGCAGAATGTATCTGATAGCTGCTGCTCTGTATGTGGAAGCTCTGCATTATTTATTTTTTCAGTATCTGTTAATCGGTAGATGAATTGTTCGGCATTTGCCAACGTACGTAATTGATTATTGTTTCCCATAAAACCACCTGATCTCTTTTTAGTTGATAAACATTCTCAATTAAATTGTAGCAGAAAGAGCTGAAAGATGGTGATGTTTATTCTGTCAAAAAAGCACCCTGATGGAGATCAGGGTGCGCAGCGTGTAGACAAACCCTCGCATTCGCCCGCAGGTCTGCGCGCCGGTACTCACGAATGTCAAATTCGCTCCGTTCCGGTGCTCGCCCTTCCTAGGGCTGCAAAGGTTTTCTATCACGCTGAAAAGAAGACAAAGGGTTAAAATCAAGATCATTTTAGCCCTTTTGTCAACAATCATCGCACCCAGAGTGAGATCAGGGTGTAATGATTTATTCCGTTTTTCCATGAGCTAGCGCTGGTTCTTTTGTTAAACTTAATGGCCGCAAGTCCTGCCAGTGTGTCTGGATATAATCGATGCAGGCATTTCTAGTGTCTTCACCAAAGACCTTTTCCCATCCATCTGGCACTGGTGCAAATGATGGCCAAAGTGAATGCTGTCCTTGTTCATTGACCAGCACAAGAAATACACCGTCTTCACGATCAAAGGGATTTGTCATTTGTCATCTCTCCTTTATTCTTAGTGCTTTTGTTTGACCCGATGCAGTGCGTTGTCTAAGATGACACCAATTTCTGCTAGGGGTTTAGGCTGGCACATGTCTTTGTGCCGGCAATGAATGTCGTGCTGTTCAATTGTTCCGTTGATATAAGGTGCCCATGCTTCGGGATCAATTGGTGTAAACCAATCTGGGATAATGGTAGATCTAAAGAATAATATGTCCCCCTGATAAGTTTTTGGCTGATATTCTCCGAGCAATCGAACTGAATTCACATAGGTTTCTTTTAGATTTCTAATGGCATCTTCACGTAAGCTTGCTAGTGCACTGCCATCTTTTTTCAAAATGTCGATGGCACTTTTCATCGTGAGCGGCTCACCTGTTAAGGTATCTGGATCATAGCCGCCGAGCGCAAGAAGAGCAATTAGTGCTTCTTCTTCATCAGGTGCTGCTTTAATCGGTAAGAAATGGTTTGGATAAGCATCCAGCATCGCAACGAGTGCGATTTCTTCACCTTGCTGCTGGAGCTGTGTAGCCATTGCCTGTACAACGTTTCCGCCTAGTGACCAGCCAAGAAGATGATAAGGGCCTTTTGGCTGAATCGTTTGGATGTGCTTGATGTAATCCGCAGCCATATCATCTAGTGTGTGCGGGTAGTCATCTTTTCTTGCGATTCCTCGTGCCTGTAATCCATAAATAGGGATGTCTTTCTCTAATGTATTCAAGAGACCTGCATAGCACCAGCTCAGACCACCTGCTGGGTGAACACAGAAAAGAGGATATCTTTCTCCATTTGTTCGCAGCGGCAGCAAGATGTCTAGTGCGTTTTCATCGCTTCCTGTTTCTAGTTTCTCTGCCAAACTTGCCACATTTGGTGCTTCAAACAATGTTCCAATGCTTAGTTTGACACCAAGTGCATCACGAATGCGGCTGATTAAACGAACTGCAAGCAGTGAATGCCCGCCAATGTCAAAAAAGCGATCGTCTATGCTGATTTTAGGCAAATCGAGCACCTCTTCAAAGAGATGACATAGGATTTCCTCTTTCGGGTTTCTAGGGCCGCGGCCATCCGTTTGCTGTATATGCAATTGAGGGGCTGGCAGTGATTTTTGATCAAGCTTCCCGTTTGCTGTAAGCGGCATGGCGTCAATCTGTACATATGCCGCGGGCACCATGTAATCAGGAAGACTGGCTGCTGCAAAATGACGAAGGGTCTCTGTATCGAAACGATTTTCTTCAGTTGGGACGATATAGGCGACTAGGCGTTTGTCGCCAGGCTGATCCTCTCGCATCATGACGGCAACTTGTGCAACTGCATCGTGGCGTGCCAGAACGGCTTCGATTTCTCCAAGTTCAATGCGGAAGCCGCGTATTTTAATTTGATGATCGGCTCTGCCAATGTAATCAAGAGCCCCTTCTTCTGTCCAGCGCGCAAGGTCGCCTGTGCGATACATCCTTGTGCCAGGTGCGCCATAAGGATCGGCAGGGAATCGATCTGATGTCAGGTCAGGTCTGCCTAGATAACCTCTTGCAAGGCCAGCTCCAGCTACATACATTTCACCTGTCGTCCCAGGGGGAACAGGCTGCAGGTATTCATCTAGTACGTACACATGTAAATCAGGAATCGGTTCGCCTATTAAACTGCTGGAGTCCTTTGTGATCAAATCTCGATTGAGTTCATTGTACGTAACGTGTACGGTGGTTTCTGTAATGCCGTACATGTTAATGAGCTTTGGCTTACAGTCTGAGTGACGGCTGTACCAATCTTCTAATCTGCTAAGCTCTAATGCTTCACCGCCAAAGATGACATAGCGGAGTGATAATGCTTGGCCTAGTGTTTGTTGTTCCTTGTCTATCTGCATGAGCTGATAGAAGGCAGAAGGTGTTTGATTAAGCACAGTCACACCTTCCTCGACTAGAAGCTGCAGCATCTCTTCTGGAGAGCGAGAGATGGTATGAGGTACAATGACAAGCCGGCCGCCATATAAAAGTGGTCCCCATATTTCCCATACTGAAAAGTCAAAGGCATATGAATGGAACATTGTCCAAACATCTTCTTCATCAAATTGGAACCAATGTTCAGTAGATGTCAGAAGACGGATGACATTTTGGTGTGGGATGACCACTCCTTTTGGTTTCCCTGTAGAACCGGATGTATAAATAATATAGGCCGGATGCAGAGAAGATAGCGGCTCAATTCTGTCTATATCAGCCGGATTGTGATTTGGCATTGTCAGCAATTGATCGCTCGTTTCCTTTTCGTCTAACAAAATCAAATCGCAGTCAGCTGGAAGATGCACTGCATCTGCTTTTGTTGTGATGCTGCAAACGGGTTTGGCATCTTGTATCATGTATGCCAGTCTATCTGCTGGGTAATCTGGATCAAGCGGAACATAGGCTGCGCCTGCTTTATGAACGGCTAATAAGCTTACGAGCATATCGATTGATCTAGGCAGGGCAAGTGCAACGAACTGTTCTGGTCCAACGCCTCTTTGTATTAATAAATGAGCAAGACAATTGGCTTTGTTGTTTAACTCACCATAGGTCAGCTGCCTATTGCCATACGTTACAGCCACTCGATCAGGGTATTGCTGCGCCGTTTTTTCAAATAAGGCCGGGAGACTATGTGCTTGATCTAACTGAGCGAATGTCTTTTTATCAGGGAGAAATGTTTGCCGCTCTTTATCTGATAAAATGTTCACTTGACCAATCGGCACATGTGGGCGCTCAGCTACCTCTGTTAAAAAGCGCTTCATTCTGTCAGCGATTGCTCTAATGGTGCTTTGTTTAAATATATCTGTACTGAATTCAAACAATCCTGTTAAACCTGCTGCTGACCCAGTTTCCGTTCTTTGTTCTGTTAATTCGATGGTCAGATCAAATTTAGCTGACCCTACTGGTTTCACGTAGAGGTCTGAATCAAGCTGTGTCAGCTTCATTTCCGCCTTCGGTGTATTTTGGAAGGCTAGCATGACCTGGAACAATGGATTTCTTGATCTGGACCGGGTTGGGTTTAGGATTTCGACTAGCCGTTCAAATGGCAGATCCTGATGCTCATAGGCTGCTAGGTCAACGTCTCGCACTCGCTTCAATAGCTCACTAAAGGTTGGATTACCAGCTGTATTTGTACGTAATACTAGTGTGTTCACAAACAAGCCCACAATATCGTCAAGTGCATCATCATTCCGTCCAGCAATCGGACTGCCGATTGGGATATCTGTACCGGCCCCAAGGCGTGTCAGTAATGCTGCAAGAGATGCTTGAAGCACCATGAACAAACTCACCTGATGCTGCTTTGCAAGCTCAAGGAGGTTCTGATGTAAAGCGGGTTCAATCGTAAAGTCTATCGTCGCACCGTTGAAGCTTCCTTCCTGTGGACGCGGGAAGTCATAGGGAAGCTCAAGTTCTTCAGGCAGGTCCTGTAAGGCACCTTTCCAATAGCTGAGCTGCTTGGCAAATAAACTATCCGTCTCTTCTTCACTGCCCAACAGCTTCTGCTGCCAAATAGCATAGTCAGCATATTGAACAGGTTCTGCTGGCAAGGAGATGGATTTTCCTTGTATACGGGCTTCGTAAGCAGCAGCTAAGTCTCGTGTCAATGGTGCAAGTGACCAGCCGTCACCAGCGATGTGATGCAGCAATAGAAGCAGTACGGATCGGTTTGCATCAAGCGTGAATAATTCAGCTCGAAGTGCAGGTTCTTCTTCAATCTGAAAGCTATACCGAATGGCTTCGTTTAACTGATTCTCAATTTGTTGATCGCTTGAAGCTGTGACATGGAGTTCAGGCTGAACACTTTTCGGGTGTAAAATGACCTGTCTTGGCATGCCATTCTTATTTGGAAAAATGGTTCTAAGGGTTTCGTGTTTTTCAGTGATATCTACCAAAGCACCAATGAGAGCTGTTTGATCTAGTGTACCTGTCAGCTGAATGACAAGTGGAATATTGTAAGTTGGACTTGGCCCTTCAAGGCAATGAAGGAACCAGAGCCGTTTTTGGGCAAATGATAATGGAATTTCATCTGGTTTGTCTTCAACCTGAAGCGGCGGCCGAATGTCCTTCGCTTTGTCAATGTGCTGCGCAAGCTCAGCAACCCGAGGAGATTCAAAAAGGGTACTCATGTTTAGGTCTGCACCAAGTGTATCGCGTATACGTCTAAGCAGGCGAGCGGCGAGTAAGGAATGTCCTCCTAAGTCAAAGAAACTATCATCTATGCCAATTTGAGATAGGCCAAGGGTTTCTGCAAATAAACTACATAACATGTCTTCTTGTGGTGTTCTAGGTGTACGCTCAGAACTGACTAAAGACATATTTGGTGCTGGTAATGCTTTGCGGTCGATTTTGCCGTTTGGTGTAAGTGGGAGTTCTGGCAACACGACAACAGCAGAGGGCACCATGTAGTCAGGAAGTAATGAAGCCGCAAACTGCCTGAGCTCTGAAGGGTGCAGAGAAGAGCCGTCTGTCAGCACAACATACGCACAAAGAAGCTGCTGCCCAGGTTGATCCTCACGAACGATAACAGATGTATGCTTTATGGCTTGATGCTGCATCATTACGGTTTCGATTTCACCTAGTTCAATACGGAAGCCGCGTATTTTAATTTGATGATCGGCACGGCTGATATAATCAATCGAACCATCTTCACGCCATTTGGCTAAATCACCGGTACGATACATTCTCGTGCCTTTTGTGCTGAATGGATCAGCGACAAAACGTTCAGCCGTTAAATCATATCGTCCAAGATATCCTCTGGATACTCCTTCACCTGCAATATAAAGTTCACCAATTGATCCTGCTGGGACTGGGTTTAGTCCTTCATCTAAAATGTAAATGCTCGTATTCCAAATGGGTTTACCGATTGCCGGCCCGCTATTCTTCCGGTGTGCTGTGACATTTTCCATCGTAGACCAGATCGTCGTTTCTGTAGGCCCGTACAAATTAGTAATGTCGCATTGAAGAGATTGCAATGTGTGCAAAAGGGAAGCAGGGAGTGCTTCTCCTCCAACAAGAACACGCATACCTGTTATCACGTCAGGGTACTCATCTGCCAACGCATGCCACAACGTTGGCGTTGCCTGCATGATTGTGACATGATGAGAACGAATCATGTCTGAAAGCTTTGCTGGTTCTTGTATGGTTTCTTTTTTTGCCAATAAAATAGCAGCCCCATGTAAAAGCGGGAGGAACATTTCCAGCCCGGAAATATCAAAGGCAATGGTCGTTACCGCTAAAAGCTGGTCTTTTTGATCTAATAAAAATGAATCTTGCATGGACAATATAAAGTTGATCACATTTCGTTTTGTTACAACAACACCCTTTGGTTTGCCTGTCGATCCTGATGTGTACAGGATGTAGGCGGGGTGATGTGGAGAGCCATCGCTCCAATTCGGATTCAGATGCGGACTGTCTGCTATCTCCTGATGGACAGTTGCATCATCTAGTTGAACGATGTGCGGATGGTTCAAACCGTCTGCTGTCTCTTTAATTGTGAGCAAGCACACCGGTTTGGCATCTTCTAGCATATAGGCGACACGATCGTTAGGATAATCAGGATCTAGTGGCAGATATGCGGCTCCCGTTTTGACGACGGCTAATAGACTTACAACCATATTGATGGACCGAGGCAGAGCAATTGCGACAAATTGTTCTGGTCCAATGCCATGTTTTTTCAAATAATGAGCTAATTGATTAGCCCGCTGATTCAACTCTTCATAGGTCAAAGTAATTCCTTCAAACTGTAATGCTTTTGCTTGTGGTGTTTTGCTCACCTGTTTTTCAAATAGTTCCCGTAAAGATTCCTGTGGTAATTCTCGTTTTGTATCATTCCAGTGCTTGAGGATGTTCTCTTTCTCTTCAGACAAAAGAAGGTTGAATTGACTGATCGTCTGATCTTCCTCTAGTCCGGTTATTTCCTCCAGCAATTGCAGAAAACGCTGCTGATGAGCGTCAACTGCTTGCTCTTTGTAAACAGCAGGGTTTGCATCAAAGTCGATTTGAAATCCGTTCCCATCCGCGCGGTCGTATATGTTAATCGATAAATCATCCACGGGTCCTGCTGAAAGGTTATGTGCTTGACCAATGCTCTGATCGAACATGAGATCATAATCAAATGGCATGATATTGATCTGTGGGCCAAATAATCGCTGATTTCTTCCGATGAGTTTAAAGTCTCTCCGCATGTCCTCGTGACGATATCTTTGATGAGGGCGAATGGCTTTTAATTCATCAGATACTTGCCGAACAAGAGCTGAGAGTGTCATTTCTGGTTTGCATGTTAAACGAAATGGTACCAGGTTCATGACCATTCCGGGTGTTTGTAAGGCGCACGATCCAAGGCGCATCATCACAGGAAGCCCTAAAACAATATCATGTGCACCAGTCATACGATGCATATATAATGCGGATGCTGCAAGGATCATTTCATGCCACGTACCACCGAAGGCTTGAGCATTTCTTTTCATTTTGCTTACCTTTTCGGCATCGAAGCCAGCCATTTTTCGAATAAAATGATCCGACGTTCTTGGTGCAAGCTCAGCAAGGCTGACAATTTCAGGTTGATCAGCAAAGCGATTTTTCCAAAACGCTCGATCAGCTTCATATCGATTGGACTGTCGATAAGTGGACTCCTCTTGAACTACGTCATGTAAGGCTCCAAATGTTTGAGGAGGCACAGGTGTCCCTTGCGATAAGGCTGAATAGACCTCAGCAACACGACGTGCAATGAGCAAAAAGGCGAATCCATCAATGGCAATGTGATGAATGCGCTGATACCAGATAAATCGGTCGTCAGCAAGCTGAAAAAGTACTTCACGGAATAATACATCTTTCTCTAAAGAGACTGGTGTTGAAAGTTCTGCCTTCATCCATGCTTTAGCCGCATCAAGCGGCTGTTTTTCATTTTGTAAATTGACATATTGAAATGGGATTTCTTTCTTAGAGGTCATCCATTGCTTTGGACCGTCAGTATCTTCAATGAAGCGCATATACAAGGAATCTGCTTCTAAGACAGTCTTTCTAATGGCGGCTTCAAAATGTATGGGATCAATAGGGCCTTTAATATCTATATACTCAGCTGTATTGAAAATAGGGTTAGCTGGATCAAGCTGCTGCGCGTACCAAATGCCTGATTGGGCACCGGTTAGTGGGAATGAATCGACTGACTGGATCGACAAGGGTCTATACCTCCTTTACAAGTAATCGATATTTGGGATAGATGGCTGCTTTTCTGGGAAAAGAAGAGTCCGCCAATGAGCGAGCGTTGGATTTGCTGCAAGCTCAACGAAATTGACTGCCGCTCCTTGCTGCCTCCACTTTTCCGCTAGGCTCATCATTCTAATAGAATCAAGCCCAAGGTAGACGAGATTCTCATCAAGTGGTATTTCATTTGGCTCGATTTGGAGATACTCAGCTACTTGGTGAATGATGGACTCAAAGGATAAATCATCACTGTTTGCTTCTTGTCCTGTCAAACGACTGATGATTTGGTTTGTCGTTGTGGTGACTGCACATCGTTCAGCTGCATAGGTCATGGCCATTTTGTGATGTTTCAGTGAAAAGTCAGCGACGGCATCGGCGACAAAAAAGGTTTCAATATCGAGCATGAATGCTTCTGCGGCTGTCAGCATACAGCCAATATGTGCATATACGCCAGTAATGATCAGTTGATCACGCCCGCCTTCTTGAAGGATATCCAAAAAATTAGATTTCTTGAATGCGCTATAACGCCATTTTGTCAGCATTGTATCTGCTTCAGATGGAGCAAGCTGATCAATGATTTTTGTCAATGCTTCATCATCACCGAGTCCAGGTCCCCAAAAATCTGTTAATAAGGCACGATCCTTCGGGTCTTGGTTACCAGGCTGAGCTGTGTAGACGACTGGAATGCCAAGTTCATAGCATGTATTACGTAATTGTTCAATATGCTGAACTAACTCTGTGATCGGTGATGTATCTTGTTGAAATGCATTTAAAAAATATTGCTGCATGTCATGTATCAGCAGAACAGCACGTTTCGGATCAGGTATCCAGTTCACTTTATTTTCGGGTAAATCTTGTGTGCTTGGCATTGGATATGCAGGAATAGCAGGGATTGCCATGATTTTCACTCCTCATTTTTATACGTTGGCAGTATGGGTTGCAGCTAATTCTCTTAATGCTTTTTTACTGACTTTGCCTACACCTGTTTGTGGGAACGCATCGATCCATTCAATGCGGTCAGGAATTTTATAGGCTGCGAGCCCGCGTTCTCTTAGAAATGATTTTAAGACGTGCGGTGCTGGTTTGTTGTTTCCTTTCGCAATGACAAAGGCACATGAGCGTTCGCCAAGAAATGGATCTGGCATAGACACCATGGCGGCATCATGAATGTCAGGATGGGCAAGTAAATGGTTCTCAACTTCTTCTGCGGCAACCTTTTCGCCGCCACGATTGATTTGATCCTTGTCTCTGCCTTCTACAACAACATTTCCTTCTTTGGTTAATCGCACGATGTCACCTGTTCTGTAAAAACCATCGGGTGTAAATGCTTTTTTGTTTTGTTCATCGGCTTTATAGTAGCCGCGAATCGTATAAGGCCCTCTTGTTAAAAGATGTCCAGCCACTTCATGCGGGACGGGCTTGTCCTCATCATCTACCACTAGTACCTCATCATATTCAGACATCGGGCGTCCTTGTGTATGAATTACGATATGTTCAGGATCATCTAATCTGGTATAGTTGACCAGACCTTCTGCCATGCCAAAAACTTGCTGTAACTTACATCCAAGGGCAGGCTTTACTCGTTTTGCTGCCTCAGCACTGAATTTAGCACCACCGACTTGTAAGACTTCAAGACTCGATAAGTCATCTGATCGATGAGGAGCGGCCTCTAGCCAAATCAATGCGATAGGTGGAACGACAGCGGTAATGGTCGCCCGTTCTTTTTCAATGAGTGGAAAGACGACATCAGGGCTTGATCCAGGTGCAAGAACGACTCTTCCGCCTGCGTATAACGTTCCAAGGACGCCAGGCGAGCTTAATGGATAGTTGTGCGCAACTGGAAGTGCAGCTAGATACACACTTTCTTGTGTGAGCTCGCACACCTCATTGCTTTTCCAAAGACTATAAATATAGTCATCATGCGTGCGAGGAATGAGCTTTGAAAGGCCTGTGCTGCCTCCAGATAACTGAAGAAACGCAATATCGCTTGCCTCTACATGAATTTGAGGATCAAGTGCTGGGTCCTTGCGCAGATCATCCAAGCAAAGGAATTCCTCAGCTTCCCCTGCAACAATGACATGAGGTAATGAGGGAAGCTTTTCTTTCACTTGACGTGCGAGTGATCGATAATCAAAGCTGCCATCAATATCTGGTATGACATATGCATCTGCTTCGGCAAACTCAATAAAATAAGTGATTTCACTGCTTCTATGAGATGGCAGAGAGAACACGGGTAAAGCACCGATTCGAAATAAAGCGAAAATGACTTCAAAAAAAGCAGGAATGTTAGGAAGCTGCACGACAACTCGACTTCCTTTTTGAATTCCAAGCTGATGAAAACCGGCAGCAAGACTTCTGACGCGCTGATCAAGTTCTTGATAGCTTATGTGCGTATCAGCGTATGTAATGGCTGTTTTATTTCCTAACGATGCGGCGCGTTCACGAAGCATACCGCCAAAGGTTTCCCCACGCCAACAGCCGTTTTCACGGTAGCGTTTTGCAAATTCTTCTGGCCATGTAGGTGGTTGAACAAACATGTTTTTGTCATCTCCTATTTATTTTTATCACTGATGGATGCCCATCGCGTGAAGCATCGTGTTGAATTTTGCAGATGTTTCAGCTAGCTCTTCTTCTGCCTTTGATCCTTTGACCACTCCTGCACCAGCAAAGAGACGGAGAGAATGACCCTCAGCTTCTGCACAACGAATGGTGACAATCCAATCACCATCACCATTTGTATCTGCCCAACCGATCATTCCTGTGAAAAATCCTCGATCGAAGGGTTCAATCGCTTGAATGGCTTCACGTGCATTTGCTGTAGGTGTGCCGCATACTGCGGGTGTTGGATGAAGGCTAAGTGCTATATCAATTGAGGACACATTGGGATCTGCTAATTCACCTTTTACGACAGTAGATAAGTGCCACATCGTTTCTGTTTGAATGACGGATGGTGATGCAGGCACATCTAGTGTATGACAGTATGGAGTAAGCGCTTTAGTGACAGCTTCAACAACCACTGCGTGCTCGTGTAAATCCTTCGCTGAGGTAAGGAGTTCATCGCGGCGGCGCTGGTCTTCTACTGGATCTGAACTGCGCGGCCGAGAACCAGCGAGTGGATTGGAAATCACAGATGAACCAGTTTTTGAAAGAAGCAGTTCAGGGCTTGCCCCAAGAAGTGTGCGCTTTTGGGAAGATGCCGGGTCAGCTACATTTGCAGCAAACGTATAGCCAGTCGTATTATGACGAGCCAGTCGTTCGAGTATTGTTTTCGTATGAATATCTCGAGTTGCTTTGAGATGGAGAGATCGAGAGAGTACGATTTTGCTAAGCTCTCCGTTCTCAATTTTAGCTAATCCTTCGTTCACACCATTCATGTAGACCTCTGGAGAGGGGACAGGTGTTACCTCATAGGATGGCGATGCCGCTTCTGACTCCTCATCACCTTGTTGAAATTCGAGTGGATCACTAAACTGTACATGGACTGGTACATTTAAACGAACGGGCTGCGCCGGATCAAATGGGACAGCACCAGCCACAATCGGTGTTTGGATACCAGCTTGTTTAGCATCGTCAAATACATGCGCTACCCTTGTGGATAGTTCATTTAGCTGATTGGTTTCAATATGCTGGAAAATCCCTTCGGCAAGTATCGTGCGTTTAGGTGAAGCAAGAAAAAAAGCGCCTGGCTGATAGTCTTGAAGCAACTGTATTTTTTCTTCTGACGACAATAATGAATGTTTCATGAAAAGGCCTCCTTTTAAATGAAATGCTAGATTCCGAGTGTTGCGCCGCCATCAATCGTGAGGTTCTGCATCGTAATATGACTGGATTGCTCAGATGCAAAGAAAATGACTGCATCAGCAATGTTTTGAGGATCAGCGATTTTTTGTAAAGGAATACCGGTTTTATACGTCTCTAATGAGCCTTTAATTACCTGATTTTCTCCTTGTTCATCAGACCATAAAGCCCATTGCATGGGTGTTGCGGTAGAGCCGGGAGAGACGACGTTGCATCTAATGCCATAGGCAGCCAGCTCTAAACCAAGTGTTTTTGTAAAGGAAGTAGCTGCTGCTTTTGAAGCGGCATAGGCAGCCATATTTATTCTAGGAATGGCACCTGCGTTAGAGCTGACAGTCACAATGACCCCTTCTGATCTTTTCTTCATGTATTTGGAGACAGCTTGAGATACGTAAAAGACACCATGTGTGTTGACAGCAAAAGTTTGTTGCCAGTCATCTGCACTAAGCTGGTCAATAGAACTGATTCGAAGAATGCCTGCTACATTGACCAGTAAATAAATGGGGCCAAGCTGCTTTTCAATTTGATCGACAATGTGCTGAACAGAAGCTTGATCGGTGATGTCACCTGGATAAGCAAAGGCACGTATGCCTTCATCCTTCATTTGCTGGACGGTGCTTTGCAGCTGCTCTTCATTTGCGTCAACTGCTGCAATAATCGCACCTTCTTCGGCTAGTCTTTTTGCGATTGCTTGTCCAATACCTTGACCTGCGCCTGTGATCAAGGCAATTTTTTGAGATAGACCATTGTGTTTCATGTGTTCACTGCCTTTCCTTCATGTCTGTGGTTGTGAAAGGATCATTATGATAGAGTGCAAAACGAAAAGCGTAATTCATCAGCACCGGTAAAACGGACGTATGTCCTTCTTCAGGGAATTCGTGATAGGACGTATGCAAGCCATATGCGGATAAAGGCAGCATACGATTTGCTAGTCCATGTGCATGATCATTCATTTGACACGGATGATGTTTTTCTAACTCACCTACACCTACAAGCAGCCTGACATTCATAGACATCTGACGTATATGGCTGGTGAATTGGTGTTCCTTTTCTAGAAATAATTCTTTGTTCCAGTGGATAGAAGGACTGCCCGCAATATATGTCTGATAAGCATCAGGGTGCTCAAATAGTGTGTGTAATACAAAAAGACCGCCAAGAGAGTGTCCAAACAGTGTTTGACGACTCTGGTTGATCGGAAAGCGCTGCTCGATATAAGGCTTTACAATCTTTTCTAAAAAAGAAAAGAACGCAGAGGCCCCGCCATATGTATGGTTGGAGAAGTCCTTTCTTTTGCCGCCAATGGAAGCGTCAGGGCCGGTAAGAGTGAGATCATAATGCCTGAGCGGATGATAGGGAGCTTCTGTCTGATAGCCAATTCCAACAATGATGGCAGGTACGACACCCGTTTTTTCAGGTCTTCTTGACTGTAAACGAAGTGCTTCGACCATTGTGCCAAAAAGTGAATTTCCATCAAGCACGTACATGACTGGAAAACCAGCCGCTGGAGGAGTAGTATTCGGTTTAAATATAAAAAGTCTGTACGGGTGTGCTGTGATATCCAGCTGCTCCGTCCCAGGTATAAAAAAAGGCCGGCTTTCTCCGAAAAGTGAATTCTCAGTACCCATTCCTTCAGGGCGTTTGGACATGTGTAAAAAATCCCCTTCCTCAAATTGACTCTCATACGCTGATAAAAGCAGCTTGCGGATATAGGATGAGTGTAGAGATTGAAGAATGGACCCTTCAAATGAAAATGATTCTCAATTATCACGCAAGCAAATCAAATGATAATGGTTATCAATTATGAAGTCAAATGTTCATTAAGTGGTGTAATTGATCATTTGATCTAAATTTTCGGAAAATAAAGGACTAAATAACTACCAAATGAATGGAAATAGGGAATGCCGGACTGAGTCATTTAAAAAGAGGAGAAATGCCAAAAGACCTTGACCGTCACGGGATATTTACCATTTTCTTCTGTTTGATTCAGGAATATATATAGATTTTTCTTCTTGAAATCATTTCGAGGAAAAATAAGTCTATAGACCTTCTTGTATTTTTAGGAAAAAAGAGGAGAATTTTTCGGAAAGCTGGTGAGCATATCTCACAACTTATTCAATCTCAAGCGTAATTTCATATACAATTTTCTAAGGAAGACAAGATCGAAGGGAATGTAGGGCAGAATGAAAACTCCATTAGGAAAGCTAAGGCTAAAACTGCTTGAACATCAGCTCAAACTGAAAAATACGTTTACAGTGGAAGAATATCAAGAAATGAAGCAATCATTACATGAAATACGGATGACATTTGCGGCCTATGAACAATGGGATTTATACCAGCGAGCCACCGATATGATCACCATCCTCCTCTTTCAACACGCCCTCAAGCAAAACCACCATTAACACCTTCACTTTTTATGAGCAGCGTATTTCTTATGGAAGCACGGTGCTGTTTTTAAGTTGGCCAAATATCATATAGCATCAAAAATGCGGCAATTAAAAAAGTAAGGGATGTCCCCTTACTTTTTTTCTGCAAACACCATTCAATTAGAATCCATCTGTGACATCATATTCGTAACGAATATCGGCTTTGACATTGCTCATAGTAGATCTCGCAGTAGCCTTTGCGTTGTACTTAAAGCTCCATTTTTGAGCCACTTTTAATTCATCTTCCAGTGAAATACGATAGGACCCACTTGTTGCAGATGAAACAAGTGATGTGTACCAAATATTACTTTCACTAGCCATCAGTTTGTGTGTGACATTTCCTTGGTTAGGCGATTGGGTACTAGTCGTTGAAATCGATTTAACGATAGCACGTTTAGGAACTGTGGAATTATTAGTTAAATCCATTGTAATGACTGAAGAATCAACTCCTAAAAAATTTAAAGAAGAATTCCCCAAGTTAGTAGCAGTCCCCGTAAAATTGAATGTCCCATTTCCAGATTTGATACGATCTTGGATGGAGACAGTAAAATACATATTTCCCGTATATGTACCACGGGTCACTTTCACAAAATAAGTTTCTGAAGTTGAAGTAACTTCACCAGTGTTGGCAAAAATAAATGGCGTTATTGAATCAGGATTAATAACTTCGGACCCTGTCCTAGAGTTTTTCGAATTATACACTTCGATTTTCATCCCTGTATATTGCTTATTATACGAACTTCTTACATAAACCCTTTCACCTTTATTGATCGTGAACTGATAATACGCTTCATTTTCACCTTCAGGTAAGATTGTTGTATCTGAACGGCTATTTTTCCAATATCCCATTGAGCTGGCTGTGTTAGGACTGTTATTCCCCGTGATAGCCGCTTCCGCTGAATGAGGTGCAAAAAAACTAGTAACAAGCACGAATGCCAATGCAGGTAATAAAAAACGTTTGAAGATAGTATTTGTCATATTTTAACCCTCCTTGTAATAATTACTATATCGGATCAAAACTAACAAATTTTAACTGAAATGCCGATATATTTAATAATCACTAATTTTTTAAAAAAGGAGAATCAAAATGAATATTAATACGTCATACACGGCAGCTTCAAACAATCAGAACCGAATAGGCTCTAAAGACCAATCAACTATTAAAAGTACAAATGAGGTAATGACCGAATCTGATAGACGGATGAAAATATTAGATGAAAAATACGAAAAAATAAATGAACAAAATAAACGTTTCAATGATCCTCAAGACCATATATATAATAAGTATAGAAACCCTTACTCTTCTTATTTCAGAAGTGATCTAACAAAACCGGAAAGAGAAGCTGCTTACATTATGGAAATGAGTTGGGCAAGGAATAATAAAGGTGGACAATATGACTTTAATGATGCCATCTTCCGTAATGAAAAACGGTACGATCCAACCCAAGAAAGCGTAGAGAAAAAAATATTCAATCGTCAAAAGGTCAACGAACAATTACAAGATTTATTCTCTAAAAACGGGATATCCATTCCTAAAAACACAAATCTCACTTTTACCATTGACCCGAATAATTTCAAATTAGTGGTGGGTGGTTCAAAAGACGAATCGCTGATGAAACAAATAGAAGACTTATTAAATACAACCAACAATACAAGAGAATTATTTTTCCATATTATGAAAAGCAGAAATGATGATTCTACTCAATTCACACCGGATTCTCTGGCCAAGTTCCATCTTGTTAATCAAATCAAAACGGTCACAGGCTACAATTTAAAGGATTTAAGCATTGTAAATGGTCAATTTGTAACGGATAACGGAACGAATATTTTTGATCTATACAAAGAAGAACTTCTTAAAAATCCATACACAGCAGAAAATGCGCGCATTGCCGCTTCACATTACGGAGCACAGCTATTCGATCTAGCGAAAAACGGGTTTGATTCCATTCCAGATTTGGTTTTATCTATTGGTTATCAAAACGGTTCCTTATATGACATTGGACAAAAGGTGAATTACGGAGTATCAAAGTGAAGATAAATACATCGAATACGACAGCTGTTCTAAATAAGCAGAACCTTCCGGACTTCAATAGCCATCCAGCTATTAAAAGTACAAATGAGGTGATGACCGAAGCTGATAGACGAATGAAAATACTAGATGAAAAATATCAAAAAATAAATGAACAAAATAAACGATTCAAAGATCCTCATGGTCATATATTTGATAAGTATCGAAATCCAAACTCCCCTTATTTCAGAAATGATTTAACCAAACCGGAAAGAGAGGCGGCTTACTCTATTGAAATTGGATGGGCTACTAGTGGAACAGGAGGGCATTATAATTCTAATGATGCCGCATTCCGTAATGAAAAACGGTATGACCCTACCCAAGAAAGTGTAGAAAAGAAAATACTCAATCGTCAAAAGGTCAACGAACAATTACAAGATTTATTCTCTAAAAACGGGATATCCATTCCTAAAAATACAAATCTAACTTTTACCATTGACCCGAACAATTTTAAATTAGTGGTGAGTGGATCAACAGACGAATCGCTGATGAAACAAATAGAAGACTTATTAAATACAACCAACAATACAAGAGAATTATTTTTCCATATCATGAAAAGCAGAAATGATGATTCTACTCAATTCACACCGGATTCTCTGGCCAAGTTCCATCTTGTCAATCAAATCAAAACGGTGACAGGCTACAATTTAAAGGATTTAAGCATTGTAAATGGTCAATTTGTAACGGATAACGGAACGAATATTTTTGATCTATACAAAGAAGAACTCCTGAAAAATCCATACACAGCAGAAAATGCACGCATCGCCGCTTCACATTACGGTGCACAGCTATTTGACCTAGCGAAAAACGGGTTTGATTCCATTCAAGATTTGGTGTTATCTATTGGTTATCAAAACGGTTCTTTACAAGACATTGGGCAAAAAGTGAATTATGGGGTTAAGAAAGCGATAGATTAGAAAAACGTATCCGAACATGCCATGTTGGAGTGTCGATTACATGTGTGAACGGCAACAAATCGAAATTCCATTAGCGATAACGAAGGACTCTATAACAATTGATGTTACAGAGTCTTTTCTATTGAAATGCGCTGGTTTGCACAAAATATCAACATGGTAATTTTGACTATAGTCGATGTTTTTCACTTTTTTATTGATGAAAATGTTAAAATGATGAGTAGCGTATTTTTTTATGAAAGGACGGTGCTTGGCATGACGGAACTTCTCGATGACCGGCTGCCGCCGCAAAATATAGAAGCCGAGCAGGCCGTATTAGGTGCTGTTTTTTTAGAACCATCTGCGCTAACGCTCGCTTCTGAGGTATTAATTCCAGAGGATTTCTATAGAATGTCGCATCAAAAGATTTACAATGCGATGCTTGTACTTGGCGATAGAGGAGAACCGGTCGATCTTGTCACGGTGACATCTGAGCTTGCCAATACAGATTTACTAGAAGAGGTAGGCGGGATTTCGTATTTAACCGATATTGCGAACTCTGTCCCAACTGCCGCAAACATTGAATACTATGCAAAAATTGTAGAAGAGAAATCCATTTTAAGACGTCTGATCCGTACGGCGACAACCATTGCACAAGATGGATACACGCGTGAGGATGAAGTAGAGGACCTGCTGAGCGATGCTGAAAAGACCATTATGGAAGTGGCGCAGCGTAAAAACTCAGGAGCCTTTCAAAACATTAAGGACGTTCTTGTTCAAACATACGATAATATTGAACAGCTTCATAACCGTAAAGGCGATATCACAGGGATTCCAACAGGTTTCTCTGAGCTTGACCGGATGACAGCTGGATTCCAGCGAAATGATTTAATCATTGTAGCGGCTCGTCCATCAGTAGGGAAAACCGCCTTCGCATTGAACATTGCCCAAAATGTTGCGACCAAAACGGACGAAAGTGTTGCTATCTTTAGTTTAGAGATGGGTGCTGAGCAGCTCGTTATGCGTATGCTTTGTGCAGAGGGGAATATCAATGCACAAAACCTAAGAACCGGTAATCTGACAGAAGAGGACTGGGGCAAGCTGACAATGGCGATGGGCTCGCTGTCAAACAGCGGAATTTTCATTGACGATACACCTGGAATCAGAGTAAGTGAAATTCGCTCGAAATGCCGCCGATTGAAGCAAGAAAATGGTCTTGGCATGATCCTGATTGACTACTTGCAGCTCATTCAAGGAAGCGGGCGATCAAGCGATAACCGTCAGCAAGAGGTTTCTGAAATCTCTAGGGCACTAAAATCGCTGGCAAGGGAGCTTGAAGTTCCGGTTATTGCTTTGTCTCAGCTTTCACGTGGGGTAGAGCAGCGTCAGGACAAACGTCCGATGATGTCTGACATTCGTGAATCAGGAAGTATCGAGCAGGATGCCGATATCGTGGCATTCCTTTATCGTGATGATTACTATGACAAAGAATCAGAGAATAAGAACATTATCGAAATCATTATTGCCAAACAGCGTAACGGTCCAGTTGGTACAGTATCACTGGCGTTCGTCAAAGAATATAACAAATTCGTCAATCTGGAAAGAAGATTTGACGATGCGGGTGTTCCGCCCGGTGCTTAAAGCCCAGCTCAAGAAGCTGGGCTTTTTTGATTGATCTACATCGAAAGAATGATTGAAAAACCAATCAAAATGAGGAGGAGGGAGAAAAAGAGAGAGCGTATACTAAAAGGAGAAAAGGAGTGAAGACTGATGAAATTTCAACAGTTTGAAGCCGCTCAATTACGTATCGCACGCCCAACCGTCAACATGAAAGAGGTTGTTTCTTTTTATGAAGAAGGCTTAGGGCTCAAACGAATAGGCTCATTTGATCAGCATGAAGGGTACGATGGTGTGATGCTCGGGCTGCCTCACCAGCATGTTCATTTAGAAATCACCAAACATGAAGAAGAAGACAGCCTGCCCGTCCCGCATCCAGAACAGCTGCTTGTTTTCTATATTCCAGATGCAGAAGAATTTCAGCAAATGAAAGAGAGATTGCTCTCATTTGGCGGACGGCATGTCACCTCAACGAATCCATACTGGGACCGGGGAGGAGCAACCATTGAAGACCCAGATGGGTATCGAGTTGTGCTGATGAACACAGATGGTATTACACCCGTTTAAATAAGACGCCCATGGTTGGGGGTCTTTTTTATGTTGATGAACAGCTGGAAACAATAAAAAGTTGTTTTTGCTCAAAATCTCCATTTTTAAGCACTGGAAAAGTGATTAAAGCGCTTTTCTTTATATTTAAAACGAACAAAATTTGATTTCGAGATATTAATGTTCGGATTTCACGTTGACTTTTTCGGTGTGCATTGATAAAATAAATGTGTTTGAAAGAGATAACGTTTTGAAAGGTTAACGGAGGTGCACGATATGTCTTCAGTAGTCGTAGTAGGTACGCAGTGGGGTGACGAAGGGAAAGGGAAAATTACCGATTTCCTTTCAGAAAATGCAGAGGTGATTGCCCGTTATCAAGGGGGAAACAATGCAGGTCACACGATCAAATTTGATGGAGTGACATACAAGCTACACCTCATTCCATCCGGTATTTTTTATAAAGAGAAAACTTGTGTCATCGGTAATGGAATGGTGGTTGATCCTAAAGCGTTGGTCACTGAGCTTGCGTATCTTCACGAACGGAATGTGAGTACAGATAACCTCAGAATCAGCAATAGAGCCCATGTTATTCTGCCTTACCATTTAAAATTGGACGAGGTAGAAGAGGAGCGGAAAGGGGCTAACAAGATCGGTACGACGAAAAAAGGAATTGGACCAGCTTATATGGATAAAGCTGCCCGCGTCGGTATCCGCGTCGCAGATCTATTAGATCGTGAAGTATTTGAAGAGAAGCTTGCACGCAATCTAGAAGAGAAAAATCGTCTTTTAGAGAAAATGTACGACACAGAAGGCTTCAAGATTGAAGATATTTTAGACGAGTATTATGAATATGGCCAGCAAGTGAAAAAATATGTCGTAGACACATCTGTTGTCCTGAATGATGCACTAGATGAAGGCCGCCGCGTGCTATTTGAAGGAGCACAAGGGGTCATGCTTGATATCGATCAAGGGACATACCCATTTGTGACGTCATCTAACCCGGTAGCTGGAGGCGTGACGATTGGTTCTGGCGTAGGACCAACGAAAATTCAACATGTAGTCGGCGTGTCAAAAGCGTACACAACACGTGTTGGAGATGGCCCATTCCCAACAGAACTCCACGATGAAATTGGCGATCAAATTCGTGAGGTTGGCCGTGAATACGGTACGACAACTGGACGCCCGCGCCGTGTCGGCTGGTTTGACAGCGTTGTTGTCCGTCATGCACGCCGTGTGAGCGGAATTACAGATTTATCTCTTAACTCAATTGATGTCCTGACAGGGATTGAAACATTGAAAATCTGTGTCGCTTATAAATTGAATGGAGAAATCACTGAGGAATTCCCAGCAAGCCTAAATGAATTAGCGAAATGTGAGCCTGTCTACGAAGAAATGCCAGGGTGGACAGAGGATATTACAGGCGTGAAGAACTTAAGTGAGCTGCCTGCAAATGCCCGCCATTATTTAGAACGCATTTCACAATTAACAGGTATTCCACTTTCCATTTTCTCAGTCGGACCAGATCGTTCACAAACGAACGTTGTCCGCAGCGTGTACCGTCCATAAGAATAGATTGATGAAGCACCAGTAAAATCTCGCATTTTACTGGTGTTTTTTTGTTTAAATATTTCTTAATTTCAGTAGAGCGGGCTTCCGGTCATTACCAAAATATGATAACTGTATAGAAGGGGAGGAGCGTTCTAGTGAAAGAAAGAATACGATTATTAGATATTTTACGAGGTTTTGCCATACTAGGCACCTTGGGGACGAACGTCTGGTTTTTTGCGTATGCAGGGGATACTTTTGCGACAGATCAGATTGCGGATGAATATGAAAATGGCAGTTTTCTAGAAAGTCTTGTCTCCATGTTCGTTTATGGAAAAATGCTCTCGCTGCTCACGATCATGTTTGGTGTTGGATTGGAGCTGAAATACCAGCAGGCAAAAAGGAAGGACACGCCTTGGCCGGGTACTTATTTATGGATTCTTTTATTTTTATTTATCGAAGGCTTTGTCCATTTTACGCTTGTGATGGAATATGATGTGCTCATGAGCTATGCCGTTACGGGGCTGCTTGTGGCTTACATTGTACGGGGAGGAAGCAGGCGCATCAAAAAGGGCATGGTGTTCTCAGGTGTGATTCATCTGCTCATGATGTCATGTCTGATGCTGTACTCCCTCTCTGAAATGGAGTCAGCGACCGATGATCAAAGCGGTGAACCAGCGCTGGAAGAGCAGCTGCCAGAGACATGGATCTCGCAGGTTCAAGAACGGTTACAATACTTCTTCATGTACCGAGAAGAAGCGGTCTTTATTATGCCAATGAACACATTTCTGTTTTTGTTAGGTGTGCGGATGATGAGAGCCGGTGTATTTTATGCAAATGAACGCGGACAATCTCTCCGGAAAATATTGTTCCGAATCGGACTGTGGATTGGTCTGCCGCTGAATGCACTAGTTTTCGTACCGAACGATTTAGTGGAATTTGTGGTGCGCTACGCCTTTTCACCATTCCTCTCTATTTTCTATATAGCTGTCATTGCGAAACTCCTCGCACGCACGGAGTCATGGTTCATGTGGACTTGGTTTGAATATGTAGGGAAAATGGCGCTTAGCTGCTACATCCTGCAAAATATCATCTGCTCCATTCTTTTTTATAGCTGGGGATTGGGTCTTGGCGGTCAAATCAATGCGCCTCTTATTGTATTGGCATGGCTGTTGATTTCACTTCTGCAAATCGCGATTTCAGCAGTTTGCCTAAAGGTTTGGAGAATTGGACCAATGGAATATATCCGTTCACGGGCGCTTCGCAGGGTGACGATGAAACAAGCATCATAAAGGGGAGAGCACAATGTTTTTTAAAAAAATGACGAAAAGAGAACAAGCGAATGCACATAAAGCTGCTGTGCCGGCATTTGTCTTTTATCTTCTGGCATTAGGAGGACATGCGCTGTACGCGTTTTTTCAAGGTGACAGACCTCCGGTTACTTTTGTCATTTTAATGGCGGGACTCCTTGTTTTTTTCTCCGCAGACTGGCTATATAATAAAAGGCGTTCATAAAAAAAGCCCTCATCACGAGGGCTTTTTTCTTACTTCAGGCTTTTATATTGGCCTTTTAAATTTTTGCGGATGTACTGAATGATTTTGCGTAGTTCGTTGGCATGCGGTCTGCCAAACGGACTTGTTTGTCTTTGCTGATAGAGTACTTGTCCTTTTTCATTTAATAAGAAATAGGCGGGTTCACCGTGCACCCCGTGGTCTTCATATGGGGCATCTTCCCCGTGATAGTGGACTTCATATGCTTTTAATGACGTGAGGTCATGGTCATACATGATCGGGAAGGACAGTCCCTCTTTATCCGCAAATGCCTTCAAGTCATCAGGGTTATCCGTTGAAATCGCCATCAAGTGAATGTCCTTGTCCTGAAAATATGACTGCTGCTGTTCGAGCTCTTTTAATTCTTCGACACATACCGGGCACCAAGATCCTCTAAAGAAAACGATCAGGTGCCAGCTTTGATGCTCCTCTAAATGTTTGTCGAAATCAATGTGATCGCCCTGTATTGTTGGAAGTGAAAAGTTGGGCATTTTATCTCCTAATTTGAATGAACTCATACTGCTTCCTCCTTTTTCAATGACAATGTCACTTATTTCATGTATAGCCATTTTTGAGCGGCCTGAAACGTGCCTATGTGTTTGAGTAGGAAGAGGTCACCCGAAAAGGCGTATCTAATGAAGGCGGTTGCAGAAGCGGGGGCTTTGATAGGAGATATTTAAATCCGACACTTTTTTTAAAAAAATGTCGAAAAACGTATTGCCATATGTAATTACTCTATGATATTATAAATCTCGTTGTTGCAAAGGTCTCTGAAACTTGTTAGGATGCGATGTTCCAGCTTTTTTAAAGCGATTGGTTTGGCGCAATACAGCTTCTTCAGATTCACTTTTCACAAACCGAGAGCCATTAGCTCAGTTGGTAGAGCATCTGACTTTTAATCAGAGGGTCGAAGGTTCGAGTCCTTCATGGCTCACCATGTATTGGCCCGTTGGTCAAGCGGTTAAGACACCGCCCTTTCACGGCGGTAACACGGGTTCGAATCCCGTACGGGTCATTGATTTACTTTAGCGTTAAGCTAATTTTTTCCTCACTTGCTTGAAGGAGCACCACGATTGCTTTTTCGGGCAAGTTACTGAGGTCCGGTAGTTCAGTTGGTTAGAATGCCTGCCTGTCACGCAGGAGGTCGCGGGTTCGAGTCCCGTCCGGACCGCCATTTATACATATTCATCTTTTTGATGATGGCTCGGTAGCTCAGTTGGTAGAGCAACGGACTGAAAATCCGTGTGTCGGCGGTTCGATTCCGTCCCGAGCCACTTCCAAACGCATCTGCAATCGCAGGTGCGTTTTTATTATGAAAAGAAGGCATAAAAAGGGAGAAGCCGGACCTAGGTAGGGCCCGGCTCCATAAGAAGAAGACGTTACATCTATATAGACGGCTGGTGATTGGAAAAGTTTCAATAAAAAAGGAAAAAGTCATCAATTTTTTCGGGCGGCGCCTTCCTATCCAACGTTTACTAGAAAAGAAAGCCGTTATTATTTTTATCTTTGCCCCGTAAAACGTTATAATAGACAGTGAGCCTTTTTTTCATAAACGGAAAAGGCGTAATGATACATGCAAAATGGAATGACATAGATGCTAAAAATGCAGGAGGAAATCACAATGGAAAAAAAGATTCTTGTCGTAGATGATGAAAAACCGATTGCTGATATATTGGAATTTAATTTAAGGAAAGAGGGCTATGAGGTTCATTGTGCATATGATGGAAACGAGGCCCTTGAAATGGTAGAAGAAATCAAGCCGGACATTATTCTGCTCGACATTATGCTGCCGAATAAAGATGGTGTTGAAGTATGCCGTGAAGTGAGAAAGAAATATGACATGCCGATTATCATGCTGACAGCAAAAGACTCTGAAATTGATAAAGTCATCGGCCTTGAGCTTGGCGCAGATGATTATGTGACAAAGCCTTTCAGCACACGTGAGCTGCTTGCCCGCGTGAAAGCGAATTTGAGAAGACAAACCGCTGCTCCGCAGACGGAGGAAGAATCTGAATCAAATGATATTGAGGTTGGATCACTTGTTATTTATCCAGATGCGTATGTGGTATCTAAGCGCGAGGAAACGATAGAATTAACGCACCGTGAGTTCGAACTGCTTCATTACTTAGCGAAACATATCGGACAAGTCATGACACGTGAGCACTTGCTGCAAACGGTATGGGGCTACGATTACTTCGGGGATGTCCGTACAGTAGACGTCACAGTCCGCCGTCTTCGTGAGAAGATTGAAGACAACCCTAGCCACCCGAGCTGGATCGTGACAAGACGAGGCGTCGGCTACTATTTAAGAAACCCAGAACAGGACTAAGATTCTTATGAGTAAAGTAGGTTTTTTTCGCTCGATTCACTTCAAATTGACCTTGATTTACGTGCTGCTGATCATCGTTGCCATGCAGATCATTGGCGTGTACTTTGTGAAGCAGCTAGAGCAGTCCTTAATTAATTCATATGATAATTCCTTGAATCAGCGAATCTACTCGTTATCGTATTACTTAGAACAAGATTCATCGAAAAGCAAGGCAGAATTAAAAGAGGATGCTCAAAAGATATTAAACGATTTTAACAACAAAGATGAGTCTAATGAAATCTCTGAAGTCAGCTATATTGACGAAAGCAGAGAGGTCATTGCCTCTGTCAATAACGGCAGTCAAGAGATTGCCGGCAAGAAAATCACTGATCAAATCATTAGCCGTATTTTCGCGGTTGGCAAAGACTATGAGAAAAAATTCTATGACCCTGAGTCAAATAAAAGGGTGCGTATTTCTGCGACAGCCGTAAAAAATGAGAACCAAGAGACCGTTGGTGTGATATATGTTGTGTCTTCAATGGAAAGTGTGTTTAACCAAATGCGAACCATTAACACCATTTTAGCGACTGGGACACTGATTGCACTTGGGACGACTGCTCTACTTGGTATCTTCATCTTTAGAACGATCACTCATCCTATTTCAGATATGAGAAAGCAGGCGATCGAGCTTGCCAAAGGGAACTTCTCCAGAAAGGTCCGGAAGTATGGGCATGACGAGATTGGCCAGCTTGCGACAACCTTTAATCATCTGACGAGAGAGCTGGAGGAAGCTCAGCTGATGACGGAGGGTGAGCGGAAAAAGCTTTCTTCTGTTATTGCCTATATGACGGACGGTGTCATCGCAACGAATCAAAACGGTGCAATCATTCTATTAAACAGCCCTGCATTAGAGCTGTTAAATGTTTCACGTGAAACAGCACTAGAGATGCCGATCACGTCTTTACTTGGCTTAGAGGAAACTCATACATTTGAAGATTTAGTCGAAAATCAAGATTCCATGCTGATCGAAATTGAGCGCGAAGATCAGCTGTCTGTATTGCGTGTTAATTTCTCCGTCATTCAGAAAGAGCATGGGAAAATTGATGGCTTAATTGCGGTCATTTATGACGTCACAGAGCAGGAGAAAATTGATGCGGAACGCCGTGAATTCGTCGCGAACGTATCGCATGAGCTGCGCACACCGCTGACGACGATGCGAAGCTACCTTGAGGCGCTGGCTGAAGGTGCGATTGGTGATAAAGAGCTTGCGCCAAGATTCCTCAGTGTCACGCAAAATGAAACGGAGCGCATGATCCGGCTTGTCAATGACCTGCTGCAGCTGTCTAAGTTCGACAGCAAGGATTATCAATTCAACCGTGAGTGGACGAACTTTATCAGGTTTATCTCGCTCGTCATTGATCGTTTTGAAATGACGAAGGAGCAGCATGTCGATTTTATCCGCAACCTGCCGCAGCGTGAAGTATATGTGGAAATCGATCAAGATAAAATTACACAGGTGCTCGATAATATCATTTCTAATGCCATGAAATACTCACCAGAGGGTGGACACATCACGTTTACCGTCGATTTGGATGAAGAGAAAGGCCTTGTGTTATTCAGCGTGAAAGATGAAGGAATCGGTATTCCGAAAAAGGATATGGATAAAATCTTTGAACGTTTTTATCGGGTAGATAAAGCAAGAACAAGAAAGCTTGGCGGAACCGGCCTGGGTCTTGCGATTGCAAAAGAAATGGTTCAAGCTCATGGCGGAGATATTTGGGCTGAAAGCATTGAAGGAAAAGGGACAACGGTGACCTTTACCCTTCCGTACAATGAAGAACAAGAGGATGATTGGGATGAAGCGTGAGACCTTTAAAACCATAATATTGACAATCCTAATTGCGATCAGTCTTGTATTTACGTGGAATATCTGGATGTTCCAGCCCGTCATGCAGGATCAGGCAGATACCGGCACAAAGGTCGTGGAAACGAAGAAGATTTCAAGCGACGAGCCTAAAAGTCTCATTGATGTCGTGAAGCCGCGCGAGATGTTCATCCATTCAAATGGGGAGCATTTTAAAGTGGATCAAAAGGAACTCTTTCAAAACTTTTGGAATGATGTGAGCCTTTGGGATGTCAAAGAGATTAATGATGTGTCAGATCAATATTCCGAGCAGAAATTTAAGAATTTCTTCTATGGACGCGAAGGACAAGGGAAGACATTGGATCTTGTGTTCAATGATCCGATTCCGATTGATATTTTTCAAGCGCTCTTTAAATGGCCGAACAAGTCCATTGAATACAACTCGTTTGATCGGATGATCGTGCCGTTCGCCCAGCAGGATAAGGCGAATAAAAAAGTATATTTGGTCTCATACAGCAAGGAGACGGTGCTTGAGCTGACAATTGAGTCCGCCAATTACCGTAATCTAATGAACAGTATCGCAGCCGCTCAAAACAAGATGCCGCGCTATGATCTTTATACATTCTCGACGAATTCTAAACGAGATTTCCTTCTTCCGAGAAAGCAAAAGCAGCTTGAAGCGAAGATGTTCTTTATCGAAACGATTAAAACAAACAAATTCAAAGATGCTTTGTTTACGGACCCAAGCCTTGTCGGTGAGGAATCTAATTTAAACCGGACGGTGTACACAGATGGCACAAGCCGCCTTGAAGCCAATCAAAAAGACCACCGCATTCAATATCAGCACCGCAATATCAATTCCAGCACTGTTTTCCAAACGGGGGATTTGATTAAGCGAAGTGTGAAATATTTCAATGATACGGGAAGCTTTACTGATGACTATCAATATTTTGGCATTAACAGCAACCAGCAGCTGTCCTTTAATATGTTTATGGACGGTCTGCCGATCGTCAACAGTACAAAGCATCCATTTGGGATGACCTCCCTTGAAGTCCAATGGGCGAATGAGGACATTTTGAATTACAAGCGTCCAAACTATATTCTTGGCAATAAAGCGAGTCAAAGTGAACAAGTCAAGCTGATGAACGGGACAGAGCTGAAGGACTTGATCATTAAGCAGACGAAATATGATGATCTGGAGAAAATTGAACAGATTTTCCCTGCATATCAAGCTGTTTCAACTGCATCAGATCAAGATCAAGCGATGTTTGTCTGGCTGGAGCCTGTATGGTGTATGAAGTATAACGGCAAAACCGTGATTCTATCGAATGATCTTTTGACAGAGGGGAGCGAGAATCATGGAGTGGAATAAGACCAAAACGATCTTTATCCTAGCCTTTCTCGTTCTCGATATCTTTCTAGGTTTTCAATACTTTGAAAAACGGTCAACCGATCATTTTGCGATTATCGAAAAAACGGATACGCTGGAAGAAATGAAGGCAGACGGGATTAAATATGGCAATCTATCAGATGAAGCGAAGATTGGATACCGCATTACAGCTGAAAAGAAGCAATATACGAAAAAGGATGTCGACGGATTAGCTGATCAAAAGGCGAAAAGCACATTCCCGAAATCAGACAAAGATGATCCTGTCACGCTGCTTGAAATGACCTTCAACAAACCAGTTGCCTTGCCGAAAAAGGATATCAAAACAGCGGCGACGAACCTTGTGAACCAGCGATTGCTGGATGGGAAGAATTATAAGCTGTGGAATATAGACGAAGAGACAGGGAAAATCGTCTTTTTCCAAACGTATAAAGGGAAATACATTTTCCAAGAAGGCCTTGATGACACCGAAACCATCGGGAAAATCACCTTAGATATCAACGATCAAAACGAAGTCGTCTCATATCAGCAGTCAATGGTGACGTCTATTAATGAAGTGAGAAAAGAAACCCTTGTCCCAGCACTTGAAACCGTGAAGGACTTATATACGCAAAATATGCTGAGCCAAAACACGACCGTGAAAAAGGTAGAGCTTGGTTATTATACGCAATACCCGGGGGCAAGCACGCAAGTCATGGTTCCTGTATGGCGTGTGGAGCTTGAAGGCGTATCAGCAGGTTCAAAGAAAAAGACAGAGGAAGAATATTTGATCAATGCCATCGATGGCTCAACACTTGATCATATAGAGAAAGATGACAAATCTTCAATGGAGTGAGAGAACATGAGCTTGCAGTTCAGTGTACTAGCGAGCGGAAGTACGGGGAACGCTTTTTATTTAGAAACAGACGAGCATGCCTTTTTGGTCGATGCTGGTTTAAGCGGCAAACAGATGGTCGAGCTGCTTGGCCAAATCGACCGCAAGCCTGAAGACTTGGACGGCATTTTTGTGACACACGAGCACTCCGATCATATTAAAGGGCTTGGTGTCATGGCAAGAAAGTACAAGCTTCCTGTCTATGCAAATGCGAAAACATGGAAGGCGATGGAATCTCATATCGGAAAAATTGATACAGAGCAGAAATTCCATTTTGATATGGAGACTGTTCAATCCTTTGGCGGTCTTGATGTCGAGTCATTTGGCGTCTCACACGATGCGGCAGAGCCTATGTTTTACGTATTCCATTATGGAGGGCGCAAACTTGCGCTTATGACAGATACCGGCTATGTGAGTGACCGCATGAAAGGCATTATTAAGTCAGCCAATACGTTTGTGTTTGAGAGCAATCATGATGTCGGTATGCTGCAAATGGGCCGATACCCATGGAGCATTAAGCGCAGAATTTTAAGCGATGTCGGACATGTATCAAATGAAGATGCTGCTCTTGCAATGACAGATGTCATTGGAGATGCCACCACACGCATTTATTTGGCTCACTTGAGTCAAGACAACAACATGAAGGATTTAGCCCGTATGGCGGTCCAGCAGACGCTTGAAATGAAGGGTTTTGTTGTGGGGGACGGTTTTGATTTATTTGATACGGACCCGAAAAAAGCAACCCCGCTTTGCGCCGTATGATTTTTATAATCGTATGATTAAGATAAGAGCTTCTTACCAACACTATATACATCATCTATTCACTGAAAGGAAGGAAACATAGTGGATTATCGCGATGTAGAGTGGAAGCCGAGACGAAGCAGAAAAGGATATTTTCTTTCTGGTTTGATCGGTGTATTGGTAGGAGCTTTTTTAATGGGATTCTTTTTCCCCTATGTATCTGGACAGAGCGGCAGTCCCTTTGGATGGCAGCAGAACGGTGATGGACAAACATCTCAGGGCCCTTTAAAAACTGTGAATGTGAACGTCAATGATGCTGTCACGAAAGTGGTGTCTAATATGTCAGATACGGTGGTCGGCGTCATTAATATCCAAAAGTCGAGCTTTTGGGAGGAAGGCGGAGAAGCAGGCAGCGGGTCAGGTGTGATCTATAAAAAAAAGGGTGACACGTTTTATATTGTCACAAACCATCACGTCATCAAAGGCGCCAACCAGCTTGAAGTGAGCCTCCATGACGGGACAAGAATTAGTGCCAATCTTGTCGGCAGCGATCAGCTTATGGATTTAGCGGTTCTCACTGTCAAAAGTGATAAAATCAAGAAAACGGCAGCCTTCGGTAACTCAGACCATGTGAAACCGGGTGAGCCAGTCATCGCCATTGGAAATCCATTAGGGCTTGAATTCGCAGGCTCTGTCACACAAGGAGTCATTTCAGGCACAGAGCGAGCGATTCCTGTGGACTCAAATGGAGACGGACAGACGGATTGGAATGCAGAGGTACTGCAAACAGATGCCGCCATCAATCCTGGAAACAGCGGTGGTGCCTTGATCAATATGGACGGAAAGGTGATCGGCATCAACTCAATGAAGATTGCTGAATCAGAGGTAGAAGGAATTGGGCTGTCTATTCCAGCGAATTTGGTTATCCCTGTCATAGAGGATTTAGAGCGCTACGGAGAGGTAAAGCGTCCGTATCTTGGCGTCGGCATGAAATCATTAGCAGATATTGCGAGTTACCACTGGCAGGAAACGTTGAAACTGCCATCTAAGGTTACATCCGGGGTTGTTGTCATGAGTGTTGAGCCGTTATCTCCAGCAGGAAAAGCGGGACTAAAAGAGCTGGATGTCGTGACCTCCTTTGATGGCAAGAGTGTTCAAAATATCGTGGATCTTCGTAAGTACTTATATCAAAGGAAGGTCGGCGACAAGGTAAAGGTGCAATTTTACCGAAGCGGGAAGAAAAAATCAGCAGAGATCAAACTTTCTCAAACCGACCGATATGGCGGCTAACCAGTTCCAACAAGGGACTGGTTTTTTTTGCATGCTCATCATATGATAAAGGAAAGGGGGCGGTACGATTGATTACACTACAACCGATGTCACAAACCGATTACGATGCATTGATGGAGAAGGCCATTGAGCGGTACGCGGAAGAAAAGGTACTCGCAGGAACATGGAAGAAGGAAGAATCACTTGCGAACGCAGAAGAACAATTTGACAGACTGCTTCCAGAAGGATTGCAGACAGAGCATCATGAGCTGTGGAATTTCTTAAATGGGGAAGAAGCGATTGGCTGGGTTTGGCTTTGCTATGACCCGAATCATCCGCAGCACGAAGGATTTATTTATAACTTTATTTTGTTTGAAGCTTATCGAGGAAAAGGCTTTGCAAAGCAGGCCATTGCTGCATTAGAGGAGCAGGCAAAGTCATTAGGTGTGCAAAAACTCTCGCTCCATGTCTTTGCTCACAATCAAATCGCCCGTTCGCTGTACGAGAAAACGGGATTTGCAGAAACCGGTATCTATATGAGTAAACCTTTATAAAAAAGACGAAGTACCGTGCAGAAAGCGTACGGTACTTTATGAGGACATCATGGCATCCTGAGCCGTGACTCTGTATAAATCGACTTTACACTTCACGAAAGCGCGAATGATCGCTGGAACTTGAGCTTCTGAACGAATTAACAATGAGGTCTCGTCATCACTGATCACAAGATCTGTTCCGACAGTTTGTAGGTACTGTGTGAGAACAGGTTTCACCTCATCATCAATCCATGCATGCTTGAAGGTTGCACGTATGTTTGAGGATGTGATGGTTTTCTCTTGAGGATGAGTATGTGGGGACACTAATTTTCCTTCAGAAATGAACGCCGTTTTGGTACAAATACTATTGGTGAACCTTGGGCGGTCAGCTGTTAAAAAGACGGTTTTCCCTTCATCCTTTAATGTTTCAATAACCCGCTGGATGTGCAAGATCGAATCTGCATCAATATCGGCAAAAGGTTCGTCAAGTAAAATAAATTCCGGCTGATGGGCGATGGCCTGCGCCATTCCAAGCCGCTTTTTCATACCAGGTGTGAAGGCACCGACCTTTTCCTGATGATCATGATGTAAACCGACAAATTCGAGCAGTTCTTCATAATCACTCGTTCTCTGGCGTGTTCCGGTGATTTTTGATAAATAGGCAATATGCTCAAGAGCCGTAAGACCTTCATATAAATCCGTATATTCAGGCAGAACACCGATATGCTGTCTCACTTTTTTTAGCGAAGGCATATTCATCACTGTAAACGTACCAGAGGTAGGCCGGGAGATGCCGGTAATGATATTGAAAAACGTCGTCTTACCAGATCCCTTTGGTCCAATGAGTCCGAAGATGTCGCCTTGATTGACATCAAGATTAATATGATCTATTGCGACTTTTGTACGATATTTTTTTGTGAGCCCTTTTGTATGAAGCATCTACACATCCCTCCTTTGAAACAACAGTGCAGTTCCAATGAGTAAGATAACGGTCAATGCCGTGTTCATTAGGACATAGGTCAGCGGTTCACTCCAGCGCGCATAATAATAAGGCGTCATATATTGGAACCAATGAATCATTCGTTCTGAAGAAAGAACAGAAATCATACTGACGATTGGGAAAAGAAAGGAAAATAACATACCGACAAACATTGATTTCTGCGGTGTTGGAAAGAGCATGGACAAAAATAAAGCACATGAGATACCGACACTGATAAAGGTTAAGATTTTTAAGGCATCTGAGAACAGAAAACGGTGTGAAATCACCATATTCAGCACATATGTCGTCATAATACAACTAAGCCAAAACAGCATCAGTCCTAGATATTTCCCGATGATAATGTTCAAACGGGTTGTTTTACTGACGAGAAAACGAATGGTTTTCAAATGAATTTCGCGGCTTAAAATATCATGAGACAACAAAAAAATAAGGAAGAAACCAAATAAAGACATCACCAGTTCATTCCCAATAGAATAAGGATCCTTTGCCAGTTCCCATTTTTCCTGATGAGCAGCGATAAACGGAAGACTTGAAACAAAAGTAGATAAAATGAAAATAATAACAATTGTTAAAATAGATTTTGTGCTTTTGAAGAGCTGCTTAAACTCATTCATACAGATGGTCCACACACGCTGTACCTCCCTTCACCTTTATTATACCCCTAGAAAAGAAAGACACCATATCTCGCGCTTTAACATTTGTTTAAATTTCATAAAAAGAAGACTCTTCCAGCACCAGTTGACTCATTTTTAAAAATGTTCAGAAAAATAACTTGATTTATCAAAAAACATCATGTATGATAGCTTTAATTCAAGATAGTTATACAGGCAATGACGAGAGAAAGTACAATCATCAATTTTTCCACAGAGAGCTTCGGCAGCTGAAAAGAAGCAAAAATAATGATTCGAAAAATGGTCTCTGAGCCTCGTGCTGAACATATCTATGATATTAGTAGGTGACGACGAGAGTTGGTACTCGTTATCAAAACCACAGTATATGAGCCAGATTGGAGCTTTGTACTTGTAGAGGCTGTTTAGCGCGAGCAAACAGTAAATAAAGGTGGTACCACGAGACAAATACCTCGTCCTTATGATTCAAAGATAAGGATGGGGTATTTTTTATTGTCCACTTTTTTTCATACAATTGTTCAAATGTTCCACGTGAAACACCACATCCATTTTTTCAAATGAAAGGGAGATTGACATGAGTGAACATGCATTGGTTTTACAATCAGATTTCGGCATTGATGATGGAGCTGTCAGTGCAATGTACGGAGTGGCAAATACGGTCAGCAGCAGCATCCGCATTTTCGATTTAACACACAATATTCCGCAGTATGACATTTGGGAGGCATCTTATCGCCTGCTTCAAACCGTCACATACTGGCCGGAAGAGACGGTATTCGTTTCCGTCGTTGACCCGGGCGTTGGATCAGAGAGAAAAAGTCTTGTCGTCAAAACGACAAGCTCACACTATATCATTACTCCAGATAACGGGACACTCACGCACGTTGCCCAGGATATTGGCATTGTGGAAGCCCGTTATTTAGATGAAACCATTAACCGGCTGCCAAAGTCGGGAAAATCACATACATTCCATGGGAGAGATATTTACGCTTATACAGGGGCGAGAATTGCATCAGGTGTGATTTCTTTTGAAGAGGTTGGGCCAAAGGCGAATATTGATGATATTATCCATCTTCCAGTCGTACAGGCTTATGCGGAAGAAGATGTGATCACAGGGACGATTGATATTTTAGATGTGAGATTCGGAAACCTATGGACAAACATTCATCACACGCTATTTGAACAGCTTTCAATTAATTATGGGGATGCAATAGAAGTTACCATTGCCAACGGGCCGAAAAATGTGTATAAAAATATCATGACCTATGGACGATCTTTTGCCGACTTAAAGGTAGGCGAACCACTCGTATATGTCAATTCACTCGACCATTTAGGCGTGGCGATCAATCAAGGGTCATTTGCAAAGGCTTATAACATCGGTACAGGCACAGGCTGGCGCCTTTCGATTCGCAAAGCTCCGCGCATTATATACGAATAAGAGGAGGATACATCATGGCAGGAAAACAACTTTCAACGAAAACTGTCGTTGCCATTGGAATTGGCGCAGCCGTCTTTGTGATTCTAGGACGATTTGTCTCCATTCCAACTGGAATTCCGAATACACAAATTGAAACCTCATACGCATTCCTAGCATTAATGGCCGTGCTATTTGGTCCTGTTGCAGGCGCACTGATTGGTTTTATTGGCCATCTCATTAAAGATGCGACCACATTTGGCCCTTGGTGGAGCTGGATTATTGTATCGGGTGTCGTTGGTTTATTGATCGGCTTTATTTCTAACCGTTTAAAAGTAGAAGAGGGCGACTTCGGCTGGAAGAAAATCACGCTCTTTAATGCCGTACAAGCAGGTGCACAGGCATTAGGCTGGTTTATTATTGCTCCTGTACTCGACATTGTGATCTATGCAGAACCTGCGAACAAAGTGTTTGTTCAAGGCATCGTGGCAGGGATTTCAAACATCATCACAGTTGGTGTACTAGGAACCATCATCATTGCAGCTTATGCGAAAACGAGAAGCAAAAGCGGCAGTCTATCGAAAGAAACATCATGAAGCAAGGTGGAACACATAAATGAAGAAACCGATGATTCAATTCGAACATTTCGGATTCAAGTATCGCAGTCAGGCAGAACCAACATTAAAGGATATCAACCTGACCATCTATGAAGGAGAAAAAGTTCTCATCGCAGGCCCGTCTGGATCGGGAAAAAGCACACTAGCCCATTGTATCAATGGGCTAGTTCCTGCGTCTTATAAAGGTTCTATGGAAGGAAGTCTTCACATCGGCGGGAAAAATGCAGAGAAAGAGAACATTTTCTCCCTCTCACAGCTTGTCGGAACGGTGCTTCAGGACCCTGATGGACAATTCATCGGGCTGACCGTTGGAGAAGACATCGCGTTCACGCTTGAAAATGATCAAGTCACACGCGAAGAAATGAACACACGTGTCGAGGAAGCTGCCAGATTAACAGAGGTAGACGGCAAGCTGGCATCGTCCGTGCATGAGCTGTCAGGCGGGCAAAAACAACGTGTCGCCATTGCGGGCGTACTTGTCAATGATGTCGACATTCTGCTGTTTGATGAACCACTTGCAAGCCTAGACCCCGCAACAGGTAAAGAAGTCATCGACCTCATTGACCGGCTGCAAAAACAAACGAAAAAAACCATCGTGATGGTTGAGCACCGATTAGAGGACGTCCTCTTCCGTCATGTGGACCGCATTATCGTTGTCAATGAAGGAACGATTGCAGCGGATATGACACCAGATGAATTGCTCGCCTCAAACGTATTAGAAGCGGCATATTTACGTGAGCCTTTATATGTAAAGGCGATGAAATATGCAGGTATTCCGGTTGCACCGGGAGATCAGATCGCTGATTTACAGCGTCTCACCTTAGACGACGAGGCAAAAGAGAAAATCGAACAGTGGATGGAAGCGTCTGAACCGTCAGTCGAACAGAATGCAGCACAGGATTTACTAGAAGTGCGCGAACTGAGTTTTGACTATCCAACAAGACCAAACACGCTGAGCAACATCTCTTTTACCGTCAAAAAAGGAGAAATGATCAGCATCGCAGGAGCCAATGGCGCAGGCAAGACAACATTGTCCAAGGTGCTCTGTGCGTTTGAAAAGCCAACGAAAGGGACAATTCTTTTAAATGGTGATGACATCACAGAAGATACGATCAAACAGCGCTCTGAACGAATCGGCGTCGTCATGCAAAACCCAAATCAAATGATTTCTAAACAAATGATTTTTGATGAAGTCGCATTTGGTCTCGTTTTAAGAGGCATAAAGGAAGAAGAGATCAAAGAACGGGTGGAGCGGGTCCTGAAAGTGTGCGGACTGTATCCATTTCGGAACTGGCCGGTCTCAGCCCTCAGCTTTGGACAGAAAAAACGCGTCACCATTGCATCTATTCTTGTTTTAGAGCCAGAAATCCTCATCCTAGACGAACCAACCGCAGGACAGGACTTTAAACATTACACAGAGATGATGACGTTTTTAGAGCAATTAAACCAGCAGGGTGTCACGATTTTCATGATCACCCATGATATGCACTTGATGCTTGAATACACAACAAGAACCATTGTCATTTCAGATGGAGAAAAAATCGCAGATGATACACCAGCCAAAGTGCTGACAGATCAGCTGCTTGTCCAAAAGGCGAGCTTAAAGGAAACATCGCTGTATGAACTGGCGCTGAAAGCTGATTGGCCGAATCCAAATGAACTCGTGGAACGCTTCATTGAGGTTGACAGAAAGGAACGAATGACATGGCTGTAGACATGCTGTCCTATATCGATCGCCCGTCACCGATTCACCGGCTGACAGGTGCAACCAAACTCATTTGCTTTATCCTCTGGTCATCCGCAGCGATGCTCACGTATGATACAGGCGTATTAGTGTTTATGCTAGTTGCTAGTATCGTGTTCTTTCTGCTATCGAACGTACGATTTCGTGATATTTCCTTCGTGGTGATCGTCCTGGCGATTTTCCTAGTGATCAATAACATCGCCATTTACATCTTTGCGCCCCAGCAAGGTGTCGCCATCTACGGAGCAAAGCATGAGCTGTTTCATATTGCCGGCTGGTACAACGTCACACTTGAACAGCTTTTCTATCAATTGAACATTACGCTAAAATACGTGACCGTGATGCCAGCAGCGCTTTTATTTATTGTGACAACAAATCCAAGTGAATTCGCCTCATCTCTCAGCCGAATTGGGGTCAGCTACCGGATTTCGTATGCGGTAGCGATTGCTCTTCGTTATATTCCAGATATTCAGCGGGATTTTCGCACGATCGCGATTTCTCAGCAAGCAAGAGGCATTGATTTATCGAAGAATGAAAAGCTGGGAAAACGGATCAAAAATGCGCTGTCGATTGTGATGCCGTTGATTTTCTCCAGCTTAGAGCGGATTGAAACGATCAGCAATGCGATGGAGCTGCGAGGGTTTGGAAAGCATAAAAAGCGAACATGGTTTACAGCAAAAGACTTTCAAAAAGCAGATTATGTGGCGTTATTGTTTGTTGGTGTGGTGCTGATCGTGTCGCTAGTGATTACATTTGTTAGAGGAACGAGATTTTATAATCCATTTTTATAGAAAGAAGCCTTCACAGAAGTGGAGGCTTTTTTTAGTTTGTGGATAAAAGGTGTGAGAAATGGTAAAAGACTATTAACATGTGAATAAATCGGTTATATTGGACAATGAGCGAAACACTTGTGTATAACTAAAGAACTTATTGGAGGAATAAGAAACTTATGAATAAAACATTTTATGCTTGTGCAGAACACATAGAAACCGTATTAGACATGTACATAGATGATCACGAAACGCCGCCGGAATTCAGAAAAATCGAACATACACACAGTTTATCCACAACCTGTGAATTGTGCGATGAACCTGCAATATATATAGTGGGGAACGAATGATCGGACACAAAATACACAAATTTTATCCACAATTGTTGATAACTTATATGAATAACTTGTTCTTAAGGTGGGGATGACCTGTGAATATATCAATTATCACAGTAGGAAAATTAAAAGAGAAATATTTAAAGCAAGGCATAGCCGAATACACCAAACGATTACAAGCTTACGCAAAAATCGAGATCATTGAGCTCGCGGACGAAAAAGCACCCGAGAATCTCAGTGATCAAGACATGAAAATCATCAAAGACAAAGAAGGCGAACGCATCCTAAGCAAAATCAACCCAGACGCCCACGTCATCGCCCTCGCCATCGAAGGAAAAATGAAAACTTCCGAAGAATTAGCCGATACAATAGATAAGCTGGCAACATACGGAAAAAGCAAAGTATGTTTCGTCATAGGCGGATCCCTTGGACTAAGTGATGCTGTCATGCAGCGTGCGAATGAGAAACTGTCATTTTCGAGGATGACGTTTCCGCATCAGTTGATGAGATTGGTGTTGGTGGAGCAGATTTATCGGGCGTTTCGGATTGTTCGGGGGGAGCCTTATCATAAGTAGATGAGGTATTTTACCATTTAATAAAACCTAATAAGAAATCTTTGTTTTATCTATCTGTAAACTTAAGTACAAACTATTATCTACACTTTATTCTACTAATTATTTGCTATAATTAAGATGAATAGTGCTTTGAAACGAGGTTTTATAGATGAATACAGTTCTGACAAGACCATCAGCAGCGCCTGTGATTCAGGCGCTTCGTTCTATTGGATATAACGCTAGCACAGCTATTGCTGATCTTGTAGATAACAGTCTCGATGCTAAGGCATCAACTATTAAAATTAATTTTACTTATAACGATACAGATGGAATGATTACCATAAAAGATAATGGTTTCGGTATGACTGAAGATATGCTTCAAATTGCCATGAGTATTGGTTCTAAAGACCCAAGAGAGCATAGAAGAGCAAACGAACTCGGTCGTTTTGGAATGGGGTTAAAAACGGCTTCTTTTTCACTTGGGAAGCGGTTGAGTGTTTTGACAAAAAAAGATGGAGTATATTATGAGAGATGCTGGGATCTTGATCATGTATCGGAATGTAATGAATGGCAGCTTTTTACCAGAATTCCTGAAGAAATCAAATTGAAAATGGGTGAAATAAAGGAAGAAAACGGCACAGTCGTCTGTATTGATAAACTTGACCGTTTTATGGGAGTCGGACGAAAGCGCAGATTAAAGGAAACAAGCTTCTACAATAAAGTTTCCCGTATTAATAGACACCTGGAATTTGTCTTTCACTCTATACTGGAAGAAAAAGAAGTAAGCCTCTTTATTAACGGTAAAGTGATAGATCCGTGGGATCCCTTTATGAGGAGTCATTCAAATACACTGGAAGGAGAAATGCAGATTCTTAAAATTAATGATAATAGAATTAAAGTACAGTATTTTATTTTGCCTCATGCATCCAATCTAACAGAATCTGAATATAAGAAGGCTGGCGGTTACAAAGGCTGGCGTGATCACCAGGGGTTATATATCTATAGAGAAAATCGTCTTCTATATTTTGGTGATTGGATGGGGCTGTTTCCAAAGGATGTAGCTTCACAGCTGGCCAGGGTTCGCATCGATCTTCCGAATTCAGCTGACTCAGACTGGCAGGTTGATATAAAAAAATCGGGCATTAATTTGCCTGAAGACGCTAAAAGAAGACTTGAATCCATTTCATCCATTGCACGAAAAGTTTCAAGGGATATGTTTTATTTCCGGACACAGTCTGGTCCTAGAAATCCTTCTGTTAAGGGAAGTCTAAATACATGGGAGCAGTCAGGAAAAGATGATGGTCCTCAATTTATTTTAAATCGGAATCATCCGATTCTTTCTGAGTTGCTTAAAAATTTGGATGATGAACATGTAAAACTCTTAAACTTATACTTGAAATTTGTACAGCTTGGCTCGCCAAGCAATATTATTGATGCTCCTAAGGTTCCAGAAGAAGAAGTGCAAAAGGTTTCAGACAGCAAGAAAGAATTGGTAGTCCAATTTGCTTCTTCTATGATGCAGTTGAATGTTGCTGAAAACGAAGAACAGCTTTTGAATATTTTGTTAACGCAACCTGCATTTGATGAATTAAACCGTGCAACTTTAAAAGTAATTTTATTGGAGGCGAATTTGAATGTCAGCAATTGATTTGAAAGATTTTTTTGAACAGAACTTTTCAAATACATATTATTACCTAAAAACAGTTTATAAAAATCAGGAAGAGGCAGCTGAAAAAGCCTTGGAATCAGCAAGAGGATTAGCGTCGGCGGAGAGCCATATTGACGATCCAACATTTCAAAGATGGTCACTTGAAATGTACATAAAGTACAAAATTGGTTTGGAAGTTCCAAAGGATTATGTAATGAGAGAATCCAAAGAAAAAAGCTGGTTTGAGCCTAAGATGGTAGCTAGCGGATTTTTCTGGTCCAGGTACCGTAGATATCTCTCCAGTTCGAAAAACTGGCCTTTTGAGGCAGTTACTGCAATAGATGAAACAACGAATCAGATAATGGCATCTATAGGAAATCCAAGCTCGATGGATCCATTCGATAAACGTGGGCTTGTATTAGGTTACGTTCAGTCAGGTAAAACAGCTAATTTCACTGGCTTAATCAATAAAGCTTTTGATGTCGGCTATATGCTAATAATTGTGCTGTCAGGTATTCATAATGATTTAAGAACTCAGACACAGATCCGTCTGAATGAAGAGGTGATCGGAAACCGAACAGACAAAGATGGAAATCCAATAGGGGTTGCCCAAATAAGCGCAAATACGGCTGATCATATCATTTCTTCTTGGACAACAGAAGACCATGATATCAAATCAAGCCAAAGGGGTACTAGTAACCTAAATTCACCAACATTAATGGTTGTTAAGAAAAATAAAACTGTACTAGAGTCACTTCGAGACCAGTTAATTTATCATCGGGATATATATAATTTAGATATTCCCGTCTTAATTGTTGATGACGAAGCTGATCAGGCATCCGTTGACACTTCCAACCCTGATAAAAATGAAGATCCGAAAACGATCAATCGTTTAATTAGGCAAATTCTTGAAATTTTTAGTCGGAAGGCTTTTGTCGGATATACTGCAACACCTTTTGCAAATCTTCTAATCAGCAATGAAGGAAGTACAAATGAAGAAGGCGATGACCTGTATCCAAAAGATTTCCTTGTCGGCCTACCAAAGCCGAAGGAATATTGCGGACCTGAGGAATATTTTAATGTGGAAGAGGACGCTGAAGATACTCGCCCAAGTCTGATCCGCCATTTGCGTCAAGAAGACCTTGATGTATTTACAAAAATTAAAAAGAAATCTGACGCAAATAAATTCGAAGAAGTTCCTCCTCAAATGCGTGAAGCAATACTTGAATTCCTCCTTGTGATTGCTATCCGCAATCTGAGAGGACAAAGAAATAAGCATAATTCAATGCTCATACATACTTCTCGCTTTAAAGATGTCCAGTCAAGTGTAAAAGACGCAGTGGCGCGGGCATTTGATGCTATATCAAAGCAACTACAGTATAATCCAGAAAGCACTGTGATTGCAGAGCTACAAGACCTTTATGAAAATGATATTCTCCCAACAAGTAAAGATTGGCCTAATGAAAATCATCCAGAATTCAGCTGGAATGAAGTATATAAAGAATTGATGAATTGCTGTGAAAGTATCCAAGTTTTTGAGATAAATGGTAACAGCCGGGATGCATTAGACTACCATCAATATAAAGAAGAAGGGTTAAATGTCATTGCTGTTGGTGGAGACAAATTATCCAGAGGATTAACACTAGAAGGCTTAAGTATCACCTATTATTTCCGTAATACGCTTATGTACGATACTCTCATGCAGATGGGGCGCTGGTTTGGCTATAGAAGGGGTTATATGGATATCTGCCGCATTTATACTTCTAATGAGATTGCTTCAAATTTTGAACATCTGTCTATTGCGATGATTCAACTTCGACAGGAATTTGACCGTCTGGCTGCAATGAAGAAGACACCTTCTGAATATGCAATAAAAATGCTCAGCCATCCAACAATGAAGCTTACAAGTCCTTTGAAAATGAGAAATGCAGTTTCTTCAAATGTCATTTATGCTGGTACCCTACAACAGACAAGACTATTTGATCCAAGTGAAGATGTAATGAAAGGAAACATGGATGCGGCTGTTAAACTCGTTAATATACTTCCTCTAACAAAGACAACATACAAAAAGACCAACTTCTACTCGGCATCTGGTGTGAACGCAGAACACATAAAGGGATTTCTGTCAGAATATCGAACGGCTGACAGTAATATTGTAAATTCTGCACTAATTGCTGACTATATTGATAGAGTGAACAAAGAGGGCGAGTTATTAAATTGGACAGTTTCAATTGTAGAAGGTCAGCTTAAATCTGCTAATGGTCTATCGGAATACCCGGTTGAATTAGGGAAAATCAGTTTGAAATCTGCTTCTGCACTTGGGAATAAAATCAAAGAGCCTGATAGCAAGTATCAAATTAGAGACATTGGGGCTATTGTGTCTCCAAACCATGAGGACATGGATTTGGACTTCGATAAAATTAAAGAACTTAAAGAGCGTAAAGATAAACGAGGAGTGCGTTCAAAGGAAAATGGCCTAATGTTAATATATCCTTTGCATCCAGAAGTTCCTATCTTTAAGAGTTTAGATGTGAAATTCTCCTCGAAACTAGTGCCAATTGGAATTGCGTTTTCTTTCCCTGCGACGGAAATCGAAGAGAAAGGCATCTACCAGACAAATAAAACGATATAATTTTTAAGGAGAGTACTGTGTTGAACCTAAAATTAGAATTTGAGGAATTGATACAAGAACTTAGGGGCAAGGATGATAGTGAAGTTTACAAATTGAATGTCTTGACTTATGAGAATCCAATTATGTTTGCAGGAATTGATCCTACTAATCATCATAGGCAGCTGTACATTGATTTGGGGCCAGGAGGATGGGACGAAGACCAGGAAAAAGCATTGCCTAAATGGAGGGGAATGTCCGTTAAGGTGGAATACTTTGAAAAACTATCCCTCTTAAAGGAACATTATTTTCTTGTTATCCGACAAGAGGATGAACAAAGCCCAGAAATCTTTGAACTTGTTCTGCAGAATCTCGCTGATCATCTGGCAATAGCTGAAGAAGAAGGCTCCCTCTTTTCAACAGTCTATAAGGTACTTGATCGATGGAGGACTTTCTTTCAGCGCGGAGGATTTAAGCGGCTTTCAGAAGAGCAACAGCGTGGGTTGTTTGGGGAATTATGGTTTATTAATGAATGGCTGGAAAAGCATCCTGGCCAGCCGCCTCTTATAATCGAGCATTGGGAAGGACCAACGAAAGGTCGCATTGATTTTAAGGGGACTAGATGCGGAATTGAGATCAAAACAATTATTGAAAAATTATCAAAAACGATTAAAATATCAAATGAAAACCAGCTAAAGCTGAATGAAGCCGTATCTTCAATTTATCTCTATGTATGTTTTCTAGAGCAAAGCCGAACACATGGACTTTCTCTTCAAGAGCTGGCAGGACAGGTTCGTGTCAAGCTTGCAGAAAGATCTGAAAGAATTGCACTAATTTTTAGCGATTTATTGACTGATCTGGGGTTTAGAGAAGAAGAATATGAAGATGTACTGTATTTTATGGAAAAGACAGAGGTGTATGAGGCTGGTGAAAAATTTCCCCGCTTAATAAAGGAGCATCTGCCAAAAGGAATTTCACATGTAAGCTATAATATTGATTTGACTCATTGTTCAGCACATGAGAAGCAGCTGGAAACCATATATCAATTGTTTAGAGTGGAAGGATAAAAGATGAGAGAAACAAGACAAAAAAAAGAATTCCTGCTCGATTTTACAGAAGAGTTAGAGGAAAAAGCAATAAAATCTGGTAGTTACCAGGTTCCTTTCCTGGAAAAAATGATTTCTTTTATGGATAGACCAGATGAACCTGAAATTCTGTTACCTCCTTTTAAGGATTCTGGAAAAAACATTGCCGTAAATGCCTATTCTTATGATGATGAGAATCAAGTATTAGATGTTTACGTTGTTGATTATAACTTTGAGCAGAATGAAGAAGATTTGCTTTCCATCAACATGACTGCTGTTACTGAAATAGCCAATAGGGCAAAACGCTTTATTACAAATTCAAAGAATCTCCTTCAGACGATTGATCATTCTTTGGAAGCTCATGATCTTGCTAAAATCATTGATGAAGTATTGAATAGTTTAAATGAGATTAATATTTTTGTTATCACAAACATGTATTATACTTCCAATAAGCCTGTAGAAATAACCATCCCTGGAATTGAGACGGTTAATGTTCAAGTATGGGATATCGATCGAGTTCAGCAACTGATCACTTCTGAGCAAGCTATTGAAACAGACTACATTAATTTTGAACAGGATTACGGTGAAACATTTGAAATGATGTTTGTCCCTGGCCCTTCAAGTGGTGTGAAGGATTTTGAATGTTATATAGGTTATATTTCAGCTGAGTTACTAGCTAAAGCTTATGATGAATGGGGGCAAAAGCTTGTTGAGCGAAATGTACGTTCATTCCTTCAAGCGAGGGGCGGAACCAACAAAGGCATTCGCGATACATTAAAGGATCCTTTTCAGCGTAAAATGTTTGTTGCATATAACAATGGTATATCAACAGTTGCTCGTACTGGTGACTTTGAACCAGTAAAAGACGGGGTAAACCAATTTAAGATTAAGGGATTAAGTGGATGGCAGATTGTCAACGGAGGTCAAACGACAGCTTCTATTCATAAAGCCTACAAGGATGGTATCAGCCTGAAGGATGTCTATGTTCAGGCAAAACTTACAATCCTACAGGTGAATGAATTTGTTGAAAGGGATCAGCACCAGATCGAAGATGAGATGATTTCACGCATATCACAGTATGCTAATACACAAAACAAGATTAATAAATCAGATTTATTAGCCAATACACGTTTCATGTCTGACCTCGAAAAATTTTCAAGAAATATCTGGATTCCTGGAATAGAGGGCAGAAGATCCGAAAGCAAATGGTACTTTGAACGTGCCAGAGGGCAGTATATGGTTGATATAAATAGACGCAATAGAGGCAAAGAACAGACCGACTTTAAGAAGCAATATCCGAAAAATAAAGTCCTCACAAAAGTTGATTTGGCTAAATATTTCATGTCATGGGAAGGCTATCCTCACGTTTCTAGTAAAGGAGGGGAAGAAGCTTTTAAAAAATTCATGGAGTTGAATAAGAGCTTCTGGAGCGGAAATACCCTAGATAAGATAACATTATCTGTCTATCAAAAACTAATTGCCCGAGCTATAATTAATCTTAGGGTAAAGAAAATTGTTGATGAAATGAAGCTAAGAGGTTACAAAGCAAACGTCCTTTATTATACAACTGCAATGCTTCATCAAATATATAGTGAACAGATAGATTTAGTTGAAGTATGGGAAAAGCAATCCCTTTCCGAAAAATGGGATGATATTATTCGAATAATCGCAGAAAAGACATTGTCCTACCTTAGGGAATCTGCGGGAGAGCGAAACGTTACACAATGGGCGAAGCAAGAAGCATGCTGGATTCAGTACAAAGAAACCTGCGCACAGGAATTAAAAAACTTAATTTAATCTTATCACCCTAATCCTTTGACAGAGATTCAGGGTGTTTTTAATTTAAGGGCATATAGTGTTTTATATACGATGCAATATGATTAACGGAGTGTTGAAGTCCTGCATGAGTTCATGCTCCCAAATGCATATTAACTTCATTACATAGCAGTCTTTTTGATTCACTTCCTGATATCTGAAGAAATTGCCAGAGAACTTTAGAGAGCATTTTCTGACATGGATAGGAGCGCTGTGGTTTTGTTATTCTTTGTGAGAACAAATTGTCTAGTGTATATTCAGGAATCTTACTCGAGTACCCAACATTAAACCACTTGATATAAATATAATTATGATATAATTGAAAAGTTAATTAAAAAACAAATTCAGGAACTTATGTTCTTATCGAAAATATAGTATGAAAGACTACTTCTTAATGAAGTGAGGTTTTATAATGAAAAAATTTAAAGTAATGGATCTCTTTGCAGGGGCAGGCGGTCTCAGCAACGGCTTTGAACAGACAGGCAGGTTCGAAGTGAAAGTCGCTGTCGAAATTAATGAGAACGCACGTAAAACCTTCAAAATAAACCACCATAATGATGTCATTTTACATGAGGATATTACAAAACTTCAATATGCAGACGAAAATGGAAAAAAGATTGGTGAATTCTGTGATATTGATGTTGTGATCGGAGGACCGCCATGTCAAGGATTTTCCAATGCGAATCGGCAGCAGAATACCTTAATTTCTTCGAATAATAATCTTGTTAAGGAGTATTTGCGGGCGATTGAAGAAATTCGTCCTTTAGCTTTTGTGATGGAAAACGTGAAAAGTATGGAGTCAGAAAAGCATAAGTTTTTTTTGAGTGAAGGTGACGAAGTCGAACTTGTTAAGCTGGAAATCGAGCCTGTGGAAGAACATATTAAGATTGGCAGAAGGACATCTTATTCTGTTAATTTGAGAAATTTTCTTATGAATGCGTACGAACAGAGGACAGATTTAACACCTTTTATGATAAGTAATGAACTCTTTTCTAAATTAAATACACTTTTAAAACATGCTAAAAAGAAATCGCCCATTGATTTATTGCGTTTTATAGAAAAAGAGGCAAACTATAAATTTTTTATGAAGGTAATAAACAAGCAATGGCTTAGTCAGCATTGTGAATACTGGAATAGCCTATACCAATTAGATTGGACTGACCTGGGAGAAAAGCTGAAGAATCTTTTATACAAAACAACTGAAGATTTCGCTTCATATACAGATACTCTTGAAAACATCATTGAGGCTCAGAAGATAATACGCAAGATATCAGAAGTAATTGAAAATAAAGTTTTGTTATTCGATATAGAAGAAAATCATGACGATATTGAGATTATCATTAAATCATTTAATGTGTTTAATTATATTAAAAGAAAGTTTACCAGCTTGGGTTATGTATTAAATGAAAATAAGTATATTTTTAATGCTGCTCATTATGGAGTAGCGCAAGAAAGAAGCCGATTAGTTTTAATGGGAATCAAAGGTACTTGTTTAAAAACGAAAACAGTTAAAACGCCTGAGCCATTATTTCATAAAAAGAAAGAGTATAATAAAATCTATGATGCTATAGGTGATTTAGAAAACATTTCACCAGGTGTAAATGTTAAAGATGATGAACTAGATAAGTCGTCCCATCAACCGCTACTTAATAGTCCTCTTAATAATTATCTTAATAATATAGATAAGATTTACAACCATGTTAGAACTGAAACTGGTGAAGTAGCTCTAAAAAGGTTTAAGGCCCTTAAAGAAGGTCAGAATTTCCATAATTTGGATGATTCATTGAAGACAACCTACACAGATCATAGCAGAACACAAAATACGATTTACAGAAGACTTGCATATAATGAGCCTTCAGATACTGTACTTAATGCCAGAAAATCAATGTGGGTTCATCCTGTTATAGACAGAGCTATCAGTATTAGAGAAGCGGCTAGGCTACAATCATTCCAGGATTCATATAAATTCTGTGGATCAAAGGACTCACAGTATCAACAAATTGGAAATGCGGTTCCCCCATTGCTTGCTAGGGCTATTGCAGAGGGAATTTTGCAATCTTTAGGTGAAGAGGTTGAGGAGAATATTAGAGAAATACTTTTGTCTAATCGTGTTGTTGAAAATTCGTTAAAAGAATGTGCATTTTCTGAAGCGAAAAACTTGCGGGTAAAGGTCTGATAAATACTATAACCTGTAAGCTTTATATAACCTATTTAATTTTAAAGTAAATTAATTTAAATTAACTCTTTTGAAATAGCTTTGGATAAAAAACAAGATAAATCATAAGGTTTTGGTACATCACACCAGTATCACTTACCGACCGTCCCATCCTAGGCATGGTCGCAGGCACTAACAAAACATTAATGATCGATGCGGGTAACTCAGAAGATCATGCGAACTATTTCATCCAAAGAACTTTAAAGCACGAGAACGCCAAGCCTGATATGGTTGTCCTCACACATTGGCATTGGGATCATATTTTTGGTTTGCCGGCGATGCCTAATACGCTTTCGATTGCTTCTGCAAAAACAAGAAAGGAAATGGAGAACCTTGTTCCGTTTTCGGTCAGATGAGGCGATTGATGAGCGGGTGAGGGAAGGAAGGGAGATTGAGTTCTATGCGAAGGCCATCAAGGAGGAATATCAGGATCATCGAGATATTCAGGTGGTTTTACCGGATGTGACGTTTGACCGATCTTGGGGGGGGAACTTGTGTCGTGCAGCATGTTGGTGGCGATCATGCTGCTGATTCAGTGATCGTGTATGTGAAAGAAGAGAAAATCCTGTTTCTTGGTGATTGCATTTATCTGAAATGTATGCCGAAAAAGTTCATTATACGGTGAAAGAAATATTGCGTCTTTTAGATGAGTTAGATGCTTTGATGCCGAGAAAGAATATTAAAATTACGTGAACAGAGAACTGAAAGATGTTGAATTGGAAACCATTGTTTACTTTGTAAATGGTTATTAAATAATCTCTAAAAAAAGTCTCATTTGAGTGATTTCCCTCAAACGAGACTTTTTTTGCATCACGGATTGTCACAGACTTATTTTTGGCATTGATAATAAAAACAATCCCAAGTAGGCTTAATTTTCAGGTCGTTGTTTTCGTCCAAAAAAATCAAATCGCTTCACGCAATTGATGGTTCTAAAATGACAATTTTTCATTGTTTCTCCTTTCATTATCACTTGAGAAGTGTTTCATGAGCTAATTAGAGATCTGCCAACATTAAATAATACTTTAAGAATCTTGGTAGATAATAACCTCATTTAAGGGCATCACGGTGAGCCTTATCATAAGTTAGTGAGGGGTGAGAAGGCTAAATTTAGCTGTACAAGCAGCAAAAAAGTACTCTAATCCTTTTCCATCAAACATCTCCATTGCACCAGAATGGAAGATATAACCACTCTGCAAAAAACCGATTAAGCCTAAAGCGGCGGGAGTGATCTAGTAAAATAGAAAGTTTTATGGGCTCTCAAACAACACATGTTGACATATCGTTATTTATCGATATAATGGTTTGTATGGAGCCAATAGAAGTTTTCAAAGCCTTATCCAATGAATCAAGACTGCAAATTTTACAATGGCTAAAGGAACCTGATCGTCATTTTACACCCCATGAAGGGATTGATATGAATACTACAGGGGTATGTGTTAGTCAAATAACAGATAAATTGAAAATGACGCAATCAACAGCATCTCAATACCTTTCAATTTTACTACGAGCTGGATTAATTACGACAGAGCGTATAGGTAAATACACGTATTATAAAAGAGATGAAAATGCCATAAAAAAAATTGCTGAGATTCTAGAAAAAAATATTTAATAAATGAACTGAATTCATACATCAGAATTCAGTTTCATTTATTAAATACAAATCGACTTATCGTAATATGTTTTTTTGTCCATACATATTAACAATTCTAGATATGTAAATGTATTATATATAAGGAGTGATCTACATTGTCAAACACTGTAAAGATTTACATTTTAGCTATTGTAAGTTTTTTAGTTGGTACATCAGAGTATATCATCTCTGGTATTTTGGATAATATTTCTGAATCATTAGGGATTACGATAGCTGCAGCCGGCCAGTTAATTACGATTTTTTCTCTTGTGTATGCCATCTTCACCCCAGTATTAATGGCTTTAACATCGGGAATGAATAAACGCAAGTTAATGTTATTTTCACTTAGCGTTTTTATTCTAGGTAATATTCTTGCATTCGTCCTCCCTGGGTATCAATTATTTATTGTGTCAAGAATTATTATGGCTCTTGGAGCGGGGATGGTCGTAGTTACTGCATTAACAATTGCTGAAAAAATTGCACCAAAAGGTAAGCAAGGTACCGCTATTGCTACAGTAGTAATGGGATTTACAGCATCATTGATCATTGGAGTCCCACTTGGCAGAATGACTAGTGATTTCTTTGGTTGGAAGGCTGTATTTGGAGGAATAGCCTTACTCGGATTATTAGCTATGGTGATAATTTCTCTTACGATTCCAAAAATCCAAGGGGATAAACCTGTACCTTTAATTCAACAACTCGCTCTTTTTAAAAAACCAAAAGTAGTGTTGGGATTAGCCATCACCTTTTTCTGGCTTGGTGGTTATTCAATTGCCTATACCTACCTATCCCCTTACCTTTTAAATATATCAGGTGTAAGCAGCAAATTGCTGAGTGGAGTTCTCCTCGTATTCGGGATTGCTAGTCTAGTTGGGTCAAAGTTTGGTGGATTTAGTACCGATCGATGGGGTGTGAATTTTACTCTGATTAGTGGAATGACATTACATGTCATCATGCTCATATTGCTCTCACTAGTTACGCATTCTTATGTTGGAGTATTGCTCATTTTAATATTATGGTCATTTGCTGCATGGTCTTCTGGCCCGACTCAACAATATCACTTAGCTACAATGGAGCCAGAGTCATCAGGTATACTATTAGGTCTCAATCAGTCAATGATGCAATTGGCGATGGCTGCAGGTGCAGCTATTGGAGGTATCTTTGTAGAGAGGGTTTCTCTATCTTCTGTTACTTGGGCAGGTGCTTTAGGCGTTGCAATCGCGATCATTGTAACAATATTGGCTTCGCGTGCTACTTCGAGTAATGAAATTCGATATACTTAAACAGTAGAACGATGGGAAAAAACGTGATTCAATTTAAAAAATAATGACAGAAAGTAGGAAGCACCTTTGCACTCAATTAAAAAAATAGGTCAGAGTTTTTGGTACATCACACCAGTATCACTTACCGACCGCCCCATCCTAGGTATGGTCGCAGGCACTAACAAAACATTAATGATCGATGCCGGTAATTCAGAAGATCATGCGAACTATTTCATCCAAAAAAACTTAGAACACGAGAACGCCTCGCCGGATATGGTTGTCCTCACGCATTGGCATTGGGATCATATTTTTGGTCTGCCAGCGTTGCCTGATATGGTTTCAATTGCTTCTGCAAAGACAAGAAAGGAAATGGAGAAGCTTGTTCCGTTTTCGTGGTCAGATGAGGCGATTGATGAGCGGGTGATGGAAGGAACGGAGATTGAGTTTTGCGCGAAGGCGATAAAAGAAGAGTATCAGGATCATCGAGACATTCAGGTGGTTTTACCGGATGTCACGTTTGACCGTCGGATAGAGATTGATCTTGGCGGGGTTACTTGTGTCGTGCAGCATGTTGGAGGCGATCATGCGGCTGATTCAGTGATCGTGTATGTGAAAGAAGAGAAAATTCTTTTTCTTGGTGATTGTATTTATCCGAAAATGTATGCCGAAAAAGTACATTATACGGTGAAAGAAATATTGCGTCTTTTAGATGAGTTAGAAGCTTTTGATGCCGATACGTATATTCCTTCACACCAAAGACCGTGGACAAAAAAGGAGTTTCGTCAGGAAACAGACAAACTTCGGATGATGGCGAAATTCACTGATCAATGTGGTGGAGATAAGCAGAAAATCATGAAAGAATATCAACATTACGTGAACAGAGAACTGAAAGAAGATGAATTAGAAACCATTGATTACTTTGTAAATGGGTATTAAATAATCACTAAAAAAAGTCTCATTTGAGTGATTTCCCTCAAACGGGACTTTTTTTGCATCATGTATTGTGACAGACTTATTTTTGGCATTGATCATAAAAACAATCCCCAAGTAGGCTTGAGTTTTCCTTATTAGGAGGTAAAAAAACAGGTGGACAAAATAACTGACCCTTACGACACTTTCAAAACCAAAATGTCCAAGTATCCAATCGAACAAAATCATTGGCAAGCCTTCAAAGAAGGAACAACGATTAAACAATTAAAAGCAGGTACATGCATGATCAAGGCTGGCGATCGGGTGCAGCATGCTTATTTTTGCATAACGGGGCTTTTCCGTCTCTTCTATTTGTTACCGGATGGAAGGGAGTACAACGTGGCTTTTACGTTGGAAGATGATTTTGCTACTTCTTATGCAAGTATGATCAACGGGCAGCCTTCTCCTTATTCGATTGAAGCGATGGAGGATTCGATCGTGATTGAAATTCCGTATGATCTGCTTCAAATGTTGATGGATAGAAGTCATATGTGGGAGCGGTTTGTTCGGGTTAGTGTAGAAAGGCTGTATACGAGAAAGGAAGAGCGTGAGAGGGAACTGCTATATTTGCCAGCCATTGAGCGATATCAGGCGTTTTTATTGAAATATCCCGGGTTACATCAACGTATCGCTCAATATCATATTGCCTCATATATTGGCATTTCTCCGGTTTCGCTGAGCAGGCTGCTCCATACAGCTGAACATTAACCTATGTTAATGCATACTCCCTAGATCTGACGTACAATCATCACATCATAGAAGAATCGGGGGTATGATGATGAAATATATGATGGTTGTTTTATTAGAGTTCTATCCATCTTGGCTTGCTTTACCACGAGAGGAGCGAAGAACCCATGCGGCTTCGCTGCAAGAGTTGATGCAGAAATATGAGGAACATGTGACAGTGCGCTTTTTTGATGCTGAAGCTCTTCCAGGTAAAGATTACACAGATTTTGTGATGTGTGAAACGGATGACCTGAAATTCTATCATTTTATATGGGAAGAGATTAGAGATTCTATCCCTTACACAAGTGGTTATGTCAAAATTAAAGAGGTCATCATGGGAATGGAAGATGCTTTTCAAACATATGAAAAAGAATCTCTGAAAATGGATCAGTAATCAAAAACCACCAGCTATCAGGTGGTTTTTTGTACATTCTATTTTTTGGTATAATCAGGGGTAAGGTAAGAACGGATAAATTTTTGAATTGAATCGGAGGTACATATGAAACAGCTTTACATGAAGCAGAAAGTATTTAGCCTGAGCGGCAGGTTTACGGTAAAGGATCAACAGGAGAACGATGTGTATGTGGTTGAGGGCAGCTTTATGAAGATGCCGAAGACGTTTACCATTTTGAATACAGAACGAGATGAAATCGCTGTGATTACGAAGAAAATGTTTACCTTTTTACCGAAGTTTTTAGTAGAAGTTGTTGGTCAAGAGGTATTGACGATTAAAAAAGAGTTTACGTTCTTTAAAGCAAAATATTCAATTGATGCTGCTGGGATCGAAGTGCAAGGTAACTGGTGGGATATGAATTTCCAGGTGCTGCAGAATGGCGAAGTGATCGGTCAGGTGAAGAAGGAATGGTTTACTTGGGGTGACAGCTATAAGGTTGATATCTTGAAAGAAGAAATGGAGCCTGTGATGATTGCGCTCGTTGTTGCGATTGATTGTGTGAAAGCTGATGAAGCAGCGTCTAGGTCTTCGTCGTCGGCAACGACGAATTAATTGGAGGTTTAAATATTGGACAACCTCACTCGCATCATAAGATTAAGAGATGCAGAATTATGGGAGTATGAATTTCTCGATAAAAAAGAAATCATTATTTATTTCTCCATTGCAGATTTAAATAGAAAAGCAACGACCCATGATAACCCGCTAGCTACCCGAGAAGAATTAGATGAAAGAGATAATTACATTTCAATTGATGTCCATAGTAATATAGATCTCAAAAAAACGCTTGAAGAAGATACATTTGATGATTTTATCACCACGATCTCATCTTTAGTAGAGCATATGCACGATTTTCACAATGCTCATGTTTTTACTAATATGCACGTTCATGAAAAAATGGACTTAACAGATTTTCGGTTGGAGAAAGATGAAGATTTGCATGGTGATGAAAAAGAACAGCTCTATACATTTAAACGTTTATGGGTTCAGCAGGCATGCTTTCAAATGATAGAACAACATTTAAATCGAAAAATCAAAGAAATATCTAAAAGTAAATTTTGTCAAGATCTAATATGAGTTTGTGAGGTGAGCACACTGATCACATTCCAATACAAAGTATTTCTAACAGTCGTCGAATGCGGCAGTTTTACAAAAGCCGGGGAGAAGCTTGGGCTGACGCAGTCTGGGGTGAGTCATAATATTGCGAAGCTTGAGTCGGAACTCGGGATTGTGCTGCTTCGGAGGAATCGAAACGGGCTTTCGTTAACGGACGCAGGTGAGCGGGTGATGCCGCATATCCGGCAAATCATGCACCATGCAGCATTGCTTGAGCAGGAGGCAGCGCTGATTCAAGGGATGGAAGTGGGGAGCATTAAGATTGGGACATTCCCCAGTTTTTCTTCAAATGTCCTTCCACGCCTTATTCATCTTTTTACGCAAAGCTATCCGCATATCAAGCTGGAGTTATATGAAGGCGGTTATGAGGAGATTGAGGAATGGATCGCTTCAGGCACGGTTGATGTTGGTTTTTTAACGCAGTCATCGAGGGAATTCGAGACCGTTCCACTTTTTCAGGATGAGTTGGTGGTGCTCATTCAAGAGAATCATCGCTTTCATACGAAGAAAGTGATTGAAGTGGACTCGTTACATGATGAAGCCTTTATCATGCCGAAAGCGGGCTGTGACATACTCGTTAAGAAGCTGTTAAAAGAAAGAGGCGGCGTGAAGCCTCATGTTCTGTTTGAAATTGAAGACAACAATACGCTCATTTCTATGGTGCAAGAAGGGCTTGGGGTCACGATCATTCCAAATTTAGTTTTGCCGCCGCACATACCTCATACGAAAGTCATTCCACTGGAGACGAGCGTCTTTCGTGAGGTCAACTTGGCGCTCAAATCATTCAAAACAGCTTCCCCATCGGCCAAGAGGTGGATCGAAACGGTCAAAAATCATTTTAAATAGAATCTGCTTGAACAGGAAGTCCCCATTCAAGCTGATGTTTTATAAAGTCAATACGCCGCGGATCGTGATGACAGCTGCGCCTGCCACTTTGATCACCGGCTCTGATTCATTTGGAATGACTGTGATACGAAGCAAGCCAGGTCTGCCGATGGCATCCCCTTGGGCAATGTTCAGGTGAGTGATTTCTTGCTGAGAAATGATACCCTCCAAATAAAGATATCCAGCCAACGCCCCGTTTGCTGCCCCAGTCACAGGATCTTCCGGTATACCAATCCCAGGTGCAAAATCCCTCGTATAAAGATCGCATTCTTTTGAGGGGTGAAACGTATAAAGGTGGGTTGTCGAGATGCCATGCTCTTTATTCATTCTAGCTAAAGCCGCTAAGTTTGGTGCCGCTTGATCAATGTCCTGTTGGTTCTTCATCGGAACAAGAAGATGCCAGTTACCGGTGTTTGCTAATTTGATAGGATAGGAGGAATCAATGCGGTCGCTGCTCACACCAAGCATGTCACTAAGCTCTTCTAAATCGATGACAAAATCTCGCGTCTTCGGTGTCACCTGCGTCATTTCCACATCAACGACCTTGCCGTTTTCTTCATGCCATACAACAGGCACAGTGCCGATCTTTGTTTCTAACACGACCCCTGATCTCTCTTTAGCCAGTCCTAGCTCCGTCGCTAGAAGCCACGTCAATCCAACAGTCGCATGCCCGCAGAAATTGACCTCTTCCGTCGGGGTGAAGTATTTGACACGATAATCGGCTTCCTGATTATGGGCAGGAAGCAAGAAGACGGATTCCGGCAAATTCAACTCCTGGGCGATGCTCTGCATGTCATCTTCTGTTAAAAATTCACCATCCAACACCACCCCAGCAGCATTTCCTCCAAATTTCTCAGTTGTAAATGCATCGACGTGGTACACTCTAATGTCTCTCATCTGACGAACCCTCCTATACACTCTTGTTACGTTAATCATAAGTTTGTTTGATGCATTCGTAAAATGAATCTTTTTGATGGTTTAAATCGGAAGTGTTCATGTAAGAGAGGGGTTTTCGCAGAATAATAGTTTGAATAAAGTATAATGAAAGAAAAAATGAAGTGAGGGATGCGACATAGCTCTGGGTGGATACATCAATATCGGACTCGTTTTTTATGAGACCATTCATATACCAAATACTTTTCGTCAATTGATTGATTATCTAGCTCAAAAAGACATGTCTATTACGAAAGTAAAGTTTAGTCTGGACCCTGACGGAGAAACATGGATTGAACACAGTGTTAAAGAAAACATCCTCAAAGACGATGACTTTTCAGGTTATTATACAGAATTTGAATTGTCGGGGTCGAAGCTAAATGATATGACAATCAACATACAAAAAGAAACGGGTTTCGTAGGGTTCGTTCTCAGTTTAAATTGGACAGAGGTTGTTTCTCATGATGTTATTCATCTTCAACAAGAGATCATACGCTGTCTTGTAGATCTTTATCATACGTTTACATTTGAATATGCGTTCATTGGACATGAAATTGAAGTCGAGATTCATCCAAATGAGTTTGAAAAGTGCCTGCTAGAACAGCATGCTTTTCCAGTTGCTCTAATTGGTAAAGTAGATCACATAGACATTTATTATGGTGATGTGGCGATTGATGGCCTTTCTTCTCAAGAAAGAAGGAGGGAATGTTTGAAGATTGAAAGATAATAGTAAAAAAAAGCCTCCTGATACTGGGACTGACCCCCGTTTTTGAGACAGGGATCAAAACACCTTTATAAAACAGCCAGTTGCCGAAACTCTTTTGGTGACTGGCTGTTTAATTTCAATTGAATTCGGATATTGTTATAATAATCAATATACTCCCTGACCGTTTTTTCTACAATGGCTGTTGTAGTGTTTGTCAGGTGGTGGAGATAGAATCCTTCTGTTTTTAAACTGGAGTGGAAGGATTCTATGGGGGCATTATCAGCGGGCATTCCCTTCCGGGACATGCTCATGGTAATGCTTTTTTCCTTTATCTCCTTTTGATAAGCATAAGAAGTGTAGACCGAACCTTGATCACTATGAAGTACGCAGCCTTTAGGTAATGTCTGTAACTGCTTCAATGTATCTAAAACAAGAGAAACATCCTGTTTATCACCAATCGTATAAGCCACAATCTCACTAGTATACAAATCTTTTATGCTGGATAGATAAAGTGGTTTTTGACCAAATGGCAAATACGTTATATCTGTCACCAGTTTTTCAAGTGGCTTTGTCGCAGTAAAATCCTGTTTTAAGTGATTTTCTGCAATATAGTAAGGTTGACCAGTCTGTTTACGCTTTTTTATTTTCACACGACACTGTAAACCGTAGGTTTGCATAATGCGTTGTACTGTCTTATGATTTATTCTCCTTTCTTTTCGCAGTAGGGCCGTTATTTTACGATAACCGTACGTATATTGGTGTGACTCACAAAGCGACGATATGAGGTCAATTAACACTTGCTGTTTTGGCAGGAGATCTTGTTTTTTCCAACGATAAAATGTTGATCTTGCGAGCTCAAACATCTGACAGAATGCACTTACACTTACTGTGTCTTTTACCGCAGCATAAATCGACACGAATGCTTCTTTTTTCACTTCCTTTCCCATTCTATATACTTTTTTAATAGGTCAATTTGTTGCTTTAAATAAAGATTTTCTGTTTTCAACTTCTCGTTCTCATTTTGATATTCTGGTCCTTTCCCGTAGGTATACTGCTTTCCAACTGGTTGATGAAATCGATGGATTTCACCCTCGCGATACCATTTCATCCACGTTTTCACTTGTGTTCTATTCTTAATTCCTAACTTGTCCATGATTTCTTTTGTCGGGATTCCAGCTAACCTCATTTGAACGGCCTCTTCTTTTACACTAATCGGATAACTAACTCTTTTTCCCATACAAAAAACACCTCCAAATTGTTTTCAGATATGCTATACCCGATTTTTCAATTTAAAGGTGTTTTTATTTGTCTCACTTTATGGGGTCAGTCCCACTCTCAGAGGGCTTTTTCCATCCATCACCCATAATAATTATTCGCTTGAATAAAAAATTGGGACTGCATGTAGTTATATGTGATTTTCGAAAAGTCGAAGGGCTGGCCGTTTGTGAGGTGAAAGACCGTCTCGACGCGGAGGGCGGGATCGTCTTGTTTGAGGCCGAGGTGCGTCGCTTCGGTTTCATTCAATTTGCCTACTTGTAAGTACATATCGGAAAAACCGACTTTGAGCCCCAAACCTTCACTGACGAATTTAAAAACAGAGTCGGCAGCAATTTCTGTGTTGAGATAAGGAATGATCGTTTTTCGGTAATAGGATTCTTCTAAACATAGGGTTTGTCCATTGATGTAACGAATGCGTTTCAGGTAAAAAACATCCTCTTCTTGTTCAATGTTCAAATTAAGTGCAGCTTCTTCGGACGGCTTGATGGTGTCTAGCATTAAAACCTCTGATGTCAGTTGAAATTCCTCTAAATCTTTTTTAAACCCTTGGTTGGATAAAAGGCTGATGTAGCCCTTGCGCCGGTGTCTTCGAACAAAGATGCCGCTGCCCCTCACTTGATAGATAATTCCTTTTTTTTCAAGTAATTCTAACGATTTGATAATGGTACTTTTGCTCACAGCAAATTGGCTCATGAGTGTTTCGAGTACAGGGAGCTTATCCCCTTGCTGCAGCTCATGGGTGACAATATATTTTTCAATATCGCTCGCAATTTGTTGATACTTTAACATGGCCATTCCTCTTTGTTTTCACGATTTATTGTCTTTGTATTATAGCACATACCAAATTTCCTTTGATATGCCGATTGAATTATATATGTATTGATAAATTGTACCGGTATAATTATAATGTATATATTAGCAGAAAATGCCCCAACTTTGGCAGGCCATTGATTGGTGTCGCAATTGCGCTGATCTTACCAGTTGTGCTCATTCAAATGTTTGGTTATGGGAACGATATAGTGAAACAGACAGCCGGTGCAACATCTGATAAAGGTCAAGTTGGAGAAAAAATGGATGCTTCGATGAACAATGAAGAAACCATTCCTGCACCGCTTGCAGGGAAAGTGCTCCCGTTATCTGAAGTGCCGGATGCTGTATTTAGCTCTGGGGCGATGGGCAAAGGATTTGCGATGAAAATAAGCCGGCAGTGTCGTCATGCTTGCACCGAGAAAGCAGGCGATTGGACTGCGTTCAGAATTCGGTATGAAGTTACTTGTTCATGTAGGAATTGATACGGTTTCGCTAGATGGCTCAGCATTTACTCTTCATATCAAAGAAGGCAGCAAAGGTGAAGAAGGGTGACTTGTTGATGACATTTAATCAAGAAGCCAGTGAACACGAAGGACACCGGTCATCATCATAATTGTGAAATAGGAGGAATGAATAATGACTTTACCAAAAGATTTTCTATGGGGCGGCGCATTAGCTGCACATCAATTTGAAGGTGGATGGAACGAAGCAGGAAAAGGCCCAAGTGTTGTAGATGTGATGACAGCTGGTGCTCACGGAGTACCGAGACAAATAACTGAAACGATAGAAGAAGATACATTTTATCCGAATCATGAAGCGATCGATTTCTATCATCGTTATAAGGAAGATATCGCGATGTTTGCCGAAATGGGTTTAAAATGTTTACGTACATCGATCGGCTGGAGCCGGATTTTCCCTAAGGGAGATGAAGCAGAACCGAATGAAGCAGGTTTACAGTTCTATGATGATGTTTTTGATGAACTGCTCAAGCATGGCATTGAGCCTGTGATTACGCTGTCGCACTTTGAGATGCCGCTCCATTTAGCAAGAGAGTACGGTGGGTTCCGCAGCCGAAAAGTTGCTGAGTATTTCGTGAAATTCGCAGAAGTGTGCTTCAATCGATACAAAGACAAGGTCACATACTGGATGACATTTAATGAAATCAATAACAAAATGGATGTCAACAACCCACTATTCCTTTGGACAAACTCAGGAGTATCAGTCAAAGAAGGCGAAAATGCCAAAGAAGTCATGTATCAAGCAGGACACCATGAATTACTTGCAAGTGCATGGGCAGTAGCCAAAGGAAAAGAGATCAATCCTGCTTTCAAAATTGGAGCGATGGTTTCTCACGTGCCAATCTATCCGTATTCTTCAAATCCAGAGGATGTCATGCTCGCAGAGGAATATATGAGACAGCGCTATTTCTTCCCAGATGTACAAGTGCGCGGCTACTATCCGAGCTATGCATTAAAAGAATTTGAACGCGAAGGCTATCATATTCCATTTGAAGAAGGCGATGAAGAAAGCTTAAGAAAAGGGAAAGTGGATTATCTAGGCTTTAGCTACTACATGTCGACAACAGTTAAAAGTGATACGGTGTCTGATCACAACGGAGACATTGTCAACGGAGCCCTGCCGCATGGTGTAGATAACCCTTATATCAAATCAAGTGACTGGGGCTGGTCCATTGACCCGACAGGCTTAAGATATACATTGAATCGTTTTTACGATCGCTATCAAATCCCGTTATTCATCGTAGAGAATGGATTTGGTGCAATAGATCAAGTGGAAGAAGACGGTTCTATTCACGATCCAGAAAGAATTCAATATCTCGCTTCTCATATCAAAGCACTGAAAAAAGCCATTGAATACGATGGTGTCGACCTTATTGGCTACACACCTTGGGGCATCATTGATATTGTGTCATTCACAACAGGCGAAATGAAAAAACGCTACGGCATGATCTACGTTGACCGCGACAACGAAGGAAACGGCTCAATGAAGCGCCTTAAAAAAGATTCGTTTACTTGGTATCAAAACGTCATCGCCACGAATGGTGAAGAAGTGTAATAAAGGAAAATAGAGCCCGGATGAGCGTGGTATATGCTTGTTCGGGTTTTTCTGTTTCTTTCGACAAAAATGGTGAGTATATCCTTTTATTCACAAGAAATAAGTCTTATAATTTAGTAAGAATATTTATGGGATGGAATAGGAGAGATCGTTAATGACAAAATGGTGGATGGTTCGCGCAGGTGACCAAAATGAGTTAATTTCAATTTGGGAAAAGGAAGGTATTGCATCAATCGGGTGGCCGAAATTAGGTAATCCAAAACAATATCAAACAAAGCAAGAGATGAATGATCGAGCTGATGTTATCTTCGCCGAGAGCAAACCGTTTACAAGAAGAAGCTGGGTTAGTCAGGTATGGAGGTTTAGTAGAGAAATTCAAAAGGGAGATCGAATTATTACATACATAAAAGAAAGCCGTGAATATCGAGTTGGTACGGTGACTGCTCCACATTTTTTTGATGAAGCAACAGGGGATAAAATGTATCCAAATCATATTCAAGTCAACTGGGAACCAATCGCATTGAAACGAGATTCTTTCAGCCAATCAGCCAAAAACAGCCTTGGTTCTATATCAACTGTTTTTCGTGTAGATGATTGGGGAGAGGAAATTGAACACCTACTGAAAAACCCTACTTCTATACCAGCATACGAAGATGAAACAGAAGAAGATGAAATTATTGAAGATTTAGTCAGCAAAGCAACTGTGATGATTGCAGATAAGGTGGATAAATTAGACCCGTGGAAGATGCAAGACTTAGTCGGGGGCCTACTGCAAGCTATGTCATACAATGTTCGTGTAAGTCCAAAAGGTCCTGACGGCGGTGTAGATGTATTAGCTTATAAAGATGCATTTGGATTTGAAAAACCTATTATTAAAGTACAAGTCAAGCATCGAAAAACTTCAGCAAGTGCACCAGAAGTGCAACAATTATTAGGAGCTAACCCCATGAATGCAAATAGTTTATTTGTTTCTACTGGCGGATTTACCTCTCATGCAAAAGCTGTTGCGAAGCATAATGAAGTTCATCTATTGGACTTAGAAGAACTCGTCAATCTTATTGTACAATGGTATGAGGACATGCCAACAGAGACAAGATCTTTATTACCTTTGAAAAAGGTGTATGTACCTGAGTGATTTTTTATTGTTTAAGTTTTATTAATGCCTGAATACAAAGAAAAAAGAGAGCAATAGCGACAAAATAGTTCATTGGATTGTGAAAGATCTTCATGTTCAAGGATATTTGAAGAAGAATCCAAAAGCCGAATATCACCATAACAGCAGGAATGATTTTTTTATACACATTGATTCTCCTTTCGAGAGTAGTTTTGTTTTTAATTGGCATTGTCTCATATCATTGCAAAGGTTGAAAAGAGATAAAGATATGAAAAGGCACCATGACACGATTTGGTATAATTGATCTATAAAAGCGATAAATGGTAGATAAAGAATAGGAGTTGTTGAAATGAATCAAACTCTGCAAATGGGTGCCAATACCGTACTAAACTCTCCAAAGGGACAAGTATCCATCAGTTATGAAGTGTCATCTGCAATTGACATTTCTTTAACGGCGTTTCTCTTAACAGATTCAGACCTAGTTCAAGGAGATAATGGCATTATTTTTTACAATCAGCCGGAGAGTGCCACGGGTGTCGCGACACTTTTACCAGCAGAGATATCAGGTCAGTTGAAAAGGCATCAATTGAATTTTGATATGAGCAAAGTGCCTGCAGGAATCACAAAGATGGCGATTACACTAACAGAAGATCAAGGAATTGATTTTTCTCAAGTGAAGAATCTGCAAGCAGAAATTCGAACAGGTGATAAGGTGCTATACCTAACACCAGTAAACTTTACAAATGAAAAGGGTATTGTCGTAGTAGAGCTATATATCAGAAATAGTGAGACGAAAGCGCGATCCATCTGGCGTGGCTTCGATTCTGGATTGGAAGGGCTATGCAAGCTTTATGGGGTGGAGATTGAACCTGATGAACAAGATGTTTCTTCGCCTCCTCAAATGGCTTCTGAAAAACAAATTGATGAGCCTGCTTCAATGAAGACAGCCGCTGCACCTATCAGCTTAGAGAAAGTTCAAGGTAAAATTAGTCTAGACAAAGGTCATAAACCGATCATCATTGAAAAAACGCCTGAGATTACAGCCACAGTATCCTGGGAGTCTGGAACCGATTATGATATTTATGCATTGATCTATACGAAGTCAGGAAAACAAATAGATGTGGCCATGTTTGGCGCAAAAGGTGTTCCTGCTCTCAAAAGTTACGGTAACGGAGCTGTAGAGCATCTGGGAGATGTCGGTAGGGACCGTGAATCGATGAAAACAGAAGTTATTAAACTACGGTTAAATGACGGAATTCTTGCTGTCGTTCCAGTTGTTTATTCTGCTCAATCAAACGGAACAGGTTCATTTTATAGATATAGAGTATCTATGAGTATCGATAATCACCAAGGAACGTCTGTGACAATTCATGCCAAACATGCGAATGATAATGATCGGATTTATACTTGTGTGCCGGGGATGCTTCAAAATACAAATGATGGGGTCATCATCCGTCCGCTAGAGCTTTACAGCAAACCAAATTCCGAGCGCAGACCTAAATTAAAAATGAAGTCATCTAATGAAATTGACGTTTTGATGGATAAAGGACCGATCAATGATTATAAATAAATAAATAAAATGAATGTATGGCTGGACAAAGCAAAGTGCATTGTCTAGCTTATTTTATTTGACCGTTAAATAGAGAGTCTGTTCCATTTTTTAGATCATTTAGACTATTTTTCCTTTTTGGAGGTCACGGATCAATAATGGAGGGAGTGACTTCTTCTGGGCAAGATACTTGATGCAAAAGCACTAACCAGTGCCATGGACACAAGGGCAAAACACTATCAGGAACTCCGCGAACAAATGGTCGATTTAAAAAAGGCATTACAAGGTGTTGCCAACCTCGGTGATGACTTCACTGGGAAAGGCGCAGATAATATTAAAAGTTTCTATAAAGAGCTTGCTGGAAATGTAGACATGTTTATCAGCTTCATTGATAAGCAAAAAGCCTTTCATGAAGGTGTTTCTGGGACACTTGATGATATGAGCTTTGGCGGCGATACCTTTGTAGAAGAACACTTTTTAGACAACGCAGTACATATGGGCATCAAAAACGCCAAAAGCATTGTAAAGGATCAAAAAAGGCACTCAAAACAATTTTTGAAGACATTGATGATCTCATTTCTCTAGAGGTATTTGATAGTCAAACCTTTGATGAAAAAATAGAAGATGCGGAAGATGAACGAAAAAAGACGGTCAAAGACCTAAGAGAGCTTGATCAAAATTTAAAAGATGAATATGCTTTGTCAGAAACGGAGCAGAAAGCTACAATGGCATTGTACGCTGAAATGATGAATGCGACAAATGACGGAAAAGCGATTTCGCCTATGAATTTTGACAAGAAAGCGTATCAAAATAGCGAAATCTACAAGGTAAAAAGCGATATTGAAAAGCAAACTTCTGAATATCTGAAAATCAAAAAAGAACAAGAAGAAGCCCGCAAGATCGCTAAGGAACAAGAAGCACTCGCCAACCGCCCTTGGTATGAAAAAGCCCTCGATTATGGTGGGAACATCGGCAGGCCGCATTTTCAAAGGCGGAAAAGCAGTCTATAAAACGACCCAAGCCACATCAGCCGCAGTCAGGGCAGTCGATATCTACAAGACATCACAGACGCCCTGAAAACATCTCAAAAAGGCTTATATGGCCTCACCGCCACTAACGGCTTCAGCGAAGCGATCACAGGCCGAGACATGTTTGGAAACAAGATCTCGAAAGAACAGCAGGAAGCGAGTATGAACGCGGCGCTGGGAATGCTTTTGCCGATTGGGGCAAAAGGGTTTCATGGTAAGATGAGGGTAAAGGGTAATAAGATAGATTCTGATACAATAAAAAAATATATTAGAGATATAGAAGGACGAACAGGCAGAGAGTTACCTAAAAACCAAACTGAGAAGTTGAAAGAAGCCTTAAGAAATAAAGAATATAAAAAAATGACACCAATAGAAACAGCTAAGCATAGAGCAGAATTTGATAAAGTAAAAAATACAGTAATCAAAAAGTGGGAAGAAAATACTGGGCAAAAGTGGCCTGAGTATAATGAAAATGTTATTTCAGAAAAAACAGGTAAAATAATTAGGAAAAAAGGAGATAAGTATGATGCTCATCATATAATTGAGAATACATTTGGAGGAGAGCATGAATGGTGGAATATGCATCCTGCAAAATTCCCAAATGAGCATCAAGCTGGTATTCATAGGAAAGGTTCACCAGCAAACGAACTATTTAAAGGAGGTAAAAAATAATGGGATACGAATCTATGAAGGCAAATCAAGAAAATAGTTTTCATCCAGTAACTGAAAATGAAATAAAAGAGGTTGAGAAGGAACTCGATTTAAAATTTCCTAAGGAGTTAGTTAATTTTTATATAGAGGTTGGCTACGGGTTTATTAAAGGTTCAGAGTTTAATATCAATCGTATTATGGATCCTTATTCTGTCAGAGATTTTCGATTAAGAGTTAATGATTTTGAGTTTTATCCTGATATAGAAATCTATGATGAATTTGAAAATAACAAACTAATATTTTTTGAAGGTAGTGAATCAGCTTTAATGTCAATTGAATTGAATGAAAAGAATAGCAGTCCGGTTTACTATTATGATATTCAAATTGCGATTTCTCTTGGAGAATTTTTAAGAAAAATAGAAGAAAATGATAAATATTACTTGGAGTTACTAGTTGATTAAAAAAATAAAACGCATACCTTGATTGGCTAAATGCCTTTCAAGGTTTTTTACTTTAATTAATATTAAACTACCTGATATTTGAATGAGTTAATAAGAAAATGACTAGTTTGAGAATCGAGACCATGATGATAGTACCATCAAGGAGCTGATTGCTTTATATAGTTAAATATGTTTAAGGGAGACGGTCGTATAATACTCGCTATTCGTTTAAAAAACATTACTTTATGTAACGGGAGGATAAAAAGTTGAACGTAGTTAGGTATATACGTGTCTCCATTCAAGGGTAAGAAAGAGATGGATACAGCTTGAAATTTAAGAAGATGAAATTAAAGCGTACTATAAAAAATAAGGCTTGAACTTGAAATACAGCTTTACAGATGAAGGAATCAGTGAAGCAAACAGGTTTTAATTCAATCACAGGCGAAAAGCTCACCGCAGCAGGCTACATCCCAATCGTCGGCTGGGCAGGCCGCATTTTCAAAGGCGGAAAAGCTGTCTATAAAACGACTCAAGCCACATCAGCTGCAGTCAGAGCAGTCGACATTTACAAGTCATCACAAAAATCCTTTGACGCCCTAAAGACATCTCAAAAAGGCTTATATGGCCTCACCGCCACCAACGGCTTCAGCGAAGCGATCACAGGCCGAGACATGTTTGGAAATAAGATTTCGAAAGAACAGCAGGAAGCTAGTATGAACGCAGCGCTGGGGATGCTTTTGCCGTTTGGTAAAAAGAGCTTCAATGGTAGTCTGAGGATCGGTGAACAAAAAGTTGCTGAGAAAATTATAGCAGAAAGAACCAAGGGATTAGATTTAAAGAAGCACCCTATACAAAGAAAGCAGTTAAGCGCTAAGAAGATGAAAGAATTGAAAGACAAATTTGAGAATAGGACGATTACGAAATTAGAATACGAAAATTATAAATGGAATAAAAAGTTTGCCAAACATAGAAACACTGGTGTGAATGAGTTTTGGTATCAGGAACGTCAAAGGATTTTGAATAAAGAGGATCCAACCAGAAACTGGGATAAGCAGCAATTAAGTGATATTCTAAATGGTAAGAAGCCTAAAGTAGATGGAAAAACTGTGCAAGGTCATCATTCTTACAGTGCATCACAATATCCACATTTAGCGAACAAAGGTGAAATTATATATCCAGCTACACCAAATGAACATTTTAATGGTTGGCATGGAGGTAATTGGAAGAACAGTCTGCCTGGAGAAAGAATTAAACCTATTGACGATTTCTAAACTATGGAGGAGAAAATAAATGCCTGAAATGAAAATGCGAATAGAGAAAGATGATAATCAAATCAAATATATCTCGATTCTAAGAAAACATACAGATAAAAGTATTTCTGAAATAAAAGAAGCAATAAATAAAAATGATTTTATTTTATCTTATAATTTATTAGATATTGATGAATTGAAAGAGATGAAAAAAATGATCAGTTTACTAGAAAAAGCTGGAGCTGAAATGCATATTTATGAAGATAGTCGAGAGGTTAGTGTTGAATTTTTAGATATTCTTATTGAATCTTATTTGGATACAGAAAAGTATCTAGAAGAAGTTGACGAGCAGATAAATGAAGATTAAATTTTGTGGCTTTAAACAAATGACGAGTTGGCCTGTATAAATTAGTCACTATAAACCTTTAGTATGAAGGTGACTAACTTATATGAAGTATTCATATGAATTTAAGGAAGATCAATTTGGTAACTTAGCAATAATACCCCCAGAAGAAATAAGTGTTTTCGCAGATTTTATACAAGATATTTCAACAGTAGAAGAAGTGGATGAGTATTTAGGGATATATTCAAAATGTTATAGATGGAGCATACGAAAAATTTGAAATTACATTGAATGCTACAAATGTAATTATCAAAAAAAATGAAACAATAGTTGAACATTAAATAATATTATTGACGAGTAGAAACATAATGATTCAGGCACTTGGTTAGTTCTTCAGGCTACAAGTGCTTTTGTTTAATTAGAAATCTGAAGATGTTTGATACAAAAAGTACGGTAACCCTAAAATGGTGATTTCTATGAATAACAACAGAAACCCAAAAATCAAAACCTTAAAAAGAAAAAGCAGAAGAAACCACTTAATAAACAAATTAAGCTATATGACACTTCCAGAACACCCCTCTTTAGCTATCGAGGAAAATCAATTGTTTTGTCAGAAGGTGTTTGCTTTCCTTCAATCGAGAGAACATAAAATTGAAATACATGGAGAACACTATCGAGAGCATGAAACTTAAAGTGAATGTGAATGAAGTTTTTATTCATTTAAATTGCCTACTTGAGCAAACAAAATTTTTAAGTGGGTATGGGCATTTTATTTTAGCGGCAGAGGATTTTCGTTTTGGATTATGCAACGAGAGAACAGAATATTTTTATGAGCTAATTATTTGGGGCTGTATGAATGAACGATGAACAGAATTGAGACATCATTTAAGGAGTGGCAGTTAACCACTCCTTTTTTCTATCGATGGTGTCATACGCTTGATCGATGAATTCCCTTCAAATTTAAGCAATTCACTATCTTTACCTTTCTCATTCGTATAAAATAAGAGCAGTGAAAAATTGAAGAAATGCTTGATACATGAAGGGCGTGTAAGCTGTGAGCTGCATGACATGATGAGATGTATGAACGTGAAGGCTGTAAAGCTGTTCTTTCTCACATATGAGATCTTGTAAGCGTAACCATTATTTGTCACTTCATTGCGATGGTGTTGAGGGGTGTGTCAGGATGAGGAATCCGTATGTGAGAACGGCTTCTAGTCTGTATATTAATTATTTTTTATTGGGTATGGTCAATATTATTTTGGCGTCAAATATGCCATTTTTAATCAAACAATTAGATACCAATAGTGCGGGAATTAGTTATATGATTTCGGCACTTGGCATTGGCAGGGTGCTCACGTATGGTTTATCAGGCGTACTGTCAGATCGTTTTGGGCGAAAGCCGGTCATTTTGGTTTCTGGTGTGCTGATGGCGGTGTTCCTCATTGGAATCCCATTGTCTCCGAATTATCAAATCGCGTTTGCGTTTGCGATTTTGGCAGGGGTCGCGAATTCGGCAATGGATGCAGGAACGTATCCTGCGTTAATGGAGGCGTTTCCGCAAAACTCGGGGTCTGCGAATGTGATGGTGAAGGCCTTTATCTCCATTGGAGCAACCATTTTGCCTCTGGCGATTTATTTTTTAGCACAGCATGATTTGTTTTATGGAATTTCATTTTTTGTTCCTGCTCTGATCTATCTTGTGAATGTCTTGATGCTGTGGACCTTGCCATTTCCGAATCATCGCAAGGAGGAGCAAGTCCAGGTTACGGAGCATGACGGACTTCCGCGCTTCTCGATAGAGCCTACATTTTGGAGAGAAGGGATCGCACTCATTGTGATCAGCTTTACGTCAAATGGGCTGTATGCGCTGCCGCAAATTTGGCTTCCTACGTATGGTGAGGCCATCTTGGGGATGGCATCGGGCAGTGCTGTGAAACTGCTCAGTTACTATAGCATGGGCGGGCTGCTCTCTGTCGTGATGCTCGCGTTTCTTTTGCGCCGTTTTGTCCGTCCGGTCACTGTACTGCTGATCTATCCAATCATTACACTTGTTTCCATTTGTGTGCTCTTGGTCGTGAAATCTCCAGTCATAGGAACCGTCAATGCTTTTATATTGGGATTTTCAACCGCAGGGGTTTTTCAGCTGACGTTAACTGTGATGGCTGAATTCTTCTGGAAAAACAAAGGGACGATGACAGGGATTATCTCCACAGCGGGCGGCGTGTCGGCTATCGTCATCCCGGTCGTAACAGGTTTAATTCAGAGTCACGCGTCCATTTTACAAATCTTTATGTTCGACGCAGTGGTGGCTGTTGCGGCCATTATCGGCGCACTGTATATCCTGTATCGATACCGCCAAGTCATGGTACATGATTAAAAAAAAGACGACCTCCGCAGGAAGTCGTCTCAGCGTGTAGACAAACCCCTCTGCACCGGTTATCTATCACGCTAAAAATAAAACAAAGGGCTAAAATGATGATCATTTTAGCCCTTTGTCTTTTTTATTTTAGAAACGGTCATTTTCAAAAAGAATTTGTTTTACTTGATCAACTGGCATATCTTCACCAGTAAAGAGTTTGTAAGCAAGTGCACCTTGCCATAGCATCATTCCAAGACCGTTAATGGTTTTGGCGCCAGCTTCCTGTGCTTGTGCAAGAAGCTTTGTTTTTTGCGGGTTGTATACAACATCTGTCACGATCAAATCTTTACGAAGTACATCAAGTGTATCATCGATAATGCTGAGTTGATCTAGTGGTTTCATGCCAAGGCTTGTCCCGTTTGCCAGGATCGCGCTTTCTGCTACTTCACGGCGGAATGCGTCTTTGTCTTCAAGTGGGAAAATGTTTGCTTTGACACCGAAAGATTTCATTTCGTTGTTGATGTAATTTACATTTTCTTCCGCTTGAACAAAGTATTGATCATTACGAGCAAAAATGCTAATTTCACGAATGCCGGACTGTGCAAGCTGAATCGCAATCGGAGTCGCAGCGCCGCCAGAGCCAACAAGTGTAACTTTCTTGCCGGCTAATTCAACGCCATGTTCAATTAAGTTTCTCACATATCCAAGACCATCTGTGTTGTAGCCGATGAGCTTACCATCCTTGTTCACTACAGTGTTACTAGCACGTGTATATCTTGCAGAATCATCTAGTTCGTCTAAGTAATCCAGTACTTTCATTTTGTTCGGCATAGAGACGTTAAATCCAGCTGCACCCATAGCTTTCATACCATTTACGGCTGCTTCCAGTTCATCATTCCCTACTTCAAATGCAAGGTAAGCATAGTTGATACCTGTTAGAGTATAGCCAAGGTTATGCATACGTGGTGAAAGGCTGTGCCCGATTGGTGTAGCAAGTAGACCGACTAATTTTGTTTTTCCATCAATATTTCGTTCATGTATGTTTGTCATGATTGACATCTCCTTTAATTATCTAAATAATTTTTTCATGCGTCCAAGAACAAAGACCGCTAGTAATACGCTGATAACCGCAATGATCATATCGAAAAATAACGTCATTTTAATATCGTACGTGCTGACCAATCCACTTGTAATGAGCGGCACAAGAATAAACGCTGAGCTTGCCGCAATGTTCACATAGGATGAAGCCGTTGCTTTGTTTGTCGGGAATAATTTCATCATTATACTCATCGCCAGCTGGAAGATTCCCGCTGTAAATAGTCCTAAGAAGAAGGTGCTGACAATGACAATGCTGTACGTTTCGATTTGGAAAAGTGAAAGCATTGCAAGGAACGCCCCAATTGGATAAATGATCGCCACCATAATCGGTGAAATGAATTTATCTAAGACGACCGAAAGCAATAGAACAGATACCAGTGCACCAATACTAAAATAAGATAGAAGCTGTGTGGATTGTTCTGTGCCAAGTCCAATTAATTTTAACCCGAGCTGCGGAAGCCATGTCTGCCATACGACAAACAATGCAGTCGATGTAAATCCCATCAGTACAACAGCTAAACCTTCGCCAAGCATTTTTGGTTCTTCCTTCAGCTGATCCTGTACTGGAAGAGCGTCTTGTGAAGAAACTTGCTTATGGTTCGGGAATGGCATAAAGATTAAGTAAATCCCTACAAGTAGATAAAGAAGCCCTAGTCCAAAGAACGCCCAGCCCCAAAAGATGTCATGTGCCACTAGGAATGCCAAGATAAATGGAAGAACAGTCGCCCCAATGGATACAGACGCTTTTACTAAAACAGAAGCCGAACTTGCTTTTTTCGGAAATGACTCAGACAAAGCAGGATAGGTTCCTGAATCAAGCAGTGAGTTGGCAATACCTGCTGAAATCGCAAAGATAAATGCCAGTGTATAACTTGTTGTCGTTGGAATACCGATTAAGAATAGTAAGTAAAGGAAATTTCCTGTAATAATGACAGGCTTACGTCCCCAGCTGTCGGCTAACCGGCCTGAGAAAAAGAGCGCAATGAGTTTACCAATTCCGATTGCCGATACAAGCAAGCTGATTTTCGGAATATCTACATGGTAGCGTTCGGATAAGCTGTCCATGTTGGAAGCTACAATAATGTTGATCATGCCAAGCATGAAGTAATTTAAATACATGCCAAGTGACGATTTTATATAAGGATTTTTCATGTTCCCACTCCTATATTTGAAACCCCTTTAAGGTCAAATTCTTTGTATACCCTTTGTTATTGTTTCCTTAAAAATGAATAATATGAAGCCCATCACAACACCCCTTATGTGATTGATGAAAAAATAATGAATATTCATCTGTTCTTCAATCAAGTACATCGTTCTACTAAAATGAAAAAAATAATAACAGCCTTGATTAGGAAGTGAAACTTCATGATTTGATCAGAATCATAAAAAATCACTTTTAACTGTTTTTTGATAGAGATAATGATATGACGAAATAGGTATAACGATATACTAAAAGAAGCAACGAGATAAATATACTCCTGCATTTTAAATGTGTCAAGTTTATGACTTTGTGATTTAAAAAAAGAAAAATAAAACAAAGAAATTGTTGACTTCATCAATAAAAAAAAAGAATTGCTGCACACAATTCTCTTTTTCATCATGATGGAGAGGTTTCTCTAATATGAAGTTGAGGTTTTAAAATCACTCGCTGCAGCTCTTCATCCTGCTCGTTCATTTTATGATATAAAAGGTTCGCTGCTTTTACCCCGATGGATCGGGGGAAGGAGGATACAGTGGTGAGCGGTGGATGATACATTTCCGCTTCAGGAACATTATCGAACCCAACGACATCGATATCTTCACCAGGCTGGATACCCCGTGCTGATAGTGCTTGAATGACCCCAAATGCGACTAAGTCACTGAAACAAAAAATAGCAGTAGGGGGCTCAGGCTGATCCATCACTTGGGCAAGTGCTTCTTTCCCGCCTTCACGAGTAGGTTCTATATCAATAATAAGAGAATCATCAATCGTTAGGTTCTCTTCGTCATGAGCTCTTTTGAAACCTTTCATCCGCTCAATCCAAGTCGAAGAGGTCTTGATGCCGCCTAAAAAAGCGATGCGGCGATGTCCCTTTTGAAGAAGATGATGAACCGCCATCCAAGTACCTTGTTCATAATCAACACCGACATAGTCACATTGCACGTCTGATAATTCACGATTTGCCAGTACTTTTGGGGTGCGAATTTGATTTAATTGTTTGACCGTTCGAGCAGAGCTTTTCGAAGCTGGGTTTAAAATAATCCCGCCCACCCGGTGCTCTACCATGGTGGAAATGAGCCGCTCCTGTTTATCGACACTGTCAAAGGTTGTACCAAGTAAAACAGTATAGCCCAGCGATTCAAGTGTGGTCTGTACGCCAATTAAAAACTCCGAAATAAAGGTGTTAGAAATATCCGTCACAATTACACCAACGATATTTGAGCTTTTTGACCGCATGTTAGCAGCAACGCGGTCGTATACGTATCCTAAGTCCTCCATGGCTTGCAGTACTTTGTTTCGAGTGGCTTCAGAGATTCTAGGATTATTTCGAACAACGAGTGATGCCGTTGAAGTCGAGACACCGGCATGCTTGGCGACTTCCTGTAATGTGACACGCTGTTTGTTCATTTTTTTCATTTATCTTCACCAACTTCAATGGATTGCCTAACTTTGTTCATGATCAAGAGTAATTTATGAGCCGAACATCTTTTGATTTATTATACATGAATCAGGGGGGATTGATGAAGTGAAGACATATGAGTAACGCCGTAAGTCATAAAAGATTACCATTGACAGGTTTCTGATTGAGGCGTAAAATATAAAATTATTCAGAAATAGCAACATTTTAATTAAATAACGAAGGCTATGAATGCTGTGGGTCACACTATAGCAGGAGCAGCTTCTGGAGAGACCGCATGTATGTGCGGCGCCGAAGGGTTCACAATCTCAGGCAAAAGGACAGAAGAGTACGAAATATTGTATTTGTGATGCATGGATGATGCCGTGTATGACTCTTCTCTATTTTGCTATTCTTTTATGACCGTGAGATTGGAGCGCATCCAATCTCTTTTTTTTATGGACTTTTTAAAGAGTTCATTATTTCAGTATAAGATCGTGTCGTAGGAGGGTGTTAGCATTGGCACAACAAGAATTAAAACGTGATTTATCAAACCGTCATGTGCAATTAATTGCCATTGGCGGAACCATTGGAACAGGGCTGTTTTTAGGCTCTGGAAAAGCCATTCAATTGGCAGGTCCTTCAATCATTTTTGCTTATTTAATTGTCGGAATGGCCATCTTTTTTGTCATGAGGGCACTTGGAGAATTACTTTTATCGAAGGCGGGCTATCAGTCATTAACCGATATTGCAGAGGACTATCTCGGCCCGTGGGCATCCTTTGTTACAGGGTGGACGTATTGGTTTTGCTGGATTATGACAGCGATGGCGGATGTCATTGCTGCCGGGGTGTATGTGCAGTATTGGTTTGACATCCCGCAGTGGATTCCTGCCATCATTTGTTTGTTGATTTTACTAGGGTTGAATTTGTTAACAGTAAAGCTTTTCGGAGAAATGGAATTTTGGTTTGCACTCATTAAAGTAATGACGATTCTTTTATTGATCGGGGTTGGAATTGTTCTTTTAATCATTGGTTTTCAAACAGATGCCGGACCGGTGACAGTAACGAATTTATGGTCTCATGGCGGGTTATTCCCGAATGGTGTCACAGGCTTCTTGCTCTCGTTCCAGATGGTGATTTTTGCGTATGTGGGAGTTGAACTGGTCGGTGTGTCCGCAGCAGAAACAGCCAATCCGCAAAAAAACATCCCTTCTGCGATTAATAAGATTCCATTAAGAATTCTATTTTTCTATGTGGGTGCGATCTTTGTTTTACTATGTATCAACCCATGGACTGAGCTCAGTGCATCAGAAAGCCCTTTTGTGAAAATCTTTGGACTCATTGGGATACCAGTAGCAGCAGGGCTCATCAACTTTGTCGTCCTGACATCTGCGGCATCAGCTTGTAATAGCGGCATGTTCTCGACAAGCCGTATTCTGTATAATCTCAGTCATCAAAAGCAGGGTCCAGCTTCTTTCGGACGTTTGAACAAGCATGCTGTCCCAAGTAATGCGCTGTTTGTTTCGACGATTGTGGTATCAGTTGGAGCTCTTTTAAGCAAGCTGATTCCCGAACAAGCCTTTGGTATTGTGACAACAATCAGTGCCATTTGTTTCATTTGGGTATGGAGTATTATTTTAATTAGCCATTTGAAATATAAAAAAACACGGCCTGAATTGCATGAAGCATCTACCTTTAAAGCACCGTTCACCCCTTTTGTGAACATTTGTGTTCTTGCGCTCTTTGCAGCCATTCTCGTGATCATGCTCTTCGCAGACGCCACACGTCCAGCGCTGTTATTGACACCGGTTTGGTTTGGTTTCTTATTTTTGATTTATGCACGAAAGAAACGCCGCGCGTCATAATGAACGGAAAAAGCACAGCCTTTGCATGAGGCTGTGCTTTTGTTCATTTAACGATTTCTAATCTTTAGCACATAATTTGCATTCAAAATGATCAAAACAAGTCCAATCACCATAATTGAGAACAGCTGAGAGTGGTTGGCTCCAATGGAATACACAATCAAAATAAACATGGCGCCGGTCAATAGAACATTCATCATTTGATACGTGTGATACAGTCCGCCAAGCATCACATGCTTTTCCCCTTCGTCTGAAATGGCGAGCAGCTTTTTACTATAATCTTTGTCAGATGGATTTGGCAGGTTCCGATTAGGGTAGACAAGATTTAGAACAGATATCGCTATATATGAACTGATAATGGAGACGATAAATAAAGCAGCATTGACGAGAATCAACCAAATGGGCTGCTCGGTGACGATCGCGATACCCATGGCAACAATGGAAAAAATGGTACTTACCGTATTGGCTAAAGTCAAATCAGTAAAGGTCCGATATTGCTTTGCCTCCAGTTCATCCTCCTCATCTCCAGAAACCGAAAGAGATACTCTTTTTTTCATACGTGAAATCCCTGAAAAACAATAAATAATCAATAAAATCGTCAATCCACTGATGACAAGAGTCGCTTCAAATGCAACATCAAGAAGTGTCATCTCAAATTCGGCTGCCAGCAGACAGTAAGCGCCGAGAAAGCCAAGGAGAGCACCTAAGAGCATTTTGTATACAGTTTTCATGAAAGTTCATCCTCCTCGAATAGAAAAATACGTTCAATGGGTTCCTGAAAAATTCGTGAAAGCTTAACCGCAAGCAAAAGAGACGGCATTAACTCATCTCGTTCCATTAAGCTGATAGTCTGACGAGAGACCTTTGCACGCTTTGCAAGCTCAGTTTGGTTTAAACCATCACGCGCACGAAGCTCTTTTAACCGATTTTTCATTCTGTCACCTCAATTTTGTTTGAAATCTTTCCTTGATTGTAAAGCATTATATTCATTTTGACAAGTAAAGTTGTCAAAATGATAAAAATAATTGTCAGAAGGATGATCTTTATTGAAAAGGTGAACCATGATACGCTAAAGGAAAGAGAAACAGAAAACAGGTGATGTCCGTGTTCATTGATCAATTAAAAAATGACTTACATCAATCACAACCATTGTTCATTGGAGAAGAGACAGCGTTCAAAGCAGCAGTCCTTATCCCTTTGGTGCAAGTAAATGGAGAATGGCATATATTATTTGAGGTACGATCGCTGACCATGAGAAAACAGCCGGGGGATATTAGCTTTCCTGGGGGCAAGCTTGACGGCAGCGAAACTGCACAGGAAGCTGCACTGCGAGAAACACATGAAGAGCTGGGCATTCCGCCAGAATCGGTCGAGATCCTTGGACAGCTTAGTCCTTATATCGCTTCTCCATCCTTCGTGGTATACCCATATGTCGGTATCATTGATGAGCAAAAGGTGAAACACTCCTTTAATCAAGAAGAAGTAGAGGAGACTTTTACCGTGCCCCTATCATGGCTCAGCCAATATGAGCCGTACTTACATCATGTATCTGTTCAGCCAACACCAGGAGAGGACTTCCCTTATGAAAAAATCATGAATGGTGAAAAATACAGCTGGGGAAGCCGTTCGATTGAGGAATGGTTTTATGATTACGAGAACTACACCATATGGGGATTAACAGCCCGCATATTAAAGCATTTTGTGACCGTTGCAAAAAGAAATTCCTAGAGAATCGCTCTCTAGGAATTTGTTGTATTCAGCCGTTCCTTTGCTGCTTGTTGTCCATTACTTTCAAACGAAAGATATTGACTGAAGAATAACTTTAATAACACTTCGTTACGCTCTGTTGGTAACTGATCGAGCGGCTGCGCCAGCTACTCTCTTAACGTATCCAGTCCTTTTTCAGTCAAATGATATTCCCGCTTGTCTGAGCGGCCAGAAGTAGCAGCAGGTGAAACTTCTGCAAGACCTTCCTCGACTATTAACTTTAAAGCTGGGTAAATTTGTCCATAACTGATTTTCCAAAAATGATGCAGGCTTCTATCAACTAATTGCTTCACTTCGTACCCCGATTTACAATCAGTCGTTAAAATACCTAAAATCGCATACGTCGTATCATTGTATTTTTTCATATCAGCACACCTATCTGAAAGATGTATCATTTAGATACATAATATGCGATATCCACTGGTGAAGAGATCGCTGTAGGAGATGCATCACATCTATTGATAAAAAAATAAAATCCGTCAAATCAATGATCAGAGGAGGTATGTATGAATAGATCAAAAATCTGGATCGTAGCAATGTTAGCGGTACTAGTCATCGGTGCTGTCAGCTGGATAGCATATCAAGCAAATGCAAAAAAGAGTGGATTGAACAACTCTTACGCCTTTGTATATAAGACAAAGGATCAAGTGAACTGGTTCAAGGTAACGGAGAGAAAAGGGAAAGTCACAGGTTATCTAAATGAAACCATTTTGGAGGAAAACCCAAAAAGACATTTTGATCCCAACTTATTTATTAACAAATATAAATTAACTGGCAAAACTGTTGAAAACGGTTACGAATTTCAAGTGAAGCAAGAGAAAGAGACGATCACATATAAAGTTCACCTTGATGAAAAAGATCTTTCTGTGAAAAAACAAGGTGAAAAGCAAAGCATCACATACAAAGCAGTTGATCAAACAAAACTACGTGCTGTTCAAAAGGACCTTCATGACCGATATGATGAATTGATGGAGGACTCTGAGAATAGATTCCATGATTATGTAAGGAACTTTATCAAGAAAGTAACAGGCGCTTATGGTTATCTGTATACGGCGGAGGATGGTTCATACCAGCTATTTCTAAAAGTAAAACGGATGTATATGCAGTCTGAATGGGCAGGTTCTTTTCTGATGAGAACGGTCCCAGGAGATGGTGGAGAACCATATAAAGAAACGAAACATACAGCCGGTGGCGTTTCAGATGGGATAATGTTTGATTTGAGTACTTATCCTGCAATTGAAAAGGGGTTTATTTTAGGGGAAACTGATCGAGATGCAACATCAATTAAATTTCCTTTTAAAATGGCAGGCGGTACAATAGAATTTAAAGCTGTCACGAAAGAGGAATATCAAAAACAAACGGAAGCATTCAAAAAGCAGGCTGAAGAAACGAAAAAATAGATGGTGATAAACCAGATGGGTCATTTTCTGGTTTTTAGATGAAAATAGTTTTGGTGAATGATAAAAGGATATTTATTGTATGAAGGTTACTTCAACAAAGCAAGAAGAGAAATTGGGTATATAGACCTTAATAATTTTTAGAAAAATAAATGTTGACGCTTTCATGTAATCAATATATACTAAAAACAAATCCAATATGAATAAATTAGACATGTGACTGGTCATGCAGGCAGGATCTAAAAACGATGAATTCTTTTATTTGTCGTTTTAGGTCCTTTTTTTATTGCTAAAATATAGGTCTCATGTATGGGAAAAGGGGGAGAAAAAATGAATTACACACAAGTTGCCAAAGACGTTTTACAGCATGTAGGCGGCAAAGAAAACATTGCGCACCTTGAACACTGTTCAACAAGACTTCGCTTCACACTAATCGATCAGAAAAAAGCAGATGTACCAGCACTAGAAAAAACACCAGGTGTTATAGCTGTCAGAATGTCTGGACAATGCCAAGTAGTCATTGGGAATGATGTCATTGAAGTGTATCAAAAGGTAACTAGTTTAATTGGCAGCACCTCATTAAGCCAAGACGTGCCATCCAACCAGCCAAAAGAAAAAAGAAAAGCAGGCACAGTTCTGTTAGATTTCATTGTCGGCGTCTTCCAGCCGCTTGTACCAGCTATCGCAGGCGGAGGAATTTTAAAATCATTTCTTCTCCTTTTCTCTTTATTAGGCTGGATGGATGCAAAGGGACAAACCTATCAAATACTGAACATGGTAGGTGACGCACCACTTTACTTTCTGCCTTTACTAGTTGCTGTAACGACGGCGAATAAACTAAAAGTAAATCCACTGGTCGCACTATCGGCAGTCGGTGCGCTCCTTCTGCCGAACATGACGGCGATGCTTACAGAAGGTGCACAATTACTTTCATTCGATGTAAAAAATATAGCTTATGCGTACCAAGTGTTTCCGGCAATCCTTTCTGTATTGCTTTACGCACAAATGGAAAAATTCTTTACACGGTTTTCACCAAAACCAATTCGGATTTTCTTCGTTCCGATGATGTCACTGGTCATTACTGTACCAGTTACGCTCCTTCTGTTAGGGCCGATTGGTTTTACAGCGGGGCAAGGTTTCTCATCTATTATTCTTGCAATGTTTAATACGGTAGGCTGGGTAGCTGTCGCAATTTTAGCAGCGGTCCTCCCATTCATGGTTGCATCAGGCATGCACAAAGCAATGGTCCCTTATGCAGTCACAACGATGGGAACCCTTGGGAAAGAAGCACTTTATTTACCGGCATCACTTGCGCATAATATTGCGGAAAGTGGAGCGTGTTTTGCTGTGGCACTTCGAACAAAAGACAAGGTACTCAGATCAACAGCCATCTCGGCAGGAATATCAGCCTTTTTTGGCATCACAGAGCCGGCGTTATATGGTGTGACACTTCAAAATAAGCGAGTCCTTGGAAGTGTTATGATTGGTTCGTTTATTGGCGGAATTTTCATTGGTTTAGTTGGTATACAAGCCTTTGTGCTTGTTGGCCCTGGATTAGCAAGCATGTCGATGTTTATATCAGATGAGCTCCCGCGAAATTTGATGTTTGCTATCATTGGAGCGGTCATTTCGTTTATTGTCGCCTTTATCGCTGCTTTTGTATTAGGTAAAGATCGAACTGTAGAAGAAAAGACAAAGGAGCAAGCTGGGTTTGCTGAAAAAATTGGAGCAGGAGAAACATTCAAAAGCCCTGTGATTGGCCAAATGATTTCTCTATCTGAAGTGAAAGATGATATTTTCTCTTCAAAGGTCATGGGAGAAGGAATTGCCATTGTACCTTCAAAAGGAGCACTGTATGCACCAGTAGACGGTGAGGTAACCTTGCTGTTTGAAACAAACCATGCACTTGGTATGAAAACGGACCAAGGGGTTGAAGTATTATTCCACATCGGTATTGACACCGTTCAGTTGGAAGGACAGTATTTCCATCCAAAAGTGCAGGCTGGAGACCGTGTTCAAGCGGGTGATTTATTGATTGAATTTGATCTAGAAAAAATCATGGCAGCAGGATATGATCCAGTAACACTTGCTGTAGTCACAAATACAGATCAATATGATATTAAGGTACAGTCATTACAAGAGGTCAATCGTCAAGATACATTGATGGTTGTTACACAATTAGGAGGCTAATCATATGACAAAATTCAAAGGTTTTCCAAAAGGATTTTTATGGGGCGGCGCCATTGCTGCTAACCAGGCAGAAGGCGCCTGGAATATAGATGGAAAGGGACCGTCTGTTGCAGATATTGCAATGTACCGTTCCAACTTGAGTGTAGAAGATTATGAAGGTCATCTTGCTGTTACCACTGAGAATATAGATCGTGCGATGAAAGATCCAGACGATAAAAAATATCCAAAACGCAGAGGGATCGATTTCTATCATCACTATAAAGAGGATTTGGCTCTCTTTGCTGAAATGGGATTTCAAACACTTCGGATTTCTATAGCATGGAGTCGTATCTTCCCTACTGGGGAAGAAGCGGAACCGAATGAAAAAGGGCTGCAATTTTATGATCGCGTATTTGCAGAAATGAAAAAACACAACATAGAACCGATCGTGACTCTCTCGCATTATGAAATGCCTTTAGCCCTTAGTGTAAAATATAACGGCTGGGTTGAAAGAAAAGTAATCGACCTCTTTGTGAAGTTCGCCAATGTTTGTTTCGAACGTTATAAAGATGATGTGAAATATTGGCTCACCTTTAATGAAATTGATAGTATTCACCGCCACTCTTTCATTACAGCGGGAATTATTCCTGATCGCTGCCCAGAAGGAAAAGTAGAAGAGACGGTGTACCAAGCACTTCATCATCAATTTGTCGCATCTGCTCTCGTAACAGCAGATTGCCATCGTATCATTCCAGGCAGCCAGGTCGGATGTATGTTAACAAAATTGACAACGTATCCGCATACGTGCCACCCGAATGATGTGGAACAAGCTTTGAAACAAAATTTAGAAAACTATTTCTATGCAGATGTTCAAGTATTTGGCGAATATCCACCGCTGATCAAGCGCATGCTTGAGAGAAAAGATATTCATATTCAAATGGAAGCAGATGATCTTACCATTTTAAAAGAAAACACAGTAGATTTTATCTCATTTAGCTACTATATGTCTTTAACGGAATCAGCCCAAGAAGGATTAGAAGAGACAGAAGGCAATACCATTCGTGGAGTCAAAAACCCTTATCTTCCTTCAACTGACTGGGGCTGGCAAATTGATCCGGTTGGTCTGAAAATTTCTTTGATCGAATTGTATGATCGCTATCAAAAACCTCTTATCATAGTCGAGAACGGCATGGGTGCAAAGGATGTAGTTGAAAGTGATGGCTCAATCCATGACGACTATCGTATTAACTATTTCAAAGAGCATTTCCGTCAAATGAGAGAAGCGATCGAAGAAGGCGTCGATCTCTTTGGATATACGAGCTGGGGCTCGATTGATATTATTAGTGCAGGTACATCACAAATGTCAAAACGTTATGGCTTCATTCACGTAGATCAAGATGATGACGGGAACGGGACATTAAAACGATCTCGAAAAGACTCATTTTATTGGTACCAAAAAGTCATTGAGACAAATGGTGAATCGCTTGATTGAACACCACAATCATGAAAACAGGTGATGACGATGTTTAAAATCAAAAAAGTTTTAAACTCAAGCGTGGTCCTGGCGGAAGATCAGAACCAACAGGAGATGGTTTTGTTCGGCCGAGGAATTGGCTATGGACAGAAACCAGGTCAAATGATAGAAGAGAAAAAAGCCGATCAAGTCTTTATGTCAGTCGATAACATGAGAGCAAAAGAATTTCTTCAACTGTTAGATTCAATGCCGCAGGAATTTATCGATTTAACTCAGCACATCGTCAAATATGCAGAAAATCGTTTAAACTCAACTTTAAATTCAGGTATTTATTTTACCTTAATGGATCATTTGAATTTTGCAGTGGAACGTCATAAAAAGAATATTAATATTACGAATCGCGTGTATTGGGAAATCAAAAATTACTATACAGAAGAATTTGAAGTAGGGAATTACGCACTTGAGTTAGTCAATGACACATTGGGCATACAATTACCAAAAGAAGAAGCTGCCAATATCGCCTTTCACTTAATTAATGCATTAGGTGAAGAGTCCGAGTCGAAAGATGGTATGAAATACGCCAAGATGATCGGAAGTATTGTCAATCTTGTGCGCTATACGTTGAATATGAAAATGGATCAAGAGAATATTCATTACAGCCGGTTCATTACACATGTGAAATTCTTTGTAGAAAGATTTTATGCTGATAAATTATTATCAGATCAAGAAAATGAGTTATTTGAACAAATTGCACACTTGTATCCTCAAGCGATGGATGTTGCTTTTAAGATCAAAGACTATATTAAACAGGTGCATAGTATCGTCATTCCTAATGATGAGCTTACTTATCTTGCGGTACATATACACCGCCTCATATCTTATCAGCAACTAAAATAAATGTGGAACCACTTGCCTTGATGAGGCGAGTGGTTCTTTGTATGATCAATGTTTATATTAAGTTCCGATAGGTCGTTCTGTTGTACCAGGATTTTCATCATTTAATGAATTGAAAGCTCCTGTTTGTCCTAAAACAACGATGGTCAAAGTGATAATCAATATACTCATTTTTTTCATTAGAATTCCCCCAGTCAATGATAGGATGTTTCATGCGATCAGCTTCCTTTAAGAAGAGATAGGCTTGATGAATGGCTCCCAGCTCTTCAAAGTGTTTTGCAGCTAATGAACTTAATTCACAGACTCCTTCAGCATCTTTTAATTTTTTAAGAATGCTGATTTCATCGAAACAGGCTTGAGTTTTTTGAGCCATATCTTTAGTGAAATATAGATGGTAAAGCAAATTCATTTTTGCTGTATAGATGGGGCATTTCTCTGATTCATGTTTTTGGTTAACCAATTCGAAGTAATAGAGAGCTTGTGTCCTTTCATCGATAGAGAGCAGCTCTTTCATTAACATGTACATGGAGTGATGGAAGTAACACGATGAGAGATAATCTTCGTCACTAAGAGCCTTTTCTAGGGCATCGATGCATTTTTTTGATTCGCCAGCTTCGGCGTACAAAATGCTGATATTATGATAAAGCTGTGATGTTAGAAAGTGATCGTTTAGACTGTCTGCGATGTGTAATGCTTTTTTGTAGTAATTTTCTGCCCTTATAAAGTCACCAATGTCCATATAATTAGCAGCGGCGATCACAAAGGCTGCAGCTAGTCTTCTCTCATATCCTTCATGGCTTTTGAAAATATCAATAGCATTCTGAATGTAGTGTAGAGAAATCAGGCTTTGACGAAGCAGCATATATAAGTTGGCGATTTTCGTATGGAATTCTGCTACTTCTATTTCATCAGGAATGTGTTGTAGTTTTTTCTCGGCAATTTTAAACAGTCCAATGGCTGATGCATAGTCTCTTTTATATGAAGCGTAAAGGGCTTTGTATAGGTAAAAATAGTATTCAATTAAGTCGTTTGTTTTAGAGGGGCACTCTGGTTCTGTCTGTTCCTTCAGTTTTGTACCTCTTCGTTCATATAACATGAGCTTATACTTGCCTTCTAGCAATGAGTAATAGGTCAAGACCTCCTGATTTTCTTCCATTTTTTGAAGTAATTCCTTTAATTCTGTATACATTGCTTTTGCACATTGTACATCATGCTTGCGAATTGCAATTCTCCAATCATTTAAACGATTCCCCACCTGTTCAGCAGAAATGATAGCCATGGAAATTTCACCTCTTTAAGATCCTTTCACCTGTTTCATAAAAAACGATATCACAATATTTGGTAAAATATAATCGTTTCTGTGAAGTGATTGACAAGAGGTAATAAAAAGGACCTAAGGTCATGTGATGTACGATATTGTAAGGGTGATTGCTTGTTAGCACAAATGAATAAAATCTCTTTTTGGAAATCTAAAAAAGGGATATATACAATGGTTTTTATGATAATGAATGAAAATATCACTCGTAAATTTGGAATAAAGCAGTTTTAACTATTTTAGAGGGAAAATGGAAGGTCGATATGGGAAAGAAAATCATGTATGATGTTGCTAGATCATGAGATAAGAAACTGATAGATGCAGCCAAAAGTAAGTACTAAACACAAACTCAGACCTTTTAGAAAGGATGTTGAAATGAAAAAAAGATTTCAAAGTTTAAACAGACAAATCACAGTCGTTATCGCGACTCTGTTACTTGTTTTAGTGACTCTTTATATGTCAAAGAGATACTTTTATAGCAAAGAAATTGAGCTGCTGACAGAATCTTGCCAACAAGCTGGCGGCAAAATCATCTTAGAAACAAATAGTTTGTCTATGGATTACTCGTTTGAGTGCCAGAAAAAGTAGAACAGGCAGTTTTCTGCCTGTTTGTACTCAAATTAAAAACCTAAATCTTGCAGCCATTGATTTAATCTCATTTCTCGGTTCCCGGCAGTTGAATGGTCATATCTTCCTAAGTGTAAACTGTCTGCAATTTCTCCGTCATTCATAAACATGATTCTTTCAGAACGAAGAGCCACCTTGGGGTCATGTGTGACAAGCAGCAGTGTTGCTCCTTCAGAGTGGATTCTTGAAAAAATATTCATCACTTCCTTCGATGAACTGGAGTTAAGAGCACCTGTTGGTTCATCAGCGAAAAGTATGTCTGGTTCATTCATGAGCGCTCGGCAGATAGAAACTCTTTGAAGCTGACCTCCTGATACTTCTGTCAAATATCTATTTGCCAATTGATCAATATCAAGTTTTTCCATTAAATATTGAGCTCGTTCATTCAATTCTTGTCTTGGCTTTTTCTTTGCTAAGTAAGCTGCTGCAATGATGTTGTCAAATAGATTAAGATTTTTTAATAAGTGGCTGTGCTGAAAGACAAATCCCATCTCTGTTAAGCGTAGAGCAGTTAACTGTTTGTCTGTCATTTCTGATAGTGATTGGCCTTTATATTTGATCTCTCCTGTTGAACCTGTTTCTATGCCGCTAAGCTGGTACAGTAGGGATGTTTTCCCACATCCAGAAGGTCCCATAATGGTCACGAATTCCCCACGCTTTATCGATAAGTGAATATCCTTAAGAATCGTTTGTTTCTGTCCTTTTAATGAATCGATATGCAATGACAATCGCTTCGTTTCAATCAAGTGTTCCATGTGAAACATCTCCTTATAAAAGTGTTTGCCTTGTCGTTTGACTAGAAAAAAATGTCTTCAATAACCAGGTGGTCAAAGCTAAATTGACAATAAATAGTGTAACTGGGTACACAACTGACACCCATTGAGGTGACAGCCACTGGAGGCTCGACGCCCCTAATGTTGCTCCACCTATACTCATCAAAGCAGGACCAATGGTATTGACTGCGATTGTTCCAATAAAAGCGCCAAAAGAGAGAACAACGATAAAACTTGTTATATATTGTGCTGTTATATCTGTTATAGAAAATCCAATTGTTCTTAGCATGTTGTTTCGGCTTGAATCTTTTGCTTTTAACATGTGCAGAAACATGAATAGCATTAAGCTGGCGGTTCCAAAGGCGGCTAATGCAGAAAAAAATGCAACGACCTTTACTATAGATGCTGTACTGCCGATCGTTTGATGAACGTATTCTTTCATATCAGTCACTTTTGCAGGAGATACTTTTTTTTCAAATATTGTCTTTTTCTCTGCAATATTTACTCCTGGTTTTAGTTGGATTTGAACGGTTTGCCAAAGAGCTGTTTGAGGAAATGGCTGTGATATTGCCTTTGCTGTTTTGCCTCCATTGGTCACGTCCTGATAAATACCTGTCACCGTTCTTTGGATTTCATGTCCATTAGTTACGATAGTGATTCTTTCTCCTATCTTTTTCTGAAGTGAATCTGCATTTAATACGGATAAGGCAATTTCTTCATTCTTTAAAGGCTGCCGTCCTTGTAAATAGGTGAGGGGAAATGCTGAGAGCTCACCTGTTTCTAAGTAGAGCGTTTCTAATGTGTTCTCCTTTGATTTCACCTGAAGAGAAGTAGTTTCATAGATGGCTGCTGTTTGTATGCCCTGATCTTCACGAATCATTGATTCTATTTCGTTTGTATTTTTCGCTAGATGATTTCCTTGGCGTATATCCATTCGAAGGTCACTTTTACCAGAGCCAAGGTATGTGATGAAATCCGGTGATTGTAAGGTATGCCATAGCTGAATAGGCATGAGCATTAAAAATGTACAGAGTGCAATAATACAAGAAATCGTTGTGTACAACTTCTTTCGTGATATCAGGTCTTTTAAACCAAGCCAAATATTGATCGGTATGAACCTGCTTTTCTTGAGGTGCATAGGTATTCTTTTCTTATGTCCCGGTGAATTGATAACGCCTTGAAGTGCTTGAGCAGCTGATATTTGACCAAACTTTCTTAGGACAGCATAGCTGAAAGAGATGACGATTATTGCCGTCGCAATAGAAACAAAAAGCGGGATTAACCAATGAGTAAAAGAAGGCTGATTCCCCATGTAATGGTGAATATTGGCCCTAAACATATCACCAAATATAAGCGTTAACACATATCCTGCTATACCCCCTGCACAAGCAAGCACGGCATACTTACCAACGTATAATTGCTTGATTTTTGTTAAAGGGATCCCAAGCACCTTCAGTATGCCAATTTCACGTTCATCCTCTTCTATAGAAGCCGTCATAGCAAGATGGAGAGAGAGAAGGGCTATACTGATGAGCAGCAGGCAAACAAGCAGGAGAATGGCAATGACCATTCCATCTGTCAATGCATTCAGCATACGCAGTAAAGGTAGTGTAACAGCTGGTCCTTGTTGTGGAAGTTGTGATGATTGATAGATGGCTTGAAAAGTATCTGTCTGCGCTGCATCATGTAGTAAAAATTCGATTAAGTACTCTTTTTGTTGAAACACTTGATTTATTGCGTCCCAATCCTCGTTATGAAGAAGAAATCTTTTTGAACTGACAAGACTGGGGTTCATTTGTGCATCTCGCAAGAACGCTTTGATGCGAAAGGTGAATTGATTAGTTCCTTTCTCAATCAGTAATGTTTCACCTATGTTGAGATGATACTTTTGTTGAAAATAAATTGGGACAGCCACTTCACCTTTATTGACAGTGAGCTTTTCGTTTTGTTCATTTAAAAGAAAATCAAAGTTGCGATTTTGCTTCACAAATAAATGATCCATCACACCTGCTTTTGCAGGCTCATGTCCGAACCTGATGTTTGTATGTTCAATTGGTATCATTGGGACGATTTGATGGGCTTTTACCATGGATTGCTTGTTTGAAAATGCTTCAATGTCTTTTTCATTTAGGTCGCCGTCATGCATTTGGACAAAGTCTGGCGCTTTGGCAGAATGAAGCAGGTTAGAAATGGAACCATTCAGCTGTACGATCATTTGAGCTGCACTTGCTGCGAGAAATGAAGTCATCATGATGCAAATGGTTAAGCCGATTGAAATGAGACGGTGTCGGGTTAAGTCTTTCTTTATAAACGCTAATCTCATGAGGCTGATTCTCCTTCATGCTGAAGCATTTTTTTTGTTAAGCAGGCTAGTGCAAACATGAAAGTACTGACGATGAGCACCGTCACATACATGGTGGCTGAAAACGTATTGAACAAAAATCCATACATCATTTGACCAAGCGGAGCAGCACATTGAGAAACCATTGTCAGATTGGCCATCACTTTTCCTAATTGATCATTTGGGGTTTTCTTTTGAACATGTGAAATCACAACGATTGAGATCATAGTCAGCAGCATAGCAATTGGAAGACATCCTGCTAAAAAGAGAAAATAAGCTGGATAAGTACCAAATTGAAGAGCTGTTTTGGATGTTGAGAACGCTACAGGCAGCAAGATGACTGCGATGACAAGAAGCCAGCGATATAAAGTAGGAATGCGCCAATGCTTCGCTACAAGTCCAACTAGCAGAGCCCCTGCGATGACAGCAAACTCAATCAAGCCCATGCCTATTCCATACATGATGTCACTGCTCTTCATTGTGACCCTTAAAATGATTGGACCCCCAACAATAAAAAATGGTGTAAGGATGAAATTTAACATTGCAGCAAGCAGCATGGCTCTTTTTAAAAATGGCTGGCTGCCAATATAAGAAAATCCTTGTTTCATATCTTTTATGAGCACTTTGCCCATAGACTCTGTCAGCGGACTAGGGGAGAAGGAAATGTTTAACTTTAAAAGCATGCAGGCTGATAGAAAAAATACGATGGCACTTGCACCGATGATGGATTGGCTTCCAATCATGCCGTATAGAACTCCTCCGATAATAGGTGCGAGAACACCTGAAAGCGCCTGAACGCCATTGACAATGCCGTTTGCTTGTTCTAATTGCTCTTGTTTCACTAGCTGTGGAATGCTGGACATCACAGCAGGAGCATAGAACGTACTCATCACGCCAAGCAGTATCATGACAGTTCCAATCATATAGAGTGAATCATTTCCCGAAAATAACCAAAAATAAAAGGCAAGAATCATCATGCCGGTGAGGACATCAAATAAAATCATTAAGTTCCTTCTGTTAAACCGGTCGGCGATTGCACCAGCTAAGGGAGAGAGAAGGAGCGGGATATTGGATAAAGCGAAAAGTAAGGCATATAAATCAACTCGTTGCGTCATATCCAGTACGTGTAAAGATAGAACAAACCGAATGAGAGAAGATCCGAAAACGGAAATAATCTGTCCGAGAACAAGGTAGATAAAGTGGGATGACCCTCTTTTGGATAACAAAGACATGAATATCACTCTCCTTTTAGACCGACCGTCAGTCTATAATGTATGCAGGATTGGTATTGAAGTGACCAATCACTGATTATTTTCATCCAGCTCTCCAGATAATCGCTTCAGCAGGAAGGAAAAGCTCCCCTTTTCTGCATGCAATGAGGATTCGAGTATATCGATAAAAGCTAAAGCGCGTTGTATACTTTCTTCGGCTGTCCATTGAAACAGGCCTTCATCAAATATGACCTGTGCAGAAGCAAGAAGAAATTCAACCGTCTCTTGCGGATACTTCGTTTTGAATGTCCCTTCCTCTACACCTTGCTGAATGACACCTGCCAACACTGGTGATAGTTCTTTAATGGCTTTGATTAAGCTTTTTTGATGCATTTCTGCATTAGAAGGCTGATGGAACTGATCGATCATACCCTGTTTATGGCTTCCTTGCTGAGGTGATTGCGCCATGATGATACGAAATAGTTTGTCAACGACTGGAAGGTCTGGCTCAGCCGCAATACGTTTGGCCACGATGATATCTTCTTTGATGATCCTGTCAATAATGGCATCCATTACTTCTTCTTTGGATGCAAAGTAGTAATAAAAGGTGCCTTTTGCAATGCTAACGGCTTTTAATATGTCAATAATCGTTGTTTTCTGATAGCCTTTGGTTGAAAAAAGCGCTTCTGCTGCGTTTAATATGTCATTTTTACGTTCCTCAGGATGTTTAACGGTTCTCATAAAGCCATCCTTTCTTTTAACTAGACTGTCGGTCGGTTCTTGATTTGATTAAACACTTTTCAGGGTGTCTTTGTCAATGGCTGGTTTTTAACACTTTGCATTTATTGTTCAAAGACACTATGATACATTGAATGAAAAAAAACTTCAGGGGAGATGGCAAATGCAATTTTTGACCAGTGAATTGGCTCAAGAAATGGTTGAACGTACAATGCATATTTTACATAAAAACATCAATGTGATGAATGCAGATGGTGTCATTATTGGTTCTGGTGAACGAAACAGGATTGGCCAGAAACATGATGGTGCACGGCTTGTGCTGACAAGCGGGAACAGTGTGGAAATTGACCAGGAGACCTCTTTGCGCTTAGAAGGGGTGAAACCCGGGATTAATTTGCCTATCTGCTTCCATGAACAAGTAGTTGGTGTGATTGGGATTACTGGTGAACCAGAGGACATTCGGCATCATGCCGAGCTGGTGAAGATGGCAGCTGAACTGGTGTTAGAGCAATCTTTTCTGCTTGAGCGGGTTCAATGGCGTCATCGAATAGAAAGTGAAATTGTCAATCAGTTGATTTCATATTCTGATGTTGGGGATCATCAGCTGAAAAATCGAGCTGCTTGGCTGGGGATGGATTTAGACAAGCGCCGAATGGCTATTGTTTTTCAGCCAGTTCCATCCTCAGAGGATGCTGTTCATAAATTGATGCATGCGATTCAATATGATAAGAAGGCGGATGATTTACTTGGCATGACCTTTTGTCATGAATTGATTCTTTTAAGTCAGCCCATTCCTGAACATCAATTAAAGCAGGTGGCAGGTCATCTGCAAAAAACAATGCAAAGAGCAGTAGGAGGCCAAGTGTTAGTGGGGATAGGGACTGTCGCTGACGACATCAGCCTGCTGCCAATTTCTTTTCAACATGCGAGAGATGCCCTGAGGTTAGGGAAGGCTCTTGATCCGGAAGAAAGTATGTATTTCTTTGAGTCTTATCAGCTGGAAAGCTTATTCATGATGGCGGGAATTGCTGAAAAGAAAAGTCGATGGACGGACTTTTACAAGCCTTTGACACAAGAAGCAGAGCTCGCCCATACATTAAGGGTTTACATTGAAGAGGGCGGTGATTTGCAAAGAATTGTTGATCGTTTATTTATTCATCGGAATACATTGCGTTATCGTTTAGACAAAATTCAAGGATTGACTGGAAAAGACCCTCGTCATGTAAAACAGTTAATCGAGCTTTATATGGCGCAGCTAATGAATCAACTATCTTGATTGTGCAAATGCACAATTCAGTAGAGTGGTCAGTGAAAAAAGTTCATCCAGATTCACAACACTATCCCTTTAGGTAAACGCTTACAATTGGAGGGAGATATTTTTAGGGGGGATTGAAGATGAGTGGAGATGTAACGGTAAGTACTCTGGGAGCCATGGCGGCGCTTGTGATCGCGATTGTTCTCATTCTAAAAAAAGTATCACCTGCTTATGGCATGCTGGCAGGTGCATTTATAGGCGGATTGGTTGGCGGAGTAGATATTGTTCAGACCGTCAACGTTATGATGGAAGGTGCTAAGGACATGATTCCTGCTGTCCTTAGAATTATGGCTGCAGGTGTACTGGCTGGTGTTCTCATTGAGTCGGGTGCAGCGTTATCTATCGCTGAGGCCATCGTGAGAAGGCTTGGTGAGGCGAGGTCACTATTAGCACTCGCACTTGCAACGATGATTTTAACAACAGTGGGCGTTTTTGTAGATGTTGCGGTTATTACGGTAGCGCCAATCGCACTTGCCATTGCCAAACGCGCAAAGCTCTCAAAAACGGGAATTCTCCTTGCTATGATTGGAGGCGGGAAGGCAGGAAATATCATGTCACCGAATCCGAATGCTATTGCCGCTTCAGATGCTTTTGGTGTACCTCTAACTTCAATGATGGCTGCAGGAATCATTCCGGCTGTGTTCGGGTTGGCGGTTACATATGTATTAGCTAAAAAGCTTGCAAACAAAGGGATACCCGTTCTTGAAGAGGAAACTGGGCAAAGTAAAGTTCAAATACCTGCTTTTTTTCAAGCACTGGCTGGTCCGCTGGTTACCATTTTATTGTTGGCTTTAAGGCCGCTTTTTCAAATCAATATAGATCCCATGATTGCTTTACCGATTGGAGGGATTGTAGGCGCTCTTTTCATGAAAAAAGGGAAATTTCTCAATGATTATGCGATGTCCGGGCTTCATAAAATGTCAGGTGTCGCGATCATGTTATTAGGGACAGGTACATTAGCAGGAATCGTATCGAATTCTTCCTTAAAAGATGTGTTTATTCAGGCACTGGATGCATCGGGTTTACCTCCATATTTACTTGCACCAACTTCAGGGATATTTATGTCAGCCGCTACCGCTTCGACAACAGCAGGAACGGCGGTAGCGAGTGGTGTGTTTAGCGGAACACTGATTGGGCTTGGTGTATCTGCTCTTTCAGGGGCAGCCATGATTCATGCTGGCGCAACAGTGCTTGACCATATGCCGCACGGGAGCTTTTTCCATGCAACAGCAGGAAGTGTTCAAATGGATATCAAAGAGCGTTTGAAGCTCATGCCTTTTGAATCGTTAATCGGTTTGACGTTAACCGTTGTATCGACCATTATTTTTGGCGTTTTCCAGCTGTTTGGCTGAGGACATGATAAGAAAAGAGGGGCTTTAGGATGAAAATTGTGATCGCACCAGATTCATTTAAAGAAAGTTTATCTGCTTATGAGACAGCATGTGCCATTGAACGAGGATTTCTTTCTATTTTGCCAAACGCAGAGTATATCAAACTGCCAATGGCAGATGGAGGAGAGGGGACCGTTCAATCGTTGGTTGATGCGACTGGCGGACACATTGTTCATCAAGTGGTCACGGGCCCGCTTGGTGAGCCAGTGAATGCCTTTTTTGGCATGTTAGGAGACGGTCAGACTGCTGTCATAGAGATGGCTGCAGCCTCTGGTTTACATCTTGTACCCCGAGAAAAACGTAATCCATTATGGACGACATCAAGAGGAACTGGTGAATTAATACTTGCAGCGCTGGATAAAGGAGCGAAGCACGTGATCATTGGGCTTGGCGGAAGTGCAACAAATGATGGCGGTGTTGGGATGATGCAAGGATTAGGTGCAGATTTCCTTGATAAAACAGGACATTCCCTGACGTCAGGCGGCGGGGCACTTCATCAATTAGCTTCAATTGATTTATCTGGACTCGATCCAAGACTGCAATCCGTCCGTCTGGAGGCGGCTTGTGATGTGGATAATCCTTTAACGGGTGAGAGAGGAGCGTCTGCTGTTTTCGGTCCTCAAAAGGGAGCAGATGAAGAAATGGTTCAAGTGTTAGACAAGAATCTGGCTCATTTTGCACAAGTAGCTGGAAAGCAGTTCAATGTCTCCTTTGGAGATGCAGCAGGGGCAGGAGCGGCAGGAGGGCTTGGTGCGAGTTTATTAGGCTTTTTAAAAGCTGATTTGCAAAGAGGAATCGATATTGTGCTGAAGGCTGTTCATTTTGATGACGTCATCAAGGAGGCAGACCTTGTCATTACGGGAGAAGGCCGAATTGACCGGCAGACCATTTATGGAAAAACCCCAATCGGCGTAGCCAAAGCAGCAAAGCAGTATAATCTGCCTGTGATTGGTATTGCAGGCTCTCTTGCAAACGACAGTGGAGTCGTACACGATCATGGAATTGATGCACTGTTTAGTATCGTTCCAGGTATTACCTCTCTGTCTGAGGCGATACGAGATGCGGCTCTTCATGTAGAGAGAACAGCCCGGAATATCGCGGCTGTGATACAATCTAGCCTGATAAAATAAAAAGAAAACTTGTAGATGGGGACGGGACTGACCCCATAAGATGAGACAAATAAAAAACACCTTCAAGTTTGAAAATGGATCGTTGTCATCCGAAATAAAACATGGAGGTGTTTTTCTATGGGGACAAGAGTGAGTTATCCGGTTGAAGTCAAACAGAAGGCTGTAGAAATGAGATTGGCAGGCTTATCAATGAAAGAGATCATGCAAGAATTGAATATCAAAAATAAAACGCAGGTTCAGACATGGGTGAGGTGGCATAAGGCTGGGGATACACACCGGTTCGAACAGCCTGTTGGAAAACAATATACCTATGGAAAGGGTCCCGAGTACTCTTCCGAATTAGAGAGACTGCGGGCAGAAAATCGCTATCTGAGTCAACAGAATGAAGTTTTAAAAAAGTACAACGAATTGGAAAGGAAGTTGATAAGGAAACGTCAATCAAACTGGTAGAAGAATTGCGCAAAAAGATGACAGTACAGGACATCTGTGTCCATTTAGGCATCTCACGCGCTTCGTTCTATAGATGGAAAAAGAATCTGACTCAGAATCATTCTAAAAGACAACTAGAGAAACAAATCGGCACGTTGTGCCGAGAGCACAAGTATCGATATGGATACCGAAAAATTACAGCCATACTAAAAGTGGGAATGCGTATTAACCATAAAACTGTTCAACGTATCATGCAGAAAAACCAGTGGCAATGCCGGGTTAAAATGAAAAAGCGTAAGAAGAATGGGCAACCCTATGCCGTGGCTGGTAATATACTCGATCGGAACTTTCAGTCTGATCGCCCTCTTGAAAAACTAGTAACGGACATCACGTATTTGCCTTATGGACAGAAACAATTGTACCTTTCCAGTATATTGGATTTATATAATGGAGAAGTGATTGCTTTTACGATTGGTGATAAGCAGGACACAGACTTTATCTTAAACACACTTGATCAGCTCCCAGCACTGCCTGAGAACTGCGTGTTACATAGCGACCAAGGTTCTGTGTATACATCTTACGAGTATCAGAAAGCTGTTCATATAAAAGGCATTACCATGAGCATGTCCCGTAAAGGGACACCCGCTGATAATGCCTCCATCGAATCGTTTCATTCCTCACTAAAGTCTGAAACGTTCTATCTTAACAGCATTGATCGAACTACGACCAACATCGTAGAACGCACTGTCAAAGAATACATTTATTATTATAACAACATTCGTATTCAAACGAAACTAAACAACCAATCACCGATAAACTATCGGCAATTGGCTGTATAAAGGTGTTTTGATCCCTGTCTCAATAACGGGGGTCAGTCCCATGCATCATCTACAAGTTTTTTTATAAAGATTCACAAAATACCCATCAAAACGAATGAAAGTTCTATGAAAATACTTAGAAAACAATTTATAACAACTATTCATTTTTGAGATTTTGAATTATAATGTTTAGGATGTCAGTTGGGGGAATTTAGTCCCTCATGATGATATTTGTCTTCCAATTTTAAAATTTTGTGAGATTACTTTGTAGGAAGTTTATATAGGTGAGAAATAATTCAAAGGAGTTTTTAAAATTGAACAACATCAGGGACAAAAAGATATGGATTTTTAATGCTACTAATTCATTTGTTGGAAATCCTAAATGGTTATTTATTTATGTGAATAAATATCGTCCAGATATTACAGCATATTGGATGTGTGACGACGAAGAAGTAATTAATAGAATTAGAAATTTAGGATACAATGCAGAATTATACTCTTCTAAAAAAGCAGATAAAATTAAACAACAAGCTGGAGTTTTTGTTGTACATCAGGTAAAAGAACATATACCCGTATTATTTAAAGATGAAGTTGTCATTCTCAATTTATGGCATGGCGTTGGATGTAAATCTATAGAGCGAAAAGTTAATTCAGTTCAATTAAAAGAAAGAATATACAAAAAATATATTAAGTATAATTCTATTTTTAAAAATAATCAGCTCTTCTTAGTTACTTCTCCGTTAATGGAGAAGCATTTTAAAGAACAAGTCGGTATAGATGATGACAAAATTATAAGAGCAGGATATCCAGCTGTAACGTATAAAGAGTCATTTTCTTCTTATAATCATGATATTTTGAAAGAAAAAGGGCTTCCTGAAGATACGAAAATTGCGTTATATGCTCCAACATTTAGGGATGGATCAACCAATGCATTTTTTGGAAAAGCGATACCTGATATGGACAAATTAGTGGAAACATTAAAAGAAAATAACATGCTAATGATCTTTAAAATGCATTATTTAGTAAATAATGATTATCAATATAATCTTTTGAAAGAGAAATACAAAGATTGTCCACATTTGCTATTCTGGAATGAGGATAATGATATTTATGAAATTTTTAATAAAATTGATATCGCTATTATGGATTATTCATCGATATTTTACGACCTGCTTGCAGCTGGTGTCAAACATTTCACACGTTATATCTTTGATTATGATGAATATAATAATTTGCGTGATTTCGTTTTTGATTATAAAGAGATGACTTTTGGACAAATAACAAATAACTTCGAGGAGTTATTAGAATATCTGAGTTCTTATGAAAATAAGGTGGAAGAAGATAGAAGAGAAGAGATTTATGATCTTTTTTGGAAATACACTAATGACAATTCTTTTGAGGAAATTATTGAAAAAACGCTGAAGTTTAGTCCTGAAAAAAGAGATTTTCCTACTTTATATAGTTTTGATCTTTTTGATACGCTTATTCAAAGAAAAACGTTGGAACCGGTAGGGATATTTTTCTATGTTGGAGAGGCGGCTAAATACAGTGGACTAAAATTCCCTTCATATTTAGTTGAGAACTATCCACGTGTAAGAGCCCAGGCAGAATCTTATGTTAGGGATTATTATAGAAAATCCTTAATCATTCGAGAAGATGATAGATTAGAAATCTTTTTTGATGATATTATGCGGAGATTACAGGATTTATATCATTTAACAGATCAGCAAGTAGAATTTTTAAAAGCAGAAGAATTTAAAGCAGAAATAGAAAATATAGAACCTATGAAAGATAGAGTAGAATACGTTGCGGAATTGGTTAATCAAGGAAATGACGTTGTGTTAATTAGTGATATGTATTTACCTAAAAATGTTATCTTAGAGATGTTAAAGAATGCGGATGAACGTCTGGCGGAATTACCTCTATTCTTATCTAGTGATTACGGTGATCAGAAAACAACAAGAAAACTCTATTTAAGAGTATTTGAGGAAATGAATTATAATTACAGTAAGTGGGTACATTATGGGGATAATCAAGCAGCAGATTTAAAGGCAGCAAAATCTCTAAATATACAAGCTGTACATCACCATATGACAAAATTTAACGCGTATGAGAAGCAGTTAGTAAATAGAACTAGAACCTATGATTCTTACTTAGCTTCAAATTTATTAGCTAGATTTAGAGAAACAAATAATGATGCAACTAGTTATTATGCTTATTCTTATGTAAGTATGTATTTTGTCCCGTATATTCATTGGGCGATTAAACATGCTATGAGAAAAGGAATTGATACACTCTATTTTATTTCAAGAGATGGATATTATCTCAAACTTGTAGCAGATTCAATAATCGAAACAAATAAGTATGATATAAAGACGAAATATATTTATGGTTCAAGGAAAGCATGGAGAATTCCATCGTTCATAGATAAAGTGGATGAAGAATTCTATTCCGTTTTCGGAAATTTTGAAGGCATGACCGATTTTGGTAGTGTACTAGATGCATTATCAATGAATGAATCTAAATTCGATGAAATATTCCCAGAACTAAGCCATTTAAAAACCATTAATAAGATTGATAAGAACACAAAAGAAGCAATAAAAACTACAGCAAAAAACTCTCTAAAATATGAAGAATATTTATTAAATAAGGCAAAAGAAGATAGAGAAATCATTACAAAATATTTGAAACAAGAAATTGACTTTAGTGAGCGTTTTGCATTTGTGGAATATTGGGGAAGGGGTTATACCCAAGATTGCTTAGATCGATTATTAAACGATGCATATGGAAGCAAAATAGAGACAATATTCTATTATGCAAGAAGTATTTATCCAACTACAGGTACTTCAGTTAGATATAATTATACTTCTAAAATGACCTCTCTAATATTTATAGAGTCAATTTTTGCTAATATACCATATCAAAGTATTACAGGATATTATGAAAAAGATGGTATAATTAAGCCTGTAATTAAATCGAGAACATATGAAACAAAACTTCATGATGCTATTAAAGAACATACTGTAGAATTTATTAAACATTTCTATTCACTTCCTCTAACAGATGAGGATAATATTGAAAGAAGCTTATACGATTATGCGGTTGATTATTTCAGAGTGCATCCAACAGATCATTACATTTTGAATGTTTTTGCTCCCTTGAAAGATTCAGTAAGATTATACGAGCCAGAAGTTGAATACGCTCCTGAAATAACGTTAAAAAAGGTCATGCCCAAATTAGTCGGCAAACCGATTGATTTAGAGACAAAAAATATGAGAATGTCACTGGCAAGGTCATCTAAAGGAATCAAATTTTTACACAGGTTAGAAAAGAAATATTTTGAGAAAATTCAAAAGAGAATAAGAAACAGAATGGCTAAAAATAAAAAAATACTGAAGAATATTTCGAATGTATTTAAAGTTTAATTTGCAGAAATCGGAAGGTCATCTATAAAGTGTCTTTCCGACCATTATTCTTGTGGAGGAAACAAAAATGTCTAATCTACCGAATTGTCCTTCGTGCAGCTCACCTTATACTTACGAGGACGGCAGTCTGCTGGTTTGTCCTGAGTGTGCGCATGAATGGTCACTTGAACAAGAACAAGCGGCAGAGGAACAGCTTGTGGTCAAAGATGCGAATGGGAATCTGTTAAGTGATGGGGACACGGTTTCTGTCATTAAAGACCTAAAAGTAAAAGGTTCTTCATCCGTTTTGAAAATAGGAACGAAGGTCAAAGGCATTCGTTTAGTTGAAGGCGATCATAACATTGATTGTAAAATTCCTAGCTTCGGCGCAATGAAATTAAAATCAGAGTTTGTGAAAAAGATATAATGTATAAAAGGAGGCTGTCAGTAAGAGGCCTCTTTTCTTTATTTATAGGTGAAAGGAATAATCTCAAACAAAATTCCATACATATATACCTGTTGAAAAAGGTTCATTTTTTAAAAAATCAAGCCTCTTTTCACATAAAAATTCGCAGTTTTCTTAACTTTACCTTAAAAAAGGCAGATGATTCGCTAAATTTTGGCTAATCCCCTTCACAACTTTTGGGCATTGCTGTACCATATGGAAGTGTTCTTCTATTTTTGACGGATCATGGTGTTTATCAGGAAATAGAATGATAGATGATACTTAGACAAAGAAGGAGAGGTAACGTGACGAACGTTTTAGAACTGCATAATGTATCTAGACATATTAGCGGGAAAAAGATTGTTCAAGACTTGAGCTTTTCTGTCCAAGCGGGCGAAGTTTTTGGCTTCTTAGGACCAAATGGTGCAGGGAAAACAACAACCATTCGTATGATGGTCGGTCTTTCTCCCATTACATCTGGTGACATTCTGATTAATGGTCATAGTATTCAAACCTCCTATCAGTATGCCATCCAACATGTCGGTGCGATTATTGAAAATCCAGAAATGTATAATCATTTAACGGCAAGACAAAATCTTGTTCACTTTGCCAGAATGAATGGGAGAGTGGATGAAGCGCGAATTGATGAGCTGTTAGAGCTAGTCAGCTTACAGCATGTGAAACATAAGCGTGTGCGTACATTTTCATTAGGAATGAAACAGCGATTGGGCATTGCGCAGGCACTCATACATAGACCGAAACTGCTAATCTTAGATGAGCCGACCAATGGACTTGATCCTGAAGGGATTCGAATGATACGAGATTACTTGAGAAGGCTTGCGAAGGAAGAAGGGCTGGCTGTAATTGTTTCAAGCCATCTCATGTCAGAGATGGAATTGATGTGTGATCGCTTTGCAATTATCCAAACCGGAAAGCTGATTGCGATTGAGGATCAGCGTGCTGAGACGAAGCAGGATGATTTGGTTAATTATCGAATGAAGGTAGCAGCCGGGGAGCTTGAAGAAGCACAGAAGCTTATTGGTGCATTTGAGGAAGGCGTCACTGTAAGAGAAGAGGAGCAGTACTTATTTTTCTCTATGCCAGAACAAAAAATGCCAGAATTAATCCGTCATTTGAGCAGCGCGTCTATTCATTTGTACGAGATCAAAATTGAAAAACAAACCTTAGAAGATAAGTTCTTAAGCTTAACAGGTAAAAAGGAGGCAGACGTATGATTCGCCTCATTCAAAACGAGTGGATGAAAATCAGTTATCGTGTTGGTACTTGGATTATGGTTGGGCTTCTTGTGTTAGGTATGGTTGCCACGCTGATCTTTGCAGTGAAAACAAATGACAAAGATCAAGCTTCAGGTGATTGGAAAACCCAGCTAGAAATGATGAATAAGGAAAACAAGAAGGAGCTCAAAGAGACAGAGAATGGTTTCTTTAAAAGAGAGCTTGAAAAAGAGATCGCTATTAATGATTATCGAATCAAGCATAACTTGCCGCCGTCTGATCAGTTTAGCGACAGTGTATGGGACTATGTGAAAACAAACGCTAATTTACTTCAGCTAGTCGGTGTGTTTGTGATCATTATTGCTTCCACCATTGTATCGGCTGAATACAAGCATGGTACAATTAAATTATTATTGATTCGTCCACCATCAAGGTTAAAGATCCTAATATCTAAATATATTACGGTGCAGCTGTATGCTCTTTTACTTGTTGTGGTGCTATTTATCTTGTCATTCATATTGGGTGCTATTTTCTTTGGACTTAACACTGATTATGTGAATTTGGTGTATCAAAATGGTGAAGTGATTGAACGTTCGCAGTTTGCAAATATGGTCTATTATTATCTTGCTCATTGTGCAATGTTTGTCGTTTTGGGAACTCTTTCGTTCGCCATTTCTACAGTATTTAGAAGTGAAGCTATCTCCATTGCCATTAGTGTGTTAGCTTATATTGTAGGTGGAACGATTACAAGTATTTTAATGCTCTTCTTTGATTGGGCAAAATATTTGTTATTTGCAAATGATCCATCCCAATACTTTATGGAACAGGTTACTTTTATCGATGGTATGTCCCTAGGATTCTCACTAACCGTCCTAGTCATCTATTGGGCTATTTTCTTAGCTGTTGCCTTAATCGTCTTCCAAAAGCGAGAAGTAAAAACAGGTTAATTTAACTTTTTAGGAGGTTTACACATGATTAAACGTAAAGGTGAAAAAATTATGGGGATTATTAGTATTGTCCTCAATGCGATTGGTGTCGGGTTCGGGGCATTAATCCTTTCTGTGGATCCATCTTTTTATGATGAAATCAATGAGGTGTTAAAAGAGGAAGGGGAAACATTGCCGATTGAAACGCTTCAGGCTTCGGTTCATGCATTTGGTACTCAGTTCATGGTCGTTTCCGCAATTGCGGCTGTGCTGGCGATTGTAGGTGTGATTTTCTTGAAAACGGACCGTCGTGCCGTGCTTTCAGGTGTTCTTTTCTTGGTTTCTGCTGTGACTCTTTTAATTGGAACAGTTGGCCTTGCATTCGTTCCAATGGTTCTATTGTTTATCATTGGATTAATGTCTCTTATTAGAAAGCCGAATTCAGACATTCACACAAGTGAATATCCTTCATAATGAAAGAAAAGACATGCGCATATCCGCGCATGTCTTTCTTTTTAAATGATGCCAATCAGCATCGCCACAAACAGAAGGATAATACTGAATCCCCACATCCAAAAGAAGGAGTAGCGGATGTGTTTCCCCATATCCACCCCTGCAAGACCTACAGCGAGCCAAACAGCGGGAGCAAGCGGGCTGACAAAGGTTCCGATGATGTTCCCAATCATCATGGCATATGCCGCAGAAGTGCCTGATACGCCAACTTCTGATGTAATGGATTCAACAATCGGCAGAAGGGCGTAATAATAGGCGTCTGTACTTGTCAGCATATCAAGCGGCACTCCAAGCATCCCAACAATGATATGTAAAAATGGCAGCAAGAAGGCTGGTAAAATGTGAATACTGTCCACCGCAATGGCTTTCAGCATCCCTGTGCCTTCAAGAATTCCCAAAAATGACCCTGCGGAAAAAATCACAGCCGCCATCATCAGCGCACTAGGTGCGTGTGCCTTGATCCTTTCCATTTGCAGATTCACATTCGGAAAGTTAATCAATAGTGCGAGAGACAGACCAATCATAAACATTAAACTAGCTGGCATCACGTTCAACACGAGTAGTACCACAACACACAAAAACAGAACAAGGTTCACCCAAAGGAGATGATAACGCTTTAAAGAGGCGTCTCCCGTTTCACTAATAGACTGAATGGCACGATCCCAATCTGCACCTTCTAGTTGAACCGCCGCTATTTCATTTGCAGCAATTTTCACCCGAATTCGCTTTTCTTCCCTCTTTCCTAAAATGAATGCCATTCCTAACACGAGTACAACGCCAATGAGCTGAATTGGAATGAGCGGCACCCAGAGTTCAGAGGGGTCCATATTCAGGACACTTGCTGCCCGTCCAGTCGGTCCAGCCCATGGAATCATATTGGTTAATCCAGCACTCGTCCCGATTAATAACAGCAGTAAATAAGGGCTCATATGTAATTTTTTATAAAGCGGAAGCAGTGCAGGTACAGTTAATAAAAAGGTCGTAGCCCCTGCTCCGTCTAAGTGTGCGATAACCCCAATTAAAGCAGTTCCCATTGCAACTGTGACAACATTTCCTTTTGTCAGCTTGATTAAAGCTTTAATTACAGGTTCAAAGAACCCTGTATCTTGCAAAATGCCAAAAAATAAAATGGCGAAGATAAACATGGTCGCCACCGGCAATACTTTGATAATCCCTTCCTCGAAGAAGGTTTGAATGTCATTGATCCCAAATCCCGCAATGAGTGCCCCTATTAATGGCACCATGACCATGGCGACAATTGGACTTGCTTTCCCCCAAATCAGCAGCACAACAATCGTTAAAATAATCATCAATCCAACAAACGTTAACATAAGCCCCTCCCCCTACAAATAAAACGTTTACATTTGTCTATACTTTTCATCCAATGCATTCCCACAGGTGCATTGAAAAAAAAGAGTATCAAATTTATGAGTATTAAGCAACCGCTTTCATACCTATACAATGGTAAAAAAGGATGGAGAGACCAGTCATGTCGCGGCATCAAATATTGTAAAAAAATTTAGATAAAAATAACGATTAAAGTTCACAATAATTAATATGGGTATTTAGACTTATTGAATTAAAAAACGCCCAATAAATGGACGCTTCTTTCAACGATTTTTCAAGATGACATACTCGTAAGGATCAAGTTGAAGCTGCTCAGGCACTTGCTGTCCAGTCAGCATATTCTCATAGCTTGCCTCTGAATCTAGTGACAGGTTCTGCTGCTCTTCTGTAAAATTCATCAAAAACACATAGTCCTGCGACCCGTCTGTTCGTTTTTGTACACTGACTCCTTCTGGAATTGCAGTGGATAGGACGGGCTGTATGCCAATACCTGCGATAAGGTCTTCGTAAAACTCATCATAAAAAGACTGCTCATTTTCTGAGGCCATATAGTATGCTTTCCCTTTTTCTAATGAACGGACAGTCAGGGCTGGCTGTCCTTCGTAGCAGCCATTCTCAAAATGCCCTAACACAGAGGCCGTTTCAGGATGTATAGATTCGCAATATTGTCCGACATGATAGGTGCGTCCATTCCCTGTGGTCATTAACACATGTTCATCTGGCATCAATGTGTTGATTTCCTCTGCCCAAATGCCAAGTACATGGCGGAGAGGGCCAGGAAAACCGCCGAGGAAACAGAGATCATTTTCGTCGACTATGCCGCTCCAGTAAGTCGCGATAAAAATGCCGCCCGCTTTGACAAAGGCTTCAATTTTTTCTGCAACGCCTGGTTTGATCATGTAGAGCATTGGCCCAATGAGTACACGATAGGATGAGAAATCCTTTTCCATCCCAACAATGTCAACAGGGATGCCTTTTTTCCAAAAGCTTCGATAGTGAGTTTGACAAGCCTCTACATAGCGTTTGTTTTTATTATTTAAACCTTGCGCATCATCAATGGCCCAGTGGTTTTCCCAATCGTAAATGATGGCAACCTCTGGATCAACGGATGTGCCCGCAATTGGCTGCAGCTGCTCCAGTTGTTTCCCTAGATCAGCTACCTCTTGAAACACGCGCGTATGTTCATGACCAGAATGATCGACAACGGCACCGTGGAATTTCTCAGAGGCGCCTCGGCCTTGCCGCCACTGGAAATAAAGCACGGAGTCTGATCCGTGGGCAATTGCCTGCATGGCAGAAAGGTGTGCCATGCCTTTATGTTTGACCTTGTTCACTTCATGCCAGTTCACAAGGCTCGGCGTACTCTCCATGACGAGAAACGGCTGTCCGTCCTTTAAGGAACGATACAAATCATGTACAAAGGCAACATTCGATGCTAATTCGGCCGTTGTTTCTCTGCCGCTGTGCCAAGCAGGATAGCTATCCCATGAGATCACATCGACCTCTTTTGCAAATTGATGATAATCCAGCCCAAGAAATGGACGCATATGCGGATAGTCGCCCATAAAGTTCGTGGTGACTGGGATATGAGGCGTCAATTCCCGCAGCGGCTTAATTTCATTTTGATAAAAATTGATCGTTTGTGCTGTGACAAAGCGCTTCCAATCCAGGTTCATGCCGTGAATCATGTGCTCCCCGTGTGGTGCGGGTGACTCGATTTGTGACCAATCACTATACGTGTGGCTCCAAAATCCCGTCCACCATGCTTGATTCAAAGCCTCAAGATCGTGGTTGTATTTGTCCTTCAAATAGTCTCGAAATGCTTCCTGGCACAGGTCGCAATGACACTCACCGCCGTACTCATTCGAAATGTGCCACATGATCAGTGCTGGATGATCCTTGTAGCGTTCCGCAAGCAGCCGGTTGAGTGTATTCGTTTTTTCTCGATAAACCGGAGAGGTGAAGCAATGATTATGGCGCAGTCCATGTAAGTTACGCTGACGATTCGCTTCGACGCGCAATACTTCTGGATATGTTTGTGACAGCCAAGCAGGTCTTGCTCCGCTTGGCGTTGCGAGAATGGCGTGTGCCCCCTGCGCTGCCAAGCGGTCCATGATGTCATCCAGCCATGCAAAGTCATACTGACCTTCTGCTGGCTCTAGCTTACTCCATGCGAAAATGTTGATGGAGAATGTTTGACAGTGTGCAAGCTTCATTAATCGAAAATCTTCGTCTATGATCTCTGGCATATGGAGCCATTGATCTGGATTGTAATCGCCACCATGCAAAAAGCCTTTCACATTTGGGTGAACGAGTGGGTAACGCTTTCCCATTTTGTCACGTCCTATCCTTTTAGTTACGGTGTCATTTGTTTAAATACATCAAGAGATGGCAGTGCTTTTCCGTTAAAATCGAACATCGCTTGATTTTCCCACGCATTTCCGACAGTCCCGGTTGTTTGGATATAAGCGAGCCCGTATTGACTAGACCACGGAGCACCTTTCGCTGGAATCCAAAGCGGCTCCCAATAGAAGAACCCCTTCCCGCGTTTGTTGTTTACTTGTGAAATTTTTTCGGATAGATCTCGTATAAAAGATGCCTGGCCTTGAGGTGAGGCTGGATAGCCGGCTGTATTGACAGAGTCTTGGTTAAATGAGTTTTCTAGATTGTCACCGTTTGCTGTTGTAAAGCCGTAAGCAGTTTCTACCACGATGACGTCTTTGTTATAGCGGGTACTCATATCATTCATATTGGATGTAAGACCGCTAAAGCCGCCGTCCCAATAAGGGTAATAAGATAAACCGATCGTATCGAAGGAGACGCCTCGTTTTGTGATTTCATCAAACCACCAGCGGGATGCACCATTGTCTCCGCCATGTGCAAGGTGAAGCATGATGTTGATGTTTGAATCGACAGAGCGGACGGCATTTGTGCCAGCTTTTAGCAGAGCAGCGAGCCGGTCAAATTCACCACCGCCTTCACCCCAGCTTTTTCCGTTTGGCCACAGCATACCTGAGTTCAACTCATTTCCGACTTGAACCATATTCGGCAAGGCATTTTGCGCTCTCATCGCTTTGAGCACATCACCTGTGTAAGTGCCGACCGCTTTTTCTAAATCGCTTTGTGAGAGAGATGCCCACGCTTTCGGTTTGAATTGTTTACCAGGGTCAGTCCAGAAATCACTGTAGTGAAAATCAAGCAGCACTTTCATGTTTTGTGCTTTTGCACGTTTCGATAAAGCGATGGCTGTATTGAGATCATTTGTGCCGCCGTTATAGGCACGGCCTTGATTGTCATATGGATGGTTCCACAGTCTGATACGCACATAGTTGACGCCTTTATCCTTTAATAGCTTGAGCGGATCAACCTGCTGTCCGTTCTGGTTGTAGTATTTGCCGCCGCTTTTCTCCACTTCTGCAAGCATTGAGATATCGGCTCCTTTGATGAAATCACCTTGCAGTCCATTGATCGGTTTCACAGAAATCGTATCGGCCTTTGCTTCAGGCAGAATACCTAATCCCATCAGAAAGAAAACGACAACAGTGACAAGCAACCATTTCTTCATCAAATCTCCCCTTATCCTTTTGTCCCGCCTTGTGTGAGACCGGACACAAATTGTTTTTGTAAAACAAGGAACAATAAAGCAACTGGAATCGCAATGAGTAAAGCCCCGGCTGCAAAAGTCGTGTAGCTGGCACCCATTTTGTCTGACACAAGATTGTACAGACCGATTGGGAGCGTATACATTTCAGGTGAGCGGACAATGACACTGGAAATGATGAAATCACCCAGTGGACCTGTAAATGAGTTGATGGCAACAACAGCTAAGATGGGCTTGGCGAGCGGCATAATAATTTGGATGAAAATCCGGAAATGCCCTGCGCCGTCCATCCTGGCTGATTCATCGAGATCCTTTGGAATCGCATCAAGATAGCCTTTCATTAAATACGTATTCATCGGAATTTGTCCACCTGCATAAATCAAAATCAGGGCAAGGTGGCTGTTTATGAGTCCAAGCATTTGAGCAAGAACAAAAATCGCTATCAGCGCTGAAAATTGAGGAATCATTTGCAGCAGCAAAAAGAGCATCAGCCCATTTTTCCGTCCCTTGAAGCGGAATCTGGAAAAGGCATAGCCTGTAAAACTGACAAGAACCAGCGTTAAAACCATCGTGGCAATACTGATCTTCATTGAGTTCCAATACCATTTTGCATAAAGTGCCCCCTGACCGAAGAACAGCTCGGTGAAGTGGCTGAACGTTGGATTCTTCGGAAACATGTTTGTACTCATGAGGCTGTTTCCAGGGTTAAAGGAAGCGCCGATCGTCCAAAGCAGTGGATATAGAATACAAATGGAGGCAATGAAAAGGATAAAATAAGTGATGCTCAGGCGAATGAGCTTGTTTTGTTTTGATCCCATATCACATCATGTCCTCCTCTTTGAATGAATTTGTTCTCTTAAACTGCCAGAGTGCAATGGCAATGACAAAGATTGAAAGTAAGATCGTGACAGCGGCAGCAAGTGCATATTGAGAAGACTGCATCGTGAGTTTGTAAATCCAAGAAACCAAGATATCCGTTCCTCCAGCAGTTGAGCCAGCGACAGGCGGTCCTCCGCCATTAAATAAGTAGATGATATTAAAGTTGTTAAAGTTAAACGTATATTGCGTGATTAATATAGGCGCAATGGAATAAAGGACAAGCGGTAGCGTGATGGACCGGAATTTCTGAAAGAAGTTTGCCCCATCAATGGTCGCAGCTTCGTATAGATCCTCTGGAATTGCTTGCAGAACACCGGTTGTCATAATGAAAACAAAAGGAAATCCAAGCCAAGTCTGCATCGCAATAAGGGCAATTTTGCTCCAAAATGGATCTGTCAGCCATGGTTTTGGATCAATTCCAATCGATGCAAAAAGTGTGTTGTTAATGGCCCCAAATGTATCGTTGAACAGTCCGGCAAACACCAAAATGGTCACAAAACCCGGAACAGCCCAAGGGAGAATCAAAATGGTTCTAAAAAAACGTTTTCCTTTTAAATCCTTCTGATTGAGCAGAACCGCTAGAAAGATGCCGACAGCACATTGAAGGGTCGAAGCAGCCAGCGTCCATACGACGGTCCAGCCAAGTACATCAATGAAAGTGTCTCTCCAAATATCAATTGAAAAGATATTTTGAAAGTTCTTGATCCCTACCCAATCGATCAGATTGGCAGGAGGCGAGTGGTATAAATCGTAGTTCGTAAAAGCCAGCGCAAAGCTGAACATAATAGGAAAGACAACAGAGAATAGAAGTAAAAAGAAAGCAGGAGTGCTCATTAAGTAAGGAAAGCCTTGGTCGATCAGCTGATGATATTGAGCCCGGATGGAATGAAGCGGAACCCCTTGATCACGTTTCTTTCCGTTCATAAAAGCATCACGCATCATGAGTACGTAAAAGCCGATACCAAAACCAGCTGTTAACAGCGCAATAATCCCTTTTGCTAAAAGGAAAACAGAGTTGTCACGAGGCAGCATCGTACCAAGTGTGAACAGCCCCCAAAAGCCAATATTGAATAAATCATAAAATACGATGAAAAAAGAGACGCCGAACAGGAAAAAAAGTGCCCCTTTGCCGTACTGTTTGTTATAAATCTGCCCCATCCCGGGTATTAAGGAGAACATTAGCGCCCGTCTCCGGTGTGTCTTTGATTCCACTATGTGTGTGCGGTCTAGTTCAAGGTTACCCGTCACGTCTAACACCTACTTCATATGAAATTAGATCAAATACGGGCAGCTTGATAGACTCAAAGGCTACCCGTGTTTGATGATTACTTAGAGTGATTTGCTTTAATTTGAGAGTTGATTTGATTGACGGCATCATCAAATGCCTTTTTCACATCTGTCCGGCCTGTTGCAATGAGACCTAATGCGCTGTCAATCGGCTTCCATACTTCTGCCATTTCAGGGGTATTTGGTGTCAGTGTGGCATATTTCGTTTGTTTTGAAACAGCATCCGCATTGGCGTTTCCTGTGATAATTGAATCCTTCATCAGCTTTTTCACTGGTGGAATTTCCTCTGTCGCTTCGAATCGCTTCTTCGAATTTTTTTCATTCGTGATAAACTCAACAAATTTCTCAGCAAGTTCTTTATTTTTAGAATAAGAGGAGACGTTGTAGCTCTTTACACCTAAGAATGAGCTCATATGCTTTCCGTTAGGGAGTGTTGGCAGCTCTGTTACGCCATAGTCAATACCAGCTTCTTTATAAGGACCAAATGACCATGGACCAGAAATGACAGCTGCCGCCTTTTTCTCTGTGAATAAGGAGTTAAGGACATTGATTCCTTGTTCACCAATGATGCCTTTCGGGAAAAGTCCTTCGCTAAAGAATGTTTGAATGTATTTTCCGCCTTCAACCGCGCCATCGTTGTTCAGGCCAATATCATTTACATCATAGGAGCCATCGCTTTTCTGTTTGAAAATATAACCCCCTGATCCGCCTAACACACTTTGTGCATAGTAAATTTCATCCCATTTCGCAACAAAACCGTATTTCCCGTCTTTTGTCAGCTTTTTCGAAAGGTCATACCAGCCATCAAGTGTAGTTGGTGCCTTTTTGACAAGGTCTTTGTTATAGAAAAGCACTGTCGTTTCAACGGATTTAGGAAGACCATACAGCTTGCCGTCTACCGTTTGTGATTGAATGGATTCGTCTGTAAAGGTATCGATCACTTTTTGATCAGGCTTGATTTCCTGTAACAGCCCCTCAGTGACAGCTGATCCAATTTGATCGTGAGGCATCGTGATGACGTCTGGGCCTGTCCCGGCTGCTCCATCAAGACGTAGAGCTTCGATTTGGTCGGCATACGCTTTTTCGACCACTTTGATTTTCACATCGTTTTGTTTTTCAAATTCTTTTACAGCGTCTTGAATTCCATCAGACTTTTTGACATCCTCCCATACTAGCAAGGTCTTTGTACCTGTAGATGCTGGCTGAGTCCCGCTTGAATTGTCATCTCCTGGCCCGCATGCTGAAAGCAGAAGCACAGCAGTACCAACGACTGCTGATAATGTCGCCCATTTTCCCTTTTTCATTGGTAATCCCCTCTCGTTCTTTTTTCACAGATAATAAGAAAACGCTTTCTTAATGTGAGAATATCAACTTAAGTAAAAAAAGTAAACATATTTTATTAAATTTATTAAGTAAAATTTTTTACTCGTGTAGAGAGAAAAGAAGCCCTCCACATGAGGAGGGACTTCCAGTTGATTATATGGTGCTTTTCCGAAAAACAGGTTCTGACGCAATCAGAACAGTCTTAGGCAATGTTCTGCCGTCCACAAGTCTTTCTAAAAGTAAATCGATCGCCGTCTCACAAAGTAATGACGTATGGATGTGATACGTGGTGAGCGGCGGCGATACATATTGAGACACATGAATATCGTTGATACTAAAGACGCTGACGCGGTTCGGCAGAGAAAATCCTCGCTCATTTAATGCTTGTAAGCAGCCGATGGCAAGAGGGTCACTAGCGACACAAAAAGCGGTGGGCAGATCATCACCAAGCTCGTCGATCGCCTTCATCATCAGCGAATAGCCTTCATCTACTGAGAAATGATGGCCGATATAGACCAATTGCTCATCAAGCATATGGCGGGCCAGCATGTATTCACGGAAAGTCGTTTCACGAATATCTGGAATGTGCACATTCGTATTCAGATCAAGGTCTGTGCCGCCAATGAATCCAATAGATGTGTGCTCTTTTTCGATAAAAGAATCAATGATCTTTTCAACAATTCGTTTCAGGTTCGGCTTTACAGAATCAAAACGGTCTTCATCTGGCGTCGTATCAATAAAGACAATATGCGGAGTGATCGCATATAATTGGTCAAGTTCTGACGTTTTAAAGCGGCCGATGGCGATGATTCCTTCTGTAGCAGAATCAATGGATTGTAGCCCATCAGACGGATTGTAAGCGGTGACATTTAAGCTCCGGGTATTGGTGAGTTCCTCAATGCCGAGTCGAATGGATTTAAAATAAATATCTTCAAGCTCTTCCTTTTCGGTCATCCAATAGAGAAAGGCGATTTTTTTTAATGAATGTTTGAATGTCTTCTTTTGGTAGGACAAAGCTTCTGCGGCGGCATATACTTTTTCGCGTGTTTGATCGGTGACAGATAGGTTGGGATCTTGATTCAGTACGCGAGATACCGTTGCAATGGATAAGCCTGCTTTTTCTGCAATGTCCTTTATTTTAGCTGCCAAATCAGCACCTCCTATAGAAAATATCTCCTCTTAGTATAGAGTCTTTAAAAAAATTAGTAAATATTTTTATTAAATTGTTTTCGTTTAGGCGGTTCTTTACGTGTTGGAAAGGAATTAGTAAGATATATATAGGTAAGGTGTTGGATTAAGATTTCTGATAGGAGAGGGACCGATGTATTACGATGCACTGAAGACATTTGTGACAGTGGTGGAGGAGAAGAACTTTACAAAAGCAGCCCAAAAACTGCGGATTTCTCAGCCAAGTGTCAGTCTTCATATTAAGAACTTGGAGCAGGAATTTCAGACCGTTCTGCTGAATCGTTCACCAAAGCAATTAACCGTTACACCAACTGGGGATATGCTGTACCATCGATCAAAACAAATCATTCGTCTCTATGAACAGGCGAAGCAGGACATTTATGAGCATCATCACCTGGCAAGAGGAAAGCTGACCATCGGAGCGAGCTTCACAATTGGTGAGTATGTGCTGCCGCAAATATTGGCGGAGTTTCATCAGCTCTATCCGCATGTTGATATTGAGGTGGTCATTGATAATACAGAGGCAATCGCCAGACATGTCCGTTTATTCCATGTCGACATCGGTTTGATCGAGGGACAGACCAATGACAAAGAGCTTTCTGTAGAAACTTTTCTAGAGGACGAACTTTATATTGTGGCGCCATTAGATCATCCTTTTGCCAAGAAAAAAGATGTCACCATTGATCAATTACAGAACGAAACATGGATCACGAGAGAAGAGGGATCAGGGACAGGAGAATATTTACAGCATGTCCTGAAATCAAATGGACTGAAAGCGCGAACCTTTGTGACTTTTAGCAGCAATCAAGCGATTAAAGAAGCGGTGATCCATGGAATGGGTCTTTCTGTTTTATCTAAATATGTCCTCCAGCGAGGCAGCATTGGCGGTGAATTGGCTGTTATTTCTGTGAGAGGCATGGATTTCAAACGAAAGTTCTCCTATGTCGAGTCACCGATGACCGGGGGAAATAAAAATAAGGAATTGCTCGTTGAATTGTTAAGGAAAGAGAAAAAGGACGCTTCTCCTCAGTAGGAGAAACGTCTTTTTTTATAACCCTTTAATTTTGATTTCATCGACTGGAAGGAAAATCTCACCTGTATCTGTATATTTCATCGTGACCTGATCGCCTTCTTTTAAATAAATGACGAGAGGTTCTTTTTCAGATGACATAGTGTAGCTTTTCCCATCGTCTAGCAGGAAGGTGACGGTTGTATAATCACCAGTCTTTTCTTTGTAGACTCGTTTGACCTTCCCTGTTGCTTCTTTCTTTTCTTGCTTAGAGGAACTGTTAACGGTACCGCCGCCTTTTTGAAGAGCTGTCTTATAGGCTCTCAGTGCTTCGTTTGGTGTAGATGCATACGCGGCGATTTCAGGATTGGCTGCAGAAACGATAAAGTAGTTTTGCAAGAATCCATTTGAATCGAGAACAGGTGTGAGCCAGCTGGCTTCTCCATAAAAATTATAGAGAATCGGCATGCGGCCTTTCCATTTTTTCTCGATGAATCGTTTCTCAATAATTTGCAGAGCGCCCTGAGAATCCATGTAGGATTCTTCAAGATTTCCGGTATAGTAAGTCGCTTTTCCTGTTCGGGCATTTGTCAGGGCATATCCGAGCATGGAATCAACGCCCTCTTTCGGACTTGTGAAATCTGTGAAGTAATACATATCTCCTTTTGAATCAAACACTGGGCTCACATTGGCTTCCGTTCCTTCATCGGAAGGCAGCTTGACATCTGACTTTCCAAACATACTGTTCCAGAACCCGTGAATATAGTTTCCGAAATAGCTGTTTTGCAGACTGACCGCCTCTGGTGAAACAGCACCGTCGATAAAGGCAGGTACTTGATCTAGAGCATATTTCTTCGTCGCACCTGTTTTGGCATCAACAACGACGACACCGGAAGCTTTAAAGCCGTTTCGGGCAGAGATGAAATCGCCATACGTTTGAATGTAATAAGGCTTGCCGTCATCATTGATTTCCAGCTGTGTACCGCCGTAGAAAATCAAATCTGGGTACTGGAGACGGATATGCCGCTCAATTTCTTTGTTGAAATAGGAGGAAGGCGTATAGACCATCTCCGTTTTCACGAATTTTGGATTAGCAGAGGAGTCGGTCGCACTTAATGTGAAGTAACCCGGCGTGCTGCCTGCACGAATCCATTTAAAGAAGTCTGAGAATTCCACCGGAGCGATGTAAACATACTCACCGTTGACCTTCTGAATTTGCAAACTGCCAAGCTCATAGTAGCTTGTGTTTGGCACCTGTCCGAAAGATTTCTTCATTTTGTTCCGAGCAAATTGAGGCGGTACACTCGCAGGTGTTTCTTTTTCATCAAATGCTTTGATTTCTACTTGTTGCTCCATTTTGGAGACATCGAATTTCTCATTCGCATTGAATAGAAAAGCTGTCGCCATGTAAACACCGAGCAGCAATAGAATAAGAAACAGCACGCCTTTGATTTTACGCTCCAATCCAACTGACAAAAAGGCGCCTGCTGCTGTCACAACAAGTCCAATCAGCCATAGGGATGAAGGGTTACGGTCTAAATTGGTGATGTAATAGAAAACAAAAATACCGATCATAAACAGCAAAGCAAGGCCTGCAATCCACATGAGCGGCACCTGCTGTTCTGTCCCTTTCTTTCTAACGATCAACCTGAGCGGTGTGAGCAAAAGGGTCAAGACAAGACCGATCACAACCGAAAATAACAAAATATATCCCACAAACAGATCTCCTTTCAAATCAATCACTCTTTTAGTATATACGAGTGAGGCGGGGGAAAGATTCATCGGATGGAAGGTTCATCTAAATACCAATCGAGTTGATAGCGGATCGAACATCTTCTTTTAGTTCGTAAAACGTGAGTCTTTGTTCAATTTTTTCTATTAAGGCGTCAATGGCTTGACCAGACATATGCCTTTGGATGCTCTTTTGATGTTTATACACTTTGACCAGAAGCTCATCAATTAGATCTAAAATTTTTTCGGCTTCTTGACGGTCTTCTGCAAATTCATTTTGAAGCTGATGCCGGATGGCTCTGATAAGAGCTGTTTTCTGTTCTTCTTTGATCTTTGCTTTCAAAGCTGCCAGCTCTGCTGGTGTCATGTCTGCCGTGTCAAAGTTTGCTTTTGAGAAGATGGAGCTTGCTGTATGCGTATCTGTCATTCTTTGCAAAAAACGATCTGCATCTGTTGGTTGTTTCTTTGAAAATTCCATTTATCGTACTCCTTAAGAAATACCCATGTTCTTTGCCAGAGTTGTATCTGCATCGTGGTATTGTTTTGCAAGATCGCTCATATCATCTGATACTGAGTCCAGCCATCTTTTTAAATTCATAGCGTTATCAATCGCTGTATCATACTTTTTAACCGAATAGAACTCATTCTCAAGACCCTCTGTTTTTAAGTGCTGAATCACAGCATCCACATCTGAAGCCGTCAGCTGATCATATGAACCAAAGCCAACAATTTGTTTATATCTTGAGCGTACCCGTTCCACAGATTGATCCACTTTGTCATCGAGTTTCTCGATTTTGCGAATGATTTGCTGCATATGGTGATCGGCATATGTCGAGAATTTACGCCCTGTGTTCATGAGAACGTGGGATTTAATTAAAATCGCCACCACACTATGAGGATCAACATTTGATTGACTCAACTGATGTAACATGGCCGTGGTAAGTGAAGGGTTTTTTCTCAACATATCATCAATGGTTTGAACGGAGCCGTCTGCCGAAAAGGTATAACGATCTAAGCCATGGCTGCCAGCGATTGCTTCAAGGAATAAATTCGCATCCAGTGAAGGATTCACACTCATTGCCCGATTGAGGAGGTCTTTCATGAATTGGACGGCTTTTGAGGAGTCCTCGGAGTAATCGACACCTTCGGGGAGAGCGGCATCATACATCACTTTCACTCGGCCGATTTCTGTCGTATGGCGATTTAAAAGAGAAAGCCCGTCATTGAGATTGATATATTCTGTTAATCTGCTGCGGTAATCGCCTTTTAATGCTTTAGCTTGTAGACCATCTGATAGATTTGGATAAATATTTGGATTCTCAAATGTGACCCCGCCTTGAATAAAGTCGTTTTTGACAAGAACATAGGAAGCATTTGACCCGCCGAGTGAATGACCTGTCACATACATTTTGGCATTCGGCATTTTCTTATGTATTTCTTTCGCATATCGATCCGCTTGAACCATTTGATTCTCTGCACCATGCTCAAATGGAATATTTTTAATCAGATACTTTGTATCCGAAACCACCCAATCTTGAACAATTTCATTTGTATAGGCGGTTGTGCCTGTTGTCAGCTTAGTCGTCACTTCCTGTGAACCCTTCGATCTACTAAAAGGAGGCAGCTTCGTCAAAATGGTAGAAAGAAGATCATCTGACTCTTTTTTTCCATGTTTTTTAATGGTATCTTTATATTGGCCTGCACCAATCGGTTCAGAACCACGGTATGCGATGACGGCGTTTTTGATTTTGGTGAGGTCTTTGCCTCCATTAGATCGAGTGAAATCCTCTTCAGAAACAAGAGTTAAGGCATTGAGCCCTTTTTCCGTCTCTTTATAATCAATGACGTACATGTTGTTACCATTACTTATTTTTATCATGTTTGAATCACTATAATTTTCTATTTTATAGGATTCGTCCGAAATTTTATTGTAGTCTTCGTCGCTAAGCATAATTCTTGATATCTTTTTAGACAAAACTGTCACTCCTGTAATATTTATCATAATAATTATATTATATAGTTTATTAAATATCTATTATGATCTGGGATTGAAAGAGTATAAAGTTTAAAAATATATTTTAAATTTTTAAAAGGTGGATATAGTTGCTAATGAAAAATACATTAAAGGTTTTATTTGCTCTAATTGTAATAATAATCATATCGTTGGCAGTGCTTTTAATCCAACATGATAAGCAAAATAAAACTAGCGATTCAGGAGGAAAGAATACTGTGCAAGAAAAAGAGAAAAGTGATCAACAAAAGGCAGAAGAACTAGCCGAAAAAATGAAACCGAAAATAGAAAAAGATCTTCATGAAATGGACATCCATCAATTTATAAAAGATATAACTTTTAAAAAGGGAGTTACCATTAGTCCTATGGGCTATATTATTGTTAAAGGATACGTTAACGATGAACCTGAGAAGTTCAATTTTTCTGCATCTTTAAAGTATAGAACTAAAGAAATTAGTTCAATGAGTTATTCATACGAGTTATCAATTCGATTCAGGGATTGGGAAAAATATAAAGATGAACCGGAATTAAAAGAGAATTTCCTAAAAAGCCTCCCCAAAAAAGAACGCGAACAATATCTTAAAGACATTGGAGAAAAAGAGTAATAACAAACAAGTAATTTCCGATTAACCCCAAATAGTTGAAACAGGCATATGCTATCATTCACCTAACAACACTTTTAAGGGGGAGATTTCACCCATGGCAAATACAAAGAAATTGATCTTAGATGTAGATACTGGAATCGATGATGCGATTGGGATTTTGCTGGCAGTGAAAAGTAAGCAGTTTGATATTTTGGGGATTACGACGGTATGCGGGAATGTGTCTGTCGATGCGGCTACATTGAATACGTGTAAAGTGCTTGAGCTGGTTGAGGCAGATAACATTCCTGTCATCAAAGGTTCAGCAACTCCTCTTTTAAGAGCGCCTCACTATGAACATCGGGTACACGGAGAGGATGGAATTGGCGGGGCTTTAAAGGATGTCCGGCCAAAGAAAACAGCAGATGCTGGTTTTGCGCCTGATTTTATCATTGAACAAGTGCTGCAGTATTCGAAGCAGGTCACGCTTGTGTTGACAGGACCTTTAACGAATTTAGCCCTTGCGGTAAAAAAATGCCCTGAGCTGATTCATCATGTGAAAGAGGTCATTTTTATGGGTGGTGTCGTGAAGGGGCAGGGGAACGTCACACCAGTTGCAGAATTCAATACATATGCAGACCCAGAAGCAGCGAAATTGGTGCTGGATGCTGGGTTCCCTTCGTTGACTCAAGTGGGGTTAGATGTCACGAGACAGGTCTTGTTAACGGATGAGAGAATCGATGCCATTCAAAATGAAATGTTGGCAGCTTATATCAAAGAGAGTACAAGCATTTACCGACAGCGCTATTTTGAGCGCAATGGTGTGTGGGCGTGTGCCATGCATGATCCGCTTGCTGTAAGTCTTGCCATTAACAAGGAGCTTGTAAGCACACAGGCTTTTCATGTAGAAGTGGAGACGAAGAGTGAGTTTTGTAACGGTCAAATGATCTGTGATTTTCAGCACCAGTGGGAGAAAGAGCGTAATGTCCAAGTGTGTATGGATGTAGATGCTGAAGCTTTTTTTGATTTATTGATCAAAACGATGAATTCATAAAAAAAGAAGTCTGTGCAAACAGGCTTCTTTTTTATAAGATGGGAACATGAGGAAATGTATGCGCTCACATGAATAAGGGAGGAGTGAAGTCAATTGGCTTCTGTCAGTTTAAGTAGTATTGAAAAAATACGAGCAGCAAGCAGAGGATTGCCGCCAAAGCTGAAAGGAATTGCAGAACATATTACGAGTGAACCTGGCGACATTATTCATTTGTCTATTGTTGAGCTTGCCAAAAAAACAGCGAGTTCAGAGGCAACAATTTTTCGTCTTTGTAAAAGGCTTGGATTTGAGGGGTTTCAAGATTTGAAGATTGCAATTGCCCAGGAAATAGATCAAACAAAGCCTGATTATGTAGATGAAGAAATGAGTCTTGATGATGAAACGGCCGTTTTTATGCAAAAGGTTTTTCAGGCGAATATATCTGCATTAAAGGATAGCTTTCAATTACTGAATCCAGAGGATGTAGAAAAAGCCATTCAAATCATTCATGAAGCAAAGCGCTTAGAGTTTTATGGGAGCGGCGGGTCCGGCCTCATTGCAACAGACGCTTTTCATAAATTTATGAGGACAGGCATCAACTGTATTGTTCACACCGATTCTCATTTTCAAGCGATGTCTGCCGGTCTCCTCAACCAGCACAGTACAGTAATTGGTATATCTCATTCTGGCCGTAATAAAGATTTACTCGATGCGATGAAAACAGCAAAGGAAAAAGGAGCGAAAACCATCGGTATTACAAGTTATCAGCGCTCTCCATTGAGCCAGCTTGCCGATGTCACGCTGTATACTTCGACGCAAGAAACGGCTTTTCGAACAGAAGCGATGTCTGCAAGACTTGCTCAGCTCACTGTCATTGACGTACTATACTTTGCACTTGCTCACTTAAGACAGCAGGAAACTTTAACAAATTTAAAACAAATGAGAGAAACCATTTCACAAAAAAGGGTGTAATGGTTTCAAAAATAAATTTTTCTACTAATGAAAAATGCCGTTGTGGTAACGATTTTGAGCTTTTAAGTGAAAATATTTTTCTTTTTAGACGTTGAATGTCGAAAAAATTATTCCTATAATGGGATTTAACAGCTATATCAAAACAATAAAATATGATTTCAAATCAATGATTGGGCGTGATACAGATGAAGGGAAACCAGGCGGTAATTGGTTTGGATATTGGAACAACAAGTACAAAGGCGGTTCTGTTTGGACCACAGGGGAAAGTGATAGCAAAGCATTCGGTTCCTTATGATCTCATTCAGCCCCAGCCAGCATGGGTTGAACAGGACCCTGAACATATATTAGAAGCCGTCATTGCAAGTGTAAGAGGTGCGTTGACGAAAGCAGCATTTGATGCAAAACATCTCATAGGCGTCGGGATTAGTACAGCGATGCATTCCTTGATTGTGATGGATAAGGATGGCAAGGCGTTAACGAACAGTATCATTTGGGCAGATAACAGAAGTGCAGAACAAGCGAAGCGAATCACTTCAGACATGGACGGCTTCCAAGTGTATAAAAGAACCGGTACACCGATCCATCCAATGTCACCGCTTTCAAAAATACGGTGGATCAAGGAAATGGCACCTGATGTCTTCAAGAAGGCAGCGAAATTTATTTCCATCAAAGAATATATTCTTTATCATTTCTTCGGTCAGTATGTCGTCGATTATTCAATCGCTTCAGCAACGGGACTGTTTCGTTTGGAAACGCTTCAATGGGATGAGCAGGCGCTGCGTATTGCTGGAATTGAAGCTGATCAATTGTCTGAACTTGTTCCCACGACGTATCAGCTGAGAGGGCTGCAGCCAGAGATCGCCCTAAGAATGGGTATTGCAGAAGATACACCATTTGTTATTGGTGCGAATGATGGGGTACTAGCGAATTTAGGTGTGGGCGCAATTGGAAAAGGTGAGGTGGCTGTCACGATTGGGACAAGCGGTGCAGTCCGTACGGTCGTGGACAAACCAATAACAGATGAACAATCAAGAACGTTCTGCTATGCGCTGACTGATAAGCATTGGGTGGTTGGAGGACCGACGAATAATGGCGGGATTATGCTGAGATGGCTGAAGGATGAATTTGGATCCTCGGAGGTGGAGGTAGCAAAGCGCCTTGGCGTGGACGCTTACGACCTGATGATTGATATTGCGAAAAAAGTTCCAGCCGGCTCAGAGGGACTGCTGTTTCTGCCATTTTTAACAGGTGAGCGAGCACCTTATTGGAATCCAAATGCGAGAGGCACTTTTTTTGGGATCGGTCTTCAGCATAAGCGGGAGCATTTTATAAGAGCTGTGTTAGAAGGCGTCATTATGAGTGTGTTCTCAATCGGTGTTGCCTTAAGGGATTTAACCGGTTCAGCAAAGGATGTCAGGGCATCAGGCGGATTTGCGCGATCTCCGCTGTGGCGGCAAATTTTAGCGGATACGATGGGCAGGGAAGTACTTGTCCCAGAAAGTTACGAGGCATCAGCACTTGGGGCGGCTGTGCTCGCACTTCATAGTTTAGGTTATATGAAAGAGATAGAAGAGGTTCAAGATTGGATCCGAATCTCTGCCCGTCATGAACCAAATATGGAGAACAATGAAACATACATAGAACTGTTTTACTTATATGAGCGCCTCTATGACAAACTGAAGGATGAATTTGATGTCATTAGTGCGCTTCAATTAAAACAAAATCATTAAACATCAGGGAAAAGGTGGGAGAGCATGCTTTTATTCATCGTGATTGCCGCAATTGTCCTTTTACTCATCCTCATAACAGTTGCTAAGTTGAATCCGTTTGTGAGTTTAATTATTACCTCTATGTTAGTCGGTTTTGCCACAGGGATGGATCTGCAGGAAATCATTCAATCCATCAAAACGGGGTTAGGCAATACGTTATCATTGCTGGCCATCGTTCTAGCGCTTGGAACCATGCTTGGGAAAATGATGGCTGAATCAGGCGGAGCTGAGCGGATTGCTCACACATTAATCGGCCGGTTTGGGACAAAAAATGTGCATTGGGCGATGATGTTTGTTGCCTTTATTGTGGGAATACCTGTCTTTTTCCAAGTCGGATTCGTTCTTCTCATTCCTTTATTGTTTACGATTGCGATTGAAACGGGCATCTCGCTCGTGACAATTGGGATTTCGCTCATTGCTGGATTGTCTGTCGTTCATGGTCTTGTGCCGCCTCATCCAGCTGCCATGGCAGCTGTCGGCATCTATCATGCCAACGTGGGGAAAACCATTTTCTTTTCCATTATTGTCGGTTTGCCGACCGCTATTATTGCTGGGCCGCTGTATGGAAAGTGGATTGGAAAGCGGATTCATAAACCAGTTCCAGAGCTGCTGAGAAAGCAATTTACTGAACGCAATGAAGATCGAAAACTTCCCGGCTTTGCAAATACGATGTTTACGATTTTGGTGCCAGTGATTCTAATGCTTCTTGCCACACTGGCGGATATTATTTTACCAGAGGACAATATTTGGTATCAGGTATTTAAGTACATTGGAGATCCAATTACAGCACTGCTGATTGCAACGGTGTATTCTTTCTTCAGTCTGGGCTTTGTGCAAGGAATGAGCCGTGACCGGGTGCTTTCCTTTAGTAATGAATGCTTAGGACCGATTGCTTCTATTCTGCTTGTCATTGGAGCAGGCGGGGCTTTCAATAATGTGCTCATCGATTCGGGTGTTGGTGATTATATTGCAGATTTAGCCAAACACTCGCCGATCTCGCCAATTTTGCTTAGCTGGTTGATTGCTGCGGTTATTCGTGTGGCAACAGGATCTGCTACGGTCTCCATGATGACCGCAGCTGGTATTGTCGCACCGATTGCTGCATCTATGCCGGATGTGAGCAGAGAGCTTCTAGTGTTAGCTACAGGGGCGGGTTCATTGATTTTGTCTCACGTCAATGACTCAGGTTTTTGGCTGATCAAAGAGTATTTTGGGATGACTATTAAAGAAACGTTTTTGACATGGACGGCTATGGAGACGATCATTTCCGTTTGTGCCATTGCATTTATTATGATCATTAATATGTTTATATAGTGAAACGCAACAGCCTGATTCTTCGGAATTGGGCTGTTTTTGTTTTTGGCAATACCACCTTTGTCAGATTGGGGTAAAATAAAGATATTGAGAAGCGGAGGCGGACACGATCGAACCATTAAAACACGTTTATCATGAATTATTTATAGAAGAATTAGCGGAGACACTTGCACAAGCGTCGACGGGGTTTGACGCTGGAGAATTCCATCGGCTTGTGTTTCAAAAGGATTGGCAGCAGCTTGAGTTAAAAGGCAGAATGAGAAGAGTCACTGAATCAATGCATGCCTGTCTGCCTAAGGATTATGAGCAGGCCATGGAGGTGCTGCGTCAGGCAGCCCCGCATTTTTCAGGGCTTAGTGCGCTTGTATTTCCAGACTACGTCGAAACATACGGCCTAGCACATTGGGATATCTCGATCAAGGCACTCGAATTCTTTACGGCTTTTTCCACTTCTGAATTTGCCGTTCGGCCTTTTCTGATTCAGGATCAAGACAAAATGCTGGCGCAAATGCTTGTATGGTCACAGAATCAAAATGAGCATATTCGGCGGCTGGCTAGTGAAGGGTGCAGACCACGTTTGCCATGGGGATTAACTGTTCCTGCACTTAAAAAGGATCCTTCGGTTACGCTGCCTATTTTAGAAAACTTGAAGTCGGACCCAGCGCGCTATGTGCAAAAAAGTGTAGCGAACCACTTAAATGACATTTCTGCGATTCAGCCTGATCTGATGAAGAAGACGGCTAAAAGCTGGTATGGAACGAATGAACATACGAATTGGATCATCAAACATGCTTCCCGTACCTTACTAAAAAAAGGCGATCCGGATATCATGGCTTTGTTTGGCTATGGGGATGATCCATCTGTTCAAGTAACAGATCTGAAGGTAATGAAAGACCCTATTCGTATTGGAGAGAAAATGACCTTTCAATTTACACTTCAGGCGGATAAGCCACTAAAGCTGCGTGTAGAGTATGCCATAGACTATGTCAAAGCTCGGGGTACCCGCAATCAAAAGGTATTTAAGATCACAGAGTTTGAAACAAGTTTAGTGTTACATAGGGAATTCGTCAGGTCACAGTCCTTTCAAAATATGACGACGAGAAAGCACTATGAGGGAACCCATACTTTAACGATTATCATCAACGGTATTCCAAAAGCGTCGGTTGATTTTGAGGTAACAGAAGATAGCAGCTCATAGAAAAACCCGCCATTCCGGCGGGTTTTGGCGTTTAAGCCTTCTTTTTCATTAAGAATGAAGCGATGATGGCAGCGACTAAGAAGCCGATGCTGATAATGGAGCTAGGCAGGTTTTCTTGTCTGAATAGGAACAAAACAAAGCTCAAACTGAGTACAAGACCTGCAAATATAGTTAAATACGGAAACAGCCACACCTTGAAATACGGCTCCTGTGGATATTTTGGACGCAGCTTCAGATGTGCCAGACAAATGCTGATCCAAATGAGTGAAACAGCAAAACCAGGAATAGCCAGCATGTAGCTGAAAATTTGGTCTGGATATAAGTAAGCAAAAAATGTTCCGATGAGAAGAAATAGAACGGTAACCCATAAACTTAAAATGGGTACGCCTCTTTTGTTGACCCGTGCCAGTTTTTTCGGACCGCCGTCTGATTTAGAAAGAGAATGAATCATTCTCGTCGTTCCATAAATACCGGAATTCGCCGCAGATAGAACGGCTGTAATCAAGACGAAATTAATGAAGTGAGAGGCGCCTTGCATACCAGCAGCAGAAAAGACTTGGACAAAAGGACTGTTATTTGGGTCAATTTGATTCCAAGGAATAAGGCCGCAGATGATCAAAATCGGCAATGTGTAAAATAAGATAATCCGCCACATCATACTTTTGACTACTCCAGGCAGGACCTTCTCCGCATCCTTTGTTTCAGTAATGGTCAGCCCGATCAATTCAGAGCCTCCATAAGAGAAAATAACCACTAAAAGTGATGCAAAGATCGCACCCCATCCGTTCGGGACGAAGTTTTGATAGTTGGTAAGTGCTGGTGTGCTTTGTTCGTTTGGAATGATCCCAAATAATAATGCTGCACCAAGAATAATAAAGACAATAATAACGAAAATCTTCATTCCAGCGAACCAAAACTCAATTTCACCAAAGTATTTTACATTATTCAAGTTAATTCCGATGACTAAGAGTGAGCAAAGTAAACATAATGACCATAACGGTACGTTCGGCAGCCAATATTGAAGCAGACTGCCAGCTGCAATAATCTCAATGACACATACAGTGAGCCACATGAAACAGTAAACCCAGCCGACAACAAATGAAAAACGTTGACCAAGCGCAATTTGTATAAGGTCGCGAAGATTATTTCCCGGATACACAATGGCCATTTCGGCTAACGCTGCCATCACAATAAGGAGCAGCAATCCGGCAAATACATAGGAAAAAATGACCCCAGGACCTGCTAAACCAATTGTATCGGCACTTCCTTTAAAGATTCCTGTACCAATGACCCCGCCCATCGCAATCATGCGAATGTGACGCGGTGATAAAAGCTTTTTTAATTCTTGTTGCTCCTGATTCACGCTCATGACGTTCTCCTTTTTTAAAAATGCTTATGTTCCATTTTCTTTTTTCAAGACGTCAGTGTCAATATAAAAAAAGAGATTTTTCAGACAAAAATAGAGGATGATTCTATCAAAACAAATATTTATATCCATTATTCCCTTATTTCATCCATATTCTAAAAATGAAACTTCAAATAAATGAACATTTGCCTTATTTATGACATAAACAATTTTCGGTTTTTGTCGATATATCATTTGTATTACTAAAGTCCTAATAAAGAATTGTTTGTAAATGTAAAATATTTCAAGAACGTTAGAGTTGAAAGGAGTTATAAAAGATGTTTAAGAGAAAAGCAAATGATTCATCTGCTGAAATCCTTCTAAGAGAAAGCAGCCAATTAATAGAAAGAATCGAAAAAGGAGACCTTTCAGCAAGATTAGATACTGCTGCATTTTCTTCTAGCCAAACGATAGAAGCAGTGGCACAAATGAATGAAGCTTTGCAAAAGATGCAGGATGCAAATGAAAATATTCAAATGCGGATGGATTTAGTGACAAAAGCCATTCAAGTTGGCTTATGGGATATGGTCGTTATCGCTGGAGACCCGGTCAACCCAAAGAATGAATTCACATGGACGGATGATTTCCGCAAAATGCTCGGCTTTCAAAATGAGCACGATTTTCCAAATCTATTAGACAGCTGGGCATCTCGAATACATCCGGATGAACAAGAATATACATTAGATGCATTCTCTTCGCATTTATTGGATCATTCAGGGCGTACGCCGTATGATATCGAATATCGCTTAAAGTTAAAAAACGGAGATTATCGCTGGTTCAAAGCAACTGGAACGACCGTTCGTGACCGAAATGGTGTCCCTCTTCGTGTGGCGGGAGCTCTTTTTGATATTCACGATCAGAAATTGAAAGAAGAAGAGCTGCAAGCATTCGTCACAAGATATGACTTAATCAATCGTGCGCTTGTTGAAGCTCCTTGGGACATGGTAGTAGAAGCTGGTGATCCAGTCAATCCAAATAACGAATTCTGGTGGTCTCCGCAGTTCAGATCAACGCTTGGCTTTACGGATGAAAAAGATTTCCCAAATGTTCTGAGCAGCTGGAGCGACCGCCTGCATCCTGAAGATCAAGAAATAGCTCTTCAAGCCTTTGCAGATCATTTAAATGATCACTCTGGACGCACACCGTTTGATATTGATTACAGATTACAGCGCAAAAATGGGGAGTACCGCTGGTATCATGCGGGTGGTGAAACCATTCGTGATGAAAAAGGCGTTCCTCTTCGTGTGGCAGGAACCATTCGTGACATCACGTTAGAAAAAAACAAAGAGGAAACAGCGAATGAAATGGCGTCACAAGTAGAACAGCTTTCAAGTTCTATTAGTGAGATGGTATCGGGCATTAGCTCTGTGACAAATCAAGCACAGGAGCTTGCTGTTGCTCAAGAGCAGTCAACGTCTGCCGCAAATCTAGCAAAAAATAGTGCTGATGAGACGAAAAATATTTCTGACTTAATCAAAGAAGTGGCGAACCAAACGAACCTGCTTGGTCTAAATGCTGCAATTGAAGCAGCTAGAGCTGGTGAACAGGGCCGCGGATTCTCTGTCGTTGCAGATGAAGTACGGAAGCTGGCACTGCATAGTGCCAATGCAACGGAAAATATCGAATCTAGTTTAACAGAAATGAAAAAACAAATTGATGAAATTCTTGAAAATATCTCGAATATGACAGCTCTTACGCAAACTCAGGCTGCTTTAACAGAGCAGGTGAATGCTGCAGTCGATGAAGTGAATCACATGTCTCAGCGTCTTGTGGCGTATTCAAAGAGTATTTAATCGTCAAAAACCGCCCTCTCATAGAAGGCGGTTTTTTCATTAAAACTGATCTGCTGGGAAAACAATACCTGCATCTTTTCTTGCGGCATCAAGAACTTTCATCACGGAGAGACTTTCATCAAGCCATGCATAGCACTGTTCATGATTTTTTGTTTCAATGATCTGCTGGAAAGCTTCTGCCTCATAATACAGACGGTTTGGATTCGTTTGTGCATTGAGTGAGATGACCCTGTCATCAACATGCAGCAGCACTTCCTCGCACCCATTCGCCCCATTTTTCACATGAATGAAGCCTTTTTCTCCTTGAATCAATGCAAAGTTCATGCTGCTTGTATCCTTACTGCCGACACTTGTTGCGATCAAATCATTGTAAGTGAACGTCAAAACACCAGATGTATCAATACCGTTTGGATGGCGGTTTGCCTGATATCGGACTTGCTCTGGTGATCCAAAGAGGTTCATGATGAAATGGACATTATAGATATTAATATCCATCAGCGCTCCTCCAGAGAACTCAGGGTTAAAGACATTTGGCGTTTCGCCGGCTAGCAGCTGATTATATTTGCTGGAATATTGACTATAGTTGCATTGAACCAGTTTGATTTTACCTAATTGATGAAGGTGCTTTTTGATCAAATGATAGTTTGGCATATGAACGGTCGTAATGGCTTCAAATAGGAGAAGCTGCTTTTCCTTTGCGAGAGCGATTAAGGCTTCCAGCTCTTTCACATTAGAGGTGAAAGGCTTTTCGCATATCACATGTTTTCCGTGTTTCAATGCTTTCGTTGCATGCTCGCTGTGTAAACGATTCGGTGATGCGATGTAAACGGCTTCTACGTGAGGATCTTCTAGCATAGCAGTTAGATCCGTATAAGTTGTCTGCACCCCAAATTTGTCTGCGAGCTTCTTTGCCGTTGCTTCCTTTCTTGAATAGACAGCGTGACAAGAAGCACCGTCGAGCTGTTCAATCGCTTGCAGGAAACTTTCCACAATGATACCTGTTCCGATGGTTGCGATGTTCATTCTCAAAACCCCTTCCACTCGTTTAAGCTGACTCTAGTATAACCGATGTTTTCATTGAACGTGTACTGAGATATCTGAGCGAAGGTGTGCCAGTGATCAACACCGGTACACTTTGGCAGCCCTTACAATCAGCTGATATTTGCTAATGTTTGCTTTGTTAACAATTGAATAGCTGCCTTCCTTTTTTTTAACTCTTGAATAGAGTGCTGGATATCTTCGACTTTTTGCTCGAGCAGCTGTTCAGCTTCTGTTTTTGACTTTTTTTCGAAAAGTGATTTGATAATTTCACGAATTTCTTTAAGTGAGAAATCTAGCTTTCTCGCTTCGGTGATAAATGACAGCATGAGTACATATTTTTTATCATATAGACGATAGCCGTTATGCGCTCTTTTGGGCTCTGGGAGCACCCCTTCATTTTCGTAAAAACGAATGGTTTCAATATGTACTCCAGACATTTTTGACAATTTACCTCTCGTAAACGTAATCATTCCCTGCACCTCCTTTCTTTGCTATTCATCATACAATTAGATTTGCTCGTTTCAAAACATTCTATAGTGGTGGACAATTGTTCTACTTGTTTCAAATGGGGGATCAGCACGATGAATAGAATGCGTTATAATAGAGTAGACTCATGTGATATTTGTTACAGATGTGAACAAAAGTAGACAGCGTGAAGAAAAAACGATAGGCTAAAATAGGTAAATAGTAATGAAATAACCAGTCATCATCGTATTGGTGGCTCAAAATAGTGACAGCACGTTTTTGCTGAGAAAAGGGGACCAGTGAATGTATAAATTAGTCGCAATTGATATGGATGGTACGTTATTAAATGATCAACATATGGTGCCGGATGAAGTGTTTGAAGCCATTCAACAGGCTAAGACAGAAGGAATTAAAATTGTTTTATGTACAGGCCGGCCAATTGGCGGGGTAAATCGCTATTTAGCTGATCTTCAGCTTGATCAAGAGGGAGATTATGTGATCGCCTATAATGGAGCGCTTGTTCAAAACAGCCATACAAATGAAGTGGTGTCAGAGCTCACATTATCCTATGATGACTTAACTTCGTTATATGAATTGAGCCGTCAGCTGGACACGCCGATGCATTATTTCGATTCGGCCAATTTATACACACCAAATCGCGATATTAGTGAATACACAGTGCTTGAATCCTACTTAACAAAACTGCCGCTGAAATATATGCCTGTTGAAGAGGCGGATTCATCGATGAGACTTCCGAAAATGATGTATATTGATCAGCCAGAACGTTTGGAAAAAACGATACAAGCCATCCCGTCTGAAGTGAAGGAAAAGTATATGATGGTGAAAAGTACAGATTTCTTCCTTGAAATCCTGCATCCTGATGTGAGTAAGGGAAATGCCGTGAAGCTTCTAGCGAAGGAGCTGGGAATTCCTCGTGAAGAAGTCATGGCTATTGGGGACAACGGGAACGACGTCTCAATGCTAGAGTTTGCGGGCTGCGGCGTTGCTATGGGAAATGCCATTGATGATGTCAAAGCCGTAGCAGATGTTGTAACAAAATCTAATAATGAAGCCGGAGTAGCACATGTGCTGCATGAGCTGGTTTTAGGAAAATAAGAAAAGAGCGGTCTGCCAGGGGACTGACCCCCGTTTTTGAGACAGGGATCAAAACACCTTTATACAGCCAATTGCCGATAGTTTATCGGTGATTGGTTGTTTAGTTTCGTTTGAATACGAATGTTGTTATAATAATAAATGTATTCTTTGACAGTGCGTTCTACGATGTTGGTCGTAGTTCGATCAATGCTGTTAAGATAGAACGTTTCAGACTTTAGTGAGGAATGAAACGATTCGATGGAGGCATTATCAGCGGGTGTCCCTTTACGGGACATGCTCATGGTAATGCCTTTTATATGAACAGCTTTCTGATACTCGTAAGATGTATACACAGAACCTTGGTCGCTATGTAACACGCAGTTCTCAGGCAGTGCTGGGAGCTGATCAAGTGTGTTTAAGATAAAGTCTGTGTCCTGCTTATCACCAATCGTAAAAGCAATCACTTCTCCATTATATAAATCCAATATACTGGAAAGGTACAATTGTTTCTGTCCATAAGGCAAATACGTGATGTCCGTTACTAGTTTTTCAAGAGGGCGATCAGACTGAAAGTTCCGATCGAGTATATTACCAGCCACGGCATAGGGTTGCCCATTCTTCTTACGCTTTTTCATTTTAACCCGGCATTGCCACTGGTTTTTCTGCATGATACGTTGAACAGTTTTATGGTTAATACGCATTCCCACTTTTAGTATGGCTGTAATTTTTCGGTATCCATATCGATACTTGTGCTCTCGGCACAACGTGCCGATTTGTTTCTCTAGTTGTCTTTTAGAATGATTCTGAGTCAGATTCTTTTTCCATCTATAGAACGAAGCGCGTGAGATGCCTAAATGGACACAGATGTCCTGTACTGTCATCTTTTTGCGCAATTCTTCTACCAGTTTGATTGACGTTTCCTTATCAACTTCCTTTCCAATTCGTTGTACTTTTTTAAAACTTCATTCTGTTGACTCAGATAGCGATTTTCTGCCCGCAGTCTCTCTAATTCGGAAGAGTACTCGGGACCCTTTCCATAGGTATATTGTTTTCCAACAGGCTGTTCGAACCGGTGTGTATCCCCAGCCTTATGCCACCTCACCCATGTTTGAACCTGCGTTTTATTTTTGATATTCAATTCTTGCATGATCTCTTTCATAGGTACGCCTGCCAATCTCATGTCTACAGCCTTCTGTTTGACTTCAACCGGATAACTCACTCTTGTCCCCATAGAAAAACACCTCCATGTTTTATATCGGATCACAACGATCCGTTTTCAAACTTGAAGGTGTTTTTTATTTGTCTCATCTTATGGGGTCAGTCCCCCAGTGCGGTAGCCGCTTTTTTATATATTGGAGAAAAAGTAAACAAGCATACGTCTGCTGCTTAAATTTGTCTTTTGCAGCATCGCTTTCACATGATCATGAACGGTATGGGGTGAAATATATAACGTACTCGCAATTTCCTTTGTCGACTGGCCCTTTAATAAGCACTCGAGGACGTTCATCTCTCTTTCTGTCAGCCTGTACGTTTTCGCTGCATAAGGAAGAATATCATTTGTTTGGGCTCGTTTGATGTGAATCATGACAGCCTCCTCCTGCCTGTCAGCAACCTGCGTCAATCGAAAGGCTTGAAGAGAAAGAAAGACTCCCGTAGGCATTTTTGTGATGCTTGCTGCTGTTTGATCGGTGCCGCCGTATAAAAGCTTAGCGCCTAATGCTCTGAACGGGCGCGGCATGACGGCTTGGTCATGGATTTGCTCAAAGGCTTGAAATGTATGAAGCCAATGGAGCCCTGTCTCATTTCCATAAAGAAGCTTGTAATGAGTTGAAAGAATGAGAAATCCTTGCTGCTCTGCCGCATCCTCATCTTCAGTGTCTCTTTTTTTGAAAAGCTCATCTCTCAGCTTGGCTGCAAGTGACGGTGTTAGATCGATGACTGCTTGTATATCTCGCTTCTGAAAAGATTCCTTGCCCTTTTCACGATAAAGGCTGGCGATACCCCAGCATTCTCCTTGAACCACAAGGGCTGCCCGCAATTCATCAGACCAACCGTTAGGTAACAAAATATGCTGATAACGCTCACTGTTCAAATATGCCCCGCTTTGAATGAGACTCGCAGCATGAGTAGGACCTTTGGCTAGAAACTCATGCTGATGCACGTCCTTTTTTAAAAATTCATTTTGAAAGAGCTGGTCATGAATTTCTTCAATCGGTTCATCAGTGTAGGAACCTGTCGAGAGGAGAGTGGCTGGATCGATGGTTGTGATACAAGCGGCATCAAAATCAATGACAGCAGCAAGCTCGTCCCGAATGTGCTGCCTTAGCTGCTGAAAATGAGTGGCTGGATTGACCACATGATCTCCTCCTCAAAAACCCCCACTTTTAGGGATCGTTTTTTCTGGTGCCTCTTTTTACAATAAAGATGTCATATCGTTAGTGTACAGGAAACGATGGAAAGCGGAAAGGAACTGGAGGAGAATCATATGAAAGGAAACCAGCATTGGCACGACCCTGTTGCTGAATCATACGCAGCAACGATTTCACATAAAGTCCCCGGCTATCACCTTTTGCATGAGTTAACAGTAGATGTATTAGAAACTGAAATAAAGGGAGCGTCCTCTATTCTAACTGTCGGAGCGGGTGGGGGTGAAGAGATCATCAACATGCTTCAGAGAAAAGAAGACTGGCTCATCACAGGAGTCGATCCGTCTGCATTTATGCTGGATATGGCGAAACAGCGGGTTTCACAGCTCCAGATGGAGGCGCGTGTCACTTGGTATGAGACCGCATTAAACAAGGTGTCTGCTGAAGCTGTTTACGATGCCGCAGTGAGCCTGCTTGTGATTCATTTTGTAGAAAATCGGCTGTCATTTTTACAGGAGATTGCACAAAGGCTTCAACCAGGGGCCCCGTTTGTACTCGCATTTATACAAGGAGAGATGAATTCCAGCGCATTTCAGCAAGAGCTACATATGCTGTCTCTTTTCATGAAGCGGCAAGGTCTAGGAAAAGAAGTGTTTTCGTCCTTTAATGACAGACTGGGACGTGCAACATATCCTGTGCCTGAGGAGGAGATGAGAGGACATTTAATTAAGGCGGGGTTTCGAGACATCAGACCTTATTTTCAGGCAGGAATGATCAAAGGGCTTGTTTGCAAGCGAAGCCGTAGAGAGGCGGATGAGAGATGAGATCCCAGGTCATGGTGATTGGCGGCTATGGACATGTCGGACAGCAAATATGTCTTCAGTTAAGTGAAGTGTATCCAGGGCAAATTGTTGCGGCGGGCAGGAGCTATGAGAAGGCCGAACAATTTTCACAGCAGACAAAAAGAAGAGTCCTTCCTTACAAACTAGATGTTAGTCAGTCATTACATTCTGACTGGATGGATGAAACAAAGCTGGTGATCATGTGTCTCGATCAAGATGACACGTCATTTGCTGAAACCGTTCTGCGGGCAGGTATTGATTATATCGATATTTCTGCAAAGGGGGCGTATATGGAGCAAATGGCACAGCTGGATCAACAGCAAATCAGTGCAACGGCTTTGCTCAGTGTAGGTCTCGCGCCCGGCCTTACAAATTTATTAGCTGCGAAAGCGGCATCTATGCTTTCATCAGTGGATCAAATAGATATTGGGATTATGCTTGGGTTGGGGGATCAGCATGGAAAAGCCGCGATTGAATGGACGATTGATCATGTCCATACTGATTATGAACTCACTGAGCATGATCAGCGGAAAAGAGTGAAAAGCTTTACTGGAGGCAGACAGGTCAACTTTGGTGGACAGCTTGGAAAGCGGTATGCCTATCGATTCCCCTTCTCTGATCAACAGACATTGCCTTCCACACTTCATGTGCCATCTGTGACGACAAGGCTTTGTTTTGATTCACGGCTCGCGACGGGGGCATTGGCCTTCACAAGGAGCCTTGGACTGACGTCGTTCCTTACATTACGGAAGATGAAGGATCGAGCCATTTCAATGATTCAATCTTCTCAAGTGGGAACAGATCTATATGCAGTCAAAGTGGAAGCGGCAGGGACGGATGGGAAAAAGGTTCATCATGCAGCGCTTGGTATAAAAGGACACGACGAGTCTCAAGCAACAGCTCAAGTCGCATGTGCTGCGGCTCTGCATTTATTGAACAGACGGTTTCAGTCAGGAGTTTTTCATATTGAACAATTATTTTCACTAGCATATGAGAACGGGCATTTTGCTTTGGCGGATCAAAAAACAAAGGAAGAGAAGACATTAGCGATAAGGGCCAGCCTTTTGACGGCATAAAAGAAGACAAAGAGCTAAAATCAAGATCATTTTAGCCCTTTGTCAACAGTCTGAGACTAGCATTCTGCTAGTCTTTCAGCGTGTAGACAAACCCTCGCATTCGTTGTCAGGTCTGCGCTCCGGTGCTCACGAATGTTTCAATTCGCTCCGCTCCGGTACTCGCCCTTCCTAGACTGCAAAGGTTTTCTATCACGCTGAAAAGAAGACAAAGGGCTAAAATAAAAATCATTTTAGCCCTTTGTCAACAGTCTGTGAGACTAGCATACTGCTAGTCTCTTTATGATGACGTCGACACATCCCCTTTTTTCTTAATGCTTGCTGTGATGAGCTGTGTCAATGTGTCAGAACCTTTTTTTGAAAGGTGAACACCATCGGGCTGAAAATAGGATGGCTGTCCAGTAGCGGCTGAATGCCAATCGACCAAGGTGACATTTTGATCTTGATCGGCCACTCGCTGAATTACCGTATTTACATCATTTTCCCATGATCTAGGAACCCTCGTGTTCACTAAGAAAATATGTGCCTTTGAAAAGTTTTGAATGAATGCTTTCAGCGTGTCCTCAGTAAAATAACCATTTGTGCCAAGTTCAATGATAACAGCGGCATCAGATTGATTAAATGATTTGTATTGAGGGGCGATGCCGATGGCTTCGTTCATCTGTCTGCCAACTTTCCCATCGATGGTGATTTGTTTATACGCTTTTTCGAGATTCGGCGCAATGTCTAACATGACAGAATCACCAATGGCAAGAACTTGGTGAAATTGTTTTTGATCAGCTGCTTTTTTCTCGTGCTTTTCTTTCTTTTTCTTCTCTTTTGATTCCGATGGTTCGGCTGTTTTTTTCGGTGCTGTCTTAATTTGCGTCACTTCCTTCACATGTGGGGAGGAAGTGGACGAGTTGGACATGCCAATGATAAATAAGATCAAAAGAGCAGCGGTGATCCCAAGGAACACTTTATTAGATGTAGACCACTGTTTGATTCCTTTTTTCCAAATAGACCAAGAGGAAAAATATTGTCTGAAGCCATGCTGGCGGATCGGCTGTTCGATGAAGCGATAGGAAGCTTCAGCAACTAGTAAAATGGCGATGAGCTGCAATGTGACACGCGCTATGGAAGGTTGTCCAATTTCAATAACCGGTGTGGTCAGTACGATAATGGGATAATGCCACAGATAAATACCATAAGACCGCTTACCGAGCCAGACAAGCGGCTGAAAGGACAGCCATTTCCCTATAAGACTTGCAGGGTGGCAGACGCACGCAATTAAGATGGCCGCATTCAGACAGAATAAAAGCATACCCCCCTGATAGAGAAAGGCATCGAAATCGTCCACTGCATAAACACAAAGAAGGAAAATCGCAAACGAACCGAACCCGGCAATATGTAAAATACGTCTGCCAACAGGAAGTAATTTTTTGCTGGATAGTCTTTGCATAGGCCACACAAATGCCAGGCTGCATCCAATCAAGAGCGCAAATGCACGAGTATCTGTTCCATAATAAACCCTGCTTGGATCGGTATCTGGTGAATAAAGAATCGCCATCCATAAGGCAGAGACAAGCGCAAGTCCAAAGGTGATCATAGGCAGATGGGATTTGTTTTTTACCCATTTCAGCCCTGCAATCAACAGTACCGGCCAAATGATATAAAATTGCTCTTCTATTGCCAGAGACCACAAATTTTTCAGTGGAGATAGAGCATTGAAGCTATCAAAATAGGAAAGCTGGTGAAAAATGTACCACCAGTTACTGACATAAAAAAAGGACGATATGGCATCGCCACGAATGGACAATAATGCGTTTGATCCAGCAACTGCGCACCAGCTGACGGTTATAAAAATCATGATGTAAGCGGCTGGAAGAAGCCTCCTGATCCGTCCTATCCAAAATGGCAAAAGCTCTTGATAGCCTAAATCCTGCTTATGTAACAAGATCGTTGTGATCAAGTAACCAGAAATGACAAAAAATAAATCAACGCCAAGAAACCCGCCGCTTGCGGGTTCGATATGTAAGTGATAAGCAATGACTGCCAATACAGCAACAGCTCTTAGTCCATCTAATCCTAAAATATAACGAAAACGATTTTCCTTGCTGTTCATGAAAATGAATCCCCCATCAATGTCAAACGCTTCTTTTTGTTGTTCATTCAAAAGAGCAGATTCTTTTATTTTATATAAGATTAGACGAATCAGCATTACATTTTGTTGGCGAATTTCTGTCTTTTTTAAAATTTTTTTAATTGGAGGGTTAAGAGATGTCGAATTTGATACTCAAAATCAAAATCCCTGTCATAATAAAAGAAGAAGGAAAGGGGATGTATTGAATGAAAACGATCGAAAATGATCAGTTATTGGTTCAGATTCATGAAAAAGGAGCGGAAGTCAGGGAGGTGCTTGCCAAGGAAAGCGGGCGTCACTATATGTGGTCCGGTGATCCAGCTTATTGGGGCAGGGTGTCGCCTGTCTTGTTTCCGATTGTTGGGCGATTAATGAATGATCAATACAAAATTGACGATCAAACCTTTGAGCTCACGCAGCATGGGTTTTTACGTGATGTCAATTTTGATTTATATGAAGAAACGAAGCATACGGTGACCTTTCAATATGAATCAAGAGGCCGGCACGTGAAGCAATACCCGTATGAATTTACAGCGCGAATTCGTTATGAACTTTTGGAAAATGGACTGAAGATTTCCTGGGAAATTGAGCATGATGGAGAGGATACGATGTATTTCTCCATTGGAGGACACCCAGCATTTCGTATTCCGCTTGTTGAAGGCGAGCAAACATCAGATTATTCACTCACATTGACATCTTCCACTGAACATCTCCCTGTGCAATATGAACTGCGGAATTCACTTGTCAGGGAGAAAGAAAAAGGCATTCAGCTTGAACCGATCCAGCTTTGCCCAGAGCTTTTTCAGCATGATGCGATGATCTTTAGCCATATCAATCGAGTGTCATTGACTTCAGGGGCAGATCACGGAGTTGAGGTCGATCTCACCGGCTTTCCTTTCGTTGGCATTTGGTCGCCTTATGATCAAGAAAAAGGAACGATGGCTCCTTTTGTTTGTATTGAGCCGTGGTATGGCATCGCCGATAGGGAAGGGACGAATGGACAGTACAAAGAGAAGTTTGGCATTCAAACATTAGAAAAGAATGAGACATTTCATGCTGCTTATACAATTTTCTTTAAATGAACATTTGTGCATGATGAGGTGAACAATTTGTTATGATAGAAGAAAAAAGGGGGCGTATGAATGGATCGAGAGAAACAACAGCTGAGTATTGAAGCGGCAAGGCTTTATTATTTGTCTGATTACAGCCAGCAGGAAATTGCCAAACAGCTCGACCTGTCGAGACCGACTGTATCTCGGCTGCTTCAATATGCGAAAGAGAAGGGGTACGTCCAGATTACGGTGATGGATCCGTTTGAGGATTTAAATGAGCTTTCTTCATTGCTCAAGGAAAAATATGACCTGCTCGAAGCTCATGTGGTGTTTTCACCAAAGGACGACTATCCAACCATCACCGATTATTTGAGCCGATTTGGTGCAGATTACTTGCAAGAGACGGTGAAAGACGGCGATATCGTTGGCGTGAGCTGGGGAACGACTATGTATCAAATCGCACAAAAGATGCAACCTAAACAGGTAAAAGGTGTAGAGGTTGTCCAGCTCAAGGGCGGAATCAGCCATTCTCATGTGAATACATATTCTGCGGAAACCATCCAGCTGTTTGCTGAGGCCTTTCAAACAGCACCGCGCTATTTGCCGCTTCCTGTTGTATTTGATAGTGCTGCCGTCAAGGAGATGGTTGAGCAGGACAGACATATTCAGCGAATTATCGAAATGGGCAAGCAGGCGAATATCGCTGTGTTTACTGTTGGAACGGTAAGAGATGAGGCACTTTTGTTTAGACTAGGTTATTTCCGTGAAGAAGAAAAAGCGCTCCTCAAGGAATCCAGTGTTGGAGACATTTGCTCGCGTTTTTATGATCAAGATGGACGCATTTGCAGTGAAGCCATTAACAATCGCACAATTGGCGTGGAGCTAGATGATTTAAGGGCAAAAGAACGATCCATTCTTGTCGCGGGCGGTCATCGAAAGGTGGCTTCTATACACGGCGCACTAAGAGGAAAATATGCGAATGTATTGATCATCGATCAGCACACAGCGAGGGCTCTTTTAAATGTCACAAAATAGATGAACAAAATTTCATAACCATGTTTACAATTGTTCATCCGTCATATATGATGAAAGTATCATAATTCAAAGGAAGTGTGAAGCATGACGATAGCAAAGCTCATTGATCATACAGCACTAAAACCAGATACAACTAGAGCTGCAATTATGCAGTTACTTGAAGAAGCAAAGACTCATCAATTTGCATCTGTTTGCGTAAACCCAACTTGGGTATCTCTAGCTTCGAAAGAACTAGCAGGAACAGGTGTTGATGTATGTACAGTCATCGGTTTCCCGTTAGGCGCCAACACAACAGCGGTGAAAGCATTCGAAACAAAGGATGCCATTGAAAACGGTGCAACAGAAGTGGACATGGTCATCAATATTGCGGCATTGAAAGACGGCGAACATGATGTGGTGGAACAAGATATTCGTGCAGTTGTAGACGCAGCAAAAGGCAAAGCATTAGTGAAAGTCATTATTGAAACATGTTTACTTACTGATGAAGAAAAAGTCAAAGCTTGTGAGCTTTCAGTGAAAGCAGGCGCTGATTTTGTGAAAACATCGACTGGATTTAGTACAGGCGGTGCAACGGCTGAGGACATCGCATTAATGCGTAAAACAGTAGGACCTGACATCGGTGTGAAAGCATCAGGCGGCGTGAGAACAAAAGAAGACGTTGAGGCAATGACAGCTGCAGGTGCTACCCGTATTGGCGCAAGTGCAGGCGTTTCCATTATCAAAGGGGATCAATCAGCTCCTTCGAAAGACTATTAATTCATACGATCCTATGGTAGGATAACATTCATGACTCATAAATGATGAAAAAGTCATATGCGGAAGGAACTCACTTCTGGGAATTTCTTCCGCGTTTTGTTTGCGAAATAGGGTTTGTCCCATACAAGCGCATTAATGTAAACGAATTCATTCAAGGAGGAAAAACATGAAATACGTGATTGGTATCATCGGTTTGCTAGTGATTCTCGCCATTGCATGGCTGGCTAGTAATGGGAAAAAACGAGTGAAATTCCGTCCAGTAATTGTTATGATTGTACTGCAATTTATATTAGGTTATATTCTGCTCAATACAGGTGTTGGAAACTTTCTAGTCGGAGGCTTTGCAAAAGGATTCCAAATGCTTCTAGGCTATGCCGGCGAAGGAATCAACTTTGTATTTGGCGGGTTAATGAATGATAATGCGTCCACTTTCTTCATCAATGTTTTACTGCCGATCATCTTTATCTCGGCGTTAATCGGTATCCTGCAGCATTGGCGTATTCTTCCGCTTATCGTACGCGGAATCGGATATTTGCTAAGTAAAGTAAACGGTATGGGAAAACTAGAATCTTACAACGCAGTAGCGTCAGCGATTTTAGGTCAATCAGAAGTCTTTATTTCTATTAAGAAACAGCTTGGATTATTACCTCAGCAGCGTCTTTATACATTATGTGCATCTGCAATGTCGACGGTATCGATGTCGATTGTTGGTGCGTACATGCAAATGATTAAACCAGAGTATGTGGTTACAGCACTTGTGCTGAACCTATTTGGTGGATTTATTATCGCATCAATCATCAATCCATATGAAGTCTCTAAGGATGAAGACATGCTTGAAGTCGTCGAGGAAGAAAGACAATCCTTCTTCGAAATGCTTGGCGAATACATTATGGATGGTTTCAAAGTAGCGATTGTTGTTGCTGCAATGTTAATTGGCTTCGTTGCATTAATTGCGATGATTAACGGTATCTTTACAGCTGCCATCGGTGTTTCTTTCCAAGATGTACTTGGATATGTCTTTGCTCCATTCGCGTTCATTGTTGGTGTTCCTTGGAGCGAGGCGGTACAAGCAGGAAGCATTATGGCGACCAAAATGGTATCTAACGAATTTGTGGCAATGCAAATTCTATCCGGTGATGCTTTCCAATTCAGTGCTCGTACAGAAGCGATCATTTCTGTATTCCTTGTATCATTTGCGAACTTCTCTTCTATCGGTATCATTGCTGGAGCAGTCAAAGGCTTAAACGAAAAGCAAGGAAACGTAGTCGCACGCTTTGGATTAAAGCTGTTATTCGGTGCAACTCTTGTCAGCTTCTTAACAGCAGGCGTTGTCGGTTTGATTTACTAATTTAAAAAAAGGAATGGTGAAAACAATGAGAATGGTAGATATCATTGCGAAAAAACGTGACGGAAAAGAATTAACTTCAGAGGAAATTTCTTTCTTTGTCAAAGGTTATACGGACGGAACAATTCCTGACTACCAAGCAAGTGCCTTGGCTATGGCGATTTTCTTCCAAGATATGACGGATCAAGAACGTGCAGACTTAACACTCGCTATGGCGAACTCAGGAGATACAATTGACCTGTCTGCCATTGACGGTATTAAAGTAGACAAGCACTCAACAGGCGGTGTAGGCGATACAACAACGCTTGTACTCGCTCCTCTTGTTGCGGCACTAGATGTACCTGTTGCGAAAATGTCAGGGCGCGGTCTTGGGCATACGGGCGGTACAGTGGACAAGCTTGAAGCGGTCAAAGGCTTCCACGTAGAAATAACAAAAGACGAATTCATCGAGCTCGTGAATCGTCATAAAGTAGCAGTTATTGGCCAATCAGGCAACCTGACACCAGCTGATAAAAAGCTGTATGCTCTTCGTGATGTGACAGGAACTGTTAACTCAATTCCGCTTATTGCAAGCTCCATTATGAGTAAGAAAATTGCTGCTGGTGCAGATGCGATTGTACTTGATGTGAAAACAGGCGCAGGTGCTCTCATGAAAACACCAGAAGACTCAGAAAAGCTTGCAAAAGCAATGGTTCGCATCGGAAACAACGTTGGCAGACAAACAATGGCGGTCATCTCTGACATGTCTCAGCCGCTAGGATTAGCGATTGGAAATTCTCTTGAAGTGAAAGAAGCGATTGATACGCTTCGAGGCGAAGGTCCTGAAGACTTAAACGAGCTTGTGCTCACATTAGGAAGTCAAATGGTCGTTCTTGCGAAAAAAGCAGACACACTTGATGAAGCAAGAGAAAAGCTGATTGAAGTGATGAAAAACGGCAAAGCGCTTGAGAAATTCAAGGAATTCTTAGAAAACCAAGGTGGAGACAGCTCAATTGTGGATCAGCCTGAAAAACTGCCGCAAGCACCTTACAAAATCGAAGTACCTGCAAAAGAGTCAGGTGTCGTAGCTGAAATCGTCGCGGACGAAATCGGTGTTGCAGCGATGATCCTTGGAGCAGGACGCGCAACAAAAGAGGACGATATCGACCTATCTGTCGGCATCATGCTGAACAAAAAAGTGGGCGATCGTGTTGAAAAAGGAGATTCACTTGTGACTCTGCATGCGAATCGTGAAGATGTTGCAAATGTCATGGAGAAAATTTATGACAACATCCGCATTGCTGATCATGCCGATGCACCAACATTGATCCACACAGTCATTACTGAATAAAGAAAAAGGACAAAAGTGATTCGTCGCTTTTGTCTTTTTTTATGCTTGTCATTTTCTATTGAAATAAAAAAATTCACTTTATGAAACAAACCTCTTGCAATCATCAAACAATGGGTGTATATTAATTGACGAGTCAATGATTGATATATCAAGTAATTGATTTCTGAATAGAAAAGAGGGGATGGCATTGACTGCATTTTGCTCTGAAGAGGCAGAGGTATTATATCGTTTGCAGTGCGTGAACCGTATGATGGGCGTGAAGTTCGAAGCATGCACGGGCATCAGCCAATCAAGACTTGAGTTGCTATCGCTGTTATTCCAAGCCGATGAAATCAGCCAATCAGATTTGCAGAAAAAAGTAAATATTGATAGTGCAGCTGTGACGCGTCATTTAAAACAGCTGGAAACAAAAGGAATGGTCACACGCAGAAGAAAACCAGAAGATAATCGAGTCACACTTGTCCGCTTAACAGAAGAAGGCAGAACGAGAATCGAAGCTTCTAAAATAGAAAAAGAACGATTTATCTCAGAAATGCTTGAAAACGTAAGTGAAGAAGAACGAAGGCTTCTCACTGATGTGCTCATCCGTATACAACAAAACATCGAAAAGATTCAAACAACCTAAAGGAGTGTTACACATGGCTACAACATTAAAAACAAACGATTTTATGGAAATTATGAAAGGGCGCCGCTCTATTCGTAACTATGATCCATCTGTGAAAATCAGCAAAGAAGAAATGACAGAGATTTTAGAAGAAGCAACAACTGCACCATCATCAGTAAATGCACAGCCTTGGCGCTTCATGGTTATTGACAGCCCAGAAGGAAAAGAAAAGCTTGCACCACTTGCAAAATTCAACCAAACTCAAGTGTCAACATCAGCAGCTGTCATTGCAGTATTTGCAGATATGAAAAGCAATGAATACTTAGAAGAAATTTATTCAAAAGCAGTAGAGCATGGCTACATGCCGCAAGAAGTGAAAGAAAGACAAATTGCTGCATTAACTGCACACTTTGAGGTTCTTCCAGAGCAAGTGAACCGCGAAACCATCTTAATTGACGGTGGGATTGTGTCTATGCAGCTTATGCTTGCTGCACGTGCACACGGTTATGATACAAATCCAATTGGCGGATATGATAAAGAAGTCATCGCTGAAACATTTGGATGGGATAAAGAACGTTATGTACCAGTCATGCTGCTATCAATTGGGAAAGCAGCCGACGAAGGCTATGCATCTTACCGCTTACCGGTTGATCGTATTGCTGAGTGGAAATAATATCTTTTCAAAAGGAGACGATCAAATGATTATTATTCATGCAGGAATGACCATTCATCCAGAAAAAGAAAACGTATTTTTAGAAGAAATCAATGAGTTAATGAAAGCTTCACAGGCTGAAGAAGGCAATGTTTCCTACAAGCTGTTCAAGGATACAGAAAAGGAAAATACCTTTTTAATGGTAGAAGTGTGGAAAGATGACGCTGCGGTTCAGAGCCATAATGCAAGTGCTCATTTCCAGGCTTTCGTAGCGAAGGCAAAAGAATTCTTAGCCGCTCCACTTGACGTGGTTGCCTTTCAAGGCCAGCAGCTTTCATAGAAAAACAACAAACACCCTAGGCGGTTAACGCCTAGGGTTCTTTTATTTTCGACACATGGTTCCACCCATTTCATTCACGTATTGTGCATTTTCCACAAAATTTCTGAAAATAAAATGTTTTTCGACTTAACTATATTGGAATATGCTAGAATTAGATATTATTTATTACCAAAATAGGGAGGAACCAATATGAAAAAAGGGAAATGGACGAAAATGGCACTAACCGCTGTCCTAAGTTTAGGCACATTGACAGCTTTCAGCACCCCTCTATCTGCCCACACCACAGAAAAATCAACATCCTCTGATGGCGGTCATTATTCAGGTATTCCATTTGACTCAAGTGTCGTGAATGAAGACCGTCTTGTCAAAGCCTTGAAAAAACAAGGAAAGATCAAAAAGAATGCCAATGAGGCAGAAACCCAAAAAGCATTAAAGAACTATCTAAAGAAAAAAGAAGAATCAGCAATGAAACAAAGTGCCAGCACCTTAACAGAAGAGCCTGAATTCCTGAAAGAATACAAACAAGAGGTACATAACAAACTTGCCAAAAAGAAAAAATTAAAGAAGCATAAAGGAAAAGAAAGCAATCAAGTAAAACCGGTCAAAAAGGAAAAGTATAAAGGTGACGTCCGCAATGATAAAGTATTGGTTTTATTAGTAGATTTTAAAGATTATAAGCATAATAGTATCAAAAAAGAAGAGACTGATATGTACTATGACAAGTACGATCAACAGCACTATCAAGATATGCTTTTCGGAAAAAATGGCTACATCGGTCCAGATGGGAAACGGAAAGTATCCATGAAGCAATACTATGAAAAGCAGTCCGGCGGCAGTTACACAGTTAGTGGAACAGTTGCAGGATGGTATACAGCGAAGCATGAAGCAGCTTATTACGGCGGGAACGTACCTGACGATTCAGGCAGTGACGGCAGACCGCGCGAATTGGTGAAAGAAGCACTCGAAGCAGCAGCAAAAGATCCGAATATTGATCTAAGCGAGTATGATCAATGGGACCGCTATGATATTGATGGCGACGGTGTTTATAATGAGCCAGACGGCATCATTGACCATCTGATGGTCGTTCACGCCGGCGTAGGTGAAGAAGCAGGCGGTGGACAACTTGGCGCTGATGCGATTTGGTCACACCGCTGGTCACTTGGTGATGTATTTGAAATTCCGGATACTGAATCTGAAGTTGGTCAAGGCGGGAAATTAGGCGCGTTGGATTACACCATCGAGCCTGAAGATGGCGCAGCAGGTGTGTTCACACATGAATTCGGACATGATCTTGGTCTTCCTGACGAGTACGATACACAGTACACAGGCAGAGGAGAGCCCGTTTCTTACTGGTCGATCATGTCAAGCGGAAGCTGGGCAGGTAAAGTTCCTGGTACGGAACCAACAGGCTTTAGCCCATATGCGAAAGAAATGCTTCAAAATTTGCATGGAGGCAACTGGCTTTCTGGACAAACCATCGATGGTAAAACATTAAAGAAAAGCAAAACAGTATTAATTGATGAAGCAGCAACAAAAGGAACGAATCATGATGCCGTTCGAGTCGATTTACCAGATAAAGAGATTGTCGTCACGACACCTGCTCAAGGGAAATATTCGTACTTCAGCGGAACGGGTGACAATTTGAATGCAACCATGACGACAACAGGTATTGATTTGTCAAAAGAAGGCAAAGCAGAGCTGACATTTAAAGCATGGTACGATATTGAAGAAGATTATGATTATGCGTATGTCGAAGTGCGTGAAACAGGGACTGATCAATGGAAGACCATCGCGGGTAACATCACGAATGATCGAAATGAAGCAGGTGCAAACGAAGGCAATGGCATCGACGGAAAATCAGACGGCTGGGTAGATGCAGCCTTTGACCTGTCTGCTTATGCAGGGAAGAAAATCGACCTGCAATTCCGTTACACAACTGATGCAGGCTATTCACTTCCAGGCTTATTCGTAGATGACCTGAACATCACGGCAGATGGAACGAAAGTATGGTCAGATGATGCCGAGGGCACGTCTACTTTTACCTTTAATGGATTCTCAAAATCTAATGGAAAACAATATGCAGCACAATACTATTTACTAGAGTGGCGCTCTTATGCTGATGTCGATAAAGGCTTAAAGCATATTAAACGCGGGGCAAGTCTGATGAGCTATAATAACGGGTTGGTCGTTTGGTATGTCGATCAATCATACAGTGATAACTGGGTAGGAAAACATCCGGGGAACGGCTTCCTTGGCGTAGTAGATGCAGATCAGCAAGTATTAAAATGGAGTGACGGTTCCATTGCCGCAACAGGGTTCCAAGTACATGATGCAGCATTCTCTTTGAATCCAAGTACGAAGCTGAATATAGATTATACAGCAACAACGGGCTTAACTTTGCAAGATCGCTACATTCGCCCGGCTCGTACATTTAGTGATAAAAAGAACTATGTGAATCCAAACAACCCAGATGCAGGACGCGATGTACCGACATATGGGTTATCCTTTAAAGTCGTTGGACAAAGTAAGGATCGTTCTGTTGGAAAGGTGTTAATTTCGAAAAGTAACTAAATAGAAAGCCGGATTCTACCATTGAATCCGGCTTTTTGATATGTGAGAAAAGGATTGTGAGGGCACGATTGTTTTTTAAATCGAATGTCTGTTCTTTTTTATTTTGATATCCGAATGAAACCATTATATAATAGACACTGGAAGGTTTTTCTTTCAACCATGATTCTTTTTAGCTGTTAAAACAAAGGAAAGGATGAGCGTTACCAATGAGTTGTGTCACTGCCAAGCAATTAAAGGTGATTCGAGGGACGATGCAGACTTTTTGCAGCCATTTGGAGTATGCTGGCCACGGTAAGCTTCATATCAATACCATCATGGCTTTTATTAAAAAGGAATTCGGTGTGAGAAAAATGAAAGACATTCCACAAAGTCGCTTTACAGAAGCGCTAGAATTGATACAAGACTTTGATTTATACACGGACAAAATAGAGATTCGTGAACGTCTATCAGAAAGGAATTAACTAAATTGAATATTTTAGCAATCATTTTAGTAGGAATTGTCGCATTAGAACACATTGTCATCATGTTATTAGAAATGTTTTTTATGGAATCAAAGATGGCGAAGCGGTCTTTTAAACTGCCAGAACACTTGAAAAAAGATCCAAATGTCAAAGTAATGTTTGCCAATCAGGGGCTTTATAACGGGTTTTTAGCTGCAGGACTCATTTGGGGGCTCATTCTTGGATCGAATAACGTTGGATATATGATTCAGCTGTTTTTCATTCTTTGTGTGCTCATCGCCGCAGTATTTGGCGGTGTAACATCCAATAAATCAATTATCATCAAACAAGGAGTACCAGCACTGCTTGCACTCATTGCACTGATGCTGGCGATCTAATCTTAAATAAAGCCGCCCCTAGTGAGGGCGGCTTTTATCTTTTTCGAAGACCCATCAAACGAATAATGGATGTTAGACAAAGGGCTACGGCAACGGCCAAAATGATTTTTCCGTACATGACCCCCGTTAGGTTCATCAAAAAGACGGCCAATATAATACAGAGCGTGATGATGATCATCACAATCGAATAGGTTTTCATCTCTTTTCCACTCCTTTAAAAATCCCCTCATGTGACGAGAGAACTGTCAATCTTTCCTCATATTATATCACTCAATGACAATTTTACATGAAATTCCCTACCAATAGAATGTGACATATTGATTAGATTTGGAGTCATACCATATTTTTTAGAAAATCGGGTATAACATAATGAGCTGGCCTAAAGTCATATTGCTTGATATTTAATTGTGCAAAATATAAAATAGCCACAGGATAAATCGAAAGGATGATCAAGATGAGTAAGAAAGTGTTATTAGTATCGACAAGCAGCCCGGAAATGAATGGACATCCAACAGGCTTATGGCTAGAAGAGTTAGCAGAGCCATTTCATATTTTTAAAGAAAATGAACTAGAAGTACAAATTGTCTCTATTCAAGGTGGCACTGTACCAATTGACAAAAATTCAATTCCTGAAGGTGTCCCAGCGCAATATCAAGATGTATATGAATTACTTCAAGACACAAAGGCGCTTACAGATGTGAATCCCGCAGATTATGACGGCATTTTCTTTGCTGGAGGGCACGGCCCTATGATCGACTTTGCGTCTAATCAACTGGTAGCGGATGCGATCTTAGCGGTTTCAGATAAAAATGGTGCGATCGGAGCCGTTTGTCATGGTGTTTCAGCATTCGTTGATGTGAAGGACCAAAATGGCAAATCATTTATCAAAGGCAAAAAAATCACAGGCTTCACAAACGAAGAAGAGGAAGCCGTGCAGCTGACATCAAAAGTTCCATTTTTATTGGAAACAAAACTTCGTGAGCAGGGGGCAGCGTTTGAAAAAGGAGATGCCTTTGCGCCATTTGCTGTCGTTGACGGACAAATCATCACTGGACAAAACCCGGGATCAAGTGCAGAAACAGCACGCTTGTTTGTCAAAACCATTGCATAAAACGATCAAAAACCAGTCGTAACTCATGCGGCTGGTTTTTTTGTTATAAAAATGTCCCAAAAAAGACCAAAACAATAATTAGAATAATGGTAAAATAATCACAGGGTAAAAAAACCAAATGAGGAAAAAGGGGATGTTCCTGTGAGAGCATTTTATGTCAAAATCACCGCAGCTTTACTGTCTGTTTTACTCGTCGCAACAGGTTTGTTTTCACCAGCATTAAAAGCAGAAGAAGCACCGAAATCAGAAGGGAAAATATCACCACTGACAGAAAAAGCGATTCAGCAAGTGCAAGAATCGTTTTTGAAGCAGGATGAAGGAACCGCTATTCAACAGAAGCAAGTGAAAAAATCATTTAAAGTGAATAAGAAGAAAGGAATCAGTATCAAACGAAAAGCTGCTAAAGAAGGCAAAATGCGCACGTCTGCCGTTCGCTCCATTGATGGACTAGCTATTAATCAATCGGCTGTCTTAACAGAGGACGACCCAGTTGATTTATGGTTTTTAAGCACATCTTCACCTCAGGCACTCATCAGCCGGATTACCTCTTCAAACCCTGATTATTTTGTTCAATTATTTGTTGTTGATTATGAAACAGGACAAGCCTACCCGACAGATTTAATTCAACCGGCAGGCAGCCTGCTTGGATTGACCAATTTACCAGCAGGTGATTATGCATTCGGTATTACAAGCGGCGGAGAATTTGGAGACTCCTACACGATACAAGTGAATGCAAAAAACCCGCCCAATTTCACGGGGGCTGTATCCCTTTCGTCCACCTTGCAATATTTTGTAGCTGAGTATGCAAACGGTGATGTTTTCGCAAATGGTACAAAAGTATACAATAAGCAAACAAAGACCGCCGATTATAAATGGGAGCGTGTGTTTTACTTCTCATATGATGGAAAATATGAACAGAGAACTCATTCTGCTCCGCTCCATATGCCAGTTCCTCTGAGGCCATTCTCGTCTACTTAGATGTGGAGACTTTATTTATGTATCATGAATCATCGTTTGCTAGCGGGCAGTACTACCATAGTAGCTTTGTTGATACACTCGGGAAGACAACACCAAGACGCTTAGATATTGATGATATGACAAATTACGGTGATCATATTTTAGCTGTAGATTTAAAAACAGGAAAGCCGATTGATTTCTTCAGTGTGCTGAATTTCTACTATGCTGCAGGGATCGAGAAGCTGCCAACAATCAGAACGTTGAATTAAGAAAGGCGGTTGACATCAAATCGCCACATGTGTAGAGTAAAGATAATTAAATGACAAAAGTCCACTAGGGGAGTCATGTATGACTGAGACAAGAGAAAATCTTGGACCCTTTGAACCTGATCTAGTTCGTACTAGCGGAGGGAAGTGGAGCTGGACCTTGTCTTATTCATGATTGAATCGATAAGAAGGCCGCTCCATTTGGGGTGGCTTTTTCATTTATTCAACTGAAGAAGAGGAGGCTTTTTTTATGACATTTTCTACGCAATTAAGGAAAGAAGCAGAACCGTTATTTGAAGCCATTTATCAGCATCCGTTCGTCAGAGGCTTGGCAGCAGGAAAGCTGGAAAAGGAACAGATCATTCATTACGTCAAACAAGATGCAGAATACTTACAAGCATTCATTAAAATTTATGCAGCAGCACTCAGCAGATGTACAGACAGAGAGGATATTGCGTTTTTCCATCAGCAGATTGCGTTTGTACTAGATAGTGAGACGCACCCTCATCAAAACCTTTGCCGAGTGGCAGGAGTCGCATATGATGAGCTCCAAGGTGCTTCTTTGGCTCCGAGTGCTCACCACTATATTCATCACATGCTGCAAGTTGCGCAAGAGGGCACGCTTGGTGAAATCATCGCTGTCCTGCTTCCATGTCCTTGGACATATTGGGAAATAGGGAAACGAATGCTTACAGATGTGCAGCCAGACCCGTCACATCCGTTTTATGAGTGGATCACGTTTTATGGAGGATTAACTGATTCTGTCACAGGTGAGCTTTGCAAGCGGCTCGATCAATTGGCGGAAGCAGCAAGTGAGAAGGAAAAGGAAAAAATGAAACAGCACTTTATCTTAAGCTGCCAGCTCGAGTACAAGTTTTGGGAAATGGCCTTTACTATTGAAGAGTGGCCAGTTCAACTGGAGGTGCATTCATCATGACATGGAAGATGAAAGAAGTCGTCCTTGCGGTCATTTTATCCGTTGCGTGTGGTGTGATCTATTTAGGATGGTCCACGCTATACTTACCGATTACAGCACTTGTGGGCCCAGCAGGAGGCAACATCATGTTTGGAATATGGGTCATTGCCAGTCCAATCGTTGCATATATCATTCAAAAGCCAGGGGCTGCTCTGATTGCGGAAACAGCCGCCGCGGCTGTGGAATTATTGACAGGCAGCCACTTTGGACTTTCAGCTCTGCTGATTGGTGTATGCCAAGGGCTTGGGGCAGAAATCGCCTTCGCTCTTTTTGGTTATAAACGATATCGCATGTGGACACTGATGCTGTCTGGTGCCTTTGCCGCTATCGGAGCGATGGCGTACAGTCTCGTGGCAAATGGCTTTGGTTATTACACGCCTCAAGTTTTACTTATGACTCTTGTGACTCAAATTATCAGTGGAATGATACTTGGCGGCTGCCTTGCGAAAGTGGTGGTGGACGCACTATCCAAAACAGGTGTACTAAATCAATATGCCATCATGAAAGAAAAACGAAACAAAGGTGAACAGCATGAATTCATTTCTCGCGTGCAATGAACTCTCTGTCCGTTTTTATGAACAGCCTAAGCCCGTTTTGCATCAAATCTCCCTTACGGTACAAAAAGGAGAAAGGGTGCTTATTTTAGGACCGAGCGGAAGCGGGAAATCCACGCTCATTTCGGTTCTGGCTGGAATCATTCCAGAGCATGTGGAAGCAGACATGCAGGGTGAAGTGGTGCTGCAAAGACATACAGGCGTCATGTTTCAAGATCCAGACTCTCAGTTTTGTATGCACCGCGTCAATGAAGAAATTGCCTTTAGCTTAGAGAACCGTTCTGTCCCTCGTGAAGAGATGGATGACATCATTCAGGAGCTCATGCAAAAAGTCCAACTGAATGTCGATCCGCAAACAGAGATTCATACTTTATCTGGCGGCATGAAGCAGCGATTGGCACTTGCTTGTCTACTCGCATTACAGCCGGATGTTCTATTCTTTGATGAACCGACCGCACAGCTTGACCCGGCAGGTAGAATGGACATATTTCAACTGCTGCAGCAGCTTGCAGCTGATCAGCATCAGACCATGATTTTTGTAGAGCATGTGCTTGATGGTGTCATCGAATGGATGGACCGGGTGATTTTATTAGATGATCAAGGCAGCATTTTAGCAGATGGAGCTCCAAAAGATGTGCTCGCGGCATATGAGGAAGAAATGAAAGAGGCTGGCATTTGGCGGCCCAAATTATTTCCCGAGAAATGGTCTACGATCATTCAAGATCCATTTCATCCACTGAGTCAAACTTTTATGCAAACCTTTGAAGCACGAAAAGAGCAGCGTGAAAAAGTGCCATCAATTGCACGAAAGACAATGGTTCGTACAGAAAATCTTCAATTAAGCTACGGGAAAAAAAGGATTATGAGTAACCTTCAGCTGGATATCAAAGCAGGAGATTGGGTGGCGATTATTGGAGAAAATGGGAGCGGAAAAAGTACATGTCTCAAACATTTGATCCGCTTAGAGCCAGCTAAAAAAGGTCATATATTCTTAAAAGAAATAGACCTTAAAAAATGGTCTGACCGACTACTCTATGAAAAAGCAGGCTTTGTGTTTCAAAATCCGGAGCTTCAATTTATTCAAGACACAGTATTCGATGAAATTGCCTTTGGCGGCAGACAACGAAACTGGCCAGAATCAGTCGTACAAGAAAAAACGGTACAGCTGCTGAAAGAGTTCGGTTTAGAGAAGCATGCAAAAGCACATCCCTTCACCTTAAGTTTAGGGCAAAAAAGAAGATTGAGTGTTGCCACGATGCTCCTTTTTGATCAAGATGTATTGCTGTTAGATGAACCGACTTTTGGGCAGGATGAAAAAACGGCGAAGGAATTAATGATTCGTTTAAAAGAGCGTCAGCGCCAAGGCACTACCATTGTGATGGTCACACATGATATGGAGCTTGTCGATGAGTGTGCCGATCAAGTGCTTCTGTTTCATCAAGGGAAGCATGTGTATGATGGCAGCCCTTATGATTTATTTTCAAATCAAGAACTTGTCGATGCTTATCAGCTGAGAGTTCCTTTACATTATCGCTATGTGGCAGAAAGAAAGGACGTGCTGACGATTGCAAAGTAATCACTCCTTTCTTTCCACTGTGAATCCAGTCATGAAATTACTCGCTCACATGCTTGCGATGGGCTGCCTCATGGCGATATCTGATCCTAAAACAACCTTTATCATCTGGCTGTTTGCTCTTGGCATTGGACTTGTTTTAGGTGGATGGAATATGAAGTATCTCGTTACAAGGCTTGTCCCATATCTCCTCTTTTTTATTCTCGTGTTCTGGATGATGGCGGCCTTCGGCAAGGGGGATCATACTATTTGGAAGTGGGCATGGTTTCATATCACAGAGGAGAGTTTAAGAAATGGACTCACCATCTCTTTTAGAATGCTTGGATTTGTGACATTTGGTCTCCTTTTTACGTCCACAACAGATTTGACGGCATTTATGATGAGTCTGATTCATCAATGCCGAGTGTCCCCGAAATGGGCGTATGGAATGCTTGCCGGCTTCCGATTTATTCCGTTATTTCAAAGTGAATTAAAACAAATGAAAGCTGCACATAAAATCAGAGGATACAAGCAAAAAAATAGCTGGAAAGCCTTTATGCGTTATGCCTTGCCCCTTTTTACACAAGGCGTACGAAAATCAGAACGCTTAGCAATTGCAATGGAAGCCAGGGGCTTCACAGGGACGAGAGAGCGAACGTATTATCATATTATCAGCACCTCATGGATTGACTATATGTATTTTTTTCTCATCGGTATCAGTGTCTTTATGTGCATTTACTTTGTCTGAAAAACACCCACATTCTCTTGATAGAATGTGGGCTTTTTATATGTCTTAGGTCATTTGATTGATATTAGTACACATTACAGGCTGTAATGGATCATATAACGAACCGATAAAGAAGGTATACTGAGAAAAAGAGAGGATGAACGTGAGCGAATGTCACAGAGAATTGATAACATAATAGACGCTTTACCAATCATTGGACTTGCTATGAGAGAGCAGCTAACCTTTTCTGTTTTAGGGAAAGAGAAGGTTCTTTATTATCAGCAGCATGGGAATATTAATTTAGGATTTAAAGCTGGTGATCCAGTAGATGCTGGATTCCACAACTTTGGCATGTTGAAAAATGGAAGAGAACCGTCGTTTTTCCAAGTTCCGAAAGAAGTATACGGGCTTCCAATGGATATCGTAGCCGTTCCAATTACTGATGAATCAGGTCAAGTGGTTGCTGCCTTCTGTGTGGCCTATGACCAAACGAATCAACAACGATTAGATCACATCATGACGGAAAGCAACGAAGCTTCCGAAAAACTAGTTGCTATGGTACAGCAGGTTGCCGCACATTCAGAGGAACTACAAGCGACAAGTGAACAAATTCTACAAAATACGAAAACTACTGTCGAAAATTCCTCTAAAATCAATCAAGTGTCCAATCTCATCAAAGGTATCTCTGATCAAACGAACTTACTTGGGCTCAACGCATCAATAGAAGCTGCAAGAGTAGGGGAAGCAGGAGCAGGCTTTGGAGTGGTCGCAACAGAAGTGAGAAAGCTGTCAACTCACGCGAAACAGGCGACGACTGATATTGAAACAGCCCTAAAAGATGTGCAGGGATCGATCAAAGGAATGGAAGAAGAAATTGCGCAAATTGTCGCTTCCTCTGAGCATCAGGCAGAGCTAGTAGGTACTTTCACAAAAATTATTGAAGGTCTTCACGAAACAAACGAAACGATGAGAGCATTAGCAAACGACTTAGTAAACTACCAAGTAAAATAAAAAAAGACAAAACCTCCAGCTGAATCGGAGGTTTTTTTACATGTTAAGAGGAGAAACTTGTTAGGATATTGACCGATTTATCACTGACAGGCAGTGTACACTTCTGTATGATAGAAAAAGAGAGACAAGTTTTGTCATTAGACCTATACATAAGGAGGAGATCATCGTGACACAATCAGCGAAGCTGCAGGAGATACTTGCACCCTACCGTCCGTTGTTAGATGAAACTAAAAAACCAATGATTCAATTGCAGATGAAACAAGGAAAAACAGGGCCATACGACAGCAAAATAGCTGGTGATCCTTACTTCCCGAAGAGCGACGAATATCCAGTTGACGGCGAGGGACATCCTATGAAACTTTTGGCACAAATTAATTTCGGCCAGCTGCCGAAGCTGAAGGATTATCCCGAAACAGGACTTTTGCAAGTTTTTATTTCTGTGCATGATGATCTTTATGGGATGAATATTGACCATAAAACAGAGCAAAAAGATTTTCGCATCAAATTTATTGAGGAACCTTTCTTGTCAGAAGGAGAGTTAATGACTGATTTTTCTTTTGTGAAAATTCCAGACGATTTTTATTTTCCTGTGACGAAGGAAGGCGCGATTACAGGTGAATTATCAAGCGAAACGATCAGTTTAGAAGATTTCCGCTTTGAAAAAGTTACAGGAAAGCGAAGCTGGGACCTATTCAAAGATGCAGATGGTATTGATGGTGATGAAGCAGATGATTTGTTAGATGAATTTTATGAAACAGCGAGTGGCTTTGGTCACAAATTGGGCGGGTATCCAGGGTTTACACAAGAAGACCCGCGTACCTATGTAGATCAAGAACATACCGTTCTGTTATTACAAATTGACTCAGATGATGAAGTAGATTTGATGTGGGGAGATTGCGGTATTGCCAACTTTTTTATCAAACCGGAAGACCTTAAACGAAAAAATTTCGAGAATGTCGTCTATAATTGGGACTGCTCCTGATTTTGTAAAAAACACACTTTAACACTCTTTTTAGAGTGTTTAAAGTGTGTTTTTAGACTTTTTTGCCCCCATTTCGTCATTTTTGAGAGGTAATATGTCATTCTTTCTAGTTGACCGTATCAAAAAAAAATGTAAAATCATCTTAAAGTCCTCTTTTTTGAAAATAATAATAAAATGACATATGAATCAACGATAAAATGCTCGAAAAAGCGGAAGTACTGGGGGGTATCAATTGATCATTTCTAAAGTAATCAATAATAATGTTGTCAGTGCGTATGATGACGAGCAGCATGAGCTGGTCATTATGGGCAGAGGGATCGCCTTTCAAAAGAAAAGCGGAGACCCGATTGATGAAGAACGAATCGAAAAAGTATTTTCTATTCAAAATAAAGATATATCAGAAAAATTCAAAACCCTGCTTTATGATATTCCAATCGAGTATATGCAAGTGTGTGAGGCGATTATTGAGCATGCGAGAACAACTCTTAACAAAAATTTAAATGACAGCATCTATGTGACGCTGACGGATCATATCACCTTTGCCATTGAACGTCATCAAAAAGGAATGGACATCAAAAATGCCTTGCTCTGGGAAATCAAACGGCTGTATAAAGATGAGTTCAGATGCGGTTTAGAAGCTATTCGGATCATTGAGGACAAGCTGAGCATCCATCTTCCTGAGGATGAAGCCGGCTTTATTGCCATGCATATTGTCAATGCAGAGCTCAATGAAGAAATGCCAAACGTTATTCAAATCACCAAACTCATTCAAGACATTTTAAACATCGTTAAGTATCACTTCCAAATTGATTTGGACGAAGAATCATTAAATTATTTCCGTTTTGTTACGCATTTGAAGTTTTTTGGTCAGCGTCTGTTTAACGAAACACAAATGGAAAATCAAAATGAGTTTCTGTATGAAGTGGTAAAAGAGAAAAACACCGCAGCTTTTCAGTGCGCAGAAAAAATTAACGATTATGTTCAAAAAGAATACAACCGAAGTCTCATAGAAGATGAAATGCTATATTTAACTTTGCATATAGACAGAGTAATAAAAAGAAAATAAATTAAAAAAGAAAGCGTTGACATCACAAAATTAACATGATAATTTATAACTATAAACAAAATAACCCACAATCTTTTAGGATTGTTACTGGTCAAGCAGGCAAAACCTAAATCATTGTCCCTATCTTTGATAAGGCGTGATTTAGGTTTTTTTATATCTAAAGACTTATAAAAATTAAATAACGATCAATCGCTATGAAGGATTGTTACTGGTTAAGCAGGCAAAACCTAAATATCGATTAATGTCTGAATCGCTATTTCTCGGACATTAATGGATGTTTAGGTTTTTTCTATATCAAGATTAAATCAACGATTGGAGGGTAACACAATGAACCACAAACAAACAGCAAAAGAAGTGCTAGAACTTGTCGGCGGTGAAAAGAATGTTAAGCACGTCACGCATTGTATGACAAGACTTCGCTTCAACTTATACGATGAAAGCAAGGCGGATAAAGAGAAGCTGCAATCAACAGACGGCGTCATGGGCGTGAATCAAAGCGGAGGCCAATATCATGTCATTATCGGCAATGATGTCTCAAATGTCTATCAAGCGATGATCGCTGACTCAGGTCTATCATCTGATGTAAAGTCAGGCGGTACAGAAGAAGCGTCAAAACAAAATGTGATATCAAAGCTTTTCGATTTTATTTCTGGTGTCTTCACACCGATTCTTCCAGCCATCGCTGGAGCCGGTATGATCAAAGGGATTTTGGCATTGATGCTCACATTCCAGTGGATATCAGATAAAAGCAGTACGTATGCGATTTTAACAGCCATCGGAGATGGAGCCTTTTACTTCTTACCGATTCTGCTTGCTGTAAGCGTAGCCAAAAAAATTGGCACAAATCAGTATATCGCGGCTGCCATTGCAGCAGCAGCACTGCACCCGCAGTTAACCGCTTTACTAGGCGCGGGAAATACAGAGTTTCTAGGCTTGCCAGTGGTTGCCGTTGTGTACTCTTCATCGGTGATTCCAATTCTACTCACCATCTGGCTCGGCTCATATGTTGAAAGATTCGCAGAAAAATATAGTCCGAAATCACTAAAGATCATCCTTGTTCCAACGGTCACACTTCTTGTCGTTGTACCAATTATGCTCATCGCGGTTGGACCGCTTGGCGGGATTATCGGAAATGGCCTTTCAGGTGGAATTGATTTATTGTTTAAACATGCAGGTATTTTAGCAGGACTCTTGATCGGCGGATTCATGTCACCATTGATCATTACGGGCATGCACTATGCACTGCTTCCAATCATGATCAACAACATTACATTAAACGGTTTTGACTTCATTCTCCCAATGATGTTTGTAGCGAATATGGCACAGGCAGGCGCAGCACTCGGTGTCTTCTTAAGATCAAAAAACAAAACATTCAAATCATTGGCGATGTCTACAAGCATCACAGCCTTAATGGGTATTACTGAACCTGCTATGTATGGTGTGAACATGCGATTGAAAAAACCGTTCTTTGCAGCCCTCATTGGTGCAGCAGCAGGCGGCGTGTTCATGTCGATCTTCAAAGTAAAATCATATGTGGTATCTGGATCAGCAGGTCTCCCAGGTCTCCCGACATTCATTGGACCAACATTTGTCTACTCTATCATCGGCTTAGTAATCGCCTTTGTCGTAGCAACGATCATGACACTTGTTCTAGGATTCAAAGATGTACCAGTGAAAGATGATACAAAAGCAGACAAACCAGAAGATAAGAAAGACACAGCATCACTTCAAAATGAAGTGGTACAAAGCCCGCTTGAAGGTCAACTAAAGCCGCTCAATCAAGTAAATGATGCAACATTCTCTAATGAAATCATGGGTAAAGGAGCAGCCATTGTACCAACAGCTGGACGTGTTGTAGCACCATTCAACGGCAAGGTTGAAACCATTTTCCATACAAAACATGCCATTGGCTTGAAAAGTGAACAGGGTACAGAACTTCTCATTCATGTCGGGATTGACACGGTAAAACTTGGCGGAAAGTATTTCACAAGTCATGTGCAGTCAGGTGATCTGATTCAAGCAGGAGATGTGCTCATTGATTTTGATATCGAGGGCATTCAGCAAGAAGGCTATGATGTCACCACACCTGTTATTGTCACCAACACAAACGATTTTGCACAAGTTGATGCGAAAACAGATGGAACGATTACAGTGAAAGAGACACTGCTTACAGTCAGTGTAGAAGAAAAAGAGGAGGGTATTCAACATGAACAAGTTAGAAAAAACATTTCCTAAAGGTTTCTTATGGGGCGGCGCTGTTGCAGCGAACCAAGTTGAAGGCGCATATAATAAAGATGGAAAAGGCTTATCGACAGCTGATGTATCACCAAATGGTATTATGCACCCATTCGATGAATCAATGAAAGACCTTAACTTATATCATGATGCAATCGATTTCTACCATCGCTATAAAGAAGATATTGCACTCTTTGCAGAAATGGGATTCAAGTGCTTCAGATTATCCATTTCTTGGCCGCGTATTTTCCCAAATGGCGACGATGCGGAACCGAATGAAGCAGGCCTCGCTTTTTATGAAAAAGTATTTGATGAACTGCATAAGCATGGAATTGAGCCAGTTGTCACCATCTCTCACTATGAAATGCCGCTCGCACTTGTGAAAAACTACGGCGGATGGAGAAACCGTAAGCTTGTGGATCTTTATGAAACATACGCGAAAACATTGTTCACTCGCTTTAAAGATAAAGTGAAATATTGGATGACCTTCAATGAAATCAACGTTGTATTACATGCGCCTTTCACTGGCGGCGGACTTGTATTTGAAGAGGGTGATGACGAGAAAAGTATTCAATATCAAGCAGCGCATCACCAATTTGTTGCAAGTGCTTTGGCTGTCAAAGCAGGACACGAAATCATTCCTGATGCGAAAATCGGCTGTATGATTGCGGCGATGACAACTTATCCGTACAGCTCAAGACCAAAAGATATGTTTGCTGCAATTGAGCAAGACCGTAAAACATTGTTCTTCTCAGATGTACAGGCAAGAGGTTATTACCCAAGTTACATGAAACGTTATTTCCTTGAAAATGACATCAACATCGAGTTCCAAGAAGGGGACGAAGACATTTTAAGAAACCATACAGTGGACTATATTGGTTTCAGTTATTATATGAGTTTTGTAACGAGTACAGATCCAAAGATCCTTGAACAAGTGACTGGCGGTAACCTATTTGAAGGTGTGAAAAACCCTTATCTAGAAGCAAGTGATTGGGGCTGGCAAATTGATCCGAAAGGACTTCGTACAACACTGAATCAGCTGTATGACCGCTACCAAAAGCCATTGTTTATCGTAGAAAATGGATTGGGTGCTGTCGATCAAGTAGAAGAAGACGGATCCATTCAAGACGATTACCGAATTGATTACCTCAGAAGCCATTTGCTAGAGGCGAGAGAAGCGATCGCAGATGGAGTTGACCTGATCGGTTATACAAGCTGGGGCCCAATTGACCTTGTCAGCGCATCAACGGCTGAAATGAAAAAACGCTACGGCTTCATTTATGTTGACCGTGATAATGAAGGAAACGGTACATTAGATAGAAAGAAAAAGAAAAGCTTCGACTGGTATAAACAAGTGATTGCGACAAATGGGGAACATTTGGATGCATAAAAGAAAAAGACAAACCGCTCATACTGTGGTTTGTCTTTTTTTGTCTTTGAGGGACTACGAAGTCCACACTTGATCAGCAATCTCAATCACATGACGCAGCTTTTCCCATTGTTGCTCTTCTGTTAACAGGTTGCCTTCCTCTGTTGAGGCGAATCCGCATTGTGGGCTCAAACAGATTTGGTTAATGTCTACATATTGAGCAGCTTCCTCAATACGTTTTTTAATCTGTTCAACTGGCTCAAGCTCTCCGTATTTTGAAGTGACAAGGCCTAGTACGATTTGAAGGTTTGGGTTCTTCACATATCGAAGGGGCTCAAATCCGCCAGAACGATCGTCGTCAAACTCTAAAAAGAGACCATCAAGATCTAAGCCGGCAAAAATTGTTTCTGCTGCTGATTCGTAACCACCTTCAGCTGCCCAAGTTGATTTAAAGTTACCGCGGCAAATGTGCATCGTAATCACCAAGTCCTCTGGGCGGTCGGCAACAGCTTGATTGATTGTCTTCGCAAACGATTCACGAAGTTCATCTTCTTTTCGGCCAAAGGCTTTGATTTGTTCATGGCCTTTTTCAGAAAAGAACACTGCCCATGCCGTATCATCCAGTTGCAAGTAGCGGCAGCCTGCATCATAAAAAGCACGGATTGCTTTCTTATATGCCTGTGCCACATCATGGTGGAATTCCTCTAAGCTGTCATACACTCCTTCTTCAAGCTTTCCACGGAAAAAGAGCATATTCGGACTTGGAATCGTCATTTTAGCCGTATGATCACCAGCGATGCTGTGAAGGAAACGATAATCCTCCAGCATTGGATGATCTGTAAAATCGATCTTGCCTGTTACCTTGATACCTCTAGCTTTTGTCGTTGTGTTATGGAATTGAATGCCTTGATCTGCTTCAAATCCTTCAACTCCATCGAGTCCTTCAAGAAAGTCAAAATGCCACCATGCACGTCGGAACTCACCATCTGTGACAACCTCTAACCCAATTTCTTTTTGCTTCTCTACAATACGTGTAATTTCTTCGTTTTCAATTTGTCGGAGCTGCTCTGCTGTCAGCGTACCGTCTGCTTTTTGCTTGCGTGCTTCCTTGATGCGCTCTGAACGAAGTAAACTTCCTACTTGATCTGCGCGGAATGGCGGTTTTGTTGTTTTCTTTCCAATGGTTTGTACTTGTGTCATGCTGAATCCCTTCTTTCTTCAGGTTAAAAAATCAAATAAAAAAGCTCTTCCTTAGATAAGGAAGAGCATCATATACTGTGAGAACTCTGCCTTATCTTCAAACAAGCATCTGCTTGCTTAAGGAATTAGCACCATTCTGTTCCTAGGAACAGCGGTTGCCGGGTTTCACAGGGCCAGTCCCTCCACCACTCTTAATAAGGTTACCTTTTGATTCAATTTTCTTAATAAACACAATTATTCAACGTTTTCAGGGAAAAGTCAATGGTTTTTACAATTTAATTTCCTACATGAACAAATCAGCAACAAGAACACCAGCTAGTCCGACAAGTGAAAGCACAGTGACCATCAATGTCCACGTTTTAAAGGTTTGAGCCATTGATAGGTTAAAGTATTCTTTATAAATCCAGAAACCTGCATCATTCACATGAGAGAACGTAATACTGCCGGCACCTGTTGCGATCACCATTAATTCAGGGCTGACACCCGTCAGGCCAATCAGTGGTGCAGAAATACCAGCCGCCGTGAGACCGGCGACAGTGGCTGATCCTAAAGAGACACGAAGGACAGCAGCAATGAGCCAAGTCAGAAGCAGGGGAGAAAGTGTGCTTCCTTGCATGATCCCTGCAATGTATTGATCGACGCCGCTATCAATGAGCACTTGTTTAAAGGCACCGCCGCCTGCAATAATTAATAGAATCATAGCAATAGAGCCGATAGAATCCGTGATGGACTTCATCACATCCTGCATGCTCTTTCCTCTTCCAAGCCCAAACGTGTAGATGGCAAGCAGCACTGAGATTAATAGTGCAATCGCCGGTTCGCCTAAAAACTCAGCAGTTGGCAGCAATGGGGAGGATGGGAAGAAAATTTCTAGAAATGCTCTGAATGTCATAAGTAATACAGGCAAAACAGCGGTGAAAATGCTAATGCCGAAGCTAGGCATTTCTTCTTCTGTGAATTCCTTTGGATTAAATAAGTTCTTTGGGATATGTGCGTGCAACTGCTCTTTTTTAAATAGTCTCGTAAAAAGAAGTCCGCCTACTAAAACAGCAGGAATCGCTAAAATAATCCCAACCAATAAGGTTTGTCCCATGTTTGCCTGAAAGACATTCGCAATGGCAGTCGGTCCTGGGTGAGGAGGGAGGAAGCCATGTGTGGTGATGAGTGCAGCGACGAGCGGCATACCCACATACAGCACAGGAAGTCTTGCAGCCTGAGCGATCGTAAAGACCAATGGAATTAAGATAATGAATCCGGTTTCATAAAATAGAGCAATTCCAATCACAAACCCAGTCAGCATCGTCGCCCATTGGATTTTTCCGATGCCAAATCGGTCAATAAGTGTCATCGCGATCCGCTGAGCTCCGCCAGAATCAGCCATCAATTTCCCAAGCATCGCTCCAAAACCGAGAACGAGTGCCAGATGTCCGAGCGTACTGCCAAGTCCTTTTTCGACGGAAGCGATCGCTTCTAGTGGTGTCATCCCTTCTAACACAGCAACAATTAAAGAGACAATAATCAAAGAAATGAAAGCGTTTAACTTAAAGACAACCATAAGTAACAGCAATAACAAAACGCCAAGTCCAATAAACACTAATGACATGATCTTTCCTCCTTTGTGGTGCATAAGGGGGTGCAACACCCCCTATGCCTTATCCTTCAAGTATGTCTACAGCTTCTTTTAACGTATCCTTTGCCCCAACATTTCCCGGGAAAATCACATAAGACATGAAAGGGAATTTACTTTCTTCTCCCGTTTGCCAAACAGGGATACCTGGTTTGATTTGACCTGCCACGGTCGCACGTTTCACGCTAAGGCCTCTTGTCCCAATATCGCTGGAGGTAATCCCACCTTTGGCAATAAGATACTTAGGACGAATGGTGAGACGCTGGACAATACTTGTCACAGCATCACTAATCTGTACAGAGAGCTTTAATTCTTCCTCTTGGCGATCATCTCCAAGATCAAGCCGTTCTCTTCTTGTATAAACAGCCACAGATTGACCAGCTGCCAACAGTGCTTCAGTTTGTTGAATGACGCGGTTAATTTCTTCGCGAAAGGCATCAGGCTTTAACACGAGGTGGGTATTAAATTCAATAAAAGCCATCTTTTTATTTTGCTCAAGCGCTTGTAATTGTTCTGTTGTTTTTTTCACATGAGAACCGATCATAATAAGACCACCATGCGGGCTTTCTTCTTGTATCAAGTCATCTCTTGTTAATAAGGCTTGATCCCCTATACCACCAAGTACTTTTGCGAGCGCCGCCGCACTTCTGAACATCAGCTGCTGTCCTGCTTGAATGGCTTCAATGAGAGCGGTGACAAAGACTTTGACATCATCATAATCCACCGCGTTTACAACCACCTTTTTGAAATCCTTCACACTCATGAGCTGTTGTTTGATTTGATCAATGCGTAAAGCCCGCAGATCAGCTAACGAAATGTAGGTCGTGTTCTCTTTTGTGAACATTCCTTCTGACTTTTCTTCAATCCATTCTCCAAGATGTGATGATTGAAAGCCGAATGTGCGGTCTCTTGCAAATTCTGTGTCACCAGCAGGAATTAATTCATGTCCTTCCTGTACGTAATGAATATTGTCGATCGTAAAGCGTCCACCTTCTTGGAAAAAAGGAAGAAGGATTTCACCATCGAAATGGCGGGAGCTTTGCTGTTCAATGGTCATTTTGAGTACTTCGGTTTCAAGCGGAAAGTGTCCGCGAAGAGTAGAATCCCCTCGGCTGATAATGACGAAGTCCTGATTAAGACGTTCAGCCACCTTTACAATGGTTGCTGCGATTGTTTCGTGCACAGCGGCAGTTTCTTTCTCTGTCATACTGCGAGAATTGGTCAAAATAAAGAACATGCGTCTGTCTTCAAGAAAACCAGCCTCAATACTTTCTTCTGACCAATCGGTGAAAACAGAGACGCCATGTACGGTTTGAATCCCTGTTGGATCATCGTCTAATACAATAACTTTATGCTGAAAGCTGCTCAGTGCTTGTTCGTATGCTGATTGAATGGCCTTTGAATCTGCTTTCGGAATGGCATTCAGTATGTCAGTGCTTTGTTTCATGACCATCTCATCCTTTCTTTACTTGGACATGAGCCATTTTTTCGTAATATTGAACGATGCCGCCATGATCAAGCCCGGATTTTCCGTCCGCTTTGAGGGCGTGGAAGATTTCGAGCAGCTGACTAGAAAGCGGAAGAGGAACACCGATATCATGAGCAGTTTCCATGACATTGGTTAAATCCTTCAAGTTGATGTCGATGCGTCCGCCAGGTTCAAAATTTCGTTCTAAGATGAGAGGAACTTTTGCATCGAGCACGGCACTTCCTGCCAGTCCGCCGCGGATGGCTTCATACATCTTATCAATGGCAATGCCTGATTTAGCAGCTAGAACGAGCGCCTCGGACATGGCCGCAATATTTAAGTTGACGATGATTTGATTGGCAAGCTTCGCTGTTGTCCCGCTGCCATTTGCCCCAACTAATACGACTTCAGTGCCCATTGAAAGCAGGACATCCTTCACTTGCTCAAAGATGGATTCTTCGCCGCCAGCCATGATGGCAAGTGTTCCGTCTATTGCCTTCGGTTCTCCGCCGCTGACAGGTGCATCGATAAATTCCACCTGATGCTGTTTGGCAAGAGCAGCTAAAGCCCTGGAGGTGACAGGAGAAATTGAGCTCATATCTACGATGACAGTGCCAGGTGCAGCTGTCGTTAAAATACCTTGATCACCTGAAACGACTGCCTCTACATGCTCTCCTTTAGGAAGCATTGTGATGATGATGTCGCTTTCAGAAGCTGCCTCAGCTGCTGAAACAGCACCTTTTGCTCCGGCTTCTTGTAACGATCGAATCGCTTCCTCATTTAGGTCAAAAACTGTCAAAGCATGACCAGCTTTTAATAGATTGAGTGCCATAGGTTTTCCCATAATACCTAGTCCAATGAATCCAATCTTCTTTGTCACGTTGTCCGCCTCCTATATAGAAAACCCTTACAAAAAGCGCTTTCTTTTCATTTTGTTAGTATATATACTATCTTTTAAATTTAATAGTAGGAAATAAACTATTGTTCATTTAATGTACATGACGTGATAGGAACGTGTCAACGGAAAATATGAAAAAAGTCACAAAAAAAGACCGGAATCAGCTCCGGTCTTTTGTGTTTATGTTTTATTTTTAGCTACGGCTAATCGAGATCGTTTCACGTTTTCAATGGCATTTGATCCTAGCTCTAAAACAGCGGCAACGTATAGTACATCAATGATCACAAGCTGGTTGATACGGGAGATCATGGAGTCTGATCGATAGGTTGTCTCTCTTGAAGAACTAAGCAGATGAAAGTCAGACCGCTTTGCGAGCTCAGATTTCGGATAGCTGGTGATAGAAGCAACCTTTGCCCCTTTTTCTTTTGCAAACTGTACGGCGTCAAGAATTTCTCTGCTCTCTCCTGAATGGGAGATTGCGACGATAAAATCGTGTTCTGTGGCGTGTGTTGCAATCATATTCATCATATGCGGATCACTGCATAGGCTCACTTCAAAACCAAGCTGCAGGAACTTATGATAAGCATCCCCAGCAATAAAGCTGGACGCGCCTGCTCCAAAAAAGACGGTTTTATGTGCCTGTTTCAAGTGTTCAATGAATTGTGTGACGGCATGATCTTCTAAAATATGCTTCATATCTTGTATAGAGTTTGTTGTTAACTCTATGACCTTATGTTTAATGTCAGCTACACTATCGGTTGCCTCGATCTCACCGTATATGGATTGAGGTGTATTGGTCGCGATATCCTGTGCGACATGAACACGAAACACTTGATACGATTCATAGCCAATTTTCCTTAGAAACCGAAAGATCGTCGTTTCACTTGTGCTGCATTCAGCAGCGAGTGCACTTATAGAATGAAGCACAACTTTCTGAGGGTTTTGTAAAATGTAATTGGCAATCTTTTTCTGGGTTGGGGACAAACTATGAAACGTTGTCCGAATGTGACTAAAAATATTCTCTTCTATGATAAACACCACACTTCATCTAGCATTCTACATTAAGCATACAGGAACTTATGAAAACGGTAAACAAACCCGATGTGGAAAAATGAAGAATAATATGGAAAAAATACTTCTTTTGGTTCTTTTGTCATGGTATACTCATTTGGTAATAGACAAAAATGGGGGTTTTTACTATGACAATGAAAAAAGGCCTAACGATCAGCCTGCTCATTTTCTCACTGATTGTTTCCTTGTTTGCGCCAGTTGGATCTGCTGATGCCAAACAAGCAAAAAAAGCAAAAGTAAGCACACACTATTATAAGAAGAAAAAAACGTTCAAATATGCACAGGTGAAAAATCTAAGCAAGACGCATATGAAAACCATCAATCGTGATTTAAAAGAAGATATCGCCTTTTCTTATTCTACTTACTTGTACTTAAAGGACGAAGCGAAAAAAGAAGGCTTTGGGAAGATCACGTACGAGAGATCGTTTCAAACGAAATTTAACAATGGGAAGAAATTAAGTATCTTAAACTATGATTACATGAATGATGGGGGAATGCACGGAGACACGATGGTTTCCAGCATGAACTATGTGTTAACAAAGAAGAAAACAAAGCAGCTGTTCTTGACAGACGTTGTGAAAACAAAGAAAAAGCGTACGAAAGTAAGAGATTATATTTATAACTACACAAAGAAACATAAAAGCAAATTCCATGCGAACTTGAAAAAAAGTGACATTCAAATCAACTACAACACGCAGTATTACTTTACGAAAAAGGGAATTGCTGTTGTCTTCCAGCCATATGAGATTTCACCTTACTATGTTGGAATTCCTATGATTCAAGTTCCTGCGAAGGTATATAAATAAAAAGAAAAACGACCATTGAATCTGGTCGTTTTTTGCTGTTTATGCAAACAAAAGGAGCCCCTCATGAGGCTCTTTTATTTGGATTTATACTTGTTTAGGTGCATTGTTTAGTGGGTGACGGCGTTTTCCGTTGTAGTGGCGGCGCATACGAAAGATTTCAAACTCCGAAAGCTCTGCGCTTTTTCTTTTTTGGGTGCGGTTATCTTTTTTGAAAGAGAATAGTAAGTAGCAGCAAAGTGAAGCGATAATCAATAAAATCATCATATGACATTCCTCCAATTCATCCTATTCTTTAAGTGTAGACAGGGTGAGTGATGTTTATAACTGAAAATAAGCAGCAGACTTGGTTTAGTTCTTAAGGTTCATTCGATCTGCTATTTTAGGCCTAAAATACTGGTTGTTTTTAACTATTATATTTCCAGTTATTTCACTCGTCAAGAAGAATTTTTTCTGGGGGTGTCTCTATTAGTACGGATAAGTGTCATAAAAGTTTCAGAAAATTGTAAACTTTTATTAAAAAACCGTTCCCGAACAGGAACGGTTGTAAACAAGTTTATGCTTTTTCTTCAAATAAACGGGCAATTTCAACGATAACTTCGGTTGCTTTCACCATGTTTTCAACGGAAATAAATTCATATTTACCGTGGAAGTTTTCCCCGCCAGTAAAGATGTTTGGCGTTGGGAGACCTTTATATGAAAGCTGGGAGCCGTCTGTGCCGCCGCGGATTGGTTCGATGACCGGTGTTACTGAGAGATTTTCCATGGCTTCATGAGCAATGTCCACAATATGTTTCACCGGCTCAATTTTTTCTCTCATATTATAATATTGATCCTGAATGCTGAGGGTGATGCTGTTTTCTCCGTATGTGGCTTTTAAGTCATTTGCTATTTTTTCAAACAGTGCCTTGCGATTGTTGAATTTCTCTTTATCAAAATCACGGATAATATATTGCAGCTCAGCCTCTTCTACTTCCCCTACAAATTTCGTCAGGTGGAAAAAGCCTTCGTAGCCTTCTGTATATTCTGGAGATTCGTCAGAAGGAAGTTTATTGTGAAAGAGCATCCCAATTTTCGCAGCGCTGACCATTTTGTCCTTTGCTGTTCCTGGATGGACATTGTTTCCTTTAATGGATACTTTCGCGCCTGCTGCGTTGAAGCTTTCATATTGCAGCTCGCCAAGCGGTCCGCCGTCAATTGTGTACGCATAGGAAGCGCCAAAGGCATCAACATCAAACTTGTGCGGCCCTCTGCCAATCTCTTCATCTGGCGTAAAAGCGACGCGGATTTTTCCATGCTTGATTTCTGGGTGTTCGATGAGGTAATGCATAGCTGTCATAATTTCTGCGATACCAGCTTTGTTATCTGCACCAAGCAGGGTTGTGCCATCTGTTGTGATCAGCGTATGTCCTTGGTACTTTTGTAAATTTGGAAACTGTTGTGGAGATAAAACGATATGTAGATCTTCATTTAAGGTAATGTCGCCGCCTTGATAGTTCTCATGAAGCTGCGGTTTTACATTTTTTCCGGTGAAGTCAGTGGCTGTGTCGATATGAGCCAGGAAGCCAATGGTCGGCACGTCTTTGTCTGTGTTAGAAGGGATCGTTCCCATGACATAGCCGTTTTCATCCATTGTCACTTCTTGAATCCCGATGGATTTCATCTCTTCAACAAGCTGTCTCGCCAGGTTCAATTGTCCTTCAGTAGATGGGCAGCTCTCCTTTTCTGCATCTGACTGCGTATCTACTTTCACATAACTTGTGAAACGCTGAATCATTTCCTCTTTCATTTATACGTCACTCCTTTTGTAGAATACGTCCATTTTATCACGTCTTGAATGCGCTTCATAACAAGAAAGACTTTCTCTGGCAATTAGAGAGGAAAAAGGCCTACTTTCATTAGGTAATGTGCTGAATGGTTCTTTAGGGTGATTTTTTTGGGTGTCTTTTTATTTATAATTAGGACATATAAAATCATCCATTTGTACGTTAAATTGGGAGAAAGGGGTGCGAAAGTTGGATTCTAGTCAAACGCTGGCGCTCGCTCAAAAGTTTCAGGAAGCGGCTGATGAGATTCGGCAGTCCAAGCAGCTGCTGGAAAATCGGCTGAAGGCAGTAGGATCAGGCTGGCAGGGAGAAGCAAGGGATAAATTTGATCAAAGCTTTGAAGAAACAACGGCACGCTACGATCAATTTGAAAAAGATTTGCTTGAAACAAGTCAGGAACTGCGGGATGCAGCGGTTAAAATTGAGGAGCGTAAAGCTGAAATTGCCAGAATGGAAGAGCTTGAGCGAAAGAGACGAGAAGAACGGAGAGAAAGAAACCGAGAAGGGAGATGATGTGATGGCACGTGACATTGTGGTTGATCCAGATCAGCTGACAGGGCTGGCGAATGATTTTGTAGGCGAGCTGTCAGCCATTGAAACGAAGCACCGCGATTTACATAGTGAACTGGACGGGCTGATTTTAGGCTGCGATCCTCGGTATAGAAGCTGTTTTTCTGGTGTCGGGGATGCATGGGGAGCAGGACAGGCATTAATCAGCAAATTGAGCAGTGATGATATTGCCATTCGTCATGCAGCGGATAAAATGGTCGAAGCAGATGATATATTGCGGAAATTGTACAGCATCTATGATCAATATGGTACACTCACGAGCTTAGCTGGTATCGTGATGATGCAGGCGAAATATTACGGGCTTGGGATGACGACTTTCATTAAAGAGAATGGCCGATATGCAGCGCAGCATTCAAAGCTGCTGCTTGATCTGACCAGCCGGGTAGAAGGAACGAGATTTGACCGGTTAGCAAGGATTTGGCTGAGTAAAAAAGAATTATTAAAACGATCGAATTGGCCGATGGCTGACTTGGTCCATAAGAAATTCACGAAATTTTATCCTGACGATACAGTTGCGTTCACAAACAGCGTTCGTGATTTTACAAAAGGAAGTATTAATTGGAAGGACACGGCTGCGATTAAGTCTGTTCTGAAAAATGGTGCAAGATTTGCGAAAGGAAATGCCATCATTGCAACGGTTGTCACTGGTGCAACAGAAACGGTTGGCTGTGGATTGAAAATTGCCGAGAACTATGCAGAATTCGGCGATCAGCCCGAAGTCCTTAAGCGTGAAAATGCAAAGGCTGTTGGAAATGCAGTGAACAATACGGTCTTTATCGCTGGCGGTTCTGTCGCAGGTGCCGTTGTCGGCGGTGCTCTTGGCAGCTTTGCAGGTCCGATTGGAACCGTTGTTGGCGGAGCCATTGGTTCAGCAGTAGGTGGATTTATTGGAGAAAAAGTCGCCAAGCTGACATCCGGTTTTGCTGAACAGATGGCAGTGAAATTAAAGGACCCGATTCATGCGGTCGTGGATAAAGGGAAAAAAGCATTCGAACTGGCGGGTCAAGGTGTGAAAGCAGTGAATGATACCATTGATCAGGCAAATCAGGTGATACATAAAGGGATAGAAAAAACAAAAGAAACCGCAGATTCGCTCATAAAGGGTGCAGGTGATTTCTTTAAGGGTGCATTTTCTTTTGGATAAGGAGAGATCAAGTTGGATCAGCTAAGTCTAAGTATTGAGGAACTCATCTTTAGTTTTTACAGTGAAGGCTATTTTGAACAAGGCATGTCCTTAAAGGAGGCCTATTATCCTGAAGTAGAGGACGAGCGCCTTGGGTTTTTATTTGAAATTGCGTGCCGCTCTTTGCTTGCAAAAGGTGTACTGGAATTTCGAAACAGACAATACCGTTATAAAGCGGAATACCGTCATTTCATCCAGGCGATGAATGATGCCTCTCACACGATCAAGGCATCTAAATTTGGAGACACAGATGAAGAAGTCAGCACCTCTTTTCACACAACACAGGCGGGTGTATATGCGCATCATACGCTTTATGATCAACAAGTGCATCAGATTCGCAAACTGGACGGCGATCAGCAGGCAGAGGATCAAGTGACAGCCTTTTTCAACCTACAGATGAATGATCACCCTGAACCTGTCATCAGCCTGCAGGCAGAGGAATTTGAAATGCTGTTAGAACAGGCAAGCGAAGCGAAAAATGAGTGGCCGTCCTTCCTGAATAAAGCAGAGAATCAAGAGCTCGTGAAGGCATTTGTTTCTGATGTACAGAAGAGAAAAGGAAAGATGGACTCTCTCATGAAAGTCGTCTATGACAAAAATAATACGCCTGATGTGGAGGCCATGATATTTGTGATTCCAGGTGAGAACCAATCGTGGCTTGTATCAGGAATAAAAGAAAATCAATTTCGCATTGAGACGGCTCATCAAGACGGATTACGTTCTATATTCTAATGGAGAAAAGGAGAATGACGCTTGAATCCAAGTGAAGTAATAGAAGTAAGGAGCAGACCTTTTTTAAGAGTATGGGCATTCTTAGCAACGGGCGGCTTCGGTATTATCGGTATTTGGTTATTTTCAGAAGCTCTTACATTTGAATCGAACTATACATTGTTTTTATTTTTAGGCGGACTATTAGGTATTGTCTATGGCTGGATCTCCTTTTTGATGATCTTTCCTGCTTTTACAAAGAGGGGAAATGTGATTTTTCGCATTCAGCGCGGAGCGAATGGCGCTGTGCTGCATCGGGAGCGAATGATTCCTTTTCAAGAAATTCAATCAATTGACATGCGCAGGCATCGTTACAGTATAAGAGGATTTCTTTTCATGGATGTGCTCATTCGGAAAATGGATGGGAAATTGATCAAAATTCCGGCGTACAGTATTTTAGATGAAGAAGTATTTGAGCAGACCGTCAAACAGGAGATCTATCCATATTTACATCAGACAGCCCAAGAAAATTGGAGACAGCAGCATGGCCAAGGAGAAGAGAAGACCGACTAAGCTGTTTTTGTCAGAATTCTATAGGATGAGGCGCCACTTTTTCGAAGAAATCGTGTATGATGTCAGTAAAGACTGAACACTCGAAAGAGGTGATGAGAGATGGATAAAGAGATGGTAATCGACCTCGTCACAGAACAAATGGCACGGATTCGAAAAGAAAAGGATTATACGCAGGATCGTATGGCGGAGGTACTCGGTCTATCGAAACGGCATCTACAGCAGGTTGAAAAAAACAGGCTGCGTCTCAACTGGACGCAATCCGCGGCCGTATGTGCATTATTCAGAGATAGTGACATTTTGAAAGGGACTCTAGGGGATGACCCGCTAGAGATTTTGGAAGTTGTGGCACATGATGAATTACATCTATCAGTAGAGCGTACGATTGGCGGAAAGGTTTGGTGGAGGACGTCTGTCAAAAAAGGCACGTTTCGCCTTCAGCAAAATGTACTTAGTCAGCATTACCGCATCTTAGATGAGGAGAATTATCGCTATTATAGTTCGTTTAATAAAGAAGAAGCGAAGCGGCGGCTAGAGGAATTAAGCCAGCTCTCTTCTCCATATTGAGATTGGAAAAGGAAAGAGAGGCACCTGTTTATAAGGTGCCTCTCTTTTCTGTGTTTATACTTTTAGAGTGTTTTTCGCCCGAATAAAGGCAACAAGCTGTTTGATTTCTTCATCATTTAGGGGAACGCCGTCTACATAAATGGTTCCTTCTTTTGCTTCCGTCAGTTCAATTTTGATATCAGAGATTTTGCGTTGTATCTCTGGCTCGTCCGTTCTACCAAGTAAAAAATCAATGGACGTATCATACAAATCAGCCAGCAGCTTCACTGCTTCAAGCGAAGGTCGTCGGTACCCAGATTCGTAACCGGCATAGGTGCTTTTGGCGATACCTAGGCGATCTGCCGTATGCTGGAGAGACCATTTTTTCTTTTTTCTAAGGGTGGTTAAACGATCGAGTATCATACATGAACGCTCCTTTATTTACAACAACAGTATATCATATTTTGACATAGAATGTACGCGTTATGCGTAACAATTTCTTGATTAATTCGCGTTATGTGACTATAATGGCAATGAAGGTACGCGTAAAGCGTATATTATAGAATAGCACAAGCTAGCTTATAATATGTGTGACAAACGAAGTAATTTTACGAAAGAGGTGGACCTGTTGAAGAAATTATTGCTTTTAACGACTGGTGGGACGATTGCATCTGTAGAGAGTGAAAATGGTTTAGCTCCAGGTGTTAAAGCTGAGGATCTTTTGAGCTATTTAAACGAAATTAATGCAGAATATACAATGGACACAAAGTCCCTAATGAGTATAGATAGTACAAATATGCAGCCTGAATACTGGGTTGATATCGCAACAGCCATTTATGAGAATTATGATCAGTATGACGGGTTTGTCGTGACTCACGGAACCGATACAATGGCCTATACATCAGCAGCGCTGTCTTATATGCTGCAAAATCCTGATAAGCCGATCGTGATTACAGGTTCACAAATTCCGATTACTTTTAAGAAAACAGATGCGAAGAAAAACATCACAGATGCGATTCGCTTTGCATGTGACGGCGTTGGCGGGGTGTATGTCGTGTTTGATGGCAGGGTCATCCAAGGAACACGTGCGATCAAACTAAGAACGAAAAGCTACGATGCATTTGAAAGCATTAACTACCCATATATTGCATCAATTGAAAACCATCAAATTGAATACAATAGCAAAGTAAAAAGAACACCAATGAAACCGCTTAAATTAGATGCATCCTTGAATACAGATGTGTGTCTGTTAAAATTGCACCCAGGCCTGAAGCCTGAGTTTTTAGATGCAGTCAAAAGCATGTACAAAGGCGTTGTCATTGAAAGCTACGGCAGCGGCGGAATTCCTTTCGAAGGAAGAAACCTTTTAGAAAAGATCAACGAATTGCTGGAAGAAGGCATTTCTGTTGTCATCACCACTCAGTGTCTGGAAGAAGGAGAAGACATGAGTGTGTATGAGGTAGGACGCAAGATCAATCAAGAATTGGTGGCACGTTCAAGAAATATGAATACAGAAGCTATCGTGCCGAAACTGATGTGGGCACTAGGCAAAACAACAGATCCAAGAGAAGTCAAAAAGATTATGGAAACGCCAATCGCAGAAGATTTAGTGATTTAACTATTCTATAGAAAGCAGGTCATAAGAGATGGTTCAAGCAACTTATCGCTATGAGAAGGATTTTCTTGGTGAAAAAGAAATTCCAGCAGACGTGTATTATGGGGTTCAAACCCTCCGTGCAAAAGAGAATTTCCCGATTACAGGATATCGGATGCACGAGGAACTAATTAGAGCCTTTGCCATCGTGAAAAAAGCAGCAGCTCAAGCCAATATGGAAGTTGGACGTTTATATGAGGGAATTGGAAATGCCATCGTTCAAGCGTCTGACGAAGTCATTGAAGGCAAGCTGCACGAGTACTTTATTGTCGATCCAATTCAAGGCGGCGCAGGAACGTCCATGAATATGAATGCCAATGAAGTGATTGGAAACAGAGCGCTAGAAATCATGGGACATCAAAAGGGTGAATACATCCATTTAAGCCCAAACACACATGTGAACATGTCGCAATCAACGAATGATTCATTCCCAACGGCGATCCACATTGCTGTGCTCAAGCAGTTAGACATTCTGCTTGAAACGATGCAAGTCATGCAGGACGTCTTTCAAAAGAAAGCGAAAGAATTCGATCATGTGATCAAAATGGGACGTACGCACCTTCAAGATGCTGTTCCAATCCGTTTGGGACAGGAATTTGAAGCTTACAGCCGTGTGCTGAGCCGTGATATTAAGCGGATCAACCAATCAAAACAGCATTTATATGAAGTCAATATGGGTGCAACAGCTGTTGGGACAGGCTTAAACGCAGATCCTCGTTATATTGAGATCGTGGTGAAGAAGCTCGCTGATATATCTGGTCTTCCTCTTGTAGGCGCAGAGCATCTCGTAGATGCAACGCAAAATACAGATGCTTACACAGAAGTATCCGCCGCTTTAAAAGTATGTATGATGAACATGTCTAAGATTGCCAATGACCTTCGCTTAATGGCATCTGGTCCGCGCGCAGGTCTTGCTGAAATCGCATTGCCGGCCCGCCAGCCTGGATCATCCATCATGCCTGGGAAAGTCAATCCAGTCATGGCAGAGCTCATTAACCAAATCGCATTCCAAGTCATTGGGAACGACCACACGATCTGTCTTGCTTCTGAAGCAGGCCAGCTTGAGTTAAATGTGATGGAACCTGTTCTGGTCTTTAACTTGCTTCAATCTATTAGTATAATGAATAACGGATTCCGCTCATTCACAGATCATTGCTTAGCGGACATTGAAGCAAATGAAATACGTTTGAAAGAATATGTAGAAAAAAGTGCAGGCGTGATCACTGCCGTGAACCCTCACTTAGGCTATGAAGCAGCCGCTAGAATTGCAAGAGAAGCCATTTTAACAGGACAATCGATCAGAGATCTTTGCTTGCAGTACGATGTTTTAACGGAAGAAGAACTTGATATTATCTTAAATCCATACGAGATGACAAAGCCGGGCATTGCGGGTGCAGAGCTCCTAGAGCGATAATAATATCAAAAATTTTATTTTATTAATATGTGGAATTGCCTGTGAAAAAGAGAAAAACAGGCAATTCACTTTCTTTCGAATTGACACACTTTTTTCACAATATTTTGAAAACGCTTAACGCACGCACAAAGGGAGGAAACACAATGAAATCACCACGTCTACCATCTATTTTAGAAGTCGTAGCAGTACTTGGCTTGTTTTTAGCGATTGTTTTATCATTTACTCTTTACTTCAAATTAGATATTCAGCTAGCATTGTTTATCTCATGGTTTATGGTAATTGCTTTAGGTATTCGATTAGGGCATTCATACAAAGATCTTCAAAACGCCATTACAAAAGGGATATCGAATGGTTTAGAGGCTGTTTTGATTTTAATTGCTGTAGGTGCACTTGTTGGAACATGGATTGCCGGCGGAGTGGTACCCACATTAATTTATTATGGACTGGAATTTATTCACCCTAATATTTTCTTACTAGCTACACTGATTATCTGTTCCATTATGTCTGTTGCTACAGGAACATCATGGGGGACAGTTGGAACCGCAGGTATTGCTATGATTGCGATTGGTGAAGGTTTGGGAATTCCATTACCTATCGTGGCTGGTGCTGTTTTATCTGGAGCCTATTTTGGTGATAAGTTATCTCCTTTATCTGATAGTACTGTTCTTGCTTCCTCACTTTCAAAAGTGGACGTGCTCGCACATGTTAGAGCGATGATGGTCTTATCCATACCTGCCTTTGTCATAACTGCCATTATGTTTACAATTACCGGGTTTATGTATGGCGGAAAAAATATTGATCAAGGAAAAGTAGAGTTTTTGAAACAAGCACTGCAAGATACATTTACGATTAATATTTGGATGATCATTCCGGCTCTTATTGTTGTGCTATTACTTGTCTTGAAAAAACCTTCAATGCCTGTTATTGCGATTGGTGCGCTTCTTGGCGCAGTTTGGGCAATGGCATTCCAAGGAATGAATCCAGCCGATGCACTTGGCACAGCTTATAATGGTTTCTCTATTAATTCAGATGTAGAATTCTTAAATACTTTGTTAAACCGCGGTGGTATCGTTAATATGTTAGGGTCTCTAGTGGTGATTATCCTGGGACTTGGTTTCGGTGGAGTACTAGAATATTTAGGCGTATTAAAAGTCATCGTCTCGACATTTGAGAAAAAATTACATAATGCAGGGAATGTAACGCTGTCTACACTCGTTGTTGCGTTCTTCGCCAATATCTTTGGCTGTGCGATGTATGTGTCGTTAATCCTTACACCGAAAATTATGGAAAAGAGCTACGATAAATTAAAGTTAGATAGACGAGTTTTATCTAGAAACTCTGAGGTCGGTGGTACGCTTACGTCTGGTATGGTTCCATGGTCAGATAACGGTATTTACATGGCAGGAATTCTTGGCGTCTCGACATTCTCTTATTTACCATTTATGTGGTTGAGCTTTGTCGCCATTGGTCTTGCGATCATTTACGGTTATACAGGTAAATTCATTTGGTATGTGAAAGATCAACAAGAAAGAGAAGAATCGGCCTCATAAGCCGTTTGCAAAAGCCGCTCCTGAACGGGGCGGCTTTGTTTGTCCTAGGACCGTGAGACTATATGTGACATACAGCAAACGAACAGGAATTTAGACCTCCTATAAAAGAGGTCGAAAGAGGTGGTGTAAAGCAGAATAAAAGCATATTTATCCCATAAAAAGGGCACAAATCCCTATTTAAACATGAGTCTTTGAACCTTATAATAACAATATTGGAAAAAGTGCTATTCACCTTACGCTCGTTTAGAGGGACTCTAAGCAGCGTTTTTATTTTTTGACAGGAGGAGGAACCCATATGAGCTTATCGGATATGCTGTCTGCCCTTAACGGTGGCATTTCAAATAAAAAAGCAGAAATTGAAGAGAAAATCGCTCGGCTCAAAAAGGCGAAAAGCAAGGTTGAACGTGAACAAGATGCGGCAGAAACAGATTTAAAGCAAATCAAGCAGCCAAAGCTTGGGACCTCTTGGAAAGGTGAGCGAAGCCAGGATTTCAAATCAGACCGAAATGAAGCACATGATGCGCTGCAAACGATCGTGAACGATCAATACCCACGCTACGTGAGCCGTATCGAATTCAAAATCAGTACATTAGAAGCAGAACAAGCTGCGTTATCCTTTGCCAGTTCCTTAGCTGGAGACGCCGCACGTCTTGCTGAAAAAGGAGAAGACGCAGTAGAGGACGCAAAACGCTTGATCTCAAAAGCATGGAGCAGCTTGTAAGAGAGCGTCATGCTGAACAAATCTGGAGGATATCACAATGGGACAAATTAAGTTAAACTACCAAACAGTCATGGGTAAACTAGATGAAGTCTCCCAAGCAGTCGAAGCTTTAGCGATGAAAAAAGCAGCAGATAAAGCGGGTGAAAACAGTCTTGAATTTGTAACCAAGTGGACGGCACGTGAAGCAGAAGTGAGCGAAATGGTCTCAAACTTTAAAGAAGCCTTAATGAAAAATGTTCAGGATACACGCTCTAACGTGAAAACATTAAAAGAACAAGACGAAGCGATTGCTGCAAAATAATCAGCACAATCGCTTTTATTGATGGGTACCATTGACACAATATGATTATAGTCTTAAAGACTCATATAAAATTAGGGGTGTAAGACCTTGTATTATTCCGTTTTTCTTCCAAACGTGTCGCTAAAAGGACACCTTTTCCCTATTTAAGCCTGAGGCTTTTCGCCTTATACTATACTTAATGAAAGCAGAACGATAGAAATGTCAGGATTGGAAAAATCAAGTGAGTCAATGGTTTCCAAAGGCGCTCACGCCGTGCTTTCGTATGAGGTCAGATAGAGGTGGATGACATGAGTTTATCCGAGATGCTGCACCATCTGCATATGGGAATTGAGAACAAACGTGCAGAATTTGACGAAATGATCTCTCGGTTAAAGACAGCCAAAAGTAATATTCGAACAGAACAAGATCTTGCCCAGTCAGATATCAAAGAAATCAAGAAGCCTGCACTAGATTCGTCATGGAAAGGCGAGAGAGGAACCGACTTTCATCGCCACCGGAAAGACGCTTACAGCGTGATGCACGACATCGTCAACAATGAATATGAAAAATATATAACAGAGATTGATCAAAAAATCTTACACTTTGAATTGAAAAAAATGGAGCTGGCTGTTGCCAGTAATTTTGCAGGAAGAGCTCAGGACGTGATGGAGAAGGGCGAGGATTTTGCAAAGGATGTTAAACATTTGATTGAACGGGGCTGGAAAGCTCTTTAAAACCATAAACGAAACAGCCGTCTCTTAAAAGGGCGGCTGTTTTTTTGTTTAGTCACATCCACCACCGCCGCTGTCACCTGAATCACTCCCACAGAAGGCATCAGAAGCGTGATGGGTATACGAATCAGAACAAGTGCTTGTCGTTGAGCTATGATGTGCAGAACGTTTAGCAGATGCACGTTTATCCTTTGATGTGAACTGGTTGGCAATGATGGCTCCTAAAAAAACGAATATGATAACAAACATAAAAGTACCCATGATGCATCCCTCCTCTCGTTTCATATTCATACGAATGAGCCATATCAAGGTTCCCGATTTGAAAGAAATACTGGGCAAAGAGTTCTATTTTCGTTTATGATGATAGGCAAAAGTAAATGCCAAGGGAGGAGAGTCCATGCTATCTCTACGTCAGGAGGAGCTTCTGAAACGATTGATGCAAGCGGAGCAGGAACTGACAAGTGAAGAAATTGCCCGTGTGATCGGCGTCACATCACGAACCATCCGCACAGATATGAAAGCGCTTAAAATGATCTTAGAAGAACATGGTGCCGCACTGCATATTAAACGCGGGGCAGGGTATACATTGAGCGTTGAAGATTATGGAGCATTTCGTACATTTTTGAAAACCTCACTGAGAGAAAGGAATGAGAAAAAGGAACCGTTCATTCCCAGTCAGCCTGAGGATCGCGTCGCTTATCTATTGAAAAGACTGCTTCTGTCAGAAGACTATATCAAATTAGAGGGATTGGCAGAGGAATTATTTGTGAGTGAATCTACAGTGAAAAATGATTTGAAAGCTGTCAGGCACTTGTTTTCATTGCATGGACTTTCTATATCGCACCGGCCTAAATATGGCCTTCGTCTGACAGGCGATGAAATGAAGTTAAGATATTGTATGGCAGAGCATGTGTTTCAGCAGGAGCATGCGAATGCTGCACTGTTACCTGAAGAAACGTATCAATTGATTCAGGACATCGTGCGTTCACGTACAAAAGCTACCGGACTTCATCTATCAGAAATCGGTTTAAGTAATTTAGTGACCCACATTGCCATCGCATGCAAACGAATTGAAGAAAAAAAGCTGGTCAAGATGCCAGAAGCGGAATTGAAAGAAATTCAAGTGCAGCCAGTTTTTCAGGTAGCTCAACAAATGGCAGAAGATATTCGCCGCGTATTAGCGATTGATTTTCCGTTATCTGAAATGGCGTACATTGCGATTCACTTAATGGGAGCAAAGATGATGGCATATGGAGAGGCTGGCCATACGCTATTTCATCTGCTGGATGAAGACCATTTTCGTTTCACTCACCAATTGCTTGCTTATGTAGAGGAGCACATGTCACTTGATATTCAGTTTGATAAAGAGCTGATCGTTGGTTTAAGTCTTCATTTGCGTTCTGCCATTCATCGTTTTAGATACGATATGAACATCCGAAATCCTTATTTACCAGACATTAAAAGGCATTATCCCATTGCGTTTGAGGCGGGTGTTTATATGGGCAGATGGCTGAAGGAAAAAGAGGGTGTTGAGATTCCTGAGGATGAAATCGGATATTTGGCGCTTCATATTGGGGCTGCAATCGAGCGGACAAAATCACAGCATGTAAGAAAGACATGTCTTATTGTGTGTGCGACGGGTGTCGCCAGCAGCCAGCTTCTTCTTCATAAACTCACGGCAGCTTTTAACGGAAGGCTGGAGATCGCTGGAACTGCAAGTGTCGGGGAACTTCCTTTGTATGATTTAAGAAGCATTGATTTTATTATTAGTACCATTCCGCTTCAGAATACATTGCCGGTGCCAGTAATTGATGTACATACGATTCTAAGTGACGATGATATTGTGCGGCTGAAACGATTTGTGCAGAATTCACAGGATACAGGAGTTTTGCGGTATGTGAGTCCGGCGCTGACATTTTTTCAGCAAGATCTCCAATCAAGGGAAGAGATTCTTCAATTTTTTGTGAACGTGCTAAAGGAGCAGCATCGAATCCCAGACGAGTTTGAACAATTATTGCTAGAAAGAGAGCAAGTATCGCCCACATCTTTCGGTCATTTGGTGGCGATTCCTCATCCAATTAAACCGGCAACAGATGACACATTTTGTGCGATCTGTACGTTGAAAAAGCCGGTACTGTGGGGAGAAGATCGAGTACAAGTCGTATGTTTGTTAAGCATCCAGAAGACGTATCAAAAAGAATTACAGTCGCTTTATCAATTTCTTGTGCGGCTGACAGAACGGAAGGAAGTGGTGGAACAACTCATCAAAGCCGCTTCATTTGAAGAGCTGACAGCTGCGTTTCAAGTATTGGAGCAGCCAAATGATAAAACACGACATTCATTTCCGCATCTGTGAGGAAAAAGATTAGATGTTAATGAAAGCGCTTATAAAATAACATCAAAAAGGAGGATGATCACGAGTTTTTGCAAAGGGGGAGACGGATCATGAGCTTCAAGGAGAAAGCAGCAGATGTTATGGGGCATGTGGCTTATCGCATCACCAACCAGAAATATATTATGGCGATTAAACAGGCATTTGTCACACTGATGCCGATCATCATTACAGGAGCTTTTGCTGTATTGGTGGCGAATATGATCATGAGCCCGGAGACAGGGCTTGCTCATTTTGAGATATTCAGGTTTTTAGCAGAGCTTCAGCCTATTATGAAGGCAATCAATTATGCCACGCTGAATTTTTTAACCATTGGGGCTGTGTTCCTCATTGGGATTGAGCTTGGGAAAATCAACGGTCACAAGTCTCTGTTCCCAGGATTGATGGCATTGATTTCATTTATATCTGTTATTCCAACGACACTTCTTCTTGAAGTCGATGGATCGATGCGTGAGGTTGTGGACGTGTTGGCAAGACAATTTTCTGATCCAAAAAGCTTATTTTTAGGGATGATCATTGCGATCGTATCTGTGGAGATTTTTTGTAAGCTGACCAAGGTGAAATGGCTGCAAATCAAGATGCCGGATTCGGTTCCGTCGAATGTGGCAACGTCTTTCTCGTCCCTTTTCCCATCGATCATTACAATTACAATCATTAGTTCATTCGGCTTTGCATTTCATCGTGTGACAGGCATTTATTTGCATGAAGCAGTGTATAACGTGGTGCAGCGTCCGTTAGAAAGTGTTGTACAGGGGCTGCCTGGAATTTTAACGTTGATGTTTGTGGCGCAATTTTTCTGGGTGATCGGCATCCATGGCAACCAGATGATTAAGCCGATCCGGGAGCCGCTCTTATTAGGATCGATTGCAGTGAATATGACAGCATTTCAAGAGGGAAAAGAAATCCCGAATATCATCACGATGCCGTTTTGGGATGTGTATATGAGCATCGGTGGTTCAGGTGTGACCATTGGCCTTTTGATTGCGATTTTTATTGCTGGGAGAAGGGAAGAGATGCGAAGCATTGCCAAGCTCTCATCAGGACCCGGACTGTTCAACATCAATGAACCCGTTATTTTTGGATTACCTGTGATGCTAAACCCTGTGATGGCGATTCCATTTATCGTCACACCGCTTGTGACAGGTACGATTGGGTATATTGCGACGGCTGCAGGATTCGCTGGAAAAGCGGTCGTGATGGTGCCATGGACGACACCGCCGCTTGTAAATGCATGGCTGTCCACCGCTGGCAGCATGGGCGCTGTCATCACACAGCTTATCTGTATTGTGGTTGCTGTTTTCATCTATTTACCGTTTGTTCTCTTGTCTAATCGCAAGCCAGAAGCAGCACCAGATTCAGAATAAACATTCAGACGAAGAAAAGGGAGGCGGCGACATGAACAGAATTGAGATTCCAAGTGATTTTATCCTAGGCGCTGCGGCTTCTGCTTGGCAGACCGAGGGATGGAAGGGAAAGCGGGCGCATCAGGACTCGTACATCGACTTATGGTATAAGGAAGGATATCACGTGTGGCACGAAGGCTATGGTCCTGCTGGTGCGACAAACTTTTACGAGCGCTACCCTGAAGATGCAGCCTTAATGAAAGAGATTGGGCTGACACATTACAGGACATCGATCAATTGGTCCAGGTTTCTCATAGATTACGAGAATGGGATAGTGGATGAGGCCTATGCTCGTTACATTGATGATCTGATCAATGAATTAATCGCAGCAGGTGTAGAACCAATGTTTTGCTTAGAGCACTATGAGCTTCCTGCCGTTTTGCTTGAGAAGTACGGCGGATGGTCATCAAAGCATGTCGTCGAGCTGTTTGTTCTTTATGCAGAAAAGGTGTTTGAGCGCTACGGAGACCGGGTCAAGCATTGGTTTAGTTTTAATGAACCGATTGTTGTTCAGACACGTGTTTATCTAGATGCCATCCGATATCCGTTTGAGCAAAATACGAAGAAATGGATGCAGTGGAACTATCATAAAGCTCTGGCAACAGCAAAAGTGGTGAAGCTGTTTCAGGAGATGGGGTTGAAGGAATCGGCAGGAGCCAAAATCGGCGTGATTCTCAATCCAGAAGTGACGTATGCAAGATCGTCTGCCCCGCATGACGAAGAAGCGGCACGTATGTATGACTTGTTTTTTAATCGAGTGTTCTTAGATCCTTCCATCAAAGGGGAGTATCCAGAGGAACTGATCGATGTGTTGAAAAAGCATGATATTCTTTTCGAGTCGACAGAGGAAGAGCTTCAGATCATCAAGAATCATACGGTGGATGTCGTTGGGCTTAACTTGTACTATCCGCATCGTGTCAAGGCACCGAGTAAGGCTTGGAACGAAGGAACACCTTTTCATCCATCCTATTATTACGATATGTTTGAGCTTCCAGGGAGAAAAATGAATCCTTTCAGAGGCTGGGAAATCTACCCGAAGATTGTCTATGATATGGGGATGAGAATAAAAGAAGAATACGGAAATATTGAGTGGTTTGTGGCCGAAAATGGCATGGGTGTCGAAAAGGAAGAACGGTTTAAAACAGAAGACGGTATCATTGATGATCAGTATCGCATTTCATTTATCAGCCAGCATTTGAAGCGGGCACTTCAAGCGAAAGCAGAAGGATCAAATTGCACAGGCTATATGCTTTGGGCATTTACAGACAATGTCTCACCGATGAATGCCTTTAAAAACCGCTACGGATTAGTCGAAATCCAGCTGGAGAATGAACGAAATCGTCAGCTGAAAGCATCTGCGTATTGGTATCAGACATTAATCAAAACTAGGGAACTGACAGTTGAAACAGAAGTCATTTATCAATAGGAGTGATGAGAAATGAAACGAATCATTCTCGCTTGTGCAGCAGGAATGTCAACGTCCATTGTGGTGTCCAAAATGAAGGCTGCCGCAGAAGCTAAAGGGCTGGATTACTATATTTATGCTATACCTGAAGGAGCCATTGCGGATGAACTAGAAGAGCATGGAGAGGATGTACAGGCGATTTTACTTGGACCGCAAGTTAGTTTTATGAAAAAAGCAGCAGAAAAAACAGCGGCACCTTATCAAATCCCTGTCGATGTCGTCAATGTGAGATTATACGGAACAGCAAACGGAGAAAAAATTCTAGAGCATGCACTGAAACTAGCAAATGAATCTTGAATAATTGGAGGAGAAGCAGATGACGGTATTAGAGGAAATGCAGGGAGCAGCCTTTCAAATCATTGCCCATGCAGGCGAGGCAAGAAGTCATTATGTAGAAGCGATTCGTCTAGCAAGAGCTGATGATTTTGAAAAAGCGCAGCAGTTGATCGAAAAAGGGGAGGAAGCGTTTCGAAGCATCCACAACCTGCACTTGTCGCTGATTCAAAAAGAAGCGGCAGGTGAACAGCTTCCGTTTTCTTTACTGCTGATACACGCAGAAGATCAAATGCTCACAACAGAGACCATTCATCTGCTCGCCATCGAAATGATAGAAATGTGTAAAAAAATGAATAACCTGTCAAAATAGTTGTCAATGAATAACCAATTTCTGTTATAATCATTCGGTAGATAAAGAGAAAGCAGGATTGGTGAATGAAGAAAACATGTATGCTGATGACGATTGGTCTTATGCTGCTGCTCATTTCGGGCTGTATGGGAATGAAGGAGCAGGCGGAAGGAAGCCAGCAAGTCGTCAAAGAGGAAAAGGGTTCATTACAAACAAAAGAGATTCAGCAGAAAAAAGAAACGGAAGTGATAGAGACAAAAACCTGGATGAAACAAAAGGAGCCGGTCGAGCTTCCGATTTTGATGTATCATAGTATCTCAAGCGGCAACTCGTTACGTGTGCCGAAGAGCGAATTTGCATCTCATATGCAATGGCTGAAGGATAACGACTATGTCACACTGTCGCCAGAAGAGGCGTACCGCGTTTTCACAACGAACTCGATGCCAAGTAAGAAGAGTGTCCTCATTACATTTGATGATGGATATACGGATAACTATACAAAGGCATTTCCGATTTTAAAGCAGTATGGAATGAAAGCAACGATTTTCATGATTGAGCAATCCATTGGCCGTCCAAATCACTTAACAGATGAGCAAATGGATGAGATGATGGCACATGGGATATCGATTGAGAGTCATACGATTCATCATTTAGAGCTCAATCGATTATCAAAGCAGCAGCAGGAAGAGGAGTTAAAAAGATCAAAGATATTCTTCGATCAGCGATTTTCTCAGCGAACGAGAATGGTCAGTTATCCTGTCGGGCGCTATAATGAAGAGACATTGAAGCTGGCGAAGGAAGCTGGATATCAAATGGCTGTCACCACTGAACCAGGACATGCGAAGAAGGAACAAGGCATGATGTCCTTGCACCGCGTCCGCATTTCACCGGGACTTTCACCAGAAAGCTTTGGCAGGCTGGTCGAAGGGAAGTAACGATCAATGTTTCACATGAAACATTTTACGACAAGTTTCACCAAAATGAATCATGATATATCTTGGTTTCAAATGTCATCACAAGAGACACTTAGATGGACAGAACTTTCATTATCAGGGGAGTTCTGTTTTTTAAAATTGTCATTCAAACCCTACATCGTAAGAAACACTACATAGTAAAACCAATTAAGAAAAGAAAGGGAGAGGGGAATATGTCAAACTTTTTTGGAATCGACCATGTTCAACTAGCTGCCCCACAAGGCAGTGAAGAGAAAGCTCGTTTGTTTTTTGGCGAAATTTTAGGGATGAAAGAAATACCTAAGCCTAGTAATTTAGCTAAACGTGGAGGTGTCTGGTTCCAATGCGGTCATCATCAGCTTCACATTGGCATACAGGAACATTTTCAAGCTGCAAAGAAAGCTCATCCGGCTTTTCTTGTAAAGAGTCTATCGGAATTAAAAGAGGCATTATTGAAGCATCACATTCGTATAAGAGAAGATGAGCCATTGGAGGGAGCCAATCGATTTTATGTAGATGATCCTTTTGGAAATCGAATTGAGTTTTTAGAGAGGAGAGAATAGAGAAGGCTGTCGAGGAAATCTCGACAGCCTATTTGTTATTGATAAACGGGATAGCCCGTCATTTTGATATCTTTTCCAAGCGGTTCCACGGTGAGTTGATCCAGTTCAATGGCATCACTCATGAGCCGTATGCCCTCGCCTCCGAAAAAGGAAGGGGAAAGTCGTCCGCCAATGAGCTTAGGCGCCATATAGATGACCAATTTATCTACAAGCTGCTGTTCTAAGAACGAGGCGTTAATCTGGCCGCCGCCTTCAATCATGAGAGAGGAGATATTTTTTTCTCCCAGCACTTGAAGCACTTCTTGCAGGGGCACCCGCGTGTCACTGTCTGTCATAAAGACACGAACGCCAGCTTCCTCTAAAGCCGCTCGTTTTTCCTCATCGGCTTGCTTTGTTGTGAAAATCCATGTAGGTGCCATCTGGTCGGTGACGATCTTTGCTGTCAGTGGTGTTGACAGCTTAGAGTCTAAGACAATTCGAATCGGATTGTTCCCATTTGGAATCCGCGCAGTTAATGAAGGGTCATCGTGAATGACGGTTTGAGCACCGACCAAAATCGCATCATTGATACTGCGGATATGGTGAGCGTCATAACGGGAAGTCTCAGATGTAATCCACTTGCTGTCAGACGTGGAAGAGGCGATTTTTCCATCTAAGGTAATGCCTGCTTTGAGCGTCACAAAAGGTGTTTTTTTCGTAATAAAGTGATTAAATACTTCATTCATCAGAATGGATTCCTGTTCAAGTACGCCCGTGATGACTTGTATGCCTGCGTCTTGTAAAATGGCAATTCCGCGGCCAGCAACAAGCGGATTCGGATCAAGTGCTGCCACGACAACAGTTTCGACGCCGGCTTTTACAAGTGCTTCCGCGCAAGGGCCTGTACGTCCATGGTGGGAGCAAGGCTCTAGGGTCACATAAATCGTGGCTCCTTTTGCCTTGTCTCCGGCCATGTTAAGTGCATGAATTTCAGCATGCGGTTCACCGGCTTTCATATGAGCACCGACTCCAACAATTTCATTCTCTCGCACAATCACAGCCCCGACGAGCGGATTCGGAGATGTCTGACCTTTCATTGCCCGTGCATTATCAAGGGCTAGCTTCATATATCGCTCATGATGTGGCAATCGTACGCACCTCTTGCTCCGCCTTCATGTGACCTGAGCGGTTGATTTTTGTCTGCAAGTATTTTTCGTTAAATTCAGAGACATCTCCCCAAAGCGGAATGCGTCCAGAAAGAGATAAACCTGCATGGCTGATCGCATCTGTCTTTTTCGGGTTATTGGTAATGAGTCTGACCGGCTTTGTACGAAGTGTTTGAAGAACGGCAATGGCTTCTTCGTATTGACGTGTGTCATCTTCAAAACCAAGTGCTTCGTTCGCTTCTACTGTATCATAGCCGTTTTCTTGAAGAATATAAGCCATGGCTTTACTGAAAAGACCAATGCCGCGGCCTTCATGATTGGCTAAGTAAAACAGGGCTCCTGCTCCATTGTCCTCAATCATTCGCATAGACTGCTTCAATTGGAATCCGCAGTCGCAGCGCTTGCTTCCGAAAATATCGCCAGTGTGGCAAATGGAATGCATGCGGATAAGAGCTTCGTCAGCATGCTCAAAATCCCCATATACAAGAACGCTTGACTGCTGATGATCAGCAAGCTGGCGGGACGAGAGGCTTTCAATTAAAGCTTCATCCGACAATGGCTCTTTTCCATCATCTTTTAACCATGAATACCAGTTAAACATGACGGTTCTGCCGTCTAAATTCACTGGGAGTTTAATGGGTCCAGTGATATATATATACCCGTCTTCTTGCTGTACTCGTTTGATTTTATCTTTTAATATGGCTGTTTTAAGCTCTGTGTGTTTGTCCATATTCTGCACCTTCTTTTTAGTCTGTTTCTTCAATCTGTAAACGAACGAGAACGCCAAATGGATCAACAAATTCGCTGCTTTTTCCTGTCGTTTTGACTTGAGTGCCTGCTTTTGTCAGGCGTTCGATGACGGATTGTCTGTCTGCTTCTTCTGGGAAAACCAGTGTATAGCTTCTAATTCCTGAAAAACGTGGATCAATGGCTCCTTTTCGTCCGCGTCCCCATGCATTAAAGGCAAGGTGGTGGTGGTACAAACCAGCGGCGATAAATAGGCTTGCTGGTGGAGCCATTCGGATATGAAAACCGAGCGTATTGACATAAAAGGGATCTGCTTCTTCTGGGTTGAGATGGAAATGCAAGTGTCCCATCACTGTGCCCGCAGGGAGTCCTTCCCATGTGGTATCAGCGGCTTCCTGCAGGAGTCCATCTCCATCAAGCGGTGCATTTCCGCCACCTTTCAGTTCTCCATGCTCACCTACCCAAATGTCCTGAGGACGGTCCGCATAAATTTCTACGCCAATGCCGTCAGGATCGCTTAAATAAATGGCTTCACTGAAAAAGTGATCGCTTGCTCCAATTAAAGGATAGCCTTTTTTGATCACATGTGCCAGCCATGTGCCCAGGTTTTTTCTGGTAGGTAATAAAACAGCAAAATGATAAAGTCCTGGCTCATGATCAGGCTTTTCTTTGAGCTGTGCATCTTCTTTTAACAAAAGAATCGGTTCCTTCGCATTGCTGCCAAGTGTCACCGTGGAATCTGTTTTTTCTAATATAGAAAATCCTAAAATGTCTGTATAAAAAGGTAAAGAACGATCAAAGCTGGACACATGTAATTCTGTCACACCCAACCTTAGCTGCTCAATTGTCTTCAAGCTCGGTCATCTCCTTCATGATATATGCATCGGCATGTTCAAATGTTTTTGAAAATCTATAAAAAATGAATACCTTGTTACTTTTAGTAACTAAACTATATAATAGTTAGTGACTTATTTCAAGTAATTAATTATGTTATAATAAAAAAAACGAAAAAAGCAGGAGGGAGTAAGATATGGCACAAGTAGATGGCTGCCCAATTACAGATGCCATGGAGATTCTAGGCAAGAAGTGGGTCATTCTCATCATCAATCAGCTTCTGACAGGGCCTAAGCGTTTTTGTCAGCTTGAAAATGAAATGAACATCAGCGGAAGATTACTATCAGAAAGGCTGAAGGATTTAGAAGCTGAGGGACTTGTTGAGAAAAAAGTATACCCCGACATTCCAGTGCGGATTGAATACGAATTAACGGTGCAAGGGAAGAAAATTGAACCGATTATTCGTGAAATGTATGCTTGGTCTTTAGAGCGTAAAAACAGCAAAATGGAGGAACATGTTCCTTCTTAATCCATTTCGATCAGTGTGTCTGATCGAAATTTTTTTGTGTGATTTTCCAGAAAACTAAGACAATAGTATGAAAAATGATATTGACAATTATTTCACCCATTATATAATATCAAGGAGAAGAGGGTTCTTTTCCCTGTAATGGAATGGAGGTTATGCCATGGTATTATGAATGGGACAGATTGCCTAAAACTCTTATCAATCCATCATTTAGAAGCAGACATCTTTGACTTTAGGAAGCAAAGATTTATTTTTTCAACTCAATTGATAATGATTATCATAATCATCTATAAGTGTGTTCCAGCACTTATGAAGGTTATTTTTTTTATTGTCTATTGAGAATAATTATCAATATCATTTAGGAGGGCTCATATGAAAGTCATTCGTTCAACATCACCCGTATTATTATTCCTTAGTTTTGTTCTATTATTTGCTCTAGCTCCTGTTAGCTCAGCCTCAGCAGCTGGCTTAGCAGATGGTCAATATTCAGCGCAATATGTGGTATGGAAAGCCGATAGCGATTCGACTTCAACAGCGAATACGTATTTCGAAAAACCAGCCAAGCTTGTCGTAAAGGATGGAAAAATCAAAGCGCAAGTCACGTTAACGAACAGCTCTTGGATCACAAGCTTTAAAACGCTCGATCAAGGTGTCTACAAAGATGCGAAGGTGATTCGTACAAATACAGCTGCGAATAAGAGAACAGTAGAATTCAATGTGAACAGCCTGACTGAGGCCGTACCAGCAAAAGTGAGTGTGACTGTACCGGCTATCGGATATACAGGCAATTACGACATTCGTCTCAAGTTTAATGCGGCACCTGTTCAATAGAAAGGGAGGAAATTCACTTGATGAAAAAAAGAATGAGGCTGTCAGTCTTCATGGCGGTTTTTTTACTGGCACTTATGCTGCCTTTTTCGAACGCACAGGCTGCCGCATTAAAGGATGGTACATACTCCATCAATTATACAGTGTTAAAAGCTGAAGGAAATGCGGTCTCAATGGCAAATGATTACTGGCTGAAGCCAGCAAAAGTGATAGTGAAAAATGGGAACCTGACAGTGCAAATGACGATTAAAAATAGCAGCTGGGTAACGGAATTTAAAGTACCGGGAAATGGCGGCTATGTCGATACAACCGTTCTCTCAACAAATAAAAAAGCCAATACAAGGCTTGTTCAGTTCCAGGCTCAAAGCTTGTCTAAACCAATCAAGTCAAAAATTCATGTCACTGTGAAATCTGCTGACTATGATCATGATTACACCATTCAGCTGAAATTTGATGAAAGCAGCATCAAGTCACTTTCGTCTAACAGTGCAAATCAATCAGCGGGTGCAGCAGAAAGTCAGCAGCCATCAAAAGAATCAACGAACAAAGCTGATTCATCCACAACGAAACAAGAAGAAAATCCTCAAACTGGTGATACAAGCCAGACAGGGTGGCTCCTTGTGCTTGTCTTATGTTCAGGCGGGTTTTTAGCAAGAAAGTGGATCATCAAGCATTAACGGAAGGAAGTGTCACCATTTGAAACGTCTTTTTCATCTAAATGCAGCCATTCTGCTCGTTTTATTCAGTTTGTTGACTGCGTTTCAGATTCCCCAAGGAACAGCTCAAGCGGCATCATTCGTTGATGGTGAATACACAGTCGGATTCACCATTTTAAAAAATGGCAGCACAGAAGCGTCCATGATGGATACCTATACAGAAAAGCCAGCTAAGCTGATTGTGGAAAATGGCAAGAAAACAGCTTATGTCACATTGAAGCAAAGCAAAGAAATAACAGATTTCAAGGTTGAACAAAATGGTGCCCTCGTTACCACTGAAATGGTCAGTAAGGACGAAACGGCCAATACACGTGTGATCAAATTTGATGTCGACGACTTATCAGCGAAATTAAAGGGCTGGGTGAAAATTTACTGGGATTTAGGCGGCTTAATTTATGACGAAGCATATGACGTACAGCTTGCATTTGATCAAAGCAGCCTAACACTCGTTACGCCTGCAAAACCAGACGATAATGAAACAAAGCCAGATGACCAAAACGGAACAAAACCAGACGATAACGAAACAAAACCGGATAATCAAAACGGAACAAAACCGGATGATCAAAACGGAACAAAACCAGACGATCAACCGACAACACCGGGTAATAACAATGGCACAAAACCAGATGATTCCGCGCAAAATCAATTAAAAGATGGCGTATATCGTATCAATTACAGTGTGCTAAAAGGGGATTCGGATGAGGCATCCCGGATGAGTGATTACTTCTCACGCCCTGCATCCTTAACTGTCAAAAATGGAAAACAAACCATTTCCTTTACGGTGAAGGACCATAAGTCTGTCGCTTCTTTAAAAACAGAGAAAAACGGTTCTTATCAAGAAGCCAAAACAGTCAGCAAGGATGAAGCAAAGAACACAAGAGTGGTCTCATTTGATGCAGGTGATTTGAAAAAAGCGGTCAAAGGAAAAGTACACATTGTAGTAGCGGCCGCTAACTATGACCAAACCTACGATATTCGTTTTCAATTTGATTCAAAGAGTATCGCTCCAGTGAAGGACGGGCAAGTGGTAGAGGGAGAAAAACCAGCTGCACCAGAAACACCAAAACCAAACACACCTACAACAGAAACAAATAACGGCGGAGCAGATCAAGAGACGGCTCGACTAAAAGATGGTGTATACAAGCTTCCTTTCTCAATGAAGAAAGCAGACAAGGATGAGCTTTCTCGTATGAACGATTACGTTGTGAGTCCTGCGACACTGGTTGTAAAAAATGGCCGCCATTTCGTTTCATATACAGTGAAGAACAGCTCAGCCATCACGTCATTCCAAGTTGGAAAAGGCGGAAAGTTTGAAGAGACACTTGTCGCGAAGACAGATCAAAAAGCAGATACACGCGTTATTCAATATGAAGCAAAAAGTTTAAGTGGAGCTCAGGCTGCACGCGTAAAAATTGATATTCCAGCTGCGAACTACCATGAGCAGTACGATGTCAAACTTGTCTATGACACAAAAGGAATCGCTCCTGGTGAGGGAAGCGGAATTGCAACGGTCCTTGGAGACGATGAGAGTATCGGCTTTGTCAAAAATCCAAATGATCACGATTCTCAAACAAATCAACTTGAGAATGCAGCACCAGAGGAAACGGGTGCGGAGCAGATGACATTTACGCCGTCAGATGATCAAACCAAATCTGAGTCTGGACAGCTGAATCCGAAAACGGGAGATACCTCTCTTCTTTGGGTGTATATTCTTTTATTCGGCGGTTCGTTATTCGTCCTCATCAGAAAATATCAAACACGGACAAGATAGACTGTTAAGTGAGATGCGCCATTTATGCCGGCGCATCCACTCTCTTTTTTCGAAAGGAGGCTTCTGTTTTTGAAGCATCGAATGTTATGTACCTTGATCGCTGCCTTCAGTGTGTGCATGATCTTATCGGGCTGCTCACAGTCAGCTGAAAGCTCGGCAAAAGGCAAAAAAAGCGCTGAATCAAGTGAGCGCATTGTAGCAACGACTGTAGCTGCTGCGGAGATCATGGATGCTTTAGAGGTGGATCTTGTCGGGGTGCCAACAAGTCAAAAAACCTTGCCAGCTCGTTACAAAGGACTGCCGGAAGTCGGCAATCCAATGAGCCCGGACATGGAAATCATCCAATCACTTCAACCAACAGATGTCCTGTCTGTCACAACCCTTCAATATGATTTAGAGACACCCTTTCAGCAAGCAGGCGTCCCTGCCACATACTTAAATCTTGAGAGCATGTCCAGCATGGAGAAGGCCATCACGAAGCTTGGAGATCAGTATGACAGAAAGAAGCAGGCTGAACGCATTGTGTCTGAGTTTGAGCAAAAAAAGAAAGACATTCAAGAGAGGACGAAAGGGAAACGCAAGCCGTCCGTTCTGATTTTGCTTGGTGTGCCAGGCAGTTATTTGGTGGCGACAGAGAATTCATATATTGGTGATCTTGTGCGTATCGCAGGAGGAAAGAACATTGTGGAAGGCGAGAAAATGGAGTATTTGGCATCCAATACGGAATATTTACAAAAAGCCAATCCAGATATCATTCTCCGGGCCGCACATGGGATGCCAGACGAAGTCGTCCAAATGTTTGATGAAGAATTCAAAACAAATGACATCTGGAAACATTTCAATGCGGTCAAACAAGACCGGGTGTATGACCTCGAAGAAAGCTTATTCGGGACAACAGGCAATTTAAAGGCATCAGAAGCATTAGATGAATTGACTCGTATGTTGTATCCGTCATAAGCGGCGAATCTTAATGATAAAAGGACGTTCAAGATGAAAAAAACAGGGATTTTATTTCTGATAGTCAGTCTCTTACTGGTCTGCGTGTTTATTTATTCAGCCATTACTGGGAGCATTCATGTCACCCCAATTGAATTGTTAGAAGGGCTCATCACCGGTCAACATGCACAGGTAGAAATCATTAAAGACTTGAGAATTCCCCGCATGCTTATCGCGATGTTTACAGGGGCCGCCTTATCTGTCTCCGGTGTACTGCTGCAGTCGGTCATGAGGAATCCGTTAGCTGATGCCGGCGTCATTGGCATTTCATCAGGAGCCAGCTTCTTTTCATTAATGGCGATTACAGCGCTTCCTCAATTTTATTTCTACTCTCCTTTATTTTCGGTATTAGGCGGGGCTATTGCGTGTTTCCTCGTGTACGTTCTGTCTTGGAAAGGTGGTTTAAGCCCGATCCGCATGATCTTGGTTGGGATCGCCATCAATGCCATGTTTACTGGGATGGCTGAAGCATTTGTGACCATTTGCAGCTATTTCAATATCACGATTAATCAGTCGGGACAGTCGAATCTCACGATGAAAACGTGGGGAGATGTCCGCTTAATCGGTGTCTATGGTGTCGCCGGCCTTGTCGTTGCACTCTTCTTCAGCAGATGGTGCAACCTCCTGGCTCTTCAGGACAAGACAGCGAAAAATTTAGGATTGCGTGTGACCAGAATGCGCCTTTTGATTTCCATCACAGCGGTTTTACTTGCGGCGGTGACAGCTGCAGTAGCGGGCGTGATAGCCTTTGTCGGCTTGCTCATTCCGCACATTTCAAGAAGGCTTGTCGGCTCGGATCACCGGATATTGATTCCATTTTCTGCGTTAAGCGGGGCTTTGCTTATTTTGACGGCTGATACGCTTGGCAGGACGCTTGTGGCGCCAAATGAGATTCCTGCTTCTACGATCATGGCCGTGATTGGCGGGCCGTTTCTGATCTTTTTATTAAGAAGGGGGGACCGTCTCCATGGACATTCGTGAGGTGTCATTCTCATATGACCAGCAGAAGGACATCGTTCAATCGGTCACAACACAGATTGAAAAGGGGAAAATCACAACCATTATCGGTCCAAATGGCTCGGGGAAATCCACACTGCTTTCCTTAATGGCGAATAATCATTGTCCAAATAAAGGGCAAATTCACTTAGACGGGCAAACGCTGAATGCATTCAAGCCAAAGGAGCTGGCAAAAAGGCTCGCTGTCGTCCATCAGCAAAATGAAGCGCCGCTTGATTTAACGATCGAACGGATCGTGGCATTCGGCAGAACGCCGTACCAGACGATGCGCGGAGGAGACAAGGAAGAGGATGAGAGAGTGATAGAGTGGGCGCTGTCCAGTACAAAGCTAACGGAAAAACGAAAGGTGCCGCTTGCCTCACTGTCAGGTGGAGAGCGGCAGCGTGTATGGATTGCGATGGCACTTGCGCAAAAAACACCGATCCTTTTCTTAGATGAACCGACAACTTATTTGGATATTTACTATCAAATTGACATTCTTGAGCTGATTCGTGAACTGAATGCCGCGCATGGATTAACGATTGTCATGGTGCTGCACGATATGAATCAGGCTGTCCGCTACAGCGATATCATCATAGCGATGAAGGATGGACAGATTATCAGTGAAGGACAGCCAAATGATGTGTTAACAGAGGAAAACGTGCGGCACATTTATGATGTGTCCGTCACGATTAGGCAGGATGCAGAAACAGGGATGTACATCGTGCCTGTTGGTATATAAGCTGGGCAAAAAGCAGGTGAGACAGTGTGAAACGAGGAAAACGGCTTTGGCAGCGGATGCTGACGATCGTTTGTTTAGGCGTATTGATTTATAGCGGGACAGCCATCGGCTTCGAACTTTTCGGTTATTATCAAAATCGCCAGGTGCTTGCAAAGGCTCAGACGATGTATGGACATGAAGAAGAAATGACTGAAAAACGGGAGCCGGGAAAGATCCGTTCGTCGTTTGATGAGCTGCGGAAGGTGAATGAGGACATTGTCGGCTGGATCAATATGAAAGACACGATGATTCAGTATCCGATTGTTCAATCTCGCGATAATGCGTTCTACTTAACGCGCAATTATTTAAAAAACGACACCCGGGCAGGCAGTATCTTTATGGATTATCGTAATGATGTCCTGCATGAAAGCCCCAATACAGTGGTGTACGGCCATCGGATGAGGGATGGATCCATGTTTGCTGGACTCACAAACTATCTAAAAAAAGATTTCTTCCAAGAGCATCGGACATTTCAGTACGATACGCTGTATCAAAGCTATGAAGCGGAGATTTTTGCTGTGTATGAAACGACGGTTGACTTCGACTATATTCAAACCGATTTTCAAGATCTTGGCGAATATGCGCACTACTTGCAAGCTGTGCGGAAGAAATCAATCTATCAAACGAAGACAGACGTGTCCACAGATGACCTCATCCTCACCTTATCGACCTGTGATCATGTGCTTGCACCTAAAAGCGGGCGTCTCGTGGTACAGGCAAAGCTAAAGAAAGTTTACTAGAAAAGGAGAGACAGACGGTTGAAATTTTCACATGTGATCTTAGCGGGACTCGTCTTGATGCTTCTCCTCGGCGGATGCAGTCAGGCAGCACCTGTAGAGAAAGGAAGCGGGCAAGGAGCGCTGAAGATAAAGGATTTTACCGGAAGAACGCTGGCGTTTGATGAATCCCCTCAGCGTATTGTCGCTTTGTCGACCGGGGACATGAGTATTTTGTATGCTTTAGGCGGTGAGGCGGTCGGCCGGCCAACTGCTGAGTTACCAGACAGCTTAAAAAAGGCAAAGTCCGTACAAACGATTGGCACAACGCATCAATTTGATGTAGAGCTGATCACAAGCTTAAAGCCTGATGTGGTGCTTGGAAATGAACAATTAAACAGCAAGGACATCTCTACAATAGAAGGAATTGGATCACAGCTTCTTTTGACAAGCGCCAATTCAGTGAAGGACATCCAGCGCCAAATCTCGTTATTTGGGGATTTACTCGGGAAGCAGCAAAAGGCTAAAGCACTCAATGAGCAAATTGATGAGCGGAAAAAGCAGGTCAAGCAGCCTAAGAAAAAAGTGAAAACACTCGTTGTGTACGGTGCACCCGGCACATATATGGCGGCGCTTCCTCAATCCTTAAGCGGGGATTTGCTGCACATCGCTGGGGGTGCAAACATTGCTGAGAATGAACCGGCACTCGAAAAATTTCCTCAATACGCCCAAATCAATGCAGAAAAGATGATCGAAGCCGATCCCGATCTCATTCTGCTCATGACACACAGCAATCCTGACGATGTGAAAGCGGGCTTTATGAGTGAAATGAAACAGAATGCAGCATGGCACGACGTATCAGCTGTCAAGAATGGCCGCGTGGAGATTCTGCCTAGTGATTTATTCGGGACAAACCCAGGCGCAGACGTCATAAAGGCGATTGATGAACTAGAGAAGAGATTGAAGCGATTGTCATCATGAATGTGAAGGCAGAGTTAGATTTTCAAAAAAGACAGTCGAGACGAAGGTGGCTGATACCAGGACTGCTTCTTTCGCTAGGTGTGGGCATGTGTCTAGGGCTTGCATTAGGTTCTGTTCAATTATCGCTGCCAGATTTGATCGCTGCTTTGACGGGTTCTGGCCAGCCTGTCCACGAAAAAATCGTCATGGATTTACGCCTGCCGCGCGTTCTCATAGGTTTCATCGTCGGGGCCTGTCTTGCAGCATCAGGGGCCATTTTACAAGGAGTCGTCCGAAATCCACTTGCTGACCCCGGGATCATCGGTGTGACCGCCGGCGGTGGGTTAGCGGCTGTACTCAGCATGATTGTGTTTCCGCAATTCACATATCTGCTTCCAGCAGCTGCTTTCCTTGGCGCTCTATTCGCGGCACTTGTTGTGTATATTTTGTCGTTCGATCAAGGAGTTTCGCCACTGAAATTGATTCTGGCGGGTGTGGCAGTCAATGCCCTGCTTGGTGCAGTCATGAATGGTTTTATGGTGCTTTATAGTGAGCGTGTGCAGGCCGTTCTGCCTTTTTTATCAGGAGGATTAAATGGACGGAGCTGGCATCATCTGAGCTTTGTGTCACCTTATGCGATTGCTGGATTGTGTCTTTGTTTTTTTGCGGTCAAGCCGGCAAATCTTCTTTTGCTTGGTGATGATTCAGCACAGCTGCTCGGCCTTAGAGTCGAGCGAACCCGATTTTTCTTAATTGCACTGGCGGCGCTTTTGGCGGGTGCAGCTGTAAGCGTGAGCGGTTTAATTGGATTTGTCGGTCTTGTCGTCCCTCATTTTATCCGCCTTTTAATTGGAGATGACTACCGGTACCTGCTGCCGATCTCAATGCTTGGCGGCGGCGTACTTGTGGTCTTTGCTGATACAGCAGCACGGGTATGGTTTACACCGGTTGAACTGCCTGTTGGTATTCTGCTTGCCTGTATCGGTGCACCTTTCTTCCTCTATTTATTAAAAAAGAAAGGGAGGGGTTAAGTTGGATGTGATTGCGATGGATGACGTGAGTCTCAGTCAAGGAGGCTTTCGATTGTCGTCTATTTCAGCAGCTGTGCCTAAAGGAAGTGTAACAGGCATTATTGGACCAAATGGGTCAGGGAAGTCGACGTTTATTAAAGCGGCCGCACGCCTTACGTCGATTGAAAGCGGCATGATTTATATTCACGATATCCCGCAAAAAGAAATGACAGCACAGGAGATTGCACAGGAAATCGCCGTTTTGATGCAGACGAGAACGGCCATCCCATCGATGACAGTACGTGAGCTGATTGCACTTGGACGCAGTCCGCATCGTTCGATCTGGAAAAAGAGCTCGAAGATAGATCAGGAAGCGATAGAGTGGGCGCTTGATGTGACTAATAGCCGCGTGAATGAAAACAGGATGTTGCATACATTGTCAGGCGGAGAAAGGCAAAAGGCGTATATTGCAATGGCACTGGCTCAGAAGACAGAGACGATTATTCTGGATGAGCCTACCACTTACTTAGATATTGCGCATCAGCTTGATTTACTGGAGCTGCTCAAACAGCTGAATGAAACGCATGGGATCACCATTTTAATGGTTCTTCATGACCTGCAGCAGGCAGCAAAATATTGTGACCGCCTGATTGCGATGAAGCGTGGTCAGGTTTACCAAATAGGAACACCAAAGGAAGTATTAACAGAAAACTTTTTCAAAGAGGTATTTGGGATTCAGGCAGAGGTTCACCTAGATGGAGAGCATCCGCTTATTATCCCAATCGCTTCGATCCAACAACAAAAGGGAGATGAACCAAACATGATCATTGTAAACAACCAGGTTAGAGTAGAAAAAGGCAGTGCAGACCACCTCGTCAAGCGTTTTAACAAGCAGGGACAAGTAGAATTCATGGAAGGATTTTTAGGCATGGAAGTCTGGGTCACACAGCAGACAACCGATTACGATGAAGTGACCATCCATACCCGCTGGAATCGAAAAGAAGACTTTGTGAACTGGACAAAATCTCAGGCATTTGGTGATGCACACGCTCATGGAAAAGCGAAACCTGAAGGCCTATTAAAAAACAAAATTACGTACTATGAAGTCCAAGTGACAAGACCTGCTTTACAGAAAAAAGCCTAAAAAGAAATAGAGCGCTGCGGCCCGCATGCAGCGCTATTTTTTTGCGCTTTTTTATTTTCCGTCACATATTTTTGACAAAGTATTCAAACAACTGACACAATACTATCCAATTTTTAGGTAAAATTTACTTTATTTTTGAAGCGTACGGGTGTAAAGTACAGGTATAAATAACTAACCGAATGAAAATCAAGAGTAAAATTTCACCGAGTGAACCATTTCAAATGGACTTTTATTTGTGAAACATTGAATAAATAGTAAACATTTTGTGAAATGGTGAGCATGTATCGTTCGGCAAGTGAAAGTAAGGGAGGATGTAAGGCTGTGAGTGAGCTGTTTTTAGCAAGATTTCAATTTGCTTCAACGACATTATTTCATTTTATTTTTGTTCCTATGTCAATAGGTTTGGTGTTTATCGTCGCATTGATGCAGACCCTTTATGTCGTCAAGAAAAAAGACATCTATAAAAAGATGGCGAAGTTTTGGGGTCACCTGTTCTTACTGAACTTTGCAGTAGGTGTGGTGACAGGGATTCTGCAGGAATTCCAGTTTGGGATGAACTGGTCAGATTATTCAAGGTTTGTCGGTGATGTCTTTGGTGCACCGCTTGCCATTGAAGCGCTGCTCGCCTTTTTCCTTGAATCTACATTTATTGGACTTTGGATATTCGGCTGGGATCGTCTGCCGAAGAAGATTCATTTATTGTGCATTTGGCTTGTCTCTCTTGGTACGATCTTTTCGGCGTTCTGGATTTTACTCGCCAACTCATTTATGCAGGAGCCAGTTGGATTTGCCATTAAAAATGGCCGTGCAGAAATGAATGATTTTGGCGCTCTTGTGACGAACCCGCAGCTTTGGGTTGAGTTTCCGCACGTTCTGTTTGGTGCGCTGGCAACAGGAGCTTTCTTTATTGCAGGAGTTAGTGCCTATAAAATGATCAAAAAACAAGAAATCGCCTTTTTCAAAAAATCATTCCAGATTGCGATGGTTCTCGCTTTAATTTCTGGCTTAGGTGTAGCGTTCTCTGGACATGAGCAGGCGAAGCACTTAATGAAATCACAGCCAATGAAGATGGCAGCAAGTGAAGCCCTTTGGAAGGATAGTGGAGATCCAGCGGCTTGGACACTATTTGCCAACATTGACACAGATAAAAAAGAAAACTCTGCGGAGATCAATATTCCGTTTGCCTTAAGTTATTTGGCTTATCAAAAGTTCAGTGGAGATGTTCCAGGCATGCTGACGCTTCAAAAAGAATATGAAGCCAAGTTTGGCCCTGGAGACTACATTCCGCCAGTGAAAACAACATTCTGGAGCTTTAGAATCATGGTCGGTGCAGGAATGCTGATGATTTTTGCTAGTATGATTGGCTTGTACTTAAGCTTTAGAAAGAAACTTGAAACAAACAAATGGTATTTACGCTTCATGGTATGGATGATTGCGTTCCCGTTTATTGCGAACTCAGCCGGCTGGATCATGACTGAGATCGGGCGTCAGCCGTGGACCGTCTTTGGCATGATGACGACGGCTCAATCAATTTCACCGAACGTATCGTATGGCATGCTGTTATTCTCAGTCATTAGCTTTACGGCGATGTATCTGATTCTTGCTATTGTGCTTGCTTACTTATTCATTCGAGAAATTAAAAAAGGTGCACATTCTGAAGAAGATACAGATCAAAAGGATGAAACGGACCTGTCTACAGATCCATTTGATGGAGGCGCATATCATGGCATATCTTAACGAGATTTGGTTTATTCTTGTCGCAGTATTGTTTGTTGGATTTTTCTTCTTAGAAGGATTTGATTTTGGTGTCGGGATGTCCATGCAGCTGCTTGGAAAGGACGCGCACGAGCGCCGCATTTTAATCAATACGATTGGTCCTTTCTGGGATGCGAATGAGGTCTGGCTGATTACAGCTGGCGGCGCTATTTTCGCTGCATTTCCTCACTGGTATGCCACGATGTTCAGCGGATACTATATTCCGTTTGCGGTTCTCCTCTTAGCGCTCATTGGGCGCGGGGTCGCCTTTGAATTCCGAGGGAAGGTTGAGAAAGCCTCTTGGATCAAGGTGTGGGACTGGGTCATCTTCTTTGGCAGTCTGCTTCCGCCATTTTTACTAGGTGTATTATTCACGAGTATTTTACGCGGGATGCCAATTGATCAAGACATGAACATGTACGCTGGTTTTACGGACTTTGTGAATCTTTATTCAGTGATCGGCGGGGTAGCTGTGACAGTTCTTTGCCTGTTGCATGGCTTGATATTCGTCACACTTCGTACAGAGGGTGAATTAAGAGATCGTGCAAGAAAACTGGGCCAGCGTGTCCTGCTTATTGCACTCCCTGTTCTTGTTATTTTTGTCGGTGTGTCCATCATAGAAACAGACATTTATACCGTACGCCCGATCATCACCATTCCGTTAACTGTGCTGATTGTGGCTTGTTATATAGCTGCTCTTGTTTTGATGAGAAAAGAACGTGATGGCTGGACATTCTTATTCACAGGCGCAGGCATCATGGTGACGGTGTCCATGCTGTTCACTGCATTGTTCCCGCGCGTCATGATTAGTTCAATCAGCCATTCATTTGATCTCACGATTCAAAACGCTGCATCTGGATCTTATTCACTGACGGTCATGACGATTGTGGCCATTTCTTTGCTGCCCTTTGTGCTTGGGTATCAAATTTGGAGCTATTACGTCTTCCGTAAACGTGTAAGCGGTAAGGAGCCAATGACCTACTAATGGATAAACGTTTGCTTCAACTAAAAGGAATGAGAGGGCTTCTTGCCCTCTTAGGTATTGTGTCACTCATCCAAGGAGCAAGTATTATTTTCCAAGCACAGTGGCTGGCACATGCCATTACAACGCTGTTTGACGGGAAAAGCCTCTCGCAGGCAACGCCATATGTCCTGCTATTTCTTGCTGCCTTTCTTGTGCGGCACGGTCTCACCTTGATTCGGGAGAAGGTCATGTTTACGTACTCTTCCCGAATTGGAGCAGACGTCAGAAAGCAGCTGCTAGACCAACTTTTTCGATTAGGGCCTGCCTTCGCAAAGAAAAAAGGGACAGGAAAGCTTGTCACATTAGCAATGGAAGGAATTGCTCAATACCGTCAGTATTTACAGCTGTTTTTACCGAAAATGGTGAACATGGCAGTGATTCCGGCAATGGTCCTTATCTATGTGTGGACATTAGATGAAACATCGGCCGTCATTTTAATTGTGACGCTGCCTATTTTAATTATTTTTATGATTTTGCTAGGCCTTGTTGCTCAGCGTAAAGCGGCCAAACAATGGAGATCGTATGAGAAATTATCCAATCATTTTACTGACTCTCTCCGCGGCCTTGAGACGCTTCGTTACTTAGGTATCAGCAAAAAGCACTCCCGTAATATTGCGGAGGTGTCAAAGCGATATCGAAAAGCGACCATGAGCACACTGAAGGTCGCCTTTCTATCATCGTTTGCACTCGATTTCTTTTCCATGCTATCAATTGCAACCGTCGCTGTTTTTCTTGGCTTGCGATTAATTGAAGGAGAGCTTCTCTTATTGCCGGCTTTGACGGCGCTTATGCTGGCGCCAGAGTATTTCCTGCCGGTACGTGAAGTAGGAAATGATTATCATGCGACGTTAAATGGAAAAGAAGCGAATGAAGCTATGCAGGTCATTTTAGAAGAAAAGGGCTTTCGCACGCAGGAGACACAATCTGTGCAGCTGGACAAGTGGGATGCACAATCCGTGCTCACGCTGCAGGATGTTTGTGTCCAGCATGATGAACATGCCCCTTATTCCATTCAGGATGTGGATCTGACTGTCAAAGGGAAGAAAAAAATCGGCATCATTGGTGCCAGTGGTTCAGGGAAATCGACGTTAACCGATGTCCTCGGCGGTTTTGTTGAACCGTCTTCGGGTCAAATCACGCTAAACGGCCAGACTCTTGTTCATTTACAGATGAAGGAATGGCAAAAGGAAGTTGTCTATATGCCGCAGCATCCCTATTTATTTCACATGACATTAAGAGAAAACATTCGTTTTTATGAACCGAATGCAACAGACGAAGAAGTGGAAAGAGCTGTGCATGAGGCTGGTTTATCTCAGCTGGTCATGCAGCTGCCAAATGGCCTGGATGAGGTCATTGGAGAACAGGGAAGAGAGCTAAGCGGAGGACAGGCGCAAAGAATTGCGCTTGCTCGAACTGTGCTGGGCCAGCGGTCTATTATGCTGTTAGATGAACCAACGGCGCATCTCGATATTGAAACAGAGTATGAACTGAAGAAAACAATGCTTCCATTGTTTGAACATAAACTTGTGTTCTTAGCGACACACAGGCTCCATTGGATGCCGGACATGGATGAAATCATTGTCATGGATCAAGGAACCGTCGCAGAAATGGGAACTCATGAATCATTAATGCAAAGAAAAGGCGTGTATTATCAATTGGTACAGGAGCAGATGGGGGCGGTCACACATGGTCAGTAAAGGCTGGTTTATACCTTATATCAAGGAGAATCAAAAGCTGTTTGCCTTGGTTTTATTTTTAGGGGCCATTGCGGTATTCTCTGTTTCTATGCTGATGTACACGTCGGGATTTCTCATTTCAAAAGCCGCGACAAGACCTGAGAATATACTCATGGTCTACGTCCCAATTGTGGCTGTACGTACCTTTGGTATTTCGCGCTCTGCTGCCCGCTATGCAGAAAGGCTGGCAAGCCATCAGCTCATTTTGACAATGATTGAAAAAATGCGTGTACGCCTCTATGACATGGCTGAACGAAGTGCCAAACAGACAAAGCTTGGGACAGGTGAAATGCTTGGTCTCTTGTCAGATGATGTGGAGAGACTGCAGGACGCCTATTTAAAAACCATCTTCCCATCCATCGGTGCACTGCTTTTATATACCGCATCCATTGGAGCACTTGGTCTTTTCTCATGGCCTTTTGCTGGACTGATGCTGCTTTATATGGCACTTCTCGTATTCGTTTTCCCATACGTCACAGTGCTTGTGAACCGGGCAAGACAAATTCAAATGAAAAAAGGCAGAAATGAACTGTACAGCCATTTAACAGATGCAGTCATGGGCGTTAGTGACTGGCTGTTCAGCGGCAGGCAGAAAGATTTTGTGGATGGATATGAGCAGAAAGAAGCGCAGCTGTTAGTGCTTGAAGCAGCCAAACACCGATTTATCCGCGTGCGTCAATTTTTGGCACAGCTCTTGATTGGAGGAGCTGTCGTGCTTGTTGTGTATTGGAGCGGCTCGGCCGTTCAGTCAGGGTCCATGTCACACACACTGATTGCAGCCTTTGTACTTGTGCTGTTTCCATTAACAGAAGCCTTTCTTCCGCTGTCAGATGCGGCAGGTGATATTCCCGTCTATCAGCATGCTGTCAGCAGATTACATCATTATGAAAAGCAGTCATATGAAGGAGAAACTGAGAGCGAGGCAGTGAATCAGTCAGCCATTTCTCAAGATGAAGCTGTCTGTTTTGATCAAGTGTCCTTTCGGTATGACTCGCATCAATATGTCCTTCAAGACCTGTCCTTTTCTCTGAAGCAAGGGGAATCACTTGCGCTTTTAGGAAAAAGCGGTGCAGGCAAATCGACCATTTTAAAATTGTTAGAAGGAGCAGTCGTTCCAAATCAAGGAGCGGTCAGCATTCAAGGAAAGCCGGTTCAAAGCATTCAAGAGAAGGTGTCTGCCTATGTGTCTGTGCTCAATCAACAGCCTTATTTATTTGATACGTCTGTTTTAAACAATATTCGTTTAGGATCTCCAGAGGCGACAGAAGAGCAGGTGAAAGAAGCAGCTAGACAAGTGCAGCTGCATGATGACATCGAGTCTTTGCCAGAAGGTTATCACACAGGTGTTCAGGAGACAGGGGTTCGATTTTCAGGTGGAGAAAGACAGCGCATAGCGTTAGCTCGGATATTGCTTCAGGACACGCCGGTAGTTGTATTAGATGAACCGACCGTCGGACTTGATCCGCGGACAGAGCGTGAATTGCTTAAAACCATCTTCCGTGTGTTAAAAGGGAAAACAGTTATTTGGATTACCCATCACCTGACTGGCTGTGAGGCGTGTGACCGCATTATGTTTATTGAAGACGGGCGCATTGAGATGCAGGGTCAGCATCAGGATTTACTAAAAGAAAACCCGCGTTATCAAAAGTTGTATGAAATGGATCGTCCATTTTCTACAATATAAATGAATGAAATGACAAGAACGTTCGGACAGGAAATCTCTGCCCGAACGTTTTGTGGTTTAAGGGTTTACTTTCCCAACACCTGCATTTGATATCACTTCTGATTTCACATTGTTCACGTTAAGCAAAGAGTAGTTATAAGGAGGGTTATACGTACCTGTTGAAGACGTTGGCAGACTGCCTGTGCTGTTAATATACGAGTTGTTGATGACATGCCATGTGCCAACTTGACGGCTGTCCCAGCTGCCGATCGCATTTTTGGTGTTTTCAAATACGTTGTGTTCAATTCTCATTTTCGCGCCCATACGTGAGTTAATGGCAGTTGTCAGGATGCCTTTATAATAGTTGTTATAGACATGTCCTTCCCCGAAGCGCATAGACGGTACACGAGAGTTCAGATTTTCAAAACGGTTGTTGTGGAATGTGATTTTTCGGTTGTAGTTGTCGTTATCGGAGCTGCCCATGAGCATTGTTTTCCAGCTGTCATGTACATAGTTCCACGAGAAGGTAATGTAGTCAGAGTCATTTTTTACATCAAATAAACCGTCGTAGTCATCCTTCCCGGAATTCAATGTGTTGTACAGTTCATTATGATCGACCCATATGTTTTTAGAAGCGCCTTCAATCCCGATGGCATCTTTGTCACCGATTTTGCTGTGGTGGATTTTCAAGTTGCGGATGATGATGTTATTGGCACGCCATACTTTAATGCCAATCCCATTCAATTCGCCATTCGTCCCTTTACCGACGATCGAGACATTATTTGTATCTTTCACATCGATTTTATTGGCTGATGTATTAGAGGGGGTAATCGTCCCGTCTACAACAATTTTTAATTTTTCGTTTGTTCCTTTATTTTTGAGGGCAGCCAATAGTTCATTTCCAGTTTTGACTGTGACGGTTTTACCGCCTTCACCGCCTGTTGTGCCGCCATTTAATGTGGAGAAACCTTGTTGATTAAAGTTGGCCATAATAGAAGGGCTTTCTGGATATTTGGCTGCTGCCTTTGCCTCCCCGTTTGGTGCAAATAATGAAGTGACGAGACCAACAGCTAATACACCGGCTAACATTGGAACTTTTCTCTTCAAACTCAACATCTCCATTCTATTTTATTTTAATGAAAACGTTTCCAAAATAAGCTGTGATTCAACCAATCCTCCTTCCTTCACAAGCATCGCTTCTTTCGGAATGTAGGATGAGCATAGCATGCAAAAAGGTATCATCGGCTAAGGATAGGCGCAGCGTATTCCATGATTTTCTAGGAAGCTAAGCCAATGATTATTTCATTATCATCTTCATGAGATAAGGACCATTGTCGATAGGTATGAGGATGACATCTTGATTATGGAGAGGAGGCTCTCCGTTTGGTAGAAAATCAAGATGATTATAAACGCGTCATTTTGTTAGAGAAAAAGGAATGCCATAATCATTACATAAGAAAAAATTGGATATAAAGCGAGAATCATAGTAGATAGGCTAAAAAATAATGTCTATTTTAAACGATATTGTCATCCGTGTCGTCTCATGAGTAAGAGAAGAAAAGGAAGGAGGGGCGTGTTTGGAGCAGACAGAAGAGACATTATTGATTCAGCGGGCAAAACAGGGAGATGATGCCGCGTTTACAGCCCTTTATCGGCATCATTATTCCTTTCTTTATCGATATATGTTGAAGCTGACCCTTCAACAAGAGCTGGCAGAGGAAATCATGCAAGAAACGATGCTGAAAGCGTATATGAAACTTTCTTCATTTAGAGGAGATGCCTTATTTTCAACCTGGCTCATTTCGATTGCATCTAGGCAATTTTTAGATCACCAGAAGAAAAGAAATCGTGAACAAATGAGAGAAGGAAAAGCGAATCAGGAAGCCATACGCCGCTTTAAATGGGACGTTCAGCAAAAGGGGAACACATGGCATGACATGTGGGATGCTTTAAATGAATTAAAGGCTCAGGAGAGAGCACCGATTATTCTGCACTATTATTATGGCTTTACCTACCCAGAAATGGCTTCAATGCTCGGAATGAGAGAAGGCACTGTGAAATCGAGGGTGCATCATGGATTAAAGAAAATTCGAAAGGAGTGGGATTTATGAAGGAAGATCGTTTGACCGAACGTTTAAAAGAAGAGCTCAAGCAGCTAGACGAACAAATTGAAGTGGAAAAGCCAAGCGAGCAGGCTGTCATGATGATGCTGAAACAGGCGAAAGAACAAGAGAAAAGGCGTTTTAAACAAGAAGTGCTGGCATACGTTTTGATCAGTTTGACTATTTTGGCACTGTTTGCAGCTGCCATTACCCATTTGCCTATCATCTTCATTGTTCTCCAAATAGTGAGCGTCCCCATCTGCTTTATTGTTGGCTGCAAGGAATATCAACATATCAAAGGGGGGTCTTCCTTATGAGTCAGACGGAAATGATCATCTTATTGTGCGTCTTGCCATTATTGTTTGCACAGGGCTTTCTTTTATTTATGGATGCAAAGAAAAGAGGGCGTTACAAGTGGTTCTGGGGAATTGTCGGTCTCATTAACTTTCCATCGTCTTCTATTTTATATTGGCTTTGTGTCGTGTTACCTGATCGAAAAAGAGGCGGGAGGCCCCGAAAAGATTAAGCGTATCCGATCAAACTTTTGACCCTTTTTTCGTTGGGAAACGAGCTAGAAATTCATCATGATTCATGTATTTGTCAAAGAAAACGGGATGAGAAACATTCGCTTGTTCGTTTCTAGCACATTAGTCATTCCTTGAGCGCTTATTTTTAATGACAATCACTGCGGCTGCTTGATCTATCTCAATTCGGCATCATTTTCATCTGTTATCAATATTGATCAGATTTTACAATTGGTGTTAAATTAGTCTCAATATGCGTTAGAAAATCTAACAATTAAATGTGTGAAGATATCTACAAGGAGGCAGATGCGACATGTTGACCTTAGATCGAGCAGCACAAACAGCACAAAGCTACATCCACCGTGTGTTAGAAGAGGTGGAAAAACGAAATCCCGGAGAAGAGGAATTCCAGCAAGCCGTAAAAGAAATTCTGGAATCACTCGTCCCAGTTTTTGCAAAGCATCCAGAGTATGAAAAACAAGGCATTTTAGAACGGCTCATTGAGCCCGAGCGGCTTGTGGTATTTCGAGTGCCATGGGTAGACGATGAGGGCAAAGTACAAGTCAATCGAGGATTTAGGGTTCAATTCAATAGTGCCATCGGTCCTTATAAAGGAGGCATTCGCTTTCATCCAACCGTTAATGCAAGCATTATCAAATTTTTAGGGTTTGAACAAATCTTTAAAAATGCACTGACTGGTATGCCGATTGGCGGAGGGAAAGGCGGATCGGATTTTGATCCTAAAGGGAAGTCTGATGGAGAAATCATGCGTTTCGTTCAAAGTTTTATGAGTGAACTCGGCCGGTATATTGGACCTGATCAAGATGTGCCAGCAGGTGATATTGGTGTAGGAGCACGCGAAATTGGCTATATGTTCGGACAGTACAAGAAAATGCGCGGTGCTTATGAAGCGGGTGTACTCACGGGGAAAAGCCCTGGATTCGGAGGCAGCTTAGCGAGAAAAGAGGCAACAGGCTACGGACTGGTGTACTTCATGGAGGAAATGCTGAAAGCACATGGGCTTCAATTTGAAGGACGTTCCGTTGTTGTGTCGGGCTCAGGAAATGTGTCTATTTATGCAATGGAAAAGGTAATCGAATTAGGCGGTAAGGTTGTGGCTTGCAGTGATTCAAGCGGAGCGATTTATGATCCTCAAGGGATTTCGCTTGAGACGATCAAGCAGCTCAAGGAAGTCGAGAATCAGCGGATTGGGGCATACATAGACATTCACCCGCATGCTGAATTAATTGAAGATTGCGAACAGATTTGGTCCGTTCCTTGTGATATTGCGCTGCCATGTGCAACACAAAATGAAATATCAGAGGCACATGCACAGCAGCTTGTGGCAAATGGTGTCATCGCTGTAGGAGAAGGTGCCAATATGCCATCCACTCTTAAGGCGGTCAAAGTATTTGAAGAGAATCGTATTTTGTTTGCGCCGGCAAAAGCGGCCAATGCTGGCGGAGTAGGTGTATCAGCATTGGAAATGGCACAAAACAGTGCAAGAATATCTTGGACATTTGAAGAAGTAGATGCTCAGCTGAAACAAATGATGCAGTCTATTTATCGTCAGTGTATAGAGACAGCAGATGAATATGGACACTCAGGAAACATCATGGTTGGAGCAAATATTGCAGGATTTCGTAAGGTGGCAGATGCCATGATCGCACAAGGCGTGATTTAACTCCTGCTCTCCCGCACCTGTTTATTTCATGACAAGATGGGGAATCGTCCTTTAAGAATGACAATAAGGAGGCGCGGGAGAAATGAAAAAATGGCTGAAACAAATTGTCAAATGGGCACCTGTGATTTATCCAGTGGTGAGAAAAATATATAAAGAGCGAAAAGCATCTAAACGTCGTAACGTATCAGCCGGATAATCCGGCTTTTTTTATGCAAACATCCAGATCCTGTATTGTAAGAAAAAATAATAGAATCGAATGATCCATAGGACATTAGATATGGTAGTTGTATAAATAGGGGCATTTGTCATATAAATGAGTTGGCAATTTTTATTTCTTTTCAGTAGAATATGAGTAATGAAGAGAACTGCAAGCGCTTACAACCTGTCCAGACAAAGCAGATTCTCCACCCCTACATAAGGAGGCCGATCTGATGCTGAGTAAAAGACTGGCGCACATCTTAAGTCAGCTCATGGCAGCTGAGACCCCGCTCACAAGCGCTGCACTTTCTGCCAGTTTACAAGTGACAAGCCGCACCATTCGTACAGACATAAAGGAATTGAACGACCGTCTTGCCCCTTATCAAGCAGCAGTAACCGCTGTTAGAGGTGCTGGTTATGAGCTGTTGATCAACGATGAGAATGCCTTTCGCCGTTTTATGAAGGAGGAGGTCGAGCAGGAAGAGCCGCTTGCTGTGCTGCCAGAGGAGCGTGTTCGGTTTATTTTAAAAAGGCTTCTTTTGGCAGAATCCTATGTGAAGCTGGAGGATTTACAGGAGCAGCTGTTTATTAGTAAATCAACGATGAGCAACGATGTGAAATCGGTCAAACGTAAGCTGGAGCCCTTTGATCTGAAGCTGGAAGCGAAGCCGGGCAAAGGCTGCCGAATCAAGGGATCAGAGATGAAAATCCGTTATTGTATGTCAGAATATTTATTCAATGAACGTCGTTCTTATCAAACCTTGCTGAACACAGCTGTTACCATTTTACCAAAGCATGAACTCGAATTGATTCAGAAAACAATGATCAATTATATCAATGAGGAAGGTATGAATCTATCAGACATTTGCATGAATAATTTAATCGTTCATGTCGCCATTGCCTGCAAACGAATTAGACACGGAAACTATGTTTCTGTTCTTCCAGAGGAAATCAGCGAAATTCCGCGGGCAAAGGAATATCAGGTCGCTAAAAAAATGGTGGAGCGTCTTGAAGGGCTGCTGGATGTCTCATTTCCACAAGAGGAAATCGTCTATATCACCATTCATTTGCTAGGAACAGCCAAAATGGTACACTCCTTTTCCTCGAGCGGTCAAAAACAAATTGTCGATGATGACACGAGCCGGCTTGTACAGCTTATGCTGAAGGCCATTGATCAAAAACTGCAGCTTGATTTAGCCGGTGATACGGAACTAATGATTGGATTGAGTCTGCACTTAAAGCCTGCCATCAACCGATGTAAATATGGAATGAACTTAAGAAATCCGATGCTTGATGAAATAAAAGCGGGGTATCCCCTTGCTTTTGAAGCGGGGATTATCGCCAGCAGGGTCCTTGAAGAAGAGGAGGGGCTGAGTATTCATGAGAATGAAATCGGATATATGGCGCTTCATTTTGGTGCGGCTTTAGAGCGGAGGAAAATGGAGATCCCGCCGAAGCAGTGTCTCATTGTCTGTGCGTCTGGTGCAGGGAGTGCAAGGCTGCTGCAGGATCGTTTGCGGTCACAATTTGGGTCAAAGCTGACCATTTTAGGAACAGCAGAGCTATATTCGCTTCCGCATGTCTCTTTGCATGCCCTGGATTTGATTATTACAACGATCCCAATTCATATGAATTTACCGGTTCCAGTCATTCAAGTGAACACCATTTTGGGAGGCGGTGATTTTTTAAAAATTGAAGAAGCCCTGACGAGTGAAACAAGGGTGACATTGGCCTCTCAATATATGAAAAAGGAATTGGTTTTTACAAAACGAGCTTTTCACACAAAGGAAGAGGTCATCACCTTTTTAACGCAAAAAGTCATCGATATGGGCTTAGCGCCAGCTGAGCTCACACCATCTGTCATGGAAAGAGAAGAGGCCGCCCCTACCTCTTTTGGACATTATACAGCGATTCCGCACCCGATGACGCCGCTGACAGATGAGACGTTTTGGGCAATATGTACATTAGAAAAACCAATCATTTGGGGAGAGAAAAAGGTTCAATTTGTCTGTCTGCTTTGTGTCGAAAAAGAGAATGCCAAAGATTTAAAAGGCATGTACCGCCTGCTGGGGGAGCTTGTGCATAATGTGAAATTCATTCAGTATCTGATCGCCTGTGATACATTTGAAGACATGCTTGAAATCATGTATAAAAAGGCTCCTTCGTACAAGAACTAACTGTGTGATATTAACTTTTTCCGCTTCCTAAAGGAAAAAGTATGGGTGTTTATGAAAGCGGTTTCATAATATGATGAATGTGTAAAGAATAGCTTCACACTTTGAAAAGGGGGCGTTTACACATGAACATCTTATTGGTTTGCGCAGCAGGTATGTCTACAAGCTTACTTGTCACAAAAATGGAGAAAAGCGCACAAGAACAAGGAAAAGAATATCGTATTTGGGCAGTATCAGGAGATTCTGCGAAAAATCATATTGATCAAGCCGATGTGCTTTTACTAGGACCCCAGGTTCGATATTTATTACCACAAATGAAAAAGCTCGGAGAAGAAAAAGGAATCCCAGTAGACGTGATTAATACTGTGCATTATGGCGTATGTAATGGCGCTGAGGTTTTAAAATCTGCTGAACAGTTAGTGAACGGATAAAGGGGGCGGAGGGGATGAAGAATGGATTCAACCGATTTCTAGAAGAGAAGGTCATGCCGTTTGCAGGGAAGATTGCCGCTCAAAGACATTTACAAGCATTGCGTGACGGAATTGTTTTAACCATGCCTCTCATTATTGTCGGTTCACTGTTTCTCATTTTAGCCAACCTTCCGATCCCAGGATACAGTGATTTTATGGCAAGTATCTTCGGAGCAGAATGGGCCACGAAACTATCCTATCCTGTGAATGCAACCTTTGACATTATGGCACTTGTTGCAACCTTCGGGATTGCTTACAGGCTTGCTGAAAAGTATGCCGTTGATGCACTATCATCTGGTGCGATCGCTGTTGCGGCTTTCCTTTTGGCTACACCATATCAAGTACCTTTCACACCTGAAGGCTCAACAGAAGCTATCCTAGTAGGCGGGGGAATTCCTATCACACTGATGGGCAGTAAAGGTTTATTCGTTGCCATGATTATTGCCATGCTTTCAACCGAAATTTACCGCTTCATTGTACAGCGGAACATCGTTATTAAAATGCCTGATGGTGTACCGCCAGCAGTCAGTAAATCGTTTATTGCACTTATTCCAGGTTTTGTGGTCATCACACTGATCTGGGTCGCTAGACTTGTGATTGAGATGACACCTTTTGAGAGTATTCATAATATCATCACGGTCTTAATTGGCACACCGCTATCAATTCTTGGTGGCAGCTTAGGCGGCAGTATCGTCGCGATGGGTGTGCAAATGCTCCTCTGGGCATGTGGTATTCACGGAGCAACCATTGTCGGCGGCGTCATGGGGCCAATTTGGCTCGGTGCAATGGATGAGAACCGTCTTGCATTCCAAGCAGGAGAAGTGCTGCCGAATATTTTCACAGCGCAGTTCTTTGAAATCTTCATTAACGTCGGCGGAAGCGGCGCAACGCTTGCTTTGGTGCTGAGCATGATCTTACGTGCCAGAAGTAAACAAATGAAACAGCTTGGCCGCCTTGCCATTGGGCCAGCCATCTTTAACATCAACGAACCGATCATTTTTGGAATGCCGATTGTCATGAACCCAATGCTTCTCATTCCATTTATCCTTACGCCAATCATGATGATCATCACCACATATATCGGAATGAGCACAGGGCTTGTGGCAAAACCGGCCGGGATTGCTGTCCCATGGACCATGCCGCCAATCATTTCAGGCTATCTCGCCACAGGAGGTAAAATCTCTGGTGCTGTCATGCAGCTGATTAACCTTGCGCTGTCATTTGCTCTATACTACCCATTCTTTAGAATGTGGGATAAGCAGAAATTGAAAGAAGAAAGTGAGCTAGAAACAAAAGCATCAACTGATGAAAATGTCGTCAGCATGTAATAGAGGGAACAAGGGGGATGCGGCCGATGGAAATGGAACAAATTGTGTTTCAACTCATCCTGCACGGCGGAAATGGCAGAAGCTCCGCGATGGAGGCCATTACATGTGCAAAACAAGGTAATTTTGATGAGGCGAAGCTAAAATTGCAGGACGCACAAGACGCGTTAAATGAGGCGCATCACGCACAGACAGAGCTGATCCAAGGAGAAATCAGGGGCGAAAAGACGGATATTAGCCTCTTAATGATTCATGCGCAGGATCATCTTATGAACGCAATGACCGTCAAGGAGCTCGCAGCAGAAATCATCGAACTCCATGAAAAAATGAAGCAACTCGGAGGTGTCAATTCATGAAAGAAGGAATCAAAATTGTCACAATAGGCGGTGGATCGAGTTATACGCCTGAGCTCGTCGAAGGGTTTATTAAACGATATCAAGAATTGCCTGTAAAAGAATTATGGCTTGTGGATATTGAAGCGGGTCAGGAAAAGTTAAACATCGTAGGCGCTCTGGCGAAACGTATGGTTGAAAAAGCGGGTCTGCCGATTGAGGTACACCTGACTCTTGACCGCCGGGAAGCCTTGAAGGACGCAGATTTTGTGACGACACAATTTCGTGTAGGACTGCTGGAAGCACGGGCAAAGGATGAGAGAATACCGCTTAAATACGGCGTCATCGGTCAGGAAACGAACGGACCAGGCGGTTTATTTAAAGGCCTTCGGACCATCCCGGTCATTTTAGACATTGTGAAGGATATGGAAGAGCTTTGTCCAGACGCATGGCTTGTGAACTTTACAAATCCAGCCGGTATGGTCACAGAAGCTGTTTTACGCTACACGAATCTAAAAAAAGTAGTCGGCCTATGCAATGTGCCGATTGGGATCAAAATGGGGATTGCCAAAGCGCTTGATGTGGACGTTGAACGCATCGAGGTACAGTTTGCCGGTCTCAATCACATGGTCTATGGATTAGACGTATATTTAGACGGGGTCAGCATTATGGATCAAGTGCTTGATGAGCTAGGAAATCCGAACAGCCAGTGGTCCATGAGAAACATTGAAGCGAAAAACTGGGAGCCTTCTTTTGTGAAAGGATTAGGGGTCATCCCATGTCCGTATCACCGCTATTACTATAAAACGAAAGATATGCTGGAAGAAGAGCAAAAGGCGGCTCAAGAGAAAGGAACACGAGCAGAGGTTGTACAGCAGGTCGAGCAGGAGTTATTTGAGCTTTATAAAGATCCTGATTTGTCGATTAAACCACCGCAGCTCGAAAAAAGAGGCGGGGCCTATTACAGCGATGCGGCTTGTAACTTAATCAGCTCCATCTATAATGATAAGCACGACATTCAACCAGTCAATACAGTGAACAGAGGGGCGATTGCCAGCATTCCGGCTGAATCAGCGGTTGAAGTAAACTGTATCATTACAAAGGACGGACCAAAACCAATCGCGATAGGTGATCTGCCTGTAGCAGTAAGAGGACTCGTTCAACAAATCAAATCATTCGAGCGTGTGGCAGCAGAAGCGGCTGTGACTGGAGATTACGAGACAGCTCTTGTGGCAATGACCATCAACCCGCTCGTCCCATCTGACGACATTGCAAAGCAAATTTTAGACGAAATGCTCGAAGCGCATCGTGAGCATTTACCGCAATTCTTCAAATCAGTCAAAGCTTAACACATAATGGCCCCTTTAATGGGGTCATTTTTTATGATTGCCCCATATGGAAACTGGAGAAAGAAGTGTATGATTAGAAAAAACAGCATGTATGGTTTCAAAGAAAGGACTGTTGGAATATGGTTGCAATTGGTTTAATGTTTTACGGGTTTGTCGTACAGCCTGTCATGAGTTATGGTACAGTGATCTTGTTTTTGTATGGTCTTATTGCTTCATTTGTTGGCCTCATTCGGCATAAAGAATATGTGTGGATCTATGTTCTCCGCCTGCTCGTTTGTTTTACCATTCCAGTCACTAACCTGTTGATGTATTTCGCAACGATTGGAGGAGATGCAAGAAAATTTGATTTCCAGCCAATGCCGCTTGTTTATTATCTTGTCTTTATCTTAGAAATCATCATCATCTTTTTGCCAGAGATCTTTTTACTGATCGAAAGAAAGCGGAGCATCAAATGGAAACAGTGGATATACACAGGGGCGATTGTTGGGGTGTCGGTCTTGTTTTGGTGCACGATTTGATGGGAAGCAGGTCAACTAAGTCTATTTCGCCTTTTGTTTCTGTAACTTCTTTCGTCTGACCTTCACAAAAGTAATGGAAAGAGCAAGGATAGAAAGCTCAAGCGCCTTAAATAGAAACCGGGTGAGGAACGGTGAATCGTCGAAACCAGTAGCGACGATCATCGGGTCCGATGCAGATCCCAAAGAATGCTAGTAGATAAGTAAAAAACATACCATCACTCTCCTTATTCATGTGTATTTACCATTATAAGGGATGAAGGAAAGGTAAATAAACAAAAAAGAACCCTTCATGATTGAAAGGTTCTTTTACATGCTTATGCTTGTTTGACGACTGAGCCAACTTCAACTGTCCAGCCGAAGATGTCTGGCTGTGTCCCTTTTTGGATGCCAGTAATGGCTTCATACAATTTCTTGGATACTTCGCCTGTTTGACCATTTTGGATCACATATGGCTGATCATGATAAATTAATTCCCCGACAGGAGAGATCACGGCCGCTGTTCCGGTCCCGAAAATTTCTTCGAGCTCGCCAGATTGATGTGCTTCAATTAACTCATTAATTGAAATTTTGCGCTCTGTTACTGGAATTCCCCAATGCTTTAACAGCTCAATTACCGAGTTACGTGTGATGCCTTCTAAAATGCTGCCGTTCAATTCAGGCGTCACGATTTCTCCATTGATTTTAAAGAAGATATTCATGCTGCCGACTTCTTCAATGTATTTCTTCTCGATCCCATCAAGCCAAAGAACTTGTGAAAATCCTTTCGTTTCAGCAACTTGCTGTGCTTTAAGGCTTGAGGCATAGTTTCCAGCTGTTTTGGCATTTCCTGTTCCACCCTTAACGGCGCGGACAAACTCATTTTCAACTGCAATTTTGACCGGATGAATGCCTTCTTTATAGTATGATCCCACTGGAGATAAGATAATGAGCAGCTTATACGTACTAGACGGTGCAACGCCTAAATACGGCTCAGTGGAAATAATGAATGGACGAATATACAAGGAAGTGCCCTCTGCATCAGGTACCCAATCCTTATCAATACGAATGAGTTCATTTAAGCCCTCTAATACTGTTTCTGTATCAATTTGCGGAATACACAGGCGGTCATTGGATCTGTTTAAGCGCTCCATGTTTTTTTCCGGACGGAATAAGAGAATTTTTTGATCCTCAGAAACATAAGCTTTCAAGCCTTCAAAAACAGATTGACCATAATGGTAAACCATCGAAGCTGGGTCCATTGGAATGGCCTGATAAGGGATAATTCTTGGATCGTACCAGCCTTTATCAACTGAATAATCCATCACAAACATGTGATCTGTGAAGATTTTTCCGAATTCAAGTTGATCAGATTGAGGTTTTGGTTTTTTTGTTGAACTAAGTTCAACGCGGATGGGTTGTTTTGGCATTGTAAATCTCCTTGCTGTTTGATTATTTGAAAATTCTAATAATATGAAATAATTATGATTCTATTCTATACCTTCACAAAATATTAGCAATAGGTTTTCTGGAATTCAGACAAGAAAAATCTGTTAAAGCGCTTTCCTACTCTCTGCTGTCAGTTTCCCTCCTGTCACCCCTTTTTAAAAAAGAAATAAAATCCTAATGCATTATTAACTGATTAATCTGACAATTTAAAAACGTGTGGTTTTCCTGTAAGATATTCTTTCAACCATACACCTTTTGACTAGTACATTGCAAGGGACATCATCATATTTTAATCCTCTTTTTTTTAACCGATAAAGGAAGAAGAGAAGAGAAAGGAGCAACAACAAGATGAAACGAGCGATACCAGGTATTTTACTCATTTTATTCATGACCATGATCAGCTTCGGCTGTCAGGCGATGACAGATGAGGCTGGCGCTAAGCAAAGCACAGCCTATTACGTAGCGGTAAACGGAAGCGACAAAAACCCGGGAACAAAGCAAAAACCTTTCCGCACGCTGAAAAAAGCAGCAAGTATGGCGAAGGCTGGGACAACCATTTACATGAGAGGCGGTACATACAAAGAAAAATTGATGGTCCGCCATTCAGGAACAAAGAAAGCACCCGTTGTCTTTCAAGCTTACGGAAAAGAAAAACCTGTGATTAGCGGGGCTTCCCTTAAAGGAAATCAAGCCGATGGAGGTCTTGTCACGATCGACCAAAAGAGCTACATCACCCTCAAAGGCTTGACTGTAGGACATCTTAAGACGAATAAAGAAGATTTGACACCAGTTGGTATTTTCATCAAAGGAAGCGGCAAAGGCGTTAAACTGCTTAATAACCGAGTGTATGACATTCAGACGAAACATAAAAATGGAAATGCACATGGAATTGCTGTCTATGGGACAAAAGCTCCTGCAGCGATTGAAGACATTGAAATCAAAGGAAATACTGTTGAAAAACTAAAACTGGGCTTCAGTGAAGCGCTTGTGCTAAATGGAAACGTCAAAAAGTTCCGTGTGACACATAACACGATCCGGCACACTGATAATATTGGCATTGATTTAATTGGTTTTGAGAACGTAGCACCCTCTAAAAAGTATGATCAAGTGAGAAATGGTGTCGTCTCTAAAAACAAAGTATATGAGATTACGAGTGCAGGGAACCCAGCCTATGGCAGCGACATCTCCGCTGGCGGAATTTATGTTGATGGCGGAAAAGACATTGTGATCGATCATAACATCTCACATCACAATGATCTGGGGATTGAAGTCACAAGCGAACATAAAGGGAAAATGGCGGACCGCATCCGCATCGAACACAATCAAGTATATTTAAACCGTTATACAGGCATTTCTATTGGCGGCTATGATAAGAAGCGGGGCGGTACAACCAATACGACGATTTCACATAATATTTTGTACAAAAATGACACAGCCGGCTTAGAAGGCGGTCAATTGCTAATGCAGTATCAAGCAGTGAACAATCGAATCACGAATAATATCATGTCAGCTAGTGCCTCGCATTACTTGGTCGTGAATCTTTATCAAGTGAACCAAAAGAATACCTTCCAGAAGAACGTTTATGATGACCGCAAAGGTGCGAAAGCATCACAGTGGATTTGGCGCGGGAAATGGTTGGAAGGCTACAAAACGTATCTCTCTAAAAGCGGTCAAGATAAAGGATCAGCACATCTCAACCCACAATTTGTGAATGAGAAAAAATATGATTTCCGTCTGAAGAAATCATCACCTGCGAAGAAAATCATCGGAAGCTGATGTTATTTTAGAAATTTTCAAAAAAGTCATTGACATTGATGTGACATCACATTAAAGTAAAGAAGACATTTCAACGAAAACAAATTTCATAACGGATCTCTTATCAAGAGAGGCAGAGGGACTGGCCCTATGACGCCCAGCAACCGTTTCTATTTTAGAAATTGGTGCTAATTCCTGCAAAGCTGTTACAGCTTTGACAGATAAGAGAGGAAGACTTCCCGATACATGTTTCATGCAGCGGTGATCAAGCCTCTCTTTCCAAGAGAGGCTTTTCTTCGTCTCTTTTTCGAATCAAATGCCTGTTTTACAGGCGTATTTCCACTTTTTTACCTAGTTTTCCGATGTGAAAAATCAAAACAACTCGAGGAGGAACAGCAATGAAACGTAAGCATTTTACATCATTTCTTGTCTTATTAACGGCATTGACCGTCCTATTAACTGGATGCGGCACCGGATCAAGTGCAGGCTCAAAGGCAAATACGAACGAAAAGGTGTCCTTTGACAATGTACCGAAGCGATTTGCAAAGGGTCAGGGAGCAAAAATTAAAGTCATCCGCAAAATTGGAGGAGACGATCATACGGCTCAATTTTTAGCTGGGACCAAGGCGGAAGGTGAAGCACTCGGCTTTACGGTAGATGTCTACACCGCAAATGGTGATACAGCGAAATTCCATGATGCCATCTCTCAGACGCTGGAAGAAAATTATGATGGCTTTATCATCTCTCACGGGGACGACGAGGCGACAGTCGCTGATGTGAAAAAGATCACAGCGAAAGGCATTCCAGTTGTAGCATTTGATTCGAATCCTAAGCTGAAGGACATCAAAGGGGTCACAGTGACGTCTCAAGATGACGAACAATTAGCCAAAAAATCATTAGATGCGCTCGTGTCTGATTTTAAAGGAAAAGCAAATATTGCGTACCTCTGGGTAGATGGATTCCCGCCAATGGTGAGACGAAACAAGGTCTATCAAGAAACGCTTAAACAACATTCAGGGATCAAGGAGCTTGACCGCTTTGGTATTGCCTCCTCTGATACGTCTGTTCAAACGCAAAATGCAGTAGCGGCCATGCTGAATAAGTATCCAAAGGGCAAGCTGGACGCTATTTTTGCCACATGGGATGCCTTTGCCATTGGGGCAGCAAGAGCGTTAAAGGAAGCAGGAAGAACAGAAGTGAAGATTTATGGGATTGATGTGTCAAATGCGGATCTTCAAGAAATGACAGCGAAGGACAGTCCGTGGAAGTACACAGCAGCGGTTGATCCGAAGCTCATCGGTGCAGTCGACGTGAGGATTCTTGCGAAGAAAATAGCTGGTGAGAAAACACCATCTTCCTATGACCTTGAGGCCTCTCTCATTTCTCAAAAGCAGCTTCAGCAAGCAGGAAAAGCCATTAACATGGTTAATCTTGCAGACGAAGTGAAGGGATTCGGTTCATCGACTGCTTTTGAGGAAGATTGGATGAAGACCTTGAAGAAGCATTATACAAAATAAGTGACGTGCACTCTCTTTTCATAGAGGGTGTTTCGTTTTTCAGATGATATCAAGAGAAGGAGGACACCTATGACAGCGCCGCTTGTTTGTATGAAGAATATTTCAATTGAATTCCCAGGGGTTAAAGCGTTAGATCAAGTGAATTTCACATTAAAAAAAGGGACGGTCCATGCACTGATTGGAGCAAATGGTGCTGGGAAGTCAACGTTAATGAAAGTTCTTTCTGGCGCTCATGCGCACTTCGACGGAACCATCCACATCAATGGCCAGGCGGCAACCATTCAAACTCCAAAGGATGCATCCTCATATGGTGTGCAGACGGTCCACCAAGAAGTGGATACGGCGCTTGTTCCCTACTTAACTGTTGGTGAGAATATGATGATGCATGAGATTGAGAAAAAAACATTTGTCAGTTGGAAAGAACTGCATCGCAAGGCGGCTCAGCTATTAAAAGAAATGGACATCGACATCTCCACAAAACGACCTGTCAGCGATCTGACCCTTGCCGAAAAACAGATGCTGCTCATTGCCAAGGCCGTTTCCATTAAATGCAGCATTTTAATCTTAGATGAACCAACGGCTCCGCTTAGTCATGCAGAAACAAGTAAATTATTCTCAATGATTGATCGATTGAAACAGAATGGGACGGGGATCGTGTTTATCTCTCACCGCATGCCTGAAATTTTCACCATCTGTGATGAACTGACTGTGATGCGAAATGGATCGGATGTCGCAGCTCATCTTGTCAAAGACACAAATCCGCAGCAGGTCATTGAAGAAATGTTAGGTGCACCATTAGAGGAGCAGTTCCCGTCTCGCAGCCCACTGAAAGATGCACCAATTGTGCTTGAAGTGAAAGAACTAAACGATCAACAAAAATTAAACAACATTCATTTTTATGTCAAAAAAGGAGAAATTCTCGGGATCGCAGGACTTGTCGGTGCTGGAAAAACAGAATTATGCAAAGCCCTTTTCGGTGCCTCAGAAAAAAAGACGGGGACCGTGCAGCTACATGGTCAAACCATCCGTATCACATCGCCTCATCAAGCTGTGAGAGCTGGAATGGCCCTTGTGCCTGAAGAGCGGAGAAAAGAAGGGATTCTGACCGAAGAGAGCGTGGGGTGGAACTTAACGGCTGCAAGTCTTCATTCATTTTCACAGATATTCAGCTTCTTATATCGTTCGAAGGAAAAGCGGGAAGCAGGTGACATCGTCAAACGGCTTGGTGTCAAAACGCCGTCGCTTGAAGCAAAGGTGAAGCACCTATCTGGTGGAAATCAGCAAAAGGTTGCTATCGGAAAATGGCTGCTGGCTGAGGCAGATGTGTATCTCTTTGACGAACCAACCAAAGGTGTAGACGTTGGAGCGAAAAAAGATATTTTCACTTTGATTGCAGAGCTTGCCGCCCGCGGAAAATCTGTCATTTATGCGTCGAGTGAGCTGTCAGAGATTGCAGGTATCGCTGACCGAGTATACGTGTTATATGATGGCAGCATTGCCCGGGAAATGACTGCACCGACGACTGAAGAGGAGCTTTTATATCATTCAACAGGAGGACAATCATGAGCGAACAACAAATTCCAGCCCCTGTGCAGCAAATCAAAAAACAGCGGCCATCCTTTCATCTGTTTGATTTCTTTTATCAATATGGCACGATCTTAACCATTGTCGTGTTAATTGTGGTATTTGCGGCATCGAATCCAGCATTTTTGCAATCAGGAAATATCATCAATATTCTACGGTCTATCTCGATAGTGACCATCATTGCGGTAGGTTTAACTATCTCATTGGCAGTAAACGGCTTTGATTTATCAGTTGGATCAGTCGCTACGCTATCAAATGCGATTGTCATTTCTATGTTCGTATGGTTCTCGCAAAACCCACTGATTGCAATTCTCTCTGCACTAGCGGCTTCAATCATTGTTGGTTTGCTAAATGCATGGATGATCGTCAAAATGAAAATTCCAGATATGCTCATGACATTAGCCATGATGTTTATCATTCAAGGGCTGGCTCAAACGTATACGAAAGGGGCGACTATTTCTGAAAATATGGTGCTTCCCGATGGCACGTTCTCAACGGGGACGATTCCTGCCTTTTTCAACAAAATTGGACAGGTGCCATATATCATTCTGATTATGGCTGCCATTGTACTATTTGCGCATGTTTTCATGACCTACACAAAGCACGGCCGATTCATGTACATCATCGGTGGGAATAAGGAAGCCGCTCGATTGTCTGGCATACATGTGAACAAATACAAAATTGCGGCCTATCTGCTTTCTGCTTTATTTGCAGCGATCGGCGGTATCGTACTGGCTTCAAGGGTCATGACAGCAGAAATTAATGCGGGTGCACCATATTTAATGGATGGAGTAGCGGCTGCTTTTATCGGCTTTTCCGTCATGGGAGCAGGTAAGCCAAACGCATTTGGCACTTTTATCGGGGCTGTACTCATCGGTATTTTACAAAACGGGCTTGTGATGATGTCTGTCCCTTATTATGCAATGGATATTGTGAAAGGCTCTGTGCTGGCTCTTGCGCTGGCGCTGACATATTACAAACAACGAGGCTAACTGCGTATTTTTTAAAACCATTCGAGTCCTCTCTCCGTCTAGTAAACGGAAAGCGGTGCAGCTGCCGTTTCCAAAAGGAGATGACAAAAAGAAAATGAATATGTCAGCAACTCATGTAGAAGATTTGAAAAATGTCATGGAAGACTGGAAAAATGAACTACTAGTATATAAATTTGCGTTAGATGAAATGGATACAAAGTTTTCAATTATCAGCCAGGAGTATAATTTAATCCATGGACACAACCCAATAGAGCATACAAAATCACGAATTAAATCCTTTGAAAGTATAGTGAATAAACTAGCAAGAAAAGGATGCGACATCACGACACAATGTGCCAAGGAACATATCCATGATATCGCAGGTGTCCGCATCATCTGTTCTTTTATTCAAGATATCTATAATATTATGGATGTATTGAGGCAAAGAGAGGATTTAAAGATCCTTGAAGTGAAGGACTACATTCAACATCCGAAACCAAATGGCTACAGAAGCCTTCATTTAATTGTTGAGATACCTGTCTACTTAACAAATCGTGTGGAGCATGTGAAAGTTGAGATTCAGGTACGGACCATTGCGATGGATTTTTGGGCGAGTCTAGAGCATAAAATCTATTATAAACTGCAAAACGATGTTCCTCATCAGCTGACTGATGAACTGAAGGAAGCCGCAGATATTGCCAATTACTTAGATGAAAAAATGCAGAATATTAAACGAGAAATTGATTAGCACATCAAAAAGCAGCTGTTTTGATCACAGCTGCTTTTTTTCATATTAAGGGTTGGTTCCGCGGTCTCTCTGTTGAATAATATCTTGAGATTGTGCAGATTGGCTGTCTTTTTGAATGGAAGTACTAACAGAAACACCTGTTATCAAGAGGGTTAAAACCGCACTTGTGATGATCCATTTTTTCATCATACATCACTCCATTTTCTTAACAAGTTTTCAAGGACAACGCCTTGTTTCTAAAATAAGAGGATTCTTCATGAAGCGCCAGATCCGTCAAGTAAGCTGCTGCATCCTGACAAATAGCTTCAAGGTCAACAAGGAAATTCATTGATTCTAATTGATCGCAATAAGCCTTGATTTGCTCAATCATGTTGTCTGGCTGAATCATAAGTGTTTCTAAAATGGATAATTTAAGTGAAATGTTTCGTTGTTTTAAATTTTCTGCTTTTTGAAGTGAAAGCTGTACATAATAGTGGAACAAACCTGGCTTTTTCAGCTTAAATAGTGCTTTTGTGTAGGCGTACATGGCAAGTAAATAGCCGCCTGGAGAAGAAGTTTCGAATGATTCTATCATTAAAGCCTTTTCTAGGAGTGGCACAGCTTCACTGTATTCATTTCTTAGACTTTTAATAAAGGCTGCATTGCAATAGGCATGTCCAAGTAAATCTGGATCTTCCAACTGTTCTAGTGAATGAATGACTTCTTCGAACAGCGATTCTGCCTCATCATATTTCGACTGATCCGCATAATTCAAAGCAAGCATCATTTGACAGCTGATTGATTTTTTGACATAACATGGATCTGCGTCGTAAATAGATGAAGCCATCTTTAAGTGGCGGATGGAGAGAAGCGTGGACCTAATATTATAGTAAAGACACCCTGTTTTATAATGAAATTCGGCTTTTTCAATGTCATCGTGCACGAGATCTAATTTATTCTCGGCCAATTTTAAATGGTGAAATGCCGTATCCTGATTGCCTCTGCGCATTTCATACATCCCTTTAAAGAAATAGAAATAATAGCTTAGCATATCATCCGTACGGATGGCATTTTCATCAACAAAAAGACTATGATCTAACGAAGCTGTATCTTCTATTAGATCTTTAAAACGGTACTCTAGCAGTTGATAGTAAAGTAAGACGTCTTGATTTTCTTCCATTCGATCAAACGCTTGAAGAATGTCTTCTTTTAACTGGATAGCACCTTGGATCTCTCTTTTTTTCATCATGACATACCAATCATTGAGCATATTCGCTACATCAACGGACGACAAAACACCTGCTTCGGCCAATTCATATCCTCCTTTCTTCATCTATCAATATCCGTTCTTCTGAATCAACTTCCCATATTCCAGTATCTTCTTATATTTTAAGCTCTCTCGTGCAGTTTGTAAAACATGTTTTTTGATGTAAATTCAACCAGTAGTGAAAGAAATAGGGAGACGCGGCTCTTTTTGTATGCGCTTACATAATTTTAGGTAAAAAGAGGGTTTTGAAAAAAATATATTACAATATCAATATAGAGAGGAAGCAAGTTGTTGAGTTTGCTTTCATATGCAAGAGAGAAACATCATTTATCAAAGCACTGCCTTGTTTTTTGTGAGATTATCTCACACCATAATTGTGAATGACTCTTCTTTTAGAATAAAATGAGTTATTCGCAAAAAAGTAAAATTTAAAGAGACTATTGATCTAGAATTGTATGGATCTTTGGTATTGATAAAAAATATCACACACTATAGATTTAGCGTGGTATAGTATTATTGTTATTGCGAATATTTAGACAAAACTGACAATGGGGGTCGTGTTTTATGAAGAAATCGATGTTATTGATCATGGGACTAATTGTTGTGCTTGTCATGGCAGCCTGTGGATCAAAATCAGGCAGTGGTTCGGGAGAAGGCAAAGGCACATATAAAATTGGCATAGATACAACTTATCCGCCATTTGAATTTGAAAAGGGTGGTCAATATGAAGGAATAGACGTTGATTTAATTAATGCAATCGCGAAAGACCAAGGTTTCAAAGTGGAGCTTGAAGCCATGGACTTCTCAGGCATCATTCCAGCGATGCAGGCAGGACAGCTTGATGTTGGAATGGGCGGGATGAGCATTACAGATGAGCGCAAGAAGAAAGTAGATTTCTCAGATCCTTACTTCGACGCTGGGCTGACAGTTGTTGTGAAAAAGGACAGCAGCATCAAATTGATTAATGACTTAAAGGGGAAAAAGCTGGCTGTTAAAAACGGGACGACTGGTGCCAAGTTCGCAGCTGATAACGCAGATAAATATGGGTATGAAGTCGTTCAATTTAATGACAGCCCATCTATGTTCCAAGAAGTATCAAACGGAAATGCAGATGCCTTAATTGAGGATTATCCTGTCATTACATATGCGATCGCACAACAAGATTTAAAATTGAAAACAGTTGGAGACCGCTTGAATGGAGACCAGTATGGTATCTCTGTTATGAAGGGGAAAAACCAAGACCTATTGAAGAAGATCAATAAAGGCCTTGAGAACCTAAAGAAAAACGGTGAATATGACAAAATTATTGATAAATATTTGAAGTCATAACACAAGCGAGGCGCGCTCCGAGCGCGCTTTCTTTATGTGTGAGCCGTATGTGAATTAGGGAGGGAGAAACTTGGATACTATTATTAATGCATTTCCGTATTTAATGGATGGTTTGCAAACCACTTTATATATCTTTGTTGTTGCCATCATTTTAGGGTTTATCATCGGGTTAATTGTGGCATTATTCCGTCTGTCACCATTTAAAATTTTAAATTTCATCGCACTCGTTTTTGTGAATGCCATTCGAGGTACACCATTTATCGTACAGCTATTCTTCATTTATTTTGGTTTGAATACACTTGAATTCATTTCGCTTAATCGAGTGCCCGCAGGGATTATTACAGTAGCAATTAATGCAGGGGCTTATTTCTCAGAAATTATTCGTGCAGGGATTCAGTCTATTGATAAAGGACAAACAGAAGCTGCGCGTTCTTTAGGCTTTACAGGGGGGCAAAACATGCGCTTTATCGTCCTGCCGCAGGCCTTCCGCCGCATGCTCCCAGCGATTACAAACCAGGCCATCATCAGCTTGAAGGATACATCTCTCTTATCTATTATCGGGATTGCCGATATTATGCAGCGAGGGCAAGTTCAAGCATCGGCTACATTTGATCCTTTGAATGTCTGGCTGATTGTCGGTGTCATTTATTTCGTGATCATTTATTTACTTTCTCTACTGGCTAGCTACGCAGAAAGGAGATTTGATATCAAATGAGTATGATTACGGTGAAAAACTTAAAGAAATCCTTTGGCGATCACGAAGTGTTAAAGGATATTAACGCAGTCATCGAGGAAAAGGAAGTAGTGTGTGTCATTGGTCCTTCTGGATCAGGGAAAAGCACGTTTCTAAGATGCCTCAATAAATTAGAAGATATCACGGCTGGAGAAGTCGTTGTCCACGGACACACGATTACAGACCCAAAAGTAAATATCAATAAAGTACGACAAGAAGTAGGCATGGTGTTTCAGCACTTTAATTTATTCCCTCATAAAACCGTTTTAGAAAATATCACGATTGCACCGATCAAGGTAAAAGGCATCGAGAAGAAGGCAGCAGTCGAAAAAGCGTTAGACTTACTTGAAAAAGTCGGCTTAAAAGACAAAGCTCAAAGCTTTCCTAACCAATTATCTGGTGGCCAAAAACAGCGTGTCGCCATTGCAAGAGCCTTGGCAATGGACCCGAAAGTACTATTATTCGATGAGCCAACATCGGCTCTTGATCCTGAGGTTGTGGGGGATGTATTAGCTGTAATGAAACAATTAGCTGTCGAAGGCATGACAATGATTGTGGTCACACATGAAATGGGCTTTGCAAGAGAAGTAGGAGATCGTGTCATCTTTATGGATGGCGGATATATTGTCGAGGAAGACAAACCGGAAGCTCTCTTTGGGAACCCGCAGCATGAGCGTACAAAATCATTTCTTAGTAAGGTGTTATAAAAAAGAGTAAGGGCATGGATATGCTCTTACTCTTTTTCTTTATGAATAAACGGGAGGGATTTAGCGGCCCCATTTCCTAGGAAATATTAGCGCTGGAAGAATTCGATCCATTCTTGGTCTGGGCCTCTGAAAAAGAAGTAGCAATATCCATTTGGTAATGTCGTGATTTCTTCATCAATTAATTCAATTTGCAGCTTTTGAATACGATTGAATTCAGCATGAATATTGTCTGTTGTGAAAGCGAGATGATGGACCTTCCCTTCAGATGGCAGGTCACTGCTGTAGCCTTGGATGAGCTCAATTTCCGTTTCTGTTTCATCTTTAAACCCGAGAAATGCAAGCTCAATCACTCCATTTGTATGAGTGATGCGGTCCTTTAATTTCATGCCCACCACTTTTTCATAAAAATCAATCGACTGATCGATATTCGAAACCATAATACCTGTATGATCTAAGCGTAATGTCGTCAAACGAAGTGCCTCCTTATGTCAGTTGATATTTTTCTCCTCATCTTATCATAATAGAAGTAACGTATACATTCATATGGTAGGATAGAGAGAGTCAATTTAGGATAAGGATGACACAAATGAAAAAAATCTCATTAAAACAAACATTTGCGGAACAAGTGAAAAAAGGATATCCGCTCATTTCCAAAGATGCAGTATCGCATGTGAACGGTGTACGGGAAGGCGAGCTCATTGAATGGGTAGATGAGCGGGGCGCTTTTTTAGGAAAAGGGTATTATGGTGTACAAAATAAAGGAATCGGCTGGGTACTAACCTTTGATGCGAACGAAAAAATAGATCAAGCTTTCTTTGTCTCTAGGCTTGAGCAGGCAGCGAAAAGCAGAACGCATTTATTTCGTGATGCACAGACGACTGCTTTCCGTGTATTCAACGGAGAAGGGGATGGAATTGGCGGCGTCACGATTGATCATTATGACGGGTTCTATCTCATCCAATGGTATAGTCAAGGAGTCTATACATTAAAGGAAGATGTATTGGCTGCACTTGAGCACGTATATCCAGACTATAAAGGCATTTATGAAAAGAAACGATTTGATACGTCTGGACAGTATATAGAAGACGATGATTTTGTGAAGGGAGAGAAAGGTGAATTTCCTCTCATCGTGAAAGAAAACGGCATGAACGTGGCGGTTTACTTAAATGATGGCGCGATGACGGGTATTTTCCTTGATCAGCGTCATGTGAGAAAAGCGATCCGAGATCGTTATGCAAAAGGAAAGACTGTGCTCAATACGTTTTCTTACACAGGCGCTTTCTCAGTGGCAGCTGCGCTTGGTGGAGCGAGCCATACGACAAGTGTGGATGTTGCAAACCGCAGCCTGAAAAAAACATCTGAGCAGTTTGAAGTCAATGATATTGATGTGGACGGACAGGAGATCAAAGTCATGGATGTCTTTAAATATTTTCCGTTTGCAGCGAAAAAAGGCTGGACCTATGATCTCGTCATCTTAGACCCGCCTTCCTTTGCACGAACGAAAAAGCACACATTCAGTGCGGCGAAGGATTATAAGAAACTATTAAAAGAAGCCATCCAAATCACAGCTGAGAACGGCGTCATTGTGGCATCAACGAATAGCAGTGCATTTGGCATGAAGAAATTTAAAGGGTTTATTGCGCAGGCTTTTAAAGAATCAGGGCAAAGCTATCGGATACTTGAAGAATATACACTTCCCGAGGATTTTCGTACAACGAAGAATTATCCCGAAGGAAACTATTTAAAGGTTGTCTTCATACAAGCATAAGAAAAAGCCATTTCCCATATTGGAAAATGGCTTTTTTTATAAGGCAAACGACATAAGGATAGGCGCTGCACATAATGTAATAATGGCTGAAATAATCATCGATACACTTGAGATCGTCCCTGAGACGGAGCTCATTTCAAAGGCCTTCGATGTTCCTGCACCGTGTGCACCCGTTCCAAGCAGGACGCCCATGGCAATGTCATTATCGATGCGGAAGTAACGGATCACCATTGGACCGATAATCGATCCAAACAGTGCGGTTAAAATGACAAACACAGCCGTAACGGACGGCATGCCGCCGATCATTTCTGACACACTCATTGCTATAGGTGTTGTGACCGATCTTGGGACAAGGCTCTCAATAAGGCCTGTGTCCAGATGAAACAACTTGGCAATAAATGCTGTTGACAAGATCGCAATGACAGAGCCGCAAGCCACATTCAAAATGATTTCTACTGCATGCTTCTTCAGGATATGAAAATACTTATATAAAGGAATGGCAAAAGCAACAGTCGCAGGCTGCAGCATATTTGTGAGCCATTTCCCGCCCTCATTGTAAGCATCGTAAGGAATGTCGACGGTTAACAGCAAGGCGACAAGGACAAGCGGAGTCACAAGTAAGGGGGAGACATAGACCTTCGGATGTCGTTTGTACACCGCTTTTGATCCGAGATATAAAAGAACTGTTAAAATCAGAAATAGTCCGCCAACTAACATAGTTTTTTCCGCTCCTTTCGTTTCGCAATCATTTGCGTCATGATACCAGTTGAGAGCATGACCACAAACGTACTAATTAAGACGACAAGGACAATACTTGTGCCAGATTGAGAAAGCAGTTTTCCATAATCAATGACACCAACTGCTGATGGAATAAAGAAAAGCAGCAGTTCTCCGAGCAGCCATACGGCGCCAAGTTCTATCCATTTTAATTGAATGATCTTAAAATGAAGTAATAAGAAAATGACAAGAATGCCTAAGATCGTGCCCGGAATTCTTAAATGCAAAAAGGCCGCCAGCACATTCATGAATTTCGCAAAAATAAACAAGACCATAATCTGAAGGGCAGCAATCAGCGGCGTTTTGAGCACTTTCACTTTCTGTTCACTCCTTTTTCTATATAAATTGTTCAGTGTTTCACAAAAACATGACAACGTTCCAAGTGATCAGCTTACTTTAAAGTGTACAGCACGTTCAGTTATAGGTAAAATACATATATCGAATAGTGATTATTCCTTTTGTCTATAGGAAGGGTGAAGCATGTGGACATCAGACATTTAACATATTTCTTAGAAGTGGCAAGGTTAAAGAGCTTCACGAAAGCATCACAGTCCCTTTACGTATCGCAGCCGACCATTTCCAAGATGGTCAAAAACCTGGAGGATGAGCTGGGGGTGCAGTTGTTTTACCGCAATGGCCGGCAAGTTGAAATGACAGATGCTGGCCAAACCATGTATACACAGGCGAGTGAAATTACACAGTCATTTCAGAATTTAACGAGCGAATTAAATGATTTAATGAATGTAAAAAAAGGGCATATTCGAATCGGACTGCCGCCGATGATTGGGTCAAGTTTCTTCCCGAATGTCATGGGAGAATTCCGCCAGCAATACCCAGATGTCACATTTCAATTGGTCGAGCACGGCTCCATTAAAGTAGAGGAAGGAGTCGAGGATGGATCGCTTGATATTGGTGTCATTGTTCTGCCTGTAAATGATAAAATCTTTTATACGTACACCATTATTAAAGAGAACATGAAGCTCGTGACGCATCCATCCCATCCGATGGCTGATCGTGAGGAGGTACATTTAGCTGATTTAAGGAAAGAGTCTTTTATTTTCTTTAGAGAAGATTTTGTTCTGCACAGCCGGATTTTGAATGAATGTATGAATGCGGGATTTCGGCCAAATGTCATTTATGAAACGTCTCAGTGGGATTTCATTAGAGAAATGGTAGCTGAAAACTTAGGGATTGGCCTTCTGCCGGAACGAATCTGCCGTGATCTTGATCCTGAAAAGGTAAAGGTCATTTCCCTAAACCCGTTGATTCCGTGGCATTTAGGTGTCATTTGGCGAAAAGACCGTTATTTGTCGTTTGCGGCAAGAGAATGGTTAAAGCATACGAAATCCTACGTGTGGGATGCAGAGTAAAAGGGAGGACGATACGGGTGAAAACAAGCTGCGCGTCTCATTTATTGGAGAAGGTTCGAGAAAAAAATCCACTTGTTCATAATATCACCAATCAAGTTGTGACGAATTTTACAGCGAATGGACTGCTTGCTTTAGGTGCTTCGCCAGTCATGGCAAACGCCAAAGAAGAAGTGGCTGAAATGGCGCGATTAGCGGATGCACTTGTGCTTAATATTGGCACACTGACCAGAGAGACGGTGGAAGCTATGATACTTGCTGGACAAGCTGCCAATGAAAAAGGTGTACCTGTTTTGTTAGATCCTGTCGGCGTTGGTGCGACAACGTTTCGAGCGAATGCCGTTAAACAGCTGTTAGAGCAAGTGAAAATGACCGTTGTCAGAGGAAATGCTGCTGAAGTGGCTCATTTACTTGGAGTGGATGGCTGGGAGTCAAAAGGCGTTGATGCGAAAGCGGCGGGTGGAGATGTATCGGTATTAGCCAAACAAGCGTCCATTGCACTTCAGACAATAGTGGTAATCACAGGAAAAGTCGATGTGGTGTCAGATGGAGATGAGGTGCTGTCCATTCATAATGGACATGAATGGCTCACCAAGGTGACGGGAACCGGCTGTTTGCTGACGTCTGTCATCGGGGCTTTTTGTGCAGCAGGTGAACAGCCGCTTCATGCGTCGGCCGCTGCATTGCTGTTTTATGGAGTCGCCGCTGAAAGGGCAGCTCTGAGCGCAAAGGATAAAGGACCGGGAACTTTTCAAATTGAATTGTTAAACGCACTATCACACACAACCGGAGATGATGTGCTGACGTTAGGGAACATAGGGGGAGTTTCACATGACAAAGGCTGATCAACAGCAAATCAAACAGCAATTATCGGTTTATTTTATTATGGGAACAGCGAATACACCGAGGCATCCGCTTGATGTTGTGAAAGAGGCCATTCAAGGTGGAATCACCATGTTTCAATTTCGTGAAAAGGGTGAAAAAGCTTTGCAGGGTGATGAGAAGAAACAATTGGCTCGTCAAATTCAAGCGCTTTGCCAAGAAGCAAATGTTCCTTTTATTGTGAATGATGATGTACAGCTAGCGATTGATCTTGATGCAGATGGCGTTCATGTTGGACAGGAAGACACAAACGCAAAAGACGTCAGACAAAGGATCGGGAATAAAATATTAGGCGTGTCGACGCATAACCTAGATGAAGTAAAACAAGCCATGAAGGACGGAGCAGATTATGTCGGGATGGGCCCAGTCTATCCAACGGAAACGAAAAAGGATACACGCAGTGTTCAGGGTGTGTCTTTGATCACTGAAGTCCGCCGTCATGGCCTTCAAATTCCGATTGTAGGAATTGGAGGGATCACATACGATAACGCTGCACCAGTGATACAAGCTGGCGCAGATGGTGTGAGCATCATTAGTGCTATTAGCCAGAGCGCCGATCCAAAAAAAGCAGCAGATGAGCTGAAATCACTTGTTGAAGCAGAAAAAGCATCTCTTTAATCTGAAGAAGATATGGATTGAATCAATTCATGTCTTTTCTTATGCCGGGGAAAATAGACAGGAGAGAAACAAGTGTGTGCAATGATATGTTCGATTATTTTCAAAATAACAGGTAAATAAAAGGGATGAAGCAGGGAGAGGGCAGGAGCAAATGGCTGGCATTGTTTTCAGACGATGTCATGATTGTCTTAAATGGCGCTCAAAAGCCTGGTATCCAAGCGTTCACACAATTTTTGAACACATTTTTCCACGTACATGATGACATTAAGCATATGTGGGACGGGTGGATGAAAAGAGAAGATGAAAGTATGAAACAAACTGGGCCGTTTGCGGAAAGCTTTCGGATGACCGTGTCTATACAGCAGAAGGAATTAATATCGCAGAGCTGAACGACCAAGGGAAGGTCGTTTATTTAAAAAATGTTCTGAAAACCCCATGGTTAATCCAGCGCTATTAAAAAGCCGGCTGAGCAGCCGGTTTTTTATTTGTCTAGAGGATATGCCTCAATGGCTTCTTGAACAGATGTTTCTTTATCAAAAATAAGGTGTCGGCTGTACACTTCACTCAAGTGCAGTGATTCTTGCTCTAAGTGATCTACAAGCTCAAAGATATCTAGGATGGCTGCTAATCTTATGTTAGTTTGTCCACCTTCTGCATTATCATAGGTTTCTTCTGGGAAGCCTTGATTGATTATTTCCTTCACTTGACGTTGGTTTTTAGCTTTTAACAAGACAATTCGTTCTTCAAAGATTTTATCAGGTATACTGCTTGGTGATGAGATAGATTCGAATAATAATTTTGCAGAATACATGCTTTGCATATGTCATCCTACTTCTTTCGTGTCGTTTTAAATAATTTCCAGTATGTGTATAACATGATAACATAAGAATGACATCTTGCAGGGAATACATAACTATAAATAGATTCATTACAGGGAGGGATAGGAATGAAGAGTGTGGTTGATAACAGAGGGGAAGTTCATGAAATTCTGTTAATCCTCATTACATGCTGCTCTCTAATCACGTTTAGAAGAATTGCCAGATTAGAGAAGTATAAAAATAAATTAAAAAGCCAATTTATACCTTACTGAGATTTGAACAGAAGAACACAAATAAAGCCGGCTGAGCAGCCGGCTTTTCCTTATGAATCAGTATCCATATGCATGCCTGTATGTGCCTTTACTTGAATTTCCGTAAAGGTGTCTTCATCTGCTTTTTCAGAAGAGAATATCGTGCCTAAGTAGGCGGCAAGGAACCCAAGTGGAATCGAGATAATCCCAGGGTTCGACAGCGGGATAAGCGGCTCTCCTGTGAAGATGGCTGCTCCTGATGGGTCCCAGACGCTTGGGCTGAGCGAGACGATGATCAGTGCGCTCAGAAGGCCTGTTAAGCTTCCTGCGATGGCACCCGTAGAGTTAAATCGTTTCCAAAAAACAGTGAAGATAATTAAAGGTAAATTTGCGCTCGCCGCCACTGCGAAGGCAAGAGACACAAGAAAAGCGACGTTTAAGGACTGGGCAAATAATGCAAGAATGATAGAGAGAATCGCCACGCCGATTGAAGCAAAGCGTGCCGCCTTCACCTGCTCCCGCTCACTCGCTTTTCCTTTGCGGATAATCTGACTATAAAAGTCATGGGCAAAAGCAGACGCGGCGGATAAAACAAGACCAGTCACCACTGCCAATATGGTCGCAAAGGCGATAGCGGAAACAAAGGCAAATAATAAATCTCCTCCAAGGGCTTGTGCCAGAAGAGGTGCGGCCATATTTCCGGCTGCATCTGCTGCTGTGATCGCTTCTGTTCCAACAAAGGCAGCTGCACCGAAGCCAAGGAAAACCGTCATTAAATAAAAAATCCCGATGATCCAAGTAGCAGAAAGAACCGATTTTCGCGCAGAAATGGCATCTTTTACTGTATAAAAACGGATCAAAATATGTGGCAAGCCTGCTGTCCCAAGCACTAAGGCGAGGTTAAGAGACAGGGTTTCTAAAGGCACATCATATTTATTTCCCGGGTGAAGAAACGATTCGCCGAGCGGGGTTGCAGTTTTCATCTGTTCAAACATCTTCAGCAGACTAAAATCAAATTTTGCAAACACAAGAAGAGAAATAATTAACGTCCCAAGCATGAGAAGCACAGCCTTTGTGATCTGTACCCAGCTGGTCGCAATCATGCCGCCAAACACGACATAAATGGTCATCAGGATACCCACGATCAGCACCGCGATCCAGTAATCAATGCCAAGAAGCAGCTTGATTAATGCACCTGCTCCAACGAGCTGTGCAATCATATAAAAAGTAGAGACTGTAATGGTATTAAAGGCAGCAACTCCTCGAATAGCAGGACGCTTAAAACGTGCAGCGATCATATCGGCCATCGTATATTTCCCCAGATTTCGAAGCGGTTCAGCCACAACGTAAAGAACGACAAGATACGCTACTAGGAAACCAATGCTATAGAAAAAGCCGTCAAATCCGTTTAACGCGATCATTCCAGCAATCCCTAAAAATGATGCAGCAGACATATAGTCTCCAGCAATGGCAAGGCCGTTTTGAAACCCAGTCAGACCTCCGCCTGCTGTGTAAAAATCACTCGCATTGCTTGTTTTTTTCGCAGCAAAATATGTGATGACCAATGTGAGACCTACGATCGCTACGAACAAAATAAAAGCGGTCATGCTCATTCGTCATCACCTCTTAATTCAGTTTTTAAAGCGCTTACATAATTGTCGAACTTAGCTGCTTTTTTCGCATAAAGTCCACATAAAACCCAGGTCATGACAAATTGAGTGAGGGCGAATAACCAAGCCCATGAGATTGCGCCAATTGCCGGCGTGTTCAAAAAGGTGAAGTAGGATGTAGCAACCGGAAGTGAAAAGTAAAAAAGAAAAAAGAAAATCGTCATCGGTACGATAAATCTGCGTTTTTCCTCAAGAAGTTTTCGAAAATCCTCTGAAGCGGCAACCTTCTTATAATGAACTTTTTTGTCTGCCATTGTTTCCTCCTTTGTACGAATTAGGGACAAGGTACTCCAATGCATATGAGACGATCTGGCTGTTTATGACAGTATATCATAAAAAAGGCACCCGAAAAGGGTGCTTTCTATCGATAATTTGCAAGAAATTGTTCTCTCGCTTTTTCATATGCTTCTGCGTCAAAATGATCTCCGCATTTATGAATACACCAAGGCTCTTCTTGTTTTGCAATCCCGACTTCATAGCCCTTCTGAGTGAATTCAAAGGACTGCGAGATATCATAAAAATGAAAGCCGTCAAAGAGGTCCTCACGCCACTTCACATCGTATTGTGTTGCCATGAAGAGACCATCAATGGCTGCAGCTTGGATATAATCTTGCGCTTCGGGCTGCTGACGGTCTCTTTCAAACGAAAGCAGCTGATAGGTGTCGTGACGATATTCAATGACTTTTCCCCTGCAATCAGAACTCTCCCACCAAATTCCATTATCAGGCACGTTTTCAGCACCAATCACGCCAACCATGCCAAGTGATGGATGTTGTAAAAAAAGCGGGATGAGTTCAAGCAGCATCTGCTGTTTAACAATCAAGGTATCCTGATGAAGATAAATTTTAAACTGAGCTGGATGAGTGATGGCTTCATTGTATGCAGAGGTCATACTTGATGCCTGTCTGATTGGTAAGACCTCCACATGGTATCCATGAGGGGCCGGAAGTGAAGCGAGCTGCCGGAAGCAAGTTTGAAACATCGATTCATCATTCACACATAAAACAAACAGGATCGTCGGATTACTCATGAAATGGCACCGCCTCGACCACATATTGATAGGCTGTAGCGGTCTCGTGAAAATCAGAACGAATGCCGTGTTTCATGAGTAATTCATGTAGATCATTCAACACGCCTGCATAGGAAGGATGCTGTACGCGAATGGCCTCGAATTCGCGAATGCGAAAACCTGCTGAATGAAAGAGTGCATGTATTTCGTGAAGGGTAAAGAAACGTAAATGTGTTTGATCCATTAACCCTGCATCTGTATAAGTAAATCTGCCGGCTAGTAATTCTAAAACCGTTGAAATATGGCCGACATTTGGAATAGATGACAGAATGACACCCTCTTTTTTAAGGAAGGGTTTCACCTTTTTTAAAACGGCCCAAGGGTCCAATAAATGCTCGAGGACGTCTCCGAAAATAATGCAGTCAAATTGTTCATGTTGATAAGGGAGAGGCATTTGTTCAATATTTCCGCAGAGAACATGATCCAGCTCTTGCTCAGCCTCTTTTGCTGCATCTTCAAATGACTCAATGCCATAAATGGTTCTGCTCTTTTGTTTCAGGACTTTTCCAAGCTTGCCTGTGCCGCATCCGATATCCAATAAAGACGTCCATTCGGCGCGAATACGGCTGACGATGACCGGGTTTACCCCATGATAATACTGATCCTTTTTTTGGTGATAATACGAAAGGGAATCTGAACTCACGCTCTACCCACCTTTCTGCTTTCTCGTTGTTTTCATGCTTAATATATGGGTGGGCAGCTTGGTTTTATAACGAGAGAAGGACAATTTTCATGAATGGCAGCTAAAAAGGTATCATATAAAGAACAGGAAATGGACTGTCCTCCTAATATAGAAAGACAGAACCCCATTGAGTGAAGGGATTGGTATGGAGAGGTGTTCAATTATTGTAGCGTATCGTCATGAAAGGATTTTCAAAAGGTCAATTGACAGGTCAGAACTTATAGCCAAAGCAGTCTGAAAGACAAAGGATAACGGCGTTGATTTACGGTTTGTTTATCATCTTCTGATCACCGTTGGATGTTAAAAAAGCTTGTATTTCTTCGATGCCTAGTCCAATTTTTTTCGCTTCCTGAATCAAATAAACCCACTCTTCGTCAACTCTTCTTTTCACTTGCGTATCCATAATATCCTCCAGTTCAATAAGACATATTCACTGCAACCAATGACTTGAACAAACCGTCTAGTAACTGTACGTGTGGTTGAAAACAGCGCAAAATAAATTTTTGTCGAAAAATGATGACATTTAACCTATTTTGTAAAATCTATCACCTACCACGTCCCTAAAAAAATGACTAAAAAACCCATAAATATTGAAATCTTACTTCTAATAATAAACAATTGTAAAGTCAGTTAAAAGATTATAAATTAAAATAATGATAAAGACCTAAAACATTTGACTCATATAAACCATTTGTGATGACATTTGCCATCGAGTAGAACAAATTTCATCTTTGCAGGACGTACATATTGTTCGTTTGGGAAGTTCTTCTCAAGATGGTATTCTAAAAGAAACAGAAACCACCAAGAAGGAATGAAGAAAGACATGTATAGCCTTTTTCAAAAGTACCAAGAAGTTGTCATGTATCTTGTGATGGGTGTGTGTACAACCATTGTCAATATCGTCAGCTTCTATTTATTCGTTGAGATGTTTTCCATGGATTACAAAACAGCTACGGTTGTTTCATGGGTATTTGCTGTTCTCTTTGCTTATATCACCAATAAGAAGTATGTCTTCAAGCAAAAGGCTCGTGACAGAAAAAGCCTCATGCGTGAACTTTCTTCATTTTTTAGTGTCCGTCTCATGTCTCTAGGTGTAGATCTGGGGCTGATGATTTTATTTGTGAGCCAAATGGCGCTCAATGAAACCGTCGCAAAAATTCTCGTCAACTTTGTGATTGTGGTGGTCAATTATGTCGCCAGTAAGTGGTTCGTCTTCAAGAAAACAAAAGAAGATGCGATTTAACACATAAAAAAAGATAGGTGATGTGAAATGAGCAGCAGGCCAGACGACTTATATGATGCCATATATCAACAAACAGAAAAGCAGCATGAACAAGTGCTGAGGCTAGTCAAGGAAATGACCGCACATCCAGAAGCGTTTTCGGAACAAGAAAAGGAAAAGATCAACCGAATGGACATTGCGCTTCAAACAGCAACGGACATTTTAGAAAATTTAATGACCCCTGATACGCAAATGACCATTGTTTTAAGACAAGGGAGAATTCATGTTGACCTGTCAAAAGCGTAAAAGAAGCAGCCAATGATGCAGCGGCTGCTTTTTATTATGCATCGCTTGTTTCCCGCAGTTGCTTTGGAGACATGCCGATTTTCTTTCGAAAGACTTTATTCAAGTAATTCGCATTTCGGTAGCCGCACTGTATGGCGATTTCTTCAATCGAGTATTTCGTTGTTTTTAATAATGTTTCCGCCTTTTCTAACCGGATATTGGTTAAATAGTGAATAGGTGTGAAGCCAGTGGCCTTTTTGAATTCCCTCGTAAAATGACTTTTGGATAAACGTGCCGCAGCTGCCATATCGTCTGGGCCAATTTCCTCGTGAAAATGATGGCTGGCAAACAAGGCCGCTTGGACGATGGGCTCAGGCCATTTCTCCATTTGTCCCTCAAGCTTTGGCAAATATGAATACAGTTCCATGACAAATTGATAAGCAAGGCTAGACCCCTCAAATGGATTGGTAATCCGTCTTTCACTGGCTTCATCATAAATTTTCTTCAGCAGGCGGATCGGTTTGGAATGAGGATGAAAACGCATGACCTGCTTTCCTTGATCAATAAATTGGTCAAAGCAAAGATCGCAGGCTTCCCCATAAAGCGTCAAATAGAGAAATTCCCAATGCTCACTGTCTTCTGGAAAATAATATTGATAGGCACTTGGACTTTTCACAAGAAAGGCCTGCCCCGGCAAGACTTTAAACCGCTTCTGTCCGATTTCAATCATGCCATGTCCAGACAGTGTGAGCTGAAAGATGCACTTGCCCTGATCCTTCCGCTCCACGCCATTCCAGCTGTATAACGAAGATGATTGAACCTCCCAGCCAACAGACCATATTTGTGCCGGCAATGTAACATCAGAATGGTGAAAACGAAATGCAAATGCTTCCTTCTTCAAATTGGAAAACCTCCTTCACAGCAAAAAACAACCTTTTTCTATTTTGAATCATGGTACACCTCATATCACATCGTACCATTCACAGCAAAAAAAGGGTATTTTTTAACGATTTTTTTACCATTGAACTTACGCAGTTCAGGCAACTAAAATAAGAGTATCAGAAGAGAAAAGGGGAATGGATATGATCGATATGTTACGCACGGCATTTCACCAGCAATTTGGGGATAGAGAAGAACTTCGCTATTTTTTTGCCCCGGGAAGAGTGAACTTGATTGGTGAACATACAGATTACAATGGAGGTCATGTATTCCCTTGTGCGCTCACTCTTGGTACATATGCAGCATGTGCAAAGCGGTCAGATGGCCGCGTGAGAATGTATTCCTTGAACTTTGATGGCGATGGTGTGAAAGAATTCGACCTTTCTGAAATCGCTTACTTAGAGTCGGATGGCTGGGCGAATTATCCGAAAGGTGTGTTCCATCAGTTTATCGAAGCAGGGATGAAGATCGAAGAAGGCTTTGACATTGTATACGGCGGCAATATTCCCAATGGTGCAGGTCTGTCTTCCTCTGCTTCGATTGAGCTTGTCACCGCCGTCTGCATCAATGAATGGCATTCATTCGGCGTTTCAAATGCCCGTCTTGCCCTCCTTTCGCAGCGTGCAGAAAATGAATTTATTGGCGTCAATTGCGGCATCATGGATCAGTTTTCAATTGCTCTTGGAAAAGAAGATCACGTCATCTTGCTCAATTGCGATACCCTTGATTTTCAATACAGTCCGTTTCGGCAAGAGGGACTGGCGCTTGTCATTGCCAATACAAACAAAAAGCGGACACTGGCAGACTCCAAATACAATGAACGCCGGTCAGAGTGTCAATCAGCTTTAAACGATTTACGAAAAGAAATCGATCTTGCCCACTTATGTGAGCTCACGGCAGATGAATTTGCCGAGCGTGCCCACTTGATTCAGGATGAAACATGCCGCAAACGTGCAAGACACGTGGTGACAGAAAACGAGCGGACGATGAGAGCGATAAATTTTTTGAAAGATGATAAAATTGAAAAGCTAGGCGCCCTCATGAAGGCTTCTCATCTCTCTTTAAAGAATGATTATGAAGTGACTGGATTTGAACTAGATACACTGGCAGAAGCCGCTTGGCTCCATCCTGGTACGATTGGCTCTCGTATGACGGGTGCGGGTTTTGGCGGCTGTACGATCAGTATTGTGAAAGAAAATCAGCTGGCATCATTTATAGAAGAAACGGGTGCGATTTATCAAGAGAAGACGGGCATTCAAGCCTCTTTTTACACAGCTGGAATTGGAGGCGGCGCAAGAGAACTCACGAAGGAGGAAGTGTAATGACAATTTTAGTGTGCGGGGGAGCAGGGTACATCGGCAGTCATGCCGTAGCGGCTCTTTTAGCGAAAGGTGAACAAGTGGTGGTAGTGGATAATTTGCAGACAGGCCACAAAGAAGCTGTTTTGAAGGGAGCTGTTTTAGAAGAGGGAGATTTACGAGATCAAGATTTTTTAAGACAGGTTTTCAAAACACATCAAATAGAAGCGGTGATGCACTTTGCCGCAGATTCACTTGTCGGTGAGAGTGTAACAGACCCGCTAAAGTACTATGACAACAACGTTGGAGGAGCGACAGCCTTACTTCAGGTGATGAATGAATTTGATGTGAAACACATCGTTTTCTCTTCAACCGCTGCCACATATGGTGAACCAAAGCGAGTGCCGATCGTTGAAACGGATGAGACGAATCCAACCAATCCTTATGGAGAAACGAAACTAGCCATTGAAAAAATGCTGAAGTGGTCTGAGCAGGCATATGGAATGAAATACGTCGTGCTTCGCTACTTTAATGTAGCTGGCGCTCATACAGAAGGACTTGTCGGAGAGGATCATCAGCCTGAGACACACCTCATTCCGATCATTCTGCAAGTGGCTTTAGGAAAACGAGATCAGATCATGATTTACGGTGATGATTATGAGACAGAGGACGGCACGTGTATTAGGGATTACATACATGTGATGGATTTAGTAGAGGCGCACATCTTAGCTGTTGATCGTCTGCGCGCTGGAAAAGGAAGTGCAACATACAACTTAGGGAATGGCACAGGTTTCTCCGTGAAGCAGGTAGTAGATGCTGTTAGAAACGTCACAGGGCATGCGATCCCAGCACAGGTGGCTGACAGACGCGCAGGAGATCCAGCAAAGCTGATTGCTTCTTCTGAAAAAGCGCTGCAAGAATTAGGGTGGACACCTCAATATGCTGACCTTCACACCATCATTCAAAGTGCGTGGGATTGGTTTCAGAAACATCCAGACGGCTACCAAAGTAAATAACGCATAACAGGCAGGCAAGAGAGGGGACAGAGAGAATGGCGGTTGATATTTTTGATAAACTGGAACAGCTGATTCAATACGGAATCAGTCAAGAGCTGATCACACCACTAGATATCGATTATACGAGAAATCGGCTGCTTGAGGTGCTTGGGCTGGATGAAGCTGAGGCAAGAACAGTCTCAGGGGATGCGGAGCTTGAAGACATCTTAATGCCGATGCTGGATTGGGCAGTAGAGACTGGCCTTATCCCTGAAGGGACGGATACGTATCGCGATTTACTAGATGCGAAAATTATGGGATGCTTGGTGGCGCCTCCAAGTGTCATTTATGCGAAGTTTGAAGAGAAACGCCAGCATGAAGGACCAGAGGCGGCTACAAGATGGTTCTATGAAATGCAGCAGCACGCACACTATATTCATACAGGCAGAATCGCCAAAAATGTGCAGTGGTTTACACCAACAGATGATGGTGTGCTGGAGATCACAATTAATCTATCGAAGCCGGAAAAGGACCCAAAAGCAATCGCTGAAGCCAAAAAGCTTAGTCAAAAGCAATATCCTCTTTGTCTCCTTTGTAAAGAAAACGTTGGGTTTGGGGGACGGATCAACCATCCAGCGAGACAGAATCACCGGATTATTCCTGTGACACTCACAGATGAATCTTGGTTTCTACAATTTTCACCTTATGTGTATTACAACGAACACTGCATTGTGTTCAAAGGCGAACATGAGCCGATGAGCATCACCAAAAAGACCTTTGAACGATTGCTTTCTTTCATATATTTATACCCGCACTATTTCATCGGATCGAACGCCGACCTTCCGATTGTCGGGGGCAGTATATTAAGTCATGACCATTTTCAGGGCGGTGCGCATGAATTTCCGATGGCGAAAGCGGAGGTGGAAGATGTCTTTTCCATGAGTGCCTTTCCGAATGTGAGGGCTGGCATTGTGAAATGGCCGATGTCTGTGATCCGGCTTCGAAGCAGCGGCCGGCAGACGCTTGCAGACGCCGCAGACTTTATCTTAACCAAGTGGAAAATGTACTCAGATGAAGAAGTGGAGCTGCTAGCTCATACAGGAGAGACGCCGCATAATACCATTACACCCATTGCACGCCGCCATGGAAATGACTATGAATTAGATCTAGTACTGCGCAATAATCGTACAAACAAGCAGCACCCGGACGGAATTTTCCACCCGCACGAAGAAGTCCATCATATTAAAAAAGAGAATATCGGATTAATTGAAGTGATGGGTCTTGCAGTTCTTCCTGGTAGATTAGCAGAGGAATTAAGTCAATTAAAAGAAGCGCTCTTATCCAAAAACCCCCTTGAAGAAATCAAAGCCCGCCCTGCTATCACGAAACACGAAACATGGGCAAAGCGTCTGCTTGAAGAGAACACCTTTACAGAGGACAATACAGAAGCCATTTTACAAAAAGAAGTCGGCATGATTTTTTCTCGTATTCTCTCACAGGCGGGTGTGTTTAAAAGAACCGAGCAAGGGAAAACAGCTTTTAAACGTTTCATTCATACACTCATATAGGCAGGTGATTAGATGATTGAACAAGTAAGAACATTAATGGAAGAAAAACAGCTCGACGGTGTCTTGATTCAAAAGCGTAATAACTTCTCCTGGCTGACAGGAGGAAGAAGAAATCACATCGTGTTAAATACACCAGAGGGCGTGTGCAAGCTGCTTGTGTTAAAAGACGATATCGTCCTCATTGTGAATCAAATGGAAGAAAAGCGGATCATTGAAGAAGAGATGGCGTACATTGATCACCCCTTTCAAGTGGTAACGATGGATTGGTTTGAGGATGATACGGCACACATTCAAACACTCACAAAAGACAAACGGATCGGGTCAGACATTCAAATGGATGGATTCGAATGGATCGAGCCGGATTTGTCGCAAGTTCGATCCATTCTTAACGCATCACAGCTCCGCCAATATGAAACGCTTTGTCATGAAACAGCGGTCATTGTAGAGAGTGTCTGTAAAGAAATCGTTCCAGGACAGACGGAGCACGAAATTGCTTCGCTTGCGGCTCAAAAAGCAATCGCGCAGGGAATGACGATAGAAGTGCTGCTTGTGGCAACAGATGACCGGATTCATCAATACCGTCATCCAATTCCGACAGATAAAAAACTTCAAAAGCATGCGCTTGTTGTTCTTTGCGCTGAACGGCATGGACTCGTGGCGAATGTCACAAGGTCGGTTTACTTCGGTCAGCTTCCAAAAGAGCTTGAAGAGAACAAAGAGCGGCTTGCACGAATTGACACGGTCATGAATACCGCCACGCGCCCAGACAAGACATTGGGAGATGTATTGAAAGCAGGAATTGCTCAGTATGAAAAAGAGGGCTTCCCTGATAGCTGGAAAAAGCTTCATCAAGGGGGGAAAACGGGCTTTGTATCTAGAGAAATCATTGCAGTTCCCTCATCGAAGGAAGAAATTCAGCTGCATCAAGTATTTACTTGGAATCCTTCATTGCCTGGATTGAAGTCAGAGGATACGATGGTCGTAGAGAAAGAGGGGAACCGCTTTTTAACCTATACAGGCAAGTGGACATACATTGAAGTTGAGCATGAAGGGGACATCTATAGACGCCCTGATATTTTAGTGAGAGAAGAATAAAATGCCGGCGCTGAGCCGGTTTTTTGCTGGAAGTCATTTAGCGGGATTCCACATATTCATCATGATTGCCAATTCTTACAGCGCATAGTCAGAGGATCGATACTTTCTTTTCTTGTCAACTTGCGTTAAAATAAGTAAGGTTTTTGTTAAATGTGGGGATACCTATTTTGAAATTGTTTACCTAGATAAAATTTCATTAAGTTAAATTGAAATTTGACCAAACTTTTTTATTGTGGTAAACCTAAATTTGACAAAGTTCTTGATTGTTTGTCCTTTGCCTTCAACTCTCAACTTTTCAAAATCCTAGAAATTTATTGTGTATGCAATAATATAAATTTATGTCGAATTTATGACATTTTGAGAGAAATCTGTTGAAAAATAAATGAACTTTTGAAAAAAGGGAAGCTAACTCTAACAGATTTTGATAGCATTACAAAGGGAAGAAAAGTTTTCGAAGGCAGATGGCTTTTCACAATTATTCAGCAATTTATACATTATTTAAGGAAGGATGGTGATCTTCTTGTTCAGAGCCATTAAACCTATGCTTTTATTAGCGATGCTCGTGAGTGTTTTTGTATTAGGAGGTTGCAGCAATATCGCTGTTTTAGATCCTAAAGGACCAGTCGCAGCACAACAAAAAGACTTAATCCTTTTATCTATCGGATTCATGCTCTTTATCGTTGGTGCGGTATTTGTACTGTTTACCATCATTTTGGTTAAATACCGTGAGCGTAAGGACGTTGGAAACGCCTCTTATAACCCAGAAATACACGGGAATACGCTTCTAGAAGTTGTCTGGACAGTGATCCCAATATTAATCGTTGCTGCTCTTTCGATTCCAACTGTAAAAACAATTTACTCTTTGGAAGAGGCACCTCAAGCAACAAGCCATAAAGATCCACTTGTCGTTTATGCGACAGCTGTTGATTGGAAATGGATCTTTAGTTATCCAGAGGAAAATATTGAGACAGTGAACTACTTAAACATTCCAAAAGATCAGCCGGTTTTATTCAAAATCACTTCCGCTGATACAATGGCATCACTATGGATTCCTCAGCTAGGCGGGGAGAAGTATGCGATGGCTGGAATGGAAATGGAACAATATCTTCAAGCTGATGAAGTAGGCACATACCAAGGAAGAAACGCCAACTTCACAGGCGAGGGCTTTGCTCAGCAAAAATTCAAAGTCAATGCGATGACGAAGTCTGACTATGATAAATGGGTAAACAAAACGAAGAAAGAAGCACCAAAGTTAACGAAGAAAACGTATGATTACTTGATGCTTCCTGATGCTGCAGATGTGCAGACATTCTCATCAACACATTTATCCTTTGCGAAGCATGGAGAGGATTCTGAATATGCACTCCAAGCACGCAAACGTTTAGGTTATCAAGCAGTTTCTCCGCATTCCAAGACAGATCCTTTCGAGAATGTGAAGAACTATAAAAGAAAACTAGAAAATGAATAAACTGACTAAGGAAAGGAGGAGGCCGTTATGCATTTAAAATGGGATGAGTTTTTTGTAACTGGAGACCCATTAATTCTTGGTGCGCAAATTTCTATCGCTCTTACCGTCATTGCCATTGTGTTTGTTTTAACCTACTTTAAAAAATGGAAATGGCTCTGGAAAGAATGGTTGACATCAGTTGATCATAAAAAGCTTGGAATCATGTATATCCTTGCTGCTGTGGTTATGCTCTTCCGCGGTGGAGTAGACGGACTGATGATGCGCACGCAGCTGGCGCTTCCTAATAATACGTTTCTAGATTCAAACCACTATAATGAAATCTTTACAACGCATGGTACGATCATGATTCTATTCATGGCGATGCCATTTTTAATTGGTTTAATCAACGTCGTTGTTCCTCTTCAAATTGGTGCACGTGACGTTGCATTCCCTTATTTGAACAACCTTAGCTTCTGGACATTTATGGTCGGAGCAATGCTGTTCAACATTTCCTTCGTTATTGGAGGATCACCAAGTGCAGGCTGGACGAGTTACATGCCGCTCGCAGGAAATGATTTCTCACCTGGACCTGGACAAAACTACTACTTGCTCGGGCTCCAAATTGCAGGTATTGGTACACTTATGACAGGTATTAACTTCATGGTGACCATCTTAAAAATGCGTACAAAAGGTATGACACTTATGCGTATGCCAATGTTTACATGGACAACATTGATTACGTCTATCATCATCGTGTTTGCATTCCCTGTACTAACAGTTGCTTTAGCACTTATGACATTTGATCGTTTATTCGGTTCTGCATTCTTTACACTCGAAGCAGGCGGTATGCCGATGCTTTGGGCGAACCTTTTCTGGATTTGGGGACATCCTGAGGTATATATTGTTATCCTGCCGGCTTTCGGTATTTTCTCAGAAATCTTTGCGACGTTCTCAAGAAAGCAGTTGTTTGGTTACAAAGCGATGGTTGTATCGATTGTGGCAATCTCTGTTCTTAGTTTCCTTGTGTGGGTTCACCACTTCTTTACAATGGGGAACAGTGCAGCGGTTAACTCATTCTTCTCGATTACAACAATGGCGATTTCTGTACCAACAGGTGTAAAAATCTTCAACTGGCTCTTTACGATGTATCGAGGCCGTATCAGCTTTACATCACCAATGCTTTGGGCACTTGGTTTCATCCCGAACTTCGTAATCGGTGGTGTAACTGGGGTTATGCTTGCGATGGCAGCTGCGGATTACCAGTACCATAACACGTACTTCCTTGTATCCCACTTCCACTATGTATTAATCGCAGGTACTGTATTTGCTTGTTTTGCTGGTCTTGTTTTCTGGTATCCAAAAATGTTTGGTTACAAGTTAAACGAAAGAATCGGCAAATGGTTCTTCTGGGTATTCATGATTGGATTTAACATCTGTTTCTTCCCGCAGTACTTCCTAGGACTGCAAGGAATGCCAAGACGTATTTATACGTATGGAGCAGAAGATGGCTGGACTGCACTAAACTTTATTTCAACAATTGGTGCATTTATGATGGGTATCGGATTCATCATCCTTTGCTACAACATTTACTACAGCTGGAGACACTCAAAACGTGAAGTGTCTGGAGACAGCTGGGGAGAAGGACGTACACTTGACTGGGCGACATCTTCTGCAATTCCGCCGCAATATAACTTTGCAGCACTTCCAGAAGTGACAACACCAGATGCATTCCATCATTGGAAGCAAAACAATGTGGACGTTCATCCTGAAAAAGAATTCAAGAAAATTCACATGCCGCATAATTCAGGCAGACCGCTGATCATGTCTGCATTCTTTGGACTTGGTGCATTCGGTCTTGTATTTGAATGGTACTGGATTGGCGTTATTGGCTTAATCGGTGTATTCGCAACGATGATTTTACGTTCATTTGAATATGACGACGGCTACTATATTCCTGTTGAAGAAGTCATTGAAACAGAGAAAAAGAATAAGGAGGCGCAGAAGTAATGGGACATAATGATAGCAGCTATGCAAATGCACCGCTTGAATATCAGTCTGAAACCGGACGTTTAAACATCCTTGGTTTCTGGATATTCCTTGGCGCGGAAATCGTGTTGTTCTCAACACTTTTTGCGACCTACTTTGTTCTACATGGCAGAACAGCTGGCGGCGTTTTACCAGCTGAGCTGTTTGATATGAAGCTTGTATTGATCATGACATTCCTGCTATTGGTTAGTTCATTTACATGCGGGATTGCCGTTCATGAAATGCGCCGGGGAAGTACAAAAGGGGTTGTCATTTGGACGATTCTCACACTGCTTCTAGGTGCAGGTTTCGTTGGATTTGAGCTTTTCGAGTTCTTCCATTATGTACATGAAGGTGCGAGCATCCATACAAGTGCGTATTGGTCTGCATTCTTTGTACTCTTAGGAACTCACGGACTACACGTATCGATCGGTATTTTCTGGATTACCGGGATCTTGTTCCAAATTAAAAAGCGTGGATTAACTCCACAAACAGCAGCGAAGATTTTCATCTCAAGTCTATACTGGCATTTCCTTGATGTTGTATGGATTTTCATCTTCACAGCTGTTTACTTGATCGGATTAGGGGGGCTTTTGTGATATGGCTGGAAAAACACATTCCTCAGCAGAGCACGAACACTTCCCTTGGAAACACGTAGTTGGCTTTATCCTATCCATTGTGCTGACAATCTTAGCATTTTGGATTGCGATTGGAGCTGAAATTGGCAGTTCCGCAAAACTATGGATTATCTTTGGTTTTGCGTTCATTCAAGCATTCTTGCAGCTGTTCATGTTTATGCACATGACAGAGAGCGAGAATGGAACTGTTCAAGTCGGAAATACTTTGTTTGGTCTGTTCTGTGCGATTATCTTCGTCATCGGATCTGTTTGGATCTTTGCGGCTCACTACAGCCACGGAGAGAATAGTAAAGACGGTTATTCACCGTCTGCGCCAAAGCAGTCTGAGCATTCAGAGAAATAATAAAAAACCACTCATCTCTTGAAGGTGAGTGGTTTTTATCATGATAGTGATAACGCTTCCAATAGCTGGGCGATATCTATCTGCTGCTGAATCTTTTGCGAATGAATGGAAGTCCGTAGATGAGGAACGCTGCAATGTGAGCCAAAATCACGTTAATGGCAAAGAATGCGATCATGAAGGTATGTCCTGCTGGAGATAAACTGCTTGTCATGTAAAGACCGAAGAAAATCCACATAATCATAATGGGTGGAATAGATGCTAATGCAATTTTTCTGTTTTCCAGCCATAAAAACAGGGGTGTAGCCGTTGCAATACATAGGTACGCAAAGAACATATCCATCGTATCCAACTCCTTTGTAAGTTGATGTTTAAATCAAATAAGAGGTCAGGATGCAATTGTGTCTGTTTTTAGGAGATATTGTGAACATTTTGTTACAAGTATTATACCACAATTGACTTTGAAGTAAACGTAATAATTGGAAAATGGGCCTTATTCCATACAAAATGGTTTTATTCCTCATTGCAGCTCATGCTCGTCTGATGTTTACTTGTTATATTGCCACATAGGTCATTGAATTTTCCCCTTAAAATCTGTAAAATAAACTTTTTAAAGGACTTGAGATCGATTGAATGAAAAGTGTATAGAGGGATTTTTTCCTATTGTTAGGATGAAAAGTATTTCATTTTTTGAAAATTGAATGGAACCTTTCGGATGTATCTTCCGTCATATTTAAGATGAGTTGATTTTGTGAAAATTTCAATCTAATATAAATAAGGGCTTTTATGTTTTGTAATAAGGGTGGTTAGTTCATGAACAAGCAGAATACATCTCCTTACTATCAAGGAGATTTGATTTTTATATTTTTAGCCTTCTTTGCCATCAGTGTCATTGCAATTTATGCTGCGGGTCAATTTGGTCAGTACGGATCTAATGCATGGACCAGACAGATCATATACTATATGGTCGGAGTTATATGTATTGTTGCTATTAATTATTTTGACTTAGAGCAATTAGAGAAGCTAAGTCTCTATATTTTTATAGGTGGCATACTGTTGTTACTTTTTCTGAAAGTTGCTCCTGCAAAAATTGGAAGTCATGATTTTGCTCCAATTAAAAATGGTGCAAAAAGCTGGTTTGTGATACCAGGGGTTGGAACACTTCAGCCCTCAGAGTTCATGAAAATTGGTTTGATTATGATGCTCGCATCTGTTATTGGAAAGTCTTCACCTAGAGGAAAGCGGACATTAGAGGATGATATTTTCCTTCTATTAAAAATTGCCGGCGTGTCAGCTGTACCAGTTGGACTGATCTTCTTGCAGGATGCAGGGACTGCGGCTGTTTGTATGTTTATTGTTGTGGTGATGGTGTTTTTATCAGGGATCAATTGGAAACTGATCTCTCTCATCGGCTCAGTGGTTGTGCTTTTAGTTGCTTCTGTTTTAGCTGTGATCATCTTATTCCCTGATTTTGCGAAAACAATCGGCATTCAACAGTACCAAATTAACCGGATTACCGCTTGGCTGCCTGATAGTTCTTCGGCAGCCAACCAAGCACAGACGCAGGATGCATCTGGATCTGATAAATATCAAGTAGAGCAGGCCATTATGGCCATTGGTGCAGGGCAGATTTTTGGGAATGGCATTAAAAACTTAAAGGTCTATGTCCCAGAAGCACAAACGGATATGATTTTCTCCATTATAGGTGAAGCCTTTGGTTTTATCGGCTGTGCGTTTGTTGTGATCATGTTCTTCTTCTTGATTTACCGGCTTGTCGTACTGATTGACCGAATACATCCTTATAGCCGATTTGCGTCATTCTTCTGCGTAGGATATACAGCATTGATTGTAATCCATACGTTCCAGAACATTGGGATGAACATAGGCGTGATGCCTGTCACAGGGATTCCACTCTTATTTATCAGTTTTGGAGGGAGCTCTGTCTTGTCCGTTCTCATTGGATTCGGGATCGCCTATAACGCAAGCGTTCAATTAACGAAATATCAAAGTTATTTATTTAAATAAAACGGGTAAGGGCAGTCTAAGTATAGGCTGTCTTTTTTTATGCGAGTTTTAATTTTTGAAAAGCCTTATGTCTTTGCCTTATGATAGAAGAAGTGAAGGAGGTCTTCGAATTGAACAAAACGATAGAAACCATATTAAATCATCGATCCATTCGTTCGTTTACAGACGAGCGTTTGACAGAAGAAGAGGTGCTGACACTGATCAAAAGTGCACAGGCTGCTTCGACATCAAGCTATGTACAGGCGTATAGTATTATTGGGGTGACAGATCAGGAGAAGAAGGCCAAGCTTGCTGAACTGGCTGGGAATCAGCCATACGTTGAGAAGAACGGGCATTTCTTTGTCTTCTGTGCAGACTTGAAACGCCATGATCATATTGCAAAAAAAGCAGGGAAGAATCATCAGGAGGCGCTTGAGAATACGGAAGCCTTTCTCATTAGCGTCATCGATGCGGCATTGGCTGCACAAAATGTGAGTGTTGCTGCAGAATCAATGGGACTTGGGATCTGCTATATTGGCGGACTGCGTAATCAGTTGAGAGAAGTCTCTGAAGTGCTTGAAACGCCATCTTATGTGCTGCCGTTATTCGGTCTGGCTGTTGGCCATCCAGCTAATCAGTCGTCGCAAAAGGAACGGCTGCCAGTTGAACTCATATATCATGAAAATTCATATCAGCAAGATGAAGCGCATGTGGATCGTTATTTAAAAGAATACGACGATCGTATTTCCGCTTATTATGAAGCACGAACTTACGGCGAGAGAAAAGATACTTGGTCTGAGCAGATGCTGCGGGGCTTTAGTCAGCCAAAGCGTGCCTTCCTTGGGGAATTTGTGAAAGAGAAGGGCTTTAATCGAAAATAAATAAGACATCCCCCTTTCCATTAAGAGAGGGGGATGTCTGTAAGAGGTGCAGCATAATGAAATTAAGTATACTGGATCAATCTCCTTTGATAGGAGGCGCTACGCCTGCTGAAGCACTGAAGCAGACAGTTGAACTGGCGAAGCAGGCGGAAAAGTGGGGTTATCACCGTTTTTGGGTATCAGAGCATCATTTTTCAAACCGCCTTGCAGGATCGAGTCCAGAGGTGCTTCTCGGCCATTTATCAGCCGTTACATCGCACATCCGCATTGGCTCTGGCGGCGTTATGCTCCCGCACTACAGTGCCTATAAAGTAGCAGAGAACTTCAGGGTTCTCGAAGCGCTGGCTCCTGGCAGAATCGATCTTGGGATTGGACGTGCCCCTGGTGGTATGCCTATTTCCTCCATTGCCCTTCATCATGGTGAGCGAAAGCGTCTAGGCGACCAATATCCTGAGCAGGTAGAAGAATTGAAGGTGTATTTACATGATCTAGCGGATGAATTTTACCCGCTGCCTCATTTGACTGCTTCTCCGAAGGTAGAGACCGCGCCAGAAGTATGGATGCTTGGTTCTTCTGGAGGGAGTGCAAGGCTTGCGGCGAAAGCAGGTGCAGGCTACACGTTTGCGCTTTTTATTAATGGTGAAGGCGGAGAAGACTCTGTGGAGCAATATATCAACCGATTTGAACCTTCAGTATTCGGTGATCAGCCGCGTGTCAGTCTGGCAGTCTTTGTTTTATGTGCCGAAACAGAGGAGCAGGCAGAAAAACTGGCTGTCAGCTTAGATTTATCTTTACTTGCCAATGAACAAGGGCTGAATCTGGAAGGCTTTCCTTCATATGAAGAGGCACAGTCGTATTCCTACAGTCCTTATGAACAAAAACGAGTGGCTGCCAATCGTCAAAGGATGGTCATTGGAACACCAGCATCTGTGAAAAAGCAGCTGACCACACTCGCGAAGGCTTATCGGACAGATGAATTGATCGCTGTGACCATCACACATCACATGCAAGACAGGCTCACATCGTATCGTTTATTAAAAGAAGCCTTTGATGCATAACGTATGTATATTTATCGCCTGCGGAGCCAGTACAAGGGGAAAAGGAGCATCATGGTGAGGAAGAAGGCGGCTGACACCAGCAGGCTGAGCGGATAGATACAGGAAGCATAAACAGTCAGCTCGCATGCTTGATGAAAAGGACGAGGCTGCTTCGTATGTAAAAAGGTTAGAAAATAAACCAATGTGATCGTCAGAAAAAAAGCAGTAAAAAAAGAAACGATCCATAGCCATATCAACATGAGTTTCTCTTTCCTCCATATATGATCGAAAAGCCTTGATGAGCTTATCCGCTCATACAAGGCTTTTCTTGTGATTCACATTTATTCAGGGTAAATTTCGAAAGGTTCCTTCGTTTGTACGGTATCTGATTTTCCTTTCAAACTTGCATACGCAAGCATTGTATACTCACCAGCTTCAAGCTTCTGGCCTTGATTGATTGTGCCGTCCCATTTTACGCGGTGCTCTCCTTTATCAACATGTTGATAAACACCAGCTTCACCTAAATACTCTCCATCGGTGGAGTAGACAAGGAATGCAAGGTTCTCAGCACCGCCAGGCAGGTAGCTGCTAATGACATAGCTTCCAGCACGATTGTCCGGTTCTACGGAAACAGAAGTGACGCGCGGATAATCAGGCTCTTTCACAATCAATAAAGTAGGGATTTCCGTGATCTTTCTACCATTTTCGCGAATGGTGATGCTGCCTTGGTACGTCCCTTTTTTGGTTTTTCCGTAATTCACCTGTACTGCGGAAGTAAAGGATCCAGTGGAATTCCCTTTGACGGTGATTTTTTTCGTTCCGTTTGTACTAATGCCGCTGCCATTGAATTTGTAATCAATGGTATACGTTTTCGGTGCTTTTGAAAGGTTTTCTACCTTAAATTTCTTCGTTTTGATTTGAACGCCTTTTTCCTTTAAGAAAGTGCCGTATGAATAGCTCGCATCAGAAACGATAGAAGACGCTTGAAGTGATTCCATGATTCGAACGCTGCCTGTTCCTTGTGTGTTATGAGGGAATGGGCTGCCATTTGCGTCAAACAGTTTTTCTGCTGTATTCATCAGCAATGCTTTGATTTGTTCAGTTGAGTACGATGGTTTTGCTTGTTTGATGATCGCTGCAACTCCTGCCACATGCGGAGATGCCATACTTGTTCCTTGCTTAGAACCATATCCGTAAGGCTGAGAAGGATCATGCGTTGGGATCGTACTCACTATGCTGACACCGGGTGCTGATAAATCAGGCTTAATCATCCACGTATCCACAACCGGTCCGCGGGATGAGAAGTCAGCGACTTGCTCACTAAGTTCTTTGACAAATTGAATGGAGAAAGCCGTTGTATCGTTTCCAGCCTCAATGGCTTTGATAAGCGCTGTTCCTTCAGCTTTTGACAGTTTAATTGTAGGAAGTGCGAGACCTGGTACATCGACTGGAATCTCTCCATCGGTATTGTTATACATCACAACGCCGATGGCACCAGCGGCTTTTGCATTGTCGACTTTATCCACAAAAGCAATGGCACCACGTTCAATTACGGCCACTTTTCCTTTAACATCGATGTCTTCAAATGCCTTTTCGTCACCGATTCCTGCTTGGACGAGTGTGACTTGTTTTTGGTCAAGCGCTTTTAAATCACTCTCTTGGTAGTATCCCATGACTTTTGCAGTAGAATAATTCGGGAATTTCACATTGTAAAGGCTGTACGGAAGCTGAGTTGCTCCGACAGAAATGGCCTCTCTTGACGTGCCGGGAGAACCGACAGTCCAGTTGTTAGGACCGCTGTTTCCATTCGAAGTAACAGCCACAACGCCTTCAGACATGGCCCAATCGAGTGCAATGCTCGTTGCATAATCAGGGTTATTGACACTGTTTCCAAGAGAGAGGTTCATGACATCTGCTCCGTCAGTAACAGCCCGGTCGATGCCTGCAAGAACGTTCTCAGTTGTTCCAGATCCACCTGGTCCAAGTACACGGTATGCAAGAAGCGTGGCATCCTTTGCGACCCCTTTAATTTGTCCATTTGCCGCAATCGTTCCTGCAACGTGTGTGCCGTGATCTGTGGATTCGCCTCTAGGATCTCCTTTAGGTGTCTCTTGCGGAGAATAATCATTATCAACAAAATCATAGCCTTTGTATAAACCGAAGTTTCCTTTTAAGTCAGGGTGGGTATAGTCTACTCCAGTATCAATGACTGCGACTTTGACCCCTTTTCCAGAATAGCCGGCATCCCATGCTTTTGGTGCACCGATAAATGGAGCGCTCTTATCCATAAGCGGGGAGACATCTTCGTTTGGTAGCTGGATGCTTTCCTTTTTTACTTCATCGGTTTTATATGTAACATCCGGATAAACGGCTTTTACTCCATCCACTGCGAGCAGCTTCGGGATTTCGTTTGCAGGAAGTTTCATAGAGAAACCAGAGAAGACTTTTTCATATTCTTGACGAACACTCGCTTTATCTACCTCTTTGAGTGCTGCGTTCTTTACTTTTGTTCGAGATTTTTTGAGGGAGGCTTTTGTTTGTGATTCGCCTTCTTGCTTGGCTTCAACTAAGGATTTTTCCTTTAATTCAACAATGACAGTGGTTTGTTTTCTCGAGTTGACATTGATTTCACCGAAGATTTCTGCTTTTTCTAGTTCCATCTTTTTGTTAGAGGGAGCAGCAGCCGCCTGTTGACCGGTAAAGAATGTGGATAAAATAAAAATAGTGGAGAACAATAGAACAGAAGAACGAGATATGACCTTTTTCATTAATTTTCCCCTTTCTAGCTGTGTTTTTAGGGAGATAGCCTTTCTTTTTGTGGATAAATAGGAAAGATTCACTGCCCGTTATTAAGTATTCAATACGTTGAAAACAATTCCTTTACTAAAATGGTCTTATTTTACATAGTTATAAAGAACTATTTTGTTTATAAAGTCGCACTTATTCACAAATGTCTGTTGATAACTCGATTATTCAGATACATATATGGAAAATAAAAAATTTACATACACAAAATCTAGTAAGAGGGTGTTGATATGTGGATAAATCCTGTTGATAAGGTGTGCTTATCTTTGGGATAGCGTGTGTATAAAATTTTCAATGAACCATCCAGGCACATGATGATCTTCTGCACTTTTCAACAAAACTTCTGAAAACTAGTTTGTTTTTTCACCCAGATTGTGACAAACCTCTCTTTTTTCTCGGGATATGATAGGAGCAGTTGTTTTGCTAGAGCTGCTAGATTCTAAGAAAAGCGGAGGGATGTTCAGTGAAGAAATTAAAAAGCTGGTTGAGCGTATGGTTTGGTTTCATGATGAATGTGTTTGTGAACCCAGGTGTGATGATGAAGAATCAAGGGTTTCAGACGGCCGCGGCGGATGCCGGATTCTTTGAAGTAGTGAAAGAGAGAGGGCTGGAAAAGCTGGCAGAAGAACATAAGAAGAAACGCAGGATAGAGAAGCGGTTTACTCAAAGTCTGATGATGCTTGAAGAAAAGACGATGCGAGAGGCGCGGGCTGGTCCGCTCTTACCTTTACAGAAAAAGTGAAACAGGGTAAAATCCCACATAAGAAATGTTATCTGCTGGGAGAGGATACCCCTTGAAGATATATAAAATATTGAATAACAACGCAGTGGTTGTGAAGGAGGGCGATCAGGAGAAAATTGTGATGGGACCCGGAATTGCTTTTCAGAAGGGGAAAAATGACGTCGTTCCTCTTCAAAAAATAGAGAAAATCTTTGTTGTGCGTGAAGAAAATGAGAAATTCAAACAAATTCTTGCCACATTGCCAGAAGCGCATATTGAGGTGGCAGAGCATATTATCAGTTATGCAGAGGGGAAACTCATGATGCCGCTCAGTGATCACATCCACATATCACTGACTGATCATTTGTCCTTCGCCATTGAACGCCTTCAAAAAGGCATTGTGCTATATAATAAATTGCTTGGTGAGATCAAAGTCTTATATAAGCAGGAATATGAGATTGGAAAGTATGCCATTCGTTATGTAAAGGAGCGGCTTGGGGTTGAACTGCCGGACGATGAGGCAGGATATGTGGCACTTCATATTCATACGGCCAAAATGAATACGGAGTCCATGAAAAAGACCGTGAAATATACAACGATGATTAAAGAAATGATCGAGCATATTGAAAGCTATTTTCAGCATTCAATTGATGAAGATAGTATTTCCTATCAGCGGCTTGTGACACATTTGAGGTATGCATTAGGCAGGTTGGAATCGAATGAGGCATTTCAAATCATGGACGATGACATGCTGATTTTTATCCAAAAAAAGTATGATACAGCGTACCGGTGTGCACTTGGACTCGCTGATTTGCTAAAAGATGAATATGGACTTCATCTCCCTGAATCGGAGATCGGCTACATCACGCTGCATGTCCAGCGTCTGCAGGAAGCCGAATTGGTTTAAAATGATCGTGCCTGCATGGAGGATTTTTTTTATGCACACTACTCTTATTAGTGTATATGGGTCATTGGATTTGAAAAAAGAGGTTGACGCATGTCACAGTCTTATACTATGATGAAAGCGTCATCAAAAATTGATATCGCGGGATTGTGACTGTCAGGCAGGCAAGACCTAAAATTTGCGTAACGAGGGGACGTGTATGTCCTTTACTCGTTGGTGAATTTTAGGTCTTTTTTGCTTTAAAAAAGGAGGAGACATCATGGATTATCAAAAAACAGCTAAAGAATTAACAAGACTGCTAGGCGGCAAGGAAAATGTCATCAGTGCTACGCATTGTGCAACAAGACTCAGATTGGTGGTGAAAAATGAAGATTTGATTGACAAAGAGGCCATTGAAGAACTTGAAGGTGTGAAAGGGGCTTTCTCAAGTTCAGGGCAATTTCAAGTCATTTTTGGAACGGGATCTGTCAACAAAGTATATGAACCATTTGCTCGTGAGATTGGTCTTGAGACTGGCGACGAGAAACAAAAGCCTGTCAGCCATGATGAAGCAGTGAAACAAAAAATGAATCCACTTGCACGTTTTGCAAAGACGTTATCGAATATCTTCGTACCGATCATTCCAGCAATTGTGGCAAGCGGTTTGTTAATGGGTCTCTTAGGCATGATGAAAGCCTTCAAATGGGCTGATCCAAGCTCTGCGGTCTTCCAAATGCTTGATATGTTCTCAAGTGCAGCCTTTATCATTTTGCCGATTTTAATTGGGGTTAGTGCAGCGAAAGAGTTTGGTGGAAATCCGTATTTAGGGGCTGTCATTGGGGGAATTATGATTCACCCGAATCTGCTTAATCCGTGGGGATTGACGGAAGCAAAACCAGAGTATATGCATTTTTTCAATGTTGATATTGCTCTTCTTGGTTACCAAGGGACGGTCATTCCAGTGTTATTGACCGTATATATCATGTGCCTTGTTGAGAAGAATTTAAGAAAACTCGTTCCGAACAGTATTGATTTACTTGTGACCCCATTTGTGACGGTGATTGTCACTGGATTTGTGACGTTTATTGCAGTTGGACCGCTTGGAAGAATGCTTGGTACAGGAATTTCGAATGCACTGACATTGATTTATGATCATGCAGGGTTCTTAGCAGGTCTCATTTTCGGCGGTGCTTACTCTTTGATTGTACTCACAGGGGTTCATCATAGCTTTCATGCGATTGAGGCAGGATTGCTGAATGATATTGGACGTAACTATTTGCTTCCAATCTGGGCAATGTCTAATGTCGCGCAAGGCGGGGCAGGATTGGCAGTCTTTTTCTTAGCCAAGCGTGCAAAAACAAAAGAAATTGCCCTTCCTGCCGCCTTCTCTGCTTTTTTAGGAATTACTGAGCCTGTTATATTCGGTGTAAACCTCCGCTATCGTCAACCATTTATTGCGGCAATGATTGGAGGGGCATTGGGCGGAGCATTTGTCGTTTTTACGAAGGTAGCAGCCAATGCTTATGGCTTAACAGGCATTCCGATGATTGCGGTTGCAGCACCATTCGGGGTTCAGAATGTGGTCAATTATGTGATTGGTATGTTAATCGCTGTTGCTGTTTCATTTATTCTCACTATCATTTTTAAAGTAAAAGAAGTCGAAAAATAATCAAGGAGTGGTCACAGTCATGACAACAACTGACGCAGCCCTTCGTCAAAAAATAGCAGAACGTATTCGAAACTATGAGCATTTGGTCAAAAAGGATGTGTACCGGCAGCATTTTCATTTGATGCCGCCAGTCGGTCTTTTAAATGATCCGAATGGATTGATTCAGTGGAAAGGAATTTACCACGTCTTTTATCAGTGGCAGCCATTCAAAACGGGGCATGGTGCAAAATTCTGGGGGCATTATACATCGACTGATCTAGTCAATTGGCAGCACGAAGAAGCCGCTCTTGCCCCAAGTGATTGGTTTGATCAAAACGGCTGTTATTCTGGCAGTGCATTTATTGACGATGGGCAGATGCATGTGATGTACACTGGAAACGTTCGGGATGAACAAGGGAACCGTGAGACGTATCAATGTTTAGCTGTTTCAAAGGATGGTATTCACTTTCAGAAAAAAGGTGTCGTGGCAACGCTCCCTGAAGGGTTCACTGCCCATTTTCGAGATCCGAAGGTATGGAAGCGAAATGGCCAGTGGTACATGGTACTTGGTGCACAAAGCTTAGACCTGAAGGGACAACTTGTCTTATTTACCTCTGATACGTTAGAAAATTGGACATTTCAAGGCACGATTGCAGGCAGCGGACAGAATGGTTTAGACAATTTCGGCTATATGTGGGAATGTCCAGATCTGTTCGAATTAGACGGCCGGGATGTATTAATTGTGTCACCGCAAGGACTAGAGCCGGATGGCTTAAAATATCACAACACACATCAATCAGGCTATTTTGTTGGCACATTGGATGATCACTCCTATCAATATACACACGGAGCGTTTGAGGAGCTGGACCGCGGTTTTGACTTCTATGCGCAGCAAACCTTTCTAGACGAATCAGGCAGACGACTTTTAATCGGGTGGATGGGGGTGCCTGATCAAGGAGAAGAGCATCATCCGACGATTTCTTATCAATGGATACACTGCCTCACGATCCCGAGAGAACTCCGTTTAGATAAGGACGGACATCTGATTCAAAAACCAGTAAGTGAACTTCAATCCATGCGGACCAATGAACAAGAGCATGTTTTTCATATTAAACGTTCTGTTCATTCCATCCCTGTAGAGGATATTACGAGCGCAGAGATATTCATTGATCAAATTGACACACAAAAAGGGTTTGAATGCTGTATCCGTGCAGCTGCACGCATCATCTATGATAAAGAGGAAGGGAAGCTGACATTAGAGCGGGATCGATTTGAAGATCGATCAAAGGAAGTTCGTGAAGCAGTCATAGAGGAATTACACGACCTTCATATCTTTATCGACTCATCGTCAATTGAGATTTTTGTAAACGGAGGCCGAGAAGTTTTTACTGCACGTTACTTTCCTTCCCCGGGAAATAAATCGATCTCCATCAGTGGCAGAAATGAAACAAAGCTGAAACTGAAGACATGGCATTTACAAAGAGAAGCAGGTCTTTGATCTGCTAAACAAATAGAGAAAACATCTACGTCTTCTACGCCTTGGTTAATTCTAAAGACAAAAAGAAACCATTCCTAGTCATTGAAGTTTAAGAGAAGAACTAGAAGAAACAGGCTGCTATTACAAGCGAGTCCTCAAGATGTTGGATCGAGTAGACAAAAATAAAGAAGATGTACCTATATGAAAGAGAGACTATTACGAGTAGTCTCTTTTTAATTTAAAAATTTACTCAAATTTCAGATGTCAATTCATCATATATTAAAATATCCTTAATATTCTATAAATGTTTACATGATCCATATTTACTATTGCTATGGTGAATGTGGACCACATTAAAAAAGGAACTGGAGGTAATAATATGAAAAAACGTAATGTTATTGTCACATCCTTGTTGTCAGCATCCGTGTTATTCACTGGGTTTGGATTGGAGGGAAATGCGCAAGCGACAGATGTATACCCTTCTATGAACACTGAAAGAGCCAAGCAAGAAATAGAAGAAATGAAAGCAGAGGGTATGACCTCTGAACAGATTAATGAGCTTTACGAGATGAGCAAAAAGGAATATGACTCTGTATCTACGGAAGCAAAAGCAGAAGCTATATTCGAAGAGTCGCAGAAAGATATCGATCAATACATTAAAGATGGAGTGATCGACGAGTATCTACCTAAGTACAATGAAGAGAAAGATAAAATGAATGTTAATGCAAAGTCCAAGGCATTAGGAACTAAGGGAGATGTGTTGGTTAGTTATGAATTAAATTCAGGCAGTTCTGCAATTGGTTTCGGACATGCGGCGATTGTTTCGAGAACGAAGACAAATACCATAGAGTCTTGGCATAAGAATTGGAGTCCAAAAAAACAGCATGGAGTTAGATTCTATAATAATTCTTGGGGAAATAGAAAGAAGGTATATGGGCTGTGGGTGAAGAAGTATAATAATACCAAATATGTAAATGCGGCTAAGTATGCCGAAAAACAAGCTAATCAAAAGAAGCCATACAATTTGAACTTCTTTGACAAGAAAACTACAAAGTAATTCTATTGTTCTCAATTGGCTTGGAGAGCTTGGAAGAATCAAGGGCACGACATTGACAATATAAAAATTGATTCGGTTGTGTCGCCAATGGAATTAGTCAACTCTAACAACACGAAGGTCTTTTATCATAAAAAGTAAGTCAATAAGCAGTCGGGGGACTCCCTCGATTGCTTTACTTGTTTAAAATTGAAAGGAGATGATTGAATGAAATACTTAAAACTACTTATTTCAGCTTGCGCCATTGCATTAATATGTACAGCATGCTCAAAGAAAGAGGAGGCTGCTGTTGACTCACCTAAGAGAGAATTGAGCAATATGAAAGACAGTAAATTTGCTATCATTTATTCGCAGGTAATGGATAGAGGATGCGAGGTGGTCAACTATAACAATGAAGGAAAGAAATTGTCGAGTATTACAATGAAAGACTGTGTGGGATTTACCTCATCTACTCAGAGCGATAATAATATGTACTTTTCATCTAATAGGTCTAATTATCATGTATCTCTAAATAAGAAGACTGGGAAAGTAGAGCCTTTGAATACAAAATCACTTTCAAAGTCTACAGATGACGAGGGTGCATTCTTTATTAACTACTCTAATGGTTATGTTTTACACGACATTAACGTTGGCTTTACAGAGGATGGCTTAGTAGGAGAATTAGTCTACTGGAAAGAGGATGACGACGATAAGAAACAGGTTGAACTTGAAGGGTCGTTGACTTCGGCAGTGTTTGAAGATGGGAAAATATATGCCGTTATTAATAATAATAACGATAGTGTCATAGTATCTTCCATAGACCCAAAAAATCATAAAGAAAAACGAAAAGAGATAGACATGGATTCGGTCTTCTTCCCTGACAACAATGAATCTTTGAAGTCATTAAACAATAAAGAGTTGTTGGTTGCCGTAAACGATGACGTTGATAGTAAGAAAAATTCTATGTTGGTTATACTCGACAAGAAAACTCTCGATACGAAAAGAAAGATTGTCATGGATGAAGGCTTCACCATCTACAAGACTAATGTAGACAAGGATGGAGTCACGATAGTTTCCTATGAAGGAGAAGTCAAGACATTCAACAAAGACCTCAAAGAGATATCTTCTGAAAAAATTCCACTTAATTTTAAATCAGATGACGAACGTTTAGAAGAGGTCAAGATTTTAGACGGCAAGATTTATGCATTGGTAAGAATGTTTGATAGAGATAAGGATGGAGTTATTGGCAGAATTATTGAATATAATATTGAAAGCAAAGACTCTAAAGAGATATCTCTAAAATCTGATAGAGACTGGGAAATGACGAGCTTGGAAGTTGTAAAATAACTGACGAGGAGCGTGGAGTAAATTAACTTATATTATCTTCTCGAACCCATGAGGCTTGTGTTATTCACATTGCCATTACTATACTTGGCTTGGGGGATTATTGGCTATTTAATCTTTAAGAAGGTTCATGTGGTTCTGATTATCACATTTATCACATCAACCATTTTCATATTTGCCTATACTGGTTTTGACATGTCAAATATGTATTGGGTAGGGGTTGTGACTTTTTTATGCATGTGTACCACTGTAATTACAAAAATTATTCGAGACGTGTATTATCGCTATAAAAGAGCATAGTAACCAGTCAAAGCTTGTGTTCACGAACATGAGCTTTATTTATTTTAACATTTATATTAATTATTCTTTACATATTTTCTAAAAATTTACTATACAACCTGTAATAATGAAAATAAAGGGAAAATGATAGGGGGAGGTTTGTTTGGCAGAAAAAGTAGCAAGCCCACTTGTTGCTAAGATGATCGGTGATTGGTACGGCTTTATAAAAAAACAGGACATACTAAATGCAGAAAGTAAAAGAAAAGAGATTGTAATAGCCCGCAAAAATATGGAAGAAGACCAAAATGTCTTAATATACTTTAGCTTGATTGATGCCAGGTACAAAATGATGGTTCAGGAATAGAAAGAGGATAAACTCAATCGGAACCGTCGTTCTTTTTTTGCAAAAAATAAATGTTGCTTGTGAAAAAATGTTCGGTGTAAGGGAGGCTTTTTTTCATTAAAGCACTTCATCATACTTACGCAAAAAATTTTAGAAAAACATGGCTTTCTCTACAATCTGAAGCAGATCAATGATCTGCTTTTTTCTAGTGAGATCAGCCTAAATCTTAGAGCCTATAGCATGTATATACAAGGTTGGCCTAAAGCGGTTTGATGACGTTTTACATATATGATAACAGGTGGAATTATGGTATCATTTTAAAATATATACAGCTGAGGCTGACGTTTATCCAAATGCGGTAGGACAAAAAAAGGGGTTGTTTACTTGAATTCAAAACAGCAGCCGACGACTAGAAAACGCTTGGAGACAATGGCAGATCATGTTGAAGATAAACGTGAAGAATATAAAGAATTGCTCATTCAAGTTCAATCTATTCTCGGTGAACCTTCTTTAGAGCAGGAAGAAGTGAAAGAGAAGCTGTCAGATACGTATAAACAAATGAAAGAATATGCTTTATTTGTTGAGTCCATTGAAGCCTTTATTCGAAAAATGGCGAAAGAATCCGATCAGCAAAAATAGGCATTCATGCAGTGATAAAAGAGTGTACTCGGATACGGGTACGCTTTTTTATTTCGATAAGATGATTCAGAAATTCAAATGAAAGCGTTGACATTTATATTGTCATGATCAATAATAAATAAAAAATTCATCTGAGCATGTACAGGAGGAACGATATGAACCATACAACCAAGAAATGCTTGATCACCTTTATCATTGCCCTATTTTCTATGAGTTTTCTTTTTCCTTCCGTTTCTTCTGCCCGAAATCATACGTCGTATGCTGCATCAACTGCTTCAGTCCCGTCTGGTCAATATTATCGTTCACAAGAGGTAGCTCTGCATTCTCACGTTCAAAAAGCTTCTCTTTATTACACAACAGATGGCAGCCAGCCGACAACTCAAAGTCAGTTATACAAAAAGCCCATTCATATCGAAAGTGATACGATTTTAAAAGTAAGCGCTTACAAGAAAAACCGCCGCCTTTCCACCTCTACGTACAATTATCGCTTTGTCACACGAGAGGACATTGCATCATCTTTTTTATCTTTTGAATACCAAGGAATGCCTTATCGGCTGTATATTCCAAAAAACCATAAGAAGGGTAAAGCCTATCCTCTCGTCCTATTCTTACATGGAGGCGGGGAGAGGGGAAGAGACAATCAAAAGCAGTTACTTGCGAATGACGGTGCAGTTTTATGGGCTTCTCCTGAAGTCCAAAAGAAACATCCTTCGTACGTACTTGCACCTCAGGCGCGAAATGCTGTCGATGGAGGCTTTGCTTTAACAAGAAATGTGCAAAATGAAATCGACCTGACGAACGTGTTTCAATTTTCACCAGATTTACACAAAGCTTATGATGTCCTTCAGCATGTGTTAACTTCTTATCAGATTGATCAGAAAAGAATTTATGCGACGGGTTTATCACAAGGTGGATTTGGCACGTACCAGTTGAACATCGCATATCCTCGTTTGTTTGCAGCGATGATTCCTATTGCGGGTGGTGCAGATCCAAGCAAGGCAGGAATTTTAGCACACAAGCCAATATGGGCATTTCATGCAGAAGATGATTCCATTATTCCTATCAGCTATGCAAGAAATACAATTCAAGCTATTCAAAAAGCTGGCGGCCAGCCGCTTTATACGGAGTATGCCAGCAAGTATGGATATGACCATGCATCATGGACGCCTGCTTATGAGACGCCAGGCTTAACAGATTGGCTGTTTGCACAGAGACGAAGCTTTCGATAAACAAAAACCGATTCACCTCCAAACAAGGCGAATCGGTTTTTTCTGTTTTATTTGTCAAAACGATGAGCAGAATGCTTTGTTGGTCCGATGTATTCGTTTAGCTGGAAAGAGCCTTTAATGGCGGCCGTGATGAATTCTTTTGCTGCATAAATGGCTTCTTTCACGTCTGATCCATTCGCTAGTTCAGCTGTGACTGCTGCTGAGAATGTGCAGCCTGCGCCGTGTGTGTATTCTGTGTCAATTTTGTCTGTTTCAAGGCGTTCGAAGGTTTGTCCATCATAAAGCAAATCGATGGCTTTGTCTTCACTTAGCTTACCGCCTCCAGTGATAACCACATACTTTGCACCAAGTTCGTGAATGCGTTTTGCTGCTTCTTCCATTTGTTCGATCGTTTTGATCTCACCGATTCCGCTTAATTGACCTGCTTCGAAAAGGTTAGGTGTGATAACGGTTGCCAGTGGCGTGAGCTTTTCGCGCAATGCTTCCGCGTGCTCTGGGTAAAGGACTTCATTCGCACCCTTACAAACCATGACAGGATCTATGACGACATTTTTTAGGCCGTATGTTTTGATGGTGTCAGCTGCAAGTTCGATCACGTCGACGGTTGGGAGCATACCCGTTTTCAGTGCATCTACCCCAATGCCTTCTACAATGGTAGAGAGCTGCGCGCGAATCGTCGCCGTATCAACTGGAAACACCTGATGATCCCAATGATTATGAGGGTCCATTGCAACGACAACGGTTAAAGCTGTCATCCCGTAGACGTTTTTTTCTTGAAACGTTTTTAAATCTGCTTGGATACCTGCACCGCCGCTTGAATCCGAACCTGCGATGGTGAGTGCTTTATTCATAGACATAGTTGCTGAACCTCCAATGTGATGTGTAGCAGTTATTGTTCTATCCTTTATTATAATCAGCTTTTCTGTTTATCACAATGAAACGGCATAAAAAAGCGTTCCTCTCTTTGGAACGCCTCTCTTTCTTACCTTTTACAAATCACCAATTTCCCTTTTTTCAGTTCGTCTAAAAGGGTTAAGGCTAACTCTTGATCGGCGCCAGTTGACATCATTTTGGCCATCAGTTCATCATCCCGGGTGCGAATGACATTGGCGACTTGATCCAAAATCCCTTGATCAACCGCAGTCATGCTTTTGGCGTCTGTATACTCTGTTACGGTATCAGAGCGTTCTGGGTCGTAGGCAAAAACAAAAACAGCGTCCTTTGATGATCCCGATGAATGAATGTGGTCAATGGTCTGTTTTGCTTCTTTACTATTCTCCACCGTGATATATTCCATCATCATCACTCCTTTTCATCAAAAATTCCCATTTTCCCATCAAATCAAACCGCCTTTTATATCATGAGAAGTAAGCCAATTTATGTTTTAATGGAAAAAGACGAATCTATTAAAGGAGTAAGCTGCATATGAAGATTTCCTTATTAATTGTGACACATAACCGGCTCAGCGCACTGTGTGAGCTGCTTGAATCCATTACAAGACAAACCGTACAGCCTTTTGAAATTGTTGTCGTCAATGATGCAGGAGAGCGAGTTGACATCATTCAGGAACTTTACCCTGAGCTTCCGATCCGCTTGATTCATTTAGATGAGAATGTCCAGCATGTGAATGCCAGAAATGTGGGGGTGCGGGAGCTGACAGGCGACGTCATCATGCTGAGTGACGACGATGATTACTTCACACCTTGTCATATCGAACGCATGAGCAAGGCGCTGGAAGATGCCGATTTTGTCTTTTCTGATGCAGAAATTGTATCATTTGAAGAAAAAGGTGCGACCCGTTTCCCGCTGTCGAGACGTTTGTTTGCTTATACAGCGGATATTGAGGATATGCGCGTCTTTTCTACATATGTTCCTTCCGGCAGTATGTACAAACGCTGTATACACGATGAGATTGGCTATTTTGATCCAGCGATGCATCATTATTGGGACTGGGACTTCTTTTTGCGGGTATCACAGCATGCCCGAGTGAAACGGGTGCCAGCTGCGAGCGTGATCTATGCGTTTTTTGACGGCGGTGGAAATCAGTCCAGTGATCTTGGTGAAACAAGGAAAAACTACTTAGATGATTTAAGTGAAAAGCATGAACTGGGCGATCTGCCGACAGCGAACTTTGCTATATTATTAGAAGAACCAGCGATGAAAAAAAGAGAATCAGAGAGTGAGATTGTGTGGGATGGAAAACCAATGATCTCCAGACTAGCGCAGCAAGTAGAAGGAGGAAAACCACAATGAAGCCATTTTTAAATGATAGCTGGTGGGCTGTGATGAAAAGTGAATTTGAACAGCCGTATTATCAGGAATTACGTGAATGGATGAAGGAAGAATATCGCACGCAGATCGTTTTTCCAAAACCAGATGACGTGTATCGTGCTCTTCATTTGACGTCATATGAAAAGGTCAAAGTGGTGATTTTAGGACAAGACCCTTATCATGGCCCAGGGCAGGCACATGGATTAAGCTTTTCTGTTCAGCCGGGCGTCAAACATCCGCCATCTTTGAGAAATATTTTTCAGGAGCTACAGGATGATCTTGGCTGTCCTGTTCCAAACCACGGCTCACTTGTCAGCTGGGCAGAGCAGGGTGTGCTGCTTTTAAACACTGTGCTGACTGTGAGAAAGGGCGAGGCAAATTCTCATAAAGGCAAGGGCTGGGAACGTGTGACAGACCGCGTGATTGATGTGCTGAATCAGCGTGAACAGCCCGTCGTTTTTGTGTTATGGGGAAGACATGCTCAAAACAAGAAAGAACGCATTGATCAAAACAAGCATTTCATCATTGAGTCACCTCATCCAAGTCCTTTTTCTGCAAGAAACGGCTTTTTTGGCAGCCGGCCGTTTTCAAAGGTAAACGCGTATTTAAAGCAAATGGGGATTGAAGAAATCAATTGGTGTATCAAGGATATTGAATGAAAATAGGACGAGGGGAGAGACCCTTCGTCCTGTTTATTTTAAAAATTTACGAACCAAGTCGAGTCCGTTTTTCGCATTTGGATAACGGAAGGAAAAATCGAAGCGATTGGTTTGCCGCAGGACGCTTTTTTCATGCGTAAACGTAAAGAAGCTGTCCTTCCCGTGATATCGCCCCATGCCGCTTTCGCCGACGCCTCCGAATGGCAGGTAAGGTGTAGCGACATGCATAAGCGTGTCATTGATACATCCTCCGCCAAATGAGAGGTTGTCTAGAATATAGGTTTCTGTTTCTTTATTTGTTGTAAATAAGTAAAGCGCAAGCGGCTTTGGCCTTTCTTTGATCATATGAACAGCCTCATGCAGAGAATCAAAGGTCATGACAGGCAGAATCGGTCCGAAAATTTCCTCCTGCATGACGGGATCTTCCCATGTGATGTGGTCTAAAATGGTCGGAGCGATTTTGAGCTCCTGTTCATTGCGCTGTCCACCTGTGACGATCGTTCCATTTGAGAGAAATTGTGTAAGTCTGTCAAAGTGGCGCTGACTGACATTTTTTCCAAAGTGCGGATGCGTTTCGGGATGTTCACCATAAAAGTCACGGATACAGGCTGTCATTTCTCGCAAAAGTTCCTCTTTGATGGATTCATGAACGAGCAAATAGTCTGGTGCAATGCAGGTTTGCCCTGCATTAGTGAATTTTCCAAAGGTGATCCGCTTCGCTGCCAGCTTGATGTCGGCATCAGGCATGACAATGCAGGGACTTTTTCCGCCAAGCTCAAGTGTGACAGGGGTCAAATGCTTTGCGGCGGCTTCCATGACGACTTTGCCAACTGCCACACTTCCAGTAAAGAAGATATAATCAAAGGGCAGTTTCAGCAGCTCTGTACTGACATCAACGCCGCCCTCTACGACAGCCGCATGGTCTTCTTGAAATACACGTTTGATGATAGTGCTGATCACTTGTGAGACTGCCGGCGTCAGCTCAGACGGCTTTAAAATCACGGCATTTCCCGCAGAAATCGCGCCGACTAATGGAGAAAGGGCCAATTGGAAAGGATAGTTCCAAGGAGCCATGATGAGCACACTTCCATAAGGTTCCTTGATGATCATGCTTTTTGATCCGATATGCGTCAGCGGTGTTTTCACGCGAGCTGGCTTCGCCCATTTGTGAAGGTGCTTGATGGTATGATTGATTTCTTCATACACCATCCCAATCTCTGTTGTATAGGCTTCCTGTTCGGATTTATGTAAATCATGGGCTAAGGCCTGTAAAATATCCTTTTCATGCTGTTTGATTGCTGCTTTTAAGTCTTGAAGAATGCGGATGCGTTCTTGAACCGCCGGCTTCTGAAAGACTTTTTGTTTCTGAAATAGAGCAGTGAGCTTGTCCATTATTCAATCCTTTCATAGACGATGTTGTTTCTTTTATTATGTGTGAATGAAGATGACGGGTCAAATAAGAGAGTCGTGAGCGCACTGCTTTGAAAAAATGAACCCATTTGGTTTGTTCATTTGGTAAAATAATGTTGAAAAGAGATTTTTTTAGATTGGAGGGTCTACCCTTGAATATTCATATATCAAGTCTGCTTCAAAAAATGGAGGAAGCGGTTCAAAAAGCAAAACAAAGTGAAAATGATGAAGAGGTGAAACGTCAAGTGGCGGCCATCTCTTCATTATGTGATGTCATTCTTGACGCACCATCACAGGTGCAAAGGCCGCAGTCGCCGGTCATTTCACCACCTCCCTCGATACATACACCATCAGCACCATCTGTGTCTACAGATCAAGCCATGCTGGAGAAACTCATGGGCACAAGTGGTGTGAAGAAATTTCAGCAAAATGATGAGGGGCAAAAAGAGAAGGACGGGAACGGCGACTCTATTTTTGATTTTTAAAGGTCTTGTCACGACAAAGGGAAGGTGATTGATTTGAAACTATTTTTGGGCGCCATTCAGTGGATGGCATTTTTTATCGCAGCTTCTATTGCCGTACCAATTGCGATTGCACAAGCATTTGAATTGAATCAAGTGCAATCGGCGGAGCTGATTCAAAGTACTTTCTTTTCACTTGGTCTTGTGGCGATGGTGCAGTGTTTATGCGGCCATATGCTGCCGATCAATGAAAGTCCAGCAGGGCTTTGGTGGGGGGTGTATACCCTTTATGCCGGCATGACAGGAACAATCTTTGCGACGTATTCTGAAACCCTGCAAGCATTACAAGGGGCTTTAATTTTTAGTGCTGTTTTCTTTTTTATTTTTAGTCTATTTAAAATCATCAATTGGCTCGCGTCTTTATTTACGCCAGTCGTCACAGGCATTTACCTGCTGCTGCTTGTTGTGCAGTTAAGTCAGCCAATCATGAAAGGACTGATGGGCATCGGCTATCGGGGAAATCAAGTAGACGGGCTTGTCTTTTGCTTATCGATCTTGATTATTATCCTCACATTCATGATCAGCCGCTCAAAATGGCATTATTTAAGGCAGTTTTCTGTGTTATTCGCACTTGCAGGCGGATGGCTGTTATTCGCTCTACTCGGATTGGCGAAGCCGGTTCGAATTCCAGAACAAATCATCGAGTTTCCGAAGCTGTTTCCATTCGGTATGCCGGTCTTTGACAGTGGATTGCTTGTCACGTCCTTTTTTATAACGATTTTACTCATTGTGAACATGCTGGCAAGTATTCGAATTGTGGAAAGCTCAGTGAAGGCATTTGGTGAACTGCGTGAGCGGAAAAGAGCACGTCCTGCCGGTTTTGTTGCAGCATTTGGTCATTTACTAAGCGGGCTGATCGGTGCGATTGCGCCTGTACCTATTTCGGGGGCAGCAGGATTTATCCAGACAACCAAAATTCCTTCGAGAAAGCCTTTTTTCATAGGAAGTCTGCTTGTTGTTCTCATTAGTTTGTTTCCGCTGCTCATGAGCTTTTTCTCTGCATTGCCATCACCTGTGGGGCTTGCTGTAAACTTTGTGGTCTTCTCATCCATGATTGGAATTGCGATGTCGGAGTTTGATCAATATGAGAAAGAAGAAATTCCGCGCATTCGCTTTGTCCTAGGGATTGCTGTTTTAGCAGGCGTAGGGACGATGTTTGTGCCTCAGGGGGCCTTGAAAGGGATGCATCCTGTGCTCATTTCATTACTAAGCAACGGTCTTGTTCTAGGCACACTTATTGCGATTGTGGTCGACCAAGTCTTGTTACGAAAGAAAAAGAAATCTGACAATCTCGTGTCAACGTAAAGGGAAAGTTGAATGTCGCCCTTCACCCGCGCTATGATAAACATAATTGACGAGATAAGGAGAATGACGAATGAAACTATTTTTCATTTTAGGTGCCATTAATGCCATGCTTGCTGTTGGACTTGGAGCCTTCGGTGCGCACGGTCTAGAAGGGAAAATCCCTGAAAAATATATAGAAATATGGAATAAAGGTGTTCAATATCAAATGTTCCATGCCATTGGCTTATTTGTTGTCGCTTTTCTTGCAGATAAGCTCTCAGGTGTCTCCTTGGTTCCTGCCGCTGGCTGGGTGATGCTTGCAGGCATCCTTTTCTTCTCTGGAAGCCTTTATGTGCTGGCATTGACACAGGTGAAGATTCTAGGTGCCATTACCCCTATTGGCGGAGTAGCATTTATCGCCTCTTGGATCATGCTTGTCATTGCAGCAGCAAAAAATTTATAAGCCAATAAACCAATGCTCTCATAGGGGCATCGGTTTTTTTCTTAACTCCAGTAAGGGGTATAGTTGGGCGGTGTTTGATAATATGGGACGTAGTGAGATGGGGGGATAGGATGTGTTTGAGACTCTTCTTCCCGGTGGCAAAATGGTCCGATAAACACACTTGGTTTCACAGGCTTTATCGCCTGCTTCCACTGTGTTTCGTTCATGCAATAAGTATGGGCCATGATGTGAGAAGGGGTGAGGGTGAGAAGGTCTGAGCCTAGGATCACTTCAGGTGTAGATGCGTTAAAAATGGCCAACAAATGAGTTCTGTCTTGGAGAGCGACTTCATAGTGCCACCAGCCTTGAGGCACGTTTGCCACCTGTCCAGGTGTGATGGTGTAGGTGTGCAGTTTTTTTGTAAATGGATTCAGCATCGATACGGCAGCAGAACCGGCTATACAATAAACAAGCTCTGCGGCATTTTGATGATAATGAGGCTCTACGACTTTGCTTTTACTTAAATATATATCCAGCAGGGACACTTGATCCAACGAGTTTAATTGTTTTTTTCCTAACACATTAATCAGGTTATGCTGATCGAATTTCACAAGGGGGCTTTGATTCAGATCATATGAAAATTTGACATTTGGTGATGTATAATCCAGCTCAACAGTCATTGATGTCACCTCTAGGCTTTTGATAAAAACTACTAGGCATCTTATGAGCAGCGCACCAGAGGTGTGACAAAAACCTAGATAAAAGAAAAAAGCAAGGGCACCTGAGCCTTGCTTTTGCCATAATTGACGTTATCTCGGAGAATATGTTGACATCGAATAAGGATAATCATATTGAATTTCTCCATCAAACGTAATGTAATCAAGATAGATCGTTAATAGTAAGTATCGTGTTCCTGTTTTATTATCACTAATGATAATATGGTCACGCCCTGCAGCTTCTATGACGCCTCTAAAAATCTTCGAATTCCATTCCTTACTCGCCTCAAACGTCATATAAATCGTGGCTACCTTGCCGCGGTTCAATCGTAAAATATTTTCAATATAGGACTGCTCAATAGGCAGCTGCCCTGTGACATTCTGCTGATAAACCGGTCCAGAAGGAATTTGATAGGGCTGACCGCCGCCCTGCGTTCCTTGACCTCCTTGTGAAGTGCCGGTAGACGGCATTGGTGAAAACCCCTGCTGCATTTGACCCTGCGTTTGGGGAGGGACTGAATAACCCATCTGCTGCGCAGGATACGGATTTGCTCCATATTGTTGCTGGCGGAAATCTTGACCTTCGAAACCCGAACCTTGCCCAAATTGATTTTTCAATTTCATAACGTTCCTCCTCTTTCCTCATGGTGTTCTAAACAGAAGGCGCTAAAGCACCTGTTGTTTCCATAGCATTCTTTCTCTCTTTCACACTATGAGACAGGAGGAGAGAATATGTACATTGAACGAAAAAAAGGAACTGCTATGCAATTCCTCAGCGTGAAGACAATCCCTCGTATTCTATCGGTACTCGTCTTTTTTACAGGATCCAGTTTATAGCGTGCTGAATACCAAATAAAAGTGTCATGATGAGAAAAAACGCAGCGGGCGGTGTGATCACAATGATGAAGGCTTGCCATAATCTGAGCTTCATCACAGCGACAATGCCTAAAACAGCCATTCCCAATATCCACGTCTTTGCATATACATCCGTAAGAGTCAAAAGATCGAGATAATACCATACTTCATAATGCTGATCTAAATATGGTGAGATTTTAACAAACGTATACGGACCAAGCATCCCAACAGTGGAAATCCAAGTAAGTGAAAATAAAGCAGAAGGGAAAATGACCGTCAGTGTGCAGGCTTTGAGTATATCTCGATACGCCGTTTGACAGCCGAAAAAGAGTCGCCCTAACCACTTGATGATGAGGACACCGAAAAATAGAATCATATTGCCTGCCAAAATACCATATCCCGCTCCTTGTAACAGAATAAAAGGGAATGGAATATGATTGCCCATATACTCGCTAAAATACCCTTCGTAGACCCAGCCCGTACCGGCGATACTTGCAAGGAGCATCATCAGCCAAATGGGAATATTGGAATGTCGATATGAGCGAATAATCGTTTTTGTCGCGACGAAAATTTTAAAAAATCGAAAAAATCCTTTTACTTCTTCTTCTTGGGAGTGATCATTCTTCATAGCTTCCAATGTTCTTTACCCCTTTAATACACACAAATGATTACTTATATTACCAAAATGTTCGCGTTTTTCAAAGATAGATCAATAAAAAAATACAATTTTATCAAAAATAGGTCACTCTACAGTCTCTTTAAGAGGAGACACATATGATGAACATAGTTTGAAAGAGACCGAGGTGAAAACTTTGACAAAAGTAACTGTCATTATGACGAGCTACAACAAGGCGGCTTACGTCGGCAGATCGATTGAAGCGGTCCTGCAGCAGACGCTGTCAGACTTTGAACTTTATATCATGGATGATGGATCAAACGAAAAAACCCTTGCTGCTATTGAACCGTTTCGCAAAGATCCCCGCGTTCATTTCATCCAAAGCGGTATGAAAACGCTGGAAGAGAGAACAGCGAAAACCCGCTACGCCGTGCTGATTAATCAAGCATTAGAACTGGCAAAGGGCGAGTATATTTCCTATGCCACAGATGACAATGTCTACGCCCCGGACCGTTTAGAGAAGCTCACTCATTATCTAGATGCCCATCCAGGTAAAGATATTGTCTATTCTAGTTCTAAAGTGATCTATTTAAATAGCAAAAAAGAGCCAGTGAAGGAAACGATTCGGCCGGCGCAAACAGTGCAATGGAATGCCCCCTGCGCCGTAGATCATTGCTCGGTCGTGCATCGTGCATCCATTTTATCAAAAATTCATGCTGAATTTGGGTCCTGCTGGGACGAGAGTCCGCATTTTTATCGAATAGGGGATGCCCGTTTCTTTTTCCGGTTAAATCATTTTTATCCGTTCTATCCCTTTGATGAAATATTAGATACAAATTACATCACAGAACAGTCGATTCATTATCAGCTGGCAGAAGAAGAGAAAAGTGCCTTTATTCAAGCACTTCCCGAGCAGTCCACCTGCTGGGAGCTTCGCAGTATATTAAAACAAAGACATGGGAGGTGACCTGAAGTGTCGCACTATATTCATCATTATTGGCAGGTGTACTTTGAGTATGTGAATCTGATGAAGGATTTGTCCTACAAGCAAATTCCTCTTGGCTTGATCAGTAATTTTTATCAATATATCAGTCCTGAAGTGAGGGAACGCATGGAAGATGAGGCATTCGGTCAAGAACTGACAACCGCTTGTCCATTACCGGAAGAGATTCAGCCATTTTTTGATCAGCATAAGCAGCAGATCAAGCGTATCGCTTATCGTCCGGCAAATGGAAAGGTATTGCTGCACTTTGAACACCTGCGTTTTACTGAACAAAATTACACGCGGTTCCATCCAAACCAAACGGTGGTGCTCGCTCGCTGGAAGAAGGCGGATTATTTCGGATTACCTGTGATCAGTAAGCCGGAATTAGCCGGAGAGGTTAATAAAGAAGCCCACGCTGAATATATTGAAAAAGCAAATGCTCTCCTTAAACCTTACGCTCACCACCCTGTCTTTGGCAATGTCTTTTTTAGAGAAAAACTGCGGAAGGACATTGTGCAATTTATTGATGTCATTGACCAGATAGAAATGCTATTTCAAATACAGCCGATTGCAGCTGTCATTGTTGGAACGACAGAGGATGTCTACAGCCGCGTACTCGCTTTGCAAACAGTGAAACGCCAGCTTACGAGCATCTGTCTTCAGCACGGCGCGCTTATGGGAGACGAAGCCTTTTTACCGATTTTCACGACTTGCCATGGGGTGTTTGGAAAGTATGAAAACGACTGGTATGTAGACAAAGGCTGTCAGCCGGAACAAGTGGAAATCACAGGTCATCCGAGGTTTGATTTGGTGAAGGAGCGAACGCCGCTTCAACAGGATCTCATTTTTCGTAAATTGAACTTCAGTCCTGCTAAAAAGACAGTGCTTGTGGCAACGCAGCCATTTTCTGAAGCCTTCTATGGCGATGTTCTTAAAACGATTGCCAAACGGAAAGACATTCAGCTGATCATGAAGCCGCATCCTTGGGAAATTGCTCGAAATCGATTAAATGAGTATGTGTCTATTGAACGAGTGGGAAAACATGTGAAATTGATTAAAAAAGAAATTGACCTGTATGACCTGCTGCCATATGTGGATATCGTGATTACGCTCACATCCACAGTTGGTCTTGAAGCAATGCTTTTTGAAAAGAGTGTGCTGATCGGGAAAATGACAGAAGGCAGAAGATACCCATACTACGAGTCGCTTGGCAGCTATCATATGGAAAACCCTGTTGAACTAGCTGAGAAAGCCATTCGTATTTTGTCGGATGAACAAGAGATGAAACTAGCAAAGCAGCAAGGAGCTCAGTTCATTAAACAACATTATCCGCATGCGCGATCTATCGATGTTCTGCTTTCTCTGCTCAAAACAAAAACTGGTGTGGATTTTCAGAGATGAAGATAGGGGTGTGCAAGCGATATGGAAAAAAAGAGAGCACAATTTCTTCCTTATGCTCTGCCTTTCATTGAGCAGGAGGAAATTGATGAAGTCATTGGAACATTAAAGTCCGGCTGGCTGTCAACTGGACCAAAAGTAAGACAGTTTGAAGAAGAATTTCAGCAGCTGACCGGTGCAAAACATGCGATCGCTGTCAATTCATGTACGGCTGCTTTATTTTTAGCCTTAAAGGCAAGAGGGATTGGGGCTGGGGATGAGGTGATTACAACCCCTCTGACATTCTGCGCAACAGCCAATACGATTATCCATACGGGGGCAGCGCCTGTATTTGTCGATATTGATCCAGCGACACTCAACCTGGATGCAGAGAAAATAGAAGCGGCCATTACACCACATACAAAAGCGATTGTTCCTGTTCACTTTGCCGGTCAATCGTGCGAGATGGACCGAATTTTAGCGATTGCCAAAAAGTATGATCTATTTGTACTTGAAGATGCTGCCCACGCTCTTTACACAACGTACCACGGTCAGCCCGTTGGTTCCATTGGTGATGCGACCGCTTTTAGCTTTTATGCAACGAAAAACCTAGCGACTGGTGAAGGCGGCATGCTGACAACAAATGATGATGCGCTTGCTGCTCGGATTAGAAGACTAGCGCTCCATGGGATGAGCAAGGGAGCGTGGAATCGTTATGGAGAAAAAGGAACGTGGTATTACGAGGTCGAGGAACCAGGCTATAAAATGAACATGTTTGACGTGCAGGCATCGTTAGGGCTTGTTCAGCTAAGCCGACTAGATGACATGCAGGCACGGAGAGAACAGATTGCAAAAGCATACAATCAGGCTTTTCAAAAAGAAGCGGGTTTGATCGTGCCGCCTGTGCATCAAGAAGGAAGACATGCATGGCATTTGTATGTACTGCAAGTGAATCCAAAAGAAGCATTCATCACGCGGGATGAACTGATTGATCAGCTGCAAAAGGAATATAAAATCGGCACGAGTGTTCACTTTATCCCTGTTCACTTGCATCCATACTATCAAGAAACATATCACTATTCACCAGAGGATTTCCCTGAGTCACTCGCATACTACAAGCAGACGCTCTCACTGCCGCTCTATCCAAGTATGACAGATGAAGATGTGCAGGATGTTATCACAGCGGTGTTGTCTATTTTAAAAGAACAGAGGGCATCATCATGAAGGTCGTTCATGCTGTAGATGATCAGGTGCTCGCTGCTTGGCTGGAGAAATACGGTCAACAAGCGGAACAAATGAACGGCTTCAAGCAGTTTGCTCTTGTTAATGGCGCCCAGCTCAAAGCAGTCCTGTTATATGAATGGTCAAAATGGGAAAGCGGCATTTTTGATCAGCATATTTTTCATGTGAAGTTTGTGGAAGCGGAGTCAGCGTCTTCTTTTCAAGAATTGATGGAGCGTTTCATCAATTGGATGAGAACTGAAAAATGCGATTTTTTCTTTTTACGTCTTGAAGCGTCTGATCTTGTAAAAAACCGTATCGTTCAAAGACTGTCACATGTGTACTATGTGGGCGGTCTCACTCGTCTTGAGGCCCCGCCTGTTCAAATGGAGCTTCCATCAGCAGGTGAAGATGTGGTTATTAGTCTGCCGGATGAAAAAGATTACGATGAGGCGGTCTCACTTGCTCATCAGGCGTTTGGGAAAAGCCGGTACGCACTTGATCCTTTTTTAGATCAGAATGTCGTCCAGCATTTCTTTCAGGAATGGATGAGAAACAATTTACTCGGACGTGCAGATATCAATCTCGCGGCAAAGGTAAACGATGAAGTCATTGGTTTGATTCAAGGGGTGACAAAGGGCGATGAACTAGTGCTTGATTTATTGTCCATTAGACCGGATGCACAAGGGAAAGGGATCGGAAAAAAGCTCGTGATGGCGATAATAAAAGCCTCTTATGAGAGAGGGCATCGGTTTATGTCTGCCGGAACTCAGATGCATAACACAACCGCGATTCAGCTGTACGAAAAGCTGGGCTTTAGAACAAAAAATGCCTTCTTGTATTATCATGTGTGGCCGAAAAAAGGAGAGAGGTAAGATGGCGCATTTCTATATCGGAGATCGCAAAGTAGGGGATGGTGCGCCTGTCTTTATCATTGCAGAGGCAGGCATTAACCATGATGGAAAGCTGGATCAGGCGCTTGCTTTAATTGATGTGGCAAAAGAAGCAGGTGCAGATGCGGTGAAGTTTCAAATGTTTCAAGCTGATCGGATGTATCAAAAGGAACCGGGTTTGTACGAAACAGCCAAGGGGGAAGAGGTGTCTATTTTTTCTTTAGTGGAACAAATGGAGCTGCCGCCAGAATGGCTCCCGGTGTTATTGTCACGTTGCGCGGAAAAAGGGCTGGTATTTTTAAGCACAGTGTGTGACGAAGAATCTGCGGATCTATTGAATCAAACCGATCCGCCGGCTTTCAAGCTGGCATCCTATGAAATCAATCATCTGCCTCTTATGCGTCACACGGCATCTTTTCAAAAGCCCATCATATTCTCAACAGCCGGGGCAACCATTTCGGATGTCCATGAAGCATACGAGGCGATTACAAGCGAGCAAAATCAGCAGGTCGCTATCATGCATTGCGTAGCAAAGTATCCAGCACCTAGAGCTTACACGAATCTGCGCGTGCTTCAAACTTTAGCTGCGGCATTTCCCGACGCAGTCATTGGCTTTTCTGATCATAGTGAGCATCCAACTGAAGCGCCTGTAGCTGCTGTGAAGCTTGGGGCAGCAATCATTGAAAAGCATTTTACAGTCGATAAAACGTTACCTGGGGCTGATCATTCCTTTGCTCTTGATCCTGAAGAATTGAAGGAAATGGTTCAGCATATTCGAGCGGCAGAAAAGCAGCGGAATTTAAAAGAAGCTGATATTCATTCAGTGCCAGAAGAGCTCCTTGGCAGTTCTTATAAAACGACAACAGCTATTGAAGGCAAGATTCGTGAATTTGCGTATCGAGGCATTTTTACGACAAAAGGCATTGCGAAGGGCGAGACATTGACCGCAGAAAATCTAGCTGTGTTACGTCCAGGACAAAAAAGCCAAGGTCTGCATCCAAGGTATATGGCGGTTTTACTTGGCGCAAAGGCTGTCAGAGATATCCCGGCCCATACAGGGGTTTCGTGGAAAGATGTACTCATGAAGGAGACGCCAAATGATCAATGATGTCCTTTTTGTCATACAGGCGAGAATGGGCTCAACAAGGCTGCCAAAAAAGGTAATGAAATCGATCGGCGGTATGGCGCTGATCGACCTGATTGTTGAACGAGTAAAGCAATCAGATCATTACAATCACAAATCGCAGAATCTCATGATCGCCACAACAGTTGAGGCAGAAGATGATCTGCTGGCTCATTATTGTCTCTCCAAGGGCTATAAAGTATTTCGTGGCAGTGAGACGGATGTACTGCAGCGATTTGCGCAGATTGTCCGTCATTTTGAACCGCAAACCATTGTGCGTTTAACAGGAGATAACCCATTTATAGATCCAGTCCTTTTGTCGAAAATGCTTGAAAAACATAGACAAGAGAAGGCTGATTACACGTATACGGCTGGAACGCCACTCGGTATTTCCGGGGAAATGATCGACGCACAGATTTTAAGTGAAATCGACAATTTTCCCCTTACGCAGCCAGAGCGTGAGCATGTCACGCTCTATATCAGAAAGCATCCTGAGCAATTTCACCTGCAATTATTCACACCGCCCAAAGAACTTGCATATCCTGCTTATCGATTCACGATTGATACAGAAGAAGATTATGTGTTTGCGACCCGTTTACTAGAGAAAGCTGGCGGCTCCATTGCTGTACCTACGGCTGAACTCATCACCATTTGCGAACAAGACCCTGATATTGTTCGGTTGAATCAATTTGTGAAACAGAAGGATGCTGAATGAACAAGAAAATCATGATTGTTGTGTACGGTGGGTTTTTAAGAGGAATGGGGCATGTCGTCAGAATGAAACGGCTGGCAAATCAACTGCTTCAAGAAGGAAACGACATATCTTTCTATACAAATGAACAGATCTGTGTAGAAATGCTCTCAGGTCCAGATTGGCACGTTCATTTGGTGCAGGAGTCGAAGGCATTCCTTCAGATGGAGCAGGACATAAAAGAGCTGAATCCAGATCTTCTGCTGATTGATGTACTTGATTGTGACCTCCAATTTCTTCGATTGATCAAAGCGTCCTCCGGCTCTGCAAGGCTGGTTTTATTCGAAGAAATAAGAGCAGAAGCCTGTCAGCTTGCCGATGCTGTCGTGAACGGCATTTATGGCGGTCTGGACAAAAAGCACATGCAAGTAGATGGGACAGAATATTTTTATGGAACACCTTATTTATTGTTAGATCAAGAGATAAGCCGATTAAAAGACACATATGAGGTTCGAAAAGAATGCAAAAAGGTTGTCATCAGCCTTGGGGGCAGTGACCCGCGCGGATTGTTATCAAAGGCTGTATCAGCACTCCTCGAAGCTGATCACTTACACATCTTAGCGGTTACAGGAAAAGCCTCCCGCATTGAAGAACAAATAGAGGCTGAGCATATTCAATTCATTCGTCATACAGATCAATTACCTGCGCGCCTTTCGGAAGCTGATCTGGCAATAGTGGCTGGCGGGATGACGTTATACGAGGCAGTTTGTATCGGAGTGCCCAGTATTGTCCTTTCACAAGTCGACCACCAAGCAGTGACAGCCGCTCGTTTTGCACAAAAGGGAGCCTGCCGTCATCTTGGATTAGGTGAACTTGTGGATGAAAAAGATATACGATGTGCTGTGGAAAGGCTGTCCGGCAGCTATTTTCTCCGCAGGAGCATCCATCTCAATGGACGGACACTCATCGATGGAAAAGGAACTGAACGAGTGAAAAACATTCTTATACACCTCATGAATCATCACCAAAAAGAACATAAGGATGTGTAGATGTGAAGGGAGTTATTTTAGCAGGAGGAAAGGGATCACGACTGGCGCCTTTAACGAAGATCTTCAATAAACATTTATTGCCGGTTGGTCCATATCCAATGATTTATTGGTCATTGTTCAAAATGAAGGAAGCAGGGATTTTAGATGTGATGGTCATATCACAAGAAGAACAAATCCCGCTGTTTCAAAAGCTGCTTGAAAGCGATCAGGAACTGGGGATGAACATCGTATATCAGGTACAGCCTGAAGCGTCTGGGATATCAGACGGCTTATCCTATGCAAAGCCCTTTGTCAAAGGGGAGAAGTTTGTGCTTATGCTTGGTGATAATGTATTTGAGGATTCGCTAAACCCTTTTGTTGAAGCCTTTCAGCGGCAAGATAGAGGAGCCAAGGTTTTGTTGAAAGAAGTGGCAGATCCAAACCGGTTTGGCATTGCAGAAATTGATGCCACGCGCCAACGGATTTTATCAATAGAAGAAAAGCCGGAGTATCCGCGCTCATCTTACTGCGTCACGGGCATCTATTTTTATGATCAAGAAGTCTTTCAATATATTGAGAGAATCTCGCCGTCAGATCGAGGCGAATTAGAGATTACAGACGTGAACAATCTCTATATCTCAAATAGCCAGCTGACCTATGATATGTTAAAAGGGTGGTGGATTGATGCAGGAACACATGAATCTCTCCACGAAGCATCTGCGAAAATGTTTGAAACGATGAAGAAAAAAGAGGGATCCGAATGACGAAGTCTTATTTAATTACAGGCGGAGCGGGTTTTATCGGACTGAATTTTGTGAAGCTGCTGCTTCAGGATACAAATATCAGGCTCACCGTTTTTGATAAATTAACATATGCCAGTCATCCAGACGAGATGGATGAATTATTAAAGTTGTCTCATTTTCGGTTTATTCAGGGGGATATTACCCTTCAGCATGAGCTGGATCAAGCATTTGACGAAGTCTATGATGCAATCATTCATTTTGCGGCAGAATCGCATGTTGATCGCAGCATTGAATCGGCAGAGCCTTTTATTCAAACAAATGTCCTCGGAACGTATCGTATGCTTGAAGCGGTCTTAAAAGGAAAGGCGAAAAAGCTCATTCATATTTCAACAGATGAAGTATATGGAGATTTGGAGCCAGCTGACCCTGCTTTCACAGAACAAACACCACTTTCACCGAATAATCCTTATTCAGCAAGCAAGGCGAGTTCAGACCTGCTTGTGAAATCCTATATCCACACTCACCAATTACCCGCAATGATTACACGATGCAGTAACAATTACGGACCGTATCAGCATGAGGAAAAATTAATACCGACCATTATTAGAAAAGCAGTCAATGGAGAGAAAATCCCGATTTATGGAGACGGCCGGCAAATTCGCGATTGGCTGTATGTAGAGGACCATGCGAGAGCTGTGAAGAAGGTGCTCGAAAACGGCACAGCCGGGCAGGTATACAATATTGGCGGCGGCAATGAGAAAACAAATCTCGATTTAACCAAAACGATTCTATCGCAGCTCGGAATCAGTCATGATCAAATTGCGTTTATTCAAGACCGAAAAGGACATGACAGACGGTATGCCATTGATGCCAGTAAGCTAAAAGGCGAGCTCGGCTGGACGCAGGAGACGTCATTTGAAGAAGGTATCGAAAAAACGATCAATTGGTATCGAACCAAATACGATCAGAGCGAAGAAGGGTGACGGATGAAAGTTTTAATCACCGGTGCAGGCGGCCAATTAGGGAAAGAATTGAGCAGACAGCTCAAAAAAAAAGACATGACCGTCATTGCCTTAACGAGGAACATGCTCAATATCACAGACCAGCAGGCAGTTAGACATGCGATGAGACACTATCAGCCTGATATTGTTGTCAGTGCAGCAGCCTATACATCTGTTGATCAATGTGAAACAGAAACCGAAAAGGCGTATCTTGTGAATGGCATTGGCGCCTACTATACAGCCCTGGAAGCAAAGCGCGCAGGCGCTGATGTGTTACATGTCAGTACAGATTATGTGTTTGACGGGCAGGCGGACACCCCTTACCAAGTCGATGCACAAGCAGATCCTCAAACCATTTATGGAAAGAGTAAGAAGCTTGGTGAGGAATTGATTCAGCTTGTGTCAGACGAAGTGAAAATCATTCGTACCTCGTGGCTCTACGGACATGAGGGGCATAACTTTGTGAATACCATTCTTCGGCTCGCTGAAACGAAGGATCATTTGCGCATTGTGAACGATCAAATAGGGTCTCCTACTTATACAAAGGATGCAGCCGAGGCCTTGATTCATTTGTTTAATCAGAAGGCAGGCGTGTACCATGTCAGTAATCGAGAAAGCTGTTCCTGGTTTGATTTTGCGTCAGAAATTGTGATGAAAAGCGGCCTGTCCGCCACAATTGAGCCGATTTCCACGGAAGAGTATGGCTTCCAAACGCCTCGTCCAGCCTATTCTGTCTTAGATCTTCAAGCCATTGAAGCCACAGGCTGGCAGCCGAGGCATTGGAAGGATGCACTTCACGAATATTTGCAGAAAGAAGGGAGATGGCAACAGCATGATTGATGGTGTTCAAACAAAAAAACTCATGAAACATTGTGATGACCGCGGCTTTTTTGCAGAGCTCATTCGAGATGATGAGCCGATGCTGAAACGCTTTGGTCAGGCGTCATGGTCGAAAAGCTTTCCAGGCGTGATCAAAGCCTTTCATTATCATGAAAAACAAGACGACGTTTGGTTCTTCCCGGCAGGTCATGCACAGGTCGTGTTATACGATTTGCGTGAGGACTCTCCCACAAAGGGGCAAACCGATGTGTATTATATGGGGGAAGACAATCCGATGCTGCTTCTCATCCCAAAGGGTGTCGCGCATGGCTACCGTGTACTAGGTGAGACGCCGCTGCAAATTGTGTATTTCACAACAGAATCGTATGACCCGAAAAACCCAGATGAAAAGAGAATCGCCTGGAATGACGAAACGATCGGGTTTAATTGGGAAACGACATTTAAATAGAGAACGAGGGCCTTTCAGAAAAGAAAGGTCTTTTTACTTTTATACAACAACAGTCCTTCATTTCTCTAAGCACCTCGTTCACGTTTATAGCTGACAAAACTGACGATACAACCAAAAAGCGTAATGAGTGCACATACAAGCCCTACCGTATGATAGCCGAAATGGACATAAACAGGTCCCATCAGAGCGGACCCAAGCATAACGGCAAGATTGGAAGCAAGGCTGTAAAAAGCCATCACTTTGCCTCGGTGGGTTTGAGAGCAGTCGCTCAGGACGGTGCTCAAAAGCGTGACGGATAAACTTTGCATGGCACCCCAAATCAATAAAGTGAAAATGAGCAATGTCCATGAGAACGGTGCATAAGGAAGTAAGGCAAGAACGAGCGTAATGCCGCCCAGCACAAAGAAAAGTGAGCGTGTTTTGCCAAACCAATCAGCTAATTTCCCGGTAAATATACTCATGGAAAAACCAACGCCATAAGCCATGATCAGAAGTCCAGCTGTTGATTGCCCCCCAGAAAACAGACTTTGCAGGTAAGCCCCTAAAAATGAGTACATGCCATAAAATCCAAGCATGTTACAAAATGTCACGGTCAAATAGGCAGGGACTCGGTCGATTTTTAAAGCCCCCCATATAGAGCCTGATTTCTCCCTAGCTTGAGATGCCTTCGGATCAGCTGCTGCGACTTGTTTTCGAGATTCAAGAATGACGAGCAGCAGGACAACGAGACTCATCATGGCGAAAATCCAAAATGTCCAGCGCCAGTTCAAACTTTGACCAATAAAGGCGCCAATGGGCACACCAAGGACAAGAGAAAGAGACCAGCTCGATACAATGAGTCCCATCACTTTGCCGCGATATTCATATGGAACCCGGTCGCCCACGAGAGCATAGGCTGTTGGCACAAATACACCAGTCGCCAGCCCAGAAATCGCACGGCCTGCAAAAAACACTGTCAGATTTGGGGCAGCAGCACACATCACTGTTCCAATTAAAAAGAAAGACAGCCCGATAATCAAACACAGCTCTCTTGAATACCGGTCCCCTAAAGGAACGAGCAGCGGAGCTCCAACCAGCACAGCTAACCCATAAATGCTGATGGAAAGAGCGAGAACATCAAGAGAGTGCTGAAAGGAGTTTGATAAATCAGGCAGCAGTGGTGAAATCACCAGCTCTTCCGATCCCGCCGCAAAAACGCCAAGTGTGAGTGCAATGGCAAGTGTGATGGGAAATGTTTTAGAAGCCTGGCTGTCTAAAGATTCTTTCATCAAGTGATCCCTCCATACTTGCTTTTTCATTCAATTCCGTTAAAATAAATTCTACCATTATTTAGTTTTATTTTACATTTCGGATCATAAGTATTATCATAAAATACTTATCAAATGGAACGATTTTTGGATAGGAGAGGTACGAATGAAAATCACCGATGTAGATATGCATATTTTAAATGAATTGAGAGAAGATGCCCGCTTATCCATGAGGGAATTGTCCAAACGAGTGAATTTATCAGCACCTGCGGTAGCAGAAAGAGTGCGTAAATTAGAGGATGCAGGGATTATCGAAGGGTATTCTGTTCAGGTCAATTATAAAAAATTAGGGCTTCTGATTGACTGCCTGCTGGAAGTTACAGTGTTAAATGGGGAATATCAGCGTTTTGTGGCTTTTATGAACGAGCATCCACGCGCCTTTTTTGCTTATCGAGTGGCAGGGCAGTCTTGCTTTTTCATTAAGCTGTCTGTTTCTTCTCTTGAAGAAATTGAAGCCTTTATTCAAAAAGTGTCTGGATTTGCAAAAACCGTCTCCCATATTGTCTTGTCAGAGCACTCTTTTTCCCATCCCATTCAGGAACGCTTGAAACAAATAGAAGAGCCAGAAATGACTGTGGTGAAATAAAAAAGGACCTGACTCAGGTCCTTTCAGCGTGTAGACAAACCCTCGCATTCGGTGTCAGGCCTGCGTGCCGGTGCTCACGAATGTCAAATTCGCTCCGCAAAAGTAGCCGTCCTTCCTAGACTGCAAAGGTTTTCTATCACGCTGAAAAGAAGACAAAGAGCTAAAATAAAAATCATTTTAGCCCTTTGTCAACAATCTGAACAAGGACCTGGCTCAGGTCCTTGTTGTTCGTCTATCTGACTGATAGCTCATGATTGTAATAATGAGCCCAATAAATGTCACAGCTGCAGCAAATAACGGAACAAGCTGTAAATGTGTGATTTCGATAGCAAGACCGCCAAGCGCTGCACCGCCGGCATTCCCAATATTAAAGGCAGAATGGCTGAGCGTCGATGCGAGTGTTGGTGCCTCATGTGCCATGTTCATCGTGCGGTATTGCAAGGTAGGAACAAGAATAAATGAAATGATTCCCCAAACAAAAATGGTCAGCACGGCAGGCACTTTGAATTCGGAAGTGACTGTAAACAATAACAGGACAGCAATGAGGAGGATCAGTGTCACTATAATACTAGGCATCAGCTTCCAGTCAGCAAGCTTTCCGCCAACTAAATTCCCGATGGTAACCCCAAGTCCAAATAGGACAAGGATGAGCGTCACCCCATTTTCCTGAAAGCCAGTGACTTGCAGCAGGATTGGGCTGATATACGTAAAGGCTGTAAATACACCAGCAAAACCAAAGATGGTCATTGCAAAGGAAACGAGTACCTGTGGTTTTTTCAAAACGGATACTTCATTTCGAATATCGAGCACTTCTTCTTTCGACTGATTTGGGACTAAGCTGATGATACCAATTAAGGAAATGAGACCAATGACGGCAATGACTAGAAAAGACATACGCCAGCCGAATTGATTTCCGATAAAGGTACCGAACGGCACACCGAGTACATTGGCTACTGTCAATCCTGTAAACATGAAGCTGATCGCGCTTGCGCTTTTCTCTTTAGGCACAAGCCTTGCAGCCATAATGGCTCCGACGCCAAAGAAGGTTCCATGAGCAAATGACGTTAAAATACGGGCGGCCATTAATAGACCATAAGAGGTCGAGACAGCGGCAGCAGCATTTCCCGCCACGAAAAGAATCATTAACAGAATGAGGAGACGTTTCCTCGACATTTTTCCAGTCGATAACGTTAAAATAGGTCCGCCAGCTGCGACACCAAGTGCGTATCCAGTAATTAGCTGCCCTGAAGCAGAAATTGATACATGAAGGTCGTTTGCGACATTTGGCAAAAGTCCCATGATGACAAATTCAGTCATGCCAATCGAAAACGCACCGAGCGTTAACGCAAAAATAGCGATGGGGAAGTTTTTCATGATGTGATCACCTTTCTAAACAAATACATAAAAAAGCTTCGGAGAGATCCGAAGCTTTAAGATTTTATCATACATGGAAATAAGACGCCAGCTGCTCGTTTGCTAATCGGTTTCCAACAAAGAAGGAACCAAATTCGCCGTAGCGTGCACTGACTTCATCAAAGCGCATTTCATAAACCAATTTTTTAAATTGAAGCACATCATCAGAGAAAAGGGTAACGCCCCACTCATAATCATCAAAACCAACAGAACCTGTAATGATCTGTTTTACTTTCCCAGCATAGCTTCGGCCAATTAAACCGTGGCTTCTCATAAGAGATTTACGCTCATCCATGGAAAGCATGTACCAGTTGTCATTGCCAGAACGTCTTTTATCCATTGGATAGAAGCACACATATTGAGAAGAAGGAAGCTCTGGATATAAGCGAGCACGTACATGCGGGTTCTCGTAAGGGTCGCCGCCATCGCCGCTTCCTGCTAAGTAGTTGCTGAGCTCGACAACTGAAACATACGAATAAGCTGGAATTGTAAACTCTGCTAGCCGTGTCTTGTTGAATTCGAGTTCAATTTCACCTAGTTCTTCCATTGTCGGACGTAAAATCATGAGCATAATATCTGCCTTTTGGCCGACAATACTATAGATTGTTTGGCTCCCAGCCTTATCTTGTTCAGCTGTTTTCCATTTTTCCAATAGACCTGTGAACTCATGAATGATGGCTTGGCGCTCATCACTTGTCAAAAGCTTCCAAGCTGTCCAGTCGATCGTTCTAAAATCATGCAGCGCATACCAGCCATCTAGTGTTTGAGCTGCTTCATTTGTTGTATGTTGTTCGCTCATTTCTTTCACTCCTATTAACAGTTTTCCATCTGTTCCAACTATAACATAGTTTGTCCAAATGGAGATGTGATCAAAACTTGAACGAAGAAAACAGCTTTTATCAAAATTGATTAAATTAGTTTGAAAAATAAGAATTTAATTTGTAAGCGCTATAATATAAGTTGGTAGTTTGAATTTAGGTAGAAGAAGAGTATGCTTAAAAGAGAACGCTTTTTTTGTAAAATCAAGGAGGGTATTGAAGTGGCAGATATTTTTTCAACAGTTCAGGAAAAGGTTGCAGGTAAAGGAGTAAAGATCGTTTTTCCTGAGGGAATGGACGAACGCATTCTAACAGCCGTTCAAAAATTAGCAGATGGCCAAGTATTGCAGCCAATTGTGGTAGGTAAAAAACAAGAAGTTGAAGCTAAAGCAAAAGAATTAGGTCTTACACTTGATGGTGTTGACGTGTATGATCCTCATACATATGAAGGTTTTGAAGAGCTTGTACAAGCTTTCGTAGAAAGACGTAAAGGCAAAGCAACAGAAGAGCAAGCAAGAAAAGCATTACTAGATGAAAATTACTTCGGTACAATGCTTGTGTATAAAGGTCTTGCAGACGGACTTGTGAGCGGTGCGGCACACTCAACTGCTGACACAGTGCGTCCAGCACTTCAAATCATTAAAACAAAAGAAGGCGTAAAGAAAACATCTGGCGTCTTCATCATGGCTCGCGGCGAAGAGCAGTACGTGTTTGCTGATTGTGCAATCAACATTGCTCCAGACAGCCAAGATCTAGCTGAAATTGCGATTGAAAGTGCAAACACAGCAAAAATGTTTGATATCGAACCACGTGTGGCAATGCTTAGCTTCTCTACAAAAGGCTCAGCAAAATCAGACGAAACAGAAAAAGTATCTGAAGCAGTTCGCATTGCAAAAGAAAAGGCACCTGAGCTTGTACTTGATGGAGAATTCCAATTCGATGCAGCTTTCGTTCCTTCAGTAGCAGCGAAAAAAGCGCCAGATTCCGTCATCAAAGGCGACGCCAGCGTATTTGTTTTCCCTAGCCTCGAAGCTGGAAACATTGGCTACAAAATTGCACAGCGCTTAGGTAACTTTGAAGCTGTAGGTCCTATCCTTCAAGGTTTAAACCAGCCAGTAAACGATCTATCAAGAGGCTGTAATGCCGAAGACGTTTACAACCTTGCGCTTATCACAGCAGCTCAAGCACTATAATGATCTCGACAAAGGCAGCCAGTACGATAGATTCGTGCTGGCTGTTTTTTTGATGACAAATGTGTACAATATGCCGATCGTAGGAATTGGCTGGCTCATCGGAATGGGAATACTTCCAGTATAGAAAGGAGAAACACATGAGAGCATTGATGGAATTTTTATTTAAAGTGCTGCTTGTCCTGTTCTTAACGTCATGAGCCCTGTTGGTATTCGGTCAAATACTAGGGATTCTTTTGCAAAAGGGAGATATGATCATTGCAAGTACGAACCTATTCAAAAACCCAACATTGGTGTTAAGTGCCTTTTTCAGTCTTGTCGGTTTCTCTCTCAATTATATTCCTGAAAAGAAAGACACCGCATTTAGCGATCATCCATCAGCAACAGCAGGTGAATCGCTCAAATAGCAATAAAAAGCTGGATTCAGTAAATGAATCCAGCTTTTTTGCGTGTGAGAAATAGGTATTAAAACCCAATACGTACGATTCATTTTTTGGTAAATTCACTTTCAATCATATGCCTCTTGTGCTAGTAAATGGTAACATAACGGAGGACTATTTAAGGAATAGAGGTGTTTGACCATATCTGGAACAATCATCGGTTATAAAGCAGCCTTGTATTCATTAAAGGCAGATATATCTATCAAAAAAGAACAAATCATCGAACTCAATATGTGCCGAAAAGAAATCAAAGAGGCAAAGTGGGCCCTGTCAGATGCCAGCAAAAAAATCACTCATCCAGACCTGACATCACATACATGGTTTGGCCATTTGGCAGACACGTTTGATGACATTCGAGACGAAATGGCTTCCGCCAGTCAGGAAATAAAAGGTGTACAGCTAACCAATCTATTAAATCGAATCAATGAGAAAATCAGTGATTTAACATCGGATATCCATTCGTTAGAACATGAAATTCATTCGGTTGAAAGAAAAATAGAGAAAGAAAAGCAGAAACAACTGGAAGAAAAAAGAGGGTAGTCACATGACGAGAGAAATTAAAATAGATGCCAGCCAGGTCAAACAAGTATTACAGCATGCAAAGCAATCAGGCGCTCAAATGAATGCAGCCCTTCCAACCACCATCAAAGGGAGAAATCATCTCCTGACGGCAGACACATTAGAAAAGATCAATCAGCAGCTGAACGAATTAAGTACATCCTATATAGGTATTTTTCAGAAACAGCTTGTACAAACAGAACAAGCGGTGAACACCATGATTGAAACGGACAAGGCGCTTGCTTCCAGCAGTAAAAGAAAATAAAGGAGAACGCAATGAAAACCCTTGACGCCTTTGCGCTAATAAACGGAATAGATCAAACGCTGAATGCGTTAAAGCAGCAGTCACAGCAAATCAGTTCCCTAGAAAAACAAATCAATCACATCATCTCACTCGATGGCGCACTAAAGGGAGAGGCGGGACAAGCCATCCGCGCCTTTTATACAGAATGCCATATTCCCTTCCTGCAATTCTTTCAGGCCGTCATTGAGGAATATAGCGCTGCATTAAAAAACACAAAGCAGGCTCTTCACGCACTAGAATCAAACGAGCACGGCTTTATCTCACAAGCGTTTATCGAAGATGATCTTGATCAAGGCTTAAAAAAAGCTGAACGTACGATTTCTGAAATTGTTTCAGAGGTAAACCATGCCATCGGCAGAGTTGGTCATATTGTTCATTTGCCAAATGTAGACGAATCAGCTTTACAGCAAAACTATCAAAAGGCATGGCTTGAGACATCAAGAACCATTGGTCTGCTTCATGCATTTGACAGGGAGCAGACAAGTGCTTTACATGAAACCAAAAGCTCCCTTCAAACAATGAAGCAATACATAGATACCTTAAGTACCATGTTCACCGGCCCAAAAATCGACATCACGAGCTATCAAAAGGGTTCTATTTTCAAAGATGGAAAAGAAGAGAAAATAAGCAGCACCATCAGTGGATTGAAAGGTAAAATAGACAACCCAAAAGACAATCCATTGATGATCATGCTGAAGAAACTGAAAGAGAAACAACAGGCGAATGTGGAGACGGTTGTTCGGGAAACCCCGTCTAGTAAAATCAATCAAACCACCTTGACCTTAAATGGAAAAGTATACAACATAAATGAGTACAAAAAGATCAACTTCGAACATGCCAAAACGGTTGACGTCATGCGAGACGGAATGCTGTATCGGTTACGAATATCAGAAAAAAACAAAGTGACGATTGAGAGCGTTAAACCGATTTCTGATGTAAAAACAGGCGGTCAACCCCAAAATATCTTAAATACAGCGGTTGAATTTACAGGAATAAACGACGCGATTCGGGTTATTACAGGAAGAGATCCGATAACAGGTGATAAAGTCGCGGATATGGATCGTTTGGTATCAGGAGTGTACATGGTTCCAAGCACTAACATTGTTAAAGTGGGGAAATATGTTTTTAAGATTATTAAAGGGGAGAAAGCAGCTAAGAGGGTTGAGAAGAGTGCTAAAGGTGCGAGGAATGGGGCTAAAGATTTTGAAAAATCATTAGTGAAATTGCCTCCAGCAGAACGTGTCGCAGCTGTAAAAATGAAAGTAAAAGAAATTGCTAAAAGTAATGGCTTAATAAAAGATTCAAAATTAAGTAAGATTAATAGCAGGGATGTATATAAAGACCCTAAAACTGGAGATTTATATTCAGTAGATACACAGCATGGTCGTTTTGAAAAAACAAATAACAAGGGAAAGCATCAAGGAGAGGTTGATTTTGATTTTAAACAAACTAAACCTGCTGATGCATCTGGTGGTCATAATTTAAAAATTAAGTAGAGAGGATGTAATAGAATGATGAAGAATGATTGGATATCTATTCAGGATGTTGAAGACGATACTCGAATTTGGGCTGGAACCATAGTCAGAGTTTTTAAGGAGGGATTAAATAAGGAAAACATAGAAGATAATTTCTATGATTACATCGTTTCTTTTATTTATGATAACAATGAATATTTACAATTAACCTGTCTTACTCAAGGGGAGGGTGGAAATATTGTTTCTGTATTGCAAACAGAACCAGATTCAAATTATTCATTAGGTAAGGAATTGAAAAGAATGATGGATGATGGTAAAAACTCTGTTTTTGTGAAATTTTCACCTGAATGTATCGTTAACTAAACTTCTAATAAGAGTTGGAAAGAGACTAGATTCTTTTCAAAATAAATGAGAAGAAGTGATAGAAAAGGTGAGTTTATTAGATGAGTGTATTGAGGCACTAGGTGAGGATATCCATATTTTTTATGAAGATAATAGAGAGCAAATATTAAATGATTTTGAAAATTCTTTTCCATTTACTGATTGGGGGCAAATTGAATGGAAGAAGATATCTTCTTATGAGCAAGTGGATACATTAATGGGTGAGTGAGGGCTGTAACATAGAAGCGTAATCCAATAAAGAAGATGATCACATTGCCTTGGAATACATGGATCACTGCTTGTCTCGTAGTTGTGATACCCATCGTTTTAGTTTTCTCTGTATATTTCATCATGAAAAGCAAGAACAAGAAAACCAAATCATCCAACTGAAACGCTCTGTGACGCCAAATGTTATAGAGCTTTTTTGCATTCTCCCCCCATTCATCCCATGGTATAATAAACACAGTTTATGAACGAGAGGATATGCAGGAGATGAAAAATGAACCTATTGAGTTACTGACACAGCCAAAATGGCGTATCATCGATCAGTCGAGTCTCGGTCTCTATGTGGACCCGAAGCAATCCTTTGCGATGGATGATACGCTTTGCGCGTCGGTGGGGAAGGGCCTTTCACCAGCGACAGCCCGTTCTTGGGTGCATCACAATACGATTGTGCTTGGGATTCAGGATACAAGACTTCCATTTCTCCAAGATGGCGTAAAGCTGCTTGAGGAAGAGGGATATCGAGTGATTGTGCGCAACTCAGGCGGTCTTGCTGTGGTGCTGGATGAAGGTGTACTGAATGTGTCTTTAATCTTTGCGGAACAAAAGAAGGGCATTGATATTGACCGCGGATATGATGCGATGGTGGAATTGATCAGCCGGATGCTGTCGATGTATGATGTGGACATTGAAGCCTATGAAATAGTCGGCTCTTATTGTCCAGGCAGCTACGATTTAAGTATCAATGGAAAGAAATTTGCAGGCATTTCTCAGCGTAGATTACGCGGTGGGGTCGCTGTGCAAATTTATTTGTGTGCAGATGGAAGCGGGCGTGAACGTGCCGACTTGATCCGCCGTTTTTATGATGCCGCCTTAAAGGATAAACGGCAAGAAGTGAAGGCAGTATTTCCTGATATACAGCCGGATACGATGGCATCCTTATCAGAATTAATTGGTGAACCGATTGATTGTACGCTTCTTATGCGTTTATTACTAGAGGAGCTTCAAAAGCTTAGTAATCAGCTGACAGCCTCGGGCCTGAATGCAGAAGAACAGCTGGAATTTGAGAAAAATATGACGCGGATGATTGAGCGGAATGAAAAGGTGTTTTCGTAAATATCAGTCTTTTTATCTTGAAAAGAGTAGAGGTGAAGTGATGGAAACAAAGCTTGAAAAAGCCATTGAACTTCGAAAAAGTGGACATCTTCAAGAATCAAATGAATTGCTGTCTCATCTTGCAGAGGAGTATCCAGACGATGCCTCTATTCATTATCAATGTGCCTGGAGTTATGACCTGTTAGGAGAGGAAAGGCAAGCTGTCTTTTTTTATGAAAGGGCCATTGAGTTAGGATTGTCTTCAGAAGAACTAGAAGACGCTTTACTAGGGTTAGGAAGTACATACAGAACTTTAGGAGAATATGAAAAGTCAAAACAGATATTCCTAAAAGGGATGGAAACTTATCCGGACAACAAAGCCATTCAAACGTTCTATGCCATGACTTTGTATAATTTAAAGGAACACAGCAAAGCGATGGAAATATTACTGAACTGTTTAACTGAAACGACAAAAGATCCTGCTATTTTAAGTTATCGAAAAGCGATTGATTTTTATTCAAATCAATTAGATAGGTTATGGAAATAATAGTTGATTTGGCTGCTTGAATAGATTTGGAGGGGCAATGTGATGAAAAAATCCCCTCCTTTGTTATGGAATTTTATATGTGATAGTCATTTATGGCGTAAGAAAGAAGGTAAATTTGTTGTCATTATTCACCACGTATTACCCGCTGTTGATGCTTTGTGTTTTGTCTGTGTTGTATGTGATGTATCGTATTCAGCCGCTGGCCTCTACTGTTAAAAAAATCATCATTGTGCTCTGTGTGTTAACAAATGCCGCATATATTTGCTGGCGTCTCTTCTTTACACTGCCGCATGAAGGTACATTTAATATGATAATGGGCATCTTGCTTGTTGCCTGTGAATGTATTGGATTTTTACAGCTGCTTGTGTTTTATACACTTGTTTGGAAGCCTTCAAATCGGAAACAAGTCACGATCAGTGATCTTGACAGGCTGCCAACAGTTGATATTTTCATAGCTACATATAATGAACCGATTGAAGTGCTGAAACGCACGGTTGCAGGCTGTTTGAATCTGTCTTATCCAAAAGACAGCGTCCATATTTATTTATGTGATGATGGCAAGAGGGAGTCTGTGGAGCAGCTTGCATCTGAGTTTGGCGTTCATTATCTGACAAGAACAGATAACAAGTTTGCTAAGGCGGGTAATTTAAACCATGCGATGTCTCAAACGAATGGGGAGCTGATTCTCACACTTGATGCTGATATGGTCCCCCTTCCTGCCTTTTTAGAAAAGACAGTGCCTTACTTTCATGATGGAGCGACTGCGTTTGTTCAAGTTCCACAGGCGTTTTATAACGAAGACCCTTTCCAATATAATATGTTCTCGAAGGATCGAATTCCAAATGAACAGGACTTCTTCATGCAAACCCTCCAGGCTGGTAAGGATCGGTTCAATGCGGTGATGTATGTCGGGAGTAATACTGTATTTAGAAGAACGGCCTTAGAGGAAATTGGCGGATTTGCTACTGGAGTGATTACAGAAGACATGGCGACCGGAATGCTTCTCCAAGGGAAGTTCAAATCTGTGTCTGTCGGAGAAGTATTAGCCGTCGGTCTCGCACCTGAAAGCTGGCTTGATTTGTTAAAGCAGAGAGACCGGTGGTCGAGAGGGAACATTCAGTGCGCCCGTAAGTTTAATCCATTGAAGGTTCGCGGCTTAACGCTTATGCAGCGAGTTCTTTATTTAGATGGCATTGTGTATTGGTTTAACGGTTTGTTTAAAATGATTTACATTCTTACACCGATTTTGTTTTTATTGTTTGGTATTCAAAGTTTCTGGGCCGATTTCCAGTCCATTTTTATGTTTTGGCTGCCGGCGTTCTTTAGTTCGTATTTAGCGTTTAAACTGGTGTCGAATCAAAAAAGAAGTATGTTTTGGAGTCATATTTACGAAAGCTCTATGGCATTCCATCTGGCTGGTGTAGCTTTAAGTGAGCTGTTTTTGAAGAAGAGGGTTGAATTCCTTGTCACGCCGAAGGGAATTCAAACGGACAAGAGACATTTTCATTTGAAAACGATGATTCCTCATTTGATCTTCTTGCTGCTCTCATTGCTTGTCCTTGTGAAAATAGGATACGATATGAAGGTAAATGGGACGATGAATGCTGAACTCACGTTGATTAATATTTTTTGGGTGCTTTATAACGGTGCAGGTCTATTCATGGCACTGATTGTGGCGTTTGATCGTCCGCGTTATCGAAAATCAGAGCGGTTTGTCATAGAAAAAGAGGGGCAGCTCTTTTCTGATCGTCAAGATGAATCGATTGCTTGTTTTCTACTAGATATGAGTGATTCAGGTGCGCGTCTATCTATTCCATTGGATCAAGCTTCTTCTTTAAATCAAGGACAAATGCAATTGTTCTTTTCAGAGGATCAAAGTGTGGCGTGTGATGTGGTTTGGAGCCATCCAGAGGGAGACAAGCTGATGGTTGGTGTTGCTTTTACTGACACAGAAAAATCAGAGTATTTATCACTGATCCGCTTCTTATTCACACGAGAGCATGTATCGATAACAGATCGTGAGAAAAAATCCTATGCTGTTCGGACGTTTCTCCGCTTTTTAAGAAAAACAAAGAAGGTACCAAAGGCCTTGCAGCGCAAATGGATGAGAAGACCTTTGCAAGGTGTGGCAGGCACGCTGTCCTATGAAGGCCGGTTAGAAGAGAAGGTGCCGGTGAACATACATGATATTAGTGTATCTGGGTGCAAAATCGAGTCTGAAGCTTCAATTGAATTACATGAGAAAGTGCTGATCACCATTGACACAGAATCTCTCACAGATCAGCCGGCGATTGCAGTCTGGACATCACAAAAACGCGGCCGCACAATGGCCGGACTCAAGTTTGTTCAGCCCGAAATCAAGCAGATAGAAGAAAGAGAGGGAGTGGTTTCTTGAAATCCAAAAACGGCGGTTACCTCTATTTACTATGGCTTCCTGTCATCATGGGAGCCGGCTACGGCATTTCGCTTTTAGTGCCATTTCTTCAGCCTGTCCTGACACTTGGCATTGCAGGTCTTTATATTTTTATGTTTGGTGATTTTCAGGTAAGGCAGGTCAGGTATATTTTTATGTTTGTGTTTTTGATCAATGTCCTTTTTAGTGTGATGCTATTTTTGGGCATTTAAAAAAGTGCTTCCCGAGGCGGGGAGCACTTTTTGTTATTCTGCCATTTTTTCGAGGTTGCCGTTCCGGTCCATTTTAAAGGTTGGTGCGGCACTATCGTCCTCTTCAAACAAAACTAGTTTTCTTGCACGGTTCATGATTTTCACGAGTGTTTCATAATCTTCTTGAATCGTGAGCTGATCCTTTTCAAGCTTCTTCACTTCAGCTTCTAGCTGCGAGACTTTATGAGAAAGCTCATTGTTTTCTCGTTTTAAGCGGCTGTTTTCCATACGTAAGGCAGTGGATTGCTGACCATCGCCTTCATAACGGCGTAAGAAATCAATGATATCGTCGATGGTTAATTCTTGATGCTGCCTAAATGGATTTGCTTCCGGCTTTTTCTCTGCGGTATTTGGGGCAGGAGCAGCCTGTGACAATAAATGTGATAAACTAGCTAACTCTTCATTGTAGCTTTGATCCACAAACTGAAGCTGTTCAGCCGTTTCAGCTGCTGGTGCAAATGTTTCTTCCTTTGCAGGCTCCAGTTCCTGTGAGAATTCCTCTTGAGTGACTGTTTCTTCTACTTGCGGCTGATAAAGTAATCGTTTTTTCGCAGGCTGGCCATTGCCAAGTGCGCGCATCCGTTGTTTTCGCTGTTTTTTGGCAAGTGCCAACGCTTTTTCATATTGATGTCTGACGACAGCGTTCCATCTAAATCCGCATGCCGCTGAGGTGCGGTTCAGTTTATCTCCAACTTCTTCAAACGCATTTAGCTGCGTGCTGCCCTCTCTGACGTGACGTAAGACGGTTTCTGCCAAGAGGAGATCATTTTCCTCTGACCAAGCATCTTGTCTTTGTTTTGACATGTGTTTAAACCCCCATATGATTTGATGGTATTAGATTAGCCAAGTTCAAGAAGGTTTATACAAGTTTGCTAAAAGGATAGTGGAAAATACTAGCTTTTATGTAAGCTTGTGATTGGGGCGGCAAAGCGTCTTGCATGTCCAGCCGCTTCGATGTACAATGTTGGGTGGTATATTATTCACGATTGGCTGTCCAACTGTTTCATATAGAATGAAGTATCATCATTGAAAGGAAGCGTAAGACCATGGCTAATGAGTTTCGCGTATGTGACGATTGTGATGCGACGAACCTAAAGACGTTATTGCCTCGACTCAAATCGGTTGACCCTGATGCAAAAATTGAGATCGGCTGTCAATCCTATTGTGGTCCAGGACGAAAAAAGGCTTTTGCGTTTGTGAACAATCGCCCATTATCCGCACCAACAGAAGATGAATTACTTGAAAAGGTTCAAAAAAAAGTCAAATAAATGTCACTGAATGTGTTCAGTCGACCTAAAAAGAGGTCCGTCCCTGTCAGGTCGGGCTTTTTACGTCCGTGCAATCTATGAGAACACATTCACCAGCAAATTCAAGGATGTTTTCGGGAAAAGTTACCCGATATAATAGAAACACGTCTTAAAAAAAGAGGGACGAAACGATGGCGTATCCAAAAGGGAAATTATCTGAGGAAAAGGTATTTAAAGATCCTGTACACCGTTATGTTCACGTAAGGGATGCATTAATATGGGATTTAATAGGAACAAGAGAGTTTCAGCGCCTGAGACGGATTAAACAGCTAGGAACTACTTATTTGACGTTTCATGGTGCAGAACACAGCCGATTCAATCATTCACTCGGTGTATACGAGATTGTGAGACGAATTGTGGATGATGTGTTTAAAGGGCGGCCTGAATGGGATGAAGGAGAGCGCGAGCTTGTACTTAGTGCTGCCTTACTTCATGACCTCGGACATGGTCCATTTTCTCATTCCTTTGAAAAGGTCTTCCACTTAGACCATGAATCGTTTACAAGAGATATTATTTTAGGGCAGACGGAAGTCAATGAAGTGCTACGCCGGGTGAATGATGATTTCCCGAAGCATGTGGCTGAAGTCATTGCCAAAACGTATCAAAACAAACAGGTGGTCAGTTTGATTTCAAGTCAAATTGATGCCGACCGAATGGACTACTTGCAGCGTGATGCCTACTATACAGGCGTCAGCTACGGCCACTTTGATATGGAACGTATTTTACGTGTAATGCGCCCGAGAGAAGATCAGATTGTGATGAAACAGAGCGGGATGCATGCGGTTGAAGATTATATTATGAGCCGCTATCAAATGTACTGGCAAGTCTATTTCCACCCAGTGACACGCAGTGCGGAAGTCATTTTAACGAAAATTCTTCACCGGGCAAAAGAGCTGCATGAAACGGGTTATATTTTTACACATGCCCCCGTTCACTTTTATTCAATCTTTGAGGGGAATGTCACCACAGAGGACTATATTAAGCTGGATGAATCCATTGTCTTATTTTATTTTCAGGCGTGGGAAGATGAAGAAGATCACGTGCTGGCTGATTTGTGCCGCCGTTTTATGAACCGCCGATTGTTCCAATATACAGAGTTTAATCCAAATGAAGAAATGACGAAATATTTCAAGCTGACCGCCTTGTTCAAGGAGGCAGGAATTGATCCTGACTATTATTTAGTGGTCGACTCATCTTCTGACTTGCCCTATGACTTTTACAGACCAGGGGAGGAAGAAGAGAGGCTGCCAATCCACCTTTTGACGCAAAGCGGTCATATTAAAGAACTGTCGAGACAGTCAGATATTGTTGACGCCATTTCCGGTAAACGAAGAACCGATCATAAACTTTATTTCCCGATGGACTTAATTGTAGATATGTCGGAAAAAGCTGAAGAAAAAAAGGCGATCATGAAGCTGCTTGGTTTGGGATAAGGAAGTACTGAAAAAGGAGATGTCGGGAATTTGTTGAAAGAGCATGCAAAGTTGATGAAGGTATTCTCTGAATCAGGGGAAATCGTTGGACGGAAGAAGCTGCAAAAGATGATTTACATAGCAAAAAAGCTAGATTTGCCTTTTTACGAGAAATACGATTTTCATTTTTATGGCCCCTATTCAGAGGAGTTGACGCTCAGAATTGAAGAGCTGTGCAACCTTGGATTCTTGGACGAAATGAAGGAAAAAAAGGGCGGATACTATCAATATCGCTATTCGCTGACGGACAATGGGAAAGAGTTTCTCGATCAGTGTGAAGTGGACATGCCTGACCTCAAAGCGCTGACGCAGCAGATGAACGAGCAATCATCCCGTTTCCTAGAGCTTGTCTCAACGATTTTATATTTTGATAACCTGCCAGAAGATGAGGTGAAGGAAAAGGTCTTCACCATTAAAAGCAAGCAGCGCTATACGGACGAAGAATTTGAGGCGGCCCTTGCTTATATTGATCAGTTGAAGGAATTGAATTAGTTGAACAAAAGCCCGACTTTTAGGGCTTTTTTTGTTTTGTAAGACCCAGACCAAAAGCGCTATTTTTCGATGAAATGTGTGTCAAAATATCCGAAAAATTAGTGAAAATGACGTAATTCGACTTTCTTCCTGTATATCTAATTCCCTGTTTTTGACTGAATAAAAGGAAAATGGTGAATTTTCAGTGAATATATAACTTTGTGAAAAACAAAGGAGGGATAGGAATGAAAAAGCGTTCAGTCTTTTTGTCATTTTTATTGGTAGGTAGTTTGTTACCGGGGGTAAGTTCAGCTTCAGCACCAGTAGCGAGTGCAGGTCATGATCATGGTCATGCGCCGTTCGAAACCCATATTAGTGAGGGGTTGCCAAAAGCAAAAGATTTTAAAGATTTGAAGACAGCACCTCCAATTGAACGAGATGTGACAACAAAGGTATTAGATGAGTCTGGTAAGCAGGTAGGCTCGAGAACCTTTAAGGCCAATACAGGAGATTCAATTTCAACAAAAGCAAGTACAGGCAGTCAGAAGGTCACTGTCTATGCGGTCGCTGATGCGCAGTATCGTGCGAAATATAGTGACTGGCAAACACGGATTGTCAGCATCATCGAGCAAGCAGATGTCACGTTTAACCGTGATCATGACGTGGACTTTGTCGTACAAGCCGTAGGATCTTGGACGTCTTCGGGATCAAATGCAGAGCAAATTTTGTCTAACCTTGCGCGCAGCTTTGATGGCAGAGGATATGACTTTGTCACTGGATTTACAGCAAATCCAAACTTTGATGCTGGCGGAATCGCTTATGTTTACAATAGTGCACCAAGCGGAAGTGCATTCGCCGTTAACCTTGATCAAGGAACAGCGAACACTGCAAAAGCGGCTACGCATGAATACGGTCATAACTTTGGCTTACCGCACGACCCTCAAGGAAGCGGCATTGTCTGCCTAATGAATTATGATTATTCTTACACAGTCGATTTCTTCGATGCGGCTCATAAAAATCAAGTGAACCGTAATAAAGCGTGGTACAGATAAAATGGCAGACAAAAGGACAAACACCCATGTGCTTGTCCTTTTTTTATGCTTACAGATCGCTCATTCGCTTTCCTGCTACGGCATAGTGTTCCTTTTTCATTTCTTCAATAATGACAGAGACTTTTTCTACCCCTGCGCCTGTTGTTTCAACAACGGCATCAGTGACTTTCTCCACAAGTGCTCTTTTCTGCTCGTCTGTTCTTCCTTCAAGCATTTGAACGGTGACAATCGGCATGGCGAAAACCTCCTTTTTCCTTTTATGCTACGCTTCCCTTTAGTTTAAGGGACTTCTTATAGTATACTGAATGAAGTAAATCATTGTATAGAAAGAAAGAGGGATTCATGCCTTTGAACCAATTTCTTGTTTATCCATTAGAACTTATTCCATATGTGGCCATTACGCTTGTGGTTGCATTTACGATGCACGAGCTGGCGCATGCATATGTTGCGTACCGATTCGGAGACCCGACGGCTAAGAATCAAGGGAGACTGACGTTAAATCCACTGAAGCATCTCGATGTATTCGGGACGATTTTGATCTTTGTGGCCGGGTTTGGCTGGGCGAGACCTGTACCAGTGAATCGTTACCATTTTAAAAAACCGCGTTTAGCAGGGATTTGTGTCTCCATTGCTGGGCCATTAAGTAACTTGTTGCTGGCGTTTTTGGGCTTTTTTGTGTATGTGCTTCTTCAGAAATTTGGCGGGGAGTGGATCATGCGCTTTGAGCCGGGAATCGATTATTTCTTCCAGATCTTTATTAATTTAAACGTCATCTTGTTCCTATTTAACTTATTGCCGCTTCCGCCGCTGGATGGGTATCGGATTATTGAGGACGTCGTCAGCCCCCGTATCCGGGCGAAAATGACGCAATTTGAACAATATGGGATCATTATTTTTCTCATATTCGTGATCACACCGCTGGGACAGTTTGTGTTTGGCCCATTGATCGGAATGCGGGATCAAATCATATACTGGTTTAATCTTATTTTGAAGCCGCTGCTTTAGGAGGTTTAAAGAATGGAAGGTAAAAAGAAGAAACCAATTGGTTTTAACATCATTAAAAAAACAGATGCAACCGACGGACATGGAGGCTTTGGGGCAGGTGCCCTCAGTCTTGATAATATCTCGCCAGTTATCATTGATGTAGAGGAAAAGGAAGCTGTCATTGATATTGGTGCTATGCATGCAAGAAGTGCCGTTGAAAAAGGAATTAAATTTTTGAAAACAAAAGAAGAAGTGCCGAACGGAAAACCGTATTGGCTCGTATGGGTGACGATTGACCGCAGAGAAGAAGGGCCTTATTATGCAGGTGTGACGGCTTGTGAAATGACCGTTGACCGTTCGATCCGCCGCGGGTATAAGTCACTTCCAGAGCATGTGAATTTAATGGATAAATCGATGAAGCGAAAAATCGTCGTGAGTCATATGGATGACGTATCCAAAAAGGTGCTGGCTGATTTCTTAAAAGGTCATAATCAAGCGCTATGGGACGCATCAACAGATGAATTAAAAGAAGGATTGGCTGTTCCTGAATAATTGTGAAATTTTTGTGAAGATTGGCGGATGGCTACCAATTATCTCCGGTTTTTGAGTAAACTGGTGTTAAAGCTAGGACATGGAGAATCCCGAGATGCAGATCTCGGGGTTTTTCATGTCTTTTTTAACGTTTCAGCCACTTTTCCCACCATTTCTTTGGCTTTTGATCTTGAACTGGTTCCTGCTCAGAGGCTTTGTCCTCAGCACCATAGCAGACACCTGTCGGCTCCGTTCCTTCTATAAAATAGGTGAATACCTTTGATTCACATCCTGGACCTGCGAGGTCGCCGGTTTTTGGATTAATATATACCCCTTTGACACCGTCTGGCGGCATGAAGGAAGAGGCTGGCTGCTTCGAGAGAGCTGATTCCATAAAGGAAGCCCATATTTTTTTCGCATAGGCCGTTTCTTCGACTGAGTCAATGGTGCGGCCTTTATCATAGCCTGTCCATACACCTGTGACGAGCTGGGGAGAGAAGCCGATCATCCAGCTGTCGGCGCCTGTAGTCCCAGATTTTCCTCCGTATGTTCTTGTAAGATCCTTTATAATGGTGCGGCCAGTGACACTTGTATAGCCGTTTAATTGATCATTGAACATGCCTGACATCATGTCGGTGGTGACAAATGCTGCTTTTTCATCGAGGATTTGTTCTCGCTTTTGTTTCTCTTCAAAAAGCACATTGCCTTTTGCGTCGGTTACTTTCGTAATAAAGGTTGGTTTGACGCGTTTTCCACCATTGACCAGCATGGCGTAAGCATTCGTCATTTCAATGGGTTTCACAGGAGACGTGCCCAGGGCAAGAGAGGGTACTTGATCTAGTTTCTCCTTGATTCCAAATGTCTTGCCAGCACGTACAAGCTGTTCCATTCCTAAAAATAGATGGGTCTTTACAGCGTAAATATTATCAGACAGTGCTAAAGCTTGAAGCATTGTAATGCCGTCATTGGCGTAATAGCCGTGATAATTGCTTGGTGAATAAGCGGCATCGCTGCCTGGTTCATCTAATTCAAACACCGTTTCCTCACTGCGCATGACGGTTGCGGGTGTAAACCCGTTTTGCAAGGCAATGTAATAAAGAAGGGGTTTCATGGTTGAACCGGGCTGCCTTTTTGCTTGTGTCACCCGATTGAATGGACTTTTCTCATAATCTCTCCCGCCTATGAGGGCAAGTACATGCCCTGTTTGAGGATGGATGGCAGCAAAGCCGATTTGGATTTCTGATTTGGAGTTCATCGTATTTTTTAACGTCTTTTCTGCGATTTTCTGTAATTCTGGATTGAGAGTCGTTTGGATATGAAGCCCATAGGTTTCAATCTGTTCCTCAGTTAACCCCAAGCTTTGTTTCAACTCTCGAATCACATCGTCATAAAAATATGGGGCTTGCTTTGCTTGCAGCTGCTTCTTTTGCAAAGGGCGATAGGACAGCTTTTCTTTCGCAGCGTCATCGGCTGCTTTTTTCGTAATCATGCCATCCTCGTGCATTTGTCTCAAAATCATATTCTTTCTTGCGCCGGCTTTCTCCTCATTCACATAAGGGGAATAGAGAGAAGGCCCCTTTGGGATACCGGCAAGCAGGGCAGATTCAGCGAGGGTTAAGTTCTTTGCTTTTTTCCCGAAATACAGACGGGACGCTGCTTCCACACCGTACGCTCCGTGACCATAATAAATGGTGTTCAAGTATCCTTCTAAAATCTCATCTTTTGTATAGTTTTGTTCTAAACGAATCGTGTAAAAGGCTTCATTCCACTTCCGCTTCCACGTTTTATCATGATCTAAATAAAGGTTTCGTGCATATTGCTGGGTGATCGTGCTGGCACCTTGCACCTTAGCCATGGCACGAATATCGGCCATCGCAGCACCTGCCATCCGTTTCACATCAAAGCCATGATGCTCATAAAAGGTTTTATCCTCAACAGCGACAACTGCCTGTCTGATATGAGGAGACATCTCCTTTAGCGGCACCCAATATCTCTTTTCTCCAAAGCTGGATTCTCCAAGCTTTGAGCCATCGGCTGCATAAATGGTCGTGGATTGGGGAACTTGAACAGAAGGGGGACCTTGCCATTTAGCTATTAATAGAATCGTCAAAAAGACAGTGCCTGCAAATAGAAAAGCGAGCAAGCCAATAAAAAAACAGGCTCGAATCGTTTTCACGGTCATGCGGATTTTTTTATTACTCATGATTGTGTCCATGCAAAGCCCCCATTTTGACGGTTTTTTATCAGTATGGAACAAAGAAAACCGTTTTAAACAAGCGATTGCAGGTGCGATTTAAAAAATGAAGAGAACTCATGCGGTTCTTTACAATTTGATATGAATCCACTATACTTTTTTCTTGGACAATCGATATAGTCAAAGCCGATATAAGGCGCTAACAATAGATGTTTGTTTATTATTGGATGAGAGGAAGATGAACAATGAGCGAACTTTGGTATACAGAGAAGCAAACGAAGAATTTTGGTATTACATTGAAGGTGAACAAAACCCTTCACACAGAACAAACAGACTTTCAACATTTAGAAATGGTGGAAACAGAAGAGTTTGGCAATATGCTGTTTTTAGACGGCATGGTGATGACGTCTGAGAAAGATGAGTTTGTATACCACGAAATGGTGGCACATGTTCCTCTTTTCACTCATCCAAACCCGGAAAATGTTCTTGTTGTAGGCGGAGGAGACGGCGGTGTCATTCGTGAGATCCTCAAACACCCAAGTGTGAAAAAAGCGACACTTGTTGATATTGACGGAAAGGTCATCGAGTACTCGAAGAAATTCCTTCCTTCTATTGCTGGGAAACTAGACGATCCTCGTGTAGATGTCAAAGTCGGAGACGGTTTTATGCACATTGCTGAAGCTGACAACGAGTATGATGTGATCATGGTTGACTCTACTGAGCCAGTTGGACCAGCTGTGAACCTGTTCTCTAAAGGATTTTACGCAGGAATCGCAAAAGCACTCAAAGAAGACGGTATTTTCGTTGCACAAACCGACAACCCTTGGTTCACACCTGAGCTGATTACAAATGTACAGCGTGATGTAAAAGAAATTTTCCCAATTACGAAGCTTTACACAGCGAATATTCCAACGTATCCAAGCGGTCTTTGGACATTCACCATCGGTTCTAAAAAATATGATCCACTTGCTGTAGAAGACAGCCGTTTCTTTGATATTGAGACGAAATATTACACAAAAGAATTGCACAAAGCGGCATTCGTTCTGCCGAAATTTGTGAGCGACTTAATCAAATAAATCAAGCGAAATGGACATGCGCAAATGACGGTTTGCGCATTTTTTGAAGCGTAAAAGGAGGAATCTTGCATGAGATTCGACGAGGCTTATTCAGGAAAAGTGTTTATTGGAAGTCATCCGACATGGGAAGATGCAAAGGTCATTTTATACGGCATGCCGATGGACTGGACAGTCAGCTACCGCCCAGGTTCACGTTTCGGTCCGAACCGCATTCGTGAAGTATCGATCGGTTTAGAGGAATACAGCCCTTATTTAGATCGTGAGCTGCATGAGGTGCCATTCTTTGATGCGGGTGACATCCCACTTCCTTTTGGGAATGCACAAAAAAGCTTAGATTTAATTGAAGAGTATGTCGACAGCATTTTAGAAAAAGGGAAGTTTCCATTAGGAATGGGCGGCGAGCATCTCGTGTCTTGGCCGGTTTTCCGTGCGATGTATAAGAAATACCCTGATCTGGCCATCATCCATATGGACGCACATACAGATCTTCGTGAGGAATATGAGGGTGAGCCGCTTTCACATTCAACACCGATTCGTAAAGCTGCAGGACTGATTGGAGCTGAAAATGTATTCTCTTTCGGCATCCGTTCTGGAATGAAAGAAGAATTTGAATGGGCAAAAGAAGCGGGTATGCACATTTCTAAATTTGAAGTACTCGAGCCATTGAAGCAAGTATTGCCAAAGCTAAAAGGGCGTCCAGTATATGTGACGATCGATATTGATGTACTTGACCCAGCTCATGCACCTGGTACAGGAACGGTAGATGCTGGCGGTATTACATCAAAAGAGCTGCTTGCATCCATTCATGCGATTGCAGGATCTGACGTCAAAGTCGTTGGGGCAGACCTAGTCGAGGTAGCACCTGTATATGATCACTCTGACCAAACAGCGAATACAGCGAGTAAGCTTTTACGCGAAATGCTGCTTGGATTTGTGAAATAATCAGTTGATAGAGGAGCTTGTCATCTCATGTGGACAAGCTCTTTTTTTTACATTGGTCAAAAAATAAAGGAGGGAGCTCATGTTTTCGTCAATATTGATGGTGTTCCTCGCTTTATGTGTGTTAGGGGCAGGCTTTCTCACATTGAAACGAGAGCTCGCAGCTGATCCGCCTGTTTTTGCTTCAAAGAAGGAAGCAAAGGAAGAGATGCTGGGGCTGTTTCACGATCGAGGCTTTTTCTATCTGACGGCCATTGCGTTATTCATGCAGGTGGTTTTTAAAAAGGATCAAATCGCACCATTTGATTTTTTTCAGGCATTTTTGGCAAGTTCAGGCATACAGGCTCTTTTTTACTTCATGAAAAGAAAAGACTTAGGTGTAAAGGCTGGACTTGTCGTAGTGGTCAGTTGTATTTTTCTTTTTTCCTAAAGGGATGGCTGAAGATGAAAAACGAAGTTTAATCGCCGTGAAGAAGAGAAATGATGGGATGATAGGCGATCATGATTATGGTATACTATTTTAGTTAAACGGGTCTTAGCAAAGGAAGTGCAAAATGACACAAAACCAAATTTCAATTCATGTAAAGTCAGTGATGAAACCAGAGACGGAGCCGGCTGAAACGATCGAATTCCGCACGACTGGAACGTACCAAGAGAAGAATGACAAAACGTATCTCACTTACCATGAAGAACATGAAATGGGTCAAGTAAAAACCGTTGTGAAAATGAGTGAAAAAGAAATTTTTGTGATGAGATCAGGGGCTATTCAAATGAAGCAGCGCTTTCTCATTGGAGAAACGACCGTCACACATTACACGATGCCATTCGGTACACTTCAGCTAGATGTGCACACACATGGTATTGATCTCGATGTGGACAAGGGGCTGCTGCACATTACGTACGATATGCTGACAGGAGAAGATCAAAAGCATTTACATACATTATCGATTTCGTATAAGGAGGATTTACGTTCATGAATATCGCAGAACAGGTCAAAGATGCGTTAAAAGAAGAAATCATAGCGGCAGTCGTCAAAGCAGGACTTGCCGATGAAAGCCAGGTGCCAGATGTCCTTTTAGAAGTGCCGAAAGACAAAACTCACGGAGATTACTCTACCAACATGGCGATGCAGCTTGCCCGCATTGCGAAAAAAGCACCACGTCAAATCGCAGAGGACATCGTCAATGCGTTTGATAAAGGGAAAGCTTCCATTGAAAAACTGGATATCGCAGGTCCAGGGTTCATTAACTTTTATATGAACAATCAGTATTTAACAAAGCTCATTCCAGCTGTTCTTGAGGCAAAAGAAGCTTATGGCGAAACGAATACAGGCGGCGGTCAAAAGGTGCAAGTCGAATTCGTCTCAGCCAACCCAACAGGTGACCTTCACCTTGGACATGCCCGCGGTGCAGCTGTAGGAGATTCCCTTTGCAACATCCTTGATAAAGCAGGGTTCGATGTGAGCCGTGAATACTATATCAACGATGCAGGAAATCAAATCAATAACCTCGCTTTATCTGTAGAAGTACGTTATTTTGAGGCACTCGGTCTTGAAAAAGAAATGCCTGAAGACGGCTACAGAGGAGAAGACATCAAAGGTATCGGACAAAAGCTTGCGGATGAATTTGGTGACCGTTTCGTTCATGAACCGGAAGAAGAGCGGATGAAGTTCTTCCGTGAATACGGCTTGAAATACGAATTAGAGAAATTACGTGTAGACCTTGAGAATTTCCGTGTGCCATTTGATGTATGGTATTCAGAAACCTCTTTATATGAAAACGGAAAAATCGAACCAGCGCTGGAAACACTTCGTGAAAAAGGCTATGTCTTTGAAGAAGACGGCGCAACATGGCTGCGTTCAACTGATTTTGGTGATGACAAGGACCGTGTGCTGATTAAAAAAGACGGCAGCTTCACTTACCTGCTTCCAGACATCGCATATCATAAAGACAAATTGGACAGAGGCTTTGACCAGCTCATTAACATTTGGGGAGCGGACCATCACGGCTATATTCCTCGGATGAAAGCGGCGATCCAAGCACTTGGATATCCAGCTGACAAGCTTGAAGTAGAAATCATTCAGCTTGTGCATCTTTACAAAAACGGCGAAAAGATGAAGATGAGTAAGCGTACAGGAAAAGCCGTCACAATGCGTGATCTTATTGAAGAAGTCGGCTTAGATGCGACTCGTTATTTCTTTGCGATGAGAAGTGCGGCGACACATATGGACTTTGACCTAGATTTAGCGATTTCTACGTCTAACGAAAACCCTGTGTACTATGCACAATATGCACATGCGAGAATTTGCAGCATGCTGCGTCAAGGTGAAGAAAAAGGCTATGAACCGAACCTTGAAAAAGCCGATTTCTCTCACATTCAATCGGAAAAAGAATACGATCTTCTGAAAATCATTGGCAGCTTCCCAGAAGTTGTAGCAGAAGCAGCTGAAAAGCGTATTCCACATCGCGTGACGAACTATATTTATGACCTGGCATCAGCCCTTCACAGCTTCTACAATGCCGAGAAGGTCATTGACGCAGAAAACGAAACAAAAACAACAGCACGTCTTTCACTCATGAAAGCAACACAAATCACGCTTGCGAATGCATTAAAACTAATTGGTGTATCGGCTCCGGAGAAGATGTAAGAACACGCAGAAACCCACTCGGAAATAGGAGTGGGTTTTTTGTCATTCAACGTGTATATCATTTTTATTTCTCTGGAAAATCTCAATTTCATAATCCTCTAAGGCTTGTTTAGGAAGTTTCTTTTCTAATACAGACTGCAAACCTGCTAAATATCTTTTGAAGTATTGATGCCGATGGAAATTGTGGGATCTGTCTTAACGATTTGATAATGTAACAAGCCATGCTCTTTCCATAACGAGTCTAATACTTGTATCACCTTTTGATCTAATTCTTCTTCAGAAAGAGTGAGACGATTTGGAGTGGAACTTAATCCAAGAATACAAAGAGTAATAAAAAACAAACCAATCAAACGTTTTTTCATGATATCTCCTCGAATAGTTAATATATTCCTTTAATAGATTATAGCATCCAATTAGGTTTGTTTAAATAACTTAACAGAAACATGCTCATAGAAGGCAGTGTTCTAGGTTTATTTAATGGAACAACCAATCTCATCCACTCAAAATATGTAAAAACCCGCTATCCTTTAGTAGAAAGCGGGTTTTGAAAATTATCCAAGTGTGTTGATAATGTTAGAGATAGAATCAAATAATTGGCTAAGTACATCAGAGAACATGTTTTTGCCTCCTCTCTTTTCTTTTTACATCTACTTAACGGAGGGGATGGAAGGTTGGATCACTTTTTCTAAAAAAATATTAAAAAAGATGGTGGCATAGAAAAAAGCACCGAATATGCGGTGTTTCAGATTGTTGACAAAGGGCTAAAATGATCTTGATTTTAGCCCTTTGTCTTCTTTTCAGCGTGATAGAAAACCTTTGAAGTCTAGGAAGGACGGCTACTTTTGCGGAGCGAATTTGACATTCGTGAGCACCAGCGCGCAGGACTGACAAAGAATGCGAGGGTTTGTCTACACGCTGAAGCACCGAATATGCGGTGCTTTTTGTTATGAATGAATGCGCAGCTTCACGTCTCCATTTTTACACGTTAGCTGAACGTTTCCGCCAATCGGGAAAGTGAAGACTGGCTGTGTATGTCCGATATCGACGTCGTAAATCACTGGGATGTGTTTGAGCATTGGATGCTTATCTAGGATGAATCTTAAATGTTCCTCTGTCATGTTGGATTTCTTCTGAAAGCGTCCGATGATCAACCCTTTGATTGTTTCTGCATGCTGCAAGAGGGAGGTAAGGTCTCTGGCGAACATTTCAGGGAACACCAGCTCATCATCTTCCACAAATAAGATGGCATCCTTTACATTCGGCATAAACGATGTCCCTTGCAGTAAGTTCAGTGTACAAAGGTTTCCGCCAAACAAGGTGCCTTCAGCTGTTCCTTCCTGATATATGTTCCATTTCGTCGGATGAAACTGCCTGTTCGCTTGATCTAGATACCACGCGTCATCACTCCATTTTGTCGAAGGAATCACATCAAACGGTTCGCCGCCGTTCATCAAGCAAGCTTGAAACATAGCGGTCTGCTCCTCCTGTCCCTGCTCCATTTGAAAGCTTGAGAAATGGGGACCAGAATATGTCACCATATCACATTTCGCTGTAATGGCGCTGGCAAGTGCAGTGATGTCACTATAGCCGCAAAGGACTTTAGGATGCTGACGGATCAAGTCGTAATCAATATAAGGCAGAAGCTCATTGCAGTTAAAGCCTCCGATGGATGTCAAAATACCATCGACATCATTATCTTTGAACGCCTCATGCAGATCAGACAAGCGGTGTTCAATAGACGATGAGGAATGAAGGTCACATTCAAACACATGCTTTCCCAAAGAGACAGTGAAACCTAAAGACTCTAAACGTTTTTTCGCTTGAGAAATTCCTTCTTTTGATAAAATGCTGGCACTTCGGCTTGGGGCAATGACACGAATATGGCTGCCTTTTTTTAAAAGTGAGGGTGTATGCATAAACAAATCTTCCTTTCCATCACATATTTCTCTATTATATCGGATAAATAGCGCAAGTCTGTAAAGGCTAGGAGAAAGGAATGGGTCGTGCGTTTCATACAAGCTGTGCAAAGGGTATGGAAGAGAAAAAGACAGAATGAGGGCGGAGAATGTGAAAAAGAGAAGACTGGAATTTTTATTTTTATATTTTATGATATTCGGGGCATATGTGGTGTATTGGTGGACTGTGCCGGCGTGGAGTATTCAGCTGTACGCAGCGATTTATATCGCCATTATTTTATTTAGTATCATCTCACTCATGCTGGAGAACCGTACATCACAGCACACATTGTTATGGATATATGTGCTCATTTTTTTCCCGATCATTGGCTATATGTTCTATCTGTTCTCAGGGCAGCTCTATGTAAAAGGTCATTTATTCAAATCAAAGAGAATGTATAACCGCGAGAAATTACGCAGAATCTCTGAGCTTGAGAGCAAGCCGGATGAATCAAGTTTAACCGATAATCAGCGTGGTTTTTTTCAATACACAGAAAAAGCAACAGGCATGCATGTGAACACAAATAGTGATATGGAGATTTTAAAGAATGGGGAGGAGACGTTCCCCAGAATTTTTGAAGAGCTAAAAAAGGCAAAATCGTTCATTCATATTGAATATTACATGTTCAAATCCGATTTCCTCGGCCACCGGATGATGGAGATTTTGATTGAAAAAGTGAAAGAAGGGGTAGAGGTCCGTTTCATATATGATGCGGCAGGCAGCATCCGCTTCTCCCGAAAAGATATTAAACGCTTGAAGCAGGCAGGGGTCAAGGTCGCTCCTTTTCTACCTTTAAAATATGGATTCTTTAATCAAAAATTCAATTTCCGAAATCACCGGAAAATCGTCATTATTGATGGAGAGACAGGGTTTGTCGGCGGGTTAAATGTCGGCAAGGAATACGTAGGACGGGATGAAAAGATCGGCTTTTGGCGTGATACGCATGCTATGTTAAAGGGTGAGGCTGTTCAGACCCTTTACTCCGTTTTTATGCTGGATTGGGAGTATGTATCAGATGAAGTATTAATTGATGATCCGAAGTATCATACGCCGCATTCTGTGACAGGCGATGATGTCATTCAGGTTGTACCAACTGGACCTGATATGAAAGAAAGTATGAGTGATTTATATGATGCTCTCATTTCTAATGCGAAACAATTTGTCTGGATTGCCACACCTTACTTTGTACCAAACGAATCGATTCGCACGGCGCTCAAAATCGCTGCCACAAGAGGGGTGGATGTGAGGGTGATGGTACCGGAGATCAATGACGGATTTCTCACGCAATATGCCACAAGATCCTATTTTTCTGAGCTTCTAAAAGAGGGCATCAAGGTGTATCACTATCAAAAAGGGTTTATGCATCAAAAGGTGATGATTGCTGATGGAGAACTCGCCTCTGTCGGCACCGCCAATGTCGATATGAGAAGCTTTCAGCTCAATTTTGAGGTCAATGTCTTTACAGCTGCGAAAAAGCCAATTGAGCAATTGATGGCCCACTATGAGGAAGATATGAAGGAATGTGAGCAAATGGGTCCTGTACATTTTTATAAAAGAGGCTTAAAAGAGCGGTTGAAGGAATCATTTGCCCGGTTGTTTTCTGGCGTATTATGAGGATTTCCAGTCAATGAAATCATTTCCTGATCTAGTATTTTGAAGAGGATTCCTCTATAATTGAAAATGATTATCAATTATAGAGGAAATGAGGTTCTTTTACATATGCTAAAACGCTTTTTTGCCTATTACAGGCCCTATCGCGGTCTGTTCTTTTTAGATTTCTTTTGCGCTGTCGCAGTTGGATTAATGGAACTTGGTTTCCCGCTGATCGTGAACTACTTCATTGATACATTATTACCAACAGGGAATTGGACGGTCATTGCCTGGACCGCACTTGCTCTGTTTATCATTTATGCACTCAGCTCGGTGATGCAGTTTATTGTGTCGTACTGGGGTCACATGTTAGGTATCAATATTGAAACAGATATGAGGAAGAAGCTGTTTGATCATTTTCAGCGTCTCTCATTTAAGTTCTTTGATAACAACAAAACGGGTAAGCTTATGTCTCGGATGACAAATGACCTCATGTACATTGGTGAGGTGGCTCATCACGGACCTGAGGATTTGTTTATTGCAATTATGACGATTCTTGGCGCCTTTGCTGTCATGCTGATGATTAACTGGCAGCTTGCTATTTTAACCTTCTTGATCATGCCTGTCATCATCTGGCTCGCCCTTCATTTTAATAAGAAGATGACGCAGGCGATTACACAGCTGAACAATGACATTGGAGACTTTCACGCAAGGGTTGAAAACAATATTGGCGGCATTCGTCTTGTTCAAGCCTTTGCCAACGAACATTTTGAGAAAAAGCGTTTTGCTGAAAACAACAACCGCTTTCGGAAAGCGAAGCTTCTTTCATATAAAATCATGTCGGTTAACGGCTCAATCAGTTACATTCTCACACGTCTTGTGACACTGTTTGTCCTTCTGGCAGGGACATGGTTTGTTCTGCAGGGTCAATTAACGGCAGGTGGATTTATCGCGTTTGTTCTCATTACAAACGTCTTATTCAGACCGATTGATAAAATCAACACAGTGATTGAAATGTATCCAAAAGGAATTGCGGGCTTTAAAAGCTATGTCGATTTACTTGAAACAGAGCCAGATGTGAAGGATACAGAGGGAGCTCGTGATGTATTCGGACTGAAAGGTGAAATTGAATATCGAAACGTAACATTCGGCTACGATGAGCACAGCCATGTGTTAAAGGATATCGATTTGAAGATCAAACAAGGAGAAACCGTTGCGTTTGTTGGTCCCTCAGGAGCCGGGAAATCGACGATTTGCAGTTTGCTGCCACGTTTTTATGATGTGGATAAAGGGGAGATTACGATTGATGGTGTAAGTACAAAAGCGATGACCCTGTCTTCTTTAAGACAGCAGATCGGCATTGTGCAGCAGGATGTCTTTTTATTCTCAGGCACCATTCGAGAAAACATCGCATACGGCAACCTAGAAGCCAGCGATGCAGAGATTTGGGAGGCTGTACGTCGTGCACATTTAGAGGAACTCGTTCAGCGTTTCCCGGAAGGATTAAATACGGTGATAGGCGAGCGCGGCGTCAAATTGTCAGGCGGTCAAAAGCAGCGCTTGTCAATTGCGCGGATGTTCCTAAAAAATCCTTCGATTCTTATTTTAGATGAAGCTACATCAGCACTTGATACAGAAACAGAAAAAGCTATACAGGATGCACTGAGCGAACTGGCTGTCGGCAGGACAACACTCGTCATTGCCCACCGCCTGGCAACAATTAAACACGCCGACCGTATCATCGTCGTGACAGAGCAAGGCATCCAAGAACAAGGCCGCCACCAAGACCTCATCCAAATGGGCGGCGTGTACAGCAGACTGCATGAAGCGCAGTTTGGTCATTGATAGTAAGGCGTAAATGAGTTCAGCTATTGAGTTAGACTCATTTTTTTACATGTGATAATAAAAAGAGGTTCGTCCTGCAAATATTTAAATCACCATTTAAATGGAATTTTGATATAATTTAAGGAAATTAAATCCAAAAGGAGAGGGTTGTTTGAGCGAAACAGCAAAAACATTCATGCTGAAAAGCATTCACTACGTGACTCTTGTTGGTTTATTTATATTGATCATTCCAGCTGGAATCAACCCAGTATTCTTTTATATTGGGATTATTTTATTTGGCATTCACCTTTTTGTAAACGTTATAGACAGTTTTTTAAGCAAAGTCAAAATATCGATAGCATTGATTATTAGTTTTACTCTCGTATTACTTGGCTTTTTTAAAATATTTTTTTGAAAAGATTTTCATTCGTTCAGTAGCCTTTTGATAAAGGGCTTTTTTTGTTAGGATAGAAAAAATGCGTGTAGGAAGGATCTGATGGAATGAAGGGGCTTCGGCGATTACAAAAGGGCGATAAGATCGGTATATTTTCACCTTCTAGTCCTGCATCAGCGACCTCGCCTCTTAGGTATGAGCGGGCGAAGAAGTGGCTTGAGCAAAAAGGATTCATTGTGGTTCCAGGATCATTAACCGGGAAAGAGGATCACTACCGGTCAGGTACAATTAAAGAACGAGCAGATGAGCTGAATGAGCTGATGGCTGGAGAGGACTTGGCGTGCATCATGTCAATGATTGGCGGGACGAATTCAAATAGTTTGCTTCCTTATCTTGATTTTGACCTGCTGAAACAACATCCGAAAATCATGATCGGTTATTCAGATGCGACAGCGATTCTTCTAGCGGCGTACGAAAAAACGGGACTGCCTGTTTTCTACGGGCCGGCGCTTGTTCCTTCTTTTGGCGAGTTTGAACCGTTTGTTAATAATACATATCAGTCATTTGAGGACATCCTGATGTCCCATCAAACCATTCCTTATCAGATTGAAAAACCGCCTTTTTGGACAGACGAACGAATCAATTGGGAAGAAAAGACGCGTGACAAAAAGCAGCGTCCGAATGATTGGTTGTGCGTCATAGAGGGACAGGCGGAAGGCAGATTGATCGGTGGGAACTTGAATGCGATGTACGGCATATGGGGAAGTGAGTTCATGCCAGCCATCCAAAACGGAGACATCCTCCTCATTGAAGATTGCATGAAAACCGCTTCTGTTGTAGAAAAGAATTTCTCTTTATTGAAAGTAAATGGAGTGTTTGAACGGGTATCAGGGATTCTTTTAGGAAAACATGAGCTGTTTGATGATGAAGGAACGGGCAAAGAACCTTACGAGATTTTACTTGAGGTGCTTGGAGAGACAAAAAAACCGCTCATCGCTGATTTTGACTGTGCCCATACGCACCCAATGCTTACGATGCCAATCGGGGCACAAGTGAAAATGGATGCTGCTTCTAAACAAGTTTGGTTAACTAAAGAGTGGATATAAGAAAAAGAGCAGCCCGCGGCTGCTCTTCTTTATGAAACCTTCTCTTTTTCAAATGGCTGTAGGAGGTCTTGCGCTTTTTTCCCCTCTACGACAATTAAGTAGTCAGATTCTAAATGAGTGAGCCTGAAGGTTTCAAGCTCTACGATGTTCTTAATGCTGCACATTGTTTTTTTAGAATACACATATAAACGATGCTGAGCCTGCTGGCACTTTTCATAAAGAGAAATAAGCTTATGTAAATTCAACGCTTTCGCAGTGATTCGGATTGAATAGATTTGAGACATCTTCATATCCTCCTGTTAATTACTTTCTCACAATAGCTTAGTTACCCCCATTTGCCCAGATATAAACCTTTCTCTATGATTTCCACTCAATGGTTCCTCCGCCCGTCCGCCGATTGCCCCTTATCGCAGACAGCTCTTCGACTAGACGGAGCAGAGCCTGATCCTTTAATTTTGCTTCAATCATGAAATCTACATCCCGGCCATACGGTTTTAATGCTTGAAAAAGCGGTAAGACAAAATGCATATCTACTCCATCTGCATGACTGCGTATAGCTTTTTCTGATTTAGGGGAAGACAAATGGATTTTGGGCGGAATGCCAGTCTCTGTCCAAGTGTCGAACATTCTTGGCAGGATGTCATCGAGTGCGGTATCATCATCTTTATTTGCCACGTGATGATGGTAATCAAAAACAAACGGAATGTCATGCTTTTCACATACACCAAGCGTTTCGAGCGACGTATATGTTTTGTCATCGTTCTCAAGTGTCATTCTCGCTTTGATATGAGCTGGAAGCTGTTTGATATTTTCATCAAAGCGTTGAAGAGCCGATTCTTTATCGCCATAAGCCCCGCCTACATGAATGTTCATGTAGCCTTCCTTTTCGAGCTTCATCGCCTCAAGCATCTGATAATGATACGTTATATCGATGACGGCATTTTCTGTAATGGAAGGTTTGGGGCTAGTAAACAAGGTGAATTGATTGGGGTGAAAACTGACCCGTAAGCCGTGCCGTTTCACCAGCTTGCCGATCTCAAGAAATTCTTTGTGAAAAGGTGTCACAAAGTCCCAGCGCACCTCTGGATGGGTCGCGAGCGGGACGATCGAGCTTGAAAAACGGTAAAGCGGGATATCATGAGCAATGGCGAAATAAAGCGTTCTTAATGTATTCACGAGATTGGCCTTCGTTGTTCGCAATAAAGCCTCTTTTCTTTCTCCCTTAGCGAGCTTGCTGTATCTTGCAAAGGTCAGCGACTTGGCAGGAGAAGCTTCCCACAAGGTGACGGCATTGGATACATAACCAAATCGATAACGCATAGGTCATCTCCTTTATAAAAAATACGAGAACATGGCGGCAACCCACTCAAGCGGCCGAGTGAAAAGCGGACGCTTTGACAATGTTTCTTCTGTCAGGATCTCAGAAACCTCCATATGCTCCCGAATCTTTTCTTCTACGTGTACAGTAAAAGCGGGATCATCAATGGCCACATCTACTTCTTCGTTTAAAAACAAGCTGCGTTTATCAAAATTCGCGGTACTAATCATACAGCGGCTGTGATCAATCAAAATGGCTTTCGAATGATAAAACCCTTTATAAAAACGATAAACAAGACATCCAGAGGCAATCAGGTCCTTCAAATAATGAAAGCCAGCCTCTTTGACAAGTGGATGATCCGCTTTCATTGGAAGGATGATTTCAACTGTGACGCCCCGCTTTCGTGCATCAAGCAGCGCCTTCAGAAGAGGGGCTGATGGAATAAAATAAGGCGTACAGATGATGATCTGTTTCCTCGCCTGCTGAATATCTTGAAGAAATAAAGCTTCTAAAGAAAAGCCGGCAGTCGCACGTGTTGTGCATTGTAATGTTCCCGGTTCCAATGCAGGGAAAACCTCATATTGCAGCTGATGAATGCCAGACGAACGGTACAAATCATTCAGAAATACATGCTGGAGATCTGCGACAACCTGTCCAGTCATCCGCAAATGATAATCCTTCCAAATGCCAAACCGGCCTTTCTTCCCGACATATTCATCACCTATATTAAATCCGCCAATATAGCCAATTTTCCCATCAATCACCGTTATTTTACGGTGATTTCTCATGTTTAGACGGTAAATCAAAAAAGGGAAACGAGGCTTATTTAAAAAGTAAAATTGAATGCCGCTTCTTTCTAGCATGTCAATCGCCTTTTGATCAAACGGATAGGAGCCTAATCGGTCGGTCAGCAAAAAGACGGAAACTCCTTGCTCTGCTTTGGCTTTCAAAGCTTGTAAGACCCTTTGACCAATCTTGTCGTTCTTTACAATAAAGAACATCATATGAATAGAAGAAGAGGCTTGCTGTATATCGGTAAGCAGCTGATCGAAAAATGGTTCGCCATCATGATAAAAAACGGCATCGCCGCTTGTTTGGTCAAAAGACCTTTCAAATGCGTGAGTAGAAAAATATTTCCTTCCCATATAAAGGTCTAACATCACGAGCAAAACGATGGCAATGAGTACGAGTAGGATGATCAATGCGATCATGAAACTTCCTCCTTTTTTGCATATTTCAATAGTGTACCCAAACGCGTAAAAAATATTGACTGAATACTCATTCATTATTTATGATAGAGGTACAACATGGAAACGGAACAAAGTGGGTTTTGGGGAATGAAAGGGGGAGCAAGATGAATAGCCTTTTAATCATCAACTTGATCGCATTTGCGGCGGTGACCGCTTACGCAGTGTATTTGTTTGTTTATCTCATTCGAACACGAGCGGCGTATATTCGTCTTGGTAAAAAAGAAGAGTTTCAACAAGACATGAAGAAACGTTTAGAGCGTGTTTGGGTCAATGTATTTGGGCAAAAGAAGCTGTTAAAGGACAAGAAGAGCGGCATCATTCACGTGCTGTTTTTCTACGGATTTATCCTCGTACAGTTCGGAGCCCTTGATTTTATTCTGAAGGGGCTTATTCCAGACAGCGGGCTTCCTTTAGGTCCGGTGTACGGCGTCTTTACGTTTTTCCAAGAGATTGTCACACTTCTCATTTTAGTGGCCGTTGTATGGGCTTTCCATAGAAGATACGTGGAGAAGCTTGTCCGTTTAAAACGAGGCTTCAAATCAGGTCTAGTGCTTTTATTTATTGGCGGCTTAATGCTGACAGTCTTACTTGGGAACGGCATGAACATCATCTGGCATGGACACTCTCTATCACCAATTGAGCCAATCGCTTCTGGTATTGCTTTCTTGCTGGGCGGAATTTCACCTCTTGCGGCTGCGATTGTTTTTTATGCCGCATGGTGGGTGCATCTTCTTATTTTGCTGACATTCTTAGTATATGTTCCGCAGTCAAAGCACGCCCATCTGATTGCAGGGCCTGTGAACGTATTTGTCAGCAGATTAGACCCGCCAGGCAAGCTGCAAAAAATCGATTTTGAAGATGAGACACAAGAGACCTTCGGTGTGGGGAAAATTGAAGACTTCCGTCAGTCTCAGCTCATCGATCTTTACGCTTGTGTGGAATGCGGGCGCTGCACGAATATGTGCCCGGCAACAGGGACAGGGAAGATGCTGTCTCCGATGGATTTGATTTTAAGGTTAAGAGATCATTTAACCAATAAAGGAGCCGCTATTACATCAAAGACACCTTGGGTCCCGCAGCTTGCCTTCAAGCAGACAACAGGAAACCAGCTGGCATTGCAGGCGAGAGGAGCAGGTGCGGAAGAGTCGGCTGCCAGCTCGATATATCATCCTTCTCTTATTGGAGAGGTCATTACAGAAGAAGAAATCTGGGCATGTACGACGTGCCGAAACTGTGAAGACCAATGCCCTGTCATGAATGAACACGTTGATAAGATTATTGATATGCGCAGATATCTTGTCTTGACGGAAGGAAAAATGGACGCAGATGCACAGCGTGCCATGACAAGCATTGAGCGCCAGGGGAACCCGTGGGGGCTGAACCGGAAAGAAAGAGAAAATTGGCGTGAACTGAGAGAAGATGTGCATGTGCCGACAGTGAAAGAGTTGAAAAAAGCAGAGCAAACCTTTGATTATTTATTCTGGGTTGGTTCAATGGGGGCATATGACAATCGTAGCCAAAAGATTGCACTTGCCTTTGCAAAGCTCCTCAACGAAGCGGGAGTATCCTTTGCGATCCTAGGCAATAAAGAGAAGAACTCAGGTGATACACCAAGAAGACTCGGAAACGAATTTTTATTCCAAGAGCTTGCTGCAAAAAACATTGAAGAATTCCAGAAAAACGGCGTCACAAAGATCGTCACGATTGATCCACACGCCTACAACTTATTTAAAAATGAATATCCAGACTTCGGACTTGAGGCAGAAGTGTACCATCATACAGAATTACTGGCAGAGTTAGTGAAAGAAGGGAAAATAACACCTGTACATGAAGTAAACGAAGTGATTACCTTCCACGACTCTTGCTACTTAGGCAGATATAACGAAGTGTACGACCCGCCAAGAGACATTTTAAAAGCCATTCCTGGTGTGACGCTGAAAGAAATGGAGCGCAATCGTGAAACTGGTATGTGCTGCGGAGCAGGCGGGGGCTTAATGTGGATGGAAGAAGAGACGGGTACGCGGATTAACACTGCACGAACGGAGCAGGCGTTACAGGTACAGCCGTCCATCATCAGCTCAGGGTGTCCTTATTGCTTAACGATGCTGGGAGATGGGACGAAGGCGAAGGAAGTAGAGGAGCAGGTAGGCACATTTGATGTCGCCGAACTTCTTGAAAAATCAGTGTTTGGTGAGCCTGGAAAGCAGGTGTCGTAAACATGACAGGCCGATGAATAGGATATTCATCGGCTTATCCATGGCGCTGCTTCATCAGCTGCCTAAATGATATGTAAGCGGTAACAAACGGGGAGGGGCATATATGAGTACGACGGTCATTGTATCTGGAGCAAGAACACCATTTGGAAAACTAGGCGGTGCTCTCAGTGGTTTGACTGCCGCAGAACTAGGCGGTATAGCGATCAAGGCTGCACTGGAAAGAGTTTCGGGTTCTCATGAAATAGATGAGGTCATCATGGGAAGTGTTTTACAAGGAGGGCAAGGGCAGATTCCTTCAAGGCAAGCAGCAAGATATGCTGATCTTCCTTGGTCTGTTCCAACACAAACCATCAATAAAGTCTGTGCATCCGGAATGCGCAGTGTGACTGCAGCAGATCAAATCATTCGAGCCGGAGATGCTGAGGTCATCGCAGCGGGCGGTATGGAATCCATGTCTCACGCTCCTTATCTGCTAAAAAAAGCGCGGTGGGGCTACAAAATGGGAGATGGTGCAGTACAAGATGTGATGATTTTAGATGGGTTAACCTGTTCGTTTACAGGCGTTCATATGGGTGAGTATGGAAGTATGGCTGCAAAGGAGCTCGGCATCACGCGCGAAGAGCAGGATCTGTGGGCACTCAGAAGTCATGAACGGGCCATCGAAGCGCAAAAAAACGGCTTTTTTCAACATGAAATCACCCCCGTCACCGTCAAAATAAAAACGGGAGAACGGCTGATCACAGAAGATGAGTCTCCGCGGCGTGATACGTCATATGAACGGCTGTCTAAGCTCATGCCTGTTTTTGATCAGAAGGGGACCATCACCGCTGGAAATGCACCAGGTGTCAATGATGGTGCAAGTGCGCTCCTTTTAATGAAAGACACGTATGCTGCACGGCATGACGTAAAGCCAATGGCAGTCGTTCTCGGTCATGCTCAGGTTGCTGTAGAGGCGAAGGATTTTCCGAAAACACCAGCCTTTGCTATCGAGAAGCTTTTAGAGAAAACAGGAAAGCGCCTAGAGAATATTGATTTGTTTGAAATCAATGAGGCCTTTTCAGCTGTGGCTTTGGCATGTGAAAAAATAACCGGGATCGACCGGCGGAAAATGAATATCAACGGGGGGGCTGTTGCACTCGGTCATCCGATTGGGGCAAGCGGAACACGCGTGATATTGACATTGATTCATGCATTAAGACAAAGAGGCGGAGGCATTGGCATTGCGGCGATTTGCAGCGGAGGCGGTCAAGGAGACGCCATCATGATAAAGGTAGATGAAAAGGGAGGCGTTTATTGATGAGTATAGAAGAGACCGTTATGGTCGTTGGGGCTGGTCAAATGGGATCAGGCATTGCCCAAGTGTTTGCTCAGTCGGGCTATACAGTCCTGCTCCATGATGTATCAGAAAAGCAGATTCATCGAGCGATCTCCTCCATGACCAAACAACTGACGAAGCGGGCAGAAAAAGGAAAGCTGGCACATCAGGCAGTCCGAGATATTACGCAGCGGCTTGCCGTTTCCACAGATTTAAAAGACATGCAGCAGGCTCATTTAGTCATAGAAGCCGCATCAGAACAAATGAGTGTGAAAAAACAAATCTTTGAAACACTTGATCAATTTGCAGAGGCTGAGGCCATATTTGCGACAAACACGTCTTCCTTGTCGATCACAGAATTAGCAGCTGTGACGAGCAGACCGGAGAAAGTGATTGGCATGCATTTTATGAATCCGGTTCCTGTCATGAAACTCGTTGAAGTCATTCGAGCACTGCAAACGAGTGATGACACATATCAAGTTGTTTATGAAACAGCGAAGACATTAAACAAAACCCCAATTGAAGTGGAAGACTTCCCGGGGTTTGTATCAAATCGCATATTGATGCCAATGATCAATGAAGCTATTTACACCCTGTATGAAGGCGTAGCAGATGCAGAAAGCATTGATGGCGTGATGACACTTGGGATGAATCATCCAATGGGGCCGCTTCGTCTAGCTGATTTCATCGGACTGGATACATGTTTATTTATTATGAATACCCTTCACGAGGGACTTGGAGACAGCAAATATCGGCCTTGTCCTCTTTTGAAAAAATACGTGAATGCAGGCTGGCTGGGCAAAAAGACAAAGAGAGGTTTTTACACATACCACGACCACTCATAGGGGGAGTCAAGATGGATGTTTTGCTTACGGATCAACAGCGTCTCTGGAGAGAACAGACAGCAGAATTTGCACGCCAGCGTATATTCCCTGAAGTAGAAGCCATGGAACAAGGCCGGTTTCCAAACACCCTTTTAAGTGAAATGGGACGGCAAGGCTATCTAGGAATTCCAATACCAGCTTCGTATCAAGGCTTAGGAGCAGATTTTATAACGTATATCATTGCAATCCATGAATTATCGAAAGTGAGTGCGACCATCGGTGTCATTGTGTCCGTTCATACATCTGTTGTGACGATGCCTATTTTGACTTTTGGAACGAAGGAACAAAAAGAAACCTATGTCCCGCCGCTTGCATCCGGGAAGAAGCTGGGCGCCTTTTGTCTGACTGAACCAAAGGCCGGATCAGATGCCTCCAGTATTCAGTTAAGAGCAGAGCGGATGGGCGGCGATTATGTATTAAATGGGACGAAAATCTTTATCACAAGCGGCGGAGAAGCAGAACTGTATCTTGTCTTTGCGGTGACTGATCCGGCTTCTGCGAGAAAAAATATATCGGCGTTCATTGTCGAGAAAGATACGCCGGGATTTACGATTGGAAAAGATGAGAAAAAGATGGGACTGCACGGTTCAAAAACAGTCACGCTTCATTTTGATGGCGTGCGGATTCCAAAAGATCAGCTGCTCGGTGCAGAAGGAGAGGGCTTTCAAATTGCCATGTCCAGCCTAAATGCAGGGAGAATCGGAATTGCGGCTCAAAGCCTTGGCATTGCAGAAGCCGCTTTAACCGAGGCAGTGACCTATTTAAAGAAGCATCCAGCAGGTCTTGAAACGACCATTCGGCTGGGCGATTTGGCGGCGAAGCTTGAGGCGGCCAAACTGCTCGTCTATCAAGCGGCTTCTTTCAAAGAGGCAAATCGACCGGTCACAAAGGAAGCATCAATGGCAAAGCTATTTGCGTCAAAAACGGCGGTAGAGATCAGTACAGAAGCGATCCATTTGCTAGGCATGGATGGTTATACGAATCGCTATCAAGCAGAACGTTACTTTCGTGATGCGAAAATTTGTGAAATCTATGAAGGAACAAGTGAAATTCAAAGGCTGGTCATCTGTAAACAGCTAATATGAAACGAGGTGGTTCACGATGCAGTTCCAATTAAGTGATGAACATGAAATGATTCAAAAAATGGTGAGAGACTTTGCGAAAAATGAAGTGGAGCCAACAGCAGCAAAGCGAGACGAAACAGAGACATATGATCCATCTATTTTTCGCAAAATGGCGGAGCTCGGTTTGACGGGTATCCCTTGGCCGGAAGACGTGGGCGGAATTGGCAGTGACTATTTAGCCTACGTCATAGCAGTTGAGGAGCTTTCAAGAGTGTGCGCCTCTACAGGTGTCACCCTGTCCGCTCATACATCTCTTGCTTCATGGCCAATCTATACATTCGGAACAAAGGAACAAAAAGAGAACTACTTAAAGCCGCTTGCAGAAGGGCAGAAGATAGGAGCATACGCACTTACTGAGAGCGGTTCTGGTTCAGATGCTGGCGGAATGAAGACAACGGCCGTCAAGGCAGGCAGTGAATATGTCTTGAACGGGGCGAAAATTTTTATTACAAATGGGGGCATTGCAGATTATTATATTGTGTTTGCCGTAACAGACCAAGAAGCTTCGTCTCGAAATACAACTGCTTTTATTGTAGAAAAAGAGACACCTGGTTTTTCCGTTGGCAAAAAGGAAAGTAAACTGGGCATACGTTCTTCGCCAACAACTGAAATTCGATTTGAAGATTGCCGAATTCATGAAAGGAACCGGCTCGGTCAAGAAGGAGAAGGGTTCAAAATAGCCATGATGACACTCGATGGCGGCAGAAACGGCATTGCTGCACAGGCGGTTGGGATTGCTCAAGGCGCTCTTGATGCGGCGGTTGATTATGCCAAGGAACGTAAACAATTTGGCAAACCAATCATTCAGCAGCAAGGGATCGCCTTTAAGCTAGCTGATATGGCAACAGCGATTGAAGCATCAAGGCTGCTTACTTACCAGGCGGCATGGCTCGAAACGAAAGGCCTTCCGTATGGGAAGGAATCTGCCATGTCCAAGCTCTTTGCCGGTGATACAGCGATGAAGGTGACGACAGAAGCGGTTCAAATCTTCGGCGGGTACGGCTACACAAAGGATTACCCAGTCGAACGATACATGCGTGATGCGAAAATCACTCAAATTTATGAAGGAACTCAGGAAATCCAGCGTCTGGTCATCTCAAGGAAACTGCTAGATATGTAGAAAACAAGCAAAGACCGCCTGAACGTGAGGTGGTCTGTTTTCGTTTGTCATGCAGTTTTCAAATGTAAGCGCATTGTCAATGTTCATCCATCTCACCATCGTGTTATGTTAAAATTAGGGAAAATATCAATATGGAGGTTATGATGATGAACTCAACAATTATGGGCATTTTGGCAATCGTCACGATGGTGATCTGGATCATGGTGTCCGCGGAGCTTTCGAAATCTCCAAAAAAGCAGGAAGAAAAAGAAAACAGCCGCAGAAAACTAATCGTACTCATGTCTGCTGGAATGTTATTCACGATTCCTATCGTTGTCTCACTCATACAGAACATCCCATTTTAAAATAGACGAGAAAAAACTGAACGACAAAAAGCATACCGTACACACTCTAGGTGCTCCCCGTGAGAAAAATCAAAAATTAACATCAATAAAGGTGGCATAAACTCCCCTAATTTGTTTATAATGAGAGGTATGGTTTGTCGTAAGAATAAGGTATAAGTACTTATTATTTCACTGATAAATGGATACATACATGTAATAGAAAGGGAGTGTCTGACCTTGAGTTTGAAAGAATACTCACAGGAACAGCTCAAACAAATGTCTTTAGTTGAACTTGCTTATGAAATTTTCAGAGACAGTAAAACACCAATTACGTTTTCCGAGTTAATAGATGAAATTGTCCGTTTGCAAGGAATACAAAAATCCGATCTAGATGATCGACTTGCTCAATTTTATACAGACTTAAATATAGATGGCCGCTTTATTTCGTTAGGTGATCAGAGATGGGGACTTCGCAGCTGGTATCCAGTTGATCAAATCGAAGAAGAAGTTCAGCCAGCTGTGAAAACAAAAGCGAAAAAGAAAAAATCAAAAGCAGCTGTCGTTGAAGATGACTTCGATGAGATCGAAGAGGAAGAAGAAATCGACGAGCTTGAAGAAGACCTTGATCTTGTTGAAGACGACGATGATCTCGACCTAGACGATGATGAAGAAATTGAAGAAGATCTTGAAGACTTCGACGAAGATGATGATGAAGATGATGACGGCTTAACGGAGATTGATGAAGACGATTTAGACGATGATGAGGAAGACAAATAACCCTCTCAAACCGGTCTTCAAAACAGGACAAAACCGTCTTGACTTTCGAGAGCGAACTATGTAGTATGTATTTTGGGCTCTCTAAAAAAGAGTACGTAAAGATACGTTCATTTACGCTCCCTTTCATTTATTTGAAAGGGAGCTTTCTTATTTTTCAAGAGATTTAGGGATACACTCTAAAAAGGATGAAGCTGTGCATGTGTAGACATGCAAGGGTAAAAAAGAGAGGAGCATACGAAATGACAAAGTATATTTTTGTAACAGGAGGAGTTGTTTCCTCACTTGGAAAAGGAATCACGGCTGCATCGTTAGGCCGCCTTCTGAAAAATAGAGGGATGGATGTCACCATTCAAAAATTCGATCCATACATCAACGTAGACCCAGGGACAATGAGTCCATACCAGCACGGTGAGGTTTTTGTCACAGATGATGGTGCTGAAACAGACCTTGACTTAGGTCACTACGAGCGTTTCATTGATATTAACTTAAATAAGTACAGCAACGTCACAACTGGTAAAATCTACTCTACTGTTCTGAAGAAAGAGCGCCGCGGTGATTACTTAGGTGGAACAGTACAGGTCATTCCCCACATTACAAATGAAATCAAAGACCGCGTGTACCGTGCCGGAAAAGAAACGGGTGCAGATGTGGTCATTACAGAAATCGGCGGAACAGTAGGGGATATCGAATCCCTTCCATTCCTTGAAGCCATTCGTCAAATGAAGAGTGACATCGGCCGTGAAAACGTGATGTACATTCATTGTACCCTTGTTCCTTACATCCGTGCAGCGGGTGAATTGAAAACAAAACCAACACAGCATAGTGTAAAAGAACTTCGCAGTCTTGGTATTCAGCCAAACGTCATCGTGGTCAGAACGGAAATGCCAATGACGCAAGATATGAAGGACAAAATTGCGCTGTTTTGTGATATTGATACAAAAGCTGTTATCGAATGTCAAGATGCGGACACGCTATACTCCATTCCGCTTGATTTACAAAAACAAGGGCTGGACAAGCTAGTATGTGAACATATGAAACTTGACTGCCAAGATGCGGACATGACGGAGTGGACAGCGCTTGTTGATAAAGTGCAAAACCTTTCGAAACAAGTCACAATTGGTCTTGTAGGGAAGTATGTTGAGCTGCAAGATGCTTATATTTCAGTCGTTGAATCACTTCGTCATGCTGGTTATGCGTTTGATGCAGATGTTCAAATTAAGTGGATCAATGCAGAAGAAGTGACAGCAGAGAATATCGCTGATTTCGTACAAGATGTTGACGGTATTATTGTTCCTGGAGGCTTCGGAGACCGCGGAGTAGAAGGGAAAATCATTGCTACGCAATATGCCCGTGAAAACAACGTGCCATTCTTCGGAATCTGCTTAGGAATGCAAGTGGCATCTATCGAATACGCGAGAAACGTATTAGGCCTTGAGGGAGCTCATTCAGCGGAAATTGATCCTGAAACAGCATTCCCAATCATTGACCTTCTTCCAGAACAGAAGGATGTAGATGATCTAGGCGGAACACTTCGTCTCGGTCTATACCCTTGTAAATTAAATGAAGACTCAAAAGCATTTGCTGCATACAATGACGAAGTGGTCTACGAACGCCACCGTCATCGCTACGAGTTTAATAACGAATACAGACAGCAAATGGAAGCAGCAGGCTTTGTCTTTTCTGGTACAAGTCCAGACGGACGTCTTGTTGAAATTATCGAGCTGAAGGATCACCCTTGGTTCCTTGCTTCTCAGTTCCATCCAGAATTCGTTTCAAGACCGACAAGACCACAGCCGTTATTTAGAGATTTCGTTGGTGCTTCACTTCAAGCATCTGAATCAAAATAAAACAAAAAACTGCCGAGAATATCACTTCTCGGCAGTTTTTTTATGCATATTCCTCAACGATTTCCTTCACAGTAAACGATAGAGCGTGGTAGACGTATAAGCAGGTCATTAAAGCTGGATAACCAGACCTTGTCCCATCTTCAGCGGGCACAAGCGGTTTCTTGAGCTGGAAATCAATGTGGACATCACAGTGCTCTTCAATTGTGGACGGCTCCTTTTGTACCGGGCCTACACCAACAACGGGCGTACCTTGTTCGTGCAGTTCTTTGACAAGAGATTGAATTTCTTGATCTTCTGGATCTGAATAAAATAGCAGCACCCTGTCACTTGGATGAAGTAAGCTGCGCTCCTTTTGATCGAGGGGCAGTACCTTCGCACCGGGAAACGGCTCCTTGCTTTCAGATGCCTCTAGGGCGACAGCAGCCAGTTCATTCTTTCCGTGAAAATAAACGGCATGTCCACTGACCACAGCTTGTGCAAGAAGGCGTGCACCGTCCTCAATCGCTTCAGCCTGCTTTTCTCCAATACGTGAAAAAATACCTGATAACTGGGTCGTAAAAATTTTTAACAAGACTCATTTCCTCCTTCGGTCAGATCATTTTATAATAGAATATAAAGAGAATATTAGGAAAAATGCTCAGAAAATGTCGTAAAGTAAACAATTATAATTAAAGGAAATGTGAAAATCAAACAGAATTATTTAACAACAGCTCTTTTTATGGCGAAAAATGAAAGCAATGGGGTGTAACAGATGAATGAGAAAATATTAATTGTCGATGATCAGTACGGTATTAGAATATTATTGAATGAAGTGTTTCATAAAGAAGGCTATCAAACCTTTCAAGCTGCCAATGGACTTCAGGCATTAGATATTGTGAAAAACCATAGACCGAACCTTGTCCTGCTTGATATGAAAATTCCCGGAATGGATGGTATCGAAATTTTAAAACGAATGAAATTAATTGATGAAGACATCCGTGTCATCATTATGACAGCTTATGGCGAATTAGATATGATCCAAGAATCCAAAGAACTCGGTGCATTGACGCACTTTGCTAAGCCTTTTGATATTGATGAAATCCGAGATGCTGTTAAAGAATATCTGCCGCTTGAAACAAATGGCTAGATGGAAATGATTGAATCGATTCATTCTGTTGCCGATTTGTCGAATAATTGGTATTCTAGAAAAGAAGAAGAAAGCGATCTGACTTTGAAAGTTTACATATGGCGAGAAATTCTGGTCATGCTAGGGTGGAGAGCTTTTTTTAGCAAGCAAATTAGCTACATAGGGAGGATTTTTCATCATGCCTTTAGTTTCAATGACAGAAATGTTGAAAGACGCAAAGGAAAAAGGTTACGCTGTTGGACAGTTTAACTTAAATAACTTAGAATTCACGCAAGCGATTTTACAAGCTGCTGAAGAAGAGAAATCTCCTGTTATCTTAGGGGTATCTGAAGGAGCAGGACGCTACATGGGCGGCTTCAAAACAGTTGTCGCAATGGTTAAAGCGTTAATCGAAGAATATAATGTAACAGTTCCTGTTGCGATTCATTTAGATCACGGTTCAAGCTTTGAATCTTGTGCAAAAGCGATTCATGCAGGATTTACTTCTGTCATGATCGATGCTTCTCACCATCCATTCGATGAGAATGTGGAAACAACGGCGAAAGTCGTTGAACTTGCACATTTCCATGGTGTGTCTGTAGAAGCTGAACTTGGAACTGTTGGTGGGCAAGAAGATGACGTCATCGCTGAAGGCGTTATTTATGCTGATCCAAAAGAGTGCCAAGAGCTTGTAGAACGCACTGGTATTGACTGCCTTGCACCTGCATTAGGTTCAGTACATGGTCCATACAAAGGTGAACCAAACCTTGGTTTCGCCGAAATGGAAGAAATTGGTAAAACAACTGGTCTTCCACTTGTTCTTCACGGCGGAACAGGTATTCCAACTGCTGACATCAAGCGTGCAATTTCACTTGGTACAGCAAAAATCAATGTAAACACTGAAAACCAAATTGCTTCTGCGAAAGCAGTACGCGAAACACTTGCTGCAAAAACAGAAGAGTATGATCCACGTAAATATCTTGGACCAGCTCGTGACGCAATTAAAGCGACTGTTATCGGCAAAATGCGCGAATTTGGTTCTTCTAACCAAGCATAATTTGATGAGAACCGAAAGCCGCCTGAGTCACAGGCGGTTTTCTCCATATCTTGAGAAAGCGCAATCAAATTTACATTTCAGACAATTTATTGATAGGAGAGTGGCACAGTTATGTTATTTTTCGTAGATACAGCGAATATTGAAGATATTAAAGAGGCGCACGAGCTTGGCATTTTAGCAGGCGTCACAACAAACCCTAGTTTAGTAGCGAAAGAAAAGGACGTCTCATTCCACGACCGCCTTCGCGAAATCACTGACGTGGTATCAGGTTCTGTCAGTGCAGAAGTGATTTCCTTAAAAGCAGAGGAAATGATTGAAGAAGGAAAAGAGCTTGCTGCCATCGCACCGAATATCACAGTTAAAATTCCAATGACTACAGATGGCCTTAAAGCTGTCAAAGCATTAACAGACCTTGGAATTAAAACAAACGTCACTTTGATTTTTAGTGCAAACCAGGCACTTCTTGCAGCTAGAGCTGGTGCGACGTATGTCTCTCCATTCCTTGGCCGCTTAGATGACATTGGCCAAAATGGTCTTGATCTCATCAGCGAAGTGAAAACTATTTTTGATGTTCATGGATTAGATACACAAATCATTGCTGCATCTATTCGTCATCCGCAGCATGTGACAGAAGCTGCGCTTAGAGGTGCTCATATCGGCACAATGCCGCTGAAAGTCATCAAGCAGCTGACGAAACACCCATTAACGGATGCAGGCATTGAGCAATTTTTAGCAGACTGGAATAAATAAATGATTGTGGCAGGCGGGATCGTCTCTCGTTTGCCGCAGTTTTCCTTATAAACGCTAAGAAATGTTTTGTGCAAAGAAGAGAACATCACAGCCTCGCAAAGCTTCGATTATTTTTCTTCCGACAAATTTCGTTTAACCTGTATTCTTTCTCTTGATATTGGCTAAATTTTGGACAAGACCTTTTAAAGCGCGACATCCACAATCAGTATAACTCCAGCAGTGATCTTCTTTAAGAAGGGAGACAAATATGGAAAAGTTAAACATTGCCGGCGGTGATCCCTTGCGCGGGACCGTACATATTAGTGGTGCGAAAAATAGTGCTGTGGCACTGATTCCTGCCACGATTCTCGCTGATTCTCCAGTAACCATTGAAGGCCTTCCGCATATATCAGATATCGACACATTACGGGATCTGTTAGAAGAAATTGGCGGAAAGGTCACTTTTGAAAAAGGTGAAATGGTTGTGAATCCTGTTTCCATGATCAGTATGCCGCTTCCTAATGGAAAAGTGAAGAAACTGCGTGCATCCTATTATTTAATGGGCGCCATGCTGGGCAGATTTAAGCAGGCTGTCATTGGACTGCCAGGAGGATGCCACTTAGGACCTAGGCCGATCGATCAGCATATCAAAGGCTTTGAAGCACTTGGAGCCGAGGTGACAAACGAGCAGGGTGCGATTTATTTGCGCGCTGAAAAATTAGTCGGAGCCCGGATTTATCTTGATGTTGTCAGTGTAGGTGCGACGATCAACATCATGCTGGCAGCCGTACTGGCTGAAGGAAAAACAGTGATTGAAAATGCTGCAAAGGAACCCGAAATTATTGATGTAGCGACACTGCTTGCAAGCATGGGAGCCAAAATCAAAGGTGCGGGGACTGATGTCATTCGTATCGAAGGTGTAGAATCTCTTCATGGCTGTAAGCATTCAATCATTCCTGACCGCATCGAAGCAGGAACATTTTTAATAGCTGGTGCAGCGATGGGAGATGAAGTTGTACTTGATAATGTGATTCCAACTCATTTAGAATCAATTACGGCGAAACTTAGAGAAATGGGGTTCACCATTGAAACGAGCAACGATCAGATGCTGATCGTTGGCAGAAACGAAGGACTCAAGCCTGTCGATATCAAAACCCTTGTGTATCCGGGCTTTCCGACTGACCTTCAGCAGCCGATGACGGCGCTGTTAACAAAAGCGAAAGGCACGAGTGTGGTCACAGATACGATCTACTCAGCACGCTTTAAGCACATTGACGAATTGCGTCGAATGGGTGCAAACATGAAGGTCGAAGGAAGATCTGCTATTATTACCGGACAAACCCAGCTCCAAGGAGCAAAGGTCAAAGCAAGTGATCTGCGTGCAGGCGCTTGTCTTGTTGTCGCAGGATTAATGGCAGACGGTGTGACCGAAATCACAGGGCTTGAACATATAGACAGAGGATATAGTTTGCTTGAGAAGAAGCTTGAAGGCTTGGGTGCAACCATCTGGCGCGAAAAGCTGAATGACCAAGAAATAGAAGAACTTCAAAATTCATAAGGCTTTGACTGTGAGAGGAGATTTGGACAAAAATGGAAAGAAGTTTATCGATGGAACTAGTACGGGTGACAGAAGCAGCCGCATTAAAATCTGCCCGTTGGATGGGAAGAGGTTTAAAAGACGAAGCGGATGATGCTGCAACAAGTGCAATGCGTGATGTATTTGACACCATTCCGATGAAGGGAACAGTGGTCATTGGCGAAGGAGAAATGGACGAAGCACCAATGCTTTATATTGGGGAAAAGCTTGGGAACGGATATGGACCTCGCGTGGATGTCGCTGTTGATCCATTAGAAGGAACAAACATTGTGGCAAGCGGCGGCTGGAATGCCTTAGCTGTCATTGCAGTTGCAGATCATGGCAACCTGCTGAATGCACCTGATATGTACATGGATAAGATCGCAGTAGGTCCAGAAGCGGTAGGCTGCATCGACATTGAAGCGCCTGTCATTGATAATCTTCGCGCTGTTGCAAAAGCAAAAAACAAAGATATTGAAGATGTGGTTGCAACGATTTTAAACAGAGATCGACATGAGAAAATTATTGCTGAACTGAGAGAAGCAGGAGCAAGAATTAAACTGATCGACGATGGTGACGTTGCAGGAGCCATTAATACAGCATTTGATCACACAGGTGTTGATATTCTATTTGGTTCAGGCGGAGCGCCTGAGGGTGTCCTTTCAGCTGTTGCATTAAAGGCACTTGGTGGTGAAATTCATGGTAAGCTTCTTCCTCAAAGTGAAGAAGAACTGAGACGCTGTGAGAAAATGGGGCTGGATGTTGGGAAAGTCCTCAGAATGGAAGATCTCGTAAAAGGAGATGACGCCATTTTTGCAGCGACAGGTGTAACGGACGGCGAATTACTTAAAGGTGTTCAATTCAAAGGCTCTGTTGGAACAACACATAGTGTTGTCATGCGTGCGAAATCAGGTACGGTTCGTTTCGTAGACGGCAGACACAGCTTAAAGAAAAAACCGAATCTTGTCATTCGTCCGTAATCTGAAAGCGGGTATTCATTACCCGCTTTTCATATAGGTGTCAAATATATATCATTTTCTTTTAAAAGTTGAATATTCTCTGCAAATGAGGTAAAACTAAAGAGTGCTGCGAAATTTCCTGCGAATTTACTTCTTTTAAGCTTCAACAAGTTTAAATACTGCCGCATCATGACGATATACTCATTATCCTTCTCTATGTTGACAAAGCTCTATTTCACATTGTTCCTATCTTTCACGATAAAACGAGTGGGAGCGTTACCATCAGAGCGAGGTCATTCCAACAACAACGGAATTAAAAGCTAATCAAATACAATGGTCATGCATTTGTAAAGAAATACATTGACTAGAAAAGTGTGGTGTCCATATTGAAAGATGTATCGATTTCATCTTTGGAAAATATGAAATTAAAAGAGCTGTATGAGTTAGCAAAGCGATACAAAATCTCTTATTACAGCAAACTAACAAAAAAAGAATTAATTTTTGCCATCTTAAAGGCGAACGCTGAGCAAGAGGATCTCTTATTTATGGAAGGGGTTCTTGAAATTATTCAGTCTGAGGGATTTGGTTTCTTAAGACCGATTAACTACTCCCCAAGTTCTGAAGACATTTATATTTCAGCTTCACAAATCAGGCGCTTTGATTTACGAAATGGAGATAAAGTGTCTGGAAAGGTACGACCTCCAAAAGAGAATGAACGCTACTATGGCCTCCTTCATGTAGAAGCGGTAAATGGGGACGACCCAGAATCAGCAAAGGAACGTGTTCACTTTCCTGCACTCACACCGCTATTTCCTGACCGTCAAATGATTCTTGAAACACAGCCTAATCACCTGTCTACTAGAATTATGGACATGATGGCGCCAGTTGGATTTGGGCAGCGTGGTTTAATCGTTGCACCGCCTAAAGCTGGGAAAACCATTTTGCTTAAAGAAATTGCCAACAGCATTTCTGAAAATCACCCAGAGGCAGAGCTGATTGTCCTTTTGATTGACGAACGCCCAGAAGAAGTAACAGATATTGAACGTTCTGTTGCAGGGGATGTTGTTAGTTCAACCTTTGACGAAGTACCGGAAAACCACATTAAAGTAGCAGAGCTTGTCTTAGAGCGTGCTATGCGTCTTGTTGAACATAAAAAGGATGTCATCATTTTAATGGACAGCATCACAAGACTTGCTCGTGCATACAACCTTGTGATTCCGCCAAGCGGCCGAACGCTTTCAGGCGGTATTGATCCTGCGGCTTTCCACCGTCCAAAACGCTTCTTTGGTGCTGCGCGTAACATTGAAGAAGGCGGAAGCTTGACGATTTTAGCTACTGCACTTGTTGATACAGGATCACGTATGGATGACGTGATTTATGAAGAGTTTAAAGGAACTGGAAACATGGAGCTTCATTTGGACCGTTCTTTGGCCGAAAGAAGAATTTTCCCTGCGATCGACATTCGTCGTTCTGGTACGAGAAAAGAAGAACTGCTTGTGCCAAAAGAGCATCTTGATCGTCTATGGGCAATGAGAAAATCGATGTCAGATACACCTGACTTCGCTGAGAAGTTCATGCGCAAAATGAGAAAAACAAAGACAAACCAAGAATTTTTCGATATTTTAACGCAAGAATGGAAACAAGCCAATATGTCTGCATCAAGAAGATAGCTTCCCTGAAAAAATACATTTGCAATCATAGACTCACACTGTTATAATTTTATCATGTGCGTTTCAGAATTTATTTCTGAGATATTAACTCTGTTTCCGAATTGGATTCAGGGCGGAAGGAGATGACAGTAGATGAAAACAGGAATTCATCCTAACTACAAAAAAGCTACAGTCAAATGCGCTTGTGGAAATGAGTTTGAAACTGGATCAGTAAAAGAAGAGGTACGCATCGAGATTTGCTCTGAGTGCCATCCTTTCTATACAGGCCGTCAAAAATTCGCTTCTGCTGATGGACGTGTTGACCGCTTTAACAAAAAATACGGTCTTAAGTAATAATAGATACAATAAACAGGCAGGAATCCGTTCTTGCCTGTTTTTTTACGTGGATTGATGGAACTTTAAAACGGGGGAGAAGACCTTATGTATGTGATGAAACAAAGCGGTTGGCTTGAAGTCATCTGCGGCAGTATGTTTTCTGGAAAGTCGGAAGAATTGATTCGGAGAGCCAAAAGGGCCACCTTTGCCAAACAAGAAGTAAAAATATTCAAACCATCGATTGATAACCGATATAGTACAAGCTCAGTTGTGTCACATAACGGTTCATCATTAGATGGGATTGCAGTAGCCTCACCAAAAGACATAATAACGCACATATCAGAAAAAACCGATGTCATTGGCATTGATGAGGTGCAATTTTTTGATGAGACAATCATTGATATTGTCACTCAATTGGCTGACCAAGGCTATCGAGTCATTGTTGCAGGCCTGGATCAAGACTTCAGAGGAGAGCCATTTGGTGTTGTTCCGCATTTAATGGCAAGTGCAGAGCTTGTAACAAAACTTCAAGCAGTTTGTTCGGTATGCGGCTCCCCAGCGAGTAGAACACAACGCTTGATCGACGGTAAACCCGCATCCTATGATGATCCTATTATTTTAGTAGGTGCGCAGGAATCATACGAAGCACGATGCAGACATCACCATGAAGTACCAAGACTTGATGTTGGTACAACACTTGACAAATAAAAAAATAGCAAATGCCGCTGTGTTTCGTTTTTTGAGATTTTGGCTGAACACCCATCATTTGTACTTAAATAAATTAAATAACACTACGATTAAATTATCTAATTTTCAACGCTTGCGTTTTGTCATAAGCAGGCATAAAATGACTAACTGTAGTGTAAAGCATTTAAACGAAAAGTTCGATTTCTTGTCATAATTTTTTTGATTAAGGATTTTTCTCCTTAGTCGTTCTTTGGATTAATAGTTCACTTTATTTATATTTTAGAAAGAGGGTAGTTTTTGATGAACAACGTGAAGAAAACAAAAGAAGGGTACCTCGAAACCACTTTGACAGGTAAAGATGTATTATCGATTCCAACGTTGAACAAAGGCGTTGCTTTCTCTGAAGAAGAAAGACAAGAGCTTGGACTAGAAGGCTTACTTCCTCCAACGGTTCTAACTTTAGAACAGCAAGCGGAGAGAGCGTACAAGCAGTTTCTAGCTCAGCCGGATCGCCTTCGTCAAAACGTATACTTAAGTGATTTGCAAAACCGTAACGAAGTATTGTTCTACAAGCTTCTAACAGATAAGCTTCGTGAAATGCTTCCAGTTGTCTACACACCAACTGTTGGTGAAGCGATCCAAGAATACAGCCATGAATACAGAAGACCTCATGGTGTCTATCTTTCAATCGACGACATTGACGGAATCGAGAAAGCATTTGAAAACTTGCACGCAACTGCTGGAGATATTGACCTCATCGTTGCAACTGACTCTGAGAGTATTCTTGGAATTGGTGACTGGGGTGTTGGTGGTATCAACATCGCAATCGGTAAATTAGCTGTTTACACGGCTGCAGCAGGTATTGATCCTAGCCGCGTGATTCCAGTTGTATTAGATGTTGGAACAAACAATGAAAAATTATTGAATGATCCATTATACATCGGGAACCATCACAAACGTGTACAAGGTGAAAAATACGAAGAATTCATTGATGCTTATGTGAAAGCAGCACTTAAATTCTTCCCGAAAGCATTGCTTCACTGGGAAGACCTTGGAAACAAAAATGCGCGTAACATCATGAAAAAATACAACGATAACATCTTAACGTTCAACGATGATATTCAAGGTACTGGTGCCATTACTTTAGCGGGTGTTCTTGCAGCTGTCAAGAAAACTGGTACTCAATTGAAAGATCACCGTGTTGTTATCTTCGGAGCTGGATCAGCTGGTATCGGAATTGCAGATCAAATGCGTGACACAATGGTTCTTGAAGGTCTAACAGAAGAAGAAGCAAACAATGCATTCTGGACATTAGACTACAGAGGATTGCTAACAGATCAATTTGAAGATGAAGTGCTTGACTTCCAAAAACCATACCTTCGTACTTCTGATGAAGTAGAAGGCTGGGCACGCGATGAAAAAGGACAAATCTCATTTGCTGAAACTGTTCGCAGAGTGAAGCCGACCATCCTTATCGGTACATCTGGTCAAGGCGGCGCATTCACTGAAGAAATCATTAAAGAAATGGCATCTCATACAGAGCGTCCAGTGATCATGCCAATGTCTAACCCGACACCGCTTGCTGAAGCAGTGCCAGAGGATCTATTCAAATGGACTGACGGCCGTGCGCTTGTTGCAACAGGAAGCCCGTTCGAAAACGTTGAGTATAACGGAATTGAACATGAAATTGGCCAATCAAACAATGCGTTCGTTTTCCCTGGACTTGGTCTTGGTTCAATCGTAACAGAATCAAAAATCATCACAAAAGGCATGTTCGTTGCTTCTGCGAATGCAATTGCTGAAATGGTTGATCATGAGAAGCCAGGTGCTGGTCTTCTTCCAAGTATTGATAAATTGCAAGAAGTGTCAATTCATGTGGCTGTTGAAGTAGCGAAAGCAGCAATTAAAGATGGTGTCGCTAGAAGAACGCCTGACAACATCGAACAAGCTGTGAAAGACGCAATGTGGATTCCTGAATATAAAAAAATTGTAAGAGCATAATAAAATGTGTAACGCGGCATTGCTTCGGGTAATCTAAGCAATGCCGCAATAAATCAGAAACATGTAAAGGATTTAAGGAGGAAGAGTAAGATGGACTTTTTAAATATTTTGATCCTCCTAGCACCGATTTTTTTTGTTATCGCGCTGGGTTGGTTCGCAGGGAACTTTGGCAGCTATGACGCTAAATCTGCAAAAGGTGTAAGTACACTTGTTACAAAGTATGCTTTACCAGCGCACTTTATCGCCAGTATTCTGTCAACACCAAAAGATAAATTCTATAGTCAAATACCATTTTTCGTTGCATTGATTTTCGGAATCGTTGGTTTTTATATCATTATCCTTTTAGTTACGAAATTTGCTTTTAAATATGATTTAACAGATTCTTCTGTTTTCTCGTTAAACTCAGCACAACCGACCTTTGCATTTATGGGGATTCCGGTCTTGGGCAGTTTATTTGGAGCTCAAGAGGTTGCAATTCCGATTGCGATTACCGGAATAGTTGTAAATGCACTGCTTGATCCAATTGCAATAATTGTATCAACTGTCGGTGAAAAAACAAAAGGAAAAGCCAAAGAAGGCGAAAGCTTCCTAAAAATGACGACAAAAGCAATTTTGCACGGTTTATCAGAGCCGCTTGCACTTGCACCGTTAGCCAGTATCATTCTTGTTCTTTTAGGATTTAAACTTCCTGCAATCGGACATGAAATGTTAGAGGAAATTGGCAGCGTCACATCAGGTGTGGCATTATTCGCAGTCGGTGTCACTGTTGGTATCCGCAAAATTAAATTAAGCTTGCCAGCCTTCAGTATTGCATTGCTAAAAGTAGCAGTACAACCATTACTTATGTATTTTATTGCTGTTCTTATGGGTCTTTCGGCTGATGAAATTACAAAAGCTGTATTGCTTGTTGCCTTCCCAGGTTCAGCTGTTGCAGCAATGATCGCAACACGATTTGAAAAACAAGAGGCGGAAACTGCATCCGCATTTGTGATCAGTGCCATCATGTCACTCATTACATTACCGATCATTATTGCACTTACCGTATAATATAGTAGAAAGGCTGCCAAACGAGGCAGCCTTTCTTAGCGAAATGAATGAAACAAAGGGAAGAATACACGCTTTTTTTTGATGTCGGGGTGTGCGATTTCCTTTTTTTCTTCAACTTGTGACGGTTGTTTCAAGGCTGCGGCAAGGCGGTCAAATTTTGTGGATAAGTCTTCAATTTCTCTGCGGTGCTGAAGCAGCTGATACGATACACCTTCATCTGCCTTTTTAGCCAATTTCCGTTCAAGCTCTTGCAGGCGATCTTCTACATCAGTGACATGTAATTGCTGCTGAATGAGCGTTTTCACTTGTTTTTCTAATGCTTCAATCCGCTGTATAGAGATATCAGCTTCGGCAGCAGGTGCTGATTGACGAACGGTTTCCTTATGGATTGGCAGTTGAATATCTTGGAGGATCACACCTTCACTCATTTGGTGTTTGACCTCTTTGAGCAGCTGTACAATATCTTCATGAAATTCATAATGTCCAAGTTCATTCCGGGCGACAGGGATGTTGAGCTGTTTGACCCAGCGCTGAATCGTCTTTGAAGAAACACCAATTTCCTTTGCAACCTCATTTGTATTCAAAGCAAATGCCCTCCCTTTTTTCAATTATAAGTACCATTCTCTTTAAGGAGGACCTGTTCCTTCACGTTAGACAAAACAAGTAACCAATCGCCAAAGATCGTGTTTTCTAGCGAAAAATTGCAGGAATTCAATTGTTTTGGAAATTTTTTTGACTGTCATACCCCGCTATACTATAATTAGACTGTTACGCACAAAACAGAGGTGAAGACCATGTTAGACCGTTTAAAATCAATTGAAGAACGCTATGAAAAGCTAAATGAATATTTAAGTGACCCTGAAGTGGTGAACGACCCTAAGAAGCTTCGTGAATATTCGAAAGAACAATCCGATATTCAAGAAACTGTTGAGGTATATAGACAATATCGTGCGGCATACGACCAGCTGAATGATGCAAAAGCAATGCTCGAAGAAAAGCTGGATGCCGAGATGCGCGACATGGTCAAAGAAGAAATTTCAGAGCTCACAGAAGAAACGGAACGTTTAGAAGACGAGCTGAAAATCTTGCTGATCCCGAAAGATCCGAATGACGATAAGAACGTTATTGTGGAGGTTCGTGGTGCAGCGGGTGGAGAAGAGGCTGCTCTTTTTGCAGGAAATCTTTACCGTATGTACAGCCGTTATGCTGAAATGCAAGGCTGGAAAACGGAAGTCATGGAAGCAAGTGTCACTGGCACAGGCGGTTATAAAGAAATCATCTTTATGATCAGCGGGAAAGGCGCATACTCCAAACTAAAGTTTGAAAATGGTGCACACCGCGTGCAGCGTGTTCCAGAAACAGAATCAGGCGGACGGATCCATACATCTACTGCGACAGTCGCTGTATTACCTGAGGCTGAGGAAGTTGAAATTGATATCCATGAAAAAGATATCCGTGTGGATACATTTGCATCAAGCGGACCTGGCGGACAAAGTGTCAATACGACCATGTCTGCTGTTCGATTAACTCACCTTCCAACAGGTGTTGTTGTGTCCTGTCAGGATGAGAAATCACAAATTAAAAACAAAGAAAAAGCCATGAAAGTACTGCGTGCGAGAATTTATGATAAATTCCAGCGTGAAGCACAGGCTGAATACGATCAAACACGTAAATCTGCGGTTGGAACAGGGGATCGTTCAGAGCGTATCCGTACGTACAACTTCCCGCAAAACCGTGTAACAGATCACCGCATCGGCTTGACGATTCAAAAGCTTGATCAAATTTTAGAAGGAAAACTTGACGAGGTCATTGATGCACTAATTATGGAAGACCAAGCAAGAAAACTTCAAGATGCAAAATAAAGAGCGAACAATCTTCGAAGCCCTTAAATGGGCTTCTTCTTTGTTAACGGAAGCTGGAAGAGACCAAAATGCAGCAGAACTCCTGTTGATGCATGTGCTCGGCTGGAGCAGAAGTGAGCTTCTTGCACGATTTCATGATGCGCTGCCTGAGGAGCAAGATCAACTGTTCAGCAAATTTGTGACACAGCATAAGGCGGGTGTTCCTGTTCAGCATTTAACGGGTGTTGAATTCTTTTACGGACGTCCTTTCGAGGTGAACAAGCATGTTCTCATCCCTCGTCCTGAAACGGAAGAAGTTGTTCTGGCGGCGCTGGATTTGGCAGGTGACGTTTTCCCGCCCGATCAGCCGCTCAAAGCAGTTGATGTTGGCACAGGAAGCGGGGCCATTGCGATTACGCTGGCTCTCGAAAAAAAATCACTATCTGTCACAGCGACTGATATCTCACAAGAAGCACTTGCGGTAGCAAAACGGAATCAACAAGCGCTCGGTGCAGACGTTCATTTTTTACATGGAGATTTACTTGAACCTGTGATAGCTCAAGGCATCAAAGTGGACGTATTTATTTCCAATCCACCCTACATTGCGGCGGGAGAAATGGACAGTTTGTCTGAGGTTGTGACAAAGCATGAGCCGGTGAATGCGCTGACGGACGGACGTGATGGCTTGTGGTTTTATCATCGTCTCGTTCGTGATCTTCCCAGCGTGCTGAGTGAGCAGGCAATTGTTGTCTTTGAAATTGGACATACGCAAGGTCAAGATGTCACAGCGCTTCTTGAGCAGGCATTTCCTAAAGCGGATGTCTGCATCGTCAAAGATATTAACGGAAAAGATCGAGCTGTTTGCGCACACATTCAAAACGGAAAGTCCGGCTGAAGAAAGCCGGACTATTTTATTATGTAAAGATGAAACTTATGGTAAAAGAGAAACGTATATATAGAAGAATGAACATTCTGATCATGATTTTTTACATAAATTTGTTTTGAAGGAGCGAATGGTGTGAACAAAAGGTATGCGATGGTGTTGGTCATCGTCAGTGTACTATTGATTGTGAGTGCTTGTGGTAAACCGAGCTTTAAAAAAGAGGCAGCAGCATTTGGAGAAAGCTATAAAAAAGCACAATACACAGTGAATCGAACGGATGACCTATCTGACATGAAAGAGAAGCTGAAGGTTTATTTAACCGAACATGAATATCAAGAATATACACAAGACAGCATGTTCCCGAGCATATTAGAAGCGGCGAAGGATCAAGATTGTCAAATTAAGCTGAAGAAAATTATGTTTACGCCTTCAGATGAAAGCGATGACAGAATTGAATTTAACTATGAAATGGTGATCCAATTTATCGATCAAAAAGGAGAAGTCAAAAAAGAAATCGAGAAAAAAGGAGCCATGACTGTCATCAAAACAGAATCTGGTTTAAAAATCAGCCGAGATTGGGATGGGAGACTGTACCCTTCTGACTACCAATCCTCACTCAAAAGTCGTTCTTAATGAGAACGGCTTTTTGTTTTGACTCATAATCTATTAAAAAATTCATGTTCACTGTTTATGAAATGTGTTTCCTGGACACAATGTTTGTAGCGAAGAGAAAAAGTGGGGGGAACACACAATGTTGAAAAGTAAAACGATGATTTGTCTTTATATGTTTCTATTATTATGCGGTGCTTTTGCAAACCTTGGCAAGGAGGAGACAGCCGCTGCTTCTGCAAATCAGCCTGTTGTTATACCAGATGAGGCGATTCGATTACGCATTTTAGCAAATAGTGATCGTTCAGCGGATCAGGATGTGAAAAGAAGTATTCGTGACGAGGTCAATGCGAGTATGACAGAGTGGGTCAAAGACCTCACGTCCATTGAAGAAGCAAGACGTGTTATTCGATCAAAGCTGCCAGAAATCAATCGTATTGCTAAAGCGAAATTGAAGAAGCAGCACATTGATCAATCCGTATCGGTCAGTTTTCAAAAAGCTTCATTTCCAACAAAGCTCTATGGAAATTTCGTCTACCCTGCTGGGAAATATGAAGCCATTTTAATTACGCTTGGAGAAGGAGACGGAGCCAACTGGTGGTGTGTGTTATTTCCGCCGCTCTGCTTTCTCGATTTTTCAAACGGAGAAGCCATCGCCTCACCAGAAGGGGATGATGATAAACAAGTGACAGCGCAGCAAACGAAAGAGTCTGTCAATGAAGTAGTGAAAGAAGAGGAAGAAGAGACAGGTGAAGTGAAGTTCTTTTTGTTCGAATGGATCTCTAGTCTTTTCTCTTAAAAAAGGTATAAATCGGTTTTTGCCTCATAGAGTTGAAGTAAGAGATCAAAAAGAGGTGAAAGCATGTATTATCAATTAAGAATAGCCACAGAAGAAGATGTCCCGGCGATCAATGCTTTTCTTGAAAAGGGACAAGCAAAAGGCGGAGTCACGCTTGCGGAGCGAACGGCATTTGTAGTGATGGAAGATGCGGATGGTCAGCTGGCAGGCTGCTTAGGTCTTGAACAGCTCAATGAACAAGAGGGATTGCTGCGGTCTCTTGTCATATCAGATAAGCTCGGTCAGGGACACATTGTCTCTTTGTTCCAAAGTGTTCAAACGCTTGGTGAAAAAATGGGTGTGGATACTTTTTATGTCGTCGCAAACCATTCCTCTTCCCATGATTTTTTGGCATTAATGGGCTTTACGCCTTTAAAGGAAATTCCAGAAAGCATATGGAGCTCTGCACATGCAAAAGAGACATTGGGGAAGGAACAGGCTGTGGTCCTGCAAAAAAAAGGCAGTTAATCACATTTTGATGGACTTATACACATACTTATCCACTACAAAACAAGCGTTATCCACAAATTGTGGACAACGCTTGTTTTATTGATCATCATCTTTTATACTTTCAAAAGGATAATTGAGATATATCAACAGTTTTATCTTTTTTAAAAGGAGTTTGTAGGATGTTAAATACAAAAAGGTGGTCTGTGGATTTAGAAAAGGATTTATCCACATACTATCCACAAATTAAACAGGCGGCCGATTTGCTGCAGCAAAATGAAGTGGTTGCTTTCCCGACAGAGACTGTTTACGGACTCGGGGCAAATGCGAAAGAGACAGAAGCCGTGATGAAAATTTATGAAGCGAAAGGGCGTCCGAGTGATAATCCATTGATTGTTCACATTGCGGAGGTGCAGCAGCTTCACGAATTTGCACAAATAGAAAGCGAAAAAGCGAAGGCGCTGATGGATACCTTTTGGCCGGGCGCCTTAACCATCGTTCTGCCGTGTAAGCCGGGCACTTTATCAAAGCAGGTTACAGCAGGTTTATCCACAGTAGGTGTGAGAATGCCTGACCATCCCATTGCGCTTGAGCTCATCCGAGCAGCGGGTCTGCCAATTGCTGCACCAAGTGCCAATCGTTCGGGAAAGCCTTCACCAACACAAGCTGACCATGTAGCGAGTGATCTCGAAGGAAGAATCGCCGGGATTGTGGATGGCGGTTCAACTGGAATTGGCGTTGAGTCAACGGTTGTATCCTGTGTCGGTGAAACGCCGGTGATTTTAAGACCAGGCGGAATTACAAAAGAAGCATTAGAAGAGGTCGTGGGGACGGTGAGTGTGGACCCAGGGCTGACAAAAAAGGATGAAGCGCCTGTATCGCCGGGAATGAAATACACACATTATGCACCTGAAGCCCAGATGTATATCTTTCATGGAAGTGATGAAGACATGCAGCGTCACATACAGAAATACAAAGCTGAAGGGCTAAAAGTCGGAGTGCTGACAACTGAAGAAAAGAAATCGCTGTTTGCGGCAGATGTTGTGTACAGCTGTGGATATAGAGAAAAACCTGAAACGGTTGCTGCAAACCTTTATCGTGTACTGAGACAATTTGATGAAACAGATGTAGACTTGATCATTTCAGAAGCCTTTTCAGAAGAGGGAGTTGGTTCTGCCATTATGAACCGTCTGCAAAAAGCCGCAGGAGGGCGTACACTCCCTTCGTTCCAATAGTTCTAACCTTTCTTGGACAAACATAGGTTAAAGGAGAATGTGTGTCCAAGGGGGATTTACATGAACGAACTAGCTGGCGAATTGCTGACACTCAGCATCATGGCTTTTGCACTTGGGATGGATGCTTTTTCGGTTGGACTTGGTATGGGGATGATTCAGCTGAAGTTCCGCCAGATCATTTATATTGGACTTGTCATTGGGATATTTCATATGTTTATGCCGCTTTTTGGCATGCTAACAGGTCAGCTCTTATCCGGATGGCTCGGTCTTCTTGCCACCTATATTGGCGGGGCGCTGCTTTTGGTGCTGGGACTGCAAATGATTGTTGCTTCTATCCGCAAAGAGGATAAGCCCTTTATCGCACCAGTTGGGGCTGGTCTTGTTCTTTTTGCGACAAGTGTAAGCCTAGACAGCTTCTCCGTTGGTTTAAGCCTCGGGATTTACGGTTCTCATGTGTGGATGACTATATTATTGTTTGGTTTTTTTAGTATGCTCCTCACATGGCTCGGATTATTACTCGGTAAACAGGTTCGGTCATGGGTTGGTTCATATAGCGGCGCGCTTGGCGGAATCATTTTACTAGCCTTTGGTATCAAATTATTATTTCCGCTCTAGCCAGTCTCCTTACATAACATGTAGAATGAAATGCTATATAATAGAAGAAAAGGAGGGCGAAAGATGAAAATCTTATTTGTTTGTACGGGTAATACATGCAGAAGTCCAATGGCTCAAGCCCTTTTTGCTTCCATTGCAGATGAAAGAGGTTTAGAGGTCACTGTAAAATCAGCGGGCATTTTTGCCTCCGATGAAGGGAAGGCTTCTCCTCAAGCGATCGAAGCATTATTTGAAAAAAGCATTCCCCTGAATCACTCATCATCAAAATTGACAGATGATCTTCTGCGCGAAGCTCATTACGTCTTCACGATGACGATGCAGCATAAACAGTTGATTGCAGAGCAATATGCGCATGCAAAAGACAAGGTCTTCACTTTAAAGGAATTTGCGACAGGAACAGAAGGCGATGTATCCGATCCGTTTGGAGGAAGTCTTTCTGTTTATCAGGAAACCCGAGATGAACTAGAAACCTTGCTGTATCAGCTCGCTGAGAAGCTGAAAAAAGATCATCATAATAGATAACCTGTAAAACCGTTGCTTCAACGGTTTTTCTGCTATTGTTTGCAAATCACTAGGCAGAGGTTAAAATATAACTGTAAATAAAGAATGAATGTAAGACATAACAGATCAACTCACCCTTAGGAGGAATTGCCCGATGAAAGTAGCCATTGCATCCGATCACGGCGGAACGAATATTCGTGAAGAAATCAAACAACTGATGGATGAATTGAAGATTGAATACATTGATATGGGTTGTGAATGCGGATCAGGTTCTGTAGACTACCCAGATTATGCTTTCCCTGTAGCCAATATGGTGGCAAACGGAGAAGTCGAACGCGGTATTTTAATTTGTGGGACAGGCATCGGCATGAGCATCTCAGCAAATAAAGTAAAAGGAATTCGCTGTGCATTGGCTCATGATACATTTAGTGCGAAAGCAACGAGAGAACATAATGATACGAACGTTCTTGCAATGGGAGAGCGAGTGATTGGACCGGGATTAGCACGTGAGATTGCGCACATTTGGCTGACGACAGAGTTTACAGCAGGACGCCATGCTGTACGGATTGGCAAAATTGCTGAATACGAAGAAAAGCACCTGTAAGGAGCGCTTAACATGAACATTGGTCAAGATTGGCTTGAAATGTTAAAAGAATTTCATCAAACAGTTGAATTGCGTGCCGGGCAAATCTTAGTCATTGGCTGCAGTACGTCAGAAGTGGCTGGTGAGCATATTGGTACTGCAGGAAGTGAGCAAATTGCTGCTTCTATCTATCGAGAATTGGATCAGTTAAGACGAGAGACCGGCATCGAGCTCGCCTTTCAATGCTGTGAACATCTAAATCGTGCCCTTGTTGTTGAAGAAGAAGTGGCTTTCCGTTTTAACCTGGAGATCGTAGCTGCAGTACCTGTCCGTAAAGCGGGTGGTTCGATGGCGGCTCATGCGTATCAGCAAATGGAACATCCTGTATTGGTCGAATGCATTGAGGCACATGCTGGAATTGATATCGGCGATACGTTAATTGGGATGCACTTAAAGAGAGTCGCAGTACCTGTCCGCCTCAGTCGTCATCGATTAGGACATGCACATGTGACTTTTGCGAAAACGCGTCCGAAGCTGATTGGCGGAGAACGAGCCGTTTATACAAGATCATAGCTTCGATATATTTCTAATATAATGTTGAATGATGGAGACGCTTTACCACTTGAATATTCGGGTTTTCATAAAAAAGAAGTCGATTTTCCAAAAAAAACTTTTACATTTTACTCAAAAACCGTGTACAATGAGATGGTGAAAACATCGAATGGAAATAGATTGGAGAGGATTTCGCTGATGAAATATTTACCTGAGCAAGACGCACAAGTATTCAAAGCAATTCAACTAGAGCGGAAACGCCAGCAGGACAAAATCGAATTAATTGCATCAGAAAACTTCGTAAGCGAAGCAGTCATGGAAGCACAGGGCTCTGTATTAACAAACAAATACGCTGAGGGCTATCCTGGTAAACGCTACTATGGCGGCTGTGAACATGTAGACGTTGTGGAAGATATCGCACGTGACCGCGCAAAAGAAATTTTTGGCGCTGAGTATGTGAACGTACAGCCTCACTCAGGCGCTCAAGCGAACATGGCCGTATACTTTACCATTCTTGAGCATGGCGATACAGTACTGGGCATGAACTTATCACATGGCGGGCATTTAACACACGGAAGCCCTGTAAACTTTAGTGGTGTTCAGTACAACTTTGTCGAATATGGTGTAGATAAAGAAACTCAGCATATCGACTATCAAGATGTACTTGAAAAAGCACGTGAACATAAGCCGAAACTGATCGTTGCGGGTGCAAGTGCATATCCACGCCAAATTGATTTCAAAAAGTTCCGTGAGATTGCTGATGAAGTCGGTGCTTACTTTATGGTCGACATGGCTCACATTGCTGGTCTTGTTGCAGCAGGTCTTCATCCAAATCCAGTTCCTTACGCAGATTTTGTGACAACAACAACTCACAAAACATTACGCGGACCTCGCGGCGGAATGATCATATGCCGTGAAGAGTTTGGTAAAAAGATCGACAAATCGATCTTCCCTGGTATTCAAGGTGGACCACTGATGCATGTCATCTCTGCAAAAGCTGTTTCTTTCGGTGAAGTATTGAACGGAGATTTCAAAACATATGCACAAAACGTCATTGATAATGCAAAACAACTAGCTGAAACTCTTTTATCTGAAGATATTCAGCTTGTATCTGGCGGAACAGATAACCATCTTGTTCTCATCGACTTGCGTTCTCTTGGCATCACAGGGAAAATTGCAGAAAACGTTCTTGATGAAATCGGTATTACAGTGAACAAAAATGCAATTCCTTATGATCCAGAGAAACCATTTGTCACAAGTGGTGTACGTGTAGGTACAGCAGCAGTAACAAGCCGCGGTTTTGATCAAGAGGCGATGAAAGAAGTCGGTTCCATTATTGCCCTTGCGCTAAAACATCATGAAGATGAAGCGAAATTAGAAGAGGCGAAAAAGCGTGTATCTGATCTTACGGCCCGTTTCCCTCTATATAACGAATTAGATTATTAAAAAACAGACCCATTTGCCTATTTTTGGCATGTGGGTTTTTTTTGTAGGATTTGCGAATCATATTGAAAGATGATGTCTTTTTATGTAGAATTGTAGGAAGTGTGCAAAGTTCACCGGAAGATGACAGAAAAGGAGTTGTAGCAAGCAATGGCAAAGGTTTATGTATTTGATCACCCGCTTATTCAGCACAAACTTACATATATTCGTGACGTTCATACAGGAACTAAAGAATTTAGAGAGCTAGTGGATGAAGTCGCAACATTAATGGCATTTGAAATCACAAGAGACTTACCGCTTGAAGAGGTAGATGTAGAAACGCCTGTACAAGTAGCGAAATCAAACGTGATCTCAGGGAAGAAACTCGGGGTTGTGCCAATTTTAAGAGCAGGTCTTGGAATGGTAGACGGGATTTTGAAACTCATTCCAGCTGCTAAAGTGGGACATGTTGGTTTATACCGTGATCCGAAAACATTAAAGCCTGTTGAATATTATGTGAAGCTTCCATCAGATGTGGAAGAACGTGAATTTATCGTAGTAGACCCAATGCTTGCAACTGGCGGTTCAGCAGTCGAAGCGTTAAACAGCTTGAAAAAACGCGGCGCGAAAAACATTCGCTTTATGTGTCTGATTGCTGCCCCTGAAGGTGTAGAAGAAATGCAAAAGCATCATCCAGATGTTGATATCTACATTGCAGCATTAGATGAGAAACTAAACGAAAAAGGTTACATCATCCCAGGTCTCGGTGATGCTGGTGACCGTATGTACGGAACGAAATAAGAAAGTCTTAATAAAAGCCCACATGCAAACGTGCATGTGGGCTTTTTGAAATATATGACAAACGGTTGATACCGTTCTTAGAAAAATCAATGTATACTGAACATTGGCTGTTTTTTTCAATGAATGCCACATCTCTCCTAAAGTTTGATGAAATTGTGAACATTTTGTGTGCTCTATCACTATAGAAAAGTTTTTTAACTTTCAACCGATTGACACATCATAGACGCTATTGTATGCTAAACGAGGGTATTATGGTAAGGTTTTCATAGCCTATAGCACTCTACTAATCCTCATTGTGAACCCTTTAATAAACAGGGTTTGTATCAACGAATGAAGCAGCATCCCATAGATCTAAAGATTTCAAGTCTGATTGTGCAATTAGACCGATGGGTGATTGATTTTTTTCGAATAGGACGGCTGATCATCAGCGTCTTCTACGCAGTTTTCATCACCATTTATCACCTTTTTTACAATACTTTTCATCGGGAGTCAGATGAATGAACGATCCAAACGCGATTTTCCGCAGACAGAGTAAATACATGTTCTATCTATTGGCAATTTTTGTGTTTGGCTATGCCATGCCTGGTTTTAAACCACTGTTTCTTGGTTTCATTATCGGCACAATTTTTGCTTTCTTTAATTTATTCCTACTTATACGGAGAATGCACGCTTTTGATCGAGCGGTTAAAAAAGGAAAATCCATTCGTTCAATGGGAAGTACAGCCAGGTGGGCCAACGCGATTCTCGCAGTAGCGATTGCTTGGCGTTACCCTAATGAAGTTCATCTGGCAGGTGTTGTTATAGGATTAATGACAATATATCCTGTCATTATGATAGATTCCTTCATTCAACTTAAACGTTCTACTATGGAAGAGAGGTGAATACTCTTTGGGTCACAGTTCAAAAACTACAGAATTTTTAGGGTTAACGTTCAACTTATCCAATGTTCTCATGATTACGATTGCTAGTATCATCGTTCTTCTCATAGCGGTGCTGACTACTCGTGTTCTGTCTATTCGTCCGACTAAGGCGCAGAACTTCATGGAATGGATCGTTGATTTTGTTCGAAATATCATAGGTAGTTCGATGGACATGAAAACAGGAGCCCCATTTCTAGCGCTTGGCGTTACATTACTCATGTACATATTTGTTTCAAACATGCTTGGACTGCCATTCTCGATTACGGTCGATCACAACTTGTGGTGGAAATCACCAACTGCTGATCCTGCAATCACAATGACACTAGCAATTATGGTCATGGGACTTACACACTTCTATGGTGTCAAGGCAAAAGGAGTCAAGGAATATACGAAAGACTTCTTCAGGCCAATCCCATATCTAGTGCCGCTGAAAATCATTGAAGAATTTGCAAACACGCTAACACTTGGTTTGCGTCTTTACGGAAATATTTTCGCTGGAGAGATTCTTCTTGGGTTACTTGCAGGACTTGCGACCAATTTCTACTCGCAAAACATTGCGCTTGGTATCATTGGTACATTAGGTGCCATCGTGCCGATGATTGTATGGCAGGCATTCAGTTTGTTTGTCGGAACAATCCAGGCATTTATCTTCACCATGCTGACAATGGTGTACATTTCCCATAAAGTCAGCGACGAACACTAAAAAATTGAGAGTCCAAAAAGGACGTTATTTTAAAGGAGGAGCTTTTTAATGAATTTAATAGCAGCAGCAATTGCAATCGGTTTAGGAGCACTAGGAGCAGGTATTGGTAACGGTCTAATCGTATCTAAAACAGTTGAAGGAATCGCTCGTCAGCCAGAAGCTGGTAGAGAACTAAGAACACTTATGTTCATAGGGGTCGCTTTAGTTGAGGCACTTCCAATTATCGCTGTCGTTATCGCATTCTTGGCATTCTTTGGTTAATATGTGAGAAGCGTTCTAATATGAATTTTAATGGCGAAGATCAGATTAGTTCGAAACTTCGCCATTCCTTTATGTTTTGTTTCTTAACATATTATTTAAAGAAGGGAGTTGCCGTACTAAATGTCTCAGTTACCAGTGGTTTTAGGAGCTAGTTTTAATGGTGGGGATATACTATTCCAGCTAATCGCTATGCTTATCCTGCTTGCACTTTTAAAGAAATTTGCGCTTAAACCTTTATTAGGTATTATGAAGCAGCGTGAAGATTATATAGGAAATGAAATTTCAAGTGCTGAAGAAAAGCACGTTCAAGCTGAAAAGCTTCTTGAAGAACAACGTGTCTTATTGAAAGAAGCACGCGAAGAATCACATACACTTATCGAAAATGCGAAAAAGATTGGTGAGAAACAAAAAGAAGAGATCATTCAAGCAGCACGTCAAGAATCAGAGCGCTTGAAAGAGTCTGCTAGAACTGAAATCGTGAAAGAAAAAGAACAAGCTGTGGCTGCACTGCGTGAGCAGGTTGCATCACTATCTGTGCTGATTGCATCTAAAGTGATTGAAAAGGAACTTGATGAGCAGGCACAAGAGAAATTGATTCAAGAGTACCTTAAAGAGGCAGGCGAAAGCCGATGAGCGTAACTATTGTCTCTAAGCGTTACGCTTCTGCTCTTTTTGACATCGTTCTTGCTTCTTCGGCAGTAGACGAAACTGAAAAAGAGCTGAATGAGATCAAAAAAGTTCTAAAGGCTGATCAAGAACTCAATGACTTCCTTGTTCATCCAAAGATTACAGCAGACAAAAAGAAACAGTTGATTGCTGAAGCTTTCAAAGGTGTGTCTACTTATGTATTGCACACAATGTATTTACTGATTGACCGCGGACGCACGAATATTTTCTCTGAAATGACGTCTGAGTTTGTGAAACTTGCAAACCGCACGAAACAAATAGACGATGCGGTCGTGTATTCAGTGAAACCGCTGAGCGGTGCTGAAATTCAATCTTTATCTGAAGTATTTGCCAAAAAAGCCGGAGTCACATCACTGCGTGTTGAAAATGTGATTGACAAGGATCTAATAGGCGGAGTGAAAATCCGTATCGGAAACCGCATTTATGACGGCAGTGTCAGCGGAAAGCTTTCCCGCATTGAACGTCAGCTTGCAGGCGAAAATCGTTAGAAGGGGTGAAACCTTAGTGAGTATCAAAGCTGAAGAGATTAGCGCGCTGATAAAGCAGCAAATCCAAAACTATCAATCAGAAATTGAAGTAAAAGATGTCGGTACAGTCATTCAAGTAGGGGACGGTATCGCGCGTGTACATGGCCTTGACAACATTATGGCAGGAGAGCTGGTTGAGTTCTCTAACGGTGTAATGGGTATGGCTCAAAACCTTGAGGAGTCTAACGTAGGTATCGTTATTTTAGGACCTTACAAAGATATCCGCGAAGGTGACGACGTAAAACGTACAGGTCGTATCATGGAGGTTCCAGTAGGTGAAGAGTTAATCGGACGTATTGTGAACCCGCTTGGTCAGCCTGTTGATGGACTAGGTCCAATCTTAACAAGCAAAACACGTCCAATCGAAAGTGAAGCACCTGGCGTTATGGATCGTAAATCTGTACATGAGCCGCTTCAAACAGGAATTAAAGCAATTGATGCCTTGATTCCAATCGGCCGCGGACAGCGTGAATTGATCATTGGTGACCGTCAAACAGGTAAAACATCTGTTGCAATCGATACGATTCTAAACCAAAAAGATCAAGACATGATCTGTATTTATGTAGCTATCGGACAAAAAGAATCTACGGTTCGTGGTGTGGTTGAAACACTTCGTAAGCATGGTGCGCTTGACTACACAATCGTTGTCACAGCTTCTGCATCACAGCCGGCTCCACTTCTTTACCTTGCTCCTTATGCAGGTGTAACGATGGGTGAGGAATTCATGTATAACGGCAAGCACGTACTTGTTGTCTATGATGACCTTTCTAAACAAGCGGCAGCTTATCGTGAGCTTTCACTATTGCTTCGTCGTCCTCCAGGTCGTGAGGCATTCCCTGGTGATGTTTTCTATCTTCACTCTCGTTTATTAGAACGTGCAGCAAAGCTTAGTGACGAAAAGGGTGGCGGTTCTATCACAGCATTGCCTTTCGTAGAAACGCAGGCTGGCGATATCTCTGCATATATCCCAACAAACGTTATTTCCATCACAGATGGACAGATTTTCTTACAATCTGACCTCTTCTTCTCAGGCGTACGTCCAGCGGTAAACGCAGGATTGTCTGTATCCCGTGTAGGTGGTTCTGCACAAATCAAAGCGATGAAAAAGGTAGCAGGTACACTTCGTCTGGATCTTGCTTCTTATCGTGAGCTTGAAGCATTCGCTCAGTTTGGATCTGATCTAGACCAAGCCACTCAAGCGAAATTAAACCGTGGTGCAAGAACAGTTGAAGTCTTAAAACAAGACTTGAACAAACCGCTTAAAGTTGAAAAACAAGTAGCGATTCTTTACGCACTCACAAGAGGATACTTAGACGATGTAGCCATTGCTGATGTTAAACGTTTTGAAGCTGAGTTATTCTTGTACATTGAAGAAAACCATAAAGGCTTGTTTGACACAATCTCTCAAACAGGAAATATGCCTGCTGATGAAGAGTGGAAGACAGCAATCGAAGGCTTTAAACGTACGTTTGCACCAAGCAACTAATTAGTAATCTTTCCGAGAGAAAAAGATTCTCTTTTTCTCTCTTTTCACGTAAATGAACACGGATTCCTGAAAAAAGGTGGTGAAATCTTTGGCCTCATTACGCGATATAAAGTCAAGGATCACGTCAACGAAAAAATCGAGTCAGATCACAAAAGCGATGCAAATGGTATCAGCTGCGAAACTGAATCGTGCTGAAAACAATGCGAAGTCTTTTGTTCCTTACATGGAGAAAATCCAGGAAGTGGTTGGTGCAATCGCAACTGGAACAAGTGCTAAGCACCCAATGCTTCTTTCAAGACCTGTCAAAAAAACAGGGTATCTCGTTATTACATCTGATCGAGGGCTTGCAGGACCTTTTAACAGCTCGATTTTGCGTGCCGCTTACCAAACCATTCAATCTCGTCATCAATCCGCTGATGAATATGCGGTGATTGTCATTGGTAAAATCGGACGCGACTTCTTCAAAAAGCGTGGTATTCCAGTTATTTCTGAAGTAACAGGGCTTGGAGACGAAGTAGCGTTTGCTGATATTAAAGAATTAGCAAGCAGTACAGTTCAAATGTTCTCTGATGAAGCGTTTGATGAACTTTACATGTTCTACAACCACTTTGTCAGTGCGATTTCACAAGAAGTAACAGAGAAGAAATTATTGCCGCTAACGGACCTTTCGGCCGCATCGACACCAAATAAACGTTCCGCATCTTATGAGTTCGAGCCTTCTGAAGAAGAAATTCTTGAAGTTCTCCTTCCTCAATATGCAGAGAGTTTGATTTTCGGTGCGCTTCTTGACAGCAAAGCAAGTGAACATGCTGCAAGAATGACAGCAATGAAGAGTGCAACAGACAACGCAAAAGAATTGATCGACAGCCTGACACTCTCTTACAACCGTGCTCGTCAAGCAGCGATTACACAAGAGATTACAGAAATTGTCGGCGGAGCAGCTGCCTTAGAATAGAAATAATTGTCAGGAGGGAATGCAATGAAAACAGGACGCATCAGTCAGATCATGGGACCAGTCGTAGACGTTCGTTTTGAAGACGGTCACTTGCCTGAGATTTATAATGCGATCAAAGTTTCGCATAAAGCGGAAAGCGAAAGTGAAGTTGATATCGACTTAACTTTAGAAGTAGCACTACATTTAGGTGACGATACAGTGAGAACCATCGCAATGGCATCAACAGACGGTGTGAAGCGCGGTATGGAAGCTGTAGACCTTGGAAAACCAATTTCAGTACCAGTTGGTAACGTAACACTTGGACGTGTATTCAACGTACTGGGAGATAACATTGACTTAGATGAGCCACTTGGTGTGGAAGCTCAAAGAGATCCAATCCACAGACAAGCGCCTTCTTTTGATCAACTTTCTACAGAAGTTGAAATTCTTGAAACAGGTATCAAAGTTGTTGACCTGCTTGCTCCTTACATCAAAGGTGGAAAGATCGGTCTATTCGGTGGAGCTGGTGTAGGTAAAACCGTTCTGATTCAAGAATTGATCAACAACATCGCACAAGAACACGGCGGTATTTCTGTATTCGCTGGTGTTGGAGAGCGTACACGTGAAGGAAACGACCTTTACTACGAAATGAAAGATTCTGGCGTTATCGAAAAAACAGCCATGGTCTTCGGTCAAATGAACGAGCCGCCAGGTGCACGTATGCGTGTTGCCCTAACTGGTTTGACAATGGCAGAGCATTTCCGTGATGAACAAGGTCAAGACGTATTGTTCTTCATCGATAATATCTATCGCTTTACACAAGCAGGTTCTGAAGTATCAGCCCTTCTTGGACGTATGCCTTCAGCGGTAGGTTATCAGCCGACACTTGCAACAGAAATGGGTCAGCTGCAAGAGCGTATCACGTCTACAAACGTAGGATCGGTTACATCGATTCAAGCGATCTATGTACCTGCGGATGACTATACAGATCCAGCTCCTGCAACGACGTTCGCTCACCTTGATGCAACGACAAACCTTGAGCGTAAGCTGACTGAAATGGGTATTTACCCAGCGGTTGATCCTCTTGCTTCAACATCTCGTGCACTTGCACCTGAGATCGTTGGCGAAGAGCATTATGCGATTGCGCGTGAAGTGCAGCAAACATTACAGCGTTATAAAGAGCTGCAGGATATTATTGCCATTTTAGGTATGGATGAATTATCTGAGGACGATAAGCTTGTGGTACACAGAGCACGTCGTGTTCAATTCTTCCTATCTCAAAACTTCCACGTAGCAGAGCAGTTCACTGGCCAAAAGGGTTCTTATGTGCCATTGAAAGAAACTGTTAAAGGCTTCAAGGAAATCTTATCTGGTAAATACGATCACCTTCCAGAAGATGCATTCCGCTTAGTTGGACGCATTGAAGAAGTGGTTGAAAAAGCCAAAGAGATGGGTGTAGAGGCCTAATCTGGTCCTTAGGAGGGTAAAAGCATGAAGACCGTTCAAGTCAATATCGTTACTCCCGACGGCCCAGTGTATCAAGCGGATGTGGAAATGGTCAGTGTAAGAGCAGAAAGCGGTGAGCTTGGTATTTTAGCTGGCCACGTTCCAATGGTTGCTCCGCTAAAAATCGGTGCAGTTCGCTTAAAACATAGTGGATCAACTGAATTGGTTGCAGTAAGTGGCGGATTTGTTGAAGTCCGCCCTGAACAAGTAACAATTCTGGCTCAGGCCGCTGAAACATCAGACAAAGTTGATGTCGATCGTGCTAAATCAGCGAAACAGCGTGCTGAAGAGCATTTGAACCACCCGAATGAAAGTGATGTACGCCGGGCGGAACTCGCATTAAAACGGGCGTTAAACCGTTTAAATGTAGCAGGGAAATAAAACAGAAAATCCTTCTTATCACAGAGATAAGAAGGATTTTTTTTAGGATGACATGAGAGATTGGTACATCGACACATAAGGATGAGATGCTTGCTTTTCTAGATATAAGTGCTCGCAAAATTGCGTACTACAATGCCATGTTTTATTGTTTCTGCGTAAGCCAAGCGTATATTTATGCGGAGAATCCATATAAGGCCGCACCACCCAGACAGCATCTGAATGATGACGGATGACAACCTCTCCTATATACACACTCATCATCGCTTCTAATGCATCTATTGGCATTTTCCACTCAGCGAACAGCTGCTTGGTCAATGCATCAAAGTATAGTGATTCTAACTGATACAAGCTTTCCTCAGAGTAATCCAAAGAAATGTTATGAAAATGACACAATTGTGCTAATTCTTCTAGCTGTGTCTGTCTATAATCAAAGTAGAAAGCAATGGCCTCCCATTCATGATCAAATGAGGGAACCAATTCTCCGTACAAATCAACAAAGTCAGGAAAAGAATCTTTCAATGTGTTCAGCTCCTTCCACACGCAGTATATCATCTCCTTGGCATCAGGATAAGAGGGGATTTACACTAAATGTAGCTCTTTTTTCCAAATGATTCATCTTTCCGATTTTCGAGGATATAATGAAAGGGAGTTTTCCTTTACAGAAATAAATAAAAGGAGGATTCAACTGTATGGAAGACGTAGGACAACAAGCAATCGTGGGCATTGTGATCCACCTATTTTTTATCGCGGTTACATGGTGGGCACTGCTTGCTGTAAATATTGACCCACTCATTAAAAAGGGGAAAATCGTTCAAGCAAGGCTGCTGATGATGCTCATTACCATTGCTATCGCATCTGCGGTCAGCAATTTCTTCCTTGATTACTTAAATTTCTCGAGACAAATTCCTTATATGTTCTAACATAAAAGGTTTGGTCACGGCCTTCTGCGGGAACGTAAAAAGAAGGGTCAAAAGGCTCGCCGTTTGTTGACTTTTCCACGTATGCATTGCCCTCCTTGCGGCAACACTTGTAGCAAGGGGGAATGACAAGTGAGAAAGTATTTGAAAGGTTGGCCATTATTTGCGTTTATTCTTTTTTTTGTTCTGATGATTCAAGGCGTTCGTGCGGAAGAATCTTCCCCGCTCGCTCAAATAGCAGAAGGTCTAAAAAACCAGCAAATCGAAGTCGATGGGTGGACCCTTCATGCCAAAACAAATGTAGATATTTCATTCGAACAATTTTCAAAAAAAGTGAAACGTTTGAAAGACGAACTACGACAGTATGAGTGGACCGAAAAAAAAGAACAACATGTCACCAAAGTCACAGGAATTTACAAAGATGAAAAAAATGATACAGAATCGAAAATTTTACTCGTGAAGACCGACACAAAATCAAATCAAAAGTCGTATTTATTATATGAGCAAAAAGGTGCTCGCCCACTGAATACCTGGGAGCATACATATGATCAGTTCGTACGTCATGCAAAAAGCATATTACAAGAGAAAATTGTAATTTTTACTTGTCTCGATGGTCATGTAAATGGTATGATGGATGTTGTTTTGCAAAAAAAAGCTGAAATGTTAGCAAATGAATTTCAAGCAAAACCAGTTGAGTATCTCGTTGAGTCTAATTTTGTGTCGCTTTCCGCTTACACAGATAAGTGGGAACAGTTCATTATGACTTCAAATGATAAAATGAATGTTCAAATTGCCATCAGAAGTTCGGAAATGAACGAAAATCATACGATTACGGTTGGCACACCAATCGTAACGACTGAATATTAATATAGAGAATTTGGGACGCGGAGGGGAAGACCTTGGAAAAAATCATCGTCCGCGGCGGTCAAAAGTTAAACGGCACAGTTAAAGTAGAAGGCGCAAAAAATGCCGTTTTACCAGTTATCGCTGCATCTTTGTTAGCAAGTACAGAAAAAAGCGTAATTTGTGATGTACCTACGCTCTCCGATGTATATACAATCAATGAAGTGTTACGTCATTTAGGAGCAGAAGTACATTTTGAAAATAACGAAGTATCAGTTGATGCATCACATGCACTAGAAACTGAGGCTCCGTTTGAGTATGTCCGTAAAATGCGAGCATCCGTGCTTGTCATGGGACCACTTTTAGCAAGAACAGGTCATGCAAGAGTTGCATTACCTGGAGGCTGTGCGATTGGTTCAAGACCAATTGATCAGCATTTAAAAGGCTTTGAAGCAATGGGAGCTAAAATTCAAGTAGGTAATGGTTTCATCGAGGCTGAAGTAAAAGGCCGTTTAAAAGGTGCAAAAATCTATTTGGATTTCCCAAGTGTAGGGGCAACTGAAAACATCATCATGGCAGCAGCGTTAGCTGAAGGAACGACGATTTTAGAAAACGTAGCAAAAGAACCTGAAATTGTTGATTTAGCAAACTACATCAATGCCATGGGCGGTAAGGTTCGCGGTGCTGGTACTGGTACAATCAAAATCGAAGGTGTGGAAACACTTCACGGTGCAAAACACAACATCATCCCTGACAGAATTGAAGCAGGTACTTTCATGGTGGCAGCAGCCATTACAGAAGGAAATGTTCTTGTAAAAGGCGCAGTGCCAGAGCACATGACATCACTTGTTGCAAAAATGGAAGAAATGGGTATTCAGATCATTGAAGAAGAAGAAGGTTTAAGAGTCATTGGACCATCTGAGCTCAAGCCAATCGATCTAAAAACAATGCCGCATCCTGGGTTCCCAACGGATATGCAATCACAGATGATGGCGCTATTGCTTCGTGCGAACGGAACAAGTATGATCACAGAAACGGTGTTTGAAAACCGCTTTATGCATGCTGAAGAATTCCGCCGCATGAATGGTGATATTAAAATTGAGGGTCGCTCTGTCATTATCAATGGGCCGGTTCAACTTCAAGGTGCTGAAGTGGCAGCGACTGATTTAAGAGCAGGAGCCGCACTTGTACTTGCTGGATTAGTGGCAGAAGGTCATACACGTGTCACTGAGTTAAAGCATATTGACCGTGGTTATGTGAACTTCCACCAAAAGCTTGCAGCAATCGGTGCAGATATTGAAAGAGTTAACGATGAATCAGCAGATGTGACACAAGAACAAGTTGTATCAGATCTGAACGCTTAACCATGAAAGAAATCAGTGTGTCCATTGGGGCATGCTGATTTTTTTTAGAATCATAGAATGCCTCATTTCACGAAGCTTATCATTAGTGTATCCAACCATCTTAAATTTTATTCATACAGACGAACAGTAAAATCCATTCTAAGAACAGGCCCATACCTTTCATAAAAGACTTGTCCACTAAATGAAAGAAGCTGTCATATTAGCTTGTCCCTGCCCATAGGATAAAAGAGATTCAATGACAAATGGGGGCAGCCAAATATGAAACCAATGATATGGACAATCGCAGGAATATGCATCATCATTTTAATGATTCCAACATTACTTGTGTTGCCGACGTTCCAAGGGAAACCGGCGGCAAGCCAGCACGTAGCAGCAGAACCATCAGTTAAAAAAGAAGTGAAGGGTTCAGTCAAATTGAAGCAATCACCCGTCGCTATCCCCGTCTATCGCTCTGCTCATCAGCAGGTAGAAAACATCCCCTTAGAAGAGTATGTGATCGGTGTCGTAGCATCTGAAATGCCAGCTGATTTTGAAATGGAAGCACTCAAGGCACAGGCGCTCGCAGCAAGAACGTATATCGTCAGACAAATGATCAGTGATAAGACTGTCAAATCACCTAAGGGCTCTCTTGTAGATGATACCCAAATGTTCCAAGTTTACAAAAACAAACAGGAACTCAAGAAAATTTGGGGGAAAGCGTACAATTGGAAATTAAAAAAGGTCACGGAAGCTGTCGCCAGCACACAAGGAAAAGTGCTGACTTATGACGAGAAACCAATTGATGCTTCATTCTTTTCAACAAGTAACGGAAAAACGGAAAATGCCGAAGCCTATTGGAAAAACGAAATCCCTTATTTGAAAAGTGTCTCAAGTAAATGGGACGAAAAATCGCCAAAATTTCAAAATAAGAAAACCATCTCGGTCAGTGAATTTCAGCAAAAATTAGGTGTGACGCTCACGCAGCAGGCTCAGGTCGGACAGATTGTAGAACGGACACCAGGAAACCAAGTAGCGAAAGCCGTGATCAACGGTAAAACACTGTCAGGCCGAGACATTCGGGAATCACTAGGCCTTCATTCAGCGGACTTCACATGGGAACGCAAGGGCCAGCAGATTGTCATTACAACAAAAGGATATGGTCATGGTGTAGGCATGAGTCAATATGGTGCACATTATATGGCGCAGTCAGGCAAGAAAGTAGATGCCATCGTGAAACATTATTATAAAGGAATTCAAATCGAATCAGCCGATCGTTTTCTCAACACGTATATGGCTAAAAAATAAATCAACAGTGCCTCAGAAATGAGGCATTTTTTTTGTGTTCAAAGAGGTTTGAACAGAATGTGACAAATTGCGACTTAAGACGCACCGTAGGAAAACTTAAACATTTACGTCCCGATAAGAACTGATGGCCGATACAAAGCCCCTCAAAAGGAGGAGAAATCGAGAGGATAATTGGCACATTAGGTGAAAATATCTAGACATCTGACAGAATTTTAGTGATTTTGATGAAAGAGAAAAAGGGACCGAGTCCTATACCATTCCAAGACAGAATAATTTACGATTAAGGTGTTTCAATTAAATACATAAGGAGGAAGGAAAATTATGTTGAAAAAAGTATTCTCACTCGTAACCTTAGCTGTATTGACATTATCTATGTCAATCTCTTCACCAGTATTTGCAGAAGCATCTACAGTCAAAAAACATAATAAAGATGTAAGAGTCACAATCTTACTTGATGCAAGCGGAAGTATGGCAAGAAAAGTAGAGGGAGAGCGCAAATTTGATCTCGCTAAACAAGAGGTATTTAAATTTGCTCAGTCACTTCCAAAAGACGCTAAAATTCGTATGAGCTTGTTTGGTTCTGAAGGAAACAACAAAAATTCAGGTAAAGCTCAATCATGTGAAGTCATTAGAGGCGTTTACGGCGTACAGCCTTATGAAAAAGACAGCTTTGAAAACTCTTTAAACGGACTTGGGCCAAATGGCTGGACACCGATTGCACGTGCACTTGAAAATGCAAAGCAAGCGGATGAACAGCTTACTGAAGGAACAAAGCATATTGTGTACTTAATCACTGATGGTGAAGAAACTTGTGGCGGAGATCCAGTAAAAGTAGCAAAAGAATTGCATAACTCAAAAGGATCAACGGTTGTAAATGTGATCGGGTTAGACTTTAACGATGGCTATGAAGGTCAATTGAAGCAAGTAGCCAAAGCGGGTAAAGGTCATTACTACCAAGCAAGCACAGGTAAAGAAATGGGTTCTATCTTTTCAGCAGAATCATTAAAACTACACGAATAACTTGCTGAACAAAAGGGAAACGATTGATTCATGCTTCGTTTCTCTTTTTCTGTACAAAAGTAAAAAAGGGAGGTCTTTATTGATGAAAAGAAATATCGTATTAACCATTTTGGCTAGTCTTGTCCTGCTTCTTTCTTCACCAGCTCATGCTGTAACAAAACAGGAGCCGCCTGCTCATGTGGTGATATTACTCGATTTAAGCGGGAGCATGGCACAGTCAGTTGAAGGTGAAAAGAAAATCGAAATCGCCAAACGGTCTATTCAAAGCTTTGCGAGCATTTTATCAGAAGATACACAAGTTCTGCTTCGTGTGTTTGGCCATGAAGGAACCAATAAAAATGCAGGGAAAGCCGTTTCTTGTTCAAGTTCTGAAGCCGTTTACGGATTTGGATCATATGAGCCATCAACATTTCAACAAGCACTGAATGTGTATAAGCCAACTGGCTGGACACCACTTGCAAAAGCATTAACGGATACGAAACAAGATTTTGAAGATCACCAAGCTGAAGGGAAAAATATTGTCTATGTTGTCAGTGATGGTGAAGAAACTTGTGGTGGAAGCCCTTCACAAGCAGCAAAGGAATTACATGAAGACGGAATAGATACAATCGTCAATATCATTGGCTTCGATGTGAATGAAAAGGAAGCAAAAAGTCTTAAATCTGTTGCAAAAGCGGGTGGAGGACAATATCAACCGGCTGCAAATGCCGAAGAATTGAACCGTATTCTTCAACAAGAAGCGAGCGCATTTGGTCAGTAGAGAGTGAATGGCAGCTGGGGAAAACAACCCCAGCTGTTTTTAAGTTGACGATTAATTCAAAGTCGTTTCTAATTCATCAATTCGTTTCTCTACATAATGCTGATCCTTTCTTGCATGGAAGGTTTCGGCTTTTTCTAATATGGCAGCTGTATTATACTCGGGAATCTGTGAGTAGCTCTCATACACACCTTTAGGAATTAAAACGTTCCCTTCCGGCCAATAAACTGCGATATTGCCGCGTCTCAACTCTCCGAATTGAGCCACTCCTTGATAGGATCCATATTGATTAAAGAGAACAACTGGATCACCTTCTTGGACGTAAAGCTCTTTTGCATCTTCTTCATTCATTAGGATAGAATGACGTTTTCCACCATTAAAGGCATCCTTTTCACTGTAGATCATCGAGTTGAATTGCTTTCCTCTTCTTGTCGTGATATTGAAATGTCCTTCAGTTTTTCGATATTGAGGCAGCTGGGCAGGAAGAAGATGTCCCTTGCCGTCTGGTGTTGGACACACGCCATCTTCACAAAGCCATGCGCCTCCCCATTGAAAAACGTCTCCCTTGTGACGTAAATGCTGGATGCCATCATAGTTTCGGTTGGCGACCGCAATCTCACGACGAATGTCTTCAGCTGTTTCAAAATGTATCAGCTCGGCATCTTCTGGCCGGACTCTTTTCGCAAGATCAACATAAATGTCCCATTCTGCTCTGGCTTCCTCAATACGAGGTCCTTCAATTTCTGGACTGAAATATACCATGCGTTCCGTACTGGTTGATGTGCCGCCGCCTGGTTGTTCATACCTTGTCATAGCGGGCAGCACAATCACCGCCTCTTCAGCGTCTACCAGCGTAGAGGTATTCAAAATGATATCTTGGTGAACACGGAGTTCAAGTTCAGATAATGCTTTTTCAATCGCTTCCGGATTTGGCATCGTTTCTAAAAAGTTTCCACCACTCGTAAACAGCATTTTGAGTTTTTGTGGATGGTCTTTTGGGAGAGCCATCTTCTCAAAGGATTGCCCAATGGTGTCACCATGCCATTTAGGAATGTCAAACCCCCATATATGTTCGATTCTTTCAATATTCTCTTCATCAAAATCACTACCTGGCAAAACGAATGGATCAGCGCCCATTTCACCAGAACCTTGGACGCCGCTATGCCCCCGAATTGGCATGACACCACAATGTTTTCTGCCGATAAATCCGCGCAGCATGGCAAGGTTGGCAACCTGTGATATATTATCAGTTGCAAAGCGGTGCTGAGTAAGGCCCATACTCCAAATAAAAACGCCTGAATTAGCATTGGCAAGCAGTGTCGCAAATTCTTTCATTCTTTCTTTTGATAAACCTGATGATGCTTCTAGGTCCTCCCACTTCAATTGTGCGACATGCTGCTTTAAATCCTGTATGCCTGTTGTATGTTTTTGAATAAATTCGTGATCAAGAGCCGAATGGGGAGCATGCTGCTCCATGTCAAACCAATGCTTGATGACGCCGTTCATAAACGCAATATCTCCGCCTATATTGACTTGGTAAAAATCATCTGCAATTTTTGTGCCGAATAAAGCACTCTCTGGAATAGAAGGAACCCAATACTTTTCCATAGCAGGTTCTTTATACGGATTGATGACGATAATTTTTGTTCCCTTCTTTTTAGCAGCGTACATATATTTAGTGGAAACAGGCTGATTATTTGCTGCGACAGATCCCCAAAAGATTAATACATCCGTTCCAATCCAATCACTGTAATTACAGCTGGAAGCACCGATGCCAAGGGACCGTTTAAGAGCGGTTTTACTTGGTGAATGGCAAATGCGAGAAGCATTATCAATATGATTCGTCCCTATAAATCGAGCAGCTTTTGCAGCCGTATAATAAACTTCATTTGTAATTCCTCTGGCGGTTAAATAAAAAGCAAGCTGCCGTTTATCAATTGATTGGATTTTAGCTGCGATTTGATCTAGTGCATCATCCCAAGAAATTCGTGTAAAGGCATTGTCCCCTTTTTTTCGGATCAATGGATAAGGAATCCGCCCAAGTTTGCGAAGAGAGGTGCTGTCCATTTGCTTTAGCTGATGAATATCTTCAAACCATTTTGGATCAATAGCTGGCATTGTGTTAAGACGAAGCACATTTAGTCTTGTTGTGCATATATGAGGTCCTGCGAGCGTTTGATCATACAGTCCTGAGACGCCAAGGGCACAGCCGTCACAAACACCTTGCGTTAAAATACGGTACGCGTAGGGAAGGTTATCTTTGTTCTCCCATGCCACTTTCATCGTATCTCGAATGTGTTTCGGTTTCACTTTGCCAAGCCCCATTGGTACAAAAGAGGCCCATAGCTTTGGTGAGGGTTTTTTATTGAGTTTAACAGGCCCCTTATGTTTTGTTTTCCCCATGAGATCATCACCCTCCTATTACTTTATAAAGCGTTTTCATATCTAAAAATTACCTTTAGATTGTGATTCTGTCAAATTCAAATTAAGATCGGGCAGAGACAGAGGAAGTAGCAGATAGGTTTTTTTCTCTTAGCTGCTGAATATCCTTTCGAATGAGAAGTGATATGATAAAAGCAATGAAAAATAAGCCAGAGAACACCATAAGGCTTTGTGTGTAATTACCTGTTATATCTCGGATGAAGGATGAAAATAGTGGTCCTGCTAATCCCGCAGCGGCCCAAGCGGTCAAAATATAACCATGTATGGCACCAAGCTGCTTTGTACCAAACAAATCCCCAATATAGGCTGGAATTGAAGCAAATCCTCCCCCATAGCACGTATAAATGATCGCCATGACGATTGAAAAGATGAGCGGTTCTTTTAAGTAGGGGAGTAAAGGAAAAGCAATAAGCTGGATACTGAAAAAAATCGTATACGTATTCGGCCTTCCTATATAATCTGAGAACGCTGCCCATCCAATCCGTCCTAAACCATTAAAAGCACCTAAAATGCCCACAAGAGTAGCTGCAGCACCTGCAGTGAACCCAACACTTTCTTGAGCAAGAGGTGACGCTACTGAAATAATAGCGATTCCGCATGTGATATTAATAAAAAGCATAAGCCACAAATAATAAAAACGTCTTGTTTTGATCGCTTCATTTGCTGTAAGCTGTGATAAATCTTGAGGGATTTTTCTTTTCTTTGTTTTGAATACGTCAAATTGTTTGACGTCATCAGGTGTTGGTGGTGATAAATAAAGAGATGAGATCACCATGATGATAAAATAGGAGATTCCAAGAATATAAAAAGTATTTGCGATATTCACTTTTTCAATGAGATATTGAATAATTGGGCTGCAAATAAGAGAAGCAAATCCAAACCCCATAATGGCTAAGCCAGTTGCAAGACCTCTTCGATCCGGAAACCATTTGACTAGAGTTGATACAGGTGCAATATAGCCTACCCCTAAACCGATTCCAGCGAGTACACCATAAAATAAATAAAGGAGAGGCAGTGAGGACATGTGGACAGCGAATCCTGACCCAGTCATTCCGATGCCGAAGAAAATAGCTGAGAAGAGCCCCGATGCCCTTGGACCATACCTTTCAACGAAATGTCCCATAAAAGCAGCAGATAAACCTAAAAATAAAATAGCAATACTGAAGGTGAGACTTATTTCTGTTAATGACCAATGAAAGGCTTCATGTAAAGGATTCGTAAAAACACTCCAAGCATAAACAGACCCAATAGATAAATGAATTCCTACAGCACTTGCTGCAATGAGCCAGCGATTTTTCGATTTGTTCATTTTGTTCCCCCCCATATAAAGCAATCAAGAAGTTTGATAAGATAGAAATATGTTACATTTTTATGACTTTTTAAAATAATATCACAATTTGATTGGATCATATAACTAAATTTGTATTGAAAGGAAGATCATACAATGAATCCTTCTGTTAAAAAGAAACGAGTCATACACCAATACCGTGAAGGTCAGTTTACCTGCAAAACTGATGAAATTGTAGAAGAATTTCCTTTAACTGTGATGGTGAATGGAGAAGAATTTGTGACGCTTGTTTGTTCACCAGAGCACCTGAAAGAATTGGTTATCGGCTTTTTGGCTTCAGAAGGGGTCATTCGATTTGAAAATGAGATTAAAAGGTTTAAAATAGATGAAAGTATGGGTTTTGCCTATGTTGATTTAGTTCACTCAAGTGGATTTGATTCATCAGATTTTACAAAACGAGTGATTGGTTCATGCTGCGGGAAAGGAAGACACTTTTATTTTCTTCAAGATGTGAAGACGGCAAAAACAGCCATTGATCGAATCAGTATTCCTGCTGAAACCTGTATGCATCTCATGAAGTGTTTGCAAGAAGAAAGCCAATTATTTCAACATACTGGTGGAGTGCATAATGCTGGACTGTGTGACACAGAGAAGCTATTCATTACTAGAACTGATATAGGAAGACATAATGCTTTAGATAAAATTTATGGATATTGTTTACTTCAGCGAATTCCACTTAGAGATAAAATCCTTGTTTTTAGCGGCCGGATATCGTCAGAAGTTCTATTGAAGGCAGCAAAACTAGGAGTGTCTATCGTCATTTCAAAATCAGCACCTACTGAGCTGGCGCTTAAAATGGCAGAAGAATTAAATATTACGACAGTTGGATTCGTCAGAGGAAAATCCTTTAACATTTACACGCATCCTCAGCGTATTACAGAATAGGAGGCAAAGTATGGTCAGTATTTTAGATAAAAGACATCGACCATTGCGCGATTTAAGAATATCAGTAACTGATCGCTGTAACTTTAGATGTACGTACTGTATGCCTGCTGAAATTTTTGGACCAGATTATCCTTTCTTGAAAAAAGAAGAACTGCTTAGTTTCGAAGAAATTGAACGGCTTGCTGCCCTTTTTGTAAAGAACCTAGGTGTGGTAAAAATACGCATCACGGGCGGAGAACCTTTAATGCGGAAGGATCTGCCTGTCTTAATAGAAAAGCTCGCAAAAATTCCAGGGATTGAAGACATTGCGATGACAACCAATGGAACGCTTTTACCTTTATATGCTGATCAGTTGAAGAGAGCTGGTCTTAATAGAGTCACCATTAGTTTAGATTCATTAAATCCCGACCGTTTTAAGCAAATGAACGGAAGGCATATTTCTATCCAAAAAGTGTTTGATGGTATTGAGGCTGCAAAAAAGGCTGGACTTGCTATCAAGATTAATATGGTTGTTCAAAAAGGTGTGAATGATCAGGATGTCTTACCAATGGCAGCTTACTTCAAAAAAGAAGGACACGTTCTCAGATTTATTGAATTTATGGATGTCGGTAATACGAATAAATGGAATCTAGAACATGTCATGACAAAGAAAGAAATAATTGAATTAATTGATTCAACATATCCTATCAAACCAGAACCTCCTCAATATGCAGGTGAAGTAGCTAATCGATTTTTTTACAAAGATGGTTCAGGAGAGATAGGCATTATTTCTTCCGTTTCAGATGCTTTTTGTGGAACATGTAACAGAGCAAGGCTATCTGCACGGGGAGAATTGTTTACATGTCTGTTTGCATCATCGGGTTTTGATCTGAAACAGATGATTCGTACGACAAAAGATAATGAAGAATTAACGAACAAGTTAAAGGAATTATGGTTGAATAGACATGACCAATATTCAGCCGAGAGAGAGCAGAAAAAAGATCAGAAAAAGGTTGAGATGTCATACATCGGTGGGTAATGACAATAAATTATCATGATCATGTATTTTTGAAAAGAAGAGAAAATATCATAATCGTGGTTGAAAATCCTTTTTTGAAAACAAGTCTTTTTATCTTATGAACTCAGTCACTATAAAAACCAGCAGAATCCCTGCTGGTTTTTAAATTGCTATTTTGCACCTCAAAAAGATTGAAATAAGATTGGAAAATAGATTTTTCCTCATTGTGCGCTGCTTTACTTTTACGAGTGATGTGATAAGATCAAATCAATCTTTACCAGCTCGATTTTTTCACTCCAGGGATATGACCCTTATAGGCAAGCTCACGAAAAGCAATCCTAGACATTTTGAATTTTCGTAAATAACCTCTGGGACGGCCCGTTAATTCACAGCGGTTTTTTAAGCGGGTAGGGGAAGAGTCTCTAGGTAATTTTCGTAAAGCTTCATAGTCACCTTTTTCTTTTAACTCTTTCCTTAATTCTGCATATTTCAATACAAGCTGCTGTCGTTTTTTTTCTTTAGCAATCTTAGATTTCTTTGCCAATTGAAGCCCTCCTGTCCTAATTTTGTATTTTCCATTGAAAGGGGTCCTCAAATGTAGTCCAATCTTGATCAAATTCCTCAGGTGTGAGCAAGCATTGATCAAGAGTGCGAATGATTTCTGCTTTAGGCAAATCTACACCAATAAACACAAGTTTTGTATGGCGATCACCAAACTCTGCGTCCCACTCATCTAGAAGCTCTGGTTCCTGATTTAATATCCGTGCTTTTTCTTGTTCAGGCAAAGCAGCAATCCAGTATGCAATTGGTTCAATCGCTACAGATTTCCCAGCTTGTGAAATTAAAATGGTTAAATCATGATGTGTGGCAAGCCAAGTAAAACCTTTCGCACGAACGACCTGCTCGGGCATTTGATCTAACCAAGCATTCAGTCTGCCAGTATGAAAAGGGAGTCTTCTTTCGTAAACAAAAGATGAAATTTGGTATTCCTCTGTTTCCGGTGTATGCTGACCATGTCCTGCGTTGATTTCTTTGATCCACCCAGCAGAAGCACTTGATTTTTCAAAGTCGAATAAACCAGTATTCAAAATGTCATCTGGCTGTACTATACCTTTTGAGGTTTTGATGATAGATGCTTCTGGTTGTAGTTTGTTCAGCACATGCTCAAGTCGATCTAATTCAGAGGGAGATACTAGATCACATTTATTGATAATAAGCACGTCACAAAATTCAATTTGATCAATGAGTAAATCGGAAATTTCTCGCTCGTCGTCATCGGAAACCGCTTCTTTACGATCTAATAAACTCTCTCCTGACTGGAAATCAGTCCAGAAACGATTTGCATCTACTACTGTGACCATCGTATCTAGACGGCAAAAGCGGGTCAAATCTATGCCCATGTCTTCATCAATATAAGAAAAGGTTTGAGCGACGGGAATTGGTTCACTAATTCCGGTTGATTCAATGACAATGTAATCGATATTACCCGCCTTACAAAGGCGTTCTACTTCGATTAACAGGTCTTCTCTCAAAGTGCAGCAAATACAGCCGTTAGATAATTCAACTAGTTTCTCATCTGATCGAGAAAGCTCGCCGCCTTGTTTGACTAGTTCTGCATCAATATTAATTTCGCTCATGTCATTGACGATCACAGCCACTTTTAATCCTTTGCGGTTTTGAAGAACATGATTTAATATCGTTGTTTTTCCTGCTCCTAAAAAGCCGCTTAATACTGTAACAGGTATACGCTTATTCATTTGTTTTTGTCCTTTTGAAAACGCTCATTTTGTTTTCCGCCTCACTTAAAAAGTAATCATTACGATTTGTAATCTAAAAAATTTATTTTGTTTCTCTATGAAGGGTGTATTTCTTTAATCGAGGAGAATATTTTTTTAACTCCAATCGGTCAGGATTCGTTCTTTTATTTTTTGTTGTGATATAGTTTCTGTCACCTGTTTCAGTACAGGCCAAGTTAATATTCACGCGCATAAGTAATAGGATCCTCCTTTAATTCGTAATAGTTACGATTTGTATTTTAAAATGATCAAGACTGAATGTCAAGTATAGGAGAATGATCCAAGCCAAATGATAAAAACGAAAGGGGTATCGAACAACCATTGATACCCCTGTCAATTAATAAAAATCACCGAGTTCTTGTTCGTAATCACCTTCATACTGCTGGACATCATAAGGAATTTCTTGGAGGAAGGCTAACCCGCCTAGTATAAGTATCAAAACGATAGCAATGAATGAAAGAATAACTGCGGCAATACTTGAAATGGCAAACAGTGTTTGCATTTTCATCATCTTAGCGTACTGTTCTAATAATTCTTCGTAAGAAGTATCTGGAGCCTGAATCAAGTGTTCAGCTGCTTTTACAGATTTTTGTACATGAATTCCCATCATAATGAGGAAGACGCCAAGGGCTGCAGGAAGAACAAGCCAAAAACCAATAAGAATAGCCAGACCGCCTGAAATATAGAGAAAGATACTACCAACCTTTCCCCACTTTACGATTGAATGAAGAGATTGAATGATTTTCTCAGTTTGTTGCAATGGTGTTCACTCCTTTATGTATTCACTCTTTATCATACTTGAGTAAGTAGTGCTTTAGGAAGAGTGAATGTTGTTTAATTAAAATGTTTCTATCTTCACTTCATCATTTACAGATAAATAAATTATTTTCAAATAAGAAAAAAGTAACATTTACTATAAAAATTATCGACAAATTATGTCATAAATAAGATTGGTAGTAAAAAATAATTAGTAAATTTATCAAAATATGTTGTTAGTTGTCTAGTAATTGGTTATTATTGTGTTGTGTTACCATAAAAATTGGAAGGTGGAATTCATATATTAGATCGTTTCTTAAACAAGATGACCAATGTTCAACCTGCAGCTGCAAGATGTATTTTGCAAAAATTAGTCACTTCATGTAAATCAGCACCGACTTGTTTTCTTCAAGGTGTTGGAACTTTCCGTTACTACGTGGATCGTGACACAGGTGAGATTTGTACTAGTCAAGAACGCGTTAGATGTGGCTGCTAAATCTAAGGATCATATTTAATAGGATGTGAACGCATGAGCATATCTTCAATTTCATTCTTAACAAATGCTATGCAGACGTCAAATAGACGTCAAGCGGGTCAAACATCAAATTCTTTTTTAACCCAAGCGGCTCAAATTGTTCAAGGTGACCATTCTCCAGAAGAGAGAAAGGCATTATTTCAACAACTTACTTTAGTTCAGCAAGGAAAAGATTTAGAACTTCATGTTTCTAAATTAAAGGAACTAGAGAAAGAGGCTTCAAAAGAGACGTCTTCTTCGTCTGTTACTGTGAATCAGCATGGAGATCAAGTAGACATTTCAAATGAGGCTCGGAGTGAGTTTGAACAAGCTGAGGAACAGGCTTCAGGTGAAGCGAGTGAAGCTGCTGCAGGAGAAAAAGATCAAGATGTTCAGTCAGATCCACAATAAAAAAATGAGGCATGTGTTTGATAGTCTTCACATGCCTCATTTATCTTTATTTTGCAGATATCCTTGAATAAAGACCATCCGGAAAAGGTGCTGCGTATGAGATGATTTCATCTTCTTCTACCATAATGTAATAAGGAAATTCTTCAATTTGGAATGCGTCTATCATTTGCTCGTCCACAGGGATAATTCGCATGTTGGTTTTATTATCACGATATAATTCTTGATCCTCTTTTTGCCCATTCTTTAGCAAAATACTAAATGGAACGTCCAATTTACGCTGCTTTTTCGTTTCTAGGAATTGTTCAAGTGATGGGATGCAATGCGGACATGATGTATCAGTGAAAATAAGTAGCTGCTGCTTGTTGTTGGTTTGCAGTAAATCATTCACTGGAATAGGTGATGGTTTTTCAAGCAGCGGATGCACAAGTTTTTGTCCAACATGCTGTATCGGTAAGATGATCAGTTCCATTTGTTGTTTTAAATAGATGATGACTCCGATCGTTAATAATAGGCTGCAAAGAATAAGAGTGAGCTGTAAAAGTAGGATTGAATTCATCGTATATCGTCCTCTCAGAGTAAAGTTACGCAAAGCTATCATAATATAAATATCAAAAATATGTCAATTATACTAAATGGTGTAAGGTGGAGCGTTTGATGAGTACAGTGAACCATTGTTTATATGCAATCTCCTATACTTGGAAAAGAAGCCGATCTTATCTTCTTTTAACTTTGTTGATCCAAGTGATCGTTGGTTTTATGCCTTTAGCTAGTGTCTGGATTATTCAAACTTTGATTAATGAAATTATTTTATTCATGACGTCTTCAGGAGACATTCAAAAGGTTTTGTGGTTATTTGGGCTGCAAATGGTCATTGTGGTTTTAGGATATGGGCTTCAATTCGTTCTTCAGCTTAGCCAGCAGAAAGCGACAAATTTGATTGGTCTGCATTTGAAGGGTGAACTGCTTCAAAAGGCGATCAGGCTGCCGTTTATTACATTTGAACACCCGTCTTTTTACAATGAAAGTCAACGTGTGATGAACAGTCATCAGCATGTTCTGAGTATGGTTAGAAGTATTTTTACCATCATGAGCGCATTGATTACTGTTGTATCACTTCTTATCTATATGATCGGTATCCATTGGGGCTTGGCGGTCATTCTGATCGTGTTTACCCTGCCTGTCTTGTGGATTGAGCTTTTCTTTGGAGGAGCGCGTTATCAATTAAACCGTATGTTAACAGCCAATGACAGAAGAGAAATGTATGTGTCCGATCTTGTCGCACAACGGGATTCATTGAAGGAAATCCGTTTATATGGAATCGGGAATTATCTTCTTCAGAAATGGAAAGATCATTATGTAAAAAGTGCAGATGAAAAATATAAACTGCTTAAGCGGCAAGTCCGCTGGGAGATGGCGGGCGGATTGCTTATGACATTTGCCTATGTATGCTGCGGTCTTTTTATTGTCTTTCTTATTTTTCAAAAAAAATTAGCTGCCGGGACATTTGTCGCTGTGCTGCAAGCGGTGCAAAACATCCAAAGTGGTTTTCAGGACTTAACAAGGGAATGTTCTAGTTTATATGAAACAAGTCTTTATGTTGATGAAATGAGAGCTTTTCAAAAGAGAGAAGAAGAAATTCATGAGCAGACAGAAGAAGGGGCATCGCTTCGAAAAATCGAGTGTATTCAGTCCATTTCACTTGAAAATCTCTCTTTTACTTATCCGAATATGAAAACACCTGCCATTGAGCATATACATTTTCATATCAATAAAGGTGAACGTATTGCATTGGTGGGGGATAACGGATCAGGTAAAACCACCTTGATCAAATGTTTGACCGGTTTATATGATCCAGATCAGCCAAATATGCAAAAAGTCAACGGTGAGTCCATTTCTACTATTCATAAAAAGTCATATCATGCGAGAATGGCAGTTCTTTTTCAAGATTTTATGAAGTACGAGTTCACTGTGAAAGAAAACATCGGGTTTGGCCGTATTGATCATATGGACGAGGGAGAGCGGATGATCTCAGCTGCACGGCAAGCAGGCATAGAGAAAAGAATTCATCAAATGGAAGAAATGTATGATGCACAGCTTGGCCGATTTTTTGAAGAAGGTCATGAACTGTCTGGCGGACAATGGCAAAAGCTCGCGATGGCTAGAACCTTCTTTAGAGAGAGTGATTTTATCATTTTAGATGAACCAACTTCTGCTCTTGATCCACTATCGGAAATTTCACTCATTCGAAAGCTATTCGATCACACGCAGGATCAGGGTGTCTTGTTTATCACACATCGAATGGGAGCGGCCCGTTTAGCAGACCGTATAATCGTAATGAAAGATGGTGCTTTCGTTGAAGAGGGGAGCCATGATGAACTGATGGTGTTAAACGGAGAGTACAAAAGGCTTTACGAGGCACAATCTCAATTATTTCAACAAAAGGAGATGGTGTAAGGTGAGTGTCTTTTATTACATAGGTATCTATTTATTAGGTATCATTTTTGCTGGTGCTTGGCTTGATAAAGTAAAAAAACAGACGGCGCATATGCAGCAGATGAATGCTTATCGGCTGCTGCCTCCTTCTTTCACGGGACCCATGTTTTATTTGTTTTTAACTGTTGAATTGGTTTGTACTGTTTTTTTATTCGTATGGCAAATGACTCTTGTACCTGCGATTGGTCTTACAGCACTTTTATGTATTTATACTGGAGCGGTGACCTTCAATTTATTGAGAGGACATCGTGATATTTCTTGCGGCTGTGGTGGACTGCTTAATAATGAACGCCTTCACTGGGGAATTGTGATTCGCAATGTGTCGATGCTGGCTCTTGTGATCGGGTTGTTTTATGTGCATCCCTATGTAGAAACCATTCCATGGCAATATAACATTATTTGTTTTCTCATTGCCGTGGCTGTCTTTTTCATGATAGCGGTGAGTCAAGAAGTTTTAATGTTTAAACGAAAATGGATCAATCAATTTGAATTATTTATAGAAGGAGACGATGTGAAATGACAGATATTCTATTGATTATTGTGTTATTCATTGTCATTGCTCAGCTGGCTGTGATATTTTTGCTCGCTCGTTTTATCGGAAAATTCATGAATAAAATTAAAACTCTTGATGGAATTGAATTAAAGGAAGCGGCTGTGGGGGATCCTGCACCGTTATTTCGAAGCTATTCCCATTTAGGGGAGAAGGTCATGTTGAAGGAATATTTTCAAAGCGGGAGTGCTGTGATGCTGTTATTTGTGAACTCTACTTGTATGACGTGCAAAAGCATTTTAGCAGACCTGCAGCAGCAAATCGCTGTTGATGATACTCAATTTATTTTTATTAATGGAGATGAGCAGGCGGATGATACGCAGATCCTTGAATTGCTGCCGTCCCAGGCTGTGTATACTCGTTCTTCACAAATCATGGAGCTGTACGGAGTAACGGTTGTTCCACAAGCGATTCTCATTGATAAACATGGTATCATTCTGCAAAGAAAATCTCTTCAAAATGCGAAACAGTTTGAACAACTGTTACATGCGTCATAAAAAAGCGTCTCTTTTTTAGGGAGACGCTCGTTTTATAATTCTTTTCCCAGGATATCTAAATCGTATCTGCTGCCGTCCATTTCTGCGATGCGCGGCAGGTGGCCCCATGTCTCAAAGCCGTGCTTTTTAAATAGTCGAATGCTGGCTTCGTTGTGCCCGAAAATAAAGGCAAGTAACGTTCTAATGCCTAATGAGGGTGCTAAATCAATGGCTTCTTGCAAGAAAAGTGATCCTAAGCCTTTTCCTCGATAGTCTTGGTTTAAATAGATACTCAATTCAACGGTCCCGTTGTATGCAGGTCTTCCGTAAAAGGTTTCAAAGCTGAGCCAGCCGTAGATATTTCCATCCTCATCTGTTTTCACATAGAGAGGTCTTTTCTCGGAATGATTCAAAAACCATTGCCGGCGGTCCTCAACAGAAACTGGTTCTGTATCAGCGGTCACTTCTCTTGAAGCAATGGTTGAATTGTAGATATCAACGATCGCTTTGAGGTCATCTTCTGTTGCTATACGGTTGAAAGTTTTCACAATTAAGTCTCCCATCTTTTTTTCATTTATCATACATATTATTGATGCGATTGCGCAAAATAAAAAGAAAAATGATTTCGTGTGTATATATTTTTTGAAAAGTGTTCAGAATGTTGCTGAGGTGATGAAAAATGAGAGAGGAAGAAAAGAAACGTACTTCCAAAATCACAAAAGTTCAGCAATTTTTCCGTAAGCGCTGGGTATTCCCTGCTATTTACTTGGTCAGCGCAGCGGTCGTGTTAACAGCCGTTCTTTGGTATCAAGCTGTATCAAAAGATGTGAAAGACCAACTATCTGATGGAAATCAAACAGGGCAAGAACAGCGCGATGATGCCGTTGAAGTTGGAAAGCCAATTGAAAATGTCGCAATGCCGGTCCAGAATTCTGATAATGTTTCTGTCGTGAAAAAGTTCTATGAAGCAGATGCTGACCAAAAAGAAAAAGAAGCAGCACTTGTAAACTATAATAACACCTATACCTTGAGCAAAGGTATTGATCTTGCAGATAAAGATGGCAAAGTGTTTGATGTCACAGCTGCTCTTAGTGGAACAGTGGTTCAAGCGAAAAAAGATCCAGTTCTTGGTCACGTTGTTGAAATTGAACATGAAGATGGATTATCGACTGTTTATCAATCGTTGTCACAAGTGAGTGTCAAAGAAGGCGATGAAGTCAAGCAGAATGATGTCATTGGTGCTTCTGGTAAAAATCTATATGGTGCTGAAAGCGGCAACCATGTGCATTTTGAAATTCGTATGGAAGGTTTAGCGCTTAATCCGCTTAGCTTCATTGACAAGCCTGTTTCTACAATTGAAAAAGCAGCGCAAGAAGTGACGGAACAAGCAAAAGAACCTGCTCAGCCAAAGACTGAGGAAAAAACGAAAGAACCTGCTGCTGAAGATAAAGCCAAAGAGCCAGCTGGAGAAAAATCTGAAGAAAAGTCTGATGAGAAGGGTAAATCCTCTGATCAAGAAAAGTCTTCTGATTCCTCTAAAGACAGCAGTCAGTCAGAAGAAACAAAACAATCTTAATGTCTTACAAGGTCCTCTGTGTATATGAATATGCAGAGGTTTTTTCTGCTTAAAAAGATCCTCCGCCACTCGGCGGAGGATACACTATAGGGCGGCAGGTCCTTCTTCACCTGTCCGGATGTTGATTGTATTCGCTACCTCATATATAAAAATTTTCCCATCCCCTGGTTCGCCTGTACGAAGTACCTTTTGAGCTGTTTCAACGACCTGTTCGACAGGTACTTTGCTTAGGACGATTTCGATCTTTAATCGTTCGTACACGTTGCTTTCCTTTTTGACGCCGCGGTATAGCTCTGTATGTCCCTTTTGTAAGCCGCAGCCGTGTACATTTGAAAAGGTAATCGAGGTGACACCAATCTTTCCAAGCTCCACCTTTAATGTTTCAAAATTAGCTGGACGTGTGACAATCTCCACTTTATACATTTTGCTCATAGAGACACCCCTTTTTCTTTAATCTTGATAAGCTTTTTCACCGTGCATGGTTAGATCAAGACCCACTGATTCTTCTTCTTCGGTTGCACGAATTTTGAAGAAGACATTGACCACTTTGATGATTACGTATGTCACAACGGCAACAAAAGCGTACGTGGCAACAATCGCGACCACTTGCTTCCAAAGTAAGCTGGGATCTCCGTAAAATAAGCCATTGGCTCCGCCGTCATTGACAGAAGTTGTGGCGAAAAGTCCTGTTGCAATTCCTCCCCAAGTACCGCCAATTCCGTGAAGGCCGAATGCATCTAGTGCGTCATCATAGCCAAATTTGGCTTTGAGTGAAAAGACTCCCCAGAAACAGACGATCCCGCCAATGATTCCTATTATAATAGAAGCAAACGGTGTAACAAAACCTGCGGCAGGTGTAATGGCGACAAGACCTGCGATGGCTCCAGAGATCGCGCCGAGCATGGTCGGTTTTTTGTTGATCATCCACTCTACTAACAGCCAGCCGATGATTCCTGCAGCAGCAGCTGTATTGGTGTTAATAAAGGCAAACATGGCCACGCTGTCTAATGTAAGAGCACTACCCACGTTAAAACCAAACCAGCCAAACCAGATGACAGCTCCGCCAAGAAGGGTGTAGATCAAGTTATGCGGAGAAGAGCTTGCCGCTTCTTTACGCTTCCCGAGCACAATCGCCACGACAAGACCCGCAACACCGGATGAGATGTGAACCACGTTTCCGCCTGCGAAGTCAAGTGCACCCATCTCGCCAATCCAACCGCCGCCCCATACCCAGTGTGCGACTGGAGCGTATACAAATGTGACCCAAAGGAGTGTAAATACAACGACTGCTGAGTAGCGGATCCGTTCAGCAAAGGCCCCTGAGATGATGGCTGTTGTTAAGACGGCAAAAGTCATTTGAAACATCATGAACAATGAATGTGGAATGGTCTCACTATACGAACCAGGTTCAAAGCCTACGCCTTTCAGGCCCACCCAGTCTAATCCTCCGATCCATGCATTGCCTGGTGCAAAAGCTAAGGAATAACCGAATACGATCCATACGATTGAAACGATCGCTAGTGACGTTAAGCTGTGCATGGTTGTGCTTAACACGTTTTTACTTCTCACGAGTCCTCCGTAGAATAAAGCTAAACCCGGTGTCATTAACCACACGAGTAGTGCGCAGAAGAACATAAATACTGTATCACCCATTTGCATGCTGCATTCCCCCGAATCATTCAGAATTATTGTTTTCTTAATTCTTCATTATAGAGAGAAAAGTCATATATAACATATACATGTAAGTTTATCTGACATGGTTTTTTGGTTAAGTTCAATATAAATGGATGAAAAGTTCGTAAAAAATGAGCAAAAACGTAAGTTAAGCACTAAAAATGAAGGGCGTTTGACCTATAAAATGGAGCTGAGAAACAGTTTTGTACGTTCCTCCCTAGGAGAGTCAAACAATTTCGAAGGGACGCCTTCTTCGACGATGCGGCCTTCGTGCATGTAGACGACACGATCGGCAACTTCTTTCGCAAAGCCCATTTCATGTGTGACAATGACCATGGTCATGCCTTCTTTTGCGAGGCTTTTCATCGTTTGCAGCACTTCGCCTACAAGCTCTGGATCAAGGGCAGATGTAGGTTCGTCAAATAACATGACATCAGGCTTCATGGCGAGAGATCTGGCTATGGCTACACGCTGTTTTTGGCCGCCTGATAGTTTAGAAGGATATACGTTGGCTTTATCCGCAAGTCCGACTTTTTCTAGCAAGGCGCTGGCTTCAGCGATGGCTTGTGCTTTCTTTGTTTTTTTCACCATAACAGGCGCTTCGATGATATTTTCAAGCACAGTTTTGTGCGGGAAAAGATTAAAATGCTGAAACACCATCCCTATTTTTTGTCTCATTTCGTTTAATTGATCGCGCTTTGGATGAACAGGGCTGCCATCAATGATAATATCTCCATCATTTTTTATTTCTAAAAAGTTCATACAGCGGAGCAAGGTGCTTTTTCCAGAACCGCTTGCGCCAATTAAGACGACCACATCATTTTCATAAACAGTGAGATCGATATCTTTTAAAACATGAAGCTCTCCAAAGTATTTATTGAGTTTTTCAACACGAATGATTTCCTTTGATTCTGTCATGCTTCTCCTCCTATTGGTCACTGGCTGATAGTTTCTTCTCAAAGGTTTGGACAGCGAATGTTAACAGCAGGACAAGAACTAAGTAATAGACGGCGACAACAAGTAAATACGTCATATTATCAAAACTGTTGGAGCCTTGCGTGGTGGCGACGTTAAATAGTTCATTGACACTGATAAAGGCGGCGAGTGATGAATCTTTTAAGCCGATAATGAACTGGTTGCCAAGAGGGGGGAGGGCACGCCGCATCGCTTGCGGGAGAATGATGCGCCTCATTGTTAAAAAACGACCCATGCCAAGAGAGCGTCCTGCCTCTTTTTGCCCCTGATCGATGGATTGGATAGCACCTCTAAATATTTCGGCTATATAGGCCCCATTATGAAAGGCGAGCGCAATGGAAGCAGCCCAGAAGTCGGGTATATTCAATTCTGTGAGGCCGAAGTATAGGATGAAAATTTGAACAATAAGTGGTGTTCCGCGTACAAGAAAGATATAGGCATTGGCGATATAACCGAAAACGGCTATGCGGGATATTTTCAATAAAGCAAAGAAAAGCCCGATGAACATACCGATGAAGATGCTGATCACCGTCAGCTGTAAGGTGATCAGCATTCCTTCTAAGAAAATACCTCTAGAATCAATCAGCGTCTGAAAAAAGTGTGATAGGGTAGGCAAAACAATCATCTCCATTTGAAGAAAGTGCGCCTATAAAAAGGGCGCACAATCGTGGTTTTAATCTTGTTTGACCGTGATGTCTTCATCAAAGTACTTTTCACTAATTTGTTTTAATGTTCCGTCTTTTTTTAGTGCGTCAATCGCATCGTTGATCTCTTTTATGAGCTGTTCATTTTCTTTTGATACAGCAATTGCCTGCTCACTTTGTCCGAGTCTTTCTTGCGCTGTGATGTTCAATTTTTTCTTCATCGCTTCTGCACCTGTGGCGAAATCTGTTACGACTGCATCGTGTTTTCCGTTGGCCAGTGCTTCTAAGGCGACGACATCACTATCATAATATTTTGGTTCTTGCCCGCTATGTTCCTTAGCAATATCAGCGTAGGACGATCCTTTGGATACAGCAATTTCTTTGTCTTTTAAGTCATCAGCATGCTGAATGTCTGATCCGGGTCTTGTGAAAATTTGCGGACCAGAGTAGTAATAGGGCTTAGAAAAAAGGACGTGTTTTTTTCGTTCCTCATTGATGGTATGACTTGCAACTGCCGCATCAAATTTACCTGCTTTCACGCCTTCGACGATGCCTGCGAATTTATATTTTTTCTGTATAGGTTCGAGACCTAGTTTGTCACTAATCGCATTGCCTACATCGATATCAAAGCCGGACATCTGATTTCCATCCATGTAACTAAACGGATGAAATTCACCTGATGCTGCAAAAATAAATTTTCCATCCTCCAAGATTGGCGACCCTTTCGCTGTAGAATTACGTTTATCTCCGTTCCCATTTGTTTCATTTGAACCACACGAAGACAGAAGTAATACTGCAACCGAGAAAAGGGCTGGGACCCAAAACCGTCTTTTTTTAATAATAAGCTTCTCCTCCTTTTCAGCCGTTCTCCATATAAGGAGAAAGTAGGCTTTTCAATATGTGTAGCATCTTACCATTTGTTCCTCATATTCTCAATTTTATATGTGTTATTCCAACAATCGTCCTTTTTAGAATGTATGTCTTGCTTTTCTAAGAGAGAACTTGAATTGATTAGGGTAAAAAAGGGAAATGAATCTCATAATAACGAAAGGGTTGCAAAAAGGAGGTCAGTGTATGAACAAGTGGAGAGACAATCGAAAAGTTTTTTTAACCGCTATTGCCTTTGGAACGATGTTGAATCCGCTGAATTCATCAATGATTTCTTTGGCCTTGCATCAAATTCAGCATGAATTCGGTTTGTCGTTTACGACCGTATCTTGGCTTATTTCTTCTTTTTATTTAGCCAGTGCAGTAACACAGCCAGTGAGCGGCCGGATTGGGGATCATGTGATGAGCCGCAGAACCTTATTTTTATTCGGTCTCGTTCTTGTTGCAGTCTCAGCCATTTGCGCGCCGTTTGCCCCAACGTTTGCGGTGCTGATTGTGATCCGTTTGTTACAGGCGATTGGAAGCAGTGCCATTTATCCTTCTGGGGTCGGACTTATTCGGGATCATATTCAAGAAAAACAGGCTTCGGCGTTAGCGGTATTATCCATTTTTGCTTCAGCGATGACGGCGCTTGGACCGACGCTTGGCGGATTTCTGATGACCATTGGCGGCTGGCCGGCTATCTTTTTAGTGAATCTGCCGTTTATTTTGATCAGTTTCTTTCTTGGTCTATTGTTGTTTCCGAAGGAGCAGAAAAAGAGAAAGCTGCGCATAGGCGAAACTGTGCGAACACTCGATTTGCCAGGGATGCTTCTTTTTACCGTCTGCATTGTTCTCCTGCTTTCATTTTTATTATCACTGGGTGACGGCATTCAATATGTTCAAGGCATTCTTTGTCTCCTGAGTGCAGGCGCTTTTATCTGGTGGGAGTATCAGGTGGATGAACCGTTTATTCAAATACGGATGTTCAGAGAAGAGCAGCGGCTGTCACTTGTGTATGTGCAATTTATCATTTTAAATATCTTTTTCTATTGTCTCTTTTTTGGTTTGCCGAGTTATTTTCAGGATGAGTTAGGCTGGCGTGTGGAGATGACGGGTCTTTTTATGCTGTGTATGTCAGGGGTGAGCATTATTGTGTCGCCGCTGACAGGAAAGTGGGTGGATCGCGGGGATGAACGCCATCCAGTTTTAGCGAGTGCTGTATTGATGCTGGCTGGAGCGTCTGCTATGACTTTCTTTTTTATTCCTGCGCCATTATGGGGAAAAGGATTGGTTCTGGCGCTGCTTGGGCTCAGTTATGGGATTGGGAATGTTGCGCTTCAAGCTGCGATGCTCAAGGAAAGTCCTCAGCAAATGATTGGCACATCCTCTGGACTTTTTCAAACATGCCGCTACCTTGGTTCTATTCTGTCGTCTGCTGTGCTTGGTATGCTGTTTGGGGATGAAATTGCTGGTGCTCATTTTGCGCAATTAGGCTGGACGTTGATCATCATTTCTCTTATTGGCATTGGCGTCAGTCTTTATTTTTCAAATATGGTTAGAGGGAGACAGCCAATAAAAAAAGCGGCGCGATAAGTGAGAGAAGAATCTTCATCACGTTATCGCAAGGCCGCTTAAGAGTTGGATAGGTCTGAGCCCTGATCCTTTGTCTTCCTTCTGAAAATTTTCCCTACAATTGTCTCGTAAAATGTCACGATGCGATCAATTGGAGAGTCAAAGAACTTCCATAATTTATTCATGATAAAGACAACCACAATCGATACGACCAAGCTGCCTAAAACATCAAATGGATAATGATGACCGACCCAGATGCGGGAGAATCCTGTAAGTAATCCAAAGACGAGCAAGATATTGCCGAGCTTTTTATTACGGGATCGAATGGCTAGTGAAAGAGCCAATGCACCTGTTGTATGGTCACTTGGGAAGGAAGCGTCTGCTGAATGCGGGATGAGTGTGTCGACTTTATGCGCCACAAACGGCCGCTCTTCATAATGAAACAATGTAATGGCAAAGTTGGCGATAAGTGCTGCAATGCCTGTTACACCGGAAAAGAAGACATGCTTCTTAAATTGGTGATTCCCTAAAAACCAGCAAATCAATAAGACAAGGGCATACACAAGAATGGCCTTTTTCGTAATAAAGATCATCGCCTGATCTAAAAACTCAGAATGGTGAGCCATCCCGTGTATGACTTTAAACAATTCGTAATTCAAAACATCACCTATACTTTCGCTTAATGCTAACTATTTTTCAACAAAGCCTGTATGCTCTATTTGGAATATCCTATATTTTAGCATGTTTCCGGCGAAGTTTAAAATAGTATCCTTTTATTCTGAAAGGGAGACCTTTTGTGCTTTTGCTTCCTGGGGTTTTCGTTCACTCCAATAAAAAACGCCCATACTCAGTAAGACCACAATACCCGCAATGAGGTACACATTTGAAAAGTCTGTGAAGCTGACAAGAAGTCCAAAGACAAATGAGCCAGCCGCAATACCTGTATCATACAGGGTGAAGAAAGTAGCCGTCGCATATCCCGTACGATGAGCTGGTGAGTGCTGAATCGCAAGTGTTTGTAAACATGGCACGAGCGAACCATAGCCAAGTCCAATCACAGCGCCTGATAGAAGGAGCATTGCAGCTGAATGTGTCGCTGTCAGCATCCATAAACCAATGGCAAAAAGGGCAATCGAAGGGTAGATCACAACGTGAGCTCCAACACGGTCAAAAAGTCTGCCTGTAAATGGACGTGATCCAAGCATTGCAGCCGCAAACACAATAAAGAAATAACTGCTTGCACCCATCAAATGGAGTGAATTGGCATAAACTGAAATAAATGAAATAATCGGCGAATAACAGAAGGAAATAATAATGCCGACGGCCGCTGTTTTTAATGCGCCTTTTTCAAAAAGGTGAGAAAATGTGAATCGGAAGACGATGCTTCCACCGTTTTCAGGCTCTGGCTGTCTAATCAGCATCGTAAAAGCAGCTCCGATTGTCACGATAATGGAAAAGAGAAGAAATAAGGAATGGAATCCTATTTTTCCTACTTGATTCAGTGCGATAAACGGACCGATGACAACAGCGAGGTTCATGGACATCACAAAGTATCCGAGTCCTTCCCCGCGTTTATGTTTCGGGATCATATCAGCCGCAATGGCACTGGCAACGGTCGTCAAAATACTAAAAAAGATCCCTTGTACGAAACGCAGCACAAGGAGCGTTTGGAATTGATCAATCGGAATGTATAAATAAGTGAGTAAGGCAAAGGCCGCTGAAGAGAAAATCGCCATTCGTTTTTTGCCGAATTTCTCAATAATGGCGCCAGAAAACGGTCTTGTCACAATAGCAGACAATAAGAAGACCGTCACAAGGAGACCGCCCTGTGATTCTGTTCCATTTAGTTCATCCATTGTGTAAATGGGCAGTAATGTCAAGAGGGCATAAAAAGAGGTGAACGTAAATAAATTCACCAGGACAATCATGATAAAATCTTTTGTCCATATGCGTTCGTTCATGATGTATGTCACTTCCTATTCAGTTGATAATTTGTGTAAAAGTGTATGGAGGAGTTGTTTTTCTTCGTAGGTAAAATCTGAAAGACATTCTTCTTCAAATTGTTCCATCGTGCGTTTGATTTCTTCAAATCGGGCTTTTGCATCATCTGTCATCACGATCAGATTCTCACGTTTGTCTTTGCCTTGTACACGTTTCACCCAGCCGTTTGCTTCTAAGCGGGTGACGGTTCTGGTAATGGTCGGTGCTTCGACATTCAAATATGTCCAGATGTCTTTTTGGGTTTTTGGGCCGAATGTATCCAAACAAAAAAGCACAGTCCACTGGGACATGTACAAGTCATAAGCAGCAAGCGCTTCGTTCGCCTTTTTAGACAGCAGCCGTGCGCCTTGATGTATTTGATGTAAACACTCTCTATTTAACGTATCCATATGCTCACCTTTTTTAAATATTTAGCTAGGTAAATAAATTCACCTTTTCTATTTTACGTGGTGAACCTCTTCTTGTAAAGTGGAAATTTTCGCGCCCCGAAATGATTTTTTGTTTTGCCTTTTCTGATAAATCCCTTGTCCCATCTTCATTTTTAGCATATTCCCTATTCAATGCTAATACACTGTTACAAACCTGACAAAGAGAGTGTTTGAGGTGAGGGGTCGTGTTTGGCATTTACTACCTAATGGATGAGAAATTACGACGAACAAGCGCCGCTGAAAATGGATAATCTTCATACGGATCTCATTTCACACTTCTCACATCCATTTTAGGGAGGTCGAGTGGTGTGCACGATTACATCAAAGAGCGAACAATCAAGATAGGAAAGTATATCGTGGAGACAAAGAAAACCGTTCGTGTTATTGCGAAAGAATTTGGAGTCTCTAAAAGTACTGTACACAAGGATCTAACAGAAAGACTGCCAGAAATTAATCCAGATCTGGCTAATGAAGTAAAGGAGATACTGGATTATCATAAATCAATCCGCCACTTGCGAGGAGGAGAAGCCACGAAGTTAAAGTATAAAAAAGAAGAAATTTTAGAAGGCGAACCTGTGAAACAGTAAGCTTAGTTCTTTGTTCATAAACATAATATATATATCTTCCTCATATCGGTAGTTTCTAACCACAAATTTTGTAAAGACTTTTGTAAAGAAATATCTTTTTTTCTGCAAATTATGATAGAATATATAATTAGGGCAGAATGTGGTATTTGCTATGGAAACAGATTTTCAAGGAGGATATATATAGATGTTTGCTAGGGATATTGGAATTGATCTTGGTACTGCCAATGTACTGATTCATGTCAAAGGAAAAGGAATTGTGTTAAATGAACCATCTGTGGTAGCTCTTGACAAAAACAGCGGGAAAGTTTTGGCTGTTGGAGAAGAGGCTAGACGTATGGTTGGACGTACGCCTGGGAATATTGTTGCGATTCGTCCATTAAAAGATGGCGTAATCGCTGATTTTGAAGTAACTGAAGCGATGCTCAAGCATTTTATTAACAAATTAAATGTGAAAGGGCTGTTCTCTAAGCCGCGTATGCTCATCTGCTGCCCGACAAATATTACATCTGTTGAGCAGAAGGCGATCAAAGAAGCTGCTGAAAAAAGCGGTGGTAAGCATGTATTTCTTGAAGAAGAGCCAAAAGTAGCAGCGATTGGTGCTGGTATGGATATTTTTCAGCCAAGTGGAAACATGGTCGTAGATATTGGAGGCGGAACGACAGATATCGCTGTCATCTCAATGGGTGACATTGTAACCGCCTCTTCTATTAAAATGGCTGGAGACAAATTTGATCTGGAAATTCTAAACTACATTAAAAAAGAGTACAAGCTGTTGATCGGTGAGCGCACGGCTGAGGATATTAAGATCCAAGTTGCAACGGTATTCCCAGATGCACGTCACGAAGAGATTTCAATTCGTGGACGTGACATGGTGACAGGATTACCAAGAACGATTACCGTCACAAGCAAAGAAGTAGAAGAAGCATTGCGTGAATCTGTATCTGCGATTGTTCAGGCTGCGAAACAAGTTCTTGAAAGAACACCGCCTGAATTATCAGCTGATATTATCGATCGCGGCGTCATCATTACAGGTGGCGGAGCTCTTCTAAACGGGCTTGATCAATTGCTTGCAGAAGAGCTGAAAGTACCAGTTTTCGTTGCTGAAAATCCAATGGACTGTGTAGCAGTTGGTACTGGCGTGATGCTTGATAATATGGACAAGCTGCCAAAACGTAAACTCAGCTAATGATTTCCCTCATTCTTTTTAGAAAGAATGGGGGATTTTTATTAAAGAACCCTGCTAATCAGCCGATATATTTCATAGAAGATTGTGTTTAGGTCGTGTGAAAGAATTTGAATGAGGTGAGCACGTGTTAAAAGGACTATACACCGCAACATCTGCCATGATCGCTCAAGAGCGGCGGACAGAAATGCTTTCAAATAATATCGCAAATGCGAATACCCCAGGCTATAAAGCGGATGAAGGGGCAATGCGTGCATTTCCAGAAATGCTGCTGAGCCGAATGGAATCAGGACGTTTCCAAACATCCTCAGGCAAAGGCTTTAGTGTTCCACTGCAATCGCCGATTGGCGGAATCAATACTGGGACATATATGCAGGAATTAATCCCTCAATTTACACAGGGAACTTTAAAAACAACAGATCAAACAACAGACGTAGCACTAGTTGAAAATAATGTGCCGATCAATCCTGAGACCAATCAGAAATCAGCGCTGTTTTATGCAGTCAACACACCAGAAGGCGTTCGTTATACGAAAAGCAGCTCCATTACATTGAACGCACAAAATCAGCTGACGATTAATGGCCGCGCGCTTCTTTCCGTGACGGGTCAGCCGATTACGGTTCAGAGTGAGAATTTCAAAGTGAATGCAGATGGTACTGTGACTGAAAATGGCCAAAATCTTGGTCAAATCGATGTACGTGTTGCGATGGATACAAGAAACCTAGCGCGTGAAGGAAATGATTTATACCGTACAGCTGATAATCAGCCCCTGCCAAGTGCAGTCAATAACGGTCAAATGTCCTATACGTTAAGCCAAGGCGTCTCAGAGCTGTCGAACGTGGATGTGACGAAATCATATACAGATATGACAACGGCTTACCGAGCATTTGAAACAAACCAAAAAGTGGTTCAGGCGTATGATAAAAGCTTAGAAAAAGCAGTGAATGAAATTGGCAGAGTGTACTAATCAAGAAATGAAAAAGAAAGGAGGAAAATTATGCTTAGAACGATGATAAATGCAGCTGTATCGATGAATGAAGTGCAAAAGCAGCTTGACATCATCAGCAACAACATCGCGAACAGTGAAACAACAGGGTACCGTGCGAAAAACACCCGTTTCTCAGAGCTGATCAGACAGCAGTTTAATCAGGTAGATGAAAAAAATGAGCAGGTGGCAAACAGTCGTCTGACACCTGCTGGGTTAAGGCTTGGAACGGGGACAATGGTCAATGCGTCCATTAACTCGCTGCAAGGCTCGCTGAAAGAAACAGGACGTGATCTTGATGTTGCTTTTGGAGCACCGTCACAGTATTTGCAGGTTAACGCCGGCGGTAATATCCGTTATACAAGAGCTGGTTCACTTTACTTACAGCCGGGCAATAACCGTAACCAAGTGCAGCTTGTCACGAGCGAAGGCTATCCGATTCTTGATGAAAACGGAAATGCGATCGTCTTAAATGCGAATTTCCGTGATATTTCAATCGATAAAAATGGACGGCTGACGGCGATTTCTAGAGATAATCAACCGAATCTGCAAGTGAATCTAGGCGTTGTACAAGTCAACAATTCATCAGCACTTGTCTCTGAAGGAGATAATTTGTTCTCAGTCGACGGAACCTATCAAGGTGCATTAACAGCACTAAATGGAGCAAACCGAGAGGCGATCCAGCTTCAGCAAGGTGCACTGGAAACGTCAAATGTGGACATGTCAAAAGAATTAACAGACCTCATGACAACACAGCGTTCCTATCAAATGAATTCAAGAACGATTACGATGGGCGATCAAATGCTGGGATTAATTAATACAATTCGATAACCAGGAGGCTGGTATCAGCCTCTCATGATAAAAAAGGCGGCTCGCTCAAAGTCGCCCTTTTTTTTGTAAAAATCTGAGACATCAGCAAGCAGATCCTCAAGATCAATCCAGGCTTCTTTTCGTTCAAGACATGTGACGAGCGTGGCGATCTGCTCATCTGCCTTTGGCGTTTGGCTGTACAGAAGAGATAAGATTTGAAACTTCATTCTTAATATATCAAACTGGGAAGCAACGGCTTCTTTCAGTCCTTTTTGAATATATTTCATCCCTTCATCGGTTAAATTTTCTTTAAAACAGGAACGCACAGTTTCGTATAGGCACGATACATAGGAGTGCGCTGACTTTCGATATGCTGGAAGACGAAGTGCTTTTTTGAAGTATTCTAGCGCTTCCTTATGACGGTTTTGTCTTGACTGAATAAAGCCAGCATCATAGTAAACGATACCGAGCAGCTCTTGATCATCAATCTTTTTCACGTAATCAATAATTTCAATGAAAATATCTTCTGCTTCCTTATATTTTTTTTGGTCGCTATAGTTAAGAGCGAGCACAATTTTACACCGATAGATGCTATGGATATCTCCGTGCTTTGCAAAAATATCCATGGCTTTTTGAACATGACGAATCGATAACAACGAGTAACGGTTGTTATAATAAACACCGCTTGTACGGAAATGGAACTCTGCTTCCTCCAGCTCATCATCAAGTAATGGCAGTCGTTCTTCTGCCTTTTCGAGATAATGAATCGCATCATTTTGATCACTTTTTAAAGATTCATATAATCCGAGAAAGAAATAAAAATAATATTGCAGTTCTTCGTTCATTTCCTCTTTGTGGGGCAGCAGTTCATGTTTGAGTTTTTCTAAGTCCTCTGTCTGATTCATCCAGAGCAGATGACGGAAAAGCATCAGCTGATAATGGAAATAGAGCTCCTGCTTCTTTGATAATTTACGTTTATATTTTAGCAGTGTTTTTTTGATTTCTTCAGCCTTCGAAAAATGTCGATGCTTCAGCATTGTATACCAGGAATGGAGAAGTTTTTTTATGGATTTATCGCTCATAAAATTCATTTTTACCCTCTTATTCAATCAATGATGTAATATATATTACCATATTTGTGAAAAAACAATGAGTGTAGTGTGGATTATATTTGATGACAATTGGTAATGGTAGATTCCATTTTTTTGCTATATGCGTAAGGCGAATATTGAAAAATGCGAGCTTTCATAATATACTTCTATAGGAATCAAATGAAGATCAGTGATATAGAAAAGAAGGAGAGATCAAGATATGCTTGATGCTCAGCAAATTCAAGACATTATTCCACACCGTTATCCATTCTTATTGGTCGACCGTATTCTAGAGGTTGAGGGAGAAAAAAGAGCGGTTGGAATTAAAAATGTCACAGTGAATGAAGAATTTTTTAATGGCCATTTCCCTGGTTACCCAGTCATGCCGGGTGTGCTTATTGTAGAAGCACTCGCACAGGTTTTTGGTGTGATTATGCTAGGCAAGGAAGAAAACAAAGGAAAAATTGGTTTGTTTGCAGGGATTGACGGATGCCGCTTCAAAAGACAGGTCAAGCCTGGTGACCAGCTTCGTTTAGAGGTTGAAGTGACGCGCCTCCGCGGGCCGGTTGCAAAAGGAAAAGCAGTAGCGACAGTAGATGGCGAAGTTGTATGTGAAGCAGAACTGACATTTTCTATCGGTCCTAAAGTATCATGATTTTCCTGGCGGTTCATCAAGCATGAATCGCTTTTTTATTTAGAAACGTTCAGTTAGAACGGATAAGGACTTGCAATTTTGACAAAAAAACGTCATATTAGACAAAAAAAGATGAAGGTGATAAATGATGCTGAAAGAATTTAGAGAGTTTGCCGTCAAGGGCAATGTCATTGACTTGGCAGTAGGTGTCATCATTGGGGGAGCATTTGGCAAAATCGTCACTTCTCTTGTGAATGATTTGATCATGCCGCTTGTCGGTATTATTATTGGAGGACATGATTTTAGCGGTTTATCCATTAAAATCGGAGCTGCTCAAATTTTATATGGGAACTTTATTCAAACAGTGGTTGATTTCTTAATTATCTCGTTTTCCATTTTTATCTTTATTCGTTATTTGAATAAGTTAAAACGGAAAAAGGTTGAGGAAGAAGAGGTTGTGGAAACGCCGGATCAAACGGAAGTTCTGCTAACTGAAATTAGAGATCTATTGAAAAATCAAAGCCAGTCTAAAGATGTGCAATAGAAAAAGAGCGGCTGATCCCGCTCTTTTTTATGTGTTTTGTTTAAAAGCATCCAGTAGTTTTTCTCCTGACAGCCCCTCTTTGACGAGGTCTTTTAATACTTCTTCAGTTTCTGTTCTGTAACGATTTGTAATCATTTTACCATCGAGTAACACAGAAATGTTTTCTTCTAAGGCAACGATGTTTTTGACTTGGACAGATAGATGAACAGGGCGGTTGTTTTCTTTCGTGATCGTTACAAGAATCTTCACTTCTGTGTGCTGCTGAAAGAGTACCTCAAACACCTGTCTATGTTTCTTTGGAATGAGTGCCTCGATCATCCAGTGATTTTCACCGTCTTCTTTATTAATGATTAAACCGTCACGAAGGGGAATGCTGGACATTTTATCTTGCTGTGGATCAAGTTCAATTTTTAAATCAATCAGCCTAAAGGTTTTCATATTTATCACCTCACAAGCGTTCATTATTCGTAAGTATTATTATAGCATACAACATCTGTATAAATGAAACCGCTGCCTGCTTAGAACTAGCTGCACATGAGTGAAAGGAGATGTTTTATGGAGTCCTATCAATTGAGAAATATTCATATTGGCGACGACAAGGCAAAAAGTGATATACGTGTTTATTCGTGGGGAGATATTCTTTCATTTTGTGATGTGTATATGGAAGAAGGAGAGTCACTCACGTTTCAATATGTCACCGAGGATCAAATGGACTGTTTTGAGTTTCAGCTGTCGATTCATGATGGCCGGCTTTGTTTTTATTGGTTTGCGTGGGACGGATCTGATTATATTCACATGCCTTCTAGTAATTGGATTCATTCAGATATTTTTTATCAATTTATGAAAAATAAGTATTTCATCAAACAAAACAAGATGATGTTTTATACGCAAGCGGTAAAAAACAGAAAGTAATGAGGATATGGAGAATTTGAAGGCCTATTTTGCTATTTTCATGTTTTGTCACATGCGGCCTTTCTCCGTAGACTAGAGGTAGCTGAAAGGAAAGGAGGCAAGTTCCGAATCAAAAGGTAACGTCTATCATCTGACAGCCCCCCTCTAGCTAAAGCTGATAGATGCTGCCTTGTGCATATGAACACTGCGTAATAGAACCAATGCTTCTTTGTATAGGTCATGTGTCCCCTTATGAATCCCCTTTGTGTGTATCCGGTCATATTTGCGTGGCCGGATACCCTTTTATTCACTGTTAACCGATCAGCTCTTGCAAATAGTGGATACTCATTTCATAATGATGATGGATTTTGTTAACGGTATGTCGGTTGAAAATAAAAACAAAATGGAGAGAACGATGACAAACATTCGATTAATCGCAACGGATTTAGATGGAACTTTATTGAACAGTGAACACAAAGTGAGTCAGGAAAACGAGCAGGCATTAAAGGAAGCAGCTGCGAATGGAATTGAGGTTGTCGTTTCAACAGGGAGAGCGTATTTTGATGTGAGGTCTATTTTTGACCAGCTTGGTATGAATACATGGGTGATTAGTGCCAATGGAGCTGTGATTCATGATCCAACTGGACAAGTGTACCATTCAGCTGCTTTACAAGAAGAAAAGGCTAAACACATATTGTCATGGCTTGAAGAACGTGATTATTATTATGAAGTCTTTACAAACGAAGCCATTTTCACACCGAATCGCGGCAGAGAGCTTCTTGCGATTGAAATGGACCGTTTAAAAAGTGCAAATCCAGAAACGGATCAAAATGTCTTAAAGCAAGCGGCAGAAGTTCAATACAGCCAGTCGGGTTTTTCTTATATTGATACATATAAAGAATTGTTTCGTGAGGATCGAAAGCTTTCATTTTACAATATCTTAGGTTTTTCTTTCTTTCAGGACAGATTGAAAGCCGGATGGGATATGTTTGGTGATGATTCAGATTTAACATTGGTCAGTTCGGCTGATCATAACTTTGAAATTGGTTCAAAGGACGCGTCTAAAGGGCAGGCATTAACAAGGCTGGCAGAAAGACTGGGTATTTCTTTAAGTAGGGCAGCGGCTGTAGGAGACAGTTTAAATGATGAATCAATGCTTCGAGCTGCTGGTGTTGGGGTTGCAATGGGGAATGCGAGACAGGATATAAAAGAAATCGCTGATCACGTGACGTTATCAAATGATGAACATGGTGTCGCACATATGATCCGCAACCTTTTGAAATAGATGAATCAGATGTCGTGGTATAAATCACATAGGATGAAGCGCATTCTACAAAAGAGGAATTCGGAACCACTTCTATTTACACATGATGTGGAACATCATATAATTTAATTATGAATATAACCCGCTTGTAAGGAAAATAAGGAGAGTAAACGAATGGCGCTGGAATCTTATAAGTCCGAAAATCTGCATTTAATCAAGGAAGCCTTGGACTATACTCAGGTTGGCCTGACGGTGACGGACCCGTCTTTACCTGATAATCCTTTAATATATGTGAACAAGGGCTTTTTAGATATGACAGGCTATCAAGAATCAGAAGTATTGGGGAGGAATTGTCGTTTCCTTCAGGGAGATGAAACTGAACAAATCGCCCTGAAACAAATTAGAACAGCTATTGAGAACAAAGAGGCTGTCACTGTTCAGCTGAAAAATTATAAAAAATCTGGACAAATGTTTTGGAACGAGTTAAGTGTCGCTCCTCTTTGGATTGACGAAAAGGAAGGAAAACGTCTTTATTTCGTTGGTCTGCAAAAGGATGTCACGAAAGAGAAGGAACAGCAGGAGCTTCTTGAGCAATCAATTGATGAAGTGCTGAATATTTCTGTCCCAATCGTTCCTGTGAAAGATGGGATCTCTGTGTTACCGATCATTGGTACGTTAACAGCGCCTAGATTTGATAAGATCATTTCAACGGTTTCCACCTATATCTCTCAATCCAAGGATGATTATTTTATTGTCGATCTGTCTGGATTATTAGAAGTGGATTCATTTGTGGCAGATGCGATCTTTAAGCTGAACGATTTGATTTTAATGACAGGTACTGAACTCATTGTGACAGGAATTAAACCGAATCTTGCAATGAAAATGGGAGAAATGAGAGAGGACTTCCGTGAATTAAATACGTATATGAATGTGAAATCTGCATTGAAAAAACTGAACATTTAGCGTACGTTATATGAAATGAAAAAGAGGACTTTTCTCAAGATTAATGAAAAGTCCTCTTTTTGCTGTGATTAAGATGATTGAGCGGCGGCACTTAAGGTAAATAAGTCTTCTAGTTCGTTTGTCGATAGCTCTGTAATCCAGCTCTCGCTTTGGATAATTTGATCATTTAATGTTTGTTTTGTTTCGAGCATTTGATCGATTTTTTCCTCGATTGTGCCTGTTGTGATCATCTTATGGACGTGAACAAATCGTTTTTGGCCAATCCGATAAGCTCGGTCTGTCGCTTGGTTTTCCACAGCAGGATTCCACCATCTATCGTAGTGAATGACATGGTTTGCGGCGGTTAGATTGAGTCCTGTTCCTCCTGCCTTTAAAGAGAGAATTAAGATGTTGAATTCTTTCTTCTGGAAGCGGTCCACCATTTTGTCCCGCTCTTGTTTTGAGAGGCTGCCATTTAAAAATTGGACCGGTTCTCCAAACATCTTTTCTGCCAGCTGCTTGATCATGTTGCCCATTTCAATATACTGCGTAAAGATGAGACAGCTTTCTCCTTGCTCATGTATCGCTTTTAACAGCTCTGCGAGTTTATCCATTTTTAACGAACGTTTCAGCAGTTTCACATCTGTTCCGCTCTCTTTTAAATAGAGCGCAGGGTGATCGCAGATCTGTTTGAGTCTGCCAAGCATACTTAAAATAATGGCTTTTCGCTGCATCCCTGTTAATGATGCCATGTGTTCAAATGTATCCTTCACGAGCTGTTCATATAAAGACGCCTGCTCAGCGGAGAGCGGAATGAATTCTTTTTCTTCGAGTTTCTCAGGCAGGTTCAGGGCAACCTCTTCATCTTGTTTTGTTCGTCTTAATAAAAATGGTTTGATCAGCTGCTGGAGCTGTTCAATTCTTTTTTCTTCACGGTCTTTTTCAATCGGAAGGACGAACTTTTTATGGAAGCTGGTCAGGCTGCCGAGATATCCTTTGTTGACGAAGTCGAATATGGACCAAAGCTCTGTCAAACGGTTTTCCATTGGTGTCCCGCTGAGGGCAATGTGATGCTGTCCTTTGAGCTGTCTAATCGCTCTCGATTGTTTCGTATGGGCGTTCTTGATGTTTTGGGCTTCGTCTAAGCAAATGGTATTCCACTTTGCTGCCGTTAATTCATCACGATCAGAATGTGAGAGTCCATAAGACGTCAGAACAATATCTGTTGACTCGTATGCTTTTGTGAAGTCCTCTCCCTGTGGACGCGATGGGCCATAATGCAGGGCAACCTTCAAATGTGGTGCGAATGTTTCGAGCTCTCGCTGCCAGTTTCCTAAAACTGAGGTCGGCGCAATGATGAGAGAGGGAGCGGCATTTTGCTCCTGCTCCTTCAAATACGTGAAATACGCGATCATTTGAATCGTTTTCCCAAGTCCCATATCATCTGCTAAACAAGCCCCAAATCCATGAGATCTTAAAAATAAAAGCCAATTCACGCCATGCTGCTGATACGGACGCAGTGTGCCTTTGAAGGACTCACTCATTTCGTAAGAAGGCAGCTCGTGCGAATCATTTAATTGGTGGACAAGCCCTCTTAATTGCGATGAAAGTTCAAATTGAATATGGGCAAATGCTGAACTGTCTAGTAGTTCTGGAATCGATTCAGAGGAAGCTTCTTGATCTGCCAGTTCGCGTGACAAAATATCAGACATGTGAAGCCCTTCATTTTCGGCACGCTCCATCCACTTTTTCATTTGCTGAATGAAGGTCGGGTCTATTTTGATCCATTGTCCTCGAATGTTGACAAGGCGTCGTTTGCTTTGGACAAGCTCGTTGAACTCATCTTCTGTCAGCTCAATGCCGTTTGTAGCAAAGCGCCAATTAAAGTCCATTAATGCGTCCATTCCGACATGTGATTCGCCTCGCGGTGTAGAAGAAATCCTTGCTTTTAACATCATCGTGCTGTCTTTAACAATTTGCCACCACGATGGGAGCAGAATCTCAATGCCCATATTGACAAGTGTTTCACTTGCTTCAGATAGGAAGAGCCATGCTTCTTCTTCTGACATAAGTGTGGTGCCAGATGTGAAAGAAAGCCAAGGGACGATTTGACTGAATCGTTCCAGCTCTCTTGAAATTTTATCTTGATACGGATGCCAAGACCTTTTCAATGAACGAATGCCTTCAAAAAAGTGAAGGTCACTGTTTTTCTTGTCCCGCAAAAACAATTCGATTTTCCAATCATCTCCGTCAAAATCCGGTTCATTTAAGCGCAAGCCGACAGTGAACGGCGTCTCATCATCTATCCAGCCAATCGTCTCCAAGAAATCCTGCTCATCTAGAAAATGTCCTTGGAAGGTTGAGAGCGCAGGCGATTGTGCGTTCATGAGTTCCCATTTGTGCTGCAAGGCATCATCATACTGAATGTAATCCTGTACAGCAAAGGAGAACCAATCAGCCGTATAACCATCTAATAGGCCTTCTTTATCTTTAAACCGAAGCTCGCCTTTTGTCCACGCCTCATAATCGGGAACGAAATCTTCGTCCTCGATGAATTCGTAAATGGTGGAGGCAGTCTTCATCAGTGGTTCCGTTTCATCCGTTAATGTCACATGACTAAACGTATTAAATGAATTTTTTCCTAGCAATTCAACGGTCATCCAAGGGCTTAACAGAAAGGCAGGAGTGCCAATAAAGCTGACATCTTCTAAAAATGTTCCGTAGAAAGAAGATTCGTGCCATTGGAAAAGCTGCCTCTTCATTTCATTAAGCGGAACAGGGTGTCCGTCCTCTGCTTGCGCTGAAATGGTGAAAGAGAAATCTTCAGTTTGTTCTGCATGAATGACAATTTGTTTATGGCGTGTCATCAATCAATTTTCCTTTCTTCATTTCCTCTTGGAACGCACGCAGCCGTTTTGTTGAATCTTGCAGCTGCTTTACATACCTTTCCCAGATCACGGTTTTTTTCGTTTTATGATAAAGCGTGCGCAGTTTCTTCAGCATTTTCACAGACTCTCGATAAGCACTTCGATTCTTTTGATCGAGAAGCAGTGAGATTTCACGGTGGTACGATGGAATGAGGGCTTCCGGCTCCTCTTTTGCAATCTGTTTGATGAGATCCTTCTCCAGTTCACTAATGGAGAAACCAACAAGGCTGTGAATCTCAATCCATTCCGCATAACGCTGCTGTGCATACAAGAGCTGACTGTATTCTGTAAACGCATAGGGCATACAGATTTGGAGATAACGTTCATATAAATGATGATCCTTCGTCTGCTTAAAGTATGCATCTAAATAAAAGAAGAAATCACTGACGGCTCCCCGCAGTTCTCTGTAGGAAAGGTCGAGCTGGCAATATTCCTCTAATATATAGGTGATTTCATGATACCAGAGCTTGAGCCGCTTCCAGTCCTTTCGGTTTGTGAGATCCTTCAGCCAATTGAGCACATTTGGCAGCATATCCGCATTGAGCAGCTGTAATTGCTGAAAGAGGCTTTCGTCTTCTTTCAGTAAATAATCCATGTGCATCAGCCCGATGGTACGTTCAACCGTTTGTTCTTTCTTCTGGGCGCTCTTTAGTAATTCTGTTTCTTTTTTGACCCATTTCCCTCTATTTAATATGGTGCCCCAAATCTCCATAAAGACCGCTACTCGTTCATGCTGGAAAGGTCCATTGATTTGAAGAAGTGTGCGAACGGCAGTTGGTGTGTTTTCAAGAAACGGATCGAGGGAAAAGGAAAGGGCGTATGTCTTCAAATGATCCACTGAATCGAAAATGGTGTTCATGAGCTGTTCTACATAGGGATTCATGGAATAAAAGTCTTTTTCGGCATCAAGCCGGCCGAGGTCGACGAGTTCATGAAGCCTCAGCCATACATCGATCGACGTATGAATCGCATACAAGCTCTTGAATTCAGGTGAAGCAGGTGCGTGTTTTTTTAGGATCGATAAATAGCCGTAATATAAATGCTGCGGTGTTTGCTGGTGCTTCGGTGTCCGTTTCAGCCAGAGGTTAAATTCCTCTTGGAAAAAAGTCAGCCAGCTTTGGAGTGATTGTTCGTCTGGGCGCTTCACTTGGAAGTGCTGGCGAATCAGTTCTTTGCTGCGCTGTAATTCATCTTTTTCTGACCAATGTTCTGTAAACCCGGTCACACTCTCTACTTGAGCGTATAGCGAAAAGAAGACAGCAAGAATGTGTTTACAAAGTCCATCTGCTGGACATGAGCAGCTGCTTCTCACAGGAAACAGCACATGAAGGTGGACTCTTGCTGCCACGACATCATGTACATAAGCTGACCATTCGGTATCAGACTCTTGCTTGAGCCGATATACGCTGTCCTGTCTATAAGTAATCAATGCTTTTTTGATGAGTTGTTTGTTTTCATCTGTTGCAGGAAGAAGTTCTTTGATCTGTTCGGCTGTTTGTTTGATTTCTTCTTCGTTGATGTTGTGCTGAAGCATTTGATCCGCTCCTAACCAAGTAAAAGATTCCAATTCTTTTATTATAGCTCAATGGGGATTTATAAAAAAGTTTTTCATGAAAATGGTCATAAATTTCAAAAGCTGTCGAATGATGTATTAGAGTATTGCATAAACCAACCTTACAGCATATAATAATGAAATTAGTGGATTCGAAAGGATACAGACATGGATAATAAGGGTTTAAATCAAGAAGAGTTTTTAAAGATTTTGATGTACGCTCATGATATTGGTGAAAATTCAAATGATGTCACAACAAAAGAAATGCTTGAAAATCTGATTGCTCATATTCGAAATGGTCTTGTTTCATAAAAGTGACCCCCTGCTAGTGATGGCAGGGGGTTTTTGTATGCTTTTAAGAATGGAATGTAAGCTCCCGGCATACGATGTCATTACAAGCATAAGGAGTATGGGGAGCTGATGGTGTCATGAATATTGCGATTGCAGGCTGTGGGTATGTGGGGCTTGTAACAGGTGTATGTTTAGCAGAGGCAGGTCATGATGTAGCGTGTATTGATATTGACCGCCGAAAGGTCATGCAGCTGAAACAAGGAAATCCCCCAATGTATGAGCCAGGGTTAAAAGAGTTGTTGAAACGCAATCTTGAGCAGGGACGAATTCATTTTCACATAAATGGAGCGGGAGTCTACCCGCGGGCTGATGTGTTAATGATTGCAGTCGGCACCCCGCAGCAGGCAGATGGCCAAGCTGATTTACAGTATGTGTTTCAGGCTGCAAAAGAGATGGGCATAAAAGCAAAGTCAGGGGCGATTCTTGTGGTGAAAAGTACAGTGCCTGTCGGAACGGGGGATCAAATCGATCAGTTGATCCATCAAGAATTAGGACGGAAGGAGCCACTAGCGATTGCATCTAACCCAGAATTTTTACGGGAAGGCTCTGCCATTTCAGATACATTGCGGGCGGATCGGCTTGTGATTGGGGCTGAAACAAAAGCCGTATTAGATCAGCTGGAAGACATGTATGCTGATTTCCACCTTCCATTGGTGAAAACAGACCGTAAAAGTGCTGAAATGATCAAGTATGCATCAAATGCATTTCTGGCGACAAAAATCAGCTTTATGAATGAGATTGCCTCCATTTGTGAAAAAACAGGGGCTGATGTTGAATGGGTGGCGCAGGGAATGGGGCTTGATCAGCGGATTGGTGCTTCCTTTCTCAGAGCGGGCATTGGCTACGGAGGCTCTTGTTTTCCAAAGGATACAAATGCACTTGTCCAAATTGCAGGGCATGTGTCCCATGATTTTGAACTGTTAAAGGCTGTCATCAAAGTAAATAATGAGCAGCGGGCAGGTTTTATCCGACATATTCAGGAGCGGCTGGGGGCAGCTCTTGAAGGGAAGCGAATTGCGCTTCTTGGTCTGTCCTTTAAACCGAATACAGATGATATGAGGGAGGCGCCATCTATTCCGATCGCTCATGAGCTCCATCAATTAGGTGCGGAGCTTGTGGCATATGATCCTGTTGCTGCCCGGCATGCAGCTCGCAAGCTGCCGGATCAAGTCTTATATGCTCAAACGATTGAGGAAGCGATCAAGGATGCCGATGCGGTCTGTCTACTAACAGAGTGGGCGGATATTCAGTCGTTTCCACTCGCTTCCTATAAGAAATGGATGAAGCGGCCGCTTATTTTCGATGGACGAAACTGTCATACACTTGAAGCGGCAGAACAAGCGGGGGTCGAGTATCATTCGATTGGGCGCAGATCAGTTTCTCCAATTTATATGTAAAAGAAAACCGATAACAGTGAATGTTATCGGTTTTTATGAATGCGGCAGAATGAATCCGCCATATAAAAATGCAGCCACAATCAGAAAAGCAGGGTGCAGCTTGAATTTGGTCATCAAGAAAAAGGAGATCGCAGCAATGGCGAGCGATTGCGTCCAGCCGATGGCTTTCACAGCATCTCCGCCGATTTCCCATGTTAATAAAAGCATCATCATCGCAATGACAGGCTGAACGGATAAGGTCATGCCTTTTACGACGGGAGATTGACGAAAGCGGTCAATCAGCTTGAGCAATAAAATCAGCCCAACAGCGGACGGCAGGACAGTGGCAAGCAGTGCCACGATAAAGCCTGGCCAGCCCATGACGTCATAGCCGACATATGCTGCAATCTTCGTAGCGATTGGCCCCGGCAGTGCATTGGCTAAAGCCAGCATATTGGAGAATCCTTCGTTCGTCATCCAATGAAAATGATGGACGATTTCTTCATAATTGAGCGGGATGGATGCAGGACCACCGCCATATCCTAAAAGATTGGATAAAAAGAATGCCCAGAATAAAAAGAGAATCAGCATCATGAAGACACTCCTTTCTCTTTATTTGACCGATTCCAATGATTTTTCAGTTTAAAATGAAAAGCGCCATAAAATAAAAAGATCATCACGATGATTCCTGGATGAATGGACAGCACTTGCAGTCCAATAAAGGCAAGAAGAAATAGAGCGACGCCGAAGATCATGCCGAAGCCTTTCAGCGCTTTTTGTCCAAACTCATATGCCATGAGGCCTAACAGAACGGCAATGACTGGAGTCACAGCACCAATCATATTTTGAATGATTTGTGAGGAGCTTAAGACGCTGACAAGTGTGACAAGGGCTACCATAGCGAGACATGTTGGTAAAATATGAGCAGCTGTGGCGACAATTGCGCCAGATACGCCCTTTAATCGATAGCCGAGGTATGCTGACATTTTCGTTGCGATCGGGCCTGGTAAGGCATTGGCGATGGCGAGTGTTTCTCCGAATTCGTCATCGTTGATCCATTGGTATTTCACCACCGCTTCATGGCGAATAAGCGGTATGACGGAAGGGCCTCCGCCAAAACCGAGAATCCCGGTTCGCACCATAGCGATAATAAGTTCGATATATGATTGCAAGTGGTTCAACTCCTGTCTACAATTTCATGCCCATGCGGCTTTTATATCGTTTAATGAGCATTTGGCAGTCCACACTGACAACGCCTTCTAGCGGGTATAGCTTTTTTGTCAGAAAAGTCTCCATTTCCTGTTCATGTTGAAAAATGCCATGCATATGCAGCTTGCTTGGTCCTGTCATGTGATAAAGGCTTGTGACAGCCGTTTCCTTTTCAAGCTGAAGGGCCACCGCTTCTAAAAATTTCGGCTCTACCTCTACATTAAAGAAGACAGAGACATGAATGCCGACCTTCGCGGGGTTAATTACAGCGGTGAATCGTTCAATGACCCCTGCTTCAATGAGCTGCTGAATGCGGGCTTGTACGGCAACACGTGACAGACCGACCTGTTTGCCGAGATCTGTATAAGACATACGTCCGTCCTCGTGTAATAGGGATAAAATTTGTTTATCTCTTTCGTCTAATGTTAGGTTCGGAATGCTATAGTCTTTTGACACCGTATAACCACCTTTCTTCTGTTGATATTCTATCATATTTTATTACGAATAGAATGAATGATTTGTTATTTGGTATCGAAACGAAAATGTTGCGGGTGGAAAATCGTCTTTATGCATAAAAAAACACCCCGGGCTCAACGGGGTGTCTTCATTTATTGATCCGGACTGCTTTCTGCACTGGCAATTTGCTGTGCAAGGTCAGCTCGATCAATGTCTGCTTGGAGGAATTCCTGCGTATTTGGCAGATGTAAATTCATATGACGTTTTTGAGAAATTCGGATGGTGACTTGATCAACGGTGTAATCAAATACGTGTCCGCCAACACTTCGGTCTTCATCAATGAAATGAAGATGATATCCACTCACCGCAATACCGTGTGCGTACTGCGGTGTACGGAAGCCCGCGATCGTACCTTGAATATCCTCAAAGTCGAAAATAGGCTGAGACTTGACTGCTTCTACCATCGGAACATATGGTTTTTCCTGTTTTTCAACTGTACGTGTTTGAACCTTTTTGAATGATCCATCAATGCGGACCGCATAAAAGATATTCTTACTTGGTAAAATGCGGTCGATTTCTTCTTCCAGTTCTTTGGACGTCATAGGTGCATCAATTCGATGAACGATATCTGTTTCAAAGAATGCTAGAGAGCAGAATGGTGAATAATCTTGATTGGTGACCGGTGTCGCTGTTCCATCCGAGCGCAGCCGGTAGAATGCGCCGTCAAAGCCGATCAGCTCTCCATCTAATTGATTGAATGTACCGATGCCAAAATCACCGTGTTCAGGAATATGTGCGAGGGAGAAATCTCCATCATATACGGCTTCCAGCAGGGAGGTCATTGTCGATACTTGATAGACCTCTTGCTGTTTGTCATGCTGTCTTGTGTCATTCTGTTGATTCATTGGGTGCATCATACCCATAACCGCTCACTCCTTTAATGTAATGTATCGAAGTCTTATCTGACGTTCATTGCGTGTTTTTTGCGAAAGACTTCTGGCCATTTTTGACTGGCAAGGTCAGGGTTGTCTTGATAGTCAATCGGAATATCAATAATCACAGGTCCTTCTATGTTTATACCCTTTTGAAGGACGGTTGAAAGCTCCTCAGGTGAGTTGACCCTTAGTCCAGTCGCTCCAAAGCTTTCCGCATATTTCACTAAATCGATCTGCCCGAATTCAACGCAGGATGTACGGTCATATTTCATTTCCTGCTGGAACGCGACCATGTCGTATGTGCTGTCGTTCCAAACAAGGTGAACGAGGTTTGTTTTCTTGCGGACAGCTGTTTCTAACTCCATTGCGGAGAAGAGAAAACCGCCATCACCTGAGACCGAGATAATCTTTTCATCTGGATTCATGATAGAAGCCGCAATTGCCCATGGTAATGCGACGCCTAATGTTTGCATGCCGTTACTCACAAGGAATGAGTTCGGTTCATAGACGCGGAAGTGACGGGACATCCAAATCGCGTGAGATCCGATATCACACGTGACCTTCGTGTTATCAGGAATCAAACGTCTCAATGTATGAATGACATCCAGCGGGTGAGATCGATGACTTTCTCTTTCTGGTGTCTTTTCGATGTCGCTTAATAGTTCCTGTAATTCAGTGACGAATTCTATGTTCTCTTTGCTTAGAGAAAGGGGAACACTGTCATGCGCTAGATGTTTGACGGTTTTAGAAATATTACCTACAAGCTCAAGCGCTGGCTCATAAAAATGGTCAATATCTGCCTGCATGTCATCAACATGGATGATCTGACGCTGCTGCGGCTGAAGATTCCAATGCTTCGGATCATATTCAATTGGATCAAAGCCAATGGTCAAAAGGACATCTGCATGTTCAATGAGAAGATCACCCGGCTGATTACGGAATAAGCCGATTCTGCCTACATATTGAGACTCGAGCTCTCTTGAGAGAACGCCGGCTCCTTGGTACGTTTCAACAAATGGGATACCAAGTGTTTTTAATAATGCTCTTGTGGCATTTGCAGCAGCTGGACGACTAGCTTTCATTCCCACAATCGCAATAGGTAAGTGTGCATTTTGAATTTTGGCGATAGCCGAACTGATGAGAGCATCTGGTGCAGGACCTAATTCTGGAGAAGGGTGAGCAGACACTGGTGTTTGTGTGGTGTGTTCTGTCACGACATCTTGTGGAAAGCTGATAAATGCTGCTCCAGCCTGCCCTTTTTGTGCCGCGCGAAAAGCATTTGTTAATGCTTCTGGTATATTATGAACGTCTTGTACTTCAACGCTATATTTTGTGACTGGTTTGAATAATGCCGCATTGTCGAGTGATTGATGTGTTCGTTTCAGACGATCTGCACGAATGACGTTTCCAGCGATTGCGACAACAGGATCACCTTCTGTATTGGCTGTTAATAGACCTGTTGCTAAATTAGATGCCCCAGGACCTGATGTGACAAGACATACACCTGGTTTGCCGGTTAAACGTCCAACAGCAGCTGCCATAAAGGCTGCATTTTGTTCGTGTCTGCATAGGACAAGCTCTGGACCTCTGTCTTTTAATACATCAAATACAGCGTCAATTTTTGCACCTGGAATCGCAAAAACATGGGTCACACCTTGAGCAATCAGCGTATCAACAATCAACTCTGCTCCTCGTCTTGTTAGGGGTTGTGCTTGAGATTTCATTTACCCCGCACTCCTTTCGGCAAGTAAAATTTTTTATGAAAATATATTTTCATGATATGATTTACTATACATTTCATAAAATAAATTTTCCAATATATGTTTAACGTGGTTTTGATATGTTTCACGAATAAGTGTGGGAGGAGTGAAAGGATGGAACTGAGACATTTGCAGTATTTTGTCACAGTAGCGGAGGAGCTGCATTTTGGCAGAGCAGCCGCGCGGTTGAATATGACACAGCCTCCACTTAGTCAGCAAATTAAGCAGTTTGAGGAAGAATTGGGTTTTCCTTTATTTCACCGGTCGAAGCGGGTGGTGGAGCTAACAGCAGCTGGAAAGGTCTTTTTACATGAGGTTCGGGGAGTGCTGCAGCAGCTTGATAAAGCCGTTGATCATGCCCGTCATACAGCAAGAGGAGAGCTGGGGAAAATCATCATAGGTTTTGTTGGAACGGCGACGTATGATATTCTGCCGCCCGTTGTACGTGAATTCAGGGAGCTGTATCCCTCTGTCAGTATTGAGCTGCAGCAGCTTTCTGTTCCGCAGCAGCTAGAGGCACTATTAAATGGTGAGATTGATATCGGCTTTTTACACCCTACATCGCCGCATGAAGAACTAGTCAGTCGTTTGATGAAGCAAAGTGAATGTATTTTTGCGATTCCAAAAAATCATCGATTGGCTGATCAAGAGACGGTCGCGATTGAAGATATTCGTCATGAACCGATTATTTCTTTATCACAGGAATCATGGCCGTCTCTTTATCAGCACTTTGTCCTGCTATGTGAAAAGTACGGGTTTTCTCCAAATATCGTGCAGGAAGCGGCGGAATATCAAATGATCATTGGCCTCGTCACAGCAGGGATCGGTATTGCAGTGATTCCAAAATCAGCCCGGCGTTTATTTAATCTGGATGTTGTATATCGGGCCATTGAGGATGAACAGCTTCTGGCGGAATGGACGATTTCCTATAGACGGGAAAATCATAATCCTGCTTTATTTCATCTTGTTCACCATATCCTGCATCGCACCGAGCTGGAATAAGAGGTATAGGGAAAGGGTTATGGTATGATGTCGTTACATGAAAAGGAGGCGTACCTGAATTGATTACATTGCAAATGGATCAGCTGTCACGAAAAGAGGCATATAAATTATTATCTGGTTCTATCGTTCCAAGACCGATAGCGTTTATTACAAGTCTGTCTAAAGAAGATGTTGTCAATGCCGCACCATTTAGTTTCTTTAATGTCATCAGCGGACACCCGCCGCTCATTGCGGTTTCTATCGGACGACGTGATGGTCAGATGAAAGATACTGCGCAGCATATCATTGACAGGGAAGAGTTTGTCGTCCATGTGAGTGATGAAGACATGATAGAAGATATTAATGAAACAGCTGCTACATTGCCTCGGGAAGAGAGTGAGCTGGATCGCACCGGACTTCATCAAGTAGAGAGTCATGTCATTTCAGTGCCGGGAATCAAGGAAGCGCGCATTCGTTTTGAATGTCAGCTGGAAAAACATCTGACCTTTCAAAATGATGAAGGGGAGATCACAGTTGATCATATCATTGGCCGGGTTGTATGTGCACATTTAGATGAGGGTGTTTATGATGCAGAAAAAGGCTATGTTTCTACTAATGAACTGAAACCAGTCGCTCGCCTAGCAGGTAATGATTATGCCCATTTAGGCACGTCATTTGTGCTGAAAAGACCACAGTAATAGAAAATACCCCCGAAGGAAATCGGGGGTTTTCTATTTATTTCTTCTGTTCTAGTTTGAGTGGAGCTGCGATGTTCTTTTGTACCTTTTTCCCTTTTAATACATCGTTTGCGGCACCGACTGCCAGTTGACCGATCAGCTCTGGCTGCTGCGCAACCGTTGCAGAGAGCTTTCCTGCTTTGATGGAGCTGAGTGCATCTTCGTTTCCGTCAAAGCCAACGACTAGAATGTCTTTCCCAGAGCTTTGAATCGCTTCTAGTGCGCCAAGTGCCATTTCATCATTGTGGGCAAAAACGGCTTTGATGTCAGGGTTTCCTTGAAGGAGGTTTTCCATGACATTCAGTCCTTTTGTCCGGTCGAAGTCAGCAGCTTGTTTTGCTGTCACTTTTAAATCTTTATCCGCTATTTGATGGAATCCTTTTCCACGCTCACGTGTAGCGGAAGCGCCTGGTACGCCTTCTAATTCCGCGACTTTTGCTCCTTTGCCAACCTTGTCGATGATAAATTTAGCTGCCATTTCACCGCCTTTGACGTTATCTGAGGCGACAAGTGCTTCTACCTTTCCACTTTCGGCTGAGCGGTCTAATGTGATGACAGGTATATCTGAAGCATTTGCTGATTCGACAGCGGTTGATATGGCAGATGAATCCGCTGGGTTGATGAGCAATGCGTCGACACCTTGCTGAATTAAATCTTCTACATCACTTGTTTGTTTAGCTGAATCATTTTGTGCATCTGCAATCACGACTTCAATGCCCAGCTTTTTCGCTTCTTTTGTCACACCGTTTTTCAGAGAAACGAAGAATGGGTTATTTAACGTCGAGATCGACAGCCCAATTTTGATGTCTTTTTTCTTGCCATCCTTTGATGACTTGGCCCACTCCGGCGGTTCAAGTGAGCAGGCAGAAAGCATGAACAATGAGAGAGTCAGGATGAGAATAAGATATTTTTTCATAGCGGCTGCCTCCTTAAGCAGATTTCTTTCTGTCTAATAGGACTGCAATCAAGATGACAATCCCTTTCACAACAGATTGATAGAATGATGAAACGCCAAGTAAGTTCATACCATTGTTCAGGACACCGATAATGAGCACCCCGATGAGTGTGCCGACAATTCGTCCTCTTCCGCCGGACAGGCTTGTCCCGCCAAGTACGACGGCAGCAATGGCATCAAGCTCATAGGACGTACCAGCTGTTGGCTGCGCAGAATTTAGGCGAGATGTTAAGATCGCACCTGCTAAGGCAGACATGAAGCCGGCTAATGAATAGATCATCATTTTCACGCGCGGTACTTTAATTCCTGAGATGAGAGCTGCTTTTTCATTCCCGCCGATGGCATATGTTCTTCTGCCGAAAGGTGTTTTATGAAGCAGTACCCAAAGTACGATAAAGGTGAAAAGCATCGTGATCGCTGGAACAGGGATACCTAAGAAATATCCGCGGCCGAATAACTGAAAGGCATAGTTAGAGCCAAGCCCAGTAATCGGGTTTCCGTCTGTATAAACGAGTGTCAAACCTCTGAAAATCGTCATCGTCGCGAGCGTTGCGATAAATGGAGCCATTTTTCCTTTTGTGATTAAAAGACCGTTGATCATCCCAAGAACGGCACCGATGATACAGCCGACGATAATGGCTAAAATCGGATCCATGCCAGAAACGATAAAGCCGGCAGTCAGGGCACTGGACAGTGCAAGAATGGCACCGACAGATAAATCAATACCTCCAGTTAAAATAACAAACGTCATGCCAAAGGCAATGAGGGCATTAATGGAGATTTGTCTCAGTAAGTTTAAGATGTTTAATGGCTCTAAAAAGGCCGGGTTTAAAATAGAAACAATGGCGACAAGGATGATGAGTCCTAAGAATGGCCCAAGCTTTTGCATGATGTGATCAAATCGTCCATTTGAAGTAAGTGGTTTCATGTTACTTCCCTCCTGTAGCTAGTGTCATAATTCGTTCCTGCGTTGCTTCTGTTTTGTCTAATTCTCCGCTGATGGTTCCTTCATGAATGACGAGCACTCGATCGCTCATCCCGAGTATCTCTGGGAGTTCAGAGGAGACCATCAAAATGGCAACGCCTCGATCGGTCAATTCATTCATTAACTGATAGATTTCCCGTTTCGCTCCGACGTCGACACCTCGTGTCGGTTCATCTAAAATCAAGACCTTCGGCTGTATGCCGATCCATTTGGCAATGACAACTTTTTGCTGATTTCCACCAGACAGGCTTCGGGCAGAGATGTCAGAGGAAGCCGTTTTAATCGTCAGTCGTTTGATGAGAAGGTCGACAAAATCTTGTTCAGTTTTCTTATCAATCAGTCCCTTTGGAGAGAAGCTTTTTAAGTTTGGCAGACCGATGTTTTCTCGGATGGAAGCATCAAGCATGAGCCCTTCATCCTTGCGATCCTCTGTGATAAAGCCGATACCGAGCTTGACGGCATCACTTGGTTTTTTAATCACAGCCTTTTTTCCATGAACCCAGATTTCTCCTTGGTCAAGAGGATCAAGACCAAACAGCGACCGCATCATTTCGGTCCGGCCAGCACCCATTAAGCCTGCAACACCGACAATTTCTCCAGCTTTAACTGAGAAGCTGATATCTTGAAATTGCCCTTTTCTCGCTGCTTGTTTCACCTCAAGGACAATGTCTCCTGTAGAAGGCGTTCGCTCAGGATATCGATCAGTCAATTCCCGGCCGACCATTTTTTTGACGACTTCATGGAAATTCGTTTCAGGTATGGCCTTCGTATCGACCGTTTTCCCATCACGCATGATCGTAATCCGGTCACAGATTGCAAAGATTTCCTCCATACGGTGAGAAATATAGACAATGGAAACGCCTTCTTTTTTGAGAGATTCAATGACCTGGAAGAGCTTCTCGATTTCCCGTTCCGTTAGAGCTGCTGTCGGCTCATCCATGATGATGACCTTTGCATCGGTCATTAATGCCTTTGCAATCTCAATCATCTGTTTTTGTCCAACAGAACAGCTGCCTGCCTCTTGTTCAAGTGAGAGATTCACAGACAAACGGGCCAGCTGCGTTTGGGCGAGGGTCTTCATTTTCTTAGTATCTAGCAGTCCGAGTTTCGTATAGATTTCTTTCCCGATGAATAGGTTCTCCAAGACGGTCATATCCGGCCATATGTTGAGCTCCTGATGAATGAAGGCGATGCCGTGCTGTTCCGCTTCCTTCGGATTTTTGAAAGCGGTTTCTCTTCCGTCGATTTGTATCGTTCCTTGATCTAAAGAATAAAGGCCTGTAAGCAGATTCATTAAAGTTGATTTCCCCGCACCATTTTCACCCATGAGTGCGTGGACTTCACCTGTGACGAGGTCAAAGGAGACCCCGGAGAGAACGGTGTTTTTTCCAAAAGCCTTATGGATGTTATGCATCTCTATGTTCATATCTGGCTCCTCCTTTTAAAAAATGACACCGGCATGTAGAATGCAGTTTGCGTATGGGGTGGCTTCACCGGTTCGAATGACTGCTTTTGCTTGTTTGGTCATGTCTTTGAACGTCTCGTGGTCTACTTCATGCAACGTTTTTGAGAACGCTTTCTTAAGAAACAAATGATCTCGTTCATTGGCTTCTTTGATTTCACTAGCTACAGTGATGTTTTCAACGGCCATTTCCTGAAGAAGGAGGGAGGTGACCTCCTGAAAGGATGGTGTACCGATCGATAACGCCAGGTCGATTTTGACTGGACCTTTTGGGATAGGGAGACCGCAGTCTGCGATGACGATTGTATCTGTGTGGCCAAGGTCAGCAAGCACCTTGGCGATATGGCTGTTTAGGATGCCGTTTTTTTTCATTTCTTTTTCTCCAATTCTTCTTTTGTTGGCATGCCGCCTTGTGCGCCAAACTTTGTGACGGACATTGATGCTGCAAGGTTGGCAAAGGCAAGTGCGTCATATAGAGATTTGCCTTCTGTTAGAGCGACAGCCAAGGCTCCGTTAAAGGTATCGCCAGCTCCTGTTGTATCGACTGCTTCGACAGGAATGCCTGGAACCAGCACTTCTTTCGTTCCATCAAAATATCGAACGCCATTTTTTCCTTCTGTGACTAGTAATTTGTTAGGGTATTGACGCAAGGCATCTTCAATTGACAGACCATCAAACATCAGAACAGCTTCATGTTCATTCGGTGTAATGTAAGCAGCCTGCTCTAAAACCTGCTTTGATACTTTGCGGGCTGGTGCAGGGTTTAAAATGACAGGGATTTCTTTTTCACTGCAAATAGCGCAGACCGCTTCGACCGTTTCTTCAGGTATTTCCTGCTGGATGAGAACCATCCCAATATCATCAAGTGTAGAAAGAGCATCATTTACATAGTGAGGAGTGACCTCATTATTTGCCCCTTTGACCACAACAATGCTGTTATCACCTTCTGCTAAAATGATATGAGCTGTGCCGCTCTCCATTTCGGTAACCGGTTTCATATATGAGGTGCGGACACCTTGTGCTTGTAAATTGCTGAGAATATCATGGCCATAAGCGTCATCACCAACTCGGCCGATCATATATACATCTGCACCGAGTCTGGCGCTTGCGACTGCCTGATTGGCACCTTTTCCGCCTGGGACCGTTTTAAACGATTCGCCTAAAACCGTTTCACCGGCATTTGGCCGTTTATCTGATGTGACGACTAAATCCATTGAACAGCTTCCTACTACAACAATATGACTCATTATGAATCCACCTTTCTTGTGGTCTCTCGTTCAATAAAAGAGACGGGCATTTGGATAACTGGTTGATCTATTGATTGTTTCTGAATCGCTTTGATTAACAGCTGTGCCGCTTCTTTTCCCATCTCATAGGCGGGCTGCCTTATGGTCGATAAGGAAGGGAAGAGCAGCTCACTTTGCGGAATATCATCAAATCCAATGATTTGAACGTCCTCTGGTATGGCTTTTCCGATCCGAAGTGCTTCATGGATGACCGCTGTTGCGACGATGTCATTACTGGCAATGATGCCATCTGTTTCAGGGTACAGCTGAAAAAGGGCCTTAGCACTTTTTCGGGCTTCTTGAAAGGAAAAGGAAGCATTAGACATCACATGAAAGTCGACACCTGTTTCGGTGAGAACATCGAGTGCGCCTTTGAATCGCTGCCGCGCTGTTTGCAGATGGGCAGGTCCTTTTAGCAGTGTGATCTGCCGGCTACCGCGTCTGATTAATTCCATTGCGGCCATTTGTCCGCCAGCTAGAGCATCTGCAAAAACAGAAGGTGCATGTGGAACCGTTCGATCTAAAAACACAACGGGCAGATCATCATCATTGTATATATCTGATTCAGGTTCATTTGTGACCGCGATGACACCGACTACTTGATTTTGTTTAAAGGTTTGTAAGTAAGCCATTTCCTTCTCTCGATCTTCATCACTGTTTCCGAATAATAACCGAAAACCGTGCGCATGAATCTCATCTTCAACGCCTCTAGCAAGCTGAGGAAAGAAGGGGTTTGTGATATCAGGCAAGATCAAGCCGATTAAGCGTGATTCTCTTTTGAAAAGGGATCTAGCCACTTCATTGGGAAAGTAGTTCAACTCCTGCATCGCTTGTGTCACGCGGGTTTTCGTATCTGAATGAACATATCCAGTATCATTGAGCACGCGTGAAACAGTGGCAACAGACACTTGTGCAGCTTTTGCGACATCTTTAATTGTAGCCAATGGAGAGCCTCCCTTCATGAATGTGTAACCGTTTACACACATAGATTATCACGATCGCATCGAAATGACAATCTAAAAAAAATAAAAAAGAAAAGAAAGATGGCTCCTTCCTTTTCTTTAACTAATAATACCTGTCTGTGTAATGTTCACTTTCACTTTTGGAATGATTTTCACCTTCGGATAATCGGTGACCCAGTTCATTTTCATATATTCATCATAGTGTTTTACCCGATATTTTCTGCCAAGGCTTAGGACGTCAGAATTTGCTTCTTGCAGGGCCGCAATGACTCTTTCGGCGTCTTTAGTCAAAATAGCTGACAGCCTTTTATTTAACATTTTAATTTTCTTGTCTGTATCTAAATTATCTTTCGGATATTCAATAACAGAGGTATTGAATTCAAACTCAAGAGAGAAGGTTACGTTTCGATGATCAGGATTGACGATTTTAATGTCTCTCTTTGTATCGGTAACTTGAATGCTGATGTAATTGTTCTCCTTTGATTTCATATCACTTCTTACTTTTTTTGTGAAGTTTGCATAACTGCCCATTTTGCCATCCATGATGGTGAGCAGAATGGCATCTTGCGCATAAAGTTCACCTTTCTTTTTCTCATTATCAAATAAGGCGACCCCCCTTATACTCGTTAACTTTTTTGATTGATCGTAGTAGAGTAATGGCAGTGTGAAATCCTCGCCGGTTTGCAGCATTTTGGACCGGATATTTTGAATGTTCTTAGGTGCAACTTGTGAGGAGCGTGATGCAGAAGTGATCAGGTTGTTTAAATAGTCGCTCACAATGAGTTTTTCCTTGAGCAGAGAATTGATTAAGTCCACACAGCTCCCCCCTTGCACCACCGCCATGTTAGCGAGCAAAGGGCTTTTGGGATCGCGATAAAACATATCTAAGTAAGGGAGCAGCCGGTTTTGGGCAAATTCATCACCGATCAGCAGCACCCTCATTTTCGACATATCAATTTTTTGGTCTACACTCCGGCTAAAGTTGCTTCTTGCTTTTCTTAAAGTAGGCGCATCGGTTGTGAGAACAGTGGTTAAATAGCTGCCAGAATTCCCTTGCTGCATACTTTGAGACTGCTGCACCTTTCGATAGGTAATCGAATATCTCGCATTGTCATCCTCTCCTTGATCAACAGCTGAAGTAAGTACGAGAGAGATGTCTTTTAATAGGTTTTGATCCCAGCACCCAGGCATGAAAATGAGAGAAACACACATAAGCAGCGTCAACATGTACTTATGATGCATGTGATTTCACCTTCTTTTTGCGGTGTTTGATCAAGACGATAATGGCCATCATGATCGGAAGTGTGTAAATAAATGAATATTGTGCAACGGTCGTAAAGTCATTAAAGCGCTGAATTCTAAAATTATCGGTTGAAAGATAACTGCTGGCAGCATAGATCAAAATGGCGAAATAGTAGACATATTTTTTGTGATTTTTTTTCTTTAAAATACTGGCCACACCATTTGCACAAAAGTACAGATAATTGCTGAGTGTGGCTAAAATGACGAAGCCCCAGATACTAAGAAAAATTAAATCGGTTCTTTCGATGACTCCAAAAGTAATGGTTTTTAATAAATACACAACAGGATTGGGAATCAAATCAAGCTCAGCCGGACTGAAAAACATAAAACAAATTAAGGTAATAAATAGATAGTAAAGGGTCGTGCATATATTTGAAATGGTCATGACTTTATATCGTTCCTTAATGGTTCCCTTCATCATCGGAGAGATCATCAGAATCATCTCAAATCCATTCATTGACAGTACCACATCCTTCAACCCAAGCGGAATTTGAGAAAGATCTGTTTTGAAAAAAGGCAAAAGGTAGTCAATATTGGTGCCTTTTAATGCATAGAACATCAAAAGAGAGAGGAAGAGTATAATGGGTGTCAAAATAAAATTAAACCTGACAACGGCTGTAATTTGCTCTTTTGCGATATAGATGATGCATATGACCAGTAATAGATTAATGACCCAGTTTGGTGTGAGCGGGAGCACCCAGATGCCAAGAATCCTAGTGAATATAGCTAGTACAACAATACAAACGGAGGCAAAGTAGAGTGCATAGAGCACGACCAAGGTGCGCCCAATCCATTTTCCAAAGACTTCAACCAGCGCATGGAAGAACGATGTCTCAGGATACTTGTAGATAATATAAAGAAAAATCGTATTGATGATTTGGATGAAAAAACACGCTAAAATAATCGCCATCCAGCCATCGTGCCCCATGTCTTTCATCAGCAAATGGGGGAGTGCTAAAATACCGACACCAATTTGAGATTGGACGATAAAACAGACAGCTTGAGGTGGAGAGAGTTTATTTTTCATTTTTCTTTGTCCACCCTCTCAGTTGTTCAACTTGTTTTTTCTTTTGCGGATTTAAATAAACAGGGCGGTTCTTGTACATCCACATTGGGAGACGAATCACCGTATCTTTTAAATCCTGCCAGTTAAATGGAGCAAGAGGTGATAAGTATGGCACCCCTAGTGATTCAAGGCGGCATAAATTCATGAGAATGAGAGTGAGTCCGAATGAGATGCCGATAAACCCAAACATTGATGCCATAAGCATGAGCGGGAAACGAAGCATCCTGATAGTGGCTGTCATTTCAAATGAAGGAAGTACAAACGAAGCAACAGCGGTTACAGCAACCACAATTACTAGGACATTCGAGATGAGCCCTGCTTGTACAACCGCATCCCCAATGACCAAACCACCTACGATTCCAATGGTTTGCCCGATTGGTTTAGGCAGACGCACCCCAGCCTCACGTATAAGTTCAATTGTGATTTCCATCAGCATGGCCTCTATCAATGGAGGAAAGGGAATGCCAATAATAGAGTTCTTCATCGTAATAGCTAGTTCATCTGGGACAACCTCATAATGAAACGCAATAACAGCAATATAGAAAGAGGGCAAGACAACCGCGATGAAGAAGGCAAGATAACGAAGAACACGAATAAACGTTGCAGGAATCCAGCGGCTGTTATAATCATCTGGCGACTGAAAAAAACTAAAAAAGGTCACAGGAAGAATGATGGCCATAGGACTCCCGTCCATCAGCACCACAATCCGACCTTCAAGAATGGCAGATCTCACCTTGTCGGGACGTTCTGTATCAATCAGCTGCGGGAAAATAGAAAATGAATCATCCTCAATTGCCTCAACGATAGAGCCAGGACTTATCAGTGTGTCTACTTTAATAGAAGAAATCCGTCTGTTGACTTCTTCGACCTTTTCTTGATTGGCAATATCAGATATATACACCGTTGCAAGCTTTGTTTCTGATTTTGTACCAATCTTATGATACTGAATGGCGAGCTTCCGATCATTTAAATGCGAACGCAGTAAGTAGATATTGGTATCAAGACTTTCAACAAAACCATCATGTGCACCCGTGATAATACTTTCAGAAGAAGGTTCTGTAATAGAGCGCAGCGGCGGCTGTCCGACAGCAAACAGCTTGATTTGCGAGGAGTTTTCATCAAGAAAGGCAATACTTCCCGCAATAATACTGTCTGTGATCAGCGTCAAGTCGCCTGTTTCAAGTGTGCTAAGAGATTTTATATAATTCTGCTTTCCAGGAGGACCTAACAAGTTGCCGATAATGAAATCATTTAATTTGCCTTCATCTATTCTTGTTTTAATAAAAAACAGCACAGATTTCGTTTCATTCACCATTAACTCTCGGTATTCAAAATCGCCGCTTTGCTGAAATGTTTTTTTGAGGATACGGATTTTTTCCTCAAAGCTGCCTGATAAAAAATGCAGGCGTGTCTGCTCATTGGTGTTTGGCATCTTTAGCCTCCTCTCACCGATTTTTAACCATAGTGTAAGCGGAGGAGCGGATTTTATTCGTCTCCTTTGGGGAAAGCATGACATAAGCTGACAACTTTCAACTAAATTCACATTAAAAATGTTAAGAAATGATGAATCTTGATAAAAACAAATGAATAATGTTTCATTGTTTAGGTCATAAGGTGCGAATCTCGTAAAGAGAAGGTATACCGAAATGATCAAATTTTTACATCTTATCCCAATTTTTCGTGACCTAAAAATAAGCAGATGACTTGATTTTTTTAGAGGTGACCTTTGTCATAGGTCAACACATAGCAATCTGACGAATGAGAATGACTTTCTAACCTGTTCGTTCAAAAATATAAAACATTCCAAAACACGCACTATTCATTTAAAGCGCTGATATGACTGATGTTATAGAGAAGAGCAGGTTTTAAAACATTGATTCAAAATACATCTTAATAATTGTCAAAAAATTTAGGGAGAAAAGGACAAAAGATTTTCGGATTATTGATGGTAACGCTTTCTCGTGAATTCAGCAGAAATTCAGACTGATTTTTGTCCGTCTTTTGGCCTTTTCATTTAAAGGAAGGATAGGCAAAAAAGCCTTTTGATTAGAGGAATTTGGCATACGAGGAAGTGAAAGATTATGTTACATAATACCGATTGTGATTTTATGCTGAACAGATATACTGTTGATTGAATTTACATATCACACTCATAAAAAAAGGAGATGTAGATAGCGATGTGGTTAATCGTTATAGCCTGTGTCATCATGTTAGGGATTGGCTTTATTGAAAAGAAGCGTCATCAGAAAAATATCGATGCCCTGCCGGTGCGCGTCAATATTAATGGTATTCGCGGAAAGTCTACCGTCACAAGATTGACAACCGGTATCTTAATGGAGGCAGGTTATAAAACTGTCGGTAAAACAACGGGAACGGATGCAAGAATGATTTATTGGGATACGCCAGAGGAGAAACCGATTAAAAGGAAACCGCAAGGACCGAATATCGGAGAGCAGAAAGAAGTTATGAGAGAAACAGTTGAAAGAGGAGCAAATGCCATCGTCAGTGAATGTATGGCGGTAAATCCAGATTACCAAATTATCTTTCAGGAAGAGCTGCTTCAAGCAAACATTGGCGTGATCGTAAACGTTCTTGAAGACCATATGGACGTTATGGGACCGACACTTGATGAAATAGCAGAAGCTTTTACAGCGACAATTCCTTACAATGGACACTTGGTTATTACGGATAGTGAATATACAGATTTCTTTAAAGAGATTGCGAAAAAACGCAATACAGAAGTCATTGTTGCAGATAATTCCAAGATTTCCGATGAGTTTTTGCGGAAATTTGAGTACATGGTTTTCCCAGATAATGCTTCACTGGCACTTGGTGTTGCCCAAGCATTAGGAATTGATGAAGATACGGCATTCAGAGGAATGTTAAATGCGCCGCCTGATCCAGGAGCGATGAGAATTCTTCCATTAATAGACGCGAAAACACCTGGACACTTTGTAAATGGATTTGCGGCAAATGACGCAGCATCTACATTGAATATTTGGAAGCGTGTGAAAGAAATTGGATATCCAACAGATGAACCGATTATTATTATGAACTGCCGTGCGGATCGAGTAGATAGAACGATCCAGTTTGCGGAGGATGTACTTCCCTATATTGAAGCAAGTGATCTTGTCTTAATTGGTGAAACAACTGATCCAATTGTGAAGGCATATGAGGAAGGGAAAATTCCGGCTGACCACTTACACAACCTTGAATATCAATCTACAGAAGAAATTATGAATATGCTTGAGAAGAAGCTTCATAATCGAGTGGTTTATGGAGTCGGCAATATCCATGGTGCCGCTGAACCGTTAATCGAAAAAATTCAAGAATACAAAATTAAGCAGCTTGTCAGCTAGGAGGAAATTTAGAAAATGTTCGGATCAGATCTTTATATCTCGTTAATTTTAGGTGTTCTACTTAGTTTAATCTTTGCAGAAAAAACAGGAATCGTACCAGCTGGACTTGTTGTCCCGGGTTATCTGGCGCTCGTATTTAACCAGCCAGTCTTCATTTTAATCGTCTTATCTGTCAGCTTGCTTACGTATGTGATCGTTCGCTTTGGCTTATCAAAATTCATGATTTTATACGGACGCAGAAAGTTTGCTGCGATGCTGATTACAGGGATTGCCTTAAAGCTGATATTTGATTTCTTCTATCCAGTGGTCCCATTTGAAATAGCAGAATTCCGCGGAATCGGAATCATCGTCCCTGGATTGATTGCAAATACGATTCAAAAGCAAGGTCTTACAATTACCCTTGGAAGCACGTTACTTCTAAGTGGTGCAACATTTGCCATCATGTATGTTTACTATCTATTTTAAGATAAGGTGTGTCCAATGATGAATAAAAAATTGAGCTTTCAGGAAAAACTGCTGAAAATCACAAAGAATCAAAAGAAAAAGACGAATAAACACGTACTAATTGCTTTACCGATCGTCATTGCTTGTACATTTCTATTTACGTTTATCGGGAAAGCACAAGTGCCAACTGTACAAAAGAATCCAGAAAACATCCTGACCGCTTCGTTTGTCGGTGACATTATGTTTGGAAGAAACGTAGAGAAAGTAACAGACCGCTATGGAAAAGAGCATCTCTTTCGTTATGCCAAGCCATATTTTGATGTGTCAGATTATGTGACAGGTAACTTTGAGCATCCTGTCGCATCAGATAAGGAACAGGCAGCCCAAAAGAATATTCATTTAAAAACAGATGAAGATTCTGTCCAAGCGTTGAAAGATTTAAATGTCTCTGTCTTAAACTTTGCGAATAACCATGCGGCAGACTATGGTGAAAAAGGGCTGAACAACACGATCAATGCCTTTGAACAAGCCGGCATGGATTATACGGGTGCAGGCCGTAACCTCCAAGATGCGAAGCAGAACATTTCGTACAAAGAAGTAAATGGTGTCAAAATTGCTACACTTGGTTTTACAGATGTGTATGGGAAAGATTTCAAAGCAACGAATCGCCAGGCGGGTATTCTGCCAGCCGATCCATCTATCTTTATTCCGATGATTTCGCAGGCTGCTGAAAAGGCAGATCTCGTCGTTGTTCATGCTCACTGGGGACAGGAGTACAACAATGAAGTAAACGACAGACAAAGAGAATTGGCAAGAGCGATGTCTAAGGCCGGAGCTGATATCATTATCGGTGCTCACCCGCACGTCCTTGAACCAATGGAAGTCTATAACGGAACAGCGATTTTCTATAGCCTAGGCAACTTTATTTTTGACCAAGGCTGGTCAAGAACACGTGATTCTGCACTTGTTCAGTATCATCTGAATGAAGATGGAAAAGCGACATTTGAAATTGTCCCAATGTACATCAAAGAAGCAACACCTGCTCCAGTAAAAGCAGGATCTCTAGAATCAAAAGCCATTATCCGTATGCTGACCAATGGAACGAATGCGGATTGGAAAGAAAAAGACGGACACATTTTCTTTGAAGTAGATCACGCTGATAAAGTTAAAAACTTAAAAGAAAACGGAGGGAAAAAGAAGAAATGAAATTCCTAAAAGCAAGCTGGCCGTTTGTTGCGTTAATTTTAGTCTTTGTCTTTATGTCTGCATTTAAATTTAGTGACAGTCTGACAGATCACGAAAAACAAAAGATTTCGGTGGAAATGCAGAAAATTGAACAGCAAAAGCAGTCAAAAGCGGAAGCAGGTAAATAACCTGAAAAGGATAAAGGGCACGCACATCGCGTGCTCTTTTTTTGTCGAAAAAGGGTGTAAAATGAAAGGTGTCATGCCGAAACTATGAAGATAGGAGGGAAAGGATCATGAAATGGAAAGGAATATTGATTGGAGGGTGTGTGCTTGTAGGGCTGATGTTCATGTCTCAAACAGCGGTATCTGCTCAAACACCATCTCTTTTGGAGCAAGCGGAAAAGCTGATTGGAACACCTTATTATAAAGGAGGAACCGATCCGAAAACGGGTTTTGATGCATCTGGGTTTATTCAATATGTGTACAAGACATCCGAAACATTTGATTTGCCGCGGAAGGTAATCGACCAATATCAGATTGGAGAAAAGGTATCATGGGATAAAGCGCAGCCCGGTGACCTTGTTTATTTCCGAAGCCTTGAAGAAACGAAGGATATCCCAACACATGTGGCGTTGTACGCTGGGAACAATCAGATCATCCACATCACGCTTAGTCAAGGTGTGGTGAAAACGGATGTCAGCAAAAGCAAATATTGGACTGATCGATTTTATGCGGTTAAACGCCTGCCCGGCACACAAGGAATTTCTGATGACCCGCTTGTGAAAGATGCGATGACCTATTTAGGAATTCCTTATGTATTTGGAGGAGCAGATCCAAAGACTGGATTCGACTGCTCAGGATTTTTACAGTATTTATTTGAAAAATCACTTGGAATCTATCTACCTCGAAGTGCTGAACAGCAGTGGATCGTTGGAGAAAAAGTGGCATTAGACGATATTCGCCCTGGGGATTTTGTCTTTTTTAGCAACACATATAAGCCCGGAATTTCTCATGTAGGTATGTATATTGGGGGCGACCGCTTTATTCATGCGAGCCGTTCTGAAAGTGTGACAATATCTTATTTGTCTGAATCGTATTGGCGCGAGAAATGGACAGGTGCGAAACGATTAACAGATCTAGAGCTTTCGAAAGAGGACCCTATCGTATCAAAAGCCGCTACGTATATTGGCGAAGTCCCTTATGTTAAAGGCGGTACGAACCCAAAGGAAGGATTTGATACAGCAGGGTTCACGCAGTACGTGTATCAAGAAGTGCTTGGCATTAAGCTGCCCCGCTATGCATCAGGTCAAGTCAAAGCAGGTACACCTGTGAAACGTTCTGAGCTTCAGCCGGGAGATCTTGTCTTCTTCAGCGGAACATCATTGATGCCGGCGATATATGCAGGATCCAATCAAGTCATTCATGTGACTGTTTCAAACGGTGTTGTTTTAACTAATATGAAAACAAGTACGTACTGGCAGGACAAATATGAAACGGCTGTCAGAATCAAAAAATAAAAAAAAAGCCCGAACAATACTTGTATCGGACTTCTGGACTTCTCTCTAGGCGCTGACTAGACAAGCGTCTTTTTTTCATGGAATTGATTTTGTAAAAGAAGATCAATAAAATAAGCGACACCATCTTCATGATTTCCTTTTGTGATGAAGGTGCTCTTTTCTTTAATGACATCCACCGCATTCCCCATTGCAATGCGGTGGCCTGCTTCTTCAAACATAGAAAGATCGTTTGGGCTGTCACCAATTGCATAAATATGTGAGCGGTCTACACCATAATGTGCTGCGAGCTTTTTCAGGGCATGTCCTTTTCCAGACTCTTTTGGCAGCACTTCAATAATATGTTTTCCAGACGAGGTCAATGAAAGCTCAGGCATGTCTGCCAAAAGATTTCGAGCTTCGTTCAGTTTGTTCATATCAAATGAGAAGCAGAGTAATTTATAGGTCGGTTCGTTCGACTCAAAAATTTCACGGATATCATCCACTGGTTTGATACCAAACTGTTTAAATTGCGTCATGGCCCCTTCCCAAAGATCAGCGAGATCCTCATTTGGGTTTGCGCTCTCGATCAAGTCAAATTCTGCTTTCAGCTTCTCTTTTCCATCAAAAGGAGAGAGAAGAGCATCATCTGTATAAACTTCAAAGTAAATGTTTCGTTCCACTAATGCCTTTGCGGCCCGCTTGCCCGCTTCTTGGTCCAGTGTGATTCGGCTGAAGAGCTCGTATCCTTCTGTATGGACAGTCCCGCCGTTTGCCGCAATAATGGGGATGTCTAAATCGCCAAGCAGCTCCTTTACATCAAAAGTTGCCCGCCCTGTACAGATGGTCACAATATATCCAGCATCCTTCGCACGAATCAATGCCTCGCGGTTTTGAGCGGATATTTCACTTTTTGTATTTAAGAGTGTACCGTCTAAATCAATCGCAATCATTTTTTTCATCGCTGTCAAATCCTCCTTCATTCATGCAATAACCTCTTCAAAGTATGTACGATTTCCTTCATTCTCATAAAAAGGATGGTTGATTCCTCTCTATCAAGGCTAAACAAAAATGAGTGAATGATCAAGGAAATAAGAAAAAGCGCCCATAGGGACGCTTCCAGCGTGTAGGCAAACCCTCGCATTCTTTGTCAGTCCTGCGCGCAGGTGCTCACGAATGTCAAATTCGCTCCGCAAAAGTAGCCGCCCTTCCTAGGGCTGCAAGGTTTTCTATCACGCTGAAAAGAAGACAAAGAGCTAAAATAAAGATCATTTTAGCCCTTCGTCAACAATCTGAAAGCGCCCCAAAGGGACGCTTCTATTTTGATAATTCAAGCTGCTTCTTCAATTCAGTTTTCACTTCGTTCAGCTGGTTTTGATCCAATTGGAAATAATAAACCCCGTTTGGCTGGTAATCAGTTCCTTTAAGCTGAATGGTGTCAACCGATTTCAATGAAGTCAGAAGCGGGAAAAGGCCGACTAACTGCTTCATAGAAAGGGTGGTTGACACATTATCACCAAGTGTATCAATGATATTGTCGTATGACGGAATAGATGTTAATGATTTTGATTTATTAAAAATGGCTTTTAACACTTCCATTTGTCTCTGTCCACGCATCAAGTCACTATCTGCTTTTCTCGTTCTCACATATGCGAGCGCTTGATCACCATCTAGTGTATGAGTTCCAGTTTGAAGCACAACCTTGCCTTTTGTATCCTTTTTAATCTGTTTCACAAGATACTCATCCTTGATGTTAATAGGAACACCGTTTAATTCGTTGACGATTTCTTTAAACGCTACGAAATTACTTTGGATGACAAAATCGACCGGAATATCTAGTAAATCTTCAACTGTGCTCACTGTTAAATCTGCACCGCCAAATGCGTGTGCGTGAGTGATTTTATCAAAACCGCGGCCTGGAATATTAACGTATGAGTCCCTAGGAATACTTAATAATTTCATGGTTTTATTTGTGCGGTTAATGGTTGCCAAAACCATTGCGTCGCTTCGTGCTTGTTTCACTGTTTCGCCCGGTCTGCTGTCAATTCCAAGCAGCAAGACAGAAAAGCTGTCTTTTCCTGGATCGAATGCTTCAATCCGTTTCACAGATTGTGCGCCGCGATCAAGAGATACTTGAGTCTTTTTAGCAGCATTTGTTACTTTATAGTAGGCATAGCCAGAAACAGAAGCGGTTGTCAGCAAAAGAATACCAAATATAAATAAAGTGACTTTCACCCATGGTTTTAAACGCTTTTTCACTTTGCGTTTACTTCGTGATTGATCCATATATTTTAAACCCTCGCTATGATTTTATAGTAAAGATATCCTTCTTTCTGCTTACAAACTAAATCAAATATACCTTAAAACGGGATATAGTGCGACATTTTTTTCACTAACGCTTAATTGACGTTTCCTTCTTATAAAAAGTTTCAAAGATACACAAATGAAATATATTTGTCATAAAACATCGAAATGTTTGAAATGACAGGAAGTGAGGAAAATGACTTTTCATAGAGTACAGAAACAAAAGTGGGGTTATGTATATGAAAAATCGGAATGGATGGCTTTATTTCTTCGGCGCCCTTGGCGGTGCTTTATATGGCTATGATACAGGTGTCATCTCTGGCGCCATCTTATTTATGAAAGAGGATTTAGGTTTAAATGCGTTTACAGAGGGGCTTGTCGTCAGCTCGATTTTAATCGGGGCGATGCTTGGTTCCTCACTTTCTGGAAAGCTGACAGACCAATTTGGGCGGAAAAAAGCCATCATCGCCGCAGCTATTTTGTTTATTATCGGCGGATTTGGTACAGCTCTTGCGCCGAATACAGAAGTGATGGTCTTATTCCGAATTGTACTAGGGCTTGCTGTCGGGTGCTCGACAACGATTGTTCCATTATATTTATCTGAACTTGCGCCAAAGGAATCACGAGGGGCACTGTCCTCTTTAAACCAGCTCATGATCACATTTGGTATTCTTCTTGCCTATATTGTGAACTACGCTTTAGCGGATGCAGAGGCATGGCGCTTGATGCTTGGAATTGCGGTTGTTCCTTCTGTTCTTTTATTATTCGGGATTTTGTTTATGCCGGAAAGTCCCCGCTGGCTGTTTGTCCACGGACAGGCTGACCGTGCGAAGGAGATATTATCTCAACTCAGAAAAAGTGAGCAAGAAGTGGAAGAAGAAATTTCAGATATTCAAAAGGCGGAAAGTGAAGAGAAAGGCGATTTTAAGGAATTATTTGAGCCATGGGTACGACCAGCATTGATTGCCGGTGTCGGACTTGCCTTCCTGCAGCAGTTTATCGGTACAAATACGATCATTTACTATGCACCAAAAACATTCACAAGTGTTGGCTTTGGGAATTCAGCGGCAATTTTAGGAACTGTCGGAATTGGAGCAGTGAATGTCATCATGACGTTTGTTGCCATTAAAATCATTGACCGTGTAGGGCGTAAAGCGCTGCTCCTATTTGGAAATGCAGGAATGGTCCTTAGTTTAATTGTCCTGTCAGTGGTCAACCGGTTTTTCGATGGATCAACAGCTGCAGGATGGACAACCGTTATTTGTTTAGGTCTCTTTATCGTCATCTTTGCTGTCAGCTGGGGGCCAGTTGTTTGGGTGATGCTCCCAGAGCTGTTCCCAGTACATGTCAGGGGAATCGGTACAGGTGTCTCCACCTTCCTTCTTCATACAGGAAATTTAATCATCTCGCTGACATTCCCAGCTTTATTAAGCGCGATTGGTATCAGTAATCTTTTCCTCATCTATGCGGTCATTGGCGTAGGCGCCTTCTTATTTGTGAAATACTTGGTGACCGAAACGAAGGGGAAAAGTCTTGAAGAAATCGAAGAAGATTTAAAAAAGAGAAATCGTGCCGTCGCAAGTGGCGAAGGAAAAACGGTATGAACAATGGCCAGCTGCTGTGTGCAGCTGGTTTTTCTATGTTAAACAAACGTTTAATCAAGAAAGGACATTCCCTCATCTTCTGAACGTGCTGCCTATCACATACATATGGAACAGGCGGGTGAAAGGTGGAAATGAGATGAAAGGGAAAACAAGCATTGTCATGCTGACGTACAATGAACTGCATTTGACGAAAAAATGTATCGATAGCATGAAACAGCATACGAATAGCGGCCAATATGAACTCATTATCGTCGATAATGCGTCAACTGACGGCACGAAGGAATATGTAAGAGAGCTGGATGATGTGATTTTCATTGATAATGAAGAGAATGAAGGTTTTGCAAAGGGATGTAATCAAGGGGCAAAAAAAGCTTCAGGAGACAGCATTCTCTTTTTAAATAATGACACGATCGTGACGGAAAATTGGCTGCCTCCATTAAAAGAGGCGCTATTCGCATCAGAACAGATTGGGATGGTGGGGCCCGTCTCTAATTATGTCAGCGGCCCTCAGATGGTCCAGCCATCGTATACAGATGTGAAGGAGCTCCCAGCCTTTGCTAAGGAGTATACGTCTAAGAGAAAAGGTCAGAGAACTTATGTGCACCGGCTCGTAGGGTTTTGCTTGCTCGTGAAAAGAAAGCTGATCGAGGATGTGGGGTTATTTGATGAGCGGTTCGTATATGGATCATTTGAGGATGACGATCTTTGCTTACGTTCATTACTAAAAGGATATCAGCTGCAAATTGTGCATGATTCCTTTGTGCATCATCATGGTCATGCAACGTTCCATGCAAACGAAGAAACGAACATCTCTACACTGTTTACTGAGAATCGACTTCGATTTTTAGATAAGTGGGGCATAGATCTAAATTTGATCACTCCTCATCCGTATTTTGCGGAATTACTTCCTGAGGACGCTGCACACGTGCTGGATGTTGGATGCGGCGCAGGGGCTACCGGGCTTGAACTAATGAATCGTCAGTCTGTACATATGTACGGGGTAGAGGCGGATGCGTTAAAAGCAGCGGTCGCAAAGGCGTATTACGAAGAAGTCATCGAGGCAAATGCGGATGAATACCCATGGTCAGAGAAAGAGGCCTTTTTTGATGCGGTCATTTTTTCTGATGTTTTAGAGCATGTGTCAGATCCTTGGCACATCATTGAGCAAGCCCACGCCTCTTTAAAGCCAGGCGGTGTTATCATTTGCTGTTTGCCTAACATGATGCATGCAGAGGTGCTTCTTCCTTTGATGACAGGGGATTTTACGTATCAAGATGTAGGAATTTTAGACCGAACCCATATACGGTTCTTCACACCAAACACGATGCGTGCGCTTTTCCCAGACTCATTGTTTGAACGTGTGATCGAGCAGCGGATCAATGTGCAGATTGATCAAAACGTCCAATTGTTTTTTGACGAGGTGGCAAGAATAGGCGCATCACTTGGCTTTCAAACAAAAGCGTTGTCTGATCAAGTGACGCTATACCAGCTTCTAATCGTTGCATGTAAAAAAAGCGGCTCTCCTGAGAGATAGCCGCCCTTTGGCATTACCACTTGAAGCTTTTTGTTGCGCCTTCTGCACCAAAGTTCAAGATGCTCACTTTGATGTCATACGTTATGTCTGCTTCTTGAAATAGTTTGTCCCATTCATCACGATGCTGATCCCAATATTCTGGATACTTAATACGAAACTGCCGGCTTAAAAAAATAGGATCAACACCTACTTCATGTTGCATACGACTGATCGTTTTTTGTATGCGCTCTTTAATTTTACGAGAAAAAACCTTCTCAAATCGTTTGATGTACTGTTCATCGTATGAGTTTTCAGGGGGATATTGATCCTCTGACAATTTTCCATTTGTTTGTATGCTAATTTTAAAGGAAACCTTTCCATCTTTCAGGTAGGGTTCAATCTTGGTTTTGGCTTTCTTAATTTCATACGTAATCGGAAAGCCTTTGTAGGTGGCGGGTACAACACCGCCTGAGATCCGATTCATTACCCAGTTTAAATATTGGACATCCTTCGCAGAGATGAAACCGATCAGCTTTCTTGTTTTTCCGTGAATGATACCTGCCCCATCATAAATAAGTTCACCGTTTACCGCATCTACACTTTGCACAAGGAAGCTAACACCCATTTGAAAATAATCAGACGCCCGGCCAATACGAGTTGGCAGTGCGATCTTTCCGTTAAAGCTTCGATTTTTAGATGTTTCGAAGATATGTTCAACCGGGATCTTTTGCTGCGATTTCAGTTTTTGGTTAATAATTTTTGAAGCATCTCCTCGTGACACGAGGAGATAGCTGCTGCGCCGAACCTCATCATCTCGAATAAAATGATTGAGTGTTCCTTGAATATCGTGATGCTCCGCTTGGTTTCTGCCAAATAAAAAGATTTTCAGGTGATCACTATAGATCGGCGGATCCTTCAAGGCGACATTACTGACAGCCTCCAGCACATTTTTTCCCTTCGAGACGACATTCACATAGCCGGGAGAATCGGCTTCTTGTGATCCGCCCGTTTTCGGTACAAGGTTTTGATAGGTCAGCTTAACCCCATTCTCGTCTTCCTCATCTATGCCAACACCGCGTACAAACGATAGTTTTTCAATATCCTTTAAGTCCCAGCAGCCTGCTGAAAAAAGGAAAAGGCAGCAGGAAAAAAAGAATAACAGCATACGCCTTCCTCTCATGCAGAACGACCTCCCCATTTTTTACGTATTATCAGCAGGATAGCTGTAATAAAAGGAATGGCTAAAATCACGAACAATGCGTAGCCGAGTAAAGTAGAGTAGTAAAAGACTTCATTGATATTTTTAGGGAAAAGTGAGAGAGCTGATGTAATCAAAAATAGCAGCCATAGCAGTCTCGTTAAATTGGTTGTTTTAAAAACGGTGAAGCAGCCTTTAATCGCAAACTGGAAAAAGCCCAGCATACAAATGAACTGCTGGCACGTCCAAATTGTCAGTAAGAAAATATCAAATCGTTCGATAAACACCCCTTCAAGTTCAAGCGCTTGAATGAGGGAAACTGTCGGCCAGGTGAGAGATTTCGTTTCACCAACGGTCATGGAGCCAATCACTACAAAAAGCGTGAGGGAGTATACAAGAGAAGTAATCCCTACCCCGATCGCAGCAGCCCATTTTGCTTTCGACCATTTATCTTTATAGATGAGCGGTACAATAAACAAAATCACTTCAAAGCCTGTAAATTGAATAAAGGTTTGAGAGAACAGCTTACTAAAATCTTTAAAACCATGCGCCATCACAGGACGCAAATAATCAAAATCAAATATTTTCAAACAAAACAGCATGAGGGCTATGTATATGACCATCGTGATTGGATAAATATAGGTCACCATTTTGACGACTGGAAAGATACCGCTTTTCAAATGATAGATCGCTACAAGTAGAAAAATCATCACAATCACTGCCATGGGAGTCGATTGCAGAAGAAAAAACTGAACCACTTCGCCGAGAACACGTGCCTCAAAGCCGACAATGCCTAGTAAATAGGCGATTAGCATTAAATTAAAGATCGTGCCAAAGAATGCCCCTGCTCCTTTTGTATTTGACTCAAAAATGGTGTCTGGTGCATTCTTTTCGGCAATCCAGCCCAACAAAAAAGCAACGAAAGCAAAGATGACTCCCTGTATTAATATAATGATCCAGCCATCAGGGAATCCTGAATTGGCAGAACTGCGTGGAATGGTTAAAATTCCAGCGCCTATCATTGTAGAGCTGCATAGAATGGTGACTTGTAACAATGATAGCTTTTCAGGTCTGTACATCGTTTAATCTCCTTGTCTTTTGAGATTTTTTATTTTTGCTGTTTTCGGTCTGGATTTAAATAGCCCGATTGGTAAACGAACGTACGTATCCTTTAAATCTGAAAACGGTGAAGACAATACCGGTGTGAAATAGTCGAAACCAAAGGTCTTTAACTGCATCAAGTGACAAAGCACAAATAAATAACACATGATTAAGCCGTATAATCCAAACAATGCTGAACTAAAAATGGCCATAAACCGTAAAATACGCAGTGGGAAACTAAAGTCATATGACGGTGCCGTGAAATCAGCCAGTGCGGTCAGCGATACAATAATCACCATTAAGGCACTGACGATATTGGCTTGGACAGCTGCCTGACCAATAATCACGCCGCCAATGAGCCCAATTGTCTGTCCGATGGCTCTTGGAAGCCGTAGCCCAGCTTCCCGCAGCAGCTCTATCGTAAAAGACATGAGAATGGCTTCGACAACAGGAGGGAAGGGAACATTCTGCCTGCTGCCTGCGATGGTGAGTGCCATTCTTGTCGGTAATAAACCGGGATGATAAGAGACAAGTGCAATGTAAAGCCCGGGTAAAAAAATCGTGAGCAGCACGGCAATATAACGAAGTAAACGCAAAAGAGTTGCACTTGTCCACCTCTGATAATAATCCTCCGGAGATTGCATCAAAGCTGTAAGTGTCATAGGTAAAATAAGAGCAAAAGGAGTCCCATCGAGCAAAATCGAGACTTTTCCTTCAAGCACAGATGCAATCACCCGGTCAGGACGTTCTGTGTTTTGAATCTGTGGAAAAATAGAAATGTGACTGTCCTCAATCAACTGTTCAATATAGCCGGTTTCAGGGATGTCATCCATTTTGATTTCCATCATGCGTGATAGAACATCTTCTACTAGTTTAGGATCAGCAATATCGCGAACATACACAAGAGCAGCGGATTTTTTATTGCGAGTACCTATACTCACCTTTTGAATCACAAGATGAGGGTCGTTTGCCCGTTCACGGAGTAAAGCCGTGTTTTTTTCAAGGTTTTCAATAAATCCAATCCGCGGTCCTCTTACAAGAACTTCAGATTGCGGCTCTTCTACTTCTCTAAATTGAAAAAGATTCGTATGAAGCGCAAGCGCTTGATCCGTTCCATCTACAAATAAAATAGCCTTGCCGCTATATAACTGCTCGATGGCAAGGTTCATATCATCAAGCACATCATTTTGAATGCCAAAGAACGTTTTTGAAAGGGAGGGAAGTGTAGTAGAACCCACCTCTGTGATGTCGATTTCCTTTTGCATTGGTGAAATGATTTGCTTAGAAAGCATCTCAAATTCTGTGAGTCCTTCAACGTACACGAGACATGCAGAAATAGTGGAAGGACCAAATGAAAAAGAGTGAAACACGATATCATCACTTCTTCCGGCAAAGCTTTTGACACGCTTAATGACGGACGCTATATCTTGTTCAATACGACTTTTCATAATACCTCACCCTCATCACATGTTTTTTATAGAGTGACTCGGAAGGTGGAGAATTATGCAAATAGAAAAAAGAGAATCCCGGATAGGAATTCTCTCGTTTGTTTATCTTGCAAGCCAGCCGCCATCAACAGCTAAAATGTGGCCGTTCATATAATCAGAAGCTGGTGAGCTAAGGAAAACAGCAACACCGGCTAGATCCTCAGGTTTTCCCCAGCGCCCGGCGGGAATTCGTTTCAGAATCTCTTCATTTCGATTTTCATCGTCACGAATGGCTTGTGTGTTATTAGTCGCAATATACCCAGGCGCAATCGCATTGACTTGAATATGCTGGCTCGCCCATTCGTTGGCAAAAGCTTTCGTCAGCCCAGCGACAGCATGCTTACTAGCTGTATAAGCAGGGACAAAGACGCCGCCTTGAAACGATAGAAGGGAGGCGATATTGACGATTTTCCCTTGCCCATTTTTCAGCATCTGCTGTCCAACCTTTTGCGTGAGGAAAAAGAGACTGTTGATATTCACATCCATGACCGTATGCCAATCTTCCTCTGAATAGTGAGACGCCTGCTCTCTTTTAATGGTTCCAGCATTATTGATTAAAATATCAATCGTATGCTTCTTTAATATGGCATCGACAGCCTGCTTTGCAGACTGAGGATTAGAAAAGTCAACCTGAACCGCATGAAATGATCGACCTGCCTGTTCGACAAGTGTCTTTGTTTCTTCAAGCGGTGTGTGATGGTACGTACCGATGATATCTGCACCTGATTTGGCAAGCGCCACGGCAATGCCTTGCCCAATGCCGGTTCCAGGACCTGTCACAAGGGCTGTTTTTCCTTCAAGGGAGAAGAGGGACGCTGCATATGAAGTTGTCATCACCCTCGTTACCTCAGCTGATCCATTGGGACAAAGTCCATATCTTTGAACGTATAGTTTTCGCCCGCCATTGCCCAAATAAATGAATAATTCGCTGTTCCTGAGCCTGAATGAATGGACCAGGCAGGTGAAATGACTGCTTCTTCATTTGCCACCACGAGATGTCTTGTTTCAGATGGCTCCCCCATAAAATGAAAGACCCGTGCATCCTCTTCGATATCAAGATATAAGTACACTTCCATCCGGCGATCATGAATATGAGCGGGCATCGTGTTCCATGTATTATTGGTTTCAAGCTGAGTGATGCCCATCATGAGCTGACAGCTTTGAATGCCGTCTGCATGGATGACTTGATACAGGTTTCGTACGTTGGAGGAAGCTGCTTCCCCTAAGTGGTTTGGTGTTAAGTCAGCGATGGCTGCTTTTTGCGTAGGGTACGCCCTGTGAGCCGTGGCTGATACTAAATAGAACTTGGCCTGCTCGCCTGACGAACTAGCAAACTGTACATCTTCGTGACCAAGACCAATATATAAGAAATCTTTATGCTCCAGCACAAAGGCTTCACCATCAACAGTGACCGTTCCTTGTCCGCCGACATTCACAATCCCGATTTCTCGTCTTTCAAGAAAATACTCCGTCCGTAAAAAGTCACCAGCATCTAGTGTGAGTGGCTCTGCTGCCGGCATGGCTCCGCCAATCACTACGCGGTCCTCATGCGAGTAATAGAGCTTTAATTCACCACTGACAAACAGCGTAGGAATATGAAAATGTCGACGAAGTTCCTCTGTTGTAAAACGTTTGACCTGCTCAGGATGTACAGCATAACGATTTTCCATTTGGATAAGCCTCCCTTTCCATCTGAAACAAAAATTGATATTTATTTGGTATCGGTTTCAAGGAAAATTCTAGAGGAAAAGGAGGGCGTCGTCAACCGTTAATTTGAAATCGCTTTCTTTTTCTCTGGTTAAACAAATTTTTGCCCTCATCATGCAAAAAAATCTTCTGAAAAGCATTCAATTATGATATGCTTTTTTTAAGTTTATTTGAAATCGGTTTCGAATCAAATGAGAAGATCAATTGTAGGAGTTTTTTTGAATGATAGAGAAAAAGCAAACGAAAGTCACCATTAATGAAGTTGCAGCTTATGCAGGGGTCTCAAAATCAACTGTATCCAGATATATCAATGGCAGAACAAATGAAATTTCTTCTGAAAAGGTAAAAAAAATCAAGAAAGCCATTGAGGAACTCCATTATCGTCCGAGTCAGCTTGCTCAAGGATTGAAGGTCAGAAAAAGCAAGGTCATTGGGTTTATTGTAGCCGACATTACGAATCCATTCTCTGTGGCAACACTTCGCGGGGTCGAAGAGATTTGTGATGAATATGGATACAGCATCATGGTGTGCAACACAGATAATCGTCCAGAAAAAGAACGGGAAATGCTCCTAAAACTGAATGCACATTATATTGAAGGGCTCATCATCAATACGACAGGACAGAACAATGACATTCTGGGGAATTTTAAGAAAAACGGTGTACCGATTGTTCTTGTGGACCGGAAGCTGCCTGAACTGAAAGTCGACACAGTGACCACGAACAACCGTGATATCACCATCCGGCTGCTTCAACAAATGTATGAGAAAGGCTATGATCACATTGCTTTCTTTACTGAGCCTGTCGATGGAATCAGCCCTCGTGAAGAACGAAAGGAAGCATATGAACAGACAGCTTTGAGTAAACAGAAGAAGCCGGTCATTGCAGAAATTGATTTAAAGCAAAAGGAACAAATGCGTAAAGAGATTGTCCGTTTTTTAGAATCAAACGAACAGAAAAAAGCGATTTTAGCCGGTAATGGATTACTCATGCTGAAGCTGATTAGTGAACTTGTAGAGCTTGGGGTGAAGATTCCTGATGAGATCGGCATTGCAGGGTTTGATGATACAGAGTGGTATAAGCTGATTGGACCTGGAATTACAACGGTCGCCCAGCCATCTCATGAAATGGGGAAAGCAGCCATGCAAAAAATCAAGACGCGGCTAGAAGGGGATGAAAGTGCGCCCCAAACCATTCAGCTTGATGGAGAAATCATTGTGAGGAAATCTTTATAAATGATAGGCAGAGAAGAGTATACATACGTGCATGCTCTCTCTTTTTCAACTGATTTGAAACCGGTACCGAGAAAGGGGAGAAATGAATGAAAGCATTGGATGCGGTCACATTTGGGGAATCAATGGCGATGTTTTATGCAAAAGAAGTTGGAGAGCTTCATCAAGTGCATACATTCCAAAAGGCGCTTGCTGGTGCAGAGAGTAACGTAGCTGTCGGCTTGGCGAGGCTGGGCTTTCATGTGGGATGGATGAGCAAAGTCGGAGCAGATTCACTTGGCACATTCATTTTAGAAGAGCTTCAAAAAGAAGGGGTCGATACAAGTGCAGTGCTCCGTTCAAATGATGGGTCTCAAACGGGAATCTTACTTAAATCAAAAGTGACGGAAGGAGACCCTGACGTCACGTATTATCGGAAAGGCTCTGCTGCGAGCACAATGAGTCCAAGCGACTTTCCCGCCGATTATTTCAAACAGGCAGGCCACCTTCATATGACTGGTATTCCGCCTGCCTTATCTAATGAAATGAGAGCGTTTTCTTTTCATGCCCTTCAAGAAATGAAGGAAGCGGGCAAAACCATTTCATTTGATCCAAACCTAAGGCTTCAGCTATGGAAAGAGGAGAAAGATATGATTCAGACGGTGAATCATATCGCCTCACAATCGGATTGGTTTTTTCCAGGGCTTGCAGAAGGGCAAAGGCTCACAGGTTATCACGAGCCAGAAGAGATTGCCGATGTTTATTTGCAAAAAGGTGTCAAACTAGTGGTCATTAAGCTAGGGGCAGAAGGTGCCTTTTATAAAAGTGCAGCCGGTCAGGGGATTGTGAATGGATTTTATGTGCAGGATGTCGTAGACACAGTTGGAGCTGGTGATGGATTTGCAGTGGGGGTCATCAGCGGCTTGCTTGACGGCTTATCACATGAAAAATCCGTGACAAGAGGCAATGCGGTCGGGGCACTTGCAGTGATGTCACCTGGCGATAAGGACGGACTGCCAACCCGGGAGGAGCTTCAGGCTTTTATGAAAGAAGCCAAGCGATATCAAAGGCGGGAGTACATGAAAGGGGATGAGAGATATGGAAAAGTCAGCAAGTTTGAGCATTAAAAAGCAGCTAGCGTCTTGTAAATTAATTGCAGTGGTAAGAGCAGGTAGTGAAGCAGAAGGCATTGAAATGATTGAGCGTTTAAAGAAAAAAGGGGTTCGTGCCATTGAAGTAACGTATACTACGCCAAATGCTGAACGCATCATCGCATCCTTCCAGGAGGAGCAGGACCTCATAGTAGGAGCGGGAACAATTACGACGCTGGAGCAGGCGCAATCAGCCATTGAGGCAGGCTCACAGTTTATCGTCAGCCCAGGCTATCTTCCTATGATTGGAGAACATCTTTCATTTTACGACACACTCTATGTACCAGGGGTTCTCACCCCGAGTGAAATCATGCAGGCTAAAGCAGATGGCTATTGCTTGCTCAAGCTTTTTCCGAGCGGCTCTTTCGGTTTATCCTATATGAAAAACTTACAAGGTCCATTTCCAGAAATTGAATTTATTCCTACGGGCGGCATTCATCCAGCTGATGTTCCAAAGTGGCTCAAAGCAGGCGCGGTGGCTGTCGGTGTCGGAAGTCAGCTTGAAAGCAGTACAGCAGAGGAATTACAAGCCGTTCTTTCCTCATAAATACTTGTCAAACGAACAAACAACTGGCTCGTTGATGCCGGTTGTTTGTTCGTTTATCTGACATAACAGCAGATAAAATTTCAACTCTTCACGTACAATGATCGTGAAGGAGTGATTGAAAATGTACATTCTACAAGATGAACTCACGGATGGACGAATTGACCAGCTGATTACCGCACATATAGAAGAGATGAAGGAGCATTCGCCGCCAGAAAGCATTCATGCCCTTCCGTTGACTGATTTAAAAAAGCAAGATGTCACGGTGTGGAGTGTGCGAGATGGAGAGGAGCTTCTTGGCTGCGGAGCGTTAAAAGAACTGTCAAGTGAACATGGGGAAATCAAATCGATGAGAACCGCAGCCCTCCATATGCGAAAAGGTGTAGCGAGGTATATGCTGAATCATCTTCTCCAAGAGGCAAAACGGCGCGGCTACACACGTGTCAGCTTAGAGACAGGGGCAATGGCTTTCTTTGAACCAGCAAGAAAACTATATGAGAGCGCTGGGTTTCAGTATTGCCCGCCTTTTGGTACATATCAAGAAGATCCAAACAGTTTATTTATGACAAAGGAATTATAGAGGTCGAGAGAGTATGCTTATAAGCAGCTCTTTTTTTATGCGGAAATAGTGGAAAGGAGGAGGGTACGGTGAAATTATCTAAGTGGTTCGGAATGAGTGCATTTCTCACATTTTGTGTGGTATCTGTCATCTTTTTAACGTTTTTAGGTCAAGATTTATTTCAAATTGAGAGCGCTTCCGACAAAACAGCGTCAACGTATCAATACCATTTTGTCCTTGTACCGGAGGAACTTGATAACGAATATTGGCAGCTTGTACAAAAGGGAGCTGCGGATGCGGCAGACGTTCATCACGTGTATCTAGAATATTTGGGCCCAAAACAAGCGGATGTGGACGATCATCTGAAAACCATTGATATGGCAATCGCTGGACATGTTGATGGCATTATGACGCAGGGACTTGATGCGAAAAAATACAAACCGCTTTTTCGGAAGGCGAGGGAAAAAGGAATTGATGTCGTCACCGTCGATACAGATGCAGAGGGGAGCAATCGTCAAGTGTATGTAGGGACGGACAATTACTATTCAGGCTTTATCGCAGGACAGGCACTCATCGCAGATACAAAAGGTGAACAGTATGTAGGAATTGTCACAGGCAGGCTGGATGCCATTCATCAAAAGCTGCGCGTCAAAGGCTTTCGAGATGCCGTTGCTGCTGAAAAACGCATTCATATTGCTGGAATAGAAGAATCAGCCATTACGAAGTCAGGTGCTTCAGGTGCTGCTTATAAACTATTAAACGATCATGAGAAGCTCACCGCATTTTATGGCACAAGTGCATTAGATGGCGCAGGCATCATTCAAGCAATCGCACAGTATCGATCAACCACTGATTTTTATGTGCTTGCATTTGACACATTGCCTGACACGATTCAGGCACTTGATGATGGAACAATTGATGCCGTGGTCGTACAGCATCCTTATGAAATGGGCTATCAAGCGGTTGAATCGCTTGTTCGTTTGCAGAAAGGTGAAAAAGAAGAACCGCTTCAGTACACGGGAACGAGTGTAATCCGGCGCGGGGATCTGCCTCTTCAGCAAACAGACAGAAAGCAGGGGGTGCAGCCATGAGAAGGATTCGAAGTAAGCTGTTGTTGGCATTTTTAATCCTTGTGCTTCTTGGCAACGTAGCCGCTTTTTTTGTCTACTGGAGCAGTTCAAAAATCACATCAGAATATAGCCGGAGCTTTCGTTCTTTTCTCCTGCTCAATGATATATCAACAGAGGCGAAAACGATGTATGAAAAGGTCAATGCCTATGCCATTGAAAAGGAACGGAAGTTTGCCAAAGAATATCTTACGTCAAAACAGAAAATGAAATCATACGATCAAGCGCTGCGAAAGGATGCTGGTCTTCATGCGACAATTCCTTCTATTGAAAAATATCAATATATGATGCGGACGCTCATCAATGAAAGTGATGCGACCATGACACATGTGAAAGAAGGGAAAATCGAAGAATATGCTGCAAGTGTGAAGGAAGTGAGAACCGTCTCCTCCTATATACAAGAGCAGACGATGACCCTGCTTGATGATGAATTATCTGAGTATCAGATACTCTATCAATCTCTTCAAAAAAGGCATCAAACCTATGCGCTCTTTACCTTGTGCCTGTTTACATTATCAATCGGGGTCGCATTATGGATGGCGTATATGATTGCTGGCGGGATCTCAAGACCCATCGTTCATCTGTCCCGAAGCGTAAAAGAAGTATCAGAAGGACATTTTGATGGAGCGAATTTGCATGTTACCTCAAAGGATGAAATATCTGTTTTAAATGAAGCCTTTCAGCGAATGCGGCAAGAGATGAAAATGATGATTGAAGAGATCAAACAAAAGGCAGCATTGGATCAAAAAATCAAAGATATGAAGCTAAAAACGCTGCAAAACCAAATGAACCCGCATTTTTTATTTAACACATTAAACATCGTTTCACGTATGGCTTACTTAGAATCAGCGGAAGCCACATCGAGGTTGATTCAATCCGTTTCCACGCTGATGCGGTATTCGCTGTCTGCTCTTAGTACATCCGTTACATTAGAACAAGAAGTGAAAGTGGTAAAAGAATATTTTCATATACAAGAAACGAGATTTGCCGATCGTATTACGTGCAAAACGTCCATCGATGAATCGTGTTTATCTGTGCATATCCCAAGTCTCACCTTACAGCCGCTTGTTGAAAATGCCTTCATTCATGGCGTTGAACCAAAGGAGGAAGAGGGACTTGTCGAGCTCTCGATCTATCAAGAAGGCGGCTATGTGATGATTCGGATTCGGGACAATGGGATGGGCATCAATGAACAGGAGAAAAGAAGATTGCTGTCAGAAAAAGAAGACGAAGATCCGAACATTCTGAGTAAAGGCCACTCGACAGGAATCGGTCTTCGAAATGTAATGTCAAGACTGCGCTTGTTTTACGGGGTGCAAGATGCCCTTCAAATTGATTCAAAACCAAACGAAGGCACCACCATACAATTGGCTATTCCGATGAAGGAGGGACCGGCATGCTGAACGTGCTGATTGTCGATGATGAAAAAATAGAACGGCTAGCGATGCGGAAATTCTTAACCGAATGGGTTCCAGAGTGTCATATAGCAGGAGAAGCGGAAAATGGAAAGAAGGCGGTTGAATTCGTGCGATCTGAGTCCATTCACCTTGTGCTCATGGATATTCAGATGCCTGGCATGGATGGACTGACAGCGATCAAACAGATCAAAGCAAGCAGTCCTCATACCAAATTCATTATGCTGACAGCCTACGATACATTCGATTATGCCAAGCAAGCGATGCAGGAAGGGGTGAAACAATACCTTGTCAAACCAGCTGACAAAGACGAAACCATCGCAGCCATTCGATTTGTAGCAGCAGAGATTCAGCAGGAGGCGTCTCTCCGGCAGGCGGCAGCAGCCGATCAGCAGTCAAAGTGGCTTGAAGCGCATGTCGTGAACGGTCAATCCTATACATCCATGGAGTTTCAACAACTATTTTCCGAATATGAAGCAGGTCTTATCATCGCTGTGCAGCGAACAAAAGGAGATCAGCTGTTGACCGATTTACAGAAATCTGCACGATTTCATACGGTGCCGATTCAGATGGGAGGAGAACTGTTTACATGCCTCATTTATAGTCAGCAGGGATCAGGTCAGCTAAAGGCAGAGGTGCTGCAAGCCATTCGAGCTGCCATGACAAGCGGTCAGCCTTCACCTGTCGTTGGCATAGGGCATCCAGTCTCAAACCCGCTTCATCTTCAAAAAAGTGCAGCAGAGGCGAAGCTTTCCTATTATCAGCGAAAAAAGAGCGGCGGCGTTGTTCGTTATGGCTTTTACCAAACAGAGGTGAAGCCCGGTCCATTGATTCATCTGCCGGAGCTTGCAGACAGCATGATGCAGGCGCTCGAGGAAGGGAGAAGAGAGGATGCGCTGGCTTTATTTGATGCTTTTCAATTAGAAGGAGCGACGATTTCACAAGTAAAAGAACTGCTGATTCTCTTCAAATCACGCCTCCGTACAGACCTATCGATATTGACAATCAGCACCGCAGCTGAATGCCGACAGTGCTGTGAACATCTATTTGATGTGTATGAAGCGAGGACACAGACCATCAATGACATCGAGCGGGCAAAACGTTACATCAAAACGCATTATTGTGAACAGATCACACTTGAGCAAACGGCCGCTTATGTTGATTTAAGTCCGACCTATTTCACAAAACGATTTAAAGACGAGACGGGTCTGACATTTAAAGAGTATGTGACAGCCTGCCGGATGGATAAAATCAAAAAGCTTCTCATAGACAGCTCGCTTAGCTTAAAAGAAATTACCTATCAGGCAGGATATACAGATCCTAATTACGTCAGCCGTGTGTTTAAGAAGATGGTCGGCTGTTCACCGAAGGAATATCGAAAACAGGCCGTAAAAAAATGAAGAATTTCATAAAAAAGTGAAGAAGTTTGCCTGAAAAAAAGCAAGGATCTGCCATTATACTTATTTTGATAACGCTTACAAAATAGGGACGGGGGGATCAATTATGAAGTTCAAATTAGGCTTTACGCTGCTGGCACTCTGTATGCTTATCGTCACTGCCTGCAGTTCATCGACGAACTCAGAGGAAAAAAAAGAAGGTGGAACGGAAAAGCTCGAGATTTTCTCTTGGTGGACAGGAGCAGGTGAGGAAGACGGGCTGAAGGCACTCATTCAATTGTTTGAAGAGAAGAATAAAGACATTCCAATTGAAAATGCAGCTGTCGCAGGCGGTGCTGGTACGAATGCAAAGGCTGTCCTGACTAGCCGTATGCAGGGAAATGATCCGCCTGCTACGTTTCAAGTGCATGGCGGGGCGGAGCTGAATGAGAGCTGGGTCGCGGCAGGCAAAATGGAGCCGCTGGATGATTTATATGAAAAAGAAGGCTGGAAAGACAAATTCCCAGAATCACTGATTGAGCTTGTCAGCAAAGATGGGAAAATCTATTCCGTACCAGTAAACATTCACAGGGGCAATGTGCTTTGGTATAACAAGAAGGTATTTGATGATGCAGGCTTAGAGCCGCCAACGACATTTGATGAATTTTTCAAAACAGCAGATGCATTAAAGAAAAAAGGAATCACACCACTTGCACTTGGAGATAAGGAGCCTTGGGCAGCGACTCATTTGTTTGAAAGTGTGTTGCTGGGTGTATTAGGTGCAGATGGTTATCAAAAACTTTGGGCTGGCGACATGAAAATGGATGACCCGAAAGTGAAGAAAGCGGCAGACATCTTTGGACGTATGCTCGAATACGTCAATGATGATCACAGTTCACGTAACTGGCAGGATGCCTCACAGCTCGTGGCAAAAGGAGAAGCGGCAATGAATGTCATGGGCGACTGGGCGAAGGGGTACTTTGTGAATGATCTTGATTTGAAGGTGAATCAAGACTTTGGATACACGGCGACTCCTGGAACGGAAGGAAGCTTTATGGTGATCACCGATACATTTGGACTGCCAAAGGGTGTGAAACAGCCAGAAAACGTGAAGAAATTCTTATCCGTTTTAGGATCTGTGGAAGGACAGGATGCGTTTAATCCGCTAAAAGGATCGATTCCAGCACGTGTGGATGCAGATGTATCAAAATATGATGAATACGGAAAATCGGCGATGAAGGCATTTAAAGAGTCAAAACTGGCGCCGTCTCTTGCTCATGGCTCAGCTGCTGAAGAAGGGTTTGTGACAAAAGCGAATCAAGCCGTCAATATCTTCGTGACACAAAAAGACAGCAGTCAGTTTGTTTCATCATTAAAAGAGGCAATGAAATAAAGACGAAGGAGGCGGCGGCTAGGCACCGCCTCTTTTTTAGAAAGGAGTGCAGTTTCATGCGCATAGACACATCGCCGATAACAAAAACACCTGTGTCCAAAGTTAAACGTATGCGGAAAAAATGGAATGGAGACCAGCTGCTGGCGCTGCTCTTTTTAGCCCCGTCAGCGGTTTTATTATTCATCTTTGTTTACGGTTTTATTGGCTGGACAGGATATGTGTCATTATCAAACTGGACCACGCTTGTTCCTGATTTCTCTTTCGCAGGTCTTCACAATTATGTCATGCTGTTTCAAGATTTCCGCTTTCAATCAGATCTTCGAAACACGGTCTTTTTTACTTTATTTTTTATTGGAGCGGTCATTGTCACTGGTCTCGCACTTGCGATTTTACTAGATCAGAAGATCAAGGGGGAATCTCTTTTTCGGAATTTATTCTTCTTTCCGATGGCCCTTTCCTTCGTTGTCACAGGAGTCGTATGGCAATGGATTTTAAACCCGTCAACTGGGGTGAATTTATTTTTGAAAACACTTGGTATCCAGCCTAAGTGGTATACGGATACGAACATATTGGCCGGATTTGTCTGGGGGAAAATTGAGTTTGGTGTACCTGCGGCCATGATTGCTGTTGTGATTGCAGCAGTTTGGCAAATGACAGGCTTCTCTCTGGCGATGTATTTGGCGGGTCTAAGAGGAATTCCAGAGGAAGTAAGAGAGGCTGCTAGAATGGATGGTGCAACGGAGTGGCAGATTTACTGGAAAATCATCTTCCCTCTTTTAAAACCGATTACTGCAAGTGTCGTTATCATCATGGCTCATATTTCATTAAAAATTTTCGATTTGATTTATTCGATGACAGGGCCGGGTGCGAACTTTGTCACGGATGTTCCGGGCGTGTATATGTTTGAAATGACCTTTAGAGGAAACCATTATGCAGGCGGTGCCGCCATTGCGGTTGTCATGCTGATCTCTGTTGCGGTCTTTATCGTGCCATATCTCCTGTCGAGCCGGAAGGGGGCTTCATCATGACAGCCAGATGGTTTGTTCGTCCAGTTCTTTATGCTTTATTGATATTGTTCAGTCTCTTTTTTCTGATGCCTGTTTATGTCATGCTCGTCACAAGCTTGAAGCCATTAGGTGAAGTCACCCTTGAGCGAATGTGGTCGCTGCCATCTACTATCGACTTTTCAAGCTATCAAATCGCGTTTGAAAAGCTAGCGCCCAATTTAATGAATTCTCTTTATCTTGTCATTCCTGCTACTTTATTGTCAGCTGTTTTAGGTGCAATGAATGGCTATGTATTATCAAAATGGCGTTTCAAAGGATCAGAAATCGTCTTTACGCTGATGCTGTTTGGAATGTTTATTCCATATCAAAGTATCCTGATCCCGCTCATTCAATTTTTGCGTGAAGTCGGATTGTATAATTCAATTCCAGGGCTTGTGCTTGTCCATGTCGTATACGGACTTCCGATCACAACACTCATGTTCCGAAATTTCTATGTGAGTATCCCAGATGAAATGATTGAATCGGCGAAAATGGATGGCGCAGGGTTTATCGGGATTTTCAGACATATGATTCTTCCGCTTTCGATCACAGGATTTGTCGTGGTCGCCATTTGGCAGTTCACAAATGTGTGGAATGAATTCTTATTTGCGGTTACGATGACCACTGCGGAGCATCAGCCGGTAATGGTTGCGCTGCAAAATCTATCAGGCAGTCAAATTGTGCAATGGAACGTCCAAATGGCAGGGGCGATATTGGCTGCGCTGCCGACACTACTCGTCTATATTCTTCTTGGAAAATACTTTGTTAAAGGGCTTCTCGCAGGCTCTGTCAAAGGGTAAAACATTTTTGTGTTATCGTTTTCATTCGGTGTACTGAAAGGATTGACTTCTCTTTAGATAGCGTCATAATAAAAGTTGAGACTTACTAGTTTTCAATCAAGCTAGGTAGGAATTATCAAAGGGTAGCAAAGGGAGGAGTCATCCTGAATGAAGCAGTCACCAATTTTTTTACTGCCTGAATTGAAGGAGAGAATATGGGGAGGTACAGCCTTAAGGGATCAATTTGGCTATGATATTCCTTCTGATCAAACGGGAGAATGCTGGGCAATTTCTGCTCATCCAAACGGGCCAAGTGTCGTGAAAGACGGTCCATATAAAGGGAAAACGCTGATCGAACTTTGGGACAACCATAGAGAATTGTTCGGGGGGATAGAAGGCGACCGCTTCCCGCTGTTAACCAAAATATTAGATGCAAACCAAGACTTGTCCGTTCAAGTACATCCAGATGATGATTATGCGGAAAGACATGAAAACGGCGAGCTTGGAAAAACAGAGTGCTGGTATATCATTGACTGCAAAGAAGGAGCAGAAATGATCTATGGGCACAATGCAAGAACAAGAACTGAGCTTGTCACCATGATGAATAGCGGAGATTGGGAAGGTCTTTTGCGGCGGGTGAAGATTAAGCCTGGTGATTTTTATTATGTGCCAAGCGGTACCATCCATGCGCTTTGCGAAGGAACACTTGTCCTTGAAACGCAGCAAAGCTCAGATACAACCTATCGCGTATATGATTATGAACGAAAAGACCAAGATGGCAACGAACGTGAACTTCATTTTGCGCAAGCGATTGATGTCACAACAGTTCCTCATGTAGACGGGTATGCAGATGAATCAGTTGAAACACGCCGGGGAGTGACCATTCGTACATTTGTCGAAGCAGAATATTTCTCTGTGTATAAATGGGAAATTGATCAAAAAGTAGAGCTTTCGCAAGATTATCCGTTTTTGCTATGCAGTGTGATTCATGGAGAAGGGTCTTTAGAGCATGACGGACACACATATCCACTGCCAAAGGGCGCTCATTTTATTCTGCCGGCTGAAACAGGAAGCTTCTCAATTGAAGGATCTTGTGAACTGATTGTGTCGCATATATAAGGAAAAGAGGACTTCGAGGGGGTCCTCTATTTTTCTATTGCATAAATGACTTGAAAGAGTACTTGTTTTTGTCGATAAAGAGATTAGTAGACTATTATGCAAAGTTAAGAGAGGGACAGGGAACGTGAAAAAAACCATCAAGATTATGTTACTCGCAGCTGCCTTTGGTATGACATTACACACGGGTAAAGAAGCGCAAGCAGCCTCCTATGTCGATCAATCCATTTATACGATGAACACCTCAAAGGTATTTACAACAGAAGCAGAAGTGAAAAAAGCAGTGGAAACACTAAAGAAAGACAAAAAGTGGACAGCCACTTATCAAACCTCAGGAAATACGTCGACCTATCAGCTTACTGCTTCAGGATATGAGTCGCAAGCAGCAGCGAATGCAAGTGCAGCTGCATTAAAAAAAGAAGTGGGCATAAGCGGTACGGTGTCTCCAGTAGGTGACCGTCTTCCTTTACAAAAGGTCGTATCTGACCCAGTCAAGGATGAAAGTCAGGCGAAAAAGCTCTCACTTGAACTAACAAAAACATCAGGGCTCAATAGCTCCTATGAAGTCATCAATCAAAGCAAACCTTCTTATCAGGTCATATCAGGAACCATTGATTCTGAAACGAAAGTGAAAAATATTCAAACCGAGCTGCAAAAGCAGGCAGGCGTCACCAGTACATACCAAACCGAAACGAAAGCTGGCACTGTGTATCAGCTGATTTCAAGCGGTATTGTTGGACAAAGCAAGGCGAATACCATTCTGCAGGGCTTTCAAAAGGCATCTGGTTTAAAACCAGTGCTTCAAACGGTGACAGCAGGTAAGCCGTATTACATCGTCACATCCGCTGCACAAGCGAACCAGTCGAAAGCACAGGCGCTCCTTACCCAGCTGCAAAAAGAAGCAAAGATCAGCGGGAAGATTCAAAAGACAGGTGCCTTAAAAAATGTTTACAGCTTGGAATCAGGCTATTTTAAAGACAACAAACAAGCAGCTTCAGCTGCAGCTCAGATGAAGAAACAAACCGGTGCTGCAGGTACTGTGCAGCGCGTGGGAAAAACAAAAAATTATATCGTGAAACTCAATCAATTGAACGATACAGCTTACGCCAAAACGGTGGCTTTTTTCAAGAAAAAGAAATGGCGCTACACGTCCAAAAAGATTTCTTCTACACAGCCATACCAAGTCGTGACGGGAAACCTTTTAGGAGATGACCAAGCGAAAAAAGCAGCGGCTTTCTTCCAAAAGAAAAAAGTATCTGCGACAACGAAAAAAACTGGCAAGGTATCAGACAGCACGTATCGACTCGTCGTCAATCAAGCAGCGGACCAAGCGAAAGTGAATAAAGGGGCCGCCTACTTAAAAACGCAGAAGCTGACAAGCAGCATCAAGGCAAGTAAGGGACAGGCTGTCAGCAAAACGTATCGTCTCAAGACAACACCTGTATATGAACAAAGTAAAGTGAAGCAGGCTCAAGAGATCATCAAGAAAAATGGCGTGGCCAGCAGTACAAAAACGCTGACAGAAGCGGTCAAGCAATACCGTATCACGACAGAGCCGACAGTGAATCAGACAAAACTGAATCAAGCACTCAGCTATTTGACCAAACAAAAAATGAAGGCCGCTGTTCAAAAAACAGGCGCAGCCGATTATGCTCAATATCAGATCAAAACAGGTGCCATCTCAACCGCTGCACTGCGTGACCAAGGCTTGGCATTTTTCAAAAAACGGAATGAAACCGCTGCGTATACAACAACAACGAAACCAACTTACAAAATCAACATTACGCAGCAATTTACAGGGTTACCCACTGTAAATGAAGCCATTGCTTTTGTGAAAAGCCAATATGGCTGGACCGCCACAGCCGTAAAAATTAAAAATGGCCCAATGGTCATGCAAACGAACTACAATCTTACTGTCAATGAGATGGTCAACAAACAAATGAAGGTGTCACCACAGACAGATGGTGCGGCCTATGTCTATGCAGCATATGTAGACCAAGCAACATCGACAGTGAATACGGACGGTTTAAATGTCCGTTCTACACCTGATTCGAGCTCTGCAAGCAACATTGTGGCACAGCTCAATAAAGGAGCAAAAGTGAAACAGCTTGGGAAAGAAGGGAACTGGATCAGGATCAACCTTGGCTGGAGAAATGCAAGTGTAGCAGAGGTGAAAAAATATGTAGATCCTGCCAATATTGCAGAAGGCACGCAATCTTATTTTCAATTTCTGAAACTCTCTGAAGCTGCGAATCTCAATCCAACAGAGGTCAATTCAAAGATTTTAGCAGGCAAAGGGATTCTTGCGGGTAAAGGACAAGCCTTTATTACAGCAGCAAAAACGTATCATATCAACGAAATATATCTTATTTCTCATGCGTTGCTTGAAACAGGTAACGGAAGTTCCATTTTAGCGAATGGTACAATGTATAATGGAAAGAAAGTATATAACATGTATGGCATTGGCGCATATGACAGCAATCCGAACTATCTTGGTGCAAAGTATGCGTATGAACAGCAATGGTTCACGCCAGAGGCTGCCATCATTGGCGGAGCAAAATTCATTGGCAACAGCTATATCAATAATGCCACATACAAGCAAGATACAATTTATAAAATGCGCTGGTCAGCTTCAGCAACTCATCAATATGCAACAGATATTGGCTGGGCTTCTAAGCAAGTCACTCGCATGTATAGTTTGTATAACCTGCTTGATGACTATACGCTGTATTACGATATCCCGGTGTATAACAAATAAAAAAACGTCCGTGCTTCCTAATGAGAAGCCGGACGTTTTTTTTGTGAGAGCAGCTGCTGTTCAATAAATGAAAGGAGCTGCTGACTGGATTGTCCCTTTGAATATTGGTTCCATTCCTCAGCAAAGGTTTTGATTCGTTCTTTATTGGTTGATACGTTTAGGTGCAAAAGCTCCTGCAAGAGCATGTCTTGAGTGACGCAAGCCTTACCAGGAATGATGTCTTCATACCGGTCGGCTAAGCCGCGTTTCTCTCGATAAGTGTCTAAGTCATAAGTGAAGAACAAGACAGGCTTTTCGAGCAGTGCATACTCAAACACAATGGACGAATAATCTGTCACCAGGACATCACAAGCACAAAGCAGTGGATAGAGCGGATGATCGGACACATCAAATATCCATTCACCGTCTGTTTCTGCTTTCGCTAAATGTTTGACCGCAGGATGAAGCTTGACGAGCAGAATGTAATCGCCATTCAGCTCGGTTTGCAATTGCTCTTTTGAAAAAGGCAGGACAAGACTGTCCATTGCAAAGTCTCGATAGGTTGGTGTATAGAGCAGGATCTTTTTGCCTTTTGGGATATCATCCAGCTTCAAGGAAGGCTGGTGCTGTTCATAGTACACATCCGTCAGTGGTACACCAGTTGGTAAAAAGCGTTCATCATTGACCCCAAACGAGTTCTTGAAAATCTCACGCATGTGATCTGAGCCTGTCACAATGTAATCGAAAGATGCATAAACACGTTTAAAGCGTTCGATGTCACGGGAACTTCGTTCAGAATTTGAAGCATCTTCAAGCCCGAACTTTTTCAAAGCCCCATTGGCATGCCATACTTGAATACAGGTAGTAGAAGGCCGTTTTCTGAGCACACTCGTCATGAGAAAGTAATTATCCGTCACGACAACCTTGCTTTTAAACATCGTATACATACATTGAATGAGATGGAGAGGATTTTTTTCATGAAAATAGCGAAATGACAAATGAGGCCCGTCCTTTTCTATCGCAGAAGCATGCTTCGTATAAAGGACAGTAAGCTTCATTGTCATGTTCGCCTGTTGTTGATAAGTATGAATGAGAGCAGCCGCATTCTCTTGGAATGAAACAAGCAGCGTCACCTGGTTCTCACGAGGCTTCACGCCGCTCATCAGCCATCCAATGAATGAAATAAATGCTGCGTAACATGAAATTATCATTGAGCGTATATTCATCATTTCTCAGTCTCTCACAGCTGCTTCGTTTGATCCTTTACCTGCTCAGGATAGTAACGTTTTTTTCCTTTGCTTTCCTTCAATACGGCAAAAGCGTACTTAGGAATATTCAGCATTCGTTTCCATCTCCATGGATTCACAATCAATCTGTACAGCCATTCTGTATTTGTCTTAATCATCCAGCGTGGTGCACGCTTCACCGTTCCGCTAAATACATCAAAGCTTCCGCCTAAACCGATGCAAACAGCCTGCGGGAATAAATGGCGGTATTCGTAAATAAAGTTCTCTTGGTTTGGATAACCTAATGCAACGAACACCATATCAGGTTTCGAGCGCGCGATTTGCTTCGCTACAAAACGTTTATCTGCTTGATAGCCGTCACAGCTTCCGGCAAGGACTACATTTGGATATTCCGTATCAATTCGCTGTTTCACAGCCTCAAGCACTTCTTTTTTCGCACCATATAAAAAGATTCTTTTAGACTGTTTGTTTGCTAGGTCAAGCATAGACATGAAGACATCAAAGCCGGCAATTCTTGACTTCAGCGGACTTTGGGTCATGCGGGACATCAATACGACGCCTACACCATCCGGCAGTACATAATCCGCAGATGAGACGACTTGATGGTACGCATGATCCTTCATGACGGCATAGCCTATCTCTGGATTGACAGTCGCAATCATGGCGCCTCTTCTTTGAGAAATATGATGCTGGTTCATGTAGCTGATAAATTCATCTAAGTCGCCGTTTACATAAGAAAGGTTAGAGACCACTTCTGTTTGCATTGTTTAGACCTCCTTTTTAACTTGTTATCTATGAACGTTCATTGTAAATTCATTCTTCGCCTACTCATCATTTTATCACAGATGCTCCATGAAATATTAACAATAACTTTACAAACCTTTAAATTTCGTGACATTTTCATCAATTCATAATGACGATTCTCTGTGAAACATTGATTCTTCGGACTTTTCCTCCTGTGCCCAATAAATTGGAAATAGTTTGTCTTTACATCTGCTTAACGTTTGGTGGGCACTGTGATATAATGAGGTTCCGAAGAGCGAATCGAATATCACAGAATTACGGATAAATTACTGCACGAATGCAGTCGAATAAGGATTGAAGAAAGGAGTTTATGTTTGCAATGAAGAAAGTTATTACTTACGGTACATTTGATTTATTACACTGGGGGCACATTAAGCTGCTAGAACGTGCAAAGCAGCTCGGAGATTACTTAGTAGTGGCCATCTCTACAGACGAGTTTAATTTACAAAAATCAAAAAAAGCTTATCACAGCTACGAGCATAGAAAGCTGATTCTTGAAACCATTCGTTATGTAGACGAAGTCATTCCAGAAAACAGCTGGGATCAAAAAGTCCGTGACGTGCAAGAGCACGATATCGATGTGTTTGTCATGGGAGATGACTGGGAAGGTAAATTCGATTTCTTAAAAGAACATTGCGAAGTCGTATACTTGAAAAGAACAGAAGGCATCTCGACAACACAAATTAAGGAAGAAATTGCAGGGCTTTAATAGATCGAAAAAAAGTACTTCTTATCTTTTGGTGAGAAGTACTTTTTCATGTAAAATACAATGAGCAAGTCATCATTATTTTTAAGGAGAGCTTCCTTTGTTTCAAAATTGGATGAAGAAAAAAGTTGAAGACACATTGGATCAATCTGAACAACATGAAACAATGGCATCAATGGACGTGCCTGATATGGACTATTACTTTATTATGGGTGATGTGCCAAAACAGGATGAGAGCTTAACGAAGTCTTTAAAGGCAAGAATTAAGCCCTTGGCTGATCAGCATAAACGTACGGCAATTTTAACTTTAAATTATGATGCAAATGTGAAAGAACGTATTCATCGCATGGGAGAGTTCTTTTCTCCTGAGGTTGACATATTGAATGTATATGAACACTATATTCTACCGGAAAGTGGTAGTAAAAGACGTTACTCGGAATTTATTGTTGGTGAATCATCGCATTCGATCAATGAAGCAGTGATTCCAGCAGATGAATCCACGATTCAAGTGACGAGATATGAATTGCCTGCTTCCCCCATTTGTTATATTGATCAATATAATGAAGAGCAGCAACTGGTGAAGAGGGAAGAATACAATTGGCAGGGCGTTTTATGCAGAGTACAAAGCTTTGTTCCCCATACAGGTGCACTATACTTAGAGGAATTAATCAATGAAGATGGCAGTATTTATATGGAGCTCATCTATCCTGGTGATGCAAAAAAGAATCCAGTTCGACATATTAATTGGTATAAAAAAACAGGAATTCAAACATTTACAAAGAAGACGGATATTAAACAATTATGGCTATCCAGCATTCAATCACAAAATGACCGTTTGAAACTGATGATCACAGAGGACCGTGATCAAGACCGCCACCTATTTAAAATCGATCAGCCTGAAACCACCTATTACGCTGCATTTGTGCATCACGCACATTATGAAGAAGATCTGCATCAAGTTAATTCTCAATATGGAGAATTATTTAAACAAATAAGAAAACAGCAAGTGGATGCTGTCTTTTTTGGGGATACTAAATATAAAGAAGATGTCGAAAAACTATTGGGAGAACAAGCCTATTTTTATTTTGTTCCTTCTGATGAAGAGATTGTTTGGAATACGGCGATTCATCATATGCTTGAAAATCGTGAGCATAAAGATGAACTGATAGGGATCGTTGACCGCATGAAATGGGTCTTGCGTGATCTAAGCTCTGAGCATCATGTTCTTCACCTTCAACTCGAGTTAAAAGATGAAATGAGTCATGCGGATCATGTGCAAATTGATTTTGCAGGATATGATCGAGTGAATGGAGCTGAAATCATCTCTCAAACAATCGATGAGAACCATCAAGTCAGCTTTCCAATCGGCCATTATCAAACAAAGAAAAACATTGAAATCAATCAAACGAAATTTGTGGATTTTTACATTCGTTTTAAAACAGAAGAACTTCAAGAGGTTTTGCATCGTCTAGAAATAGAAGGTGAGCTGCTTACGAATAAACCATCGTCCATCGATGGATGGTCATATCAAACGAAACAAGGAAACTATTCTTGGAAAGTGAAATAGTGATATAACACAACGGTAAGATTTCTGAACAGAGGAGATTAACGATTAATGATTGAAGAGGGAATTCATAAGAAGAGTGTCGTTGAAGGGTTAAAAAATCACCATGAGAAACTAGAAATGCTGATTCGCATCAACGATGACATGCCATTAACAGATAGAGAATTTTATTTGTTTATGAGGGAGAGAGTTTCGAAACAAGAACTTTTCCTTCCGCTTGTTCATCAAGAAGAGAATCTATTCAAATTGGTATTGGATGAAGCATCGCTGCCGCTTGCGTTAGAGCAAGGCCAGACATATAACTTGTATGTCACGGACTATTTGAGCACAAACAAAGAAGAGGATGAGGACGAGCTTGAGGACTCAGCTTATGATTCTGATTCCGAAGAAGAGGAAGAAGAAGTAAAAGAAGCGGATATCAATACAGATATTGAATCTGAAGAGAAAACGTCAACCTATAAACAACGTTTAAAAATGGAAATAGAAAAGCCTGAGCTGACTTTTTTAGAAAATAAAGACGCCATGCTGTGTATCATTCCATACCGTACAGACAAAGGGAATGCTTCTTTGAAAATTAAGCGTGAGCTAAAGGTTGTGAAATTCAATCATATCGAACTCAACAAAGGGTGTATGTTATCTTTATCCGGGTATGCAGGTGTACTAAGTGCAGAACATCCGTATGAGATCAAAGAAGCAAAGCTTCTATTGAAGAAAAATGGTGAAGAACCAATTGAACATCGCTTTCCGGTCAATATCACCCCTATAAAAGAAGAAGTGATCGAATACCGTGATGATCAACATGTACCACAGCTTTATCAATTTTTAGCAGAAGTCCCTTTAGAGGAATTGACCTATTCATTAAACAAACGCTTTGTATATCGCTTCTATCTTGAATTTATCTGCGATGTAAACGGAGTAGAAGAAACATTAACAACCACTTCTTTAGTGCTTGGAGACCGCTCGAACAAACTTAAAGGACTTGTTCAAATTCATAAACGAAACGATGTACCGATTCGATATGAAGTGTACCGAAAGAAAAAAAGACAAACGCTTGGCATCCGTATTAATGATTACACAATGAAAACACGTGCCAAGTATTACGTCAAAAGCAAGTGGAAGAAATTTAAAAAGAAGATCAGTAAAATCAAAAAAGTCCGTAACCGCCTTGTGACAAGAACGTTTAAAACGACTTTTAAGCTGGCGAGTAAGCTGTCTGTGAAAAAGAAAACGGTTGTTTTTGAAAGTTTTAACGGAAAACAATTCAGTTGTAACCCGCGTGGGATTTATGAGTATATGAAAGAACATCACCCTGAATATACGCTGATCTGGAGCGTTAAAAAGGGTCATGAAGCACCGTTTAAGGAAAAAGGCATCTACTATATCAATCGTCTGTCATTAAAATGGATCTTTGCGATGGCAAGAGCCGAGTATTGGGTCGTAAACAGCCGTTTGCCGCTATGGGTTCCAAAGCCAGATCACACAACATACTTGCAGACTTGGCACGGTACGCCGTTAAAACGGCTGGCAATGGACATGGACGAGGTGCATATGCCTGGAACAAACACGAAGAAATATAAAAAGAATTTCACAAAAGAAGCATCGAATTGGGATTATCTCATTTCTCCTAATGCCTACTCGACTGAAATCTTTACACGTGCGTTCCAATTCCAAAAGACCATGATTGAGTCAGGATATCCGAGAAATGACTTCCTTCACAATCAAAACAATGAAGAAACGATGAGAGCACTGAAACAAAAAATGAACTTGCCGCTGGATAAAAAATTGATCTTATACGCACCGACATGGAGAGACGATCAATTTTATAAAAAAGGGCAGTACAAATTTGATTTAGACCTTGATCTGCATGAGCTCAGAGCTGCAATTGGAGATGAATATATCATCATTCTGCGTATGCACTATCTAGTTGCTGAAAACTTTGATTTAGGGCCGTATAAAGGCTTTGCCTATGACTTCTCTCATTACGAAGACATTAGAGACCTTTATATGATTTCTGACCTGCTCATCACAGATTACTCATCTGTGTTCTTTGATTATGCAAACCTCAAACGTCCAATGCTGTTCTATGTGCCAGACATTGAAACATATCGTGACAAGCTTAGAGGCTTCTACTTCGACTTTGAACAAGAAGCACCTGGACCACTTGTGAAAGAGACAGAAAGTGTCATTGACTGGGTGAGAGAAACAGAACAGCCAGACTTTACACTTCCAGAATCATTTGCGCCGTTTTATGAAAAATTCTGTTACTTAGAGACTGGAGAATCTTCGAAGCGGGTTGTTGAAGTAGTGTTTGAATAAATAAAATAACAGGATAAAGGCTTACAGCTGATGGCTTGTAAGCCTTTTATCATGATATAAAGTGAAATATTCCTCAACATCTGTTACAATTATGAACGGTGCTTTTTAAAAAAGTAATTCCAAAACTTATATCTAAGGAAGATAACAATGAACGCAATGTTGACGATACTAAAGGAGCAAATCCGCTCATTTCCGCTGATTATGCGACTTGCTGTTTATGAAACAAAATCAAAATATCAGATGAATTATTTAGGTGTTTTATGGCAGTTTTTAAATCCATTGATTCAAATGCTGGCTTACTGGTTTGTTTTTGGTATGGGCATTCGCGGAGGACAGCCAATTGTCATTGGCGGCGTGGAGATTCCATTTATCATCTGGATGCTTGCCGGATTAATCCCGTGGTTTTTCATTAGTCCGACCATTCTTGATGGATCAAACAGTGTGTTTAAACGCATTAATATGGTATCGAAAATGAATTTTCCGATTAGTGCGCTGCCGTCTGTGGTGATTATGTCCAACTTGTTCAGCTACTTTGTCATGATGGGGGTCTATTTGATTGTGCTGATTTCCTATGGCATCTACCCTGACGCGCATTGGCTGCAATATATATACTATTTTATTTGTATGATCGCGTTTATGTTTTCGTTTAGTTTGTTTAATTCCACGATTAGCGTACTCGTGAGAGACTATCAATTTCTTTTACAATCCGTGACACGATTACTTTTCTTTTTGCTGCCGATTTTTTGGAATATTTCAGAGAAACTTACTGGGGATAAGGCGTGGATTGGAGATATTTTAAGACTGAATCCTCTTTTCTACATTATTGATGGTTTTAGAAATAGTTTGTTAAAGGGAGAATGGTTCTTCCATGATGTCAAATACACACTTTATTTTTGGCTGATCACGCTTCTTCTTTTAACAGTCGGTTCATTGCTTCATATGAAATTTAGGGATAAATTTGTCGATTTTCTTTAAAAAGTAAGGAGATTATACGATGAAACTAAAAGTTTCGTTTCGAAACGTATCCAAGCAATACGTCCTATATAAAAAACAGTCGGATAAGATCAAAGGACTGTTTTTACCTAATAAAAATGAAAAAGGTTTTTTTGCTGTTCGTAATGTGTCCTTTGATGTATATGAAGGCGAGACGATTGGTTTTGTAGGAATTAACGGATCTGGAAAATCGACAATGTCGAACCTTCTAGCGAAAATCATTCCACCGACAAGTGGTGAAATTGATATGGATGGCCAGCCTTCGTTAATTGCCATTGCGGCAGGGCTGAACAACCAGTTAAGCGGAAAAGACAACATTCGCTTAAAGTGCTTAATGATGGGGCTGACGAATAAAGAAATAGACGAGCTTTATGAAAAAATCGTAGAGTTTGCGGATATTGGCGACTTTATTGACCAGCCGGTTAAGAGCTATTCAAGCGGAATGAAATCACGTCTTGGCTTTGCCATTTCAGCGCATATCGATCCAGATATCCTGATTATTGATGAAGCACTGTCTGTTGGAGACCAAACCTTCTATCAAAAATGTGTAGACCGCATTACAGAATTCAAGGAACAAGGAAAGACGATCTTTTTTGTCAGTCATTCCATTAGCCAAATCCAAAAAATCTGTGACAGGGTGGCTTGGATGCATTATGGTGAGCTTCGTATGTTTGATGATACGGAAAAGGTCGTGAAGGAATATAAGGAGTTTGTTGACTGGTTTAACAAGCTTTCTAAGAAAGAGAAACAAAAATACCAAATGGAACAGAAGGAAGGCAGAAAAGGCGTACAAAAGACAGAAAAGGTGTCTCGCTTTCAAGAGAACGGAAAACGCCGCTCATTGTTCGGACCCGCATTTCAAGTGACAGTTTTAGCGGTCTTAACGATATTGCTAGCCTTATCGATGTTTTCAGATCGCCCGCTTCGTACACTGGCGACATTTGGTGCAATCCCATCAGATAAGACAGAAGCGTCTCAGTCGAAGAACCCAGAGACCAAAGGATCGCCTGATATGAAAAAGGTGGATCAACAGGTGATTGTCACCGCTGATCCACTCAATGTTTACAAAGACCAAGCCATGAAAAAAAAGGCTGATGTCACTTTGCCATTTGGACAAGAAGTACAGGCTGTGGCTGAAAATAAACAAACCGTTCAAATTAAAACAGCGTCAGAAACGTATTTTGTTAAACCTGCTGCGCTTCAAAATGCAGAGGATTTAAAGTCATTATCGATTGGATCAGGACAGTTTAATTCCTATGTATCACCTGCATCGGCAGGTTCGTATGAGTATTTACTGTCTTTCCTTGGAAAAGAAGAATCTGTGCTGAAACAAAGAATGCAAACGCTGAGTTCATTGAAAAATGATCAAGGAGATACGATTGAGCGTTTGACCACAGAGAAAACCGACTATGTCATTCAAAAGGGTCAGGCAAACACCATTGTGTTTCGCGACATTATGCCAATCTCTCCTTCCACACTTGGGTTGACAGAACAAAATGTCTGGATGAATAAGAAACGAACAAAATTCGCAGTGAAGGGCGAAAACAACCTGTTTGTCATTGATAATGAACAGCATACACTGACTATTTCAGTCATTAAATAAAAAAGCTGCCGATGCCGGCAGCTTTTTTAATTCGCTTCTTCTTTTTCGAGAAGCTGTTTCATAAATGGAATGAGCTTCTTTTTCAATTCTTCATCCTGAAGAGCAAACTCAAGCGTCGTTTCAATGAAGCCTTGCTTCTCGCCGACATCGTATCGTTTCCCTTCGAAATCATAGGCAAATACGCGCTGGATGTCATTCAGCTTTTGAATGGCATCTGTCAGCTGTATTTCTCCGCCTGCACCAATCTCTTGCTGATCGAGGTACATAAAGATCTCTGGCGTGAAAATATAGCGCCCTAAGATGGCTAGGTTCGATGGTGCTGTTCCTTGCGGCGGCTTTTCAACAAAGTTTTTGACTTGGTAGCGGCGGCCTTCTTGTGTAAGAGGGTCGATGATCCCGTAGCGATGTGTATCGCTGTCTGCTACTTGCTGAACACCGATGACAGATGAAAGGGTTTTTTCGTATTCATCCATCAGCTGGCGTAGCCCAGGTGTTTCGGCTTGCACAATGTCATCACCTAATAAAACAGCAAAAGGCTCATCACCGATAAAGTTGCGTGCGCACCAAACGGCGTGTCCGAGTCCTTTCGGCTCTTTTTGACGTATGTAATGAATGTCAGCAATGTTAGAGGATTTTCTCACTTTTTCTAAAAGCTCGCTCTTTCCCTTTTCCTCAAGATTGCGCTCTAACTCTGGAGCAAAATCAAAATGATCTTCAATTGCTCTTTTCCCTTTTCCAGTGACGATAATAATGTCTTCGATTCCTGATTCAACAGCTTCTTCAATAATATATTGAATGGTTGGTTTATCAACGATTGGGAGCATTTCTTTAGGCATTGCTTTTGTTGCAGGGAGGAAACGTGTTCCGAGACCTGCAGCTGGTATAATGGCTTTACGTACTTTTTTCAATGAACTTTGCACCTTCCTTACATATAGAAAAAATGATTTGGCTTCATTTTTCATCTTTCATAAAGTGTAACTTACAAATGATAGAAATGACAAATGATTTACGATAATGCATGATCTGATTCAATATCTATTTTAAAGAGTTTGTGTAAATTTTTATGTTGAAAAGAGTAAAGGCGATGTAAAAATTGAAAATAGAATGATTAGGATTCGTTCCTATTCTTTTGTATAATACACTTATGATAAATGAGAAGGAAAGAGGCATCGACTATTGAAACCATTACATGTAATGACTGTATTCGGGACGAGGCCTGAAGCGATTAAAATGGCACCCCTTGTCCTAGAGTTGAAAAAACATCCGCAAATCAAATCCTCAGTCACTGTGACTGCACAGCATCGGGAAATGCTTGATCAAGTGTTGAAAGCCTTTAACATTCAACCGGATCATGATTTAAATATCATGAAGGAACGCCAGACATTATCTGAAATCACATCAAATGCACTCTTGAAACTAGATCAACTATTTCAAGAGGAAAAACCTGACATTGTCCTTGTTCATGGAGACACCACAACAACCTTTGCAGGAAGCTTGGCCGCATTCTACCACCAAATTTCAGTCGGTCATGTTGAAGCAGGTTTAAGAACACATAATAAGTACTCACCGTTTCCAGAAGAATTAAACCGTCAAATGACAGGAAGTATTGCCGATATTCATTTTGCGCCTACACATGAGGCCAAGCAGAATCTTTTAGTAGAAAATAAAAAAACAGAATCTATTTTTGTAACAGGTAATACAGCAATTGATGCATTGCAAACAACAGTTACAGAGCAGTATCAACACCCTATTTTAGAGAAAATAGGCACAGATAAAATGATTTTGTTAACGGCTCATCGCAGGGAGAATCTCGGCCAGCCGATGAAAAACATGTTTAGAGCGATTAGACGTATTGTAGAAGAGTTTGAAGATGTTCAGGTTGTATATCCTGTACATTTAAACCCGGCTGTTCGTGATGCGGCTCAGACAGAATTCAGTGATCTTGATCGTGTGCACTTAATTGAGCCGCTTGAAGTCGTTGATTTTCATAACTTCGCTGCATCATCATACTTTATATTAACGGATTCTGGCGGTGTCCAAGAGGAGGCGCCTTCTCTAGGAAAGCCAGTACTAGTTCTGCGCGATACAACAGAACGCCCTGAAGGTGTGAAAGCTGGTACGCTTAAGCTTGCGGGTACAGATGAAGAGACCATTTACAACATGGCAAAACAGCTGTTAGTCGATCAGAAAGAGTACGACAACATGTCGAAGGCGTCTAATCCATATGGTGATGGACAAGCATCAAAACGAATTGTTGAGATGCTTCTTTACCAATATGGCTTAACGGACGTCAAGCCACTTTCATTCTAAAAACTGATAGCCCTATCAGCTAGAGGACAATTTTCGACAAGTGTTACATTTTCTAAATCAATAATTAAAAAATTTTAAAAATGTGGTATTATAATGGCATATATTAAGATATGAATGGTTTTTTTGTAATATAATTTACAGTCCGTTCATATTGAAATGTTGCCATTTTTTTTATTTGACATGATTGAGAGGGGTATTAAGTATGATTTATGCAGAAATATTAGCTGGTGGGAAAGGCTCTAGAATGGGTAATGTAAATATGCCAAAACAGTTCTTGCCGTTAAATAATCGCCCTATCATTATTCACACTGTTGAAAAATTCCTATTAAATGATCGTTTTGAAAAAATTATCATTGTAACTCCTAAAGAATGGATTAACCATACGAAGAATTTACTAGAAAAATACATACATGCTGATGATAGACTAGTAGTAATAGAGGGTGGAATCGATCGAAACGAATCAATTATGAGTGGAGTTCGTTTTATTGAAAAAGAGTATGGGCTAAATGATGACGATGTCATTGTGACACATGATTCAGTAAGACCATTTTTAACCCATAGAATTATTGAAGAAAATATAAATGCCGTTCTAGAACATGATGCTGTCGATACTGTTATACCTGCTATAGATACTATTGTGACTTCAGAAGATGGAAAAAATATCACTGATATTCCAGTACGTGATGTTATGTATCAAGGACAAACACCTCAAAGTTTTAAGATATCACTCTTAAAAAGGCTTTACAGCGAGTTGACAGAAGAACAGAAAGAAGTACTATCTGACGCTTGTAAAATTTGTATTTTAGCAGGGCAGAAAGTGAGTTTAGTTCGTGGCGAGGTATTTAATATAAAAGTAACGACACCATATGATTTAAAAGTGGCAAACGCTATTTTACAGGAGAACATAAAAAATGATTAATCAAACATATCGATTGGTTTCTGCTAGACAATTTGAAGTGACTTATAAGGACAAAGAGTTTAGTTCTGGTCAAGTCGTTGTTAGACCAACTCATCTATCAATATGTGCTGCAGATCAGCGTTATTTTACAGGAACAAGAGGTAAGGAAGCAATGGATAAAAAGCTTCCAATGGCGCTGATTCATGAGGGGGTAGGGAGAGTAATGTATGACCCTACAGGAACCTTCAAAGTCGGAACTCATGTAGTGATGGTACCAAATATACCAAATGAAGAAAGTGGATTTATTGCAGAGAACTACTTGCGCTCAAGTTATTTTAGATCAAGTGGTTTTGACGGTTTCATGCAGGATTATATGTTCATGAATCCTGATCGACTTGTAGCGCTGCCGGAAAAAATGAATCTTCATGTTGCCGCCTTCATTGAATTGATCACAATTGCAGTTCATGCGATGAGTAGATTTGAAAGAGTGGCTCACCAAAAGCGAGATGTTTTTGGGGTTTGGGGTGACGGTAATTTAGGGTTTATCACCTCCTTAATACTAAAGAAACGTTATCCTTCTTGTAAAGTATATGTTTTTGGAAAGAACCAATATAAACTAGAGCATTTCTCTTTTGTTGATGAAGTTTACCAAATTAATGACATTCCAAAAGAAGTTCGCGTTGATCATGCATTTGAATGCGTCGGTGGACGTGGCAGTGAAAGTGCGATTGAACAAATCATTGATTTCACTCAACCAGAGGCTTCTGTAGCATTATTAGGTGTCTCAGAATATCCTGTGAAGATTTCCACAAGAATGGTTCTAGAGAAAGGAATTATTCTCATTGGAAGCAGTAGAAGCGGTAGCAAAGATTTTGCTAATACAGTAAATCTACTAAATGAATTTCCTGAGATTACAGATTATTTGGAGACATTGATTGGCACAGTCCATACTGTGAGGAGTATAGAGGACATCGGAAAGGCATTTGAAGAAGATCTGACGTCTTCTTGGGGAAAAACAATAATGAAATGGGAAATCTAACAACAATGCATATGACAAAAATGGTAAAAAATTTTTTCCAAATAGTCTATAAGATATTTTCTAAATTGTTTCAAGTCAGTCAGCAAAAAATCGTGATTGCTTCCTATAGAGATAATGAAATAAACGATAATTTCAAAAATGTTTATGATGAATTAAGAAGTCAATCCCGTTTGAAGATTATTCTCTTATTTAGAAAATCGGAAAGCGGCTTTCTAGGAAAAATTTTCTATATCATTTATTTGTTAAAATCTCTTTATCACATTGCTACTTGTAAGGTGCTCTTATTAGATGATTACTATTATCCTCTTTATTTAATAAAAAAGCGGCCGGAAACAAAGGTAGTTCAAATTTGGCACGCCTGTGGTGCATTTAAAAAATTTGGGCACAGTATTAAAGACAAACAGGGAGGACCTTCATCAGAATATTTAAAAGTAGTGCCTGTTCATTCAAATTATGATTATGCAATTGTGAGCTCAGAAGAAGCAATTGAACCCTTTGCTGAAGCATTCAATATGCCCAAAGAGAAAATACTAGCAACAGGTGTTCCAAGAACTGATTTCTTCTATTCTGAAGAACACATAAATGAAGTAAAAAAGAGGTTTGACAAGGAATATCCTGAATTGAAGAATAAAGTAAAAGTACTATATGCTCCAACTTATAGAGGGGGAGTAAATAGGCAGTATGGCGAGCAATTTCTATTGAATCAAGAAACACTTTTTAAACATTTAAGCCAGGAGCATTATGAATTCCTAATTAATGTGCACCCTTATATGCGGAAAAGTTTTTTTGGAGATATAAATATATCTAAGAAATTTTCTTTGTATGAGTTAATGATTATTTCTGATGTATTAATTACAGATTATTCTTCAGTCATTTTTGAATATAGTCTTTTGAATAAACCAATGTTTTTCTATTGTCCTGATCTAGAGAACTATATGCAGGAGAGAGATTTTTATTATTCTTTTCCAGAGTTTGCACCAGGACCAATAAGAACAAAAATAGAGCCTCTCATAGATGATTTGAAGAATTTAATGTTGAATAAAAAACAAATAAATTACCATTCATTTTCAGAGCGGTTTATGAATTGTTGTGATGGACATTCTACAGAGCGTGTTGTTTCATTAATACTAAGCTTAATAAATGAAACAATGAATGAAGGAGAGGGAGTTTTTGAAGTTTAAGCTAGGAACATTTTTTAGGAAAAGGAGTGTTCAAAAAAATCTTGACCATGACGATGAAGTGAGTGAAGAAAAGTTATTCTCACTTTTCGATAAAGCAGAAGATGTAATCGTCAATAAAAATATTCCTGAAAGAGCAATAACACAGTTTCAATGGAACGAATCATTTTTAACGATTGAGGGATATATGTACATTGAAGGTATTCCCTTGCAAAGAGAAGATACGGTAAGAAGAAAGTTATTGATCGTTCAAAAAGGGGCTATTATAAAATCTATTCCTCTAAAAAATCAAAGATTAAACAAAACGAAAAGACAACAACTAGGGCTTTCTGAACAATATGAATGGGCTGGTTTTTACCAGGAAATAAACTTTTCAAAGGTTAATGGTGGAAAACCATTACCGCAAGGGAACTTTCATTTATATATAGAATTAGAAGTACTAGATGAAAATAATATCAAATACCATGAGACTCACAAGTTGGGTAATATAAACAAATTCCTGAAGCAGGATATTTATGCAACGAAAATGGAACATTTTTCAGCCAAGAAAAGAGTGAAATATAATTTCATCGTCAAATATGATGAAGAGGAAAAAACTGCACAAGTATCATCACATAAACTCCAAGAAATTGACCAAGGTGCAATAGAAACTACTATGAAAAATGAAAATCGAATCATACGTAAAATGAAACGTGTTATGTTTCAAATCTTATATCAACTATTTTGTTTCCTGCCAGTAAAACAAAACAAAATTACTTTCGCATCAGATAGTCGTACTGACTTATCAGGGAATTTTGAATATGTCTATCAAGAGCTTTTAAATAGAGAAGAAACATTTGATTTTCATTTTTTCTTAAAAGAAAGCATTAATACGAAAAAAAGTTTTGCGGAATATATACGAATGGCCTATCACTTTGCTACAAGTCGGCATATTTTAATTGATGATTTCTATCCTATCATCTACCCATTGAAAATTCGTAAAAATGCAGATCTTGTCCAGCTGTGGCATGCAGTGGGTGCATTTAAGACATTTGGTTACAGCCGTATAGGTCGGCCAGGCGGACCGTCACCAACATCCAAAAATCATAAGAATTATACAAAGGTCATTGTCAGTTCTGGCCATATCCGCAAGCATTATGCGGAAGGTTTTGGTGTAGATATCGAAAATGTCATTTCCACAGGAATACCTAGAACAGACTTTTTTTTCGATGAATTAAAAAAAGAAGAAGTTAGATCAAGATTGTACGAAGAATATCCTTTTTTAAGAGGGAAAAAAGTGATTTTATTTGCTCCGACATTTAGAGGGAATGGTCAGCAGTCCGCGCATTATCCGTTTGAAGTATTAAATTATGATCAGCTCTATCAAGAGCTGAATGATGAATATATCTTTTTGTTCAAGATACATCCATTTGTTAAGAATCAAATAAATATTCCTTATCAATATAGTGAATTTTTCTACGATTTTTCTGATTTTAGAGAGATTAATGAGCTGCTTTTAATTGCAGACGTTCTTGTAACTGACTATTCATCTGTTTGTTTCGAATTTGCACTTTTGAAAAAACCAATGATCTTCTTTAGCTTTGATGTGGATGAGTATATTCGGACTCGTGATTTTTATTATGAGTATTTCTCCTTTATTCCGGGACCACTTGCTAAAACATGTAATGAGTTGGTGTCAATTGTTAAAAATAATCAATACGAATTTGAAAAATTAGATTCGTTTGTACAGTACTTCTTTGATGATTTGGATGGTCTTTCGAGTAAAAGAGTAGTGGATGCCATCTTATTAGAGCAAAGTGAAGATGATGAAAAAGAAATTAAGTAAAAAACACCTTTCTTCATGAAAGTTGTCAGCATGTAGACAAACCCTCGCATTTGCTGTCAGGTCTGCGCGCCGGTACTTACGAATGTCAAATTCGCTCCGCTCCGGTGCTCGCCCTTCCTAGACTGCAAAGGTTTTCTATCACGCTGAAAAGAAGACAAAGGGCTAAAATAAAGATCATTTTAGCCCTTTGTCAACAATCTGTGACACCTTTCTTCCTGAAAGGTGTCTTTTTATTAAGAGGCTTCCAAACTTTCCTTCAATTCCTTCTTCACATTCGCAAGACTGCTGTCATCAAGCTGATAGTAATAAATGTTATTGATACGTGTGCCTGATCCTTTCAGCTCGTGCTGTTTTACATGCTGTCTTGCATCACGATAATCATTCATCATCGTCCACATATCGTCAAATGACATATTTGTCTTCATATTGTTTTCCACGACTTTGAACATATCACCGAATTTCGTTATAGATGAAATGTTGGCGCCTTTTGCAATGATGCCTTCAATGACCTGGCGCTGTCTCTGCTGACGTCCGAAGTCACCCTTTGGATCTTGCTTTCTCATTCTTGTGTAGGCAAGGGCTTGATCACCATTCAGGTTAATTTCTCCTGTACCAAATGAGTGGCCGTCATAACTAAATGCAAACGTGCTATTTACTGTAATACCGCCAAGTGTATCAACAATATCCTTGAAGCTTTCCATATTGACTTTAACGAAGTAATCAACAGGTACATCAAGCAGCTCCTCTACAGTATCTGCTGCCATTTGTGTACCGCCGAATGCATAGGAGTGGTTGATTTTATCCATAGTGCCTTTTCCGACAATCTTCGTATACGTATCACGCGGGATGCTCACCATCTCGGTTGTTTTCGTTTTCGGATTTACTGTCATGTATATTAATGTATCTGCACGGCCACTGTCATTTTTTCGTTCATCGACACCCATGACTAAAATAGAAATCGGGTCTTTCTTACTTAAATCGACATCTTTGTTACGCTTATCTGACTTCTTTAAATTCTCCTGAATGCCTGCGACGGTCGATGTTGCTGTGTTCCAAAGATGATATGCGTATCCGCCAGTTGCTAATACGAATAAGCCAATAATCGATAAAACAATCCAAAGAACCTTTTTCTTCTTTCTTTTTCTTTCAGCTCTCATAATGTCCCTCACCTTTTCTATGATTCTTCCATGATTATAGGTTTACGAATCTTGATAAACAAGTTATTTTTTTACTCTGAACCTAGATATAGACGTTGTAACAAAAAAAAGGTTTCAAAAAACCTTAATTTTACCTTAAAATAATAACTTATAAGACGATACAAAGACATGAGGTGAAAAAAATGAAGAAAATCGTCGTTTTACCGTTCTTAATACTGCTACTAGGTATCGTGCTCACAGCATGTGGAACGGCTGAGCAGTCCTCAGGAGAAAACAAGACAAGCAGTTCAACTCCTCAGGTACTGGAAGAGAAAGCTGAATTTATTGGAATGGCTGATGCACATACAGTCGAAGTGAAAAAAGTGAATACAACCTTGAGCTATGAATTTACGGATAATTTTAAAGATGTGTTAAATGAATTTAAACCAGGAGACACAGTAGAAATCTCTTACTTTATTAATGACAATGGTCAAAAGGAAATCCAGAAGATTGAAAAACAGAAGTAAAAAAGATGGGCGGGATGAACAAAATTGAAGAAAAACATTTTATCAATTATTGTACTATTTATGTTGACAGTCACTCTCCAACCAACGCAAATATTTGCGTCAAATTCTGTGATTTCAGTTAAATTATCAAATTACGTAGGCAATCAAAAAAGTTTAAGTGTATCCACTTCTGGGGCTTATAAAGTAGTTGGTAACAATGTCTCAACAGTGCAGCGTTATGCTGGTAAGACACTATACGATACTGCTAATCTGATTGCATCAAATAGTTGGAAGAGACCTGCCACAATTGTTGTTGTAAATAAAGATGCATTTTCAGATGCTATCTCAGCAGCTCCGTTAGCTTATAAATTAAATGCACCAATTCTTTATACAGAAAAATCAGTTTTAACTAAGGCGACAGAAGCGCAAATAAAGAAAATGAATCCTGATAATATATTAATTATTGGTGGAAATTCTGTTATATCAATACAGACAGAAAAAGCCTTAAAGAAATATGGAAAAATCAAGAGAATTAGCGGTGCTACCCGATATGATGTATCCAAAAATATTGCTAAGGAAATGGGTACATATAGTCAAGCAATTATGGTAACTGGACGAGTTTTTGCAGATGGAGCAGCTATTGCGCCTTATGCTGCAAGGAATGGTTATCCAATCTTACTTACACCGAAATCTAAGCTGCCTAATTATTCACTTCCTAAAAAAGTAATGATAATTGGTGGGGAGAATGCAGTAAGTAAAAGTGTGGAAAATCAAATTAAAAAAACATCCAATGTTACACGTATTGATGGATTGACCCGATATGATGTTGCTGTAAATATTGTTAAAAAATTAAATATGGAAGCAAAAAATATATACTTAGCAAGGGGCTCTTCCTTTTCAGATGCAATTTCGCTCTCGTTATTAGCCGCAAAGAATAACAGTCCTATGGTTCTCATTAAAAAGGATGATGTAACAACACCTGTAAAAAAGCTGCTTAAAGAAAAAGGTACATATTCATTTCATATAGCTGGTGGAACAGGTGCTGTCACAGAGAAGGTTCTAAAGGGATTAGCTAATGAATTTTATCTACGAACAAACACACCTTACCAATTGAATATTTCTAACGGAAAAATTTCATTAAAAGGCATAAAGACGTATAGCACAGTAAGAGTTGTTCCTGAGAAATATTCAACGAAGAATGTCCTTCAAATTGCAGGAAAGCCGTATTTAGGCAGCGTAAATTTTGCAATTGAATCAGGGTATATTAGGCCGACCCTCGAAAATATTCCATTTGAAGACTATCTAAAAGGCGTAGTGCCAAATGAAATGCCTGCAAGCTGGCATGTTGAAGCGCTAAAAGCACAGGCGGTTGCCGCTAGAACGTATTCAGTGAAAAGTATTGGAAAAGTTGTCCCTGATACAACAGCCTTCCAAGTATATGGAGGATATAACTGGTACACAAATTCGACAAAAGCTGTCGATGCCACAAAAGGAAAGGTTCTGAAATACAACAATCAGCTTATTTCAGCAACCTATTACTCTAGCAATGGCGGTTATACAGAGGCAAGTGAAGAAGTATGGGGAAATGCACTGCCATACTTAGTGGCCAAAAAGGATCCAAAAGATCCAGTCAATCCATGGACACTGAAACTCTCTAAGAAACAACTGAGCACGACATTGACTGCTAGCACAGCAGCATCTGAGTGGTCTAAAGCAAAAGAGACAAATGCAGCTGACCTTGCCGGCCTGAAATCATGGCTGCTCAAAAACAAAGAAACTGCTGCATCTGATATGAAAATCGCATCGATCTCAAACCTGACGTTCTCAGGGAAAACAAAAGGCCAGCGTGCGAAGACGGTATCGATCAAACTGACATACCATCTGAAAAACAAAACAGGCACATATTCGGTAAACAAAAGCACAACGGCAAGTATGAAGATGACCGAGTTTCGATCAGTCATGGGCGCAACAAAGGTGAAAAGCACGTTTGCGTCAGTCAAAAACAATACAAACGACTTCACGATTTCAGGAAAAGGGTATGGCCACGGCATTGGTATGAGCCAATACGGAGCCAAAGCGAGAGCTGAATCTGGAAACTCATATTCTTCCATACTTTCGTTCTACTATCCTGGTACAAAACTAACAAATTATTAACAGGGAGAGAATAAGATGCACGCTACTATTAAAGCTTTTTTTATCAGTGTAATAGCGCTGTTTATGTTTACTCCATCTATATTAGCTGACAACTCTGTAACAAAAATAGATGGCAGTACACGTTATGCGGTAGCAGTAAATGCAGCCAAAACAGGGTGGAAAACAGCTGAAACCGTTGTTTTAGTTGGAAAAACAGCTTATGCTGATGCACTTAGTGCGGTACCTTTTGCATATCAAAAAAATGCACCAGTTTTATTTACAAATAAAGACACATTGTCGGCAGCGACAAAAAAAGGGTTGAAAGATCTAAAAACAAAAAAAGTCATTATCATTGGTGGTGGAAATACAGTTTCCAATAATGTTGCAACTTCAATGAAAAAAATGGGGATTTCTGTATCGAGAATTTATGGTCAAACTCGCTATGATACGGCTGCACAAATCTCGAAACAGATGAAGAGTTCGAGCACCGCAATAGTTGCAAATGGTTTTTCATATGCAGATGCAGTAGCGATCTCTCCATATGCTGCTAAAATGGGATATCCAATTTTGTTAACAAATGATAGAAATTTAGTTAAAGTGACAGCATCAACTATTAAAAGTAGAGGAATCAAACAGACGATTGTAATTGGTGGAGTATCGAAAATTAACAGAACGACATATAATCAGCTACCTTCTCCAACTCGTGTTAGCGGTGCTACTCGCTATGATACAGCAGCAAGTATTGTAAATAAATATAATATAAGTACAAATAACACTTACCTCAGTAACGGTTTTGCATATGCAGATGCTGTAACAGGCGCAAGTATTGCAGCAAAAAAGGGGAAAGCATTCTTGTTCACAAATAAAAACAGTCTACCAAATGCAACTAGAAGTGCTATAGGCACTAAAAAAATAACTAGTTTTATTACAATTGGTGGTACAAATGTAATCTCAACAAAGGTTTTAGCACAATTAAAAAACCCGGCTGTTGGGAAAAAAGTGTTCATTGATCCAGGTCATGGTGCACATGATTCAGGAGCTGTAGGATACGGATTATATGAAAAGAATTTGAATTTAGATGTAGCAAAGCGTTTAAATACGAAATTAAACAACGCTGGTGCACTTGTGACCATGTCAAGAACATCAGACACATTTGATAGTCTTCAAACAAGAGTGAGCAAAGGTGCTTCAGCAAATGCAGATATTTTCATTAGTGTCCATGCGAACTCAAATGATAACAGCAGTGCAAACGGAACAGAAACGTATTATGACAAAACATATGCGGCTGCAAACAGCCTGAAGCTGGCGCAAAACATCCAGCCTAAAATGGTCAGTGCACTAGGTACAAGAGACCGTGGTGTGAAAACAGCTGCCTTCTACGTCATTAAATATTCTAAGATGCCGAGCGTTCTTTTAGAAACTGGTTTTGTTTCTAGTCCAATTGATTCAAACATCTTGAAATCTGCTACGTATAAAGATCGATTAGCGTCAGGCATTTCAAGTGGTGTGTCAGGTTATTTTAGATAAGAAAACACAAACCTGAGGGGTGCCTCAGATACTCCTCTTAGGCTGCTCGAGAACGTACTCGGCAGCCTTTTTTCAAAAGTCCATGAAGCATCCTGGGTGAAGGGTTCAAACCAAGGAGGTTGACTTCATGCGTTTTGATATCAAATGTATGTTACTGATTGCTGTTTCACTATGTTTATATACACCATCCGTTTTTGCGCAGCACACTGTATCGAGGATAGAAGGAAGCAATCGATATGAGGTGGCTGTAAATACCGCGAAAAGGGGCTGGCAGGAAGCGCCTGCCGTTGTTCTTGTGGGCGGTGATGCTTATGCAGATGCCCTGAGTGCTGTGCCTTATGCTTACCAGCAAAGGGCCCCAGTCCTGTTAACGAATGCTGGCAGTCTTTCAGGTGCTGTAAAAACCGGGCTGCAGCAGCTGAAAACGAAGCGGGTAACGATTCTTGGCGGAACTGCGAGTATTTCTGAAAACGTCGTGAAGCAGCTAAAAGCAATGAATTTATCCGTTTCCCGTATTCAAGGAAAGAACCGCTATGAATTGGCGGCAAATGTGGCGAAGCACATGAAGAGTGCTAGTGCGGCAGTCGTCGTGAATGGTTCTGCTTCTGCTGATGCTGTCGCGATTGCTCCATACGCTGCCAAACAAGGCTATCCCATTTTATTAACAGATGCGAAAGGACTGCGAGAGGAAACAGCCAATCTATTAAAAAACAAAGCAGTCAAGCGGACCATTGTGATTGGCGGAGAAGCAAGTATCAATAAAACGGCTTTTCAATAGCTTCCATCACCAGTCAGAATAAGCGGAGCCAATCGGTATGAGGTGGCTGCCCAAATTGCTAAAACGTATCCAATGAAGACAAGCCAAACATTTATAAGTTATGGGTATGCCTATGCAGATGCAGCCGCTTCGGCAAGTATAGCAGCGAAACAGGGCCAAACCCTTCTTCTCACAGACGCTCAAACGGTGCCGGATGCTATCAGAAAAATCATTGGAACAAAACAGATGTCAGCATTTTCTGTGGTAGGCGGAACATCAACCATTCAATCAAATGTCATCACACAGTTGAAAAATGCAGTGTTAGGTGAAACGATTTTTATTGATCCAGGTCATGGTGCGCAGGATGCTGGAGCGGTAGGGAATGGGCTGCTTGAAAAGAACATCAATTTAGAAGTAGCATTAAAGCTGCGGTCAAGGCTTCACCAAGCGGGTGCCCTTATTGTCATGTCGAGAGCTTCTGATACATTTGACTCCTTGCAGACACGTGTCAGTAAAGGAGCGCAGGCCAATGCTGATATTTTCATCAGTATCCACGCCAACGCAAATGATAATAGCCGTGCGAATGGAACAGAGACGTATTATGATACGACATATGCGGCTGCTCATAGTGTCAAGCTGGCACAACAGGTTCAGCCCCGAATGGTCAGTGCCCTTGGAACAAGAGATCGCGGAGTGAAAACAGCAGGGTTCTACGTCATCAAATATTCCAGAATGCCGAGTATTTTGCTAGAAACCGGCTTTGTGACAAGCCCAATTGATGCGAGTATTTTAAAATCAACCGCTGCAAAGGATCGGCTGGCTTCTGGAATTGCAACTGGTGTGTCCAACTACTTTGACGTAAAATGAATCATGAATGATGTGTCAAGTTAAAAATACATTTCATTTTTGGTTATGTTTGTTATAATTGAAACATAGAAGGTGAATGGTTTACACATAAATCTTCAAACGACAGCAAACCGACAAATCATGAAGAGGTGACGATCTTGAAAAAATTAATCACAGTGCCGTTTCTAGTATTGCTTCTAGGAGTATTGCTCACAGCGTGCGGCACAACAAATCAATCAAGCGATAACAAAAAGGATGACAGCAAAAAAGAAACAACTGAAGCAGCCGACCAAAACAAAGATAAGGCTGCGGACAAAAAATCAGAGGATCAATCGTCAAATGAAAAAGCAGATGATCAAAGTAAAGAAACAACTGCTCAAACAGAAGAGCCGGCAAGTCAGTCTGATGAAGAGGCAAAAGACAGCTCAAGCAAAGAAATTACAAAAGAAGAACCTGCTAAAGACCAATCAAAAGCTGACTCAAAAGGTGACTCTAAAACAAAGAAAGAATCAACGACTAGTAAGAAAAATGAAGTCACCAAAGAAGGCACATATGTCGGTTTGGCTGATGGACATACAATTGCTGTCAACATTGATGGAAAAGAAGTAGCTATTCAATTCGGAAATACATTTTCTAAACAAGTGAACAGCTTAAAAGAAGAATCAAAAGTAAAAGTAACCTATACAAAAGATGCAAACGGAACACTTCGATTAAAAACGATCGAATCTGTAAAAGCAAAATAAAGAAAAGACCCGGAGACCCGCAGAATTGCGGGTCTTTTTTACGTTCAAAAGGGCATAACTTGATATAAGTGCACATTCTTAACACAGTTTTACAAGACTTAACAGCGCATTTACATTTGCTTAATGTTGCTCTGCTAAACTGACTTTCATAGAACATCTCTTTACACAACAACTACTTTGAATGGTGAGGTGCAGGTCAGTGAGTGCAGAGAAAGCGATGAATCTTTACAGAGAATATGAAGTGAGACGAAATCACTCTTTTGCCTTAACAGAACATATGGTTCGTTATTTATTTGCAAAACGTTTCATAGATTTAATGTTCTCGTTCATCGGATTGATGTTGAGTACGCCAATCATTTTGCTGTTTGCTCTTTTGATTAAGCTGGAAACACCAGGGCCAGCCTTTTATATGCAGGAAAGGGTCGGGAAAGACGGTGTTTACTTTAAATTATGGAAGCTCAGATCGATGAGAATTGACGCAGAAAGCGGAGGAGCGAAATGGGCGCAAAAAAATGACCCGCGTATCACCAAAGTGGGGGCATTCATCCGTAAAACAAGAATTGATGAACTTCCGCAATTTATCAACGTGTTAAAAGGAGAAATGAGTATCGTAGGTCCTCGTCCAGAAAGACCGATGTTTACCGCAGAATTTAATCGGACGATTCCAGGCTTTACAAAAAGGTTGGCGGTAAAGCCAGGGCTGACAGGTCTTGCTCAAGTAAATGGCGGATATGAAATGAGTCCAAGTGAAAAATTAACACACGACTTACAGTATATTCAAAACTTGACATTTTCTCTCGACACGAAGATTATGGTAAAAACGTTAAAAGTCATCATGACTGGTGACGGAGCCAGATAAGTAAAGTAGGGAAGAGAAATGGCAAGTATGAAAAAACGCATGCTAGGCGGGGCAAAATGGACAAGCTTGTCCGCATTGATCATCACCATCATCCAAATTGCACAGTTCGCCTTTTTAGGGAACGTGATGTCACTCAAGGAGTTTGGACTTGTTGGCATGATCACAACTGTCACAATATTTACGCAGATTTTACTAGATCTAGGAATTGGGGCAGCAATCATTCAAAAGGAACAAACGACAGAACGTCAATTATCTACATTATATTGGATCAACCTGCTCACAGGGATTCTCTTGTTTTGTCTGCTCATCCTGTTAAGCCCAATGATAGCCGCTTTTTATAACCGGCCAGAGCTAGAGGGTCTGCTCAAGCTATTATCGATCATGTTTCTGATCGCACCGATTGGCCAGCAGTACCAGTATATGATGCAAAAAGACTTAGCCTTTAAAACATTAAGCACCATTGAAGCCATTGCGACCATCATATCGCTGCTCGTTTTACTCGTTTTCGCCTTCTTCATGAATCCGATTGTCGCCTATGTCATTTCTCAAGTGCTGCTGCAATCAGGAAAAGGTCTCATGTATGCAGCGGCTTATTGGAAGAAGTGGCGTCCAGCACCTGTTTTTGCATTAGGAGAAGTAAAGGAATTTTTCTCATTCGGTGCATTCCAGCTCGCATCCAGACTGGTCAACCGAGCAGGATCAAACATCGACATGATTTTAATCGGCCGGTTTCTTGGAGCGGAAGCGTTAGGTATTTACAGCTTGGCGTATCAAATTGTGACAATACCCGTGCTGAAGATAAATCCGATTGTGACGAGAGTGGCTTTCCCGGTTTTCGCAAAAAGTCAGCGGGATCACTCCATGCTGCGAGAGGGCTTCCTAAGTATGACGAATATGCTCGCATTGGTTAGTTTTCCATTATTAATCGGTCTTGCTGCCGTATCAGACAGCTTTATAGAAGTCGTGTTTGGAGAGAAATGGCTAGTAGCGGTCCCGGTTTTAAATATATTGTGCATTGTCGGCCTGCTGCGTGTGCTGATGAATCCAAACGGTTCAATCCTTCTTGCAAAAGGGAGAGCTGACTTAGCCTTTTATTGGGATACGGGGATGCTCATCGTGTATGGCTGCGCATTATATGCAGGTGTCACTACAGGCAGTCTGCTTACAGTAGCTTGGATCTACTCAGGTGTCAGTCTGCTCAACTTTATTGTCGGCAGATGGCTTATGGCATATGTCATTCAGCTTGATATGAAGGTGTATTTAAAATCACTTGGAAAACCTGCTGTCATGACGCTGTTCATGGCGGTCTGTGCGGTAGCTTTACATCAAGGGATGAAGCTGACGTCAGCAGATATTTCACTTCAATTACTACTGACTGTTTGTGTCAGTGCTGCATTATATGGCTTGCTGCTCATCAAAATGTATCCGCAGGCTGCAGGCAAATTATTGAGAAGAGGTCGTTCGTCATGAAGGTACTATGGCTGACAAGTGTATATCCTAGTGAAAAACATCCGAGTGAGGGCGTATTTCATGAAACGCAAGTACAGGAGCTGCTCAAACAAGGAATAGAAGTGACTGTCATTTGTCCTAATCCAGTGAATCCGCCGATTTTACGGATGCTCAAGGCATCCTATCGGCAGAAAAGGGATCTGCCTGAACAGGAAGTGAGGAACGGAGTGAAGGTTTACAGACCGCCTTATCCAGCGCTCCCTGGACAGCTGAAATGGGCGCAGCCGAGTAAACGAATAGCGGCTTCCGTTCTCAGAGCAATGCAGCGTCATCAGTTGTCACCAGATTTTATCCATGCGCACTTTGCCATGCCGTCTGGCGGAGCGGCGGCTGTGATTCAGAAAGAAACGAAAATCCCTTATCTTCTGACCTTGCACGGCAGTGATGTGAACGTATATCCGAACTATAGCAAAGGGGCGAAGGCAGCCTTTGAAACGGCGGTGAGGCAGGCATCTGCTGTTCTGACAGTGAGTGAGGAGCTGGCTAAAAAGACAAATGAGATGACGAAGGTAGAAGCAAAATGTCTTCCGCTTGGTATTCCGCTCCGATCATTTTCCGGAACGGAAGAAGGTCAAGAAGGCATCAGAAAGCACTTACGTTTACCGCTTCAAGATAAGCTCGTTGTTTTCGTCGGGCGTTTAGTGAAAGAGAAGGGCTTGCTTGAATTAGCTGATGTTGTCAGCAGCATGGATGGAGTGAAAGCAGTCTTTGTTGGAAAAGGCCCCCTTGCAAACGAACTCAAGGAACGGGCAGGTGCATCTATTATACTCCCAGGGCAGGTGCCGAATGAGCAGGTGAGAGACTACTTAATGGCAGCTGATCTGTTTGCACTCCCTTCCTACAGTGAAGGAATGCCAACCGTCGTTCTAGAAGCGCTCGCTTTAAAAGTACCTGTCATTGCAACACGGGTTGGTGGTCTCCCATCCTTATTTTCAACCTATCAACACCTGCTCGTTGAACCGCGTTCGACGCGTCAGCTGAAAGAGGCGATTCACGCCTGTCTTTATGAAAATAGATGGAATGAAGCAGTGAAGAACGATCTTCATGAAATGGTTCATACAGAATATTCATCAGAACATAATGCGAAGCATCTCATTCAGCAATATGAGAAGGTGCTCAATCAATCAACATCCATCGTTTAAACAAGATGAAATGTGCAAAGAATGATAGATAGATAAACAGCTTGGAACGGACAATATGCTTTTACTGAGAGGATGAAAAATGTTGAAGAAAATTGCTGTGATTGGAACAGGTTATGTCGGGTTAGTATCGGGTACTTGTTTTGCTGATATCGGAAATCGTGTCATCTGCTGTGACATCGATGAATCAAAAATCAACAGCTTAAAAAGTGGTGTCGTTCCCATTTATGAACCAGGTTTAAAAGAATTGATTGAAAAGAATACAGAAGAAGGAAGACTGTTTTTTACAACGAATATTCCTGCCGCTATTAGGGAATCAGAGATTATCTATATTGCCGTAGGGACACCGATGACACCACAGGGGGAAGCAGATTTAACGTACGTGAAGGCTGTCGCTCAAACGATTGGTGAACACCTGAATGGCTATAAAATCATCGTCAATAAAAGCACAGTTCCCGTTGGAACAGGCCGTCTCGTTCAAGCCATTGTAGAAAAGGCATCGCGCAGCAAATATCCTTTTGATGTCGTATCCAATCCAGAGTTTCTCCGAGAAGGCTCAGCGATTCAAGATACGATGAATATGGAGCGGGCGGTCATTGGTTCGACCAGCACTCATGCCTCTAGCATCATCAAAAGACTGCATGATCCGTTTCAAACAGAGGTTGTAGAGACCAACTTAGAAAGTGCAGAAATGATTAAGTATGCTGCAAATGCCATGCTTGCCACAAAAATCTCATTTATTAATGACATTGCAAATATTTGCGAAAGGGTAGGCGCTGACGTTGAAAAAGTCAGTGAAGGAGTTGGATTAGACAGCCGAATCGGGCATAAATTTTTAAAAGCAGGCATTGGATTTGGAGGTTCTTGCTTCCCGAAAGACACGATGGCTCTTCTCAAAATTGCCGAAACATCCGGATACCGGTTCAAGCTGATCGAATCTGTCATTGAAACGAACAACAACCAAAGAGCCCACCTGGTCAGCAAATTGATGAGTGTGTTCGGTGATATTAAAGGAAAAACCATTTCTGTCTTAGGCCTTGCCTTTAAACCGAATACGAATGATATGCGTTCAGCGCCTGCACTAGATATTATCCCAATGCTGAGAGAGCTGGGGGCTTTTGTGAAAGCTTATGATCCGATTGCTTATGTAGAAGCTGAACGTGAGCTTGGCCCGCAGGCGGTTTTCAGCAACGACCTGTACGAAACAGTAAAAGATACGGATGCTTGTCTCATCCTAACAGAATGGGATGACGTACAGAAGATGGATAAAGACCAGATCAAGCAGCTGCTTCGTTCGCCGATTGTAATTGATGGAAGGAATTTGTTTGATCCAGCAGAAATGAAAGAGAGAGGATTTATTTACCAGTCTATCGGCCGCCCAAGTGTATGGGAAGCAGAATTGGTATCGAAGGCACAATAACAGGGGGAGCTTGGATGAAGAAAGTATTGGTTACTGGGGGAAGCGGATTTATTGGATCTCATACGGTAGAGGCTTTACTAGAAAAAGGCTATGAGCCCATCGTTCTTGATAACTTTTCAACTGGATCTCGAGAAAATATTGCCCATCTTTCCGTGCAATGCATGGAGGCGGATATCACAAAGCCAGCGACGATTGATTTGATCAAACAAATTGCACCGGAGTATATCATTCATCTTGCAGCACAAGTAAGTGTAGCCGTTTCTGTTCAGGATTTCATCTATGACGAAGAGGTCAATATAAAAGGATCTCTGCACGTCATAAAAGCTGCGGCTGAAGCAGGAGTGGAAAAAGTCATCTTTGCCTCATCAGCAGCTGTCTATGGAGACCCGGTGTATCTGCCAGTAGACACCGCTCACCGGCTGAATCCTGGTTCACCATATGGTTTAGCAAAACTGACAGTAGAGCGGTATTTAGAAATGGCCAAATCACTCTATGATGTGGACTATTGTATTCTCAGGTACAGCAATGTATATGGTCCGCGCCAAGATGCACTTGGCGAAGGCGGTGTTGTCTCTATTTTCTCTGATAAGTTTGCAAAGGATGAGGCTCCTTTTATCTTTGGAGATGGGGAACAAACAAGAGACTTTATCTATGTGGGTGATCTAGCGGCAGCGAATGTTGCAGCTTTAACAGCCCAATCAAACGTTTGTTTAAATATTTCGTGTGGTGATTCCATCACTGTGAATGAACTGTTTCAAACAATGAAACGGGTAACGAGATCACAGCTTGAACCGATTTACAAGCCGCAGCGTGCAGGAGATATCGTGCATAGTACATTGGCAAATGAGGAAACGAAACAAGTCTTAGCATGGGAGCCTGTTGTGAGTTTACAGGAAGGTTTGGCTCGTACCATTTCCTACTATAAACAGGAAGTCAAGGCTTAATCCCTCAAATCGGATGGGTTGCTTAGGAGGAAAATGGGTATGAGTGTGAAACAAACAGCATGGCAAATCATGATCGGATGTATATTATTTGCAGCAGGGCTAGGACTTGTACAATTGGCGTCTGCGCAGCCCGCCGGGTTCAAAAAGATCGTCGCCATTCCGGTCCTGCTTTTAGTCCTGACGGCTTTTCTCGTGTTAATGAAGCTATACATGAACGGTGAGCAAGTGTTCATGTCAGCCATATATCTTTTAATTGCATTGACCTTTCTCAACAACGCTTTCTTTTCAATTAGTGCCGGGTTCTTTAGTCTTTTTCTCTACCGTATCATGCTCATTGCCGCCTTTGCTTTATTCATATGGCGGATGAGAGATAAGGGGACGTACATATCGCAGTGGCAGCAGATTCGTGTCAAAGGGATTCTTGGTTTTTTCGCTGCATGGTTTCTTTACGGGCTCATCTCACTGCTGTGGGCTCATTCGGTGACAGACGGTCTCAAATATATGTCCCTGCTTGCTATGGGGATGGGTTTTGTCTTTCTTGTGGTCATGTACATTCAGCGAATCGATCAAGTGGTTACCTTTTATAGCATTTGGCTCGTCATGACTGTATTTGTCATGGGGATAGGGTTTTATAATCACTTTACTTTGAACCATTTACCGAATACTTCATTGTATCTTGGGCCGGCGTATAAACAGCACTATCCTACAGCTGTCTTTTTTAATCAAAATGACTTTGCGACGTTTTTATCGATTAGCTTTTTCTTGTATTTAGCGTGTATGCGGCAAATGAAAAATGGCTATATCAAAGCATTTGGATTATTTGGCGCGATTGCAGCACTGTATCTCATTTTGTTAACAGAATCCCGCGCGAGCATGCTTGGCATATTTGCAGGAGCGGCCATCTATGTGTGGCTTCTCATGCCGCGCTTTCTCAAAAAGTGGTCACTCATCGCAGCAGGCGGACTTGGTGTCATCTGTATCGCTGTTTTTTCAGACAAGATTTATTCAGTCTATTATGACTGGTTTCTCGCTTCTCAGGTCGCGCATTCTTTTAGTGAACCACTCCCATCCAACATTGCGAGAGCGAATTTAATCAAAAATGCATGGCATTTCTTTACGGATTCATACGGGTTTGGTGTCGGAGCGGGGAATGTGTCTTACTACTTAGCCCACTTTTCGATCTTTGATACAGATCAAGTCGTTGAAGTTCACAATTGGCTGCTGGAAGTGATGACGAACTTTGGATTTGCGGTCATGCTGGGCTATATCTCCGTCTACGCTTATCTCATGTTCACGCTGTATAAACAATACCAATGGGCTGACACAAGATCAGCAAAAATGATCATTGAAGGTTTGTTTGCTGCCATGTTGAGCTTTCTCGTTTCAAGTATCAGTCCTAGTTCTGTCTCGAATTTATATTTCCACTGGGTCTTTTTAGGACTCGTGATCGCAGCGGTGAATATGTTGAAAAACAAACAGCGCTTGGTAAACCGTGTGTGATGCTGCGCTGGTATGGCTACACTAATGAAAAAGCAAATACGTCAATGTTGGGAGAATGAACATGTCTGGTTTCATATCTAGAATAGGGAAGCGAATCAAAAAGTATATTGTATGGCTTGTGCTGCTGCCTGTCGTATTGGGCGCTTTTGGATTCTTTTTTGCCAAAGGAACAGTGCAGCAGTCTAGTTACACAGCTGCCGTTACGCTTACACTTGGTAAATATGATGACGGAGTGTATAACAATATCGCAGAAGTGACATCTCTATTAAAAAGCGATGCATTTTTAAATGAAGCACTCAGTGATGTGAAAGAAGAAGAAAGGCAGGATGTGAAAAGCCGCCTCATCCTCACCAATCAATCAGATACACAATTACAGCTGTCCTTCACAGATGCTGATAAGGATCATGCTTTAGCTGTCGTGAAGCAGGTGTCGGATACATTTCTGAAGCAAGACAAAGCATTATTTACAAAAAGGCAGCAGGTGATTGAAAGTAGATTATCTGCTCTAGAAGACGAATCTGTCAGCAACGATTCCAAAGTAGATAAAGAGCGATTTTTATATGAATTGGAGTCTACAAAGCTTGGAATGAAACAGGCGAAAATTGTTGATCCTGCCCAAGTTCTTGATGAAGGCAATAAAGGCATGTCAGCGAAAAAGCGGGCTCTGCTTGGGCTTGTCATTGGCTTTAGTATCTCGCTCATGTTTGTGGTCTTACCCGAAGTGTTCAAAGAATCTTAATGATGAACTGGAGATGAGTCTTAGGTGAACAATCAACCGTTAGTATCAATCATTACACCGGCCTACAATGCGGAACGTTATTTAACGGATACAGTTCATTCCGTCCTTGCCCAAACCTATTCTAATTGGGAACTGATCATCGCAGATGATTGTTCAACAGATGGAACAAGGAAGCTGCTTGGGGAATTAAGTGAAGCAGACGACAGAATCAACGTCATTTATTTAGAGCAAAATGGGGGAGCCGCCATCGCTAGAAACGCAGCCATCAAACAGGCAAAAGGCCGCTTCATCGCTTTTTTAGACAGCGATGATAAGTGGAAAGAGACGAAGCTTGAAAAGCAGGTAGACTTCATGCTGACAAACGATTATGCCTTTACATTCACGGCATATGACATCATTGCAGAAAATGGAGAACCGTTAGAAAAAACCGTCACTGCACCAGTGAGATTAACTTATGATGAAGCTTTGAAAAATACCATTATCGGCTGTTTAACGGTGATGCTTGATGTACAGAAGATAGGACATGTAGAAATGCCGAACATTCGCACAAGACAGGATTTAGCTACATGGCTGTCCATATTAAAAAGAGGGTTTACAGCCTATGGAATGAGTGAACCGCTCAGTGAATACCGCATCGTTGGAAACTCGATCTCTAGTAACAAGTGGAAAGCAGCGAAAAAAACGTGGTTCGTCTACAGAGAAATTGAGCAGCTTCATTTTGTTAAAGCATCTTGGTGTTTTATGCACTATGCGACAAATGCTGTGAAGAAGCGCTTATAAACAGAAGGGAAAAAAGGTGATAAAGGTGAAAGCAGACTCGATCATACATGTTATCGTAGCGACGGGAGAATGGGGACAGGACGGCTTGAGGTACAGACGGCATCGACTGGCGGAATTTCTAGCATCTGATTCAGAAACGAAAGAGGTCATCTGGGTATGCCCATCTGCATCCCGTCATACAGCTCCCTTTCAGCCCATAACCGATCGAATGAAGCAATTGACCATTCCTGATGTGCTCAAGAGTAAATTTTTTCGCTTTGGCCGATATCAAGACATGTTCTATATTCATAAATTGTCCCCTCTTCTTGAGCATTTGCGGCAGGAAGAAAAGAAGGGAATCGCTGTTTGCTTATGGTATACGTTTCCGGGCTTTCCGCTCTTATCTTCTTTATTTGAATGGAAACATATTGTCTATGACTGCAGTGACCTGTGGGGAGAGCCGATAAGCGGCAAAAATAATTTGCTTTCTTATATGAGACAGCGTGTCATTGTGAAAGCAGAAAATCGAATCATCAAATACGCACACAGCATTACATGCTCTTCTCAATACTTACACGATCAAATCAAAAAGCGTCTCATGGGTGAACCGAAAGATGTCTTTACAGTTGAAAATGGCGTCGAGTACGATGTGTTTGCAAAAAGCAACCTTCCAAGTAAGGAGAATGTGCTGCAAGGAAGAGAAGGAACTGTTCTTGGTTTTATTGGAGGCATCAAGCCGAAGCTGGATTTTGACATGATAGCAGAAGCAGCCCGCTTGCAGCCTGATTGGACATTTTTATTTGTCGGTCCGGATGGAACAAATGGCGATCCATCTTTTCAGCATGCACTTCAACTGCCGAATGTGATTTGGACAGGTGCTGTTGCACCAGAAGAAGTGCCTGCGTATATGAAGCTGATTGATGTAGGCATGATGCCATACAAACAATCTCCTTACAATCAAGCCGTGTTTCCACTCAAGCTATATGAATTTTTAGCCGCAGGAATACCGGTTGTCGGTTTAAATCTTCCGTCAACGGAAAGGCTAAAAGAGAATGATGTGTATGAATATTTAGAGGGAGAAGATCCTGCCCTCTTCGTAGAAGCCTGTCAAAAAGTGATCAGCAAAAAAGACGACATGACCTATAGACATCTAAGACAAAGCCGTGCGAAGAAAAAAGATTGGCACGCGCTGTTCACAAACATGGTGGAATTAACGAATATTAAAGAAAACGCATAATTCATCAGGGATTGTGCGTTTTTATTTGATTCTTCTTCATAGGGGGAGCTTGTGATCATCCTCTATTCAATTGTATAATGGAAAGAGCGGCCAATATACAAAATACAGATTTCAATTTAGAAGGAGACTGACCTATGGATTACGAACGCGCCTTATTAGCGTTTTTTGTCTCTCTGGCTACAGTTTTAATTGTGACACCAATCGTCAAAAAGTTTGCAATTAAGATTGGTGCAGTGGACCAGCCGAATAAACGAAAAGTTCATGATAAAGTAATGCCTCGAATGGGCGGTTTGGCAATTTTTATTGGGGTAGCGGCTGGAGCATTAGCAGGCGGGCTGTTTCTACATAATAAAATTACAGCAATTTCAGTTGGAGCCGTACTTATCGTCATTCTAGGTATATTTGATGATAAATATAATTTAAGTGCAAGATTTAAATTTCTCGTACAAGTTCTTGTTGCTTGTCTGATTGTAAGCACAGGCTTAAAAATGGACTTTTTCTCTGTTCCTTTCTTAACAGATCGAATTGAGTTAGGCTGGATGGCGTATCCCCTAACCGTGTTATGGATTGTCGGAATCACAAATGCCATTAATTTAATTGACGGCCTTGATGGACTGGCTGCCGGAATTTCTGTCATCGGTTTATCAACCATTGCGGTGATGGCATTTTCAGCTGATAAAATTTTGATTCTTTCTTTATCTCTTGTTGTCATTGGCAGTACCATCGGCTTTCTCTTTTACAACTTTCATCCGGCGAAGATTTTTATGGGTGACACCGGTTCGCTTTTTTTAGGCTATATGATTTCGGTGTTGTCACTATTAGGGCTGTACAAAAGTGTCACTTTGTTTAGTGTTGTTGTCCCGGTGATCATTCTAGGTGTCCCTATTTTCGATACCACCTTTGCCATCATTAGACGAATATTAAACAAACAGCCGATCTCAGCACCTGACAAGTCTCATATTCATCATAGACTGATGGCCTTTGGCTTGTCTCACCGCATGGCTGTCATCGTGATTTATATGATTGGCTTAGTCTTTAGCTTAAGTGCAATTTTGCTGACAAGCGCCACCATTTGGTTATCACTGATTATTATCTTTTTACTGGTCATGTTCATGCAAGTGATTGCGGAAGTCACAGGCTTGGTGAATGAAGAGTTCAAACCATTTACGAAATTTTATAAACGAATGGTCAAAAGACAATAAAAAACAGCCCGTTCCAAGGAACTGGGCTGTTTCAGACCGTAGACAAACCCCTCCTTTACTTAAAGTAAAAGTGGGGTTTTCACATTTTTTGATAAAAACATCATGTGTTTTACGCTGGACATGGTCCTTTCCATGTCCAGTTTGCTAGCTTTTTAAGGTTCATGGCAGCGAAAGTAAGCATCGCTTGCATTGAAACTTTTTTAGTCCTCGAAGTTTCGACCAACGCATACCATGCTTTTCTTTGGCATCCGCAAAAACGCGTTCAATTGTTTCTTTCCGTTTTGCATAGATGCTCTTATTTATTTCAGTGAGTCTTAGGTTGTCTGCTTCATCTAGGTAATCCTGCCAAATATGCCGATGAATTTGTTTGGTATGATTTTGACTTTGTGTACAGTTATCTAAAAACGAGCAGGACTTACATACTTCTGAGTCGGACGCATATTGCTTATAGCCTTCTCTAGTCGTTGTACGATAGGAGAGAATTTGCCCGTTGGGGCAAATGTAACAATCAAAATATGCATCATACACGTATTCATTCTTTTTCAAATAACCAGCTTTTGTTTTTGGACGAGTGTAAGGCATGACTGCTCTTATCCCTTGATCCATTAAAAACTTAGCGATGTAAGGTGTTTTATATCCAGCATCTACTGCGACTACATTTGGTTTTCCGATTTTCTCTGTCACCTTTGATACGAGTGAATCTAACATACGACTATCATGAACATTGCCACCTGTGACCAGTGATCCTAGAATAAATCCTTTTGAATCACAAGCTGTATGAAATGAATAAGCAAATGACTTTTCACGTTCATCCTTTACATAGTAGCCTCTCTGGGTCAGTTGTACTGACTTTGATTTCTTTTATTTCTTCTTTATTCTGAAGGGGTAAAGGCTTTTTTCCATGTTCTTCACGATCAATATTAATTTCCTCATGAAGCTGATTTTGATAACTTCTCGTCTCAACTCGAACAATTTTCTTTTCAAGTTTTTTCTTATTGGCATTCGCATTGACATGTGTTGAATCAATGAAGGCGACAGAAGGGTCAACGAGGCCTTTTTTCATCGCTTCTCTTAAGATTCGATAAAAAATTTGTTCGAATAAATCTGTATCGTGGAAACGTCTCACGTAGTTTTTACCGAAGGTAGAAAAGTGCGGAATTTTCTCCGAAAATCCATACCCAATAAACCAACGATAAGCCACATTGGTTTCAATTTCTTTAATCGTTTGACGCATGGAGCGAATGCCAAATAGATATTGGATCAAAACCATTTTAATGAGAACAACGGGGTCCACACTTGGTCTGCCATTGTCGGAACTATAATGATCTTTGACAAGATCATAAACGAAGTCAAAATCGATTGCTTGATCTATTTTCCGTACAAGATGATCTTCAGGCACTAATTCATCTAATGCCACTACTTCTAATTGATTTCTTCTTTCTTCTTCACGTTTCGATAACATGTTCATCCCCCACAGAAATGTTAATATCCTTATTATACAAAAAAGCTTGTAGACTTTGTCTACAAGCTGAAACAGCCCGTTCCAAGGAACTGGGCTGTTTTTTATTATTGTCCAGGTGTGCTGGTCGAAGAGTTAGTTGTATCACTTGACCCTGTTTCACCAGACGACGGATTGGTTTGTGAATCTGTTTCTGTTGAAGACTCAGCAGGCAGCTTTAAATGCGTCCTTAATTCATTTCGGACGTTAGCTAGATTGGTTGGATTTGGCTCAAAGTAATATGTCCGATTTGGCCCTAAGTAAAGGTCTGATCCTTTAATAGAGAGTGTTTCTGTGTCGTCTCCTTTAAATCCGCTGTAGATTTGCTGAAGCGCGAGACCTTCTGTGATACGGAAATTGGTCGTAATGTGATCGCTGACCTCTTTAGCGATGTTATCGACGTTCGCAATGTTATTTGGCTTCGACATTTGGTCAATTATTGCACGTAAAATTTGTTTCTGACGATCGTTACGTCCGAAGTCACCGCGGGGATCTTGTTTTCTCATCCGTGCATAAGCAAGAGCTTCTTCCCCGTTTAAATGCATATTGCCTTTTTTGAAGTAAATCTTTTTCGATTTTTTAACATCACTTTTTTCATTGAAGTCAAATGGAACATCGATATCAATTCCGCCGACTTCATCAATGACATCCTTGAATCCGTCAAAATCAACGGTTGCATACTTATCAATCGGAATATGCAAGAATTGTTCGACAGTTTCAATCGTTTCGTCTTTACCACCTTTAGCAAATGCTGCATTGATCTTTTCTTTACTTCCTGTCGTATCACTTGCAAGCTGTACGCGTGTGTCACGAGGGATACTAACCATTTTCATCGATTTGTCTTGAGGGTTAATCGTTGCAACAATGAGTGAATCTGAACGGCCATGATCACCCTTTGTGGCATAATCCTCAATTCCGACAAATAATACAGAGAAAGGTTTTTTCTTAATATCAATGACAGCATCACGAAGATTCGATTTCTCTCCGCGGTTTAGTTCATCATATGTTTTGTCAGCAGCTTGAAGAGTATTGACGATTTTATATACTGCAAATCCGCCCATGCAGATGATAAGAAGCAAAAATAAGACCAGAATACGTTTGATAATTCTCTTCTTCTTACTCTTTTTCTTTCGTACACGCACTTTTACTCGTTGTGCCATTCATCTGTCTCCTTTATCGGACCAATGTCCTTTTCTAAATAAATAAGTTCGCCTTCTTTTGTAACACTCTTTCCATTTGTCAGCTCAGTCATCCACTCAATGAACTGCTCTGTTTGTGTTTCTTCAACATATGTCTCAAAAATAACATCTTCTGCATAATGGATTTCTTTTAGCTGAAAAGATGAGGCTCTAAGCTCATTCTCTACCTTTCCAAGCCATGTATAATCTATTGTTGTGTGCATTGTACGCATTAAACAGCGCTCTACCATTCCAACATGGTTGATAGCTTCTGATACAGATTTTCCGTAGGCACGAATCAATCCACCGGCACCTAGCTTGATACCGCCGAAATAACGAGTGACCACAACGACTGTATCTTTCAGCTTCCGTTTTTTTAGCACTTCAAGCATTGGCACACCTGCTGTACCGCTTGGTTCACCATCATCATTCGCTTTTTGAATCAGGTCATGTTCACCAATGAGATAGGCTGAACAATTATGTGTGGCATTCCAATGTTGTTTTTTAATGGATTGTATAAATGCTTGTGCTTCTTCTTCTGAGACAGCACGCTGTATATGACAAATAAAACGTGATTTTTCGATGACGATCTCATGCTCACCACGACTTTTTACTGTAAGATAGCGATTCAGCAAAAGACATACCCTCCTGACAAGCAAATTGTAAGACTAGTGAAAATTTGCATTGGTTTTAGAATTTTACAGCGTATTTTGTTATGATGATAGGAGTGGAAAAAGGGTCGTCATAAAAACTTCATGATTATACGCATTCTTTCATTATAATTCGACATAAAATGCAGATCAATGACATTTATAATAAAAAAAGATGACATCACTGTTACGGGAGGGAAGAGCCATGACAACACCCAAAATGGATCCGAAATTATTGGATTCAATCATCATGAAAATGCTAAGTACAGTTGATGGCAGCAAGGACGAAGTATTTAGAATAGGCGAACAGTCCCGTCAACAATATGAAAGCCTAGTAGAAGAGCTGAAGCAAATCAAACAGCAAGTAAACGAAGTAATTGATTTTGGGGATAAGCTGGAAGTCCATACAAGACATGCTAGAAACCGCTTATCTGAGGTCAGCAGAAACTTCAACAAATTCAGCGAAGAAGAAATACGTGAGGCTTACGAAAAAGCACATAACTTGCAAGTGGAACTCACCATGATTCAGCAGCGCGAGAAGCAGCTGAGAGAAAGAAGAGACGATCTGGAAAGACGATTATTAAGCTTACAAGACGTCATTGAACGCTCTGAAACGCTTGTGAGTCAGATTACAGTTGTTCTCAACTATCTCAACCAGGATTTACGCCAGGTTGGCGTTTTACTTGAAGATGCTCAGGCAAAACAAGATTTTGGTCTGAGAATTATTGAAGCCCAAGAAGAAGAACGCAAAAGAGTGTCTCGGGAAATTCATGACGGTCCTGCTCAAATGCTGGCAAACGTGATGATGCGTTCCGAATTAATTGAACGGATTTTTAGAGACCGCGGTACAGAAGAAGGGTTTAAAGAAATTAGAAGTCTCAGACAGAATGTGCGAAATGCACTGTACGAAGTGAGAAGAATCATTTATGATTTAAGACCGATGGCTTTAGATGATTTAGGTCTGATTCCGACACTGAGAAAATACTTAAACACAATTGAAGAATATGATGGGAAAACCAAAATTACGTTCCAATGCCTAGGTGATACAGAAAACGAAAGAATTGCTTCTCAATTTGAAGTAGCACTGTTTAGACTAGCCCAAGAAGCTGTCACAAATTCATTAAAGCATTCTGAAGCTGAAGAAATCTCTGTCAAAGTAGAAGTAACGAAAGACTTTGTGACCTTAATTATTAAAGACGATGGAAAAGGCTTTGATATGAAAGATGTGAAAACAAACAAAAACAAATCCTTCGGTTTACTTGGCATGAAAGAACGCGTAGACTTACTGGAAGGTAAAATGACCATAGACTCAAAAATAGGTCTAGGGACATTCATCATGATTCGCGTGCCATTAACATTGCAAAATAAAATTGTAAAATAGAGTCAAAAGACATATTGACCATAAAGTTCAGGTGTAGAACAATAAACATGGGGAGGCGTAGCTTGTGACTAAAGTAAATATTGTAATCATTGATGACCACCAATTATTCCGTGAAGGTGTCAAACGGATTTTAGATTTTGAACCTACTTTTGAAGTAGTTGCAGAAGGAGACGACGGTGACGAAGCTGCACGTATCGTAGAACACTATCATCCGGATGTTGTCATTATGGACATTAATATGCCGAATGTAAATGGTGTTGAGGCTACAAAGCAGCTTGTTGAGCTTTATCCCGAATCAAAAGTCATTATTCTATCTATCCATGACGATGAAAACTATGTAACACATGCATTGAAAACAGGAGCGAGAGGCTACCTGTTAAAAGAAATGGATGCAGACACGCTCATCGAAGCAGTGAAAGTTGTAGCTGACGGAGGCTCTTATTTACATCCGAAAGTCACTCATAATTTAGTAAATGAATTCCGACGCCTAGCAACTAGCGGCGTTTCAGCACATCCACAGCACGAGGTATATCCTGAAATTCGCAGACCACTTCATATCTTAACTAGACGTGAATGTGAAGTTCTTCAAATGTTAGCTGACGGAAAGAGCAACAGAGGAATCGGTGAATCGCTCTTTATTAGTGAGAAAACAGTCAAAAACCACGTAAGTAACATTTTGCAAAAAATGAATGTAAACGACCGTACACAAGCTGTTGTTGTAGCTATTAAAAACGGCTGGGTAGAAATGAGATAATGTTCCGGACAAGTACTCCTTTTTCGCCTGTTTTTTCTTCTCTCACATTTGAGGTGGAGGGAAATGATAGACAGGGTAAGGAGTCTTTTTCGGATATAGCGGGCTTGCCTATTGATTAGGCAGGCTTTTTTGATTACTATTATAAATCTAATGAAAAAATGATCATTCTTTTAAAATAAAAAAGAGTAACTTAACGAATAAGGAAGGTATTTAAGAATGAAAATAGCCGTTGTAACAGACAGTACTGCTTATCTACCACAAGAGCTGCGTGATAAACATAATATTCATATGATCCCCCTTAACGTCATCTTTGGCAGTGAATCATACCGTGAAGAAATAGAAATGGACTGGAAGACATATTATGAAGAAATCAAAAAACACAAAGATCTTCCAACAACCTCTCAGCCTGCTTTCGGTGAATTAATAGCCTTATATGAAAAACTAAGTGAAACATACGAAGCCGTGATTAGTATCCACCTTTCAAGTGGAATTAGTGGAACGTATAATAGTGCTGTTTCAGCGAATGATCTAGTTGACGGGATTGATATTTACCCGTTTGATACAGAAACAAGCTGTATGGCACAAGGTTTTTATGTGTTAGAAGCTGCTGAAAAAATCCAAGAAGGTGCTTCTTTAGAAGAAGTGTTAGCACATCTAAATTACCTGAAAGAAAGTCAGCGGGCGTATTTTATGGTAGACGATTTAACTCATTTGCAAAGAGGCGGCAGATTAAATGGTGCTCAGGCTTTTATTGGAAGCCTCTTAAAGGTAAAGCCTATTTTGCATTTTGACAACAAGGTAATTGTTCCTTTTGAGAAGATTCGCACACGTAAAAAAGCCATTTCACGTATTTTTGAATTATTTGATGAAGATGCATCACGTGGTGTTCCGATGAGAGCAACACTAATACATGGTAATAGAGAAGAAGAAGCAGAAGAATTAATTGCGCACTTATCAGAAAAATATCCTCATGTTGAATTTTATAAAAGCTACTTTGGTGCCGTGATCGGCACCCATCTAGGAGAAGGCTCTTTAGCCCTTGGCTGGGTGATTAGATAATTATTAAAAAACCTCTTTTCGTATGGAAAAGAGGTTTTGTTTTTCTATTTTACCTGTTGGACGAAAGGTCATGTCTCTGCGCATAATAGGCAAACATCAATTGAAAGGTGTTTGGGTGAAGTTGAATATGGACAAAGCAATGGAACTAACGCGGCAGCTGCATTCACGCCATCTGCTCACCGTTGAAACAAAGTGCCTGCAGTCCAATTTAGATTGGCTGGAGAAGAAGGGCTTAGTCAATCGGTCTCCTGCCATTGAGAAGAAAGCAAATGGTTTTACATGCTGCCGGTGCGGTGTATCACACAAGCGGTATTTCGCTCATTCTCCATGTGAAGTGTGTCAAAAGGATTGTGTGTACTGTAGATCATGCATCATGATGGGAAAAGCAACTGAATGTGGGTTTCTTTATGAATGGACAGGTCCACAAATGGTAGAAACATGTCGAGCCGAATTAACATGGCAGGGAGAGCTGTCTAAAGGACAAAAAAGAGCGTCAGAAAGAATGATTGAAGCTATTAAAAACAAATTTGATCTACTTGTTTGGGCGGTTTGCGGAGCAGGGAAAACGGAAGTGCTTTTTCACGGAATCGAATATGCGTTAAATCAAGGAATGAGTGTCTGTATTGCGACACCTAGAACAGATGTTGTGCTTGAACTCGAACCACGGCTTAGAAAAGCATTTCAAGGGGTGACAATTACCGTACTTTATGGAGGCAGTTCTCAAAGATTTCAAATATCACCGCTTGTGATCACCACAACCCACCAGCTGATGAGATACAAAAATGCTTTTGATGTGCTCATTGTAGATGAAGTCGATGCTTTCCCTTATTCAATGGATCAGCGTCTCCAATTTGCTGTTCTAAAGGCGATGAGAAAGAACGGAGGGGTTAGGATTTATTTAAGTGCGACACCCTCTAAAAGAATGACGAGAGAGGTTGCTCGTGGAAAACTGGAAGCGATAAAAATTCCTTTGCGTTTTCACGAGCAACCATTACCCGTACCGACCTTTCATTGGATCGGACATTGGAAAAAGAAATTAAAAAAGAACCAGCTGCCCTCTAAAGTGATGAATTGGATGCAGAGACATATTGCAAATAAGAGAAGAATATTACTTTTTGTTCCTTCAATTGCTACCATGAAGAAGGTAACGAAGATTCTTCGAGAACAATCCTTAAACGTGGAAGGAGTATCTGCCGATGATCCGGATAGGAAACAAAAGGTTCAGCACTTTAGAGATTACGTATACGATGTACTAGTTACAACTACTATTCTAGAAAGAGGCGTAACCATTCCAAATGTTCAAGTGGGGGTACTAGGTTCGGAATCTACTATTTTTACAGAGAGTGCACTTGTTCAGATTTCTGGACGGGTAGGCAGACACCCGGATTATAGTACAGGAGATGTTTTCCTTTTTCATTTTGGTTTAACGAGAAGTATGAAACAAGCAAAGAAGCATATCGTAAAAATGAATGATACGGCTGCAAAAGAGTTTTCTGAAAAACAGTGTGGGTTCAACTAAATCATGGTACATTATATTCACAATACACTAATGACAGGAGAGACAACATATGCTACTCAATGCAAAAGAAATACTACTCAAGGAAATTCTCAATCAATATCTCAACCAATTAAACATGATTTGTCATTGTGAAAAGTGTATGGAAGATGTATTAGCGATTTCACTGAATAAAGTGAAACCACAATATATAACAGATATCGATAAAGTATCTTACAGTAAATCCGAGATAGTGGATAAACAGAAGAATACTGCGATGCTGGTCATTCTGACAGAAGCAGCTTCCAAGGTCTCCGCATTTCCAAGGTGTGAAAATCGTCTGATGCTGGACAAAGAAACCAATTGATTTGCCAAATTTGCGAGGGACATTTTGTGCCTGCTTTTACATGGAAATCATTCCTACTATTAAATGATGATCGTCTTTGTGTAGCATGTAAGAATCAATTAGTAAAGATTGAGCGTCCTATTTGTCCAACATGCGGAAGGGCGCAGTCAAATGACCAATTGTGCCAGGACTGTAATAGATGGAATGAACGTTCTGATTCTACTAAAGCCCTTGTAAAAAATAGGTCAGTTTATACTTACAACGAATTGATGAAAGATGTCCTTGCCCGCTTTAAATTTCGGGGTGATACGGCTTTAGTTGAGCTGTTTAAACGAGATGTAAAAGCAGCATTTAAACATTCCTTCTGCATAAAAGACCCATTGCTGATACCGATCCCTTTAAGTCATGAAAGACTAAAAGAAAGAGGATTTAATCAGTCCATGATAATCGCTTCCTTGCTAGGTAAGCCAATATTGCAGCCACTCGTGAAAATACATCAGAGTAAGCAGTCTAAAAAAAAGAAAAATGAACGCCTAGATCAAAAAGGATTGTTTCAAATAAAGCAAACAGATGTGATTGTTCAAAGGGATATTATATTAGTTGATGATATCTATACAACGGGAGCAACCATCTATGATGCGGCAAGAACTTTGAAAGACGCAGGTGCTAAAAGTGTTTCTTCTTTTACGTTGATACGTAGTTAAAAATCATGATAATTAACCGATAATAAGAAAAGAAAATAACGTAAGGGGTTTTGGTTATGAATCAATTGGCAAACTGTCCACAATGTAATCAGCTATTTTTAAAAACCACCATCCAAACGGTTTGTAACAAATGCTTTGAAGAAGAAGAACGTTCTTTTGATATCGTATATAAATTCTTGAGAAAACAAAGTAATAGACAATCAACTATTGCAGAAATAGTAGAAGCAACAGAAGTTGATGAAGAATTAATCTTGAAATTTATTCGTTTGAAAAGACTGCAAATTAGTCAATTTCCGAATATTAATTATCCTTGTGAAAGATGTGGCAAAGCGATCAGAAAAAACAAGCTTTGCAGCCAGTGTGAACAGGATATTCATTCGCAAATCAGCCAAATGAACCAAGAAGAGGAGCGTAAAAGGGAGATTGAATCTAGGAAAAAAGACACCTATTATGCCATTAATCCTAAAAACGACTGATTCCCTAAACTAAGTTGCAGTTTGGTCGATAAAATGGATAGAATCAAGACAGACTGTAACGGAAAGCGAGAGGAATCCCGTGAAAATTAATCGATATGGAACACAACCAGTAAATCCTTACAAGAAAACATATGAGAAACAAACGTTGCAATCGAATCAAGCTAAATCAACTGATAAAGTCGAAATTTCTAAAAAGGCAATCGAAATGCAAAAGGTGCCGAATATTATGAGAGAACGCCAAGATAAAATTGACCAAATTAAAAAAAGCATTGAAGCCGGAACATATCAAGTAGATACAAAAGGCATTGCAGATAAAATGCTGAATTTTTATAAACAACAATAACAAAAGGGAGCAGCGTGAATGTCAGTTAAAATAATTATTGAAGAACTGCATCGTCTCTATGGATTGCATGAACAGCTTTTAAAGTTGTCTAAGGATAAAACAGAAATGCTGAAAAGCAATGAGATTGATGCTCTTTCAGAGGTTCTGAATTTAGAGCAAAAGTATATTCAGGCCATTTCTCAATTAGAAGAAAAACGAATTGAAGCGACCGTTCAATTTTTACAAAGTGATCAATCACCAACCATCACTGCATGTATCGAAAAGGCTGAAGGTGCAGATCAAGAAGAGCTCATTTCATTATATGAGAAACTAAATGACATCATGGTGGAACTAAAAGATGTAAATGAACTGAACAAGCAGCTTATTCAGCAGTCACTTCAATTTATTTCACTGACATTCGATCTCGTTAACCCTAATAAAGAAAATATGAATTACGGACAAAATGGTCTTGAGAGTTCAAAGCCTAAACAGCAAAGGGCTTTGTTTGATTCAAAGGCGTAAACAAGGAGGATACCAATGGGTTCTACATTCATGGGACTAGAAACAGCAAAAAGAGGAATCACAGCCCAGCGTGCAGGGCTTTATGTCACATCAAACAACGTCTCCAATGCAAATACGGATGGCTACTCAAGACAAAGAGTGACCTTTAAAGCAGAAAATCCTTATCCAGTCATTTCTGTTTATGACGGCAAGACGTATGGCCAAATGGGGACAGGTGTACAAGTTGGAACGGTTGAAAGAATTCGAGACAGCTTTTTAGATCTACAATATAGAGACCATAACAACAACTTGTCTTACTACTCAACGAAGTCAGATGCCCTTTCACAAATGGAAGGAGTTATGAATGATTTGACGGATGAAGGCTTGAACAGAGCTTTTGATAACCTATGGAAATCATTACAGGTCTTATCAGAAACAAAAAATGCTGATACAGCCTCTGCACGTACAGTTGTTAAAACAAGTGCACAGGCTCTAGTTGACCAATTCCGTCTGCTCAATTCTTCTTTAACAACGATACAAAAGAATTTAAAAACGGAACTCGATTCAAAAGCCAAAGATGTAAACACTCTTTTATCTCAAATAGATGAAGTGAACAAACAGATTGCAGCAGTTGAGCCAAATGGATATCTTCCAAATGATCTTTATGATACACGTGATACTTTGGTCGATCAATTATCCTCACTTGTTGATATTAAGGTCAGCTACAATCCACCTGGCGGTAATGCACTTAAAATTGCTGAAGGAACTGTCAACATCGACATTATCGGTGCAAATGGACAATCTGCTGGAAACATTTTGAATGGTATTACGAACGAAAAGTCTGAACTGCAAATCTCTTATGATAATACAACGGGACTTGTTAACTCACTTCAATTCGGAACAACAACAATTGCAGCGGATCAATTACAAGTGAATGGTAAAGTAAAAGCACTTGTTGAGGCTTATGGCTACATGTCAAACGGTGCTGAAAAAGGCATGTATCCAGATATGCTTGCAGAGCTGGATGAAGTAGCAAAAGTATTCATGGATACATTTAACAATGTACATAAGCAGGGGTACACGTTAAATGGTGCAAGTGGACAAGACTTTTTTGATATCGAAAATAACAATGAGTTGAATAAAGGTTTAGCAGCTCGTATTAAAGTGAGCGATGTCATTTTAACATCAACGGATAATATTGCTGCATCTCTCAATCAAACACAAGGTGACGGGTCGAATGCTACGAAATTAGCTAATATACAAGACTTAAAGTTACCAATCGGCGGCAATACAACGACGATTCAGGATTATTACCAAAATGTCATTGCTGAGATGGGGGTACAAGGGAAAAAGAACATGACGCTTGAAAGCAGTTCAGCTGCTCTTGTCAATTCAGCCAATGAACGTAGAATGTCGACTAGCGCTGTCTCCATTGATGAAGAAATGACGAATATGATCCAATTTCAGCATGCATATAATGCGGCTGCGAGAATTATGACATTACAAGATGAAGTATTGGATAAGGTCATAAACGGCATGGGTGTCGTAGGAAGGTAGGGATAACGGATGCGAGTCACACAAGGAATGATTTCTCAAAACTCACTTCGAAATATTAGTAAAAGTTATGAAAAACTTTCTAAAATTAATGAGCAGGCACAAACAGGCAGACGTTTTACGAAAACGTCTGATGATCCTGTTGCAGCAGTAAAAAGCCTGCAATATAGTACTGCCTTGTTTCGAAATGAACAATATAAAAATAACTTAAACGAAGCACAAAACTGGATTGATACATCTGAAACAAGTGTCACTGAAATCATTGATATTATGTCAAATATACGAGATAAAGTGCTTGATGCGGCAAATGGAACAAAGCAGCCCGAAGATTTAGCAGCTATCGGAGTGGAAATTGGCCAGATGAAGAATCAAATCATTGATGCAATGAACACTCAAATGCTAGGTAAGTTCGTATTTAATGGGACAAATACAAATGTTAAACCAGTTGTTGAGAATGCAGACGGAACGTATACATTTAACTTCGAAAATTATACAGATGCGAATGCTGTTCAAGCGAATATTTCTGATGGTATCACTTTAAATGTAAACTCAAATCCAATCTCAGCGTTTGGCGGACAAGCAAACGGTCAAAATGTCATTGAAATGCTGACTGATTTAGAAAACTCATTGAAAAATGGAACGTTTGCGAATTCTGATGATGCACTAGGAAGTATCGATCAGTTTAAAGAAGTGATGAGTGCTGAGCGATCTGACCTAGGAGCGCGTTCGAATCGTGTTGACTTAGTAGGAAGTCGTTTGACTTCACAATACCAAGTACTGAAAAATGCTAAATCAGATAATGAAGATGTTGAAAGTGAAAAGGCAATTCTTGATCTTCTTCAACAAGAGACGGTGAATAGAGCTGCTTTAGCGACAACAGCTAAAGTTATTCAGCCATCCCTTGTTGATTTCTTAAGATAATAAAAAGCATCCGATGGGTGCTTTTTTGCATCATGGAGGTGAACATATGCAAATCCCTAGATTGTTAATGCAGCAAACCTATGCAAAGCTTCAAATGTCGACAACTCCTTCCCGGCAAGAAGTAGAGCAGCCACGAGCGGACCTTGAGATTCAGCAGCCACGAGCTGTCATGAATATCAAAAGGACACCGTCGAAATTAACCATTGATCAAACCGAGGCATTTGCCGATATGGACATCAAGTCAATTTTTAGACGTTCTGAGGAATGGGCAGCTGAGGGGAAGCGTGCTGTTGGAGAAGGAATGGGTCGAAGAGCGGAAGAAGGAAGTGAACTCATCAAGATCGAGAATGGCGGGAATGCGATTGCTGAGTTTGCCAAAATCAATGGCAGTCCCCCAGCAAAACAATTCACCATTGGTGTGATACCTTCATTCTTTAGTGTGAAAATTCACTATCAGCCTTCTGAGCTTCAAATTGATGTGGAGCCGCAAAAAGCTGTCATAGAGGCCACACCTCATAAACCAATCGTTAACTACCAGCCAGGTAAGGTTAATATTGATATGTTACAATACCCGGAATTAAAAATAGAAGTTGACGAAACGGGCCAAAATGGTGATAAGGTATAGTTAAGAAAAACGAAAAAGGTCGTGAATTATGATCATTCAAACAAAATACCATGGTGAAGTGACAATCAAAGAGGAGCAAATCATTCACTTCTCTAACGGGATACCAGGATTTCTGGATCAAAAACAGTTTGTCATTTTGCCTTTATCAGAAGAGTCTCCATTTTTAGTTCTTCAATCATTGAAAAACTCGGCATTAGGCTTTATCGTCAGCAGCCCGTTTTTATTCTTCAATCAATACGAATTTGATTTAGACGAAACGGTTGTAGACATTCTGGATGTAGAAGATGCCAATGATGTGGAAGTAATGGTTATTTTAACAATGGAATCATCTATTGAAAAAACAACAGCCAATTTAAGAGCGCCTATTATTGTGAACCGGAAAAACATGAAAGCCAAGCAGGTGATTTTGCATGATTCAGCCTATCATACAAAACATTTGTTAGAGGTGGCATCCTCATGTTAGTGCTGTCTCGTAAATTAAACCAGTCGATTCAAATAGGCGATGATATTGAAGTCAAGATTATTTCAATCGAAGGCGATCAAGTGAAAGTCGGGATTGAGGCACCTAAGCACATCGATATTCACAGGAAAGAAGTGTACCTGTCTATTCAAGAAGAGAACAATCGTGCTGCGAGTTTATCCTTAGATCTCCTCTCTCAATTATCCTCACAAAAAAAGTGAGGATTTTTTTATCGCATTCGGCTGTCTTCTCCGTGTGAAAGCGTTTCGATACAGATGTTCATGATCTATAGGAAACTTTAACAAATCGGTCCATCTATATTTAATTTGCAAATTCAAAGCCGATATAAAAGATAGATTAAAGCACAGGAGCTGAATAACTATGTCTGTTGGTAAGTTGACATCGCTAGAGCCAATTATCGATGCATTTCAAACCCGTGTTTCTAATAACCAGAATGACAATGTAAACTCTGACTCACAAGCAAATGGCAGGGCTGTTTCAAAAGAAGAAATTGAAAAAACGCTTCAAGGCGCAAACAAGCTGATTGAACCTACTCAGTTTCATCTTCAATTTGAATTACATGAAAAACTCAACGAATATTATGTCAAAGTCGTAGATAACCAAACAGAAGAAGTCATTAGAGAAATTCCGTCCAAGGAATGGCTTGATTTCTATGCGGCAATGACAGAAATTGTCGGTCTATTTGTAGATAAAAGAATGTAAATGAAGGGAGAACATAAACAATGGTCAATCGTATTACTGGATTTTCAAATGTGTTCGATATTGATGAAATCGTATCAAAGCTGATGAAAACGGAGCAAGCACCACTTGATACAATGACACGCCAGAAACAAACACTTGAATGGCAAAGAGACAGCTATCGCGAGGTTAACTCGAAAATCAAAGAATTAGATGATTTGATCAATAGTTTAAACTTAACGCGTCCAAGTACATATGGCGCAAAAAAGGTGACAAGCTCTAATGAATCTGCTGTCACGGCAACTGGGTCAACAAATGCGACCTCTGGCTCTATTCATGTCACTCAACTAGCGACAGCTTCTGTCTTCAAATCCTCTGGTACATCTGGATTTACACCTGCAAACGGAACGTTTTCGTTTGAAGTGACGACACCAGATTCGACGAAACCAAAAACGGTAACAATCAATACTTCTGATACCGATACAATTGATGACATCGTGAAAAAGCTGAACAGCGCGCAATTAGGTGTGACGGCTTACAAAGGCCAAATCTTTGATGGAACTAACTACGTGGATACCATCGCTCTTACTTCTCGTACAACTGGTGAAGGTGTCAATATTAAAGCAGCTGATGGTAATTCTGCTTCATTTTTAACGCAATTAGGATTCCAAGTAGATGGAGATAACAAGTTAGTTGCAACCACTCAAGGACAGAAGGCGCAATACGAGATTAATGGTCTGAAAATGGAAAATAACAACAATACATTCACACAGGCTGATATTACGTACGAACTTAAAGCAACCACAGATCAGCCCGTCAGCTTAAACGTTTCAACAGATGTGGATGCAATCTTTGATAAAATTAAACAATTTGTTGATAAATATAATGAACTCGTTGAGCAGATTAATGGTAAAGTCAATGAAAAGAAAAACAGAGACTATCATCCATTAACGGCTGAAGAGAAAAAAGCGATGTCTGAAAAAGAAATAGAGCTCTGGGAAACGACCGCGAAGTCTGGTTTGCTGAGAAGTGATTCCATTTTACGATCTGGTGCCTCTAAATTAAGAAGTGATTTGTATGCTAATATTACGACAAGTGATGCGAATAAAATTCAACTCACACAAATCGGTATTTCGACATCATCCAGCTATAAAGATGGAGGAAAGCTTGAATTTAGTAAGGATAGTGATGGAGTAGAGAAATTAAAAAAAGCCATTGAAGAAGACCCGGAGAAGGTCAGACAAATGTTCATCTCGGGTAGTTTAAATGTGGATTCAAAAGATAAAGACAAAGCGCAGCAGCAATATCAAGAACAAGGAATCATCTATCGTGTCAAAAATTCCTTATCAGACTTTTCGAAGAGCATTCAAAAAAAGGCTGGCAGCACAACAATGGAATTAAAGGAATACGGACTTGGTAAGGACCTTGATTCTTTGACAAAACGAATGAGTACATTTCAAGATCGTTTAAAAATGGTTGAAGCCCGTTACTACAAAAAGTTTAACGCCATGGATAGTGCAATTCAAAAGCTAAACAACCAATCTGGCTACCTTTCTCAACTGCTTGGACAATAATTGGAGGTTTATAACATATGGCAATACAGAACCCTTATGCCGCCTATCAGAAAAATTCTATTGAGACCGCAACACCTGCCGAGTTGACGCTTATGCTTTATGAAGGCTGCTTAAAGTTCATCAGACTAGCGAAGCATGCTATTCAAAAAGAAGATGCAGAAACGAGAAACTTGAACCTGAAAAAGGCTCAAAACATCATTCAAGAATTAAATGTCACCTTAAATCGTTCCTATGACGTATCAAAGAGTATGGCAAGTATGTATGATTACATTTATCGCAGACTGATAGAAGCCAATCTTCAAAATGACGAAGAAATGTTGAATGAAGTAGAAGAGTACGTAACTGATTTCCGTGATGCGTGGAAGGAAGTCATTCAAACCGATCGAAAAGGACGTCACCACTCTATCGGGGGCTCTCTATGAGTATTGTGGACCAGCTGCATGATCAAACATTAAAAATGGCAGCCGAAATAGCGGAAAATCCGCAAAGTGAGACACTGGTTGAAGACTTTGATGCCTTTTTAATTGAGAGAGACGAATTAATGAGAGATATACAGCATGAATTGACGGATCAAGAAAAAGAGAAAATCCGAGAAATCATCCAAACAGATCAACAGATGGCGCAACAATTAACGGTTATCCAAAATGGGATAAAAGCAGATATTCAAGCTATTCAAAAAAAGAAAACAAAACAGCTGAATTATCAAAATCCATACCAGCCTATAACAAGTGACGGCGTATACTACGATAAACGGAAATAAATAGGTGAGACCTGTGGCGTATCGTTCAAATGACTATATTTTATTAACCACATATTATGAACTTCTATACACGATAGAAGAGAGTCTAAACTATTTAGATGAAATTGAGAAAGATTTTGACAAAACAGAAGGGGATCGGATCTTTAATGATCTGATCCATGCCTTCTTTCATTTAGACACAACACATCCTCTTCTGCTTTCAATTATTGATAATGAACACTTTGCCAATACGATTCGTTCGTTTGATCATATATTTTTAAGTTTTGATATACTAGCTTTCTATACATTCCCTTCAAATCACTTCCAATCATTCCTGAAATCATATTTTATACCTGAATATAGAAAGTGGATGGATGAAATACATGCCTGTATGTGGCCGTATGTCATTCATTAATTTTTGTCCAATTCAGACCATTCGGAGGAAATTATGAGACTAAAAAATCAATTTTTATTTGGGCTTATTGTCATATGTGTATTGTTTGTCAGTATGTTAGGATTCTCAAGCTTTCTCTATTACAAAACAGATCAATCCTATAAAGCGCTATTAAGCAAGGAAGTGAAGCTTTATCAGACCTCGCTGGAATTAGAAGCGCTTCTTCAAAAGCAGGAAGCACAGATTAAAACATATGTCGTCGTACAAGATGCTGAAAATTTGCAGAAAATTGAGCAAACATATGAAGATATTAATAAGAAAACAGCAGAAGCTTCGAAAATGAGTACGGTCAAACAAGCAAAAAATCTATTAGATCAAATCTCAGAAAAAAATTATCTCTACTACACCTCAACGAATCGATTATTTAATTCATTAAATATGCAAAATCAAAAAGAATTCAACACCCGCCTCAGTCAAGAATTACAACCTATCGAACAAGAAATACATACCCTTACAAAAGAATTCGCTCAACACCAGCTAAAACAACGTGATCAAAAAATCAATCAGCTCAATCAAGATAGTAATCAATTATTACTTACACTCATTTTGGTCAGTGCAGCGATTATTGCTGGCCTTTTGGTGATTGGGATCAGATTTGTTCATCGCATGACAAAACCAATTGTTTCTGTCACAAATGCCGCAAAAAGGATGGCAGATGGTGATCTTACCCTTGAAGAGATTGAAGTGACCTCTAAAAATGAGATTGGTCAACTCGGCACAGCCTTTAATCAAATGACGGCTCATTTGCGTCAGCTTATTTTGCAGGTGCAAAGCGGATCAAGACAGCTTGCTGATTCTGCTGCTCAATTTGAGGAAACCATCAGCCAAACGATATCGGCTAGTGAGCAGACATCTAGCTCGATTGAACAGGTCAGTGAAGCTTCACGTGAACAATCAGATGCGGTCGGAAAAGTGGCATCCGCCATTCAGGAAGTGTCGACTGGCATGCAAAATGCAGCTGTACACACATCCGATGTTTCGGGTCACTCAATTTCAGTGACTGAAAAGGCTGAAGAGGGTGCCGCCCTTATTCAACAATTTGTGAAGCAAATGAGCTCTATAAAAGAGTCTGTGAATGAACATCATTCCACAATGGCCAATGTGCAAGCACAGTTTACAGGCATTCAAGATCTGTTAGGTCATATCCATGCCATTGCTGACCAGACGAATTTGCTTGCTTTAAACGCAGCGATAGAAGCAGCAAGAGCGGGAGAACATGGAAGAGGCTTTGCAGTTGTAGCAGATGAAGTGAGGAAGCTGGCAGAAGAATCTAGTCAGTTGACAGATCAAATTAGTCAATTACTCGAGAACGTGAACAAAGATACAGAAAGGTCATCACAATCGATGACGAAGGTTGAGCGGGATGTAGCAGAGGGGGTAAACGTATCACAATTATCTGAACAGAGCTTCCATGAAATCTTGGAATCTATTCGTGATATTTCAATGAAAGCAGAAGAGCTGTCAGCGACTGCAGAACAAATTTCTGCTAGTACAGAGGAAATTTCTCAAACGGTTGGTGTCATTGAAGAAGGTGCGAAACGAAACTCAGAAGAAACAGAGTACATGTCTGCTGCTGTTGAAGAATCATTAGCGGCCAATGAAGAGATGAAAGCCGCTGCAGAGGATTTAAAATCCTTATCTCAATCGCTGAAAACATCGATTTCATCTTTTACCATTTAATGTGCGCTGGTCTTTTTCAAGATTCAGCCGAATATATATTCATCACCTATCAAGCAACAGTTGAAGCACCGCAAAATTCGACAAATTTCAATAAATATTCACATTTTTTTTACGTTTGAGCAGGAGAAAAGGAGGGAAAAGTAGAAATAGGTTTACATATCCTTAATTTTAAAGGAGGCGTTCTTTACATGAATTACAATGTCAGAGGAGAAAACATCGACGTAACACCTGCACTAAGAGATCATGTCGAGAAAAAAATTGGAAAGCTGGAGCGTTATTTTGAGACAGATGTAGATGCTTCAGTCAACGTGAACTTGAAGTTTTACAACGATCAAGAATCTAAAGTTGAGGTTACCATTCCAATGACTGATCTAGCACTTCGAGCTGAAGTGCATAATGAGGATATGTACAATGCAGTAGACCTAGCAGCCAGTAAATTAGAACGTCAAATTAGAAAGCACAAAACAAAAGTAAACCGTAAATTCCGCGAGCAAGGTGCCAAAAAGCACTTATTTGCTGGAGGAAATGGTACGGCTGAAGTAGCCGTTCAAGATGACGAAGAAATTGATGAAACAGAAATCGTCAGACAAAAACGTTTCAACTTAAAGCCGATGGATAGTGAAGAGGCCATTCTCCAAATGAACATGTTAGGTCATAGTTTCTTCGTTTTCACAAATGCTGAGACAAATTTGACCAATGTGGTTTATCGCCGAAATGACGGTAAATATGGACTCATTGAGCCAAACGCTTAAATATCAGTTGATGCTGATTTAAAAACAACCTAAATAAAGTAAACCCGTTCCCTTCATTAGGGGCGGGTTTTTTGTGCGAAATTATGGCAAATTCTTTGGAAATGAAAAAAGGTATGGTATGATAAATGCAGGTAAATATGGACCTGTCAAACTTTTGGACATGCCGAAAAATTGCATGAAATAGAGGAGCGTTATTATATGCTTGGAATCTTAAACAAAGTGTTTGATCCTACGAAACGTACGATCAGCCGATATGAAAAAAAGGCAAATGAAATCGAAGCTCTCGCTCAAGATTTTGAAAAATTATCTGACGAGGCTTTACGAAATAAAACGATTGAATTTAAAGAAAAGCTTGAAAAAGGACAATCCGTGGATGACCTGCTGGTTGAAGCATTTGCAACGGTTCGCGAGGCATCCCGCCGCGTAACAGGAATGTTCCCGTTTAAGGTGCAGCTCATGGGGGGCATCGCGCTTCATGAAGGTAACATCGCTGAAATGAAAACAGGTGAAGGTAAAACATTGACATCAACAATGCCTGTTTATTTAAATGCTCTTTCTGGAAAAGGCGTCCACATCGTGACAGTCAACGAATATTTGGCAAGCCGTGATGCGCAGGAAATGGGCAAAATTTTTGAGTTTCTTGGTTTAACAGTCGGCTTAAACTTAAACAGCTTAGACAAAGATGAAAAAAGAGAAGCGTACGCCGCTGATATCACGTATTCAACAAACAATGAACTCGGCTTTGACTATTTACGAGATAACATGGTGCTTTACAAAGAGCAAATGGTTCAGAGACCGCTTCATTATGCCGTGATCGATGAGGTTGACTCCATTTTAATTGATGAAGCGAGAACACCTCTTATTATTTCAGGACAAGCTGCGAAATCAACAAAGCTTTATGTACAAGCCAATGCATTTGTCCGCACATTAAAAATCGAAGATGATTTCACGTATGATATTAAAACAAAAAGTGTGCAGCTGACTGAAAGCGGAATGACGAAGGCGGAAAAAGCATTCGGCATTGAGAACCTGTTTGATGTCAAACATGTCGCGCTGAACCATCACATCGCTCAGGCGCTGAAGGCACATGTTGCGATGCAAAAAGACGTGGATTATGTGGTAGAAGAAGGCCAAGTAGTCATCGTTGACTCCTTCACAGGACGTTTAATGAAAGGACGCCGTTATAGTGAGGGTCTGCATCAAGCCATCGAGGCAAAAGAAGGTCTTGAAGTGCAGAACGAAAGCATGACACTAGCAACAATTACGTTCCAGAACTACTTCCGTATGTATGAAAAATTATCTGGTATGACTGGTACAGCAAAAACGGAAGAAGAAGAATTCCGTAACATTTACAACATGCAGGTTGTGTCAATCCCGACCAACCAGCCAGTGGTTCGTGATGACAGACCTGATTTAATTTACCGCACAATGGATGGTAAATTTAAAGCAGTGGCTGAGGATGTTGCGCAGCGCTATATGACAGGGCAGCCAGTTCTTGTCGGAACAGTAGCAGTTGAGACATCTGAGCTTATTTCTAAGCTGCTTAAAAATAAAGGCATTCCTCATCAAGTGTTAAACGCAAAAAACCATGAGCGTGAAGCACAAATTATTGAAGAGGCTGGTCAAAAAGGTGCTGTGACCATTGCAACAAACATGGCAGGACGTGGTACAGACATCAAGCTTGGCGAAGGTGTAAAAGAACTTGGAGGTCTGGCTGTGATCGGGACAGAGCGTCATGAATCCCGTCGTATTGATAACCAGCTTCGCGGACGTTCTGGACGTCAAGGAGACCCAGGGATTACCCAATTCTATCTCTCCATGGAAGATGAATTGATGCGCCGATTTGGTGCAGAGCGGACGATGGCGATGCTTGACCGCTTTGGCATGGATGACTCTACACCAATCCAAAGTAAAATGGTGTCTAAAGCCGTTGAATCATCTCAAAAACGTGTAGAAGGGAACAACTTTGATTCCCGTAAGCAGCTTCTGCAATATGACGATGTGCTTCGTCAACAGCGTGAAGTCATTTACAAACAGCGTTTTGAAGTCATCGATTCTGACAACTTAAAATCAATTGTCATCAATATGATCCAATCTTCAATTGAGCGTGCTGTGGGATCTTATACGCCAAAAGAAGAGCTGCCTGAAGAATGGAAACTAGATGGTCTTGTTGAATTAATCAACACGAACTATTTAGACGAAGGTGCCATTACGGTCAAAGATATCTTCGGTAAAGAAGCAGATGAAATCACAACCTTCATCATGGATCGTATTAAAGAAAAATACGATGCAAAAGAAGAAACATTTGGCGAAGAACAAATGCGTGAATTTGAAAAAGTCATCGTTCTTCGTGCGGTGGATTCGAAGTGGATGGACCATATCGATGCAATGGATCAGCTGCGTCAAGGTATTCATTTACGTGCGTACGCACAAACGAATCCGCTTCGTGAATACCAAATGGAAGGATTTGCGATGTTTGAGCATATGGTTGCTTCAATTGAAGATGATGTGGCCAAGTATGTCTTGAAATCAGAGATCCAAAACAACTTAGAACGTGAAGAAGTGGTTCAAGGTCAAACAACGGCTCATCAGCCGCAAGAGGGCGATGAGGAGAAGACAGTGAAGAAGAAGCCGGTACGTAAAGTCGTAGACATTGGACGAAACTCCCCATGTCACTGCGGAAGCGGCAAGAAATATAAAAATTGTCATGGGAAGACAGAATAAGTAATGGAAAGAGGTGAAAACCTCTTTCTATTCATGTCAGCCCCCATACATCTATGAGGTGAAGGATATGGAATTAGTAGAAATTAGACAAGAGCTTGAAAATATGGCTAGCAGGCTAGCTGATTTTAGGGGGTCTCTTTGACTTAGAAACAAAAGAGGCCAAAATCGCAGAGCTTGAAGCGACGATGTCAGAGGCTGATTTTTGGAATGATCAGCAAAAAGCTCAAGGCGTTATCAATGAAGCCAATGCATTGAAGGATTCTGTGAATTCCTACCATGAGCTCAGTGAATCGCATGAAGAGCTGCAAATGACGCATGACTTATTAAAGGAAGATTATGACGAGGAGCTTCATGCAGAGCTTGAAAAAGAGCTGAAGAACTTAACGAAGCAGTTTAACGAATTTGAGCTGCAGCTTCTTTTAAGCGAACCTTATGATAAAAACAATGCCATTCTGGAGCTTCACCCAGGTGCAGGCGGAACTGAATCACAGGACTGGGGTTCTATGCTTCTGCGAATGTACACTCGCTGGGCGGAGCGCAGAGGCTTTAAGGTCGAAACGCTTGATTACCTTCCAGGTGATGAGGCAGGAATTAAGTCTGTGACTTTACTTATCAAAGGGCATAACGCGTACGGTTACTTAAAAGCTGAAAAAGGTGTCCATCGTTTGGTTCGTATTTCTCCTTTTGATTCTTCTGGCCGCAGACATACATCCTTCGTTTCCTGTGATGTCATGCCGGAATTCAATGAAGAAATTGATATTGATATTCGGACAGAGGATATCAAGGTAGATACGTATCGTGCAAGCGGAGCTGGCGGGCAGCACGTGAATACGACGGACTCTGCCGTTCGTATCACACATATTCCAACGAATGTCGTCGTGACGTGCCAAACAGAAAGATCACAAATTAAAAACAGAGAACGTGCGATGAAAATGCTAAAATCGAAACTTTATCAAAAACGGATCGAAGAACAGCAGGCAGAATTGGATGAAATCAGAGGAGAGCAGAAAGAAATTGGCTGGGGAAGCCAAATCCGCTCTTATGTATTCCACCCTTATTCTCTTGTGAAAGACCATCGAACCAATACGGAGATGGGAAATGTTCAAGCAGTGATGGATGGAGATTTAGATTCATTTATCGATGCATACCTGCGTTCGAAATTATCATAAAAACTCGGCTTCTTGCCGGGTTTTTTTAATTGTGAGAAAATATAATGAATATAAAGGAATACATACGACATACTGATTCTATATCCTTTGTATGATGAAATTAGCAAATAAAGGGGGAAATATTTTGGGATTAACACCATTGCAAGAAACGTGGGATTTAGATACCTTTTTTAAAGGAGGCAGTTCTTCACCAGAATTTAAGACATACCTGCAACATATTCAGCAGCTATTAGATGAATTACGACAAAAGGTGAATGTCTTTTCAAAAGAAGATACACACATTGAAAGCAAATTAACGTCTGTCCTTGACACGTATGAAACTACATATAAAAAATTATCTCAAGCAGGTTCATTTGTAACCTGCCTCCAGGCTCAAAATACGAAGGATATGAAAGCAGGCAGCCTTCGAGGTACGATTGCCAAGCTGGAAGCTGATTTAGGAACCATCCTTGCACTGTTTGATCAAGCGCTTGCTGCTATCCCAGCAAACAAGTGGGAAGAACTGATGAATTCAACAGCCTTTTCAGATGTCCGCTACATATTAAATGAGCGGAGAGACCGTGTGAAGGATCAATTACCTGTTGAACAAGAAACGCTGATTCAAAAGCTGGCTGTAGATGGGTACCATGCATGGGATGAGCTTTATTCCAGCTTAGTGAATAAAATTACCATTCCGTTTGAACAGCATGGTGAAACGCAGATGATCTCTGTAGGCCAAGCAGAAAATGCGATGGATGATTCAGATCGTGAAGTCAGAAAGGCCGTTTACCACAACCTAGAGCATGCATGGAAGCAGGATGAACATTTATTTGCTAGTACACTCAATCACCTTGCTGGTTTTCGTTTGCAAGTGTATGAAGCAAGAGGCTGGGATCACATTTTAAAAGAGCCGCTTGAAATTTGCCGTATGAAACAAGAAACCCTTGATGCAATGTGGTCTGTGATTGATGAACATAAGCAGCCATTCATTGATTATTTACACCGAAAAGCTGACATGCTTGGAGTGGATAAGCTGAGCTGGTTCGATGTTGGGGCTCCAATCGGCAGTGAGACCAAAATCTATCCTAATCAAGAAGCAGCTGCTTTTATTGTGAAACATTTCGCTGGATTTGGAGAAGAGCTTGCTGCTTTTACAGAAAAAGCCTTTAACGAACGCTGGGTAGAAGCTGAGGATCGTCCAAACAAACGGGTAGGCGGCTTTTGTACAAATTCCCCGACAGCGGAGAATCACGCATTTTTATGACCTTCTCAGGAAGTCCATCCAATGTGGCGACACTAGCGCATGAGCTTGGTCATTCGTTCCATCAGGAAGTGATGCAGGATGTTCGCATTCTGAATCGCAAATACGCAATGAATGTAGCTGAAACAGCGTCAACCTTCGCAGAAATGATTGTAGCTGATGCCTCATTAAAAGAAGCGGCAAATGAAGAGGAGCGGCTCAGCTTGTTAGAGGATAAGCTGCAGCGCAGTGTAGCATTCTTCATGAACATTCAATCTCGTTTCTTATTTGAACAGCGCTTTTATGAAGAGCGTAAACAAGGAGAAGTGCCGGCTGACCGGTTGAATGAATTGATGGTCGAAGCGCAGAAGGAAGCGTTCGGTGACTCATTAGATGAATACCATCCGCATTTCTGGGCGTCTAAGCTGCATTTCCATATCACGAATGTTCCATTTTATAATTTCCCATACACCTTTGGATACATGTTCTCGTTGGGGATTTATGCAAAAGCATTGCAGGCTGGTACATCTTTTGAAAAGAAATACATTGCATTATTAAAGGATACTGCTTCAATGACAGTAGAAGATTTAGCCGAAAAGCATCTAGGCGTTGATCTTACCCAAAAAGCATTTTGGGAAGAAGCCATTCGTTTGGCTGTAGCAGATGCTGAAGAATTTTTAGAAGTGACGAAAAAATAAAAAATGAAAAGCTCCTATGATGGGAGCTTTTTTACTGGCTTCAGCAGCCAATCAAGCATTGTCTGAATGAGATCATTTTGCTGCGACAGGGCTGGAATGTCCGCTGGCTGATCCCCTTTTTGTTTGCCATACATGCCAAACTGCGCATGATTCCCGCCTTTTATTTCATGATAAACAGTTTGAGACGGCAGATTTGCTTTCGATTTCTTGATTTTCTCTTGTGTGGCCAGCCCATCCTTTTCACCTGAAATCGAAAGTACTTTCAATGAAGATTGTTTCAGGCCATCTGATGCTGGATAAGATGCTAGGAAAAAGAGTCCATCGAGCTTGCTCTGATTTTTTTCTGCAAACATAGCGGCAGCCGCCCCGCCAAGTGAATGCCCGCCAATATACCAGTGTTTGATCGTTTGGTGATCTTTGATGATGTCCTGCGCTTTGTTTGGATTGAAGATCGCAAAGGAAAATGGCATGTCAGGGATAAAGACAGAGTAGCCTTTTTTCATCAGCGTATCTCCGATATAGGCATATGCAAGTGGTTCCACCTTTGCCCCAGGATAGAGAATGATGCCAGTATCACTTTTTGGTGCTTCAAATGTATAAACATTGTTTTTATGTTTCACTTGCTCCATGTTCACCTGTTTTTTTAATGCTTCTGATGGTCCATACGTAAAGCGGCTCCATGTATAGAAAGCACCAAAAGCTAGGATGATCAGTGTAAGTAATGTCATACCTGTTATCTTCAGTATTTTCCTCATCGCATGCCCCTTCTTTCTCATGTACATATTAAATATACCATCATTTACTTCAGTGCCAACGACAAGTGCGCTGATCCGTCTGTGTGATAAAGTATTAATCCATTAGCACTGCATTTGGCTGTTATTTACAATCGTATTAAGAGGGCTTAAAATAGGTGTGCATTCAGAAGTAACGGAGGAAGAAAGACATGAAGCAGGGACATTCACAATTTTGGATCGAAGTGAAAAATTATTTGTTCATTTTAATCGGATCGGCCATCGTGGCGATTGGATTTAATACGTTATTATTGCCGAATCAGATTGCAGCAGGCGGTGTGAGCGGCATTAGTACCATTATGCAGTCATTCGGCTTTGAAGCGGCTTATGTGCAATGGGGGCTCAATATTCCATTGTTTATCGCTGGCTTTTATTTATTAGGCGGTACATTTGGAGTGAAAACACTCGTTGGTTCGATTTTTTTACCTTTCATGGTGTTTGTCACAAGACATATTGCACCTGTCACACATGAAGCACTGCTGGCGGCTATTTTTGGCGGAGTGGTCATTGGGATCGGAATAGGGCTCGTGTTCCTTGGGAATGGATCAACGGGTGGAACGGCACTCGCTGCCAAAATCATCAATAAGTACACAGGACTCACGCTAGGCACCTGTTTAGCGATGATGGATGGGTTGATTGTTCTGGCTGCGATGACGGTCTTTGGAATTGAAGAAGGGCTGTACGCGGTCATTGGTGTGTTTATTTCTAGTAAAACGATTGATGTGGTACAGGCTGGCTTCAGTCATTCAAAAATGGCTATGATCATTACAGGGCATGAAGATGAGGTCAGACAGGCGGTTTTTGATCAAATTGACCGCGGTGTGACGAAGATCTCAGCAGTCGGAGGATATACCGATCATGACCGCCCAATTTTGATGTGTGTTGTTGGGCAGTCACAATTCACAAAGTTGAAACAAGTCGTGAAAGCAATCGATGCATCAGCATTTGTCATTGTGATGGATGCAAAAGAGGTGCTTGGTGAGGGTTTTAAAAGGGCTTAAACAAGGATATAATAGCGTTGACCAAATGATTGTAAGGGAGGGAAATAGATGAAAAAAAGCGGATTAACGATACTATTTGCAGCAATGCTTCTTGTTCTCGCGGCTTGTGGAGGAAATTCAAGCAGCAGCGACAAAGAAGGCAGCAAAAGTGCTTCATCTGTGAGCAGTGGTGAGGAGATCTATCAGCAAAACTGTATTGGCTGTCATGGAAAAGACCTATCTGGCGGAGGCGGACCAAGCCTAAAAGAAGTAGGGAAGAAATATAATGAAATCCAAATCGCAGATATTGCGCAAAACGGTAAAGGCTCTATGCCAAGCGGTATGGTAGATGAGAAGCAAGCAAAAGAAGTAGCAAAATGGCTTGCAGAGAAAAAATAAAACCTTTGTCTAATCGACAAGGTTTTTTGTTTTTTATATGTAAAAAAAGACTTTTGGATAGTATGAAAACGCATTATATTAAATTTTATTTAAAAAATAAGGGTATAAAGGCACGTTTTTCGGTTTTGCTTGTTCTATTTACCTTTTATTTATAAGTTTTGAAATATAAATGTAATACCATTGCGTCGATTCATGACGTATAATTGGAGTTGTTGAAATTTAGACGATTCAATTTTTTCATCTTTTTGGATGAAAAGGACATAAATTGTTAGTAAGTATCGAAGGGTATGTGCGTGACCATACATAACGTTTTTCACGAGATGTGTCAAAACATCATGATAAGCTGTAAGTCAGCGAATAAGAAAAGATTAGGTGATTACATGATTCAAATGAAGGAAGTCTACAAGATCTATCCTAATGGCGTAAAGGCGATCAATGGAATCAATGTCTCTATCCATCCGGGAGAGTTTGTGTATGTTGTTGGTCCCAGTGGTGCTGGTAAATCCACTTTCATCAAAATGATGTATCGTGAAGAGAAGCCAACCAAAGGGCAAATCTTAATTAATAACAAAGATTTAGGCTCAATGAAGGAAAAAGAAATTCCTTACGTAAGAAGAGAAATTGGCGTAGTATTCCAAGATTTCAAGCTACTTCCAACTCTTACTGTGTTTGAGAATGTAGCATTTGCTCTTGAAGTGATTGGTGAACAGCCTCATATCATTAAGAAAAAAGTGCTTGATGTTCTCGATCTGGTTCAGCTAAAGCACAGAGCGCGTCAATTTCCTGACCAGCTGTCCGGCGGTGAACAGCAGCGTGTGTCTATTGCCCGCTCGATTGTCAATAGCCCTGAGGTCGTCATTGCAGATGAGCCGACAGGAAACCTTGATCCAGATACTTCTTGGGAAATCATGAAGACGCTCGAAGAGATTAATAACCGCGGAACAACAGTGGTTATGGCGACACACAACAAAGAAATTGTAAACACCATGAAGAAACGCGTCATCGCAATCGAAGATGGAATGATTGTGCGTGACGAAGCTAGAGGGGAGTACGGAATTTATGATTAAAACTCTCTCGCGGCATTTACGTGAGAGCTTCCGTTCACTTGGAAGAAACACGTGGATGACATTTGCATCAATTAGTGCGGTTACTGTCACATTGATTTTAGTTGGGGTTTTCCTTGTGATTATGCTCAACTTGAATAACATGGCATCGAACGCTGAAAAAGAAGTAGAAGTAAAAGTATTAATCGAATTAACGGCGAATCAAAAGCAGCAGGATGAATTAAAAGCAGAAATTGAAAAGATTCCTGAAATCAGTGATGTGAAGTACTCATCTAAGGATGACGAACTGAAAGCACTGATTAAAAGCTTTGGAGAAAATGGACAATCCATGGGGCTTGTTGATCAAGAAAATCCATTAAACGATGCGTTTATTGTGAAAACAACAGATCCTCACGATACACCAAAAGTAGCGAAGAAATTAGAAAAACTAAAGGGTACATATAAAGTAACCTATGGAAAAGAAGAGGTCAGCCGACTCTTTAATGTAGTCGGAGTAGCGCGTAATGTCGGTATTGTGCTCATTATTGGGCTGTTATTTACAGCTATGTTCTTAATCTCCAATACGATCAAAATTACGATTTTTGCTAGACGTAAAGAAATTGAGATTATGAAGCTGGTAGGTGCAACGAACTGGTTTATCCGCTGGCCATTCTTCATTGAAGGATTATTGCTTGGTATATTTGGTTCCATTATACCAATTGCCCTATTGCTTGGCACGTATCAATATGCAGTAGGCTGGGTCGCACCGAGAGTACAAGGCTCATTTATTTCAATGCTTCCATACAACCCGTTTGTCTATCAAGTATCACTGATCCTGCTAGTGATCGGTGCAATCATTGGTGTATGGGGAAGCTTAACGTCTATCCGTAAATTCTTAAAAGTATAAATATATTTTGATGGCAGCATTCGAAGATTCTATAGAAGATGTGACCGGTTGATCCGATTCATCCGGTCGGCTCTTCATGTCGACAGTTGTCATGGGAGGGGAATATCGTTTTGAAAAGAAAGCTGATGATGGCTGGAATGGCAGCGTTTATTGGAACAACGTGGCTATACATTCCAGGGAACGAGAATCGTGCATTCGCATACGAAGACCTAGATCAAAAACGTCAACAAATCGAAGAGAAAACATCGAAGACTGAATCAAGCTTGAAGAAGAAGAAGTCAGAGCTGGCAAAGCTTGAAAAGAAAGAATCAAAGCTCAAGAAAGAAATTGAACAAATTGACCAAAAGGTAAGTACTGCAACTGAAAAAGTCGCTGAAAAAGAGAAAGAAGTTAAAAAAACGAAGCAAGAGATCAAGAAGCTAAAAAAAGACATTCAAGTCATCAATGAGCGAATTGAAAAAAGAAAAGCCATTTTCAAAGACCGAATTCGTTCAATGCAAAAAAGCGGCGGTACGATCAACTATTTAGATGTGCTGCTAGGTGCTCGCAGCTTTAGTGATTTTGTCGGTCGTGTTGGGGCTGTCACAACGATTGTCGAAGCAGACAAAGACATGATTACAGAACATGAAAATGATTTAAAGCTGGTGGAGCAAAAAGAAGCAGAGCTAAATAATCAGCTAAGCGGACTTGAAACATCTCTGAAAGAGCTAGAAGCACTGAAAAAAGATTTATCTAAGAAACACAAAGAAAAAGAACACATTTTAGGTGATGTGACAGATAAAAAAAATCATGCACATGATGAACTAGGCAAGCTTGAGAATGAACAAGAAATCCTAGCGAATCAAAAAGCGGCTGTGAAATCTGAGGAAGCACACCGACAAAAGGAAGAAGCGAAGAAAGCAAAGCAAGCTGCTGAAAAAAATACACCTGCATCTCACAGCGGCGGCTCAGATCAAGTATCTGATACACCAGCAAGCAGCTCAGGCTTTATTAAACCAGCTGCAGGGCGTTTCTCATCTGGCTTTGGCGGACGTTCTGGCGGAAACCACTTCGGATTAGATATTGCAGCAAAGGGCACAGTTCCTGTCTATGCAGCAGCATCTGGAACCGTCACAAACTCAAGCTACTCATCAAGCTATGGAAATGTTGTGTTCATTACGCACAATATCAATGGACAGACGTATCAAACTGTATATGCCCATCTGTCTACAAGAAGTGTGTCGACAGGACAGAGAGTTGAACAAGGACAATTCCTTGGCTATATGGGGAATACCGGCCAATCACATGGTCAGCATCTTCATTTTGAAGTTCATAAAGGATTATGGAATGGCGCGAAATCAAATGCAGTCGATCCAGCGCAATATATCCGCTAATCAAAAAGCCGATAACATGATGATGTTATCGGCTTTTTTGGTCTAGATAGAATTAAAACAGCAGCAGTAATCCGGCAATAATAGGTGTTAACAAAACAGCTGATTTCAATAAGAGCTTCGGTGCAAGGCGTGTGAATTTCGCGCCGATAAATGCGCCTAATACCGTTCCAATTAATATTTGGATCAGCAAGATAAAATCAACATAGCCCTCTGAAATATATCCAATTCCGCCGCCGATGGAAATCGGAATAATGACAAGCATGGTCGTGCCAACGGCTTGTCTAATCGACAGCTTCAGTAAAATCAAAAGTCCTACTTGAATGAATGGTGCAGACCCGATACCAAACATACCTGAAAGCATCCCAGACACAAGGCCTAAAATAATGCCTCTTGTCATCAGCTGACGTGAAGAAAGCGGCTGCTGTTCAGCCTCTTCATTAAGAACAAATAGTTTGATCATCATAAAAACAGCGGATAAAAAAAGCATCCCTGCTGTTAAATAGTGCAGACTCTCTTCTGGAATAAAAGGAGCAACCTTAGCCCCAGCAAAAGAAGCGATACAAGCCAGAGCCCCGACAATCAAACCAGATTTCAGCTGAATGTTCCCTTCCCGGTAGTGGCTGTATGCACCTGATAATGTCGTAAATGCCATAGCGGCTAATGACGTCCCGAGTGCGGTATGAATAGGGATATCAAAAATTAATGTAAGCAATGCGATGACAAATCCGGCCCCGCCTGCTCCTACAAAACCTAATAAAATTCCTAATAAAAGCATCGTCAAGATAATATACATAGCGAAGACTCCTTCTCAATCATAACAAAATAAAAATTACACCTAATAAAATGATTCGTCAAGCCTTCACGGGAGAATGTCTTTACATGAAATCCCTTCTTCTGGCATATAATAACTCAGGTCATCAGGAAGAGTTGAAGAAGGAGGCCGAATATGAAAAAACAAATCGCATCTATTATGGCAAGTGTCGTTCTCTTAATAAGTGCGGGTGTGATGACGCATAAAGAGGGAACTCATGCGGAGTCACCGCAAGCAGCCGCTGCAATGGCTGGACAAGCTCAATCAAGTGATAAGGCGAAAGAGAATGGGATGGAAAAGATTGAGAAAGCCTATGACCTTATTTCAAATGAATATGTAGAGGAAGTGGATCGGCAAAAGCTGCTTGAAGGCGCGATCCAAGGAATGCTTTCGACGTTAAACGATCCGTATTCAGTATACATGGACAAGCAGACCGCAAAGCAATTTTCTGATTCGCTTGATTCTTCCTTTGAGGGAATTGGGGCAGAAGTGGGGATGGATGAAGGAAAGATCATTATCGTCTCCGCCTTTAAAAAATCCCCTGCGGCAAAAGCAGGTCTAAAGCCAAAAGATGAGGTCATCAGCATTGACGGTGAACCGATGAAAGAAAAAAGCTTAAACGATGCTGTACTGAAAATAAGAGGAAAAAAAGGAACGTCTGTCGCCTTAACAATCAAACGAAACGGGATTGAAAAAGAGCTGACGTTCCATATCAAACGAGAAGAAATCCCGCTTGAAACAGTGACTTCCTCTGTAAAAGAGGTCAATGGTCATAAAACAGGCTATATTGCGATCTCCAGCTTCTCTGAAGATACGGCGAAGGATTTCACGTCAAGCCTGAAACAGCTCGAGAAAAAGGGCATAGAAGGTCTTGTACTGGATGTGAGAGGAAACCCTGGCGGCTATCTGCAAAGTGTGGAAGATATTTTGAAACATTTTATTACGAAGGATCAGCCCTATATTCAAATCGCAGAACGGAATGGCGACCGGAAACGATATTTTTCAAAACTGAAAGAACAAAAGCCTTACCCAGTCAACGTCTTAATTGATAAAGGCAGTGCTTCCGCTTCGGAAATACTTGCTGGAGCCATGAAAGAAGCTGGAAAGTATGAAGTTGTCGGTGATGTCTCCTTTGGAAAAGGAACTGTGCAGCAGGCGGTTCCGATGGGAGATGGAAGTAATATTAAATTAACGCTGTATAAATGGCTCACGCCAAAAGGCAATTGGATTCACAAAAAAGGCGTCGTACCGACAATTGCGATTCATCAGCCGGATTACTTTACCGCAGGTCCGCTTCAGCTGAAAGAACCGCTTCAGCTTGATATGAACAATGAAGAAGTAAGACAAGCGCAGACGCTGTTAAAGGGACTGTCATTTGACCCTGGCAGAGTAGATGGATACTTTGATGAAGAAACGAAAAAGGCCGTACTTGCCTTCCAAAGCACATACAATCTCGATAAATCAGGTGTCATTGATTTGAAAACAGCGGAAATGATGAACAACATGGTGGATGAAGTGAAATCTTACGAAAAAAATGACCTTCAATTACAGACTGCACTAAAAGCACTATATCTTAAAAAATAAAGAGGCGAATAATAGCCTCTTTTTTTTGGTTCATAAGTGTCATGAAGATGTAATAATTTATGATTAAAAATAAATTATATCGAGAAATATATTCATTTATTTTACAAAAAACATAACATTCCTTCAATTTTACCCGATAACATATGTATATAAGAGACTTTCTGTTGATTTAAACATGTCATGAAAATGAAACTTTTGAAAGTTGTATGTTACATAAATAATTCTTACAATAAAAAGTAGCACTCATTTTAAATATTTTATTTTTTGCGGATATTCAGCTTGAGCATTAAGCTGTACCGAGGTTTGCGCTTTTCTTAAAAGAACTAGTAAATGGGGGTACACAATTGAAAAGGGCAAGTATTGTGAGAGAGAAAAAATATTACGAGTTGGTAGAGGAACTTAAGAGTCGTACGAAAGATGTGACGTTTTCCGCTACAAAGGCATTAAGTCTGCTCATGCTGTTAAGCAGGTACTTGGTCAATTACACAACGGTAGAATCAGTCGACGAAATCGATGAAGACTGTGCTGAGATATACTTCAATTATTTAATGGATAATCATAAGAGACTTGGTATAAACTTAACCGACATCAAGAGGTCGATGCAGCTGCTCGGCGGCATACTAGATGTAGATGTCAATCATTACTTAAAAGATTTTTCACTGTCGAATGTCACACTTTGGATGAATCAGGAGAAATAAACCTGATGTCAAGCATCGATTTATTTGATAGAATAAGAGAAAATGCTTGACTTGGGCGGTGAACGATAATGAGCTCGGAGTGGATGGGAGCCGGATTAAAAGCGGTCGGTCTGTTTTTAATCCATCCTCTTTTTTATTTCATGATATTAATCAGCCTATTGCATGGCTACATCCGCGTAAAGCGGGAGAGAAAAGCGTTTCAAACAAGAATAGAAGATGTATACGATGAACTTAAATTTACATATTCAAAGGGTTGGATTCTAGGGATTTGCCTATCCGTTATTTCAGTAGGCTTAGGGATTGCCCTCCCCCCTGGATTCATCGTGCTGATTGCAGCGATGACCATCGTTTTCTCTTTATTCTTTAAGGCGAGTGCGCTTTCGTCTGCATACACACTCGGTTTCAGTTTTATTGCGGCACTTGGACTGATGCATTTCCAAGTGAGTCAATCTTGGCTGCCGCAGCTCTCAATGATGAATGCATCAGCCGTTGTCATTCTGCTAGGACTTCTATTAATGACCGAGGGGATTCTAGCCTATCGAACGGCGCATTTACGTACATCGCCTGCAATGGTGATGAGTGCGAGAGGACTTTTAATTGGTCAGCAGCGGGCAAACCGTCTGTGGCTTTTACCGCTTGTTTTGCTGATGCCGGCAGGTGAATTCACTTCTTCTCTGCCATGGTGGCCGGTGCTTCAAGTGCATGATCAAAGCTTTTCATTTATTTTGATTCCATATATCATCGGATTCGGTCAGAGAATTCAAGGCTCACTGCCAATTGTTAGTATTCAAATTACAGCGCGGCGTATTCTTATGCTAGGACTCGCTGTCGCCTTATTAGGTGCTGCAAGTATTTGGTTTGAACCGATTGCTTGGGGAGCTGTATTGATTGCGGTGATAGGAAGAGCCTTTCTCTCATGGAAACAGAGGGTCAATGACAATGCTGCCCCGTTCTACTTCTCTAAGCGTAATCAAGGGCTGATGGTGCTGGGGATTATTCCAAATACACCAGCGGCTGATTTAAAGCTTGAGATCGGAGAAATCATCACAAAAGTGAATGGAATTGAAGTCAAAACCGTGTCGGAATTTTATGAAGCCCTTCAAACCAATCGTGCTCTAACAAAGCTCGAGATCATTGGCTTAAATGGTCAGACAAGATTTGAGAAACGTGCTTCTTACGAAGGGGAGCATCATCAGCTTGGCATCCTGTTTGTGAAGGATGATCCACAGCAAGAGCCAACGGCAATTTCATCTTAAAAAAAAGCTGCTAGAGATGGCAGCTTTTTTCTTTTGGGCGCGCTTCTTTCCCATAGGATTCGCCCCATTCCCGCATGGCGAAGATGATAGGCTTTAATGTATCTCCGAGAGAAGTGAGTGAATATTCGACACGAGGGGGGATCTCCTCATAGACTTCTCTATGAACAACGCCGTCTTGTTCAAGCTCACGCAATTGCAGTGTGAGGACACGCTGAGAAATTCTTGGCAGCAGCCGGCGCAATTCATTGTAGCGTTTTGGTCCGCAAGTCAAATGATAAAGGATCACTCCTTTCCATTTCCCTCCGATGACACTTGTCGTCACTGAAACGGGACAGCCATGATTGACAATACTGACTGGATTGGATGGTGCACTCATCTTAACACTCCTTTCTAAGACAAATTTGGTGATACACGAACAAGATGGTAACTAACGAACAAAAATGTGCGTACTTGAATCACTCGAAGCTTTTCTTATACCATAGAGATATCACATCACACATTCGGGCTGTTGTTTTTTTATCATAACAATTTCTATATGGGAATGGAAAGAAATTGGATTGATGAAACACACACCCTAATTGGTAAATAGAAAGGATGAATACAATGCGAGACAAAGAGCAATTAAAAAAGGAAATCATTGAGGCGTATGAGTTCCGCCATGCGACAAAAGAGTTTGATCCAACGAAAAAAATATCAGAGGATGATTTTGCGTTTATTTTAGAAACAGGAAGACTTTCCCCAAGCTCTGTAGGGTTTGAGCCTTGGAAGTTCCTCGTTGTTCAAAATGAAGCATTTAGAGAAAAATTAAAAGAGTATACATGGGGAGCGCAAAAGCAGCTTCCTACTGCCAGTCATTTTGTGATTATCTTGGCAAGAACAGACGCCCGTTATGATTCAGCATATGCAGAATACATCAACAAACAAATCAAAGGAATGTCAGACGAAACGTTCGAGATGGTGAAGGGACGCTACAAAGAATTCCAAGAGAATGATCTTCATTTATTAGAAAATGAACGTACGCTCTTTGATTGGGCTTCAAAACAAACGTATATTGCCCTTGGAAACATGATGACAGCCGCTGCACAAATTGGCATTGATTCATGTCCAGTCGAAGGATTCAGCTACGATGAGATTCATCGCATTCTAGATGAAGAAGGGCTGCTTGAGGATGGTCAGTATGATATTTCTGTCATGGCGGCCTTTGGTTATCGTGTCACCGAGCCGAAGCGCGGCAAAACGCGACGTCCGATGGATGAAGTAGCTGTTTGGATTCGTTAAAAGAGAATGTCTGAAAAAGGATGTTGACAATTGCGTGGTTAGTCAGTATATTTAAAAAATAAAATCTTTGATGAATATACAAATTGACTATAAACGCTTTGACTTGAGAATAGTAGATGAATATCCGTTTTTTTAAGAGAGCTGCGGGTTGGTGCAACGCAGTAAAACGAATCATTGAACTCGCTCAAAGAGCGGTAAGACTGAATGAATAGTAAGTCTTTACGTGTGACCTCCGTTAACGGGTTTTAAGTTGGATTCAGCTATGGCTGAATCAATTAGAGTGGTAACGCGGTTGCAAGGTCAGTCGTCTCTTCAAGGAGATGACTGGCCTTTTTTATATGCTTTTATCCTATATTTGTCTGAAGATTCGAATTTAAAGGAGCTATAGAAAATGGAAAAGGAACATGTGCAGTTAAAACGAACAATGACGTCAAGGCATATTATGATGCTCGCACTTGGCGGTGCAATTGGTGCTGGTCTGTTTAAAGGAAGCAGCTCTGCTATTGATATCGCAGGTCCTGCAGTCATTTTGGCATATATGATTGGTGGTCTTATTTTATTATTTATTATGCAAGGACTTGCCGAAATGACGGTTGCACGACCTGGCGCAAGAACATTCCGTGATTTAATTGAACCGGTGTTAGGCAAATATCCGGCTTATTTCTTAGACTGGATATACTGGAAAATGTGGGTGCTGAACATTGCAGCAGAAGCAATCGTATCTGCGATCTTTATTCAGTACTGGTTCCCACAAGTGCCGATTTCGATACTTGTGTTAATCATTTCACTTGTTGTGACATTGATCAATGTGTGTTCCGTTAAAATGTTTGCTGAGACGGAGTACTGGTTAGCTTCTATTAAAATTGCAGTCATTCTTTTATTTATTATCATTGGGTTCACCATGCTGTTTGTCTCATTTGGTCAGCATGCAGCACCGGGATTATCCAACTTAACCGGCCACGGAGGATTTTTCCCGAATGGAACAGGCGGCTTAATTGCGGCCATGCTTGTTGTGGTGTACTCATATGGCGGGACTGAAATGATCGGGGTCACATTAGCAGAAACAAAAAACCCTGAAAAAGTCATCCCAAAGGCCATTCAAAGTACATTTGTACGAATCATCGGTTTCTATGTACTGCCGTTCTTCATCATCGTCAGCTTGATTCCTTGGAATCAAGTAAACAATGAGCAAGTGAGTCCATTCGTCACCGTGTTTGCAACGATTGGCGTGCCATATGCAAGTGACATTATGAACGGTATCATTTTACTAGCGATCTTGTCTTCTATGAACTCTGGGCTGTACGCATCCTCAAGGGTACTTTATACGCAAGCGATGGATGGGCGTGTATGGAAGGGCTTCTCAAAGCTATCAAAACAGCAGGTGCCTGTTCGAGCGATCCTAGTGTGTACATCTACATTGTATGCCGCTGTATTGATTTCTCTTTTTGTAGGAAGTCAAACCTTTAATTATTTAATGGGATCTTTAAGCTATACGGTCTTATTCATCTGGTTTATTATTGCTGTCGGGCATTTAAAGTCTCGAAGTGTAGCAGAACCAGGAGGATATCGCGTGAAGCTGTATCCTTTCACAACATGGTTTTCTGTGATTGCGATCATTGCCATTTTCATCGGCGTTGTGTCAACAACTCCAATTGTCCAAACGATGGTCACAATGGGCATTTATCTGATGATTACTCTTTCTTTCTTCATCAACAGAAAGCGGTTTGAAACAGCCGCTTAATACAAAAAGCGTGCGGGACCTTTAAAGAGGTCTCACACGCTTTTTTAATGCTGTTTGTATTACTTGAAATGAACAGGATGTGGCTTTGACTGAAGCCCGTAACTCTCTCTTGCGATGTAAGTGGTCGATCTTTTGCCTCGTCGTAGATGCGGCCGATGTATTCCCTAATCATTCCCAGCATAAAGAGGATGATGCCGCTAAAAAACAGCTGTATGACAATTAATGAACTCCATCTTGTAATAGTGCTGTTTGTAAAAAGCTTTAAGTAAAGTACAAGAAACATTGAAATGAATCCGATAGCGGAAAGGGCAATTCCTGCTATACTTGCTAGCCTCAAAGGTTTATAGGAAAAGGAAGTGATTCCATCCATCGAGAGCTTGAGCATCTTTTTGAGCGGGTATTTTGTTTCTCCTGCTAGACGTTCATCTCGAACGTACTCTACTGCAATTTGTTTGAAACCTACCCAGCTGACTAGGCCGCGAACAAATGGATTTTTTTCTCGTATTTTTCTCCTCTCATGGCACACTCTACATCCATTAACCTGAAGTCACCAGTGTCGATTGGGATATCTACTTCAGTGATTTGACGTAAAACGATAGAAAAGGGAAGCGCTTTGAGCTTTGTGAAAAAAGTTCCGTTGAAAAGAGCTGTTCAAGTTGTAGAAAGTCCTATGGATCTGAATTTATCAGATAAAGTAGTGAGTCCAATGAGAGTAAAATATGTGAGCAGCTATAGAGTAGGTGAGCTCTCATTGAATGGAGCATTGGGAAGTTGAATGATGGCTGTCGTACCAGAGCCAGGTTCAGATTGAATGTCGAATGTCCCATGATGTTTTTTGATGATTTGATAGACAATGGCTAGTCCAAGGCCAGAGCCGCCATCTTTTCTTGTTCGTGCTTTATTTACACGATAAAATCGCTTAGAAACATGCGGAAGATCTTCTTGTGGAATACCGCTGCCTTCGTCGGTCACTTTCAATTCAGCAACACCGTGGTGAACTTGTAATTCAATCGATATTGATTTCCCAGATGGTGTGTAATGAATGGCATTGTCCAGTAAATTACGTATCACTTGTTGGAGACGATCGCTATCACCATAAACAATACAATCCTCTTCAAGCGTTCGTTTGAAAGTAATGCTTTTTTTGTCAGCGATGAATGCCATTTGATCAAGAACATCGTGGATGAGCTGTGCAAAGACGATTGGCTCCATCGTAAGTGGATAAGAGTCACCTTCTAACTGTGCAAGATCTAAAAGATCATGCACAAGCCGGCTTAAACGTGTGGCCTCATCTTGGATGATTTGCATTCCTTTTTTTTGATCAATGATCCCTTCTTCAATTCCTTCTGCATAGCCTTTCATATAACTTAAAGGCGTTCTAAGTTCGTGAGAAACATTCGCAAGAAATTCCCTGCGGTGCTGTTCAACTTTTTCGAGGGTTGAAGATAGTTTATTAAAGGAGCGGCTGAGCTGGTTTAACTCATCTCCTTTTTTGGTTACGGCCATTCGCTTTGAGAAATCACCAGATTCCATTTCCATTGCAATTTCTTTCATTTTATTAATTGTCTGCACTACTTTATTGGAGCTCTTATATCCGATCACGAATATCAGGAGCAGAATCATTAAGATGGATATGCCAAGTGTCAATCTAATTTGGACAAAGGGTTCATATACATCTGATAAGGGCATGGAAAGGAAAATAGTTCCCGATAGATCATCATTGCTTGAGAAAACAGGGATGGCGATGCCAAGAATATCTTGGTGAAACTGTGGGTGTTCTCTAATTAACACGACGGTTTCACCTTGAAGGAGCTTTTGGCGTTCCTTGAACGTAATGAGATTATCATTTGTGTTCGTATCAAAAGGAAGACCACTTGAAAGCTCCATTGGATCATCTGTAAAAATAACGTTCGCCTGACTTGAGTCATTTGCCCATTTCATTCTGTCGGTAAAATACTTGTCTTTCCCGTGTGTGTGATAGATTTCTGCCAGCTTCTTACCTTGCAAACTTAAGGAATCGATCTGTTTATCAATATATAAATGCTGGTATAAGTAAAAGGTAAGGGCAAGCGCTGAGGCTGCAACGATTCCGATCACTGCAAGAATGAAGAAGAGTACTTTCTTTTTAATCGATAATGGCTTCATTCTTCCTCCTCAAACTTATAGCCGACACCCCAAACGGTTTTAATATATCGTTCTGCTTCCTTTAACTTCAGTCGCAGCGTTTTGATATGTGTATCGACTGTTCTTAAAGAGCCGCTCACTGAATGTGATTCCCACAATTTTTGATAAAGGTGTTCTCGAGAAAACACTTGTCCTTGGTTGAGCAAAAGAAACATGAGTAAATCAAATTCTCTTCTTGTTAAATTAACGGGCTGTTGATGGAGGTAAACTTGTCTGCCATCTTGATCAATCTCCATGTCACCAATCTGTATTCGGCTGCGCTTTAGCGAAAGACCTCTAATTCGTCTCAGAGTGGTTTCGATTCTTGCTGCAAGCTCACGCAGACTGAAAGGCTTCATGATGTAGTCATCCGCTCCAATTTCAAGTCCTCTAATTCGGTCCTCTTCATAACTCCTCGCTGTTAAAAATAAAATCGGTATTTGAGATGTTTGTCGAATACGCTGACAAACTTCAAATCCATCCATGTCAGGCATCATGATATCTAATACAACAAGGTCAGCAGATTCCTTTTCAAGCTGATGCAAGGCATCTTTTCCATTATTCGCAGTGATAATGTGAAAGCCATGTCTCTTTAAAAAAGACCCGATTAACTCAAGCATATCAAGCTCATCATCTACGATTAAAATACGCATTTGTTCCTTCATTTCTTTTCCTCCAACACGATAGCATAAGGTCCTGATGGGACATTCAGTTGATTTTTCATGATAAGTGAGTGTTTATCGATGACAGATACTGAGTTGTCATCCAAGTTACTCACATAAATTGATGTCGTATCAGCGGTGATATAATTCGGATTTTGACCAGTTTCAATAGAAGCAAGCTGTTTATTTGTTTTGGTATTTACTTTGTATAGCGTATGATCTCCATGACATAGTACATATAAAGTAGAAGAATTTTTCTCTGGAAAAAATGCAACAGGCATAACGCCTAGCTTTATTTCTCGCTGTTTTTTGCCAGTTTTAGGGTCATAAGCAAAAATACTCTTATTTAATGTGCCTTGTTTACCATGGCCGCCGATCCAAATGAACTGTCCATCAAAATGAATCCCAGAAGGCCGTTCAAGTACAGAAAACGTACGTATGTTTTTTTCCTTTTCAATATCTATGACGGAGACAGTATGACTTTCTGCATTTAAAACAAATAAAATACCTGATGAAGAAAGAGTCATAGAAGAAGGTAATTTTCCGGTTTTCACAGTCGATTTTATTTTTTTGCGCTCCGTATCAATAAAATAAACGACATTTTTCTGTGAGTTGGCAGCGATTAATGTATGAGAAGCTGCATCATATGTAAGGGAAGTCAGTCCTTTATCCACATCCATATAATCTGTTGCTGTTCCGTTTTTTAAATTAATTTCGATAAGGGATTCTCCCTCTTTACTTGTAGCGATGATGACGTCTTTATTGATTTGAATAAGATCAGTAAGTGGGTGCTTTAAATCCACAGAAGTGAGCATTTTATTTTTTTGTATATCAACTATTGAAAAGGAGGCTTTTTTTAATTGAGAGATGACAGCGATGGATTGAGAGCTGCCTGGCGGCGTAAATTGCTGCTCTTTTCCACAGCCTGTCAGGAATAAAAGTAGAGCTGATAAACAGATCAAAACATATTTCACACGTTCCATTCTTCCTCTCCTTTGCGTTCTCTATTTTCAAAATCATACCACAAAAATTGTGAAAAAAAATTGAAGTTATCTATGCTGAAAGAATGAAAAAAAGCTTTTAGGTAAGTGAGGGAGACCATTTGTACCTCAAGTTCCTTTTTTCTCTGGTCATATGCCATTTTTTCTTCTTTAAAAGATGATTTTCGGGATTTGATGGATGACCTCCTATAGCTTACAGTGATACAAATGATGAAAACGAAAACCCCCCCGCTCTAAAAAAACATAGAGCAAGGGAGTCATTAGGCGGAATGTTCGGTTGATGGGGAGGTTGATTTGGTTCTTACACGTTGAGATAAAAAGAAGCCAAGAATGCCTGCACCCAGTAATACAATAAATAAAGATTGAAAACCACTCATGGTCCCAATCAATGTAGACGAAATGATACTGCCAAAATATCGAAAGGTAGAGAAAATACCAGATGCTGAACCAGATAAGCTTTGATCAACAGACGTTAACGAAGCCATCTGCATACTGGTCATCCCAATCCCTGATGAAATTCCACATGCGACAAGTGTCACGATAAGCAGTGGTAAGGTAGGGAACTGACTGAGTGTAATTAACATGATGCCTGATAAAGTGAGACAGAGAAATGAAAAGCCAATCATTTTTTTCGCGCCTTTTTTCGGATGGAGTCTTGCCCCTAACAAGCCGCTAATAGACATGCAAAGAGAAAATACTGATAGAATAATACCGCTTTGTGTATGAGAAAGTGCAAGTTGTTGTTCCATAAACAGCGGCATAATTAGAAGAATGGCATACATCACAAAATTACTTAGCATGATCGACAGGTTTGCATTTGTAAATGAACTGTTTTTAAAAAGCGACAAATCGATGATCGGATTTTTTACTTTTCGTACATGTTTAAAGAATAAAGGAATGACGATTAACGCTAGAATTCCATAGATCAAGTATTCATTTAGCAATTGGCTTTTAGTGCATAGAATGAGTGTGGCAATCCCGATGGTTAAGTATAGTGAACCAATGATGTCTACATTTGCTTGTAAGCGTGTATGCTTTGTTTTTTGAATGAGTAATACGCCGGTAACAAGTGTAAGGAACAAGAATGGGATATTGACAAAGAATATAGAGTGCCAATCAAAACTCTGAATAAGAATCGAACCAATAAAAGGTCCAAGTGCGGCACCAATACCGGCTCCAAACCCAAAATAACCCATTGTTTTAGACAGTTTTTCGGGGGATACTGTTGCACGAATCAATGCAATGCTATTCGGTGTTAAAATAGCACCTCCAGCTGCTTGAATGGAACGAAAAGTGATGAGAAAAGCTAGATTAGGAGCTAAAGCACATCCAATTGAGCCAATTAAAAAGAGCGTGACCCCAATTAAATACATTCGCCTGTGTCCGTATATATCTCCTAACTTTCCAGCGATAGGCTGAGTGACTGCCATGACAATAAGATAAATTGTGACAACCCAAGTGATGTTTGCAAGGGATTGATCATAATAAGTTGATATGGATGATAGAGCGACAGCGATCATCGTTGAATTGACTGGAACTAGTATAGCTCCAAGCAACAATGAATAGATGACGAAACTCTCTTTTTTTAACCTCAATGTGTATACCACCTTTTGTAAAAAAGAAGAATTCCACCCTTTAAGCGGGAGAAATTCCTCTCATGAAAATGTGTGTGCATATTTCAATAAAATCTTCTTTTTGTGTGAAAACGAGTTGAAAATCTTGCTCTAGCTGCTGAATGAAAAATCCGAAATACGTACTAATGAAAATGTCTGCATAAATGTCTTCATTTCCTTTTAATACATGATGCTTGGCACTCATCTTTTTGAAATATTGTAAGAGCATTTCTCTCAATTCTTGAGGATAAATCTTTTCATGACTGGTTAAATCCTTAAACATAGCCGGTTCTCGCATGCTGATATAAATAAATTCTTTTTTGGAAGTCAAATCTTCAAGGAAATAGGTACCGAGAAACTTCAAATCGGTGTATAAATCGCCTTTGAATTCTGCTTCTAGGGTTTTTGTCGGTGTTGATTTCATTTTCATAATGGCAGCAATGACGCCGCGTTTGTTTTTAAAATTGCGAAAAATAGTTGCTTCACTCACATTCGCTTTTGTTGCTATTTCTTTGGTTGTTGTTTTTTGATAGCCCTTTTCAGTTAATAAATCCATTGTTGCGCGAATGATTCGTTGATTTGTAGATTTTAACAAGCATACTCACCTCAGGTTATGAATGTGTTTGCAACAAAGTAAGTATACCGATAAAACCTATGACCGCCAATATCATCCAAAATGATAAGTTTATGCACGCGAATGCTGTTTTAATATCTGAATGCGTCCATTGCTGCCATCTACTGTCACAAGGTCACCGGATTGAAGTGTTTCAGTTGCTATTCTAGTACCTAAGACAGCTGGCATCATATACTCTCTTGCGATAATAGCTGAATGAGATAAAATGCCTCCAGCATCGGTGATGACTGCTTTCGCATCTCTAAATAAGCTCGTCCATAAAGGTGTGGTCGTTTTACAAACTAAAATATCATCCTTTTGAAATTGTGAGAATTCGTCGGCACATGTAATGACTTTTACTCTTCCAGAAACAATACCGCTGGATGCGCCAATTCCATGGATCACATCGTGTGTGTTGTTTTCATTTTCTCTTAATGAACCAAGCATTCTTTCTACTTGCTGCAATTCTGCTTCAGTTGGTGTACCAATGTAAGCCGGTGGTTGAATGTCTTCATTTTCCTTCATTTCTATCTTTCTTTGCTGGATAACTGAATCAAATGAGATAGACGTTGTGAGCGCTTTTTGTACCTCTTCATCGTAGAGATACCAAAGATCTTCTTGATGAGGAATGGATCCTTTTTGTACAAGAAGTTCACCTATTTTTAATAAATATACCCGGGTCTTTGCATCTAACATGGCATCAATATAGAAGTGGTGGTCATCTCGGATATTCGCTGCTCGAAGGGCAAATTGATACAGCGTCTCAAATTTTGTTTTAAACGATTCATCCTTCACTTGACTCTTAAAACGTTTATTTGTCTCTTGTCTTTTGATCACTGCTTTTGCAAATTCCTCATCAAAATCACAATGGCAATGGATGTTATTTCTGATGATATCTAATATAAACTCCGGGTTTTCTGCCCAAGTCTCATCTGTAAGGTCATGACTTTTAACAGATCGCCAGCCGTAAACTTGGAGAAAATCCTCCAATTTCGACATGAAATGCCTTCCTTTTTCTGAGTGATTGAGTGCATGTAACAGCTCCGAGTTCTTTTCATGTTGAATAAATGCTTGATGAAGTTCTGGATCTTGAAGGACATCCTTTGCGATATCAGATAGCACCTTGTCTGTTTCAAGAGATTTGTTCATCACGCCTATCATCATTTCGTGCAGCAAGACGACTTGGGTTTGATCACCAGTATACGTTACAAGCATGTCTTCAATGATGGCTGATAGAATGACTTGTGGTATGACGATATCAAAATGATCATCATATGCTTGGATATAAAAATCTTTTAATTCTTCAAAACCAATGATGGCTTTTTCAATGGTCATAGGTTCCTTCATTTGGCGATCGAGTTTTTCGTAAAATGGAAAGAAATTTTTCTCTAGAATCTCATACATCCGTTCACTTAAATGCGGAAATAACTCAAATATGCTTTCATCAAAAATGGGTGCAGCTCCTTCTTGCGCTTCTGGCAGATCCGGTGCGGAGTATAGGTGGCCTCTGTAAAGTTTAATATCTTTGATGTTCATATCAGGTACTTGATACTTTTCTCCATTTTTCTTCATCCCGCTTTTTAAGGCTGGTATGATCAGGCTTGAGAAAAGAGGGCTCGTTGGACCAGGCATATGATCATCCATTGAAATCCAGAAATCCTGCAGCTCTTCTGGCTTCATTTGAAAAGAAGCCCCTGCTGTTTCATTTACTGCTTTTGGAATAGCTGTAGTAATCGGCCTTGCTTGAAGTAAATAAAACGACCCATCTGCAATTCCAAATTCGATATCGACTCCATGTCCGTAAAGTTCTTCTACTTGTTTCGTGATTTGTGTGATTTCTTTCAATTGATCATCGTTTAGGCAAAAATGACCAGCCATTTTCTTCGAGACAGGCTCCTCGATGACACCTTCTTGGAAAGGAACAATTTGCAGCTCTTTCGCCCCAAGTGTTTTTTCAATCGAAAAGTTCTCTTTATCTACAATAAACGTGTCTGGTGTCACAAGACCGGAGACAATTGCTTCTCCCAATCCGTAGCTTGCGGTCAGCATCATTTCATTTGTTTTTCCCGATACGGGATTCTCACTAAAGATGACACCGGAGACGTCAGAATAGATCAATCCTTGAACGACAACGGCCATGAGCGGCATCTCTTCCTCATTTTCATTCATCTCTTCCTTATATTCTGTGACTCTCGCTGCAAAATAAGAAGACCAGCATTCTTTGACTGCCTGTAAAAACTCTTCATTTGTTTTGATATTTAAATAAGTCTCGTACTGTCCTGCAAATGAGGCGCCTTCGAGATCTTCAGCAACAGAAGAGGATCTGACTGCAACTGAGGGGTAAGTCTTCCGCAAGGATTGAAAGGACGAAAGCAGCTCTGCTTCCATTTGTAAAGGAAACGATGCTTCTTTGATTTTTTGAGAAAGGTTTTGTTCTGCTGGCTGCAGATTGTGATATGAAAGAAAGCTTTCAAAGCTGTTGGTTTTGATAATAAATCCATCTGGGACTGGCAGGCCGTGATTGTTTAATTTGATTAAATTCAGGCCTTTTGCCCCTGCGAGTGATGCGGATTCTTCAGCCGCATGAAATAAAACTGAATACATGGGAATGCCCCCTTATCCAAATAGCCAATGGTTTGTATGTCTCTCTATTTTTCAAAATGATAGTGCGCACTATCATTTTAATCATAGGATTAATTGGATGTTATTGTCAAAGACGGAAAGACCTATCTTTACAAAGGGGACAATCTCACTAATTTCCTTCTATTTCTAAAACAAAAGTCTCCGAACATGGAGAAAAAAGGCGAAATTGAAAACTGTGAATTGTTCAATATGCCAATCTTTACTATAATCAAGGAAGTAGACCATGAAGAGGGAGGGTTTTTGTGATTACAAAAGCCATATTTGCACTAGTTTTTCCTTTCTTGCTCGTTATTTTATTTTCAAAGGTTACTTATAATCATTACGTGGGCATTGCGTTAACAGCAGCGCTTTTATTTGCTTCGTACATGAAGGGCTATACAGAAACCTACTTTATTGTAGGATTAGATATTATTTCTTTAGTTGCTGGGGCTTTGTTTATGGCTAAGAAAGAAATCGAAAAAAGAGAAAAGGCTGAAAAAAACCAATGATGTCACCACCATCAAAACAAGAGCTGTGCTTACGATTTCTAGTAAGCACAGCTTTCTTTTTCTGCTCATCGAATATCTCACTCCAAAATGTTCCATACTGAAAGGAAGGTTCTCTTAAGAGGGTTATTTGGCATGGGAGAGAGGGTATGACTGTATTGGAAATAAAAATCAAGTAAGAGCCGAACTTTAGTTCGTATTTTTGTGTTCTTTTATGATAATATATTCATTAGATAGATTTCGTAAACGAAACGGAGGCTTTGATGTGAGTGACCGCTTTGAATTAGTTTCTAACTATCAGCCCCAAGGAGATCAGCCAAAGGCGATTGAAAAGCTTGTTGAGGGGATCCATCAGGGGAAACAGCATCAAACGCTGTTAGGTGCTACAGGTACGGGAAAGACCTTTACTGTCTCCAACCTGATCAAAGAAGTGAACAAACCGACACTTGTCATTGCACATAATAAGACACTTGCCGGTCAGTTATACAGCGAATTCAAGGAATTTTTTCCGAATAACGCTGTTGAGTATTTTGTAAGTTACTATGATTATTATCAGCCAGAGGCATATGTGCCTCAGACCGATACATTTATTGAGAAGGATGCCAGCATCAATGATGAGATTGATAAGCTGAGACACTCGGCTACGTCCTCGTTATTTGAAAGAAGAGATGTCATCATCATTGCCAGTGTGTCCTGTATTTATGGCTTAGGTTCGCCAGAGGAATATAGAGAGCTTGTGCTGTCTTTGCGTACTGAAATGGAGATTGAACGCAATCAGCTCCTTCGTAAGCTGGTGGATATTCAGTATTCTCGTAATGATATAGATTTTCAGCGCGGAACTTTCCGAGTCCGAGGAGATGTCGTTGAGATTTTTCCTGCTTCACGAGATGAGCATTGTATCAGAGTGGAGTTTTTCGGTGATGAAATTGAACGTATTCGTGAAGTGGATGCGCTGACTGGAGAAATACTTGGTGATCGTGATCATGTGGCGATTTTCCCAGCATCTCACTTCGTCACAAGAGAAGAAAAAATGGAAAAAGCCATTATCAATATTGAACAAGAGCTAGAAGAACAGCTTGAAAAGCTTCGTGAAAATGGAAAATTGCTTGAAGCGCAGCGCCTTGAACAGCGGACAAGATATGACCTTGAGATGATGAGAGAGATGGGCTTTTGTTCAGGAATTGAGAATTATTCAAGACATCTGACCTTGCGTCCTCCTGGTTCAACACCGTACACACTGCTTGATTATTTCCCAGATGATTTTATGATTGTTGTCGATGAGTCGCATGTGACGATTCCGCAAATCCGCGCCATGTACAACGGGGACCAAGCGAGAAAGCAAGTGTTGGTTGATCACGGATTCCGCCTGCCATCAGCACTTGATAACAGACCGCTCACCTTTGATGAGTTTGAAAAGCATATCCATCATATTGTGCATGTATCAGCAACGCCTGGTCCATACGAGCTTGAGAAAACACCAGAGGTTGTGGAACAAATTATTCGTCCAACAGGATTACTTGATCCAATCATTGAAGTCCGTCCGATTGAAGGACAAATTGATGACTTAATCGGAGAAATTCATGCACGAATTGAGAAAAATGAACGTGTGCTCGTGACCACACTGACGAAGAAAATGTCTGAGGATCTCACAGATTACTTAAAAGAAATCGGAATCAAGGTGAATTACCTGCATTCAGAAATTAAGACCCTTGAGCGGATTGAGATTATCCGTGATCTGCGTCTCGGTAAATATGATGTGCTTGTTGGAATCAACCTTCTACGTGAAGGACTGGATATTCCAGAAGTGTCGCTCGTGGCCATTTTAGATGCGGATAAAGAAGGCTTTTTGCGCTCTGAAAGATCCCTCATCCAGACGATTGGCCGTGCAGCGAGAAATGCAGAAGGCCGGGTCATTATGTATGCAGACAATATGACGAAATCGATGGACATTGCGATTCAAGAAACGAAGCGAAGACGAGAACAGCAAGAAGCATATAACGAGAAATTCGGGATTACCCCGCAAACGATCCATAAGAAAATTCGAGATGTCATTAAGGCAACAAAGATACATGAGGATTCAGAAGAATACGAAACAAAAGCAGCACCAAAGCTGTCGAAAATGAGCAAAAAAGAACGAGAAAAAGTGATCGAAAAAGTCGAGATGGAAATGAAAGATGCAGCAAAAGCGCTTGATTTTGAAAAAGCAGCAGAATTAAGAGATTTATTGCTAGAGCTAAAAGCGGAAGGATGATTGCCTGATGGCTATGGAACGAATAGAGGTGAAAGGTGCTAGAGCCCACAACCTTAAAAATATTGATGTCAATATCCCGCGTGACCAGCTAGTGGTCATTACGGGATTATCTGGTTCAGGAAAGTCGTCGCTTGCCTTTGATACCATTTATGCAGAAGGTCAGCGCAGATACGTTGAATCTCTTTCAGCGTATGCACGCCAATTTCTTGGGCAGATGGATAAACCGGATGTAGATGCCATCGAAGGTCTTTCTCCGGCGATTAGTATTGACCAGAAAACGACGAGCCGAAACCCTAGATCAACAGTTGGTACTGTCACTGAAATTTATGATTACTTGCGTCTCTTGTATGCTCGAGTCGGAAAACCTATTTGTCCTATACATGGAATTGAAATTACGTCACAAACGATTGAGCAGATGACAGATCGTATTTTAGAGTATCCTGAAAGAACGAAATTACAAGTGCTTGCGCCAGTTGTATCCGGCCGCAAAGGAACACATGTGAAAGTGCTTGATCAAATTCGGAAGCAGGGCTATGTACGAGTGAGAGTCGATGGAGAGATGGAGGATCTTTCAGAAGATATCGAGCTTGAAAAGAACAAGAAGCATTCCATTGAAGTAGTCATTGATCGAATTGTCGTGAAGGAAGGCGTTGCTGCTCGGCTGTCTGACTCCCTTGAAACGGCGCTGCGGCTTGGCGAAGGCCGGGTGATGATTGATGTGATTGGACAAGAAGAGCTGTTATTCAGCGAACATCATGCTTGTCCGCACTGCGGGTTCTCTATTGGTGAACTTGAGCCGAGAATGTTTTCATTTAATAGTCCTTTTGGTGCCTGCCCGAGCTGTGATGGGCTCGGTTCAAAACTGGAAGTCGACCCTGAACTTGTCATTCCTAATAAAGATCTGACTTTACGGCAGCATGCCATTGCACCATGGGAGCCGCAAAGCTCGCAATACTATCCGCAGCTTCTTGAGGCTGTTTGTACACATTATGGCATTGACATGGACATTCCAGTGAAAGATATCCCATCGCATTTATTTGATAAAATTTTATATGGAAGCGGATCTGAACGGATTTATTTTAAATATGAAAATGATTTTGGTCAGGTACGTGAAAATGAAATTGAGTTTGAAGGCGTTCTTCGTAATATTGAACGGCGTTATAAGGAAACCAGCTCTGATTATATTCGTGAACAAATGGAAAAATATATGGCCAATCAGCCATGCCCGACATGTAAAGGATATCGTCTGAAAAAAGAAACGCTGGCGGTTCTCATCAATGGCAAGCATATCGGAGAAATTACCGATTTGTCTGTCTCTGATGCCCTTGATTTCTATGAAAAAATTGAGTTGTCTGAGAAAGATTTGCAGATTGCCCAGCTCATTTTACGTGAAATCAAAGAGCGTTTGTCCTTCTTAAATAATGTGGGCTTAGATTATCTGAATTTGAGCCGGTCCGCTGGCACACTATCAGGTGGAGAGGCGCAGCGGATTCGCCTGGCAACTCAAATCGGCTCAAGGCTGACAGGTGTTCTTTATATATTAGATGAACCATCCATTGGTCTGCATCAGCGCGATAATGACCGGTTGATCGGGACGTTGAAAAATATGCGTGACATCGGGAACACACTGATTGTCGTGGAGCATGATGAAGATACCATGCTAGCCGCTGATTATTTAATAGATATTGGACCTGGAGCAGGAGTTCATGGAGGAGAAGTGATTTCAGCTGGAACGCCAGAAGAAGTCATGAAGGACCCGAAATCCTTAACAGGCCAATATTTATCAGGTGAGAAATTTATTCCGCTGCCAATTGAGAGAAGAAAGCCTGACGGCCGCTATATTGAGATAAAAGGTGCAAAAGAAAACAACTTGAAAAACGTGAATGCGAAGTTCCCTCTGGGCGTCTTTACAGCTGTGACCGGAGTATCCGGCTCAGGAAAAAGTACGCTTGTGAATGAAATTCTATTAAAATCACTTTCACAAAAATTGCACAGAGCGAAGGCGAAGCCAGGGCAGCACAAAGAAATCAAAGGAATGGATCATTTGGATAAGGTCATTGATATTGATCAATCTCCAATTGGCCGTACACCAAGATCCAACCCTGCCACGTATACAGGTGTCTTTGATGATGTGCGGGATGTGTTTGCACAGACCAACGAAGCAAAGGTGCGAGGCTATAAAAAAGGCAGATTCAGCTTTAACGTCAAAGGCGGCCGCTGTGAGGCGTGCCGCGGAGATGGCATCATTAAAATTGAAATGCACTTTTTGCCAGATGTGTATGTGCCTTGTGAAGTATGTCACGGGAAACGTTATAACCGCGAAACACTCGAGGTCACATATAAAGGGAAAAACATTGCTGATGTGCTTGAAATGACTGTGGAGGACGCACTCCAATTTTTCGAGAATATCCCGAAAATTAAGCGGAAGCTTCAAACGATTTATGATGTTGGGCTAGGATACATTACACTTGGACAGCCTGCAACGACATTGTCCGGAGGAGAGGCGCAGCGCGTGAAATTGGCATCTGAGCTTCACCGCCGTTCAAACGGAAGGTCTCTTTATATTTTGGACGAACCGACAACAGGACTGCATGTGGATGATATTGCCCGTTTATTAAAGGTGCTTCAGCGTTTGGTTGAAAACGGAGATACGGTGTTGGTCATTGAGCACAACCTTGATATTATCAAGGCTGCTGATTATCTCGTTGATCTCGGACCAGAAGGCGGTGCAGGCGGCGGCACGATCATTGCCTCTGGCACTCCTGAGCACATTGCAAAAGAAGAAGCATCTTACACAGGTCAATACTTGAAGCCTATTTTAGAGCGTGACCGTAAACGCATGAAACAATTGGTTAAAGAAACGGAAAGTGTGACTTCTTCATAAAGAAAACCCCTCGATAAGAGGGGTTTCAGCGTGTAGACAAACCCTCGCATTCTTTGTCAGTCCTGCGCGCTGGTGCTCACGAATGTCAAATTCGCTCCGCGCCAGTGCTCGTCCTTCCTAGGGCTGCAAAGGTTTTCTATCACGCTGAAAAGAAGACAAAGGGCTAAAATGATCTTGATTTTAGCCCTTTGTCAACAATCTGAAACCCCTTGATAAGAGGGGTTTTTCTTTTACTGCACATCTTCCTTCGGCATTAAATTACTGAGGTGCGTTAAATCCTTTAAAATATGGGTGCTGCTGCTGTCGAGCAGTACCTTTAAATAACGGATATCACCATACTTTGGATGAGACGGATGAATGGTCTCAAGCTCCTTGATCATATCGCTGTTCATGCTTTTCTGTTTCTGTATAAGGTCTAAAAGCGTTTGAGCCGTGTGATTTGATTTATGATGATCTGTCAAAATAATTACCCCCTATAATGATAATCACCATCTTTTCAACATATTTTAAAGGGTAATCTGTGAAGAATCTACTCTTAGGTGCAAAAAGAAATAATTTGTGTCTAAGGTCATATGTAAATCGAATGATTTTGAAACTTTTTATACGCAATAAACGTATGAGTTAGAAAGGGATTTTCGTTATGAAGGAGCGAATATATATGAATAGAGATCAGTCGATTATTGCTTCTATTTGTTATTTTAGTGTATTATTTATGCCGTTTATCGTACCGATCGTGGCGTTTTTTGTAGTAGATCAAAAGGAAACGAAGCGGCACGCATTGCGGGCATTATGGTCACATCTTTTGCCGGTCGCAGCGTGCATTCTGTTGATTTTTGGGTCTATCCCATTTTTATTGACGACACAGGCAGGTGACTCGCTCATTCCAGTCATGACGGTGTTCATCTTGTCCTTTTTAGTAGTCATTGGCTTTTTGATCTCTGTCATTTGGAATATCATTCAAGGTATTAAAGTACTTCAATCCATCAAATCTTAGGAGGGCTTTGTATGAATGAAAAAGAACGAATTTTAAAATTAGTAGAAGACGGAGTATTATCAGCAAAAGAAGCAATTACGCTGCTGGAAAAACTAGAAGAAGGTCAGTCAGTTTCATTAGAAAAGTCTACGGCTGATCACACCTTTCATGAAGAAAAAGCTGGAGCAGAGAGCAAAGGAAACGGCACCGAAAATCTTGGAGCGAAGCTGTTTGGCTGGTTAGACTCTGCGGTGAAAAAGGTAAAAGACGTGGATCTTGATTTGAACTTTGGACAGTCCGTTGATGTTGAGCACATTTTTCAGTTCAAGGACGCATCGCTTTCCCATTTAGATATTCAATTGGCGAACGGCAGCCTCAATGTGATGCCTTGGGACGATCGAGATATTCGAGCAGAGTGTCATGCAAAAATTTACCGTGCAGAGGATGGAGAGCAGGCTAGACAGCAATTTCTCAATCAATTGGACTGCGGGCTTGAAGGAGATAAATTTTTTATTCGAACCGAAAAGAAGACGATGAAAGTCAATGTTACATTATACGTACCGCGTATCCAATATGATAAGATCAAGGTCAAGCTGTTTAATGGGCCGATTCGCGGGGAAAAGCTAAAGACAAAAGAACTTGCCGCAAAAACGACAAATGGTGTTGTCTCTTTTGCTTCGTTACAAGCAGAAAAAGTCGGAATAGAAACAGCAAATGGACAAATCAAACTGGCAGATCACGAGTGTGGTATGATTGAAGTAGAAACGATCAATGGGCTCATAGACCTGCGCGGGAAAAGTGAATCAATTGATGCTCAAAGCTTTAATGGAAATATTGCTGTTCAGCTGTCAGATGAAAAGTGCCGTTCCATCTATGCGAAAACGACAACAGGCAGTGTGGACGTTCAGATTCCGCGTGCATGTGCAGTGACCGCTGAGCTGAAAAGCAATCTCGGGTCTATCTCTCACGATTTACTTGATGCAGAGATGATTAAAGAAAAAAATGAAACATTACAAAAAGAGAAAATGATCAAAGCCAATCAACAAGCGGTGCACAGTATATCCATTTTTGCAGAAACAAAAACAGGCTCAATACAAGTAAAGCACCAATCAGACAAGGAGTGATTCTACATGAAGAAGCTTTATCGTTCAGCAACAGATAAAAAAATAGCGGGTGTTGTTGGTGGACTTGCGGAATATCTAAATGTGGATGCATCCCTGCTTCGCATTTTAACCGTCATCCTCGGATTTTTGACAGCATTTATGCCGATCTTCCTGATCTACTTCATCTGGTATTTTGTTGTTCCGGAAGAAGGCACTAAATAAATGCTTAGATGGATCGTCAGTATTTTAGTAAATGCATTACTTTTAATCGTCATTGCTGGATATTTTGATTCGGGCATTCTGCCTGGGCTCGGGAGCGTGTATATTGAAGGTTTTGGCGCAGCCATTGTGGCAAGTATCGTTTTGTCCTTGCTCAATATTTTAGTGAAGCCGTTTTTGATCATTTTAACGCTTCCAGTGACCGTTCTCTCACTAGGCTTGTTCTTATTTGTCATCAATGCGGTTACACTCATGATGACATCGAGCTTTATGGGAGATAGCTTTAACATTGATGGATTCGGAACGGCCATTTGGATGGCTGTCATTTTATCCATTTTCCATCTGTTGATACAAAAAGGAATTGTAGAGCCGTTAGCGAAAAAAAGCTAACGGTTTTTTTGTGCAAATTTGCATCGTTTCTCCGTTCCATCTGACATAAAAACGACCTTCACGAGACACAATATCCGAAGGGAGGCGGTGCAAGATGGTGAACGTAAGCAGACAAATCATGCTTTTATGTTTTTTTATCATTCTTTTTTGTTTCAGTCAGCCTGCTTCAGCAGGACCTTTTCTTCAAACAGAAGTGAATGTACCGGACAAGCCTTTTTCGCCTTTTATCTTTGACCAATTTCATGTGGACGTCCGACCGGTTCTAGGAAAAAGCCATGATCTACAGTTTCGTGCGTCCATTAGTGACCAAGAACAGATTTTGTCTGCGAACTTGTATTATAAACAAAGTGATGAACTGGGGTACCGCTTGATTCCAATGGAACGGCTGCCAGGGATGAAGCCAGAATTTACAGCGAAAATTCCGCCAGATCAATTATGGAATCCAACCGTTCGTTACTATACAGAGTTCCTTACGCAAAAATCAGTAATCAAAACGGCAGAGAAGTCGGTTCATTTAAATGGATTTGAAGAAGATCTTTCACATATTCCGGACTTATTCATCACAGAAATGGTCGTCAATTCAAAAAACCGAAAAGGCAAAGATGCTTTTGAGTTTATCGAAGTGTATAACACGACACATGCGCCTATCTCTCTTAAACATTATCAGCTCCGCTACCGCAATCCTGCACAGGGCATCGAAATGGATGATGTATATTCCTTTCACACTAATCCAGTCACCATTTCACCTGGAAAACCTTATGTATTTTGGCTGAGAAAAAAAGGGCAGGAGCATTTAACGGCAGCGGACTTTAATGCCATGTACAAAAGCCAATTAAAAGAGGGCGAGCATCTATCCATTATTGAGAGCAAAGGGCTGTCCAACTCTAAATCTCGTCTTGTTTCGATCACAACAAATATAGGTGAAGAAATGTCTTCTGCCGCATTTCGTTTGAAGCCATCATGGTTTAGCGAGCATAAATCCTTGCTGTTTAAGTATCCAATGGATGGTACAACGCAGACGAAGCTGATTTCGAAAATTGAGGAAGAACCCACTCCAGGCAAAGTGCTAAAAGCACAAATTCCATCTGAGAAAAAGGAAATTTCTCAAGATATCCATAAACCTGTAATTGAAGATATGACGGTAAGGAAACCGGTGAAACCAACTGAAAGTGTAGAGATTAAAGCAGATGTCCAAGATGATCAGGCTGTAAAAACCGTCAAGCTGCGCTATCGGACGAATCGAAAAGATCCGTTTAAGGAAATCCTGCTGCAAAAAGACCATAATGACCGGTTATTTCATCATATTATTTATTCACCTGAGTTGATTGGGAAAGAACAATTGGAATATCAGCTTGAAGCGTCAGACGGCGAAAATGAAACCAAGACGTTGAAAAAAACGATTGATGTGGAGCAGGTCAGCAAAGCCCACGGTCTCCGGTTCAATGTAGAAGAGGGAGATACGGTATCAGGTTTATTTTCATTAAAGGCAACGTCTGATCAGAAAAAAAACATCGAATTGCGAATAGATGGAAAACGGAATCAGCAAGTATCCTCTGCCCTTGAAGCAGATCCATATATCGCATTTGATGTCAAAGGAACAAATTTATATTTTAAAAATGGTGTGTCTATTGGTAAGCGTTTACTTTCTATTTTTGATGATTCGACAAAAGTATACCGTACCTATACAATGCCAATACCCGAAGAAGAGATAAAAAAGGCAGGTCTCCAAACGATCTCTATCCACGCTGGCACAAAGTCTTCTCCGGTGGACCGGCTGCCTGGAGAGAATCATGATGATTTTGAATTGAAAAACGTCAGGATGATCTTATCAAATGGAACACAAATTCCGCCAATCAATGCGAAGCCGCAAAAAGAATGGAGAATGGGAGACAGCGGGAACGCAAAAAAGGTGAGAACGTTTCAATTTGAGATTCCAAAAGAGGCGTATGTTTCAACCTATATAAAGTGGGACACAAAAAGGCTGAAAGAAGGGCCGCACCTGATTGAAGCCAAAACCTCAGACGAACACGCTTCAGTACGTGTGAAAGTTGATAACACTGGGCCGAGAATTAAGACCAACGTCCAAACAAAAGATCAATATAAAGGCGCCTTTACCTTAAAAGCAAAAGTAACGGATCGCTGGAGTGACATAGAGGAGTTGAAGGCATATGTAGATGGCAAGCCAGTTTCTTTGCCATATCAGACGTCCTCTAGTGAATTAAAGCCTGGGAAGCACACGTTTACGATCAAAGCAAAAGACGCAGCTGGGAACATGTCGACGTTAAAAAAAGAGTTCAAGACGGTACATGAGCATCCTGAAACACCAGAGCGGGTGGCAGATAAGACGAAAACGAAATCATCAAAACAAACTGTGCTAACCAAGGATCCAACGAATGATAAGTTAGATTACTCTTTTTATCGTGCCTATCAATATACATCGCTGCATCCTTCAATGAAGATTTTTAAGTATGCAGCAGAGACAGAACCGCCTAAGAGTTATCTCCAAAAAGGAGAAATGATTTTTTCTGATCAAGAAAGGAACCGCATTGCATTTGTTGATGGGAAGGCAGTTGAAACGAAGGATTTACAGCGTTTTCCTTATCATCGTTTTCAAATTAAGGTTCATCATGATGTACGTGAAAAGGATGTCGTCGAAGCGGTATGGAAAGGGAGTTCATTGTCAGGGAGAAAGGTGACAATGTACGCATGGAATCACCAGCAGGAAAAGTGGGATAAAATCACTCATCACTTTGCCAAGGATCAAAAGGAATTTTACCTGAAAGGGCTGCTGTCAGTCAGACAGTACATGAAAAATCAAACGTTTGATTTGCTAATACAGGATGAAATCAGCAAATCGCAAAAGCCGTATAAGATGATATGGATGTCTGACACTCAATATTATGCAAAGAGCTATCCTCATATCTTTAAACAAATGGTCGAATGGATCAGAGATCAAAGGGAAAAATTAAACATTCAATATGTGTTCCATACAGGCGATATTGTGGATGATTCAAAGGATAAGCAATGGCACCGTGCTGATACATTTATGCGTGTATTGGATCAGAATCACATTCCCTATGGGGTTTTAGCAGGAAATCATGATGTTAGACACAAGGACGGTTTATATGCGGAATATGGGAAATATTTCGGGGAAAAACGCTTTGCTGATAAACCTTACTATGGTGAATCCTATCGAAACAATAAAGGTCATTATGATCTCATCTCTGCCGGCGGTAATGATTATATGATGGTGTACATGGGCTGGGGGATTAAGCAAGATGAAATTGATTGGTTAAACCGTGTCATTTCTGAACATCCAGATCGTATCGTCATTTTAAATTTCCATGAGTATTTGTTAGTGAGCGGCAACCGGAGCCCGATTGGCGACCTCATCTTCCACCAAGTGGTGAAACGCCATCCTAATATTGTGGCCGTATTTAGCGGCCATTACCATGGAGCAAGCAGGAAAGTAGATGAGCTTGATGATGATCATGATGGAAAAGTAGACAGGAAAGTATATCAGATCCTCGCCGATTACCAGTCAGGACCTGAAGGTGGTCAAGGGTTTATGAGGGTTATAACAGCCGATCAAGAAAAAAATCAACTTCATTTTACGACATACTCTCCTTACTTGAATCAAGAGCATTTTTATGATCTTAAAACGTATGGAGATCAGGATGAATTTTCAATCGATGTAGATTTGACACCGAAAATGAAATCTGTCAAAACCAATTATTTTGAACTCAATGTGTATACGAATGTTCTTCTAGGAGAAGTGCGCGGTATAAAAAGCGGCAAAAAAGCGAGCTTTGAGTGGAAGGGCTTAAAGCCAAATGAAGATTATTATTGGTACACTGTAGCAAAAGATCGTTTTCAAGGAAAAGCCATTTCACCAATATGGAAAATTCATACAAAAGATGATGGCGAAACAAAATTTCTTAGGAAATAAAAAAACAGTGCTCCGTGTCAGGGGCACTGTTTATCTTTCCATTGTATGAATGAGCTTATAACGATCCCCTCTATAAACGGAAACAACATACTCAAATGGAATGTCTTGTTGAAAAAAAGTCGTTCTTGTTATGGACAGCACAGGGTCTCCTGCTAGAATAGACAGCAAGTGTGCTTCTTCCCTTGAGGCAACATTTGCTTCAAGCTCCTGTTTGGCATGAGCAATAACTTGGCCAGTGTGAGTTTCTATATATTCATATAAAGAGCCAGTTAAATGTTCCTTTGTTAAATCTCCTGCAAATCTTTCAGGTATATAGCTCGTTTCAATCGCCATCGGTTCATCATTTGCAAGGCGTATTCGTTTTAGTTCAAATACAGCATCACCATTTGACAGATGTAAGACTGGCAGCAAGTGCTCTGGACATGCGTTTTTTTTAAAGTCAATCAGCTGGCTTGATGCTTTGAGCCCTCGCTGGCGCATATCCTCTGAAAAGCTTGTTAAGCCTTGAAGCGGCTGTTCAAATTTTTTTCGGCTTACAAAGGTGCCTTTTCCTTTTTGTCGATACAAATATCCTTCGTTCACAAGATTCGATAAGGCTTGTCTGACAGTCATTCGACTAATACCAAAGCGTTCGGCATATTCTCTTTCAGAAGGAATGAGTGTATCAGGTGCTAATGTTCCATCCTCAATCTGTTTTTTCAGGTTCTCCATAATCTGATGGTACATCGGAATAGGTGACTGCTTATCAATAAACATGTGAAAATCCTCTCGTTTTTAGCGTAGTGATCCAGCTTCTCGATCAATCAAGACCGTTACATCTTCATGAAGTTTCAGTGCAGACGCTGGGAAGTCCGGATGAATCTCTGCCTGTTCTAAATATTGTATCACTTTCGCTTTTGATTTTCCTGAAGCAAGAAGGAGAATCTTTTTACTTGAAAGAATGCTCGCAATTCCCATTGTGATGGCATGTGTAGGTACCTCATCAATAGAAGAAAAGTATCTTGCGTTAGCCTGTCTCGTGTTTTCATCTAACTGCACGACATGCGTTTTTGAGTTGAAAGAGGTACCTGGTTCGTTAAAACCGATATGCCCATTTTGACCGATTCCAAGGAGCTGAAGATCGATGCCGCCTGTATCCTCAATGAGCTGGTCATATCTTAAGCATTCCTTTTCTAAATGAGCTGCATTGCCATTTGGAAGAAAATACTGATCGTGAGGGAGATCAATATGGTCAAATAAATGACGTTTCATGTAGGTCATATAACTATTTTCGTGTTCTGGATTGAGTCCTGCATATTCATCTAAATTGATTGTTTTTGTTTGCTTGAAAGACAATTGATGCGCTTGATGAAGTTGAATTAACTCTTTGTAAGTTTCAATAGGTGTACCGCCCGTTGCTAGGCCGAGTACGGCATCGGGTTTAGCAGCTATTGTCCTTGCAATAATGGCAGCTGCTTCTTTTCCTAATTGATCTTTGCTTTCAAATTCGATGATGTTCATGAGTGGTTGGCCTCCTTTTTTTCAAAGACGATTTGTCCACGGCAGATCGTCATCATCAGTTCACCAGATTCATCCCAAATCACCAGATCTGCTAGTTTTCCAACTTCGATGGAACCGAGCTGCTGATCAAGTCCCAGCTGAGCGGCCGCATTGGTTGAGGTCATTTTCGCAATCTCTGTCCACTCACAATTTGTGAGCTGTTTCATCCGTTTGACGCCATCTTTCATTCGCAAAATTGATCCCGCAAGTGTACCATCGTCCAGCAATGCTTTTTCTCCGCTGACTGTGACCGTCTGACCGCCAAATTCGTACGTTCCATTCCCGAGTCCTTTTGCACGCATCGAGTCTGTGATCATGATTAAACGATCACTGCCTTTTGCCAAATACGCAAGCTTGATGGAAAGAGGATGGGAGTGAATCCCATCTGTGATCAGCTCGGTATAAAGGTTCTCATTCGTAAGAGCAGCACCTACAGCATTCGGTTCACGATGCTGAAACGAACTCAGTGCATTATAAAGGTGCGTTACATGGCGTGCACCATGCTTAGCTGCTAAATTGATCATGTCATGATGGGCATTCGTATGTCCAATAGAAGGGATCATGTTCTTTTCCTGTAACAGGGAAAGAAAAGCAAAATCTGTGTCTTCTTCAGGCGCAAACGTGACAATTCGAATGAGCTGATCAGCTGCATCCAGCCATTTTTTAAAAAGCGGAATATCGGGCTGTTTAATCCATTGAACAGGCTGTGCCCCTGCCTTATCTTTAGAAATAAATGGACCTTCGAGGTGGATTCCTATACATTGTGCCTGACTTCCTGCTCGTTCTTCATTACTTTGTTTCCACTGAGCGACATTTTTAAGTGCCTGCTCAATCTCATGATGATTCTGTGTGATGGTTGTCGCTAAAAAACTTGTCGTTCCTTCGGAAGGAAGGTTGTCAGCAAGTGTATTCATTGCTTCGGCTGTCGCATCCATCATGTCTGCACCATATCCGCCATGAATGTGAATATCAATCATTCCAGGGAGTAAATAAAAGTTTTCCCGGGAAATATATACTTTTTCATAATTTCCTGTCGGTGGTGATGTTGAAATATAGTCAATCTTGCCATCGCGTAAACCGACAAAACCGTTTTCAATGATCTTTGTCTTTGTCACAATATGAATATTGGAGAGCAATAAAGAACCGCTCATGTTTGAGCCCCCTTATTCGTTATCTTTCATTAAGTTTACTCTTTTTAAGTATAGTTGTCTATACCAGTTGGGGCGGTGAAACAGGAACAGGATAAAATACTGTTTTGGGTTCATCATTGAAAGTGATAAAATAGAGCTGTATTTCTGAATCGCCTGTGATAAAAGGAGGAAGAAGCGTGCCGAAAGTTCGTACGAAGGACATAATGGAACAATTTCATCTTGAATTGGTAAGTGGGGAAGAAGGGATTAATCGTCCCATTACCATCAGTGATCTTTCCAGACCAGGTATTGAAATGGCTGGTTATTTTACATATTACCCAAAAGAAAGAGTTCAACTTTTAGGGAAAACAGAGCTTTCTTTTTTTGAACAGCTCCCAGAACGCGAACGAAAGCAGAGAATGATGTCTCTTTGTACAGATATTACCCCTGCCATTATTTTGTCACGAGATCGTGATGTCCCGAAGGAATTAATCGAAGCATCAAATGAAAATGGCGTGCCCGTTTTACGATCTAGCCTAAAAACGACAAGACTTTCGAGTCGATTGACCAACTTTTTAGAAAGTAAGCTTGCACCAACGACTGCCATTCATGGTGTGCTCGTAGATGTATATGGTGTAGGTGTATTATTAATTGGGAAAAGCGGAGTAGGAAAAAGTGAAACAGCCTTAGAATTAGTGAAGAGAGGACATCGGCTGGTCGCAGACGATTGCGTGGAAATCCGTCAAGAGGATCAGGATACGTTAGTCGGGAGCGCACCTGAGCTGATTGAACATCTTTTAGAAATCCGCGGGTTAGGCATTATTAATGTGATGACCTTATTTGGAGCAGGCGCTGTCAGAAGCTATAAGAGAATTACGATTGTAATGAACCTTGAACTTTGGGAACAGGGCAAACAGTATGATCGTTTAGGACTTGAAGAAGAGAAAATGCGCATCATCGATACAGATGTGCCGAAGCTGACGATCCCTGTGCGGCCAGGACGAAACTTAGCGGTCATCATTGAGGTGGCTGCGATGAACTTCAGGCTGAAACGTATGGGACATAATGCAGCGGAACAATTTACAAGTAAACTTGCCGATGTCATTGAAGACAATGGCCAGGATGAATAGGAGTTGACTATATGAACGAAGCAATTCAGCCAATTGATCCGATTGCTTTTCACCTCGGACCTATTTCGGTTCATTGGTATGGTGTGATTATTGGGGTCGGGGCCTTGCTTGGACTTTGGCTTGCACTGAGAGAATGTGAAAAAAGAGGAATCAATAAAGATATGTTTATTGACTTAATCTTATTTGCCATTCCTATAGCGATTATTTGTGCCCGAATTTATTATGTATCCTTCGAATGGGATTACTATCAGCAGCACCCAAACGAAATCATTAAGATTTGGAATGGTGGAATTGCGATTCACGGCGGGCTGATCGGTGCCGTGCTGACAGCCATCATTTTTACAAAAGTGAGAAAGGTATCCTTTTGGAAAATAGCTGATGTCGCAGCACCTAGTATTTTACTAGGGCAGGCCATTGGGCGCTGGGGGAACTTTATTAACCAAGAAGCACACGGTGAGGCGGTTTCAAGAACCTTTTTAGAAAATTTGCATCTGCCGGAGTTTATCATTAATCAAATGTATATTGATGGGACCTATTATCACCCGACGTTCTTATACGAATCATTATGGAATCTTGTTGGTGTTGTCATCTTGATTTTATTACGCAGAACTTCGCTGCGCAGAGGCGAAATCTTCTTGTCTTATTTAATTTGGTATTCAATCGGCCGTTTCTTCATTGAAGGGATGAGAACAGACAGCTTAATGCTGACAGAGCACCTTCGAATCGCACAGATGATTTCGATTGCGATATTTGCAGTGGCTGTTCTACTGATTTTCTTTAGAAGAATGAAAGGATACGCATCGATTCCGTATAAAGAGAACAGCTCATCGAATTAAGCAGGGGGGGCAGAAGAGATGGGAGAGACATGGAAAAACGGCTTGAAAGCAGGGCTGTCGACAACTTGGACACTTGGTAAAGTCATCTTTCCAGTGACCATTCTCGTCAGTATCTTGCAGCATACGCCTGTTATGGATTGGCTCATCCGATTCATTCAGCCATTTATGGGGCTGTTTGGTCTTTCGGGGGAAGCGGCTATTCCGCTTGTATTAGGAAATATGCTGAATTTGTATGCGGGGATTGCTGCCATTTTGACATTAGAGCTTCCTGTGAAGGAAGTGTTTATTTTGGCAGTGATGCTGTCCTTTTGCCATAACTTGATCATCGAATCGACAGTGGCAGCAAAGGTTGGACTGAGAGTATCTGTGATTTTGCTGGTCAGAATCAGTCTTGCTGTTATGTCGGCTATTGTCATTCATCTCGTTTGGCATGGAGGCGAGGAACCGGCGCAATATGGACTGCTTAGTGCAGCTCAGGCGGCTGATGTGCCTTCCAGCTGGTACATGATCGTCCTTCTTGCTATACAAAAAGCAGTACTCGGTGTGCTGCAGCTTGCCTGTATCGTTATCCCGCTCATGATCATCATTCAATTCATGAGAGATTTAGGCTGGCTTCATACACTGTCTAAGTGGCTGTCACCTTTTACTAGAATGCTTGGAATGAAAGAAAATACGTCTATGACGATGGTGGCTGGATTAACAATTGGTCTGGCGTATGGAGCCGGTGTGATGATGAAGGCAGTGGAAGAGGACGGTGTGAGTAAAAAGGACTTAACTCTCGCCTTTATTTTTCTCGTTGCCTGCCATGCGGTGGTTGAAGATACGCTGGTTTTTATTCCACTTGGTATTCCAGTATGGCCGCTTCTTGTGATCCGCCTGATTTCTGCAATTTTATTGACAGCTGCCATTAGCTATATTTGGCGGAAGCGGGAACATGCAGCTGTTAGAAAGGAAGCCATATGAACGAATCAACGATCAACACAGTGCTATTTGATTTAGATGGCACATTAATCAATACAAATGAATTAATTATTGCTTCATTTCAGCATACGCTGGATCATTATTACCCTGGCCAGTACAGCCGTGAGGATATTCTTCATTTCATTGGTCCGTCCTTGTTTGATACATTTTCTGCGATGGACCCTGATTTGACAGATGACATGATTCAGATGTACCGCACGTTTAACCATAAGCAGCATGATCTGCTTGTGACTGAATATGAGACCGTTTTAGACACATTGAAAGTCCTGCAGGATCGAGGATTTAAGCTCGGTATTGTCACAACGAAGATACGGGATACGGTTTTAATGGGATTGAAGCTGACCGGTTTAGAGCCGTTCTTTGAGGTCATTGTGACGCTCGATGATGTCCAAAATGAGAAGCCGCATCCGGAGCCTGTTCAGCTGGCATTATCAAAGCTTGGCAGTGATCCGCATGAAGCGGTGATGGTCGGTGATAATTATCACGACATTTTGTCTGGTCAAGCGGCAGGGACAAAAACGGCAGGTGTGGCTTGGTCGATTAAGGGAGAAGAGGCCCTTTTAAATCATCGCCCTGATTTCATGCTGAAGAAAATGAGTGATCTCCTGGCGATTGTTGGAGCTGATTAAGTTGAGAAAAACAGATCGTTATCCTGTAAAAGGGGTCAATTCGCTGCGGCAAGTCTATCGGACAGTTCCCTTTTTCAAAGTGGTGAAAAACTTTATTTTTATTCAAATGGCAAGGTACACGCCTTTTATGGGAATGAAAAATTGGATTTACCGGACCTTTCTTCGTATGAAGGTCGGCGAGGGTACGGCGTTTGCCTTAATGGTGATGGTTGATCTGATGTTTCCTGAGAAAATCACTGTCGGTCGAAATAGTGTGATCGGTTATAACACGACCATTTTGACCCATGAGTATTTGATTAAAGAGTACAGACTTGGGGAAGTCTATATTGGTGATGAAGTCTTAATTGGAGCTAATTCAACTATTTTACCTGGTGTGACCATTGGGGATGGAGCGATCGTATCGGCTGGTACACTTGTTCATAAGGATGTGCCAGCAGGCTCATTTGTTGGAGGAAATCCAATGCGCATGATTTATACGAAGGAAGAAATGGAAGCACGTCAATCTACGTCTGCTGAGTAGCTCGGCAGACTTTTTTGTTGACAATGTGACATGGTGTAACTATAATGATTACAACAGAGGTGAGAAAACATGAAAATCAGCAGCAGATTTACTGTCGCTGTCCATATTCTGGCCTTGCTATCACTTGAAAAAGGATCATTACAGACATCGGAGGATATCGCGGGAAGTGTGAATACAAACCCAGTAGTCATTCGCCGCATTATGAGTAAATTAAAAAAAGCAGGCCTAATCTCAACGAGTCTTGGCAAAGGTGGTTCTCAGCTGAACCGCAGTGAAGACGACATCACACTGCTCGATGTGTATAAAGCGGTTGAAGTCGTGGATGAGGGAGAATTGTTTCAAATTCATGAAAGCCCAAATCCTGACTGTCCGATCGGTGCAAATATTCAAGCGGTGCTTGAATTAATTTTATGCCGCGCTCAAAACGCGATGGAGCAAGTACTTGCTGAGATCAAATTAAGTGAACTAACGCATGTGCTAATCAAAAAAATTGGATGATCTATTCAATTTTTTTTACCTCTGTTGTAACCGAATTAGTTACATCTTTCTTGATCAACATAAAATCATATTGCAGGAGGAGTTAACATGAAAATTGGAATTATTGGCGCAACAGGTAAAGCAGGACAAGAAATTGTGAAAGAGGCTCAATCAAGAGGACATGAAGTAACGGCAATCGTCCGTGATGCACAAAAGGTGACAGATTCATCTCTAGCTGTTCTTGAGAAGGATGTGTTTCACTTGCAAGCAGAAGACATCAAAGGCTTTGATGTGATTGTAAATGCATTTGGCGCACCTGCTGGAAAAGAGCATCTTCACGTAGAAGCTGGGAAAAAGCTGATCGATATTTTAAAAGAGGCACCTGAGACTCGTTTGATCGTTGTGGGCGGAGCAGGAAGTCTATTTGTAGATGAGGCGAAAACAACAAGACTAGTGGACACATCAGAGTTTCCTAAAGAATTTGTTGCTACGGCTTCACAGCAAGGAGAAAACCTAAAAGATCTTCAACAGACAGAGGGATTAAAATGGACCTTCCTCAGCCCAGCTGCATTCTTTAATCCAGCTGGCAAACGTACAGGTTCTTACGTGAAAGGGAAAGACCATCTGATTGTCAATTCTAAAGGTGACAGCTATGTGAGCTATGCTGACTACGCCATTGCACTTGTTGATGAAGTGGAGCAGGCAGCTCATGTTGGAGAACGTTTTACCGTTGTATCTGAAGCTGAATAAGCAGTTCATGGCCGCCTAAAAATGATAAATGGGGAGTCTAACGTATGATTGATCTTTCATTTGAACGCATGAAAACAAAAGAAGCGAACAATGATGCGTATGACGACTTTGCGAAGGTTCATCAACTTCAAGTGAACGGCTATCCTACACTTTTATTAAAAAGAGAGGATGAATACTTCAGCCTGGGCGGAGGTGCAATGACGGCTGAAAAGCTTGAAGACCGCCTGAAGGAATTACTAGAAAATGAAGCAATAAAAACAACCTCTACGTGAATAGAGGTTGTTTCAGACCGTAGACAAACCCCACTTTTACTTCAATTAAAAGTGGGGTTTTCACATTTTTTGATAAAAATATCATGTGTTTTACGCTGGACATGGTCCTTTCCATGTCCAGTTTGCTAGCTTTTTAAGGTTCATGGCAGCGAAAGTAAGCATCGCTTGCATTGAAACTTTTTTTAGTCCACGAAGTTTCGTCCAACGCATACCATGCTTTTCTTTGGCATCCGCAAAAACGCGTTCAATTGTTTCTTTCCGTTTTGCATAGATGCTCTTATTTATTTCAGTGAGTCTTAGGTTGTCTGCTTCATCTAGGTAATCCTGCCAAATATGCCGATGAATTTGTTTGGTATGATTTTGACTTTGTGTACAGTTATCTAAAAACGAGCAGGACTTACATACTTCTGAGTCGGACGCATATTGCTTATAGCCTTCTCTAGTCGTTGTACGATAGGAGAGAATTTGCCCGTTGGGGCAAATGTAACAATCAAAATATGCATCATACACGTATTCATTCTTTTTCAAATAACCAGCTTTTGTTTTTGGACGAGTGTAAGGCATGACTGGTCTTATCTCTTGATCCATTAAAAACTTAGCGATGTAAGGTGTTTTATATCCAGCATCTACTGCGACTACATTTGGTTTTCCGATTTTCTCTGTCACCTTTGATACGAGTGAATCTAACATACGACTATCATGAACATTGCCACCTGTGACCAGTGATCCTAGAATAAATCCTTTTGAATCACAAGCTGTATGAAATGAATAAGCAAATGACTTTTCACGTTCATCCTTTACATAGTAGCCACTCTCTGGGTCAGTTGTACTGACCTTGATTTCTTTTATTTCTTCTTTATTCTGAAGGGGTAAAGGCTTTTTTCCATGTTCTTCACGATCAATATTAATTTCCTCATGAAGCTGATTTTGATAACTTCTCGTCTCAACTCGAACGATTTTCTTTTCAAGTTTTTTCTTATTGGCATTCGCTTTGACATGTGTTGAATCAATGAAGGCGACAGAAGGGTCAACGAGGCCTTTTTTCATCGCTTCTCTTAAGATTCGATAAAAAATTTGTTCGAATAAATCTGTATCGTGGAAACGTCTCACGTAGTTTTTACCGAAGGTAGAAAAGTGCGGAATTTTCTCCGAAAATCCATACCCAATAAACCAACGATAAGCCACATTGGTTTCAATTTCTTTAATCGTTTGACGCATGGAGCGAATGCCAAATAGATATTGGATCAAAACCATTTTAATGAGAACAACGGGGTCCACACTTGGTCTGCCATTGTCGGAACTATAATGATCTTTGACAAGATCATAAACGAAGTCAAAATCGATTGCTTGATCTATTTTCCGTACAAGATGATCTTCAGGCACTAATTCATCTAATGCCACTACTTCTAATTGATTTCTTCTTTCTTCTTCACGTTTCGATAACATGTTCATCCCCCACAGAAATGTTAATACCCTTATTATACAAAAAAGCTTGTAGACTTTGTCTACAAGCTGAAACAACCTCTACGTGAATAGAGGTTGTTTTTTTACGCTTTAATGATAATCGCCTGACTGCCCATCTGTTCCCAAGAATCTTCAAATTGATCACGGTCGACTTTTTGATTCTTTTCTCCATAGGGGTTATTCAAGTAGACATGCTCCCTGTCATAGCCTGTGATGACCACGCTATGCACATTAAAGCTTACATCTATTTGGCCATTTGGTGTATTCCAGGTTTCGATGTTATTGGTTTTGTCAAAGGTGGATGTCGTAATTACCCAAACAGGATAGCCTTTTTCAAGTGGTTGATAGATGGCTTTTTTGACAGGTTTTCCGGTTAAATCGACTACTTGGTCGCCCGCATATTTTTTCGCAAGCTGATAAATCGGTTCGTGGTAAACACCAAGACCCGGCCCATTCTCCATATCGCCTACAAACCCGTCATGAGGGTCTCCTTTTAAGCCATTTTCATAATTGAGCGGAACACGTTTGATTTCATTTGCCAATGCATTTTTCGTTACTTGCTCATAGCCGCTGTAATGAAGCAGCATTGCTAAACTCGTGACTTCGCATCCGTTATAAAGCCTTGGTGCATCCATTTGATTGTACAGAATGACGTCCATGGCTTTTTTGCTTCCTTTTAATGAATGATGTGTAGTTTCTGCTTTTTTCGTTGAACGAGTTTCTTCAGCCGCGAGTGCCGTATCGTTTTCTTTTGCTGCTTTTTGCGGAGAAGCTGTTTTCTTGACTTGATCGATTTGCGAAACGTATATAAAGCCGAAATAAACAAGACATGCGCACAACAAAGTTAAGATGAATGTCTGGATGAACTTCACTGTTTATCTCCTGTGTTATTCAATATTTTTAAGTATTATAGCACGTTCTTTCATCGAACATACAGAAAAGGTACAGGTGTCACTTGAATGTAATAATTCCAGAATATGTTGATGAAAATAGGGAGAAATAAAAATGATTGATTTAATCACTTTATTTTGTTAGCATATTATCATATTAGCGAACTAAAGGATTCGGAATTTTTTGTTTTAATGTGTTGGAGGTGCGGAAGAACATGTTTATGTTTGAGAAACCATATGGTATGCGGGATTCATTACCTGGATTGTATGAGACGAAGAAAAAAGTGAGACATTCTTTAACAGAGGTCATGACTGGTTGGGGTTTCCGTTTGATGGAGACACCAACGCTTGAATTTTACGATACAGTCGGTGTGCAATCGGCGATTACTGATACACAGCTTTTTAAGCTTCTTGATCAAAATGGGCAAACCCTTGTGCTGAGACCTGATATGACAGGTCCGATTGCAAGGGTGGCGGCTTCTAAGCTTCATGAACAGGCGTATCCGCTTCGTGTTGGGTATGCAGCAAATGTGTTCCGTGCTCAGGAAAGAGAAGGCGGAAGGCCGTCAGAATTTGAGCAGGTCGGAATTGAATTGATTGGTGATGGTTCAATTAGTGCAGATGCTGAAGTCATCGCGCTTGCCGTATTTGCCTTAAAAAATGCCGGGCTAAGGTCCTTCAAAATCGCGATCGGGCATGTCGCTTTAGCAGAGACGTTATTTGTTGATGTACTCGGAAATACAGAGCGTGCAAATGTCCTTCGCCGCTTCTTATATGAAAAGAATTATGTGGGATACCGTCAGCATGTGAAACAATTACCGCTTTCCTCCATCGATAAAACGAGGCTGTTACAGCTTTTAGAGTTAAGAGGCGGCCAAGAGGTTATAGAGCGGGCAGAGGAAATCGTCGTTTCACAAGAAGGAAAAGAGGTGCTCGCACAGTTAAAGGCGCTTTGGGAGACACTTGAAGATTACGGCTGTACAGAATATATCCGTTTAGATTTAAGCATGGTGAGTCATATGAGCTATTATACGGGTATTTTGTTTGAAGTATTTGCAGATCATGTTGGGTCGGTCATCGGAAGCGGCGGGAGATATGATCAATTGCTTGCTCACTTTGATGCACCTGCACCAGCTACAGGGTTCGGACTTCGACTAGACCGTCTTCTTGAAGCGCTCGATGCAAAAGAAATCAATGAGCCGCAGGAGGCTGTGATTTTTAGTAAAGAACAAAGACTGGAAGCCTTTGCTTTTGCAGAAAAGGAGCGGACAAAAGGGAAAAAGATCGTCCTGCAAGACTTAGCGGGGGTTGAAAATATTGACGCGATGACCAAGGCATTTGAACAGGTGACTTATTTTATCGGCGCTAGAAAGGAAGAGCGGAATGGGTAAAGTGTTGACGATGGCGATGCCGAAGGGCCGGATATTTGAAGAAGCAGCAGGGCTGTTAAGACAGGCGGGGTATCAGCTGCCAGAGGAATTCGAGGATTCAAGAAAATTAATCATTGATGTACCAGAAGAAAACCTCCGCTTTATTTTAGCCAAGCCAATGGATGTGACCACCTACGTAGAGCACGGTGTGGCGGATGTTGGCATTGCAGGGAAGGATGTCATGCTTGAAGAAGCTCGTGATGTGTACGAAGTGCTCGATTTAAACATCAGTAAATGTCATTTAGCTGTTGCTGGCTTGCCAGGAGCGAGCTGGGGCAGTGTCGCACCGCGTGTGGCAACAAAGTACCCAAATGTCGCATCGTCCTATTTTAGAGAGCAAGGGGAGCAGGTGGAGATCATTAAGCTGAATGGTTCCATTGAATTGGCACCGCTCATTGGGCTTGCCGATCGCATTGTAGACATTGTCTCTACAGGTCAAACATTAAAAGAAAATGGACTTGTGGAAACGGAACATATTTGTGATATCACGTCACGTTTTATTGTCAATCCTGTGAGCTACAGGATGAAGGATACGGTGATCGATGAAATGGCGCAGCGTCTTGCAAGAATCATTGGAGAAGGGGAGGAATCATCATGAACATCACCTGCATACAAGAAGGTGAGACAGATACTCTCTCACTCAAACGGTCTTTGGATACAGGAACAGAAGAGCAGCGTCAGGCTGTTCAGCGCATTATACAAGAAGTGAGAACAAATGGTGATGAAGCTGTACGGTCTTTTACAAAGCAATTTGACGGTGTGTTGATTGAAGATCCGCTTGTCACAGAGGATGAAATGGCAAAAGCCTGTGACCGCTTGGATAAAGAGATGGTTCAGATTATCCAAACGGCTATCAAGCATATTCGCACATACCACGAGCGTCAGCTGACATCCTCTTGGTTTTATCACCAAAAGGATGGTTCAATGCTTGGTCAAAAGGTGACACCGCTTGATGCGGTAGGTGTGTATGTCCCCGGTGGAACAGCTGCCTATCCATCATCTGTATTAATGAATGTGATCCCTGCGCTGGTCGCTGGCGTTGAACGAATCGTACTTGTGACACCCCCTGGAAAAGATGGCCGTCTCTCTGACGCTGTCTTGGCTGCGGCGAAGGAGCTTGGTATTTCTGAAATGTATAAAATGGGCGGTGCACAGGCGGTTGCGGCACTTGCCTATGGAACGGAAAGCATCAAGCCTGTTGATAAAATCACAGGTCCAGGCAACATTTATGTCGCGCTGGCAAAGCGGGAAGTATTTGGTCAGGTAGACATTGATATGATCGCAGGTCCAAGTGAAATTGCAGTTCTAGCAGACGAAACAGCAGTCGCACATGAGGTAGCGGCAGATTTACTTTCGCAGGCAGAGCATGATGCGCTGGCATCTAGTATTTTGGTAACACCGTCTAAGACACTTGCTGAAAGCGTGCAGACTGAAGTAAGAAAGCAGCTTGATACTTTGCCGAGAAAATCAATCGCAGCAAAATCTATACAAGATCATGGCCGTATTTACGTGACAGAATCGATCGATCGTGCAGTAGATGTCATCAATCAATTAGCACCAGAGCACTTAGAGGTGCTGACAGCATACCCAGAAGCACTTCTTGGTCAAATCAAGCATGCTGGCGCGATTTTCTTGGGGCGCTATAGTCCAGAGCCGGTGGGCGATTATTTTGCAGGGCCGAATCATGTGCTGCCGACAAACGGAACAGCTCGATTCTCCAGCCCGCTTGGAGTGACTGATTTTCAAAAGAAAACGAGCATTATTTCATATAGTCAAGAAGCCTTTGAAACACACCGGGAAAGCATTGCGGCTTTTGCCAGATTAGAAGGGCTTGAAGCACATGCAAGGTCGATTGAAGCGAGAAAGCGGGAGGAATCGTAATGAGACAGGCGAAAACAACGAGAAAAACAAATGAAACGAACATTTCATTAGCGCTAGAAATTGATGGAGAAGGAAAAGCGGATATTCAAACAGATGTCCCTTTCATGACGCACATGCTTGATTTATTTACGAAGCATGGACACTTTAATTTGACCGTCGATGCGAAAGGAGATACGGATGTTGATGATCACCACACAACAGAAGATATCGGCATTGTACTTGGGCAAATGTTTAAGGAAGCGTTAGGCGATAAAAAGGGAATTAAGCGGTATGGATCAAGCTTTGTTCCGATGGATGAAACACTTGCTCAGGTCGTGGTCGATTTAAGCAATCGTCCTCATTTGGAAATGAGAGCGGCCTTTCCGAGTCAAAAGGTTGGTACCTTTGATACAGAGCTAGTGCACGAGTTTCTGTGGAAATTTGCACTTGAAGCCCGGATCAACCTTCATGTCATTGTTCACTACGGAACCAATACACACCATATAATTGAAGCCATTTTTAAAGCGATGGCACGTGCCTTAGATGAAGCAACAACCATTGATCCACGTGTGAAAGGGATACCGTCAACAAAGGGGATGCTCTAATGATTGGAGTCATTGATTACGGAATGGGAAATTTGTTCAGCGTATCAAAAGCACTGGAACGAGCAGGTGCCCGCTATATCGTCTCCTCTGATGTGGAGGAGCTGAAAAAAGCAGATGCTTATATTTTGCCCGGAGTAGGTTCGTTTCGTGATGCAATGTTGCTGTTAAAAGAGACTGGACTTGAGGCGTTTATCCATCAAGTTGTGCAGGAAGGAAAGCTGTTATTCGGCATTTGCCTTGGCATGCAGCTGTTATTTGAAGAAAGCGAAGAGGCAGGCCGCACAAAAGGATTGGGGCTGTTAAAAGGGCGTGTCGTTCTTTTAAAGAATCGTGATCAGGACGGGCAAAGGCTGAAGGTACCTCATATGGGGTGGAATGAGCTCACATTTCATCAGCCCTCCCCATTGTTTGACGGTGTACCAGAAGGGTTTGCGTACTTTGTTCACTCGTATTATGTGAGCGATATGAATCCAGATGAGCAATTAGCAAGCGCGGATTATGGTGTTCAAGTACCAGCTGTTGTTGGCAAGGGGAATGTGCTTGGCGCACAGTTTCACCCTGAAAAAAGCAGTACAACGGGAATGGCGCTGCTCAAACAATTTATTCAATTAGCAAACGAACAGAGGGTGAGCAAATGAGTGAGTTTACATTATATCCAGCGATTGATATGAGAAATGGCAAATGTGTACGTCTTGTGCAAGGAGATTATGATCAAGAAACCATTTATGGAGATTCACCGCTCGACATGGCTGCGCAATTTGTGAAGGATGGAGCAGCATGGATTCATCTTGTGGATCTAGATGGTGCAAAAGCAGGGAAACGTGTCAATCATGAGCATGTGCTGGCGATTGCTTCTTCCTTAGATGTGAAGGTACAAATCGGCGGCGGTATTCGGACAGAAGAAGACGTTGCCTTTTATTTAAAGAGCGGCGTAGATAGAGTGATTCTCGGCAGCTCAGCTGTTTCGAACCCAGCCTTTGTGAAAAAAATGCTGGCGCAATATGGAGAGAAAATCGCAATTGGGATTGATGCGCGAAATGGCTTTGTATCGACTGAAGGGTGGCTTGAAACGTCTAAAGTAAAGGCAGAGGAACTCGGCAGGGAATTGGCAAAGGAAGGCGCAGAGGTCTTTATTTTCACCGATATTCAAATGGATGGCATGCTGTCTGGTCCCAATGTAGAAAGCACGGTTCGCTTAGCAGAAGCAACCGGCAAACAAGTGATTGCTTCAGGTGGTGTCAGCGCAGTAGCTGATCTTCAAAAGCTGTCAGCGCAAAAACAGTCTGGTGTGTCTGGTGCGATCGTTGGAAAGGCACTTTACACAAAGCAGTTTACTTTAACAGAAGCTTTTGAAGGGCTTGACCGTATATGATGACAAAACGAATCATCCCATGTCTTGATGTGAAGGAAGGGCGTGTTGTCAAAGGGGTGCAATTCCTTGGCTTAAAAGATGCTGGTGATCCGGTTGAATTGGCGCAGATCTATGATGAGGAGGGGGCGGATGAACTCGTCTTTCTTGATATTTCTGCTTCTCATGAAGGCAGGAAAACGATGGTGGATGTAGTCAAACAAGTCGCGTCTACGCTTGCGATACCATTTACGGTGGGAGGCGGGATTAACCACCTTGATGACATGAAGCGTATATTAAGAGCGGGTGCAGACAAAGTATCTGTCAACACAGCAGCTGTGTTAAGGCCGGAACTGATTTCAGAAGGTGCTGACTTTTTCGGCTCCCAGTGTATCGTTGTCGCAATTGATGCAAAATACGATGAAGAGAAAAAAGCATACATGGTCTATACACACGGAGGACGCCGTCAAACAGATTTAGAGGTCAGCGACTGGGCGAAGGAAGCTGTGCAGAGAGGGGCAGGAGAGATTTTGCTGACAAGTATGGATGCTGATGGTGAAAAGACAGGATTTGACCATCGATTGACAAAGCTTGTATCAGAGGCGGTCAATGTGCCAGTGATCGCTTCTGGCGGCGCTGGCAATGCTCAGCATATGCTCGAGGCCTTTACAAAAGGAGAAGCTGATGCAGCATTAGCAGCATCCATTTTCCATTATAAAGAAACCTCCATTCAAGAGGTGAAGACATATTTGAGAGAATACGGGGTGAAGGTCAGATGAAACAGGCAAATGAATTAACCTTTAATGAAGCGGGCCTGATTCCGGCGATTGTACAGGATGCTCAAAGTAAGGAAGTATTGACGCTTGCATATATGAATCAAGAATCCTATGAAAAAACGCTGGAGACAGGTGAAACATGGTTTTATAGCCGATCGAGAAACGAGCTTTGGCACAAAGGCGCCACCTCTGGACATACCCAGCAAGTGACTTCTATTCGATATGACTGTGACAAGGACGCCCTGCTTGTCCTTGTCGCGCCAAGCGGCCCAGCCTGCCATACTGGCAGCTATAGCTGTTTTTCGGAAGAAGGCGTGAAGCGCCAAAGCGAAGAGCAGGATCGTTTTGCGATTTTAAATGAACTTGAACAGGTCATTGCAAAGCGTCAAGCGGAAATGCCAGAAGGGGCTTATACAACCTATCTATTTGAAAAAGGGGTCGATAAAATTCTGAAAAAGGTAGGAGAAGAAGCGTCCGAGGTGATCATTGCAGCGAAAAATCGGGATCAAGAAGAATTGAAATGGGAAACTGCTGACCTCCTCTATCATCTCCTTGTATTATTACGCGAACAGCAATTGCCGCTTGATGAGGTATTAAAGGTATTAAAAAAACGTCATCAAGGTGGATGAAAAGCCGGGAGAGATCCCAGGCTTTTTATTTTTAAATGAAAAACAAATCCTTCCTTTCCTTTTGTTCTATGTGACGACTAGTGAAGTATGTTATACTACACACGGTACACTGTTCGAAATGGAGGGTATCGGTGAGTAAATACACTTCTCAAAATAAACACACACAAGTCGTCCAGCTATTTCAAGATGGGCATTACTTTTTTCATAAAGGTCTTAAAGCATATAGAGAAAGAAATCTGTCTAGGGCAAGTAAGCTGATACAGCGGGCCATCGTACTTGAGCCTGAAAATGTAGAAATGCTGTCACAGCTTGCCATTATTTATACTGAAATGGGTCATTACCAGCAATCAAACGAACTGCTTGATTTCATCCTTGAACACATCGATGAAAACATGTCTGAGTGCCACTATTTTAAAGCCAATAATTATGCGAATCTAGGACTGTTTCAAGAGGCATATAAATCAGCTACTGCTTATGCCGCGCTGGAAGAGAACGGGGAATTTGCGGATGAAAATGACGACCTTCTTGACCTGCTCGATATGAGCGACGAAGAGGACGAAGATTTTCCTTATGATCAGGATGACCTGATTGTGAAGCAGGATCAAGCAAACCATTTGCTAGAAAGCGGCAGACTTGATGAAGCCATTGAGATGCTGGAACAGATGATTGTTGAGTACCCAGAATTTTGGTCAGCGTATAATAATCTCGCTTTGGCCTATTTTTATTCTGGCCGAATCCACCAGGCGAAAGAAATGTTGAACCGGGTCCTTCATGAAAATCCCGGTAATCTGCATGCCCTTTGCAATCAGCTTGTCTTCTACCATTATGAAAAAGAAGAAGAAAAGGTCAACATGTTAGCGAAGCAATTAACGCACGTGTATCCAATACTAAGTGAACAGCGTTATAAGCTTGGTGCAACATTTGCCCTTGTGGGAGAATTTGAATGGGCCTTTAAATGGCTTTATTCTTTGTACAAAACAGGTTTTCAAGGAGATAGTACATTTTTATACTGGCTTGCAAGCGCAGCCTATCATACAGGCCGCAAGACGCTCGCCCAAACGGTTTGGGATAAGATGGTCGAAGAAGATATCGATGCAGATGAAATCAAGCCGTGGCAGGATAAACCTGAGGAGACTGAGCCAATGGTCTCGATTGAGGAACGGCTGACTGCGTACTATGTCAGTAAACAAAAAGGGGAACATGACATTCTGCAGGCTGTCCTTGATGCACGCGCAGCGAAAACGGCTTTTGAACAACAATTCATAGAACTGCTTTTGTATGAAGATGAAATGAAAGAAAAGTCTTTTTCAGAAGATGCAGTTTTTGCAAAACAGGCGGCATCCAGTCTGGAGGAAGCCGTTCAGCCTGACAGCCATATGCCTTATTTTTGGTTATTCCATATTATTCAGCAGGCACGTGCTTCTGGTATTGATAAGAAAAATGCGCCTGCCTGGGCAGCAGCATCTTATTATCTATGGATGAAAGAACAAGAAGAATCAGCTGTCAGCAAAAAAGACGTTGCGTCCGCTTTTCGGATCAGTGTTCAAACACTGTCTAAATACGAACGAGAGATCTGTACGTTAATCGATTAATAGGTAAATAGATTCAGAACATCCCAGCATGGCCGAAAAGGTCATGCTTTTTTCTTGGATAAAAAGGTGGGATTTGCAAGGAATTGGCGAAGTATGACAATCACGACATGTTTTTGAAACATAAATGTAATAAAAATATTAGCTCATTTTGTCGATGTCTCATGTATAATGAAACTCGTGGATAAAACAAAGATAGATATTTAAATATTTTACTATACATAATGAAACACCTAGTGATGGAAACAATCTGGTCAACATCTGACTGAACAATCAGGAAGAAAGACATAGAGAGCACAGATTGGTCGCAGAGAATTTGCTGCTTTCTAATGTCGCTTGGGAAATTGTTAAAGGAGGAACTATTCGTGAAAAAGTTTATTACTTTCGGTTTAGCTTCGGTGATCGGAGCGAGCGGTTTATTTATTCCATTTACGTATGAAGCAAACGCACAGAACTTTGAACAAAAGAAACAAGAACTAGACAGCAAGCAATCTGAGGTAAACAAGAATCTTCAAAAGAAAAAAGAAGAGCTTTCAAAGCTTGAAGCAAAACAAGAGGAACTTGCACAAAAGCTTAAAGATATTGATGAGAAAGCTTTAAAAACAAGTGATCAAATCGAAGAAAAACAAAAAGAAAATGAAAAAACAAAAAAAGAAATCAAAGCACTGAAGAAAGAAATTGCCGATACAGAAAAACGTATTGAAGATAGAAACAAATTCTTGAAAAAGCGCGTACGTGCCCTTCAAGAGAGCGGCGGTTCTACGAAATACATAGATGTATTACTAGGAGCAAAAAGCTTTAGTGATTTCATCAGCCGTGCAGGTGCAGTATCTACACTGATCAACGCAGACAGTGAAATCATTAAAGAGCAGGAAAAAGACAAAGCAGAACTTCAAAAGTCTGAAAACGAATTAAACACAAAGCTTGAAAATGTGCAAAACACACTTGCAAAGCTTGAAACGCTTCAATCAGACTTGAATAAACAGCTTGATGAAAAAGACAAGCTATTCAAGCAAGTGAAAAAGCAAAAAGGAAGTGCTTTTTCTGAAATCAGCGAGTTAAACAGTGAGGCTAACAGCATTGCATCTGAAAAAGACGCAACAATCGCTGCACAAAAACAAGCAGAGAAAGAAGCAAGAGAAGCAGCTCAAAAAGCAAAAGAAGAAAAAGCGCAAAGACAACAGCAGCAGCGTCAAGCTAGTGTTCAAGCGGAAGACAACAGCTCAAATAACGATAGCAGCCCGTCTTCAAGTAATAGTGGATCATCTTCTAATGACAACAATAACAGCAACAGCAGTGCACCAAGCAAGAAGCCATCTTCTGGCGGTGGATCACCTGTCAGCAGTAACGTAGGCGGAATTGAAGGTGCAATCAGCACAGGTTCTACGATTGTTGGACAATCTCCATATAAATGGGGCGGCGGCAGATCACAAGCCGATATTGACGCACGTCGTTTTGACTGTTCTTCATTCGTTCGCTGGGCATTTGCATCAGCAGGTATCAACCTTGGACCAGTTGGCGGTACAACAACAGATACGCTAGTAGGTAAAGGAAGAGCTGTAAGTGCATCTGACATGAAACGCGGAGACCTTGTGTTCTTTGATACGTATAAAGTAAATGGACACGTTGGTATTTACTTAGGAAATGGTACATTCTTGAACGATAACAGCTCTCGCGGTGTTTCAGTTGACTCAATGAACAACGTATACTGGAAAAAAGCTTTCAATGGCGTTGTAAGAAGAGTCGTTGAATAAATCATTACTTTTTATATAACCGTAAACAGGCTTCCTTAAACAGCAGTTTAAGGAAGCTTTTTCTTTTTTTGAAGATGTGAGCAAATGATTCGCTTATTCCCCGCAGATTTAATAGGATATGGGTAAGGAATAAAAGCTAACAGTGGAAATGATGCTCTCTGCCATGAATGGAAGCATCACCCAAGGGCATTCTAATAAGAAATGCGAGCAGCAATTGAAGAGGGAGTGACAGTTGTGTCAGAAGAAAAAATCTACGATACGATCATCATTGGAGCGGGTCCTGCCGGAATGACAGCCGCTGTTTATACATCACGGGGAAATCTTTCAACGTTAATGATTGAAAGAGGAATTCCAGGCGGACAAATGGCGAATACGGAAGATGTTGAGAACTATCCTGGTTTTGAAAGCATTTTAGGGCCGGAACTTTCAAATAAAATGTTTGAGCATGCGAAGAAATTCGGTGCAGAGTATGCATATGGCGATATTAAAGAAATCGTGAACGGTGAAGAGTACAAAATCGTCAAAGCCGGGTCAAAAGAATACAAAGGACGCTCTGTCATTATTGCGGCAGGGGCTGAATACAAAAAAATCGGTGCACCAGGTGAAAAAGAACTTGGCGGCCGCGGCGTATCATATTGTGCAGTATGTGACGGGGCATTCTTTAAAAACAAAGAGCTTGTCGTCATCGGCGGCGGTGACTCTGCGGTAGAAGAGGGTGTGTATCTCACACGCTTCGCTTCTAAAGTAACAATTATCCATAGACGCGATAAGCTTCGTGCACAAAGCATTTTACAAGCGCGTGCCTTTGATAATGAAAAAATTGACTTCAAGTGGAACAAAACCGTGAAACAGATCAATGAAGAAAATGGAAAAGTCGGCAGTGTGACATTGGTTGATACGGTGACTGGTGAAGAAGAAGACTTTAAAACAGACGGCGCCTTTATCTATATCGGCATGCTGCCACTGTCTAAACCATTTGAAAATCTCGGCATTACAAATAAAGAAGGCTACATCGAGACAAACGAAAGAATGGAAACAAGAGTGGAAGGTATTTTCGCCGCTGGTGACATTCGAGAAAAAACACTTCGTCAAATTGTGACAGCAACAGGTGACGGAAGTATTGCAGCACAAAGCGCACAGCATTATGTAGAAGAGCTTGCTGAAAAACTCAAAGCAGCGAAATAAAAGGCTGTCGTAAATCCTTAATATAGCGTCATGGGCTTTTAACTGGAATGTAACACGGGTGAAATAATTTTCCGTTATGATAAAACTAGTAATTGACCCCCTTTTATAAGGAATACATGTTTGGCACGGATGTGAATCCGTGTCCTTTTTTTTGCCTGAAATCAGAAATTCACGAGATGTTCACAAATGACGCATGGAGAACCGTTAGATGCTGTAAAATAAAGAGTAGAGAAATTGCCCTTGACCTCATTCAAACGAAAACCGGTCTGTTTTCGGGGAAGAACGGGCATGTTCATTGTGGGAGTCAGGTTGAACCTGTATAATAAGTTAAAGACATAAAAGAGTAGGTGACAGTTGATGCAACGAGTAACCAATTGTGTGCTGCATCACGAAGATCAAGTTCTCTTGCTGCAAAAGCCAAGACGGGGCTGGTGGGTAGCACCGGGCGGCAAAATGGAAAGCGGAGAATCGGTCAAGGATTCAGTCGTTCGAGAATATAGAGAAGAAACAGGTATTTATATTTTAAATCCGCAGCTGAAAGGTGTTTTTACCTTTATCATAAAAGAAGGCGATCAAATCGTTCAAGAATGGATGATGTTCACCTTTATGGCAGATTCATTTACCGGAAAAAATGTAACAGAGTCAGAGGAAGGCATTTTAAAATGGCATGATGTAAAGGATGTGCCTCATTTGCCGATGGCCCCAGGAGATTCCCATATTCTTGATTTCATGCTTAAAGGAAAAGGACTTCTGCACGGCACTTTTACGTATACACCCGACTTTGAGCTGATTGCTTATCGGTTAGATCCTCAGGGAGAATAATACATGAACCGTTTTCATAAAGAAGGAGAGGAAGCAGGCATGAATACACACAAACAAGAAGATATTCAGCTTGTGATTATTACAGGAATGTCAGGTGCGGGGAAAACCGTCGCCATTCAAAGCTTTGAAGATTTAGGCTACTTTTGTGTTGATAACCTGCCGCCATCACTTTTACCGAAGTTCTTAGAGCTCATGAAGGAATCGAATTCCAAGATGAGCAAGGTCGCTCTTGTGATGGATTTGCGCGGACGCGAATTTTTTGACAGCTTAATTGCCGCGTTAGATGAAATGAGTGATCTTGACTGGATCACCCCAAGAATTCTATTTTTAGATGCAAATGATAAGGTACTTGTCTCAAGATACAAAGAAACGAGACGTTCGCATCCTCTTGCGACAACAGGTTTGCCGCTTGAAGGAATTGCAATGGAGCGCGAGCTGTTAGAGGAGTTAAAAGGCCGGTCTCAAATGATTTTTGATACATCGGATTTAAAACCAAAACAGCTGCGAGAAAAAATTGTCACACACTTTGCCACGAATCAAGGACAGGTGTTTACAGTAAACGTGATGTCCTTTGGCTTTAAATACGGTCTGCCGATTGATGCTGATCTTGTCTTTGACGTAAGATTCCTGCCGAATCCTTACTATATTGAGAGCATGCGTCCACAGACTGGAAACGATGAAGAAGTGCGCTCCTATGTGATGAAATGGAGTGAAACACAAAAATTCACGGAGAAATTAATCGATCTCCTCAGCTTTATGCTTCCGTCCTATAAACGAGAAGGAAAAAGCCAGCTTGTGATTGCCATCGGCTGTACAGGCGGACAGCATCGATCTGTGACACTGGCCAACTATTTATCGGAGTATTTTAAAAACGATTACTATACACATGTCACTCACCGGGACATTGAAAAGAGAAGCAGAAAATAGATGACGACACTACCAAAGGTGGTCATTCTTGGCGGCGGCACTGGCTTATCTGTTTTGCTCAGAGGGCTTAAAACGAAGCCGGTGGACATTACCGCTATAGTAACGGTTGCTGACGACGGAGGCAGCTCAGGCAGACTGCGGCATGATTTGAATATTCCCCCTCCAGGTGATATTCGAAATGTCCTTGCGGCTCTCTCTGATGTTGAACCGCTTGTAGAAGATTTATTTCAGCACCGTTTTAACAAAGGGAATGACTTAACAGGCCACTCACTCGGCAACCTCATTCTTGCGGCCATGACAAATATAACCGGTGATTTTTTTCATGCCGTCACTGAAATGAGCAAGGTTTTAAATGTGAGAGGAAAAGTATTGCCAGCAGCGAACTCAAGTGTTGTTCTTCATGCGGAATTAGAAAATGGGCAAATGGTGACAGGAGAATCGAAAATTCCTACCTATGGTAAGCGAATTAAACGAGTGTTCCTCACACCCGATACGATTGAACCGCTGCCAGAATCCATTCAAGTCATTCGTGAGGCGGATTTAATCGTCATTGGGCCTGGCAGCCTGTATACGAGTATTTTGCCAAACTTGCTTGTCCCGCATATTGGAGAAGAAGTGATTCGCTCTAAGGCGAAAAAAGTGTATATATGCAATGTCATGACGCAGCCGGGGGAAACGCTTTCCTACAGTGCAGCTGATCATGTGCAGGCATTAAATGATCATATGGATCGTCCATTTATCGATACGATTTTTGTGAACAATAAAGAAATTCCAGAAGAAATCAAAGCAAAATATGCAGAAGAACAGGCACAGCCTGTCCAATTCGACACAGATGCACTAAAAGCAATGGGACTAGAAGTGATTCCTGGAGAAATCATTACATATGACCAGCATGTCATTCGTCATGACACGCTGAAAGTAGCCTCGCTGCTTGTCGATCTGCTGCAACAGAAAAAATAGGAATGGGGGTGGCAAGGATGTCATTTGCATCCGAAACAAAAAAAGAGCTGACTAATCTGGACGTGAAGGACTGCTGCACAAAAGCAGAGCTTTCTGCCCTCATCCGTATGAACGGTTCATTATCTTTCTCTAATCGAAAATTGATTTTAGATATACAGACAGAGAACGCAGCCATTGCAAGACGGATTTATACGCTGCTCAAAAAGAAATACGATGTGACAGTCGAACTGCTCGTCCGTAAAAAAATGAGATTGAAAAAGAATAACGTGTATATTGTCAGACTGGTAGAACGAGCGAAAACCATTTTAGAGGATTTAAAAATATTAGGTGAGCAATTTGTATTTGAGCGCAATATTTCAGAAGAACTTGTGAAGAAAAGATGCTGCAAGCGCTCCTATATGAGAGGTGCTTTTTTAGCAGGCGGTTCTGTGAATAACCCAGAAACGTCCTCCTATCACCTTGAAATTTTTTCACTATATAAAGAACATAATGATGCCCTTTGTGAGCTGATGAATCAATTTCATCTCAATAGTAAAACACTTGAGCGCAAAAAAGGGTACATTACGTACATGAAGGAAGCAGAAAAAATCACGGAATTCTTAAGCGTTGTGGGTGCTCATAACTCACTGCTTCGCTTTGAAGATGTGCGGATCGTCCGAGATATGAGGAACTCAGTCAACCGGCTCGTCAATTGTGAAACAGCAAACTTGAATAAAACGATAGGTGCATCACTGCGTCAGGTCGAGAACATTCAATTCATTGATGAAAAAATTGGGCTTGATGCCCTGCCGGAAAAGCTTCGTGAAATTGCCAAACTGCGAGTCGACTATCAAGAGGTCACGCTGAAGGAACTTGGAGAAATGGTGGAAAGCGGCAAGATCAGCAAGTCCGGGATTAACCACCGTTTAAGAAAGCTAGATCAAATCGCAGAACAATTACGAAACGGACAAGCTGTTACACTCAAATAGGAGAATGAAAAAGGGAGGCAGATCATATGGTGGAAAAAACGGTCACCATCCAGCTGAAAACAGGCTTGCAGGCACGTCCAGCTGCTTTGTTCGTACAAGAAGCCAATCGCTTTGGTGCTGATATTTTTCTAGAGAAAGATGGGAAAAAAGTCAATGCGAAAAGCATCATGGGTCTCATGAGTCTTGCGATCAGCTCTGGGGTTACTGTCACACTGATTGCAGATGGTGCGGATGAACAAGAAGCCATTGAGGCGTTAACAGATTTTATCAATCAAGAAAACTGAGTCTCTTCAAAGGCTCAGTTTTTTTAGGAGGGAATGTCATGATTCAATCAGCTTTTTTACAGAAGGTCGGATATGAAGGCCAGTCCATCACCTTGAAAGACTTGCCTGTATTATTAAAAAAAATGGCCTATACCTTTCCATTCGAAAATAGATCTGTTTTGAACAAACAATCCTACGCTTTGAATCAAGAAGGGTTGAAGCAGCATCTACTTGAAGAAAACCGAGGAGGTCTTTGTTACGATCTCAATCCTCTCTTATACTATGTGTTAAAAGAGGCAGGGCTCTCTGTACAGCTTCTTCAAGGCACAGTGTATAACAAAGAAGCGGATACGTGGGCAATTGATGGCACGCACGTAGCCATCATGTTGAAGCATCACAACGAACGCTTCCTCATTGATGCGGGATTTGGTGTGAATTTACCTCTTCAGCCTGTGCCTTTTACAGGAGATTGGGTGGAAGGGGCGTCAATGCGGTTTCGCGTCAAAGCTGAGGAAACCGAAAAAGGGACACATCTGCTCCAATTAGATAAGGGAGATGGCGCTGAAACAGGCTATGCTTTCACATTGAACGAAGTGGACGAGTCTGTATTAGCCCAAATGAGACACGAGATTTATGAAAATGAATCCTCTCCATTTAACAAAAGACCGCTTGCGTCAAAGCTCACGCCAACAGGACGTGTGATCGTTACTGAGGATCATGTCACCACACATGAACATGAAGAAGTATCGAAAAAGCCGCTTCCGATTCCTTTTGAGGATTACGTAAAAAAGCTTATACCGTAAACCACCATACGAAAAGACAGCCCCAGATCAAATAGGGCTGTCTTTTTTATTGATTATCGAATACGTGTGAAAGTCGCATAATGGTCTGTTGTTTTGTAAATGAGCCAGTCGCTTGAATACACAAGGCGGTCAGCATTGCGGAAGCCTGAAACGTAGTTGATGTCTGCCTCACGCCATGTTCGGCCGCTTGCTGAAGGAAGACGTCCCTCCCGGTTTGAGAAAATATCTCCACCAATGCTTTTACCTGGCGCCACTTCGGCTAGATTTCCCTTAGATGCCACCCATCCGAGAGCACTTGCTTGTGATTTCGTAATGTAGTTATCAGGCAGTCGTTTGTAGCGAATTAAATAATCTGCTACACCATCAAACGTATTAATGACGGCAAGGGTACGCACATCTGGCGTGAGCTGAATAGAAGCAGTTTCAGTTGTGGCTGTTGGTGTAAGAGGTGTTTCTGCATGAGCTTGCTGCGGGACAAATCCAGAAAACAGAATAGCAGTGATCAGAGCGAACATAGTAAAAACCGAACTCAATCTTTTCATCTTCATCCTCCTATTAAGGAAATCGGATGCCGTCCTCTTGATGCTTGTCTAGCTCATATTATAGCACCCGCACATGAAGGAAATGTAAAGAATCAGGATCTTTGCTAAAATGAGTCTTTTCTCCTTAAAGAAATAAATAAAAAGACGCAATTTCTGCGTCTTATCTGTTCAAGATAAAGCAAGCTCCTTCACAACATCAACAGGCGCCTTCCCATCTATTCCATGAATCACATTATGAATGGCTCGTTTCAGCATGAGATCCCTTGTTGTTTCAGTAGCGGAACCGATGTGAGGGGCTAAGGTGACATTGTTCATCTCTTTGAAAGGATGATCTTCTTGAAGCGGTTCCTGCTCATACACATCAAGACCAGCACCTTTGATCCATCCTTCCTGAAGTGCTTGAATGAGGCTTTTTTCATCTACTGTTTTCCCGCGGGAAATGTTTACAAATAAAGCCGTTTGCTTCATTAACTTCAATTCTCGTTCCCCAATCATATGATATGTTTCCTCGGTCAGCGGTGTAATCAACACGATGATATCAGCTTGTTTTAAAAGATCATCAAGTGCACAATAGACAGCGCCATACGCCGATTCAGCCTTTTCATTCCGGCTTCGGTTATGATAAAGAACGTTCATATCAAAACCATGAGCTGCCCGTTTGGCCACTTGTTCTCCGATACGTCCCATGCCAATAATACCGAGCGTTTGGTGATGTACGTCGATGCCAAAGATCTCTTCTTCCTGTACGAATTTCGTCCATTTTCCTTCACGGATAAAACGGTCAAGCTCGGCGATTCTTCGCGCAGAGGAGAGAATGAGCGAAAAGGCAAGGTCAGCCACGGTATGATCGAGCGTATAAGGAGTATGTGTACCAATCACGCCTCTTTGCCTCATCGCTTCTATATCAAAATTGTCATAGCCGACAGAGTTATTGCTCACCACCTTGAGTTTTGGTGCGTGATCTAACAGCTCTTGATCGATTTTTGTTCCAGACGTTAAAAGACCATCAGCGTGCTGCAGCTTCTCAAACAACATGTCTCTTGGAATAGGGTCTTTGGATTGCCAAACCTCGTATGTACAATGTTCCTTTAGCATTTCCTCAAAAGAGGCAGGCAAGGGTTTAGCGACAAAAATGTGTGGTGTCACAGTCAATTCGCTCCTTTCACATGGTCATCTTACTCCTTTTATTATAAAGCAACGATTTCGGCAGAACACGTTTGAATGTGAGCAGCTCAATATTTAATATACTGAAATAACGGTAAAGAAAGACATTTTCTTAGTGAAAAAGTAGATTCTTATGCCATCTGATGCATTTTTTATCTATATAAAAATAAGCTGATAGTAGATGAGACATGTGAAATTGCAAGATTTTACGAGAGGTTATCTGACAAACTGGAAAATAGATCGAGACTTTTTGATAGAAAATTTATTATATTTGAAATGTATTAAACGGGATGGCCATTTTCTACTAAACCATTTTATTGTCTTTTGATGTGATGAGAATAATAGATTGAAAACAAACCCGCGAAGCCGTTGGGATGCAGCGTAAAATAGAGAAAATGATGATATTTCTTCTCATCGTTTTCTCATTTTTTTCTTTTTTTTCTATCATTTTTCTTCTCTATTCTTGAGAACACAAGAAAGAAAAGGAGGATAGGCACGAGCTTACGTTACTTAAAAAAAGATGGGAGATGGCAAAATGGGATCAAAATTAGAACAGATTCTTCAGCACAATTCAGAGTTTGTGAATGAGAGACATTATGAGCCTTACAAAGCGGGAAAATTTCCTGAGAAAAAACTGGTTATTTTAACGTGCATGGATACCCGTCTTTTGGAATTATTGCCGCAATCTATGGGTCTGCGCAACGGGGATGCAAAAATCATTAAGAATGCAGGCGCCATCGTGACACATCCGTTCGGCAGTGTGATGCGGAGTATCCTGCTAGCTATCTATGAGCTAAAGGCAGAGGAAGTATGCATTGTAGGGCATCATGAATGCGGAATGGCAGGTCTTGCGGCGGACCCTTTACTTGAAAAGGCGAAAGCACGCGGAATCGAAGAGAAATGCTTAAGCATTGTGAAAAACTCAGGAGTTGATTTAAAGGGCTGGCTGACAGGCTTTGATTCAGTTGAAGAAAGCGTGGCCCAAAGTGTGAAATTAGTGAAAGAGCATCCACTGATGCCAAGTGATGTGGCAGTTCATGGACTGGTGATTCACCCAGCGACAGGAAAGCTGGATATCGTAGTGAAAGACAAACAAATTGACCCACAGTATACCTAAATCATCTACACATACTTGAAGGAGGCCAACACATACCATGCGTTTTTATGGAAGATTTGAAGGGTACAATTCATCAAAGTTTAGACGCGATTTAATCGCTGGGCTTGTCGTGGGCGTTGTGGCAATTCCTTTAGGCATGGCATTTGCCATTGCATCTGGTGTCGGACCAGAATATGGATTATACACAGTCATCGTTGCCGGCATTTTGATTTCATTGTTTGGTGGTTCAAAGTATCAGATCGGCGGGCCGACCGGGGCGTTTGTTCCAATTTTATTCGGGATCGTCAGCCAATACGGTATTGAAAACTTGCTCATTGCCGGTTTTATGGCAGGCTGTATGCTTGTATTATTCGGAATATTCAAACTAGGAAAGCTCATGAAATTTATTCCTCGTCCGGTTATCATCGGTTTTACTGCTGGCATTGCTGTCATTATTTTTTCAGGACAGATTGCCAACTTCCTCGGATTAAAGGGTGTTGAAAAACATGAAAGCTTTTTCCTCAATATGAGAGAAATCGTGGTGCATCTTGGTACCACAAACAGTCTCGCCATTATCACAGCCGTCATCGGGCTCATCGTGATTTTGGCGGCACAAAAATACATTCCCAAAATACCTGGTGCTCTATTAGGTTTATTGGCTTCTACGTTTCTAGCCGTTCTCTTTTTTCAAGGACAAGTTGAAACGATTGGCTCTGCATATGGTGAAATCCCTCGTCAGCTGCCAACCTTCGCTTTTCCTGAATTGACGATTGAAAAAATGATATACCTCCTGCCTCCAGCAATTGTCATTGCACTTTTAGGCGGCGTGGAATCGATTTTATCCGCAATGGTCGCTGATCATATGAAAGGCTCTAAGCATGACAGCAATAAAGAGCTTGTGGGGCAAGGAATTGCCAATATGGCGGCACCGCTGTTCGGAGGAATTCCAGCGACGGGAGCTATTGCCCGAACGGCAACGAACATAAAAAATGGCGGGGCAAGTCCGATTTCTGGTGTCGTGCATGGCGTTGTCGTCTTGCTGATCTTAATGGTATTTGCGCCGTATGCGTCGATGATTCCACTTGCTGCTATGGCACCGATTTTAATGTTTGTTGCTTGGAATATGAGTGAGAGAAAAGAGTTTATCAATATTTTGAAAGTGAAAAATGCTGATTCGCTTGTACTGGTCGTGACTTTCCTGCTCACAGTGATCGGTGATTTGATTATTGGCGTCACTGCTGGTCTCATTTTAGCGTTTATCGCCTTTATCAAAAAAATGAGCCAGACGACCAATATCCATACAAATGTCGCCGTTCCTCAAATGGAAACAGCAGCTGCTTTAGAAAAACAGACAGAGGAGAAAGGGATCAGTATGTATTCCATTGAAGGGCCGCTCTTTTTCGGCACAACAGATTCATTAGAAAATTCGATATTGGATCATGTTCAAACAAAACCGAAAACGCTCATTCTGCTTATGAATAAAGTCAATTACATGGACACATCGGCAGAAGCGGTTCTAATGAATATCTCCAATCGGTTAAAGCATCATAATGGAAAGCTGATGATCGTTGGACTTCAATCACAGCCTAAGGAGCTTTTACATCGAACGGGACTATTCCATCATATCGGAAAACAGCATTTCTTTGAACGAACGGATGACATTTCACCACAGCATCTTTAAGGCGTAAAAAACACGTGACAGCTTGGTCACGTGTTTTTTACTGGCTCTTTTTCTCCAGAAAAACGCTTTGTGAGTTTTTGTTGATGAGCGCTGAAGATCTCTTCTACTGTGACATCATATTGATCCGCTAAAATGAGGAGATTTGCTAAAACATCTCCCATTTCTTCAATGAGTTCTTTCTTCAGCTCAGATGATTCCTGTCTCTGCTCATCAGGCCGGTCTCGTCCGATTTCTATTGCTCTAACAGCGCGAGCGAGTTCTCCCGTTTCTTCCATTAAGAAGCCTAACCGGATAAACGGTCCGTATTCTGTCCAATTTCTCGTTTGATAAAAATCCTTGATCCACTTCTCCATCTCAGTTGTTTGCATTCTCTCTATACAGCTCCTTATATGGTGTTCACTCTTTTGATTTTACACTATATATAGAAAAAACGGCTGTTTCTTTACAAATCATTATAGTAGAATGAGTGGGTGAAGAAATCATAGAGAGAGATGGGGCTGTTTTGATGAAAACGATTTGTGTGTTTGCTGGTTCGAATCCAGGTGTAAATGATGTCTATAAACAAAAGGCTGTAGAGCTGGGTGCTTATATGGCGAAGCAGGGCATTCGTCTTGTTTACGGCGGATCGCGTATTGGGTTAATGGGCGCGATTGCCGATGAGGTCATGAGACATGGTGGGCAAGTGATCGGGGTCATGCCTAAGGGACTTTTTAGAGGAGAAGTCGTGCATCAAGAGCTGACAGAGCTAATTGAGGTAACAGGCATGCATGAACGAAAAGCAAAAATGAGCGAGCTGGCCGATGGGTTTATTGCCATGCCAGGCGGCTTTGGTACATATGAAGAATTATTTGAGGTGCTGTGCTGGGCACAAATCGGCATCCATCAAAAGCCGATCGGATTGTATCAAGTGAATGACTACTTCAACCCGCTCATAGACATGGTGAAATTTAGTATACAAGAAGGTTTTTCGAATGAATCACACCTTCAATTGTTACATGCTTCGAGTGAACCGGAGGAATTAATCACGCAGATGGCTTCTTATCAAACACCGTCTCTTCAGCAGAAATGGACGGAGCTGTCTTAAAGTATATGTCAATCACAAAAAACCGTCTGTTCAAGGAACAGACGGTTTGTGTTGTGATCATTATTTTTGGTCTTCTGTATTACGGGTCAAGACTTTGTCAATGAGTCCGTATTGAAGTGCTTCTTCCGCTGTTTTGAAGTTGTCACGATCTGTATCGCGCTCAATGACTTCAATTGGCTGACCAGTACGTTCAGCAAGTACTTGGTTCAGTTTATCGCGTAAAGAAAGGATTCGTTTTGCCGCAATTTCAATTTCTGTTGCTTGACCTTGGGCACCACCGAGTGGTTGGTGAATCATGACTTCACTGTTTGGAAGAGCATAACGCTTACCTTTTTCACCAGCAGCAAGCAGGAACGCACCCATAGATGCAGCCATACCAATACAAATAGTTGATACCTTTGGTTTAATAAATTGCATCGTATCGTAAATGGCCATACCAGCTGTGATTGAACCGCCAGGGCTGTTAATGTAGATAGAAATATCTTTTTCTGGATCTTCAGCTTCTAAGAAAAGCAGCTGTGACACGATGGAGTTGGCAACATTGTCATCGATCGCAGAACCAAGCATGATAATACGGTCTTTTAAAAGACGAGAATAAATGTCGTAAGCTCTTTCCCCACGATTTGTTTGCTCAATGACTGTAGGTATTAAATTCATAATGTTCCTCCTTCACCTTTTAGGTAAGTATGTAATTCAATGATACATTTTTGGTCAATAAAGGTCAAACAAAACGCTGACCTAAATTCAAATACCCCTATCCATTTTCCCCAAAATCATTCCACTTCAAACCATCATATTAGTGTATGAATCCAAAGTAAGAAAATACATCATCATGACGAATGATTAATCATTGCTTTCTTGCAGCATTTCCCTTATAATTTGATATGCTGACGTTCAAAAAACATATCGTGCGCTCGTAGCTCAGTTGGATAGAGCGGTGGTTTCCGGTACCACGTCTGTCGGGGGTTCGAATCCCTCCGAGCGCGTATCTGACCTTGCTTACGATGATAAAGGTCTGTCATGAACCCCTCTTCATTTGAAGAGGGGTTTTTGTATGTTCAATCGGATTGATCGTTCTCTTCTAATAAAGCTAGGGTAAGCAAGTGAAAAAATGATCTTGTTGCAACACAGCAACATCTATCCGAGGATAATAAAATAACCCCCATTCTTAACATAGAGTGGGGGTTATTGCTATAAAGGAGTTATCTGCCTTTCTGGCCTTTCCTGTAAATAGCCGCAGGTATAATTGTAAGAAGAACAATGATAAATCCAATCACGGATACAGTATTTTTTATTGTATTGTCATTCACAGTGAAGTTTGTCACGATCATTGCCGCCAGACAAAGAATGATAATTAAATAACTGTATTTCTCCAAGACTTTCACAAAATATCCCTCCAATATGAATCTATAAAATTGAAACAATTATTATAATATGATATTTTTACCTCGTATACAAAAAATAAACAAGAAAGGGGTATATTGGATGACAACTATTTTTCATAAGAAGAGTGTTATATGCTTCATAACAGCTCTTTTCATGTTATTGTCAACGATTTTTACTGCGAATGCAACAGCAATTAGTCCTAATTCAGAAGTGGATGAAGAGTATCAAGAGTTGCTAGAGGTTTTATTGGCGATTGAAGCTTTACCTGACAGCGTTATTGCAAAAGGAGATGAAGCCGTAGTTAAATGGTTGAAAGAGAACTCTAATATCCCTCTTCAACGACAGGGTGAGGTTGTTACTATGGGTGTAGTTGGTTGTATTTCTGCGGTTGGCACTGCCATTATAACCAATGTTATACCAATAGCAAAAATCGCAAAAGTCAAGTCCGCAATAAAAGCTGCAGGAGGCGCGACAAAATTTGTTAAAACATTGATTCCAGCGTATAAAGCCGCCAGACAGGCGGGAAAAAGTAAGTGGAATGCTGTAAAAGCAGCTGTAAATAAAGCAGCGAAAAATGCTAGTCCTGAAGCAAAAAGAGCACTGCTTGAATTTTTCAATATAGGAAATGTGTATTCAGCGTGCTTTGAATAAATATCAAAACATCAGATCCGATCTCCATTGAAAAACATTCTGATGCATTTAAAAAAATGCTGCTCAAATCATAATGTGAAAAAGACAAAGTGCTTATTAGGAGACTTTGTCTTTTTTTCTGCCACTTTATCATGAAATACTGGACATAAGACTCATTTCTTCCGTCTTCAGGCGTATTTGTTGAGCCAGTTCACTGTATATGATTAACATGGAAGAGAATTGACAATGAGGAGGAATTTCTTGTGGCGAAGATTTTATTGATTACGTTTCCAGCTGAAGGACATGTGAACCCTATGTTAGGAATGATCAAAGCATGGGCGGATCGAGGCGATGAAGTGCATGCGGTCACAACTGTACATTATGAGGAACGGATTAAACGCTTAGGCGCTCACGTACATATACATCCAGACTATATTCGGACATTACATGTGGAAGAAGGAGATTTAGATTCTATGCAGCCGTTCTTTCATGCCATACTGCAAACATCCTATGATATTTTAGAGGTGGTGGAAACACTTTCCGAGAAGCATTCATTTGATTTGGTTTACTTTGATATGTTTGGGGCAGGGGAGCTTGTTCGAGATTACTTGCACATTCCGAGCATTGGGTCCAACCCATCTTTTGTGCTGCAAGAGGCGCATTTTGATACACCGCTATACAGAAAGGATGAGAAAGCCGATCATCTGTTAGAAAAAATACAAGAGCGTTTTGGCGTTCAGCCAACGCGTTTGATGCAATTTATGAAAAACCGTGGAGAATTGAATATCGTCTATACAAGTGAATATTTCCAGCCGTCTGTTGATTCATTAAACGATTCGTTTGTTTTCGTTGGACCGAGCTTTTTAAAAAGAGCCGACCAGCATGATTTCCCGCTGGAAGCACTTGAGCGAGAAAAAGTCGTTTTTATTTCCATGGGCACCGTTCTTGGGGATACAGAAGCATTTTTTAATATGTGTATAGATGCTTTCGAAGACTTTGACGGAAAAGTGATTATCGCAACAGGTGAAAAAGTAGATCGTTCTCTCTTAAAAGAGGCGCCTGCTCATTTTCTGATCGAGCCTTATGTGCCGCAGCTTGAAGTGCTCGAACTGACAGATGTGTTTTTAACGCACGGCGGGATGAATAGTGTCAATGAAGGGATTCATTACCACGTTCCGATGGTCGTCATTCCAGTCGATAAAGATCAGCCGATGGTGGCACAAAGACTGACCGAATTATCTGCTGCCTGTGCACTTGATAAAGATCAGCTGACACCAAAGCAGCTAAGAGAAACGGTTGAGACGGTTTTAGGCAGTGACACGTACCGTGCGGGGATTGAGAAAATTGAAGAAAGCTTCCAAACAGCAGGTGGAACAGAAAAAGCATTAAAGGTGATCGACCAATTCATACAAGCGAAACAAACTCAATAGATAACTTATTTTCAAAGGTGGGTGCTCTATTCAAATGGAGCCCGCTTGACAAAAAATAACCAATCTTTTATCGTATACGTAACAAACGACGGAAGGGTGACCCAATGCAATGAAGTACTAATCCTATGACCTGTAAGCAAAATGAACAAACGAAGGCAGTGAGCAAACGATCAGTTTGCCATGTTTGCTGCGTTTTCATTTTTTAGCTTCGGAATAGGATGGTACAGCTTGGGATCAAAAAATGAAGTGATGGATACGTGGGATGTGTGTGTTCAAATAGGAACAGCACTCCATACTGGATCAATCCGCTTATTTTTGTACACCATTTTGCCTCCTATTCTGAGAATGGGAGGCTTTTTCATGTCTCCTGATATGAAAGGAGAGGATTGGATGTTATTAAAAGCCAATCAGTTAAAGGTATTTCGAAAAGATCGCTTGTTATTTGATATTGAGGAGCTCGCCATCCATCAAGGGGACCGCATTGGTCTTGTAGGGACAAATGGCAGCGGAAAAACGACTTTATTGCATGTGCTGGCAGGACAGGAAACACCAGACAGCGGCACGGTTGCCGCCACAGCGGTCTGTACGCTGCTTCCTCAATTGAAACAAGGAGACGGCAGACAGAGTGGCGGTGAAATGACTCAGACTTATATTGAAAGAGCATTAAGCCGGCCGTCTGCCCTTTTATTAGCAGATGAACCGACCACTCATTTGGATACGGAGCATATTGAGTGGCTGGAAGATAAGCTGCGTCATTATCAAGGAGCTCTCATTGTTGTTTCACATGATCGTGCTTTTTTAGATGCAATATGTACGGAGATTTGGGAGCTGGATCATGGGAAGCTTCATCATTACAAAGGCAATTACACACATTTTGCACAGCAAAAAGAGCTGGCGCATCGTCAGCAGGTGGAAGCGTATGAAGCTTATACACAAAAGAAAAAACAGTTAGAGCATGCACTGGAAAAGAAAAAGAAAAAGGCGGACAAAGCGACAAAGCCCTCCCAAAAGGTGAAATCCTCAGGGCCTAAAATTGCAAAGCCCTACTATGCAAATAAGCAAAAAAAGCTGCAAAAAACAGCCAAATCCATTGAAACAAGGATGGAGAAATTAGAAAAGGTGGAGAAGGTAAAGGACATTCAGCCCATTCAAATGACTCAGCATACGATGAAGGAAACAGCAAGCCGTACCATTTTGCGAGTGGAAAATGTAGATGGCAAGGCGGGCGATAAAGTGCTCTGGAAGAAGGCGAATGTGGAAGTGAGGGGCGGAGACAAAGTGGCCATTATCGGAAAGAACGGGAGCGGCAAAACGACATTTCTCCGTATGTTAGTAAATGGACACCCCGGAGTTACTCGTTCAGAGGCTGTCAAGCTAGCCTATTTTCGTCAGAATCTGTCAGGACTGAAGGTAGCTGAATCGATTTTACAAAATGCGCTGAAAGAGGCAGTTCAAGACGAGACAGTGGTTCGAACGGTTTTGGCGAGACTAGGATTTAGAGGGGATGATGTGCATAAGCCTGTTGAGGTTTTAAGCGGGGGAGAACGGGTGAAGACGATGCTTGCGTCCTTACTCGTCAGTGATGCCAATGTTCTCATGCTGGATGAACCGACGAACTTTTTAGATCTGGCGGCAGTTGAAGCACTTGAAGGTCTATTGAAGGATTACCCAGGTACCGTTGTGTTTGTTTCCCACGATCGCAGGCTGATTGAGGAGGTTGCCACTCGTATTTTCCATATTCATGAGAAACGTATTGAAGGATTTGACGGCACATATGAAGCCTATAAACAAAAGGAAGAAAAACCAGCTGTGACAAATAGAGAAGAGGAGCTTCTGTTAATTGATATGCAGCTGTCTGAAGTGCTCAGCCGTTTAAGTATTGAGCCGTCGCAAGAGCTTGAAGAGACATTTCAAGCATTATTGAAACAAAAAAAGTCTTTGGAGTCATAAAAGAAAACCCCTGTTTACTCTACAGGGGTTTCAGCGTGTAGACAAACCCTCGCATTCTTTGTCAGTCCTGCGTGCCGGTGCTCACGAATGTACAATTCGCTCCGCTCCGGTACTCGTCCTTTCTAGACTGCAAAGGTTTTCTATCACGCTGAAAAGAAGACAAAGAGCTAAAATAAAGATCATTTTAGCCCTTTGTCAACAATCTAAAGCCCCTGTTTACTCTACAGGGGTTTGTTCATGTCGTTCTTTTTTTAATTGTTCAAGTTCACTCACTGTGACGAGCTGGTAGCCTTGTTTGGTGAGTTCACGGATGATCTTTACTGCTGCTTGGGCTGAGCTTTCATAAATATCGTGCATTAACACTGTTCTGCCATCGGCTGCATGTGAGAGAACGCGGTTTGTGATCTGCTGGCTGTTGCGGATTTTCCAATCCTCAGGATCAACATCCCACAAAGTGACCTTCATCCCAACCGCCTGATTGATGTCTTGATTTGTACCGCCATATGGCGGTCTAAAGTGCGTAGGTGTATATCCGCTTGCTTTCTCAATCAGCTTCTGGGTGTCCTTCACTTGTTTTACGGCTTCTTCTAAAGGCAGTCTTGTTAATAAAGGGTGATTGTAGGAATGGTTTCCGATCTCATTCCCGCCTTTTAAAATATCGGCAAGCATTCCAGGATAATATTGCACCCTGCTGCCTAATACGAAAAAGGTAGCATGTCCTTTATTTGCCTTCAGCGCGTCTAAAATTTTTGTGGTTGTCGCTGGATTCGGTCCATCATCAAATGTGAGGGCGATGGCTTTTTTATTCGGGTCAAGCTTTGATTTTTGCGGCAGCTTGACGGCTTTTCTTTTTGGATTCGGTTCTTTTATTTCATTTTTATTTTTGATTTTATCCATATATTCTGGCTTTAATATGTCCTTCAGCAATGTCTTTTTGATCGCGAGCGTTTGCGGACCAAGATCCTCTGCGGCTACTTGAGATGCAGGGAAATAAAATTCTACATATTTGTCTTTCAAGGCAAATTGACTGAAGTTTTGAGCATCAGGGGCTGTTCCTTTCTGAAGGAGAGGCTGATCCTTAGATAAGGTTTTGTCCTTTCGAAGCTCTGTATATGTAATATAGGATAATTTCTTTAAATAATTGGTTTTAGGCAGAAATAAATCTTTTGTGTCAAGAAAGGTTTTTTTCTGAAAATCAAAGTTAATCGTGAGATGATTGGTGGTTCCTTTTTGCTGGCCGGTATACGTATAGGTCGTAAAGCGAATGGCAGCAGACTGCTTCGCATAATGCACCATTTCATAATCAATATTCAATTCATAGCGTTTATTTTCATCGATATCCTTTGCTTCACTGAATGTTTTTTTGAAATGCTCTAATGCTGAATTGACATAGCTTTGAATCTTGTCATCTAGCTCTTTTTGATGAAAAAGAGGATAGTTGACTGCATATCTCATAAATTTCCCGTCATTTACGAGAGTGACAATTTCTACGTTTTTATAGTTCGTATCCTGCTTTACATTTTTCTTCTCTGTACCGCTTGCTTGTTGATTTTGAAAGAAAGCAACTGCTCCAATGACGACTGCAAGCGCAAATAGGACGATACTCCATTTTCCCTTTACTGACACAACTTTCAGATCTCCTCTCATGACGGGTCATTCCTTATTAGTATGACATCTATTTGTAATATTTTTATAACATTTGACTTACTTTTGTAATTTTAGTGGATATTCATGTGAAAAGTCAACTATTTTCCTATTAAACTATGAAAAAATGAAAGACCGTTCTAATCGGCAAAAAGAAATCTCCCCTCTCTCTGCTCCGCACATACCTTCATTAATTAAAAAATAGGTGTACATTGATTTTTTAGGAGCTGGCGGCTATAATTTTGTTGATTATGATTCTCATTTTCAAACTGACTTTTAATGAAGAAAAGGATGACACCGATTTTGCAGGATAAGCGAAAACATCAACAAACACGATCATCACATATTCTGTTCTTTTTGATATTTTTTTTCGCCGTCATTGGTTTAGCGGCTGCCATGTTTTTTGCTGTGTCATACGGTGCAAAAACATTGTCTCTGCAAACGGTTTGGACAGCTGTATTTGACTACCAGTCAAATGTCACAGAGCAGCAGATCATCCATGAATTAAGACTTCCTCGTGTGTTAGGGGCAGCTCTAGTGGGAGCGGCGTTTGCCGCAGCGGGTGCTCTTATGCAGGGCATCACAAGAAATCCACTGGCAGATGCGGGGATTTTGGGTATTAATGGAGGTGCGATGTTTGTGGTCGCACTCTGTTTTGCTTTTTTTCCAGGAATACCTTATTCGGCACTGATGTTTTTTTCCTTCATTGGTGCTGTGCTCAGTACGCTGCTGATCTTTGCAATTGGGGCGGCTGGCGGCATATTGACACCGGTGCGCCTCACTGTGGCAGGATCGGTTGTAGCCGCATTGCTTCATGCGCTCAGCTCTGGGATCGCGATTTATTTTGACCTGAGTCAGGACCTGGCTTTTTGGTATGCAGGCGGCGTAGCTGGAGTGAAATGGCCGCAGCTGACGATTCTTGCCCCGGTCATTCTGATTGTGATCGTATGGGCAATGCTATTAGGACGGTCACTTTCCTTACTATCGCTCGGTGAAGATACAGCGGCAAATTTAGGGGTGAAAACACGGCAGGTGCGAATACTAGGAATGACTGCTGCTGTGTTATTAGCAGGGGTTTCTGTATCAGCAGTCGGATCGATTGGGTTTGTCGGTCTCGTCATCCCGCATATTGCACGAAAGTTTGTTGGTGTAGACTATCGTTTCGTCATTCCGATGTCAGCGATATTAGGCGCAATGCTGCTTGTCTTTGCAGACCTTGCCAGCCGTACAGTCAATCCGCCAAGAGAGCTTGCCATTGGCGTGATGGTAGCACTTGTTGGTGTACCTTTCTTCTTATACATTGCCAGAAAAGAAGGGAGGAACCTGTCATGAGAGAGAAACAGCGTGCTCTTGTCGTGACAGTCGTTTTGCTTTGCCTGAGTGCGGCTGCTGTGCTGTATAGTTTAAATACCGGTACGCTGAAACTAAGCCCTGTCATGGTCGTCAAGACATTATTTGGCTTTGGAGATTTCCAAAGTGAAACGGTGCTGTTTGACTATCGTCTGCCTCGAATCGTGGTGACGATGTTAGCTGGTATTGGTCTTGGCATTGCTGGAGGCATTTTGCAGAGCTTATCCCGTAACCCGCTGGCCGATCCTGGAATAATTGGACTGAATGCAGGGGCAGCGTTTGGCTTAATTGTGTTTGTGACTTATTTTCACGCACTTGAAGGCAATCCGTCTCTTCTTATTCCGCTCTTTACGTTTGGCGGCGGACTGCTTGCGGCAGCGGTCATCGTGCTTCTTGCATATGACCGGCATGAAGGGCTTGTTCCTATTCGGCTGATCTTAGTTGGCATTGCGGTTGCTGCGGGATTTAGTGCACTCACCTTATATTTGTCTTTGAAGCTGGATGAAGATACATACACGTTTGCTTCAAGGTGGCTTGTGGGCAATGTATGGGGGAGAGACTGGATTCATGTGCTGGCACTTCTGCCTTGGATTGTATGCCTTGTGCCGTTTACGCTGATGCAGTCAAACACGCTCAATGCATTGACATTAGGAGATGCTGTCGCCTCAAGTGTAGGTGTACGTGTCCAGCGTAAACGTCTCCTTTTGCTGACCTTAGCGGTAGGCCTCGCGAGTGCAAGTGTTTCGATGACAGGCAGTATTGGCTTTATAGGCCTCGTCGCTCCGCATTTGGCCAGGCGGCTTGTCGGTTCACTGCATCAGTATTTTTTACCAGTTAGTGCGCTGCTTGGCTTGTTGATTTTGGTCAGTGCCGATACAATCGGACGTTCCATCTTTGCTCCAAATGCCATACCGGCGGGTGTGGTCGTGGCCTTTATCGGTGCGCCGTATTTTCTTTATTTATTAACTAAAACGAAATAAACACGAAAGAGGAACTCATCATGAAAAAATTACTAGTGTTTGGATTAACGCTCTGTTTCTTGCTTCTTGCCGCTTGCGGACAACAGGAAACAAAGAATACAACAAATGAAAAGACCAATGGCACACCAAAGATTGCTTCCTTGTCTATTCATTTAACAAATGACTTGTTAGCACTCGGTATCAAACCGGCGGGCTCTGTTGTAGGTGGAGACTTAAAAGATTTCCTTCCACATGCGAAAAAGCAGCTGAGTCAGACGAAGAAGCTCGGCATTGCAGCTGATCCAGATATGGAATCACTGCTTGCGTTAAAACCAGATGTCATTTATGTTGATGAAGAATTAGCCGGACAAGACTTATCGAAATATAAAAAGATCGCCAAAACAGAAGTGTTTAATTTAAATGATGGCACATGGCGGGATCATTTGAAAAAAATCGCCAAACACGTCAATAAAGAAAAAGAAGCGGATCAATATATTAAGAATTACAATCAAGAAGCAAAAGAGGTCAAATCGCTCATTAAGAAAAAGATTGGAAACGGAAAAGTCATGGCGATCCGTGTGACAGCAAAGGAGCTTCGCGTATTTAGCATGAAGCGCCCAATGGGTCCTATTTTATACGAGGATTTAGGCCTGACACCTGTCGATGGTGTGAAAAAGCTGGACAGCAAGCGCCCATTTGAAGTGATTTCTCAAGAGGTTCTTCCTGATTATGATGCTGATGCGATCTTTGTCGTTGTCAACCGTGATGATAAAGCGCAGCAGGCATTCAAGCAATTAGAAAAGACTCCGATTTGGAAGGGTCTAAAAGCAGTGAAGAAAAACCAAGTCTATCCGATTGCCGATCAGCCTTGGCTCGATTACTCAGCTCTAGGCAATAAAATGGCATTGGATGAAGCAAAAGAGATGTTTTCTAAATAAATAGCAAATGAAATCAGGCATCATTCCGTATATAGGAATGATGTCTCTTTTTTTGTTTCGTTCTTCTATTCATTCGGCTGATGCATACATATGAGAGAGAACGAGCATTACCGCCCATGAGAAGAAGAAAGGGAGGGGTTACAGTTGGAGGTTCAAAAAATTAGTGCAGGTACAATTGCAAGGCTTGTGCTGCTTTTACTGGCGCTTGTTAACAGTGCGCTAACTGCTGCGGGAAAAAGCCCAATTCCTATTGATGAAGAAGGCGTTCAACAATTCATCACACTGGCCTTTCTGGGGATTACATCACTATGGGCCTATTGGAAAAACAACGATATAACGAAAAAAGCACGAACAAAAAAAGAAGAATAACAGAAAAATGAGCCTTTCATGAATCAAAGGCTCTTTCAGCGTGTAGACAAACCCTCGCATTCGCCCGCAGGTCTGCGCTCCGGTGCTCACGAATGTTTCAATTCGCTCCGCTCCGGTACTCGCCCTTCCTAGACTGCAAAGGTTTTCTATCACGCTGAAAAGAAGACAAAGGGCTAAAATAAAAATCATTTTAGCCCTTTGTCAACAGTCTGAAAGAGCCTTTCATGAATCAAAGGCTCTTTTTCATCGAAGCGTCAAACGCCTCTCCCCGCAATCATTCTTCCTGAAAGGCTTACGCCCGGCGTTCTCCCATGTTGTTGAGGAAAGCTTTTACTTCCTCAATGCTTAAACCAATTGCCTTTGCTTCACTCATTAGACGCTTCCACTCTGCGATATTTGAATCAGTCAGCTTTCTATGGGTGACATGTAACGACTTTTCTTCCTGCTCCTTTCGGTACGTTTGGAGCAGCTGATAGAGCTCTTCTTTAGGCATGCCTGATTGGACGGCACTTACGATATGCTCCCGCCATTCGTGTTCACCACCCTCAGCGTAATGAAACATCATCGTCTCTGCATCAAACAGTTCTTGTAAATCAATCTCTAGTGAAGAGGATACCTTTTTTAAGAACTGGACAGATGGATTCCTGTGGACCCCGCGCTCAATTTTGCTCAAATATGACTTAGAGACATGAGCATCCTCAGCCAGCTGCTGAATCGAGTATCCTTTTCTCTTTCGGTAAATGCGTATCACCTTGCCTATCATTCGATCAATGATCTCCCTTCTCCCCGGCGAATAGTTCTGCGACCTTTTCGTTCATTATAAGAAATAAATTGTTCTTTATAAAATTCAAAAACGTAAGAATCAGGAAGTAAACAAAAGAAAACGAACGATTTCGTTCTTTAAAAAGAACTATAAGACCTATTATGACATTTTTCTTTGCGGGTATTATCTTTTATAATCCAATCATTAACAAAAAGAAACCATATATAACCTTTTTATGATGAAATCGGGAGGTATCTATGAATGAGAATATAGGTTTTAAGCAGCTGTTTTCTGTCATTAAAGAGAAAATGGCCCTTCTGATCCTGATTGTCCTGATCGTAACGGGCATTTCAGCCTATTATCAGTTCTATGTCTCGACTCCTGTATATCAGGCAACCACTCAAATTCTTGTTCATAAACGCAGCAATGACGCACAAGCAGATTTAAACGATATTCAGATGAACCTTCAATATACACGTACCTTTCAAGTTTTATTAAAAAGCCCAATTGTCATTGAAAAAGTAAAAGAAACACTCCATCTCACAGAATCAGCAGAAGGACTAAAACACAAAATTGCCACAAGTACAGAAAATGAGTCTGAGGTCATCAATATTTCTGTACAAGATGAGGATCGCGCGAAGGCAGTCGCCATTGCGAATACTGCAACAGAGGTGCTGCAAGAAGAAATCAAAAAAACAATGAATATGGATCGCATTAATGTTTTGTCTGAAGCCAAGCTGTCCAACACGATTCTGATGAATTCAAGGAAATTCGTTCATATCGTTCTGGCACTAGGCGCCTCTTTATTAGGGGGTATGACACTCATTTTCTTAATGAATTTACTCGATGATACTGTAAAACGAACACATCAAATAAGAGAAGAGATCGGATTGCCGTCGCTTGGCAGTGTCTATCAGATGCAGGCAGACAGGAGGGCCAAAAAAGACAAGCAGTCCGTCATAACGGGAGGACAGAACATTGATCTTTAAGAGGAAGAAAAGAGAAAAGAGAGGTTTATCCTGTATTTCTGTATTAAATCCTCACTCTGTCATTGCGGAACAATTCCGTACGATCCGAACAAACATCGAATTCACATCGATCCAAACAAGGCTGAAATCGATATTAGTGACCTCCTCCTTACCGAAGGAAGGGAAATCATTTACGGCTGCAAACTTAGCAGCTGTTTTCGCACAGCAGAACAAGCGGGTGCTGCTCATGGACGCTGATTTGCGAAAACCGGCCGTCCATGAATATTTTGACCTGAGTCATCACACCGGTTTGACGAATGTGCTATTAAATAATTGCAGCTTGGAAGAAGCCATTTTACCGACACCGATTGAGCATTTAGAGCTGCTTCCGAGCGGAACCATTCCGCCGAATCCAGCAGAGCTGCTCTCATCTTCTGTGATGAAGCAGCTATTTTATGAGATTGAACAGCAATATGACATGGTGATTGTTGATTCCACTCCGCTTCTGCCAGTTGCAGATGCAAAGATCTTGGCGAACCGGACAGATGGGAGCATTCTCGTTGTCTTAAGCGGCAAAACAAAGATTGCTGCTGTGAAGAAATCAAAAGAAGTATTAGAAGGAACAACAAGTAAACTGCTTGGAGCTATGCTAAATGGCAAGAAAGAGAAAAAGGGCAGGCTGTATATGTATTAAAAAGATTGATAGGTGATGTCTCCTAATCTTTAACAATGGAGGCACTCGATCCTGCTGTGGGCATAACCGGTGCCTTAGATGCTCGTCATCAGTAGTGGGATGTGAGGACGGGTTTGATGCCCATGTTACGTAAGAATAGTGATGCTTTAAAAAGGGGGAGGAGCGTTGACTTACGCCCAAAGATTATCAATTATCGTAGCACTAGATTCATATCTCATCTTAGTTGCCGTCTTTTTTGGTTTTCAATTTGTCCAAGAGGCGGCTTTAACCGTTTATTCATTTGAAATGCTCGCCATTTCTTCGCTCAGTCTGCTCATTGGGCACCATATATTTGCCTGCATATTTCATGTGTACAAGCAAGTATGGGCTTATACAGGAGTAAGAGAGTTATTTTCTTTAATGAAAACCTTTGTGTGTTCTTTTTTATTTTCGATGACGATGCTGTATCTTTTCGTGCAGACATGGCCATTTCGGTTTTTATTCATCGTGTGGCTTTTTCATATCTTATTCATCGGTGCATCTCGTATGGCTTCTAGGTTATTTCATGACGGGGCCAAACGGCTTCAGGCAGAAAAAGAGCGGGCCTTAATTATTGGTGCCGGATCAGCAGGAACCATGCTCGTTCGTCAGCTTCAGCAATCGAGTGATGTACATATTGAGCCAGTCGCCTTCATCGATGATGACAAGACGAAACATCGGCTTGAAATTATGGGTCTGCCTGTTATAGGAGGAAAAGAACAAATTCAAACAGCTGTCGTGATGATGGATATTCAGAAGATCATCATCGCCATTCCGTCCAAAAGCAGCCACACCTTAAAAGGGCTGTATAAGGAATGTGTCGCGACCGGAGTCAAAACACAGATCATGCCGGAAATGGAGCAGATTTTAAAAGGAACCCATGCGCTGAATCAATTACGGGATGTACAGCCAGAGGATTTACTAGGGAGAGAACCGATTCAATTAGATACGAGCCGTCTATCTGCTCATTTAAAGGGAAAAACGATCATGGTCACAGGGGCAGGCGGATCGATTGGGTCAGAGATCTGCCGTCAAATTTGTGTGTTTGCTCCTCAAGCGATTGTACTTGTGGGACATGGAGAATTTAGCATTCATTCTATTTTACTAGAGCTGAAAGAATTATATGGAGGCAGCATCAGACTCTATCCACAAATTGCGGATATTCAAGATAAACAGAAAATGAGTGAAATCGTTGGTCAGTTTCAGCCGGATATGATTTATCATGCTGCGGCACATAAGCATGTTCCGCTCATGGAGATCAGTCCGAAAGAAGCAGTGAAAAACAATATTATCGGGACAAAAAATGTCGCAGAAGCCGCACACGAGCACGGCATTGAAACATTCGTCCTCATCTCATCTGACAAAGCGGTCAACCCTGCCAATGTGATGGGAGCCACAAAGCGGTTTGCTGAAATGCTGATCATGCAAATGGGGGCAAGCAGCGAAACAAAGTTTGTCGCCGTTCGATTTGGAAATGTACTCGGAAGCAGAGGGAGCGTCATCCCTATTTTTAAGAAACAAATCGAGCAAGGCGGGCCGGTGACGGTTACGCACCCAGCCATGACAAGATATTTTATGACCATCCCAGAAGCATCAAGGCTGGTGATTCAGGCAGGTGCACTGGCAGAAGGAAGACAGATTTTTGTTTTAGATATGGGGGAGCCAGTGAAAATCGTGGACCTCGCAGAAAACCTCATTCACCTCTCAGGCTACACCACAGACCAGATTCCAATCACTTTCACAGGCATTCGTCCTGGAGAGAAAATGTACGAGGAATTACTCAATCAGCATGAAAAAGCACAGGAGCAAATCTTCCCGAAAATTCACATCGGCCATGCGCTGGATGGTGACCCATATGTGCTGAACCGCTTTATCCATGAATTTGACATGATGAGTGAAGAACAAATGAGACAAGCCTTATTTGCTGCCATTGAGTCGCATGATATGTTGTCCGATCAGATGAAACGAGAGGAGGAAGCACTTGCCAATGAAGAAAAAAGTCTTGTTTTGCGCAACGGTTGATTATCACTTTAAGGCCTTTCATCTTCCGTATTTCCGGTGGTTTCAGGAACAAGGATGGGAAGTGCATACAGCGGCAAACGGCCAGCTGGAGCTGCCCTATGTGAATCATGCCCACTCGATTCCGATTCAGCGTTCTCCTTTTCATGTACGCAACCGGCTTGCGTATGTAGAACTGAAGAAGCTGTTAGCAAAAGAGCACTATGATTTCATCCATTGCCACACACCAATGGGAAGTGTCATCGGCAGGCTCGCAGCCAAAGGTACGCGCAAAAAAGGAACGAAGGTTCTTTACACGGCACATGGCTTTCACTTTTGGCAGGGGGCGCCGCTTCAAAACTGGCTGCTCTATTATCCAATAGAGAGATTTTTAGCCCGCTATACAGACGCTCTGATCACCATTAATGGAGAAGATTTTAAAAGAGCCGACCGTCTATCAAAGCGGGCATCTGTATATTATGTGCCCGGTATGGGTGTGGATATGAAGCGGTTCGCACCTGTCGATGAAAAAAAGAAGCAGAGCCTTCGCGCAGCCTATGGCTTTTCCTCGGAAGATTTTATCGTGCTGTGTGCTGGTGAATTAAATACGAATAAAAATCAAGGGATGCTCATCAAAGCATGTGCACAGCTGTCTAGGAAAATACCAAATATAAAGATCGTGTTTGCCGGGGAAGGGACAATGAGGCCGAACTATGAAAAGCTTACACGCCAGCTCCATCTTGAAAATCATGTCCACTTTGCTGGGTTTTGCAAACAAATGGAGGAATGGATGCATATGTGCGATGTATGTGTTTCCACCAGCTTGAGAGAAGGGCTCGGCATGAACCTGCTTGAAGCGATGTCGGCAGAAAAACCTGTGGTTGCAACGGAGAATAGAGGACATTGTGAGCTTGTCAAACATGGCGTCAATGGTTTTTTAGTTAAACCGCAAGATGTGAATAGTTTAGCTGATTACTTGCAGCAGCTCTACGGCAAAAAAGATCAGCTGCCCCTCATGGGAAAAGCGGGACGTTCTATGGCTCATGCATTTGCACAGGAGCAGACGGTCAGGGAAATGGAAGAAATTTATACAATCTATATGGATCAAGCAGAGAAGGTGATACAGCATGCATAAACCAAAGGTGTCTATGATCATGGGCGTCTACAATTGCCAAGAGACAGTAGAAGAAAGCATTGAATCTATTCTTCATCAAACATATGAAAACTGGGAGCTCATCATATGTGATGACGCATCAACAGATGGCACTTATGAGAAAGTGCTGTCTTATACAAAACGACATCCTGAAAGAATTCGCCTGATCCGCAATCAACAAAATCAAAGACTCGCTGCCAGTCTCAATCGCTGCCTGGCTGAAGCGAGGGGAGAGTTGATTGCAAGACAGGATGGCGACGATCTATCAGTGCCTGTTCGTTTAGAAAAACAGGTTCATTTCCTCGATACATATCCTGAATATGATGTGGTCGGTACGGCAATGACGGTTTTTGATGAAACGGGAACAAAGGGTGTGCGGGCACTTGTGTCAGAGCCTGATCGGAAGGTGTTGGCAAGAGGGGCTCCTTTTTGTCATGGGACCATTATGATGAGGGCTTCTGCTTACAAGGCTTTACAAGGCTATCGTTCTGTAAAAACAACAAGGCGGATGGAAGATATCGATCTTTGGATCCGCTTTTTTGCTGCTGGGAGGAAAGGCTTTAATTTACAAGAGCCGTTATATCTTGTGAGAGAGGATGAAGCGGCCTTTCAGCGGCGGAAGTTTCGATATTCGATGGACAATGCCTGGCTCGTTTTGAAAGCATGCTGGCTATTAAAACTGTCGCCGCTTGACTATGTATTTGCTCTAAAGCCGGTGGTCCGTGCCTGCTTGTCACCGAAGATCATGAAACTTTATCATCGCCGGAAGCTGGCGTCGTCTATGCTGAAGAGGAGGGCAGTTCAAGATGAGTGAGCCAAAGCGCGTGCTTCATATTGTGGGCGGAATGAACCGCGGCGGAGCTGAAACGATGATTATGAACATCTATCGTGCACTCGACAGGAATGTCCTTCAATTTGATTTCATTACTCATCGGCAGGACGTCTGTGATTATGATGAGGAAATTCGCCGGCTTGGGGGACGCATCTTTTACGTCCCAAGTATTGGGGCGTCCTCTCCGGTTGCTTTTGTGAAAACATTGACCAAGACAATTAGGCAAACAGGGCCCTATCAGGCAGTGCATGCACATACGGATTTTCAGACGGGTTTTTCCGCACTTGCTGCCAAACTAGCGGGTGTAAAGGTGCGCATTTGCCATTCACATAATACAGCGTGGAAGCAGTCGCCAAACTGGCTGGATCATATGATGCTCAAAGGGTTTCGCCAGCTGATCTTTGCATTCTCTACACAGCTTGTTGCATGCGGCGAGGATGCCGGTGTCTTTTTATTTGGACAGAAAAAAATGCAGAACGGGCAAGTTGAGGTGCTGCCAAATGGGATTGATTTAACCCTTTTTTCACAGCCTGAACCAGACGAAAAGGCAGAGATGAAAAAGCAGCTCCATCTTCGCGAAAAAAACATGGTCATCGGTCATATTGGGCGGTTCCATGAGCAAAAAAATCATGTTTTTTTTATGGAGCTGGCACAGACCTTAAAGAAGCAAGGGGTTTCATTTCAGCTTGTCCTCGCAGGAGATGGACCGTTGAAGCAAGTAGTCGAATCGTATGCAGAGAAGGCAGGCTTGATGGAGGACATTGTCTTTACAGGCGTCGTATCAGACGTTCCACAATATATGAAAGCATTTGATGTATTTGTGATGCCTTCCTTGTTTGAAGGTCTTCCGCTTGTATTAGTGGAAGCACAGGCGTCTGGTCTGCCTTGTGTGATTTCAGATCATATTACAGAGGAAGTAGATTTAGGCTGCGGGCTTGTGAAAAGGATGTCCCTGCGAAATTCCGCGCATGAATGGATGAAGGCGGTGCTTGAAGCATATCATGCAGAACCTCCTCTTCAAGAGACCATTACCTCTCAGCTTGAACAAAGAGGGTTTGATGTGAAACAGAATATTACACGTGTGATGAATCTATATGGACTGTAAGGAAGGAAAGGCAGATGGCGGTTTATTTGGTGAACATGATCATGGTCTATTTATGGTCGAGCTTTGCCGCATTTTACGGCAGGCGTGATGATACCATTCAAAGCGGATGGCGGCCTAATCAGCTTCTGGTGTTTTTTCCGTTTCTGTTTCTTTGTATCGTAGCTGGTATTCGGTATAAAGTAGGAACCGATTTTGTCACATATGGCCAGATGTATGAGTTCTCCATCAACTACGAAAAGCCTTGGCATATATTCGGATTCGGTGTGGATAAGGCTGCAACGGATCCGGGGTTTACATTTATTTTATGGATGCTTAATCAACTGTCTCATGATCCGCAAATCATGTATATCTCAGTCGGAGCCATTACTTATTTTTTTATCATCAAGACGCTTGTTCAATATGGCCGTCCATTTGAACTGAGTATGCTGCTTTTTCTTGGGACCTTTCATTATTATGCGTCGTTTAATGGCATGCGTCAGTATATGGTGGCAGCGATCCTCTTTTACGCCATTCGGTTGGTGATCAATGGCCAGTGGAAATTATATTTTCCGCTCGTCCTTGTATGTTCATTGTTTCATTCATCCGCTCTCATCATGATTCCTGTGTATTTTATTGTGAGAACAAAGGCTTGGTCTTGGATGATGCTGGTCTTATGCTTGGTGTTCTTAGGCTTAACCGCTCTTTATGACCGTTTTGTCTCAGTGTTTGTCGTGATGCTGCAAGGCAGTTCATATGGTCATTACGAGGAATGGCTCACAACGAATACGAACGGAATGAATGTGACAAAAATCGGTGTCTTGATTTTGCCGCTTCTCCTTGCTTTCTTTTATCGAAAACGACTTCGTGAGCTGACGCCTGAGAGTGATTACATTGTGAATTTTTGTTTGCTTGGTTTCTTGTTTGGCATTCTTGCAACGAAGGATGTCATTTATGCAAGGTTTCATATTTATTTTGGCTTGTATCAGCTCATTTTACTGCCATATTTCACACGCATTTTTGATCAGCGGTCTAATGTGTTTATGTATGTAGGGATTGCTGTTTGCTATATTCTGTACAGCATCATGCTGATGCCGTTCGATTCTTCGGTTTTGCCGTATAGAACGATATTTAATAAGTAGATTTGAAGAAAGGTGGGGCATGCTGTAATGCCAGCTATCAGTCTATTGGTCGCAGTTTACAATACGAGTCAATATGTGGAGCAATGTCTTCAATCAATTGCAGATCAAAGCTTTTCTGATATAGAAGTCATTCTGATCAATGATGGATCGACCGACCGCAGCGGTGAATGGCTTGAAGCATTTGCTGAGCGTGATGAGCGTTTCCGGGTAATCCATCAATCCAATCAAGGGTTAGGCGCTGTGAGAAACCGGGGCATCGAGGAAGCGAAAGGGACGTATCTCGCCTTTGTGGATTCAGATGATATTCTCGCTCCTCATTACTGTGAAGCTATGTATGAAAAAGCCGAAATGACCGGGGCAGATCTTGTTGTGAGCGAGTATTGGATTCAATTTGAACAGTCAAAGCGAACGATAGCAACGACGCTGTTAGACAAGCGCTCAGCCGAAAAAACGGATGTAATCAAAGCGTTATTACACGGAGACTTGACTGGATTCTCATGGAATAAGCTGTATCGGCGTGCCTTTATGGAAAATCACCACATTCGATTTCCGCTGCGGGGTGAGCTAGAGAACATTGAAGATCAATATGTGACGCTGCGCTGTTTTTCTTTAGCACGCAGTATCGCTTTTGTTCATGAGCCTCTTTATTATTACAGGGTTCATCTGTCATCTATTGTACAGCGATATCAGAAGCAGTATTTTCATCATGGACTGACCTTTTATCATGCACAGCGCTCGTTTTTAAAAGAGCATGATGACATCTCTCTGTATGAGAAGGCATTAGACTTTTTTATCGTCAATCATACGCTTCATTGTATGCTCAACGAATGGAAGAGCCAAAATGATCTCTCTATTAAGGAAAAGCTTGATCACATGCGTGAAATGGTCACACATGATGCTTTTCAGCATGCCGTCAAACAAGTGGAACCATCGAAGCTCACAGTACGAAAGCGAATGATTTTATTTCTTGCTAAGTGCCGATTGGTTTATCCGCTTTCTGCCGCGGCTTCTAGCTATCAAAAATGGATCGAATATCAGACAAGGAAATAGGGGTGATGGGATTGACAGTGCAGCAATTGAAGGCAAAAACCGCAGAGTGGCTGCTCTTAAAGGTCAAATATCCGCTTGAGTATAAACTGAGCCGCCAAAGGCTGCCAGAGCTGAGTCATCAGAAGAAAATCATTCTCACGCTGCTGCCGGGCCATGATAATTTAGGGGATCATGCGATTGCCTATGCGAGTTTTTGTTTTTTAAAGAAACACTTTCCAGCCTATGACATCATAGAAGTGGACATGAAAGAGATCTACCGCCTTGCCCGTCCGCTAAAGCGCAGCCGGCATCCAGAAGACATCGTCTGTATGATCGGTGGGGGCAATATGGGGGATTTATACCGGTACGAAGAATGGACGAGACAATTTATCATCAAGACCTTCAAGTCCTATCCCATGATCCAGCTGCCTGCTACTGTACATTTTACAGAAACAAAGAGAGGGAAACGAGAGGAACGCCGTGCCATTCACACGTATAGTCAGCATCCAAGACTGCTCCTCATGGCAAGAGATCAAACAACCTATGAATGGATGAAGCAGCATTTTCCTGATCAAAATGTGTGGAAACAGCCTGATATGGTGCTGTCATTAGATGAATCATCAAAGGATGAAACACGTGAAGGGGTTCTGCTTTGTCTGCGTGAGGATCAAGAAGCATATCTCACAAAGGAGGAGCGCCAGCAGCTGCAGCAGCATATTCAAGAGACATATGATCAAGTCGGTTTGATCACAACGACAATTGGCAGACGAGTCGATCGAACAACTCGCTTAGAGGAGTTAACGGCTTTGTGGACGGAGTTAAAACAAGCACAGGTCGTCGTGACAGATCGTCTGCATGGCATGATCTTTTGTGCGATCACTCATACACCGTGTGTTGTCCTGAGATCGTTTGATCATAAGGTGATGGAGGGATTTGAGTGGGTGGCTCACCTTCCGTTTATGACCCTTTTAAAAGAACCAAATGAGGCCGCTGTGAAAGAGGCCGTTCATCAGCTGATGAAAACAAGCGGTCAAAAGGGAGAGGAAGCGGGATGAGGGCTCTTAAACGCTGCGTGAAAGCACAATGAATCGAGCGTTTCTTTATAATGCCAGTGCGAACTTAATCACGTTTGTCCTGATGATGCTTATGTCTGTTTGTTTAACACCTTATATTGTTCATACGCTTGGAGTGGAAGCATTCGGCTTAATCCATCTGACACAAAATATGATCAACTATTTATCGGTCATTACGGCTTCGTTAAGTGCGGTTGTTGTGCGTTTTTTTTCTGTGGCGGCTCATAAAGGGGAGATGGAGAAGGCGCAGCGCTATCTCACTTCCTATTTCGTCAGTTCGTTTTTACTATCTATTTGTCTCTTTTTGCTTTGTCTTTTCATGTCTCAACAGCTGATTGAGTGGCTTCATGTGCCTGTTCATCTCGTGAAAGACACACAGACCGCCTTTATTTTAGGGGGTCTTTTATTTATGCTCAATTTTGTCATGTCTGGCATTGGGGCTGCCCCGTTTTATGCGAATAAGCTCTATGTATCAAGTGTTGGACAGGCGATTCAAATGTTTTTGAGGTCGCTGATGATTGTCATCCTGTTTACATGGACGACACCAGCCATTTGGCATATCCCGCTTGCGGCCGTCATAGGAAGCTTAGCGGCTATGGGAATCGGTATCTATTATTTTAAGAAACTCATCCCTTGGTTTTCGTTTAAGTGGAGGCACGTCTCATTATCGTCTAGTCTCACTCTTGTTCGATCAGGGGTCTGGCATTCATTTGAGCAAATGGGGATTTTGTTGTTTTTACAAATTGATTTATTGATGACCAACTTGCTCATTGGAGCTGAAGCGACGGGCCAGTATGCGGCAATTTTACAGTTTCCATTATTATTACGCACACTGGCAGGAACACTGGCCGTTGTGTTTGCACCCACGATCACGAAATTTTATTCGAATCAGGACAAAGAGGGACTCATTCAATATGCTGCAAACGCCATCAAGTGGAGCGGCTTATTTGTGGCGTTCCCAGCCGCACTTCTAGGAGGCCTCGCTGGTCCGCTCATGCTTTTATGGCTTGGGCCTGCTTTTGAGGAGCTGAAATGGCTCCTTATGATTCATGCGGCTTATTTATGTTTGACCTTGATGTTTTTACCGCTCACATATGTGCCGACCGTGTTTAATCGATTGAAAGTTCCTGCAGTTGTCACCCTTATATTAGGTGTGTCTAATGTGCTTTTTGCCTATGGATTGACTCATCTGCTGCAGCTTGGTTTATATGGCATTGCATCAGCGGGGGCAACGGTTTTATTGATTAAAAATATTGTGTTTCTGCCATTTTATACGGCCAGGATCACGAATCAGAAACGCACTATCTTTTATAAACATACACTGGTTCCACTTGCTGGAGGGCTATTTATTTGGGGCATCTGTGCGGGGATTCAGGCGGTATATAACGTGACTTCATGGTGGGAGCTGTTTTGTATTGGAGGGCTTTGTTTCATTCTCTATATGGGCTACTTGTATCTGTTTGCAGGAACGAAACGAGAGCGGATGCAGCTGATGCGTAAGGTAAAACATGCGGTCTCCCGCTAATATGAAAAGGAGATGCAATGATGAAAAGAATGATAGATGTGACGGTGTCATTGACGCTGCTCATCGCAGGCAGTCTTCTTTTTCTTCTCATCTATGGATTGATTAGATGGAAAATTGGAACGCCTGTGGTGTTTCGGCAGAAGCGGCCTGGTCTATATGGCCGGCCTTTTATGCTATATAAATTTCGGACGATGACCGATGAACGCGACGAACATGGGGTGCTGCTGCCAGATCATCTGCGATTAACAAAAACCGGCGCCTTGATTCGAAAGCTTAGTCTTGATGAATTGCCGCAGCTTGTCAATGTACTCAAAGGAGAGCTCAGTCTCGTCGGGCCAAGGCCGCTTTTAATGGAGTATTTGCCTATGTATACAGAAGAACAAGCAAGGCGTCATCTTGTGAAGCCCGGCATAACAGGATGGGCACAGGTGAACGGCCGAAACACGCTTTCATGGGAAGAGAAATTCACCTATGACCTTTGGTATGTCGAGCATCAATCGTTTTGGCTCGATATGAAAATTTTATGGATGACCTTGCTGAAAGTCATGAAAACAGAGGGGGTGCAGCAGCCAGATCATGCCACAGCTGAAAAATTTAAAGGAACCGATATGTAAGAAGCAAACCATTGGTTTAATTGGGGCCGGAGGACATAGCAAAGTCATTCAAGATCTCATTTTTGCACATGCCGATTTCTCATTATATGCGGTATTAGATGATCATTTTGAAGAGGCGGTCACTCAAAGCGGGATTTTGTATGGACCGATCTCCATGAGTGAGCAGCTGAGAGAGACAATGCCTCATATGAAATGGCTGATTGCGATCGGACAAAATGAGATCAGACAGCTCATGAAGGAACGCCTCTCATTTGAAGACACAGAATATGCCACACTCATTCACCCAGAGGCGGTCATGAGTCCGTCAGCTGTCATTGGAAGGGGGACTGTTGTGATGGCAAGGGCAGTGGTTCAAGCAGATGCAGCCATCGGTGAGCATACGATTATAAATACAGGGTCTATCGCCGAGCATGACTGTATACTCGAATCGTTTGTGCACCTGTCACCAGGCGCGGTGCTGACTGGCGGTGTATCCGTGCGGGAAGGTGCCCATATTGGGGCTGGTGCCGTGGTGACACCCGGTACAACGATTGGAAGCTGGTCTGTCATTGGTGCTGGAGCGGCAGTGACAAGAGATATACATGATCATAAGGTCGCTGTAGGAATTCCTGCAATGGAAATCAAAGATCGGAAAGAAGGTGGAAAGTGATGAAAGAAAGGAAGCGAATTTACTTATCTCCTCCGCATATGAGCGGAAAAGAGTCTTTCAAAATAGAGGAAGCTTTCAAGAGCAACTGGATTGCGCCGCTTGGACCGCTTGTGAATGAATTTGAACAGGCAGTGGCGGACTATGCAGGAGTGAAGACAGGAGCGGCTTTATCTTCAGGAACAGCAGCGATTCACCTTGCTTTAAAGCTGATAGGTGTGCAAAAAGGAGACATTGTCTTTTGTTCCACCCTCACGTTTGTTGCAACGGCAAATCCGATTTTATATGAACAAGCGGAGCCTGTTTTTATTGATTCTGAAAGGGAGACATGGAATATGTGCCCGCTTGCTTTAGAGAAAGCCTTACTTGAATCAAAACGTCTTGGGAAAAAACCTCGCGCGGTTATCGTTGTCCATTTATATGGACAAAGTGCAAAAATGGACGAGATCATGGCTCTGTGTGAAGCATATGATGTACCAGTCATTGAGGATGCGGCTGAATCGTTAGGTGCGCTTTATAAAGGAAGAAAAAGCGGCTCAATGGGCAAGTTCGGTATCTATTCTTTTAATGGAAATAAAATCATTACAACATCAGGGGGCGGAATGCTTGTGAGTGATGATGAAGCTGCGATTGAACGATGCCGCTTTCTTGCTTCACAGGCCAGAGAGCAAGCGATGCACTATGAGCATCAAGAGATGGGATACAACTATCGCATGAGCAACCTCTTAGCAGGGGTCGGGATTGCTCAAATGGAAGTGCTGGACGAGCGTGTTGAACAAAAGCGCCGCATTTTTCAGCGTTATCAGGACGCTTTATCAGAAGCAGAGGGTCTTCATTTGATGCCAGAATATCAAGAAACCAAATCCAACCGCTGGCTGACGGCATTGACCATTGATCGTGACACACAATTGTCTCCAGCAGATATCATTGGTGCTTTAGAAAAAGAACAAATCGAAGCAAGGCATGTATGGAAGCCGCTGCACCAGCAGCCGCTCTTTCGTCACTGCCCTTTTTATACTGCGGAAAAAGGCACTCCTGTATCTGAGCTGTTATTTGAGCGGGGGCTTTGTCTTCCGTCTGGAACGAGCATGACAGATGCAGATCAGGAGCGTATCATCCATATACTCCATGACATGCTGCGAGAAAAAACATTTACCTCTTCACAGGCTGCTCATTCGTAAGCAGCCTGCCTCTCTTACTATCAAATTCCTCAATTTATGGAGTGTTGTCATTTCGTTTTAAATATTCTGATTTCTTGATGATGTATAAATCGAGGCTGGATCAGAAGCTTTTTGCATATGATAAACACCCTTTGTCATCTTGACAAAAGGGTGTTCTTTTTCGTTCATTCGCTTTCTTTTTTCACTTTTTGATAGGCTTCATCAAGATGCTGAATTCGCTTCAATACAACCGCATTTTTGGTCAGCTGGTCTTGAACAAGCGTTGACACCACTGAGCGGTAATAGGCATTCATCGCATGAACCTTGTCTTCATTTTGGTTCATGGCGATGTGCTGCTTCAAGTTGTCGACAAAGTATGGAACGGAAAAAAGTTCAGACATAGAAATCACTCCTATTTCGTATATACGGTCCGTCAATCTTCATGTAAAATGATGAGAGGGAGGGGAGACAATGAGCCTTAAACTGCAACAAGAACAGGTATTAAAGCAGGTGCTCACACAAGAACTTAGGCAGGCCATTACGCTGCTGCAGCTGAATTGCGCAGAGCTCGGCGAGTATCTTGACCAGTTAGCGCTTGAGAACCCTCTGATTGAGCGGAAAGACACGGACAGCTATCAACCAGTTTATCATAAAAAATCACAAGATCGAATGACAGAGCCGTATCGAACGCATCAAAAAGAAAGCCTGCAAATGTTTTTAAAAAGACAGGCGATTGATTTGAATTTAAGTGAAAAGAATCAAAGAATCTTTCACTTTATGATTGACTCCATTGATTCCAATGGCTATCTAAATGAACCGATTGACGCAATGGCAGCTGTTTTAGAGGTGCCAGCTGAAGAAGTAGAAGCTGTCCTTCATCAGCTGCAATCGCTGGAGCCTGCCGGGATTGGCGCAAGATCATTACAGGAATGCATCCTCCTTCAGCTGAGAAGGAAAAAGAAGCGCTGGTATGAAGCCGAGCTGATCATCAAAGAGCATTTCTTTCTTTTTGCTAGAAAGGCTTGGAAGGAAATTGCGGCCAAAACAGGTGTTTCAATGAAAACACTCCAGGCGGTACAAGATGAAGTGTCTCAGCTTGAACCAAGACCAGGTTTTCATTTCTCATTTGATGAAGAGCATGTGTATATAGAGCCTGATGTGACGATTATTGTGGTGCAGGATCACATCACTTTTGAGCTGAATCAGCGCGCTTTTCCAGACGTAGAAATGAATGAAGGCTACTTCGCCATGATTCAAGACCAAAAGCGGCACGAAGCATATGCGTATTTAAAGGAAAAAGAGCAGCAGTACAATTGGCTTGTCCAAGCGCTGAAGCAAAGAAAGCAAACGATGACTCATGTCGTTCGTGAGATTATCTCACATCAGACCGATTTTTTTCTAACAGGGAAACATAAAATGAAACCGCTTACAATGAAGCGGATTGCAGATATACTGCAAGTCCATGAGTCAACAGTCAGCCGGACTGTAAAAGGGAAAATGGTGCAAACCCCTTATGGTCTTATGGAAATGAAACAATTTTTCCAAGCGAAATTAGAAGGGCATTCGCTAGAAGAGGCGTCCAGCTACACAGTCAAAACGCACATTGCAGAGCTCATCCAAACGGAAAACAAGAAAAAACCGTATTCAGATCAGCAAATCATGACACTGCTTCAACAAACATTTGGTATCCGTGCGTCGCGCAGAACCATTGCAAAATATCGCGAACAAATGAATCTTCCGGCCTCTACGCTGCGGAAGCGATATGATTAAAAAGAAGTACTTGCCAGAACATGGCACGTGCTTCTTTTTTGTTGAAAGCAAGGCAGCTCGAAGATTTCTTGAAAATTAAAGAGGGGGGACGTGTGATCGGAAATTTTGGGGTAAAGTATAAGATAGGGCATGAGCCGATAGGGATAGACAACAGTGATGAGGTGAGACCAATTGAAATATAAACAAATCAAAACGAAAAAAATATATGAAGAAATTGCGGATGCATTAATAGAATCCATTCGTACAGGTGAGCTTCTTCCAGGGGAAAAATTAGATTCGGTTCAAGCGCTTTCAGAAAGCTTTCAAGTCAGCCGTTCCGCTGTAAGAGAGGCACTGTCTGCTCTCAAAGCGATCGGATTAATAGAGATGAAGCAAGGGGAAGGCACGTATGTGAAGCAGTTCGATCCTGAGCAGCTCACATTTAGTTTATCTCCTGCATTTTTGATGAAGCAGCATGATCTCACACAGCTCCTTGAATTAAGATCCATTATTGAGACGGGTGCTGTCAAAAAGGCAGCGCTCTTGCGAACGGACGATGACCTTCATCAGCTGCGTGAGGCACTCGAACAAATGAAACTCGCAGAAGCACATAAAGAAACTGGTGAAGAGGCAGACCTCGCATTTCATCTCGCTTTAGCCAAAGCCTCAAAGAATGATTTATTAAAAGCGTTAATGAATCAGGTCTCCACCTTGCTGGTAGAAACAATGCGGGAAACGAGAAAAGTCGTCTTATTTTCAAGGAAAGGCTCCATTCGGCAGCTTTACAAAGAACATGAACACATTTACAAAGCCGTCATGGCAAGACAGCCAGAAGAAGCAGAAAGAGCGATGCTCACGCATTTAAAAAATGTAGAAAAACTGCTGAGTGATGTGAGTCAAGAACCGGCAGGACAGTCAGAACCACAGTAAGCTGTGCCGAATGAGGGCACAGCTCTATTATGAACGAGAAATATGCAGTTTTTTCATGCGATATTGCAGACTTTGCCTGCTCATGCCCAATAACTTTGCAGTCTGTGAAATATTATCGTCCATTTTTTCTAAGTAATGGACGATGTATTGTTTTTCGAATCGTTCCATTTGGGTTTGAAAATCAGTCGTATGTTCTGGGCTTGTATAAATAAACGTGTCAGCTGCTGCGGTATGCTGCAAAGGATTCGTCTGTAATTGCGCTGCAGGACGGCCTTCCCTATGTTTAAATCTAAAATGATATGGAAGGTGATGCATGCATAAGTAATCCTCATCCATCATCATATTCATCCCCGCTTCAATCACATGCTCCAGTTCTCGTACATTACCCGGCCAATCATACGCTTGAAAAAGGTCTAGTACCTCTTCATCAGCCGCCTTCACCTTCATTTGAAACAGCTCATTATATTTTTGAATAAAATGACTGACAAATGTAGGAATGTCTTCTTTTCGCTCAGAAAGCGGCGGAATAAATAAGGTGACAATACCCAGTCGATAAAATAAATCCTTGCGCATGCGTCCGCCTGCGATTGCATCTACAGGATCCTCATTCATATTGGCAATGACTCTTACATCAACAGCGATTTCTTTTGTGCTGCCAAGTCTTCTCACACGTTTCTCCTGTAATACACGCAGCAGTTTTGCTTGAAGACTAGGATTTAATGAGTTGATCTCATCAAGCAGCAGTGTACCTCCCTGCGCCTGTTCAAATAAGCCGGGCTGATCAGTTGCGCCTGTAAAAGCCCCTTTTTGTGTACCAAAAAGCAGACTTTCAATAAGATTATCAGGCAGTGCCGCGCAATTCTGGGTAATAAATGGTCCAGATGACCGGCTGCTGCCGTTATGAATACTTTGCGCAAATAGTTCTTTTCCCGTCCCTGTTTCTCCAACAATGAGCACATAGGAAGAGGTGCGTGTCGCTCGTTTTGCATGCTCAATCACCTCTAAAAACGCAGGGCTTTGTCCAATAATGGAATCAAAGGTAAAGCGCGTGCTTCCTTTTTTCTTCATATTGTGATGAATCAGCCGTTCCAGCTTGGTCACATCATTCGAAATTTCAACCGCTCCTTGGATGAGGCCGTCTCGAACGAGCGGGTATGTATGATTAATCGTTGTGATTTCTTTTCCATTGTAATTATGATACGTCTGCTTTGCATGAACGGTTTGTTTCCCGGTACGCAGCGCTTGGACAAGCGTACTGTGCATTTCGTCTTGGAAGACGAAGAGATCTAATACATTTTTATGGAGAACATCAGAGCGTTTCAAAGACTCAATCTCCATCATTTTTTTATTATAAACAACAGTATTGCCATTCTCGTCAATTGCATGAACCCCGACATCTATTAAATCAAGCATTTGTTTATACAGATCAATCTCATTTTCCAGCTTTGCAGTATACTGATCTTCTTTCATTGAAGCACCTCCAGACGTTACCTCTATTTTACATGAAAAATTTTGCGGTTTCCTCTAAAAAATTTGGCATATGCAAAAATATTTTGCGTAAAGAACCAGATCAATCACCGCCATAATGCGGGCAGAAAGTTGGCACGATCCTTGCATATCATATGTGTGAAGATAAAAGAGGGTAGTTTATAGAAGGAGGAATAGACGATGACACAGACAAATGAATTGATACAACAAACGGAACAATACGGTGCGGCAAACTATCATCCGCTGCCAATTGTGATTTCAGAGGCTGAAGGAGTTTGGGTGACAGACCCTGAAGGCAATCGATATATGGATATGCTGAGTGCGTATTCCGCAGTGAACCAAGGGCATCGCCATCCCCGCATTATTGAGGCGCTCAAAAAACAGGCAGACCGTGTGACACTGACTTCAAGAGCTTTTCACAATGATCAGCTTGGCCCTTGGTATGAGAAAATTTGTCAACTGACGAATAAAGAGATGGCACTCCCGATGAACACTGGCGCTGAGGCTGTAGAAACAGCCGTAAAAGCAGCAAGACGCTGGGGCTATGACGTCAAGGGAATCGAAGATAATCGCGCAGAAATCATTGCGTGCGTCGGTAACTTCCATGGCAGAACGATGACGGCTGTTTCCCTTTCTTCTGAAGCAGAATATCAAAGAGGTTTCGGTCCAATGCTTTCAGGCATTAAACTGATTCCTTACGGAGATATTGAAGCGTTACGTGAAGCCATCACACCACAAACAGCGGCTTTTCTGATCGAACCTATTCAAGGAGAAGCGGGAATTGTCATGCCGCCAGAAGGCTTCTTGAAGGAAGCGAAGTCGCTTTGTGAAAAGGAACATGTGCTATTCATTGCGGATGAAATTCAGGTCGGATTAGCACGAACAGGCAAGATGTTTGCATGTGACTGGGAAGACATTGAGCCAGATATGCTGATTCTTGGGAAAGCTTTAGGCGGCGGTGTATTCCCAATCTCGTGTGTGGTCGCAAACCGCGATATATTAGGTGTGTTTAACCCTGGATCTCACGGCTCTACCTTCGGCGGAAATCCTCTTGCGTGTGCGGTGTCGCTGGCTGCACTGGATGTCTTAATCGATGAAAACCTTGCAGCGCGTTCTATGGAGCTTGGCGAATACTTAAAAGACAAACTCACGCGCATTCAAAGTCCTGTCATCAAAGAAGTGCGCGGCCGCGGATTATTTATCGGCATGGAGCTGACAGAGGCAGCGAGACCTTATTGTGAGAAGCTGAAACAAGCAGGACTGTTATGTAAGGAAACCCATGAGACCGTCATCCGCTTTGCACCGCCTCTCACGATATCTAAAGAAGATTTAGACTGGGCGATTGGTCATATTGAAGCATTATTTCAAGCATAAATGTCAAAGGGGGAGAAACCTTCACTTTCTCCCTTTCTCTTTCAACGAACAGCGAATTTTGTCAAAGGATGATGAATAGAAAAGTGAAAGTGGGGAAGCGGATTTGAACCAAGAACAGCATAATGAACTAGAACGTTCCATGAAAAGCAGGCATCTCTTTATGATTGCCTTAGGCGGCGTCATTGGTACTGGTCTTTTCCTTGGGTCAGGACTCATTATCCATCAGGCTGGACCCGGGGGAGCCATTCTATCCTTTATCATTGGCGGATTGTTAATGTATTTGGTGATGCTCTGTCTTGGAGAATTAGCAGTGGCGATGCCGACAGCGGGTTCCTTTCAGGAGTATGCAACAAAATATATAGGTCCGTCCACAGGCTTTATGATCGGCTGGCTTTATTGGTTTAGCTGGGCATGTACAATTGGACTGGAGTTTACGTCAGCAGGCATTTTGCTCCAAAGGTGGTTCCCAGATATCCCTGTTTGGCTTTGGTGTCTTGCATTTAGCGTCATTTTATTTGCCGTGAATGCCATCTCAGCTCGCAGCTTCGCTGAAACCGAGTTTTGGTTTTCAGCCATTAAGGTCGCTGCCATCCTATTATTTATTATCATTGGAATTGGCGCAATTTTCGGAATGATTCATCTGAAAGATGGAGAACCAGCCCCTCTATTTCGTCATTTGACGGATCATGGCGGACTATTTCCTAACGGCATTTTTGCTATTTTATTAACCATGGTCACGGTCAATTTCTCCTTTCAAGGAACAGAACTTGTAGGGATTGCAGCAGGAGAGAGTGAAAACCCTGAAAAAACATTGCCTCGTTCTATACGAAATATTATTTGGAGAACGATGGTCTTTTTCGTTTTATCTATTGCGGTTCTGGCCGCACTTCTTCCGTGGCAGACAGCAGGCACTGTCGACAGCCCGTTTGTCGTCGTGCTGGACAAGGTCGGTATACCATATGCGGCAGATATCATGAATTTTATCATCATCACAGCCGTCTTATCTGTAGCAAACTCTGGATTATATGCATCATCGCGTATGCTTTGGGCGCTGTCGAAAGACGGGAAAGGACCTGACTTTACGAAAAAGCTGTCCAAGCGTAAAATTCCGATCAATGCACTATTGGTGACAATGGGTGTATCTGCACTATCTCTGCTGACAAGTGTTGTGGCACCAAAAACGGTGTATGTGTGGCTCATTTCTATTTCTGGTATGGTTCTTGTTGTGGTGTGGATGTCTATTTGCTTGTCTCAGTATTTCTTTAGAAAACAATTCATAAAGGCGGGCGGAGATGTAAAGGATCTTGTCTTTCGAACACCGCTCTATCCATTTGTTCCACTAGCAGGCTTTATCGCATTTGGCATTGTCCTCATCAGCTTATTTTTTATAGAGGATCAGCGGATCGGTCTTTATTGCGGAATCCCGTTCATGGCTGCCTGCTACATTATTTATTATCTCAAAATCAAACCGAAGGAAGAGGCAAAACAGTTTGGAACCATCACAAAAACATAAGCAGGTCCTGAAAAAAATGTGCATGCTCATATCACCAGCATGCACATTTTCCATCGTGAATACATTCTATATAAAAGAAAATAAATATTTTGAAAAGAAATATCATCGCAAGAACCTTGATGACAAGCAGGCTATCGGTGAAAATGTGTCTATTTTTTGTCTAAATGTGTTTGTAAGAGTTGAAAATGCAAGATTATCCTGTTAAAATAATTAAAGAAAGCAGGGATTGATTTTTTTTGGCTGTGGCGGGACGTTTTTTGTCACAGTGGGACGTTTTTAGTCCAACGTGAAAAGGAAGGGTCGTTAGCCATGAATCGTTTATTGGAAGCTCAAAAAAAATTATTGCCAGATCTTCTCATTGTTATGCAAAAACGCTACGACATTTTGCAGTACATCAGATTAGCTGAACCGATTGGCCGCAGAAGTCTTGCGACAAGTCTTGGTCTCAGTGAGCGCATCTTACGTGCTGAAGTTCAGTTTTTAAAAGAACAAAATCTGCTGGATGTGAAAACGAGCGGTATGATGCTGACGAGTGAGGGTCACGCTTTGCTTGAAATGCTTGAAGGAATGATGAAGGACGTTTTAGGTTTAACCTTTTTGGAAAATACATTAAAGAGAAAGTTAGGCCTGGAAGAAGTCATAATCGTTTCTGGTGACAGTGACGAATCCCCGTGGGTGAAGCAAGAAATGGGAAGAGCTGCTGTCCAATGCATGAAAAAAAGGTTTACTGGAAATAATATCGTCGCCGTCACTGGCGGAACGACGATGGAAGCCGTTGCCGAAATGATGACCCCTGATGCCAAAAACCGCGATACGATGTTTGTCCCTGCGAGAGGCGGTCTTGGGGAGAATGTAAAAAATCAGGCAAACACCATTTGTGCCCACATGGCTGAAAAAGCTTCCGGTACTTACAAACTGCTGTTTGTTCCAGGGCAGCTGTCAGAAGGTGCTTACTCTTCCATTATTGAAGAGCCGTCCGTCAAAGAAGTGCTTCAAACGATTAAATCGTCCACGATGCTCATTCATGGTATTGGTGAAGCAAAAACAATGGCGATGAGACGAAATACACCAGCTGAAGATTTAAAAAAGATTGATGAGCATGACGCAGTGACAGAGGCCTTTGGCTATTACTTTAATCGTGATGGTGAGGTCGTACACAAAGTGCACTCCGTCGGCATGCAGCTAGATGATCTAGAAAGCATTCCACACATCATTGCTGTTGCAGGTGGATCATCAAAGGCGGGGGCGATTGAAGCTTATTTCAAAAAACCGCGCCGAACGGTTCTCGTCACAGACGAAGGAGCCGCAAAAGAGTTATTAAGGGAGTCAATTGATCCCTCAATATAAAACATTGTGACCTATAAAAGGAGGAAACATCATGGCAGTAAAAGTCGGTATTAACGGATTTGGACGTATTGGACGTAACGTATTTCGTGCAGCATTAAATAATCCTGAAGTTGAGGTAGTAGCGGTTAACGATCTAACAGATGCTAACATGCTTGCACACCTTTTACAATATGACTCTGTTCACGGAAAACTAGATGCAGAGGTTTCTGTAGACGGTACAAACTTAGTAGTGAACGGTAAAACAATCGAAGTATCAGCTGAGCGTGACCCTGCGAAATTAAGCTGGGGTAAACAAGGCGTAGAAATCGTTGTTGAATCTACTGGATTCTTCACAAAACGTGCAGACGCTGCGAAACACTTAGAAGCTGGCGCTAAAAAAGTCATCATCTCTGCTCCTGCTAACGAAGAAGATATCACAATCGTTATGGGTGTAAACGAAGACAAATACGATGCAGCTAGCCACGATGTCATCTCTAATGCATCTTGTACGACAAACTGCTTAGCTCCATTTGCAAAAGTACTTAACGATAAATTTGGTATCAAACGCGGTATGATGACAACTGTTCACTCATACACAAATGACCAGCAAATTCTTGATCTTCCGCACAAAGACTACCGTCGTGCTCGTGCAGCTGCGGAAAACATCATCCCAACTTCTACAGGTGCTGCGAAAGCTGTTTCACTTGTATTGCCTGAACTTAAAGGTAAATTAAACGGTGGCGCTATGCGGGTTCCAACACCGAACGTTTCTTTAGTTGACCTTGTTGCTGAATTAAACCAAGATGTAACAGCTGAAGACGTAAATGCAGCACTTAAAGAAGCAGCTGAAGGAGAACTTAAAGGAATCCTTGGCTACAGCGAAGAGCCATTAGTATCTGGTGACTACAATGGTAATGCAAACTCTTCAACAATCGATGCTCTTTCTACAATGGTGATGGAAGGCAGCATGGTGAAAGTAATCTCTTGGTACGATAACGAGAGCGGATATTCTCACCGCGTTGTTGACCTTGCAGCTTACATTGCAAAACAAGGTCTTTAATTTCTCACACTGAAGGAACTCACTTGGTTCTTTCGTAGAGACACGATATAATGAAGACGGACAAGGGAAGGGGAAGCATCCCTTTCCCTTTTTCTCTGTTTTTATCCGTTCTGCACGATTTCTCGTTTTGATGAGGGCAAAATGGGAAAAGGATAAAGAGAGTCTTGTCCAATGCGTAAGGAAACCAGAATAAAGGAGGATCTCCTGACGAGCATGAATAAGAAATCAGTAAAAGACATTGACGTAAAAGGTAAAGTTGTGTTCTGCCGCGTAGATTTTAACGTTCCGATGAAGGACGGAGAAGTGACGGATGATACTCGTATCCGCGCAGCATTACCAACAATTGAGTATTTAACAGGACAAGGCGCAAAGGTACTGCTAGCTAGTCATTTGGGTCGTCCGAAGGGTCAAGTTACTGAAGAACTGCGTCTGACACCTGTGGCAAAACGTCTGCAAGAGCTTCTTGGAAAAGAAGTGAAAAAAGCAGATGAAGCTTACGGCGACAACGTGAAAAAGCAAATCTCTGACTTAAAAGAAGGAGATGTGCTAGTGCTTGAAAACGTTCGTTTCTATCCTGGTGAAGAAAAGAACGATCCTGAATTATCAAAAGCATTTGCTGATTTAGCCGATGTGTATGTCAATGATGCGTTCGGTGCTGCACACCGTGCACATGCATCGACAGCTGGTATTGCAGCTTATCTTCCGGCTGTTTCAGGCTTCCTCATGCAAAAAGAGCTTGAGGTTCTAGGGAAAGCCATTTCAAATCCTGATCGCCCATTTACAGCGATTATCGGCGGCGCAAAGGTAAAGGATAAAATTGGTGTGATTGAAAGTCTTCTTGATAAAGTGGACAACCTCATCATCGGCGGCGGACTTGCTTACACATTTGTGAAAGCACTTGGCCACGAGGTAGGGAAATCTCTATTAGAAGAAGATAAAGTCGATTTAGCGAAATCCTTTATGGACCGTGCAAAAGAAAAAGGCGTGAACTTCCTGATTCCAACAGATGTTCTGGTAGCCGACGACTTTTCAAATGATGCGAATACAAGCATTGTGCCAATCTCTGAAATTCCAAGTGATCTAGAAGCGCTTGATATTGGAACAGAGACAAGAGAAAAGTATGCTGATGTTATTAAAAACAGCAAACTTGTTGTCTGGAACGGACCAATGGGTGTATTTGAAATCGATGCATTCGCTAAAGGAACAAAAGCTATCGCAGAAGCACTGGCAGAAGCAAAAGATACATATTCTGTCATTGGCGGTGGAGATTCAGCAGCAGCTGTTGAGAAATTTGGTCTTGCCGATCAGATGAGCCATATTTCTACAGGCGGCGGCGCTTCACTTGAATTTATGGAAGGCAAAGAACTTCCTGGTGTTACTGCATTAAACGATAAATAAGACCAAAACTGCTATAAGGAAGTGTCAATCATGAGAAAACCAATTATAGCTGGGAACTGGAAAATGAACAAAACACTTGGCGAAGCAGTCAGCTTCGTTGAAGAAGTCAAGTCATCTATTCCATCTCCTGACAAAGTGGAATCCATTGTCTGTGCGCCAGCTCTTTTCCTTGAAAAGCTAAACAGCCTATCAAACGGAACAGACCTTAAAATTGGTGCACAAAACATGCACTTTGAAGAAAATGGTGCATTCACTGGGGAAATCAGCCCTGCTGCTCTAAAAGATCTAGGCATCGGCTATTCAGTGATTGGGCATTCAGAGCGCCGTGAATTCTTTGCTGAAACAGATGAAACAGTGAACAAAAAAGCACATGCTGCATTCAAGCATGGCATCGTTCCAATCATTTGTGTAGGTGAAACGCTTGAAGAGCGTGAAGCTGGCAAAACAAATGAACTTGTCGCTGATCAAGTGAAGAAAGCACTAGCTGGTTTAACGAAACAGCAAGTTGCTGAATCTGTGATTGCATACGAGCCAATCTGGGCTATCGGTACAGGAAAATCTTCTACAGCGAAAGATGCAAACGACGTTTGTGCACACATCCGCCAAACCGTTGCAAGCGAATTTGGTCAAGAAGCGGCAGACAGCCTTCGCATTCAATATGGCGGAAGCGTGAAGCCGGCAAATATTAAAGAATATATGGCAGAATCCGATATTGACGGTGCTTTGGTAGGCGGCGCAAGCTTAGAACCTCAGTCTTTCGTTCAATTATTGGAGGAAGGTCAATATGAGTAAGAAACCAGCTGCATTAATCATCTTAGACGGGTTCGGTTTAAGAGGCGAAACAGTCGGTAACGCTGTCGCACAAGCAAAAAAACCGAACTTTGACCGCTACTGGAATGAATTTCCGCATCAAACCTTAACGGCTTCAGGTGAGGCAGTAGGTCTCCCGGAAGGTCAAATGGGGAACTCTGAAGTGGGGCATTTGAACATCGGTGCAGGACGCATTGTGTATCAAAGCTTAACAAGGGTGAATGTTGCCATTCGTGAAGGGGAATTTGAGAAAAACGAAACGTTCCTAGATGCAATGACGTATGCAAAAGAGAATGACAAGGCGCTTCATTTATTTGGACTCTTGTCAGACGGCGGTGTGCACAGTCACATCCAGCATCTTTTTGCCCTGCTGAAGCTGGCGAAAAAAGAAGGGTTAACAAAGGTATATATTCATGGCTTCTTGGACGGACGTGATGTTGGTCAGAAGACAGCCAAAGTGTACTTGAAACAGCTGGAAGAACAAATCAAAGAAATCGGTGTCGGTGAAGTGGCAACACTTTCAGGACGCTATTACTCAATGGACCGTGACAAACGCTGGGATCGTGTGGAGAAAGCGTACCGCGCGATGGCATATGGTGAAGGGCCAAGCTATCAAAACATCTATGATGTCGTTGATGACTCCTATGAAAATGGAATCTACGATGAATTCGTTATTCCATCTGTCATTACGAGAGAAAATGGTGAGCCGGTTGCCAAAGTAAGCGACGGCGACTCTGTGATTTTCTATAACTTCCGTCCAGACCGTGCCATCCAAATCTCGAACACTTTCACAAATGCAGATTTCCGCTCGTTTGACCGCGGAGAAGCTCATCCGAAGAATTTACACTTCGTCTGTTTCACACACTTTAGTGAAACGGTTGATGGTTATGTTGCCTTCAAACCAGTGAATTTGGATAACACAGTAGGAGAAGTGCTTTCTCAAAACGGATTGAAACAGCTGCGGATTGCTGAAACAGAGAAATATCCTCATGTCACGTTCTTTATGAGCGGTGGACGTGAAGAAGAATTTCCTGGTGAAGACCGCATCTTAATCAATTCACCAGATGTAGCAACCTATGACCTCAAGCCGGAAATGAGCGCTTACGAGGTAAAGGATGCACTTGTTGCAGACATCAATGCTGACAAGCATGATGCGATCATTCTGAACTTTGCTAACCCGGATATGGTTGGTCATTCAGGTATGCTCGAGCCAACAATCAAAGCCATTGAAGCAGTAGATGAGTGCTTAGGAGCTGTAGTCGACGCAATCCTGGCAAAAGGCGGACATGCCATCATCACGGCAGACCACGGTAACGCAGACGTGCTGATTACCGAAGAAGGAAAGCCGCATACTGCACATACAACGAATCCTGTTCCAGTCATCGTGACGAAAAAAGGTGTGACGCTTAGAGAAGGCGGCATTTTAGCCGATCTATCTCCAACGCTTTTAGACTTACTTGGTCTTGAAAAACCAAAAGAGATGACAGGAACATCATTAATTCAGAAATAAAAAAATTGATTCAAAAGGAGAGAAATAACGATGCCATACATTGTTGACGTATATGCACGCGAAGTATTAGACTCTCGCGGTAACCCAACAGTTGAAGTAGAAGTTTACACAGAATCTGGCGGCTTTGGCCGTGCGCTTGTTCCAAGTGGTGCTTCTACTGGTGAATATGAAGCAGTAGAACTACGTGACGGAGACAAAGACCGTTACCTTGGAAAAGGTGTTCTGACAGCTGTAAACAACGTAAACGAAATCATTGCACCAGAGCTTTTAGGTTTTGATGTAACAGAACAAGTAGCGATTGACAAAATGTTAATCGAACTTGACGGAACAGAAAACAAAGGGAAATTAGGCGCAAACGCAATCCTTGGCGTATCTATCGCTGTAGCACGTGCGGCTGCTGATTTCTTACAAATTCCACTTTATCAATACCTTGGTGGATTCAACTCCAAAACGCTTCCAGTACCGATGATGAACATCGTCAACGGTGGAGAGCATGCGGATAACAACGTAGACATTCAAGAATTCATGATTATGCCTGTAGGTGCACCGAACTTCCGTGAAGCACTTCGCATGGGCGCTCAAATCTTCCATAGCCTGAAATCTGTATTAAGCGCAAAAGGCTTAAACACAGCTGTAGGTGACGAAGGTGGATTCGCTCCAAACCTTGGTTCTAACGAAGAAGCACTTCAAACAATCGTTGAAGCGATCGAAAAAGCTGGCTTCAAACCAGGTGAAGAAGTGAAGCTTGCAATGGATGCTGCATCTTCTGAGTTCTACAACAAAGAAGACGGTAAATATCATTTATCAGGCGAAGGTGTTGTGAAAACATCAGCAGAAATGGTTGACTGGTATGAAGATATGGTATCGAAATACCCAATCATCTCTATCGAAGACGGCCTTGATGAAAACGACTGGGAAGGCCACAAACTATTAACTGAGCGCCTTGGCAGCAAGGTTCAGCTAGTAGGAGATGACTTGTTCGTTACAAATACGAAGAAGCTATCTGAAGGAATTAAAAACGGCGTTGGTAACTCAATCCTGATCAAAGTAAACCAAATCGGTACATTAACTGAAACATTTGATGCAATCGAAATGGCAAAACGCGCAGGATACACAGCTGTTATCTCTCACCGTTCTGGTGAAACTGAAGACAGCACGATAGCAGATATCGCTGTTGCAACAAACGCTGGACAAATCAAAACAGGTGCTCCGTCTCGTACGGACCGTGTGGCGAAATACAACCAATTACTTCGCATCGAAGATCAATTGGCTGAAACAGCACAATATCACGGCATTGCAACATTCTATAACTTGAATAAATAATGTCAGCTATGCGCTGCGTTCCGCTCTTTCATGAGAGCGGGGCGCAGCGTTTTTTTGTGTTAAGCGAAATCCGCTGGCTAATTCATTTGACTTATCCTATTTCTGTAAAAAATCCTCCTTCAGTTAGAGAAGAAAGCAAAATCCTCTCTATTTATAAGCACTAAATCATGAAAAATCGTCTAAAAATATGATCTAAAATGAACTTATGCTTTCTGTAAGGGGGTGGTATCATTTTACATATATTAGGGGGTGATGAGATGCTGAATCCTTTTAGCCTTCGTTTTCCAGTAGGTGTATATATGTATGTTCTTCACCTATTGGCGGCATACGATGAAAGGAAGCAACGAATTCTAACTTCTAAGAATGTACAGAAAAACGCATTTTGGATTTATGTCCTTGCCGCTATATTGGGCATTATTTCACTTGGAGCATTGATTTGGGCATGCAAGACCTTTGGACGAGGCTCCAAATTTTTAGGTGAGTTCAAATTATTAGGCATGTACGTTAAAATCCAGTGCGGTTTTTAACAGGGATGAGAACAGATGCAAGGGCATCTGTTCTATCTGAAACAAACGGAGGGATATGATGCTGACATTACGATTAAAAGAAAAAACATATAGCCGCACCTTCTCTCTCCGCAATATTCAAATGAATGTCGAGAAAGGGCAGATGCTGCTGCTTTTGGGGCATAATGGTGCGGGAAAGACGACGATAATCCAATCCATGTTTGGGCTGACGCCATTTAAAGGATGCGTCACTTTACATGGTAAACAGCTGAACCTTCAATCCTCAGAACATATCTCCTTGTTGAAAAAACATGTGTCCTATATTCCTGACGAGCATTCGTTGTTCGATTATTTATCACCGAGGGAATACTTTCAATTACTTCAGCTGCCAAATGAGCAAGATGTCACTCGGGAGGAGACGTTCATTGATCTGTTTGAGCTGGGTTCGTATATGGATCAGCCTATCGCTCAGCTGTCTCATGGCAATCAAAAGAAAACGCAGATCATTTCCCAGCTCCTCAGGCCATGTGATTATTATGTGTTCGACGAGCCAACGAACGGACTTGATCCAGATATGATGATCATCTTAAAAAAGGTGCTCATGAAGCTGAGAGATCAAGGCGCTGGCATTCTCATTTCAACCCATCATTTGAGCTTTGGTGATACGCTTTATGATCATCTCATAATCTTAAGAAATGGGGACGTCAAGCTGGATATGTCCCGCCAAGAAACGAATCAGACATTTCCTCATCAGGCACTTGAAGAGATTTATAAAGAAGTGAATCGAGATTACTATATGCAGGTGGAGAGGTTGCTCAATGATCTGGACACGACACGTTCTTCATAAAATAGAATGGGGAATGCTGACAACGAAAGGAAAGCAGCTCGCAAAAAAGTACCCTATACAGCTTCTCGCAGCCGCGGCTTTTTTCTTGCTCATGTACGCGATATATGTCGTTATCAGCCTGCGCTTTTTCATGCAGGCGGGAGAAAGTGAGCCGGATGCTCTATACCTCCAATTGATGAAAATGACACTTTTACTTTTAGGCGCAGGTATTGTGTTATCCCGCAATAAATTAAAGCGCCAGGAATATCAATTCTACTTTTTAAATAGTGCGATACAAAGTGTGCCATTTGTCCTTTGTGTGTATTTCTTTCCGATGCTCTTTTGTTTTCTCCTGATAGGACTGCTTTTTTTACCGATTGTCTTAGGCCTTTTGATCAGCGGTGTTACGCCATCTCTGTATTGGATAACGGCTGTATGCATGACTTGCTGTGTACTGGCGCTGCTTGCGCTTGCTTCTTGGATGGTGATGCGGATTGCTGTGAGCCATTTCGTATCAAAAACAAAAGAGCATTTGCTGCTGCAAACGCTCGGCTTTGCGGTGCTGAATCTATTGGTGTTTCTCCTTTTGAAAAAAGCAATGGAGATGATTCGCGTATGGCCATCTGTCTATCTCATATTTCTGGTGATCCTTCTAAGCGCTGGCTGGCTATGGCTGAAGGGGTTAGCGGCTTCTTATGTCCATCGGATGTTTTTGCAGCTGAAAACAGAGGTAAAGTCGTTTTCTTTCAAGAAAATCAGAACTCAATCTTCCTTTCTGACGCACCTGCGGCAGGAATTGGTCTATTTCAGCCGGTCAGCTGTTTTTAAAGAACAGGGCATTTTGTTTCTATTTCTCGTTTGTTTGACGGCGGGGCTGCCTTTTGTTTTTACACCAGTAGAAACCGGCTGGATGTATGCCTTTATTGTGCAGTATGCATTAAAAGAAATATTGATCATGCTTCCGCTGATGATTGGCAGAGAATATCATATGAATCAAAGGGCCATCTTTATGTTAAATACATCAAAGAGTACTTATTTATTGTCGAGAATTTTATTTTATTACGTCATTAATTTGTTGACATATTTTGTGTTTATTTGGTTTGCATCTATGGTGATAGGCATTGAAAGTGAAGGGCATGGCCTCGCAAGTTTGTCCATTTTGTTGATCACTGCCATGGCGGCCTGTACAGGGTTTATCGTGAAGATCAGTGAGTTTAATAAACTGTTTGTCATCGTGATGATGATTGCTGTATTCAGCTTTATCGATATGCTTTTATTGAAGTGGCTTTCATCAGATGTGTATCTTCTTGCCACCGCCTATCTGCTAGGTTCACTTGCATTTTTTATCTGTATATCTACGTTCATGTTAAAGAGGCCTGTCTTGCGATGATAGAGCTTGTGTGTAGTTTCCTAATGGTTGTGCTGATACATGAACTCGGTCATATGCTGATGATCATGGTGTGTAACAAAATCGAAAAAAGGCCGCCCTTTGATTTTGTGGTCACGATTGATTGGAAGCATGTGGCGGTCGTCCATGAAACATTTGCCCGGCCGAGCTTCAATATGATGGTGGCACTGGCAGGGCCGCTCTTTCCGGTGCTTTGTTCGCTTGTGCTTTTTTTGATATGGAAGCATCCGTTCAGTCATCAGCTGTTGTTTTTTTCTTTACTGAATACGGTGATGCTGCATCCAGCTTGTCCTGACGGAAAAAATATCACAGCCAGTTTAAAAGAGATGAAGGAGAGAAAGTGATGATCAAAGTATTTCATTCGTTTTCCAGCGGCTTAACACTTGCGATGCTGTATGTATTTGCTGTGTTTATGACCCCTGTTTTTTTACTGCTGCTAGAGGTCAATCATGTTGAATCAAGCCCAACATTGTTTGGCATGCCATTTTATATCATGAAAATTGAAGAGTATCAATTCAGCTCAGAGGCGACGCTCTTTGGATGTGTGGTCTGCTTTTTAGCTGGCGCCGTGCTTTATTTCTTCATTCAATATGTGAAGCATGTGGTAAAAAAACGCAGAACATAAAAAAGCAGACGGACGGAACAAAACATCAGTCTGCTTGCAAAGTGAGTGACAGCCGTACCATATCCATACACTGAATGCCATTTTCAAAAATCGGTTCATCATAATGCTTAAGAAAGAAATCGTGGTCAATAGAAATCATGCGGAAGCCGCATTTCTGATAAAGTGCGAGCTGCTGAATGCTCGAGTTGCCTGTGCCGATTTCAACCGTCTGAAAACCGGCGGCTTTCGCTTCAGCAATGGCATGGCGGATCAGCTGCTTCCCAATTCCTTTTCCTTGCCATGATTCCTTCACGGCGACATTGATGATTTCAACTGTCTGCTGAGACAGAGATAAAAGCACATAGACACCAATCACGTCCTGTTCATGATACGCGGCATAACAAGAGCCGGATTGCACATAAGTAAGAACCTTTTCCTTGGAAGGATCAGCTAAGAGTAAAAGATCCATAGGGACGGATTGATCACCTGACAATGGCTGAATGTGTATCATGCTTTTTCATCCTTTCTATTCTTTAATATATCCTTGTTTCACACCCCAATCATATTGATCCTGTACCCATTGTGAGGGAGGATTGTGGGTGACATTTGGGTCTTTTTTAACAGTTGGTTTCCTTGCAGCCTGTGAAGTCTGCTTATTCGCTTGAGCAGTGGCTTTCGCTGCTGTCAGCTCTTTTTGAAGCTGGTCAATTTTTGCCTCAAGTGCTTTACGCTGCTTGACTTCTTTTTGATAGGCTTTCTTTTCGTTTTTGAGCTTTTTGGTGATGGTAGACAGTTTCTTTTTTTGATCTTCGTTTTCATGCTTCATATCCGCTTGATCTGATTTTAACTTCGAAAGCTGCTCATTGTTCGTTTTGCTTTCTTGCTGATGTTTTTCCTCAGCTGCTTTGATGGTCTGCTGCTGCCAAACCATCCAGCCGGCTGCTCCTAAAACCGCAACAGATAGAAGGATGATGGTGATCGTTTTCTTCATGTGTCATTCCCCTTTCTTTAAACCTTTATTATCATCGGTTAAATATATACAGGTTTTAACATCACAAGGGAATATTCACATCAGATTGGCAGACACTATGAAAAAAGGAGGGTGTCTGTTGATTTCCTTTATGATTCATGTCGTGGTCTCATTATTTGCTGTATCAAACCCTATTGGAAACGTGCCTCTTTTCATCACCTTAACTGAAGGATATACAGAGAAAGAACGCTCTCAGACAGCCAAAAAAGCCATTGTGGTCTCTTTCATTATTTTGGTTGCCTTTCTATTGGCAGGGAGGCTCATTTTCAAATTGTTTGGGATCGATATTCATGCACTCCGTATCGCCGGAGGTATTTTTATTTTTGGTATCGCTTACAATTTGCTGAATGCAAAGGAGTCACATGTCCAAAATCCTCATTCTGAAGAAAAGGCAGAAAGCAAAGAAAAGGCGGATGTTTCCGTTACGCCGCTGGCGATTCCGATCATCGCTGGTCCCGGTACAATCGCTACAGTGATGAGTTTAACCCCGGGAAGTCAAGGGATGCTTCACATGTTTACGATTTTAATCGGCATTGTCATCGTTCTGGCAATGACCTTTTATGCCTTTCATTATTCAAGTTTCATTATGCGGAAAATGGGGAAAACAGAGATGAATGTCGTGACGCGGTTAATGGGATTAATTCTTGCTGTAGTGGCAGTTGAGATGATCGGCGCAGGCTTAAAAGGGATGTTTCCAATGTTTATGCAATAAGTGTATATAAAAAAGCTGTTTTTTTCTACAAGATGTAAAATAAAACAGCTTTTTTTAAGGTTTCGGCACATGCTTAAACACTTCTTCACTTTCAAAGAATTCAATTAAGCGGCTAATCCAATCATAGTAATCAAGACTTTCCTTGATTTCTGAAAGAAGCAGATTGATTTTATTCTCTGTCTCTTCTGGCAGGTCGTCCTGTTCAAGCAGCTCCAGCAATTCCTTGCACGTTTTCTTATGTGCCTTGCGGTTTTTGCTGACAACTCGGGACCAATTGGCTGCAAACAAGGAAATAAACGTTTGGTATTGATCTTGCTCAACGTCATATAGATCTTTACGTATTCCTTTTTCATAAACCTTTTCCGCAATATTCAAATCAAGCATTTCTCGAACGACTTGACTCATTCTCGTTTTGCTCATGCCTGTCGCCTCTGATAGCTCTCCAAGCGTCATTGGTTTACGGTTCATGTGAATGATACCAAGCACTCTACCCACTGTAGAAGAAAGACCAAAGGCATTCATGTTCTCGGCAGCTTTTTCAATATAATGATCCTGTGCTTTTTGAATGGCGCCTAACGCTTGCTTGTCCACTCCCCGATTCATCCCTTCACGACTGACAATTTGTAACACAATATATCATATACCTGTTTGTTGATGAAAACAATAAATATTGAGTATTTGCTCGTAATTTGGAGGAAAAAGGAGAGATCTCTATCTATCAGGCCGTTAACTGAAAATTTTAAATAAATGTTATGCAATACAAACACATCATAAACTTTTTATTTTATAAAGTTTGCACTATAATAAATAAGGTGTAAATTTTCTGAAAATATTGATCCGACTAATGGAGGTGTCTCATTTGCTGAAACTAGAGAATGTATCTAAGACGTATAAAGGCGGAAAAAAAGCTGTCAAAAATATTGATTTAGAAATAGCAAAAGGAGAATTTATTTGTTTTATTGGACCGAGTGGCTGTGGTAAGACAACAACCATGAAGATGATCAACCGACTCATCGAACCTTCCTCAGGAAACATCTTCATCGAGGGAGAAAACATTATGAAAAAAGACCCAGTTCAATTAAGAAGAGAAATTGGCTATGTGATTCAGCAAATTGGACTGTTCCCCCATATGACCATCGCACAAAACATTTCACTTGTTCCGAAGCTGTTAAAATGGCCGGAAGAAAAACGAAAAGAACGGGCACGTGAACTGCTGAAGCTTGTCGACATGGGACCGGAATATTTAGAGCGCTACCCTCATGAACTCAGCGGAGGACAGCAGCAGCGCATCGGTGTTCTTCGCGCACTAGCAGCGGAACCCCCTCTGATCCTCATGGATGAACCGTTTGGCGCACTTGATCCCATCACACGAGATTCATTGCAGGAAGAATTTAAGAAACTGCAAAAAACATTAAATAAAACCATCGTATTCGTCACACATGACATGGACGAAGCTATTAAACTAGCTGATCGAATTGTGATTTTAAAAGATGGAGAGATTGTTCAAGTAGGTACGCCTGACGATATTCTGCGGAACCCAGCCAATGAATTCGTAGAAGAATTCATCGGCAAAGAACGTCTGCTTCAATCAAATCCGAATATGGAACGTGTAGAACAAATGATGAACACGTCACCAGTCACCGTTACAGTTGAAAAAACATTAACAGATGCCATCTACATCATGAGAGAAAAGCGGGTCGATTCCTTGCTTGTAGTAGATGAACATCATGTGCTAAAAGGCTATATCGATATTGAAACAATCGATGCGAACCGCAGAAAAGCAGCTTTCGTTGGTGATATTTTAAATACAGAGTTCTATACCGTACAAGAAGGCGCACTTCTAAGAGACACTGTCCGGAAAATCTTAATACGCGGCATTAAATATGTACCGGTTGTGGATGCAGAAGGGCATTTAAAAGGCATTGTGACACGTGCAAGTCTTGTAGATGTTGTGTACGACTCCATTTGGGGAGACGATACGCCGGCGGCTGTCACTGAAATGAAGTAAGGGAGGTGTACACATGGATCAAATCATCGACTTTCTAGAGAAAAATGGTGGGGAACTCCTCACAAAAATGTGGGAACATTTATATATTTCCTTAATTGCTGTTGTGCTTGGTATTATCGTTGCTGTTCCTTTAGGTGTGGTACTCACACGAATGAAGCGAGGCGCAGGTTTTATCATCGGTATCGTGAATATCTTTCAAACACTCCCTAGTTTAGCGATTCTTGCCTTTTTTATTCCTATTTTGGGGGTTGGGAAAATACCTGCAATCGTTGCTCTCTTTTTCTATTCGGTTTTACCTATTTTAAGAAATACGTATGCCGGGGTCCAAGGTGTGAACAAAAACTTGCTTGAATCCGGTAAAGGAATCGGGATGACAACATGGGAACAAATTCGTCTTGTTGAACTCCCGCTTGCTGTACCGGTCATTATGGCAGGTGTCAGAACGTCAACGATATATTTGATTGGCTGGACAACACTTGCAGCCTTTATCGGTGGAGGCGGTCTAGGTGACTACATTTTAATTGGACTTCAGCTGTATCAGCCTGAATTTATTATTGCGGGTGCGATACCAGTCACAATTTTAGCAGTCATCATCGACCTATCATTAATGAAGCTGGAGAAAAAAGTAACACCAGAAGGCTTAAAAGGATTGAAGGAAGTTTCATAAGGAGTTGGCTTATGTGAAGAATCGAAAAACAACATGGATCAGTGCACTGCTTGCCGGATGTTTGCTATTGATAAGCGGCTGTTCACTTCCTGGACTAGCCGGCTCCTCAGGGGGCACGCTGCGAATTGGAGCACAAAACTTTACCGAATCAGAAATTATGGCCTATATGGTTGGCGATATGATCGAACATTACACAGATAAAAAGACGACCATTGTGAAAAACCTAGGTTCCAACACTGTGCAGCAGAAAGCAATGGAAAACGGAGATGTCGACATTTCTGCGACAAGATATTCAGGCACGGATTTAACAAGCACGCTTGGAATGGATGCGGAAAAAGACCCGGAGCGTGCGATGGAGATCGTCCAAAAAGAATTTAAAAAACGCTATGATTATAAATGGTTTGATTCTTATGGATTTGATAATACGTATGCCTTTGCTGTGACGCAGAAGATGGCGAAGGAAAACAAGTTAGAAACGGTCTCTGATTTGAAAAAGAATGCGAACAATTACCGATTTGGTGTCGATAATATTTGGCTCAAAAAGAAAGGCGACGGCTATGACGGATTTGTGAAAACATACGGAATCAAATTTGGCAGCACATATCCGATGCAGATTGGTTTAGTCTATGATGCATTAAAAAATGAAAAAATGGATATTGTGCTTGCCTATTCAACAGATGGACGCATCAAAGCCTATAACCTCAAAATCTTAAAAGATGATAAACGGTTCTTCCCGCCGTATGATGCATCACCAGTAGTCCCGGAGAAAGTCTTAAAAGAAAATCCAGGGCTTGATAAGGTGATCAACAGGCTGATCGGAAAAATCGATACAGAACAAATGCAAGAGCTGAACTATCAAGTCGACGGGGAGCTTCAAGAACCAGCAACCGTTGCGAAGAATTTCCTGAAAAAACACAATTACTTTGAGTAAGATGGGGAGGTGTCACGGCTGATGGACACACTGCAGCAATTATGGACGTATTATCAGCAGAACGGGTCATATGTGTTAGAAGAATTTTATCGCCATTTTCTCATGTCGGCGTATGGGGTGTTGTTTGCGGCAATTGTCGGGATTCCAGTAGGCATCTTTGTGGCGCATTACCGCAAGCTGAGCAATTGGATCTTCGCCGTTACCAACGTCATTCAAACGATACCGGCATTAGCGATGCTTTCTGTGTTGATGCTTGTATTAGGACTTGGCGCAAATACAGTCATTCTATCACTCTTTCTATATTCGCTTCTGCCGATCATCCGAAACACATACACAGGCATTGTCAGCATTGAACATGCCTATTTAGAATCAGGTAAAGCGATGGGCATGACGAAATGGCAAGTGCTGAGAATGGTTGAATTACCGCTTGCTTTATCAGTCATTATGGCTGGTTTAAGAACCGCACTGGTCATTGCCATCGGTATTACAGCGATTGGAACATTTGTGGGCGCGGGAGGTCTTGGTGATATCATCATCAGAGGATCAAACGCCACAAACGGAACAGCTATCATTTTAGCAGGTGCGATTCCAACTGCGCTTATGGCTATTATGGCTGACCTCGTCATGGGCTGGCTCGAACGCTATTTAAGCCCGACAAACAAGAAAAAAGAAAGAAAAGCGTTAGCTGAAAAAAACATCACATCTGCATAAAAAGCGGTTGAAAAGACAAAACCTCCCTTACATCTGTAAGGGAGGTTGTTTTATGATGATCAGGCGGTTTGCATGCTGGTATTTTATGATTCAAGTGTGATCCATTCAGAGGACCACTTCGCAATTTCCTCAAAAACGGGTGCAAGTGAACGCCCCATATCTGTTAAAGAATACTCAATGCGCACGGGTGTTTCAGCAAAAACCTCCCGTTTTACAATACCTGCTGCCTCCAGCTCTTTTAATCTCTCAGATAAAACTCTTCCACTTAAATTTGTCAGAGCCGCCTCAATTTCGCTAAAGCGCTGCTGACCTGAGAGAAGCTGAAAAACAATCAGTGCCACCCAGCGTTTACTCAATAACTCAACTGCTTTTTCAAACCGCGGGCACATGTCAGATTGATTCATCTTTCTTCACTCCAATCTGAACCCATTATACCGTAAATCTGTCATAAATCGGCGCAAAAAGCTTGTCAATGATGAAAACATTTATGAGGACGACCGGCTGTTTAACATAAATAACAAATAGCGGTTGAGGTCCTCTATTTCTTTTTTCGAAAGGGTCGACCATATGTCACCATCAAATATTTCGAGATCATCAAGTTCATATTGCGCTGCGGCTTCCTTTATTTTGGATAAAGAAAGATCATCTTTCTCGTGCTGATGGACAGAAGAGGCCTCCTCAATATAGCCCGCAGCCTGCATCATGTCTTCATAAGGTACCTTTAACGCACCAGCTAGTTTTTTAATCGTAGGAGGTTTCGGAATGCCGCGTTTCCCGTTTTCAATACGAGAAATACCGGCAGCGCTGACCTCAGAATACATCGCTAATTGGTTCACTGACAGCTTCTTTTCTTCACGTAATGCTCTTAAATATGCACCAAAGTTCATCAACGCAAAACCTCACATGGTTATAGATTCGATAAGTCTATTTTACTTGATTTGTTGACTATTGGCAATAAGTGCACCATGAAAATATTGACATTAGTTAATGGTGGATGTACATTAGGGTTATGCCCCGCTATTTGTTCGCCTTTTTTTGGTTGATGAGCGTGAGAAAGTATTCATTCAGCTGGCTGATGTCTTGTGCGGAGAGCTTTTCCCATTTGTCCCCGTCAAAAATGGGGAGATGTTCTACATCCTTTTGAAGCGCCGTTTGATAGATTTTTAACATGGACTCATATTTTGGTTTCATTTCATGAACTTGTTCCTGTTCAATATGACCGGCAAGCAGCATTAAATCCTCATAAGGCACCTTCAAGGCGTGTGCTAATTTTTTTATGGTTAAAGGCTTTGGCACACCGCGCTTTCCATTTTCAATACGAGAAATACCAGCAGCGCTTACACCTGAATACATGGCAAGCTGATTGACCGACATTTTTCTATTTTCTCTTAAAATGCGTAATTGTTCACCAAAGTGATTCATGACATCGAACCTCACATTTCAGTATATGACTTATTTTAGTATGATCATTGACCAAAGGAAATAGCAGAGGGGGAAAAGTGTTGACATAAGTTAATGAATCTGCTTGATGTGAGAGCCTTACATGTTGTACATAATGATTCCATAGGAGGTTGTAATGATGGTCGAAAAGATTCAGATCAGGCGGGCTTTTGTCATGCAGTATATGATCGAGAACGATATGTCGTTAAATCAGCTCGCTGATGAAATTGGCATCTCTCCTGCCACACTTAGCAGGGTATTAAATGGTCACCGAAAACCGGGACAGCTTGTCATTGGCAAAATGATTCATTACTTTGATAAAAAATTTGAAGATCTATTTTACTATGAAGATATTGACAAAAGTCAATAAATGATATCATCATCAAGGAGGAAATGTCATTGAAAAGGACTGGGATGGTCAGACACATTGATTCTCTCGGCAGAATTGTTCTGCCCTCAGAAATGCGCAAGGTACTCAATATTAAAGAAGAGCAGCTGTTAGAAATTTTCATTGAAGATCAAACCATTATGCTGAAAAAATATGATGCAGATAAGAGCTGCCTGCTGACGGGACAAGTGACGAAGTACAACAAAAGCTATGGAAATGGGAACGTGATGCTGAGTCCTGAAGGAGCTGAACGTTTGTTAGTAGAATTAAAACAGCTATTGAAGGAAGAAGCAAATCATTAAAATTGAGTTTTTAACCGAAAATTGCATATAAAAATGCTGCAATCAGCACTTTGGAACAAAATTGTATCAAAATAACGAACCAAGTCGACAATATATAGGAAATCTTTATTTTGATGTTTCGTGACATGCACCTTGTTTTCATGTAAAATAAAGTTATGTGTACCAGTTTGTCTGGAGGTGTTTTCATGCACGCATTTGTTATCACATTACTCGTAATTGTCAGTATCGCACTTATCATCATTGTATTACTACAATCAAGTAAAAGTGCTGGACTGTCAGGCGCTATTTCAGGTGGAGCCGAGCAGCTTTTCGGTAAGCAAAAAGCGAGAGGCCTTGACTTGATTCTTCACCGGTTAACGGTTATTTTGTCAGTGCTTTTCTTCATCTTAACACTTGCATTGGCATATTTAGGCGTGTAAAGCGCGAGTAACAGAAGGTCTGATCTTTTTTCAGACCTTTTTTTATTATCAGCACTCTTTTGTGTTTGTTTCATACATACAAGTGGAAAATATAAACCATATCAGAAGGAAAGGAAGTCACATCATGAAAGTTGTTACACCAAAACCATTTACGTTTAAAGGTGGAGAAAAGGCGGTGCTTCTTCTTCACGGTTTTACTGGGAATACAGCCGATGTTCGAATGCTTGGCCGTTATTTGAACGAAAGAGGATATACATGCCATGCACCTCAATATAAAGGACACGGTGTGCCGCCAGAAGAGCTTGTCCATACAGGCCCGGCTGACTGGTGGAAAGATGTAGAAGAAGGCTATCAATTCTTAAAAGATGAGGGTTATGAAGAGATTGCGGTTTGCGGACTATCCCTCGGAGGAGTTTTTTCATTGAAATTAGGTTACACTGTACCTGTAAAGGGAATTGTACCTATGTGTGCACCTATGTACATAAAAAGTGAAGAAGTCATGTACCAGGGTGTACTAGATTATGCCCGTAACTATAAGAAATTTGAGGGTAAGTCAGAGGATCAAATTGAACAAGAAATGGAAGCGTTCAAGAAAACACCAATGGATACACTGAGGAGCCTGCAAGAACTGATTGCAGATGTTAGAAACAATGTCGACATGATCTATTCACCTACTTTTGTTGTGCAGGCACGTCACGATCATATGATTAATACAGACAGTGCGAATATCATTTATAACGAAGTAGAGACAGATGATAAGCATTTGAAATGGTATGAAGAATCAGGCCATGTCATCACGCTTGATAAAGAGCGGGAGAAGGTTCACCAGGATGTCTATGCATTCTTAGAATCACTTGATTGGTCAATTTAAATATATAGGGGGTTAGAGTGTGCAAAAAGAAGAATTTATGGATGAATTACTCGCTTTTATGAAAGAAGAGGCGTATAAACCGTTAACCGTTCAAGAGCTGGAAGTCATGATGGAGATTACCAATCCTGATGATTATAAAGAACTCGTCAAAGCACTTGTGACGCTGGAGGATCAAGGGCTCATCGTTCGCACGCGCAGCGACCGTTACGGTGTACCAGAAAAAATGAATTTGGTAAAAGGAAAGCTGTCTGCTCATGCAAAAGGATTTGCATTTGTAACGCCAGAAGAGTTTGGACAGGATGATATTTTCATTCCGCCAAACGAGTTAGGCACAGCGATGAATGGTGATACCGTCATGGTGCGTGTCAGCCACAAATCAAACGGCACGAAAAAAGAAGGAACGGTTATCCGCATTCTCGAGCGTAATACTCAGACGGTTGTCGGTACCTATACAGAAACGAAAAGTTTTGGCTTTGTCATTCCTGATGATAAAAAAATCACAAACGATATCTTCATTCCGAAATCCGCTAAAAACGGCGCGGTCGAAGGTCATAAAGTCGTTGTGACGCTGACAAGCTACCCTGAAGGAAGAATGAGTGCAGAGGGTGAAGTGACTGAAATCCTCGGTCATAAAAATGACCCTGGCATTGATATATTGTCGATCATTCATAAACACGGTCTGCCAGGTGAGTTCCCAGAAGAAGCACTTCAGCAGGCAGCAGACACACCTGAAACGATTGATGAAAAAGACCTTGAAGGCAGACGCGACTTGCGCAATGAAACGATTGTGACGATTGACGGTGCAGATGCAAAGGACTTAGATGATGCCGTAACCGTGCAAAAGCTGGATGATGGCAAATATAAGCTTGGCGTGCACATTGCAGACGTTTCTCATTATGTCACAGAGAATTCTCCGATTGATCAGGAAGCTTATGAACGTGGAACGAGTGTGTATCTCGTCGACCGCGTCATTCCGATGATTCCGCATCGTTTGTCAAACGGTATTTGTTCATTAAATCCAAAGGTCGATCGTCTCACCCTGTCTTGTGAAATGGTTATTGATCGTAACGGGAAAGTCGTCAAACATGAGATTTTCCAAAGTGTGATCAAAACGACAGAGAGAATGACCTATTCCGATGTGAATAAGATTTTAGTCGACCAAGATGAAGAGCTTCTAAACAAATATGAGCCGCTCGTGCCGATGTTCCAAGAGATGGAGAAGCTTGCAGAGATTCTTCGTGACAAACGAATGGAGCGCGGAGCTGTAGACTTTGACTTCAAGGAAGCAAAAGTACTTGTAGATGATGAAGGCGCTGCGAAAGACGTTGTCATTCGTGAGCGTTCCGTTGCAGAGAAATTAATTGAAGAATTCATGCTTGTTGCAAACGAAACGGTTGCAGAGCATTTCCACTGGATGAATGTTCCGTTCATTTACCGAATTCACGAAGAACCAAATCCTGAGAAACTTCAGCGCTTTTTAGAGTTCGTGACGACGTTTGGTTACATTGTGAAAGGGACGTCAACGAACATTCACCCGCGCGCACTTCAAAGTGTCCTCGATGCTGTCAGGGATCAACCAGAAGAAGTCGTCATTCAAACTGTGATGCTTCGCTCTATGAAGCAGGCGAAGTATGATCCAGAAAGCATTGGCCATTTTGGATTATCAACGGAATTCTATACACACTTCACATCTCCGATCCGCCGTTACCCGGATTTAATCGTGCATAGACTAATTAGAACCTATTTAATTCAGAAAAAGACAGATGAAGCGACCCTAGAAAAATGGGGCCAGCTGCTGCCTGAAATCGCAGATCATGCATCTACAATGGAGCGCCGCTCAGTCGATGCAGAGCGTGAAACAGATGACCTGAAAAAGGCCGAGTTTATGCTTGATAAAATCGGTGAAGAGTTTGATGGCATGATTAGTTCTGTGACGAACTTCGGACTATTCGTTGAACTGCCGAATACAATAGAAGGTCTTGTCCATGTCAGCTACATGACTGACGACTACTATCGTTTTGATGAACAGCACTTTGCTATGATCGGTGAACGTACAGGAAATGTCTACCATATCGGTGATGAAATCACTGTCAAAGTCGTGAATGTCAATAAAGATGAGCACTCAATTGATTTTGAAATCGTCGGGATGAAGGGTACTCGCCGTAAATCACCAAAAGATTTCAAGTTCAAAAAACGGACAGATCCACCAGCGAAAAGAGGGCGTGGAGGTCAAAAAGCCTCTGGGGAAAAAGGCAAAGAGGATAAAAGCGGAAGTGACTGGTTCACAAGCCGTAAAAAGAAGAAAAAGAAAAAACGCGTATTTGAAAACGCACCGAAACAAAAACGCAAAAAGAAAAAGTAACGTGCCAAAAAGCAAATAGGGCATCACGCTCTATTTGCTTTTTGACCACATGGCGTCAGCATTGTCTAATGCTGGATTGTTTGATAAAATAATCCGTACGATTTGGACCGTGTTTGTGTCAAAAGGAGGGTGTACGCCAATGCCAAAGGGAGAGGGAAAGGTTGTTTCCCAAAACAAAAAAGCAAATCATGATTACTTTATAGAAGAAACGTATGAAGCTGGTCTTGTGTTGCAAGGAACTGAAATCAAATCGATTCGTGCTGGAAAAGTGAATTTAAAAGATTCCTTTGCCAAAATCGAGCGAGGAGAAGTGTTCCTTCATAACATGCATGTGAGCCCATACGAGCAGGGGAACCGTTATAACCATGATCCGCTGAGAACGAGAAAGCTGCTTCTTCATCGCAAGCAAATCAGCAAATTGATTGGTGCGACGAAGGAAGAAGGCTATTCACTTGTGCCTCTGAAACTCTATTTGAAAAATGGCTTTGCCAAAGTGCTGATTGGAATCGGAAAAGGGAAGAAGAAATACGATAAGCGTGAAGATTTGAAGAAAAAAGATGCAAAACGTGAAATCGAACGTGCCTTCCGCGATCGTCAAAAGCAATTCTAGCCTGATGCTGATAGCTTGCTGAGAGCGGAAGCATTATGCTACAATATGTTATGCAGTAAACAATCAACGCTGTTTTGACAGAAACCACCAGTTGTTTCGAGCAGTGAGATTGTTATAATAGTTATATACGGAAGCAGTGAAGCTGAACTTCCATCCCGTATATCCCTTTTACAAGGGGACGTTACGGATTCGACAGGGATGGTTCGAGCTTAGGCTGCGAGCCGAGAGGCGATCTCGTTAACACGCACTTAAATGTAACTGGCAAAACTAAAAGTTTTAACCAAAACTTAGCACTAGCTGCCTAATAAGCGCAGCGAGCTCTTCCTGACATCGCCTATGTGTCTGTGAGGAGCCCAATGAAGTAGGCTACGCTTACGTTTCCGTCTGAGGACGTAAGAAGAGATCCATCAGACTAGCTCTCCAAGCGCCCGTCAGCAGGCATGCGGATGAGTGAACACGAAATATGTTGACTACGCTCGTAGACGCTTAAGTAATCGATGTCTCTGGACGTGGGTTCGACTCCCACCGTCTCCATCAAAACTTTTAGAATGCAGTCGCATCAAGGGTTTTAAAGCCCTTGATGCGGGTCTGGCAACATGAAATATTTAGATTAAATAAAAGAAGACGCTATTGATAGCGTTTTTTTTATGCTTTTTTAATTTTTTAACAGAAAAGCCAAATGCGAATTTTTTACTAATAATTTGAATGAATAGCTAAATATAACCATCTTTTAACCGATGAAATGTAGGGATGTTACACCATATATTAGTGGGTGAATTTATTAAACTTAAGGCCTGAAAATAACAGCAGGAATGCAGAAGGAGTTTATCTCAGTGAACAAAGTAAAGACTAAATCACTATTCGCCACGATGATTATGCTTGCCGTGCTGATGGTATTCGGTACAGCGTGCAGCAATCAAAAGGCAGAAAAAGAATACGCCGAGTGGTATGAGAATTACAGAAGTGATATTGAAGACACAATGTTTGCGTTTGCTAAAAAGATGGTGGCAATTGATGCAGGTAATGATGAATGGCTTGGATCTGTCGAGAAGTCACTTTTTGATGTACAAAAAGTCATTGATGAGGGTAATGAAAAGAAAAACGTTCCTGGTGCTTATAAAAAAGCACATGAGTATTTGCTAAAAGCAAACAAAGGATATCAATATGCCGTAGAAGAAACACCGAAAGCACTTGAAAATCTTGATCTTGAATCACTGAATAACATTTCGAAAAGACTCGACAAAGCATACGATCAAACAGCCAAAGCCGATGACGAAGTAGAAAAAGTCTCAAAGGATAAGGAGTAATTCACACATGAAGACAAACAAAAGGACAATGCTTTCAATATTTCTTCTAGTATTTACATTGATGCTGAGCACAGCATGCGGTAAAAATGAAGCAGCAAACGGTTCATCGTCAAATAAAACGCCGGTAAAACAAGAAAAAATTGAAAAGATGACCGATAAAGAATATGCTGCATGGTATAAGGGGTATTTAAAACGTTTTGAAGATAGAATTATGCCTTTCTTTTTTTCATTAGTTCCAATGGATGATGTTTATGATAAAGAATGGGCTAGTGAACTTGAGAAGAAAATTGATAGTCTGCGAGAATTACTTAACGAAGCCAAAGAAAATGAAAACAAAGTTCCAGATACGTATAAAAAGGTAAATAGTTACTTAGTGAAAACAGATGACAACTTAGAGCCGATTTTCAAAGATATTTTAAAGGTTGCCAAGCAAGATAAGGTAGACGGTGATGATTTGAATTTCATAGATTCTAGGATGAAGAAAGCATTAGAAGAGATGGTTCTTGCAAAAGCAGAGGTTAGTAAAATTGAAGATGAGAAAGCTAAAAATACAACAAAAGATAATTCAAAACCTTGATTTAGAAAAATAATGCTGGAACCTCTTAAAGGATCATAAACCGAACTTGGTTCAGAGCAGAAAAAGAGATGTCAGATCTGGCATCTCTTTTATTATGTACGGTTTCTCAAAGAAGACTGCACCAACCGAACAAACAAAGGAAAAACGACAACCACCGCAATCATCATCAAAAATCCATCCGGCATAAGTTTTACAAACGTTGTCTGAATCACATAAACCGCAATCAGCAGTAAATAACTGATCAAAAATAACAATCCAGAACTTCTCTTTTTAAACGGTTTTTCTAAAAGAATCAGTATAAACAGCCCCGTCATAATCATTCAAAAAGTCATATTCCTTTCGAGTCTCCTCTCCATTCATCCCCACATTGTACAGATATTTCTCCGAACGCAACATACTTCTCCCTCAAATTAAGCAAAAAGTAGTGAAAATATAAGGAATCACGAACCGATGACGCCTGAAATTTTACAAAAAACCTCCAACCAATTCAAAATCACATCTTCCCATTTGTGACGTCCTCATATATAGTAAGATTAGACTAGTTCTAAATAACTGAAATTGGGGCGTTTACATGGATTCGATTGTTTTACATTTTATTGTGATCATGAGTGTTTCTGGCATTCTGTCCGTGATATTATCAATCATTGCTCATGCAAACCGCCATCGATATATTGGCTGTCAATTGTTTATGTACATGTCTGGAGCAACTGCGATTTATATCTTTGGGCATACGTTTGAATTATTGGCTCGTACCCCTGGAGAAATCATGTTCTGGGTTTGTTTTCAATACATAGGTCTTCCGTTTATTGCACCGCTCAGTCTGTTGATTGTGCTGCAATTTACGGGATTCCATCAATATTTCACAAAGCGCCGCGTGCTTCTCATCTTATTGATTCCAACTCTCACAACCATTATGGTGTTCACCAACTCTTTACATTCACTCTTTTATCGAAGCATCACGATGAATCCAGTAGATGGGTTTTTATTGGCTGATTTTACGATTGGCTATTGGTATATCATTCATGGCGTTTATACGTTTGGCTGTTCGGTGCTTGCTATTTTTATGCTGCTTTGGTTTTTACGTGTCACAAAAAAAGAATATTTAAAGCAGATTCTCGTACTGTTAGTGGGAATCTCATTACCAATTTTGACTTCTTTTATTTATTTATTAGGCGTCACTCCTTTTCATATTGATCCGGTTCCTGTGGTGATGTTTATCACCAACGCACTCTATTTATGGGTAATTATGTCGTTCCAGCTCTTTAAGCTGTCTCCCATAGCAATGGAGCGTGTGTTTGAGCATATGTCTGAAGGGGTTCTGATTTTAGATCGATATCGGACACTCATTGATTACAATCCCGCTGCTGCATTGATCATTCCAGCACTTGCGAATAAAAAGGGAATTGGCCATAAAATCGACGATATTTTCTCAGCAATCATCAAAGATTCAGCGTTCATTCAATGGCTGCGCTCTCCGCAGGATCATTCGCAATATGATTTAATGTGGAAAAAGGAAAAAGACCAGTCCTATTATTATCATCTAACTGCTTCGTCGCTATTTAATAGAAGAGGAGAGGTTGAGGGCAGGCAAATTGTGATCAGTGATGTAACAGAGCAGCGTTTGCTGCAGGAAGAGCTGGAGCGTCGTGCGTATATCGATGGTTTGACGAATATTTTCAATCGTTCTTCTTTCATCGAACGAACGCAGATGATCCTGGAAGAGGATGCACAGGATACGGCTGTTATGCTGTTTGATATTGATTTCTTTAAACAAATCAATGACACACACGGACATCATATCGGGGATGAAGCGCTTCGTCATGTTGTCTCTATTTGTCAGCAGCATTTACAAATGGATGATTTATTTGGACGATATGGAGGAGAAGAGTTTGCCATTTGTCTGCCGCATCAGTCATTTAAAGAGGCTTGTCATATTGCGGAACAAATCAGACATTCGTTTGAAGTGAGTTTCTTTACGAATGATGAGGAAAAAGTGCGAGTGACAGCGAGCTTTGGAATTGCTCATACAGCCAATGATCTTTGTGTATTAGAGACACTTCTATTTGAAGCGGATCAGGCCTTGTATATGTCAAAACGCCAAGGAAGGAACCGGATTTACGCATCAACTGGTAAGGGCCATGTGCTGTATCAAGAGCAGGATCTTCCGAATTGACTGTTGTCCTGACATTCGATATGATAAACATAACATTTGAACCGGTTTCCTAAAGGGGAGTAGCTTTTACGGTTTGGTCGTCATTACAGAAACATCCGTTGTTTCTCGGCCATTCCGGCATGAACAATGTTAGCCAGACCTTTGCCTATCACACATGAGGCAAAGGTCTGGCTATTTTTAAGGTCTTTTTGCATCTGTGTGATAGGGAAGCGGAACAAATGATGCTTTTAATCCGACAGATGAAAGGATGATCGATCTTGAAAAAATACGTAATGGCTTGCCTGTTTTCCGGAATGCTTGTATGAAGCGGGTGCTCCGGCTTGCTTGATCAGGTCAACGATACAACAACATATGTTACTGAGGCGAATGACTATGTGACGGACATTCAGCAATTTACAGAGGAATTTCCAAAGCTCGCTGAAGAAGCTGTACAAAACGCCGCCAAAAAGGCAGAATTAACGCAGCAGCTTGAATCATTGAAGGCAGATATTCAAGATTTTAATGACGTCACAGTGCCAAAAATGGCAGAAGACCTTCATGCACAAATCATTGAAAAAAATAAAGTGCTGTCAGAGGAGATTCAAACGTATATACAGCAATTGAAAGCAGGCGATATCGATGCTGCCGCCATACTGGAGGATCAGCAGGGATTGATGAAACAGCTTCAACAATCTATCAATCTTTTGCAGGATATCGAACAATTAACAAATTAGGACAAACAACGCTTTATATGCGGTGCTCAGCATATCTTTGCCTTTTCCGGTGGAGATATGCTTTAATTTAGGTAAAGACAAGTCATAATGGAAAAAAGGTGATCACATGACAGAACATGAAGAAAGACATATGGCTTCGCCTAGAGCCGAAAAGGAAAAGGATCAATTGATCAATCGCTTGAAACGAGTGGAAGGACAAGTTCGCGGGATTCAGCAAATGATTGAAAACGATCGTTACTGTATAGATGTTGTAAATCAAATCTCCGCAGTCAATGCGGCTTTGAAAAAAGTCAGTCTTCATTTGATGGAAAAGCATACACATCATTGTGTTGCAGATGCTATCAAGAGCGGCAATGGGGATGAAGCCATTGAAGAGTTAATGACGGTCTTTACGAAACTGACAAAATCGTAGCATTTATGTTTACATTGATACCCTACTAGGGTATAGTAAATTGTAGAAAATGATTGATGGAGGCGATGAGAAGTGGAACAAGCAACACTTCAAGTGCAGGGCATGTCTTGCGGACATTGCGTGAAAGCAGTCGAAGGAAATGTAGGAGAATTAGCAGGTGTTGAATCTGTGAAAGTCCATTTAGACAAAGGACAGGTGGAGGTTTCATTTCACCCGGATCAAGTCACGTTACACCGTATCTCCGATGTGATTGAGGAACAGGGATATGATGTTGTATAAATAAGTATACGTGCTGCAAAACAGCACGTATTTTTTTCAAAATATAATACCCCCATGGAGTATGTGGAGAGGTGAGATCAATGAAAAAGGAAATTGATTTTCAAATTACGGGGATGACCTGTGCTGCCTGTGCAGGCCGCATCGAAAAGGGATTGAATAGGCTGGAAGGTGTGGAGGATGCCAGTGTGAATTTGGCGCTTGAAACTTCTCATATCATTTATGAGGCAGAGCAGCTAACACCAGATGATTTGAAGCGGAAAGTTCAATCTCTTGGCTATGATGTGGTGATGGAGCAAGCAGAATTTGATATAGAGGGAATGACCTGTGCAGCTTGTGCAAACCGAATCGAGAAAAAAATTAACCGAATGGACGGTGTCGATCACGGGTCTGTAAACTTTGCCCTTGAGACACTTCAGGTCACATATCATCCGGGCCAAACGTCTACAAATGACATAAAAGATGCGGTGCAGTCTATTGGGTATTCTTTAATAGAACCAGATGCAGATCAAGCGGAGGAAGGAAAAAAAGATCACCGGCAAGCTGCAATAGAAAAGCAAACGGCACGCTTTTTATTCTCGATGATTTTATCACTGCCGCTTCTTTGGGCAATGGTCAGCCATTTTTCTTTTACGTCCTTTATTTGGCTGCCAGAAGCGTTTATGAATCCATGGGTACAGCTGGCGTTAGCAGCGCCGGTGCAGTTCATAGTCGGCTGGCCCTTTTATGTAGGTGCGTATAAGGCTTTAAGAAATAAAAGTCCCAACATGGATGTTCTTGTCGCACTTGGGACATCTGCCGCGTTTTTCTATAGTTTATATGAAAGCATTCAGTCAGCGGTACAAGGCACACATGAGGCAGCCCTCTATTATGAAACAAGTGCTGTCCTCATTACGTTGATCGTGCTCGGAAAATTAATGGAAGCAAGAGCGAAAGGAAGATCATCAGAAGCGATTCAAAAGCTGATGGGCTTACAGGCGAAAGAAGCGGTTATCGAGCGGGATGGCAAACAGATGACTGTGCCTATTTCTGACGTGAAAGTGAATGATCTTGTGTTTGTCAAACCCGGGGAAAAAGTGCCGGTAGATGGAGAAATCATAGAGGGGACAACCGCAATAGATGAGTCCATGATTACAGGAGAAAGTCTGCCTGTTGATAAAACAGCAGGAGATATGGTCATTGGGGCAACGATCAATAAAAATGGATTCATCAAAATAAAAGCGACTAAAGTCGGGAAAGAGACCGCGCTTTCACAGATTATCCGAGTCGTAGAACAAGCGCAGGGCTCAAAGGCACCGATTCAAAGAATGGCAGATCAAATATCAGGGATATTTGTTCCTATTGTTGTAGGAATTGCTGTGCTCACATTCCTCATATGGTTTTTCTTTGTTGATCCAGGAAATGTGACGTCAGCACTTGAAACCTTTATAGCCGTCATTGTCATCGCATGTCCGTGTGCGCTCGGCCTTGCGACACCAACCTCTATTATGGCTGGCAGCGGCCGTGCGGCTGAATCGGGCATTCTGTTTAAAGGCGGAGAGCATTTAGAAGTGACTCAATCACTCGACACGGTCGTGTTAGATAAAACAGGGACTGTGACAAAAGGAGAGCCTAGTCTGACAGATGTACTGGCATATGCCAACTGGACAGAAGATACGCTGCTGCAGCTAGCAGGCTCGGCAGAACAGCAGTCGGAACACCCGCTTGCCCGGGCGATCACAGACGGTATGAAGGAACGAGGTCTTGAAGCGGTCGAGGTTGAAGCGTTCCAAGCAAATCCAGGTCATGGAATTGAAGCAAAGGCAGCAGGACACAAGCTTTTGATTGGAACGCGTAAGCTATTACAGAAACATCATATCCGATATGAGCAAATTGAAGCATCTGTCACAATGCTGGAGGAGCAAGGGAAAACGGCTATGCTTGTTGCGATTGACGGCGAAGTCGCCGGCATTGTCGCGGTCGCAGATACAATCAAATCATCCTCTCCACAAGCCATCGCTCGTCTAAAAGAGCAGGGGATTCACGTTGTGATGATGACAGGTGATAATAAACTAACAGCAGAGGCGATTGCGAAACAGGCGGGCATTGATCATGTCATTGCTGAAGTGCTGCCAGAAGAAAAAGCGGCTCACATTGCAGCGCTTCAGGAACAGGGAAAGAAAGTCGCCATGGTCGGAGACGGTATCAATGATGCCCCAGCTCTTGCAACAGCGAATATTGGGATGGCTGTGGGAACAGGGACAGACGTTGCCATGGAAGCAGCAGATATTACGCTCATGACGGGAGATCTCCATGCCATTGCAGATGCGCTGGAATTTAGTCAAAAAACAATGAGAAACATTAAACAAAACCTATTTTGGGCGCTTGCCTATAACTGTATTGGGATACCGATCGCTGCATTTGGTTTCCTTGCACCATGGCTTGCAGGAGCGGCGATGGCCTTTAGCTCCGTGTCCGTTGTGCTGAATGCGCTCAAATTGCAGCGATTGAAGCCAGTTAGAGAGGGAGTGGCAGAATGAAGCTGAATGTCAAATGGATTTGGACCGTTAGTGCATTGTTCTATGTTGCTCTTGTGCTTATTGGATATACGATTTATGATGAATTTTTTCCAAATCAACATCCACCAAGTGAACAGATGCAAAATCATTAAGACTTCGCCAAAAGCAAAGTCTCAGCGTGTAGACAAACCCTCGCATTCGGTGTCAGGCCTGCGTGCCGGTGCTCACGAATGTCAAATTCGCTCCGCGCCGGTACTCGTCCTTCCTAGACTGCAAAGGTTTTCTATCACGTTGTCTATATATTCTGAGACTTCGCCAAAAGCGAAGTCTTTTTTTTACAATATTGTGGAAAAACCCACCTTTTTAAAGATTTTTCATAAAAAATTCACTTCTTTTTGTTCCTTTTTGTCGTTTTTTGTAGGTTCGTCGTTAAGATGCGATTAAGCAACAAAGAAAGCGTTATCAAAAAAAGGGGGTTCACGTATGAAAAAGTTAGGGTTAGCTTCTCAAATACTCATTGCACTTGTTCTGGGTGTTGTCGTGGGAGCGCTGTTTTATCAAAATGAAACCGTTATTAATGTGTTAACGCCGATTGGCGATATATTCATCCATTTAATTAAAATGATCGTTCTTCCAATTGTTATTGCTGCATTGATTGTAGCAGTTGCAGGTGTTGGAGATATGAAAACGATCGGAAGACTCGGTGGAAAAACCATTCTTTACTTCGAGATTGTGACAACGATTGCATTAGCAGTTGGACTGCTTGCAGCAAACTTGTTCCATCCTGGTACAGGAATTGATATGAGCAACATGGAGAAAGGCGATATCTCTAAATATGAAGAGACATCTAAGGCTTCTTCTGAAAAAGCGACTTTCTCTGAAACGCTGGTGCATCTTGTACCGACAAACGTTTTCCAATCCATTGCAGAAGGTGATTTATTACCAACCATCTTCTTTACAGTCTTATTCGGATTAGGAATTGCCGCAGTTGGAGACAAAGGAAAACCAGTATTAGGATTCTTTGAAGGTATACTCGAAGCGATGTTCTGGGTGACCAATAAAGTGATGAAGTTTGCACCATTTGGTGTATTCGCGCTCATCAGTGTGACGGTGATCAAATTCGGGGTCGGAGCGCTTCTCCCGCTAGGCAAACTGGTACTTGTCGTTTACGGTACAATGGCATTCTTCGTCATTGTTGTACTTGGCATTATTGCGAAAATGGCTGGAACAAGCGTCTTTACACTATTTAAAGTATTAAAAGAAGAAATCATTCTTGCATTCTCAACAGCAAGTTCAGAAGCTGTACTGCCTAGATTAATGGACAAAATGGAGAAGTTCGGCTGCCCGAAAGCGATCACGTCGTTCGTTATTCCAACAGGCTACACCTTTAACTTAGATGGAAGTGCCATCTATCAATCCATTGCTGCGATATTTGTTGCACAAATGTACGGCATGCCGCTTTCCATCTATGAGCAAATTACGTTACTATTAATTTTAATGCTGACATCTAAAGGAATGGCTGGTGTACCAGGTGCATCAATTGTTGTTGTCATCACAACTCTTGGTGCTATGGGACTGCCGCTTGAAGGACTTGCCTTCATCGTTGGGATCGACCGACTTCTTGACATGGTTCGTACAACAGTGAACGTATTTGGTAACTCACTTGCAGCCATTGTCATGTCTAAGTGGGAAAAAGTATTTGATCAAGAGAAATCGAAGAAGTATATTGAGGAATTAAAACAACAAACAAAAGCAGCGTAAAAAAGGAGATCTTTTCAAATGACGAAGCTACAGGACAAGCAAGTTCGAATCGAACGAGACTTTCTAGGTGAAAAGGAAGTAGACACTCAAGCATATTATGGAATTCAAACATTACGTGCAGTGGAGAACTTTCCAATTACAGGCTACCGTATTCATGAGGAACTCATCAAAGCATTAGGGATTGTCAAAAAGGCAGCCGCACTTGCAAATATGGATACACAGCGGCTATATTCTGGTCTTGGAGAAAAAATTGTTCAAGCAGCAGATGAGGTCATCGAAGGAAAATGGAACAATCAATTTATTGTTGATCCAATTCAAGGCGGGGCTGGCACTTCAATGAATATGAATGCCAATGAAGTCATTGCAAACAGAGCGCTTGAACTACTAGGAAAGGAAAAAGGCGCTTATACTGAGCTAAGTCCAAACACGCATGTGAACATGTCGCAGTCAACAAACGACGTTTTCCCAACAGCGATTCATATTTCAACATTGAATATGATTGAAAAACTACTTTATACGATGGAAAACATGCATCAAGTCATGACCGAAAAAGCGCAGGAATTCGATCATGTCATCAAAATGGGACGCACACATCTTCAGGACGCTGTTCCAATCAGACTTGGACAAGAGTTTAGTGCGTATGCAAAAGTTCTTGCTCGTGATATTAAACGTATCAAGCAGTCTAGACAGCATTTATATGAAGTCAATATGGGGGCAACAGCAGTCGGAACTGGATTGAATGCAGATCCTAAATATATTCGCCAAGTGGTTGGCTACCTATCTGACATTAGCGGATTACCGTTAGTTGGTGCTGAAGACTTAGTCGATGCAACGCAAAATACGGATGCTTATACAGAAGTATCGGCTGCACTTAAAGTATGTATGATGAACATGTCCAAAATGGCGAACGATATTCGTCTGATGGCTTCAGGGCCAAGAGCAGGCTTTGGTGAGCTGCACCTGCCGCCGAGACAGCCAGGTTCATCCATCATGCCAGGGAAAGTCAACCCAGTTATGCCTGAGGTCATGAACCAAGTGGCATTCCAAGTCATTGGGAACGATCACACAATCTGTCTTGCATCAGAGGCTGGCCAGCTTGAACTGAACGTTATGGAACCAGTGTTAGTGTTCAACCTGCTTCAATCTCTCAGCATGATGAAAAATGTATTCGAGTCTTTCGTGGACAACTGCTTGCGTGACCTAAAAGCAGATGAATCTAGATTAAAAGAATATGTAGAAAAAAGTGCCGGTGTCATGACGGCGGTGAACCCGCACATTGGTTATGAAGCGGCTGCACGAATTGCAAGAGAAGCCATCCTTACAGGCGCATCTGTACGTGAGCTTTGTCTGCAAAATGATGTGTTAACAGAGGAAGAGCTTGATGTCATCTTAAATCCTTTTGAAATGACAAAACCAGGTATTGCTGGCGCATCACTTTTAGAAAAGGATCGTTTAGAAGATTAAGCGGCATCATGAGAAGCGCACACCGGCAAAGTTCCGGTGTGCGCTTTTTCATGGAGGTTTGTTTTTCTTTAGCTCACATAGTATACTATCGTCAATTATTAGGGATGTGACTGCGTTTGAATCTACTGAAAAAATGGCTGAATACAGAGCCTTATTTAATTGTGCTGCTCATTGTACTGACGCCGATTGGCGGAGAGTTTAAATTTTATCCGTTTGAGGACAGCTTTCGGGTCAGCTTTGGAACCGTTGTCTTTTTCTTTATCCTGCTTCAAATGAAAAGATTTCCGGCATGGACAAGCGGCATTATCGCTGGGATATCTGTTTTTGTGTTTCGCGTGCTGCTTGATACAACTGTGACAGGGCATCTTCCGCTGGAAGAGGCAGTTTCATTAAGATTTCCTTCCCTGCTTTATTATGTTGTCTATGGCACACTCTTTTATTTATTGAAGGTCAGACGTTTCCGCGATCAGCCATGGCTGATTGGAGCAACAGGCATCGTCATGGAGCTGTGCGCAAGCGTTCTTGAAATCATCGCACTTCGAGGCACGATGGATGAAATTTTAACGGTGAGGACGCTGTTCCAATTATTTGTTTTGGCGATTTTCAGAAGCTTTTTCGTATTGGCTTGTTATACAATGATTCGCTTATATGAAGAGCAGGCGAGAGAGCGTCAGATGAAAAAAGAAAAGGAACATCTGCTGATGCTTCTGTCTAACCTTTACACAGAATCTACATATTTTCATAAAACACTCGCACATGCTGAGCACATTACAGCCACATCCTATCAATTGTATCAATCCCTTCACCACGCAAAGGATGTGGAATCATTGGATTTGAAAAAGCTCGGTAAAACCGCCTTGCAGATTGCAGGAGAGGTGCATGAAATCAAAAAGGATAACCAGCGGATTTTTTCTGCCTTATCAAAGCTGATTCATGAGGAAAACTTCCAGGCTTATGAGAGTCCTTCTCATATCGCTGGGCTTGTCATTCGCATTCATGAAAATTATGCAGAATCTCTTAAAAAAAACATCGTCTTTCATTATGATGAAGATGGGCAGCATCCCGCCTATCACGTGTATACCATTCTATCTTTGTTAAATAACATCGTATCCAACGCTGTGGAAGCCATTCCTGTAGAAGGAGAAGTGTCACTTTCTATTTCACGGAAAGAAAACCGCGTGATTTTTCAAATCAGTGACAACGGACCCGGCATTAAAGAACGTAATCATCATGTGATTTTTAAACCGGGCTTCACTTTAAAATACGATCAGGCTGGGAATCCATCGAGCGGTATCGGGCTTGCCTATGTAAAGGATACAGCGGAGAAGCTTGGCGGAAGTGTTGAGATGAAGAGTATCCCAAATGAACAAACGATTTTCACATTAACGATACCAGTAGATCAAGTCAGTAGAAAAGAGGGGATTGGGAGATGAGATTTTTTATTGTTGATGATGATGAAGCCGTTCGTTCTTCACTGGCACAGCTCATTGAAGATGAAGAGCTTGGCATTGTGGCCGGGGAAGCAGAGGATGGCGCAGAGTTAACAGCCAGCTACTTAAATGATTTGCACATTGATATCTTATGTATTGATCTATTGATGCCGGAAAGAGACGGGCTTGAAACGATTCGAGCGATCAAGGATGAGTTTCATGGAAAATACTTAATGCTGTCACAGGTTGAAACAAAGGAATTAATCGGACAGGCGTATACGCTTGGCGTCGAATATTATGTGACAAAGCCGATCAATCGTGTAGAGGTCTTAAGTGTTCTCCATCTCATGATTGAACGTCTTCATTTAGAGCATTCAATTGAAAATATTCAGCACTCACTCAAATCGGTCATGCAATTTCAGCAGCGCGGTCAGACGAAAACGAAGCAGCGGGGGAAAAGTCTTGCAGAGGCGGGGCAGTTTTTGCTGGCGGAGCTTGGTATTGTTGGGGAGAAGGGGTCTAAAGATTTATTAGATATGATTCTGTTTATAGACCAGTATTTATCGCTGCATGCTGATCATCATGATTCCTTTCCTTCTTTAAAGATCATTTTCACTGGGATTACGGAGGATAAGTTAGGTGAGCCCTATACATCGGCAGACATCGCAAGAGAAGCAAAGGCAGCCGAACAGCGGGTAAGACGTGCGATCAACCAATCATTAAAGCACATCGCATCACTTGGGCTAACCGATTTTTCTCATCCAACGTTTGAAAATTACGCATCTAAATTTTTCGATTTCACCATCGTACGAAAAAAAATGAGTGAATTGACGAAAGAGATGAGCGGAAGAGAAGAACACACCCGCATCAATGTGAAGAAATTTGTGCAGGTGCTTTATTACGAAGCGAAACGTATTTTTATGGAAGATTAAAAAAAGACATGCTCTCCAATTAAGGAGACATGTCTTTTTTTGTGATGGATTGCAGGTGCATCTGCAGTACGGAGCGTATGAGCTGAGGCGGTATACGTTCGGGCTGCACGATTCCATTCAATGCAAGCCCATTGATGACCGCATAAAGCCGCTCAGTTTCTAATAAAAGATCGATATCAGTTAGCAGCAGCCCATCCTCTTTCAATTTCGTTAAACAATATTGCACCGTTTGGAAAAGCTCGTCATACATCTTTGCATTGAGCGGCTGTAGATCTGGTTCAGTCAGCGCCTTGACTGTAAAAGCCTGCCACACCTCCATTTCAAATTTTCGTTCTTCATCAAGTGGAAGAAGCTGCTCCAATAAAGTGAGGACATTTTCCTCCGTTGAACCGTTTAATGCAAGCCCTGTAATCCGCTCCTTGACTCTTTCCTGAATTAAATTCATAGAGAAGAGAAATAACTCTTGCTGTGTGGAAAAATAATGACGCATAGAGCCGGCTGAAATTCCAGCTTCGACTGCTATTTTTCGTACAGAAGCGTTTTCCAATCCCTCTTGTTTAATCACTCTCATTGCAGCTTGAGCGACCTTTTGTTTTTGTTTATGGTGATCGACGATTTTTGGCATACATTGATTTTAGCATAGCTGTTGTTTTTTTAACACAGATGTGTTATTTTTTATTTAATACAATCGTATTAAAAAGGATGTGGAGAAATTGGTCGGGTTATTGATTGTGGCATGTGAAATTGGTTTTTGGCTGTTTATTCTAATGGGCTTAACGCTTCGTTATGTGTTTAAACAGAAAAAGTGGGGTGCTTTTTTTCTTGTCTGTACGCCGGTTTTAGATCTCATCCTTCTTGCGGCTACTTATATAGATTTAAGGCAAGGGGCTGTGGCGAGTGTTATCCACGGGCTTGCGGCTGTTTATATTGGTGTGAGCCTTGCCTTCGGACATCAAATGGTGAAATGGGCAGATGCTAGGTTTGCCTATCGATTTGCAGGAGGTCCTAAGCCAAAGGGAAAACCAAAGTACGGGAAAGAGCGGTCTGTGTATGAAATGGTCGGCTGGGCGCGGCATTTCATTTCTTATGTTATTGGAGCGGGGCTGTTATATGGATTGACCTATCTCATCCAAGCACCAGAGCGGACGGAAGCGCTGCTGCAGCTTGTCAATACATGGGGGATGATCTTAACGATTGATTTCATCATTAGCATCAGCTACGTCATTTGGCCGAAAAAACATCCAGAAAATATAACAGGCTGACAAAAAAGACAGGCGGATTCACTCCACCTGTCTTTTCTTATGATGACAGCCCTTTGTAAATGGTGTCGATATTCCATTTCATCATCTTATAGTAGCTGTCTCCATCTTCGCCTTCTTTTCCAATAGAGTCAGTGAAGACTTTTCCTTTGATCGGAACCCCGGTTTCCTCAGAGAGGCTTTCAAGGCTGCGTTTATCAACACTTGTTTCAAGAAAGAGTGCAGGAACTTGATGATCTTTGACAAAATGAATAATGCGCTTCATTTGTCCTGGTGTTCCTTCACTTTCTGTGTTGATCTCCCAAATGTAGCCGGCTTTCAATCCATACGCCTCTGCAAAATATTTGAATGCCCCTTCACTTGTGACAAGGAGCTTTTTATCTTTTGGCAGCTGATCAAACTTGTCTTTAGCTTCATCGTGAAGAGCTTGAAGCTTTTTGATATAGGCTTCTGCATTTTTTTCGTAATCCTCTTTATGTTCAGGGTCCGCTTGAATGAGCGCATCTCGGGCATTTTGGGCATAAAGGATCCCATTCTCGACATTCAGCCATGCGTGCGGGTCCTGCTGGCTTTCAAGGCCTTTTGAGGATAAATGCTTCACTTTGACGCCTTTACTCAGCTCGGCTACAGGGGCATCATCCCCGTCCTTGCCGCTCGATTCAAGCAGCTTTTGAAACCAGCCGTTCCCTGTTTCAAGGTTCAAGCCATTATATAGAACAAGGTCTGCATCCGTCGTATACTGAACATCCTTTGGCAGTGGGTCAAATTCGTGTGGATCTGTACCAATAGGAACAATGCTGTGAATAGAGACATGCTGCCCGCCTACTTCCTTCACAATGTCATAAAGAATGGAGTAGGTCGTGACAACTTTTAATGTGCCGTCATCTTTACCGGAATTACTTTGCTTGGTCGAACAGCCTGCGATGATCATAAGGGCAATGAATACTGCGGTCAAACGGATAGCAAATACCTTCTTCATAAATGTCCTCCTTTTACATAGACGCTTCCTTTTTTAAGTGCGTTCGTTTTCGTTTAGATTTTAATGATTTCCATAGAATGCCTTGCTTTGGTGAAAAGATAAAGGCACTGCCGAATAAAATGGTCGCGACCAGCACGATGGAAGCGCCTGATGACAAGTTATACGTAAAGCTAAGCCCAAGACCTACGACAGCAGAAACAGCACCGAAAAAAGCAGATAAATAAATCATGATCCAGAGCCGGTCCGTTAAGAGATAAGCGGTGGCTGCCGGCGTGATCAGCATGGCAACGACAAGAATAATCCCAACGGTTTGCAGTGATGCAACGGTCACAAGGGTCAATAAGGTCATGAGAAAATAATGAATCATACGATTCGGCAAACCGTAAACCGAAGAAATCACCGGATCAAATGAACTAATGAGCAGTTCCTTGTAGAAAACAATGACGGCTAGCAAAATGAAAATACCGATTCCCAGTGTAATCCACATATCAGATGATCGAACAGCTAGAACGTTTCCAAATAGAATATGATATAGATCACTTGAACTTTTCAAAAATGTGATCAAAATAATCCCGATTGAGAAAAAGGCTGTAAAGACAATGCCGATGGCAGAATCATTTTTTATGCGGCTGTTTTGACTCACATAACCGATCCCAATTGCTGTTAACACGCCAGTTAAAACAGCCCCAAAGAAAAAGTTAATTCCAAGCATATAAGAGATCGCGACCCCTGGCAGTACGGCGTGTGAAATGGCGTCTCCCATCAGGGCCATGCCGCGTAAAATGATAAAGCAGCCGATAACACCGCAAATGATGCCTACCATGACAGATGTAAATAGCGCTTTTTGTAAAAAAGCATATTCAAAGAGTCCGGTTAAAAATTCCATTACACGTCTCCTCCTGCTGATTTTAAGAATGGCAGCTGTGTTTCATATGCTTCCAGCATGATCTCTGGGCGAAGGATGTCGTGTACAGGCCCTGATTTGATGAGTTTTTTATTTAACAGAACAAGATGGCTGAAATAATCATCTGCCTTACTCAAATCGTGATGGACAACCAAAATGGTTTTCCCTTCATTTCGTAATTCCTTCAAAATGCGAACCATCGTTTCTTCACTTGCCATATCAATTCCGACAAATGGTTCATCCAAACAGAAGAGCTGTGCGTTTTGAGCAAGTGCCCTTGCAAGGAAGACACGCTGCTGCTGTCCGCCGGATAACTCACCGATTTGTCTTTTGGCAAAGTCCTGCATCCCGACTTTTTCTAAACAGTGATACGCATATGCCCGGTCTTCTTTTTTTGGACGTTTGATTAGTCCGAGCTTCGGATATGTTCCAAGTAGTACGGTATCCAGTACATGAATCGGAAACGTCCAATCTAAATCATTTCTCTGCGGTACATAGGCGATCTGTTTTCTGACTTGTTTAAAGGGCTGTTCAAAAAAACGAATATCCCCTTGGTCTTTTTCAATGAGATCCAAACATGCCTTGAGTAACGTCGATTTACCAGCACCATTTGGACCGATGATTCCTGTCATTGTCCCTTCCTGTATGGAAAGAGAGACATTCTCTAATGCATCCTGTCCGTGATATGAGACATGAAGACGGTCGATTGTTAAAGCATTTGACATCTCTTGCGGCCCCTTTCAATCATCATTGCACTTCCTAAAGATATATGCATATATTAAATAATTTTGACTAAAGGATGAAATGATTCTCTAATGCTAATTTGTTTCCTTAGGGAAACTTTTATTTTATTCTAAGCGTCTGTCCTTCTTTTGTAAAGAGAAAAACTGCAAAATGATCGTTTTTATGTTATGCGGGGAGCGGAGGACATGAGCTTGGTTTTTTGGAAATCCGTGTGACAGAATAGGACACAAAAAACCAATGATTTCTTCAGAAATGATTGACAGAAGACAAGAACTCCTCATATAATAAAGGTAATCCAATATATGAATATATGCTCATATATAAAGTTTTTGGTTTTTAATAGGTTTCATCGATCCAGGGAACGTTACTTATCATATAGAAAAAAGGTGAGAACATGAAAAAAATGAAGGATGAATACGTATTAAGCGGTCTTGATTGTGGAAACTGTGCACGTAAAATTGAAACAGGTGTCAGCAAAATGGATGGCGTTGAAGCTTGTTCCGTTAATTTTGCGACAGGGACATTGACTGTCACACATGCAGATAAGCAAGAAACGATGTCAAAGCGTATTGAAAAAACGGTTCAGTCCATCGAACCTCATGTGAGTGTATCACCAAAAGAAGAAGGACATCACCACGATCATGATCATGGGACAAAAAATTTAAAAGCGATTGTGCTCAAATTAATTGGCGGTGCAGTCATTGGAACAGCAGCTTATTTTATACCAGAAGATGGCTTACTGAAATTTATCATGTTTTTCGCAGCTTATTTACTAGTCGGCGGTGATGTGGTTTTTAAAGCGCTGAAAAATATCGTGCGCGGCCAAGTATTTGATGAAAACTTCTTAATGACCATTGCAACAGCTGGCGCTTTTGTGATTCAGCAATATCCAGAGGCACTGGCAGTGATGCTGTTTTACCAAATTGGAGAGCTGTTCCAAGGGGCAGCAGTGAATCGTTCAAGACGATCCATTAGTGAATTAATGAATATTCGCCCTGAATATGCGAATCTCAAAGTAGGAAATGAAACGAAAAAAGTGAAGCCGGAAGAAGTAAAAGTCGGTGACCGTATCGTCGTGAAACCAGGCGAAAAAATTCCGCTTGATGGTCTCGTTATTGAAGGATTTTCACTTGTGGATACCTCCGCATTAACAGGTGAGTCTGTGCCGCGGGATGTAGAAGCAGGGAAAGAAGTTCTTGCAGGATTTGTGAATCAAAACGGTATTCTTGAAATTGAAGTGCAAAAGGGGCTAAGCGAATCGGCAGTGACGAAAATTTTAGATTTGGTTGAAAATGCGAGCAGCCGAAAAGCACAGACAGAAAACTTTATCACAAAGTTTGCAAAATACTACACACCGGCTGTTGTTGTATTGGCATTGCTGCTTGCCTTTGTGCCGCCGCTTCTCATTCCATCAGCTCAATTGTCTGACTGGGTTTACCGGGCACTCGTTTTCCTTGTGATTTCTTGTCCTTGTGCGCTTGTCGTGTCGATCCCATTAGGATTCTTCGGGGGAATTGGGGCAGCTTCTAAACGAGGCATCCTTGTAAAAGGCAGTAACTATCTAGAAGCACTAAACTCTGTGAGCTATGCTGTATTTGATAAGACGGGCACACTCACAAAAGGAAACTTTACGGTGACCAATATCGTGACAATGAGCGACAAGTGGTCAGAAGAGGAGCTGCTTTCTTTTGCAGCTTTAGCAGAAGCTCATTCCTCACATCCGATTGCTGAATCAATTAAAGCGGCATATGGTTCGCCGCTTGATGAAAGCAAGATCGAAGCATATGAAGATATTGCGGGACATGGAATTAAAGCAACCATCAGTGGTTCCCAAGTGTTAGCGGGAAATCATCGCTTGATGGAACGAGAAGGCATTTCGTATGAAAAAGAAAAACGAAGCGGAACAGTTGTGTACATGGCCATTAATGGTGAGTTTGCCGGATCGATCTTGATTGCAGATGAATTAAAAGATGATGCAATTGAAGCCGTCTCTGCTCTAAAAGCTTCTGGCATTCAAACAGTCATGCTGACTGGTGATGCCAAGCAAGTCGGAACAGCGGTCGCCCAGCAAATTGGCATTGATGAAGTACATGCCGAATTATTGCCGCAGGATAAAGTAACGAAATTAGAAGAAATTGATCAGATTAAAGCGCCTCAAGAAAAATTATTATTTGTTGGGGACGGCATTAATGATACACCCGTATTAGCAAGAGCAGACATAGGAATTGCGATGGGCGGACTTGGTTCAGATGCAGCGGTAGAAGCGGCTGATATCGTCATTATGACAGACCAGCCGTCAAAAGTTGCAGAAGCCATCGCTGTCGCTAAGCGAACAAGAAGAATTGTATGGCAGAACATTGCATTTGCCCTTGGGGTTAAAGGGGTTTTCCTATTACTCGGAGCATTTGGTATTGCGACCATGTGGGAAGCCGTCTTCTCGGATGTCGGTGTGACTGTACTCGCTGTTTTAAATGCCATGAGGGTAATGAAATAAAATTGTTAGGAAAAATTCATGAATACCATCTTTCATAATGAATCCCCTCTTGTTAAAATAGAAGAAGTTGGATAATGGCATTATTCTAAGCTATTATCCTTTTTCTTTTGAAGGAATGAAAAAATAAGGTAGGTGCTTATGTGAGTAAAAAAAATAATCAATCATCATCCATTAAATTTGCTGTCATTTTAACCATTATCGCAGCTCTTCTCATCGGATTATTCGTCGTCATTGGAAATAACAACAGCAAAGAAGCACAAACGGTTGACAGTAAGCCTTCTATTAAAGGACAGCCTGTCATGGGAGATAAAAACGCAGCCGTACAAATTGTCGAGTTTGGGGATTATAAATGTCCATCATGTAAATCATTTGAAACAGACATTTTCCCAAAGCTGAAAGCGGACTACATAGATAAAGGCGATGTATCATTTTCGTTTATTAACTTGCCACTTCCTGTTCATGGAGATGGCGCAGTGCTGGCGGCACTAGCTTCTGAAGAAGTGTGGAAAGAAGATCCGAAAAACTTTTGGGCATTTCATGAAGCTGTCTATCAAGCACAGCCAGATAGTGAAGCAGAATGGGTCACGCCTGCTAAGCTGACGGAGCTAGCGAAAAAGACAACAAAAATAGATACGGACAAGCTTAAAGATAACCTATCAAAGAAAACATATCAGCCGCAGCTGAACACAGACGATCAGCTTGTGAAACAATATAAAGTGAATGCAACACCAACTCTTTTCATTAACAACAAACAAGTCGAAAACTTTTATGACTATGATGAAATCAAAGAATTAATTGATCAAGAGCTCAAAGGGAAAAAATCATGAGGAATAAGCTTGTTTACTTATACAGTGCTTGGATCGTTTCTATCGTTGCGACGATGAGCAGCCTGTATTTAAGTGAAGTAAAGAAGTTTATCCCATGCGATATGTGCTGGTTTCAGCGCATTTTCATGTACCCGCTCGTGCTTTTACTTGGAATTGCGACATTCAGAGGCGATGTGAAAGTGAAATATTACGTTCTGCCTTTGGCTGTAATTGGCGCTTGTTTTTCTATCTATCATTATATGGAACAAAAGATACCTGGCTTTGCATCGATTCGCCCTTGCCTGAGCGGTATTCCTTGTTCCGTTGATTATTTGAACTGGTTTGGTTTTATCACCATTCCACTACTAGCCCTTATTGCATTTATTCTCATCATCATTAGTATGCTGCTGTTAAATGCAAAAGAAGATTGAAAGAGATAGCCTGCTTATAAGCGGGCTGTTTTTATTTTTGCAAAAAGATAAAATTTAAAGAAAATTTGTATTGCTTTTCACCTGTGTCAGATATACATTAATGGAGTAGTGTTAGATAATCAGATAAAGGTAAGGAGATAAGCGGAAAATGGCATGGGAAGTCTTAAGTATCATTGGCATTGTCGCATTCGCTATTAGTGGTGCGATTGTGGCAATGGAGGAAGAGTACGATATTCTTGGTGTGTACATTTTAGGGATTGTGACAGCATTTGGCGGTGGAGCGATTCGGAATTTATTAATTGGTCTGCCGGTGTCTGCCTTATGGTCACAGGGCAAAATGTTTACGATTGCCCTTGTATCCATTACGATTGTGTTTCTTTTTCCAAAGCTTTTGCTCAAGCACTGGAGCACATGGGGAAATTTCTCGGATGCGATCGGTTTAGCAGCGTTTGCGATTCAAGGCGCATTATTTGCTGTGCAAAGAGAACTCCCGCTCAGTGCAGTCATTGTGGCAGCCATTTTGACTGGAAGCGGCGGCGGAATTGTGCGTGATTTATTAGCAGGACGAAAGCCGCTTGTGCTAAAAGCAGAGATCTACGCCGTATGGGCAGCCCTTGGCGGCTTATTCGTCGGACTCGGCTTAGCGCAAGGAGAGCTTGCTTTATATCTGCTGTTTGTCATCCTCGTCGCATGCAGGGTTTGTTCCTACTTATTCAAATGGCGCCTTCCCGCCAGGTCTTATTTTTTAAATAAAGGGTAAAACGGAAAAAGGGCGATTCCGCTCTTTTTTTGTGTTTAATAAGAGCTGAATATCAGCAGATGATGGAGTTTTCGTGTAAAATAAAAACAGGGTCTTTTGTTCATCATTTGAACAATACATATGATGAAAATTTTGTCAGCAGGCTGAATATCTAGATTCAGCCTTTTTTTGCCTAGATGGATTGTTATGTGTTGGTTTCACTTTTTGCGGAATACTAAAAAAGCACTTCTGATCGGATGGATGATGAAATGAACACATCTTTGCATGTAAGCAAAACTTGACGAAAGATATACATAGGAGGGACATGTACTAGTGGAGATTTTTTTGGCAGTGCTCGTACTACTGGCACTCATTGCAGCATCTAATATTATCAATCGTTTTGTCCCCTTTATTCCCGTTCCGCTAATTCAAGTGGGCTTAGGAATATTGGTGGCAGCTTTTCCTTCAGGTTTACATATTTCTTTAAATCCTGAACTCTTCTTCGTTCTATTTATTGCGCCGCTGTTATTTAATGACGGGAAGCGTACCCCAAGGGACGAGCTATGGAAATTAAGAGCACCGATTCTTCTTCTAGCGCTTGGTTTAGTGTTTGCGACCGTCATTGTAGCGGGATATACCATTCATTGGATGATTCCAAGCATACCGCTTCCAGCCGCATTTGCGCTTGCAGCAATTTTATCACCGACAGATGTGGTGGCAGTAAGTGCTTTATCCAGCCGTGTGAATATGCCAAAGGGCATCATGAGACTGCTGGAAGGAGAAGGGCTGATGAACGATGCATCAGGACTTGTCGCCTTTAAATTTGCCATTGCTGCAACGGTGACAGGAGCCTTTTCAATTGCTCAGGCATCCTTTAGTTTTATACTGATTGCCGCAGGCGGTTTATTGACTGGATTTATTCTATCCTTTTTTATCATTCGTTTTCGCTATTTTCTCCGCCGTTTAGGAATGGACGATGTCACAATGCATATCATCCTACAAATTCTTACACCATTTGTGATTTATTTAGCAGCGGAAGAAATCGGTGTATCCGGAATTTTAGCCGTTGTGGCTGGCGGTGTGACACATGCCATTGAGCAAGACCGAATGGAAGCGAATTTAGCCAAACTGCAAATTGCTTCATCAAACACATGGAATATTATTTTATTTATTTTAAACGGACTTGTTTTCGTCTTACTTGGATTGCAGATTCCGGATGTTTCTACAGTCATTTTCCAAGATGAATCCTTTAATAACATGCAGGTGATTGGCTACATCTTAATTATTACGCTCTGTCTCATGGTGCTGCGCTTCTTATGGGTATGGCTGTTCTGGGCAGGGAAATGGAGTGCAACGAAAAAGCAAAATGTGAAAAAGCCGAAGTTTCGCGCCTCGATGCTCATGACATTCTCTGGTGTCCGCGGGGCTGTGACATTAGCAGGTGCCTTCTCTATCCCATTTACGCTCGCGGACGGATCACCATTTCCAGAGCGGCACTTGATTATCTTCCTCGCAGCAGGCGTCATCTTATGTACACTCATTATAGCCAGTGTGTTACTGCCTCTTTTATCTGAGAAAAAAGACAAACAAGTCGACGTGGACTTGGATACAAAGATTCAGCATGCGAAACGAAAACTGCTGAGAAGCGCGATTAAAACGTTAAAAGAGGGGATGAATGAGGACAACAGGGAAGTATCCCTTGCACTCATCAATGATTACCGAATGAAGCTGAGAAATATCCAGCGTGAACCATACCAATTCGGGATGAGAAAACAAGAGCGAAAAATCAGACTGCATGGTATCAAAGCAGAGCAGATGAAACTTCAACAATTAATTGAAGAAGAGAAAATTGACAAGGAAGAAGCTTATGAGCTGCAAGAGAGATTTCATGAGCTGGAAATGCTGTACTCAAACTCATTCAAAATTCGTTTTTCAAAGGTGAAGTTTCTCCGCTTGCTTCAATGGCTGCAATTATGGCGGCCGAATCAGCACATTTCAAACGGTATTTTAGAAAAAGAGGACTCGTACAAACAAATCCGTAAGAAAACGGCTGAAGCTGCGGTAGACTCGATCAAACAGCATATGACAGATGAAAACAAACAAACGTGCCACCAAGTGATTGGTTTTTACAACCAAGTGATTTTCCGCTGTGAACACGGTCCAAGCTTCTTCCAGCAAAAAGACCGTTCATTTGACCGGAAGAAAAAAGAGCTTAACTTCCAAGCTGTACAGTCGATTCGAAATGAAATTCAAACCTTATATGAAGATGGTGAGATCAATCGTGATATTGCCCATCATTTAAGGGAGTATATCAATGACATGGAGGCTGTTCTGCTCACTAATACGTGATGTTGTCATCTTCTCCCCCATGTTTTATGATGAAGAAAGAGACGAGCAGGGGGAGATCAATGATGGCCTATTATGGAGCAATTGAAGCTGGGGGTACAAAATTTTGTTGTGCAATCGGCAATGAGCATGGAGACATCTTAGAGGAAATGACGATTCCGACAGAGCATCCAGAGATAACAATACAGAAGCTCATTCCATTTTTCGAGCAGCATGACATTGCAGCATTAGGGGTTGGCTCCTTTGGACCCATTTGTGTTCAAAAGGATGATCCTTCATACGGTTATATCATGAACACGCCAAAAGTGGAGTGGAAGCATTATCCGTTCATTCCTGAGCTTGAGAAGCAATTAGGTGTCCCCGTATCTTTTACAACCGATGTCAATGCCGCGGCACTAGGTGAATTAACAAAAGGGGCAGCCAAAGGGCTAAGCAGCTGTTTGTATATCACAGTCGGTACAGGCATTGGTGCGGGAGCTGTTGTGAAAAATGAGCTTTTACACGGCCATTCACATCCTGAGATGGGACATATCCTTATCAGACAGGATGAATCGGATTCGTTTGCAGGTGTCTGTCCGGCACATGGAAATTGTTTAGAAGGACTGGCAGCTGGACCAGCGATTGAGAAAAGGTGGGGAAAACCCGCCAAAGAGCTTACGCAGGAAGAAGCGGTTTGGGCACTTGAAGCAGATTATTTAGCGCAGGCGCTTATGCAGTACTCACTCATTTTAAGCCCAGAGCGCATCATCATGGGCGGAGGCGTCATGAAGCAAAAGCAGCTATTCCCACTCATTCGAGAGAAGCTGGCTGCTTATGTCAATGATTATGTGGACCTGCCGCCGTTTGATACATACATTGTCTCCCCTGGACTTGAGGACAAGGCTGGCATGACAGGTGCGCTGCTCTTAGCCGTCGAAGCGAAGAGAAACGCCTGATAATAGAGTTTTGAAGCACAACATGAGATAATGAAAGAGATGGAATCTATAAAAAAGGTGGTTGTTAAAATGGTCAAAAGCTTGAATGATACCGTAACACTGAATAACGGAGTCGAAATGCCTTGGTTTGGTTTAGGTGTATTCAAAGTGGAGGACGGCAATCAAGTAGTAGATGCCGTAAAAGCAGCCATACGAAACGGATATCGCAGCATTGATACGGCAGCTGTTTATAAAAATGAGACAGGCGTAGGAAAAGCGATTAAAGAATCTGGCGTGAAACGAGAAGACTTATTTATTACGTCTAAAGTATGGAACACAGATCAAGGCTATGACAAAGCGCTTGAAGCGTTTGACGCAAGCTTAAACCGATTAGGTCTTGATTACTTAGACCTTTATTTGATTCATTGGCCTGGACCAAATGCAGATACATTTAAAGATACATGGCGCGCACTTGAGAAGCTTTATAAAGACGGGAAAGTCAGAGCCATTGGAGTCAGCAATTTCTACATTCAGCATTTAGAAGAGCTGTTAAAAGATGCTGAGGTTGTTCCAGCTGTGAACCAAGTTGAATTTCATCCGAAACTGACACTTGTTGAACTGCGTCAATATGCAAAGGAAAAAGGCATTCAAATTGAGGCATGGTCTCCGCTGATGCAAGGGAAGCTATTAGATCATGACGTATTGAAAGACATTGCTGCACGCTACAACAAATCTGTTGCTCAAGTCATCTTGCGCTGGGATCTGCAAAGCGGTGTCGTGACAATTCCAAAATCAATCAATGAAGAACGCATTAAACAAAATGCAGACATCTTTGACTTCGAGCTTTCCAAAGAAGACATGGAAAAAATCGATGCATTAAACAATAACGAACGCGTCGGCTCAAATCCAGAGACGATGACGGTTGGGTTTGAATAATAAAGAAATAGAATAATTATCAAAACACCTTTCGATAGGCGTAGGAGTGATACACCACCTCTATGACTAATGGAAAGGTGTTTTTTCTATTAATGACAGACAATCTATGATCCTAAGTTATCTTGAAAAAGGAGAGAACTCCTTAAATCTATTTTAAATATTATGAAATTTATGGGATGATAATGAATTATATGGTAAATTATTAATTGTAAATAAAAGGAGGTTAATTATATGAAAAAAGTCATTCTTGGCTTGTCGTTAACTTTGGGCACCACGATCCTACCAACGACATTTGCCAAAGCAACAAATGTTGATTTAAGAAAGGAGCAAAAAGTAATTCAAGAAGATTATTCAAGTAGTACCATGTATGTACAAACAATAAAGGAAACGAATAAAGGTGAGATGTCTACAAGTGCTTCGAAAGTATATGCGAAAAGACTAACCACATCTAGAGGGAGCTTTATGGCATGGTCAAAATCATATGTTGATTGGAAATATTCTTCGGGTAAAGTCAAATCGAGTTCTGGTTCTCAAGATGCAGGCTATGTCTTCCCTAACAAAGTGGTGAAAAATGGTTCTAAAAGATACTATAAGGGATCTAACCTTCATAAATGGGCACATAAAACAACTCTTAAATTTGGAACACCCACTCCGTGGGGAGATGTTACCTTTGTGAGTAACTCTTTTACAGATCGAGTTTGGGTTAATGGAAAAGGGAAACATGGTTGGGATTAATATGATAGATTAATAGAAAAGGCGCTGCTTAAGAACTATTTACAAATCATAGTAGCGCTGTTTAAATATTATAAATAATCTCAAAAAATAGTAAGAGGAGTTTTTGGAAAATGATCCATGTAAAAGGATTGACAAAAACATATCGACATCAGCCTGTATTTGAAGATTTACATGTTCAAATAAAACATCAAAAAATAAATTTCATCATGGGAAAGAATGGATCCGGTAAAACAACTTTTATGAAATGTTTACTCCAGTTAGAACAGTGTGAAGGGGAGATCTTGTATAATCATCAGCCAATTGATCAAGTAAGGAATGAAATTCAGGTCATGTATGATGATTCCCCACTCTATTTGAATCTAAACGGTTATCAAAATATACGATTATTGTTAAATAGCCCTTTTGACCAAAAAAAGTGTGATACACTGGCAAGGGAATATCTACCACATGAGATCCTCAAAAAGAAGGTCAAACATTACTCTTATGGCCAAAAAAAGAAATTGAGTTTTATATTGATTGCATTAACAAAACCAACTTATTTGTTCTTAGATGAGATATCAAATGGTTTAGATTATGGAACAATGATGGAATTAAAAGCAATGATTAAGAAGTGGTCTAAAGACATGACCATTATAGCTACAGGTCATCAGTTTGAATTTTATTCATCTATTGTTGATGAATTGTTTATTTTAAAAGACAAATCAATGATTCAAATCCATGACTTTCAGGAAAAAGGAGAGGATTTGGGTGACATTTATCAAACATATCTTTAAATTAATGAAAAAAGAGCTTTTATATCAACATTATGCTAAAACATTTCTTATCTTGTTTATTCCATTAATGCTGATTTCATTATGGAATGTATATGCCCAATATGAAACAACAAAATCAAACTATGCCCAATATGTAAAAACAGAAAATGAATATAAGGAGCTCGGTATTGATATAAAAAAGGCTTTGACGATGCCAGTTAACATAGAAGAAGGAGAATTAGCAGGTGCCGAAGGAGAAGTCGTAGAAAATGTCTTAAAATACGATTATGAGAAGTTTATTCAATCACTTCATTTGATGGAGCCAACTCAAGCCATTTCAACTAATTTAGAATGGATGGGTTTTATCTTTTATCCACTTGTATTTGGTTTATATGCGATCTATTTAGCGACATATGATGTGAAATATAAAACGATGAAAATTAAAGCGGTTCAATATCAGTGGAACGATGTTTTGTTTTCAAAGCAACTGTCTCTTTATGTAATCATTCTATTTTTAATTCCTATTCTTTCTCTTATTTCATATATGGTCAGTCATATCTTTTATTTTGTCATATCAAAAGATATATCTGTTCAATTGTTTACATATAAAGATAGTACCGAACATTCTATACTGCTTCAATTAATGTTTGTTGTATGTACAAGCTGGTTATTTAGTACACTTGTTTTTTATTTAGGTAGTTTATGTCGAAGTTTTATTTTATCTGTGGTTATCTATATGGTCTATTTTTTATTGATCCCTAACTTAGGTGTCTTTGATTTAAAAAACATGATCGCCAACTTAGCTATGCATCTGTTTTCTTTTAAAGGGAACTACCAATTATTTGTGCCTATTCCGATGAATATAATCACAATTCTAATCTGCATTTCATTGCTTATCTGCTTGTCATCCTTGCTGACTTATACTATGGTAAAACGGCAAAGTAAATATGTAGTATAAATCCCCCTATTCTCACATAGAGGGATTTTTTACGTCCTGCTTCGGCGCACAGCCAAGAGCATGATAAAAGATAGGATCACAATACAAATCGTCCAAGCCCAAGCAAGCTCCATTCGTCCAGAATCAATTGCCACATAGATAGCGGTTGGAAGTGTTTGCGTTTTTCCTGGGATGTTGCCGGCAAACATTAAGGTCGCCCCGAATTCTCCAAGGGCTCTAGCAAAGCTGAGGACGCTGCCTGACAAGAGAGAAGGCAGGGCAAGTGGTACTGTTATATAGGCAAAGACTTGGAATGAATGAGCACCATCTACTTTTGCAGCCCCTTCAATATCTGACTCAATGGTTGAAAATCCGGCTTTTGCTGATTGATACATAAGCGGGAATGCCACAACCGTTGATGCAATTACCGCCGCCCACCAAGTGAAAATGACCGGCTGGTGGAAGATCCATTCAATCACGCCTCCGATCAAGCTATGCCTTCCGAATATGACGAGCAATAAAAACCCTACAACCGTTGGCGGAAGGACAAGCGGCATCATCAAAAGCGTTTCTACGATCATTTTTCCCTTAAATGAAGTTCGCGCCATCCAATAGCCCATCATTGTACCAAAAACAGTTGCCAGCAGCCCGCTCACAACGGCAACTTGCACGGACAGCCAAATGGGAGATAGGAATTCTTCAGTCAGCATGGGCATTATGTCACTTGAAAGCCGTACTTTTTAAAAATGGATTTGGCTGCTTTTGATTGAAGAAATTGGAAAAAGGACTTGACTTCCTCTAAATGTTCTGTCCCTTTTACGATCCCTACTGGGTAAATGATCGGTGAGTGCATGTCCTGATTGGCTTCAGCTGCAATCTTTACTTTTTTGGAAACGAGGGCATCTGTCTTATACACAACACCGGCTTCCACATTTCCTGTTTCTACGTAGCTTAAAACCTGCCGCACATCCTTGCCGTACACAGTGTTCTTTTTCACTTGATCCCAGATGTTCAGCTTTGTGAAAATCTCTTTGCCGTATGTACCAGCAGGAACGGATTCAGGTGTGCCAAGAGCAATCTTACCTTTTATGTGCTGGACATCATGAAAGCTTTTAATAGAGGAAGAGTGATCTTTTGGCACAATGAGTACAAGCTCATTTTGGATAGCATCCTTGATAAAATGTTGATCGATGTCTCCAGATTGCACAAGCTCATCAAAGGGCGCTTCAGCTGCAGAGAAAAAGAGATCCGCCTTTGCCCCTTGCGCAATTTGCTGCTTCAATGTGCCGGATGACCCGAAATTATTTGTTAATGTCACATTCGGATGCTCATCATTATAGGTGGATTCAATTTCCTTTAGTGCATCCTGAAGACTTGCCGCAGCTGAAATGACAATCTCTGTTTTTTTGCTTGTATCCGATGGCTTCATCTCTGTTTGACACCCGCTCAGGAGCAAACAGATGGCGATGAAGGCGAAGAACGCATACTTCAACTTCATGTTCACACCTCTTATTATTCAATATCATCTGTATCCTTTATTATAAGCAAACTTATTTGACCATTCATAGGCTTTCAGTAAAAAGAGAAAAGAAAAAGCCGCCAGAAGGCGACTTTTAATGCTGATAAAAACGGAGCAAATTCCCATTGATCACTTTGTCTGATAAGGAAAGCTCTTTATTGGCTTTTTCGATATAAGGCTGACACACCTCATCCTGTTCAACAGGTTCTTTTGTTTTTTGATCATAGCAGGTGTTCTTTGTATAGAGATAATCATCTGTAATAAAATTCCCGTTTCTCAAAACAGCAAAAGGCGTCCGTTCGTTTGAAAATAAATCATTGCCAAATTGAATGGCATCCTTCGTTTCAATACCGAGTAAATGCAGGAGTGTCGGTTTCACGTCGATTTGCCCAGCTGTTTCAGAAATTGTCTGCGGTGCTTGATCTGTGACTCCCGGAATGTAAATCAAAAATGGGACCCGCTGCAATTTCACAGCATCAAACGGTGTGATTTCATCTTTTTTGAGCAGCTCCGCCATTGCCTGATGATGTGCCTCGGAGATGCCATAGTGATCCCCCATGAGAACAAACATTGTATTGTCATACAGTCCTTCTTCTTTCATACGTTCAAAAAATGTCTTAATGGCTTCATCCTGATAGCGGACAGTCGTCACATAGCGGTTTAAAATGGCACTGGACGAATCATATTCATCAATCAACTGATCCTTTGGATCGATTTCAAATGGAAAGTGATTGGTCAAGGTAATGAACGTGCTGTAATAAGGCGCCTTCAACTTTTTTAAATAATCAATGGATTGGTCAAAGAAGTCGATATCCTTTAAGCCCCAGCCAGTTGAATTCTGTTCATTGACCTGATACGAATCGACATCATAAAAACGGTCAATTCCAAACGATTTATACATCACATCACGATTCCAAAACGTTTTATTATTCGCATGAAATTGGACGGATTGATAGTTCTCTTTTTTCAACTGCTTGTATAACGTGTCATATTCGTTGTCACTCGCTGTGAAAAAGACAGCGCCGCTGCTAGATGGATAGAGGGAATTTGCGACAATAAACTCTGAATCCGACGTCTTCCCTTGCTCAGTCTGCTGATAAAATTCATCAAAATAAAAACTCTTTTTAGCGAGTTGATTTAAAAAGGGGGTGATGTATTGTCCATTCACCTTTTGATCAACGACAAATTGCTGTGTTGATTCGAGTGAAATGAACACTACGTTCTTGCCTTTAGCAAGTCCAAAGTACTCGTCGTTTGGTGCACTATAATCAGCCTTTGTGTAGTTTGCTACGGTTGAAAGTGTATCTTCATCTGCAAAGGCTTTTTGTCCAAGACGCGCTGTTTGGGCAGCGCCGTCATACAGGTGGAACTGGAACAGCCCAAGGTTTCGTACAATCACTTCTCGATCATAAGAGCTTGTCAGAAAGCGGGGATGATCCATCATGGCTGAACTGACATGAAACAATAGAAAGCTGCAGCACACGGCATAATATGTTTTGATCGTCTTGAAGGAGGCTTTTGGCGCTAAAGGTTTACGCTTTAACAGCCACGCCAGTACCACGAAATCAATGAGCATCAGCAAAAACAGCGGGTGGAACAATTCTGTCATACTGCTGCCCATATCTCCCATGTTTTTCGCTTGGAATAATACAGGGATCGTAATGAAGTCAATATAAAATCCATAAAAGATCGTATTCGCTATGAGAATCGCCGTCAAAATCAAATTTGCGGTCAATAAAAAAATCTTTTGCTTCTTTTCATTTAAAAAAAGAGCAATCCCAAACAAAGGGAGCAAAAAGCTAAGTGGATTGATCAAAAGCAGCCATTCATGAAACAGATTGGCCGTTCGTATGTGAAATCCGAATTGATAAATGATGTATGTTTTCATCCACATGAAGAGGATGGAGTACACTAAAAACCAGTGATCTTTGAAAAACGCTTTCATGTATGTAGCTCCTCACCATTCTGTATTCAGCTGCAAGGCAAAAACACTTATCTTAAACCTACTAAAAAAATGAGGAATGATCAATTCATATCCTGTGTTTTTCGGAAAACTCTTTTTGATTCATTAGAATGGGATGGATATGCCGCAGATGACGGCGATGTAATAGCAGGTAACGACGGTGAGAGCAGCCAGTACGACTTGTTCTCCTGCGCTGCCTGTTTTGACATAGAAGGGAAGACGCACTTTAATGGAAGCTGGAAATAAAAATTTAATCCCGTTCACTGTTCCTGCGTCCAGGATGAGATGGCTTGCCATTCCGACTAGTAAACCGATACTTAGGCTGTCATTTGGAATGTATGTTGTCGCTAGAAAATAAATGATCAGCAAAAATAATAAACTATGTGTAAACGTGCGATGACCGAACACACTGCTGATCAGTGCCGAGAGCAGCGGGAATTTTCTGCCGATTTTACTTTTTGTATGGCAAAGGTCAGGGACCAGGGCACCAGCTGATCCAGCAGCAGCCATCGTCACTGGGTCGAATCCATAATAGTAGGCAACGGCTGTGGAGGCGGCAATTCCGCCCATGATGTGTGTTTTTCCTGTCATGATGCGTACTCCTGTTCTATCTTTAGTTCAAGTACTCACTATATCAAGGGTGGATTCATTCAGCAAGGCTTATTTCTAAAGAAAAAGAGGCCAAAAGGGTTATAATAAGGAGGAAGTCATGTTGATACTAACGATAAGGATGCGATTCGGATGGGTAATGCAGACATTTTAAAAGAAATTGTTCTTGTACATTATGAAGTCAGCCGTAAATTAAACCGCAAGTTACTTGAGTTAGAGAAAGACATCACGCCTCCGCAGATATATGCTCTTTCTATTTTGATACAAGGCAAAGTATCACATGCCGAAGAGCTGAAGCAAAGACTCTCTTTAAACCCTGGTGCAGCCTCTATTGCACTCAATAAATTATGTGAGCAGGGTTATATTCAAAGAGAGCGGGACAAGGACGATTCGTCACTTGTCCGTTTAGAAGTCACGGAAAAAGGGATGGCCATTTATGAAAAGCATACACGTCTTTTCGGAAAAGTGATTCAGCATATGATGTCAGACTTCACAGAGGAAGATTTAAAAACCTTTCTGTCGTACTTGCAAAAAATGAGACAGACCTTTCATGATGATTGAGCTTCTTTCCTTGTATAATGCTAAGCGCTGTAGCACAAATTAAACAGGCAACCGCATTTTATGAAAAGGGAGGAAACAGCGATGTCATTTTTCCAAAAGGATAAAAAGGCGAAAAGTGAGAAAAACCATCAGCAGGTAGATCAGCTGTTAGAGGAAGCAAGTAAAGAGCTAGCAGGCGATCCGCTTCAGGAAGCTGTACAACAGAAGAAAAACAACCAACAATAAGCAGGTAGAGGGCAGAGAAACCGTTCTCTGCCTTTTTTCTATGTTTTTCCCTTTGACAGATGTGAGAATGTTTGATAACCTTCGTGTAGTAAAAATGATAGAAATCCTCACGCTATGTCTCAGTGAGGTAGAGGTTGCGCGGATGATGAGTCACTCATAGGAGAGATGGAATCGTAGATCATGAGAAAAAAGGCATCAGCGCCGAAGTGTAAAGAGAGCTCCAACTTTCTTTATGCTGGGTCTGCATTGAATAAATGCAGGACTGCCACGTCTTTGAAGCGTGGAGGGCTATCCGGAGATCAAGGTGTATGTTTTGAAAAGCATGGACTTTTGTTCAGGCTTTTTTTTATGTTCTGCGTAACAAAAATAAGGGTATGCTGTGAATAAGTAATCCATGATGAACATAAAGAATGCAAGTCATTGCTTCACAAATATATCAATGAAGATACTGCCGGGTCTGGTCCAAAGTGAATAAAACGGAGGTACGGAAATGGAACAGACAAAAAAATGGGGTTTTTGGTTATTGACGGCTTTTGTCGTCGGAAATATGGTAGGTTCAGGCATCTTTATGCTGCCAAGTACGCTTGCCCAGCACGCCAGTCCTTTAGGGGTGACGATGGCATGGCTTGTCACAGGCGGCGGTGTGCTGATGATTGCACTTGTATTTGGGCATTTGTCCATTCATAAGCCGCAGCTGACGGCTGGACCACAAAGTTATGCAAGGGCGCTTTTTAAAGATCCGAAAAAAGGGAAAGCGGCCGGTTTTACAATGGTTTGGGGATATTGGGTGGCAAGCTGGATTAGTAATGTCGCAATTATTACAAGCCTTGCTGGGTATTTAACGACTTTTTTCCCTATTCTCACCGTGAAGACTGAAGTTTTTACCTTTGGAAAAGAAGCGGTCACACTTGGCCAGCTCATGACGTTTATCGTATGTACCCTTCTTTTATGGGGAACACATACCATTTTAATCACTAGCTTAAGTGCTGCAAGTAAATTGAATTTTATTACGACCTTTTCGAAAGTGCTTGGATTCGTCCTTTTTATTGTGGCGGGATTATTTGCATTTCAAACGGCATTATTTGAACATTATTACTTCCCGGTTGAAACAGGCGGGGAAGGAGTGCTCGGACTTGGAGGCCAAATTCATCATGCAGCTATTTCCACACTATGGGCATTTATTGGGATTGAATCAGCTGTCATTTTATCAGGAAGAGCATCCTCACAGCGTGATGTGAAACGTGCGACGATTACAGGTCTTTTAATCGCACTTTCGATCTACATGATTATCACATTGATTACAATGGGCGTTCTTCCGCATGATCAATTGCAAGGCTCTGACAAACCATTTGTGGATGTGCTTCAGCTTATTATTGGGCCAGCTGGCGGAATTGTCATGGCACTGCTGGCGATTATTTGTTTGTTTGGTTCGATGCTTGGCTGGATTTTACTTGGTTCAGAAGTACCGTATCAAGCAGCAAAGGCTGGTGATTTTCCAGCAGTATTTGCAAAAACAAACAAAAAAGGAAGCCCAGCTTTCGCTTTGACTGTTACAAATATTATGTCACAGCTGTTTATCTTCTCTGTGATGTCACGTACAATTAATGAAGCTTTTACCTTTTTAACCACATCAGCGACACTTGCGTATCTTATTCCGTATAGTGTGTCTTCTATCTACAGCTTTAAGGTCATCATGCAAGGTGACACATATGAGCTTCAAAAAGGAAATCGAACAAGAGACGGTATCATTGCACTTGTTGCGATGGTATATTCAGCTTGGGTTATTATTTCAGGAACAGCCGACTTGAAAACTTTTGGTCTTGGAATCGGTCTATTCTTAGTGGGTATTTTGCTTTATCCACTCATGTCAAAAGGATTTGCCAAAGAAGCGGTATAAGATAAGGAAGACGTTTCTCCAGAAATGGAGAAACGTTTTTTTATGATGCAGATGTCAATCGGTCCACAATGAACTCTAGCTGACCTTCTAGTGACACTGGGTCATTAAAGAAGTAACCGACTGGATCTATTTCAAATACATGTTTATTTTTGACGGCAGGAAGTGAGGTCCAAATGCTGCTTTGGTACACTTGGTCACCATTACTTTTTGAGCCGCTCCATGGACCTGTGAAAATATAGTCGCCTGCGAATTCTGGCAGCTTCTCAAGAGAAATGTTTGCATAGCCGACACCACTGTCAATCGCTTCTTTTTTGACGGCCTTCGGTGCTTTTAATTTCAGCTCGTCGTAAATGATTTCGCCCCCGCGGCCAAAGGTGTTTCCAAAGATATAAATGCCTTTATCAAATGGTGATACGATCGAAACCGTTTTGCTGCCGACAGCTTTTGTTACCTTTGGTTTCACCCCAGCAATTTTGGTATCCCATTTCGTGATCCATTCTGTTGCTTTTTTTGGTGTACCTGTCATTTTACCGAATTCTTTTAGCTGGTCTTTGAAGGAATATTGGTTGTATTTAACCGCTACAGTTGGGGCGATTTTTTTGTATTGATCAAACTTCTCATCTTCTCCCCAAGCAATAATCATATCTGGCTTCAAAGCGGCTACCTTTTCGACTGATGGGGTCCTTCCGAGATTTTTCACTCCATCTGTTTTCCCTTTATAAAAAGGGTTTTTAAAGATGGGTGATGTTGCAGCAACCGGCGTCTTGCCGAGTGTGACGAGGTCCCCGTAATAGCTTTCTGCAAGAAGCACAATTCGTTTCGGATTTTTCGGAAGCTTCACTTCACCTTTGGCGTCCTGATATGTGATCATGTCATTCTTTTTCGCTGCAGATTGTTTATTTGAAGTGCTGCCGCAAGCGGCTGTAAAGATCATAAGGATGGATAAAGAAATCAAAAGAAATCCAGTTCGTTTTTTCACAAAATGTTCTCCTATTCACTTTTTCTTGATAATGATTCTCATTTTCACTTTTATCGTAACATGATAGGAACAAAAATGCATCGGTTCATTTAGTACCAAAAGAAAAATGATGAAATTCTCACAGTTTTTTGCTGAAAATAAAGAAATTTATCAGAACAGTGATTTCAAAAAGAAAAGAAAGTGATATACTAGACTTCGAGATTGATAATCATTATCACTAATAGAGAATAGATATGTACGGAAAGGAAGAGACTGGTTTTGGGCTCACAATTGAATAAACAGCTGCCAGCCAGCGATGATACGATCGATATTGTCACGAAGCCTTTTGGAACAGCAGCTGTAATCATCATAGGAATGATCGCTTTAGCATTTGGTCTTTTTTTATCAGTATCATTAGGAGCGGCAAACATTCATCTAAAGACTGTATGGGAAGCCGTTTTTCATTTTGATCCACATCAAACTTCACATCAAATCATTCGGGAATTGAGGCTGCCGCGTACAGTTGGAGCTGCCCTCGTCGGTGCCTTTTTAGCCGTATCAGGAGCCATTATGCAAGGAATGACAAGAAATGCGCTGGCGTCACCTGAGATTATGGGGGTGACAAATGGCTCCGCATTTGCGATTGCCATTGCATTAGCATTTTTCCCTGGCCAATCTTCTTTTACATTAATTCTTTGGTCATTTGTTGGAGCCGCACTCGGTGCCTCTATTGTATTTGGTGTCGGTACTATGTCAAAAGGGGGGCTGACCCCTGTAAAGCTCGCACTAGCTGGTACAGCGGTTGGAGCACTTTTGAGCTCCATCTCCTCAGCCATTGCCATCCGTTTTGACGTCGCTCAAGATATGAGCTTTTGGTATGCTGGCGGAGTGGCAGGTGTGAATTGGAGCAACATTCAAATCATCATTCCAGTTGCCATTGCAGGACTAATCATTGCAATGATCCTTGCCCGTTCGATTACGGTTTTGAGCTTAGGTGAAGAACTTGCGAAAGGGCTTGGACAGTATACAAAAACGGTCAAGGTGCTTGGTATATTGGTTGTTATTCTTTTAACGGGTGCTGCCGTGTCAGTAGCAGGCTCTATTGGTTTTAATGGGCTTGTGATCCCTCATGTCACTCGATTCTTGGTCGGTGTGGACTATCGCTGGATTATCCCATGCTCTGCTATTTTAGGGGCGACTTTGTTAATTTATGCAGACATTGCTGCAAGGCTGGTCAACGCTCCATTTGAAACGCCAGTCGGTGCCATTACGGCGATTATAGGCGTTCCTTTCTTCTTATACTTAGCTAGACGTGAAAGGAGCGGGATTTAAATGGAAATGGTGCAGCAAGCAAAGAAAAAGAAATATCAACGAACGATGCTCATGATCTTTTTCGCGATCGTAGCTGTGTTTCTCATTAGTTTAAATACCGGAGAAATTCGGATCTCTCCGATGGATACATTAAAAACACTTTTTGGATTCGGAAGTGAAATGGATGAACTCGTATTATTCGAGTTCAGGCTTCCAAGAATGGTCATCGCTTTACTTGTCGGCGCTTCTATCGCTGTATCAGGAGCGATTTGGCAAGGTGTTTCTCAAAATGGTTTAGCTGACCCAGGTATTCTCGGTGTCAATGCCGGTGCTGGCTTTGCCGTTGTGCTATTTATCTTTGTATTTCAAGGCACGATGACAAATTTAGGTGATTTTACGATTTTTGTAATGCCGCTTTTCGCGTTCGTAGGTGCAGGCTTTGCTGCATTTCTCATCTATGTGTTAGCGTGGAAAAAAGGCATCACACCTGTTCGATTGATTTTAACTGGTATTGGTGTGAATGCTGCGTTTTCAGCAGCAATTGTGGTCATCCAGTTGAAAATGAGTCCAAATGATTTTAACCAAGCCATCGTGTGGTTATCTGGAAGCATTTATGGCTCGAGCTGGACGTACGTCTTATCTGTTCTGCCATGGATGCTGATTTTCCTTATATTAGCGCTTGTCAGATCACGCTACTTAAACATTATGAATTTAGGTGATCAGCTGTCCTATGGATTGGGCATTTCTGTTCATAAAGAAAGAAGCCTTCTCATGCTGATTGCCGTTGCATTAGCAGGTGCGAGTGTTGCTGTTGCGGGAAGTATCTCTTTCCTAGGATTAGCCGCACCGCACTTGGCTAGAAAACTTGTTGGGCCAAAGCATCAAGGAATGATACCGGCCTCCGCGCTGATTGGCGCGCTGTTATTATTACTGGCAGATACAATTGGCCGCGTCATCCTTGCACCATCAGAAGTGCCAGTTGGCCTTGTCGTTTCTGCTTTAGGCGCACCTTACTTCATTTACTTATTGATGAAATCGAACTAATGAGGAAGGAGAGACAACATATGAAATCGCTCGAAACAGAAAAGCTTTGTATCGGTTATCAAGACCGTTTGATTGTAGAAGATTTGAATGTCAGTATCCCAAAAGGCAAGGTGACAACACTGATTGGACCGAATGGCTGCGGGAAATCAACCATTTTAAAAACGATGTCTCGTATTATGAAATCCAATCGAGGAGCTGTTTACTTAAATGGCCAGGCTATCCATGAGACGCCGACAAAAGAAATTTCAAAACAAATGGCGATCTTACCGCAAACACCCGAAGCACCAAGTGGATTGACAGTGTATGAGCTCGTGTCATATGGACGTTTCCCGCATCAAAATGGGTTTGGCCGTCTATCGAATGAAGATAAACGAATCATTAGGTGGGCACTTGAGGAAACGGGAATGATTGCTTTTCATGATCGGCCAATTGAAGCACTTTCCGGCGGACAGCGTCAGCGTGTATGGATTGCGATGGCACTTGCCCAGGAAACAGAGCTGCTCCTATTAGATGAACCTACGACGTATTTGGATCTTGCACATCAGCTCGAGATTCTTCAGCTGTTAGAACGCTTAAATAGAGAGCAGGGCCGAACGGTGTTGATGGTCATCCATGATTTGAATCATGCGGCGCGTTTTTCACACTACATGATTGCCCTCAATCAAGGGAAAGTCATAAAAGATGGTACGCCTCATGAGGTCATGACCAAAGAAGTGCTCAGTCAGGTATTCCATATTGATGCAGAAATTGTGCTTGATCCTAGAACGAATAAGCCGATCTGTTTAACCTATGACCTTATGAATCATGAACGAAAGCTAGAAGCTGTGAATGGATAATAGATGTAAAGGAACCCGGTGCAGCTGCCGGGTTTTTTTGCATGTCTGACACTTCCTAGTGCTTCCATTTTCTCTAGTGCATATTTTTTCGCTTTTATGTAGAAAAGAGGTACTTTTTTACTTTAGACAATGGTAATATACGGTTAGAGATCATAGCTAGAAAGGAAAGAGATGCGTGGAAACAGCAAAAATATTGATTGCAGATGACGAAGAAGCAATTGTAAAAATGGTTGAACGCGTATTAAAAAAAGAAGGATTCAGGCATATTTATAAAGCCTACCATGCAGATGAAGCATTAGATGTTGTCAAAAATGAGGATATCCACCTTTTACTTCTAGATGTGATGATGCCCGGTAAGTCTGGCTTTGACGTTCTGCCTGAAATCAGAAAATTAACGAAAGCGCCCATTTTCTATTTAACTGCAAGAACGTCTGATGTCGATAAACTGACGGGCTTTGCGCAGGGGGCAGACGATTACATCACGAAGCCATTTAACCCGCTTGAGCTAGTGGCTAGAATTAAGGCTCACCTAAACCGAACATATATCTCCTTACAGGAGGAGCAAGAAGACACTCAAAGCCAATATCATTATGCCCATTTCTCCTATCATCCTCATGCAGCCGAATTGAAAGTAAGAGGAGAGGTGACGGCATGTTCTGCTCAGCTTCTTTCTTTGCTGAAGTACTTTTGTGATCATCCGAATGTGGTTCTTTCAAAAGATCAAATCTATGAGAAAGTATGGGGCGTCCCATCATATGGTGATAACAACACTGTCATGGTTCATATTCGAAAGCTGAGAGAAAAGATTGAATTAGATCCGAGTCAGCCAGAATATATTGTGACGATCCGTGGTATGGGATATAAATTTATACCGCACCCTGCAAAGGTTCTTCAATAATTTATGAATTTACGAGCAAAACTTTTCTTTCACTTTGTCGGACAAATGTTTATTGTGATTGCCATTTTGATGATTGGGAATACGTTCTCTGAGAACTTATATTTAAATAAATACTACAAGAACATGACCGAAACTGGTTTAACAAAAGCTGATGGAGATACACTCATGAGCTGGCTTTATTTTAATGAGGATGGAAAAATGGAAGCCGACGATCAGCTCAAGCAAGCAGTGGAAAAACGAGACGGCTGGCTGCAAGTAATTGATTCGAAAAAGAAAAACGTTTATAGTTATCATCGCCCTAAAACCATTCCAACATCCTATCAAAAGGATGAAATGATCAAGATCTTTGAAAAGAGACAATTTAAAGATTATAAGATGTACTTCTGGCCAATTGAGATTGATCAAGAAAGCTTTATTGTGTTATATGGGTTCAAAACGAACAGTACAAAGGTAGCCAATTATCTGAAGCAGCACGAGAAAAATTTGGCTGCACTATCTCAATACTCGGTTGAAACAAAAGAATTCTTGAAGAGAATGAATGGATCGGTGCATTTGTTCAATGACGAAGGAAAATATTTAAAAGGCATTAGAGCCAACACCGATTTGAAACATAACGTAACAGATGTTGAACTGCTCAAGTATCAATCGAAACCTTGGGAGTTTAGAAGTGATCTGACTTATATGAAAGTGAATAAAAACCTGTATATTATTGTTTCGGTACCAAATAAAGTATACAGCCCGGACGAACTTTACGATAAAGAGACAGACGCTTTAAATCAATATACAACTATCTTAAATGCAGGTCTTGCACTCACCATTATTATTGTCATGACATCATGGTATTCGTACCGCTATGGACTGCCAATTTATCACATTATTCGCTGGCTGATTTTCTTATCTAGAAATAAATTGCAGGAACCAACAAATAGAAAGGGAGTTCCAGTCAGCAAAAATAAAAAAGGCCGTATTAAACGGGAATACCGATTATTTGAGGATATCCTAAAAACAATGGAGCAGCTTACACTTACATTAAAAGAGAATGAAGCAAACCGAAGAAAAATTCAAACCACAAGGGAAGAATGGATTGCAGGATTGTCTCATGATTTGAAAACGCCTCTAAGTACGATTTACGGCTATGGACTCATGCTTGAATCCAATCAATATCAATGGTCCAAGGAAGAAGTCATAGAAATGGGACAGGTGATTCGTGAGAAATCAGAATACATGTCGACACTGATTGAAGATTTAAACCTCACGTACCGATTGAAGAATGGTGCCCTGCCTATTAATCGGAAACCGGTTGAACTCAGTGAATTTTTAGCTGCCATTATGGACGAGTTTTCAAGAAGCTCCTTATCTGAGGATTATCCATGCTCCTTTGAAGATCACACAGATGGTGTCATATTTGAGATCGATAAAGCCTGGTTCAGACGAGTGATTGAGAACCTGCTGGCGAATGCAGTGAAGCATAATGAAAAAGGCACTCATATTACAGCTGTTTTATCTGAAACAGATGAAGAAGTTCGGATTGAAATGAAAGACAATGGCCGCGGAATGGTACAGGAAACGGTGGATCACCTATTTAATCGCTATTACAGAGGGACAAATACAAATGATCCAACGAACGGAACAGGACTCGGACTTGCGATAGCAAAAGAGCTTGTCTTGCTGCATGACGGTGACATTCAAGTTGAAAGTGAACTAGGCACTGGAACAACTATTGCGATTATCCTAAAAAAATCATCACCTGTAAAATAGCCAAAAAACGATTTTCTTTTCTAAAGGAGATCGTTTTTTCCTGTTTTAGGATTGAAATCAATTTTGTAAACGATTACAATAAAATTGTTAACGTGAACAAATTATTTTTATCTATAAGAGAGATGGGGGAGTTTGATGAAAGCCTTTTTAGATGATCAGTTTTTACTCAACAGTCAAACGGCGGAAAAGCTATACCATGAGTTTGCTAAGGACCTTCCAATTCTAGATTACCATTGTCATTTAAGCCCCAAAGAAATCTATGAAAATAAATCCTTCCATAATATCACCGAAGCATGGCTTTACGGAGATCATTACAAATGGCGTGCCATGAGAGCAAATGGCATACCAGAATCGCACGTCACAGGGGATGCCTCAGACTATGAGAAATTTCTGGCGTGGGCGAAGACCGTTCCCATGACCATTGGAAACCCGCTCTATCACTGGACTCATTTAGAGCTGAGACGATATTTTGGAGTTGAAGAACTTTTAAACGAAAAAACCGCACACATCATCTGGCAAAAAGTAAATGAAAAGCTGCAAGGAGAGGGGTTTGGTGCAAGAGACTTTATTGTGAAATCGAACGTTGAAACAGTCGTGACAACAGATGATCCAGTCGATTCGCTTTACTATCATCAAAAACTGCGGGAAGAAGGATTCACTGTGCAAGTACTGCCCGGATTTAGGCCTGATAAGGCACTCGATATAATGAATCACCTATTTACAGCGTATGTTCACGAACTGGCAGAGGCTTCATCTACTTCAATACAATCCTATCAAGACTTTTTGACAGCACTCCTCGCAAGAATTGATTTTTTCCATGAACAGGGCTGCCTGATCTCAGATCATGCCATTAACGAAATGACGTTTGAAGAAACGACAGAAGAAGAAGTGGAAGCCATCTTTCATAAAAGAATGTCTGAGCATTCATTGACGGAAAAAGAGAAGATCAAATTTAAAACACTAACATTCATTCAGTTAGGTAAGGCTTACTATGAGCGGGGCTGGGCGATGCAGCTTCATATCAATGCGCTTAGGAATAACAATACGAAAATGTTTGAGCGGCTTGGGCCAGATACAGGGTATGATGCGATGAATGATGAAGACATTGCCAAGCCGCTTTGCCGAATATTGGACTGCTTAGAACAAGAACAGGCACTGCCAAAAACCATTCTCTATTCCTTGAATCCTCGGGACAATGTTGTGATTTCAACATTAGCTGGAAGCTTTCAAGACGGGACGATACCTGGGAAGATCCAGCACGGCACAGCTTGGTGGTTTAATGATACGAAACAAGGGATGACAGAGCAGATGATGGCTCTATCCAGCATTGGACTGATCAGCCGTTTCATTGGGATGCTGACCGATTCGCGAAGTTTTTTGTCGTATACAAGGCATGAATATTTTCGAAGACTGCTTTGCGATATCATCGGAGATTGGGTAGAAAAAGGAGAAGCCCCTTATGATCTTGAACTGTTAGGGGGAATCGTGAAAGAAATCAGCTATGAAAATGCCAGGCAGTATTTCCAATTTGACCGGGCAAAGCAGCTCAAGCACAACAAAATGACATGAAGAAATTGAAAGCGGTTTTATGATAAGATGGTAAAAAATCATAAAAGGCGGAATAGCATGACAGTCACAATTAAAGACATAGCAAAATTGGCAAACGTCTCTCATACCACGGTATCAAGGGCTTTGAATAACAGTCCTTTTATAAAAGAGAAGACAAAACAAAAGATTTTGTCGATTGCAAAACAGCTGAATTATTCACCGAATGTCCATGCGAGAGGCCTAGTATCACAAAAATCATTTACAATTGGTCTGTTTTTTACGAGTTTAACAGAAGGCACATCTTCAAGCTTCTTTGTGGATGCGTTAAAAGGTGTCAATAGCGTCATGACAGAGTATTATAATCTCTTTGTAAGAGGAATTGACGACTTTCACGATTACACAACCATTCATAAACAACGCTACGATGGTATTTTGCTCATGAGTCAAAGCGAGCACGATGAAGCATTTATCCATCATGTGAAGAAACAGGGCATTCCCATCATTGTGCTGAATCGCCGTATAGAAAGTCATGAGGTCATGAATATATTAGCAGATGATAGTCAAGGAGCTTACCAGGCTGCACACCATTTCATTCAGCAAGGTCATGAACAAATCGCCATCATTGAAGGGAAAGAAGGCTTTAAATCAACTCAAGAAAGAAAAGCTGGTTTCCTGCAAGCGTTAATTGATCACCAAATACCTATGAAAAAAGAATATATGATGAAAGGTGATTATCATATGAAAAGCGGCTACGAATCAATGGAATCGCTGCTGGCCCTTGATGATCCGCCAACAGCGCTTTTTTGCTCAAACGATGACATGGCGATTGGTGCAATGAATGCATTATTTGCAAAAGGCAAAACGTGTCCAGGTGATATTTCTATTATTGGTTTTGATGATATTGCTTTTTCGTCCTATACCACACCTGCATTGACAACGGTGAAAAAACCGATTGAAAAAATGTGTGCACTTGGAGCAGAAGCTATCCTTTCAGTAATAAACGGTGAAGAGCAAGAAGAGGATCATATGGAAAAAGTGTATGTCCACACAGAGCTGATGATCAGAGATTCAGTTAAAAAGGTGCAGTAATCAGCACCTTCTTAGAAAAATGTTCACGTGTGCATATTGCTTGGAAAGGGGAATCCATTTGAAACGATTATCAAAAGCCATATACTCGGCGCCTGAGTATCCGGAAACGATTTTGCAGATTGGCGAAGGAAATTTTATGCGAGGATTTATCAATTGGCACATTCAGAAGCTGAACGACTGCACAGATTTTAAAGGAAAAGCGGTTGTTGTTCCTCCCCGAAAAGGATCGGTGGCAGCCTTAAATGAACAAGATGGCTTGTACACATTATGTATTCAGGGATATCATGACCAGCAACAAATGAATGAACGTATGATCATCCAATCGATTAGCAGAGGAATTAGTACGTATACGGATTACGAGGAGTTTTTACACGTAGCGGAAAACCCGAATCTTCGCTTTGTCTTTTCAAACACGACAGAGGCAGGACTTGTGTTTAGAAAAGAAGATCGTTTGGAGGATCGGCCTCAAGCCGGTTTTCCAGGAAAGCTGACAGCGTTCTTGTATCACCGGTTTAAAACATTTGCTGGAGATGAGCAGAAAGGACTGATCATTCTGCCTTGTGAATTGGTTGAACAAAATGGTGATCGATTGAAGGAATATGTGATCAGTATGGCAGCTGAGTGGGAACTGCCGCCTGCGTTTATTACATGGATTAAGGAAGCCAACACGTTTTGTAATACACTTGTCGACCGGATTGTCCCAGGATTCTCTAAGGAAGCGGCTGAAGTTGTACAAAAGGAGGATGGGTATATCGACGAATTGCTTGTCACGGCAGAATATTATCATCTTTTTGTCATTGAAGCGCCTGCCTTTGTGCAAAAGGAGCTTCCCTTTCAAGAAGCAGGATTAAATGTCCTTTTTGTAGAGGATATTGCGCCTTATCGTATGAGCAAGGTACGAATTTTAAATGGTGCACATACAGCGATGGTGCCGATTGCTTATTCATGCGGTTTAGAAACTGTAAAAGAGGCTGTGAGTGATGAGCATGTTGGTCCGTTCATCCGGCGTATGCTGGAGGAGGAAGTTCTTCCAGGGCTTGAACTCCCCGAAGATGAGCTTCTTCTTTATACACAATCCGTTTGGGATCGTTTTTGTAATCCATTTGTAAAGCATCAATTGATGGATATTGCGCTGAATGGGGTGTCCAAATTCCGAACCCGTAATCTTCCGTCATTGCTTGATTATGTCGAGCAAAAGAAACAGCTGCCAATGAAACTTGTGTTTTCACTTAGCAGTCTCATTTATTTCTACAGAGCACATGCAGGAAGGGGAAAGGATGATGAAACTGTGCTAACGCTCATGAAGGAAGCATGGGAAGAGGAAAATCATTCTAATGAAGGAGTTGCAGCGAAAATTCTTTCATGTGAGTCATTATGGGGCAGAGATTTAACGGATATAAATGGATTGAGTCAAGCTGTAGCTGATCAGCTTACCCTGATACAGACGCATGGGATGAGAGCGGCTGTTCATCGAATGATGCCTCATCAATATGAAAGTCAGGGGGAGAAATCATGAAAGACTTTATTGTCATCCACCCTTCAGATAATGTCGGTATTGCTTTAAAAGGACTGGAGCAAGGAGAGGAGCTGCAGCATCAAGGACATACGATTATCTTAAAAGAGACCGTCGGTAAAGGTCATAAGTTTGCATTGGCTGATATCAAGCAAAAAGAAAATATTATCAAATATGGCTATCCCATTGGTCATGCAGTGCCTGCCATTTCTGCTGGAGAATGGGTGCATACGCATAATATCAAAACCAATCTATCTGGCAAGCTAGAATACGAATACCAGCCTTCATTATCAGAAAACCCCTATGAAAAAACGAATCTTACATTTAAAGGTTATAAACGAAAAAATGGCGGAAGCGGAATCCGCAATGAGCTTTGGATTGTTCCTACCGTTGGATGCGTGAATGGTATCGCCGATCAAATGATCCAAATATTCACTGCTGAAATGGGTGGAAACATCCATCCTTTTGAAACAGCCCTTGTATTAAAGCATAATTATGGCTGCTCACAGCTTGGGGACGATCATGAAAATACCAAAACCATTTTACAAAATGCGGTGAAGCACCCTAATGCTGGAGGAGTACTCGTTCTTGGACTTGGCTGTGAAAACAATGATATTGAGGATTTTCAGTCCACTTTAGGTGAATATGACCGTACGAGGGTGAAATTTTTAAGAAGCCAAGAAGTAGGAGATGAGATAGAAACGGGAGTCGCTTTACTCAAGGAAATTTATGATGCGGCGAAAGAAGATCATCGTGAAGACATTCCGTTATCTGAGCTGAAAATTGGCTTGAAGTGCGGAGGATCAGATGGATTCTCTGGTATTACAGCAAATCCGCTTTTAGGCAGACTGTCCGATTTTATTGTTGCTCAAGGCGGCACGACGGTGCTGACAGAAGTGCCCGAAATGTTTGGAGCAGAAACGATTTTAATGGAGAGAGCAGCATCAGAAGCGACTTTCGACAATATTGTGCAAATGATCAATGACTTTAAACAATACTTCATGGATCATCGACAGCCGGTATATGAAAATCCTTCCCCGGGAAATAAAGCAGGTGGAATTTCGACATTAGAGGATAAATCTCTTGGCTGTACACAAAAAGCAGGTACTTCTGATATTAAAGATGTATTGAAATATGGAGAACTGCTGAAACAAAAGGGATTGAACCTATTAAGTGCACCTGGTAATGATTTGGTTGCTTCATCTGCACTTGCTGCTTCGGGTTGTCAAATGGTGCTTTTTACAACAGGCAGGGGGACACCCTTTGGTACATTTGTGCCAACAATGAAGATCTCGACCAACACAGCCTTATATGAAACAAAAAAGCACTGGATTGACTTTAATGCCGGAGAACTGCTTGAGGATGTACCGGAAGATGTTGTGTTAGAAAAATTCATTTCAACTGTCATTGATGTGGCGAGCGGCAAGCTGTTAAATCATGAAAAAAACAATTTTAGAGAGCTGGCTATTTTCAAAACAGGTGTCACACTTTAAGGCGACTGGGGGATGAGAAAGTGTCTAAAAAACGGGATTTGATGTATATCACAGCAGGAACGGTACTAACGGGAGTCGGAATTGCTCGTTTAGCAAAGCAAGGAAAGAAAAATAAGAAAGTAAACGGAATCGATCAAGTGCTAAAGCAGATAAAAGCACCGCAGTTCCCAGAACGTGAATTGAATGTGGTGCATTATGGAGCAGATGCGGAAGGGCAAGAGCTTTCTACAAATGCCATTCAGTCTGCCATTGATGATGCGCATCGGTTGAAAGGGGGACGGGTGCTGATCCCAGCAGGGACATTTATGACAGGTGCTTTAGAATTGAAAAGCAATGTAGAACTTCATCTGCATGAGAAAGCCTATGTGACATTCAGCCAAGACCTAAAGGATTACCTGCCTCTTGTACTGACAAGATATGAAGGGGTTGAACTTTATAATTATTCACCTCTCATTTATGCACATCATGCAGAAAACATCGCTATTACGGGAGCCGGAACGCTCGATGGCAGAGGGGATGAGCATCATTGGTGGCCTTGGAAGTATGGAACAAACGGCCAGCCCTCTCAGGATCGGGATCGCCAGCTTTTGTTTGAAATGGCGGAAAAGAGAATACCGGTAGAAGAAAGGGTATTTGGAGAAGGTCATTATTTAAGGTCGAGCTTTATTCAGCCATACCAATGTCAGCATGTTCTAATCGAAGGAGTGACAGTGAAGGATTCACCGATGTGGCAAATTCATCCTGTGTTAAGTCATAACGTCATCGTCCGCGGCGTTAAAATCATTGGGCATGGACCAAACACAGATGGTGTCAATCCGGAGTCTTGCCGGAATGTGCTCATTGAAGATTGTTATTTTGATAACGGAGATGATTGTATTGCCATCAAATCGGGCAGAAACGAGGATGGACGGAGAATCGGGATTCCATCTGAAAACATTGTCATTCGTAGAAATGAGATGCGGGATGGACACGGCGGTGTGACGATTGGGAGCGAGATTTCTGGCGGGGTAAAGTATGTTTATGCAGAAGATAATGTCATGGACAGTCCGAACCTTGACCGCGCACTGCGTATTAAAACCAACTCTGTCAGGGGCGGCACCATTGAACATATTTATTTTAAAAACAATACAGTCAAAACTCTAAAGCATGAAGTGGTCTGTATCGACATGATGTATGAGGAAGGAGATGCTGGTTCGCACCGTCCTGTTGTACGTCATATTGAAGTAGAAGGACTCAAAAGCAGCGGCGGACGATATGGTGTGAAAATAGCCGCATACGCACATTCTCCTGTGACACATTTTAAAATGAAAGATTGTGTCATAGATGATGTGGCGTATCCCTTATCTTTAGAGCATGCCGTTTCTCCTGCTTTTCAGAAAGTCGTCATCAATGGAGAACAAATCAATTTATTGAAGAGTGAAAAACAGTCTTTTTAGAGGCTGTTTTTTTGTTTTATGAACAGAAAAGACGCTTTTAGAAATCACATATACAACCTATCTGCACTGTAGTATAATATTCCCGAAATTAGAAAAGAATTGACGAAAGAGATTTCGTTAAGCAGTACATAAACAGGGGGTTCACTCATGAAAAAGTTAACAGCTATTTGGCTATCGTTATTGCTTGTGATGGGTGTTTTAGCAGGATGTGCAGGCGCTGAGACAGATCACAAAGCAAAAGGGTCACAAAATAAAGAAACGGCCACTGCGGCATTTCCAGTATCAATAAAAGATGCAGCTGGCAAAACAGTCGAAATCAAAGAACAGCCTAAACGAATTGTTTCGTTAATTCCAAGTAATACGGAGGTTGCTTATGCACTCGGTCTTGGAGATAAAATGGTTGGACGATCAGACTTTGACAATTATCCAAAGGAAGTCGAAAAGGTAGAGAAAATTGGCGGACTTGAATTCAATGTCGAGAAGGTCATTTCCTTAAAACCAGATCTTGTCTTAGCACATGCATCTCAGATGGGATCAAAAAATGGATTTAAACAGCTTGAAGATGCAGGGATCCAAGTGCTGACTGTAAATGATGCAACGTCCTTTAAGGATGTGTACAAATCAATCAATATGATCGGTGAAGCAGCTGGCGTGAAAGAAGCATCAACAAAACTTGTAGACGAAATGAAAACAAAGCTGGATGACATCAAGAAACAAGCAGAGGGGATTTCGAAAGATAAGCAAAAAACAGTCTTTGTCGAAGTGTCAGGTGCACCTGAAATCTATACAACTGGTAAAAATACATTTATGGATGAAATGCTTTCTGTTATCCATGCCAAAAATGCTGCAGGCGATCAAACTGGCTGGGTGCAAATGACGGAAGAATCGATCATCAAGCGAAATCCTGATGTCATCGTGACAATTGATGGTTCCAGCTTAGCTGATTTGAAAAAAAGAGACGGCTGGAATGCAATGAAAGCAGTGAAAGAAAAACAAGTCTTTCAATTGAATACGGATCTCGCATCAAGACCGGGACCGCGATTGGTTGAAGGAGTCGAGGCTCTTGCGAAAAACGTCTATCCTGATACGTTCAAATAAATTGACCATCACATATACACTCAGTGTTTTACTTCTTGTGATGAGCATTGGAATGGGAATCTCCTTTGGAAGCTTAGGGATTCCCATTCCTTCTATTCTTCGTATATTTGTTCATGAATTATTCGGCGTGCAGTTTGGAACCATTGATTCTATCGATCGCAATATTATGATGAACATTCGGCTGCCAAGGGTCATATTAGCGGCATTAGTCGGAGCAGCACTTGCGTTATCTGGTGCAGCTTTTCAAGGTTTATTAAAAAATCCTCTCGCTGACCCTTATACGCTGGGGGTATCTCAAGGGGCATCAGTTGGAGCCGTAGCGACCCTGTTTTTCAGCTTGCAGCTCCCGCTTTTTGGCAGTTTCACACTGCCATTATTCAGTATGATCACAGCACTTGTGACCCTCTGTCTTGTTCTGTTTTTTGCGCGTCTTGTTCATCGGGGGATGAGCATCTCTTCTTTAATTTTGACAGGAGTGATTTTTAGTTCTTTTTTGGGTGCGCTCATTTCATTGATGATTGCTTTAACAGGTGATGATCTAAAAGAGATCATTCATTGGCTGCTTGGCAGTGTGTCCATGAGGGGCTGGCGTTATATTGTGCTTTTTCTTCCTTTCTTTCTTATTGGGACCTTTGCGTTAATGTTGATGGGGCGAGATTTGAATGTGATGACGTATGGCGAGGAGAAGGCAAAGCTATTAGGCGTACATGTGAAAAGGAGCAAATATATTGTGCTGCTGGCGGGCTCGATCCTGACCGGAAGTGCAGTAGCGGTATCAGGGACGATCGGTTTTGTAGGACTTGTGATTCCGCATTTTATCCGACTCTTAACTATCACGGATCATCGGCATCTGCTGCCTTTGTCTATGCTGAACGGTGCTTCCTTTCTTGTATTAGCTGATGTGTTATCCCGTACCATCATTGAGCCGACTGAATTACCGATTGGCATCATTACTGCGTTAATTGGTGCACCTGTATTTGGCATCATTCTCATTCGTAAATATATAGGGGGGTCGCACGTATGATTCAAGTGAAGGAAATCAGAGGTGGATATGGAGAGAAAGAGATCATTCGCGGCATTCATCTTGAAGTAAAGCAAGGAGAATTTCTCGGTATACTCGGTCCAAACGGGAGCGGTAAGACGACCCTTCTTAAAATGATGGCAGGGATTTTAGCGCCTATGAGCGGTGAAGTACGTCTTGGCGGTCACCTTATTCAATCCTATCAGCCAAAGGTGCTTGCGCAAAAGATGGCAGTTCTGCCGCAGAAAACGGACCAAGCTTTTTCATTTACGGTGGAAGAAACCGTCCAATTTGGCCGTTATCCATATCAAAAAGGGTGGCTGCAATCTGTCACGCAAGAAGATGTGCAGGTCGTCAGCAAAGTAATGGAACAAACGGGTGTTGCACAGTTTAAGAATCAATCCATCCATGAGTTAAGCGGAGGAGAACAGCAGCGTGTGTATTTAGCACAGGCATTGGCGCAGCAGCCTGAATATTTATTGCTGGATGAACCAACGAGTTTCCTTGATTTAGCCTATCAAAAAGATTTGCTAGATTTAATTAAAGAAGAAACTGCTTCCGCTAGGTTAACGGTCATTGGCGTATTCCATGATGTGAACATCGCTAGTTTGTATTGTGATCGGCTGCTGCTGCTTCGTGAAGGAAAGACAGACATGTTAGGACTGCCGCATCACGTCTTGACCTCTGAACGAATCAACCGTGTGTATGAAACAAATGTGACACCGCTCCAGCATCCATTTAGGGATAACCCTCAGCTGATGATTGAGCCTGCAGCCCCTTCTAAAGCATCAATTGTAAACATAGCGGATGGCTGGAGGACATATGGCTCAGAAGGAATGACGTTTTCCATTAATCAGCCTCTCCGCACCCTTTCTTCCCATAAGAAAAACGGCGGGTTCTTTTGGAAAAGGTCTATCGGAACGGGGACGAAGACGCTTCATGAGCAGCTAGAGTCAGCTGAAGATATGCTGTTTTTCGAGCAAGCTAACGGATTAGCACAATTTGCCGCAGAAGACGCCGAAGACGATATGATTCTTTACGGCATGCTTCAGCAGGAAGCGTTGACCATTTGGCTTATCCTGAAACGATCTTTAGCAGACGGCGCAGCTGTTCAGCTTATGGGGCAGCTTATGCACATCATCAAGCAAGAAACAAGCATTCCAATCCATTATCTTTGTATTGCTGCACCCAATACGCAAGAAACGGAAGATGCTGACCATTTACACGAAAGATTAGAACATAAGGTACAAAGGATTCTTCAAACGTTGAATGCCATTCAAAAGTGAACCAAAATGGTTCGCTTTTTTTGTTGAAAACATCAGCAGCTTTATAAGAAATGGACGGATTATAGTGAAAAATCAAAAAAAGTGTTGCTAATTAAATCATAATCCTTTTATAATAAATAACATGAAAGCGCTTAAAATATGATTTGTTTAAAAATGCAACATGTTGGAAAGGGAGGATCATTTGAACATTCAAGGGATTATACCAGCTATTTTGACACCGCTTACTGAGGAAGAACATTTTCATCCTGAAGTGGCAACGCAATTAGTGAATCGTTTGATCGAGTCAGGTGTACACGGCATCTTTGCTTTAGGCACAAATGGAGAGTTTCATTTGTTTTCAGAGGAAGAAAAGCTTCAAATTGCTGAAACTGTCGTGAAGGCTGCTGGCAGACGAGTGCCGGTATTCATTGGAGCAGGTGAAAATAGTACGGAGGCAACCATCAGGCTGTCAAACAAACTGGCAGATCTAGGGGTAGATGTTCTGTCTATCATTACACCTTACTTTGTTGCACCAACCCAAGAAGAACTGTATGAGCATTTTCGCCATATATCGGAAAATGTGAATATTCCGATTCTGCTTTATAACATTCCATCGAGAACAGGGGTAACTCTAGCACCAGAGACGGTTGCGCGGCTCAGTGCACTGCCGAATGTGCTAGGCATTAAAGATAGCAGTGGAGACATTGAAAACATCAAGGCATATCTGGATGTCACAAAAGATGAAGATTTTGTTGTCCTTGCAGGTACGGATTCACTCATTTTAGATACCTTGAAACTCGGCGGAGCAGGAGCGGTCGCAGCAACTGCAAATGTACTTCCTGAAACTGTCGTTGGACTCTATGAATCTTTTCAAAAAGGGAAGCTTGACGAAAGTGAGCACTTCCAGAAGCAGCTGCAGCCATTAAGAGCAACATTCGGTTTAGGGACATTACCAGCACCTTTGAAAAAGGCAGCAGAGCTTTATGGAATTCCGGTTGGCCCGCCCAAAAGCCCTGTAAAAGAGCTGTCAGGTGAGGCATTGGAAGCTGTGGCACAAATGGTTGAGCATTATCGCAAACAAGGAAAAGCGGCAAAGGAGTAGTGAAGAGATGACGATCACGCATTATCACTTTCAGACGGCATCACACATTGTATCTGGCGCAGGTTCTTTAGACCTTCTTGGGGAGAAATTAGATAGTTTAGGGCTTAGCGGACTCACATCCATTTTTATATTAACGCAGCCATCTATCGTATCACTTGGTTATGCAGATCACATCAAAAGAGAACTTGCGAAAAAGGGGATAGCAAGTGAGATAAGTACAGAAATCAAACCTGAACCAACAGAAGAAAATATCGAGGACGTATTCCACACCTTTTTAAAAGGAGAGCATGACGCCATTATTGGCATTGGTGGCGGGAGTGTCCTTGATGCTGCAAAAATTCTAGCTGTTCTTAAGAAAAACGATCAGCCGATTTCTGCTCTCGTTGGCACAAATCTTGTGGAAAAAAGAGGAGTGCCAACGATTCTAATTCCGACAACCTCTGGTACGGGATCTGAGGTGACACCAAATGCAATTGTGACTTTTCCAGAAAAGGAACTGAAAATTGGAATGGTTAGTCCGCATCTTTTGCCAGACCTTGTCATCTTAGATCCAGCACTTACTCTCAACTTGCCGAAATCTATTACCGCAGCCACAGGTATGGATGCTTTTACGCATGCGCTTGAATCTTATATTTCAAATAAAGCCAATCCATTTAGTGATATGTTTGCACTGGAATCGATGCGGCTGATTTCAGGAAGTATTCAGGAAGCGTATCATCACGGGGATCATATGAAGGCAAGAGAAAATATGCTTGTTGGGGCAATGTATGGGGGAATGGCGCTCACAAGTGCCGGAACTGCGGCTGTTCACGCCATGGCTTATCCATTAGGGGGGAAATACAAGATTTCTCATGGTGTTGCTAATTCCATGCTGCTTCCGCATGTCACTGCTTTTAATGCAGATCATATCATTGATCGGCTTGAACATGTGGCAAGAGCAATAGGACTTACGGGAGATCACACAAAGCAGGAGCTTGCAGAGCGTGTGATTCATCGAATTGAGGAATGGACAGCGGATTTACAGATTCCACAGCAGCTCAAAGCTTTTGGCGTGTCCAAGGAGGATGTACCGGCACTTGCTCAAGCAGCTTCAGAGGTGAAGAGATTAATGGACAACAATCCAAAGCCAATGTCTGTTTCCGAAATTGAACAGGTATACATGAAACTGCTTGACGCTTAACGCTTCATTGGGATGGGACATGAGAAGTTGCTTCACACGGCTTGCACACAAAGGGGGATTTTAAATGAATGTCTTAAGCAGTTCTGTCATCACATTTATTTTGATCGTCATTATTCTCTATATACTATTTACGACTTGGCTGACGATGCGTTTCCGCAGTAAATCCAATTCAGAATTTAACAATGCTGCTAAGTCACTTCCAGCCATTGTAGTCGGTATTTTGCTCATGAGTGAATTCATTGGAACGAAATCCACTGTTGGAACTGCAGAATCTGCCTTTACGCATGGGCTTTCTGCTTCATGGTCTATTGTGACCGTCGCTATCGCCTTTTTTATCTTTTCCTTTTTCTTAGTAGGCAAATTTTATCGAACAGGGCAGTACACCATTTCGGGTATTATTGATCAGAAGTTTGGAAAATCAACGAAGCTAGTTGTTTCTGTTATTATGATTGCTGCATTACTGCTTGTGAATCTAGGAAACTATTTAAGTGGGTCAGCTGCTATTGCATCCATTTTAGGGCTTCCTTTAATGACTTGTGCGATCATTACAGCCGTTGTGAGTACATTTTATTTTACATTCGGAGGAATGAAAGGGGTTGCATGGGTCACGATCCTTCATTCGACCGTGAAATATGCAGGGATTTTAATTACACTGGGGGTAGCGCTTTACTTAACAAAAGGCTTTGAACCGATGAAACAAACGATGCCTGATCATTTCTTTACATGGGACGGGACAATTGGATGGGGGACAATTGGAGCTTGGTTTATAGGAAACATGGGTGCCATCTTTGCTACGCAGTTTATTATTCAAGCAATCACCTCGTCGAAAAGTGAGCGTGAGGCAAAGAAATCAACACTTTATGCAGCTCTGCTTTGTTTGCCGCTCGCCATTGCGATTGGTGTGATCGGCATAGCTGCACGTTATTTGTATCCAGACATTGATCCTATTTATGCCTTCCCTGTCTTTTTACAGCATATGAATCCAATTTTGAGTGCCATTGTGGCAACATCGCTTGTGGCATCCATCTTTGTCGGTGTGTCGACGGTTGCACTTGCGACGACAACCTTAATTATGGATGATTTTTATGTACCGAAAATGAAACCAACACCAGAGCAGAGAATGAAAATCACGAGGTACGTGGCTGTACTCGTTGGAATTGTGCCTCTTGTCGGAGTGGCACTTGCGCCGGAGCTGCTGTCCCTTTCCTTTTTTACTAGGGCGCTTCGAACATCTATCGCAGTTGTAGCAGCAATGGGCTTTTACTTGCCATACTTTAATTCAAATAGAGGGGCGACCATTGGCCTTGCTGCTTCAGGTGTTACCACGACGGTTTGGTATTTACTCGATAATCCATTCGGAATCGATAATATGTATATTGCCATTATCATTCCTTTCCTTGTGCTGGTAATCGATCGACTTTTCAGTCCGCCTGCTAAAAAGGATCAATCATTGAAAGGAGAATTGTCATGACAAATGAAGAGACTGTGATAAAAATAGATGGAATTTTGCGACAAAACGAACAAGATACAGAGAGAAAAGAAGCCTTTCTGCCAACAGACTGCGTGCAAAATCATGCGGCCAATCTACTTGAGCTGGATAATGGAGATGTTTTATGTGTTTGGTTTGGCGGAACGCAGGAGGGAATACCTGATATCTCAATCTATATGTCGAGACTCAAACGGGGAAGTAACAAGTGGACAGAGGCAGTGAAGTTATCAAACGATCCTGCACGCTCTGAACAAAATCCAGTTCTGTTTCAAGAGGAAAATGGCAGGCTATGGCTGCTGTATACCGCACAGCTGTCTGGGAATCAAGATACGGCCATCGTGAGATACCGGCTATCAGAGGATAGAGGTGAGACATGGGGTGAGATTGATACTTTGTTTGAACAGCCGGGTACGTTTATACGTCAGCCGATTGTTGTACTGGATAATCAAGATTGGCTGCTGCCAGTCTTCTATTGTAAGACCATTCCAGGCGTCAAATGGACAGGGAACCGGGATGTCAGTGCTGTGAAGATTTCCTCCGACCAAGGAAAGACATGGGATGAGGTCATTGTACCAAACAGCACGGGCTGTGTTCATATGAATATTGGAAAGTGTGCAGACGGCTCCCTCATAGCCCTCTTTAGAAGCCGGTTTGCTGATTCGATTTATGTCAGCCGTTCCGTCGATCATGGACGGACATGGTCTGAGCCAAAGGCGACGGAGCTGCCCAATAATAATTCATCCATTCAATTTACAGTGCTCCAAAATGGGCATCTTGCCCTTGTCTACAATCATATCAATGCGGATGAGCAAACAGAAAGAAGAGCTTCTTTATACGATGAAATTGAGGATGAAGGCGATACGCGAACGGCGGTTGATACAGAAGCACGTCCAGCGTTTTGGGGAACACCGCGTGCACCAATGACTTTGGCGCTCTCTGAGGATAATGGTCATACATGGCCTATCAGACGTAACCTTGAAGTGGGTGATGGATATGCGATGACAAACAATTCAAAGGATAAACTAAATCGAGAGTATTCTTATCCATCCATCACGGAAGGAAAAGACGGGAAGCTGCATATTGCGTTTACGTATTATCGGCAGGCGATCAAATATGTGTGTGTGACAGAAGAATGGGTCAATCGTACTTCTTAACTGCAAGAGAGCCCAACTTCCGGTGAATTGTAACCCTCATTTGCTTCATTTATAATTGATGTTTGGAGGGTTGTCCCCATTCTCTATCGGCTGGACTCCCTCAAGGTATGTCTCATGATGAAGAGATAAAAAATGGGGGTCCTTTTCATGAATATCAAAGTGTTAGGTGTTGCGCCGTATAAAGGGTTGGGAGATGTGTTAATCGACCTTGCCAAAGAAGAAGAAAATATCACATTCCAGCTTGTGGTTGGAGATCTTCGGTCCGGTGTTGCTCTCGCAGAACAAGCAGAAGCTCAAGGGGTGGATATCATTATGAGCCGGGGCGGAACAGCTGCGCTCATTCAAAAACATGTGAACATCCCAGTAGTGGATATCCCTGTGTCAGGGTACGACTTGCTTCGTGCCTTAACGCTGATAAAAGATTATCAAGGTAAAAAAGCGGTCGTGGGTTTTGAAAATATCACTCAAGGTGTCCGCACCATTGGGGAATTATACGGGATTAAAATTGATATTTACACAGTGCAGCAAGAGGAAGAGGTATGGGATCTCTTAAAACAATTACAAGATCAAGGGACACAGGTTGTGCTTGGAGATGTCATTACAGATAAAGCGGCTAAAGAGCTGGGAATGCAGAGTATGCTCATTACATCAGGTCGTGAATCGGTCAAAGAAGCATTTCATCAAGCAAAACAAATGTATCGTTTATATAAAGAGGCGACAGCTGAACAGCGTCTTTTTCGTGAAATGATTGATCAAGAGCCAAAAGGCATGCTGATCGTCGATCCACACAACAAACTTCATTTTATGAATCAACAAATGAAACAATGGACAGAAAAAGGATTATTTGCACCGCCTGCTTCTCATGCAGATGTGATTGCATGGTGTCCAGCACTTGAACCAGCACTAAAGGCGATTCGAGAAGGGAAACAAAATGGTTATTCGCAAATATCCCATCAGCAGCAAGTATGGCATGTCAAAGGAAGTATGCTATCGAAAGGCGAGTTGCTTGTCACGATTGAAAAGCCTTCGGCTGTGATGAATCAAGAAGGTCATCGTATTTGGACGCTTGCGTCGCCTATTCATTCTGAACATCCATTTGCTCTTTTTACAGAACAAAGCCCAAAAATGAAAGATGTGATCAAAAGGGCCAAAGCGTTTAGTCAAACGGAGCGCTCGATTTGCCTTTATGGTGAACAAGGAACTGGTAAATCAAGCCTTGCATTTGCCATCCATCAAATGAGCGAGAGGAAAGATGAGAGCTTTACGACGGTACATTGCAGACGTTTGACAGAACCGGAAGATTTAAAATCAATCCCTCTGCATCAAAAAGGGACGATGTTTCTAAAGGATATTGAGAGCGTTCCAATGGATATACAGCAGCTCATGGCTGAGCAGCTGCATCATCATCAGAATATTCGCTGGATGGCTGCGTCTCAAGTGGATTTGTTCAAATTGATGCAATCTGGAGCGTTTAGTGAGGAATTATATACGAGCTTACAGGAGCTCACGATTCATGTCCCTCCGTTGTCTGAACGGCCAGAAGATATTGAGGACATGAGCAGGTTGTTTATTGCGGAACTGAATTCTCTTTACGGGACGCAGGTTGTTGGGCTTTCAGCAGATGTGATTGAAGCCTTTCAACACCAGAAATTCAGAGAAAATGTCAGGCAGTTCAAGCGGATCATTGAGGAGCTTGTGCTGACGACAAAAAGTGGATATATCACGTTGAATAAGGCAAAGGCAGCAATTGATCAGCTTGCTTTTGAAAATGAAGAAAAACAGCTGTCCATCTATTTGAATGGAACGCTTGAGGAGATTGAAAGACGGATTATCAAAACGGTGCTGGAAGAAGAAAATATGAATCAATCAAAGGCGGCAAAGCGGTTGAATATCAACCGTACGACGCTATGGAGAAAGCTAAAGGAATAATATGTAATGAGGCCGAGGTGTCTAAATGACAAACGATCTTTTAAAAAAAGGAGCGAAATTAGAGCAAAAGGTAATCATTGTGGCGGATGATTTAACAGGGGCCAACGATACAGGTGTTCAATTTGTCAAAGCGGGCTTAACAGCCTCTGTCCTGTTTCAGCCGTCATTTGAAGGCATTGACAGGTATAAAGAGGATGTGCTGATTGTGGATACCGATTCACGAAGTATGTCTTCAGAGAACGCCTACCATGAGGTCAGCCAAATGGTGCAGCCATTTCTCCAAGATGAATCGCACCTTTTCTTAAAAAAAATAGATTCAACATTGAGAGGCAATATAGGAATTGAACTGCAAGCACTAATGGATATTGGCCCATTTGATGCGGCGGTTATCGCACCTGCCTACCCAGATGCACAAAGAGCAACCAATAATGGCATACATTATGTGGAAGGAGTGCCTGTTCATCTGTCAGAGGCAGCAAAGGATCCGAAAACACCAGTTTTGACATCCAGCATATCAGATTTAATTGAGGAGCAGACGAACGTCAGACCAAAAAACCTTTCTCAACAGACAATCGGCGAAGAGCTCAAAGGAACGAGTGATGAGGTATCATCCTTATTGAAGCATGGTCATCAATGGTTTGTGTGTGATGCAGAAACAAGCGATGATTTAGGGCGGATTGTGGAAGTGTTTATGAAGATGGATAAAAGAATACTATGGGTCGGTTCAGCGGGACTAGCTGGTGCATTATCTGCATATGTCGCTAAAAATAGAAATATTTCTCGTCCTAAAAATCAGAGACCTGTCCTCATCGTATCTGGAAGTGCCTCACAAAAAACAAATGAGCAGTTTGCTTATTTAAGAGAAACTCACGATTGTTTTGAGATAAAAGTGAACCCGCTGAATGTATTAAACGGCCGTGAAGCATGGGAACGAAAATCAGTTCTCGATCAATTGCGTAAGCGTCAGAACGAAGATATTCTCCTTTACACAGATGCACGGCCGGAGATGGTTGAAAAGATGCTGGTTTACGGAGAAAAGAAAGGGCTGTCAAGACAAGAGGTTGGAAGTGCTTTGTCCGTCTTTCTTGGAATGCTCACAAAAGACATTGTCACATTATCAGGAATGAGACGACTTTTCCTAACTGGCGGAGATACAGCACGGGCGATTTGCCAGGAGCTTGGCGCAGGAGGTATTCGGCTGCTGAAAGAAATTGAACCTGGCATCCCGCTCGGCCAGCTTGTTGATACGAATTTATATGCGGTTACGAAAGCAGGAGCTTACGGTCAAAAAAATTCAGTACTCCACGCAGTAGAAGTGCTGAAAAAGATAGAGGGGGAAGTCGAATGTCAAAACCAATCATTGCTGTAACGATGGGAGATGCGGCTGGTGTTGGGCCTGAAATTATTTTAAAAGCTTTTCAGCAAACGCGTTTACATGAAGAAGCCGTTCTATTTGTGATTGGAGATACCAGTATATTAAATAGGGCGAAAGACTTTGTGAATACAGATGCGGAGATTGTAAGTATCAAAGAACCAGAGGAAGCGGAGCAGGTGAAAGCCGGAGCAGTTCCGTGCTTAGACCTTAAGCTCTTAACGAACGAGATTCCGATTGGGGACATATCAAAAGAAGCAGGAAATGCCGCTTTCCGATATCTTGAAAAAGCCATAAGTCTTGCAAATGACCGCAGAATTGACGGCATTTGCACAGCGCCGCTAAACAAAGAAGCGCTTCATAAGGCAGGTCATATGTATCCAGGACATACAGAAATTTTAGCTGACCTGACGGGTACAGAAGATTATGCGATGATGCTGGCGGCCCCTAACTTAAAGGTAGTTCATGTCACCACACATATTGGATTGATGGATGCCATTTTAAAGATTAATCCTGAGCGTGTACACACGACGATTAAGCTGGCACATGATACACTCGTCCGTTCTGGAATCTCTGCCCCTAAAATCGCTGTATGCGGAATTAACCCGCATGCTGGTGAGAATGGGTTGTTTGGGAACGGAGAAGAAGAGGAGAAGATCATCCCAGCGGTTGAACTAGCGCAGGAAGAAGGGATTCAAGTATTTGGGCCGCTGCCTGCTGATACCTTGTTCTTTAGGGCAGTAAGAGGTGACTTTGATATCGTTGTGGCGATGTACCATGATCAAGGGCACGGACCGATTAAGGTGCTTGGCTTAGAATCGGGTGTAAACATTACAGTTGGGCTGCCGATTATCCGTACAAGTGTCGATCATGGGACAGCATTTGATATCGCAGGAACAGGAAAAGCTGATTCTGCGAGCATGGAAGAAGCTATTAGACAGGCCATCATGCTTTCTGGTACGAGAGAAAATCAATATGAAAAGAAAAAGAGCCTTTAAGAGAGGCTCTTTTTTTCTAGTTCATATACGTTCCGCCATTCATATTGATGGTTTCTCCTGTGATAAAATCCGACTGGTCAGAAGCTAAAAATGTCACAACATTTGCGACTTGTTCTGGTGTTCCAATCGTTTTTAAAGGAATTCTATCTAAAACCGAACGCCGGTATTCATCGCTCCACTGTTTGCTCATGTCTGTTTCAATTGGACCAGGGCAGACAGCATTCACATGAATATGGTGCTCTGCTAATTCTTTGGCAAGATGCATGGTTAAATAATTGATGCCTGCCTTTGATGCACCGTATGCAGGTGACGCATTGTGATGAGGGGTTTTGCCAGTTGTAGAACTCATATTGATAATCTTTCCGCCTTGTTGTTTGATCATGTCAGGAATGACCGCTTGGCACATAAGAAACGTGCCGGTCAAATTAATATCAATCAATCGTTTCCACTCATCAAGGGATGTCTCGACTGTTGATTTTCGTAAATTGATACCAGCATTGTTGACGAGCAGATCAATCTGTCCAAAATGTGTTTTCGCGTGCTCCACGAGTGAAGATGCTGTCTCTGGTAAACTAGCATCACCAGCAACATAAACGGCTCGTTTCTCTTTTTTATTCAGTGAGGAGCAAACCTCTTGCAGCAGCATGTCGTTTGTTCCATTGAGAACGACGCGCGCTCCTTTGCAGGCAAGTGCCTCCGCAATGGCGCGGCCAATTCCTCTGCTTGCACCTGTAATGATCGCTACTTTATTTTGTAAAGTCACGTACATCCCACCCATCTATCATAATTAAAAAGCGCTTTCATTCATTATAAAACGGGATGTTTCATCATTCAACATGAATAAGGGAGTTAGGGAAGTTTTTAGTTAAAGTGTTTCATAATTAAACAAATAATTCCTTCCAACTTCAGGTTATACTAAAAGGACAAAGCAGTAGAAAAGGAGGAAAACCGTTGAAACTTTATACGAAAACCGGGGATCAGGGACAAACAGGCTTGATTGGCGGAAGAGCTGATAAAGATGATGTGAGAGTAGAGGCATATGGTACGTTAGATGAGGCGAATAGCTTTATTGGACTCGCGCATGCAAAATTACGGCAGCATGGCGAATTGTTTCAGGACCTTTTGTCAGAGCTGATCGTTATACAGCATGAGCTGTTTGACTGCGGTGGTGATTTGGCAGCAGTCAAACCACGTAAAGAAGGCAAATTAACAGAAGCCTCTGTGACAGCCCTTGAGGAAAGAGTGGATGTCTATGTAGAAGAAGCCGCGCCGCTCACCAAGTTTATTTTACCGGGTGGTCAGGAAAGTGCTGCTCTCTTACATGTAGCGCGGACAGTCGTCAGAAGAGCTGAGCGGCATATTGTGACGCTTGCAAAACAGGAGGAGATACCAGCTGTTGCGCTCACATACGTCAACCGTCTATCCGATTATTTATTTGCAGCCGCCAGAATCGTGAATCATCGGCTTGGTGAAGCGGATGTTGAATATGAACGAAGCGCCGACGTGTTTCATTCTAAATAAGGAAAGCACTCTTCAAATAGAAGAGTGCTTTTTTATTAGGTTCTGCCGCTTAGTCTGAGCATTGTTACGACTCTAGTCGCAATCAAAGATCAATCTGTGACACGTTTTGCCGGCTTTCTTTTTTGACTATAGTTAAAGCAAGGAGCAAGAAAGGAGGCATGAAGATGAAAATAACAAGTAAAACCATTATCGGTTCAATTTTATTGTTTGTTGGTTTATCCATCTTCTTTGGTGGTTCATTTGGTGGACTGATCCCGGTTTTGATTGGGGCAGGGCTCATCTATGTAGGTGTTAAAAAATATGAAAAAGGCAGTAAAACCTTAGGGATCATTCTAGCAGTCATTGGTGTACTGATCGTCGTGCAATTTCTGCCGTTTATACTCGGCATCGCGTTTGCAGGGGTACTCCTTTATTTTGGCTGGTCGATGATCAATGGTGAATCTACCGAAAAATCATCAAGCAGAACCTATATGGAGCCAAACACAGCACCTAATATGGAAGAACCGATTCATTCGTCTTTTGATCAAGAATGGGAAGACTTTTTAAAGAAAAAATAAAGGGAGGAACATCAAATGGTATTAAGAAGAGTACGAGATATGTTTGTTGCAACTGTGAATGAAGGTTTAGATAAATTGGAGAATCCGCGAGTCATGCTGAATCAATACGTTCGTGATATGGAGGATGATGTTGCGAAAGCGAAACATGCCATCATCAAACAGCAAACAATTCAGCAAGGCTTCCTGCGAAAAGCAGAAGAGACGGAAGCATTTGCTGAAAAGCGAAAGAAGCAGGCCGAGCTGGCATATCATGCGGGAGAAGAGGAGCTTGCACGAAAAGCGCTCACAGAAATGAAGTATTTTGAAGAAAAGCACAACGAATATCAGGAGGCCTACCAGCAATCTGTGAAACAATTGAAAGAGCTGAAAGAGCAATTACAGCACTTAGAAACGAAGCTGCGTGATATAAAAGACAAGAAGCAGGCGCTGATTGCAAGAGCCAATGCCGCACAGGCAAAGCAGCATATGAATGATTCTATCAATAAAGTAGACAGTGAAAGTGCATATAAAGAGTTTCTTCGAATGGAGAACCGTATTGAAGAAATGGAAACAAAAGCAGGCAGCTATGCACAATTTGCAGATCAAGGGGCATATGCTCATTTAGACTACGCCGATGAGGTTGAAAAAGAATGGCAGAAGCTGAAGCTCGAGAAAAAGCCTGAACAGCAGCAAGCAAACGTATAGAGGTCAAATCGGAAGAAAAGCAGGCTTTTTCTTCCGATATTTGATTTCTTTCTGTTTCGCTTTTCCTTATAATGAAAAGGTCAGAAGATAAAGGGATGGTATAAATGAAGCGATTAATCGGTCTAATTTGTATACTTGTAGGTATCTTTTTAATGATTGGCATGCTTTTCAAAAATGAAAATCTCTTTCATTTAAGTTTTTCCCGTGAAAAACCAGTGACAACAGCTTCAGCGAAAAAAGAGGAGATTGATCAATTAGATATTTCTCTTTCTGGGTTTCGTGTGAAGGTAAAACCTGAAAATCGTTCCGATATTTCCGTGACTGCTGTCAATGGAAAAGGGAAAATGTATGCAGAGCAAACAGGCGGTACGTTCAAAATTCGTGCTGAAAATAAAAGCTTCTTGTTTTTCACTCAATTTGAAAAAGGAGAGCTTTTAGTTAAAATTCCAACAGATTATCATAAAAATGTGAAGATTACGGGTGGAAGCGGCGTCAGTGAGATTGACGGAGAAGGAAAGCTGTCCCTTCAAGATGTGATACTTAAATCAACGAGCGGAAACCTCACAGCTGAGAATTTCTCAGCAAAAAATGTAGAAATCAAAGCAACCTCTGGCAGACTGGCAGTGTCGCACATCGATGCGAAGGATAGTGATATTGGAGCAACTTCAGGGCGTGCCGATATTAATAATGTCAAAGGCGAGCTGCAATTGGGCATGACAAGCGGCCGATTGACAGCAAGTTTTGATACAATTGAGTCACCTGTCTCCTTTCATATGACATCAGGGAGCGCGAAATTTAATTTGCCAGATGACGGAGATTTCAACGTTCAGGTGAAAAAAACAAGTGGAAGAGTCGATCACTCGTATGACTTTGATCAAGTGGATAGTGAAGGTCGAGGCTTTACAGGTACGCGGGGAAAAGGGACACATTTAGTCGATATTGAAATGACAAGTGGTAACCTCAAGCTGCGGTAATGAATGATAGAAAGGAAGGAGGCGAGTCAACTGCGTTTTACAAGAAATCAAATTTTAGGCATCATTGTTGTGATTTTTGGTATTAATTTATTTCTCAAAATTATTGGGATCGGAGCAGATTTGTTTTGGCCTGTGTTTTTTGCGCTGGCGGGTTATTGGCTGCACTCACGATCCAAACGTTGGCTCGGTTCAGTTTCCTATATTTTTGCCGGCTTTCTCTTCTTAAAATTTCTGCTCAATATTACATTTAGTTTAACAGGTTACCTATTTGCGGCCTTTTTGATTTATGCCGGCTATCGCTTATTGAAAAATAAACCTGTTTTTGATGTCGATAAAAAGGAAACATCAGACGACGGGAAGCCTTCACTGAAAGTCAATCTTGAAAAAAAGGGCGATCAGAAGAAAACAAAAAGCCAGACAAAGCCGCGCAAAGAGCACGACTTTTTTATCGGTGAAGTCAGGCTGATGAAAAAGCCGTTTCAATTAAGTGATTTGACGATTTCAGGTTTTATTGGCGATGTTAAAATCGATTTATCAAAGGCGATCATCGCAGAAGAAGAGAGTACGATCGTGATTAGCGGGCTGATCGGAGATGTGGATATTTACGTACCGCAGGATATTGAAGTATGTGTGAGTGCTTCCGCCGCGATTGGTGATATGAAAATCATAGATGAAAAAAGAAGCGGGTTCGGCAGTAAAGTGTACGTGATGACCAACGATTACGATGAGAGCAAACGAAAAGTGAAAATCTCCATCTCTCTATTGATCGGAGATGTGGATGTGAGATACTTATGAGGAAATTGCATTTAGGTATCCAGTGGCAATCTGTTCGTCTTGGCGTCGGTATTTCGCTCGGTGTTGTGATGATGACGACACTGCCGATGTTTTTTTATTATCAGCTTGATCCGATGATCCTGCTTTCTACCCGCTGGTTTGGCATACCGTTTTTTTGTATTTTACTCATCGTTAGTCTTGCGATTGGGATTTCTGCCGGGAGTGTATTTGGCTATCAGCATAAGAAACGCCTCGATCAGCTTGTTGAGTCGATTTTGAAATTTGAAAATGGAAACTTTGCATACAGACTGCCGTCTCTTGGCGACGATGAAATTGGCTTAGCCGCCGATCAATTAAATGAAATGGCGAAGCGGGTCGAAGGGCAAGTAGCCTCTTTGCAAAAGCTTTCAAATGAACGGGCTGAATGGCAGGTTCAAATGAAGAAATCGGTCGTCTCAGAAGAGCGGCAGCGGCTTGCACGAGAGCTCCATGATGCGGTCAGTCAGCAGTTATTTGCGATTTCAATGATGACTTCAGCTATTCTTGAAGGCATGAAGGAAAAGGACGAAAAGATATTAAAGCAAATGCAGCTTGTCGAACGAATGGCTGGCGATGCACAAAATGAGATGCGTGCTCTTCTGCTTCACCTAAGACCGATCACGCTAGAAGGAAAAGACCTGAAAAAAGGCTTAATTGAGCTGCTAAATGAATTCCAAGCAAAGCAGCCGATTGACATTGATTGGGAAATCGAAGATGATGTTCCGTTATCTAAAGGAGTAGAGGACCACCTCTTCCGAATTGTGCAAGAAGCCCTGTCTAATGTATTTAGGCATGCAAAGGCGACAAAGGTAACTGTGCGCCTTCTCATAAGAAACCGGCAAGTGCAGCTAAAGATTATTGATAATGGGATCGGCTTTCAAACAGACCATGTGAAGACAGCCTCTTACGGACTTGAATCGATTCGAGAGAGAACAAGTGAAGTAGGCGGTGTCGCAGAGATTATGTCATTTGAGGGAAAAGGCACACAAATTGATGTGAAGGTTCCCATTTTTGATGAAGGAAAAGGAGAGAACGTTCGATGATTCGAGTGCTTTTAATCGACGATCACGAAATGGTGAGAATGGGTCTTGCGGCCTTTTTAGAGGCGCAGGCTGATATTGAAGTCATTGGTGAAGCGTCAGATGGACAAAAAGGTGTAGAGCTAGCCGTTGAATTAAGGCCAGATGTGATTTTAATGGATCTTGTCATGGAAGGGATGGATGGCATCGAAGCAACGAAAAGAATTTGTCAGGAAATTGAAGATGCCAAGATTATCGTTCTGACGAGCTTTATTGACGATGATAAAGTCTATCCAGTGATTGAGGCGGGTGCTTTAAGCTATTTATTAAAAACATCCAAGGCAGGAGAAATTGCTGATGCCATCAGATCTGCAAGTATCGGTGAACCAAGACTCGAATCGAAAGTGGCTGGAAAAGTCATGAATAAACTCCGTCATTCATCAAATGGGTCCATCCTTCACGATTCATTAACAGCAAGAGAAATGGAGATCTTGAAGCTGATTGCGGATGGGAAATCGAATAAGGTCATTGCCGAGGAATTATTTATTACAATTAAAACGGTGAAGACCCATATTACCAACATTCTTTCCAAACTTGATGTGGAAGATCGAACGCAAGCGGCTGTGTATGCGCACCGTCATAAGCTGATTCAATAAAAAAACAGCTTTCAAGTGAAAGCTGCTAGAACATGCGTAAAAATTAGTCCTTCTGCCCTGTGATCGGACGTTCGGATAGTTGATGGAGCTCAGGAACTGGAAAAGCCTCCTGCTCCTTGGCCGATTTTTCTTCCAGGGTTTTCTTCATTTCGGATAAAAGCTTTACGCTCTCCTTTGCTGCTGCCGCTTTTTTTTCCTGCAAATCAATGATCTGTGAAAGTCCGACGAATAATCCGCCTCCCAACAGAAGGAGCGCAGGGGTTTGTCCATAATAAACCACGATCAAAAATGTGCTTGAAAAGCTGTCGGCTTCGATGAAGAAATCTTCTTTTGATTGCGTGAATACAACGATTAACAGAAGTATCCCTAGAATCAAAAATAGAATGCCGGCCGAAAGTAAAGCTCGTTTCATGATTGACACCCTTTTTTTCTTACCATTTTAACATACTCTATAAAGATTGTGTTGCGCCCTTAGTCCCGAAGTCACGGATTTTCACATTTGCCTTGTAACGAATGTCTGATTCACTAAAAATTTCATCCCAATGCTTCGCTTCTTTTCGAAAGTCCTTTGGATACGCAATACTCGCTTTTTGAGAAAAACCGCAAATATCTGCTTTGATCTCATGCTGTAATTCCCCAATGAAATCTTTTACGTTTTTCTCTAATCGGCGCTCCACGACACCTTCAATTTCTCGGAGATACTTTTCATTAAATGCATTTTCCCGCTCATTCCAATCCTCAGACAATCTTCCTTCAAGCGCCACTGACACATTAAATTGATATTTTCCGCTCGCTGTTTTATTCGTTTCAATGTTGTGTTTCAGTTTAAAAATCTCAAACGAATAGATGCTGTGATCATATTTAAATTCAATCACTCCGCCTTTTCCCTCCCCAGTCAACAGGTTGTATGACTGCACGGCTAACGGAGAGATGCTGGTGAGAAATCGTCTATTCTTAATAATAGAGGCTCCATCGAGTATTAATTTCCCTTGATCCACACCGACTTTCGGAACAGCAAAAGATACGTTGTTTTGCATAGCAGAAGAAATATCTCCTAATGAAACGGGCTTGAACATACGTATGGTCGATTTTGTATTCGAAGAAAGATCATATAATGTAGAAGAAGCTGGCTGCCCGGCGTCATTGATTTTCAGCAAGTCCCCAGGCTTTTCTGAGGTCATAAAAACGAGGCTTCCTCTCCTCGTTTCATTGTCGCGAATGAATTGATTAATGACGAGGTCGAAATTATTCTCATTGATGAGTTCCTCAGAAAATAAATACACCCTCAGCTGCTGAGCGAAAATCCGGTGACTTTTGAGCGTCGTTGTTCGGAATATTTGATGTACGGAATCACCACTAGTTTCTATAATCTTTGTTGGGTCTTTTACGCTGGATTCTTGTTCAATTTTTTGAGGAACAAGGACTTGCATAGATATTTTAAGCTTATGACCGTCATCTCCTTTATCTAAGCCATAACCAATCGCCATGTTGAGTTCCTCAATATTGGTACTATCCCAGCATCCACTTAATAGAACAAGGGTCATGAATGCAAAGGCCGCCTTCTTTTTCATGCTGCTTTCCGCCTCCTTTTAAAAAACACGATGATAAATAAGAGAAACGGGAGAATACCGAATAAAAGGAAAAATAAATGGTTCACATAGGTTAAATAATTACGCACTGTATCAACATCCTTTGGGAAAACGGCGGCAAAGTAGATGACAATTCCCATCAACGCGAGCACGACTTTTTTAGGTAATTTTGTTAGTTTGGATATCCCCATTGCAGCAAAAAACGTATATCCTACAAAGCTCGTATACAGCTGAACAAGCCATACGATGAGCAAAAAAGATTCAATTCGTTCAATAAAAATCCCCTGTATATCGAACGATTGAAATAAAGCAATCGTCGGCCAAGTCAACGTCGCAGTTTCTTTCACAGTGAACGCACCAACGACAAGAATATAGGTGAAAATATAGATGATCGCAGGAATCAAAAAGCCGATTGCGCCATAAGCAAAGGTGTGTTTTTGCGTGTTCATATAGACAGGCATAAACAGCATCATTTCAATGCCGACAAACGAAATAGCTGATGCATTAAAAGATTTGAAGACAGGGGTGAAGCCCTCGCCTAAAACAGGCCGGAGGTTATCTAACTTAAACTCTTGAACACTGAGTCCGTAAGCAATAAATAAGATAATCAGGGTGACAATGAGGAAAAAAGGGCACAGTCTGGCAAAATCACCAATCCCGCCGACGACAAGATAAAGACCGACCAAAATAAAGCTGATCATTGTCACCGCTACAGGTGTGTTTTGCAGCAAAAAAAACTTCACCATTTCCGACATAGCCCGCACTTCATAGCTGGCAACGCCAAGAAAATAAATAATAATGAGCAGGTTAGCAAGAGCACCGATCCATTTGCCAAGCCCTTCGTTCGTATAATCATAGTAAGAGGAGAAGGGAACTTTTTTCATCATAAGGACATTCGCAAAAATAAACACAATGTAAATGGCACTCATGAGTAAGAGTGCAATCCAGCCGTCAGGTGTAGTTGCAGCCTGTGCCATTGCTCTTGGCAGAATCATCATACTTGCACCTAATGTTGTATTGGCAATGATGGCACTTGCCTGATAGCTGGTGATCGACTCTTTATGATTGACCATATCGTTCTCCTTTCTTTTGATTTTTTAAAGGCAATCGAATGATGGAATTGTCTTCGTTTTTATAGCTGAACACAAAATCTGGTGAGAAATAAGGCGCCCCAAAACTTTTTTGCCGTGTTAAATGAGTAAGGAGAACGAGCATGAACAGCACAATCCCATATAAACCAAAGGTAGCTGCTGTAAACATGGACACAAACCGGAGCACGCGGAACGACATGCCCATCCCATATTGCGGGACAGTGAATGATGCAAGGGCAATCACACTGACGATAATCACCATGATCGAGCTCACAATATGAGCCTGAACGGCCGCCTGTCCGATGACAACTCCGCCTACAAGTCCAATCGTTTGCCCGAGCGGATTTGGCAGCCTTAAACCGGCTTCCCGCAGCAGTTCAATCGTTATCTCCATGATCAGTGCCTCCACAATAGGCGGAAAGGGGACATTTTCTCTAGTACTTGAGATTGAAATAGCAAGAGGTGTTGGTAAAAGCCCTTGATGGAAGGACACAAGCGCAATATAAATGGCTGATAAAAATAATGTCAGGAAAATAGAGGTAAACCGCAGCATCCGAATGAGAGAGGCAGCGATCCACCTTTCATAATAATCATCAGGTGATTGCATAATCGTCGCGAGAGAAGCAGGTACAATTAACACAAAAGGTGAATGGTCAACAAAAATGGCGACACGTCCATTATTTAAAGCAGATGCCACTTTATCGGGCCGTTCTGTGTTTTGTATTTGCGGGAAAGGAGAGTACACATTGTCCTCAATCAGTTCCTCAAGAACACCGGAATCTTGTATATCATCAATAGTGACTTGCTTGAGCCGTTTTTTCACTTCTTTTAAAACAGACGATTGAACTATACCGTCAATGTACATGATGGTCACTTGGGTGTACTTTTTTTGACCAATCTTCATGTCGACAGTTTTAAGATCGGGATTTTTCAAGCGCTGTCTTACAAGAGCTAAGTTCGTATCTAAATCTTCAATAAAGCCAATTTTCGGCCCTCTCACAACTGTTTCAGAGGTCGCATCCCCTATACTGCGTTTCTTCGTTCCGTGCGTTTCTAAAATATACGCATGAAGAAATCCGTTAATCAGTACGACGCAATGTCCTTCAAAAATCGCATCGACCAATTCTTCGGTGGTCTTCACCGAACGGGTGGTCATCATCGATAAATTGGATTCCAGCTTCTCTTTTGTGAGAGACGTATGATCTTGGAGAAGCAGCTTTAAAAAGGTTTGAATCTCCATCTTTTCGTTCATTTCTTTTATGTATAAACAGTAAACCACCTGTCCGTGAGGCAGCGTTTTTTTCTCATGGACCAAATCGTCCATTTCCTTTAATTGTGGAAGGATGACGGAGAGATTATCATATAAGTGTTCTTTTAATGGAGTTTGATTCATTTGGATCACCCGCCTCAAATCTTTTTCTTAGCATTACCTGCTTGAAAAAACAATATTCTGTGTTACATTATTTTGTGGTAAAAGAAAGAATGAGGGTTTTGGAGGAAAGAAGATGGCACAGATTCGTTTAGCAGGAACAAAAGAGGAGATCGACCGTATTCTACAGTCGTTTGACAAGCATTATGAGGTGACGTATACATCAAAGGATTACGGAAAAACGAACCCAAAATACAAATATTCGAAGGATGTTCGGGTTTATATTGAACTAAAATTAAAATAAAGATAAAATTTTAATTGAAAACGCTTAAAGGATTTTCGTTTTTTGTATAGAATAGAGTTGAGTGATGAGAAGCTATGGAGGGATACATAATGACGGAATTTAGAATCGAAAAAGATACAATGGGCGAAATCAAAGTGCCGAAGGACAAGTTCTGGGGTGCACAAACACAACGAAGCAAAGAAAATTTCAAAATCGGTTCTGAGAAAATGCCAAAGGAAGTTGTGAATGCGTTTGCAATTTTGAAACGCAGCACAGCGATTGCGAACGAACGTCTTGGCAACCTTGAAAGCGAAAAAGCAGAAGCTATTGCTGCTGTATGTGATGACATCATCAGCGGAAAGTATGACGAGCATTTCCCGCTTGTTGTTTGGCAGACAGGCAGTGGAACACAAAGTAACATGAATATGAACGAAGTCGTTGCTAATAGAGCAACTGCTTACTTGAAAGATAAAAATAGCGAGTTCAGCATTCACCCGAATGATGACGTTAACCGCAGCCAAAGCTCAAATGATACATTCCCAACGGCTATGCACGTGGCAGCTGTTTTAGCTGTGTACAAAAAATTGCTGCCTGCAATTGACCAGTTAAGAACAACTCTTGATGAGAAAGCAAAAGCGTATCAAGAAATTGTGAAAATCGGCCGTACGCACTTGCAGGATGCAACACCGCTGACAGTTGGCCAAGAGATCAGCGGCTGGGTATACATGCTGGACCGTTCAAAAGAAATGATTCTAGAATCAACTGAAAAAATGAGAGAATTAGCCATTGGCGGAACGGCTGTTGGTACAGGCATTAACGCACATCCTGAGTTCGGTCAATATGTTGCTGAGGAAATCAGCCAGCTGACAGGTCAAACATTCAATTCTTCACCGAACAAATTCCATGCGCTGACAAGCCATGATGAAATTACGTATGCACACGGTGCCTTAAAAGCACTTGCAGCTGATTTAATGAAAATTGCCAATGATGTGAGATGGCTTGCAAGTGGTCCTCGCTGCGGAATTGGTGAATTGATCATTCCTGAAAATGAGCCGGGAAGCTCCATTATGCCAGGAAAAGTCAACCCAACCCAAAGTGAAGCTTTAACCATGATTGCAGCACAAATCATGGGGAATGATGCCACAATCGGTTTTGCGGCAAGCCAAGGAAACTTTGAGCTGAACGTATTTAAGCCAGTCATTATTTACAACTTCCTGCAATCAGTTGAACTGCTTGCTGACGGCATGAACTCATTCCATGACAAGTGTGCAGTTGGAATCGAACCAAACCTTGAAACGATTGAGAAAAACTTGAACAATTCATTGATGCTTGTGACGGCACTAAACCCGCACATTGGATATGAAAATGCAGCGAAAATTGCGAAGCTTGCGCACAAAGAAGGATTAACACTAAAAGAAGCAGCCCTTCAATTAGAGCTGTTAACAGAAGAGCAGTTCGAGCAATTTGTGAAACCAGAAGAAATGGTGACACCAAAAGCAAAATAAGAAACCAGGGGCGGCTGCCCCTGGTTTTTTTCATTAAAAATATGTGTGTTTACAAATGATCCTCTTTCAAAATGCGCAAAAGAGATTCAGAGTTGGTTTGAAGCGGCGCGTATAATTTCAATTGGTACAGCATGCCTTTTACGATGACTTGTCTTGGTTTTTGTTTGTTTAATTCATTTTCCAAAATGCCAAGCGCTTCAAATAACTCGGGCTCGTCTTTCACTTCATAGTGTGATTCAGCCAGCTCTCTTAATTCCTTTAAAAGAGATTCTGTGAGCGGGTCGAATGACCGTTCATAAATCGGACCAAACCAATCGCTCGCCTGATCTACAGAAATGAGTGGAAGGTCATTTCGCTTCATCATACCGCCCATCAAATCATCGATACGGTGAATCATGGTTGTGGCCAGCTCTTCTGCTTCCAGCTGAAAATCATATAAAATCGCCAGCTCGAAATAAACGTGGCTCATGCCCTCAATCATCAAACATAAATCAGCCATATAAGGAATAGCAGTGTCTCCATATACTTGTTTAAGGTTATCGATGTGAAGCTGGATCGTCGCAAGTCTAATTTGTTTTGCGAGCTGCTGCGTTTCTTGAGTCATAGGAAGCGCTCGATCGCTCAGCTGCATTTTAATAAAATCCTTTTGCTGCAAAATATTATCGTAATAGACAGTGAGCTGTTTGCGGTAGGCTTCTTTTGGTGTGCCGCCCTCTGTTTGAACCTCATGAATCCGGGTAAATACCTTATCGTAATAGTAATGAAGGATCGAAATGAGCAGTGCTTCCTTCGATTTAAAATAAAGGTAAAAAGCACCCTTTGACATGTGGCATTCATCCGCAATTTCCTGAACAGACGTTGTATTGTAGCCTTTGCTGGCAAATAATTTCATGCCAGCCTCAATGATCATTTTTTCTTTCTTTTTCAATATGAATGTCATCCTTTCTTACCGAGAGACAAATGTCTTAGGAAACGTACGCGAAGAGATGTGACTTATCGGTCATAAATGACGAAAGTTTTCAAAAATTAATCAGATTGTAACTTGTTTTTTACAGTGTAATTCTTTATATTATAAAGTAAGGTGACCAACTGGTCAAAATATGCGAAAGGATGATGTTCCATGAGAGAAATCGATGACATGATTAGACGTTTGCGAACAAAAGGGATTCAAGTAGAAAAAGTCAAAATGCCGAAAGAGACAACCATTGAAAAGAAATGGATGTATCAAGCTGGCAAAAAAATCAAAGCCACATACCGTGATTTCAATGGGTATTCATTCATTTAAAAAAGACTGCGGTCAAAAACCTACAGTCTCTTCTTTGGAACCATAATTGTATAACGTACACCTAGATCATCATTTTCAATAGATATGGATGCCTGATGCATTGAAAGAATTCTTTTGACAATGCTTAATCCAATACCGAATTCGCCCTTTTTTCCCTTACTAAAAGGTTCGTATAGGTTGGACAGCATATGTTCTTCAATTGGAGGACCGTCATTACGAATGACAATGCGGATTTGATCCTCTTCCTGTTTCATCTGAATATCAATCTTACTTTTTGCGTAGCGAAGTTGATTTTCTAGTACATTCTCAAATAATTTGCTCCATTGTTCTGGATCGCCTTCAAGAGCAGCCTCATCATCTAAGTCCACGTTCCACTGCAATTCATTTTTCGACCAGCGTATTCGGTCGACCACTTCCAGCATCGTATTACTGAGTAGGAAGGAAGAATGTGCGGGATGTTGTTTAGATAAATAATCAAGCTTTGTTAAGTACAGCAGATCCTTGATTTTCTTCTCAAGCTTTTCCGCTTCACCTTCAATGACTTCCACCGTTTGTTCAAGATCTCCCTTAGGAAAAATACCATCTTTAATGGACTGCGTGTAGCCGCGGATGACCATGACAGGTGTTTTTAAGTCATGTGAAATATTCTGCAAAAGTGTCCGTTCTGTTTCATCTTTTTGAATGAGTTTTTTTCTCATTTCTTCAATGGTATGACCAAGTTTGCCAATTTCATCTTGCCGGTCAACGATGACAGGATCGTCCCAGTCCTCTTGTGCAATCCGTTTGACGTGCTTTTCAAACGCAACGATTGGTCGGGATAGATAGCGGGCAAGCCAAATCGATGGAATCCAGCTTAGTAAAATAACAGTGCCTAAGATAAAGATCAGCTGTTTAAACAGCGTAAAGGACAGGTCGTCTCGATAAGAATCTGGTGCATAGGACAGAAGAATATACGGTGTATTGCCTGATGATACTTTTTTGATGACAAAAAAGATATGCTGGCCGTTCACCTCTTCAGAATACCGTTTCGTTGCGGTTTTTTGTTTTTTCACAAACGATTGGATTTTCTCAATAAAGGCATGCGGGAAAAACTGCGCCATTTGATCTAATTCATCTGATGGGATCAAAATGTGCTGCACGGAGCGGTTTTCCGGTGTCGATTTTGGCGAGCCGTCTCGGTTCAATGGATATTCTGTCAGCACTTGCTGTTCATTTTCGATATTTTTATAAATTTCATTTGTGAAGAAGTCACGTAATGTATTGGAAAATAGAATAATCAGGACAATGGAAATGGTGAGCAAAATGCCAGAGATCACAGCCCAAATTTGAAAAGCGAGCGGTTTGTTCTTCATCCTTTAAGCATCCTATAGCCAAATCCATAGATGGTCTCGACCTTTAAGTCGGGCATTTTTTTGCGCAGCCGTCTGACAAGGTCATCAACCACACGATCTGTCCCGAAGTAATCGTGCCCCCAAATCTTGACGAGGATATCTTCACGAGAAAAAGCATGTCCCTGGTGATGTGTAAATAAAAGCAGCAAGTCAAATTCCTTAGAAGTTAAGTTAATGAGCTGCCCCTCTTCATAGACCTCTCTTACATCCTCATGAATGACATAAGAAGAAACTGAAGTGACGCTTTGCTGCTGCGGGGTATCGCTGTTTTTATACACAAGCTCCAGCAGCTTTTGAACCCGAATGATCAGCTCACGAGGAAGAAACGGCTTCGCAATATAATCACTGCTTCCCAGCTCTAAACCGAGGACACGATCGATATCTGCATCACGTGCTGAAATGAAAATGACCGGTACGTCAGGTGATGCGGCTTTAATTTCTTTTATGAGGGTATAGCCGTCTGTATCAGGCAGCATGATATCTAAAATCCATAGATGTGGCGGCTTGTTTATGGCCTCGCGTGCCGCTTCTCCGGTTAAAAAAGAGGAGACATTCCAATCTTCACTCTCTAAATATTTGGTTAACAGTTCATTTAAATTTTGTTCATCTTCAACTAAATAAATGGTGTACGACAAAGTCTTCCACATCCTCTCAACGTCATTATAACGGGAGACGAATGCGGCATGTCAACAATCACACGCTTTTTTCACAATTTCACATATTCTTCTCATCATTATCCCATAATGTTTGATTATGATAAGGTCAAGGGAAAAAAGGGCATAGACAAAAGGCGGATGAATAGGTGCTTTTCATCAATGTGCGCACCTTGCTTTTTTTCTATGAATAAGTATTATATAATTTGACATATTGCCATAAAGTATTTTTCAATGATCTTTCCATTAAGAGGACCTGAGTCCTATCTAGACATATGAATGAAACATGATGTAAAGGAGTGCAAGCGATGGATTTCCGAAGAGAAGATGAAGAGAATAAGATGAATCATCCAGAAAATCAAGACAATGAAATGAATCATCAAAAAGATACCCAACAAGAGAATGAGAAACAAATAGACGCACCAGAAAAAGAGAAGGAACTCGTTTTTCACCAGCATGAAAATGAAGCATCTGCCTCGCAGGAGAGTGTGACAAAGCATTCTCCTCAAATGGGGGATGACCGTGCGTCGAAAAAAGAGAAAAAACGGAAGGCGGCATGGCTCAGCCCAATTCTTGGAGGAATTATTGGCGGGGGTCTTGTACTTGGCATTACACCGCTTTTGCCGCAGTCACAGGATACAGCTGCCAACACGCAAACGCAGACCGCATCAAGCGAGCCGGCAGCCTCAGATAATTTCTCGACAAAACAAATTACCAATGCCACAAATGTGGCTGATATGGTAGAAGATTTAGAGCCCACTATTGTAGGGGTCTCAAACTATCAATCTACACAAAATTCGTTTGGCTTGAGCGGTGATCAAACAGAAGCTGAAGCTGGAACAGGCTCTGGTGTCATCTTCAAAAAAGATGGCAAAAAAGCGTACATTATTACAAATAACCACGTTGTCGAAGGGGCCAATAAAATCAAGGTCACCCTTTATGATGGAAAAACAAAAGACGCAAAGCTTGTCGGCAGTGATGTCATGACCGACTTAGCCGTTGTTGAAATGAACGCAGACGGCATTGATAAAGTGGCAAGCTTTGGTGATTCTTCTAAGCTTCGTGCTGGAGATAAAGTCATTGCCATTGGGAATCCGCTCGGTGCACAGTTCTCAGGTACTGTGACAGAAGGAATCATTAGTGGTCTTGATCGTACCGTAGAAGCAAATACGTCATCTGGTACGGTGGAGATGAATGTACTGCAAACAGATGCAGCGATTAACCCAGGAAACAGCGGGGGGCCACTGATCAATACAGATGGTCAAGTCATTGGCATTAACAGCTTGAAAATCAGCGAAAGCGGTGTGGAATCACTCGGATTTGCGATCCCAAGTAACGATGTCAAACCGATTGTAGATGAGCTGTTGAAAAATGGAAAAGTCGAACGTCCATACCTTGGCGTACAAATGATTGACCTTGAGCAAGTGCCTGAGACGTATCAGGAAAATACGCTCGGCTTATTTGATAAACAAATCGGCAAAGGCATTTACGTAAAGGATGTTTCAAAAGGTTCACCTGCTCAAAAAGCAGGCTTGAAATCTGGAGATGTCATCATTAAGTTCAAAGGAAAAGACGTAGTGAACAGCTCTCAGCTGAAAGAAATTCTTTACAAAGAAACAAAAGTCGGCGATAAAACCACAATGACTGTCATCCGTGAAGGAAAGAATAAAAATCTAGATATTACCCTTGGACAGTCAGATAGCGAATAAATGAAAAAACAGGTGGATGTCAACATGTCCACCTGTTTTTTTTGTGCTTATTTTTTTGAAAGTGTACGTAGTATGATCTGTTCCCACATGTTCCACGGCAGAAGCTGCTTTGCTGTGAATGAAAGTCGTACACCTTTTCCAACAAGATATCTCAGCCGTTTCAGCCGTCTCTTTTCTGCTAAACGTACAACAAGCTCTGCTACTTCACGAGGATCTCCATAGTTGGATTTCTGGGCATCAATATGGGCCATCATCTTTTGATAGAGTTTTGTATATTTCGATCCTTCTGCTGGCTGAATCATTTGTTCGTTCATGGAAGTGTTCCAAATATTCGTCTGGAAAGAGCCTGGCTCGATCAAGGCCGCCTGTATACCGAACGAAGCCAGTTCAATCCGCAAGCTTTCTGTATAGCCTTCCAACGCAAACTTAGATGATACATAGGGAGAAAGTGCAGGCATTCCCATTAATCCGCTGATACTGCTCATATTGAAAATCTTTGCACCACTCGTCATAAACGGCAGCACGGCTTGGGTCATTTCCATCACACCGAAGACATTCACTTCAAATTGCTGGCGGTACGTGTCAACAGGAACCTCCTCCGCAAAACCAGCAAAGGCTGTTCCCGCATTGTTCACAAGCAGGGTAATGGGTGCGTAGGCATGAAGTTTCTTCTGAAATGCTTGGATCGACTGCGTATCAGTCACATCTAACGCTTCAATATGTATCATGCCTGATAAAGAGGCTTGCTCGATTTCTTCAGCGAGCTTTTTTGCATTGTTTTCCTGTCTGACGCCGGCAATCACTGTATAGCCCCGCTTTGCGAGACGCATCGTGATGAGCTTGCCAAAGCCGCTATTGGCACCAGTTACAATGGCTGTTCTTTTCATCATCCGGTTCTCCTTTTTGTTTCAATTTATCATAGTGGGCTGTTTTATTGAATAACAAAAAGGAGCCTGGAGAAGAATAAAAAGCGATGCTGTGAAATAGGAGGAAACACATGATGTGTTGGAAGAAGGCGGGACGAATAGGAGTGCTGCTCTTTATGCTGTCCGGCTGTCAATCAGTTGAACCGTTACAACAAACACATGAAGCAGAAGCAGAAAGTCTGTCAGCTGTTCAAATGAAGGAACTGCCATTTCAGCATGTGCATCTGCTTGTCCAATATGGACAGAAAAACGAATTATACGAAGCAACCTACCGTCAGGCAAGAGGCAAAGAGGAAGCAATCATTCGTGATCATATGAATGGAGCCCGCTATGAAGGAGAAGAAGCTTTGCGCGAGATGAAGATGAAGCTGAATGATATGTCGATTCCTAGTGCAAAGATCAATGAAGCGTATGTAAATGAACTATTAACTGCTTTTAATTTAGATGATGATTATCAGCGGATTCAGATCGATTTAAAGCTCGAGGATGGGACCAAACGTACATTCCAAAGGAAGAAATAAACGAGACTTTCTCATTTTTTAATTGAAAATGATTTTCAAGATCACTTAAATCTGATACACTAAATTGAGATAAGTGATCTTTTACGTCTGTACATAGACGATATTTCATATAAAAATTTGGATGAGAAAAGGAGCGTTTGAGCGGAATGAGTGCCATTTCTACTGAAGGTTTAAGCTTAGGCTACGGAGAAACAATGATCATCGATGAACTAAATGTATCAATCCCTAAGGGTGAAATCACAGTATTTATTGGCAGTAATGGATGTGGTAAATCCACGCTACTGCGCTCTTTGGCCCGTCTCATGAAGCCAATGGGTGGTTCTGTCCTGCTTGAAGGTCATTCCATTGCAAAATTACCAACAAAAGAAGTAGCGAAACAGCTCGCCATTCTTCCACAAGGACCAGAAGCGCCAGAAGGATTAACCGTGCATCAGTTAGTGAAGCAAGGCAGATATCCTTATCAAAATTGGCTGAAGCAGTGGTCGAAGCAAGATGAAGAAGCTGTGAACCGCGCATTGAAGTCAACAAAGATGGAAGATCTTGCTGATCGGACCGTTGATTCATTATCAGGTGGACAAAGGCAGCGTGCATGGATTGCGATGACGCTGGCCCAAGAGACCGATATTATTTTGTTAGATGAGCCGACGACATATTTAGACATGACGCATCAAATCGAAATTTTGGACCTTCTGTTTGATTTAAATGAGAAAGAGCAGCGCACGATTGTGATGGTTCTTCATGATCTCAATCTTGCATGCAGATATGCTCATCATCTTGTCGCGATTAAAGACAAGTCAATCTATGCAGAAGGCAGACCAGAAACAGTGATTAATTGTGATCTCGTGAAAAATGTCTTTGATATGAATTGCCAAGTGACAACAGATCCTTTATTTGGAACACCATTATGTATTCCGCACGGTAGAGGACGCTGTATTGTGCAGCAAGCGCAAGCTGAAACGTTTCTTGCTGCAAGATAATCGTATGTCAAAAGCCTGACATCTGTGTCTCACAGAGTCAGGCTTTTTTCTGAAAAAGGAGCGGAATATCAATGGGAAATGAATTAGATGAAAAGCTGGAAGGCTTGCTTGATAAATATACAGAGCTGCTGCTCGGTGAATCAACAGACGAGCTGAAACAAGATGTGAAACAATGGGTGATCTACTCCCATATCGCAAAAAGCATGCCGCCGCTAGCAAAGCATTTCAATGAAACGTATCCAGAAGCAAAAGAAGAAATCAAACACACGATTCAACGAATCAAACAGTTGAACGAAGCTCACCGTGCCAATAAAGACCGTTAAAAAACTGCCAGCAGCGTGTAGACAAACCCTCGCATTCTTTGTCAGTCCTGTGCGCTGGTGCTCACGAATGTTCAATTCGCTCCGCAAAAGTAGCCGTTCTTCCTAGACTGCAAAGGTTTTCTATCACGCTGAAAAGAAGACAAAGGGCTAAAATAAAAATCATTTTAGCCCTTTATCAACAATTGACTGCCAGCTCTAGACTGGCAGTTTTTTTCTTATGACATTTGTGATGAACCGTACGGAGATTGATCTGTCAGTGTTTGCTGGAACTTCTGGTGTGCCTGCTGGAGCTTTTGCTGATCAGCGGCTTCAACAGAATACCAGCCATATCGGAACATGACATCATATAAATGTCTTTGTGTTTTCTGTGTTTCCAGTGCAATTCGCTGAATATCCTGATAAAGAGATTCATGACTGAATTCATTGAGCGCTGTGTTGTATCCACTTGTCATATATTTTTCAGTCGACAAGAGATCTGTGACAAAATCACGATCGTTCATGTTGGTTGTTGTGGGAACCGGAGTTTGTGGATTCCCGATTTTTTGTTGGTTTTGCTGTTCCATGTTTTTTCCTCCTATTGCATAAAGCCAGTAGACTGGCCTTGCCCTGAGCTGCCTAAATGCTGAAGAATTTGTGTGTAATGCTGATGATGCATTTGCCCAACTTGATTTAATTCTTGTTTCAATGTTTGGTCCTGGCAATGCTCGGCCATAAAATGAGCCTTTTTCATGGCGATCAAGTTCCAGTTGAGCATATCCTCTAAGTACAAGGAATCCTTCACTGATATGACTTCTGGGGGCATATTCATTTGCTGATTGTTCAACTTGTGTTCCTCCTTACGAATTTTTTCCTTACTGATTCTTTTTATATTGCTGATTTTGACTGGTTTTTTTCCCGCCTAGGTCTGCTTCCTGTGATGGACCTGCGTTTCCTTTTACACTTGCAGCACTAACGCCTGCTTTCGTTGGGTTTTTCTTCAAACGAGACATGTGGACATCACCTCCATTCTTACAATTCCCTCTCATCTTTAATTCATACGCCGCAAAATAAGGCACACGAGAATGTGTAAATTTTTGAAATCTGCTATTGAACTGTTTCGGAAAATCTTTTAAGATAAAGAAAGAGGCATTGCTTTTTTTTGGACAAAAAATGAATGACTGTTCATTCAAAATGTTTAGGGGGATATTTATGGGCAAACATATTCGCAAGGCGGCTGTCATTGGTTCAGGTGTCATGGGCTCAGGCATTGCTGCACATTTAGCCAATATTGGGATACCAGTTACACTGCTAGATATTGTGCCAAATGAACTGACAAAGGAAGAAACGGCGAAAAAGCGGACGCTTGATCACCCTAGTGTTCGGAATCGATTAAGTCAAGAAGCGATGAAAAAATTGTTAAAGCAAAAGCCAGCACCTCTTACTTCAGCAAAAAACCTATCATACATCACACCGGGAAATCTCACAGACCACCTTTCCTTATTACACGATGCTGACTGGATCATTGAAGTCGTCACTGAAAAGCTCAGCATCAAAAAGCACGTATTCTCTCTCATCGACGAACACCGCAAAGAAGGAAGCATCGTATCAAGCAATACATCCGGTATTTCAGTTGAAAAAATGGCAGAAGGCCGATCAGATGATTTTAAACGCCATTTTTTAGGCACACATTTTTTTAACCCAGCTCGTTATTTAAAGCTCTTAGAAATCATTCCTATTCAAGAAACCGATCCAGAAGTACTGTCATTTATGAAAACATTTGGCGAGGATGTACTCGGCAAAGGTGTGGTTGAAGCAAAGGACACACCGAACTTTATTGCAAACCGCATTGGCACTTATGGACTTCTTGTCACAGTGCGTGAAATGCTTGAGAACAAATACACCATCGGAGAAGTGGATTCTGTCACAGGACCTCTCATTGGAAGACCGAAAAGTGCGACCTTCCGTACACTGGATGTAGTGGGACTCGACACGTTTTCTCATGTGGCACGAAACGTATATGAACAGGTAGAAGGAAAGGAAAAAGAGATTTTTCAGCTGCCTGAGTTTATTGAAAGAATGCTCGAAAAAGGATGGATTGGCAGCAAGGCAGGCCAAGGTTTTTATCAAAAAAATGGGAAGGTCATTTTAGAGCTTGACCCAGTGACGCTCACATATGGAGAACGCACAAAGCTAAAAGATCCAGGCATTGAAATGGCGAAACAGCAAAAGGGTGCAAAAGCAAAGTTGAAAGCGCTTATTTATCAGGATGGCCGTGCAGGGCAACTACTTTGGAATATGACAGCGCCCGTACTTCTTTATTCAGCTCATCTAAAAGGTGAAATTGCGGATGATATTCAGTCTATCGATAACGCCATGAAATGGGGATTCGGCTGGCAGCACGGTCCATTTGAGCTGTGGGATGCAATAGGTGTCAAAAAAGCTGCCGAACGCATGGAAGCAGAAGGCCATAGTATTCCAGCATGGGTGCAAGACATGCTGTCAAAAGGACACGAGACATTCTATCAAGAGAATGCTAATGGAGAGCGTGCGTTTTATCATAACGGGGCTTATGAACAGGAAAAAGGAAACGACAAACATATATCTTTAGCTAGATTGAAAAAGAAACACGACGTCATCTTCAAAAATTCTGGTGCGAGCCTGATCGATATTGGTGATGATGTCGCCTTGCTCGAATTTCATTCTAAAAGCAATGCCATTGGACTAGATGTCATTGATATGATCAATCGCGCTGTTGATGAGACGGAAAAGAATTATAAAGGGCTTGTCATCGGAAACCAAGGGAAGAACTTCTGTGTTGGCGCAAACCTTGCCCTGATTTTAATGGAGGCACAGGATGACAATTTCTTTGAAATTGACTTTGTGATCAGACGCTTCCAGCAGGCAATGATGAAGGTGAAATATAGCAATCGCCCAGTCGTAGCCGCACCATTTGGGATGACATTAGGAGGCGGAACAGAAGTTTGTCTGCCGGCAGCAGCTATTCAGGCGTCCAGCGAAACTTACATGGGACTTGTGGAAGCGGGAGTTGGACTGATTCCAGGAGGCGGCGGAAACAAAGAGTTATATCTTCGTCACCTGCAAGGATCAGCGAAGCCGTCGCAGACGGCTATACAGGATGCCACGCTGAAAACATTTGAAACAATTGCAATGGCAAAAGTATCGACTTCAGCTGAGGATGCGCGGGATATGAACATGCTCCGCGTGAGTGACCGTTTCAGTATGAACGGCGATCACCTGATCTATGATGCAAAACAACTGGTGCTCTCTCTTGATGAAGCCGGTTATCGTGCGCCGCTCAAGCAAAAGGTGCCGGTCATGGGAGAAACAGGATATGCAGCGATGATTTTGGCTGCTGAAAATATGAGACTGTCAGGATACATTTCAGAACATGACATGACCATTGTAAAAAAATTAGCTCATGTCATTTCCGGCGGGAAACTGCCATTTGGAACAGAGGTAGAGGAGCAATACTTATTAGAGCTTGAAAGAGAAGCCTTTTTAAGTCTTGTAGGAGAAGTGAAATCACAGGCACGTATGCAGCACATGCTCGTCAAAGGAAAACCTTTACGTAACTAAGGGGGAGTCAAAATGAGAGAAGCAGTCATTGTCGCTGGCGCAAGAACACCAGTAGGGAAGGCGAAAAAAGGATCGTTAAAACATGTCCGGCCTGATGATATGGGCGCATTATGTGTAAAAGAAACGTTAAAGCGTGCCGGTGAATACGACGGTCAAATAGATGATTTGATCATTGGCTGTGCAACGCCAGAAGCAGAGCAGGGGTTAAATGTGGCCCGGAATATTGGGGCATTAGCGGGACTGCCTTATACGGTACCTGCCATCACCATAAACCGTTACTGCTCGTCTGGTCTTCAATCTATCGCTTATGCGGGTGAACGTATTATGCTCGGGCAGGCAGACACGATTTTAGCCGGAGGAGTCGAATCGATGTCGCAGGTGCCGATGATGGGGCATTCCATTCGTCCAAATGCTCTCTTGGCAGAGCAAGCACCTGAATACTATATGAGCATGGGGCACACGGCAGAGCAAGTGGCGCAAAAGTATCAGGTCACACGTCAAGATCAGGACGCCTTTGCGGTGAGGAGTCATCAAAAGGCAGCAAAGGCACTTCAAGAAGGGAAATTTTCAGATGAAATTGTGCCTGTTGATGTAACAGAGCGACGAGTAGGAGAGCAATATCAATTAGAAGAGCATCAATTCACGTTCTCACAGGATGAAGGTGTGAGAGCAGGCACAACGGAGGAGATTCTTTCCACATTGCGTCCAGCCTTCTCAACAAAAGGCACGGTGACCGCAGGGAATTCGTCTCAAACAAGTGACGGGGCTGCGTGTGTGATGATGATGGACCGTGAGAAAGCATCCTCACTTTCTCTTCAGCCGCTCGCTAAATTCAGAGCATTTGCTGTTGGCGGTGTACCGCCTGAAGTGATGGGTATCGGTCCGGTTGAAGCCATTCCGCGTGCGCTGAAAATCGCTGGACTTGAGCTGAAGGATATTGGCCTGTTTGAATTGAATGAAGCGTTTGCTTCTCAGGCAATTCAAGTCATTCGTCATTTAGGAATTGATGAGGAAAAGGTGAATGTCAATGGCGGGGCAATTGCGCTCGGACATCCGCTCGGCTGTACAGGAACGAAACTAACGCTGTCACTGATTCATGAAATGAAACGGCGAAACGAGCAATTTGGCATTGTCACAATGTGTATCGGCGGGGGCATGGGAGCAGCAGGCATTTTTGAATTGATCTAAAGGGGGAAATCAGGATGAAAGCATTGGAAGATGTAAAAAAGGGTGGAAGCTTTTTAATTGATGAGACGAATTATGAGCATATTTTTACACCGGAGGATTTCTCTGATGAACATCAAATGATTGGAAAAACAACAGAGGATTATATTTTACAAGATGTGGTTCCGCATATTGATCAAATTGAAAACCATGAGTTCGAGCATTCGGTCAGGCTTCTCAAAAAGGCTGGTGAACTTGGGCTGCTTGGAGCTGATGTGCCTGAGGAATTCGGCGGGCTTGGATTAGATAAAATCAGTTCAGCTATCATTACTGAAAAATTCGCTCGAGCAGGAAGCTTCTCACTTTCCTATGGTGCTCATGTCGGTATTGGTTCTCTGCCGATCGTGCTCTTCGGGAATCAAGCGCAAAAGGAAGCGTACCTGCCTGGACTCGCCACTGGTGAAACCATTGCGGCGTACGCACTCACTGAGCCTGGATCAGGCTCTGACGCTCTTGGAGCAAAAACAACGGCAGTTCTGAATGAAGCAGGTACCCATTATGTCCTCAATGGAGAAAAGCAGTGGATCACAAACTCCGCATTTGCCGATGTCTTTGTTGTGTATGCGAAGATTGATGGTGAACACTTCTCTGCTTTTATCGTCGAAAAGGATTTTCCAGGTGTCAAAACGGGGCCTGAAGAGAAAAAGATGGGTATTAAAGGATCATCGACAAGAACATTGATTCTTGAAGATGCCCAAGTACCGAAGGAGAATTTGCTCGGTGAAGCTGGCAGAGGTCATGTGATTGCGTTTAACATTTTGAATATTGGGCGCTATAAGCTGGCAGTCGGCACAATCGGTGCATCAAAGCGCGTCATTCAATTGTCGGCAGAATATGCGAACCAGCGTAAGCAGTTCAAAACACCAATTTCTCGATTCAGCTTAATTGGTGAAAAAGCAGCCAATATGTCAGCAAAGCTCTATGCGATGGAAAGTGCTGTTTACCGTACGGTTGGATTATTTGAACAGCGGATGGGCCTCTTAAGTGATGAAGAGCAAAAAGACGGCAAACAAATTGCCCAATCCATTGCGGAATATGCGATTGAATGTTCTCTCTGTAAAGTGCTTGGCTCTGAAACGTTAGATTATATTGTGGATGAAGGCGTGCAGATTCACGGCGGATATGGATTCATGCAAGAATACGAGGTCGAAAGAGCCTATCGCGACTCACGAATTAACCGGATTTTTGAAGGGACAAACGAAATCAACCGTTTGCTTGTACCAGGTACATTCTTGAAGAAAGCGATGAAAGGAGAGCTTCCGCTGCTTCAAAAAGCGCAAACCTTACAGGAAGAGCTAATGATGATGATGCCGGAAGAGCCAGGCGATCAGCCGCTCGATCAAGAAAAATATTTGCTCGCCCATGCGAAAAAGATCGCCTTAATGGTGGCTGGTATGGCAGCGATGAAATACGGGAAAGCCTTAGACAAAGAACAAGAAATTCTTGTGAACATAGCCGATATCGTCAATGAAATTTTTGCTGCTGAATCAGCGATTCTGCGTACAGAAAAGGCAATCGCTGCAACAGGGGCAGAAAAGAATGAACAAAAGCTTGCTTACACACAAATTTTCACGCAGGAGGCTTTCTTAAAGATTGAAGCCCATGCAAAAGAATCCTTGATTGCGATGGAGGAAGGAGATTCACTCCGCATGAGCCTGTCAGCCCTTCGCAAGCTGACAAGATTTACGCCGATCAATGTCATCGCCAAAAAGCGCGAAGTGGCAAAACGAATCTTTGAAGCAGAGAAATATATCGTATAAGGACGGCTTAAAAGGTGCGGATATTACTCCGCACCTTTTTGTAAGCATACATTTAGGTTTTTAAAATATTTTGTGATAAAATGTTGTCACAATTTGCAGGAGGTGAAAATGGTGGCTTTAGATTTTTACGAATACCCATCTTGCGGTACATGCCGAAAAGCAAAAAAGTGGCTGGAAGCACACAATAAAGACATCAACAGCATACATATCGTCGAAGAGACGCCTGATAAAGAAACAATAAAAGCCCTTTACGAAAAAAGCGGTTTAGAGCTGAAGAAATTCTTTAATACAAGCGGACAAAAATACCGGGAGCTGCAGCTGAAAGATCAACTTCCTGCAATGTCAGAGGACGAGCAGCTAGAATTACTCGCGTCTAACGGAATGCTGATTAAGCGTCCGATTACAACAGACGGAAAACGAGTCACGGTAGGATTTAATGAAGATACATTTAAAAGCGTCTGGAAATGATGTAACTTTCATTCAGATTGTGGTATCTTCAATATAGATTGTAAGAAAAGACTGGAGGGGTATTGAATGAGCACACCAAAAGATTTACGTTATTCAGAAGAACATGAATGGGTCAAAGTAGAAGGAGATAAGGTGCGTATCGGTATTACGCATTTTGCTCAATCTGAGCTGGGCGATATCGTGTTCGTTGAGCTTCCTGAAGTAGGAGACAAAATCACAGCGGACGAGCCTTTCGGAAGTGTAGAATCAGTGAAAACCGTTTCTGAACTTTATGCACCGATCAATGGCACAATCGTTGAAGTGAACGATGAGCTGGATGACAGCCCAGAATTCGTCAACGACTCTCCATACGAAAAAGCATGGATGATCGTGGTAGAACCAGCTGATGCTTCTGAAATTGAGAACTTAATGACGGCTGAGCAATACGAAGAAATGACAAAAGAAGACTAATTCATGAGAAATTGGACACTCTACCTTTATGGGGGGTGTCCAATTTGTCTTTTCAAAAAGAACACGTGGATATAACAGAGCATGTCACTGGACGATTCAAAGAAAGCGGCATGGTGCTTTATCATCAAAATGAAGAGATTGGCACGATGATTAGTGAAAACCAATATGAGCTGAAATCGGGATATTCCTATGATCAAAATCGTTTTTATCGTTTAACGGATACATTAACCGATGGGACAGAAAAATATGTTGACTGTGACGATGAAAATGGCTGGTGCTAATCACAGATGAGACTGCAGTGAACAGAAGCTGCAGTCTTTTTGATGACGAGGCGCTCAATCTTTACAACCTGAATGAAAGATTGTAATCTAAGGAAGAAGTGAATCAACGTCAAAAGGGCCGGGTGATCGTGATGAATGTCGAGATAGAAAAGGTCATCATTGTAGAAGGTAAAACAGACAAACAAAAGCTAAAAGAAGTCATAAGTGAACCTGTTACCATCATTTGCACCAATGGCACGATCAGTACATCGAAGTTGGATCAGCTTGTGGACGATTTAGTGGGGAAAGACGTTTACATATTAGCTGACAGTGACGATGCAGGCGACAAACTGCGGAAGCAATTTCGAAAAGAATTCCCTGAAGCACTTCATCTTTTTGTCGACAGAACGTACCGCGAAGTGGCCGCTTCACCGTCAGCCCACATTGCATCTATCCTATTAGCTGCAAACATTGATGTTCATTCGAAATATTTATGAGGGTGGACGTATATGAAAGAGATTGAAGAACACGAATTCAAGGAGATAGAGGACGATTTATTTCTTTTATACTTATATACACCGTTTTGCGGAACATGCCAGCTGGCAAAGAAAATGCTGGCAGTTGTAGACGCCATGCAGCCGGATGTACCATTTTACGAAAACAATTTAAACTATTCACCAGGCTTTGCGAAAGCATTTGAAATTGAGAGTGTTCCTTGCTTTCTCCTGTTTAAAAAAGGTGAATTGGTGCAAAAAGGCTATGCCTTTCACTCAGTTCCATATCTTCATGAAATGATTGAAACCGCTAAATAAAGCGGTTTTTTGTCATATTTCAAGAAATTCATTTGAAAATTTGTCGAGTTATTTATAAAGGACAAGCCGATGTTTGTAGAGAAATGTTATGTATAACCAAATGACAGGGAGGTTATACATGTGGAAAATGTGAAAGCCCATGGTAACACAGGGCAGCGTTTATTATTAAAGCCGCTGCTCTCATCATCATCCTTGAAGATTACATTTGAGGCGGAAACTGACTCTTGTACATTGATTGTGGATGAACGTGGTGAAGTGAAGAAACTACCTGCAATTGAGTTATCGGATCTCATCTTTTATGGTGAGAGGAAAGAGATTCTACAATTATTAGATGGAGATATGTCCTTACAGCAGTTAATCAGCAGGGGACAAGTCAAAGTGAAAGGGTCATTCCGTGCGCTCCTGAGACTAGAGGCAGTGCTTTGGCTGACGAACGGTTTTTTTCGAAAAATGATAACGTAGTTGTTTACTTGGAAATTAGCGATTTACAGCGTTGACATATCTCGGGTAGCATGATATTCTACGTTAGTAAAAACATGAACATCACATAAAACAACATATTTTCTCTTATTAAGAGAGGTGGAGGGACGTGCCCTATGAAACCCGGCAACCGTCAGCATAGCTGAAATTGGTGCCAATTCACTCAAAGCCGCAGCGCTTTGAAAGATGAGAGAAAGGCGTAATTGACATAAAAGGCCTTTCTGCTTGCGTTGCAGTTAGGTCTTTTTTACTGACCTGGCGCCAGGCTAGAGTCATGACACAAAGAAGAATAAATAACGTATGTGATGGAAACCTATAGATTCAGCAAGAAAGCAGGTGATCAGACTGTGATCCATTTACAGAATGTATCAAAAACGTACCATTCAAAAAGCGGAAATGTTGATGCCGTGAAAGACGTCAACTTGGATATTGATAAAGGTGAAATATTCGGAATTATCGGGTATAGCGGTGCAGGGAAAAGCTCGCTTATTCGCCTATTAAACGGTCTGGAGCTGCCAACAGAAGGAATTGTTGAAGTGGCAGGCAACCGGATCAATGAAGTATCAAATGCGAAACTTCGGAAAGCCAGACAAGAAATCAGCATGATCTTCCAGCACTTTAACTTGCTTTGGTCAAGAACGGTGAGACAAAACATTATGTTCCCGCTTGAGATCGCAGGTGTACCGACATCGAAACGGAGAGAGCGTGCGAATGAACTGATTAAATTGGTCGGTTTAGAAGGAAAAGAAAATGCATACCCGTCTCAGCTAAGCGGCGGGCAAAAACAGCGTGTCGGCATTGCGAGAGCATTAGCGAATGATCCAAAGGTTCTTCTATGTGACGAAGCGACATCTGCGCTAGATCCGCAAACGACCGATTCGATCCTTGAACTTTTGGCGGATATCAATAAAAGGTTAGGGCTCACGATTGTGCTCATTACACATGAAATGCACGTCATTCGCAAAATTTGTCATCGCGTCGCGGTCATGGAAAATGGACGCATTGTCGAAGAAGGCGAAGTATTACGCGTCTTCAGACAACCGAAGGAAGAAATGACGAAACGATTTGTGAAACAGCTTGCAGAACCAGAGGAAGCGAAAGAAACAATCGAGCACGTCTTAGAACGAGTAAAAGAAGGTCAGGTCGTACGGTTGTCCTTTATTGGAGACTCTGCCGAGCAGCCGCTGATCACTGAAATCATTCGATCCTTCAATGTCGATGTGAATATCCTTCAAGGGAAGATTTCTCAAACGCAGGAAGGCGCGTTTGGAACACTCTTTATCCACATTAATGGAGAAGAGACCGAGGTAGAAAAAGCCATCGCCTATATCCAAAGCAAACAGGTTGAAATCGAGGTGATGACACATGTTTGAGAAATGGTTTCCGAACGTTGATTTAGACGTCATCTGGAGTGCAACAGGTGAAACGGTGTATATGACACTGATTTCATTGGCATTTGCCTTTGCAATCGGGATTATCTTAGGGCTCCTGCTCTTCCTTACAGGAAAAGGCGGTCTTTGGGAAAATAAACCGATAAATGCTGTCATCGGCGCTGTCGTCAATATTTTCAGATCGATTCCTTTTATCATTTTAATTATTTTATTACTAGGGTTTACGAAATTCTTAATGCATACGATTCTTGGCCCAAATGCAGCACTCCCTGCCCTTGTCATAGGGTCAGCTCCATTCTATGCACGTCTTGTCGAAATTGCACTGCGTGAGGTAGATAAAGGAGTCATTGAAGCAGCACGATCAATGGGAGCAAAAACGTCAACAATCATTTTCAAAGTATTGCTGCCAGAATCATTGCCAGCCCTTATTTCAGGTATTACCGTAACAGCAATTGCTCTGATTGGCTCTACTGCGATTGCAGGTGCAATTGGAGCAGGCGGACTTGGTGACCTCGCCTATGTGGAAGGGTACCAATCTGGTAATACAGATGTCACACTTGTAGCTACTGTGTTTATTCTCATCATCGTCTTTATTATTCAAATAATCGGTGATTTGATTACAAATAAAATTGATAAACGTTAAGGGAGGATTTATTCATGAAGAAATTGATTTTAAGTGCACTATTTCTAGCATTTGCAGGTATTTTAGCTGCGTGCGGTTCATCTAATAACGCAAGTGAAAGCAAAACCATTACGGTTGCCGCTTCAAAAACGCCGCATGCCGAAATTCTTGAAGAAGCAAAACCACTTCTAAAAGAAAAAGGCTACGATTTAAAAGTGAAAGTGCTTAGCGATTATAAAATGTACAACAAAGCGTTAGCTGAAAAAGAAGTGGATGCGAACTTTTTCCAACATATCCCTTACTTAAACGAAGAAAATAAATCAAACAAAGATTATAACCTAGTGAGTGCTGGTGCGGTTCACCTTGAGCCTTTCGGTATCTACTCTAAGAAATACAAATCCGTAAAAGATATTCCAAACGGCGGCACAATCATCATGACAAACAACGTAGCTGAACAAGGCCGTATGCTTGCCCTGCTGCAAAATGCTGGTGTCATCAAGCTTGATCCGAAGGTTGATACAATCAACGCAACAGTAAAGAACATTAAAGAAAACCCAAAGAACCTAAAATTCAAAAAAATCGCGCCTGAATTAACTGCGAAAGCTTATGAAAACAGTGAAGGCGATGCTGTATTTATCAACGTCAACTATGCGATCCAAAATAAATTGAATCCGAAAAAAGATTCAATCGAACTTGAGCAAACAAAGAACAACCCATATGCAAACATCGTTGCGGTTCGCAAAGGTGACGAAAAATCAGATAAGATCAAGGCATTAATGGAAGTTCTTCACTCTGATAAAATCAAAGAATTCATCGACAAAAAATATGACGGTGCAGTATTGCCTGTATCTGAGTAACAACATTTCAACCTCGCTTCTACCAAAGCGAGGTTTTTTGTGTATTTTTTCAAATCTCGCTCATAATAAAAACGTACAAATGACCTGAAGGGATGGAATCAAGATGAATGAACAGCATATGAGCGGATCCATGCAGCAATCACTGACTGATTATAAAACCGCAATGGGTGAATTTCAGAAGAAAATGCCGGTGTTTGGAAAGAAATTCAATGAATTTACGGAGCAGTGCTTCCAAAGCGATTCATTAACGCAAAAGGAAAAACAAATAATTGCCCTCGGTATCAGTATTCATGCGCAGGATGAATACTGCATGATTTATCATACAAAAGGAGCGCTCGATCAAGGGGCGACAGAAGAGAATTTGCTGGAGGTTGTCAGCGTGGCGGCAGCTTTTGGCGGCGGGGCAGCACTAAGCCAAGGAATCACTGTCGTTCAGCAATGTATTGATGAATTTGGAGGACAGACGCATTAAGGGAAGCAAAACACGGTATTTTTCCATCTCAGGGAGTTGAGCGCTTCTCATCCGATTGTGTGAGAAAATATGCCAGCATAAGGTGTCATATCCCTTTTGAGTGAAGACGCATACGTTTGCTACAATAAAGCTACACTCGAAGGAAGGGAATGGTTTATTATTTGTTCGGACCATAGTACACTGGGATTGGACTATACCGCCGAGATGGAAAAGGCCATGCATCAAGCTCATGGCATGAGCTATGCAGAGTACGAAAGAGACCATGACTTAAGGATGAAAGTGGAATATAAACGAGAGCAGTCCTATCGAGATGAGAAAAGACAGCTCGCAAAAATGAATATACGAGGCTAATAATAGCTGAGGGGCGGGGAGAATAGTTTCCCGCCCTTTCTTTATGAAAACAGTCTTTTCGACATAAATCCTTTTATCTATCTGCTTTTTTTGTTAGAATTTTGAGAGCATCCTCTCACGCTTATTGTGAATGTGTTGTATTCAGTTTTAATTTGTTATAAAATTAGAATGAGAATAAATTGAGAATAATGATTATTTTGGAGGTATCGATATATGACTGCTTCGACATTAACAATTAAGGACTTGCACGTTGAGATTGAAGGGAAAGAAATCTTAAAGGGTGTAAACCTCGAGATAAAAGGTGGAGAATTCCACGCAGTAATGGGACCAAACGGAACAGGTAAATCTACTTTATCTGCTGCCATTATGGGCCACCCTAAATATGAAGTAACAAAAGGCAGCATCTTGCTTGATGGCGAAGATGTCCTTGAAATGGAAGTAGATGAGCGCGCTCAAGCTGGTCTTTTCCTTGCGATGCAATACCCATCTGAAATCAGTGGTGTTACAAATGCTGACTTCCTTCGTTCTGCAATTAACGCACGCAGAGAAGAAGGCGATGAAATCTCTCTTATGAAATTCATCCGCAAAATGGACGAAAACATGGAGTTCCTTGAAATGGACCCAGATATGGCACAGCGCTACTTAAATGAAGGTTTCTCAGGCGGGGAGAAAAAACGCAACGAAATTCTTCAATTAATGATGATTGAACCAAAGATCGCCATCCTTGACGAAATCGATTCTGGTCTTGATATCGATGCCTTGAAAGTTGTTTCTAAAGGAATTAACAAAATGCGCGGCGAAAGCTTCGGCTGCTTAATGATCACTCACTATCAGCGTCTGCTGAACTACATCACACCAGATCACGTTCATGTCATGATGCAAGGCCGTATCGTGAAATCTGGCGGACCAGAACTCGCGCAGCGTCTAGAAGCAGAAGGCTATGATTGGATTAAAAAAGAGTTAGGAATTGAAGACGAAACTGTTGGTCAAGAAGCGTAAGCGTTAGGAGGATTATTGATGACATTAGAAACGAAATTATCAGTAGATCAAGATTATGTCAAAAGCTTCTCCGAGAAGCATCAGGAACCGGCATGGATGAGCTCCCTTCGCTTACAGGCTCTTGAAAAAGCAGAAGACCTCCCAATGCCAAAGCCTGACAAAACGAATATTTCAAAATGGAATTTAACGAATTTCAAACAGCATACAGTCGAAAGTGCGCCATTTGGATCATTAGAAGAGCTTCCAGAAGAAGTGAAATCTCTGATTGATTTAGAGGACACAAATAAGACAGTTTACATTCAACGTGATCAAACGCCGGCCTATTTGTCTCTTTCAGCTGAAGCAAAAGACAAAGGTGTGATCTTCACTGATCTTCATACAGCGATTCGTGAGCATGGAGATTTAGTGAAACAATACTTCATGACAGATGCAGTGAAAGTGGATGAGCATAAACTAACAGCTTTACATGCTGCTTTAGTGAATGGCGGAGCTTTCCTCTATGTACCGAAAAACGTAGAGCTTGAAGCACCAATTCAAGCTGTTTATCTTCATGAAAATGACGAAACGACTTTGTTCAACCATGTCATCGTCGTAGCAGACGATCATAGTGCTGTGACATATGTAGAAAACTACATCAGTTCAGCAAAACCGAAAGAAGCGATCTTCAATATCGTTTCTGAAGTGTTCACAGGCGCTAACGCCCGCGTCACATACGGTGCTGTAGATAACCTTGCAGAAGGAGTCACAGTATATGTAAACAGACGCGGTATGGCAAATGGCCGTGACAGTAAAATCGAATGGGCGCTTGGCTTGATGAATGATGGAGACGTCGTATCTGAGAACATCACAAAACTGATGGGTGACGGTACATTCGGTGATACGAAATCAGTTGTTGTCGGCCGAGGAAACCAAACAGAAAACTTCACAACAAGCATCATCCACTTCGGTAAAAACTCTGAAGGGTATATCTTGAAGCATGGTGTGATGAAGGATCAAGCATCTTCTATCTTTAACGGAATTGGCAAAATCGAGCATGGCGCAACAAAGTCAAATGCAGAGCAGGAATCACGTGTCCTCATGCTGAGTGAGAAAGCACGCGGTGACGCAAACCCAATTCTTTTAATTGATGAAGATGATGTGACAGCAGGGCACGCCGCTTCTGTTGGACGTGTTGATCCAATTCAATTGTACTACCTCATGAGCCGCGGGATTTCCAAAGAAGATGCAGAAAGACTTGTGATTTATGGCTTCTTAAATCCAGTTGTGAAAGAACTGCCGATTGAAGGAGTTAAAAAGCAGCTGATTTCTGTGATTGAAAGGAAAGTAAAATAATGAATATCAAAGACGTTCGTGAGCAATTTCCAATCCTTCATCAGCAAGTGAACGGACATGATTTGGTGTATTTGGACAGTGCAGCGACTTCTCAAAAACCAAGAGTGGTCATTGATGCAATGAATGAGTATTACCGGTCTTACAACTCGAACGTCCACCGGGGTGTTCATACCCTTGGCACAAGAGCAACGGACGCATACGAGGGTGCGAGAGAGAAAGTTCGTGCATTCATCCGTGCTTCATCTGTCCAGGAGATTATTTTTACTAGAGGTACAACAACTGCACTAAACACAGTGGCGATCAGCTATGCTAGAGCCAACCTCAAAGAAGGCGATGAGATTGTCATTACGCATATGGAGCATCATGCGAATATCATCCCTTGGCAGCAAGCAGCGAAAGCAACTGGCGCCACATTGAAATACATTCCGTTACAGGAAGACGGCACGCTATCGCTTGAAGATGTGAAGCAAACGATCACACATCAAACGAAAATTGTCGCAGTCACACATGTCTCAAACGTATTAGGAACCATCAACCCGATTAAAGAAATCGCCAAAATCGCCCACGATCATGGGGCAATCATTGTCGTCGACGGTGCGCAAAGCACTCCGCACATGCAAATTGATGTTCAGGATCTAGATTGTGACTTTTTCGCATTCTCTGGGCATAAAATGTGTGGACCGACTGGCATCGGTGTGCTTTACGGGAAGAAGGACCTTTTGAATAATATGGAGCCTGCTGAGTTTGGCGGTGAAATGATCGACTTTGTGGATCTATATGATTCTACATGGAAAGAGCTGCCGTGGAAATTTGAAGCGGGAACACCGATTATTGCTGGAGCAGTTGGACTAGGAAAAGCAATTGACTTCTTAAATGACATTGGTATGGAGGAAGTCAGCCGTTACGAGCATCAGCTTGCGACTTACGCGCTTGAGCGCTTTAAAGAGCTTGACGGTGCGACTGTTTATGGACCGCAGCACCGAGCTGGGCTTGTGACGTTTAACTTAGACGACGTCCATCCGCATGATGCGTCAACTGTTCTGGATACGGAAGGTGTCGCCATTCGTGCTGGACACCACTGTGCACAGCCGCTCATGAAATGGCTTGGTGTATCAGCGACTGCAAGAGCAAGCTTCTATCTGTATAATACAGAAGAAGAGATTGACAAACTGATTGCAGCGCTCCGTAAGACAAAGGAGTATTTTACGAATGTCTTTTAATGTAAACTTAGACACACTGTACAGACAAGTGATTATGGATCATTATAAAAATCCGAGAAACAAAGGTGTGTTAAACGACAGCATTGTCGTCGATATGAACAACCCAACGTGTGGTGACCGCATTCGTCTTACGATGAAAATCGAAGACGAAAAAGTCACGGATGCGAAATTTGAAGGAGAAGGATGCTCGATTTCGATGGCATCTGCCTCCATGATGACGCAGGCCATTAAAGGGAAAGATATTGAAACAGCTTTGAAAATGTCTCGGATTTTCTCCGATATGATGCAAGGAAAAGAATACGACGATTCCATTGATCTTGGTGACATTGAGGCGCTGCAGGGAGTAGCAAAATTCCCAGCCCGCATCAAATGTGCAACATTATCTTGGAAGGCGCTTGAAAAAGGCGCAACTGCCGAAGATAACGGCAAATCATAAGATTGGAGTGAAAATGGATGGCTAAAAAAATGCCAGATGTTGGTGAATATAAATACGGCTTTTCTGATAAAGACGTTTCCATTTTCCGTTCAGAGCGCGGACTGACAAAAGAGATCGTTGAAGAAATTTCTCGTATGAAAGAAGAGCCTCAGTGGATGCTCGACTTCCGTTTGAAATCTCTTGAGCACTTTTACAACATGCCGATGCCACAATGGGGCGGAGATTTAAATGCATTAAATTTTGATGAAATTACGTACTACGTAAAGCCATCAGAGCGCTCTGAGCGTTCTTGGGATGAAGTACCAGAAGAAATCAAACAAACCTTTGATAAGCTTGGTATTCCAGAAGCAGAGCAAAAATATTTAGCTGGTGTATCTGCTCAGTATGAATCTGAAGTTGTGTATCACAACATGAAGCAAGACCTTGAAGATCTAGGAATTGTGTTTAAAGATACAGACAGCGCATTAAAAGAGAACGAAGACATCTTTCGTGAGCACTGGGCAAAAGTCATTCCTCCGACTGACAACAAATTTGCTGCGCTTAACTCGGCTGTATGGTCTGGTGGTTCATTTATCTACGTACCAAAAGGCGTAAAAGTAGATACTCCACTTCAAGCATACTTCCGTATCAACTCTGAAAACATGGGTCAGTTCGAACGTACACTGATCATCGTTGACGAAGGCGCACATGTGCATTACGTAGAAGGCTGTACAGCTCCAGTTTACACAACAAACTCACTTCACAGTGCGGTAGTTGAAATCATCGTTAAAAAAGGCGGCTACTGCCGTTATACAACGATTCAAAACTGGGCAAACAACGTCTTCAATCTTGTGACAAAACGTACAGTATGTGAAGAGAATGCAACAATGGAATGGATTGATGGAAACATCGGTTCTAAGCTGACAATGAAATACCCAGCGGTCATCCTAAAAGGTGAAGGCGCTCGTGGTATGACATTAAGTATTGCCCTTGCAGGTAAAGGTCAGCACCAAGATGCAGGTGCGAAAATGATTCACCTTGCACCAAACACATCTTCAACAATCGTATCGAAATCGATTTCCAAACAAGGCGGTAAAGTCACATACCGCGGAATCGTTCACTTCGGACGCAAAGCAGAGGGTGCACGCTCAAACATCGAGTGTGACACACTCATCATGGATAACAAATCAACATCTGATACAATCCCTTACAATGAAATCTTAAACGATAACATTTCATTAGAGCACGAAGCGAAAGTATCAAAAGTATCAGAAGAACAGCTATTCTACTTGATGAGCCGCGGAATTTCTGAAGAAGAAGCAACAGAAATGATCGTCATGGGCTTCATCGAGCCATTCACAAAAGAACTACCAATGGAATACGCCGTTGAAATGAACCGTTTGATTAAGTTTGAGATGGAAGGTTCTATTGGTTAACCATTGATATACAGGGGTTTAAAGGTGTTTAGGCGTTACATTTATATTAAACACCCACAAAACACCCACAAAATTTAATTATTGAACATACCGCAGATACAATTCCTTTGGTCCCTCATTTTTGGGTGGCATGGAGATACGTGTCTGCGGTTGTTTTTTATGCTAGAATGTCCCCGTAGGTTGCTTGATCGCTGGGACAGCTTCAAAGGTGGTATCGCCGTTGCTTACAGAAATAAAAAGCCACCTGTTAAATCAACAGAAGCAGAAGCATCCAAAACAGCAGCTTCAAACCTGTTAAAAAGTCATATGGCTTGCCAAATGGTCTTGCTGCTGATGGCATAAACGGACCTAAGACAATAAAAGCTGCTCTGGAAAAAGCATTGAAATAAGTAAAACCCCTGTTCTTTTTAGGATGGGTGATTTTTTTGTTTGTTGATTAGTAACATTGATCAAGTAAATTTTCTAAAATGTTGTTAAATCACTAAAGCATTTTCATCAATAAAAAACATACATATTCCTATATATATTCATGATCTTTATTGTTAAAATAAGGGTTAATATGCAATGTGTTAATAAAATAACTTGTTTTTAACAAAAATATATAAAATGTTCTCTTCGCCTACGATAATGAAATAAAATGAATAGTGATAGGAGCTGTATGCTTGTCGGAAAAAGTCGAAAGTCCATTTGTTTGAATCCCTTTTGATTAATTAGGACTATTGAATATGTTCTCTTTTATACCATAATATTCTATAATTGTATAATGGAGGGCTATAAGATCGTTAAAGTGTTGATTATTAAATTACGAGTCCGGGTCGTAATTTTTTAATAATACAATTCAAAGGGGAAACAAAATGAAGAGATTTATAACAAGTTTGAAAGTCTTTGTTGCTGTCTTATTATTGTTTGCGATCACACCCATTGTAGCAACCGCAGAAGAAACTAACGATCAGGATTTAACGTTTGAAAAAGCATCGGATATTGTAACAAATAAAGACATAGAAAACTACAAGGCTTTAAGTGAAGAAGAGATCATTGATCGAAAGACAGCGATTAGTGAGGGGTATGCTGAAGGTGATGTTTTATCAAAAGAAGATACCTTATTTTTACTTACTGAATCAATTGTTGAACGTCAAGATCAAAACGGAGAGCTTTCAACTCTAGCTGGTAAATCATCAAGAAGTTTTAGTACCTCAAGAAAGAAATACGGAACAAAAGTAACTTTAAAAGGCACAATGTATCAGAATATTGCGTTCGTTGCAGGAACATCATCGTTTCGAGGAAATATTAAAGCAACACGAAACAGTGGGAAGCTCAAGCAAATCACCCTACTTACTTACCATGATTCATTCGGTGTCGTAGGATGGAACGGAGGGTGGCCATCTGTTGGTAAAGTATATGGTGGAAAAGTCAGTAATAAAAAAGTTGCCAATGCCAAAACATATGCAATGGATAAAACACATCGTTACAATTCCGTTTTGCCTGTCTACACCACTATGTGGACAAAGGCAGCTGTGAAAACAAAGTCAGGAAATGCCTATGATGTAGCTTCTAAAACTTGGACTAGATGGCATTAATCCTTAATGAGAGGAGATAGTAAATATGCCTTGGAATACAATTATCACTGCCGGTCTATTTGTTGTGATACCTGTAGTCATTATCACAGCAGTCGTTTACTTTATTAAGAGAAAGAACACCAAAACATCTAATAGTTGATGACTTTAAAAAGAGCCGTTCATATTAATTCGGCTCTTTTTTTATATTAGCTAGTCAAAATTGCTCCCGAATAAGGCTTTACTATATCAAAAACCCTAAATTTTGCGGTTTCTTTTCGGTGTCGAAAGATTCTTAAAATGATAATATATGTCATTATAGGGAATAGTAAGGAAGGGGTAGGATCTTATGGAGAAAGTGCTTTCTTCTCATGTCGGGTTGAAAATCAATGAATGGTATTACCATATTCAAAGATTTAACGTACCGGACGCCGAAGCATATAAAGAAGAAATAAAATCTTTGCTCGATAATATGGAGGAAAACCAGGATTTATTATTATATTTCTCTCTTATGGAATTCCGACATAAATTAATGTTGGATTATTTGAATCCATTGGAGAATGGGAAAGAGCGTGCCAACTTTAGAGAATTAGCAATGAAGATTAAAAGGGATCAAGAGAAATTAACAGGCTTACTTGATTATTATTTTAATTTTTTCTACGGTATGTATGAATTTGAAAACTATGAATACCTCAATGCTATTACCTTCTACAAACGAGCAGAAAAAAAGCTATCTCTTGTAAGTGATGATATTGAACGTGCCGAGTTTAATTTCAAGATGGCTGAAATCTATTACCACATGAAACAAAATCACATGTCTATGCACCATATCGCACAGGCGATAGATTGTTACAAAGAAAAAAATACTTATACTGTTAGACAGATACAATGTTCCTTTGTCATCGGATTAAATTATATTGATATGGGTTGCCCCGAAAAAGCAAAGCCTCATTTTGAATTCGCACTAGAAAAAGCTACTGACAACTCAACAAAAAGATTAAAAGGATCGGCGCTTTATAATATAGGGTTGGGTTATTTCCACAACGATGAACTATTAATGGCTATTAAATACTTCAATGAATCTATTCACTCTTTTAAAGAACAAGGATATGAGCATTTAAATAAAATTCTTGATCCGTTGGTTATGTTGACAAAATCATACTTTAAAACTGATCAAAATGATTTAGGGTTATACGCCTTAAAAAACGGGATGGAATTAGCTGAAAAATTAAAAGACGACATATTTCTAAATACATTCACTTTATTGAGATCATTGTATTTAGAAAACAATGTTACTCGTATAAAAGAAGCAATGGCTTATTTGGGATCAAAATCTTTTTATGCGAATCTTGAAGATTTATCGAAAGATGCGGCGAAGCATTATAATAAAGCAGGAGATAAAGAGCACGCAAACGAATTTTATGAGAAGATTCTTTATTTCCAACACCAAATTAAGAGAGGGGACTGTCTTTATGAAATTTAAGTCAGTTACAGCCGTATTAATAGTTGTCAGTGTGTTAGGTGCTTTTAGTTATGTTTCATCAAACGATATCCATAATGAAGCCCAGCGGGGACATACAACAAGTATTGGTTATTTTGCTTAATTTACGTACCTTCATGATGGCGTTGTGTTTTTAGCAAATGGGGAGAATTATAAAGTGTTAATTACAGAAAAAATTTAATTCGAGAAGCCAGGCCATCTCTCCAAAAACATCATAATTATCATGAAAGCCATCATTTTTTTCTTTGGACTCATTTTTCATTTGAGAGCATGCATTCCTATTATTTTGTGTTCCCTCATTTGCGTTTGACCGTATCGAGAGAGAATTCTTTAATCAAACTTTTCTCTAAACAAACATAAATACTTGCCACATTCAAATTAGTACTGTATAGTTCTAATTATGACAAAGGCAAAATTAATGAATCAAAAACGTGTACTTGAAGTAGCTGCAACATTGTTTTTAGAAAAAGGGTTTGCTTATACAAGTATGGATGAATTGGTACGTGTAAGCAAAGTATCAAAATCTAATGTGTATTATCACTTTTCTAATAAGGAGGAATTATTAGAAGGGGTCGTTGATTATTGGATTGACATGTATCAATCTGCAATTGATGACGTAATTTCTCAGACCCAATTTTCAGTTGAAGATCGTATCCAAATGTTTTTAAAGCAATTATCACAAGGCGTTCAGTCGAGAGAGTATCAGGGAGGCTGTCCATTTATTACTCTTTATATTCAAAGTCCTGTACAGGCCACGCAAATAAAAGAAAAAATAGGTCTTTTTTTTACAGGATTACAAAAGAAAGTTTCTCTATTACTGAAACAAGGTGTAGAGAACGGGGAATTCAGAAATACGATTCAGATTGATGAGGTGGCATCACTTTTTATTACAAATCTTGAAGGAGCGTTATTTATTTCAGAAACATTGAAGGATGCCACTGTCATCACAAAAACAGCAGATCATTTATTTAACTTGCTTCGATAAAGAAGCATTTTTTTTACATCAAATTAGTACTGTTTAGTACTAAAAAGGAGATTTCATATGAAAACAGTATTTTTAACAGGTGGAACAGGCTTTATTGGAAAGCAATTAGTGAAAGAATTAGCCAAAGAGGATGTGAACATTCTTCTTTTAGTGAGGTCGAAAAGTAAAGCAGCACGTATTTTTCAAGAAAGAGGCATTTTAAAAGAGTCAGTGATGCACTTTGTTGAAGGTGATTTGACGAAAATAGATTTAGGTCTAAGTCCTGAAGATAAAGAGAGGATATTGAAGACGGATGTGCTGATTCACGCAGGAGGCCCTATGGATATTCAAGCGACAAGTAAAGAGGCAGCTTCCGTCTTTTTAAATGGCGCCAAATATATTGGTGAATTAGCTAAAAATATTCATCAATTGAAGGGCTTGCAGCATTTTATTCATGTTGTCGGTTATATGAGCCCCTTTGATGATGAAAATAGCCAGATTGCAATTGATGTGTTTAAAGAAGGAAACGATTATTTGAAAATAAAAAATCCATATGAGAGAACAAAATTTTTAGCAGATCTTTATATCCGTCAACAAGCGTCAGCTGTCGGTTATCCGCTGTCTGTCATTAATCCGCCAACTGTGGTCGGCAGTAGTAAAACAGGGAGTACAGAGCAGTTAGCAGGATTAGGATTGCTTGTGACAAGTATGCGAAGAGGGCTTATGCCAGTGATTCCTGGAGGTAAAGGATATAGGCTGCCACTGATTTCAAACGATGAGTTTGCGAAGTTTATTGTACAGGTTTTCAGGATGGAGCAGCCGGCTATTCAAACATATACACTTGTTGAAGACAAAGAGCATGATCAGGACATTGCTGAATTATTAAGTGTGATGTCGGAAAGTATGAATATGAGGGCACCAAAAATCTCTGTCCCAATGCCGTTTATGAAAGCAATAATGAAAAGTGGAGTAAGTAAAATAACAAACATTCCTTCTGATGGACTCAATTTTATGACAAAACGAACATTTTCAAATGCTTCAGTGAAAAACATAATGGGAGGGGATTGGTTTAAGAAGACGAGTGTCACGAACTTTTTCCCTGCCGTAGTAGCTGATCTGGATTATCGCATGATGGATCAACATGGGGAGCATTATCATGTATTTGAGCGAACATTATGCGATAACAACACCCTTTACCAATTACAAGGAGAAGGGAAACCGTTTATTTTATTACATGGTTTATTGAGTGATGGAGAGGATTTATTCCCTTTAGCACAAGAGCTTCATGAAAAAACGGGTCAGCCTGTATGGATCTTGGATCTTCCAGGTTTGGGGCGTTCCCCATTTAAGCGAGAGAAACATCTTCTAGATATCTATTTGAATGTAGTGAAAAAGGTATTGGAGAAAGCGGCTAATGGTGCACATCTAATCGGCCATTCATTCGGTGCGTTTATTCTACTGGAAGCATTGGGACAAGGGTACATAGATAAGAAGTATTCAATCACTTTACTTTCGCCGCCAGTTGCTAAAAAAAATGCTAAATCGCTAAATGTTCCACAATGGATGAACAAATGGTCATTAAAATTAGCAACTCCTAAAATGATAGAGCGTTATTTATTAAGTAATGGTTTGTTTGAAGGGACGGAGAGCATACCTGAACATTATATTGAAAAAATCAGAAACAGTTTTACGTCCCCTAGAATTTTAAATACGACGGTTCAGCTTAATCATTTACTACTGAACACCGATCACGGTGATTTCAATAAAGCAACAAAGCATAATCTTCACATGATTTGGGGGGAGTATGACAAAGGCTATTCTGCTCCATTGCATCTTGGTAAAGTTGATGTTGTTCCATACGGCCATCATTTCCCTCTTAGCCATCCGAGTGAAACGGCAGCATTGGTTATAAAAAATAGTATACTAGCAGATGAGATTGTGGGATAAATAAAAAGAGTTGTATTTTCTTAGCCTTCAAACTTATGACGTTATATGACACAATAACAAATATATATGGTGTTTTGTTTTCTTTCATACAAAAAGGCGAACCCGACAGTTCGCCTTTTTCTTATGCTTTATATCAGTCACTTCGCCACATTCATCGTGTTTGTTTTCGGCTTGTCATCAACCTTCCCATACGTCAGCTGCCGCCAGATAAATTCCATCGGTCCATACTTAAACCGCTTTAACCAAAACGTACTGAAAAGCACGAGGAAGACATAAACCCCGAGTCCAATCATAAACGTGCCAGCAGGCTGAAGATGATCGGCAAGTCCGGCTCCGTATTTCAGAAATAGTGTTGTGCCAATGATGGAGTGAAGCAAATAGCAGGTCAGTGACATGCGTCCGACTTTGGTAAAGACCATCAAAGCACCTCGCAGCTGAGGGACGTGAAGAAACAGCATCGCAAGTGTACTCATATAGAACATACTGCCTGTTAATCCGCCGTTTTGTTCAAGGGCAGAGGCTATGTTCATCCACAGTGTATTTTCAAAAGGATTGACTGCTGCTATGATCGTGCTGCTCTGTGTAATCAGAAATGCGATTGTGAAAATGACCCAAATGCGATTCCAAATCGCTTTTTTCGCCTCCATGTTTTTGAAAAACTCCATTTTCACAAAATACACACCGAGTAAAAACATGAAAAACATAGAATAGACAGTAGAAAAAGAACCGGAAGCCATTGTCACCATATCTGTCCACCGATCACTAATAGATGCTAAATAAGTCATACTGTTGTGGCTGATTAATTCAAAATCAGCAAAGTCCGGCTTGCCTGATGATCCTGAACTGACGGTATTGAGCAGCATCGTGAAAATAGGTGTGAGCAATTGAATCACAAAAAGTGTGATGAGCCAGAATAGGATGGTTTTGGCTGTGCGTTTGTAAAAGAAAAGCAATAAAAAGCCAGCGGCTGCATAATAGGCCAAAATGTCACCAATCCAAACAAAGGTCAAATGCAGAAGGCCAAATCCTAAGAGAATGGTTAATCTGCGGGCAAACAGCTTGTTCGGACTGTCCACCTTCTGAGCAGCTCGATCCATAAAAATCATAAAACCAACCCCGAATAGAAAGGAAAACAGTGTAATGAATTTCCCCGAGGCGAACCAATTCACCACATGGTGAAAGACATCATTTGACTGCATATCAAACCCCTTGGCCGAATCCACGATCAAAAAGTAATTGACTAGAATAATCCCCATTAAGGCGAACCCTCGTACAATGTCCAAGAAATGAACCCGTTCCCGCAGACTCATCGGTTGTCCGTGTGCTACTTTGTTTGCATTCATATCCATGCTCCTTTTCTTGTTATGATAATGTGATTCGAATCAATTCATCGATCCTTACAATGAATCAATATACGGCTCAATTCTTAACAATTTATGAAGATCCAATTTTTTGAAAATAAATGTGACAAATTGATGGCGTATGATCAAATTCATAAACTGTTAAGGTTTATGCTGTATCTTTTCACATAGCTAGATGATATATAGTAAAGACATAAAAGAAAGAGCAACACATTACATGAGGTGAGAGACATGACCCATCGAATATTAGTCGTAGAAGATGATCAGGATATTGGTGACCTACTGCAGGAATCCCTTACACGTGCAGGATATGAGGTGCTAAGAGCGATGAATGGCGAGCAAGCATTGAAGCTTGTGGATGATTCGCTCGATTTGGTGATTTTAGATGTGATGATGCCAGGGCTCTCAGGCATCGAAACGTGCCAGCACATAAGAGCCTCATCTAACGTCCCTATTCTATTTCTGACAGCCAAATCGAGCACATTCGATAAAACTGAAGGATTACTTGCCGGCGGGGATGATTATATGACAAAGCCCTTCTCAGAAGAGGAGCTTCATGCTAGAGTCATTGCACAATTACGCAGGTATACCGTCTATCAGGAAAAGAAGGAGCAGGAAGAGACCTTTCTTGTTGGTGGCAAACTGAGGGTAAGTGAAGAATTTAATGAAGTATGGAAAGAAAACCAGCAAATTAAGCTGTCTGATCTAGAATATCGGATGCTAAAATTGCTTATGAGCAGGCGAAACAAAATCTTTTCAGCCCAAAATATTTATGAAAGCGTGTGGGGACAGCCCTATTTCTATTGTTCCAACAATACGGTGATGGTGCATATTCGAAAGCTGCGTGCCAAAATTGAAGATGATCCTGCTCGTCCTGTATATATCAAAACTGAATGGGGAAGAGGATATCGATTTGGCACAACGTAAATATACATTGGCCAAAAAGCTGGCTCTGTTGATTTTGGCAGCTGCAATCGTAAGTGGTATTGTCTTTTTGACGCTGCAAAAGATCACCAATGATTTAATTGATGGATATTTGAGTTCGGACGAGTATTACGACCAGGAGTCAGCCAAGTATATTCAAAAATTCAGCCGCTATGTGTCTGAGAATGAGCTGTTTTCAACGGATCGAAAAGCGTTTGGCGAGTGGGTGAAAAAAGAGAATTACATTAATTTGACCATCTTCAAGGATCAAGTGCTGCAATATGACTCTATTTATTCCGCTGCCGATGAATCGGCGTACGGAAAAGAAAGGATGACCCAGTACGCTGAGCACCATTCGTATCCGGTTCAGTTTAGCGACGGTAAAGGCCGCGTCATGGTGGACGGGTTCTATTCATCTCGCTACCACGATCTTGCTTTTACACTCGAGCTGCTCGGGGCGACGCTTATCTTTCTCCTCATTGTTCTTCTCGGCATTCGCAAAAGTCTGCGCTACCTGCAAACGATTCATCAAGAGATTCATATTCTGGAAGGCGGAGAGCTGGACTATGAGATGACGGTAAAAGGGCATGACGAATTAGCGATGATTGCCAAAAGTATTGAGGATCTGCGAAAAGCCTTTTTAGACAAGCTTCAAGCCATTGATGATCTGCAAGAAGAGAGCCGCAGCTTGGTCACCGAAATGTCCCATGATATGAGGACACCGCTGACGTCGCTGATGATGAATTTGGAGTTTGCGAAAAAAGAGGCGACTGGAGCGGATACCCGTAAGGATCAATATATAGCGAGTGCCTATGGGAAAGCACTGCAATTAAAAAATCTGTCTGACAATCTGTTTGCCTATTTTCTACTTGATAAAGAACATGAATCTGAGCTTGAGACCGTTGCAGTCAAAGAGGTGATTTACGATCTCCTGTCAGATCAGGTGGCCATCCTGCATCAAGAGAACTTCAAGGTTCATCTTTTAGGAGAGCTGCCTGACAGCTATATCAATGTGAATATCGAGCTGCTTGGCCGAGTATTTGATAATGTGATGTCCAATTTACGGAAATACGCAGATCCCAAAAAGGATATCAATCTCACGTTTTTATCCGATCAAGAAATCTTTGAGATCCATGTCAGCAATGCGATAAAAGAGACAAAGGTCACGCCGGAAAGCAATGGACTTGGTGAACGAAGCATCAAACGAATGATGACCCGCATGCACGGGCAGTTTGAAAGTATAGAAAGGAACGATGTTTACTACATCGTGCTGCGATTTTGGAACATCAAAATGTAATCAACAAATGAATATACTGGAATGGAGAGACAACCCAATGAAACGATTCAGTAATTTCCAAAAGATACCTGATCTCTTGCAAGGTCTTCTCAATATCTGTCTGTTCTTTTTGGCTATCGCTTTAAGCGTTCTGTTAATCAGTGAAACATGGTACATTGTTCAATTTGTTTATAAGACACTGTTCAACAAAGGAGAAAGCTATTATGGAATGCTTGGGGAACTGCTGATCTTCTTTATGTACTTTGAGTTTATTGCCTTAATTATTAAATACTTTAAATCCAACTTTCATTTTCCGCTTCGATACTTTATATATATTGGGATCACAGCTGTCATCCGTTTGATTATCATTGATCATGAAGAGGCAGTATCGACGTTCTGGTGGGCGCTGGCCATTCTTGCCATGACCTGTGCACTCTTTATCGCGAGCAAAAGAGATGCTGCTCAAGAGCATGAGGAAGTGAAATGAGGAAAGAAGACGAACGATAGAGGCCTTTCCTTTAAAATAGGTAAACAATAAATCTTTTAAAATATTTTATTTGATGTAAAACTTTGGCGCACACTTTCTTAACCATCATTTTCTATGGTAAAATATACTCTGAAAAGCTATGTTTAAAATTTTAGAGAAATTTTTATTTCAATTATAAAGTTTTGCTTATAATTTAATATAGGTATCTAAACTTTAGAAGATGATGTGGAAGAAAGAAGATTGAAAGTAGAGGTCTAATATGGAAAAGTTAATATCTATAATCATTCCAGTATACAATAAAGAAAAATTCTTGAAGAATTGTGTAGATTCTATTATCAATATTAAGATTGATAAAGAGAAAGTGGAAGCCATTTTTGTAGATGATTGCTCAACAGATTTGTCTGTTGATATTTTGAAAGAATATCAAAAACAACATTCATTTATTAAATTAATTCAATTAAGTAAGAACTCAGGAAGCCCTTCGTTACCTCGAAATGTAGGCATTTCACGAGCCAATGGGAAATATATAACACTTCTTGATGCAGATGATTGGTTAGATAGAGAAGGTTTTCCGAAATTATTGCTTCAAGCAGAAAAAAACGATTCAGATATTGCCTTTGGTCTTTTAGTAAAACATACAGATCATGCAATCAAAAAGGGAGCTAGATTTACTTCATACGAAGAAAAGAATGGGTTAATTCCATATGAAATAGACAAAATTTTTAGGTCGGTAGGTCCACCGGCAAAAATATTTAAAAAACGGATTGTTGACGATCATCAAATTGAGTTCAAACATATGAAATATGGTGAAGATAAATTATTCTTTATTGAACTCATTTCTAAATGCCAAACAGCTTCTATGAATACATTCCCTGTTTACCATATCAATCGATATAAATCGAATCAGTCTCTTGTTGGAGAGACGAGTATATTTGAAAAAACAGAATATAATCTAAAAGTACTTGAAGAGGTCTTGAAATTAGATATTCCAAAACAAGCATCTTATTATGCAATTAATAGAATTATTGAGCTTGACTTTTTAATTAGGCTTTTTAAGCGAAAACGATTTATTATAAGTGAAGAAAAAAAGAATTATTACAAACTCTTTTTCCGTTTAGTTAAATTGATGAGAAAAAATGGATTGAATATTGAGGACTTTATTCAATGTAGTAAACTTTTTCTTTTGTATCAGCTTATTTCAAATCAAGAAGAAAAACAATTGTTGGATTACCTTCGTATTTTGACAAATGAAGGAGCAGCTAATAAATATATAGAAGATAATAAAGTTTATTATATTATGCCGTCTTCCATCTCATATGATAAACAAATAAATGAACCTTTTTTTGCAGTATACGATGGAACTAAAAAATTGGATGGGGAATTGTATGAAACCATCCGTATTTATTCTGATGAACAGAGACTTGTATCTAAAGTGTTAATAGTTGAGATAGGTAACGATTTAAATGAAAAAGAAATACCAATCGTTTTAAAAGACAATATAGTGTATATTAAATTGAGCGACCTAGATGAAATCGATTTTAACTATAATATTGTCATAATATATGATCATTATAATCCTGTCATAGTCAATGCAACATATCCTAGTGCGAATTCATTACATCAATTGAATAGGCAAAATTTTAAAATTGAGTTTATGCAAAAGCATAATGATAAAAAAATAAATCTTGACCATTATCTGAACAAAGCACCTGTATCAGTTGTTACGACTTCAAAGATTAAAGTTTATGGTGATCGTGATTTCAAGCAATTTATAGGTCAAGAAATTGAAAAAGGACAACTTTTAAAAATTAAAGATGTTACTTATAGTAAAAATGGTACTCCTAGATTAATTTTAAATACTAATCAATTTATCACTGCTAACAAAAAGTTTATACAAGAAATTGGATTAGATGAGTTAGTGAATTATATTGTTGAAATTCCTGAAAAAGTGCAAATTTTAAAGAAGTGCAAATTATATAAAACCAAGAATTTCAAAAAAGATCCTGTTGCTATTTTGAAAAAAGGCGATTTAATTGAAGTGCACTCTATAGAATTTACAAAGAATTTAATTCCGAGACTAAAAACACCGGAAGGTTTATATCTAACAGCAAATAAAGAATTTGTAAATCAAGTTACTGATTAAAAGCCAAGAATATTAGAAAAAAACTCATACTATTAGATTGTAGAGAACTCAAGTTTTTCTACAATCTTTTTATTTTTAACGTAAATATAAAAAATGAACCTATTGGAAAACACCTTTCACACACCTAGCCTAGATTCGCTAGTTGTGTAGCAATCTTCTCCAAGTTCAGATGATCAGCTGTGATAAGAGCTTGCTCACTGGCATAACTATTCTAACAACAGGGTCGATGGTATGCGAAGTATTCAAAGTTTTTTAGCTGAACGGCTGCTCGTTCTAACAAAATATAAGCTAAATTCAAATGCCAGATAGAGAGCTCAAATCGTTAGGACGAAAAAACAAATCGTCGGGATTATTAAAAGTAAGTCCGTCCTTCTGAAGGATACGAATGAATAGGATACAGGAAATAAGATAACTTACTCGGCTCAGTCTTTCTCATTTCTGGCTGAAGGAGCGATATCAATTGACACATGCCAAGAACGAACCATTCTCGTTTACAAGTATGCAGCAGGCAGCCCCTGTACATATTCCAGAAAGACAATTCATTTCATCACATGATGGTACAAGCCTTGCGTATTATCCATTTTTATCAGAAAAGAAGACCCAGGCCAATGTGATCTTGATTCATGGCGGTGGTGCTCATAGTTTGGCTGGTTATGAGCATATCGCTTACACACTGCAACATGATTTTCACGTAAATGTATTTTTACTTAATCTAAGAGGCCATGGCCATTCTCAAGGAAAAAAGGGTGATACACCTCGTGTCACGGATGTATGGAAGGATGTCTCGCAGGTTGTGGATGCCATTAAACAGGATCAGAAAGGTGCCATCTACCTTTGTGGTCATTCTTCGGGAGCGGGCCTGCTGCTTAACTACTTGTCTTGGCCAAAAAAAAGAGAAGTAGATGGTTACTTTTTTATTGCACCTGAATTTGGCTATAAGTCAGGCACTGCAAGGGCTGATCAAATCCCTTTTGCCACTGTTCAAGTATGGAAGTTCGTTCTGTCTGCGATGACAAAAGGGGTGCTGATGAGTCATTCTGAAGCCGTACGTTTTCACTATCCTGCATGGGTGGTCGAGCAGGATCCACTTCTATTGACGACCATCACTGTCACTCTATCTCTTGCCTTAACCCCATCTGCACCTAAAAACCAATTTGCGAAGATGGATCGGCCGTATGGCATGTTTGTAGGCAGCAAGGATGAGCTGTATGACGTCGAGACATTTCTCCCTTATCATGAACTGCCAAAGGAACCGATCAAAAAACAATCAGTCTATCAAGTGCTTGAAGGACATACCCATTTGTCAGTTTTACTAGAAGCAGGAAAACAGATTGGCAGGACCATCCAGATGTGGAATCCTTCTATTTAGTATGAATAACTAGTCAATACTCTCCCATTTTCTTAAAAATTTACATTGACACCATCCTTTTCTATGATAAAATCATAGTGTGATAATGAGAATCGTTATCAAACGATATGACTACATATAGAATGGATAGGTGAGGTACATGTTCAAGAAATCTTTTTGGTCGCTATTAGTTGTGCTCTCCATCGTTTTACTTGCAGCTTGCGGCAGCAATAGCAGTAACGGCAAGTCAGATAGTAAAGAGAAAACAAGAACCGTTGAAAGCGCTATCGGTTCAACTGAAATTAAAGGATCGCCTAAACGTGTGGTGACACTGTACCAAGGAGCAACGGATGCAGCAGTCGCTATGGGCATTAAACCAGTAGGTGTTGTTGAATCATGGCTTGAAGCACCTACGTATAAATATTTAAGAAATGACTTAAAGGATGTTAAAATTGTTGGGCAGGAAACACAGCCAAACTTAGAGGAAATTGAAAAGCTCAAGCCTGATTTGATCATTGCATCGAAAATCCGCCACGAGCAAATTTTTGATCAGCTGAAAGAAATCGCTCCAACTGTTGCAACTGAAACTGTGTTCACATTTAAAGATACAGTGAAGTTGATGGGTGAAGCGTTAAACCAGGAAGACAAATCAAAAGAATTGCTGACAAAGTGGGATGACCGCGTCGCTGATTTCAAAGAAAAAGCGAAAAAAGACATCAAAAACTGGCCGATGAGTGTATCTGTGGTGAACTTCCGTGCAGATCATGCTAGAATCTATCAAACTGGTTTCGCAGGATCCATTTTAACAGAGCTAGGCTTTGAAGGACCTAAGAATGTCAAAGATAAAAAGCAAGACATCATTACACTGACAGACAAAGAGAGCATTCCGCAAATGGATGCAGATGTGATCTATTACTTTATGGATGAAAAGGATAAAGCGGTTGAAAAAGCATATAAAGAGTGGACGAGTCATCCCTTATGGAAGCAGCTTGACGCAGTGAAAGCGAAACAAGTGCATAAAGTAGATGAAATCACTTGGAACATGGGCGGCGGTATTATCGCTGCAAACATGATGCTTGATGATATTTACGATCGTTTAGGAATTGATAAATAAGTCGTAACAGAGGAGAAAATGTGAATATACCATTTTCTCCTTTTTTCCATAACAGATTGAAAGCGGGAATCAGATGAGAAGTTTAATAAAAAAGGATTCAAGCAAGGCACTGCTTTTTGCTGGATTCATTGTGTTGATGTTGGTCTTTTTTATGCTCAGTATTTCCCTTGGGCAAACCTCAATTTCCCTCAAAGCCACCATCCATGCTTTTCTTCAATTTGATGAATCGGATCCAAACAGTGTCATTGTCATGACATCCAGATTATCAAGAGCTTTAATTGCAACGGTCGTTGGCTCAAGCCTGGCGATTTCAGGTGCACTCATGCAGGCATTGACAAGAAATCCGCTTGCGGCGCCTGATTTATTAGGAATTAATGCAGGTGGACTATTTTTTATCGTGATTTCGATTGTTTTCTTTTCAACAGAGTCGTTAACAAGCTATATGTGGACAGCCTTTCTAGGCGCAGCGATTGCAGGGATGCTCGTTTTTCTATTGGGTTCTATTGGAAGAGATGGATTGACACCGGTTAAAATAGTCCTTGCAGGTGCGGCGATATCTGCACTGTTTGCGTCTTTTACACAAGGTCTTTTAATCGTGAATGAACAGTCGATTCAAAGCATTTTGTTCTGGATGGCTGGGTCAGTGTCTGGAAGAAGCATTGATATGTTAATCCCTGTTTTGCCTTATATTTTAGGTGCGACTATTGTGGCGCTGCTTCTAGGACGTTCTATTAATGTTCTTTTGTCGGGAGATGATATTGCCAAAGGACTTGGCCAGCGTACACTGCTGCTGAAAATCACGATGGGTGTACTCGTTGTCTTTTTAGCAGGTGGTTCCGTCGCTGTTGCTGGTTCAATTGGTTTTGTTGGTTTTCTTGTGCCGCATATTGTGAAAAAGCTCGTCGGGCCTGACCACCGCTGGGTACTGCCGTATTGTGCCGTTGTGGGGGCGTCTCTTTTACTTGCCGCGGATTTGGCGGCTCGTTTTCTGATCATGCCGCAGGAAGTGCCGATTGGTGTCATGACGGCGGTAGCAGGAGCGCCTCTATTTGTTTATCTCGTGCGCAAGGGGTTGAAGACAGGTGGCTAAAACATATACAGTGCGTTCTAAAGGCGGGCGCATTTCATTTCAATTTTCAAAGCGGACGTTTTTGATTTTACTTTTATTGACGGCCATTGCCTTTGGCTTATTTATTCTCAGTCTCAGTATGGGAAGCCGGTTCATTCAGCCGGTCGATGTGCTGCTTCATTTAATCGGTCAGGGAGAGGGGAATTCCTTTGTGTTAAATACACTGAGGATTCCACGAACGCTGCTGGCTGTCTTAGTTGGATCCGCACTTGCGGTATCAGGGCTTATTTTGCAAGGGTTGATCCGCAACCCGCTGGCATCACCTGATATCATTGGAATTACAAGTGGTGCTTCGTTTGGTGCGATTATGTTCATCGTCTTTTGGATGGGCACTGTGCCTATTGCTTATCAATCCTTATGGGCGATTGCAGGTGCTTTTGCGGTATCGAGTCTGATCTATTTGCTTTCATGGAAAAAAGGGGTCAAGCCGATCACACTTGTTCTAATGGGAATTGGGATTTCTGCCATTATGAAGGCATGTGTGACGTTTACGCTTGTTCTTAGTGATACGATGACAACGACCAAGTCTTACATCTGGCTGACGGGGAGCTTATATGGTTCTACGATGAAAGACGTCACTGCGATGCTTCCTTGGGTGATGATCATTTTACCGATTGTCATGGTTTTAGCAAGAACGATGAATGTAAAAGAACTTGGCGATGATCTTGCAACAGGTCTCGGGGTAAAAGTGCAGGCGAAACGATTATTCTTTCTCCTGATGAGTGTGACATTGGCTGGTGTTGCAGTCGCATTTGCAGGCGGCATTGAATTTGTTGGACTCATGGCGCCGCACGTTGCACGGATGATCATTGGACGTTCATTCATAGCGCTTGTTCCAGCATCTGCGCTAGTTGGAAGTATTCTCGTGATGCTGGCTGATCTTGTGGCTAGAACCGCATTTCTACCGTTAGATGTTCCAGCAGGTGTATTTACGGCAGCTATTGGTGCACCGTTCTTTATTTATTTGTTATATCAACAGCGTAATCGATAAACAGAAGATGGGGGTTTTGATATGAGGCCAGAGTGGGTTGAGAGAGAATTACTTGATTTTGGGGTACACATCACAAATGGACCTATGACATCTGATCGCACACTTGCTGCGCTTTTTTCAGAAGCAGCCGTCATACGTTTATTAGAAGCTGAAAAGGAAGCGATGTATGCACCGAATCTTGCGGTAGCAGCCTCTATGTTTTCAAAGCGCTACGCCTACTTAGCTGTCAGTTCCTCTTTATACTTAATGACGCTGTATGACGGTGTCTATCAGTTTCCACCAGCAGCATGTGCATTTAGAGAGGATCGAAAAATTGAAATAGATGAGGCGTCGTGTTCGTTTGTTCCACTAGAAGGAGAGCGGCATGAATGGAGAGAGAAGGTCGTGCGTGAATTGTTTACGGAGTGTGTCACGCCTCTTTTAGACGTGCTGAACCGCACCACAAAACTCTCTTATCGTATTTTATGGGAAAATGTAGCGGTTCGAATCAACTCTCTTTATCGAAGCATGATGCGGGAAGCGGAAGAGCCTGCGGTGAAGCAGCGCGTGCGGGAGGATTATCTGTATCTGAAGCAGGCGGCTGGAGATGTTTTTGGAGCTCAGCAAAATCCATTTCAGCACAGCCTAAACCTAGACGACAGTTTACTTGAAACATCCAACCGGAAGACCTGCTGTATGTATTATCAGCTAGAGAAAAAATCGGAGAGTCTCGATTATTGTCTTGTTTGTCCGCTTGAAAAAAAGAAAGGCACTGCTTGCTCGTAGCAGTGCCCTTTTTTTATTCCCAAATCTCACTTGCCCATTCAGGGTGATCAATAAAAGGGTTGCGATTGTGCTGATACGTTTGATATATGATCTCATTGCGGTTCCGTTCGATTTGATCGACTGGGTCCTGCTTGTGCCATTTGAGAAGTACAGACATTTTGCCGTGAAGAGGAGAGCTTCCATTATTTACTTTGTCGTTCAATTCTAAATCTGGAAAGCGGTCATCACCCTCGTAGCGAGCCGCCATATAAAAGAGCATTCTCGCAACATCTCCTTTGACCCGGCTGTGAGGTTCGAATGAGTCGCTGTCGTAGAAATTGCCCGGTGCACCTTTGTATTCATTACCACCCGTGTCAAAATCTAAATTTCCGCGTGTGCTGTTCGTTTGCACATCTGCCGCACGAAGGTGGTGGAGATCTGTCCCAGGTCCTTGGCTTGTCCCGAAATTGCCGTGAGACTTGGCCCAGACATGCTCCCGGTTCCACTGACCCACATTTCCGCCATTCGACTGCTTTGAACGGGAGACACCACTATAAAGCAGCAGCACATTGTTTGGGTTATTGGGGTCTTCATCTGTTTTCTTTAAGGCCTCCCACACCTGGCTGTAGGATAGCTGCGTATGATCATCGATGATATCGTGTAAAGCCTTCTTAAGAGCGGGTCCTGATTTGCCAGCAGCAGATTGGTAATAGGAATCGATTTGACTTGTGGCGGCAGTTTGCGTTTGTTGTGCAGATGTTTCGTTTTGAAGCTGTAACGGGGAAAAGGTGATCGTTTGACTAGGTTCACTCAGATTGAAACCTTGAGCATTTGCAGCTGGAGGCAGCGGGGCGGCGAATGTGCCGAATATCATGATTCCGGCGGCCACAGTTCCAAATAAAGTTCTTTTCATTCGATTTCCTCCTTGATAGGGAATGTATTCTCTTTATTTCTATCATATTGCCTTGAAGAAATAAATGGATTTCTCGTAAATGTTATGTAATAAGTTCATAGGAAAAGAGATTGCTATTTTAGGCGTATTCCTGTATAAGTGGGCTTATAAGGATGGACAGCAAGGGAGAGGATGGATCACGTGAAAGAACTGCAAACACCTTCAAGAACGATTATGACACCGGGACCCGTTGAAGTAGATCCGAGAGTGCTCCGTGTGATGAGCACGCCAATTCTCGGTCAATTTGATCCAGCATTTACACACATGATGAATGAAACAATGACTTTATTGCGGTCACTTTTTCAAACAGAAAACAGATGGGCTTATCCAATTGACGGTACGTCCCGTTCAGGGCTTGAAGCTGTGCTCGCCAGTGTGATTGAGCCGGGAGATTCAATGCTTGTACCTGTCTTTGGCCGCTTCGGTCACCTGCTCATTGAAATAGGGCAGCGCTACGGTGCTGAGGTACATACAATGGAATGTGAATGGGGGGCGGTTTTTGATCCTGACGACATCATCAAAGAAATAAAGCGGGTCAAGCCTAAAATCGTTGCCATGGTTCATGGTGAAACATCCACCGGACGATTGCAGCCGCTCAAGCAAATCGGTGAAGCATGCCGGGCTCTTGATATGCTGTTCATTGTAGACGCTGTGGCGACCATTGGCGGTGTCGAGGTAAAAGTGGATGAATGGAAAATTGATGCGGCGATTGGCGGCACGCAGAAATGTTTATCTGTTCCATCAGGCATGTCACCTATTACGTATAATGACCGAGTCGCAGCTGTCGTTGAATCAAGAAAGAAAGTAGAAAAAGGCATTGCGACACAGGATGAATTACAAAAACAAATCGACATTTCTCCAATCAAAAGCAATTATTTTGATTTAAGCCAGCTTCAGGATTATTGGAGCCCAAGACGATTAAATCATCATACAGAAGCGACAACGATGCTCTATGCACTGCGAGAAGGGGTTCGTCTTGTGCTGGAAGAAGGGCTGTCTGAACGTTTTCAAAGGCACACGTATCATGAGAAAGCCTTGATGAAAGGTCTTGAAGCAATGGGGCTTGAATTGTTTGGTGATCCAGATTGTAAAATGCCGGTTGTGACCTGTATTGTCATTCCAAGTGGTATTGACGGAGAAGCGGTCCGTGCCGACCTGCTTCATCATTTTGGGATTGAGATTGCAAGCTCCTTTGGACCGCTTGCCGGCCGTATATGGAGAATTGGGACAATGGGCTACAGCTGCCGAAAGGAAAATGTGCTGTTTGTGCTAGCAGGGCTGGAAGCGATTCTCATCAAACACGGGGCGTCTATCCATTGCGGAGCAGGGCTTCAGGCGGCTCTTACTATCTATGAACAAGCTGAATAACGAGATCCAACATACTCGCCATTGGTGGGTATTTTTTATTTGGAAAAGAACACTATTTTTTGAAAAACTAGACTTATAGATAAGGTTATCGCTATACTGGAGAAGTTCTCGATATTTTTGTAATCATTTTCATTTATTTGCAGAAAGAGGTTTTTTGTATGAAGAAGATGGGCAGATTATACATTTTGATGCTCAATATTTTTATTGCCATGCTTGGCTTTGGCCTCATTGTACCTGTTATGCCGAGTTACATCGAAGCCTTTGGTGCAACAGGAAAAACACTCGGTTTTCTTGTCGCTGCAACAGGTTTTACACAATTTGCGTTATCGCCGGTTGCCGGGGCACTGACCGATCGATTTGGACGAAGGAAATTGATCATTGCCGGGATTGCCGGCTTTACGATTGCTCAGTTTATTTTTGCTTTTGCTGATCAGCTTTGGATGCTGTTTGTGTCTCGGTTTTTAGGTGGTGCTGCCGGGGCTTTGCTCATGCCGGCCATGTTTGCATACATTGCTGATATTACAAGTGAAAAGGACCGAGGGAAAGGTATGGGTCTATTTAGTGCAGCGATGACACTAGGTTTTGTCATTGGGCCGGGCGTAGGCGGCTATTTGGTTGAGTATGGGATCGCATTTCCTTTTCTCATTGCCGGTTCCTTTGCCGCTCTTTCTACTTTGTTATCCATCCTCTTTTTACCTGAAACATTAACAAAGGAAAAACAGGAAGAGGCGCGGCTCAACAAGCATATTCATTTTAATCCTTTTGTGCAAATGATCGAGGGTCTAAGGACATCGTACGGTTTTTTGTTTATATTGGCCTTTGTCCTCAATTTCGGAATCATTCATTTTGAATCGATTTTTGGTTTATATGTAGATCAAAAACACGGATTTTCACCGAAGGATATTGCGTTTGTGATTACGGTGGCAGGACTTGCCGGAGTGCTTGTCCAGGGAGCGTTAGTGAATGCCTGTGTGAAACGATTTGGGGAGATGAGAGTCGTCCGTTATGCGCTGTTAGGTGCGGCTTTCATGCTGATCGTCTGCCGTTTTGCACCGTCCTTTTGGTTGATTTTTACGGGTTCGATTTTATTTTTATCGGCTACGTCATTTGTCCGTCCAGCCCTCAATACATTGCTGTCCAAGATGGCAGGCAATCAGCAAGGGGTAGCAGGCGGTCTCAATACATCCTTTATGAGCCTTGCCAATATCGTCGGACCGAGTCTTGCGGGTATATTATTTGATGTGAATATTGAGTTTCCTTTTATGTTTGGAACACTGGTGCTTTGCGTAAGCTTCGCTGCATCCATCGTGTGGGGGAAAAAAGTGCAGCATGTTTCGGCAGCTTCTTAAAATTTGCTGATAAAAACCGATCAGGATGGATTGATCGGTTTTTTTTGAAGGGTATCATCTCTCATATTTCACGACAGGTGATTTTTCTTTATGAAGCGCACGAATCATCGCTTCATCTACGTGTAAATGCTCTTTCACTAATTGAGGCGGGGTTAAAGCCATCCACTGATTCAACGAAATATCTGCAAACCGGTCACTTTTAAAAATCTCTAAAAACCAAAGGCTCGTTTGGCCGATATTTTGGATGTAATGCCCCATGCCAAAAGGAACATATCCAACATCACCTGCTCTGTAATTAAAGGTGCGGGCAGTACCTCCTGCTCCAAAGACCGTCATTTTAGCTGTACCTGTTAAATAGTATTGCCACTCATCATTATTAGGGTGCCAGTGCATTTCTCTCATGCCGCCAGGTTTTACTTCAACAAGTGCAGCCGCAATCGTTTTTGAAATCGGGAAATTCCGTGAATCGACAATTCGGACGGTTCCGCCAGAGGTCGTTATCGGGTTTTGACGAAGGAGCTGGTGCGTAAATGGCGGCTTAATGCTCCCGTATGGATCAGATACCGTTTGGCTTTCTAAGGATGACGGCGGCGAGCCTTGAAACATATAGCGCTGCTTATTCGGAATATGGTCAAACAATTTCCTCGGAACTCCAAAATTGGCGGAGAGAATCTCTTTCGGTGTATGGGCAAACCAGTCTGTGATCGTGAAAGTATCAAATTCAGAAAAATCGCCATCATCAAATACAAGAAGGAACTCACAACCATCCTCAAGTCCTTGAATGGAGTGCGGGATACCAGGTGGAAAATACCACAAATCGCCTTCTTCTAGATCAGCGATCATATTTCGCCCTTCTGCATCTACAGATGTGATGCGGGCTTTGCCTAAAATCATATACGCCCATTCCGCCTGCTTATGCCAATGAAGCTCACGAACACCTCCGCGTGTGAGCCGCATGTTGACACCTGCAATCGTTGTTGAAACAGGCAGCTCCCGCTTTGTAATTTCCCTTGACCAGCCGCCGTGATTCAAATGCATGTGTGTATCAGAAAATGAAAATTTTAAATTTGGGATTGTTCCGGCATCGGTTTTAGGGGGAACGAGCATATCTGGGTTCTCTATATCTCGAAGGACATCGCGCGGGCCTAAGTCGGTGGCACCCGCGCCATCCTTTCGAATGGGCTGCGGGATGTGACGGAGCTCATCATCCATTTATCATCCCTCCTCAAGTCTCATTTTTCTCCTCCAAACTATATGATGTTTGAGAAGAAAAAATTCAATCAGGATGGGATGAGAGATACATTTGAATACGGAAGGCTAAGCGCAGCCGCAATGTTGCGTCAGAATCTTTTAAGCTGATTCGAAGCAATTCTTCACACTTCTCGAGGCGATAAATGACCGTGTTGCGATGAATGGACAAGCGTTTGGCTGTTTCTGAAATGTGGCAATGGGTTTCTAAATAGACAGATAAGGTGTGAAGAAGGCTTTGATCGACTTGTGATGGTTCAGATAACGGGTGAAGGTGCAGCTGGTGAAACGTGATCATATCCTTTCTTGGAATGAGCCTTAGTAAATCTGGCACATCTTTTGCTTGATAAAATTGAATATATTCAGTCCGCGATGAGAGATGTCCTGTTTGAAGAGCCTCTAATGCTTCATTGTAGCCTTCAGACAGATGGGGGATTAAGCAGCCTGTCAAGCTCACCCCAAAAGAAATAGTATGATTCATTTGCAGTTTAACAAGCATCTGCAACTGTTTTAAAAAAGAGTGGAGCCTGCCGCTGACCTCCGGCCAACTGCCAGTCTCCTCCATCAATACAACACCCATATCACCTTTTAAAAACAGAAAGGCAGGGAATGGGCAGCTTGGAAGTGCACTTTCGAGCAGATCAGCCACTTGATCCAAAACCATTTGCTGCTTCATAAAACATGTGGTATCACTGCGCTCGTCAAGCTGACAGATCATACATAGATAGCGGCATTCGGCGTTTAATCCAAACGCCTGAGCGAAATGTAAGGAATCTTGCTGGGAAGATGATGCCCTCTCTATCCATTTGCGAAAGCCCTCATTTCTAGCACGCTTGGCCGTTTGCAGGGCGGCATATTGTCTCATGCGTGCAATCAACATTTCGTTTACTGCTTTTGCAATGATCCCATGCAAAGTTTTATTCTGCGGTTGAATGAAAGCAAGGATGACCAGATAATCACATGTTTGTTCGTTTAGATCAATTGGAAAGACGGAAAAGGTTTGTTTTGCATGTATCATCGAAAAAGAATGAGTTGTCCTGCTTTGAAAAAAGGGGAGAATGTGCATCCATTCTGAGCTTGTGATCATGGGGTGCGAGGTATAGAGAATACGTCCATGCTGGTTAAACAAATAGATGGGCTTGTGAATCTTTTTGGCCATTTTTTGTAAAATTTCAAACTGGTTATCGTCTATGTTCATATCCACTCAATCTCCTTTATTGGTGAAGATGAATAAAAAAATGGACAATCACTGTCAACATCTCTGATATGCATTTTATGTTATCAGCTAAAATCATTTTAGATAGAAAGTTGTCAATTAATATAACAAACAAACAGAGCGTCAGGACAAAATCACGTGCCGCCAGTCATCTTCATTCAGAATTACGAGCAAATATGATATGTTGTAGACAGAAGAATTTCTTTCAGAAAATATGGGTATCACAAGAAACAAAGGCTTCGAATGAGGAAGCCGTCTATACATGAGAGTGGCAAGAGGTGAGAAACATGATTTATATCGGATTAACTGGCTGGGGAGATCATGACAGTCTTTATCCGCCGAGAATCGGCAGCGCGCAAAAGCTGTTTCACTACGCGTCAACGTTTCCGATTGTGGAACTGGATGCCAGCTTTTATGCGGTTCAGCCTGAGCGTAATCATGAAAAGTGGATAAAGGATACGCCAGATGACTTTCAATTTGTTGTGAAAGCATATCAAGGAATGACTGGACATCAAAGGGGCGAGATTCCGTTTGCTTCAAAGGAAGAAATGTTTGATGCATTTATTCTTTCGCTGACTCCGCTTATTCGTGAAGGGAAACTAGCCATGGTGCTCTTTCAATTTCCACCTTGGTTTGATTGCAAAAAAGAGCACGTCCACTATTTAAGATGGTGTAAGGAGAAGATGGGGGACATTCCATGTGCCCTCGAATTCCGAAACCGTACATGGTTTTCAGATGAATTTTATGAGCAGACTTTGTCCTTTATGGAAAAGGAAGGATGGATTCATTCCGTCTGTGATGAACCGCAAGTCGGAGAAGGCTCCATTCCGCCGGTCATACAAGCTACACACCGTGATAAAACATTGGTCCGATTTCACGGGAGGAATAAACAGGGCTGGCTTCACCCGGCAGACCATGAGAATTGGCGTGAAGTGAGATACTTATATTTATATAATGAAGCTGAATTAAAAGAGTGGAAAAAGAATCTCGACATCCTGCATCAGCAATCGAAAGATGTCTATGTCGTGTTTAATAATAACTCCGGCGGAGATGCAGCGGCAAATGGCCAGCAGATGATTGATTTGCTGGATATCACCTATTCAAACCTGTCTCCGAAGCAGTTAGATTTATTTAGTTAACCGAGAGCTGACTGAAGCTTTCAACCTGAATGAGACGGTCAGTGACAACTTGAGGGAGAGATCAACATGCTGCAGAAGCTATGGTTATATCATACAAACGACTTGCACAGCCACTTTGAGAACTGGCCAAAAATTGCAGCTTATATTGAAGAAAAGCGTCAAGTTCACGATCAGATGCTCTTGTTTGATATTGGCGACCATATGGATCGAGTGAACCTCGTATCCGAAGCGGATTATGGAAAGGTAAACGTCACGCTCCTCAATCAGCTTGGCTATGATGGAGTCACAATCGGGAATAATGAAGGCATTACGCTGCCCCATGATCAGCTGGATCACTTGTATGAGAATGCACAATTTCCAGTGGTCCTGTCTAATTTATTTGAGAAAGGCAAAAGGCCATCATGGGCAAAGCCTTATCATATGATCACAATGGAAAACGGACTGAAGCTCTGTCTCTTAGGCGTGACCATTGCGTATACACCTGTATATGAAAAGCTGGGCTGGAACATTACTGATCCGTTTGACAGCATACGGGACATGCTGCAGGAAGTGAAAGGACAGGCAGATGTCATTGTGCTTTTATCCCATCTCGGTATCATCCATGATCGAGAGGTCGCCCGTGATTTCCCTGAAATCGACATCATCCTAGGTTCACACACGCATCATCTGTTAGAACAAGGTGAAATGGACAATGGTGTGCTGCTTGCATGCGCTGAAAAGTATGGGCATTATATCGGATGCGTTGAGCTGACGATCGATACAGCGCGCAAAGAGCTGATAGAGAAAAAAGCGACAGTACAGTCAGTGGATCAGCTCATCAGTGAATCAGATGAAGCCATCACCACCTTGCAGCAGGCAGAAAGAAGAGCGAAAGCACTCATGCAGGAAAAAGTGACAACGATTGAGTCGAAGCTAGAAACGAAGTGGTTCGATGATTCTCCGCTTCCACAGCTTTTAACAGATGCCATTAAAGATTGGTGCGGAGCAGATATTGGCATGATGAATGCAGGTATGGTGCTTGATTCATTAGAGGCAGGGATCGTCACAAGAGAAGAAATCCACCGGATATGTCCGCATCCCATTAATCCCATTCGGGTGACGCTTACCGGTCAACAGCTCATCGAAACAGTTCAGCGGGGCTGTGAAGAAAAAATGGAACAGCTGCGCATCAAGGGCTTCGGCTTTAGAGGTGAGCTGATGGGGAAAATGCTATATAGCGGCCTCAGCTATACATTAGAAGAAGGCGAGGCAAAACGGGTGAAGGATGTCTTTGTACATGGTCAATTGATCAAAAAAGACGCCTCCTATACTGTTGGCACAGTCGATATGTATACATTAGGCTCTCTTTTTCCTCATATCCGTGATCACGAACACATTGAATATTTTATGCCTGAATTTTTACGTGATGTTCTGACATGGCGCTTGAAGGAAGCAACATGAAATCCGCTTCAGCCTAACAACACGCGCCCTCTTTTCACATAGATTGTGATGAGAGGAGTGAAGGGATTTGGTGAATTTAACACCTATTACAATTGATGGCCATTCCTTTACAGCGGTCACCGTCAAGCTGCCGAAGACAAATTTCATGGCAGTAACAAATGAACATGGGTATATCATGTGCGGTGCACTGGATGTCGGGCTCTTGAATGAAAAGCTTGCAGATAGAGGAATTATTGCAGGAAGAGCAGTGGGTGTAAGAACCATTGAGCAATTGCTCGCTGCTCCTTTAGAATCTGTGACATACGCCGCAGAAGCGCTGGGCATCTCAGCTGGAACAATTGGAAGAGATGCATTATTAAAAATGGTGAAATAAAATAGAGAGATGATTCCTATCCCCCCGCCTGTCTGCATACACATGTAATGGAGAAGGGGGGATTTTTTATTGAGAATGAACCGCCGTTATCGCCCCTACAAGAAGGGCCCTTTGCCATTTCGTTATGTTATGCTGCTTGCGATCTTATTCTTTGTGCTCTCAACCGTCATTAGTTTATTTTTTATCAACCGATCCATTAAACCAACCCTTATTCACATTGCTGAACTAGAAACAGAGCGCATCGCCAATCACCTCATACAATATTCAGTTCAAGACTTTGCAGACGATCAGGAGAATATGAAGGATATGGTGGTCATGAATACAAGTGAGAACGGAAAAGTGACGACCATCGATTTTAATGCGCAAGCAACATCGAAAGCAATGGCTGACCTCTCGCGTCATCTTCAAAAAAATTTAGAGGACATTGAAAAGGGGAACTTTCAAAAAGAGGCAAAAGAAGCATTAAAGGATCAAACAGATGGACATGACGGCATTATATATAACATTCCGCTTGGGCAAGCATTCGGAAATGCACTCATTGCCAACCTCGGACCCAAAGTGCCTGTACGCTTTAGTGTGATTGGTGATCCGCATACGGACGTTGAAAAAAATATTAAGCCTTATGGCATCAACAATGCCTTGATTGATATTAGTGTTCTGATCGAGGTCAAGGTAAGAGTCATTATCCCATTTGCTTCTGAAACAATCGTAGTGAAAAACTCTGTTCCTGTCTCCATACAAGCCGTTCAAGGAGACGTACCAGATTATTATAATGGCAGCGGAACAAACTCAGGTGCTCCATCAATTGTTCTCCCAGAGAAAAAGGAGAAAAAGGAATAACAGCCCAACAATGATTGGGCTGTTATTTACTTTCGTTTCCGTTCAGCTCTTTCCCACGCCCTCAAATGAGGATATGGATCAAATGACCATTCCGTTCTGCCGTTGTCTTTGTACATGCCATAGTGAAGATGCGGCGGAAACTTTCCAGCAGTGCCTGGAGGACCGTAACCGGAGCTTCCGACAGATCCAATTACCTGGCCAGGTTCAACAATTTGACCTGTCTTGAGTCCTTTCGCAAAGCCATTTAAGTGAGCAAAGTAATGATAATGATTATGAATATCTCGAATGCCTATCCGCCAGCCGCCAAAGCGGTTCCAGCCTTTCATTTCAATCACGCCATACGATGTCGCACGAACGGGAAGTCCATAATGGGCAAATAAATCGGTTCCCTCATGAATTCTCCTTCCTCCAAACCCTCTTGCATCTCCCCATGTACTTCGGTAGCTGTAGTCAGCTCCAACCGGAAGAGGAAAAGCATGCTTTCCAAGATCAAGATGGCCGTAGTGCTTATATAGCTTCATAAAAGATGAAATGATTCCAACGGTTTGATCACGTCCATAATAGTCCCATAAGCCAATTTTTAATTGATCAATGCTGCTGCCGTAGTGAAGCAAGTATTGTGCAAAAGTGAATAATACATCCTCATCGTCATCGCTGCTTGCTTTGCCATCCCCATTCCCATCAAGACCAATTCCATCAAACACTTTAATGCTTAAAGGAGAAGTATCCTGTTTATTCGGGTTTTCTGGTCCAATCCACATTTCCCGGGGAATGTAGATGCCAATGACGCCTTTTTGTTTCGGTAAATCTCTTCTGCTTTTTCGAATATTGTGTTCATACTGATCAACTGCAGCAAGTACATACCATGGAACCTGAGTTGTGATGGAGACTTTTTCATATAGGGCCATTCTTTGCTTCAATTCATCTGGCTGCTTGCCCGTCCCTTTTGCATGAACAGGTAAAGGGAGCATTGAAAGAGCAATCATGATGGCTAAAACCACTTTCACAAACGTCCATCTCCTTTCATCGAGCATCATCTTCTACCGTTTAGTGTGGTTAGAACACTCTATTTCATAAGAAGAAAATGTTAGTAATTTTCTTCTGTTTTTTTAGGAGGCTTTTGGGTATTTTTGCAGCTCATTCCCTTGTTGTTCAATCTGTACTATGTTAAAGTGTCTAAAGAAAAGGCTTTTGGCCGAAGATTCAATTTTTTGCAGCTTCTTGGCTGCATCCATCGTATATAGCAGGAAGATTTTTTAGATGCACCTTTAACGAATTCATATGGAGATGATGGAATTGGCAAAGAAGGAAGAGCACGTAAGAAAACCGGACTGGCTTAAAATTAAGCTGAATACGAATGAAAACTATACCGGTTTGAAGAAAATGATGCGGGAAAACAACCTGCATACCGTTTGTGAGGAAGCAAAATGTCCGAATATTCATGAATGCTGGGCAGTGAGAAGAACCGCTACATTTATGATCCTTGGATCTGTTTGTACGCGCGCATGCCGTTTCTGTGCGGTGAAAACTGGACTTCCAACTGAGCTTGACCTGCAAGAGCCAGAACGCGTGGCAGATTCAGTAGCCTTAATGAACTTAAAGCACGCTGTTATAACAGCGGTTGCAAGGGATGACCAAAAGGATGGCGGCGCAGGTGTGTTCGCTGAAACCGTTCGTGCGATTAGAAGAAAAAGCCCATTCACGACCATTGAAGTTCTCCCTTCAGACATGGGCGGTAATTATGATAACTTGAAGACGTTAATGGACACTCGTCCTGACATTTTAAATCACAACATTGAAACAGTTCGCAGATTAACGCCAAGAGTTCGTGCGCGTGCTACATATGATCGTTCATTAGAATTCTTGCGTCGTGCAAAAGAAATGCAGCCCGATATTCCAACAAAATCAAGCATTATGATTGGACTTGGTGAAACGAAGGAAGAAATCATTGAAGTCATGGATGATCTTCTTGCCAATAACGTGGATATTATGGCGATTGGCCAGTACTTACAGCCTTCGAAAAAGCATTTGAAAGTTCAAAAATACTACCATCCGGATGAGTTTGCAGAGCTGAAGGAAATTGCGATGTCAAAAGGCTTTAGTCACTGTGAAGCTGGGCCGCTTGTGCGCTCTTCCTACCATGCAGATGAACAAGTAAACGAAGCGTCTAAAAAGCGTCAGGCGCAAGCGTAACAAAGAAAACGCCAGAGCTCTCTGGCGTTTTTTCTCGTATTAATTTTGGCCGTAAGGGGCGTTTCTTCTCATTGTACGGTCTGAATTCGTCATCCCATTTGCATCTTCTTGATTCGATATGTTCCCGCCTTGAGGGGAATACTTCATTTGCTGAATCGTTTTGGTTAAAATTTGGTCAAAATCACGTGAATTGGTTTGAAGACGTGAAAAATTGGCAATGGATTGAAAGTGCTCTGGATTATCAGAGACGTATACATGATAATAACGAGGGAGAACAGAAACCGCCGTTTTCTTTACTTGATCGGCAGATTCATCACGGTTTTTGTTTCCTGTTCGATACACGATGAGTGCATCCTCATCTGTCACAAGTGTGGCTGCATCTTTGATGTTTGGCAGCTGCACCGTTAGACTTGTAATCACGTGGGCAAGATGCTCACGATTTAAAGCAGGGGTTCTTTCTTTCTGATCCGTTACTTGCTGGCGCTGATAACGAACATATCCTGCTCTGTTTGTATCTGCTTCTGGCATATTGGAATTATTTCCTTCATGACGATCCGACAGACGGATGGTTTTACTTGAAGAATCTTCATCCATTTGCCGGTTCATCCCTGATTGAAAGCCGCACCCGCCTAAAAGCATGCTGAGGAGAATCGCGGCAGTCAGTTGTTTCTTCATAAATGTGACCTCCTTTTTCCTTTAGCTTCGGCTAAATCGGAAAAAACATGCTTTAGCAATTGATGGAGTTCTTCCAATGAATTATCATTAAAGATGGATCGTTTAAAAAGAGGTGAGAAGATGATCGTCGTTCAGAATGCTACCTTTGATCTTGTAAGAGAGATCAAAGACGGCTTTAATGAAGAAGCGTTTAAAGCAAGGTACTCAGATATTTTAAATAAGTATGATTATATTGTGGGGGACTGGGGCTATAATCAGCTCAGGCTGAAAGGGTTCTTTGATGACCAAAACCAAAAGGCCACATTTGATACTAAAATCAGCACACTCGATGAATACATTTATGAATACTGTAATTTTGGCTGTGCCTATTTTGTCTTAAAACGAATCAGAAAATAACGCAAAGGGGAGCGTCATAATGTATTTCGTAGACAGAAAAAAGATTGAAGAGACATTACGTTTTTTCGAGGAGCAATATGAGTTGATGCAGAGTCATCAAACATGGACAAGTCCTCTAGAAAAAAAAGCGCTGGAACGAATTGTTCATTTGCTCGTCGAATGTATTCTTGATACCGGAAATGACATGATTGATGGCTTTATTATGCGTGATCCAGGAAGCTATGATGACATCATGGATATACTTGTTGATGAAAAGGTTGTACCAGAAGGAGAAGGAAGTCAGCTGAAAAAGCTTGTCTCATCCCGCAAAACACTTGTGCACCAATATCAGGAAGTAAATCATCATGACTTATTGCAGGTGATCAGCGAAGTAGAGCAGGCGCTAGAGGTCTTTCCAAGCCGCATCCGTACCTACTTGGAACAGGAGCTTGGCCCAGTATCAGCGTTTAAATAAACCATTGGAGTTGTGAGCATCATGAAATACAAAGGCTATTTAATTGATTTAGACGGGACAATGTATAAAGGAACAGAAAAGATCGAAGAAGCAGGTCAATTTGTTCAAAAGTTAAATGAGTTGAACATCCCTTATTTGTTTGTCACGAATAACTCATCACGTACGCCAAAGCAGGTAGCGGAAAAACTCGTTTCATTTGATATCCCAGCAACAGAAGAACAAGTTTTTACAACAAGTATGGCGACGGCCAATTATATTGCTGAGCAAAAGAAAGATGCGTCAGTTTACGTGATCGGTGAAGAAGGAATCAAGCAGGCCATTGAAGAAAAAGGGCTGACGTTTGGTCAGGAAGACGCAGATTTCGTTGTTGTTGGAATTGATCGGGGCATTACATATGAAAAATTAGCAGTAGGTGCGATTGCCATCCGTCAAGGCGCACAATTTGTCTCAACAAATGGGGATATTGCCATTCCAACAGAAAGAGGGCTTTTGCCAGGGAACGGCTCGTTAACATCTGTACTGACCGTGACGACAACGGTTCAGCCGACATTTATCGGCAAGCCGGAATCCATTATTATGGAACAAGCGATGCGTGTACTTGGGACAGATGTGTCTGAGACGCTCATGGTGGGGGATAACTATGATACGGATATTATGGCAGGAATGAATGCAGGAATGGACACATTACTCGTCCACACAGGTGTGACAACAAAAGAGCTGCTTCAGCAGTACGAAAAGCAGCCAACCTATGTCATTGATTCATTATCCGAGTGGATTGAGCGATTATCATAGAAAAAGAGGACAAGCGTTACGCGCGCGTCCTCTTTTTCTTTATTCCGCATTTCTCGCACTATGTGCCAGCCTGCTTGATGCGGCGGCGGCAATAGCGCCGACTATGTCATCTAAAAAGGTGTGGCATTCGCCTGTGGATTTATCGTTGAGTTTCCCCAGAATTCCTGGTTTTTCTTTATCGATATATCCGTAATTCGTAAAGCCGATCGAACCATAAATATTGACGATAGCAAAGGATAAAATTTCATCAACGCCATACAGGCTCTCGTCCGTTTCAAGTATTGATTGAAGCGGCTCAGTCAGTTTTTTTTGCTCGGCGAGTACGTCTAGTTCGACACCCGTTAATATCGCATTTTGGACTTCACGTTTTGCGATGACACGCTCCACATTGTGGATGCACTCTGTCATGTCTAAGCCAGGATGATATTTTTCCTGTAAAAAGTAGACAAGGTCTGCTATATCTTGAATGGTTACGCCTCGTTCTTGTAAATGGCGTCTTGCTGTTTTTTCTACTTCGTTCATCTCATGATGATGCGGCATGTATTCCTCACCCAATCCTCGTAATTTGTCCACGACGTGTAAAAAGCTTCGGATAGTAAATAGTATTCATAAATCCCTCAACCTGCGACTACGATATGATAAGAGATTGATCATAGGAACGCAGGTGAAAACATGAAAGAAACCATTTATCACACATTTGGTATTGATGTTCGTCAATTTACGCCATATGGCAGTTATCAAAGCTTTCAAACGGCGGAGGCTCTCTTCCTCATTGTTCCTGTGTCTCATTTGCGAGAAGAAGAACTCTCGGAGTTGTATCATATCAGTCAGTATTTACTGAATGCTGGAGACCCATACGTCGCTGTGTTTGAATTAACAAATGAAGAGAAACCCACCTATACTCATGGGAAGGAGCAGTATGCTTTATTAAAAGCAGCGCCTCCGCTCTCAAGCCGCTCGTTTCAGCAAGCGTCAGAGCTGGCATCCTTCCATGTCAGGGGAAGAGGATTCCCATATGAAGTATCCGAAACAAAACGTGTCGGTGCCTGGAAGGAATTATGGGCAAAACGATTAGATCAGCTCGAAGGCTTTTGGATGCAGCAAATGCATCAAAAACCGCTGGAACGGTTTGAACAAAAATTCATTGAATCGTTTCCGTATTATCTTGGATTAACGGAGAATGCCATTCAATATTTAGTCGATACTGAACTTGATGATGAACCGAAAGAAGGTGACTCAGGCACTGTCTGTCATCAGCGCTTTTCACGTATGACATGGCCGCATGAGCAGCCGCTGCGTTTACCTGTGGATTGGGTCTTTGATCATCCAACCCGTGATCTTGCCGAATATTTAAGAGAGACCTTTGTACAGCATAAGGAGGATTTAATTGAAGAGGGCTTTTCCTTTCTACAGCAATATGAACAGGTGACACCTCTTTCCTCCTTTTCAAAGCGTTTGTTATACAGCCGCCTGCTGTTCCCACTTCATTATTTTGAAATTGTGGAAGGCTACTACATGTCGGGAGAAAATGAAAAAGCATATTATGAAGAGCGGTTAGATTACGTCTTAAATGATGCCAATCGTTATGAATACTTTCTGAAGGTCTTTCAAGAAATGAGTGCCATGCGAAGCGGCGGGAGCCCCATTCCGGCTGTTGGCTGGATTCAGCCTGCAGCTGATTTGAAGTTTCAGTGAACAGACGAAACGTCTCTTTTCTCTTGAGGCGTTTTTCGTTATGCTTAAAGAAATCGATAAAAGGAGTGTTCTTCTTGACGAAACCTTACGTCTATATCACAAGAAAACTGGATGAAGCATCACTTACACCATTAAAAGAAGCCGCTCATGTTGAGATGTGGCCAAGCGAGGATGAGCCGTGTCCAAGAGAAGAGTTAGAAACACAAGCTGCTAAAGCGGATGCGCTTCTCACCATGCTGTCAGATCAAATAGATGAGGCCCTTTTATCAAAGGCCCCAAACGTCAAGGTAGTTGCAAACCTTGCTGTTGGTTATGACAATATAGATCTTGAAGCAGCCAAAAAGCGCGGAATCACCGTATGTCATACACCAGATGTCTTAACAGAATCGACGGCGGATTTAGCCTTTGCTCTTCTGATGGCGTCAGCTAGACGCATTGTCGAGGCGAGTGATTGGATTAAGGATGGAAACTGGACAGGCTGGGGGCCGCTTCTTCTTGCCGGTGCTGATGTTCATCACAAAACGCTCGGGATTGTCGGAATGGGCAGCATTGGAACAGCACTTGCCAAGCGGGCCAAAGGCTTTAATATGAATGTCCTTTATCATAATCGTTCCAGAAAACCCGAAGCAGAAGCGCAGCTCGGTGTGACCTATGCGGCTTTTGAGGAACTGCTCAAGCAGTCTGATTTCATCGTCTGTCTGACGCCGTTAACCCCGGAAACAAAAGACATGTTTAATGAAAAAGCATTTGATCTGATGAAGAACTCTGCTTATTTCATTAACGTATCAAGAGGACAGACTGTGGATGAGGATGCTTTATACGAGGCTGTCACAACAGGAAAAATTGCCGGCGCTGGTCTGGATGTATTTAGAGAGGAACCTGTCAGCCCGTCTCATCCGTTAACGACATTACCTAACGTCACAGTCCTTCCTCATATTGGAAGTGCTAGTGTCGAAACGAGAAAAACGATGATGCGTTTATGTGCTGAAAATATTGCGCTTGTCTTACAAGACGAGCCAGCCAAAACGCCGGTTCGTTCATAATATAAGGCTTCCCGGCTTTCGGGAGCTTTTCTGACAAAAATATTTTGAAAATATAGAATCTTGATATAAATAGCTGTTAAGCGGTTTCATTCTGACAATCTCTTATTTTATTACCTTGTCAAAATGAGGATACCCCTTTATAATGTGTGTACATTGAATGTCTGTGTAAGGTTAACAAATGTCTTTTTAGAGAGGACATTTACGGAGAAAGGTGGAATTTCAGGTGAAGGCAATTCGAGTTGGGCTGTTAGGATTAGGAACAGTGGGAAGCGGTGTCGTAAAAATTATCCAAGACCATCAGGATAAATTAATGCACCAAATCGGCTGTCCGGTATTAATACAAAAAGTGCTTGTGAGCAATCCCGATAAAAAAAGAGATGTGGATGTCGCAAGAGAGGTCTTCACAACTGAAGTATACGATGTGATTAGAGATCCAGAGGTCGACGTCATCATTGAAGTGATGGGCGGCATTGAAGAGACAAAACAATATTTAATAGATGCGTTAAATGAGAAGAAGCATGTCATTACAGCCAATAAAGATTTAATGGCGCTTTACGGTACGGAGCTTTTACATGTAGCGAAAGAAAATGGCTGTGATCTTTATTATGAAGCAAGTGTCGCCGGAGGAATTCCGATTCTTCGCACGCTGGAGGAAGGGCTGGCCTCTGACCGAATCACTAAGATGATGGGGATTGTGAACGGTACAACGAATTTTATTTTAACGAAAATGAATGTCGATAAAAGCGCATATGAGGATGTCTTAAAAGAAGCACAAGATCTAGGCTTTGCAGAAGCAGACCCGACAGCTGATGTAGAAGGACTAGATGCAGCAAGGAAAATGGCGATTCTTGCAAGACTCGGTTTTTCCATGAATGTGGATTTAGAGGATGTAAAGGTGAAAGGTATTTCTGATATTTCTGATGAGGATATTAATTTTAGTAAGCGGTTTGGCTATACAATGAAGCTGATCGGCATTGCTCAGAGGGACGGAGAGAAAGTAGAGGTCAGCGTCCAGCCAACCTTACTTCCTGATCATCATCCATTATCATCCGTCAACAATGAATTTAATGCGGTGTATGTCTACGGAAGTGCTGTAGGAGAAACGATGTTTTACGGACCTGGAGCAGGAAGTCTGCCAACGGCAACAGCTGTTGTATCAGACTTAGTCGCAGTGATGAAAAACATGCGCCTTGGCGTGAACGGAAGCGGATTTATCGCACCGCAGTTTGAGAAGAAGATCAAATCCTCATCAGAAATATTTGCTCAGCAATTTTTAAGAATTCATGTTAGAGATCAAGTCGGGGCATTCTCCCGCATTACATCTATTTTTTCTGAAAGAGGGATCAGTTTTGAAAAGATCCTTCAGCTTCCTGTGAAAGGACATGATGAGCTGGCTGAAATTGTGATTATTACACATCAGACTTCAGAAGAAGATTTCTCAAATATCCTGCAAAAATTAAACGACCTCGACGTGGTGGTTCAAGTGAAGAGCACGTACCGAGTAGAAGGGAACGGTTTAAGCTGATGAAATGGAATGGACTTATTGAAGAATTTCAAGAATTCTTACCAGTAAACGAATCTACACCTAAACTAACATTAAATGAAGGGAATACACCGCTGATCCATCTCGCCAAGCTTTCAGAAAAGCTGGGAATCGAGCTTCATGTGAAAACAGAAGGCGTCAATCCAACAGGTTCTTTCAAGGATCGAGGAATGGTGATGGCCGTTGCAAAGGCTAAAGAAGAAGGCAACGATACCATCATGTGCGCTTCAACAGGGAATACCTCTGCAGCAGCAGCGGCTTATGCAGCCCGTGCGGATATGAAATGTATTGTCATCATTCCAGACGGGAAAATTGCCTTCGGTAAGCTTGCACAGGCCGTCATGTACGGAGCAGAGATCATTGCCATTGACGGCAACTTTGATGATGCACTAAAAATCGTCCGCAGCATCTGTGAAAAAGCACCGATTGCCCTTGTTAACTCGGTCAATCCTTATCGAATTGAAGGACAAAAGACAGCAGCATTTGAAATCTGTGAGCAGCTAGGCTCTGCCCCGGACGTACTGGCGATTCCTGTTGGAAATGCCGGGAACATCACGGCCTACTGGAAAGGCTTCAAGGAATATCATGAGAAAAAAGGAACTGGACTCCCTGTCATGCGTGGTTTTGAAGCAGAAGGTGCAGCGGCAATCGTTCGAAATGAAGTGATTGAGCAGCCAGAAACAGTGGCAACGGCTATCCGTATCGGAAATCCAGCGAGCTGGAAACAAGCTGTGGCAGCCGCAGATGAATCAAACGGTAAGATTGATGAAGTGACTGATGAAGAAATTCTTCATGCGTATCAATTGATTGCACGTGAAGAAGGTGTGTTTGCAGAGCCGGGTTCATGTGCGTCGATTGCAGGCGTGTTAAAGCAGGTGAAATCTGGAGAAATCAAGCCAGGCAGTAAAGTTGTTGCGGTACTAACAGGCAACGGATTGAAAGATCCAAATACGGCTATCGATATTTCACAAATCAAGCCGGTCACACTTGATGCAGATGAAGATCAAATTCTTGAACATTTAGAAAAGGCCGCACGCGTATGAGTGAAGCCTCCATGCTTTTTTCAATCACAGTACCGGGAAGCACTGCCAATTTAGGACCAGGCTTTGATTCAGTTGGAATGGCGCTCAGCCGCTATTTAAAGCTATCGGTCTATGACCATGATAGCTGGCTGTTTGAAGCAGAAACAGATGTCGTGTCTGGGATTCCATCAGGCACCGACAACCTGATTTATCAAACAGCCAAAAAGGTCGCAGATGACTTTGGAAAAACACTCCCGCCTGTTCATGTCAAAGTGTGGAGTGATATTCCATTGGCACGGGGGCTTGGCAGCAGTGCTGCTGCCATCGTGGCCGCCATTGAACTCGCCAATCAGCTTCTTGAATTAAACATGACAGATGATCAGAAGCTCTTTTATGCAAGTGAGGTGGAAGGTCATCCAGATAATGCGGGTGCCTCTTTATTTGGTGGTTTACTGATCGGTCTCCATGAAGAAGACAAAACACATGCCGTTAAAGTGCAGCAAGTGGATGTAGATGTCGTCGTGGTGATTCCTTTTTATGAAGTGCTCACAAAGGATGCCCGTGATGTCCTGCCAGAAGATTTCTCCTATAAACATGCCGTCAGTGCGAGTGCTGTGAGCAACGTCCTTGTTGCCGCCTTAATGACGCAGAACTGGCCGCTTGTTGGAGAAATGATGAATAAGGATTTATTTCATCAGCCTTACCGCACAATGCTTGTGCCAGAGCTGTCGAAGGTGGAGCATGTCGCTTCGCTTAAAGGAGCGTATGGAACGGCTTTGAGCGGTGCTGGACCGACGATCCTCACCTTAGTGGAAAAAGGGAAGGGAGAAGCGCTGAAAGAGCAGCTTGCCCAAAATTTCCCGCATTGCGAAGTCGATTTGCTGACGGTGCCAGTAGAAGGTGTTGTCGTGCAGCATCATCCTGTTAATCAAGTAAAGAACGTGCTGTGAATCTGCACGTTCTTTTTTTATGCTTGTTTTTATGGGAAGAAGCAGGGATTATTATTTAGAGGATCGAACTATTTTTTAAGCATAAAAGGGGGAGATACGTTCATGAAGAAATTGATGAAGGCAGAAGATTTAACGAAGATTGTTTCTGTTTCCCATCCGGTTTATTCACCAGATGGAAAAAAGGCAGTCTTTACAAAAGTCTCTGTGAATGAGAAAAAAGACGATTACAACATCCATTTATTGGTTCGAGATGAAGAGACAGAGGAACTGGCACAATGGACATTTGAGGATGGAAAGCATCATCAGCCAGTTTGGTCAAAAGACGGCAGGCAGCTTGCTTTTATTTTACAAAAGCCAAAAGAAGTCCCTCAGCTGGCGCTCATGAAGAGCGAAGGAGGCGGCGTGCGAACCTTAACGACGATTCCTTACGGAGTATCTCATCCTGTTTTTTCCCCAGATGGTGCTTTTCTTTATGCAGGTGTGTCATTGAAACAATCAGAATCTGTTCATGATGAAAAAAAGGAAGAGCAAGATGACTTTGCTCCAGCGGTATATGATGATTTAACCTATAAAGCAGATGGAAGAGGTTTTTTAGATGGGCGTGTCACGCAGATCGTGAAGGTGGATATCGGTTCAGGAGAGGTAGTGCCTGTCACGAGCGAGCAGGTTCATCATATGAATCATACGGTTTCTCCTTGCGGCAAATGGCTAGCCTTTATTCAATTAAATCCACAGATACCTTACATAAGTGACGTGTGTCTTCTGTCATTAGAAGATGGTCAGACCAAAAAGATCACACAAGCAAACGGCGCTTATTCCACCGTATCTTTTTCTCCAAATGGAGAGAGTCTTTTGTATATTGGACATGAGCGCGAATTTCAAAATGCCACCTTCCCATCAATATGGCTGTATGATCTGAAGGAAGAAAAGACGGTTCAACTGTCAGAAATGCTCGATATGTATGTTGGGAACTGTATGGCAGGAGATAGCGTGATGGGAGAGGTCTATCAGCTTCCGCAGTGGACAAAAGACAGCCAAGGGTTTTATGCGCTTGTTTCTGATCAAGGCAGTACAGGGATTTATTATTTCTCTATTGAAGGTTTAGCCTATCCTGTTCGACTAGAGGCGGAACATATCACCAATTTCAGCCTTCATCCAGATGAATCCAAACTGCTGCTCAGCCGGCTTACACCTGTTTCACCAAGTGAGCTGTATGAGATAACATTAGAGGAAACAGAACTAAAGCAAATCACGTTCGAGCATGATGATTTTCTAAAGGAGCATATCGTATCCGAACCTGAACCATTTTCTTTTCAGTCAAAAGATGGAGACGAGGTGCATGGCTGGTTTATGAAGCCTTCCAAGATGGAAGAGGGAAAGAAATATCCGCTCATTCTAGAGGTTCATGGCGGACCGCATGCCATGTATGGTTATACGTATTTTCATGAATTTCAAATGCTCGCTTCTGAAGGCTACGCCATCGTGTATATCAACCCGCATGGCAGTCATGGGTATGGACAGATGTTTACTGACCGTGTGAGAGGAAACTATGGTGACGTTGATTATGACGATGTCATGCAGGCTGTTGATCATGTGCTTAAAGCCTATGATTTCCTTGATGAAACAAGGCTTGGCGTGACAGGCGGCAGCTATGGCGGTTTTATGACCAACTGGATTGTTGGTCAAACCGACCGCTTCCGTGCAGCTGTCACACAGCGTTCCATTTCAAACTGGATTAGCTTTTATGGCATCAGTGATATCGGTTATTTCTTTACAAGGTGGCAGATTGATGGGGATATTTATGATTCTGTCGATAAGCTATGGGATCGTTCGCCGCTAAAATATGTGAAGCAGGTGAACACGCCGCTGCTCATCTTGCACAGTGATGAAGATTATCGCTGCCCAGTTGATCAAGCAGAGCAGCTTTTTGTGGCCTTGAAGGAGCTTGGGAAAGACACAAGATTGGTCAAATTCCCGAAGGCATCTCATGATTTATCCAGAAGCGGCCACCCGGGGCAGCGTATTCAAAGACTGACTTTTATAAAGGAATGGTTTAGAGAAAAGCTAGCTTAATAAAAAACGACCCTTCAGCGTGCTGACAAACCCTCGCATTCGGTGTCAGTCCTGCGTGCTGGTGCTCACGAATAGAAAATTCGCTCCGCGCCAGTACTCGTCCTTCCTAGACTTCAAGGGTTTTCATATCACGCTGAAAAGAAGACAAAGGGCTAAAGCCTTTGTCAATCATGAAAAAAACGACCCTGATTGGGTCGTTTTCATGTCATATATGAATTAGAAAACCTGTTCAACTTCTACAACGCCAGGCACTTCTTCTAATAATGCGCGCTCAATACCGGCTTTCAATGTAATGGTTGAACTTGGGCAGCTGCCGCATGCACCAAGAAGACGTAATTTCACAATGCCATCTTCAATGTCTACAAGCTCACAGTCTCCACCATCACGTAATAGAAATGGACGAAGTTTGTCCAGTACTTCCTGTACTTGGTCTTTCATTTCGACTTCAGTCATTAGATATAATCGCTCCTTTCACAACATATCACCATTATATTCATCTGGACGATAAAAATCTATTGATTGGTTTCAAAGTTTCCTTCTCATTATAGCACAATCTCATCTTGAAACAAAAAGTGATTTTGACTTTTTTCATCCAGAAAATTCAGCTAAAATGAAGAAAGAATAGGGGGCTTGTCAAATGAACAAAACCGTCGATCTTTATGTATATGGAAGAGATGTCTTGTGCGCTAGCTGCGTGAATCTGCCTTCTTCAAAAGATACGTTTGAATGGTTAGATGCAGCATTAAAACGAAAATATCCGAATCAGCCTTTTCGCATCACATATATTGATATTGAGCACCCGCCAGAAAATGAACAGCAAAAGGAATTGTCTGAACGAATTCTTGATGATGAATTCTTTTATCCGCTTGTCTTAGTAGAGGATCAAATCGTTGGAGAGGGCAATCCGAAATTAAAAGACATTTATCAAGAAATGGAGAAATACGGGTACAGGGAGAGCAGTGAATAAGCTGTTCTTTTTTTGAGAAATATAAACGAACGAGTGTTCCTATTTCAGGTTGAAAAAGAACGTTTGTTCGTTTATAATGAAATGAAAGGAGCGTGAGCATCATGAATTATTTACTGAAACAATCTCTTCATCAGCAAATACCGATTGAGATGATTTATATGAAGAAAAATGGAGAGTGCACGAAGAGAAAAATCATTGTCCACCGTGAGACGGATCAGTTTATCCAAGCGTATTGTTTATCGAAGAAAACGATGAGAACCTTTCGTAAAGACTGCATTCTTGCCCTTGCTCCGATCAAATGGACCAACTCATCGGCACATGCCGTTTCATAGAAAAAAGCTCCCTCGTCACGAAGGAGCTTTGAGAAAAAATTCACATAATTTTAGCCGTTGTGATGCTTATACATCCAAAGCAGTCCAGATTTCAGAAGTCTTGGCACCCTGCCAACAAGTGGACGATCTGCCACTAAGCCAAATCCGGCTTTTTTCCCTAATGAACCTAAAACACCTTTTAGCTTAAACTGTGGATAAGCCTCAGGAAGCGGCTCATTTTTCCATCGTTTTTGCAGAGATTGGACAATTTGTTCTGCCTGCGCCTCAGCAAGCTGTGCACTTGGGGCATGCGGCAGACTTGCGCAGTCACCTACGACATATACATGCTCATCCCCTGGGAGATTGTGATGAGGAGTTAATACGACACGGCCTTGTGCGTCTTTTTCAACATCCATCTCTCGTACCACTTTGCTTGGCTGTATTCCTGCTGTCCACACGATTACATCAGCTTCAATCGCGTCATCATGGTTATAAACAAGACCTTCTTCAACCTTTGTAATATTGGCACAGTTAATAATCTTTACGTCATTTTCTTCAAACCATTTTTGCACATACAAACTTAATCTTTTTGGGAAGCTTGATAGAATCAGCTCTCCGCGGTCAAAAAGAATAATGTTTAAATCAGCACGGCTTTCTCTTAATTCACTGGCCAGCTCTACCCCGCTAAGTCCAGCACCGACGATGCCAACCGTTGCACCTGCGCTCAAATTGTTTAATTTGTTATACGCATGTCTTGACTGATCAATGGTTTGAATGCTGTATGTATGTTCTTTCGCACCAGGGACATTATGATACTTGTCCTCACAGCCGAGTCCAATCACCGTATCATCATACGGAATCGGTTCACGGTCGCTGAATAAGATCTGTTTGTTTTCAATATCAATTTTTTCAACTTCCCCGTATTGAATATCCAGCTTCGGATGCTCTGGAAAAGATACTCGAATGTGATGATCAGAGATCGTTCCAGCAGCAAGTGCATAATATTCTGTTTTTAAACAGTGGTAAGGATTTCGATCAATTAATGTGATAGTGACATCATCAGGTAATTGATTTGGCAATAAGCGGTGGAGAACCCGCATATTCCCGTAACCTCCGCCGATCAAGACTAAATTTTTCATGACGATTCTCCTTTTCCCCGTAGACATTGAAAAACACTTATACTAAAAAACTTTAAGTTAAAATACCAAATAAAATTATATCGAATTTACTGTGAAACCACAATAATTGTTTCAAAATAACCTACATATTCATCAGTTAGTCCTAAATAGTAAAACATTTTAAGAGGAATAGGCGTAACGATACAGGCGAAGCTCATATTTTGACTAATACAAGGAATTTCGGTAGGATGGTAAGGCAATGTGAGGTGAAGCACAGTGTTTCCACTGATCGAATTTTGTGTAAGTAATCTTGCACAAGGGTCTCAAGAAGCAAAAGAGAAGCTTGAAAAAGACCCAAACCTAGACGTAATGGAATACGGCTGTTTAAGCTATTGCGGCAAATGTATGGACTCCCCATTTGCACTTGTGAATGGAGAATTTGTTTCAGGAGAAAATGCAGAGCAGCTAGTCGAGCGTATTTATGCTTTTATAGAGGAAAACGACATGTTTTAAATGCACCACATGGGTCATGAGGTGCATTTTTTTCACATTTTCGGCTTCCATTTTTAAGGAGAATCAATAGAAAGCGCATCCAATATGTTATGCTAATAAAATATCATCAATATGAAATATCACACGAGAGAAAAAGAGGCATATGCATAATAAAAGCCCTTTGCCATGGCAGCAAAGAGCTTCTATGTATGAAAAACGGGGGATGATAAGATTGTCTCCTGAATCGACTCCTTTTATACTATAAAGAAACAACATTTTTGGAGGAAGCTCATGACATCATTTCAATTCACGAAAATGCACGGATTAGGAAATAATTATATTTACGTCAATCAGATGAAGGAACAGCTTCCAGAAGAGCAGCTATCAGAGATAGCGATCCGCGTTTCTTCTGTTTATACAGGAATCGGTTCTGACGGGATGATCCTGATTTGCCCATCAGATGTTGCACCTGTGAAGATGCGCATTTTCAACAATGATGGATCAGAGGGCAAAAACTGCGGTAATGGGCTGCGCTGCGTTGCAAAGTATGTGTATGAGCATCAAATTGTGACGGACACAACGTTCCAGATTGAGACATTGTCAGGACTTGTTGAAGCGACTGTTCACGCTCAGGATGGTCAAGTTCAGTTAGTTACAGTAGATATGGGAAAACCACGTTTTGAAAAAAAAGCGATGCCAATGCTTGGAGAACCGGCTAGCACAACGATTAATGAGGCACTTGATTTTGGCACTACGAAATTAAATGGAACGGCCGTTTCAATGGGAAACCCGCACATCGTTTTTTATTTAGAGGACATTGAAAAAGCGCCGCTTCATACACTTGGGCCGATCATCGAAAAACACGACATGTTCCCTGAAGGCGTCAATGTAGAATTTGTTGAAGTTGTCAGTGAAACAGAACTTCATTTTCGCGTTTGGGAAAGAGGTTCAGGGATTACCCAGGCCTGCGGAACTGGGGCCTGTGCTGCGGCTGTATCCACAATTATGAATGGTCAGGCAAAAAAAGAAACAGACATGACCGTTCATTTAGCAGGCGGAGACCTCATCATTCGTTGGAAAGACAATGACCACGTGCTCATGACAGGACCTGCTGAAACGATTTGTGACGGCACATTTTATCTCTAAACCATTTATTTGAGAAAAGGCATCATCACGTTTATAATTGAAAAGAAACATCCAGTCAAAAGGAGGGATGATCATGAGTACACCAGTAACCATTACAGAAGCTGCTGCACTGCAGATTAAAGATATGATGAAAGAACATGAAGAAGAAAATGCGTTCCTTCGAGTGGGCGTAAAAGGCGGCGGCTGCAGCGGTCTCTCATACGGCATGGGCTTTGACCATGAAGTCTCAGAGAAAGACACGCAGTTCGAGCAGCACGGCATCAATGTCCTTGTCGATTCTGAAAGCCTTGATATCATGAACGGAACCATCATAGATTTCAAACAATCACTCATGGGCGGCGGTTTCACGATCGACAATCCAAACGCCATTGCATCATGCGGGTGTGGTTCTTCTTTCAGAACAGCAACGAATACCGGTACGCCGGAAGAGTGTTAAATTCATAACATTAATAACAAACAACCTTCTCAATTAGAGGAGGTTGTTTGTTGTTAATAATGTATATTTGAAATAACACATGGAAAAACACACTTTTTTTCATACAATATTACTATATTTATTTTTACAGTTATTGACTAATGATGAAGATTGTGCGAATCTATAAATAGACACAGAGACTTTCTTCTGGACCTTGAAGTTTTAAAGGTAAGCTAATTTCTTTGGAACATTGATTCTTTAAAAGAATATTAACTATTCAACTTTTTAAAGCTCTGTGTCTTAATAAATTTGGAGAAATAAAAATTATGATAGACGATATTAAAGAAGACATTAAAGAAGACATTAAATCTTTAAAAGACAATAGAATATGGATTACAAAAAAAGCAAGAATGGAAGCTGAAGCAAGATTGAATCGAAATAATCTTTTTGCACAACTCTTAGTTAATTACTATACCTTTGTTGTTTTGGCTTTTTCCATTTGGACTCTAGTTTCACAAGATAAGGTAATGTCTCTATTAACAGTCATTGCTTCAGTAGGGCTTTTTGGAGTATCTATCTTCGTGAGTTCAGCCGGCTTTAGGGAAAAAGCGCTTCAGTTCAAAGACTCTTATTCAAATTTAAATGAACTGGAATTTGAACTAAACAATTTACTGAGAATTTCTGATTCACTCGAAATTTATGAACTTATTAAAAAACTTAAAGAATATGAGATGCAATATAATAATATTTTGAATAAGATAGATAATCATAAAGATGTTGACTATATTAAAGTGCGTTTAAAACATCAGTCAAATATTACTTTTGGGCCGATTGCATATTATTATTTTAACAAGGTTGTTTATTATACTTTTATAATATTGTTATTAATTATTCCATTTGTTCTTTCAATAATTTATTTAATCATGAATTTATAAGGAGAGAATTAATTGTCAGCGAGTAGTGAGTTTAAAAAATATTATTCTATTTATAAGCTAGAAGAGGTATTTAAACTTTATATTAAACATGATAGTGCACTAGGTATAGATAAGATGACTTATAATAATTTTGTGGAAAATCAAAAACAAATATTTGAAATTATAAATAGGAAAGTCACTTTGGGTACATATAGATTTACTGCTTATAAAGAAAAACTAATATTAAAATCTAGAAATTCATACCCGAGGCTTATTTCAATACCTACTCTTAGAGACAAACTTGTTTTGAAATCGCTACACTTGGTTTTATCTAATACATTTAGTGAAATAAAACAGCCATTACCACAAGAATGTATTCAAGATATAAAAAATTGCAAGGATAAATTCAATAAATTTATTAAATTGGATATTTCCGATTTTTACGGAAATATAAGACATGGAATACTGATTGATAAATTAAAGAAAAAGATTAAGAAAGAAGAAATCCTATCTTTAATTAAAGAAGCAATAACAACACCGACATATTTAGGTGATGGTGGAAAAACTCAGGAGATAATCACCCAGGGGGTACCCCAAGGATTGTCAATATCAAATATTTTGGCAAACATATATTTGCATAATTTAGATTTAGATTTTCAAGAAAGAGAAGACCTAAAATATATTAGATATGTTGATGACATTATAATTATGTGCACAGAGGAAAATTTTAAAAAAGTTTATAAAGAAATTAAGTATGAATTGGAAGGAATTTATAACCTTCAATTAAATATTGATAAAGAAGAAAAAGGTGATATTAAAGAGAACGGTTTTAATTTTTTAGGCTATGCTTTAAAAAATTCGTCCAATGGTACACCAAAATTAACTGTTAAAGAATCAAATAGTAAACGATTTGAGAATTCAATAGTTAAAATATTCGCGAAATATAAACATTCTAAGAGAATGTCACCTGAACAATTTATCTTTACAATTAATAATAAGATAACAGGCTCTATTAGCAGTAAGGTAAACGGTGATAAAACTAAAGAATTCAGATATGGTTGGTTATTTTATTTTTCTCAAATGGAGGATACAGAATTTTTATATCATTTAGACTGGTTTGTCAGAAATTTGTTGGATAAATTTCAATTGGATCATATAGATAAAAAGAAGATAAAAAAGTTTTCAAAAGCCTTTAATGAAATAAAATATAATTTTAAAGAGAGTACTTATATACATAGACCTGATGATTTGAATGTTCAAGAAAAAAAAGCACTGTTGGAGAGTATCTTTAAGATACCCAATAAAGATTTAAATAGCGAACGCAACATAGAAAAAATTTATAGTAAATTGGTTTATAAACCTATTTTAGAATATGAAAAAGATATTTCTAGTATTATTTCCTAGAACCTTATTGGATCCCATCTTACTTAGCTTTTATAATAAATTTAAAGGAAATGAATTTTTAGATTTCAAAATCGCTCAATTTTGTTACAGCTGGCCCGAACAACTGGCTATTTCCACTCGAAAAGAGTATCATGAGAACCAAACATAAACTGTAGTGAGAAAAGAGGTTGCTGAGGTTTGAGTGAACAAATCAATTGCAGGAACTGTCATGAACTGATTCCTTATCGTTCCAAAACGTGTCCATCTTGCGGGATTGAGAAGCCGCTTCCGAAAAAGGAACGTGTGAAGGATCGGGTGATTTTGGTTGTGGCAGGGATTGTTGTGGTGCTGCTTGCTGCAATGGTACTTGGAATGGCAAATGCCTATATTGGGGTTTTTAAATAAACGAAAAAGGAGTTCCGCAAGTGGGAACTCCTTTTTTGATCCGATCTTATTTCTTTTCAAATAAGCTTGTGGAATGGAGGGGCTGTACACGGGCTTTCGGGTCCATGTAAGCTTTCGCATTGTTGACAGCAGTTGGTGCTTCACCAAATCCGCTTGCAATCAATTTGACTTTTCCTTCATACGTACAGATGTCTCCTGCCGCATAGAAGCCTTCAATGTTTGTTTCCATTGTAGATTTCACCACGATGGAGTTCTTTTCGATTTCAAGGCCCCATTGTTTGATTGGTCCAAGGGAGGAAACAAAACCGAAGTTGACGATCACGTCGTCCACATCAAGCACTTGTTTTTTGTCGCCTTTGACTTCTTCGAGTACGATTTGTTCAATGCGGTCTTCACCAATGAGCTCAGTTGGTACATATGGTGTTAGTACATTGACTTTCGAGTTGTGCAGGTTTTCTACACTGTGCTCATGTGCGCGGAATTTATCGCGGCGGTGAATAATGGATACTTCTTTTGCGATTGGTTCAAGCATAAGTGCCCAGTCCACCGCAGAGTCTCCGCCCCCAAGAACGGCAACACGTCTGCCGGCAAATTGGTTCAAGTCATTAATGAAGTAATGAAGGTTGCTTCCTTCAAATGATTCTGCTGAATCAAGTTCAAGCTTTCTCGGTTGGAATGCACCGTTACCAGCTGTGATGATAATTGTTTTAGAATAATGAATCTCTTGATTTGTCACAAGTTTAAAGATCCCATCTGCCTGCTTTTCAACCGTTTCAACTGCCTGCTCTAAGCAAATGGTTTGATCAAATTTATCCATTTGTTCCTTTAAGTTATCAACTAATTCTTGTGCGCGGATTTTTGGAAATCCAGCCACATCATAAATATATTTTTCAGGGTAAAGAGCGGATAGTTGACCGCCGAGCTGAGGAAGGCTTTCAATGATTTTCACACTTGCCTGTCTCATGCCTCCGTAAAACGCAGTAAACAATCCAACTGGGCCGCCCCCGATAACGGTAATGTCATATACCTTAGAATCTTCTTGCATTCCTTTAATCCTCCCAAATGAAAATTGTTATCACTATATCATATCATACCACATATCGTCGTTTGACTTGTTTTGAAAAACTTGTCGTTTTTTGATGCCGAAGCTTTGAAAAGGAGGAAAAAGTGAGAAAGACCGTTTATCATAAGGATTTTCAGTTTAAAGCCTTGAAAATTGGAGCAGAACTCGCTATTATTGTTAAGGGAACTAAATATTAATTTTTTATGAATTTTTGTCGGATACGGTCAAATGCTTTCGTTTTATGTAGGTGAAAGTTCAGATTTTCACATACTTATTTTTTTGTTTAAATTTCATAAAATGCCGCAAAGCGGTTGAGAATAACGATATGTAATTCTTTATCCGTTTTACAGCAAATTTAAAAAAGGTGGATGTGATTCCAGTGAATAAACCGAAAATCGTTGTATTAGGTGCAGGTTATGGCGGATTAATGACTGTAACAAGATTAACAAAACAGCTTGGCACAAATGATGCGGACATTACTCTTGTGAACAAGCATAATTATCATTACGAAACAACATGGCTTCATGAAGCAAGTGCAGGTACTCTTCATCATGACCGCTGTCGTTATCAAATCAAAGATGTGATTAACAGTTCCCGTGTCAACTTTGTACAAGCAACAGTTGAAAGCATTGATAAGGAAGCGAAGAAAGTTGTGACATCAGATGGCGAACTTTCTTATGACTACCTTGTTGTTGCACTTGGTGCTGTTCCTGAAACATTTGGTATTGCAGGACTGAAAGAATACGCATTCTCAATCTCTAACATCAACTCTGCTCGTCAGCTTCGTGAGCACATTGAGCTTCAATTTGCGACGTATAATACGGATGCTGAAAAACGTCCAGAGCGTTTGACAATCGTTGTCGGCGGCGCAGGATTCACAGGTATTGAGTTCCTTGGTGAGCTTGGAAACCGTGTGCCTGAGCTTTGCAAAGAGTATGACATTGATCAAAAAGACGTGCGTATCATCTGTGTAGAAGCTGCGCCAACAGCTCTTCCTGGATTCGATCCAGAATTGATCGACTATGCGATGAACTACCTTCAAGGTAAAGGTGTTGAGTTCAAAATCGGTACAGCGATCAAAGAATGTACGCCTGAGGGGATCATTGTTGGAAAAGACGATGATACAGAAGAAATCAAAGCTGCGACTGTTGTTTGGGCAGCAGGTGTACGCGGTAACCCAATCGTTGAAGAAGCTGGTTTTGAAAACATGCGCGGCCGCGTAAAAGTTTCTCCAGACCTTCGTGTACCAGAAAATGATGATGTCTTCATCATTGGTGACTGTTCATTGATTATCAATGAAGAAATCAACCGTCCATACCCACCAACTGCACAAATCGCTATGCAACAAGGTGAGACAGTAGCGAAAAACCTTGCAGCACTAGTAAAAGGCGGTTCTCTTGAAAGCTTTAAGCCAGACATCAAAGGAACAGTTGCTTCTCTTGGTGAACACGACGCTGTAGGTGTTGCATTTGGTAAAAAACTTCAAGGAACAAAAGCTTCTGCAATGAAGAAAATCATCGACAACCGTTCTTTATTCATGGTTGGCGGACCAGGACTTGTTCTGAAAAAAGGAAAATTCAAGTTCTTCTAAACATCATAGACAAAAACGTGTATCCTCGTGATACACGTTTTTTTATAAGTTGTGGTATATTTTCTCACTTGGTTATTGACGGCAAAATATGTTATGATGAATTATCAGAAAATTTAGATTAAGGAGTGAGCAATATGAATGCACAAACAAAGGAAAAAACATCAATCTGTCAATATTGTTCAGGAAAAGGGTATTTTCAGCTATTGCTCGGCGGATCTGAAACGTGTGAGGAATGTAAAGGGACAGGAAAGAAGCGTTAATGGATTTGCTTTTTCCATTGATTGACTTCATCTCTATTTCCAAGTTAAACTAATGATGGGATATTTGGGGGTGGAGATGAAGTGATCAGTTTACCAGTCGTTATCATTTCAGTTATTTTATTTTTCGTGTTATTCTTCGGCATTGGGTTTTTGCTCAATATGCTGCTGAGAATGTCATGGATTATGGCTATTTTATATCCAATTGTATGCCTTTTCATTATCAACAATCAAAAGATGATTGCTTATGTAAGAGAGCCTGGCACTGCTTTTTCAGGAATAGGAGACCGGATCGTCTCACTCGCTGCGGCTGATATCATCATCTTATTAAGCGGCCTGATCGGTGCAATCACATCAGGTTTTGTCATTAATGCACTTCGAAAAAGAGGGTATCAAATGTTTTAACTCACTTGCGGACTCGCAAGTGGGTTTTTTTGTTTCTCCTTTGCATAGTTTCCATTTTGTTTGGAAACAAATAGATGGGTAGAGGAGTGACAAATAGAGATGAAAACATGGATGAAACGATTGTTCATGACCGCCCTATTCATGCTTGCACTTTTGACAAGCTTTACGGGCATATCTGGAGTCGAACCAAGTGATTTAGCTGCATGGGTGAAAGAGACCGATGCGGGCAAGCAAGTATCTTCTTTTTTTCAGCAGCCAAAAAGGGAAACGATCGCACTCAAAAGTGAAGATTCGCGGGCTGTTTCTCTCGAAGAAGCGTTTAATTGGAACGATTACCCGAAGCAGAAGGTTGTTGCAACCGGCTATACAGCAGGTGTGGAATCAACAGGCAAAACGAAGGAACATCATGCATATGGCATTACATATTCAGGCGTTAAAGTAAAACGTGATTTATACTCAACAGTGGCAGCCGACCCATCTGTTTTTCCGATTGGAACGGTGCTGTTTATCCCAAACTATGGCTACGGTGTAGTTGCAGATACCGGCAAAGCCATTAAAGGTCATAAGCTTGATTTATACTATGAAACCGTTGATGATGTGTATAGAGAATGGGGTAAAAAAGTGCTCGATGTGTATATCATCAAAAAGGGTGAAGGGACGTTAACGGAAAAAGACTTAAATCAGCTCAATGAAGCAGAATCGATGCAAGTATTCCGTCAGCAGTTTCAAGCCAATAAAGAATAAAAAAGCTCTGGGCCGTTTAAGGTCCAAAGCTTTTTCGCTTCTACATGAAGTAATAATCTAAGATGAGTGTCAGCAAGATCCCTGTTAAGCCGCCGAAGAAGACTTCAATCGGCTTATGACCAAGAAGCTCTTTTAATTTCTTTTGCTTTTCTTTTTCTTCCGCATTTGGGAAATTCTTTGCCTCGGAAACAAATCGGTTAAAATCTGTTACGAGCTTGTTGAGAACAGTCGCCTGTTCTCCTGCCTGTCTGCGAACGCCTGTCGCATCAAACATGGTAATAATGGCAAAGATGGCGGAAATGGCAAAGATAGATGTATCTAGCCCGTGCTCTAAAGCAACTGCTGTGGAGAGTGCTGTTACTGCTGCGGAGTGTGAACTTGGCATTCCGCCTGTGCTTGTAATGAGCGACCAATCTAGTCGTCTAGAAATGATAAATTGAATCGGTACTTTTACAAATTGTGCAAAAAAGATGGCTGCTAGGCTGGCAAGCAGCGGAAAATTCGTCAGTACGCTCATGAACAAGAAACATCCTCTCTTTAAGAAAAAATATCGTGCGAAATGATGGACTAAAAATCCTAGTATGATGAAAAAATGATAGCAGTAAAAAAAGCTGCCAAGTCCATGTTCATTATAACATTAAAGAAAGTAGATGTGGAACGGAGAGGACACGGACAGGCTGCTCAGTTTTCGCCGCTTTTTCATGATGCCCTTCCGCGTGTGAAAATATAAATGTTCATCAAGTAAAGACAGACTGGCAATGATCGTATAGGCACGCAAATTTTGATATAATAGAAGTTCCAATGTGAAAAATGGAGTTCATTAAGGAGCGTGTGATAAATATGTTTTTCTCGACAAATGAATTGCAGCATAAAGATACACTGGCGATCGGACTTTTTCAAAAGAGCCAATTATCAGGAAAAGCAAAAGAAATGGATGAATTACTTGAAGGAAGAATCACTGAATTATTAAAAGAAGGCGACATTTCATCCAAACGAAATCAGCTTTCGAAGTTTTTCCCATCCCCTGAAACAGGCATCAAACGCATTTATTTTGTCGGGCTTGGGAAGGAATCAGATTACACGTTTGAAGAGGCAAAAGAAGTGTTTGCCCATTTATTTAAAAAGCTTCATCAAGATAAAAAGCAAGCGGTTTCTGTCTTGCTGGATACGTTTATTGGAAAGGATCTGCCTGCTCAAGATGCAGCCCATGCCCTTTCTGAAAGCTGCCTTTTAGCTACATATGAATTACAGGATTTTAAACATAAAACAAATGAACCGGATCGTTTTATCGAGTTTGTTTATGCAACGACAGAGCATGATCAAGCTGAAATTCAGGCGAGTTTGAAAGTCGGCGAAGTGTACGGACAGTCAGTCAATTCGGCCCGTACCCTTGTGAATATGCCGCCAAACATGCTCACATCCTCTGATCTGGCTTCGTATGCGGCAGAGCTTGCATATAAATATGAATTTGAGATTGAAATTTTAGATAAAGAACAAATGGAAGAGCTCGGAATGGGCGGTATTTTAGCCGTCAATAGAGGCTCAACAGAACCGCCAAAACTCATCGTATTGAAATATCAAGGCAAGGAAGAATGGACAGACGTCATCGGCCTTGTCGGTAAAGGCATCACGTATGATACCGGGGGCTATTCTTTAAAGCCAAGAGCGAGTATGGTTGGCATGAAAACAGATATGGGCGGCTCAGCCTCTGTTTTAGGCGCAATGGAAATCATCGGCGAACTTCGCCCAGAGCAAAATGTCATTGCGGTCATCGCCTCAACCGATAATATGATCTCGGCAGACGCTATGAAGCCGGACGACGTGATTGTGTCACTAAGCGGTAAAACAATCGAAGTGCTCAATACGGATGCAGAAGGCCGTCTTGTTTTAGCAGATGGGGTGACATATGCGAAGCAGCATGGTGCCTCTGTCCTTGTAGATGTGGCCACATTAACAGGCGGTGTCATTGTGGCGCTTGGAAATGAGACAACAGGCGCGATGACCAATAACGATGAGCTGTACGCTCAGTTTAAAGAAGCAGCAGAAGAATGTGGTGAAATGATCTGGCAGCTGCCCATCACGGAAAAAGATAAAAAACGAGTACGAAACAGCAAAATGGCGGATCTCAATAACTCACCAGGACGTGATGGTCATGCGATCATGGCAGGTGCTTTCATTGGCGAATTCGCAGAGGATACGCCTTGGGTTCATTTAGATATTGCAGGAACTGCAACAACAGAAAAACCTTCATGCTTTGGACCAACAGGGGCAACAGGTGTGATGGTGAGATCACTCGCAACATTTGTGGAACGATTTGAAGGAACAAAATAAAGGATAAGGCTCTGCCGGATGGCAGAGCTTTTTTATGTAGGACATACGCCATTTGACGAAGTTTTTTTTCTATGGTAACATACGTTGGTACTTTAATTATCTACTACATTAGTAAACTAAAGGATTTCGGGGGTTTCACCATGAATGCAGTTGTTTTAGCGGTTGTTTTAATGTTGATATTAAGCTTGTTGCGGGTCAATGTCGTGATTGCGCTGGCAATAGGCGCTTTAGCTGGCGGACTTGCAGGTGGATTAGGCTTGGGAGGAACAGTGGACGCCTTTACGGACGGACTCGGAGGAAATGCAACAGTGGCGATTAGTTATGCGTTATTAGGAGCATTTGCTGCGGCACTGACGAAAACAGGTCTTCCAGATGCCATGGTTGAAGGAGCAGTGAAGCTTCTAGGAAAAGAAGGCGATTCAAGACGGAAAACACTATCAAAAGTGCTCATCATTCTTGTCATTTTGATCGTGTCTTGTTTTTCACAGAACGTCGTTCCTGTTCATATTGCCTTTATCCCAGTCTTAATTCCGCCGTTATTAAAGGTGTTTAACGAGCTTCAGATTGACCGCAGACTGCTAGCGTGTGTCATGACCTTCGGACTCACTGCACCATATATATTACTTCCAGTCGGATTTGGACAGATTTTCCACGGAATGCTTCGTGACAATATGAAGGAAGCGGGTCTGACTGTAGACCTTGCAGATATTCCGTATGCAATGCTGATTCCTGTTGCGGGTATGGTTCTTGGACTGATCGTTTCCATTTTTGTGTATCGAAAGCCGAAGGTATATGAGGATCGTGAAATTACAGACGTAGAGAAATCGGCTTATACGAAAAAAAGCTTATTCTTTGCCGGTCTTGCTATTCTCGTTTCGTTGATTGTCCAGCTTTATTTATCGCAAAGCCTTGGTGTGGAAGGAATGATCTTCGGTGCCCTCTCAGGACTGCTTGTCTTGTTTGTAACTGGAATGATGAAACGCGGTGAAGCAGATGAACTGATTACATCTGGAATGAATATGATGGCATTTATCGGTTTTGTCATGCTTGTTGCCGCTGGATTTGCCAACGTTTTAACAAAAACAGGAGACATTGAATCCCTTGTCAAAGCATCTTCCCAATTTATCGGAAACAGCCAGAGTCTTGCGGCGATTTTAATGCTGCTTGTTGGTCTGCTTGTGACAATGGGGATCGGATCATCATTTGCAACGATTCCAATTATTACAACCATCTTTGTTCCACTTTGTTTACACTTAGGTTTTAGTCCAATGGCTACCATTGCCATTATTGGCTCTGCTGCGGCTGTTGGAGATGCAGGTTCACCTGCAAGTGACAGTACGCTTGGACCAACATCTGGATTGAATATGGATGGACAGCATCACCACATTTGGGGAACTTGTGTCCCGACTTTTATCTATTATAATATTCCGCTTGTTCTGTTCGGCTGGCTTGCGGCGATTATTTTGTAAAATGAAAAGCTTGTAGAGAAAACGATGATGTTTTTTCTATAAGCTTTTTTATTGTTCGCAGATGAAAAAATAATTAGGACAAAAGTATGAATTAAATGAATCTTTCTTTCTCTATCTTACGTATATATGCTGATAAAAATGAAAAGGGGAAGATGGGACATGTCATTTTTTAAAAAGCTAGCGGCAAGTGCAGGAATTGGTGCGGCAAAAGTAGATACCATTTTAGAGAAAAACGCTTATTATCCAGGACAAGAAGTAACGGGAACTGTCCATGTAAAGGGCGGAAAAATTGCTCAGGAAATCCGCCATATCAATGTTAAAATTGAAACACAGTATGTGATTGTAAAAGATGATGAAGAGCGTAGAAAATATGCAAACATCCATTCTGTACGGGTGGCGGATTCTTTTACCATCCAGCCTGGAGAAAAGCATGAATTTCCGTTTTCTTTTATTCTTCCTATCGATACCCCGATGACGATCGGAAAAGTTGAAATTGCAGTGGAGACAGACCTTGATATCCAAGGCGGAATCGATAAATCTGACTATGACCGCATTTTCGTTGAAGCACATCCTTGGGTGAAAAATGTGCTGGAGGCCACTAGAAATCTAGGCTTCCACCTGAACGAAGCAGACTGTGAGCAAGCACCTTACTTCCAGCGGCGCCTGCCATTCGTCCAAGAATTCGAGTTCATTCCGACAGCAGACTACTATCGCTATATGCTTGATGAGTTAGAGCTGATTTTTCTGATAGATGAAGGCGGATTAGACATTGTTTTCGAAGTCGACCGCAGAGCAAGAGGCCTAAGAGGCTGGCTTGAGGAGATGTATAATGATGGGGAACAGCTTGTACGCTACCGCTTCAGTCCATCAGATCTTGAAGATGTAGAAGTGCTTGAAGGAATGCTAGAGGAAATCATAGATCAATACGCTGAGTAATGATGAAAAAAGAGCCTGAATGAAGAAAGGCTCTTTTTTCTATGATACAGCTTCTTGTTTTCGAAAGGATGTGGCCTTAGAAACAGAGCGATAAATTTTAGGAGCCAGCATCGCAAGTAATATGGTCAAAGCGTAGTCTTTTACCATAAACCAGATCATAAAGAACCACGTGGTTTGATAAGAAATCGGTGCATTGAGCCATACATTTAATGCGATGTATGTATAGGTGGTTCCGATCACATACATCACGGTCGTACCAGCAATGGCTGCAAGCAGAAAGCGGCCAAAGCCAGGGTTTTTTCTTTTCTCTAGAATGAATCCAGCAAGCCAGGCAGCAGGGATGTACGATAATACAAAGCCGCCGCTTTTACCTAAAATGACCCCAAAGCCCGCAGAGAACTGGGCGAATACAGGTGCACCAGCAATACCAACCAAGGCATAGACAATCATAGCTAATGCCCCGAGCCGTCTGCCGAGTAAGAGACCAGCAAGCACACAAAAAAACGGCTGCATCGTAAGTGGAATTCCGCCGACCTGTAAAAACGGCACAATAGATGTGATATTGGCTCCGATAGCCATGAGTGCAGCAAACATTCCGACTAGCACAAAGTCAGCTGTTCTTGTCTTCTTTTGCATGATGTTTCCCCCTGTCTTATCTGTACAAATAGATTAAGGGGAATAGAGGTTTTTGTCAACTTGTTTTTATTTTAGGTTAACAATAAAACCCGCCCATCAATAGGGCGGGTAGCTGATTAAGCTTCGGTCATAAAAGAGGCATCGATGGCTTTGCTGACAGGTACGTAATCATAGCCGAGATCACGAGCGACCGCTTCGTACGTGATATGTCCATTCATGACATTGACACCTTCTGCGATGGCATTGTTTTCTCTAATGGCTTTTGCAGCGCCTTTATTCGCAATTTGCAGTGCATATGGAACAGTGACATTCGTTAACGCAACAGTTGATGTCCGCGGAACGGCGCCTGGCATGTTGGCGACAGCATAATGTAATATGCCGTGTTTTTCATAAGTAGGCTGATCATGGGTTGTGATATGATCAATGGTTTCGACAATGCCCCCTTGATCAATCGCTACATCCACAATGACAGAACCAGGCTTCATTTGTTTCACCATTTCTTCTGTCACAAGCGTTGGTGCTTTGGCACCAGGAATCAGCACCGCACAAATGAGAAGGTCTGCCTCACTGACTGAATCTGCAATGTTGACAGGATTGGACATTAACGTTTTCATTTGATGGCCAAATTGGTCGTCCAGCTGGCGCAGGCGTTCGGCGTTTACATCAATCAGGGTGACATCTGCGCCAAGTCCGATCGCCATTTTCGCCGCGTTTGTTCCAACAACACCGCCGCCAATAATGGTGACCTTTCCTCTTGAAACCCCTGGTACACCTGCAAGTAAAATACCCTTTCCGCCTTTTGGCTTTTCTAAAAATTGAGCCCCAATTTGAGCGGCCATTCTGCCTGCTACTTCAGACATTGGTGTGAGAAGAGGGAGTGTTTTTCCGTCCGTTACTGTTTCGTAAGCAATGGCTGTAACGCCTTTTTGTTTTAATGCTTCAGCCAAGGAGGGCTCTGCGGCTAGATGCAGGTACGTAAATAAGATGAGTCCTTCTCTGAAATAAGGATATTCCTCAGGTAATGGTTCTTTTACTTTCATGATCATATCAGAAGATGCCCATACATCTTTCGCCTGATCAAGAATCTCTGCACCAACAGATACATAATCGTCATCAGTGAATCCGCTTCCAAAACCAGCGTTTGTTTCAATTAAAATCTGATGTCCAGCTGAAAGTAATTGAGAAGCTGCTCCTGGTGTTAAAGCCACTCGGTTTTCATTGTTCTTAATTTCTTTCGGAATGCCGATGATCATGTTTATTCCTCCTATGCTTATCTATTGATATTGTATGTCTAGTGTATCCGGAAAGTTTAGAAAATTCTTCGGTTGAAATAAAAAATAAAAAAACGCCTCTTTGTGAAATTTCACAAATGGACGTTTTTTAGCTTCATATCAAGGTATATGGTCATTTTCTCATTCATGTTTTTTAAATCAATTTCTGCGATGTCTGTAATCCGTTTTAATCGATAATTTAAGGTATTGATGTGGATGTTTAATTGCTTTGCGGCAATATTGGCATTGCTGTCACAGTCAATAAACCGCTCAAGGGTTTCGACAAGGTTGGAATGATGCCTCAGGTCGTAATCCTCAAGCTTCGATAAAGAGTAGCTGGAGTAAGAAGAGCCCTTTCGCTTCTCAGCAAGCACATCAAGATATTGATAAATGCCTAGTTCAGAAAAGCTGTTTAAACGTTCTGTTTCAACTGGAAAGCGTTCTTTCGTCTTTAATACAGCCAGAGCTTCTTTATAGGAAGGCTGAATTTGAGAGATGTTATCGTAAATTCCTCCAATTGCTGCCTGAACATGCTGAATATGATACCGGTCCGCAAGCTGCTGCAGCATACCGCTTGTGAATTGCTTAATATCTTGAAGCGGATGTTCTGTTTTTGGTGAGACAAGAATAATGAATTCGTGAAAATCAACAGTCGTTAACAGTACCTGTACTTGCTGTGTTGTTTCAAGCAGATAGGACAGCTTTTTTTCTGTCTCCTCTGTGAGTTCGTCACGAAGACGGAAGATGATGATGGCATATGTGTCTGGACATCTGATGCCAAGCCTTAAAAATAGGTCAAGCATCTCATCCTTTTCATGAATATGACCTGTGAGCATCTTCCAGAAAAGCTCCTGATTACGTTCTTCTGTTTTCGTTTTTCGAATTTGTAAGTTGAGTAATTTGTTTTTCACGGCATGCGCTGCCATTTTGAGAAGGTCCATTTCTTCTTCTGAAAAAGGCTGTGCGGATTCAATCGCCCAAATAAATCCGAGCACTTCTTTGTCCTTCCAGATCGAAATGGCGACCCTGCTAGATAAACCCACCTCTGCAATTTGAGGGACACGAAGCGGTTCGTCTGTTTTAAGGAGTGTAGGAATGATGCCGTCTTTCCAAAGCCGATTAATGACTTTTTCCGGTACCCGGCGGGAGATAATGGTTGAAGTTCTGGCGGGATCAGTAAAATCATTGTGTGTGCTATATGCCAATAATCGATGATGAGTATCTTCTATAGTAATAGGGCAATTGAGCACATCACTAATTTGGTCTGCCACATCCTCTAAACGATCAAGGCTATACTTAAACGGATCTGTCTTTTTTGTCATAAAAAACCCCTGCTTTTTCGAATATTTCACGTACTTACATTATGAAGAGAATGAGGTACGTAAATCAACAAAAAACTGCCATAAACTTAAAAAAACAAAAAGTGTGAGAAGCAAGTAAATGGATGTTGAAGCACGCTGAAAAAGAAATAGTACAATAATAACGTAGTAAAAAATCAATAGGCGGAAAGATCCACCGAAGCAGGTGGATACTTATTATGAATATATGACCAAAAAACTGTTAAATACTAGATAAAAAGCGAAAAAACAGTAATTCTATAGACTCATTTTGTAAAATAAAAACAGATTTGTTTGACTGTGTATCATTTCTGTTTTTATAATAATAACGTCAAAAAATAAGTGGATTAGCCCATTATATGGCGGCTATGCACGGGAGGTAATGAGGAATATGTCAGGAATTATTCGCGTAACCCCAGAAGAACTAAGAGCGACCGCTAAGCAATATGGTGTTGAAAGTCAAGAAGTGTTAAACCAAGTTGATCGTCTAAATAGAATGATCTCTGATTTAAAAGGAATGTGGGAAGGTGCTTCTAGTGAAGCATTTGCTGATCAATACGAACAGCTTAAGCCTTCATTTATCAAAATGTCTGATCTATTAACAGATGTCAGCAATCAGCTTGATCAAACGGCAAATACACTTGAAAGCACTGACCAAGACATCGCAAGCCAAATCCGCGGCTAATCAAAGGGATTTCCTTTCTAAGTGTGAAAAGCAGAAACAGCGCCGAGTCTGTCAATGGATGCCGGCGCTCTTTCTATTTTGTGAGGTGGAAATTTGTGTATATCGATATTACCATCGACTTAAAAAATTATGATGGCAGTGTGTTTGATTTGAGACTATCAAATTATTTACATATTAAACAAGTCATCCATATCGCCTGGCAGGCAAAACAAATCTCACTTCCAAAGCGAGAAGGCGGATGGGTGCGGGTAGTCAATAAGAAAGCTGTGTTTTCAGGCGAATATAAGCTGTCAGACTGTGGAATTACCACAGGAGACAGGCTGGAAATACTATGAAAGGACTTTTGTAAATGGCAGATAAAAAGAGTTCCTATTTAGAAGAACAATTAGAAGCAGTCATGAAAAAAGAGGGAGGCACCTATACCTTTATTTTTCAAAAAGAGACGATTAAACTCTTAGACGGTTTAGAAGCGGCACCGATCAAAGACATCAATCCTTCATTTCAGAAAGAGATCCAATTAACTGAAGATGAGGTCATCATTTCTATACAACCGCCTCCTGCCTATCAGGAATTTCGTTTCATCCATGCAAAGGATGAAAAAAGCAAATGGATTTTTTCATACCAGCTTGTCGATGCAGTTCTTAAACACGACGTGAAGCGGCTGCATCCTATTGTTTCTCCTGAAAACATTGTTTTTCATCAAGGCTTAGCTCCTGCATTTTTGCATTATGGAGTCAAAGAAAGCATCCCGCCATATGAAACCGATGAGCATCGCCTGTTAAAAGAGGTCAAGGCTGTCGTTCTTCGAGTGGTTGACCATGAATATCAATTTCAAGAATATGTGGCTTACAATGAAACGTTGAAATTATCGGAGCTGGCAAAAGAAATTAGTGAAACGAAGTCGCTGGAAGAATTGTCAGCTTTGATTGAGCAAAAGATCAAAGCAATCGATGCGAAAGAAAAAACGCTCTTAACCATTCCTAAAAAGAAATGGAAGATCGAGCGATACATCGGATTAGGTCTGCTTGTTCTGTTAATCCCTGCATTGGTGTACACCATTTATACCTTCTTTTTTGCCATGCCAAAACAAGAAGCATACGTCGAGGCAAACAAATATTATCTCAACAAGCAGTACAGTCAAGTGGTGGATACGTTAGAGAAATATCCAGCCAATCAAATGCCAGTCTCTCTTCAATATGAACTGGCCATTTCGTATGTACAAACGAACCAAGGCAGTCTGTTGCTTGATCAGCATAAAAAAGAAATCACAGAAACGTACACATTGCAGACAGATCCGCAATACTTCCTTTTTTGGATTCATATTGGACAAGGCAATAGCAAGGAAGCACTTGATATTGCACGGGTGCTTGGAGACGACAGGTACATATTTACGGCACTCGTCGCCTACCGCAATGAAATTCAAAACGATGACAGCCTTTCTGCTGAAGAAAAACAAAAACAGCTAGATCCGATCATTAAGGAAATGGCGAAATATGAAGAAAAAGAAACAACCGAGACAAGCACAAGTGACTCCTCAGACGCAAGCCAAACAGATGAAACAGCTGAACAAAAAGAGCAGTCAAAAGCCGATCAAGAGAAAAAAGAGAAAGAATCTGAAGCGAAAAAGAAAACCTCTCAGACAAAAAAAGATGAGAAAAAATAATTCTTTCGATACAACTGACAGTTGGTGCTGTCCCATGAGGAGGTGGAGCGTTTGAGTCTTCTTTGGGTTTTTTATGAGGAGGATTATCAAACTGTCCGTTTAGATGAGCAGTTCAATCGAGAAGCTCTGATTGGACCTGAAATAGAGCATACAGTGACAATCCCTTCACTTTCGTTTGATGAAGGGGTCATTCGTTTATCTCCTGATGAACCGAATGATGGTTTTACTATTTATCAGGGAGATGAGAAGAAAGGCAAATTACTTCCACATGAACCATATCAGCTTGGTTCACTCACACTTATTTTAATGGATGCACATCATGATCAACATATTTATTACCTAGGAAATAGAGTGGAGCTGTCTTTTTCACGTGAAGAGAAAGATGAGATTGATGTGTGGAAAGAACAAGCTCATTCCATGTTTCAAGATGCCAGCCAGTTCACTTTAGAGAAGATCGAAGGAACATGGTATGTCATGCCTCAGGACGAGATGATTTACGTGAACGGAAAGAAAATCCATGGTCCAGAGAAGATTTATGCAGGAGATGAGCTGTTCTGGAACTTTCTGACGGTGACATTTAAAGATGATGATTTATTACAGGTGACAGCTTACGAACCCTTTCATACACGTTTGGAAAAAACAAGACCGCCAAGTACAGAAACAAAACAAAAATACCCATCATACAGACGTACACCGCGTTTGATTTATGATTTGCCAGATGACCGGGTATCCTTTAGCTTTCCTTCGCAGGAGAGTGAAAATAACAGCAGAGGGCTTTGGCTTGTTGTCCTTCCGCCGCTTGTGATGCTCATTGTGATGGGGATTGTTGCCCTTATCCAGCCGCGTGGAATCTTTATTATCGTGTCGATGGCGATGTTTATCATGACGTTAATTACATCGTCCGTTCAATACTTTAAAGAAAAATCACAGCGCAAAAGACGAGAAGAGAAGCGGCAGCGTGTCTATTCTCTTTATTTAGAAAATAAACGGAAAGAGCTGCAGGAGCTGTATGACCGTCAGCAATATATTTTGACATATCATTATCCGTCATTTGAACAAATGAAGTATTTAACATCAGAAATCAGCGGCCGCATTTGGGAAAAGACGCTTGTGAGTGACGACTTCCTGCACCTGCGTCTTGGAACAGGCGCAGTCCCATCAAGCTATGAATTATCGATGAGCGGCGGCGATATGGCCAACCGGGATGTTGATGACTTAATGGAACAAACGCAGCACATGCAAAAAGTATATCGTGAAGTGAAGAATGTCCCGATTACATTCGGTCTTGCGGATGGTCCAACAGGATTAATAGGGAAGCCTGCGATTGTGAAAAATGAGCTTCATCAGCTTGTCGGACAGCTTGCTTTCTCGCACAGCTATCACGATTTGAGATTTGTCTTTATCTTTCATGAGCAGGAGTATGAGAATTGGGAATGGATGAAATGGCTTCCGCACTTCCAGCTGCCTCATACATATGGCAAAGGGTTTATTTACAACGAACAAACACGCGATCAGCTGTTGTCCTCTATTTATGAAATTTTACGCGAGCGTGATTTAGAAGAAGAAAAAGAGAAGAAAATCTTTACGCCTCATTTTGTGTTCATCGTGACAAATCATGAGCTCATTGCCGAGCATGTGATCTTAGAATACTTAGAAGGCAGCCGGACAGATCTTGGTATTTCCATTATCTTTGCTGCAGAAACTAAGGAAAGCTTGGCTGAAAATATTTCGACGCTTGTCCGTTATATTAACGAAGAAGAAGGAGATATTCTCATTCAGCACAAGAAGGCAGTACGAATTCCGTTTCAGCTTGATACACATCAGCGCGGGGACAATGAACTGTTTGCCAGAACACTGAGAACATTAGATCATCAAGTCGGTATGACCAATTCGATTCCTGAGACGGTCTCATTCCTTGATCTTTTTCATGCCAAACAGGTAGATGACATTGGCATTCGTGAAAAATGGCTGACTTCAGAAACGGCCAAATCATTATCAGTGCCAATTGGTTATAAAGGGAAAAACGACATTGTCGATCTGAACCTGCATGAAAAAGCACATGGCCCGCACGGACTGTTGGCGGGAACAACGGGATCAGGGAAAAGTGAATTTTTACAGACGTATATTTTATCGCTCGCTGTACATTTTCATCCGCATGAAGTTGCTTTTCTGTTGATTGACTATAAAGGCGGCGGAATGGCGCAGCCGTTTCGAAATATTCCTCATTTACTTGGAACGATCACCAATATTGAAGGCAGCAAGAACTTTAGTGAAAGAGCACTTGCCTCAATTAAAAGTGAATTGAAGAAAAGACAGCGGCTGTTTGATCAGTATCATGTGAATCACATCAATGATTATACGAAGCTCTACAAGGAGAAAAAGGCTGAGCAGGCAATGCCTCACTTGTTCTTAATCTCTGATGAGTTTGCTGAATTAAAAAGTGAAGAGCCAGACTTTATTAGGGAGCTTGTCAGCGCCGCACGTATCGGCCGAAGCCTCGGGGTCCATCTCATTTTGGCTACCCAAAAGCCAGGCGGGGTCATTGATGATCAGATTTGGAGTAACTCCCGTTTTAAGGTCGCACTAAAAGTACAAGATGCGTCAGACAGTAAGGAAATTTTGAAAAATAGTGATGCAGCGTCCATTACCGTCACAGGACGCGGTTATTTACAAGTGGGCAACAATGAAATTTATGAATTGTTCCAATCGGCTTGGAGCGGTGCACCATATATGGAAGATGGCTACGGCTCAGAAGATGACATTGCCATTGTGACAGATACTGGTCTTATTCCGTTATCAGGGGTAAGCACAGAGCCAGCAGTGAAAAAAGAGACAGTGACGGAGATTTCCGCTGTTGTGGATGAAATTGAACGTATGCAGCAAGAACTTGGAATCGAGAAGCTGCCAAGTCCATGGCTTCCACCGCTTGAGGAACGTATTCCAAAAACACGTTATACGTCGAGTGAAGAGCATGTCTTCCATTTTGCGCTTGTCGATGAACCAGATCAGCAAAGCCAGCATCCACTTTCTTATCAAATGATGGAAGATGGGAACATTGGCATCTTCGGTTCCTCCGGCTACGGCAAATCACTTGCTGCCACAACACTGCTGATGAGCTTTGCGGAGAGGTATTCACCTGAAGAATGGCACGCATATATTTATGATTTCGGAAACGGAACATTGCTTCCGTTAGCTAAACTGCCGCATACGGCGGATTATTTCTTAATGGATCAGATGAGAAAGATTCAAAAATCAATGAAGCGTCTCCGAGAAGAGGTTGAATATCGCAAGCGGTTATTCAGACAGCAAGAAATGAGTCATATCAAAATGTACAATGCCTTAAATGAGAAAAAGCTTCCATTCATTTTTATCGTGATTGACAACTTTGACATTGTCAAAGACGAAATGCATGAGCTCGAATCTGAATTTATTCAGCTGAGCCGTGATGGACAATCACTAGGTATATACTTCTTGATTACAGCAACCCGGGTAAATGCAGTGCGTCAATCGCTGATGAACAATCTGAAAACAAAGATTGTCCATTACTTAATGGATCAAGGAGAGGCGTACTCGATTATTGGCAGACCGAAATTCAGCTTAGAGCCGATCCCAGGCCGAGTCATTATTAACAAAGAAGAGCTTTATTTTGCGCAAATGTTCCTGCCAGTTGAAGGAGAGAACGATCTCGAATTGTTTGAGCATTTGAAACAGGAGATACAGCTTCTTCATGACCGCTTTGAAGCATCCGAAAAACCAAAGCCTGTGCCAATGCTTCCTGATAAGCTGACAGTTTGGGAGCTTGAGAGTCGTTTAGATGAACAAAAACTGCCTTATGACATTCCAGTCGGATTAGATGAGGAATCTGTGGCACCTGTTTATTTTGACTTGAAAAAGAATAAACATTGCCTCATTATCGGTCAAACGCAGCGCGGGAAAACAAATGTGACAAAACTGATGCTTGATCAGCTTTTAGTGGCAAAGCCTGAAAAGCTGGCTGTCTTTGATTCAATTGATCGGGGTCTATCCCATTATGCAAAAGAAGAGAACATTGATTACCTTGAAACAAAGGATGATATCACCGAATGGGCAGAAGAAATAGAACGCTTATTCAAGGTGCGGGAAGAGATGTACGTCGAAGCTGTACGCCGAGGGGAGACCGATCAGTTGTCATTTCCTCAAATTGTGCTTGTGATTGATGGCATTACGCGCTTTCAGCAGACGATCGATCCGCGTCTTCAAGATCAATTGGCTGATTTCATGAAGTCATATGCACACTTAGGCTTCAGCCTGATTGCATCAGGAAATCATACCGAGTTCAGTAAGGGCTATGATGCACTCACAAACGAAATCAAACAAGTTCGTCATGCTATGTTACTCATGAAAAAATCAGAGCAAACCATCATACCGCTTCCGTATGCAAGACAAGAACCAGAGATTCAGCCAGGCTTCGGGTATTTGGTTGAAAACGGAAAAGAGAAGAAAATTCAGGTTCCTTTATGTGCGGTAGAAAGGAAGAGTGTTCAATGACAGAGCAGCAAAAAAGCTCCATCAAAATCGTATCCACCATGATATTGATTCTTGTGCTGCCGGTTTTATTTTTCCACCTGATTGGAGATGATCCGGCAAAACAGAAGAAGAATGCCACACGAAATATTGCGGTGGTCAATGAGGATATGGGAGCGAGCGAAAGTGAAAACACGGCTCGTTTCGGACAGGATGTTGTGGCAGCATTGTCAGAGCGTCCTGATTATACATGGACTGTAGTGAATCGCAGTGCGGCGGAAAATGGACTGAAAAACAGAAAATATGACGCTGTCCTCTATATACCGTCTGATTTCTCTAAAAATGTGCTGAGCTATGATAAAGACCATCCTGAAAAGGCATCCATTCAATTTTCAATTCAAGATCAGCTCAATGCAGTCAATAAAGAGAAAGTGCAGAGAGAGCTGGAAAATGCGCAAAAGAAAATGAATGAACAGATGTCGACACTATACTGGAGTTTTGTATCACAGGAAATTGGCAATGTGAGAGAAGAATTTGAGCATATTGTCGGCAAAGAAGTCGAATTCCAAAACACGATGTACAACTTCTATAAGCCGAACTCAAACAAACTATCAGATGCCGTCCAGCAGCAGAAGAAACAAATAGAAGAATTAAAAAATGCGATGGCCGATTCACAGAAACAGTATAAAGACGGCTTGAGTACAACTGAAGAAGCAAAGAACCAGTTAAAGGACTTTGTGAAAGTAGTCGATCAATACCAGCAGTATCAAGATAAACAAAAGGATCTCTTGATCAAAGCGCAATCAGCAAGCCAAAAGCAAATCCAGCAAGGGCTCAAACAACTCGCTGACATTCAAAACCAAAATGCCCGCAGCTTTAGTGATCAAATGGGCGGACTCAAAACAGACATCAACGGGGTACAAAGTCAGCTGAAAACAACGGACAGCGCCATCCAATCTGTTCAAAAGTCGAGAGAAGACGTTATTCCTAAGCAATCCACGGGGTTAACGGAACTTGTGATAGCGTCTCAGAAGGAACTGATTAAAAACTATGAAGATCGTTACTTAGAAGATTATCGAAATAAAATATCAGACTTGCAGACAAAGCTATTGGCAAAAAGGCAAGAGTTAATGGACGAGCCTGAACCGCCAGCTGACTCTGATGAAGACGGGCCATCAGATCAAGATAATGAAAACCCAGAAGAAATTGGGATTAACCTAGAGGAAGAAATAAATGAGCTCTCACAGATTTCAATAGAAATGAACGACCTTGCGGATCAATTAGCAGATCAGGAGACGCCGCCTATTGGAGATGACAATGATGATAAAACCGGTGATGATCCTGCTCAGCCAGATACCGGCAGCACGAATACATCGAAGGATGATCTAAAAGCACTCGCTACTCGTCTAGATGAAGTGAAAAAGAAAATTCAAGAAAAAGCGAACGCCCATAATGACGAATTAAAAGACAAAGTGACTAAGATGAGTAAAGAGCTTGAGAAACTCACAAAAAAAGTAGAAAAGCTTGAAAAGACCATTCTACGGTTACAAGATCGATATGATGTGATTCAGAATGAAATCAAAAATCAGGAATCCTCTATTTTAAGCAAAGTAAAAGAGCTGAAGCGCAGGAACTCACCGATTAGTAATGCCTTTAGCGATCATCTTTTTGAGAAAAAGTTCGAAACAAAATCAACAAGAACTAAGAAATTAATGGACTATTCAAATCAACTCTCTCAGCTAGAGCTGATGATCGCAAATGTCTATCAACCATCTAATAATTCTTCTTTATATGACGCAAAAGAAGAGAATATCCAATCCATCCTCTCCATCAAAAAAGAAGAAACAGAAAACTGGGACAAACTCAAAAACCAGATGCTGACATCAAACGATGATGTGTCTACTTTTATTGATGAGATGCAGAAGTTTTCAGATGGTTATGCGGAGTACATTACGACTCAGCAGGCAAGCATGGAACAGGAATTACAGACAATTTCTGAAAGTGCGGACAATGTAGCTGAGCAAATGGCTGATCAAGGAGATGCGGTGTATACAGCAGACCTTGCAGGCAGTTCAATTGTTGTCAGTGCACAGGATTCAATTGGTCAGGAAGTGCTTCGTCTTTCTGAAAATATGAGTTCGTTAACCGACCGCCAAAAAGGGGTGGCGGATTATACGAATAACATTGAAGAGAGTGTCACAACAGTTCAAGAAAAAGCAGATACGCTGAATGAAAACTGGAGCAAGAATGTCGACTCTACAAAGCTTGTTCAGCAAGATTTAAAGGGTATTTTAGGAAATACATTAAGTGATCAAGGCAACAGCAACTATGTGTATAACCATTTAGCCAATCCGCTGAAAATCAGCGGCGATGTGCCGGAAGAAAAAACGCAGACTGTACCGCCGGTCGTCATTTTGGTCATTGTGATGATCAGCAGTTTGTTAATTGGCTTTTTCAGCTCGTATTATGCGTCAGCTCCGATGCTGGTCAAAGGTGCACTGTTTGGCATCTTGAATCTATTAGTCGGACTCATGATCAGCTTGTTTGGACTGAACATTTACAAACTTGCAGATGATCAAGCCATTCAATGGTCGATCTTCACCATTTTGTTATTAGTGGCGTGCTCTGCCTTTATTCGCACGGCCTTCCTATTCGGTTCTATTGCCGGGTGGATGGCAGCAACAGCGCTGATTTTCTTCTTTGTCGCACCGTTAATTGATTTGGTGATGCCGAATTTCCACTTTACCAATCCAGTGACAGACGTGTACCTGTCGATTCAATATGGAAATGGAGACACCTTTGGAATGGGCGTCACAGGGTTAGTGATTTTAACTGTTCTTTTCATGGTCGTACCGCTTGTGAAAAAGCTATGGAAAGATAAAACAGAGGAACGTGATGTGACTCATGAAGCTTAATCTATTCGTGAAAGGGGCGGCACTCGCTGCCGTTTCCCTTTTTCTCCTCATCCCTGCTGCTTTCGCTGCTGATGAAGATACGGATACGAATGTCAAGCCGAATGAATATCAAGAAAAGGAACTCAATATTAACTCAAGTATATTGAGGGATCAAACGAAATACGAACAAAGCAAAACGACTTCAAAAATCAAAACAGACATTCATTTTGCTAAACCGCCTAAAGCCCGGGGGGGATCTCTTTCTCCCCAGCTATTTAGTGATCTAAAGGAGAACCCGCCCAAAACACCAGCTCGTATGATGAAAGAGATGAATATCTCTTTTAGTGATTCGGCTGTATCAGCACCTTCTGAGGATGATCATGAGAAGCAGACATCGGCACTGCTTCCGATGATCTTTGGTTTCTTGATAGTCCTTGGTCTCGTCGTGATGATCATCCTGATTCCAAAGGTGAATGTGAAGGCTGAAAAGAAATAGTCTGTCTCTTTTAAAAGAGGCAGGCTTTTCTTTATGCAGATTGCTTGCTGTCATACCGTTTCACTACGTAAAATAGTGATATCAAGGGAGGAGATTGTCATTCGAATTTCAATCGTTACAGGCGGATCAAAAGGTTTTGGCCTAGCACTTGTAAACAGGCTGCTTTCACGCGGGGATCATGTGTACACGGCAGCAAGAAGTGCATCGCCGATATCCCATCCGAAGCTTACACATACCCAGGTTGATCTGACCGATGAAGAAGCAGCGGCCAAATGGCTTCAACATAGTCTCACGCCGCACACTTTGGCAGATGCTGATGACATCTTGCTTGTCAACAATGCAGGAATGGTCACACCTATCAAGCGCGTTGGACAAGGCGGACAGGATACGCTTCATCAGCATTATACATTGAATCTTGTCATTCCTGTTTTACTGAGCCATGTGTTTGCCAAGCAGACTCAATCATTTAACGGAAAGAAAACGATCGTTCATCTCTCTTCTGGAGCGGCGAAAAACCCATACAAAGGCTGGAGTGCGTATTGCAGTTCAAAGGCAGGACTTGATATGTTTATGAGAACTTTCCATGAGGAACAGCAGGACGAGGCGCATCCGATCAACACGTTTTCCTTTTCACCCGGCACGATCGATACAGATATGCAGGGGGAAATTCGGAAGTCATCAAAACAAGACTTTGAACAAATAGACCGTTTTCAGCAATTATATGAAACAGGCACACTGAAGAGTCCAGATGAAGTAGCAGGTATTTTGCTTGATCTTTTAACTGATGAACCAGCTGGCGGATGTGTCTACGATGCACGTGAGTATGTGAAAAAGCAGTCATAACGACTGCTGCGGCGTGAAGACAAACCCTCGCATTCGGTGTCAGGCCTGCGTGCCGGTGCTCACGAATCTCAAATTCGCTCCGCGCCAGTACTCGGCTTTCCTAGACTTCAAGGGTTCTCATATCACGCTGAAAAGGAGAAAAAAAGCAGTCATAGTGACTGCTTTTTTCGTATTGTACAAGCAAAAACAGCTCATTTGACATAAGCTATTCTTGAGACTCATAGAAAATATAACAGAACATTTGAGTTTCTTTTCAGAATATGTTAGGATGCTAAAAATATAGATAAGGAGGGGTTTCCATGAGAAAGGTTACATTAATGGATGTTTACACCCATCCAGTCGCTCAAAAATATTTAAATCGTTCAGGAAAAGCCCATGCGATTGCTTGTGCTTATCACGCATTCAAACTGGCGGTGCAGGCTGGGATTAATCCAGATCTCGCTGTGAAAGCAGCCCTCTTGCACGACATCGGCCACTATGAATGGTATACAGCTGGCGGAGAATGGGATTACGAGACATATAGACGGAATGATATTCATGCCATTAAAGGCGCAGAGCGGGCTCACAAACTGCTCATACGCCTCGGTGAGGAACCAAAGGCAGCCAAAGATATTGCGCTTGCGATTCTGCTTCATACTGATTCATATTTGCCAGAGGGCGACCTTCATAAGGACACACTTCAGCAAATCGTCAAGAAAGCAGATGAAATGGATGAAGAGCCTGGCGGACATCACCATTACAGACAAATAGACGAGTCACTTGCAATGAAAAAAATCACGGAATTGGATCAGAAAGTGCAGCAGGCACTTCAGCCCATGAAACGTTCTGTTTAGTATGGAATGTCTCCATGAATATTTCCATCCTGATCGACATACAATGTGCGAATAACGGTACGGTTAAATGCAGATGTACCTGATGCAGTGAGTCCGGTGTAATGAACCGTGACAGAATAAGCACCTTCTTTTTTCAATTGAACAGCTGATGAAGCAGTTGTTTTGAGAGGATGATCTTTTTGGGCATCCTTAAAGTAAAAGGTTTCTACTTTCTTGCTTAATCGTTTAATCAGACCGCTTGAATGGGTCGATGCATCATCCCCTGATTTCGCTGCCTCTGCTTTGATTTCGTCATTTAATGGTGAATCAAAGGATACGAGCAGCAAATAAGGAGCCTTTTTTCCTGAATTTGACCGCATCGTCCATTTTCCAGGAACGGGTTTATTGATTTGCACATGGTGCGAAAATGCGCCTTCATATGGGAAAGATGCTTCCGATGTCTTCAGATTTGTTAAGACGTCTCCATTTGGGGCGATGATTTCCGGCCGCGCCTCATGCCTTTCATTTAACCACTGAATCGATAAGCCATTCGTTCCTTCCTCTACATAGAACGCTTCTGTTTTATCCTTTTCACTTTCACCGCCTTTCACATAAACATCTGTATTCAGCTCAGTAGAGTTCGGGCTCTCTATCTTTTCTTTTTCAGCGCTTGCGGCATTTGCCAGCAGCTGATGCTGAAACACTGGGAACATGCTTGTGCCGTTTTTAATTGAGTTGTGATCCCATTTCCCTGTTAAAATATTGTTTGCATATGATAGTCTTGTGCTGCTTACCGTGACGGCGCCATCGTTTGCACCAAAGCTCTTTAAATACATGCCGCCTAAGTACAGCACCCCGCCAAATGTTCCCCATTCCGATCCCGAATACGTGATGTATTTATGAGGAAACTTCTCCAGCTTGTCGGTTTCACTTCGAAAAGCCGCCATGAGCCCCGTTTGCAAAGAATAGAGCGCGTCGCTTTTTTGTCCAAGAATTTCCGCGAGCCAGCTTCCGCCCTTGCTATACGCTAAATCTGCCAGCGGCGTTCCGTAATGTGGGGAGCCGAGTGTGATGACCTTCTCTACATATGGATGGGCATTGTGATACACGAGTGCGGACTGTGTATCCACCCCGCCTTTACTATGACCAATCACAATGAGTTTTCGACCGAACACATCATAGATTTCTTTTAGCTTTTCTGCTAATAGTTTGCCATTCTTTTTCGTATCCTGATCTGGATACAAATCTATGAATGCGCTTTCGTATCCGTTCAGAACAGCTTGCTTTGCCATGTCGTTTCGGTCGAACCATGTGGAGGAGGAGCTGTTAATGCCGTGAACAAAAACAAGTGGCGGTTTTGACTCGTCTTTTTGAGCTGGCTCTTCTCCTTTAAACCACTTCCCAGGCGTCCCAGGTTCATCTCCAATGGATCCTGCATACGCATAACTTGCATAGGAAAAAAAGAGCATGACAGCAGCGAGACAGATGAGTTTTTTCAAGATCATTCACCTCTTCAAATGATTTAAGTTGTTGGCAGCACCAATCTATTATACTTCTAAAAGATGTAAAATTACATAAAATGTTAAAATATGGTATTTGGGTTGTGAGTTTGCCCTGAGTGACATTCACATGGGTCATTGCATAAGCTGTGGGTAAATACACAAGTAAAGGGGCAGGTAGGATGGCACAACAAGGAAGTCCGCAGCTTGTTTCATTAGTTGATCCATATGTTTATCAAACATTGCAGAAAGTGATCGGTATGAGATTAATTGTTCAAACAGTGAAAGATACAGTGCGCGGAAAATTGAAGGAAGTCATGCCGGATCATATTGTCATTGAGGCGGGGGCAAAATCAGTTTTTTATGTGCGGATCCAGCAAATTGTATCGGTGATGCCTGATCACAGTGAAAGAGTGTAACAAGCAGACGCAAAGGTGTCTGCTTTTTTCATACTTATAGAATGTATATCTGGAAAAAGTGCATGATATACCAATTGTTCTTTTTTTTACAAAAAATGAGGTTCTAAAACAAGAAGCAGTTGACAGAAGGTGGGTTGAATAGTAGTTTTTTAATAAGATCAATACGTAACAGGAGGAGCATCTTTGTTAAAATCTAAAGTTCATTTTTGGACATTCCAAATATTACTTGTTTTACTCATTGTTTATGTATCAACAAAGGTTTCGTTTTTATTTCAGCCGATTATTTTATTTGCATCTACCTTGTTTGTTCCCATCTTGCTGGCTGGAATTCTCTTTTTCATCTTTAATCCAATTGTTCGATTGTTGTCCAAGAAAATTCCTAGGACACTTGCTATCCTGATCATTTATCTGTTGTTTATCGGACTCATCACGTTCATTGTGAATGCTGCGGGACCGGTTATTGTCACGCAGGTCGGTGGACTTGTCAAAAGCTTCCCTGGTTATGTGACGGATATGCAGAAATTTATCAACGACTTCTCGCATTCTAAAACATTTACTTGGATGATGAACCAAGATTATGTCTCCGTTTCGAAGTTTGAAGAGACAATTGTTTCGACATTAAAAGATTTGCCGGAAAATATTGCTTCAAGCATGTCTGCGGTGTTTGGCGTGATTGCCAATATTGCTTTAGCTGTGATCACAGTTCCATTTATTTTGTTTTATATGTTGAAAGACGGACATAAGTTTCCGGACAAGCTTGTTCAATTTTTGCCAATGCCTTACCGTAAGGAAGGATTGAAAATCTTTAAAGAATTAAACGATACGCTTGCGGCTTACATACAAGGGCAGATTGTTGTCTGTTTATTTGTTGGAGCGGCTTGTTTTATCGGATACTTATTAATCGGTGTGAAATATGCGCTCATTCTCGGCATTATCATTGCGGTCACAAATGTGATTCCGTACCTTGGGCCATATCTTGGCGCGGCACCAGCTGTGCTTATTGCGTTTCTTGATTCGCCTGGAAAAGCGGTGGTGACAGTTATTGTCATTCTTGTCGTTCAGCAAATTGACGGAAATGTCATTTCTCCATTGATCATTGGGAAACGCCTCAACACACATCCTTTGACCATTATCCTGCTATTAATTGGGGCAGGAAGCTTTGGCGGAATCCTTGGCATGATCTTTGCGGTCCCTGTCTATGCACTGCTCAAAGCCATCACCTTGAATATTGTCAGATTGGTGCAGCTGCGTCAGCGGTCTCGCAAAGAACAGCATTTAAACGTGTAGGACAGATGCACACCTTTTCCCTTCTTGCATAAGATGATTGAGATAAGCAGATAGGGGGAGATTCTGATGCCTGCAATCGTTGGCCCTATTCATATCGAGTCGTTAGGAGGAAACGGTGCAGCTACTTTCGGTGATGTCCTGGCCATTGCCCCTTTGGCTGTAGACCACTCTACTGGCGGTGCGGGAGCCTTTAATTCAGGTGATTATATGTCACTTACAAGTGATCCGAATGCGACGATGCTTTGGGACTTTACATTGTTTGGCCAGCCTCAATCATTTAACGCATAGAAAGACAGCTGATGATCACAGATCAGCTGTCTTTTTTATTTTTCATACACGTATTTTTGAGCTGGGCATATGATGTGGGGAGAAAAGGTGGTGGAAAGATGCCAGCGATTGTTGGACCTATTCATATTGACCGTGTGATTGGAAATGGTTCTGCACATTTCGGTGATGTTTTTGCCATTTCGCCTAAAAGTGTCGATCACTCCGCCGGTGGATCAGGTACCTATAATGCAGGGGACTTTGTCCAATTTTTTAGCAGTCCAAACGTTACGTTTATGTGGGATATAGACCTGATCAGCCAGCAAAAGAGCTTTAATGCATAGCCAGCTTTGAAAGGGAATTCCTTTTCAGAAGCTGTCTTTTTTTATGGTACAATGGATATGGATGTAAGAAGAAAAAAAGAGGTGTGAACTGAGTCAAATGAAAATTAGAAAAGCACACATCACAAGCGGACAACCAAAGACCTACAATGTATATTTACATGAAAATAAAAAAGAATATAAAACGCTTGTAGCCGTACCTGACATTGAATGGAGTATTTCCATTGCCTATGAGGACGAAAAGGAGCAGCTCATCCATACGCTTGAACAATCCTTAATGGAAAGAGTAGAAACAGACGAAGCCCGTGACCTCGCACTCAAAATTGTGCACTGGGTCACAGAAATGTAAATTTAGAAACCAGGAGTGAAAACAGCGATGAAAGAAGAATCCGTAGACTTTTATTTGCAGCAAGGGATATTTGGACATGCTGAAACAAAACCTGATGAACGAAGGATGTTTCTTGGTTCATTAAGGGAACGAGCGCTTCTCGCCCTGACAAAGGGACAGGTATCAAGAAATAAACCGTATCAAGAGGTGGAACAAGTATTGAAGGCCAATCGACAGGCCTCCCTTCTTTTAAATGGTGAACTGTCTTATGCTTCTTATTCTCAATATGTGAAAATGGCAAATGCCGCTGGATGTTCCTTTAAAGTGGTGAATCATCACGAAGCACACTCTCCTTTTGGTCTTGTCATAGAGATGCCTGGTGCGGTCAATCAGGAGCATATCTATATAGAAGATGAGCTGTTTCAAAAAGCTTTTTCTCATGAATCTGTTGAATAGGTTTCCCTAGTGAAATGGATAAGCTATAATGATTCAAAAGAGCATATGGGAGAGATGCGGATGGGCAAAGCGTTGATTTGTATTGATTATACAGTTGATTTTGTTGCAGACGATGGAAAACTGACATGCGGAAAGCCTGGACAGGCGATTGAGTCTAAGATCACAGAGATCACTTCTTCATTTATTGATGAAGGCCACTTTGTCGTCTTTGCTGTCGATCATCATGAAGAAGAGGACCCTTATCATCCAGAGACAAAGTTATTTCCGCCCCATAATATTCGCGGAACAGAGGGTATTGAACTTTATGGACAACTAAGTTCACTATTTCACACGTCAAAACATTTAAAACATGTCTACTATATGGAAAAAACAAGATACTCTGCTTTTGCAGGCACTCAATTAGAAATGAAACTGCGCGAGCGCGGCATCACGGAACTTCACTTAGCCGGCGTATGTACCGATATTTGTGTACTTCATACAGCTGTTGATGCGTACCATAAAGGCTTTGAACTTGTGATTCACCAAAATGCTGTGGCGAGTTTTAATGAAGCGGGGCACGAGTGGGCACTTTCTCACTTTGAGCAGTCGCTTGGTGCGAAAGTGGTTAAGTAAGGGAAGGAGAATGGAAGTTGGAGCATCGGTTTAATGACGACAGTTTATCACTACATACAGATCTTTATCAAATTAACATGGCAGAAACGTATTGGAGAGACGGCATTCATGAGAAGAAGGCAGTCTTTGAACTCTTCTTTAGAAAGCTTCCATTTGACAATGGCTTCGCTGTATTTGCTGGCTTAGAGAAAGCGATTGAATATTTATCGGACTTTTCCTTCACCGAAAGCGATCTGGCGTATTTAAAAGATGAACTCGGTTATAAAAGCGATTTCATTGACTATTTAAGCGGATTGTCCTTTACAGGTACACTTCATTCAATGCGAGAAGGGGAAATTGTCTTTGCGAATGAACCGATTATGCGCATCGAGGCAACGCTTGTTGAAGCTCAGTTAATTGAAACGGCATTGCTCAATATCGTGAATTTCCAGACGCTGATTGCAACAAAAGCGGCTCGGATTAAAGGAATCATTGAAGATGAGACAGCATTAGAATTTGGAACAAGACGTGCGCATGAAATGGATGCGGCGATGTGGGGAGCAAGAGCGGCACTCATCGGTGGCTTTCAGGCGACAAGTAATGTTCGTGCTGGGAAACGCTTCAACATTCCAGTATCAGGAACACATGCCCACGCACTTGTACAAGCATACCGCGATGAATATACAGCATTTAAAAAATATGCTGAAACACATACAGACTGTGTCTTTTTAGTCGATACGTATGATACTGTCAGATCAGGTATTCCGAATGCGATTAAGGTAGCGAAAGAATTTGGAGACAAAATCAACTTCATTGGTGTCAGACTTGATAGCGGAGACCTTGCATACTTGTCTAAAAAAGCTAGAACAATGCTAGATGAAGCAGGATTCCATGATGCCAAAGTCATTGCATCAAGCGATCTTGATGAACACACCATTATGAACTTAAAGGCACAGGGCGCCAAAATTGATGTGTGGGGTGTTGGAACAAAACTGATCACAGCATTCGATCAGCCAGCCCTCGGTGCAGTGTATAAACTGGTGTCCATTGAAGAAAACGGCAAAATGAATGATACCATCAAAATTTCATCCAACCCAGAGAAAGTGACAACACCAGGCCGTAAACGTGTGTACCGCATTATCAATCAATTGAATCATCATTCTGAGGGTGACTACATTGCGCTTGAAGAGGAAGATGTTCATAGTGAGGATAAACTAAAAATGTTCCATCCTGTGCATACATTTATTAGTAAATTCGTGACAAACTTTGTGGCGAAAGATCTTCACGTCCCGATTTTTGAACAAGGAAAACTTGTCTATGACAATCCAGATATTCAAACGATTCAAGCCTACGTGCAGGACAGTCTTGGACTCTTCTGGGAGGAATACAAACGAATCAGCAAACCAGAAGAATATCCAGTCGATTTGAGTCAAAAATGCTGGGATAATAAAATGCAGTTTATCCATGATGTGAAAAATAAAATCAAAAAAGAGCTTTATGAAAGCGAATGATTTGAAGAAAGAGAGATCATCAAGCCAGGTGGTCTCTTTTTTTTATTTTGACCGATTGAAAGTGAACTAATCGCGCAATCATTTGGTATACTGTAAGCACATCTTGTTTGTCATGGCATAAAGGAGGATTGGAGCAGTTGAGGGTGTTTGTTGCGAGACAGCCTATTTTTAACAGAAAAGAACAAGTCGTATCATATGAGCTGCTTTATAGAGATAGTGAAACCAATACATATAGCGCTGAAGATGGTGATCAAGCGACAACGGACCTCATTATTAACAGTTTTCTAAATATCGGCATTGAAACACTGACAGAAGGAAAACGATGCTATATTAATTTCACCGAAAGCTTGCTTTCATCTGATCTGCTCACCTATTTTGATCCGCATCAGCTTGTGATCGAGATATTAGAAAATGTACCAATTACCCCGGCACTTATTATGAGATGTAAGCAGTTAAAAAAATGGGGATATACGATTGCACTCGATGATTTCTTCCTAAACGGAACACATTATAGTGACAAGCTGCTTGAGGACCTCCTCTACTGCATAGATATTTTAAAAATTGACTTTCTGAAAACCACAACGCAAGAACGAAGAGATATTCTGAATTCGTATAAAAAGTATCGCCTTCGCTTCCTAGCAGAAAAGGTAGAAACGAGAAGAGAATATGAAGAGGCGCTAGAAGCGGGTTTCCACTTGTTTCAAGGGTATTTCTTTAGTGAGCCGCATGTGATATCGGGACGAGCATTATCGACCAGCTTCCATGCGTACCATCAGCTTTTAAATGAGTTAAGCAAGGACCAGCCGAATATTCAGACCGTGACCCATTTTATTGAAAGTGACCTTTCGCTATCATATCAATTATTAAAAATGCTGAATTCAGGCGGCATGAGACGTCTATATCAAATTAAAAGTATCCGGCAGGCAATTATCCTGCTTGGATTTAATGAAATTCGGCGCTGGATCTTTATCCTTTCATTTAAAGAACTGAATGTCCAAGCTAACTCAAGCCAAAAAGAAATTATCAAAATGTCATTCATTCGTGCCAAAACGTGTGAATTGATTGCTTCTCGTACTGAACGAGAGCACCCCGCCTCTTATATGCTGACAGGTATGTTTTCTCTCATTGATACGCTTGTCAGGGCAGATATCACAGAACTTGTGAAGGAACTGCCGCTTTCTGATGAAGTTGGCGAGGCACTGCTTGGCTATGAAAATGATTATTCTTTTGTGCTAGGTGTGGCCAAACGTATTGAACGAAATGAATGGGATGATGAAATGTTAGATGGAAATCTCCCGAAACAGGAAGCCTATGGGTGTTATATAGAAGCCATTGAATGGTGCCATAAAATGTTTGAATCTTAAGAAAAGCCGCTCGCGTGAGAGCGGCTTTTTCTTTGTCATGCCCACTTTAAAAGAAGAAAAAGTCTGCTGGAGGCAAGAGACAAGTAGATGCGAATCCCTTCTGGACTAAAGCGGATATCAATGCCGCTTTTCACACCGATTTGCTTCAGCATTCGGATCACACTTGTCGAATCAGAGCGCTCAGCAGCCTCCATGATGCGCTGCGCAAACGGAAGGGAGCTGGAAATTTGCTGCGTGATGAGTGAAGCATCAGCAACGAGGCGGGCTGATTCTTTTGCAGCTCGTTGAAATGAGTGAGCATCTACTGGAGGAAAAGTCATGGGCGTGCGCGGCGGGTATGCGCGGCTCATTGCGGGAACCTGCAAAGCAGGATAAGGAACATAGTAAAACACATGGTCACCTCTTCTCTCATGACGTGAAATTGGACGGATATCTGTTCTAAATGTATGTAGAAAATCAGAATAAAGAATCAAAATGATCTTTCTATCTTTGTAATTCCAGCATAAAAATAGGTACTTTTGCGGTCAATTTCGGTGAATGTCGCCAAAAAATTGCGGTGTCCACAATAGCGTCTGTCGTCTGACCTATGACACGCAAAACCGAAGATACAGAGGGGATCGTACGTTCTATCGGGAGAGATGTGTGACGAATGATGCCTATTCCTGTCGCAAAAATGACGCAATTCCTTTGAAATAGAGATAAAAGTATGATTTGAAAAGTCAGAAAATGATGAAAAAAGACCTATTGAATTTTGCGGTATCACGCACACGTTTTGTGCATACTTTTCGGTGAAAAAATACTCAATTACATTTACACTGTTAGTAACAGATCAAATACTTATGACCCAATCACCATACACAAATACATTGATCTTCCAAAAAAGGAGAGTGGAATCGATGGAAAAGTATGAAATCGAAGAACTTAAACAATTATTATGGAAACTTGAAAACGAAATCAGAGAAACAACGGCTTCTCTTCATAACATTAACAAAAGCATTGATCAATACGACAAATATGAATATGTGAAAATTTCTTAAAGACTTGATAATCATCAAGTCTTTTTTTTATCCAAATACATACAAAAAAAGGATATATTATTATATAATTGTTAAATAGCGATGTCAGTGGACAATTGCTCTTGTCTTTTTAGTAAAATAAAAGACGAAAGGGTGAGGTACAAGATCGAGTATGCTAAACTATCTAGAGAATACAAAAATCAAGCAGAATATGTCTGATTTTATTCAATATGCAGTCAGGCAGAATGATTTACAAAAGCTGCTTCTGAAATTTACAGATATAAAGAATGAATTCCCTTTTGGACAATTGGCTTACCAGCATTATGAGGCATTTGGCGGTCAAGACAAGCAAGCGATTACAAAACTGGCAGCGGGGATTGAACTTCTCATCTTATCAGCCGATATATTAGATGATATTGAAGATCAGGACAAAGATTCGTATCCTTGGATGAAGTGTCAGAGCGGAATTGCAATGAATGCAGCAAATGTTCTTTTTGTATTGAGCTTTGAAGTCTTTTCAAAGCTTGATCATGCAACGGAGCTTTTAAACAGTGTATACTCCTATTCCATTCAGTCAATGCAAGGACAGCATTTGGATATGACACTGGAGCCGGAGAATGAGCAGGATTGTTTAAATATCATGAAGTTAAAGGCAGGATCACTGTTTGTGTTACCCTGTATGTTAGGGGTTATCTTGGCAACAGGTTCATTTGAAAAAAATGTAGAAGAATATGCTTATTATCTAGGCATGGCAGAGCAGCTTGAAAATGACTATGTGGCTCTTTTTAATAAAAAGAATATTGATTTTAAAAGAATGCAAACATTACCGCTAGTATATTTAAAAAATGAATTTAATCCATCCAGTTCTGACTTGCTCAGTTATTATCAATCAGAGGATAAGAGCATTGGCTCTGAAGAATTAAAGGATAAATTAAAAGAATCTGGCGTTCAACAATATGTATTTATTATGAGAAACCTTCTCAGAAATAAGTTTAAAGAAGCATTCGAAATACTACATTTAGAGGCTTCTAAAAAGGAAAAGCTGATACTTTTTTTAATTGGAGATGGAGAAGATGAACATTCAGAAACTAGTTAGTTATCTAGTGGAGAATCCCTCGGCATTAAAGCAAGTTGCAAATGGAAATGCATCGTTACTTCACGTTGATCAAGTGACTGCAAGCATTATTGTTGAAGGTTTTCAAAAAGAAGATACCATTAGATCAAAAAAATGGAGAGATGCTGGGTGAGTATAGAGGTTCTATGCAAAAATTTTACTCGAAATTAACTGTTATTTTACTGATCCTTAGCTTCATTTATGTGATTTATATTTCCTACATCAATGTGTTTAATATTTTTGTAGGGGCAGTCGTTTCGGTGAATAGTGACGGACAACTTGAAATAGAGGATGTTGTAGATTTTACAGACAGCTATTATGCTGGTGTGAGAAAAGGCGATATCATCCTTGAAGTGAACGGTAACAAAGAACCAACCAAAGAAGTAAGACGAGGTTATTTAGCGAATGTCAAGAGCTTAGTTGTTGATAGACATGGTGATGAAATAGAAATAGAGAATGTAAGCTTATTAAGTCAAGAAAATTTGTTTATTTATTTAATACCTATCATTTTTTATTCGATCAGTCTATTCTGTATATTTATGATTTTAAAAATCAATAGAGCTAGGAAAAAAGAGTCTGCATATATTCTTGCTCTCTTTTTGCTAGCTGTTGCTGTAGCCTATGTAAGCTCTGGCGGCTCTGGTAAAGGGGAATATATTAGCGGTTTTATCGTCATTTCTACGATGACTTGTGTACCCCCGTTGTATATGCATTTTATGTATCAATATTTAAAGGAATTAGGAACGGAAATTATCAGTTGGCGTGTACTTCTTTGTTTGTATGCCGTCCCTTTTATAAATATTGTATTAGAAATTCTGTTTAAAGATATGGTTTTAGCTGCTTTTAACTTACTTTCATTCTTTGCACTTGCATTTATTACGATTATTATCACATTAAGGGCTGCTAAAAAGTTGAAAGGGACTGAAATCGGAAATGTCCTTAGTGCCTTTGCACTTATCTTGATCTCATCATTCAGTCCATTTATGCTATTTTTTATTATTCCTTATTTATTTCATAAATATTTTATTTCACCTTATATCCTAGCATCGTTCGCTTTATTGATTCCGTTTTTCTTAGTCTATCAATTTATGACAAATAAATTATATAATGTTGATTTCTTTTTGGGGAGAATCAAATATTATAGTCTTTTAGCCATCACACCTACTATAGCGGTAGTCGTTATATTTGATTTCATTCAGAAGCCAAGTGCTAACTTTTATACAATGAAATTTACGATTATCACGTATATTCTTATGCTCACTGTCTTCTATTTTAAAGAAATCATCGACTTCCGTTTTCGATTGAAGCGTTTTTCGGAGAAGCATAATTATCAAGATAGCGTGTTTAAATTCACGCAGCTCATTCGTGAGGCGTCATCACTTCACCAAGTGTTCTATCATTTAAAATACACCATTTTAGAAGTACTTGTTGTGAACAAAGCCTTTGTGCTTGAAGTGAAGGCAGATGGACAGGTTGAAGAGATTGATGAATCGACAGAGGACAGTAAGCTATGGAAAAAGTATGTAGACCAATTCCAAGAATTATTAGGTGAAGTTGGAAAAATCATTGCGCTTGATAAAGGATTCATGATGAAAATTGGTGAGCGGGGCGGTCACTCTTTTGTGATTTGCTGTTTATCTAATTTACGGACACCGAAATTGTCGCGCGATGAGATTTCTTGGCTGAAAACATTGGCCTTTTATACAAGTGTCAGTTTAGAAAATGTCGTCAAAATTGAAGAGTTGATGGAGCATCTTGACGATTTGAAACAGCGTGAGGCCAATCCTGCCTGGCTGAAGAAAATCATGTTTGCTATGGAAGAGAAGCAGCGTTCAGATTTAGCGAGAGATCTTCATGATTCCGTGCTACAGGACTTGATATCACTAAAAAGGCAGTCGGAGATGTTTTTAACGAATTTCCAAAACAACCAATGCCCGACATCTATTGAAAATTCGCTTATCTCATGGAATGATCAAATGTCCAAAGTCATTCAAACGACGAGAGAAACGTGTCATGAGCTTCGCCCGCAGCTGCTGTATGATTTAGGTTTAGTAAAGGCGATATCGAAGCTGACTTCTCAAATTCAGGAGGAAGCGCCGTTTCATATTAGGCTGAATACGACACGCTTTGATAAAGAATTGGACATTGATATTGATTCACAGCTGAATATTTACCGAATTGTTCAGGAGCTGTTATCCAATGCCCTGAAGCATTCGAAAGCCACTCAAGTGTTAGTGATGCTGATTTGTATTAAAGATCAGGTTGTTCTTCACTATGAGGATGATGGAGTCGGTTTTGATGCCAGTCATCTTGATCAGCATACAATGAGCATGGGGCTATCGGGAATTAGAGAACGAGTGAAAGCGTTAAATGGAAAGCTTCAAATTCACACAGCCCCGGAAAAAGGGCTCAAGGTGAAAATTGAAATGGAATTGTAACGATTTATTAAGGATTAAGACTTGGCATCAGCCAAGTCTTTTATATAAAATGGAAGTGAGTGATTTAAAGGGAGGAAGACATGAAGAAGATATTGGTCATTGATGATCATCCGGCTGTCATGGAAGGGACAAAAAGCATATTAGAATCAGACCAGCAGCTATCAGTCGATTGTTTAAGTCCTGATGCAGAAGCCGCCTTTTTAAAGACGCATGACTTTTCCATCTATGATGTGATTTTAATGGATTTAAATCTCGGAGATATCAATGGAATGGACATTGCGAAACAAATTTTAGAAACCAACCATCACGTGAAAATTATCATTTATACAGGGTATGAAGTAGATGATTATTTTGAAGAGGCTATTCGGGCTGGATTACACGGTGCAATTAGCAAAACAGAGACGAAAGACAAAATTATTGAATACATACACCGCACATTGCAAGGGGAAGTTGTCATTCAGCTGTCCTATTTAAAGAAATTAATTTCACAGCAGCAAGAAAAGCCAGAACAGGCGCAGCAGACTGATCACGATCTCTTAACCGAACGGGAGTGTTTAATCCTTAGAGAAGTGGAAAAAGGATACACGAACCAGGAGATTGCTGATGTGCTTCATTTGAGCAAGCGGTCAATTGAGTACAGTTTGACATCCATCTTTAATAAGCTGAATGTTGGATCTCGTACAGAAGCGGTGTTAATTGCCAAGTCTGAAAGTGTGCTGTAAACGTGTGAAGGGAGAGGGCCTTAATGGATGTGAGCGGATCAAATACACTGCTTGAGGCACTAGGCATTGAAATTGTAGAGTGCAATGAGTCACGATGCGTGGCAACAATGCCAGTCGATCACAGAACAAAACAGCCATTTGGACTGCTTCACGGAGGAGCATCTGCTGCTCTAGCAGAAACAGTGGCGAGCATGGGGGCTGCGGCTCATTTAGACTTAACGCAGCAAGTTTGCTCAGGTATTGAAATCAATGCCAATCATTTAAAATCTGTACGCGATGGAGTTGTGACAGCGACAGCTGTTCCTGTACATGTAGGCCGGCGTACAATGGTATTTCAAATCGATATAAAAGATGATCGAGACCGGCACATCTGTACGTCAAGATGCACACTTGCTGTCATTGATCGCATATAAAAGAGCTCCCGGTGCAGCGGAAGCTTTTTTTGTATGCTGTTGAGAGGTAAAAAAGAATGGCCCAACATGGCAGGCCATTCTTTTTTTATAAATAAGAATCTTCTTTTCGCTTAATCACAAAGTTACGGAAACCGCCATAATCATCTTGGACACTGCGTTTGTCGAGCTTGACACCAGTATTGTAGGCGGCTCTTCCGATTAAGTGTGCGCCGACTGGTGCTGTCAGGAAGATGAATACGATGCCGAGAAGGATTTTTGCAGAAATAACGCCTGCAAGAAACCATTCGTGAAAAAACACACCTACTAAAATCAGAACAACGCCAAGGGTCGATGCTTTTGATGCAGCATGCATACGTGTGTAAACATCCGGCAGGCGAAGGACACCAATGGCTGAAATCAAACAGAGGATAGCGCCTAGCAGGATAAAGAAAATCACGATGGCTTTAGCGATGACGATCATTTTCAATCACTTCCCCTTTCTCAAGGAATTTGGAAAAAGCGACAGTACCGATAAAGGCAAGGATGCCGAGCAGTAAAATAATCTCAAAGAATGCAGTGGTTTTCAGTAAAATTGAAACGATGGCTGTCATCCCAATTAAATTGATTCCTATCGCATCAAGTGCACTTACACGATCAGGAATAGAGGGACCTTTGATCACTCGTATCACAAAAAGCAAAGTAGACAGCGCAAGAATGCCAAGTGACATTTGCAAAATGAGTTCCATTACTTACCGCTCACCTCCTGAATCGCTTTTTCAAATGAAACCCGGATATCGTGAATGGCTTTTTCAGCATCTTCAATATCCATCGCATGAATGTATAAAATGGACCGATCATCGGAAATATCAATCACTAGTGTACCTGGTGTCAATGTAATCATATTTGCCAGTATGGTGATTTCCCAATCTGTTTTCAAGTCCGTACGAAAGGCGAAAATACCGGGCTTAATCGTGAGCTTTGGAGATAATACGGTCTTTAATACACTTAAATTGGCAAGAAGCAGTTCGCGAATAAAAATGATGATCAACTTGAAAATCGCATAAAGGGCATAACCGTAAAAACGCTGCGGGAAAAATCGCCGCAGCATAAAAATGGCGATCATCCCTAATGCAAAACCTGATACAAAGTCTGCGGCTCTGTATGTATCATTCATAAACATCCATGTAAAGGCGAGGAGAGCGTTTAGTAATATTTGAAAGGCCATGTTCATCTACTCCTTCAGCACAGCTTGAATATATTTTTCTGGTGTAGAGAGCATTTCCGCTGCTTGATTGATATAAGGGGCAATGAACTCTGTTCCTAACCCAATGGCAAGCGATAAGACGACAAGCAGTACACCAGGGTACACCATTCCTTTAATCGACGGTTTTCTTCTTCGCATATCCTGTTCCTCGCCCCAAAATGCGGACATAAAAATCTTCATAATAGAGTAGAGGACAAGAAGACTGGACAGTAAGACCAGGATAGAAAACGTCATGTATCCAGCAGAAAATCCACCTTCCACAATTTTTAGTTTTCCAACAAAGCCACTCAGCGGCGGAATTCCTGCAAGTGATAAAGCCGATATGAAAAACATCCATCCTAATAGAGGCTGGGATTGAATCAGTCCGCCCATTTTTTTCAGTTGATTTGTACCAGCATACACAAAGAGGGCACCTGCCAGCATAAATAAAGCCCCTTTGATCACCATATCGTGAATGAGATAATAAATGGCACCTTGGAGTGATGCAGGTGTGTTGGCTGCAAATCCAAACAAAATGACCCCAACAGCTGTGACAATGTTATAAATCACGATCTTCTGCACATCAGAATAGGCGATCGAGCCTATCACACCGAATATCACCGTCAGTGCGGCAAGCCACGCCATGAGTGTATGGGTGAAGCCTGTATCGTGTATAAAAATTAATGTAAAGACTCTGGCAATCGCATATAAGCCAACCTTTGTCAGCAAAGCCCCAAATAGAGCTGAAATCGCTGCTGGCGGCGCGTGATACGATCCTGGCAGCCAGAAATAAAGCGGGAAGATCCCAGCTTTTAAGCCGAATACAATGAGGAACAGGATGGAAATAACAGTGATTAACCCTGTTTGCCCTGATTCAGCTATTTTCACACTTAAATCAGCCATATTAAGCGTACCCGTCACTGCATATAAACAGGCGACTCCGACGATAAATAATGCCGACGAGATGATATTAAACACAATATATTTGAGTGATTCACGAAGCTGAGGCTTTGATCCGCCTAATACAATGAGCATATAAGAAGCCATCAGCAGTAATTCAAAGAATACAAACAGGTTGAAAATATCTCCCGTTAAAAAGGCTCCGCTCACACCAGCTAACAAAAACTGTACGCCAGAATAATAGAAGAGCCGCTCTCTTTCTTTCCCAATCGTTTGAAAGGAGAAGAGGACTGTCACAAGCCCGACAACAGAAGCGGTCAGCACAAGGAGTGCAGCAAATTGATCGGCCACAAGGGCAATCCCAAATGGTGCTTTCCAGCCGCCCAAATAAAGGGTTTGTATCCCTTTTGTGAAAATCGTTTGAACCAAATATGCATTACATATAATGGCTGAAAGAGATGCCAAGACACTAAAGACTCTTGACAGCATGATGTTTTTATTCATAAAGATCAATAGTGTAGCAGCTAGTAATGGAATTAAAATAGGCAGGATCACGAGATTATTCATGCTGATCATTTCCTCTCATTTGATCCATGTCATCTGTTCGCAGCTCTTGGAAGGCACGGAAGGCCATGACAAGTAATAAGGATGTCACACCAAAAGCAATGACAATGGCTGTTAAAATTAATGCTTGTGGCAATGGATCCACATAGGAGGTGAGCCCCTCTTTTAAAACTGGAGGCGCTCCCTTTTTTAAGCCGCCCATTGTTAAAAGAAGCAAGTGGACGCCGTGACTCAAAACAGCAGTACCGACGATAACCCGCAGAAGGCTTTTTGACAGCATCAAATAGGTCGCCGCCATAAAAATAATTCCGACGATAATAGACATTAGAAATTCCATTATTCCTTCTCTCCAATCATTTGAATAATGGTCATGGTGACACCGACAACAACCAAATATACACCGATATCAAACAGGACGGCTGTCGCCAGCTCTGTTTTCCCTAAAAACGGTAATTGGAAATAATCAAATGCATGGGATAGAAAAGGTGCACCGAATAGAAAGGATCCCATACCTGTCAGGATCGCAACGAGCAAACCGGCTCCAGTTACATAAATAAAGTCAAATGGCAAGATGCGTCTTACTGTCTTCAGATCATAGGCTAAAAGCAGAAGAACGACAGCTGCAGCACTCATTAGGCCGCCTATGAATCCGCCGCCAGGATTGTTATGTCCCGCAAGAAATAGGTGAAGGGAGAAAAGCAAGATGATGAATGCTGTGATTTTTGTTGTGACTTGCAAAAGCATATCATTCGTATCAATCTTTCTCATCGCCGTACACCTCTCTTCCGTTTTGCTTGTGTTTTTAATAACCCATAAATACCAAGTGCCGCAATGGCGAGCACGGTGATTTCAAAAAGGGTATCAAAGCCCCTGAAATCTACAAGAATGACATTGACAATATTGTCACCGCCAGCAAGTTTGTAGCTGTTTTCAATAAAGTAAGTTGAGATGGTGTCAAGTGACTGCTGACTTGTGGAAGCGAAAGCTAGACAAGTGACAACAACCCCAACGCCTAATGAAATGATGAAATTGGTCATTTTGAATCTTCTTGTTTTTTGCTTTAAGCTCAGCTTCGGCAAATGATAGAAGCAAAGCAAAAACAGGGCGACAGAAATCGTTTCAATAATCAGCTGCGTCAGCGCAAGGTCAGGTGCTCTGAAAATCACGAAGAATAATGACAGCGTGTAGCCCATGACACCTAGTGCAATAATAGCTGTTAATCGTGAACTTGCGAATACTGTGGCAATCGTCGCCGCCACCATCACAAGTGAAAGAATCACCTCATACGTGCCAATTGAGGCAGCCTGATCTGTTTGAAATGAAAAGGCCTGCTGATAAAACATCACGCCGCCAATGACAATAATCATGAACCCAAACACATAGACAAGATAGTCACGAAGAAAACCAGTCATATAACTATTTGTCAGGCGGTATGAACCTTTTTCCAAACCGATAAGAGAGCGGTCGTATAAAGCGTTAAATGACCACTTTTCCTTAAAGATGTTGTACATTGGACGCCATTTTGAAAGCGTCAAGTAGCCGATTGTGCCGAGTACAACAACACCTATTGTCATATAGAGTTCTGGCTGGAAGCCATGCCATGCTTCAATTTTCACAGAAAAACGGCTTCCTGTTTCAATCGCTTCAGGAATGATCGCCGCAATTGCGGGTTCAATGACAGAATAGGCAAGAATATTAGGGAAAAAGAAGAAGGTGACCACAAGTGCAGCTAGAATGATGGGCGGAATGAGCATGCCGATCGGTGCTTCATGCGGTTTTTTCTCCAATTGGTCTATATTCAGACGGCCTCTAAAAGTTTTAAAGAGGAGCATCATACTATAAATGAACGTAAAGACACTAGCGAGCCAAGCGAGTGCTGGGAAGATTGCATCCCATGTTGAAACGTCCGTAAAGCTGATGTCAGAAATCCGTATCATACTTGTGAAAAATAGCTCTTTACTTAAGAAACCGTTAAATGGCGGTAATCCGGCCATTGAAAATGTTCCGATTAACGTGATTGTGAAGGTAATCGGCATGATCGTCATTAATCCGCCTAATTTCCGAATGTCACGAGTTCCTGTTTCATGATCGATAATACCAGCTGCCATAAAGAGACTGCCTTTAAACGTAGCATGGTTAATGAGGTGAAAAATAGCTGCAAGAACGGCTGCGCCAAAAAAGGCAGGATTGTTTTCATGAATCGCCGCTGCGCCGACGCCAAGCATGAGCATAATCATGCCGAGCTGACTCACTGTCGAATAGGCCAGAATGGCTTTCAAATCGTTTTGCCGGACGGCATGGAATGATCCCCAGAATAATGTGACAAGTCCCACGATGGAAATGGTCCAGAACCATACCTCTGATATAGCAAAGATTGGGCTGAAGCGGGCAACAAGATAAATACCGGCTTTCACCATCGTAGCGGAATGCAGATAACTGCTCACAGGGGTCGGTGCTTCCATTGCATCAGGCAGCCAGATATAGAATGGAAACTGCGCTGATTTCGTAAAGGCACCTAGTAAGATTAGGATCATGGCAGGGATAAAGTAAGGTGATGCCATAATGAGCTGAAGCTGATTGACTGCTTCACGAATACTGAATGAATCAGTAATCAGGTAAATGAGGATGAAGCCACCAAGCATAGCTAATCCGCCAAAAACAGTAATAAGCAGTGATTTCGTTGCTCCATACCTAGAGCGCTCCCGCTTATACCAATACCCAATTAAGAGGAAGGAAGAGATACTCGTTAACTCCCAAAACAAGTATAAAACCACCATGTTGTCAGAAAGAACGACACCCAGCATCGCGGTCATAAACATGAGCAAATACGTGTAGAAAGAGCCAAGCTGTTCTTTTTCCTTTGATAAGTAGAAAATACTGTACAGCACCACTAGTGAGCCGATACCTGTAATTAATAAAGCAAATAACAGGCTGAGACCATCGACATACACAGTGAAATTCATCCCTAAAGATGGAATCCATTCAGCCTGTGAGAACAGCGTTCGTCCATTCGAAGTGATGTGTAACATTTGGATGAAATAGGTAAATAAAAGAATCGGCAAGATGAGAACAAACCATCCTGTATGTATACGCCTCACATATTTGTAAAGGAAAGGTACAACAAAAGCGAGTAAAAAAGGTGATAGGATGGCGAAGTGAATAAGCTGCAAGAAAATGAACCTCCTTTGATCAATATAAATTCACGTTCTAAAGAACTGGTAATTAAAATTATAGCGTAAATACAGCCATAGTGCATTGGTTTGAAACGATTTCAAGTAAACTGTATTTGTTTTAGGTTCTTTTGACCACAAAAATAATTTTATCAAAAATGATACTCATTGTATATTGTTTTGTTTTTCGTACATGCTTTTCTTAAAGGAGCTGATCAAATGAAACGAAAGATCGCCATCAGCTTAAGCCTATTCTGCACGATTTTAGGAGGAGCATTCTTGATTGACCGAAATGATCAAAAAAGGTGGCAGGCCGGGAGTGAATGGCCGCTGTTTTCTGAGCATCTTCTTCACATGAGCTATCAAGAAACCAAGCTGTATCCTTTTCAGCCCAGGGAATATTTACGAATTGTATTAGCTGATGAATAAAATCCTATAGGAGAAAAGAAATATAAAAAAAGCATGGGTCCATGTGAGAGCCCATGCTTTTTATGTGTGAATGTTTAACTAAACATTCTGAGTAAGATCGTTGCACAGATGACTGTTGCTGCTCCGCCAAGTCGTGTAGATACTTGTGCGAAAGGCATAAGACCCATTCTTCCAGAAGCTGAAAGAATGGCAACGTCACCAGTACCGCCAAGTCCGCTGTGACAGCCAGTGACAATAGCAGATTCTACTGGATACATGTTCATTAGTTTTCCAACGAAGTAACCAGAACCAACCATTGCGAGTACAACAGCGATACATACGCATACGAATGGAATGGAGATGACAGTTGCTACATCATCAAGTGGAATGTATAGAATACCAAGACCGACCATCAGCGGCCATGTAAAGCTTTTAGAGACAAACTTGTAGAACTGCTGTGAGCCGTTTTGTAGATGCTGAGGCATCACGTTTAAGTATTTGATTAAAGCGGCAAGAACAATCATTAAGATTGGACCTGGAATATGAACAAAGCTTTCTAACAAACCGCCAAAGATGAAGGTTGTACAAGCAACGAGTACACCAGCACCCATTAACCCGAAATCAATTTTTGCATCCAAATCTGGCTGCTCGAAAATTTCGTTTGCTTCTTTAGATTTCACAAGACGGCCATTCCCGTTCAGTTCAGGACGTTTCTCACCAAGCTTCTTCAATGCGCCAGCACAGATAATGGCAATGACGTTCCCAATGACAGCCGCAGGAATTAATTGAGAAATTAATGACTCTGCTGATACATCAAGAATTTGTGAATAAGCAATAGATAATGGCAAAATCCCTTCTCCAACACCACCGGCAATAATCGGTACAATAATAAAGAAGAATGAATGATGCGGTGTGTAACCAACTAAAAGGCCAACCAGGATACCAGCACTCACAGCTGCAATTGTCCCTGCAACGAGAGGAACAAACATACGAATAAGGCCTTGTACTAAAACAGTTCTCTGCATCCCAAGAATACTACCTACTACAAGAGCAGAAATATAGAAGTAAAGGAAGTTCGACGTTTTCATAAGAGACGTAACCGCTTCCAATGAGTTCGGATTTAGAACATTAAAAAAGACCAGGAACGATGGTACGAATAAAGAAAGAATCGCCGGTCCACCAATATCTTTTAAGATTGGAATACGTTGTCCTACATCTCCAAGGAAAATCCCCAAAATCATAATAACAGCGAAACCACCAAGCATATTTGCTGGAATTTTATTGAAATAAGCGGCAGTTAAAATAATCGCTGCAAGTACTAAATACACAGGTAGATCAATAACACCAATTTTCCAAGACATGATCTTACGGAAAACGCTTTTATTATTGTCAGAATCGTCTGTAATCGATTTCAATTGTTGTGCATTAGCCACATAAACACCCCCACATGCTATTTGTCTCAATTGTAGAAGATTCAATGACACTCTTCTATTTATTAAACTAAAATAAGTGTAATAAAAGTAAAATAAACAGGGGTTTTTAAGTTTTTTATCATACAAAAATCCCCTGAAGGTAGTTTGTCCTTCAGGGGATTGATCATACGTATTTATCGTTTTCCTTTTAGATAAGGCGTACCAAGTGCTTTCGGTGCATCGGCACGTCCGATGAAGCCAGTAAGTGCTAAAATGGTGAGCACATATGGTGCTATGAGCATATACACATTCGGTATATCTTGGAACAGCGGCAGAAGAGAGCCAATGATGCTTAAACTTTGAGCAAATCCAAAGAATAAAGCAGCGCCCATTGCGCCAAATGGATGCCATTTACCGAATACAAGCGCAGCTAGTGCGATGAAGCCTTGTCCAGTAATGGTGGCATGTGAGAAATCAAGCGCGATCGTTGAGGCATAAACAGCTCCGCCAAGACCGCCAAACAGTCCGCTAATGAAAACAGCGATATAACGCATCCGGTACACTTTGATTCCCATTGTATCAGCTGCCATTGGATGCTCTCCGACTGCACGAAGACGAAGGCCAAACGGCATTTTAAATAAAACAAACCAAGCAACAACTGCAAGAGCTAAGGCGAGTATAGACGTATAATAAACATCTTTAAAGAAAATATCACCAATGATCGGAATGTCACTTAAAAGGGGGATATCTCCTTTATAGAAAGGCTCTGTAATTTTATCAGTTTGTGCTTTTCCATAAATCAGTTTGACGACAAACAAAGTAGCGCCAAGTGCAAGCATATTAATCGCCACACCACTGACCGTTTGATCAGCTCGGAAGGTAATGGTTGCTGCCGCATGAATCAGTGAGAACAATCCGCCAACGGCCATTCCGACGAGAAGTCCAAGCCACGGGGTCAAGGCTCCAAACGTATCAGCAAAAAATAAGTTAAAGATAATACTGGAAAATGCTCCGACGACCATCAACCCTTCAAGACCGATATTAACAACACCTGATCTTTCTGAAAAGACGCCTCCAAGAGCGGTTAAAATAAGTGGTGCAGCATAAACAAGTGTAGCTGGGACGATGATTTCAAGTATTTGCAGAAATCCCACTTATTTTCCCCCCTTTTTCTTCATTTGTTGAATCACAAGACGGATAATATAGCTTGAGGCGACGAAAAGAATGATGATCGCAATGACAATATCAACAACCTCAGTCGGTACGCCAGATTCAAGCGGCATATTTAAGGCACCGACCTTCAATCCACCAAGCAATAATGCAGCAAGGACAACACCAACAGCCGTATTTCCACCTAATAAAGCGACGGCAATTCCATCAAAACCTACGCCTGTAAACGAGCCTTTAATAGAGGCATATTCAAATGTACCAAGGCCTTCCATAGCGCCTGCAAGACCTGCAAAAGCACCTGAAATGAGCATCGCATAAATGATATTGCGGCGAACGTTCATACCAGCATAATGTGATGCCTGCTGGTTCATCCCAACTGCTCGTAATTCAAACCCTTTAGACGTTTTTTGAATAATGATCCACATCACAACCGCAGCAATAACGGCAATAAAAATACCGTTATGCATTCGGGAAAAATCAGTGATCTGCTCAAAAAATCCAGAGCGGAGCGACGCAGTGGCATCGATTTTATCTGTTTTATCTTTATGATCTGTTAAGACATTTGAGATTAAATAGTTTGTGACATGAAGGGCAATGTAGTTCATCATGATAGTAACGATGACCTCATGCACATAAAAACGAGCTTTTAGAAAACCGGGAATAAAGCCCCATAAAGCACCTGCAGCAGCTGCGGTGATGATTGCAAGCGGCAGATGAATATACATAGGTGCATGGACAGTTGTTCCAATCCATACAGCAGCTATCCAGCCAACAAGCATTTGACCTTCTACACCGATATTAAACAGGCCTGTCCGAAATGCAAAGGCAACAGCAAGACCTGATAAAATATAAGGTGTCACTTGCCTGATGGTTTCTCCCATATAATAGGTTTCACCGAAAACGCCATTCCAAAGGGCGCTATAGCCTTCGATGACACTATAACCGCTTGCCATCATAATAATGGCCCCAACCAAAAGACCAAGTACAATGGCTATAAGCGGAATCAGCAGATTTGTTAAGCGATTAGACATTTGCTTCTTTCCCCACTTCCTGTTGCGTACTTCCAGCCATTAATAGACCAAGCTCTTGCTCTGTTGTTTCTTTTGGATCAACAATGGCGACAATGCTGCCTTCGAAAATAACAGCGATCTTATCACTGACATTGATAATTTCATCAAGCTCAAAGGAGATGAGCAAAACAGCTTTGCCTGCATCTCTTTGCTCGATTAGGCGTTTATGAACAAATTCAATCGCACCAACATCAAGTCCTCGTGTCGGCTGAGCGGCAATTAACAAATCAGGATTGCGGTCAACTTCACGGCCGATAATGGCTTTTTGCTGGTTACCGCCTGACAGCGCGCGCGCTTCTGTATATTCACTCGGTGTTCTGACGTCATATTCCGCAATGATTCGTTTTGCTTTTTGATAAATATTTTTCATATTCAATAAGCCGAATTTTGAATAAGGACGCTGATAATACGTTTGTAAGGAAATGTTTTCTCCAATTGAGAAATCGAGTACAAGTCCATGTTTATGACGATCCTGAGGAATATGTCCAATCCCAGATTCGGTCACTTTACGAGGCGGGAGATTTTGAATGGCTTTCCCGTTTAGCATGATCGTGCCAGATTCTGATTTTTTTAAACCGGTAATGGCTTCAATTAATTCAGACTGACCATTGCCGTCTACCCCAGCAATTCCGACAATTTCGCCAGCCTTCACTGAGAGGTTCAACTGTTTGACCGCTTCAATTCCTCTGGCGTCTTTTACTGTGAGGTCTTGAATTTGAAGAACTTCCTCACCAGGAGAAGCCGCTTTTTTATCTGTTTTAAATGACACTTCACGGCCAACCATGAGGCTTGCAAGTTCGTCTTTATTTGTGCTTTCCACATCAAGTGTACGAATGCCATGGCCTTTTCGGATAATGGTCACGCGATGACAGGCATCCATAATTTCTTTCAGCTTATGGGTGATTAAAATAATGGATTTGCCTTCATTGATTAAGTTTTTCATAATTTGTATGAGTTCTTTGATTTCTTGAGGTGTTAAAACGGCCGTTGGTTCGTCGAAGATCAAAATGTCAGCGCCGCGGTAAAGTGTTTTTAAGATTTCTGCACGCTGCTGCATGCCGACAGAGATGTCAGATACTTTGGCGGCAGGATCTATTTTCAACCCATAGCGGTCAGAAAGTTCTTGTACTTGCTGTATGGCTTGTTCTTTGTCAATCTTTCCAAACTTCTTTGGCTCTTTACCTAAAATGATGTTTTCAGCGACAGTGAAGGTATCGACAAGCATAAAGTGCTGATGCACCATTCCGATGCCTAAATCACTAGCATCATTTGGACTAGAGATGGTCACAGGTTTTCCGTGTACCTTGATTTCACCTTTTTCAGGCTGGTACAGGCCGAAAAGCACGTTCATGAGCGTCGATTTTCCAGCGCCGTTTTCACCAAGCAGCGCATGAATTTCGCCCTTTTTTAGCTGCAGCGTAATGTTGTCGTTTGCTACAATGCCAGGGAATTCTTTGCGTATATTCAACATTTCAATGACATAATCCACAGGTTTAACCGCTCCTTTTTTAGGGTGCTGATGAAGATAAAAACTAGCAAAAGAAAAGCTGCAAAACGAGGCTGCAGCTTTTCTTTTACCACCTTTTACGAATAAAGAGGAGGTAAAGGAGAGGCAAGGGGATAAGGCGCGCTTATCCCGATGCTCAAATTAAGCTTTAAAATCTTTTAATTCATCACGTGTTGCAGGGATTTTAATTTCACCCTTGATGATTTTTTGTTTCCATTCTTCCACTTTCTTTAATACATCTTTATCAAGGTTTTCCTTAGATGGAGAGATGTCAAGAGCGCCTTCTTTCAGACCGTATGTGATCACTTCGCCGCCAGGGAACTTGCCTTCTTTTGCTTTCGTTGTTAAGTCTTGTACCGCTGTGTCTACTTTCTTAACCATAGAAGTAAGGGTGACACTTTGTTTTGTTCCAGGTACTTTTCCTTCGTCATACTGGTCTTTATCTACACCGATAACCCAAACTTTACGGTTAGGATCTGCTTTTTTCAGGTTTTTCGCTTCTGTGAAGACACCAGTTCCAGTGCCGCCAGCAGCATGATAGATGATGTCGACGCCAGATTTGTACATGCTTTCAGCTGTTGCTTTCCCGATGTCAGCCTTATCGAATGCACCGGCATATTTCACTTCAACTTTTGCTTTCGGGTTCGCTGCTTCAACACCTGCGCGGAAGCCAACTTCGAATTTTCTGACTAATTCAGAATCAACGCCGCCGACGAATCCAATTTTGTTTGATTTTGTAGAAAGAGCAGCCGCAACACCCACAAGGAATGATCCTTCGTTTTCGTTAAACACAATGCTGGCTACGTTGTCTTTTTTCACGACTGCATCAACGATCGCAAAGTGGTTTTTCTTACGTTGATCCGCAATTTCAGAAATAGCATCTTCCATTAAGAAACCAATTCCGTAAATCAGGTCGAATTTCTCACGAGCAAGTGTGTTTAAGTTTGTTGTATAGTCAGCATCTGATTTAGATTGTAAGTAATCAAAGCCGTTTTTACCTTTTTTTAGATTGTTGTCTTTCCCAAATGCTTGTAAACCTTCCCAAGCTGATTGGTTAAACGATTTGTCATCGACACCACCGACATCAGTTACCATTGCAACAGTGAATTGATCTTTATCTTTTTTGCTTTCACCGCTGTTTGAGCCAGAGTTGCCGCATGCTCCAAGGATGGTTCCTGCTGCTACGACTAAGGACAATGCTAGTCCAATTTTGCGCTTCTTCAAAACATAACCCCCTATAAAATTTAAAAGTTTCAGAAAAGTCTCGCGAAAAAAGACCGATCTATCTCTTCTCACCCTTCTGAAGAGGGTATTTTATCCTGCTTTTTCATGAAGCTTATGGAGGGCAGGAGAGAAGATGTAAGACATCAGACTTATATCTCGTTGAACTAATCAATCATAATTTATCATTTCCGATCGAATAAATAAATAGAAATTTGTTTTATTTTAAAAAAAATGTTAAATGGCTTTATTTGATGTCTTTTTATCTGCTGAAATATGATATAATGCCGCTTTTGTGATGTGCTCCACTACAGCAGAACCACTGATATCAAGGGGTTTGTTACATCGTATGCCATAAAAAAACATCTGGCCTTTGTGAAAGGTCAGATGTCGTATTTTAAAGATATTGCTGAATCAAATTCATATTGCTCGTGTTCAGTTTATATTGGAAAACAGGACGTCCTATTGTCCCATATGCCATTTCAACATCCACCACTTCGATATCCTCAAGGAATTTCAAGTATTTTCTAATGGAGACTTGAGAGATTTCTGTATGATTGGCTAGGTCTTCGGTTGTGAAAGCCTGCTGGCCAAATGATTGAATGCTTGTCCAGATGAGTTTCAGTGTGCTTTTGGTCAGTCCTTTTGGCAGGAGGACTTTTTCCGCCTCTGCTTTTTTATGAAAAAGCTTCGCATCTAAATCATTTTGCGAAATGCTGTTCATGGATTGATACAGGGTGTGTTTCCGTTTATACTCTGCCAGTGCTGATTGGAATCGTTCGAACTCAAACGGCTTAATTAAATAATCAACTGCTCCGTTTCGCATCGTTTGCTGTACAACATCGACTTCATTTGCAGCCGAAATGACAATGACATCAACGGCATGATTTTGCTGGCGAATTTCTGTTAGTAATGCCAGTCCATTTTGTCCAGGCATATAAATATCGAGCAGTACGAGGTGAATGACTTCTGTTTTTAACACTTCAAGTGCCTGCTGAAACGAGGTGGCTATCCCCTTTAACTCAAAGCCGTCGATTTGGGTCAGGTAGCGTTTGTTCAGCTCCCCAACCATTGGATCATCTTCTACTATTAACACATTAATCATGTGAATCCTCCTTTTGTTTATACGGAATGCGGAGACTAAAGGTCGTTCCTTCTCCTTTTTCACTCGTGACAATCATATGTCCGTTCAATTTCTTGATGCTTTGGTCAACGAAGTAAAGTCCAAATCCTCGGTCTTCTCCTTTAGTTGAAAAGCCTTGATCAAACATGATGTCTTGTTCTTCTTTCGTGAGACCAACACCTGTGTCCGTGATTTCAATGTGAAGCTGCTCATGGACGTATCTGAAGGAGATCGAGATGTTTTTCGTTTCAGTATGTGAAACAGCATCGAGTGCATTATTTAATAAGTTGCCAATCACGGTAATGAGATCATGCGTCACTGCCGGGTCCTCCGTATTTGGCACTTGTGTGCTGCAAATAACCTCCAAGGCAGCGCCTTGTTCCCTGATATAGCTTTGTTTTCCTAGTAAAAATCCTGCTAAAACGGAGTTTTTCACATGGTTGATGATTTCATTTGTTTCCGTTTGCTGATAGATCGCAATATCTTTGATATAGGTGCCAAGGTCATCGTAGTTTTTGAGCTGAACCAATCCTAAAATGACATGCAGCTTGTTCATAAATTCATGTGACTGGGCACGGAGCGCATTCGCATACATTTTGACCCCGCTAAGCTGTTCAGCCAGATGTTTCACTTCTGTTTTGTCACGGAAGGTGGCGATGGCTCCGACAATTTCCCCTTTTACCGTAATTGGCACTTCGTTAAAGACGAGCTCCAGTCCATTCATTCTCACGTCACGATCAAGCAGCGGCTTGCGTGTTTCAATGACCTGTTTTAAACCGCTTGAAGGGAGGAGAGTTTGCACATCTTGTTCTCTAGGATCAACCATAATGCCCATATTATGAAAGAGCCGTTTGGCTTCTGCATTGGCCAGTTTGATTTTACCGTGCTGATCGACGGCAAGAATCCCTTCTTTTGTTGATTCTAGCATGGCACTTCGTTCTTTTAACAATGTGGCGATCTCATCCGGCTCAAGTCCAAACATAATCTTCTTCACTTTTCTTGCCACAATGAGTGCTCCGATGATGCCAGATAGAAGGCTGAGTGATGTGACGAAGTAGAGCGGAAGTAAACTTTGATGAATAATCAAGTCAATTTCCTTTAACGTAATCCCTACGGCCACAGCCCCGAGCTGTTTTCCGTTTTGATCATAAACAGGAACAAAAGCACGCATGGATCTGCCGAGTGTTCCAGAAGCCGTACTAATATGTTCTTTTCCCTGTAATGCTGCTTTTTCATCACCGCCGGCAAACCGCTTTCCAATCTTCTGCGGATTTGGGTGTGTTTTACGGATACCGTTCATATCCATGACGACAACGAATTCGGTTTTGGTGATTTGCTGAACACTTGTTGTATATTTTCGTAATGCGGAATATGAATGATCTTCTAATGATTGTGCGGTGATCGGTGCCTCTGCGACCATTTTGGCAGTAGAGAGAGCAATGTCACGTTCCTGCTGATGAATGTTCTTGGCTGTTTCCGACCATATCGTAAAGAATGTGATACAAAGGGAGATCAGGACAACGATGCACACAAAGATCGTCAGCCGAGTTTGCAGTCTTAAAGTTTTTTTCACGAGTATACCCCTAACGTACGATTTTTTCGTAACAGTAATACTTTAACGGGAAAATGTAAGTTTGTGAAGGAATGTACGTGCAAAACATAAATTTGATTTTGCTGTCAGTTTACTTTGAAAGCATCTTGTCAATCCGTTTTAAGTGAGCCATAATAAATGTGAGCTTATGAGAAAGGATCTATTTATGAAAAATACATATTTGACTGGATATTTTCCGCTGATTTCAATTTTACTATTCAGCTCTGCTTTTTCGATTTACACAGTAGGTATCACGACTGATTTCTTGACTCAAGCAGGTATTTTAAAAGGAATGCTGGAATTTTTCTCTGAACAGGGCATTCGTCTTGCTCTCTTTGCCGCATTTGCACTTGTTTATTTTATGATCTTATCTGCCTTAAAACTGATTGCAGATACGATATTAGAGCTGGCGCTGCTCTTTTTCGCTAAGGACCCTGAAGGGGAGAACTTAAAGAAAATTCGGATTGCATCCGTTGTTTATTTATTTGCCAGCCTGCTAGCATTTCTGTTGACGCAGCAGCTCATTCTGCTTGTCGGACTTTTTGCATTAGCAAGTCTTGTCTATTTTATCTGGGTTGTGGTTCGCATTTATCAATCGCTTTCTATGCTGAATTTGATTGGGTTTATGATGTTTATTCTGCTGTTTTGGGCGACGTTTTTGATCGGTATTTTGTACTTATTTATTAAGCTTTATAACAGTGTGATGGCAAGTCTGCCTTCGTAAGCAGACAAAGAAAGCATCCTCCAATGATTGAGGATGCTTTTTTTATGAAAGAAACCGCTTTTGAATATCGGGTGTAGGCATCATACAAGATGTTTTTTGACCAAACCATTTGTAGCGATTTTTTGCCATCAGCTGATAAAACCAATCACGGATTGGGCGAGGTATGGCAAGGAGTAAAAAGCTCCATCTGTAGATTCCTTTTAAATGCCGCGCAGCTTTTAAAATGCCTGTTGATTTCGTATAAAGGGTCCCTTTTTCAATATAAATGAATGAATTGAACTCATCTAAAGGCAAACCATTTTCCTTTAAAATACGCTGTCCTGTATCTGATTGTAAGGAAGCGAACATCATCCGTTCATTCGGATCGCGCTTAATCACAAACTGAACAGCGCCGCTGCACACGTTGCAGACACCGTCAAATAAAATTAAATGGGGTGGATGTGTTGAATGCATCGCAATCAAACCTCCTGTTTATCTGGCGTATTGCATCGTATTTTTCCAAATACGTAAGTGCGGGCTTGAATGATAAATCGATTCCACCGTTCCTCTATCTCTTCCGACCCAGACACCCATTGTATATTGATCTGTCAGTCCCACAAACCAGATATCTTTGTAGTCATTAGATGTCCCTGTTTTACCACCGATGTAAGGAGCATTGAAATTCGCTTTTTTCCCTGTCCCGCTTTTCACAACAGAGGTAAGCAGCTTACGCATCGTTTCATTTGTACGCTGAGAATATACTTGTTTTGGCGACTCTTTCCACTTGTAAAGGGTCTTACCGTTTAAGTCTGTCACTTTTGTGATCGAATGACTTTGTGTGTAGGCTCCTTGGTTGCCAAAGACGGTATATGCATCTGTTATTTCTAGCGGTGAGAAGCCTTTCGTAAATCCGCCAAGTGCAGAAGGAAGACGGTAATCTTCCGCTACGAGATGCTCGAATGAGAACTTTTCTAAATAGCTGAAGCCTTTTTTGACACCTACTGTATCCAGCATTCGGATCGCAGGAGTATTGTAAGAATTTTTAAAGGCTGTTTCAAGCGTGACTGTTCCATATGTTTTATGATTATAGTTCTGCGGACAGTATCCGCTGCTGCAAAACTTGCCGGCACTGATGGTGCTTGAAGCCGTTGCGCCGGTTTGATCAATATAAGGCGCATAGTCTAAAAGCGGTTTAATCGCAGAACCTGGCTGTCTTTGCGCTTGATAAGCGTAGTTAAAATCAAATTTCTTATAGTTTTTCCCGCCAGCAAGTGCAACAATTTGGTGCGTTTCATGATTAATGACGGCTGATCCGCCTTCCACACCTTGGTAAGGCAATTGAGCATTGAGCTGATAGACGGCTCTTTGCTGTAAGGAAGGGTCAAGCGCCGTATAAATTTTCACACCATCCTGGAGCAGGGCACTGACCTTTTCAGATAATTCTTTTTGAATCGCCTTTTTTGCTTCAGCCGTTTTGGCTTTCTTCAATCGTTTTGTAAAGCCCTCCTGATCAGACACAAGATCGGTAAACTCTTCATTGGCATATGTCACATAGTCAGGGTATAGGTTTTTCTTTTCACTTAAAGAAAGGCTGATTTTTTCTTTAACGGCTTTTTTGTATTGCTTTTTGGTGATGACACCATCTTTCTTCAGAATACCAAGCAGTCGTTCTTGGCGTTTCTTTGTGTGCTTGAACTTTTTTAATGGGTCATACAGTGTTGGGTTGTTTGGAATAGCAGAGATAAATGCCATTTGTGCAAGTGTTAAAGAACTAAGCGGCTTATCAAAATAGTAATTAGCCGCTGAACCGACACCGTAAACACCATTACTGAAATAAATTGTATTTAAATAGCTTTCGAGAATTTCATCTTTCGAGAATTTCCGCTCAAGTTCATAGGAATAGAGCAGCTCTGTAAACTTTCGGCTGAACGAACGTTCATGGCTTAAATATAAGTTGCGGGACAGCTGCTGTGTGATCGTACTCGCTCCTTGGCTGATGCCATGGTTTTTGACATTTGCAGCAAGGGCACGAACAACCCCCATAAAGTCAATTCCCTTATGGTCATAAAAGTTGCGGTCCTCTGAACGAAGGAACAGTTCCTTCACAGGTTCAGGAATGTTATCGTATTTCACGAACACTCGGTTCTCATCATTTGAGACGATCTCTGAGATAAGAGAACCATCCCGGTCATACATATAACTGTTTTGGGAAAAATCTATCTTTTCCAGCTTGATTTTTTGATCAAGCACTTCGTTAACAGGCTTTACACTTGCAGCTTCTTCCTTTGATAGATAAAAAGTCAGAGCAAATAATGGGATGAGGGCAGCAAGTAATAACCAACCAATGATTGCACGAAACATGAGGTCACTCACTTTCTTCAATTTTCTAGCCATATCGTACCATTCTTTTGCGGATACGAGAAGGTTATTTTTAGAAAAGAATGAGCGTGAAGTCTAGTGAATAAGGCTTTTCCGCAAGAAAAAAGAGTATCTGAAGATGATCAGACACTCCTTTCCTTTGTTTTCGCATGCGAGCGGACTGCCCATAAAAATAATGCGCCAAACAGAAAAATGGCGGCAGTGACATAAAAGACAGCTGGAATTCCGTAATGACTCGCCACAATGCCGCCGATTACCGGACCGACGACATTCCCAAGAAAACGGAAGCTGACATTGTATCCGAGCACTTCCCCTTGCATAGAAGCAGGTGCTTTGATCCGGATATACGCTGTCGTACACGGAATAATCCCGCCAAGTGCCATCCCGTATAGGAAACGGAAAATGACTAACATGACGTAAGAATCCGCCATCGCTTGCGGGATAAATAAAATAGAGGAGAGGATGAGAAGGGCAAGCAGCACCTTGTCGTGACCAATTCGATCTCCGAGATCTCCCCATTTTCGCGTAAACAGCAAATTGCCAAGTCCAGTTGCAGAAAATGCAAGCCCCGCATAAAAAGCGAGATTGACAGGACCATGTAAATCATGAATGTATAAAGCCAAAAGCGGCTGAATGCTAAAGTTCCCTACTTGTGTAATAAACGTTAAAAGCATCGTGACCACAAGCAAAGGCTGTTTGAAAATGTGAAAGAGTACATCCTTCCGTGAGTAAGAAACACGCTTTGCTTCTTTTGATCGGATCGGCTGTTCCTTCACTCCGAAGATAATCACAATAGCTGACACATAAATGACAGCCGCTGTCAGGAAAAACGTATAAATAAATCCGACACTGTCTGCCATGAATCCGCCCATTAATGGTCCAAACAATCCTCCGGCGACATTACTCATCTGCATCGTTCCAAGGGTTTTACCGGCAGTTGCTTTTTCGGTCTGTGCAGAAATCAGTGCCATTGAAGTCGAGATAAAGCCTGTGACAAGCCCCATGAAGAGCCTTAGTGCGAATAGCTGATACACGGTGTGCACAAGCCCCATTAATAGAATACTTGTGGCGATGCCAATTCCGTTAATTAATAAAATCTTTTTATAGCCATGCCGGTCGCCAATCCGCCCCCAAATCGGAGAAATCAAGAAGGCTGTTAAAAACGTGACCCCAAAGACATAGCCGCTCCATCTTTGAACAAATTCATTTGAATAGCTGCTATCAAGAGATTCTATGTAAAGTGATAAAAAAGGGACGATCATTGTAATGCTCGCAGATACAAAAAAGTTCACAAACCACATGATGTACAAGTTTTTCTTCCTGTTTGTGATAGAGACCACCTTCTTTATTTATTTCGTGTTCCTTAATAATTATAAAGGAAAATAAACGATCTTTCATCAGATGAATAGGTTGGGCATAGTGAATCTGCATTATTTTCACGAAAATGAAGTGATTTCAAGGTCCGTCTTAATATAATGGTATGAGAATGAAAAGCTGACGAAAAAGTGAGGTGAAACTGGTGGAACAGAAGACGGTGCTTGTGGTCGATTTTGAATTTACGATGCCTGATGGAAAATATCATCCGCAAAACTTTTTTCCTGAAATTATTGAAGCTGGGGCAGTGAAAGCAGCAGATGAAACGATCATAGACACATTCTCTAGCTACGTCAAACCGAAAAAGTTCCCGAAGCTGACGAAGCGCTGTAAATCTTTCCTCGGAATTACGCAGGAGGATGTAGAGAGCGGAATTTCATTTGAGGAATTTATCGAGAAGCTCGTGTCACTTGATGGGGGAGAGAATTGTGAAATTATTACGTGGGGCAACATGGACATGAAGGTATTGAAGCAAAATTGTATGCTCAATCACATTGCCTTTCCTTTTAAGGGGAAGCTGAGGGACCTGGCTTTTGAATATAAAACCTTTTTTGGTGACCGCACACTGACAGGGCTTCGAAAAGCGGCAAAGGAATACGGCAGTGAAGGAGCTGGTAAGCATCATAAAGCACTCGATGATGCCATGACGACTTATCAGCTGTTAACCCTTTTTGAAAAAGACAGAGCCTATGTGGAAAATCCGCAAACAACCAAAATTGGTGAGCTGATCGATTTCTCACATTTTTTTGATTCGGCTGATTAGCGGACGTCTTCTGGAAAATAATCTTTCTCAAGAGAAGATAGGCACGCTCTTGATTTTTCAACCCATTTAGAATCATCCGCACGGAGTGCTTGTTTCAATTTATCTACAGCTTCTTTCAGTGACTCTTCATAATCAGGGATATCGCCATCATAAGGCTTCACCATATGATGAGGGATATTTGTCTGTTCTCTATAGGCCAAAGCCCGCCTCTCTTGGAAAAAAGGCACGTCTGCTTCTTTCGGATGATGCAGGTCGCCTTGAGTGGGATGTGTCAGAACGGCTTTTACTTGAACGAGATAGGTCGATGGTTTCACTGCTGTCACTTCCCCAACGTATACACCTGTTTTATAAAAACCTTTCACAACTTGTCCAATTTGAATGTCTGTCATGTGAAATTCCTCCATTTCCTTCTCATAGGAAGGTATTTCATTTCTTTTAGCCAATATAGTGAAGTAAACGAGCAAAAGGGGGAATGGCGAGATGTCATTCATCGTACTTTTTCTACTGTATTTTCCTGAAGATAAAAGGGAGTACATCCCAGCGGCTATCACCACGGTGATTTTCTTTATAGCTGCGTTTATTTGCTTTCGTCTCATCGTTCGAGCGTCTAAGAAGCAGGAGCGCATAGATGAAAAAAGAACAAAAAAAATCGATTAATCATTTTCTTCTTGTATCTTCAGGAAATTTCACGGTGACGGTTGTTCCAGACTGCAGCGAGCTTTTGAAACGAATCGTTCCATGGTGATTTTCAATAATAGAAAAAGTCACTGTCAGCCCAAGTCCAGTCCCTTTATTTTTCAAAGTGTAATAGGGTTCGCCAAGCTTTTTCATTTGGCTTTCTGTCATACCTACACCGTTATCAACGAAATAAAGGCAGATCTTATGATTTTCTTTTGAAGCAAAAAGTTCAATTTTTCCTTCATGTTCAGGAGCCGCTTCTATCGCATTTTTGATTAAATTAATCATGACCTGCTTGATCTTCGTTACGTCACCTTGAATGTATAGGTCAGGCTCAATGGATTGATGAATCGTGACCGATTTGAAATTCGCATAGGATGTCATCAGTGATGCACATTCTTCAAGTAATTTAGATAGATTAAGAGATTCAATTTGATAATAGTTTTGTTTTGCAATGTCAAGATAACTCGTGATAATGTCCTGCGCCCGGTCTAACTCGGACAGAACGAGATTTTTATAATCTTTATTGGCAGATGGCTCTTTCGTATTATCACTCGAAAAGAGCAATTGAATAAAGCCTCTCACAACTGTCAGCGGATTGCGTACTTCATGGGCAACACTTGCAGCAAGTTCACTTACAATGGTCAGTTTTTCTGACTGGACAAGCTGTGATCTCATTTCCGCATTTTCTTTAACGAATTCAATGGAATAGATACTGAGCACAAGAAAGAATATGTAGTAAAGAGTTGAGAAAAATAACTCAAGGAGCTTTTGCTGCATAATAAAAGCTGGGCTGTATGCCATTAAGCTGACCGCAAGCAGTCCAATATAAATAAAGAATCCTTTGGATAAACCGATAAGCACTCCGTAAAACAGCTTATTTGGCTTCGAATATTGATGCCATTTTCGGTAGAACAGGAATGGGATGAAAAAGTAAATTGGGACAACGATGAGACCGATCCATAAGAAAGAGCCGTACATCACAAATTTGACAATGATGCTTATCAAGATGGCAACGATCCCCGCCATGTATCCTCCGTATAAAATAGCAAGTACAAGGGGAATGGATTGAAGCCCAGTCTGCAAATCTAAAATCGAACCAACTGGATACATAATACATAGTGCTGAAGAGATAGATGCGAATACTGTGATGAGCAGTTTATTCGTTTTTGGGAAATGAGCAGGGGTCCGGCTTAACCATAGCGCATGATATAAAAAGATTGGAAATAGAATAAAAGATACATGGAGCAGAAAATCCTTGAACATTTCCATTTAAATGCTCTCCTCGTAAATAATTGTAATTCCTCTCATTATATCATTTCATGTACAAAGTAGATATGATAAAAGGAGGGTTTTTTTCTTTAAAAAGAACACCCGTTAGGATGTTCTCAGATTGTTGACAAAGGGCTAAAATGATCTTGATTTTAGCCCTTTGTCTTCTTTTCAGCGTGATAGAAAACCTTTGAAGTCTAGGAAGGACGAGTACTGGCGCGGAGCGAATTTGACATTCGTGAGCACCAGCACGCAGGACCGACAAAGAATGCGAGGGTTTGTCTACACGCTGAGAACACCCGTTAGGATGTTCTTTCTATCGTATAGGTCTTATTCAGATGATAGCGTGAACGCTTGATGAAGACGTTTCAGCCCTTCTTTCACTGTTGAAGCAGGACAGCCGAGATTCATCCGAATAAAGCCGTCTCCTTCTTGTCCGTACACGTGGCCAAGCTCTAGGATCAATTTCCCCTTTTTTAACAGATTCCGTTTCAATTCCGCTTGACTGAATTGATAATCCCGAATGTCCAGCCACAATAAATAAGAAGCATCTGGTTTCATATAACGCATATTTGGAAGATTTTCGTCGATATAGTCCATCGCTGTCTTCATATTGCCTTCGAGATAAAGAACAAGGGCATCGAGCCACTCATCTCCGTGGCGGTATGCTGCTTCCATTGCTGGAATCGCAAAGGCATTCAGTTTGGACAGTCCGTTTCTTTGCACTTCATTGGTGAAAAGGGTTCTTTTTTCTTCATCTGAAATGATAATAGCAGATGCCTGAAGCCCCGCTAGATTAAAGGTTTTACTCGGCGCAATACACGTTACCGTGATATGTGCAATGTCGTCAGAAAGGCTGGCGAAGGGCACGTGCTGCTTCCCGTAAAGCATCAAATCCGAGTGAATCTCATCTGAAACGACTGTGACTCCATGCTTTACACATAGGTCTCCGACTCGCTTTAATTCCTCTTTTGACCATGCTCTTCCGGACGGATTATGCGGATGGCATAGGAACATGAGCTTTGCTTGTGGTCTGCTCAGTTTTTTCTCTAAATCATCAAAATCCATCATATAGCGGTCGTTTTCTATTTTTAAAGGATTGGTTGAGACTGTACGTCCATTTCGTTCAATCATTTGATAAAAAGGTGTATACACTGGTGACTGTATAACTACTTCGTCGTGCGGTGCTGTAAAGGCTTGAACAGCAAAACTAAGTGCCGTTACGATTCCTGGTGTGAAGGTGACGGCATCTGTCTGAATTGTCCATCCATGTCTCCTTTTGAGCCATCCAGCGACTGCCTGCTGCGTATCCTGATCTTGAAATGCATAGCCAAATACACCGTGATCTAATCGCTCTTTCAATGCATCAAGGACGATCTGCGGCGCTTTAAAATCCATATCAGCCACCCACATCGGGAGGGCATCTGTTGTCAGGAACAAAGACTCTGCTTGATCCCATTTCACTGATTTTGAACCTTTACGTATGATCTGTTCGTCGAAATTCATGAAACCCACCTCTAGCTGTTTTTCAACCATTCTTGGTTGTGCTAAAATAAACATCACAAAATTTATTATAAGCGGTGATACCGATGAAAGATAGTCAAGCTGTAGAAGAGATGATTCAAATCATTAAGGCATGGGATCCTTTTCATTATGGAGAGGATTTTTATGAAACGGAGCCTGCTGACGTCATCAGTGCATTATACGACGCAGAAGACCCGTTATTTTTAGCAAACGAGATTCAAGCCATCTACCATCACTCATTTGAACAGCTTCTTCCGATAGAGAGCTGTCAGCATATAGCGAATCAGCTTTTTGTCATACGAGACAGCAGCTCCTGTTCACGCTAAGACAGGCTGAAATGTCCAATTTGATCAGACACAAAGACCGGATTTTCCTCAGGAATGAGGTGCCCGGTTTTTTTTAATGCATGCAAGGTCGAATTTGGCAGATCTTTGTGCAGTCTTTCGCCTATTTGAATGGGAACGATTCGATCTTCCTCGCCCCAAATGAGCAGCACAGGTGTTTCCATTTTCTTTAAAACGTCCGAAGTTAAATCTCCTTCCCGGTGCCGAATCAAACGAAATATCCCCCGAAAGATTTGATCATCTGAAAATGGCTTTAAATAGCCGTCCACCATCTCTTGATCAATGATGGAATGATCATGCACAACGGCTGTTAAATTTTTCATAATGCCCTGTTTTAAAAGCTTTCTTTTTAGATACAGATAAAAATAAGGAATATATGTGCTGTAAACAAGTGATCTTTTTGACTTATTCAAATATCCTGAGCTGCACAATAGAACCGCCTTTTCAAATAGGTCCGGCCGTTCAGATGCAGCGTATAAGGCGATCTGTCCACCCATGGAATGACCCACTAGAATCGCATGCTGAATCTGTAAGTAACCAGCTAGCTCTATAATAATTTTTCCCATGTTGCGATAGCTGTAAATAAACGTACTCGACTTCTCTGACTGTCCAAATGGCGGCAGATCAATCGCAATTAAATTGAAGTCCTGTTTCAGAAGCGGGATGAGCTTTCGATAGCTGAAGGTAGAAGAGAAGAGACCGTGAATTAAGATTAATGTCTTCTTGCCCTCATTTGGATAGTACTCGTAATAGATATCTAAACCGAATGTACTTTTCATATAAGCTGGCTGAACAATGTCCACATTCTTCACTCCGATACTAGATACTCTCTCTGTTAGGTGACTGTATTGTACCCTAAAAAGTGGATTTTAAGCTATCATTAGAATCTTTTCCCTGCTTAGCATAATGGGAAAAACGTGCTATAATGTTCAGAAGATTTTTTAAAACCAGCTTTTATAATCTGAGGTGTGAAATCAAATGAAACTAACAGAAAAAGAAACTGAAATATTAGAGATTTTAGATGAAAACAGCCGCGCCGATTTAAATACAATTGCAAAAATGGCAGGCGTGACAGCAGAAGAAGCCGAAGCCATCATTCAAAAACTTGAAGATCAAAAAGTCATTATTGATTATTCAACCATGATTGACTGGCGAAAAGTGGATGGTCATGAAGGCGTTACAGCAATGATTGATGTAAAAGTGACACCAAAAAGAGGCGTCGGATTTGATGAAATTGCTGAACGGATTTATCGGTTTCAGGAAGTGGAGTCTGTCTATCTCATGTCAGGTGTTTACGATCTTTCGGTAGTGATTCGCGGAAGATCTATGTCTGATATTGCCCGCTTCGTATCTGAAAAATTATCGACACTTGATTCCGTTGTTTCAACAACTACCCACTTTATTTTGAAAAGATATAAACATGATGGGAAAGTGTTTGAAACAGGAGACGATGACAAAAGAATCGTGGTGTCTCCTTAAATGAAAAAGTCTTATTTATCTGAAACGGTACAAAGCATTCAGCCGTCAGGTATTCGGAAATTCTTTGATTTGGCTGCTACAATGGAAGGGGTTATCTCCCTTGGTGTCGGCGAGCCGGATTTCGTGACAGCTTGGAATGTCAGAGAAGCAAGTATTATGTCATTAGAACAAGGGCTGACCTCTTATACGGCGAATGCCGGTTTAATTTCTTTGCGAAAAGAACTAAGCCACTATTTATATAAACGGTTTCACATTGACTACAGTCCAGAAGAAGAACTCATTATCACAGTTGGCGGAAGCCAGGCACTTGATTTGGCCTTTCGTGCGATTTTAAACAGCGGGGATGAAGTGATCATTCCAGAGCCTTGTTTCGTAGCATATGGGGCTCTTACGACACTTGCAGGCGGAGTGCCTGTCTATTTAAGTACATCCGCTGAAAAAGATTTCAAAGCGGATTCTGAAGATCTTCGCACAAAGCTGACGCCGAAAACAAAAGCCATTCTGCTTTGCTCGCCATCAAATCCGACTGGGTCTGTTTATTCAAAGGAAGAGCTTGAAGATATTGCTCAATTTGCGAAAGAGCATGACCTGCTCATTATTACGGATGAGATTTATGCAGAGCTGACATACGATGAAGCTTTTACAAGCGTCGCGGCTATTCAAGATATGAAGGAAAGAACGATCTTGATTTCAGGCTTTTCTAAAGGGTTTGCCATGACGGGCTGGCGTTTAGGATATGTGGCAGCACCACCTGTACTGCGGGATGCCATGCTGAAAATACATCAATATTCTATGATGTGCGCACCGGCGATGGCACAATATGCGGCAGAAGAAGCATTAAAAAATGGGCTTGAAGATGTAGAGAAAATGAAGAAAAGCTATAGAAGACGCCGTAATTTGTTTGTCGGCTCTTTAAACGAACTAGGACTTACATGCCATCAGCCAAACGGAGCGTTTTACGCGTTCCCATCGATTAAAAGCACAGGCATGACTTCAGAACAATTTGCTGAGGAGCTGCTCCTAAGTGAAAAAGTCGCTGTTGTGCCTGGGAATGTATTCGGACCGAGCGGTGAGGGTCATATCCGCTGTTCATATGCTTCGTCACTTGATCATCTTCAGGAATCACTTTCAAGAATTCAGCGCTTTTTGCAGGCTCGACAAGTGAAGGAAGAAGCATCAGCCATCTTAAAATAAAAAAAGGCATCAATCCAAACGGACTCATGCCTCACAAATTAGGGGGGAATACTAGAAAGCATTCTTGTTTTCAGGTATTCCCCCTTTTGTTCTCATCTAAACCCATTTAAAAAATATTTTGCGTAACTGCCCGTTCTGTGATATAGTTTTTAATTGCGTATAAACGAATATTAAAACATTTATTTAGGAGTTGTTATCATGGCGACAAAGTTTGAAGTAGGCAGTGTTTACACTGGTAAAGTAACAGGATTACAAGCGTATGGTGCGTTTGTTGCATTAGATGAAGAAACTCAAGGACTTGTGCATATTTCTGAAGTAACACATGGCTTTGTAAAAGACATCAACGAGCACCTTTCAATTGGTGATGAAGTACAAGTAAAAGTTCTTTCTGTTGATGAAAATGCAGGTAAAATCAGCCTTTCTATCCGTGCGACACAAGAAGCACCGGAAAGAAAAGAAAGCAAACCAAAGAAACAAAGACCACAGCAAGTGAAAGAAGAAGCTGCTGCACCACAAGGTTTCAATACGCTTAAAGATAAACTTGAAGAGTGGATTGAGCAATCAAACCGTAAAGACCTTATCAAGAAATAATAAAAAAGCACCGCTTCAAACGGTGCCTTAGATTGTGGACAAAGGGCTGAAATGATCTTTATTTTAGCCCTTTGTCTTTTTTTCAGCGTGATAGAAAACCTTTGAAGTCTAGGAAGGGCGGCTACTCTTGCGGAGCGAATTTAGAATTCGTGAGCACCAGCGCGCAGACCTGACAAAGGATGCGAGGGTTTGTCTACACGCTGAGGCTGCCTCATGTAGGCAGCCTTTTTTATGTCCTTTTATTTAACGAACTTCTGGATTCGGCTCGTCACGGCGAACAGCTTCTTCGCTTGGTTTGAACAACAGACCAAGGTTGACAAGACCTGCAATTCCAACAAGACCATAAATAATACGTGATAATGCAGAACCTTGTCCGCCAAAGATCGCTGCTACTAAGTCAAATTGAAAAAAGCCGATTAGTCCCCAGTTAATAGCACCGATAATCGTGAGCACGAGGGCAATACGTTGAATAGCACTCATCGTGATTCCTCCTTTCGCTACAGCATCAATACATTTATATTTTGCAGATTTTTAGCCAAACTATGCGTAAGAAAATGGATGAAAGCAAATTACTTTACTTTTGGAATGAATGAGGCGCATAATGTAGCGCGAGGAGGAGATCACATGGATCGATTTACTTATTGGAACCCAACGAAATTAATTTTTGGAAAGGGAGAAGTATCAGCCCTTTCAGATGAACTCAAACACTACGGAAAAAACGTATTACTTGTATATGGTGGAGGCAGTATTAAACGAAACGGCCTTTATGACCAAGTTGTCAGCATCCTAAAAGAATCAGGAACTGCAATCACTGAACTTGCTGGTGTAGAGCCTAACCCGCGCTTAACAACAGTAAGAAAAGGGATCGAGCTTTGCAAAGAGAACGGCATTGATTTTATTTTGGCAGTTGGCGGAGGCAGTGTTATTGATGCGACGAAAGCAATCGCAGCTGGTGCGAAGTACGATGGAGATGCTTGGGATATCGTGACACGCAAACACGTCCCAATGGAAGCTATTCCGTTCGGTACTGTGTTAACACTTGCCGCAACAGGCTCTGAAATGAACTCTGGATCAGTTATCACAAACTGGGAAACAAATGAGAAGTATGGCTGGGGAAGTCCAGCCGTTTTCCCGAAATTCTCTATTCTTGATCCAGTCAACACATTCACTGTGCCTAAAAATCACACGATTTATGGCATGGTTGACATGATGTCTCATGTGTTCGAACAATATTTCCATCACACAGAAAATACATCTTATCAAGACCGTATGTGTGAAGGACTTCTTCGTACTGTCATTGAAACGGCACCGAAGTTGATCAACGATCTAGAGAACTACGAGCTGCGTGAAACGATTTTATTCACTGGCACAATTGCACTTAATGGCATGCTTTCAATGGGGGCACGTGGTGACTGGGCATCTCATAATATTGAGCATGCAGTATCTGCTGTCTATGATATTCCTCATGCAGGCGGACTTGCGATCTTGTTCCCGAACTGGATGAAACATGTGATTCAAGAAAACCCAGGCCGTTTTAAACAATTAGCGGTGCGTGTATTCGATGTAGACCCTGCGGGCAAAACAGACGAAGAAGTTGGCTTAGAAGGAATCGACAAGCTGTCAGCGTTCTGGACAAGTCTTGGTGCACCAAGCCGTTTAGCGGATTATGACATCAACGATGAGAAAATTGATTTAATTGCAGACCGTGCAATGGCACGCGGTGAATTTGGTCAATTTAAAAAGCTGAACAAAGAAGATGTTTTAGCCATTTTGAACGCTTCTTTATAATTGAACAACAAAAAGATAGCTGCTTGCGGGCAGTTATCTTTTTTGAGTTCATCGTGTACATATGTTACAGTAGTCTTTCATGTTTTTGGATATATTCGTTGTAAGGAGATGTTTCAACAGATGGAGAATTTTATTTACTATAATCCAACAAAATTGATGTTTGGAAAAGGACAGCTAGAAGGACTCAAAAGCGAACTCGCTCGTTATGGAAAACGAGTGTTACTTGTATATGGCGGAGGCAGCATTAAGAAAAATGGTCTTTATGACAAAGTCATCAGTGCGTTAAAAGAAGCAGACGCTGAAGTATTTGAGCTGTCTGGCGTTGAACCAAACCCGCGCCTCACAACAGTGAAAAAGGGAATCGATATCTGCCAAAAGGAGAACATTGATTTCTTATTAGCCGTTGGCGGCGGAAGTGTGATCGACTGTACAAAAGCAATTGCAGCCGGAGCAGAGTATGACGGTGATGTGTGGGATATTATTTCAAAGAAAACAACCGCTCAAAAAGCACTGCCGTTTGGCACAGTGCTGACACTTGCAGCAACAGGTTCAGAAATGAACCCGGACTCTGTCATCACAAACTGGGAAACGAATGAAAAATATGTGTGGGGCAGCTCAGTCACTCACCCTGCTTTTTCAATTCTAGACCCTGAGCATACGTATTCTGTGCCAGAAAACCAGACAGTGTATGGTATGGTCGATATGATGAGCCACGTTTTTGAGCAATACTTCCATAATGTGAAAAACACGCCTTTACAGGACCGGATGTGTTTTGCTGTTCTTCAAACAGTCATCGAGACAGCACCAAAACTGCTGGAGGACTTACAAAACTATGAGCATCGTGAAACCATTCTCTATGCAGGAACGATTGCTTTAAATGGCACGCTGCAAATGGGTTACTTTGGCGACTGGGCGTCCCATACGATTGAGCATGCTGTATCGGCTGTCTATGACATTCCGCATGCAGGCGGGCTTGCTATCCTCTTCCCAAACTGGATGCGCCACACGCTTGATCATAATGTAGAACGCTTTAAAAACCTGATGCTGAACATGTTTGACATCGAAACAGAAGGAAAGTCAGATCGTGACATCGCATTAGAAGGAATCGACAAACTGTCAGCGTTCTGGTCAAGCCTTGGTGCACCAAGCCGTTTAGCTGATTATAACATTGGTGAGGATCAGCTGGACAAAATTGCCGACATTGCAGCAAAAGAAATGGAATACGGTGGTTTTGGAAACTTTATGAAACTTAACCGTGATGATATTCTAGCGATTTTGAAAGCTTCTTTATAATCCAGATTGCCGCTTTTCATCCAGAAAAGCGGCTTTTTGCTATGCCAGTGACGATCACTTGATTTCAATAGCTAGTTCCGCTAAAGTGAAAGGGACAGAACTAACGTAATGGAGGGCTTACAAGCGATGACACATATTCAATTTGACTACTCGAAAGCGTTACCTTTCTTTCAAGAACATGAGCTTACATATTTAAAAGATTTTGTGAAGGTTGCCCATCATAATATTCATGAACAAACGGGTGCAGGCAGTGATTATTTAGGCTGGGTGGACTTGCCGAAGCAATATGACCGCGAAGAATTTGCCCGCATTAAAAAAAGTGCAGATAAAATTAAGTCTGACTCTGACGTCCTGCTCGTTGTCGGCATCGGCGGTTCATATCTAGGTGCACGTGCGGCGATTGAATTTTTGAACCATTCTTTCTATAACACTTTGCCAAAAGGCAAGCGCAAGACACCGCAAATCATTTTTATTGGAAATAACATCAGTTCTTCTTATTTAACAGATGTAATGGATCTATTAGAAGATGCAGATTTCTCCATTAACGTGATTTCAAAATCTGGTACAACAACAGAGCCAGCCATTGCGTTCCGCATCTTTAAAAAGCTCCTCATTGAAAAATACGGTGCTGAAGAAGCGAAAAAACGTATTTATGCGACAACTGACAAGGCACGCGGTGCGCTGAAAACATTAGCAACTGAAGAAGGCTATGAATCATTTATCATCCCTGATGATGTTGGTGGACGCTATTCTGTATTAACAGCAGTCGGTCTTTTGCCAATCGCTGTGAGCGGTGCAGACATTGATCAGATGATGGAAGGTGCGGCAAAAGCAAGCGAAGACTTTGCTTCATCTGAGCTTTCTGAAAATGCGGCTTACCAATATGCTGTTGTCCGCAATGTCCTTTACAATAAAGGCAGAACAATTGAAATGCTGATTAACTATGAGCCAGGCCTGCAATATTTCGCAGAATGGTGGAAGCAATTATTCGGTGAAAGTGAAGGGAAAGATGAAAAAGGAATCTATCCTTCATCTGCTAACTTCTCAACAGATCTTCATTCACTTGGTCAATATGTTCAAGAAGGAAGAAGAGACTTGTTCGAAACAATCGTCAATGTAGACAAGCCTCGACATGAGCTTGTGATTGAAGCAGAAGAACAAGACCTTGATGGCTTGAACTATCTGGCAGGAAAAACGGTTGATTTCGTCAATAAAAAAGCATTTGAAGGAACGATGCTTGCCCATACAGATGGAAAAGTACCGAACCTTATCGTGACAATTCCTGAGATGGATGCTTATACATTCGGATACCTCGTGTACTTCTTTGAGAAAGCATGTGCGATGTCTGGATATTTACTAGGTGTCAATCCGTTTGATCAGCCTGGAGTAGAAGCTTATAAAGTGAATATGTTTGCTTTACTAGGAAAACCGGGCTTCGAAGAGAAAAAAGCAGAGCTTGAAAGCCGTTTAAAACAATCATAAGAACAAAAAGCACACCTTCCCATAAAGGTGTGTACAGATTGTTGACAAAGGGCTAAAATGATCTTTATTTTAGCCCTTTGTCTTCTTTTCAGCGTGAAAGAAAACCTTTGAAGTCTAGGAAGCTCGAGCACTGGAGCGGAGCGAATTTGACATTCGTGAGCACCAGCGCGCAGAGCTGACAACGAATGCGAGGGTTTGTCTACACGCTGAGCACACCTTCCCATAAAGGTGTGCCTTTTTTGTTTTCTTCAGGTTCCTGTGCAAGCTTTCCTATGTTCTGTACATAGAATAATGAATGGAGGAGAGTGAAAAATGAAGACGAATCATATTTATATTCATGATATTTCTGGTCAGGCAATCGTGAACTTTGGCAATGTTGTTGGACGCATTTGTTCTATGAGTGCTACGAAGGAAACAGCAGGTTCCGGCAGTGATAACGAGACGAATCAATCAACCAATCAAAGCTTATTTGATGCCGCGTTTTCAAACAATGTCCAAATCGCGAGAGGAAATGTATGAATTCCTCTCTTTAACGAACCCTATACAAAAAGGAGGGTTTCGTATGATTCATGTACCATCCAGGCTGCCTGGTGAAAGCTTTTCACTTTACCATTTAGAAGAAACAATGAAGCCGCTCGGTTATGTCATTAATGGGAACTGGGATTATGATCATGGGTATTTTGATTATAAAATTGATAACCGTGATGGCTATACCTTTCTCAGAGTTCCTTTTACAGCCGAGAAAGGCCAGCTGGATCAGCCAGGTGTTGTGGTGAAAATGGGACATCCATTTCTCTTAAAGCATGTCTATCAAGACAAGTTAGATGATCATGCGATGGTTGGAAATGTGGGCGCATCCTTTAACCAATTCCAAGAACCAAAAGAGAAAGATGGGGATGTATCAAAGGCATATGCTGAGATTGGCTTTTCGCTCGTCAAGGAATTAGAAGACGCACTGCTTTAAAGGCTGATCAGTTCATCCTCTGGATGAAGTTCATAGCCAAAGGGAGGATTCATCATGGGTCCTTCTTTTTTTTGTACGCCGACGATGATCACATGATGCTCTAAAAAATGATGGAGCGCTGTTAAGAATGTTTCTCCAGCCAATGAAGCCGGTACAGGTATGATGGTGACGTGTTTATGCAGCGTCATATGTCGTTTTTTCTTAAACGTCGTAAGCTGTTCCTTTATCAGAAAATGTTCAACCATTAAATGATTGACAGCATCAGAAGTATGAATGACTTGGTTGGCACCAGCACGTTCGGCATTTTTCACGTAACGATCTGTTAAGATTTCAATTAAACAATATAGCGAAGGGTTTAATCCTTTTGCTGCAAGTAAGGTTAAAACACTCTGCATATCGGCTGTCACTTCATTTTCATGCTGATCTGCGGTAATCATCAGTGCATCTGCACCAGTAATATTGGCTTTGCGAAGTGTGACGTCTTCGGTCCCGTGTCCTTTAATAAAATGAACATTCTCTAATAGAGGCCCCTCTTTCAAGGAGTCATCAATCAGCACAATCGGCATGGCTGGATCAATCGTTTGAAACGACTGAAGCAGTTTGTTCGTTTTCTCATTCCAGCCGACGATCACGAGGTGTCCTTTTCCCTTAAAGGCTACCTTGCCCTCAACATAATGGTGCTGCTTGCTGAACACAGCGGCGGCAAGTGTGGCGAAATAAGCGGTGACAAAGCTGGCTCCGATAAAAATGAGCGCTATACCTGCCACCTGTCCTGGCATGGTTTGCGGCACAAAATCACCGTAACCAACCGTAGAGACTGTAATGAGCGCCCACCAGATCCCATCAAAGATCGTATGATACTGCTTCGGTTCAAGTAAAACGATTAATTGTCCAAAAAAGAGAAGCAAGAAACAGATGATGATGGCAATTCGAAGATAAAGCGGCCACCTTAGCCAAGCAATAAAGATACGGTTTGATTTCATCGAACTCTTCCTTTCAGGAGACTGCTAATGTCAGTATGCCCGATTGGGAACACATTTTTTCATCTTTGTCATGTATTGAAATAGAACCCATATCTTAAAATAAGGGAGAAGAAGGAGGGAATTCGAATGTCGTTTGTTCAAAAGACCGTACTTCTTTTTATTGGCGCGCACTTTTTATCATCAGCTGTCATCTTACTCGTGTTTGATTTAAATGCTGTGAATCATTTTATGAATGATTTTTCATGGCTGCACTTTTTTCAAGACCTTTATGGTACAGTGACTTTTTATACAGCTTGCTTAGGGGTGTTCTTCTTTTTCATTGGTGCGCTTATCCCCCTGAAAAAGACCTAGTGCTTTTTGCTGTACATGATACATAAAAGTCATTAAAATTGTAAATAAATATATAAAATAAAAGGAAGCTGATGAGCATGCTGTTTTTTTATTTTTTAACATTTGCCGCATTGGGATTATCATTTTGGGCACAATTTAAAGTGAAGAATAATTTTGAAAAGTATTCAAAGGTGGAAGCATCCAGTATGAAAACAGGAGCTGAAACCGCTCGATATATTTTAGATCGCAACGGGTTATACGACGTGCCTGTTGAACCGGTAAGAGGAACTTTGACTGATCATTACGACCCGACGCAGCGTGTGGTTCGTTTATCTGAACCTGTGTACTACGGCCACTCCATTTCGGCCATTTCAGTCGCATCACACGAGGTTGGACATGCCTTGCAGCATCAGGAATCCTATGGTGCGCTTGTTTTGAGACATAAAATCTTTCCTGTCGTGAACTTTGCATCTGGTGTTGCTCCGCTTCTTTTCCTTGGTGGAATTTTGCTTAGCAACCTTAACTTAATCGGGCTTGGGATCATTTTGTTCTCAGCAGCTGTATTCTTTCAGCTTGTGACATTGCCTGTTGAGTTTAATGCAAGCTCTCGTGCAAAAGATATCATTGTTTCAGAAGGAATCATTAGAAGCAGTGAAGAAAGAGGCGTGAACAAGGTGTTAAATGCTGCAGCTCTGACGTATGTAGCAGCGGCCCTTGTCTCCCTGTTTGAATTGCTCCGTTTTGTAATGATCTTCCTAAATGGCCGTAATGATTAATTGATGCCAGAGGAGGTGAGCCCTTACCAGTGTTAGGTAAGGGTTTTTTTGTATATTTTAAACGTATTTTTAGTCATATTACTCATTGCTGCGACAGCATTTTTTGTTGTCACTGAATTTGCGATTGTGAAAATTAGAGGCTCTAAAATCAATCAGCTGATCGAAAGCGGTGATAAGAGAGCCATCCATGTTCAAAAGCTGATATCAAATCTTGACGAATATTTATCCGCGTGCCAACTTGGCATTACCATCACGGCTTTAGGTCTAGGGTGGCTGGGTGAGCCGACAGTGGAGCATTTTCTGCATCCGCTGTTTGAAAAAATCGGGCTTCATTCCGCATTGACTGACATCCTTTCGTTTATCATCGCGTTTGTGATCATTACATTTTTACATGTCGTTGTGGGAGAACTCGCACCTAAAACAATTGCTATTCAAAAGGCAGAGGCGGTCAGCCTCGTGACAGCAAAACCACTCATCTTTTTCTATAAAGTCATGTACCCGTTTATTAAAGCATTAAATGGGGCTGCAAGAGGCATTGTGAAATTATTTGGTTTTCATTCTGTCAAAGAACATGAAGTGGCGATCAGTGAGGAAGAATTGCGACTCATTTTATCTGAAAGCTATGAGAAGGGTGAGATTAACCAATCTGAGTACAAATATGTGAATAAAATCTTTGAATTTGATAACCGAGTGGCGAGAGAGATTATGATCCCGCGTACAGAAATTTCAGCCATAGAGATGGAACAGACCTTAGAAGACGTGACCCATTATATGCTGAACGAAAGGTACACCCGCTACCCTGTTATTAAAGAAGACAAAGATCATGTGATTGGTGTTATTAATAGCAAAGATGTTTTTAAGGCCAGCTTCCTAAATCAAGATGTATCTATTGAAGACTTAATGCGTCCGGTGATCCGAGTCATTGAAAGCACCCCTGTTCAAGAATTGCTCATTTTGATGCAAAAGGAACGGATTCATATGTCAGTGCTCGTAGACGAATACGGAGGAACAGCGGGACTTGTCACAGTAGAGGACATATTAGAGGAAATTGTCGGAGAGATTCGAGATGAATATGATCAGGATGAAACACCGCACATCGTTAAAAAAGGTGATTTCCATTATGTGATGGATGGGAAAGCATTAATTGATGAAGTAAATGATTTATTGGATTTAGCTATTGAGAATGATGATGTTGATACAATTGCAGGCTGGATGATGACGCATAAAATTGATTTTGACATTGGAGATACGATTGAAGCAGAAGGCTGTGAATTTACAATCATTGATGCTGAAGACCACCATATTCGAACCATTGAAGTCAAAAAGGTTCACTTTTCTTAAAACCTCGTATTGCTTGACGAGGTTTTTTTGCTTGGTAAACTTTAGCTAAGAAGATTTGTTTCATATAAAAAGGGTATGGTTTTTATAGAAACGTGAAAAAGGAGCAGCTCATATGAAAAAAATCAATGTACAAACAGACAGACGCGATGACATGATCGATGTCACACACGAGGTTATCCAATATGTCAGGGAAACAGGCATACAAAACGGAACTGTCATCGTCTATTGTCCACATACGACAGCAGGGATCACCATTAATGAAAATGCGGATCCAGATGTGAAACGGGATATGCTTCGCCGGCTTGATGAAGTCTTTCCGTGGGAACATCCAAAGGACCGCCATATGGAAGGAAATACGGCAGCACATATGAAAGCCAGTTATATGGGGGCGTCTCAGTATGTTCTTATTCATGATGGAGATCTTGTGCTTGGCACGTGGCAGGGAATCTATTTCTGTGAGTTTGACGGGCCGAGGCATCGTCATTTTTATGTACAAGTGTCGTCAAACGAGTAAGAGATGGGGGAAATAAATGGGGGATATCAAAAAGTTGCAAATCGAACATGGAATCATCCAAGCGCCAATGGCAGGAGGAGCTGTGACACCGCAGCTGGCAGCCGCAGTTTCAAATTACGGAGGGCTTGGCAGCCTGGCGAGTGGATATGTGCAGCCTGACCATTTGAGACAGCAGATAAGACAGGTCAAACAGCTGACATCTCACCTGTTTCAGGTCAATGTGTTTGTACCAGAGCCAATTCCTGATGTGAAAAAAGAGGATATGGCATTTTGGGAGAGGAAACTGCCTGTATGGCCCGAAGCTCAAAGGATGCCAAGCGAAGAAGAATTGTGGGATGATTTTGAACAGAAAATCAACATTCTTCTGGAAGAAGACGTTCCGATTGTTTCCTTTACATTCGCCTGTCCAAAAGAACAAACAATTCACCGCCTAAAACAAAAGGGGATCTTTTTAATCGGAACGGCCACAACAAAAGAGGAAGCACTGCTTTTAGAGGAAAAGGGGCTGGATGCCATTGTTCTGCAAGGAAGTGAAGCGGGAGGGCACCGCGGCACATTTTTACATACAAAAGGAGACGCTCTGCTGGGACTCATCAGCCTGATCTCTGATGTCAAACCGCTCTGCCGCGTGCCTTTGATTGCCGCAGGAGGCATCACAGACCGATCAGGTGTGAAAGCAGCGCTAGCACTTGGAGCGGATGCGGTTCAAATCGGTACACGGTTTTTAGCCAGTCAGGAAAGTGCTGCAGCAGAGGTATACAAGAAGGCTATTTTACAGGCAGAAGGCAGTGAAACAAGGGTGACAAGGCTTTTTTCTGGGAAAAGAGCGAGAGGTATTGTGAATCAGTGGATGGAGGATGAAAGCCTGCATGAAGATCGGGTTCTTCCTTATCCAGTTCAGCATGTATGCACAACACCGATGCGAAAAGCAGCAGCTGCCGGCGGTAACCCTGATCAAATGGCTCTGTGGGCAGGACAGGGGGTTGGACGTATTCACTCGATTTTAAGCGTTGAAGACATCATGCACGAACTGACGCAGACATAAAATCATGACCGGTGGTGTGACAGATGGACATCTTAAAATATTCCTACCGAAAAAAAGGCCAGATTGAATTTTGGTTTGATGATTTCCCTCATTCTCCTGCTGTCCTTACGCCCATTCGTCATTACTATTTTGTTCGCTACGTGAAATGGAGCCGGCACGACTCGCCGGTTACAAGAAAAGATTTAGAAGAAATGGAGGTCCTTGCGAACACGATGCTTGGCACACTCCAAAATTATCGTAAACGCAAGGCATACAAAAGCCCCTTGTCATAACCAAGAGACAAGAGGCTTTTTTTAGCTGCCAAACATTTGCCTGAGATAAATCACATCCATCCGGGTAGTCTGCGGTAATAAGTAAGCGGATTGAACCGCACCTGGCCGTCTTCTCTTATTCAGTTTGTCGATAATTTCTGCCGCTGTTAAAATCCCAAGCCCATGACCGTAATATTGATCTTCTCCTAAGTAAATCACATTTTCCCCGCGCCATTGCGACTGCTGATAGCTAAACTCTGGATTTTCGAAATATAAACAATCCCCATAGATAAAATCATTCCCGCGCTCTGTATAAATCGACAAAGTATCATAGTGCCAGTCATACAATGTTAAACTCCGAAGTCTTCGATTAAACTTCTCCTCTCCTACTGTTTGCAAAACCCCCATATAAAACACAATGACAATGGCCGTAGCACATTCAAACGCATATTTTGAACCATTTTCAAAAATGTCTTTAATGCCTCTAGATGGTTCCACTTGATAGCGCAGCTCTAGTGCTCCTGCTTCCGATACACGCCAATACGCATCATTTGCCCGCGATCTTTGGAAGATGGCAAATGAGGCACCGCTTTTATGCAAATCTCTTGCAGCATTCATAATGTTCGATCTTAAAGTGACCTCAAATAGCAAATCAGATGCTTGCCTATAGCGGAACGTATCATTCGAGGTCTGTAACTGCATCAAAATGATCCGCTTTTGTCCCTCTAGCTGAAACGATGCCAGCTGCTCATTTGTCACTGGCTGTCCTGAAAGGATAATCATATGAAAAGCGCCCCCTTTTGTATTAGCGTATGCAGGGTGCTTGGGCAAGGAATCAATTTGTGAAAATAAACAAAATAGCATCCTTTTTATTTGAAAAACATGAAAATACTATGAAGATGTCCGATATAAAACATATCGTTTAAAAGGAGGAAAAACATGAAAAGTGCAATAAAATGGTTGAAAAAACCATCGATTTCCAAAAGACTGATTATTTCATTCATACTCGTTCTCGTCTTGCCAATCATTACACTCAGTACGATTTCATATCAGATTGCCAAAGAAGAATTAGATCATGAAATCATGTACGGAGCAAAAGCAAGAGTCAATGATCTGAATGACATGATCGAGCAAAAGCTTTTGAATAAAGAAAACGCAGTGAAACTTTTTACTCAAACAACTACTGCTGCAGACTTTAAAAAGAAAAACCAAGACGAACTGTATGAGCATTTTGAAATATACAGCAAAATCAACGAAGATGATGTGGTTGGATTTTATGCAGCAAGTAAAAATCGTGATTTCATTCAGTTTCCTAAAGTAGACATGCCAAAAGGCTATGACCCAACAACACGCGATTGGTATCAGCAAGCGATGCAGGATGAAAAAGGTGAGCCAGTTGTCACCAATCCATACATTTCTGCCACGACAAACGGTATGGTGGTCACGATTGCCCAGCGCCTGAAGGACGGGTCGGGAGCGATCGGAATCGATATAGATGTGCAAGACATTGTTGATAAAATCAAAGAAATAAAAATTGGACGAGAAGGATATCCAATTATTGCGAATAAAAACAAACAAATTGTAGCCCATCCAGAAGAAAAATCAGGATCTGAGGTCACAGGAAATATTTCATCAATCCTTTACAGCGGCAAAGAAGGAACATCAACTTATGAGAATAAAGGAGAACAAAAACGTATCGTTTTTGTCACAAATGATTTAACAGGTTGGAAAATTGCTGGAACGATGTTTGTATCAGAAACAGAAGAAGCAGCACAGCCAGTTTGGGATTCTGCCATTATTCTTTTAATTTCTTCATTTATCCTTGGCGGTGTCGCTATCTTCTTCATCGTTCGCTCGATCACGATTGGACTGAGAAGGCTTGTTGATTTCTCAGAAAAGGTGAGTGAAGGCGATTTAACAGAAACCCTCGAAACCAAATCGAAGGATGAAATAGGAGATCTCACAAGAAGCTTCAGCAAGATGAGTGAATCTCTTCGTGACGTCATTCGCGCTGTACAGCAATCTGTCGACAATGTGGCTTCGGCTTCAGAGGAGCTGACGGCAAGTGCCAGCCAAACGAGTCAAGCAACAGAGCATATCACGATGTCGATTGAACAATTTTCAAATGGAAATGAAGCACAAAACGAGAAAGTCGAATCCAGTACGAATCAGCTTGTGGCAATGAACGAAGGATTACAAGATATGTCACAAACCTCATCTGAAGTGGCTGCTGTCTCACTTCAATCAACAGAGGCGGCTGGTCAAGGCGGGCGGATTGTTGAAAGCACAGCGAGCCAAATGAAACATATTGATACATCTGTACAAGAAGCAGAACAGGTCATGAAAGAATTAGAATACAAGTCTAAAGATATTACGAGTATTTTAAATGTCATTAATGGCATAGCGGATCAAACAAATCTACTTGCGCTTAATGCAGCAATTGAAGCAGCAAGGGCAGGTGAATCAGGACGCGGCTTCTCCGTCGTTGCAGAAGAAGTGAGAAAATTAGCTGTCCAATCCGCAGATTCAGCGAAAGAAATTGAGAAGCTCATCCAAGAAATTGTGTTAGAAATTGCTAAATCTCAAGATATGTTCAAAACAGTCAATCGAGAAGTAAACGCAGGACTCAGTATGACAGAAGAAGCAAAAGAAAGCTTCCGGCACATTTATGAGGCGGCAGAAGGCATGTCGAAAAAACTGTCGCAATTAAACGATACAGCCATTGACCTATCGAGCGGTTCAAAGCTTGTTTCACAAGCGATGCAGGAGATGCGCCAAGTCTCGAGAGAAAGCGCAGCAAACATTCAGGACATTGCGGCTTCTGCAGAAGAGCAGCTAGCATCTATGGAAGAAATCACATCTTCTTCTGTGACACTTGCCAACATGGCAGAGGAATTAAAAGAGCTTACAAGTCAATTTAAAATTAATTAAATAATGATGAAAAAGTATCCAGAATTGTCTGGGTATTTTTTTTATTTTTAAACCATCCTTCCAGCCTCTAAAAATACACCTTTCATCCGATAATAACTTTAGAGAGGTAAAGGGGGAAAGTTAAAATGGGAAAAATGATCCAATGGTTCAAAAAACCATCCATTTCAAAGAAATTAATCATTGCCTTCTTGGTAGTTCTTATCCTGCCGACTGTGGCACTGACAATTAGTGCATTTTCTACATCAAAGACAGAGCTGGACAAACAGATTATGGGCAGTGCGATGAGTCAGGTCAATGCATTTGATACGTTAATCAATGAGAATATTGGCAACAAATCAGATGCTGTGACACTGTTTTCAGACTCGTTCAAAGCGTCTAATCTTCAAGAAAAAAATAGAAATGCGACCATTAAAGAATTACAGCAATTTGGAAAAATTAATGAAAAAGATGTATCCGCGATCTATGCAGGCTCTGAAAAGGGATTGTTTATGCAATATCCAGTTCAAAAGATGCCAGATGGCTACGATCCAAGAGAACGTCCATGGTATCAAGAGGCATTGAAAGCAGAAAACGGCAAACAAGTCATCACAAAACCATATGTAGCAGCATCTACAGGCAAAATGGTTATCACAATTGCCCAAAAAACGAAAGATGGTTCTGGTGTCATTGGTCTTGATATGGAAATTGACAGCCTGCTCCAAAAACTAAAAGAAATCAAAATTGGGCAAAAAGGCTATGCTTTTATCATGGAAAATGATAAAACGGTTTTAGCAGATCCAACCCAAAAGTCAGGAAGTCAGGTCAATGAAAATCTAGCCAGTATTATCTATAAAAACAAAGAAGGAAGCGGCAGCTATACCCTCAAAGGAACAGATAAAAAGGTTGCATATGTCACCAATGAATTAACCGGCTGGAAAATTGGTGGAACGATGCTCGTATCTGAAGTAGAAGAAGCGGCAAAGCCCGTTTTCAATACTGCCATTATCGTATTCAGTGTCACACTCATTGTAGCAGGAACCCTCATTTTCTTTATCGTCCGCTCTATATCAAAAAGATTATCCAATCTTGCCCGATTCTCGAAAAAAGTCAGCGAAGGTGATTTACGCGATAAGCTTCAGACGCAGTCAGATGACGAAATTGGACAAGTTGGTAAAGGCTTTAATACGATGATTGATTCATTGAGATCCCTCATTGGAGCCGTTCAAACTTCAGTTGAAAATGTCGCATCTTCATCAGAAGAACTGACTGCCAGCGCAGGACAGACAAGTAAAGCAACAGAGCATATTACACTAGCTATTGAACAATTCTCCAGCGGAAATGAAAGCCAAAATGATAAAGTCGAATTGAGCTCAGTTGAGTTAGAGGAAATGAACCGCGGTCTTCAACATATGAATGAATCGGCTGAATCTATTACTGCTTCATCGATTAAATCAACAGATATTGCAGGGGAAGGCGGACAGCTTGTTGAAAAAACCGCTTCTCAAATGAATGTCATTGATCAGTCCGTGAAAAAAGCAGAGAATGTCATCAGTGCACTTGAAAGTAAATCTAAAGACATTACCCAAATTCTCGGTGTCATCAATGGAATTGCTGATCAAACGAATTTACTTGCACTAAATGCAGCAATTGAGGCAGCAAGAGCTGGTGAATCTGGGAGAGGTTTCTCCGTTGTAGCAGAAGAAGTAAGAAAACTGGCGGTTCAATCTGCCAATTCGGCAAAAGAAATTGAGAATTTGATCAAAGAAATCGTGCAAGACATCGATGTATCACAGGAAGTATTCACTGCGGTGAATCGAGAAGTTCAATCAGGCCTAAGCTTCACTGAACAAACGAAAGTAAGCTTCCACAATATTTTCGAAATGACAAAAGAAATTTCTGACCAGCTTCAAACAATGAATCAAACCGTTGTCCAGCTTTCAAAAGGCTCTGCACATGTGTCAGAGGCTGTACGTGAGATTGCAGATGTATCACGTGAAAGCTCGGCAAATATTCAAGACATTGCTGCTTCAGCAGAAGAACAGCTGGCATCAATGGAAGAAATCAGCTCGTCCTCTGCCACACTCTCTTCGATGGCAGAAGAATTACGCGATTTAATTAGCAAATTTAAGGTGGAATAGACAGGAAGAAAAGAGCCTCCAGCTAGAGGCTCTTTTTTATTAGATAAACCCAAAGAAGTGGGTAATTATACTTATTTTTTGGATTTTTTGAACATTATTCCTTGAAAAATAATTCATATTACCTAAGAATAGAAGAGAAAGACCACAAATCATAAATCAAAAGGAGTAGAGTCATGAAAAAAATCAACTTTTTTAAGCACTTTACGATGTCGAAGAAATTAATTACAGCATTCTTAGCGATTCTCCTAGTGCCAATTCTCGTATTGGCTGCATTTTCTTATGAAGTAGCATCAAAGTCTCTTAATGATGAGATTATGTCTAGTGCTGCAAATGGTGTTCAACAATTAAATGAACTCATTAATAAAGATATACAGCCTAAAATTGACATTGTTTCATACTTATCCAAATCGGTCAAAAAGAGTGAATTGACTGCTAAAAACAAAGATTTACTCAAACTGAAATTAGAGCAATTATCGGAAACAGATGACGATGTAGTAGAAGTATTTGTTGCAGATCAAAATGGTAAACTAACCGAATATTCCGAGATTCACAAAGGTAATGCAAAGAGCGCAAAAAATGAACCATGGTTTCAGCAATCGATGGGAGAGAAGAAACTCATCATTTCAGATCCTTTTGCTGATAAGTCATCAGATGACCTGCTCATCACAATATCAGAACAGTTAGCGGATGGATCTGGTGTGATTGGGGTGAATGTACGATTAAATACGGTTGTAAAAGATACAAACAGCATCAAAATTGGGCAGGAAGGCTATGCGTTTATCGCCACATCAGATCATCGTTATGTGGCTCATAAAACCGATAAGGCTGGGACAAAGCTGACTGGTGACTTCATCTCAAAACTATATGATAAAAAAGCAGGCAGCTTTGAATATGAATATAATGGCCAGCCGAAGCAAATGTTTTTTGACACAAATGAAGCAACAGGCTGGAAGCTTGCTGGAACGATGTATGTGAATGAAGTAAAAGAAGCCGCACAGCCAGTGTTCGACTTAACCATGATCATCCTTGCGGCTACGATTGCCATTGGCGGAATCGCGATTTATTTTATTATTAAATCGATTCGAAAGCCACTGATAGAGCTCTCTGAATCGGCTGAAAAAATCAGTCAAGGTGATTTGACCCAGCATATTGAAGTCCGTACGCACGATGAAATCGGTAAACTTGCGCAAAGCTTTAACGACATGTCAGCTAAGTTGAAGCAAGTCATTCAAGCCGTCCAAAATTCCATTGAAAATGTGGCTGCTTCGTCTGAAGAGTTAACGGCAAATGCAGGACAGACAGCTCAAGCGACCGAGCATATCACATCATCTATTGAACAGTTCTCAAACAGCACTGAACATCAAAATGATATGATCGAAAAAAGCTCAGTCCAGTTAAACGAAATGGATCGGAGCTTATCACATATGGTCGACACAACCTCTCATATGATGGAATCGTCGATCGAATCGAGCAAAACCGCTCAGGCTGGAGGAGAACTCGTTCAAAAAACAGCAGGTCAAATGCAAACGATTGAGCAGGCAGTAAAAGAAGCAGAGCTTGTCATTGCAGGATTGGAGCAGAAATCAAAGGATATTACAAACATTCTTGGGGTCATCAACGGTATTGCGGATCAAACGAATCTCCTTGCTTTAAATGCTGCGATCGAAGCCGCACGAGCAGGTGAAGCAGGCAGAGGCTTCTCTGTTGTCGCAGAAGAAGTCCGCAAGCTGGCAGAGCAGTCAGGAAGCTCTTCAAAAGAAATTGAAAGTCTGACCAACGAAATTGTGGAAGAAATAGAAAAATCGCAGAAAATGTTTAAACAAGTAGCAGGTGAAGTACAAGCTGGATTAAACATTACAGATGAAACAAAAGTGAGTTTTGAGAAAATCACTGATAAAACATCAGAAATGACAGAACAAATGAAACAAATGAACGGATCAGCCAAAGAGCTATCGCATGGCTCAAATGATATTTCTCATGCGGTGAATCAAATCAAAGAGCTCTCAAGAGAAAGCTCAGCAGGCTTCCAAGATATCGCAGCTTCAGCAGAAGAACAGCTTGCATCTATGGAAGAGATCAGTTCATCCTCTGCCACTTTATCTCAGATGGCAGAAGAACTAAGGGAACTCATTAAACAATTTAAAATGTAAGAGAGTAGCGAAACACCTGACGCCAAAACGTCAGGTGTTTTTCCATTCGATGCATATAAACTGGGTAAATTGGACTTATTTAGACTTTAATAAGTTAAAAAAGTGAAGAACCTAGTAGTACTTCCGATATATATACTATCTTACTAAAAGGAGTTTTCTTTTTTATGAAATTCATACAGTATTTCAGAAAGCCATCTATTTCAAAAAAGCTCGTATTCTCTTTCTTATTTATTCTTTTATGCCCAATCATCGTATTGGCATTCTCTTCATACCATACGGCAAGCACCTCTTTAAATGATCAAATTATGCAAAGTGCAAAAGAAAACGTAGAGCAGCTAGATAAAAATATTACGAAAGTTGTAAAAGTGAAAACAGACGCAGCCGATTTCTTTAGCAAATGGATCACGGAGAAAAAACTCAAGCAAAAAGGAACGACTGATATTCAAGGACGCTTTGAGCAGTTTATGAGTATGAATGAGGACACAGAAGGCATTTTTGTCGCTTCAAGTGACGGCAAAGTGTTTTCAAGATATCCAAATAAAAAAATGCCTGCTGACTATGTCGCAACAGAGCGGGATTGGTATAAAGACGGCTGGGCGAAAAACGGTGAGCTGTCTGTTTCAGCACCATACGCAACGGCTTCAACCGGTACGCTTGTGGTGACCATCTCTAAAAAATTAGAGGATGGATCAGGCGTCATCGCAATGAACCTAGACATTGCAAATCTAGTAAAAGAGTCCAATAGCATTAACATTGGGAAACAAGGCTTTGCCTTTATTGGAAGTCCAGATCGCACATATGTGGCACATCCAAAGAAAAAGGCGGGAACAAAAATATCTGGTGGTGAGTGGTTAGAAAAACTGTATTCACAAGATAGCGGAGCTATGAGCTATATGTTTGAAGGAAAAGAAAAGCAAATGGAGTTCACCACAAACAAGGCGACTGGCTGGAAGATTGTCGGTACGATGTTTGTCAGTGAAGTAGAAGAAGCTGCACAGCCAGTCTTTAACATGGCCGCTATTATTTTAACAGGCGCGCTTATCATTGGCGGGATTCTAATCTTCTTTATCATCCGTTCCATTACAAAACCACTTTCCACTCTTGTCTCTTCTTCGAAGAAGATCAGTCAGGGAGATTTAACAGAAAAAATTGATGTCCGCTCAAAAGATGAAATTGGACAGCTTGGCACAAGCTTTAATGAAATGAGTGAGTCCCTAAGAGATGTCATTCAAGCAGTACAAACATCTGTTGAGAATGTTGCTTCATCATCTGAAGAACTGACGGCAAGCGCAGATCAAACAACAAAAGCAACCGAACATATTACATCATCTATTGAAACATTCTCAAACGGCAACGAAAATCAAAGCGAAATGGTGGAGCAAAGCGCGGCTCATTTAAAACAAATGAATGAGGGTCTGAACGAAGTTGCCGAAACGTCTGATGTCATCACAGCGTCATCTGTTCAATCAAAAACCGTCGCGGAAACAGGCGGACAGCTTGTGGAACAGACCGTTGGCCAAATGAAGACGATTGACCATTCAGTGAAAGAAGCTGAAGGCGTGATTAACGGGCTAGAGCATAAATCAAAAGATATCACAAACATCCTAGGCGTGATTAACGGCATTGCGGATCAAACGAATTTACTTGCACTAAATGCCGCCATTGAAGCAGCACGTGCAGGCGAGTCAGGCAGAGGCTTCTCTGTTGTGGCCGAAGAAGTGCGTAAACTAGCGGTTCAATCATCGGATTCAGCAAAAGAGATTGAAAAGCTGGTAAATGAAATCGTCACTGAAATTGAAACATCTCAAAATATGTTCAAAGCAGTGAATGAAGAAGTGAAGAATGGTCTTACAATTACAGATCAAACGAAAGAAAGCTTCTCACAAATAAATGAACAAACAGCGGAAATCGCAGCAAGAATGAATGAAATGAATACAACGGTGCGCGAGCTCTCGAAAGGCTCTGAGCAAATTTCTAAAGCAGTGAATGAAATTGCAGATGTATCAAGAGAGAGTTCAGCAAGCATCCAAGATATCGCAGCATCTGCTGAAGAGCAGCTTGCTTCTATGGAAGAGATTAGTTCTTCATCCACAACTCTTTCCCAAATGGCGGAAGAATTACGTGATTTAATTAAAAAATTCAAGATCAGCAAATAAGGTTAAGTGGTTCTCCTCAAGGGGAACCGCTTTTCTTTTTAAGAGGACATCTCGTACAATAGAGGAAATCGAAAGAAGAGGAGAGATAGTATGCGTTTATCAGATAAGAAGGTCATTGCGTTTGTCAGCGATGATTTTGAAGATTTAGAGCTGTGGTATCCGGTTCTGCGTTTAAGAGAAGAAGGAGCAACAGTCCATCTTGTAGGTGAAAAAGCAAATCATGAGTACATCGGGAAGTATGGTGTGCCGGCGGTATCCGATGCAGATTTTTATTCCATTCAAGCTGATGATTATGATGCTGTGCTTGTCCCTGGGGGATGGGCGCCTGATAAACTGCGCCGTTATCCAGAAGTATTAGACATCGTCCGTACATTTGATGCGAAGGCAAAACCAATCGGGCAGATTTGTCATGCCGGCTGGGTGCTGATTTCAGCAGGAATCCTGAAAGGCAGACAAGTGACAAGTACACCTGGTATTAAAGACGATATGACAAATGCTGGTGCGGACTGGTTCGATGAGGCAGTCGTCACAGATGGCCACCTCATCTCCAGCAGACGTCCGCCGGACCTTCCGCCGTATGTGAAAGCATTTGCGGATGTGTTAGCGGCAAAATAAGTGACTGATACGAAACGTAAAAAAACAAAGGGCGAACAAATCAATCATTTGCCCTTTGTTCATCATTTCATGTCCTATACATTTTGTCTGTCCGCAGGATACATCACACCCATTTGTCTTCTCGCTTCGTCCATGACGGACATAGTTTGAACAGATAGAGCAAATGTATTGACGGGAGACTGCCCCATTCCTTGCTGAATACACTCAATAAAATGATTGATTTCATAAGACATAGCTGGCTGATCATCTTTGAGAGAGATGTCAGTTTGATGTCCGTCACGGTCATGAATCGTAATTTGTGAAGGACGGTGGAATTGATCAATCACCATGGTGGCATCCTCACCTTGAATTTCAGCCGATAAATGAGACGTTGACATTTTAGAATGAAAAAGAAGTGCTTGATGCCCGTCATACTGTAAAAGGACTGAACCGTTCCCATCCACACCAGAAGAAAGCTTATAGCCTCTTGCGGTGATTTGGTTCGGCAGGCCAAATAAGTATATGACTGGGTAAATGAGGTACACTCCGATATCCATTAAAGAACCATTGGATAGCTCAGGCTTAAAGGCATTTGGAAGCTCGCCGCTTCGATAGGCATCGTATCTTGAGGAATATTTACAGTAATGCGCGACCACTTGTCTGATAGGTCCAAGCTGATCAAGATGCTGTTTGATTTGAAGGAAATTAGGCAGAAATGTCGTTTTCATCGCTTCCATCAAACAAACGTGATGTTTTTTCGCTGCGGCAATCATTTCTTCCACTTCTTTTCGATGAGAGGCGAATGGTTTTTCGCATAAAACATGCTTTTGATGCTCCATCATCAACATGGCTTGCTCTTTGTGAAGGGCATTCGGACTCGCAATATACACGGCATCAAACGTATCACTTTCCGCCATTTGTTGTAAGTTCGTAAAAACCGTATCAATCCCATATTTTTCGGCAAAGGCCTGTCCTTTTTCAGCGGACCGTGAATAGACGGCTGTACATGTAAAATCCGCTAGTTCTTCACCAGCTTGTAAGAACCGATCTGTAATCCAGTTCGTTCCGATGACAGCAAATCGAATCATGTGATTCCCTCCTTCTGCTTTTCTCTGATTATACATGCTTTGAAAGCGTTTGTATGAAAGAATATTCTTTTTATTGAAAAGCGGATGAAACCTTTATATAGGCTGATACGTCTTACACAAAGGATATAAATGTACGAAAAGTGGGTAGTTTCTTCCTTCTTCGGGTAATACTCAGGATAGAAGGGAGAGGAGGAAACATGAAGCGCGTCCTGCATATAGGAAGTACATACATCTTTGCGCTTTTATTCATAGCGGCTGGTATTTTTCATGTAATAGAGCCAAGCGGCTTTGCCCGCATGATGCCAGGCTGGCCCTTTCCATATGTAATGGTCTATGCAACGGCATGTCTTGAATGGCTGCTGGCCGTGCTGCTGCTTTTGCCAAATGTCAGGATTGCAGCGGCAAAATCCATTGCTGTTTATTTGTACTCATTTTCCCTGCAAACTGATTTGCTGCTCGTGAGGGAATACCATTTCCAGGTCAAGCACATACAGAACAAGCCTTGCTGTGGATAAGGCTTATTGGACAGCCGATTCTCATTGTATGGGTGATGTCTATTGTAAATGGGAAAAAAGCTCAAACAATGATCACCATATCATGACCAAGTAGTGTACAATTTACTCATAAAATAGCCCGTGTTTGGAGGAACGATATGAACTCTATGCAAATGTGGAGCAGTCGATTTAGAAAATTTTTTCTTGATAACAAGTTTGTTCTCTTTTTACTCGTCCTGTTATTAATTGGATTGAATATCCTTGTTTTCATGAAAACATCATTTATTTTCACACCGCTCATTGTAATCGTCAAAACCATTGCCTTACCGATTATTTTAACGGGGGTCGTGTATTACTTATTAAATCCAATTGTCAACTTATTAGAGAAAGCAAGAATCAAGCGGATCTATTCCATTTTGCTTTTATATATTGTCATTATTGGGATTATTACAGTGACCGTCGTGTCTATTATTCCTTTTTTACAAGCTCAAACCATGAGTCTATTTCATAATCTACCGAAATACGTCGATACGGTAGAAGAGCAAATTAGACAATTAACGGGAAGTAACTTTATTAATCAAGTGCAAAACTCGATGAACTTTAACGTGTCTGAATTGGTAAGTAAAGCATCCAGTCAAGCGACGAAGATTTTGGAAAGCACCTTTACAGGTGTAGGAACATTCTTAGGGGCGCTCACAGAAGTCATCATCTCGATCGTGACTGTGCCATTCATTCTGTTTTATCTATTAAAAGACGGCAAAAAGCTGCCCGACTATCTATTGAAATTTTTCCCAAATAAAATGAGGGAACATACACATATCATGCTTCACGAAATGAACCACCGTCTGAGCTCGTATATTCGCGGACAGATCATTGTCAGCTTCTGTATCGGTATTCTTCTTTTTATCGGTTATAAGATCATTGGACTTGACTATGCGCTGCTGCTCGCTATCATTGCTGCATGTACAAGCATCGTGCCTTACCTTGGTCCAACAATTGCGATTACACCAGCGATTGTGATTGCACTTGTGACGTCACCAATAATGCTGTTAAAACTCATTATAGTCTGGACAGTGGTTCAGCTCGTTGAAGGGAAATTCATTTCTCCTCAGGTGATGGGGAAAAATCTTCATATTCATCCCATTACGATTATTTTTGTCATATTAACAGCTGGTAAATTGTTCAATGTGGTCGGCATCATTGTTGCTATTCCGACTTATGCCGTGCTGAAGGTCATTACGACTCACTTATTTGATTGGTTTAAAATGCGGTCCAATTTATATAAAGAAGAAAAGGTTTGATGTCATAATCTTTTTTTGAAAAAAATATAGTATCATAAAGACGAGCTTTCGATGAAGGAAGCTTGTCTTTATGTGGACATAGATGTTTGGCGTGTTCAAAAGATCAGAATTGAAAGGAAAGAAAATCATGAATCTATGGGATTTATTCGTGGCACTGGTTTTAGGAATTGTCGAAGGATTAACAGAGTACGCACCTGTTTCATCTACAGGTCACATGATCATTGTCGATGATCTTTGGTTAAAATCCAAGGAAATTATTACGCCAGAAGCGGCTAACACATTTAAAGTTGTGATTCAGTTAGGCTCAATTTTAGCTGTCATGATCGTGTTTAAAGATCGTATTTTAAACTTATTAGGCTTAAAGAAAAATATCACCGAAGAACAAAAGCGCAGCGGGCATAAACTGACCATCGCCCAAATTGCTGTTGGACTTGTTCCAGCCGTCATTTTAGGATTCTTATTTGAAGATTATATTGATAAATACTTATTTGACGTCAGAACGGTCGCGGTCGGTTTGATTTTAGGGGCAGTGCTGATGCTTGTCGCTGACTGGATCAATAAACGAAAAACAGAAACAAGCTCTGTCGATAACATGACGTACAGACAAGCGCTTTATATTGGACTGTTTCAATGTTTGGCATTATGGCCAGGCTTCTCGCGCTCAGGTTCGACGATCGCAGGCGGGGTTATTCTTGGTTTGAATCACCGTGCTGCGGCAGACTTTACATTTATCATGGCGATGCCGATTATGGCGGGAGCCAGCTTGTTAACCCTTGTGAAAAATGCCGAATATTTAACACCGGACATGCTGCCATTCTTTATCGTCGGCTTTGTGAGTGCGTTCGTTGTGGCTCTCTTTGTTGTTCGATTCTTCCTAAAACTGATCAATAAAATCAAACTGGTGCCTTTTGCGATATACCGAATTATCCTAGGTGTGATTTTATTTATCCTGTTCATGTAATACTGTAAACTACTCTTTTATAAAGAGTAATTTCAGCGTGTAGACAAACCCTCGCATTCGGTGTCAGGTCTGCGCTCCAGTGCTCACGAATGTCGAATTCGCTCCGCTCCGGTGCTCGTCCTTCCTAGACTGCAAAGGTTTTCTATCACGCTGAAAAGAAGGCAAAGGGCTAAAATCAAGATCATTTTAGCCCTTTGTCAACAATCTGAAACTACTCTTTTATAAGAGTAGTTTTTTTGTTATTTCGCCTAATTAAACAGTAAAAACACCCTCTTAATTGGTAGAATAAGAATTTTTTTCATAAATTAGTGTTTAAGAGACAGATAAAGGGGGTAGTACATAAACATACCAATTAAAGGAGGAGTTAGAAATAATGAGGAAAACAAGCAAAATGTTTATTGGTTCTGTCATTGCTACGTCAATGATTGCTGCCCCTCTATCTCTTACGACTTTTGGTCAAACGGCTGAAGCTGCTACAACAACAGGTGTTGATGGAAGTGTCTCAATTGATCCAGTAGCCATTGCCGATAAAATTGAACAAGCAGTAAAGTCATCTCAAAATCGTGATGGATTCGTAAAAAATGCCGCATACAGTGCGTTCTATGAAGCAGGTCAAAACTACAACGTAGTTGTCCAAAACTTAAGCCAAGACCACGACTTTAGCGGTCTGAACAATGTTGTCTACTATGATAGTGTTGAATATGACGGTATTACGTTTGGTATTTGGGTATTTGAAGATGGTACGTTTGTCAACAATGGTGACGGTGGGTATATTAACTGGACGTTTGTTGGCAGCTTTGACCGAGAAGATGGAAGCGGAACTGTCGACTTTCATAAAAGATTCTAATCTTAAAAGTCTGCCGGTGAATCGGCAGACTTTTTTTATAACGCACAATCTTCTATTTCAAACCCTAAATCTTCAATGATGTGATGATCCGTTTGGACTTGCTGGCCTTTTGTTGTTAAATAATCACCAACAAAAATGGAATTTGCTGCATAAAGTGCGAGCGGCTGGAGAGTCCGTAAATTAAACTCTCTGCCTCCGGATACTCGAATTTCCTTTGTTGGATTGACAAATCTCATCATTGCCAGCACTTTCAATGCTTTGATGGGGTGTGTCCGTTTTTGATGTTCAAGCGGTGTTCCCTCGATGGCATGAAGAAAGTTGACTGGAATTGAATCCGCATCAAGCGCTCTGAGCGCAAAAGCCATTTCAACGATTTGCTGATTGGTTTCACCCATTCCAATAATGACCCCTGAGCAAGGTGACATGCCAGACTGTTTGACCTGATCAATGGTCGACACGCGGTCATTGTATGTATGAGTTGTCGTAATGTGATCATGATGATCGTGATGCGTATTGATATTGTGGTTATATCGATGAACACCCGCTTCCTTCAGCCGCTTCGCTTTGTCTTCATTTAATAACCCAAGACAGGCACACACCTTCAAAGGCATCGTTTCAGTGATCTCCTTGACTGCTGCTGTCACTTCATCTAATTCCCTATGAGAAGGCGCTCTCCCGCTTGCCACAATACAATAAGTCCCGGCTTTTCTTTTGAGAGCTTCACGCGCACCAGCTACAATGGTCTTTTGATCAAGCATTGTATATCTTTCAACTGGTGCTTTTGAAATCATCGACTGTGAACAATATCCACAGTTCTCAGGGCAATATCCACTTTTTGCGTTAAAAATCATATTTAATTTCACCTTTTTTTGAAAAAAATGAAATCGCACTTGATAGGCTGCATGCATAATAGGTAACAATTCTCTATCGTCAGCTTCAAGAATGTCTAAACCCTCTTGCGCTGTGATTGGTTCATTTTTCATTGACTTCTCCGCTATTGCTTCCCAAGACAAAGATATGTGTTTTATCATCATCAGCCCCTTAATATGTAAACTTATTATAAATAAAAGTTAACATATTGGTTGGTCTATAGCAAGAATTGAATGTCTAGCTGGTTTTAGAGAATTGTCACATTATGAAAGGCGATGATGATGTCATCGCCTTAAGCTTAATAAATTTAAAAGAGTTTTAGTAGGTAATTGTATAGTTGTTAATCACAAGTTCACCATTTGAATTTAGATAAGATACTTTAACAAAGCCAGGTTTTAAAAAGTAAATCCAAGTGAAATTTGGAGCAGTTTGTTTCAGTTCAACAGCATCAGTACTACCGGACAAATTTATTTTACTGATTGGAATTGAAAAAGCATCAGACCATCCTACCTTAACTTTACGGTCGATTGTAATGACTTTATTCATAATAGGAGCTTTTGCTACGACTGGTTCTTTTGGCTGTGCAGCTGCATGAGCCCCTTCAGTTTGAGAGAACGTAAGAGCACCTACAGCAGCTAAAGACAATGTACAGATTTTCATGAATTTTTTCATCGGTAATACTCCTTTTTCTAGTATATACATATATTAATAATAATAGAATTATTTGTCAATTAAATATATGAAAAAAGAGTAATTGTGGAGAAAATTGTCACATATTTGTTGGAAAAGACATGATTTTTTATTCATAAGCTATTTCTTTTTTAAGGGAAAAAGAGGTATAAAAAAAGCTGGGTTTGTCCCAGCGTAAAGCAGATGAAAAGAGATGATTAATTGTCGTCTCGCTTTTTTGGCTGACGACCTTTCTGCTTCTCTTTCTCTCTAATGTAGTTAATAAAATCGATGGTTTGTCTTCGTGCTTCTTCGGAAAAATCTGAGGCTGCTTTAAACGCAATTTGCAAATCAGGATCGTCTGCAAGATCGTCATCGGGCCTGCCTTTGTCCTTACCTGTGAGAAGATAATCGGTTGAGACCCCATATAACTCGGCAATTTTCACAATCATTTCACCGTCGGGCTTTCTCAAGCCATATTCCCAGTTTGCATAAGTGGACATCGCCTTTAATCCGAGTTTTTTAGCAACTGTTGACTTGCTCCATCCATGCTTTTCTCTTAATTCAGTTAGAATCTTCCCAGTCAAATTATCCATCAGAAACACCTTTTTTCATGTTATGAGTAAATTTTATCATGAATTACACGGAAAAGATAAATAAATACACAAAAAGAATAAAAATACGGTTGACTTACTCGTTTTGTGTATATTATCATAATGAATATAACTTACACATATTGAGTAAGAGGTGGAAAGATGAAACTTGAAAATTTACGAGAAGAGCGCATATTGCAAGGAAAAACACAAACCTATATGGCGAAAAAATTGGGATATAAGTACACAAGCGGCTATGCGAATATCGAAATGGGCAGAACAAAGCCTAGCTTAGAAGTAGCAAAGCATATTGCAGATCTGCTGAATACCGGGGTTCAAGAGCTTTTTTTTGGTCAAAAGTTACACGAAAAGAGTAATTCTCTAGAAGAAGATCAGTTCTTAGAAAAGGGGAGACGAGCAGAATGAATATTGAACATCCAATGGTGACTCAGATGAGTGACTTTGGTTATCCAAAAAGCTATTGGTTATATGACATGAAACGGTATGGATACCAAACAGAAATTGAGGACAGTTTGGAGGGAGCTGAAGAAGATGAGACATCAGCTGACGTTTGATGCTAGAAAAGAAGCGCAGCTTTGTTTAGACCAAGCTGGCGGCTGGATCGCCTTTCATCATCAGAAACCGATGTTTGTTTTTGCCACAGCAGAAGAGAAAGAAACATATATGACCCTCATGGAAGCTAAGGTCGATAATACAAAAAAGGAGGAATCAGGGCAGCGTGAAACGATGGAAGCAAATCATGACATTTTTGAAATGCTTGCTCAAAGCGAGTAAAAACGAACAAGACATCCGCCAGTGGTCAAAGGATGACGGGAGATCATAACATGGTCATCCATTTAATTATTGAACATGAGCATTTGTTAACAAAAGAGACATTGATGAAAAGAATACGATCAGCTTTAAAAGGGCGATGCCCGCAAAAATTAAAAGGCGCACTATCACTTGAGATTCGTTTATTTGATCACATGCCGTTTGACATAGCTGAATGCCCAAAAAAGCGTACATACGCAGAAAAAGGGTTGATACGCCCGGTACACGTCAGCATCTTTCAGCCAAGTCTACAGCATATTCAAGAAGCACTTCATTCTATAGCCGATGAAGTCCCTTTGCAGATGGTCGATTTAAGAGTTTCCCAGTTTTATAGTATGAGTCCAAGAGTTGAAATCATTATCAATACGGTAGGTGGTGGCACGAGGTCAACACCAAAAAAGGAGACAAGCATATGAACGAGCCAAAACAACTATTCATTCAAGAAAACCAAACATTTGTCGGTGAGATGGAAAAAGGAAAAATTCAAGTCATCGTATTAGATGGAAATGTAGGAACGGCTTATAAAATGGATGTACCTGAACATGGAAAAACCATTATTCAAACGGCAAAAGGTCATTTTGCAAGAGTGGATCACGAGATTGGTTTTAAAATCAGTTAACTGACCGAACACATCAAAGCACAATATGTCCAAGACGGAAAGCCTGCGGACACTGATCAAGGCCCTGCTAAAAGGGGACCTGATTGGTGTCCGTTTTTTATTTGCTTAAAAAAGGGAGAGAGCCAATATGCAAGATTTACTCATTGAATATAAAAGAGCTTTAAAGAATGCTAGAAAACAATATGAACCATTTAAAGAAAAAGAAGAACATCAGCTGTCCGTTCAAGACAAGCATGATAAAAAAATGATCGCCAGTATGGTAAGCGATCTGGAATATGTAGTAGAATGGCTTCAAATTGGAAGAGAGCCAGGTGCGCGCAGAGGATTAGACAGACGTTCAGTCTATCAGCGTACCATTCTCGCAAATCCAGAAGTGTTAGAGGCTTTATCACATGAATATACTCTTATTCAAGAGAAAGAAAGAGAAGTCAGTGAGAGAGACAAAAAACGAATTGATGACGCTTTGTCTGTTTTAACAGATCGAGAAAAGGACGTATTCTTTATGCACACAACACAAGGGTTATCGTTTAGCGAGATTGCGGTTATGCTGGGTGTCAAAAAAGGAACTGTCCAAAAACATATGGAAAGAGCGCGGACGAAGATGTCCAAAAAAGTACAAGTACACCTATTCAGAGCTGCTGAATAGGTGTTTTTTCTATTCAAAAATAAATCAGTTAAAGCTTGTCTTACAGTTGCCACCTATAGTTAGAAAGACCAAACGAATGTTTGCTAGCCCTACACAAATGATTCCTTCGGTGGGAATCATTCGAATTAAAAGGAGGCGGCAGGTGAATGTAAATGAAAGATAAACGGATAGAGGCCAAGCAGGATTATATGAAGGGGATGACGTACCAGCAAATTGCTGATCATTACAATGTCTCGATCCATACCGTCAAATCGTGGAAAAGGCGATACGGATGGCAAAGACAAAAAACTTCGTCAAAGCAAGCACACTCGATTTTCAATCAATTCCTTTCAGATGAAACGATTGAAATCATGGAGAAAATGGATGGACGCACATCGCTTGATTTAATCTGGGACCAAATTCAAATTCAATATGCAGCCATTATTCGGGCGCAGCGAATCATGTATGTAGCAGATCAAGAGGACATGATTAAAGAGCTGAAAAAGGCGGCATACATGCCTTCTTCATTAGAAGAAACAGGCGAAGGCAGTCAGCCAGAACTAGACATCACCTCAGAAGAATATTCGTTTCAATTTTCATGGGATCGGCATGCGACGTTTTTAAATGCACAATCCCGTGCAATGGGTGAACTCAGGCGTCTAATAAAACAGTTTGAAGAGCTCGCACATGCGAAGGATGAACGAAGATTAAGGCTGAAGCAAATTGAACTGACGATCGAAAAAACGAAAAAAGCAGTGCGTGAAGAAAAAGAGGAAGATCTTCAAATCATGATCAAGCGAAAAGAGGACGACTCATGACGCCATTGATTGAAAAAGAAGTCAATCCTCACTTTGAACACTTTCTATTCGATTGGAATCAAAAGTTTCAATTTTTAGTAGGAGGCTATGGCTCCTCCAAAAGCTATCACATTGCTTTAAAGCTCGTCTTAAAGCTGCTGGAAGAAAAACGGACAGCACTTGTCATTCGAGAAGTGTATGATACGCACCGCGAATCAACCTTTTCTTTATTACAAGAAATCGTCAGCGACCTCGGTATCGACCACGTGGTAAAGTGCCGAAGTTCGCCGCTTGCACTAACGTTTCGAAACGGCAGCAGCATCTTATTTAAAGGACTGGACAAGCCTGAAAAATTGAAATCGATCAACAACATCTCGATCATTTGGATTGAGGAATGTTCAGAGGTTTCTTATGAAGGCTTTAAAGAGCTGCTTGGAAGGCTGAGGCATCCATCCTTACCGCTTTATATGATGTTATCGACGAATCCCGTTGGTCAGGATAATTGGACGTACAGACATTTTTTTCGAGATGAACAGCTCAAGCGATTTGTTTTAGATGACGAAACCTTATACAAAAAGCGAACCGTTGTTATCAAGGATACGTATTACCATCACTCCACGGCGGAAGATAACCTATTCCTTCCTAAAAGCTACGTGAAGCAGCTGGATGAGCTGAAAGAGTATGACCCAGATCTCTATCGTATTGCGAGGAAGGGGTATTTCGGCATTAATGGCACAAAGGTTTTTCCTCAATTTGAGGTGAGAAGCCATTCTGATGTATTAGAAGCCATTCAGCAGATTGACAGACCGCTGAAACGAGCAGGCATGGATTTTGGATTTGTTGAATCATACAATGCGCTCATTCGGTTAGCTGTCGATCATGAAAAAAAGTACTTATATATTTATTGGGAATATTACGACCGCGGGAAAACAGATGATGAAACAGCTCTTGACTTGAAAGAGTTCATTGAATCAAAGGAACTGATTAAAGCCGACGCCGCCGAACCTAAAACCATTCACTATTTTCGGCAGCGCGGCTTTCAAATGGTAGCGGCACATAAGTTCCAAGGCTCACGTTTGCAGTATACAAAAAAAATCAAACGGTTTAAGAAAATTATTTGTTCTGATGCTTGTCCATATACCATCTATGAACTTCAATCACTAACCTATAAGGCAGATAAGGATGGACGTCTAGAGGAAGATGAATTTCAAATCGATCCGCACACTTTATCAGCCATCTGGTATGCGCTGGATGATTATGAAGTGACAGATTTGAAGCAGACCGCCTCAGAGCGTGTCCGTCCAAACAGAGAGAGGAGGTCCATACAATGAAACAATTGAAAGCAACCATTATGAAGGCAAACATGTCTGATCATACAAAACAAATGTATGCAGATGAATTTTCCTACGAAAAGGATGACATTGTTCCCCCGCCTTACAATATCAATGAATTAAAAAGCATGGCAGAATATTCAACCATTCTTCAGCAATGTATTGATGCGTATAAGACCAATATTTTAGGCTTTGGTTTTGGTGTAGAATATGCCTTTGACTTTAATGCAGAAGGTGTGAAACCGGCAAAAAAGAAAGCAACAGAGAAGGAATGGACAAGACTTGAAGAGTTTACGAAATACATGAACTATGATGAGTCTGCTGATGTGGTGCTTGGCTATGTCATCGAAGACCGGGAGAAAACGGGGAATGGTTTTTTAGAGGTTCTCCGAGATGGTCAGGGAAAGCCGGCAGGAATCGAGTATTTAGATGCGCTCCATATCCGTATTTGCAAGCTTAGTGAGCCAGTTGACGTTGAATTCCGGTATACAGAAAACGGCGAATTGAAAACAATGAATCGAAAGAAACGATTCCGTAAATATGTGCAGGTGATCAATGAAAAGAAAGTCTTCTTCAAGGAATATGGTGATCCGCGCATTTTACATTGTGAAACAGGCAAATACGATGACACCACCCCAGAGCCGCTGCGCGCAACAGAAGTGATTCATTTTAAAATCGGCAGTGGAACGTATGGAGTTCCCCGCTGGATTGGTAACATTGTCAATATGTATGGGGCACGCAAGGCAGAAGAGCTGAACTACCTTTATTTTAAACAAGGGCGGCATGTACCTGGAGCCATCATTGTCGAAAATGGAATGCTGTCTGAGTCTTCCTATCAGCAGCTTCAGGATTATATGGACGATATTGAAGGCTCTGATCATGCACATAAGTTTCTATTGCTTGAAGTCGAAGGTCTCCCGACGGAAAAAGGATTAACTGGAGAAGAAGATGTCTCAAATGTCAAAGTGAACTTCAAATCCCTAGCAGAGATCTTGCAAGAAGATGCACTCTTTTTAGAATACGATGAAAAAACAAGAAACAAAATCCGCTCTGCTTTTCGCCTGCCGCCTATTTACACAGGTGAGTCTCAAGACTATAACAAAGCGACAGCCGATACGGCGCGAAAAACAACAGAAGAACAGGTATTTCAGCCTGAACGGCATCTCATCACAGGAAAACTCAATACACTTTTCCTGCCGGATCTTGATATTTGGCATGTTCGTTTCCTATTAAATGGTCCTGACTTTAGAGATCCATTAGAGATTGCCAAGGTTCTGACACCGTTTATTCAGGCTGGGGCAGTGTCACCAAACGATTTGCGAGATCTAGCAGGACGTATCCTTGGGAAAACGTTAGAAGAATGGCCGGAGGATCTCTATCACAGACCTTTAGAAAGCCGCATGACATCAGCCGAACAAGAGCCTCAACGAGAGGCCAATCAGCTGAAGAAATAAACCGAAGCGCATGCGCTTTTTTGAAAGGGGGTGAACATATGCCAAGAGAATTAAAAAACGCAAAAATTACGCATGTTTCCTATGTGGACAGAGCCGCAAACAAAAAGAAATTCTTTTTGATGAAGGCAAAGAAAAGCCAGCCTGACTTTCAAAAGGAGGTTAGTGTGCTGACAAAGGCAGAAGATGCTCATCGTCTTGTGTATGGTGTCGTGTATGAACCGAATACACCTGATGCACACCAAGACTTTATGTCTGCAAAAGAAATTGAAAGAGCGGCACATGGTTTTATGAAGGATGCCCGCCACATTGACAAGCAGCATGATTTTCAACATGGTGTGGGCGAGGTTGTTGAATCGTACATTGCCCCCGCTGATTTTGAGGTAGGCGGTGAGCTGATTCGAAAAGGATCTTGGGTACTTGTAACAAAGGCTTCCCAAGAGATTTGGGATCAAATTCAGAAAGGCCACATTACAGGCTATTCAATGGCTGGAACGGCGGACATCGTAGCAATAGAAGAACAAGATCAGCTCCTATCTCAAAGCACAAATGAGAGAGGGCTTTTTTCTTTGCTGAAAAATTTCTTTTTGAAAGAGGAAGGTGCAAACATGTCACAACAATTTTGGAGCGTTATAGACCATCTGCTGGAAGCCTTACAGTCAAATGATGGTGATGAGGCGGGTGTAAGATCAGCGCTTGAGCAATTGCTGCCAATCGTGCAGGACATTTTGAAGACAGAAGATGTGCTTCAAACGATTGGTGAAAGGCCAGCCTCCGTACAAAAACAAGATGCCGCTTTGACGACGGAGCAAGTACAAGAGCTTGAAAAAGCAAAAATGGCCATTGAACACGTCTTACAGCAGGCAGAACAGCAGGAAACAGATCAAACAGAGGAAGAACCTGTCCAAAAGGTGCTTGAGCAAGTCGTTGCACCAATTCGTCATCAGCTTTCTTCCTTAGAGAAATCAGCCAGCAGAGAAAAAGCAGCGCTTGAACAAGTGCTTCAGCAGCAGCTTTTGCCTATTTCAGAGCGGATTCACATGCTTGAAAAAGCGCGCGGCATGTCAAAACAAACAATCCACGATACACAAAACGACAGTACAAAGCCCATATGGGATGGCTTACTATAAGCCTAAATAAGGAGGAAACAGTGTGAGAAATCAAGAGTTGATTCGCAAGGCCGAAATGACACTTGCCAGCTTAAAAACCGGCGGTCTCATGAACGCAACCCAATCCAACACATTCATTAGAATGATGCAAAATACACCCACCGTTTTAAATGATGCACGTATCATTCCAATGGAAAGTGATTCACAAAAAATCGAAAAAATCGGCTTTGGCCAGCGTATTTTGCGCCCAGCAGAAGAAGGCAAAGCGCTTGATGCGAAAGACCGTGTTGTCCCAGCGACAAGCACTGTCCAGCTAAATGCGAAAGAGGTCATCGCAGAGATCCATATGACCTATGACAGTATTGAAAATAATATTGAGAAAGACGGAATTCAGCAGACAATTATGCAAATGCTCGCTGAACGAGCAGCCGTTGACATTGAAGAGCTCATCGTCAATGGTGATACAACTTCAGCAGATCCATTTTTAGCTCAAATGGATGGCGTGAGAAAACAAGCGGTCTCTCATATCGTAGATGCTAATGGAGCGGAAATCAGCCGCCAAATGTTTAAGCAGGCTTATAAAGCGATGCCATCAAAATATTTACGTGTACCTCAGGATTTCCGTTTCTACACATCCCCAAGCTTAGAAGTTGAATGGAAGGATCAAGTAGCAAACCGTCAGACAGGCCTTGGAGATGCGGCCATTCAAGGCGGACTTTCTTCTGCATTTGGTGTGCCGGTCAAAGGTCTTGCCAATATGCAGCCATATGACGAAGCGGGAACAGACGTATCAGATATTTTGCTGACACACCCTAAAAATATTATCGTAGGTTTCTCTCGTAATATTCGAATTGAAGTAGAAAAAGATATTCGCAGCCGTAAATTTATTATTGTCCTCACAGCGAAGCTAGACAGCAAATTTGAGGAAGAGGATGCTGTAGCAAAAGTGATGAAAGTGAAAGAGTAGGTGACGGCAGGCCATGATCATTTCTGCTGAAGAACTGCAAGCCTATTCTGTCTTTGATCGTGTGAAAAATCGATCTGTAGAAAGACTGACAGCAGATATTATCGAAGCAGAAGCTGCGGTATTTCAGATCGTAGGTCACGATTTCTCAAGCGAAAAATATCAGCCCCTCCCTGAAAAAGCAAGAATCGCATTATTAAAAATGGCTCAATATTTTGCCATGCTGAATGATGATGAATCTATGATGAAAGGCTTTACGTCAGAGAAAATGGGCGATTATTCATATGCGAAGGCAGCTGATCAAGTCAAAGGCAGACCCTATGTATATGCCCTGCTTGTAGATTACATTGAACCAACATTGACTGGCGGCAGTGCCAACCTAAAGGTGAGATCATTATGAGCTATCAATCTCTATTAACAGACCGCTGTGATCTTTTTCACCTTGAACAGCAGGATTCCGCCCGCGGGAAATTTGGAATTCCAGCTGATGATTTACAAATGACACTTTCCTATCCCGATGTTCCCAGCCTGACCGATCTAGCTTGTTATGTCATAGAAAAGAACCAGTCACTTGTGCAAGAAGAGCCGAATACAGTCATTTATCAATCCTATCTTGTCCATTTTCCTTTAGCAAGTGATATTCGCTTGCATGACAAAATGGTGTGGAATGGCGTGTCACTCAAATTACAGCAGCCTAAAAAAGTGAAAAATCATCACATCGAAGTGATAGCAGTCAGGAAGGAAAATCTATGAAAATTGATGGGCTTGACCGGCTGATTTCACAGCTGCAGACAGCGGGTGATGGCGGCTTAAAGGCAGAATATCAAGATTGGCTGGAGGACATGGGCCTGCAGTTTTTAGACATCATTCAGGATGAAATAATCAAGGAGAATGCTGTTGATACAGGCCGGCTTCTTCGATCTTTTACACAAGGCGGCAAGGAGAATCATTTTCTCATTTCAAAAGGCGGTCTCACACTTGAAGTGGGAACGCAGCTTGAATATGCCTCCTATGTCAATGACGGACATGCCACTTCTTCAAGTGGAGAGCGAAGATGGGTGCCTGGCAGATGGACTGGCAGCCGCTTTGAATATGATCCGAATGCAAGTACAGGAATGATGCTTGCCTCTCAATGGATTGATGGCAATGGCTACTGGGATCATGCTGTCATGCTTTATGAGCAAATGTTCGAACAGCCGCTGGGTCGAAAGCTGCAAAGCTGGTTCGATCGACACTTTGGGAGGTGATGGAATGAATCAAGAAGTCGGGGCAATCATGCATTATATCTACACACACTTTCCTGTGACAATGTATGATCGTCTTTTGCCAGAACGCTTTCAAGTGCCATCCGTTTATGTGCCGCCTGTGACAGTAATCAGTGGTCCAGATACGGTCTCTACCTTTATGAAATCTTATTCGCTGCAAGTGAAAGTCTTTCATATTGATACAGAAAAAGCACATGATGCGGCAGAAACAATCGTTGATGCATTGCTTGCTGATCGTCAAATCATTCAGATGATGAGTAAAGACGGAGAGGTGCTTGATGATTATGTCCGCATAAAGAGAGTGGAAACAAGAATGATAGATCAAGGCGTAGCAGCGATTGTCCTGACGTGGGATAGCAGCTATTGGTACAACCGTGACAAACAGGCAAGCCTTGAAGATATCAACTTTTCAGATGGGGTGATCAAACGTGAGCAAGACTAAACTTGCACAGCCCGCTCAAACAGCCGGCGAAGAAAAAGAATTTGGCTTTTCATTTGAAGCCTTAAAGGAGCATAGTAAGGATCTTTTTGGGGTCAAACCAGAAATCCTTGAAGGTGCTCTTTTTTATATCAAACATCAACCAATTACAAAAACAGAAGCGAAAAAGCACATTGATGCTTTTTTGTCCAAGGAGGTTTAAAGGATGAACGGAGGCACTTTTACACCAGGTACAGAGAAAAAGCGTCCTGGCATTTACTTTAATTTTAAAACAACAGCAGAGCAGCGAATTACTTTAGGCGATCGTGGTACGGTGGCACTTCCTCTTGTGATGAGCTGGGGAGAACCAAAAACCTTTATTTCCGTTTCAAATATGGAAGATTTAAATAAAAAGGTTGGACTCAACATTGATGATAAGTCACTTCTTCTTTTCCGTGAAGCAAAGAAAAAAGCGCAAACGGTCTTGCTTTACCGCCTCAATGAAGGAGAGCCGGCCAAAGCCGAAATTGCTGAAAATTTTGTCGTCACAGCAAATTATGGCGGCCAAAAAGGAAATGAAATTACAGTACAAGTCGCAGAAAATGTACTTGATAGCGCAAAACGCGATGTGATCACTTATCTTGGAACAGACATTGTGGATAAACAGGTTGTCACTGATGTCAAAGACCTTGTGAAAAACAAATATGTTCAATTTTCTGGTGAAGGTGAAGCTGTCATCACAGCTGGTGTGGCACTAAGCGGCGGGAAAAACGGCGTGGCAAGTGTTGCAGATTATACAGCATTCCTAGAAGCAGCAGAAACAGAATACTTCGATGTTATTGCCCTTCCAGTCGATAATAGTGAGCAATTAAAAGCAACCTTCGCTTCATTTATCGAGCGTTTACGTGATAAGCAAGGACGTAAGGTGCAAGGGGTTGTGGCGAATTATGCAGCTGACCAAGAAGGAATCATCAATGTGACAAGCGGTGTTGTACTCGAAGATGGAACCGAACTAACACCTGCACAAACAACAGCATGGGTCGCAGGTGCAAGTGCCGGAGCAAATTTCAATCAGTCACTGACTTTTGTTGAATACGAAGGAGCGGTCGATACATTAGAACGCCTTGACAATGATCAAGTAGAATACCGATTATCACAAGGGGAGTTCCTTTTCACCTTTGATGCGCGAGATCGCACGGTGAGTGTTGAAAAAGATATTAACTCCTTGACAAGCTTCACAGCTGAAAAGAACCAGCAAATGGCGAAAAACAAAATCATTCGTGTGCTTGATGCGATCAACAATGATTTAACATTCGAATTAAAAAATCTGATTAAATTACGCAAAGCCAATGGCAATGACATTCCAGCATCAGATGATGGAGTGCAGCTTGTGAAAACACTGATTACTCAGTATCTCACACAGCTTCAAGATGGCAGCGGTATTACAGGCTTTAATTCAGAAACAGATATCGTAATCGGGCTCAATGAAGATCGTGATGGATTTATCATCGATTTAGCGGTTCAACCAGTAGATGCAGCAGAAAAATTCTATTTCAATGTGGAGGTGAAGTAAGATGGCTTTTAAAGCACAAAATACAATTTCAGGTAAAGAAGGTCGTCTTTTCTTAGAAGGTGAGGAGCTTGCATTTATCAAAACCTTCGAAGCAAACGTGGAGAAAAACAAGTCAGAAGTGAACGTCATGGGCCGCCGAATGACTGGCCATAAAACAACGGGAGCAAACGGAACAGGAACAGCAACCTTCTATAAAGTGACGTCGCGTTTCGTTCAATTGATGCTCAATTACGTGAAAAAAGGAGAAGATCCATATTTCACTCTTCAAGCTGTCATTGACGATAAATCATCAGGCCGTGGCACAGAGCGTGTGACGTTATTTGATGTCAACTTTGATTCTGCTAAAATCGCTGGATTAGATGTTGATTCAGAGGCGCTTGAAGAAGAAGTTCCTTTCACGTTTGAAGACTTTGATCTTCCTGAGAAGTTAAAGAATACTTTCTAAGAAAAGTGGAGAAAATCAGCTATTAATTAGCAAAATAAAAACTGAATATGCTATAATGCAGTTGTAATACAGCCGTCTTGAAGCCGTCTTCATTTCGTCTGGTAACGTCTTGTATTCGATTCATTAAAATATGTTTACATGCAAAGCAATTTGCATAAAATAAAAAGAAGCCAGGATGCTCTAACATCCCGGCAATGTACAATGAGGCCCTTCAAGGGGCTGGCTTAACGAATAGTTCTTTAGGTAGACTTCCCTTTAACCTTCCACAGCTCAAGGGGGAGTCTATTTTTTGTCTATATACGTCAACAAAGTAAAGATAAACATCCCGAATAAAAGCATAAAGGAAATCGCTTCAAATGTTGACATATGCATCACCCCCTTCCTATCGGGGATGAGCCAGACGCCCTTGAGCAAGCCGTTCAATTGTACAATTTAAATGATACATGAAAAGATTGGAAAGCACATTCAAAAATGGATGTGCTTTTTTGCATTCAAAAAAACATAACAAAGGGAGTTTTTAAACATGAGTGAAAAACAAACATTTGATCTTTCATTTTTTATGCCAGGACAAACAGTAGAAGCGGAAGAAGTCAAAGTACCGATTTCTAAGCGTTTTGTTGATAAAAAAGGAAATGTCATTCCTTTTGTCTTTAAAGCTATTACAACTGAACGTATTGATGAATTGGAAAAAGAAAACACAACCTTCAAAAATGTCAAAGGCAGAGGACGTGTGAAAGACTTAGACAGCCAGCGCTTCTACGCACGTATTGCGATTGAATCGACGATTTATCCAGATTTCCGCTCAAAGGAATTAAGAGAAGCCTACAGCACACAAGATCCAGTTGAAGTAGCAAAACGTGTCCTGTCTGTCGGCGGTGAATATGCGAACTGGTTAAACAAAGCGATCGAAATCAACGGATTCGAAGATGAAATTGAAGATTTAGAAGAAGCAGCAAAAAACTAATAAAAGATGGGGATAAAGAAACGGTGTTTTTATATTACGCAATGCACGAGCTTCACTACTCCCCATCTGAACTCCTGGAATTATACGAATCACCAAGACCGTTCAAAGCATTCCTTTTCGGACTCATCAGCTACAAGCTAGACATGCTAGAAAAAGAAGCAAAGAAAGGAGGTCAATAATTGGCGAAACTTACAGCACGATTTGAATTAGAAGACCGGGTGTCGAAGAAGTTATTACGCATTCAAAAACGATTTCAAACGTTTGAGAAGCAGCTCAAACCATTTAGAAAACCAGTGAAAATAAGTCTGGAAATGGATGAAAAGAAATTAAGAAACCTCACTTTATCATTGCGGAAAGTTTCAGTATTTTCTATGAGGCTGGATCAAGGAATCTATCGGGATCTAAAAGCATTGAACAATCAGTTAAATATGATTCCAAATCATCTGGTCATATCATTTCAAACGAAGGGACTGGATGTCATTAAATTCAGCATAGATCGTTTGAAACGAATGGGGACAAGTCCCATTATGCTGACGTTTAAACTGAACGATCAATTGTCAGGGAAAATGTCTTCGATCAAAAAATCAATCCTTCAGCTCATCAACAGAACGTACTATATGAGATTAAACATGGTTGACCAAGCCACCGCTGCAATTCAACGAATCAAAAAGACACTCAAAAGCTTGACGATGTCCAAACACGAAATCAGAGTGTCTGTGCAAGACAATGCAAAAAGTAAATTGAAAAAACGAGATCAGGCAGAGTCTGTTGTGAAAGAAAAAACCATAAAAAAAGAGCCTGAGGCTGCTAGTCCATCAGTTAAAACGGATGAACCTAAACAGAGTTGGCTCCAAAACTTTGCCAATAAAGGATTAAATGAAATTCAAAAATATGCAGGTGACGTTGCAGACAAAGTAAAGGAAAAATTGAGTCCTAGAAAGTTTTGGGATGAAAAAGCACTTCCTTGGGTTGAAAATAAAATGGAAGAGTACAAACAAGATGTGATCGGAAGAATTAAAGAGAAGATTAAATTTAATCCTGAAAAAAAACTAGATCAATTGGTGAAGACTGGATTAGATCGTCTCTTTGGTACAAGTGATCAATCAAGTGAAAATAACAATACCACTCCGGCATCACCGACAACATCACCAACATCAACACCATCTAATTCGGCTCCTAAAACGCAGCCTAAGCCGCGAGGTGGAAAAGGTTTGTTTCGCAGTAGTTGTTGCCCTTGTTGTGCAAGAGGTATAAGCAGCCGAGGATCTATTAAAGCGAAAAATGGCCGTTCACCGAGACGATCAAATCCAAATGCCACATCAAGAACCGAAATGAATAGAAGGCCTCCAAGTAAATTAGGGAAACTGAAATCAAATGCAGGTAAATTATTTGGAAAAATCCCTAGTGGTCTAAAGAAAGGTGCGGGTATCGCAGCTTCAATTGGCGGACTTACGGGTCTAATGAAAGGTGGCAAGGGGTTAAGTGGACTAGGAGATGCGGTGAAAAATATCGGTAAAGGGAGTGGTAAATTATTAAAGAAAGTACCTATTCTAGGTGGTTTACTTAGCGCAACAAATTTAATCGGTATGAAAAAAGAGAATGCTGGTGAAAAGATCGGTACGACTGGAGGCGGTATTGCTGGCGGGATGGCAGGTGCAGCAGCAGGTGCAGCTATGGGAAGCGTAGTGCCAGGAGTAGGTACAGCCATCGGTGGTCTAGTAGGCGGCATTGCTGGAAGTATGGGCGGCGAATCTATCGGTGAAACGATCGGAAAATGGTTTGATGGCGGCGGATTTGAAAAGATTGGCCAAAAAGCCATTGAAATCAAAGACCAAATTGTTGAAGTTTGGTCAACAGTTGCGACTTGGTTCACAGAAAATGTCTGGACACCATTAAGCAGTAAGGTTGTCACAGTAGCATCATCCATCTGGTCAAATCTAGTCAATGCGTGGACATGGATTCAAGAAACATTCAGTACAGTAGCAGGGTGGTTTATCGAAAACGTCTGGACACCGTTAAGCGGTACAGTCGTTACGGTAGCCACGACCATCTGGTCAAGCCTAGTCAATGCGTGGACATGGATTCAAGAAACATTCAGTACAGTAGCAGGGTGGTTTATCGAAAACGTCTGGACACCGTTAAGCGGTACAGTCGTTACGGTAGCCACGACCATCTGGTCAAGTCTAGTCAATGCCTGGACGTGGATCCAAGAAACATTCAGTGCAGTAGCAGGCTGGTTTATCGAGAACGTCTGGACGCCGCTAAGCAGCACAGTTGTTACAGTCGCTACAGGAATTTGGACAGCATTATCAAATGCATGGAAAAAGATACAATCAATCTTTGGAGTTGTATCGACATGGTTTATGGAAAATGTGTGGAATCCACTTGTAGATACGGTAGGAACCATTAAAGACAGTTTCGGTAAAAAGTTTGAAGAAGCGTATAAAGTTGTGACAGATATATGGGATGGATTATCCAAATGGTTTGAGGAAAACATTCAAAAGCCAATTGTAAAAGTAGCAGAAGCTATTGGTGATGGGTTTTCTAAAGCGTTTGGCTGGGTCAAAAAGATTTTTGATAAGGCTGGCGGTGGAGTTGATTTTGTATTGAAACATGTCTTTGGAACCCCTGATAAAAAAGCCACAGGCGGCTATATCACCCAGCCAACCTTATCATGGGTCGGTGAAGCAGGTAACGAATTTGTCATTCCAACTCAAAATAACCGAGGGCGCGGAAAGATGCTTCTTGCACAGGCTGCTTCTCAACTTGGAATGTCTGTTGTACCGAGCGGAGCGGCAGGAAATCCAGTGTCAAGCTCCCCAGCACCTACAACTCCATCATCTTCTGTAGGTTCAATGAGCGGAGGCGGATCTGTCTCATTGAATGCGAACATTCAAGCCTCTGGCATCGGCGAGCGATTTAATGAGGATTTTGAACAAGGATTAAACCGTAAAGTCATCTCTCTTGATCAATGGAAACAAAAGAATATTCAGCAGCCTTTTGGTCAATTGACATCAGACTCAGGAAAGTATGGTCAGCAAACGGTTTCTTCCTTTGCAAACGGTCAGCAGATGACACCAACAGGAACAGCCAGCTTCTTGCAAAGTCGTGTAAAAGCACCATACCAACAAGTGATGACAGCATCACCAACTTGGGGTTCTGGAACGGTGAGTGGTTTTGCAGCAGGCCAAAATGCCACATCAATTGGCACGAGCCAATACGTAGACCAGCACATCAAACAACCATTCCTGCAAGCGAAACAAGAATCACCAGGCTGGGGCTCAGGAATGATTGACGCCTTTAACAGCGGCATGCGTTCCAAAGGAAGCGAAGTGACGCAAGCGGCCAAAGAAATGGCAAAGAAAGTAGAGCAGGCGTTTAGAGAGGAATTAGACATTCATTCACCTTCACGCGTCATGATGAGTCTTGGGAAGTTTGCATCGATCGGTGTCGTCAAAGGGCTTGACTCAGTTGATGTGAAAAAATTTGCTGAAAATCAGGCTGGTTCATTAATTGGTGCCTTCAGCGGGATGGGGGCTTCAGGTCTTAGTGTTAAGCAATGGCTGATGGCAGCTCTGATGGCAACTGGCACATCTATGAACTGGCTTCCAGGTCTGATGACCATCGCACAGCATGAATCAAATGGAAATCCGAGAGCAATCAACTTATGGGATTCCAACGCCAAAAAGGGAACACCTTCTAAAGGCTTAATGCAAACCATTGGACCGACTTTTAATTCCAATAAAGGAAAGGGCATGAATGACATTTGGAACCCAATTCATAATGCCGTAGCAGCCATTAACTACATTAAGGGAAGATATGGAACAGTCTTCAATACGCCGGGTTTACGAAGTATGAGAAGAGGCGGCCCTTATAAAGGCTACGCAAATGGCGGATTGATTACTCAAGAGCAAGTGGCTAGAGTCGGTGAAGGAAACAAGCGCGAATGGATTATTCCTGAAGAAAGAGGTATTCGCGGAAGGTATTTATTGACGCAGGCAGCCAAGGCACTTGGGATGCAAGTATATGATCCATCAAATGCATCTGCTCCTTTACCAGAAGCACAGATGCAGCAAGTTACCTCAGCTCAGTCTAATGGCAGTACAACATCGCCAGGTAATAAACAAATCACGATTCAATTTAATGGAGATCAGCACTTCCATAATGGACAAGATCAGCAATCGCTAGTCGAAAAAATTAAACAAATGCTTGTAGATGAACTAGAAGTAGAGCTTCATACAGGAACGAAGGGGGTCGTAATTGATGGGTAAATCAGTGTATCAATTGTGGATTTCCCAAGGAAAGGACAAGTTGCGATTCCCTGTCCTTCCATCTGAACTCGAAATCACAAACAACGTACAAAATGAAACAGTAAAGGTCGCATCTTTTGGTGAACTGACTTTTATTGACGTACCATCGGCGAAACAAGTATCTTTCACCTCATTATTTCCTAAGAAATATTCGCCGATTGCTGAATATAAAAGCATTCCATCACCAGAGAATGCGATTGCGAAAATTGAACGAATGATGCGTTCAAAGAAATCCGTGCGGTTAATTGTAACTGGAACAAAAATCAATATGACGTGCAGCATTGAAAGCTTCACACACAAGGAAGGATCATATGATATTGGGGATCGTGAATTTACGATCGAGTTAAAGGAATATAAAACCGCATCCCCTAGGAAAATCAAACGTAAGAAAAAAGCAAAACAAACGAAAAAGAAACGGCCTTCAAAAACACCACCAAAAATGTACACCGTCAAAAAAGGGGATACACTATGGGCCATTTCTGGCAGGTTTTATGGCGACAGTACAAAATGGCGGCGTATTTGGAATGCTAATAAATTAGCGATGATTAAACGTAGCAGACGCAATATTAAGCAGCCGGGGCATTGGATTTTCCCAGGACAAAGGTTAAAAATACCACAATAGGGGGGCTGGCATTGATTGAGCTTTTTGCCATCAGAAGCGGCACCATGTATGAGCTTGTCACAGAGAGTGTGACACTTCAGGGGCAAAGGTATCAAGCCCCTCGCTCTATTCAGGCAAATATTATCACAAAGCAAGGCAGTCAAACATATTACCGTGTCTCAGAAGGGGACACGGTTCTTTTTAAATGGAGAGGGAAAGAGCTGTTCAGGGGTATCGTTTTTTCCCGGACGCCGGTTGAAGGAAAGCTGACCTTTACCGCATACGATATGCTTCAATATTTGGTGAAAAACCAAGATGTCTATGTTTTTTCAAATCAAAGAGCAGATCAAATCTTAAGGCGGATTGGAGCTGACTTTCAAATTCCAATGACCTCCATCGCCAATACAGGACATGTCATAAAATCACTAGTGTTTAAAAATGATACGAGCCTGTATGACATGATATTGAAAGCTTTGAAAGAAACGAAGCGGCAAACAGGAAGAAACTATCAAATTTATTCTGCTAAAGGCAAGATGGGGCTGAGAGCCTGGCCTGATCCAGAGGACGTCTGGGTCATTGAATCAGGCGTCAATCTCATCAGCTATCAATACAGCACCTCGATCGAAGAGACAGCCACTCGTGTCAAAATGCGTACGTCTGCTGATGAACAGGGGAAGAATAAGAAAAAAGGCAGTAAATCCGAGATTGTGGTGATTGAACAGGATAAAGCCGGTCAGAATAAATACGGTATTTTACAGCATGTTGAGACAGTCACTGGGCAAATTAACAAGCCGCAATTGCAAAAAAGAGCCAAAGTACGGCTGGCAGAGAAAAAAGGCGTCAAACAAGAAGTCAAAAGTATACAAGCCCTAGGAATTCCTGAGCTGCAAAGCGGTCTCCCAATCTATTTAAAAATTCCTGAAATCAACGTAAAAAAAACTTACTGGATCGATCAAGACAAACATGAATTCAGTGGGGTGAAACACACCATGACCATTGATGTTGTTGAGAAAAATTCCATGCCAAAGGGTGATCAAGCGTGAGATTAAGTGAAGCGATTAAACGATTAGCAGTGAATGCAGTAGACGCAGAAGCGCCAATTGATCTTGTCATCGGAGAAGTCACGGCAGTTTCGCCTCTCGGCATCCGATTAAATGAAAATCATAAGCTGATCATTCCAGAAGAATTACTGATTTGGCCGAAGCGCTTAAATAAGGGTGAGGATGATGAGCTGAAAAGGGGAGATAGTATTATGGTGCTTGCAATGGCAGGAGGGCAGTCCTTTTACATCATCGACAAATTGTAAGGGAGGTGATGAACGTGGCACTTTCACCAGAAGAAGAAATCGAGGAAATAGAAGAAGACGAAGAGGTCGAAACCTCGACGACGTATCGAATAGATTTTGAAAGTGGCAGACTGACAGGCGAAACCATTTCAGGTATTGAGGCAATCCGGCAATTTATTTATATGACACTTAGGACAGAGAGGTATGCACATCCTATCTACAGCCACGACATTGGCACTGAAATTCAGGAGCTGTTGACGGATACAGAAGCTACAGATGAATACAAAGAAATGGAGATTCCAAGGCTGCTAGAGGAAGCACTGCTCGTTGACGAACGGATTGATCATATTGAAGAGTTAGAGGTCACAAAACAAAATGACTCGTTTCATGTCAAACTAGCGATTGTCACAGATGAGGGCACATTAGAAATAGAGGAGGTGATGGAGGGCGATGTTTGAGGAACAGACGTACGAAGCATTAATGGAAAGAATGCTGGACAGACTGCCAGATGATATAGATAAAAGAGAAAACAGCGTCATTTGGAATGCCTTGGCACCTGCTGCCGCTGAACTGGCCCAGTCTTATATTTGGCTTGACCAAGTGTTTGAGCTGGTCTTTGCAGACACAGCACAAGGAGAGTTTCTAGATCGGCGGGCTGCTGAAGTAGGGATCGAAAGAAAACCAGCCACTAAAGCGGTTTGGTCAGCGGTCATTCAGCCAAACAATATCAACATTCCAGCTGGCTCACGTTTTTTTATTGAAGACGTTTATTTCCAGTATTCGAAGGATGGTACGCTAGAATGCGAGACACCTGGTAAAGCCGGCAATGTTCAATTAACAGATCAGCCGCTGCTGTCACTTGATACAATTCCAGGACTTGAATCGATTAAGATGAAAGAACTGGTGATACCAGGTCAAGAGGAGGAAGATGACGCTTCTCTATATGATCGATATTTAATACGTGCGAGGCGGGAGGCTGTCAGTGCCAACAGGGCGCATTATAAAAAATGGGCTGAGGAAGTGCCCGGTGTTGGCAGAGCGAAAGTGTTCCCGCTTTGGAACGGAGAAGGGACAGTCAAAATTGTCATCACAGATGGCAATCTAGATGTTGCATCAGACCTTCTTGTCAAAAGGGTACAGGAATATATCGACCCAGTGCCAGGTGAAGGAGAAGGACAAGCGCCTATAGGCTCGAAAGCAACCGTTGAAAGCGCCAAATGGCTGGATATCGACATAGAAGTGGCTGTCGAACTTCAAATGGACTGGACCCTTGAAGGCGCTCAGAAAGAAATAGAAGAAAAGGTCAAGACGCTGTTGAAATCAATTGCATTTGAAAAGAGTACCATTCGAATGTCCGCCTTAAATGATATTCTGTACCATTCAGAAAGTGTGTCAGATTATGCAGATGTGTTATTGAATGGGGAGTCGAAAAACTTAGTATTACAGGACATTGAGATTCCGCGTCTTAGGCAGGTGAAGGTTATTGAGCAAACAGGATGAAATGAAAAACTACCTGCCGCCATATTTTACAGAGATTTATGAAGTTGATCACCTGCTCAAGACAGAGGCACCGGAATTTGAGGGATTGGACGAATCTATTTTCGACTTAACGGATCAGTTCTTTCCTTTAACAGCGACATGGGGATTGAATAGATGGGAAAGAATGCTGAAGGTGCAGCGGGAATCAGATGATTCAATTGAACTGCGCAGGGCACGCTTACTCAATATGATGTCAAATATTCCCCCAATCACGTACCTTTCATTAGAGAAATCAGTGAATCGATTTCTCAAGAATCCAAGTGCTGTCATCCGTCTCACAACCAATCGCTATCATTTCACCTTACGTGTGAACCTGGATGACCTGCAAAACACGAGATATATTGTAGAAATACTTGAAACGTTAAAACCTGCACACTTGGCTTATACGTTTACGGCTTTTCATCATACTGATGTACATGAAAAAAATGATCATCACGGGAGGCTCACACTGCGAAGCAGAGTGGGTTTTTTCGATCATATCCCCATTTTACTCAATGGTGAATTTGTCTTAAATGGTACGTTTTATCTCAGCGGAACACGAGGTAGAGGGGATGTACCTGTTCGTTTTCGCCATTCATTAAATATGAGAATGCCTCTTCAACATCAGTCAGACACAGCATATCGCATGAACTATGTCATGACTGGAGCGGTACATGAAACGAAGCAAAAAGAGGCACTGACTTTACGCACAAAAAATCAGCTCCAGCATCAAACAAAGAAGAAGATGACGTTCCGTCTGCCAGTACATGTCCAAACTGAGCAGGGTGGAAGCTTACTGATCAAGGATCATTACTGGATTCTCGATGGATCTGTTCCACTGGACGGATCAAAAATGCTAGCAGCAACTTCTAAAAAAATAGAGTTATAAGGAGGATCACAATGGCTGATCAATTAACCGTAACAACACTGTATGCACGTCAACAAATGGCAAAGGCAAGAGCCGAAGGAACAAAACTCACAAAAGTCGTCAAAATGGCCTTTGGAAATGGGGGAACGAAGGATGGAAAACCGATCTCACTAGACGGCACTGAACAAAAACTCAAAAAAGAACTAGTTCAAAAAAATATTGATTCGTTTACTTTCATGGAACCAGCAAAAATCCGCTACACCTGCACGATCGCTGAGGGAGAACTGGCAGGAGAAGTGATCAACGAACTAGCACTTGTCGACGAAGACGGCAAATTCACCGCCATCCGCACCATGACAGACAAACAAAAAGACGGCGACATCGAATTTGTTTTTGAGATTGATGATATTTATTAATGGAGGGATTTTAATGGAAATAAATTCACCGAAAACATTTGAAACTAGTGACAAAGCTCATGCTGATTTATTCAATGAAATGGTCCAAACCTTGCTTGAAAACGACAATGGACTGTTAGAACAGCTTACGAGTCACACTCAAGATATGAACTTACATGCATCTGAAGAAGAAAAGAAAAAATGGAATGACTCGCAAATCTATAAAATAACTGCAGATAATGGTATGCAGCTTATCAATGTCTCAGCAGATTCAAAAATATTTGATGCAATTAAGGATAAAGGAACATGTACATTTTACGCAGCTTCTGGAGTAGAAGATTCTCCATCATCGTCAAATATATCACTGAGAGGCATGCAAATAGTAGGCCAAAATAACATAGGGGCAGGCTTTGCAGTAGACATAGCAGGGAATGCTTATAGTTTTTACTACAATTCTGGTCACACTACGATTACGTGGACACCTCTACCAAATATATCGGATTTAAACAAATGGAATGGAAGCCAGCTGATTAAAATCACAAATGATACTGGGGGAGTACGTGTATCTGTGGGAGCGTCAGAAAATTTATTAGATAAATTAACTGAAACAGGAAAAACATTTGGTACATTCTATTCACCAGCTGGTGTACAAGACAATCCTTCAGCACTGGCATCTCGCGGTTTTTATCATTTTACTTCATCTGATAGTAACAACAGAGGTACGTTTGGATGGGTTATTGCAATAGACTATAAAAATAACATGTTTACAAATTATCTTGACTTAAATCTAGGTTGGCAAGGTTGGAGGCGTAGTCTTACTGAAGCTGACCAAGAAGTATCTTGGACCACACCTAGAATAATAAATGGATGGAAACTATATAGTACAAGTTCTTTACCGATTCGGTTTAGTAAAAACGCTTTAGGAGAAGTTGAAATCAATGGAGCTGTTAGAGATGGTCCATTAGGGGAGATTCCTGTTTTTGTTTTACCTGAAGGATACCGTCCAAAGCAACCTGTTTATTACGTTGGAGTGGCCTCTAGCCTTGGAACTTCTGGAACACCGCAATATCATAGAACATTGATCACAACTGATGGACGAGTGTGTGTGCAATTATCTTCTAACACAGCAAATCCAACAGAATTCATTGCGTTTTTAATAAAATTTAGTACGTTATAGGAGGTAATAGTAATAATATGTGGATTTATAAATATGATGATCAATTTATCTATATGCCAGGTGAAGAGCTGAACGTGAACGAGAATGATGTAATTCCTGAAAATTATACGGAGATACCACCGCCAGTAGAATCATATATAGCAAAATATGACCCTCGTTCTCGTAAGTGGAAGGAGACGGCTTCACAAAGTTATATTGATAGCTTAAAAACGAAACCTGCACCAAATGATTTGGAATTACTAAAGAAACAAAATGCTTTATTATCTAAACAATTAACGCAGCTATTGGCTATGCAGACAGGGGGGACTTTAGAATGATGTTTCCAACTGTAGCAGATATCAAACAATTTTGGGACTGGCAATGTTACGGCCCAGAGGACATTGCATTTTATGTAAGCATCGGCTGGATCTCGGCAGATGACTATCAAGACATAACAGGAGACAAATACGAAGCCTAATGGCTTTATTTTTTTTACCGTAAAAAGGTGATTACGGCGGCTTAGGTTAATCAACCATTAAGTCATAAATTATCCTCAATCTCATTGAAACAATTTATGGAGTTGTAGAAAGGAGAGAACACATTGGATATAAAAACTCCTCGTTCTTTTGAAACGAGTGATAAAGCTCATGCTGATCTATTCAACGATATGTTGAAAATACTGATTCATAACGACACTGGTATATCAGAACAATTAACTAATCATATCGATGATTCGAGACAGCACTCTTCAGAAGTAGAAAAAAAGAAATGGAATGAGTCGCAGCTGTATAAAATTACAGGTGATGACGGAGTACATCTTATAAATATTCCGGTCGATTCAAAAATTTATGACTCAATTAAAGACAAAGGGACATGTACATTTTATGCGCCCAGTGGAATAGAGGATAGCCCTTCACAATTTGCCATTAGAGGGATACAGACAGTGGGACAAAATAACATTGGAACAGGTTTTGCGATAGATACATCAGGCAATGCATATTACTTCTACTATAATTCTAGCCATTTATCTATCACTTGGACTCAGATTCCGACAGCAGCTGAAAAAGATAAATGGAACAATGGGCAGCTGTATAAATTGACTCAAAACAATGGTAGGCCTATTTATAAAGGGGTAAGTGAAACCACCGACTATAACGAAATGACAGAAACAGGAATGTATCTCGTTTATAATGCTGGTCTTAATGGTCCAAAAGAAATCAAAAGGGCATTTATGATCGTGATCAGTTATGGGAATACTCTGCTGCAAGCTATATATGATGCAGTCAATGGTCTGAACTCTTTTTATAGAATTAGGAAGACTGACTATACATGGACTGAATGGGAAAGGCAGCTCACATCTACAGATTTAAATGCTATTCAAACATTCCCTATTACTGATAATAATGGACAGGGGAAGGTTTATATCAGTAATACGGACGATTTCCATGAAATATTACCAAAGTATCGAGGTTTAGTTCATTTTGTGTCTGCAAATGCACCGGTCAATGGACCTGGTACTGCGTTAAGGGGGATCTGGACTTGTAATAGCACAAGTACGTACGGGCAGGCAATTGGCTTTGACAACTTAAACCGTACGTGGCGTAAGACAATAGCGAATGGTGTATGGTCAAAATGGGAACGTTTGTTAACCAGCGTAGAGCAAATAGAATGGAAGTCCCCGAAAAAAATAATAAACGGATGGAAAGAATACGGGACTCAAAAAGTGCAATTTTATAAGAATGCATTTGGAGAGGTAGAGTTAATTGGTTCAATTACAGGGGGTACTATCGGTTTTGAGGTACCTGCTTTTACATTACCAAGTGGTTATCGCCCTATACAGGGTATGCATTTTATAGGGGTAGCATCTAGTATCGGTGCTGGTTCAACACCACAAACACACAGAACACATATTGATACTGATGGTAATGTGTATATACAAAGTGTCTCCAATTCAACAAACCCAAATGAATTTATCACTTTCGGCTTTAAATTCATGGCTGCACAGGAGGGATGAAAGTGAAATGGATATATAAATACGACGAAAAATTCAATTACCTTCCAGGAGAAGAAATAGAAATTGAAGAGGACGCAGACATCCCAAAAGGATATACAGATGTAAGACCTCAAGATGGTTTGTACAAAGGTAAATACAATGTAGCGAAAAGGGCATGGTATGAGTCGGCAACACAAGAATACATTGATAGTTTACAGCCAAAACCGCTGCCACCATCAGAAATTGATCTATTAAAACAGCAAAATGCAGCTTCAGCAGCTGGCAGAGTCAGAAAAGAGAGTAGAAGAACAATCAAAAACAATATCAGAACTTATCATGTTGCTGAATCAAAAGGGGGTCATTTAATTGGATTGGTTCCGTAGTATTTCATTGTTCTATCAATGGAAGTGTTATGAAAATGAAGACGTAGCAAAATTTGTTCGGTTCGAGAAGATTACGCCAAAACAATACAAAGAAATAACAAAAGAAGAATATCCAACAAACGCTGAATAGGCGTTTTTATTTTGCCTCCTTTAAGGATGCGCAAAGTGAGGGAGAGTAGGTGAGTGCAGTGGAAATGGATTTGACTCAATATTTAATGACACAAGGACCGTTTGCGGTGTTGTTTTGTTGGGTGCTGTTTTACGTATTAAACACAACAAAGGAACGAGAAAACAAACTCAATGAGCAAATCGAGGCGCAAAATGATGTGCTAGCCAAGTTTAGTGAAAAGTATGACGTCGTGATCGACAAACTCGACAAAATAGAACGAAATTTAAAATAGGAGGAAAACTCATGAAAACATTCGACAAAGGCACGGTGATTCGCACAGTGCTTCTTTTTATTGCTCTGATCAATCAAACGCTTATCATGTTTGGACAGACGGTGCTTCCGATTAGTGAGGAGCAAGTACAAACCGCAGGTGAGGCACTATATGTGGCAGGTTCTACAATTTTCACTATGGTCACAGCGGTAATAGCTTGGTTTAAAAACAATTATGTGACCTACAAAGGCCAATTACAAAAAGATGCTCTGAAACAAAGAGGGCTAACAAAATAATACTTGAAGGAGAAACGACATGGTAAAAATCATTCAAGCATTGATTCCAAAACAACATCGCAACAGACCAGGAAACACGATGAAGCCGCTCTATATTACAGTGCATAATACGTCTAACAGTGCAAAAGGCGCTAATGCGGCCAGTCATGCAGCATTTGTTGCACGTTCAAGTACCGGGGTGAGCTGGCATTACACCGTTGATGATCAGGTGATTTATCAGCATTTACCGTTAAACGAAAACGGCTGGCACGCAGGGGATGGCAGAGGCACCGGCAATATGAAATCAATTGGAATTGAAATTTGTGAAAATGCAGACGGCAATTTTGAACAAGCAGTCGAAAATGCTCAATGGCTCATTCGAAAGCTGATGGGAGATTTCGGAATTCCTTTATCAAATGTAGTGCCTCATAAACATTGGAGCGGGAAAGAATGTCCAAGGAAACTTCTCGGACGGTGGGATCAGTTTAAAGCTGGAATAGCCACAACGCATACCGGCAGCAAAAGTACAAGAAAACCAGTTCAAGCAGAAAGTTTGAGCCACAAAACACCCGTTTCCAAACAGAAATCGTCAAATCTGCCATCTGGCATTTTAAAAGTCACCAAGCCCTTAACAAAAGGCTCTCAAGTCACTGCCGTGCAAAAAGCCTTATCATCCCTCTATTTTTACCCAGACAAAGGGGCAAAAAACAACGGGGTTGACGGCTATTATGGACCGAAAACGGCAAATGCGGTCAAGCGGTTCCAGCTCATGAACGGCTTAGCTGATGACGGAATTTACGGACCGAAGACGAAGAACAAAATCGAACAATTGCTGAAGAAGTAATGATTTGGTAAAAAGAGCTATCAGCAAGTGAGGAAATGCTTCCTTGCTGATAGCTAACTAAAATTGACTTCATTTGTGATATAATCGGCCAAATCACTATTATGAGAGGAGAGAAAAAAGAACTGTTCCAGATCATCATGCTGTCAGTGCTGCTCATCTATTTCATTTATCACGGAATGACGAGCGATTTCCCTGTGTCGTACACAATCATTCTCATCCTAACTTATCTTTCTGTGATCACATACCGCATCATAAAGGTATTAAGAAAAAACAAAGAACAAACAGAACTGTAAGAGATATGTACATAAAAAAACCATCCTTGATTTTACAAGAATGGTTTTGTGTATGGAGCATAGCGGGATCGAACCGCTGACCTCTACGCTGCCAGCGTAGCGCTCTCCCAGCTGAGCTAATGCCCCGAGGTATGAAGACATAATTTATTATAATCAATCCTCCTCTGAAATTCAAGCTGTAAAACGTAAACACATCGTCTATTTTTCTTTCTGTTCAATCGGAATATAGTCAAAAATTTCACCAGAATGAACAGAATGGGCTAATCGTCTCAGCCAGTCATAATAGGCTTTTGAGCTTTCAAGCTGCTCAATGAGCTGCTGCGCTTCTTCTCTTACATGTTCCTCCAGCTGATCATCACACGCCACCTCTTGAAGCTGCTCTTGCGCTTCTTCAATTGCCGCTAAATTGACCTCGACCTCACGTTCCCATTTTTGCGGAAAGAAGCTCGTGAAAAACTTAAAAAAGTCTTTTTCCGCAACAAAGCTGTGTTTTCTTCGGCCACGGTGAAACGTCTTTTTGACAATATTCATGTCTTGCAGCTTTTTCACACCCGTGCTCATACTCGGCTTACTCATTTGCAGCTCTTCACGCATTTCATCCAGTGTCATTTCCTCATTTAAATACATCGTTCCATATAGAATACCTGCACTTCTTGTAATGCCATAGAGATCCATCGTTTCAGCTATGGAATCAATGACTAGATCTTTAGCAGCTAAAATACGATCTTCTGCTTGCGGTTTTTCCTGCTTTTTCATTTTGTCCCTGCTTTCTATTAAGAAAATTCAATCCGTTCAAAAAAATCTTTATGGACTATATGTTAACGAAAGAATACAAAATGTCAAAATAATTGAAGCATATCTCCTTTTGACAGAAAAATTTGAACATGATAAGTTAATTGTGTTCAAAACGTTAAATTTTTATTTAACAAACTTACCAAAGAGAATCAGAGGAGGTTCCTTCTATGAGTCAAACACTATTTATAGACGGGCAATGGGTTGGCGCTAAAAGTAGCGAAACAAGGGATATCATCAATCCGTTCAATCAAGAAGTGATCGCGACAGTCAGCGAAGGATCTAGAAATGACGCGCAGCTAGCCATTAAAGCAGCGAGAAAAGCCTTCGATCAAGGGGACTGGGCAAACCTGCCTGGACTTGAAAGAGGAAATATTGTGTTTAAGATAGCTGGTTTGATTAGACGTGATCTTGATGAACTAGCCAAATTGGAATCTCTTGATACAGGCAAAACATTAGAGGAAAGCAAGGCAGATATGGACGATATTGCGAACGTATTCCAATATTACGCAGGTCTGGCTGATAAAGAGGGCGGGGAAATCATTGCATCACCAATTCCAGACTCGAAAAGTGAATTAGTCAGAGAGCCTGTCGGTGTATGCGGACAAATCACTCCTTGGAACTATCCATTGCTTCAAGCAAGCTGGAAAATCGCTCCTGCACTTGCGGCGGGAAATACAATCGTTCTAAAGCCAAGTGAAATCACACCACTCACCACAATAAAAATATTTAAACTCATGGAAGAAGCGGGCGTTCCAGCAGGCGTTGCAAACCTAGTGCTTGGACCTGGAGCAACCGTTGGGGATGAGCTTGCTGTAAATGATCAAGTAGATCTGATTTCATTTACAGGCGGTATTGAAACAGGGAAGAAAATTATGCAGGGAGCCAGCGGGAATGTGAAAAAAATAGCCCTTGAGCTTGGCGGAAAGAATCCGAATATTGTGTTTCAAGATGCTGATTTAGACGTAGCGGTTGACCAGGCAATGAATGCTGTGTTTTTCCATGCAGGGCAAGTGTGTTCAGCAGGTTCACGTTTGCTGGTGGAAGAATCCATTCATGATGAATTTTTAGAAGAACTGGTGAAGCGTACGAAAAAAATCAAGCTAGGCAGCGGCTTTGATGAAGACACCCAGAGCGGGCCGCTCATCTCAGCTGAGCATCGAGAAAAAGTAGAAAAATACGTCAGCATTGGTTTAGAAGAAGGCGCTAAGTTAGAGACAGGCGGAAAAAGACCTGACGCAGAGGAGTTGCAAAATGGGTTCTTCTACTTGCCGACCATATTCTCAGGCTGCACGTCAGATATGCGGATTGTGCAGGAAGAAGTCTTTGGACCTGTCCTGACAGTCGAAACCTTCCGTACAGAGGAAGAAGTCATCAAGCTGGCAAATGATACGATTTACGGATTAGCGGGAGCTGTGTGGTCTTCTGATATCAGCAAGGCCGAAAGAGTGGCTCGACAATTAAGATTGGGCACGGTTTGGATCAATGACTTCCATCCTTATTTCGCTCAAGCCCCTTGGGGTGGCTACAAGCAATCAGGCATTGGGCGCGAATTAGGACGCACGGGACTTGAAGAATATACGGAGCTGAAGCATTTATATCGAAATACAAAACCTGAAGCGGTTCATTGGTTTAAATAAAAATTAAGCATTTGGAGGAGATTCTTTATGACACTAAATATGAAAATTGAAAGCATGCAGAAATTCCACACATTTGAAATTCCGACTGTTATCAAACACGGCATTGGTGCAGTGAAACATATTGGGGAAGAAGTGAAAGCGTACGGCGTTTCAAAGGTATTGCTTGTAACAGACCCTGGTATTTATCAAGCCGGCGTGGTGGACCCAGTAGTTGCTTCATTAAAAGAAGCACAAATCGATGTCGTTCTATTTGATAAAGTAGAGCCAAATCCGCCAGTCCGCCTAGTGAACGAAGGATCTGCTTTATATGAAAAAGAAGGCTGTAATGGATTAGTCGCAGTAGGCGGCGGGAGTTCAATGGATACAGCAAAGGCAATCGGAGTAGAGGCGACTCATGAAGGCTCAGTCCTTGATTACGAAGCGGCAGAGGGAAAAAAACCGCTAGAAAACAGAATCCCGCCTTTAACCACTATTCCGACAACAGCTGGTACAGGTTCAGAGGTAACGCAGTGGGCGGTCATTACTGATGAAGAACGAGAATTTAAATTCAATACTGGCGGTCCTCTCATTGCAGCTCATCTAACAGTCATTGACCCAGAGCTTCATGTATCCATGCCGCCTCATGTGACAGCAATGACTGGAATTGACGCGCTTGCTCACGCGATTGAATGCTATACGATGAAATTTGCTCAGCCGATTACAGATGCGGTAGCGCTCATGGCAATTGAATATGCTGCTCATTATATTCGCCGTGCCTTTGCTGATGGCGAGGACTTAGAAGCCAGATATGGAATGGCACAAGCTGCGATGCTTGCCGGGCTTTCTTATGGAAGTGAATCAGCTGGAGCTGCACATGCGATGAGTCAAACACTCGGAGGTATTATTCCTGTAGCGCACGGTCAGTGTGTTGCAGCGATGATGGGACCAGTGATGGAGTATAACTGGAAAGGGTATCCGGAAAAATTCGCTCGAATTGCGCAAGCGTTTGGGATTGATACAAGCAGAATGACAACAGAGGAAGCAGCCAAAGCAGCTGTGAACTGGATGTATGATTTAGTGGAGGATTTAGAAGTTCCTTCATTAGAAGAACAAGGTGTATCAAAAGATATGATTGATCGTTTATCTAAAGAAGCGATGAAAGATCCGCAAACAGTTGGCAATCCAAGAGATTTAAACGAAAAAGCGTACAAATGGATTTATGCTCGCTGCTTTGAGTTAACACCTAAAACGGTGTAACCATGAAAAAAGGCTCCCTAAAGGGAGTCCCAGCATGTAGACAAACCCTCGCATTCGGTGTCAGTCCTGTGCGCCGATGCTCACGAATGTCAAATTCGCTCCGCTTCGGTGCTCGTCCTTCCTAGACTGCAAAGGTTTTCTATCACGCTGAAAAGAAGACAAAGGGCTAAAATCAAAATCATTTTAGCCCTTTGTCAACAATCTGAGGCTCCCTAAAGGGAGTCTTTTTTATGTTTTATAGTTGTTCTTTAATTTCTTTGATTTGATGAATATGGCGTTTTTCGTGTGCGCCGATAAAATCAAGGTATTGCTTAAGGGATAGCTCTTTAAACACAGGGTGTGCAATGACGCGTTTGAAATCTTCCTCAGTAAATGTTGATAGAATTTGATTAAGCTGCTCACGTGCAGTATCGAGCTCATCCTTTAAATGTGTAGGTGTGACATGCTTGCGCTCAGGCTCAACAATACTAGGCGCAGTGGCTTTTTTCGAACGGTCCTCTGCCATTTCTACCGGCTTTGGTTCATATTCTTTAATCGGTGCTTTTTTACCCTCAGCAGCTAGATGTTTTGCTGCAACTAGGTCCATTTTCTTTAAATGATCTGCTACCTCTTGAATACTCCAAGTATCATCAGATAATTTTTGGTTCAATTGTTCTTCGCTCAACCCTTGCAGCTCGTGCCACAATTCTTGTCTCGCTTCATGTAATAAACTCATTTTTTTCATCACCTCAAGATCAAATTTTAACATAATGGTACATGACAATCATTCTTGAGCTATCCGAAAATCCCTTTGAAGAATTGTGATGAAATATGAAACCTTTACAAAAGTGGTTCGTATTACCTGTTAGAAGGAATACATTGGAGGTGGGTGTGGTCTAAATGAAACAAAAGATGTTCATTTCATGAAGAAAGGATGAGGAAGATGGATGTGTTCGGGCTGCCTCTTCAGACGCTGTATTTATACATATTAATGATATCAGGAATCCTGACACTTGTTTTCGTCTTTTTCGGCGATGTATTTGATGGATTATTTGAAGCGATCCCTGTTCCATTCCTTCAACCAACATTGATCCTCGCATTTCTTACCTTTTTCTCGGCTGGAGGGTTTATCTCTGAAAAAACAGCAATTGTAGGAAGTGGACTTGGCGCAGTATTATCTGCCATCCTCGCAGTGATCCTTGTGACCTGTTTGAATGTATTTGTATTAGTCCCGCTTTCCTCTGCTGAAGAATCTCTCTCTTATACGGAAGCCGAATTAAAAGGAAGAACTGGGGAGATCATTGTATCTGTTCCAAAAGACGGATTTGGAGAAGTGCTGTTAATCAGTAATAGCGGGAAAATCTCAAAGCCAGCTGTCAGTTTCGACCAAGAGGAGATTCCATATGGAACCCGTGTGCTAGTTGTCGAAGTGAACAAAGGCGTCTTATCTGTTATACCAAATGAAGAAATCTAGGAGGGAATGCTATGCCAGGAACAACGATTTTAGTGATCATTGGAATTGTGCTTGTGATTCTTATTGCACTTATTGGTGTATTTGTTTCTAAATACCGGACAGCAGGTCCAGATGAAGCATTAATCGTCACAGGAAGTTACCTAGGAAGTAAAAATGTCCACGTGGATGAAGGTGGAAACAAGATTAAGATTGTGAGAGGCGGCGGTACCTTTGTACTTCCAGTCTTTCAACAAGCGGAGCCGCTCAGCTTACTATCTAGCAAGCTAGATGTTTCAACACCTGAAGTCTATACCGAACAAGGTGTACCGGTCATGGCGGATGGAACAGCCATCATTAAAATTGGCGGATCGATTGAAGAAATCGCGACTGCTGCAGAGCAGTTTTTAGGGAAAACAAAAGAAGACCGCGAAAACGAAGCGAGAGAAGTATTAGAAGGCCACCTTCGTTCCATCTTAGGATCAATGACAGTTGAAGAGATTTATAAAAACAGAGAGAAATTTTCTCAAGAAGTACAACGTGTCGCTTCTCAAGATTTAGCGAAAATGGGTCTTGTCATTGTATCGTTTACGATTAAAGATGTTCGTGATAAAAATGGCTATTTAGAATCTCTAGGTAAACCAAGAATTGCCCAAGTAAAACGTGATGCAGATATTGCAACAGCTGAAGCAGATAAAGAAACACGTATCAAACGTGCCGAAGCAGATAAAGATGCGAAGAAATCTGAGCTTGAGCGTGCTACTGAAATCGCTGAAGCAGAAAAGATTAATGAGCTGAAAAGAGCAGAATTCAGACGTGAACAGGATACGGCAAAAGCAAGTGCTGACCAAGCGTACGATCTAGAAACAGCTCGTAACCGACAGCACGTAACTGAACAAGAAATGCAAGTCAAAATCATTGAGCGTCAGAAACAAATTGAATTAGAAGAAAAAGAGATTCAGCGTCGTGAACGTCAATACGATTCTGAAGTGAAAAAGAAAGCAGATGCGGACCGTTATGCGGTTGAGCAGTCAGCTGCGGCGGAAAAAGCAAAACGCCTTGCAGAAGCAGATGCCAAGAAATACAGCATTGAAGCAATGGCCAAAGCAGAAGCTGAGAAAGTCCGAATTGATGGGCTTGCCAAAGCGGAAGCGGATCGTGCAAAAGGGGAAACAGAAGCAGAAGTCATTAGACTAAAAGGACTTGCGGAAGCGGAAGCGAAAGAGAAAATTGCGGAAGCGTTCGAACAGTATGGTCAGGCAGCCATTCTTGATATGATTGTGAAAATGCTACCTGAATATGCGAAGCAAGTATCTGCACCACTTTCTAACATTGATAAAATTACTGTTGTGGATACGGGCGGTAACGGAGAAGGCAGCGGTGCTAATAAAGTCACTGGCTATGCCACAAACCTCATGTCCAGTCTGCAAGAAAGCCTGAAAGCATCCTCTGGAATAGATGTGAAAGAAATTATTGAGAACTTTTCCGGTAAAGGCAATGTGAAGCAAAGCATTCAAGAGCTGACAAACGAGATCAAACAACCAAGAACAAAAGAGATCGCTGATACTCAAAAAGAAGAATAACATCAATAGACACCTTCCATCAGAAGGTGTCTATTTGGCATGCGCCCGATATGGATTCCTTTTTACATATGAAGAAAGATTCACGAGAATACCAGCCGATATCATCATAAACACTAAGGAGGAGCCGCCATAGCTTATAAAGGGAAGCGGAATGCCTGTGATCGGAAGAAGACCAAAGACAGCGCCTAAATTAAAGACTGCTTGGAGCATGATTTGAAACGTAAGCCCGATCGTTAACAGTTTTCCAAATGGGTCGTGTAAAGCTTGTACAATTCGCATGGCTCGATACATGATGAGGAGATATGCAGCAATCACAAGCAAAATCCCCATGATTCCCAGTTCTTCGCTGATGATGGCCATGATAAAATCTGTATGAGCTTCAGGAAGAAAGCCCAGTTTTTGAATGCTTCCGCCTAAGCCATTTCCCGTCAGCCCGCCTGAATTCATCGCGTAATACGAATGAATCAGCTGATATCCATCCCCATTTTCATACTGAAAAGGATTACGAAAAGAAGTCAGCCGTTTTAAACGGTAAGGAGCTGTCACAGCAAAAAAAGTGATTCCCGCTGCGGCAGTCGATCCCAGCAAAATAAGGTGGCGCGTTTTCAGTCCAGCGCATAATAAAATAATGCCGCAGCTTAATAAAATAGACACAGCTGTGCCTAAATCCGGCTGCTTTAAGATCAATAAAAAAACAATCCCTAAAAGAATGAGTGGCGGCATTACACCTTTTTTAAAAGATGTAATGTACGCTTGTTTTTTCGCATACACATAGGCAAAATAGATCACCATCACTAGTTTCACAGCTTCAGAAGGCTGGAGCATGAGAGACCCTAGATGAATCCACCGCTGTGAATTATTTTTGACAACACCAATTCCAGGAAGCAGGACTAGGATGAGACATAACAATGACAGCAAGACAAGCCACTTCATCCATTTGAGATAAATCTGATAAGGGACAAGAGCGGCAATGAAGAAAAAGAATCCCCCCATCAAGAGCCATTGCCATTGTTTGATAAAGAAATAGCTGCCCTGTTCATACTTCACTTCTCCTAAAGGATAACTTGCACTGTAGACCATCAGTAAACCAAATAAGCAGAGAAACACAATCGTACCAACAAGAATGCGGTCGATTCTTTTGAGGTGAGAAAAAAGGAATGTCATCATCTTCAACCCCAATTGCGACCAAACATATAGGATGATGATCTAAGATTGACACTAAACACGAGACCAATGGCGATCATGTTGGTCAAAAGTGCACTGCCTCCATAGCTGATAAAAGGAAGTGCAAGTCCCGTCACAGGCATTAAACCGATTGTCATCCCTACGTTTTGGAAAACTTGAAACATGATCAGCCCAACGACACCTGCACATATGTATAATCCATAGAGTGTATTAGCGTGCATAGCCACGTGAATGATTCGGTAAATCATCATTAAGTACAGACACATCAAAAGAGAGGCGCCAATAAAACCAAATTCCTCACCAATGACGGCAAATATAAAATCCGTATGAGCTTCAGGGATATTGCCACCTTGTACTTGATGCCCCTTTGTAAAACCGTTTCCTGATAATTGACCTGATCCAATGCCGAGTATCGATTGTTTCAGCTGATACCCATATGTTGAATCAAATTCATCAGGAGAGAGCCACCCATAAATGCGATCAAGCTGATGAGGCTTAATGATTTTCGTAAAATGATCAAAATGATGATTGTGCAGATAGATCAAAAAGGCAAGAAGTGCAAGAAAAGCAGCCATTAATGCAGCCATCATCTTGCTCGAAATCCCTGATACAAGCATCAGTGTAAAGGCAATGGATAAGATCACGAGCGCTGTTCCTAAATCAGGCTGAATTAGGATGAGAAAAAAAGGGACGATAGTCCAGCAAATGACTTTAGTTGTAGGAATGATGCTTTCTTGAAAAGAAAATCGCTGGTGCTTGTATTGGTTCAAGACAGCCGCAAGCAGCAGGATCACAAAAATTTTCATGAACTCTGATGGCTGAATTTTGATTGAAGCGAAGCTGATCCACCTTTGGGAACCATTTTGACTCGTTCCGAAAAAATGCACAAGAATAATGAGAAAAATACCACCTGCAAATAACCGAAAAGATAAACGCTCAAGCAGCTCATAATCAAAGTAGGCAACTGCTGCCATGAGACCGAAACCAACGATATACCAGAAAATTTGCCTTTTGACGAAATAAAACATATCTTGCGTTTCATACTGTCCCGATCCGCTATAAACAGCCAGCAGGCTGATGACAAATAAACAAATAACAGTGAGTAAAAGTGCGAAGTCAATGCTGTACTGTTTTTTCATGGCTTCTTTTCCTGCTATGCCCTATTTGTCAGTTGGTTTAATACGACTTGCACGGCGGCAGCGTCATCAATATAGCCGATCGGAAAAATATAATCTGGTATTAAATCAACAGGCATAATGAAATAAAGGAGTGCGCCCCCCATCAGCATCAATTCTCGAGGAGTCCCCCGTTCATTTATGAATAAACTGTACATGTTTTTCAACTGCTCAAGAAATGGTCCGACGCCGCTTAGCGTCTTCATCTTTTTTTCAAACTTTGCCGTAATCGTTTCTTTACCTTCAGCTGTTTGGCTGTATGCTTCGTATTCGTTTAACTTTTGTTCCAATTTGGTCTGACTAAACGTACCGTCGTAGACCTCTTGATCTTTCAGTGTTTTTTCAATCTCTTCTACCGCTTGAATGAACGTATCATCGTGCGCTTTTTTGTTTTTAATTGGATACCCTGAAGCAGTCAATAGTTGATCTAATGATATGTTCAGAGAATCTGAAAGCCGCTGCAGATGATTCAAAGTGGGTTTTCTTTTTCCATTCATGATTCTGGACAGTGTCGCTTTATCAATTCCTGTGTATGAGCTGAGCTCTCTTAAAGATAAAGAGCGTTGCTGCAATTTTTCCCTTAAAATCTGCCCAAGCTCAGTTGTCTTCATATCCATCTCCTACGCCATCCTTTTCATTATGTATCAACTCTTCTATAGAAGAAGTCGTACCCAATATAAAGGTGTGTTGACAAAATGTCAACGGATATCCTTTATAGATTGAATTTTAAAAAATAAGAGTTTATCATAATCTAAATAGGATAAAAACAGTGAATAGGAGTGGCGCGGGTGAAGGTGAGACATGCGGTGCATCAGGATATTCCAAATATCGCTGAGATTCATGTGAAAAGCTGGCAGACGACTTATCAAGGAATTATTTCGCAGGAGTATTTAGATGGTTTAAACATTGAAGATCGGGAAGAGAGCTGGAGAAAAAGATCGCTTGAAGGCACGTTTGTCGCAGAAGATGCGGATGGCGTATTTGGTTTTGCTTCTTTCGGAAAACAACGTGACGAACGTTATTCTACATATGATGGAGAGCTATATGCCATCTATTTATTACAACAGAAACAGAAATCAGGTGCGGGTATTGCCTTAATTGCTAAAGGTGTCGATTATTTAATAGAAAAAGGGTATCAGAAGTTGATGCTATGGGTGTTTGAACAAAATTCGGCAAAACAATTTTATCAAAAACTTCAACCTAGTTTTGTCGTTACCAGCCAGTTCGAGCTGGCTGGCGAGAACCATAATGAAATAGGGTATGGATGGGAGCTGTCTATATTGAATAACCATGTACAGCGAATTAAATCGTCAGCTTCCAGTAATAATGAGAGAAAAAAGTGAAGAGTACAGCAAGCAACATGTAAGAAATAAACGGTGAAGCTTCTACTTTTCCTTTCACGCCTGCTATTTTTAAAGCTTCATAGAAGCCTGCCAAAAAATAAGCAAGACTGAGAATATAACAGCACAGCATAATGGAGTAAGGGCTCATTGTCGTACCTCCAGCATGAAATCTTCTACTATTAATAGATTCCATGGAGCAGCAAATTATGCATAAAAAAATAACCAGCTGAAATCAGCCGGTTATTTTTGATGAGGAAAAACCAAACGAGATGCACTTGGGATGAGTATGCAAAGAACGATACTGCAAATAATAAATGAAGGAACCATATATGTGCTGTTATAAATTAAAGAGTAGACCCATCCTGGTGTTCCTTTCGGTGCATATTGAGAAAAGAAAACGACGCCAGAAATAAAGAACGTCAGCAGCCTGAAGAAACTAGCAATAAAAACAGCTAAGGTAATATAGAAGAATTGCTGTTTTCGCTTTTGATCCTGAATGGCTTTTTTGATCAGTCCAGAAAACAGACCGCTTAAAGAAATGACAACAGATGCAACGAAGTAATCGAGGAATCCTTGAACAGGTGTAGCGATGATCGGGCTATTCATCAGCTGAAGACCTGCGATTAACACACCGATGATAAATCCGGTAGATATTCCCCATCTAATAGACATGAGAATGACGGGAATCATAATCAGCGCAAGAGAACCGCCATTGGGCATTCTTAAAAAGAGACCTGATAAGTAATCTAATACAAGTGCAAGTGAAGTCATAATCGCGATTTCCATCAGTCGTACCAATTGGTTTGATTGCTGCATAAAAAAATCTCCTTTTTCATGAATTGAGCAAGGAGAGACCATGTAAGGATGAGTATGTTATCCATAGAAAAACATATCGATTTGAATACGCCATATGTATTCAAGTGATTCCACATTCCTACTTCAGTATTAACTGACAGGTTCAAAGGGTCAGAACAACGAATGTTCACTCTCAGCACAAAGCTCCCCCTGCGGTTATTTAGTTTCATTCTATTATAAATATACTAAAGACCTGCAGGATCAACAATAGACAATTCCCGAGATAAGCAGCATTTGTATCAATATATAGGAAGAGATAAGGAAAAATAAATTATTTAGAAAAAATACTTGTTTCTTCTTTCAAAAGGTGTTATATTTGTATTCGCCGCTGAAACAGCGCGGTTGATAAATAACATTAAGAAAAAAGTTGTTGACTTTATCTTGGTAGAATGTTATATTAATAAAGTCGCCTCTGAGAGACGGCGAAGATGATCTTTGAAAACTAAACAAGACAAAACGTACCTGTTAATTCGAGTTTTTATAAAAAATCCTATGATATTTTATAGGTAGTCAGTCAAACTGGCGAGGCAGGAAATGATCACATGCTAAGTTCACTGCATCGTGTAGCAACGCATGTGTGATATGCATCCTGCATACCTCGGAGAGTTTGATCCTGGCTCAGGACGAACGCTGGCGGCGTGCCTAATACATGCAAGTCGAGCGGACAGAAGGGAGCTTGCTCCCGGATGTTAGCGGCGGACGGGTGAGTAACACGTGGGTAACCTGCCTGTAAGACTGGGATAACTCCGGGAAACCGGAGCTAATACCGGATAGTTCCTTGAACCGCATGGTTCAAGGATGAAAGGCGGTTTCGGCTGTCACTTACAGATGGACCCGCGGCGCATTAGCTAGTTGGTGGGGTAATGGCCCACCAAGGCAACGATGCGTAGCCGACCTGAGAGGGTGATCGGCCACACTGGGACTGAGACACGGCCCAGACTCCTACGGGAGGCAGCAGTAGGGAATCTTCCGCAATGGACGAAAGTCTGACGGAGCAACGCCGCGTGAGTGATGAAGGTTTTCGGATCGTAAAGCTCTGTTGTTAGGGAAGAACAAGTGCGAGAGTAACTGCTCGCACCTTGACGGTACCTAACCAGAAAGCCACGGCTAACTACGTGCCAGCAGCCGCGGTAATACGTAGGTGGCAAGCGTTGTCCGGAATTATTGGGCGTAAAGGGCTCGCAGGCGGTTTCTTAAGTCTGATGTGAAAGCCCCCGGCTCAACCGGGGAGGGTCATTGGAAACTGGGAAACTTGAGTGCAGAAGAGGAGAGTGGAATTCCACGTGTAGCGGTGAAATGCGTAGAGATGTGGAGGAACACCAGTGGCGAAGGCGACTCTCTGGTCTGTAACTGACGCTGAGGAGCGAAAGCGTGGGGAGCGAACAGGATTAGATACCCTGGTAGTCCACGCCGTAAACGATGAGTGCTAAGTGTTAGGGGGTTTCCGCCCCTTAGTGCTGCAGCTAACGCATTAAGCACTCCGCCTGGGGAGTACGGTCGCAAGACTGAAACTCAAAGGAATTGACGGGGGCCCGCACAAGCGGTGGAGCATGTGGTTTAATTCGAAGCAACGCGAAGAACCTTACCAGGTCTTGACATCCTCTGACAACCCTAGAGATAGGGCTTTCCCTTCGGGGACAGAGTGACAGGTGGTGCATGGTTGTCGTCAGCTCGTGTCGTGAGATGTTGGGTTAAGTCCCGCAACGAGCGCAACCCTTGATCTTAGTTGCCAGCATTTAGTTGGGCACTCTAAGGTGACTGCCGGTGACAAACCGGAGGAAGGTGGGGATGACGTCAAATCATCATGCCCCTTATGACCTGGGCTACACACGTGCTACAATGGACAGAACAAAGGGCTGCAAGACCGCAAGGTTTAGCCAATCCCATAAATCTGTTCTCAGTTCGGATCGCAGTCTGCAACTCGACTGCGTGAAGCTGGAATCGCTAGTAATCGCGGATCAGCATGCCGCGGTGAATACGTTCCCGGGCCTTGTACACACCGCCCGTCACACCACGAGAGTTTGCAACACCCGAAGTCGGTGAGGTAACCTTTATGGAGCCAGCCGCCGAAGGTGGGGCAGATGATTGGGGTGAAGTCGTAACAAGGTAGCCGTATCGGAAGGTGCGGCTGGATCACCTCCTTTCTAAGGATATATGGAGCAGCGTACGTTTTCGTCTTGTTTAGTTTTGAAGGATCATTCCTTCAAAACATGTCTCTAGCGAGACAGGATTGTTCTTTGAAAACTAGATAACAATAAGTAATACATTCACATTGAATGCAATGCAAAGTTCATCACACATAGTGATTCTTTCTAAAGTAAGAAATGGTTAAGTTAGAAAGGGCGCACGGTGGATGCCTTGGCACTAGGAGCCGATGAAGGACGGGACGAACACCGATATGCTTCGGGGAGCTGTAAGCAAGCTTTGATCCGGAGATTTCCGAATGGGGAAACCCACTGCTCGTAATGGAGTAGTATCCATACTTGAATACATAGAGTATGAGAAGGCATACCCGGGGAACTGAAACATCTAAGTACCCGGAGGAAGAGAAAGCAAATGCGATTCCCTGAGTAGCGGCGAGCGAAACGGGAACAGCCCAAACCAAGAGGCTTGCCTCTTGGGGTTGTAGGACACTCTATACGGAGTTACAAAGGAATGATATAAGCGAAGAGGTCTGGAAAGGCCCGCCAAAGAAGGTAACAGCCCTGTAACTGAAATGTCGTTCTCTCCAGAGTGGATCCTGAGTACGGCGGAACACGTGAAATTCCGTCGGAATCCGGGAGGACCATCTCCCAAGGCTAAATACTCCCTAGTGACCGATAGTGAACCAGTACCGTGAGGGAAAGGTGAAAAGCACCCCGGAAGGGGAGTGAAATAGATCCTGAAACCGTGTGCCTACAAGTAGTCAGAGCCCGTTAACGGGTGATGGCGTGCCTTTTGTAGAATGAACCGGCGAGTTACGATCCCGTGCAAGGTTAAGCAGAAGATGCGGAGCCGCAGCGAAAGCGAGTCTGAATAGGGCGCATGAGTACGTGGTCGTAGACCCGAAACCAGGTGATCTACCCATGTCCAGGGTGAAGTTCAGGTAACACTGAATGGAGGCCCGAACCCACGCACGTTGAAAAGTGCGGGGATGAGGTGTGGGTAGGGGTGAAATGCCAATCGAACCTGGAGATAGCTGGTTCTCTCCGAAATAGCTTTAGGGCTAGCCTCAAGGTAAGAGTCTCGGAGGTAGAGCACTGATTGGACTAGGGGCCCCTACCGGGTTACCGAATTCAGTCAAACTCCGAATGCCGATGACTTATCCTTGGGAGTCAGACTGCGAGTGATAAGATCCGTAGTCGAAAGGGAAACAGCCCAGACCGCCAGCTAAGGTCCCAAAGTATACGTTAAGTGGAAAAGGATGTGGAGTTGCTTAGACAACCAGGATGTTGGCTTAGAAGCAGCCACCATTTAAAGAGTGCGTAATAGCTCACTGGTCGAGTGACTCTGCGCCGAAAATGTACCGGGGCTAAACGTATCACCGAAGCTGCGGACTGTTCTTACGAACAGTGGTAGGAGAGCGTTCTAAGGGCTGTGAAGCCAGACCGGAAGGACTGGTGGAGCGCTTAGAAGTGAGAATGCCGGTATGAGTAGCGAAAGACGGGTGAGAATCCCGTCCACCGAATGCCTAAGGTTTCCTGAGGAAGGCTCGTCCGCTCAGGGTTAGTCGGGACCTAAGCCGAGGCCGAAAGGCGTAGGCGATGGACAACAGGTTGATATTCCTGTACCACCTCCTCACCATTTGAGCAATGGGGGGACGCAGGAGGATAGGGTAAGCGCGGTATTGGATATCCGCGTCCAAGCAGTTAGGCTGGGAAATAGGCAAATCCGTTTCCCGTAAAGGCTGAGCTGTGATGGCGAGCGAAATTTAGTAGCGAAGTTCCTGATTCCACACTGCCAAGAAAAGCCTCTAGCGAGGTGAGAGGTGCCCGTACCGCAAACCGACACAGGTAGGCGAGGAGAGAATCCTAAGGTGATCGAGAGAACTCTCGTTAAGGAACTCGGCAAAATGACCCCGTAACTTCGGGAGAAGGGGTGCTTCTTAGGGTGTTAAAGCCCCGAGAAGCCGCAGTGAATAGGCCCAGGCGACTGTTTAGCAAAAACACAGGTCTCTGCGAAGCCGTAAGGCGAAGTATAGGGGCTGACGCCTGCCCGGTGCTGGAAGGTTAAGAGGAGCGCTTAGCGTAAGCGAAGGTGCGAATTGAAGCCCCAGTAAACGGCGGCCGTAACTATAACGGTCCTAAGGTAGCGAAATTCCTTGTCGGGTAAGTTCCGACCCGCACGAAAGGCGCAACGATCTGGGCACTGTCTCAACGAGAGACTCGGTGAAATTATAGTACCTGTGAAGATGCAGGTTACCCGCGACAGGACGGAAAGACCCCGTGGAGCTTTACTGCAGCCTGATATTGAATGTTGGTACAGCTTGTACAGGATAGGTAGGAGCCTTGGAAACCGGAGCGCTAGCTTCGGTGGAGGCATCGGTGGGATACTACCCTGGCTGTATTGACCTTCTAACCCGCTGCCCTTATCGGGCAGGGAGACAGTGTCAGGTGGGCAGTTTGACTGGGGCGGTCGCCTCCTAAAATGTAACGGAGGCGCCCAAAGGTTCCCTCAGAATGGTTGGAAATCATTCGCAGAGTGTAAAGGCACAAGGGAGCTTGACTGCGAGACCTACAAGTCGAGCAGGGACGAAAGTCGGGCTTAGTGATCCGGTGGTTCCGCATGGAAGGGCCATCGCTCAACGGATAAAAGCTACCCCGGGGATAACAGGCTTATCTCCCCCAAGAGTCCACATCGACGGGGAGGTTTGGCACCTCGATGTCGGCTCATCGCATCCTGGGGCTGTAGTCGGTCCCAAGGGTTGGGCTGTTCGCCCATTAAAGCGGTACGCGAGCTGGGTTCAGAACGTCGTGAGACAGTTCGGTCCCTATCCGTCGCGGGCGCAGGAAATTTGAGAGGAGCTGTCCTTAGTACGAGAGGACCGGGATGGACGCACCGCTGGTGTACCAGTTGTTCTGCCAAGGGCATCGCTGGGTAGCTATGTGCGGACGGGATAAGTGCTGAAAGCATCTAAGCATGAAGCCCCCCTCAAGATGAGATTTCCCATTCCGTAAGGAAGTAAGATCCCTGAAAGATGATCAGGTTGATAGGTCTGAGGTGGAAGCGTGGTGACACGTGGAGCTGACAGATACTAATAGATCGAGGACTTAACCTATATTCTATTGTGAAGCATGAACATTGTTATCTAGTTTTGAGAGAACATTCTCTCCATCAGGTTTGGTGGCGATAGCGAAGAGGTCACACCCGTTCCCATACCGAACACGGAAGTTAAGCTCTTCAGCGCCGATGGTAGTTGGGGGTTTCCCCCTGTGAGAGTAGGACGCCGCCAAGCTTCTATAAGGATCAGTTCCAGTTGGAACTGATCTTTTTTGTGCAAGTTGAGGGTACATTTATGCACTTGTTTGATAAAAGATCGTGGCTTCATTTTATGTTCACAAGCAGCGTGTAAAATACTTGGATATAAAGAGAAAATGAGCCTATCGCATAAAACATATCTATAAAAAAACAATAGAGAGACAGAGTATCAGCTTATATAGGGAAATTAAAGATGTGTAAGCCTATAAACCAACAGACAAATCCTTTAAAGGTCCAATATTATAATAAAAGTTACCAGTTACAGCTGCCTTATTATCCGAGGTCACCCAAGCATTTTTCCCATGAGGAGCCTGCTTTTTGATCAAAGAATAATACTTTAAATATTTAAAAATGAAGCAAAACCTATAATCATCCCTAAAGCAAATAACCCCAAAATAGAATAAATAGTTACTTTCCAACCTTTTGTTAAAGCCATCAGAATCACCTCTAATCAAATTTAATCTTATTATAACTATTCTTTCCAATAATTTGTATAAGTTCTTTTTCCATTTTTATTTCCTACAGTCTTAACAGTAAGAGTACCTAATGATTTTTATAAATACTTATGGCTAAAGAGATTACATATATCATTAAAGTATAAAAATGAGGGACTGCTAATATTTCTGAAGGAATCGAACGTTTTAAAAGAGAATATAGAAGAGAGAAGTTCAGCTGCTGAACGTGGAACAGCAGCTGTTTGAATAGGTGAAATGACAATCATTTGTTAAAAGAAATACGCAATGAAAATTGAAATAAAATTTTTTTAATATAGCCTTTACAAATGATTAAAACCTGTATATAATAATCTTTGTCGGATCGAGAGATTCCTACATAGTGGAGGATTAGCTCAGCTGGGAGAGCATCTGCCTTACAAGCAGAGGGTCGGCGGTTCGAGCCCGTCATCCTCCACCATATTTATTCTTACATAATGTTAGGATAGATAAAGCCGGTGTAGCTCAACTGGTAGAGCAACTGACTTGTAATCAGTAGGTTGGGGGTTCAAGTCCTCTTGCCGGCACCACTTTCATATGGTAAGATAGACAAGTCGCTTTTAAAGCGAGCCATTAGCTCAGTTGGTAGAGCATCTGACTTTTAATCAGAGGGTCGAAGGTTCGAGTCCTTCATGGCTCACCATGTTTCATGCGGGTGTGGCGGAATTGGCAGACGCGCTAGACTTAGGATCTAGTGTCTTTATGACGTGGGGGTTCAAGTCCCTTCACCCGCATTGCCAAATAAAATAAAGAAATCCTGTAATGCGGAAGTAGTTCAGTGGTAGAACACCACCTTGCCAAGGTGGGGGTCGCGGGTTCGAATCCCGTCTTCCGCTTATACCATCCACGCCGGGGTGGTGGAATTGGCAGACACACAGGACTTAAAATCCTGCGGTAGGTGACTACCGTGCCGGTTCAAGTCCGGCCCTCGGCATTATCAAATAAGCGCCCGTAGCTCAATTGGATAGAGCGTTTGACTACGGATCAAAAGGTTAGGGGTTCGACTCCTCTCGGGCGCGCCATTAAGATCGGGAAGTAGCTCAGCTTGGTAGAGCACTTGGTTTGGGACCAAGGGGTCGCAGGTTCGAATCCTGTCTTCCCGACCATCTTTTATGGGGCCTTAGCTCAGCTGGGAGAGCGCCTGCCTTGCACGCAGGAGGTCAGCGGTTCGATCCCGCTAGGCTCCACTTTTTAAAAAATGTTGATCATGGCGGTGTAGCTCAGCTGGCTAGAGCGTACGGTTCATACCCGTGAGGTCGGGGGTTCGATCCCCTCCGCCGCTATAAAGGACCTTTAGCTCAGTTGGTTAGAGCAGACGGCTCATAACCGTCCGGTCGTAGGTTCGAGTCCTACAAGGTCCACCATCTATACGGAGGAATACCCAAGTCCGGCTGAAGGGATCGGTCTTGAAAACCGACAGGGGTGTCAAAGCCCGCGGGGGTTCGAATCCCTCTTCCTCCGCCATATTTTTTTAAAACCCATATCATCGCGGGGTGGAGCAGTTCGGTAGCTCGTCGGGCTCATAACCCGAAGGTCGCAGGTTCAAATCCTGCCCCCGCAACCAAAACGGTCCGGTAGTTCAGTTGGTTAGAATGCCTGCCTGTCACGCAGGAGGTCGCGGGTTCGAGTCCCGTCCGGACCGCCATTTTTCAAAAGAATACTTGGCTCGGTAGCTCAGTTGGTAGAGCAACGGACTGAAAATCCGTGTGTCGGCGGTTCGATTCCGTCCCGAGCCACTTTTATAAAAATATTCATAGTATGGCGGTTGTGGCGAAGTGGTTAACGCACCAGATTGTGGCTCTGGCACTCGTGGGTTCGATTCCCATCAATCGCCCCATACATATTTTTGCGGGTGTAGTTTAGTGGTAAAACCTCAGCCTTCCAAGCTGATGTCGTGGGTTCGATTCCCATCACCCGCTCCATTTGTATATCTGTTCATGGGCCTGTAGCTCAGCTGGTTAGAGCGCACGCCTGATAAGCGTGAGGTCGGTGGTTCGAGTCCACTCAGGCCCACCATGATCTTCCGCAGTAGCTCAGTGGTAGAGCTATCGGCTGTTAACCGATCGGTCGTAGGTTCGAATCCTACCTGCGGAGCCAAATGGAGAAGTACTCAAGTGGCTGAAGAGGCGCCCCTGCTAAGGGTGTAGGTCGCGTAAGCGGCGCGAGGGTTCAAATCCCTCCTTCTCCGCCATTGATCTGGCCCGTTGGTCAAGCGGTTAAGACACCGCCCTTTCACGGCGGTAACACGGGTTCGAATCCCGTACGGGTCATTTTTAAAAGAGATCTTGTCAAAGATCTCTTTTTTATTTTCTCCAAAACGAAAGACCGCAACATGGCGGTCTTTTTTTACATATTCATGGAATAGATCGTATAAGACAAATATGTCGCAAAGAAGCCCCATAAGACATAAGGGATCAGTAAAATTGGAACGACTGTGCTTAGTTTACGTGAGACGATGACAATTGCAAGTGCTGTCAGTGCGACGAGCAGGCAGTCGATTGTAGCTACAAATAAATCCTTTTGTGTAAATTGAAAAAAGCTAAAGGCTTGATTGAAAACATAATTTAAAAGGAAAAGAATCCAAAATGGTAAAGTAATTTTTTGAAATCCATATTTTCCATAAATGATCGCAGCGGACAATGAGATGAGTGCAAATAAGACAGCCCACACAGCACCAATCACACCGCCGCCAGGCGTCCATTCTGGTTTATTCAATGCGTCATACCATTCTCTGTCGATGGGGAACAAGAATCCAGCAATAGAGAATAGTGCGTATGTAATAAAGAAGACGACAATCGCCCAAATGATACTTTTTTTAGCCATCAAGAATCTCCTCCAATCAAATTCACTCTTAAAGTGATTTCCCAATAATTACATGATATAAACATAAAGCCCCCAATATGAGGGGACTAATGATTTTCTTCTGTATAAGGTTCTTCCTCGTACGGTTTCAAGTCTCCAAATACCGTCATGACACCTTCTTCATCTAAAGCTTTTTCATAAGCTTCGTGGGCTTTGTTCGGATACACCTTGCTGGCTTTACCTTCAATATCAGCAGCTGCGAATCCTTCGTAGTCCTCCACATAATCTTCATCTTCTGATTGTGTATACACATCATCGTATGTCAGAGGAGGGAATTCCATATCAGACGGGGTCTCAGAGTTTCCGTAGCGTTCTACGTCTTGGTAGGCATCTTCTCCATCGTACGCAGCACTTTCTTCATTTTCAAATTGTCCCGCTGGCGGACTTAATAAATCCTCTTCAATCGGGCGGTTTTGTGAAACGGTCTGTTCTTTTGCATGCTCTGTGCATGTGACGGCAGTAGGCAAGGCTTCTAAGCGTTCCTTTGGAATAGGGGCTTTACAGACCTTGCACAGACCATAAGAGCCGTCTGCAATGGCTTGAAGTGCTTCATTGATGTCTAACATATGTTCATGTTCCAAGCTGTTTAAAGCAATATCTTTCCCACGCTCGAACAGCTCTGTTCCTTGATCACCCGGGTGGTTATCATAGGCAGACAATTCACCGATCGAATCGTAAGGAAAGGATACTTTCTGTTCATCGTCATGGCTTTTGGCTTCAAGTTCTTTCTTTTCATCGAGAAGGCGCTGCTTCAAATGATGTAATTCGTCTTTAGACAACAAAGCGATCATCCTTTCATATCAAACATATTGTTAGTATGAGCAATTTTGTATGTAAGACTAGTTCCAATTTGAAGCAATTCCTTATTAAAAAAACGCCTGCGGCTGCAGGCGTTCTTTGTTACGCGGTATAGTATTGTAAGATCAAAGCGATCGTCAGCAGAAAACCAAAAAATGTATTGGTTTGAGCTGTAGATTTCATGGCATTCATTAATTCAATCGGTTTTTCTTTTTGTTTAAACTCTTTAATGGCTGTGTAGGCTTTTGGCACACTGAGTAAAACAAGAAGACTCCAAAGACCAACGATATCTGTGAAGATATAAACAAAAATGAGTACATATGATACCAAAAACATGGAAAGTAAAATGTTCACTGCAGCTTTACGTCCAGCAAGAATGGCAAGTGTTCTTCGTCCATTCTCCTTATCCCCGTCTAAATCACGGATATTGTTCGACAGTAAGATGGCACCAACTAAAATAGAAATTGGTAGTGAGATGAGAACAGCTTTTGACGTCAGTGTGCCTGTTTGGATATAGAAACTAATCAGGATGATTCCTAATCCCATAAAAGCACCTGAAACAAGTTCTCCAAACGGTGTATATGCAATTGGTACAGGGCCTCCAGTATAGAAATAGCCTGCTGCCATACAAATAAGTCCTATTAGTGCAATCCACCAGCTAGACAACATGCAAATATATACCCCAAGTAATAAAGAAAGCGCAAATAGTGCATAAGCGAGGCTGAGGACTGTCTTTGGTTTTACACCGTTTCTTACAATGGCGCCGCCGATGCCGACAGATTTTTCGTTGTCCAGCCCGCGCACATAATCAAAGTACTCATTAAACATGTTTGTTGCGATTTGGATAAACATAGATGCAAACAGCATGGCTAAAAATAGCCCAACATGTATTTGACCACTTGGAAGTGCTAAAACAGTTCCTAAAGTAACGGGAATAAATGCCGCTGTTAGTGTATGCGGTCGTAGTAAATTCCACCAAATCCGCCAGTTTTTATCAGGCTTTATTGGTGAAAGCTGATCTGATATCGATTGATGCTGCATAAAATATACTCCTTTAAATAAAAAAATACGTACACGTCCAAATTCCAGTTTAGCAAAGTTCAAAAAGGTGTCAATATATTGATGCGATGAATTGGGAAAAAGATGTTTGCTAATCGTTTCCATATCGAAGGGAAGCTTGACTTTAGAAACAGGTCCTGCCATTTTACCTTTGATGCTCTCGTTTCAATAAGCAGGAGCGAAAAAATCTTGAAAGCGTGATATAATAAGGATTCGAGGTTTTAAAAGCTGTTTTCTTTACTAAGTTCATCTGTTAAGGTTTATAATAGAAAAGCAGGTCATTCGACATATTCGAATGTTCATGTATTTTTTTTGTTATGGTTTTATTTTTTATGTTATTTCATGGATTTTGGAGGAATGTATCATGGTGACAACAGTGCAAAGTACTTTCCGGCAGGAAGCGCTCGCGACATTAGAAGAAGCGAATAACGTCAACCATGCTGTTTTGATAAGCTACTCCAGAAAAGTTGACGATCTGGATCCTCTTGCCTTTTTCCAAAGCGGCGAAGCGGATTTTTTAGGTGAGCGGTTTTTTTGGTCTGATCCAGAAAGCCAAATGATATTTTCTGGACTTGGCAGAGCGGCCGTCATTAAATCATCTGAGCAAGGCAAGGAACGATTCGACATAGTCCATCAGGAATGGGAACAGCTAAAGCAGCACATGTTCCATTTTCATGATGAGAAGGAGTTAAAGCAAGCGGCTGTTGGTCCGCTTTTATTTGGAGGATTCTCGTTTGATCCGCACGAAGAGAAGGCGCGTCATTGGGAAGCATTTGGCGAGGCTCATTTTTTTGTGCCATCGATCATGCTGACTGTTTCAAAAGAAGGCAGTTTTCTTACGATCAACGAGTGGAAGCAGGTGGATGGGAATGTTCATCAGCTTATTCAGGAATTAGAACAAAAGGCCTCTCGTTTCGAGACATTACCAGTACAGACTCATGGACAAGCTGAACTTGTTCATATGGAAGAGCTGGATGTGAAGGAATGGATGAAGGCGATCCAAGAAGCGACAGACCACATTCGTGCAAACGAATATGAAAAGGTTGTTTTAGCAAGAGAAGTCTTGCTTCACTATAAAAATCAAATTGAACTTGCTCCACTATTAGCAGAATTATTAAAGCATCAAACAACGAGTTATGTATTTGCGGTTGAACAGGGAAGACAAGCATTTGTCGGAGCAACGCCGGAACGCTTAGTGAAAAAAAGCGGCGGAGAGGTCTTTTCATCCTGTTTAGCAGGTTCCATTGTTCGCGGAAAAGATGAAGCGGAGGATCACGCATTAGGCGAGGAACTGCTGCATGATGAAAAGAATTTGATTGAACATCAAATTGTCGTCAATATGATTGAGCAAGCATTTGAAGCGAATTGCCTTCATGTGCATAAACCAAATCAACCAAGTCTTTATAAAACAAAAAACATTCAGCATTTGTTTACACCGATTGTGGGAGAAATTAAAAGCAGCTGTTCCCTCTTTTCATTAATTGAGCAGCTTCATCCGACGCCGGCACTAGGCGGATATCCGAAGGAAAAGGCAGTAGAAGTGATTCGTGAAATCGAACCGCTCAAGCGCGGCTGGTATGCGGCGCCGGTAGGCTGGATTGATTCTCAGGATAATGGAGAATTTGCTGTAGCCATTCGGTCAGGTCTTATTGAGGAAGATCGTGTTCGTTTGTTTGCTGGCTGCGGAATTGTAGAGGATTCCCTTGCAAAGCAGGAGTATGAGGAAACACAAGTGAAGTTAAGACCAATGCTGTCTGCTCTTGGAGGTCATCCTATTGAATAATCACATTATGACAACATATATAGGCAGATTGATGGATGAATTCGTCCAAGGTGGTGTGAAAGAGGCAGTTGTCTGTCCTGGTTCTCGTTCAACTCCGCTTGCGATGCTGGCCCTTGCTCATCAAGACATCCATGTCCATGTTTTAGTGGACGAACGGTCTGCTGCTTTTTATGCGCTTGGTCTTGCAAAAGCAAGTCAATCACCAGTGCTGCTCATTTGTACATCAGGTACAGCAGCTGCTAACTTTTATCCTGCCATTGTAGAGGCGCATTATTCTCGTGTACCTCTTATTGTGTTAACTGCTGATCGGCCGCACGAATTGAGGGAAGTTGGGGCACCTCAAGCGATTGATCAGCAATTCTTATTCGGTAAGTTTGTTAAATGGTTCACAGACTTAGCATTGCCAGAAGAAAGTCAAACGATGCTGCGTTATGTTCAGACAGCAGCTGCGAGAGCAAATCACATGTCGATGCAGGAGCCAAAAGGGCCTGTTCAGATCAATGTACCTCTGAGAGAACCATTGCTTCCTGATCTGTCTATTGACCCTTTCGCGCGAGAAGAATCAGACACGAAAAAGGTATTAGCATCAGGTCAGGCTTTCCCAAATGATCGAGTGATGTCTGAAATCGTAACCGTCATAAACCAATCCAAAAAGGGAATGATTGTGGCTGGTGAACTTCATACACAGGAAGAAAAAGAGGCAGTTTTACGCCTTTCAAAAGCCCTGCATTTACCTATTTTAGCTGACCCGCTTTCTCTTTTGCGCAACGGGCATGAGAATAAAGAGCTAATTATCGACGCTTATGATTCTTTATTGAAAGATGAAGCATTGCAGCAGCATCTATTACCGGATATGATCATTCGCTTTGGACCGATGCCTGTATCTAAGCCCTTATTCAAGTGGCTGGAAAAACATGCGGAAGTGCAGCAGATTGTTGTAGATGCAGCCGGAGGTTTTCGTGATCCTGGGTTAAGTGCTTCATACGTCATTGAAAGTACTGTCTCTGCTTTTGTAGAAGCAGCATTAAATCAAGCAGTACAACGTAAAGAGAAAAGTTTCTTAAACTGCTGGCAGAATGCTAATTCTTCATTCAGAACGCATGCAGCCCGCTATTCAGATGAGGATTTGTCCTTTGAAGGGAATGTGTATCGTCAGCTTCAGTACCTCTTGCCAAAGGAGAGTGTCCTTTTTATCGGAAATAGTATGCCGATTCGTGATGTAGATACATTTTTTGAAACTCAGTCCAAGCCTTTTCGAATGATGGCGAATCGCGGAGCAAATGGCATTGACGGCGTTGTGTCCACAGCACTTGGCACGTATGCAGCCTTGAAGCAGCCAGTCACTTTAGTCATTGGAGATTTATCATTTTACCATGATATGAACGGTCTGCTTGCAGCTAAGCTGATGGACATTCCGCTGACAGTTGTTTTGATAAACAATGATGGGGGAGGTATCTTTTCTTTCCTTCCGCAGGCGTCTGATGAACCTTATTATGAAAAGCTCTTTGGTACGCCGACAGGACTGAATTTTGAGTATGCATCGAAGTTATATGGGGGAACCTATTCGAAACCGGCAACGAAACAAGAGTTACATGATGTGTACATGGCGCATATCGATGAACCTGGGCTTCATTTAATTGAAATTGAAACAGATCGTCATTCCCGTGTAGACAAGCACCGTCAAATGATGGATGACATATTGGAAGAAGTGAAAAAAGAATGCCTTCGCTCATCATAAGAATGCGTGATGGGGTAGCGTACGAAGTGGTGGACCAGAACCCTTCGGCAGCAAATGCCACATTATGCTTACACGGCTTCACTGGAAGTGCAGCGTCTTGGACGTTCTTGAATGCTTATTTGGAGAATACAAGACTGATTCAGGTCAGCTTGCTTGGACATGGGCGTACGGACTCGCCAGAAAGTGTGAGAAGATATGCCATGTCTCAGCAGCTGGCAGATCTTGTAGAGATTTTAAACCAATTAAAGCTTCACAAAGTGAATATTCTCGGATATTCTATGGGAGGACGTATTGCTTTATCATTTGCCGCTCGTTATCCAGATCGTGTCAATAAATTGATTCTTGAGAGTACATCTCCTGGGCTTCGCACTTTTAAAGAGCGGATGGCAAGACTAAAGCATGATCATCAGCTTGCTCAAAAGATTAGACATGAAGGCTTAGTGAAGTTTGTGGATTTTTGGGAAAGCATCCCTTTGTTTGCGTCGCAGAAAAAATTATTAGCGGAAAGGCAGACTGAGCTGAGAGAGGGAAGACTAAAAGCCAATCCTCTTGGACTGGCTCGCAGCTTAGAAGGAATTGGAACAGGTTCACAGCCGTCTGTTTGGAAGGCGTTAAAGCATATTCATTTGCCTGCTTTGTTCATTTGTGGAACGCTTGATGAAAAGTTCTGCCATATCGGGAAACGTATGCAGCAGGAGCTGAAAGGAAGTCAATTTATAGTGGCTGAGCATGCTGGGCATACAGTTCATGTGGAACAACCACATTTTTTTGGTAAAATAGTAAGTGAGTTTATTTTAGCGCAAGATTAGAGGAGGAAATATTGATGGCTATTGAATGGCAAACTGAGCGTCAGTATGACGAAATTTTATATGAAACGTACAATGGGATCGCAAAGATTACGATTAATCGTCCGCACGTACATAACGCGTTTACCCCGAAGACTGTTAGTGAATTAATTGATGCATTTTCACGGGCTCGTGATAATTCAGAAGTTGGTGTGATCGTACTTGCAGGTGCTGGCGGAAAAGCATTCTGTTCTGGTGGAGACCAAAAAGTTCGCGGCCATGGCGGTTATGTAGGAGACGATCAAATTCCACGTCTAAATGTATTAGACTTGCAGCGTTTGATTCGTGTCATTCCAAAACCGGTGATCGCCATGGTAGCAGGTTACGCGATTGGCGGAGGCCACGTTCTTCACGTTGTGTGTGACCTGACGATTGCAGCAGATAATGCGATTTTTGGACAAACAGGTCCAAAAGTAGGCAGCTTTGATGCTGGTTATGGTTCAGGCTACCTTGCACGTATTGTTGGTCATAAGAAAGCAAGAGAAATCTGGTACTTATGCCGTCAATACAATGCACAAGAAGCGCTTGATATGGGACTTGTTAACACAGTTGTGCCATTAGATCAGCTTGAAGAAGAAACGGTGAAGTGGTGTGAGGAGATGCTAGAAAAGAGCCCGACTGCTTTACGATTCTTGAAGGCTGCATTTAACGCAGATACGGATGGATTAGCTGGAATTCAGCAATTTGCAGGAGATGCGACACTTCTTTATTACACAACAGATGAAGCAAAAGAAGGACGCGATTCCTTTAAGGAAAAACGCAAGCCGGACTTCGGCCAGTTCCCGCGTTTCCCTTGATTCAATGATATCAATGAACAACAGCTTAGTGCATCAGACTAAGCTGTTTTCTTTTACGAAAAGGAGGTGTCATGATGAAGCAACCTAATTGGCTGCTGCACCGTGCCTATTTAACGCCAGATCGAGTCGCACTCATTTATCGTGAGAAAGAGTGGACATTTCACGAATTAGCTCAAGAAGCGGAAGAGCTTTCAAATAGACTTGCTCAGGCATCATTGAAAAAAGGGGAAACGGTTGCGCTTTTGATGAACAATCATCCTCATATGGTGATGCTTGTACATGCCTGTTTTTTATTAGGGTTAAAAATTGTGCTATTGAATAATAAGCTGACAAAAGCTGAAAGGCGCTATCAGCTAGAAGATGCAAAAGCCGCGGCGTTATTAACAGAATCTGGTTATGCAAGCGATCATGAGGGTGATTTACCCGTTTATACAATGGAAACTTTACCTGAACCAGAGCAAGACCATGTCAACAAGATCGAGAGTGAATTTGATTTGAATGAAACAGCGACCATCATGTATACATCTGGTACAACAGGACGTCCAAAAGGGGTAGAGCAAACGTTTGGCAATCATTTTCATAGTGCTGTTTCCTCTGCATTGAATCTGGGTCTCAGAGAGGATGACCGCTGGCTCATTGCCCTGCCTCTTTTTCATATTAGCGGCTTATCTGCTTTATTTAAGTCTGTGATATATGGAATGACAGTCGTGCTTCATCAGAAGTTTGACGTCGATGACGTAAAGGATTCTATTGAACGGCATCGTGTAACGATGATTTCTGTTGTGCAGACGATGTTATCTCGTTTGTTAAGCAGATTGGCAGAATGTCCGTCTTCTTTGCGCTGTCTTTTATTAGGCGGAGGACCTGCGCCTTATGCGATGCTTCAAGAAAGCAAAGAGAAGGGCTTTCCTGTCTTTCAATCGTACGGGATGACGGAAACCTGTTCACAAATTGTGACCCTTGCGCCCGAATTTAGTGTAGAGAAGATTGGGTCAGCGGGAAAACCTCTTTTTGGGTGTGAGCTGAAAATTCAAGATGGAGATCGCATTTGCCGTCCTTTTGAGCATGGCGAAATTATGGTGAAAGGTGCAAATGTGATGAAAGGTTACCTTTATCGTGAAGAAGCGACCGCGGCTGCCTTTGATGAGGGCTGGCTGAAAACGGGTGATATTGGCTATGTGGATGAGGAAGGGTTCTTATTTGTGCTTGACCGCCGTTCAGATTTAATTATTTCTGGCGGAGAAAATATTTATCCTGCGGAAATTGAAGCGGTTCTGCTAACACATCCGCATGTCAAGGAAGCCGGAGTAACGGGTATGTATGATGATAGATGGGGAGAGGTACCTGCTGCTTTCCTTGTAACAGATGATAAGATACCGGAGAATGAGCTCTATGCTTTATGTGAGTCGCATTTAGCCAAATATAAATGGCCCGCCGCTTTTCACTTTGTGGACGAGCTGCCAAGAAATGCGTCGAATAAATTGCAAAGGCACAGACTCAGATCAAAGGGGTTTTCAAATGATTCAAATTGAACGAGTAATTTTATATCATGTCACGATGAAGCTTAAACAGCCATTTACAACAAGTCTTGGAACCATTTCAGAGCGTGAGTTTATTATTGTTGAAGTAAAAGATCAGACAGGATTGACTGGATGGGGAGAAGTATCTGCTTTTTCTTCTCCGTGGTATACAGAAGAAACAATTGAGACTTGCTATCATATGCTGAGGGCTTTCTTTATCCCGAACGTGCTGACGCGCGCCTTTACACATCCTTCAGAAATCCCTGACAGTCTGTATCATTTTAAAGGCAATAGGATGGCGAAAGCAGGCATTGAAGCGGCTGTTTGGGATATTTATGCGAAGCGTGAGAATAAGTCTTTACGCGATGTATTAGGCGGTACAAAAGATAAAATACCATCTGGCGTTGTGGCGGGGTTAGGCCCTATTGACGATATGCTTGAGCAAATTCAGCAATTTGTTGACCAAGGCTATCAGCGGGTGAAGGTGAAAATTAAACCAGGACAAGATATTGGACTTCTTCAAAAGATCAGAGAGTCTTTTCCTGATCTGCCATTAATGGCAGATGCAAACTCTGCATATGAATTAAAAGATATTAGCAAGCTTAAGCAGCTCGACGATATTCGTTTATTAATGATTGAACAGCCTTTATCTGCAGATGATATTGTGGACCACCGCCATTTGCAAAAGCATTTAAAAACGCCGATTTGTTTAGATGAAAGTATTTGTTCTTTAGATGATGCTAGAAAAGCTGTAGAGCTTGGCAGCTGTCAAATTATTAATGTGAAGCCTTCACGAGTTGGCGGATTGACAGAGGCTCTTAAAATTCATACGTTCAGTAAGGAGCATCAAATTCCGTTATGGTGCGGAGGGATGATTGAAACAGGTATTTCCCGAGCGCAGAACGTAGCACTTGCTTCCCTTCCTCAATTTACAATTCCCGGTGATATATCAGCTTCGTCAAAATTTTGGGAGCAGGATATCATTTTTCCTGAAATTAAGGTTGAAAATGGGTTTATTGAGGTGCCTCGCTCCCCAGGAATGGGCGTGGAAGTTGATTACCAAGCGCTCCGTTCGTTTTCAGATAAAATCGACGTGTTTACAAAACATGATTTTGTGAGATAAAAACGAAGGAATCACCTTTTGCATCCCCAATAGAATCTAGCTATAGTGAGAGAAAGTTTTTCCTTCCTGTCTGAACAAAAAAGAAAGAGCGGATCACCGCTCTTTCTTACTCTTCAACCAGCTCGCTGTCATAAGCAAGCTGTCCGATATACTGATGAATTTCACTTGGCATGTTTGATGCATGTCCATATTCATAATCCCAAAGATTTAAAAAGGAGTGAGCGGCTTGGTGGAATGCGGCTTCATCCGCGTCATGAATTTCGTCAAAAAACGTTTGAAGCAGCCGATCGTGTTTCAAATTGAAGCGCCTCCTTTAATGAGACTTAAAGATCTTGCGGTTTAAACGTTTTACAATCCGTTTCTTCACTTTTCTCAGCCGTATTTCCTGTGTGGCTGACGACATAGATTGCATCTGCACCACAGCGGTTTCCAGCATTCCAATAGGAACAGTTATTGACTTCACAAAGGATTTTTTGACTCATACAGATGACCTCCTTTTGAGTATGTCTTTCATCTATAATGTAACCGAAATGAAGCTCGTCCATTCATGTTAATCTTCCTGACGAATATAGCGCTTATCCTTCATAAATAATTTCCAGAAGAAATAAAACCCGGGAAACAAGATGATAAACCCTACAATATAGGTGATAAATAATGCCCTAAATGTGACAGGGTCTGTAAATCCAGACATGATTGTAATATCTGGATAAGCCATGTAAGGCAAATGGGCACGCCCATACACATAGCTTGCTAAGAAATATTGAATGGTAATCGCAATGACGGCAAGGCGTGGTCTCCCTTTCCGATGCTTAAACCGGCTGTTTGGTAAAAAGAGAGCCAGTCCTGCGAGCAGAAACATTAAGAGAGATACAAGAAGAATAGGGATGTTCTGCATCATTTTTGTAAACAGCCAATTGGCCTCGCTTCGTAATGTCAGCATGATAAAAAAGGCCATCATGAGTGAAAGCGGGCCGGTAATGAGCGCCCCTCTTCTATAAATGCTGTAAGCTTCATCTTCATCAGCAACATTAGAGAAATCAGCTAAAAGCAAGGACGAAAGAAAAAGGGTGCTGAAGATGGCAAAGCCGACAAAAGAATAAACATTTGCACTTGTAAAGACCAGTCCAAGATCTAATGAGTAGACGTTGTTCTCCTGAAAGATAAAGCCACCATGGGTGATTGGGAGAACCATGATCAGGATGGACGGAATGATAAAGCCGCTGATTCCTGAAATGTACGTCACCGCTTTTCGGTATTTCTTAGGCAGTGAATGAGAAAACACGAGAAACCCGCTTCGCAGTGCAAGAAGCAATAAGATAATGCTGCCGGGTATTAATAAAACGGTACCAAGTACAAAGGTCGCACCTGGAAACAGGCTGAACAATGCGACAACGATGGCGACAATAAAGACGTTTGTCACTTCCCATGTCGGAGAAAGGTACTTATTTGCGATATTAGCGGCCTTTGTTTGTTCTCTATTCATATAAATCATCGACCAAAATCCTGCGCCGAAATCCATTGATGCCATCACTGCATAGATAAAAACGAATCCCCATAAGATGGTGATTGCAATGAGCGCATCAGTTGTAACATCCATTTGCATCAAGATCGCTCCCTTTTTAAGATTCTGTTAACCGTAGGTCTTCTTCAATTGAATGTTTTCTAAAGTAGTACGTCAGCACAATAACGGTTGCTATGCCTAAGATGAGATAGACAATGGCAAAAAGGATAAAAAGTGTCCCGATCGAGCCTGATGATGTGACAACCTCTGAGGTTTTGAGCATTCGATAAATGACCCATGGCTGGCGGCCTGTACAAGCAAAGATCCAGCCAAATTCAATAGCTAAAAGACTAAGAGGCCCGCCGAATAAGTAAAGAAAAAGAAGCCACTTCGGAAATTTGTCCCGTTTTAAAATTTTACGGTAAAGCAGTGCTAATACCGCAAATAGAATGAGCACCGATCCAATAATGACCATGCCGTTAAATAATGTGTGTATAAATAAAGGCGGCCACTCATCACGAGGAAAATCATTTAAGCCTTTGACCACTGTATCGAAGCTGTTTCCTGCCAGAAAACTAAGCGCCCAAGGAATTTCGATCGCACCTTTAATTTCCTGAGAATCAGCATCCGTAAAACCACCTATTGCAAGAGGCGCATGTGATTGCGTTTCAAATAAACCTTCAGCTCCAGCCAGCTTTTCAGGCTGATATTCATACAGAAGCTGAGCGGATTCGTGGCCATTTAAGGCTGTTAGAAAAGAGAAAAGTCCTCCTACAATGAGTCCAAGAAAAAGGGCTTTTCGATGAAATGTATAGAGCTTCTCATTTTTTCTCGTTTTGAGCATTTTAAAAGCTGCAACTGAAGCAATCACAAAAGCACCTGTTGTAAAAGCAGACAGCACAACATGTGTAGCAGTTACAGCAAAGCTTGGATTGAAAAAGGCCTTCCAAGGCTCGATATTTGTGATTTCTCCATTCACCATCTGAAAGCCAGCAGGTGTCCCTTCAAAAGCATGTACGTTTGTAATTAAAATCGCTGATGCAGCTGCACCAATGACGATAAAAATAACCGTAATGATACGCATTGCATTTGATAGGCGATCCGCTGCGTACACATAAATAGACATAAATAATGCTTCTATAAAGAACGCATAGATTTCTATCTGGAATGGCAGTGACATGACCTTTCCGATGACCTCCATAAAACCTGGCCATAAAAGAGCAAGCTGCGTACCAGCAATAGTGCCTGTTGGAATGGCGACCCCTAACAGAACAGCCTGTGCTTTTGTCCACCGCTTGGCCATGATGGAATAATGCGGGTCCTTCGTTTTTTGAAAGATGAGTTCAGCTAACAAAATCATTAGCGGGATGCCAACGCCAAGCGAGGCATAAATAATATGAAAGCCCATGGTTGTGCCGAACAGGCTTCTAGCTAAAACGAGATCAGTCAATTTTTTCTCCGCCTTTCTTATCGCTTCTCTTTTTCATGATGCTTATTATTCTCCACCATTTTTAGATTATTCTTCCTGACTAAGAAAGCTTGTTTTTTGACAAGTTGTAAAAGAGGGAGTAGAATATAAATATAAAACGTAACCATTACGTTTTATTAACGAAAGGAGTTTTGACATTGAAAAGAGATATTCATCCAACCTCACATGAAGTTGTATTTATGGACGTAAACAGCGGTTACCGCTTCTTGAGTAGATCAACAAAGACATCAAACGAGACAGTAGAGTGGGAAGATGGGAAAACGTATCCTGTCATTAAAGTAGAAACAAGCTCTGATACGCATCCTTTTTATACAGGACGCCAAAAATTCGGAGAAAAAGGCGGAAGAGCTGAGCAGTTTAAGAAAAAATATCAAATGTAATCAAAAAAGCACGCCTGATTGGACTGACCCCATAAGATGAGACAAATAAAAAACACCTTCAAGTTTGAAATCGGATCGTTGTGATCCGATATAAAACATGGAGGTGTTTTTCTATGGGGACAAGAGTGAGTTATCCGGTTGAAGTCAAACAGAAGGCTGTAGACATGAGATTGGCAGGCGTACCTATGAAAGAGATCATGCAAGAATTGAATATCAAAAATAAAACGCAGGTTCAAACATGGGTGAGATGGCATCATGCTGGGGATACACACCGGTTCGAACAGCCTGTTGGAAAACAATATACCCATAGAAAGGGTCCCGAGTACTCTTCCGAATTAGAGAGACTGCGGGCAGAAAATCGCTATCTGAGTCAACAGAATGAAGTTTTAAAAAAGTACAACGAATTGGAAAGGAAGTTGATAAGGAAACGTCAATCAAACTGGTAGAAGAATTGTGCAAAAAGATGACAGTACAGGATATCTGTGTCCATTTAGGCATCTCACGCGCTTCGTTCTATAGATGGAAAAAGAATCTGACTCAGAATCATTCTAAAAGACACTAGAGAAACAAATCGGCACGTTGTGCCGAGAGCAGGACACAGACTTTATCTTAAACACACTTGATCAGCTCCCAGCACTGCCTGAGAACTGCGTGTTACATAGCGACCAAGGTTCTGTGTATACATCTTACGAGTATCAGAAAGCTGTTCATATAAAAGGCATTACCATGAGCATGTCCCGTAAAGGGACGCCCGCTGATAATGCCTCCATCGAATCGTTTCATTCCTCACTAAAGTCTGAAACGTTCTATCTTAACAGCATTGATCGAACTACGACCACCATCGTAGAACGCACTGTCAAAGAATACATTTATTATTATAACAACATTCGTATTCAAACGAAACTAAACAAAACAACCAATCACCGATAAACGGCAATTGGCTGTATAAAGGTGTTTTGATCCCTGTCTCAATAACGGGGGTCAGTCCCGATAATGGTGTGCTTTTTTGACAGTAAAAAACCCCGGCTGATCACCCGGGGTTCAAAGCATTAATCATTTAAAGCAGTTTTTAAGGTCTTTAGGTTTTGTTTCATTAAGCTGACGTAGCTTTCGCCATTTTTGGCATCATCTTCAGTAATGGATTCTAGATTTTTAAGGGTCAGGCTTTTTGCCCCAATTTCACTGCGGATTGTATCTGATACTTTGCTGCTGACGTTGTTTTCAAAAATAACGTATTGAATGTGATGCTTTTCCGCTTTTTGTACAATGTTTTCGAGCTGTTTTTGTGAAGGCTCTTCAGAAGCGGATAATCCTAAAACACTAATTTGCTCAATGCCATAGCGCTTTTCCCAATAACCATAAGCTGCGTGAGAAACAAGGATTTCTTTATGTTTCGCTTTAGATAACGTTGTTTTGAATTCTTGATCTATCGATTGCAAATCTTTTTTTAGATGTTCATAGTTTTTTGTGTATTCGTCTTTGTGATCTGGATCTAATGAGACGAGTGTGTCTTTAATGTTTTTCGCCATTTGCTGTGCATAAACTGGGTCTAACCATGCATGAGGGTCTTTATCTCCGTGATCGTGCCCGTCATGGTCGTGGTCTTCACCTTCATGGTCATGATCTTCGTCTTCTTCATGTGCATGTTCTTCTTTTGTCGATAACAATTTGATGCCTTCGGCTGCTTTGACTGTTTTCACACCTTGGTCTTTTAATGTGGCAGCAGTTTTGTCTGCGAATGCTTCAGCCCCTGTGCCGCTGTAGATAAAGGCATCACCTTCAGCCATTTCAACCATTGTTTTTGAACTTGGTTCAAAGCTGTGTGCATCTGCATTTGCAGGATACACGCTTTGAGCATGAACGTGAGAGCCGCCAATTTTTTCAGTGAAATCTTGAATTGGGAAGATCGTGGTGTAAATGACTAGTTTCCCGTCTGCCTTTCCTTTTGAAGCATCAGTGCCCGCACTGCTTGAGCAAGCGGCAAGGCCGATCGCGAATAAAGCAGCTGTTAACAAATAAAAGATTTTTTTCATGTAGAAAATGTCTCCTCTCAATCTAATAGATAGAAATGATTACGATTTAATGTCCTGAGTTATTGTATCGTAATAATTACGATTTGAAAAGAGGAAAATAAAAAGTTTTCGTCAGCAGATGTTTCCTTTAAAAAAATAAGCTGCAAAACGTGACGAAATTTCTTACATTGTGCTATATTTATTTTTAAAAAAAGATAAAGGAATGGACAAACGTATGAAACTTTTAGATGAAATCATCGAATATAATCAACAATTTATTGAAGAAAAGAAATACGAAGAATTTACAACAACAAAGTTTCCACAGAAAAAAGCTGTCATTCTATCGTGTATGGATACAAGACTTGTTGAACTGCTTCCGCGTGCCATGAACATGAAAAATGGTGATATTAAGATTGTCAAAAGTGCTGGGGCGCTTGTTTCTCATCCATTTGGAAGTATTATGCGAAGCATTTTAGTGGCTGTTTACGAATTAAATGCTGACGAGGTATATGTCATTGGACACCATGATTGCGGGATGAGCAAAATAGACAGTCAGACACTTTTAAATAAAGCTGTTGAGCGTGGTATTCCAGAAAAACGTATTGAAGTACTGGAATACTCAGGAATTGATTTTAAACAGTGGCTCAAAAGCTTTAGTTCAGTTGAAGAGAGCGTGAAGGACAGTGTGTCTGTAGTAAAAAATCACCCGCTTCTTCCATCAGATGTACCTGTACATGGGCTTGTCATTGACCCTGGAACAGGGAAGCTTGACGTAGTTGTTAACGGTTATGAAGAAAAGTAAGTTATTTTTCCTTTTTAGGCGGGACAGGATCGATGCCGCCAGGATGAAGCGGATGACATTTTAAAATCCGTTTTATAGTAAGCCAGCCGCCCTTGATCGCGCCATGCGTTTTGATTGCCTCTAGTCCATAGTTTGAGCATGTTGGATAAAACCGGCAGCTTGGCGGTGTCAGAGGGGAAATACATTTTTGATAAAAGCGTATTATGCCGATAAAAATTTGTTTCATAGAGGTTCCTCCTTGTCTGTCTTCCACAGTATAAGAAAAAAGAACAAAGAAGGAAAGTTTTATAAACTAAACTGGTCGGAGAAATATGTTATAATATAGGAAATTGCAATTATAGGAGTGGTGATGATGCCTTCAGTCGAAAGCTTTGAACTTGATCATAATGCTGTAAAAGCGCCATATGTTCGTCATTGCGGCGTTCATAAAGTGGGATCAGATGGGGAAGTAAATAAGTTCGATATTCGTTTTTGTCAGCCCAACAAGCAAGCGATGAAACCTGATACGATTCATACGTTAGAGCATTTGCTTGCGTTTAATATTAGAACACACTCAGAGAAATATGATCATTTTGATATCATTGATATTTCTCCAATGGGCTGCCAGACAGGCTACTATTTAGTTGTCAGTGGTGCACCAACTCCAAAAGAGATCGTTGAACTTCTTGATGCAACATTCAAGGATGCAGTTGAAGTAACAGAAATTCCTGCTGCAAACGAAGAGCAATGCGGCCAAGCGAAGCTTCATGATCTTGAAGGGGCAAAACGTTTAATGCGTTTCTGGCTTTCTCAGGACCAAGAAGAGCTTTTAAAAGTATTTGGTTAATAGAATGATAAACCGGACATTTAGATGTCCGGTTTCAGACCGTAGACAAACCCCTCCTTTACTTAAAGTAAAAGTGGGGTTTTCACATTTTTTGATAAAAATATCATGTGTTTTACGCTGGACATGGTCCTTTCCATGTCCAGTTTGCTAGCTTTTTAAGGTTCATGGCAGCGAAAGTAAGCATCGCTTGCATTGAAACTTTTTTTAGTCCACGAAGTTTCGTCCAACGCATACCATGCTTTTCTTTGGCATCCGCAAAAACGCGTTCAATTGTTTCTTTCCGTTTTGCATAGATGCTCTTATTTATTTCAGTGAGTCTTAGGTTGTCTGCTTCATCTAGGTAATCCTGCCAAATATGCCGATGAATTTGTTTGGTATGATTTTGACTTTGTGTACAGTTATCTAAAAACGAGCAGGACTTACATACTTCTGAGTCGGACGCATATTGCTTATAGCCTTCTCTAGTCGTTGTACGATAGGAGAGAATTTGCCCGTTGGGGCAAATGTAACAATCAAAATATGCATCATACACGTATTCATTCTTTTTCAAATAACCAGCTTTTGTTTTTGGACGAGTGTAAGGCATGACTGGTCTTATCTCTTGATCCATTAAAAACTTAGCGATGTAAGGTGTTTTATATCCAGCATCTACTGCGACTACATTTGGTTTTCCGATTTTCTCTGTCACCTTTGATACGAGTGAATCTAACATACGACTATCATGAACATTACCGCCTGTGACCAGTGATCCTAGAATAAATCCTTTTGAATCACAAGCTGTATGAAATGAATAAGCAAATGACTTTTCACGTTCATCCTTTACATAGTAGCCACTCTCTGGGTCAGTTGTACTGACCTTGATTTCTTTTATTTCTTCTTTATTCTGAAGGGGTAAAGGCTTTTTTCCATGTTCTTCACGATCAATATTAATTTCCTCATGAAGCTGATTTTGATAACTTCTCGTCTCAACTCGAACGATTTTCTTTTCAAGTTTTTTCTTATTGGCATTCGCTTTGACATGTGTTGAATCAATGAAGGCGACAGAAGGGTCAACGAGGCCTTTTTTCATCGCTTCTCTTAAGATTCGATAAAAAATTTGTTCGAATAAATCTGTATCGTGAAAACGTCTCACGTAGTTTTTACCGAAGGTAGAAAAGTGCGGAATTTTCTCCGAAAATCCATACCCAATAAACCAACGATAAGCCACATTGGTTTCAATTTCTTTAATCGTTTGACGCATGGAGCGAATGCCAAATAGATATTGGATCAAAACCATTTTAATGAGAACAACGGGATCCACACTTGGTCTGCCATTGTCGGAACTATAATGATCTTTGACAAGATCATAAACGAAGTCAAAATCGATTGCTTGATCTATTTTCCGTACAAGATGATCTTCAGGCACTAATTCATCTAATGCCACTACTTCTAATTGATTTCTTCTTTCTTCTTCACGTTTCGATAACATGTTCATCCCCCACAGAAATGTTAATACCCTTATTATACAAAAAAGCTTGTAGACTTTGTCTACAAGCTGACCGGACATTTAAATGTCCGGTTCAGACCGTAGACAAACCCCACTTTTACTTCAATTAAAAGTGGGGTTTTCACATTTTTTGATAAAAATATCATGTGTTTTACGCTGGACATGGTCCTTTCCATGTCCAGTTTGCTAGCTTTTTAAGGTTCATGGCAGCGAAAGTAAGCATCGCTTGCATTGAAACTTTTTTTAGTCCACGAAGTTTCGTCCAACGCATACCATGCTTTTCTTTGGCATCCGCAAAAACGCGTTCAATTGTTTCTTTCCGTTTTGCATAGATGCTCTTATTTATTTCAGTGAGTCTTAGGTTGTCTGCTTCATCTAGGTAATCCTGCCAAATATGCCGATGAATTTGTTTGGTATGATTTTGACTTTGTGTACAGTTATCTAAAAACGAGCAGGACTTACATACTTCTGAGTCGGACGCATATTGCTTATAGCCTTCTCTAGTTGTTGTACGATAGGAGAGAATTTGCCCGTTGGGGCAAATGTAACAATCAAAATATGCATCATACACGTATTCATTCTTTTTCAAATAACCAGCTTTTGTTTTTGGACGAGTGTAAGGCATGACTGGTCTTATCTCTTGATCCATTAAAAACTTAGCGATGTAAGGTGTTTTATATCCAGCATCTACTGCGACTACATTTGGTTTTCCGATTTTCTCTGTCACCTTTGATACGAGTGAATCTAACATACGACTATCATGAACATTGCCACCTGTGACCAGTGATCCTAGAATAAATCCTTTTGAATCACAAGCTGTATGAAATGAATAAGCAAATGACTTTTCACGTTCATCCTTTACATAGTAGCCACTCTCTGGGTCAGTTGTACTGACCTTGATTTCTTTTATTTCTTCTTTATTCTGAAGGGGTAAAGGCTTTTTTCCATGTTCTTCACGATCAATATTAATTTCCTCATGAAGCTGATTTTGATAACTTCTCGTCTCAACTCGAACGATTTTCTTTTCAAGTTTTTTCTTATTGGCATTCGCTTTGACATGTGTTGAATCAATGAAGGCGACAGAAGGGTCAACGAGGCCTTTTTTCATCGCTTCTCTTAAGATTCGATAAAAAATTTGTTCGAATAAATCTGTATCGTGGAAACGTCTCACGTAGTTTTTACCGAAGGTAGAAAAGTGCGGAATTTTCTCCGAAAATCCATACCCAATAAACCAACGATAAGCCACATTGGTTTCAATTTCTTTAATCGTTTGACGCATGGAGCGAATGCCAAATAGATATTGGATCAAAACCATTTTAATGAGAACAACGGGGTCCACACTTGGTCTGCCATTGTCGGAACTATAATGATCTTTGACAAGATCATAAACGAAGTCAAAATCGATTGCTTGATCTATTTTCCGTACAAGATGATCTTCAGGCACTAATTCATCTAATGCCACTACTTCTAATTGATTTCTTCTTTCTTCTTCACGTTTCGATAACATGTTCATCCCCCACAGAAATGTTAATACCCTTATTATACAAAAAAGCTTGTAGACTTTGTCTACAAGCTGACCGGACATTTAGATGTCCGGTTTTTTATTTGAATTCAAACAGAGATGTCAAAATAGGGGATATTTGTTAAAATGGACATGTCAGTAAAAGAAGGGGGAAACGCAGGATGCGAAAAATGTGGGGAATGATTTTGGTGCTCACGTTATTAAGTGCATGTGGAAACTCTGCAGCAAATAGCGGCAAAGGGGAAGTGCCTGAGCTATTAGAAGTAAAGCTCACAGGACCTGAGCAAGTGGAGAAAAATGAAAGCGTTACAGTAAAAGCAGCTGTCACATACGGTGATACGCCTGTTGATGATGCAGATGATGTTCAATTTGAAGTGTGGAAAGATGGCGACAAGGATAACAGCAAGATGATTCAGCCAAAGAAAGAAAACAAAGGTGTATACGAATTGCACACCGCCTTCAAAAAAGATGGCCTTTATATCATACAAGTCCATGTGACAGCTAAACAGCAGCATAATATGCCGAAAACGAACATCCACGTAGGTGAGGTCAAAAAAGAGAGTTCATCTACTGCAGAAGAAGAAACCTCACATCATTAAAAGCGAATTATTTTGGATTAGGACGTTGATTTGGTTCTGCATCCTGTGGTGAATCGACTTTATGCTTATATTCATAAGCCTTTGATGTCGTCCACAATGATAAAAAGACAACGATTGAGATAATGATAAAGCTGATAATCCCAAGTAACAGCATCTAACTCCCTCCTTATTTCCATATTAACATATATGTGATGCAGTCAAAATAGAAGAAATTGACGGCAGGTTTCAGTATAATAAGAAAAGGGTATTCTCATACTAAACGCAATTACATAAGGAGGAATAAATATGTCTGAACAATTATTAAACGTCGTCAATAAACAAGTAGCTGATTGGACTGTGCTTTACGTGAAATTACATAACTATCATTGGTATGTAAAGGGGAAAGATTTCTTTACACTCCATGAGAAATTTGAGGAACTATATACAGAAACAGCTACATATATTGATGATTTGGCTGAACGTATGCTTGCTTTAAATGGACAGCCTGTTGCGACAATGAAAGAGTGCTTAGAAATTTCCAGCATTCAAGAAGCAGAAGGCAATGAATCAGCGGAGCAAATGGTGAAAAATCTATATGATGATTTCTCCAATATCGCTGAGGAATTAAAGCAAGGAATGGAGCTGGCTGCAGAGGTTGGCGATGAAACTACAGGTGATATGCTGCTTGCGATTCATCAATCCATTGAAAAACACAACTGGATGCTTAAAGCATATTTAGGATAATACACGTATGTGAAAGAATGCCGGTCATCAATAGACTGGCATTCTTTTTTTATTGGAATAGGGACAGACAGCCCATTGAAATCATAGGGCTTTCAGCCGAAGAGAAAAGAGAAGGGAGGGAAGAAGATGTCTTCTATTGCAGGAATGATGAGTCAGCAAGTAGCGAGCATTCAAAAGACACTCAATATTAGTTTATTGAATTCACAGCTTGCTACGAATACAGCACAAGCTATGGTGATGCTGGATCAAGTGCAGCAGCAGCCTCAAGCTGTTCAGTCAAAGGATTCAGATGCTTCATTTATTGATGTCAGAGTCTAAAAAAGCCGCCTCATGGGGCGGCTTTTTTGGTTTCTATAACAGAGTACAAGACAGCGCCTTTATTTTTTGTCGTCCAAGCTATTGCGAGAATTCGGCATATACTATTGAGGTAAGGAGTTCCACTTTGAAAGGATGTTGATGCCAAGTGAGCAAGGATTTAGGCATCTTTTCGTTGGTTACAGTGAGTTTGTCGGCGATGGGCTTTCTGTTTGGTGGAGCAGGATATTTACTGATGATTTTAGTGACGTTGATGGCTATTGAATTAATTTGTTCAAGCCTAAGAGAATCTTTGACTGGGCAGCTCACAATGAAGCGGTTTTTAACGCGGCTTGTTCGAAAAGTCGTGACAGTCTCCTTAATATCTATGGCACATTTCTTCGATGTCATGCTGAAGACTAATGGGACGATTAAGGATTTAGCGATCATCTTTTATATTATTTATGAATCTTACCAAATCGTCTCGACAGCCAGAGCCCTTGGAATTCCCATTCCGCAGTTGTTTATTGATGTGTTGGACATGTTGAAAAATAAATTGCGCAAAAAGCCGTAATTTCCTCCTATCTGGTCATACTAAAGGAAAAAGGATGATTCAGATGGGGCGACACACGTACTATGTATCCGTACAAGATGGATCGATATCGCAGCATAAAAATGCGGCGGCTTGGCAATTTCAAATAGAAGCAGATGATGATCAAATCTTGCAGCTGAGAGACTATTTCGATGAACAGTATATGACAGATTGGAAAGGCTTCTTTCGGGCGCATGTTCCGTTTCTTGAATATCATTATGATAGTCCAAATGATGAAATGGATAGAAAAAGAAAAGAGATATACACAATGATTTATGAGCTCGGCAATGAAGAAACAAGGAGCTTTATTGAGACAAATGGTTTGATGAATTGAAAAAGGCATGTAGAGATTCTCTACATGCTTTATTTTCGCGGTTGTAAAATGCCTCCGATCAAATCACTGATCCCGCCGCCTCTATTTTCTTGCTGTGAATTGGTGAATTCATGAGAGGAGCTCTGGCTCTGAGGCTTGTAGCGATGATCATCTAAGCCTACCCGTAAGCCAGATGTGCGCTCAGATGGCTGGATTATGACGATTTGATCTTGTTCCTGGAACTCAAATAAGTAGGATTCGCCAGATGTTTGTCCAATAAAAGTTTTCCAGTTCACATCTAGTTTGACCTTCGGTGCTTTGCCTGTCCAAGCAACAATTGCGTCAGGGTCTACACGGCAGGGGGCTTTTAAAATGAGCGGATTTCCATTCGTTTTAATGGCGACCTGCGCTCCGTGCCCTTGATAAGAGAGTTTTGAAGTAAACAGTCCTTTCTGTGATAAAATACCAACGCCTACTGGTGTGACGCCGTAATGGCATTCCTCAGTAAAGGCAAGTAAATCTTCACTTTCTACACTTACATGCTGCCAAGGACCGCTTGGCTCAAGGTTAATCACTGTTACATGCTCGCTTGCATCCGCCAAGTAACAAGTACCTTGTCCACTCACTTCCATCATCTCAAGGTTTTCACCTGTGAATTTCCTGCTGATATGGTTAAATACTTGGCTGACCATATTTCCTTTATTCGTTCCAAGTAATCGCTTGCGGTATTGGAAACTTCCTTGATCAGCAATCATGGCGCCTTTTTTGGCAAAAAAGATTCCGCTGCCTTCTGCTTGTAAGGTAAGTTCTTCTATCGTGTTGAAATGAAATCCCATAGGTGCCGGCTCCTTTCCTGCATCAAGATGTAAATCCGTAGATGCGGCATAAATCATTTAAATCTAGAGTAGTCCCTTGCCCGGTCGCCGTGATTTTCCATTTCTCCTGATCTCTCGTGAGTTCAGCGCATATAATGGATGTACAGTACGAATAATCTTCTGTTAACTGAAAGGTACAAATCTCTTGCTGCGAGATTTGATCCGTAAGTCGCAAGTAGGCATTGGTCACTTGTCCAAAATGATGCTGGCGTTCGTGTGCATCATGTATCGTGGCTGTGACGACAATTTTATGAATATCAGGTGAGACTCTGCTTAATTGCATAATAATCATTTCATTGTCTCGATACCCTCCGCCAACTTGATGATCACCAAGATGACGAACAGCTCCATCTAAGCTTTGCTGCTGGTGATAATAGATCAGATGCTTAGGAGACAACAGCTTGTCCTCTTCATTTAAAAGAAACACTTGTGTATCTAAATCAATAGGCTGACCAGCCAGGTCCCAGCCAAGCCCGATATGAATTTGGTCGACCGCTGGATTTTCTTTCGTTAAATCTAACTTTTGCCCTTTCACGAGGTGTTTCTTGATCACCTCATGGGGTGAGTCTTGTTTTGACCCTTTTTTTATACTCATGCTGATTTCCTCCTCGTTGTCATAGGACAAACATTGATTCATTTACGTCATATAGGGATAAAAGGTTTCATGATTAAATTTGGGTGAAGTTGGAGATGATAAAAAGGTTTTAGCAACAATACCTCATTTTAGATACAGACGAGTTGGAACCACTCGTTTGTTTCACTTTTGATAAAAATTCTTCAGATAAATGTGATCTGTGGTATGATGTTTTACAAGAAGCAAGGACAGGATATGAGGGATTTCACATGCATGTATTTAAAGACTATTATCATAATACGGTCAAGCTCTCTTTTGAGGAGAAGCCTTTTTCAAGTCATCCTAAGCATGTTTGGGCCATCTGCCGCTACCAAGGGAAATGGCTGCTCACTGAACATGAGGACCGGGGCTATGAGTTTCCAGGAGGGAAAGTTGAGCCGGATGAAGAAGCAGACCAAGCCGCTATACGGGAGATTCAAGAAGAGACGGGTGCTGTTGTTCGTGAATTAACGTATATTGGTCAATATCAGGTGCTTGGCAGAGAAAAGGTCATTGTCAAGAATATTTATTTCGCTGATATTGAAAAACTAGTGAAGCAAGACACGTATTTTGAAACGAAAGGACCCGTTCTTTTCGCAGACTTGCCAAGATCCATCACAAAAAATAAGAATTTCAGTTTTATTATGAAAGATGATGTGTTAAGACAAAGTCTTGCTTATTTAGAAAAGAACGGTTTGATTCGTTAAAAAGCGCAGGGAAACAATGGGACTGACCCCATAAGATGAGACAAATAAAAAACACCTTCAAGTTTGAAAATGGATCGTTGTGATCCGAAATAAAACATGGAGGTGTTTTTCTATGGGGACAAGAGTGAGTTATCCGGTTGAAGTCAAACAGAAGGCTGTAGACATGAGATTGGCAGGCATACCTATGAAAGAGATCATGCAAGAATTGAATATCAAAAATAAAACGCAGGTTCAAACATGGGTGAGGTGGCATCATGCTGGGGATACACACCGGTTCGAACAGCCTGTTGGAAAACAATATACCCATGGAAAGGGTCTCGAGTACTCTTCCGAATTAGAGAGACTGCGGGCAGAAAATCGCTATCTGAGTCAACAGAATGAAGTTTTAAAAAAGTACAACGAATTGGAAAGGAAGTTGATAAGGAAACGTCAATCAAACTGGTAGAAGAATTGCGCAAAAAGATGACAGTACAGGACATCTGTGTCCATTTAGGCATCTCACGCGCTTCGTTCTATAGATGGAAAAAGAATCTGACTCAGAATCATTCTAAAAGACAACTAGAGAAACAAATCGGCACGTTGTGCCGAGAGCACAAGTATCGATATGGATACCGAAAAATTACAGCCATACTAAAAGTGGGAATGCGTATTAACCATAAAACTGTTCAACGTATCATGCAGAAAAACCAGTGGCAATGCCGGGTTAAAATGAAAAAGCGTAAGAAGAATGGGCAGCCCTATGCCGTGGCTGGTAATATACTCGATCGGAACTTTCAGTCTGATCGCCCTCTTGAAAAACTAGTAACGGACATCACGTATTTGCCTTATGGACAGAAACAATTGTACCTTTCCAGTATATTGGATTTATATAATGGAGAAGTGATTGCTTTTACGATTGGTGATAAGCAGGACACAGACTTTATCTTAAACACACTTGATCAGCTCCCAGCACTGCCTGAGCACTGCGTGTTACATAGCGACCAAGGTTCTGTGTATACATCTTACGAGTATCAGAAAGCTGTTCATATAAAAGGCATTACCATGAGCATGTCCCGTAAAGGGACGCACGCTGATAATGCTTCCATCGAATCGTTTCATTCCTCACTAAAGTCTGAAACGTTCTATCTTAACAGCATTGATCGAACTACGACCACCATCGTAGAACGCACTGTCAAAGAATACATTTATTATTATAACAACATTCGTATTCAAAAGAAACTAAACAACCAATCACCGATAAACTATCGGCAATTGGCTGTATAAAGGTGTTTTGATCCCTGTCTCAATAACGGGGGTCAGTCCCCAATCCCTGTGCTTTTTTATTTTTGAAGAAAACGGCGTTCGAGCCATTCGACAAGCTGGTACATGATGGTCGCAAACACGGCAATAATGAAAAGACTTAAGAACACGAGTGTAAAGTTGAAGACTTGAAAGCCGTAAATGATCATGTAGCCGAGCCCTTTTGAGGAAACAAGAAATTCCCCTACAATAACCCCAACCCAAGAAAGGCCGACATTGACCTTGATGGCAGAAATCATCGTTGGAATACTAGCTGGCAAAATGACCTCGCGAAAGACGACGCTTTTTTTCGCACCAAAGGTTTTCATCACCTTTAAATAATTCTCATCGACCTCTTGAAAGGCTGTATATATGACGATTGTCGTAATGATTACACTAATGATTGCGCCCATGGCAACGATGCTGATCATGCCAGGCCCAAGGGCAACAATTAAAATCGGGGCGAGGGCCACTTTTGGCATGGCATTTAAAATGACTAAATAAGGATCAAGAACGTTTGCCAGGCGGGTGGACCACCATAAGGCGGCAGCAAGCAAGATGCCGCAAAAGGTACCAAGCAGAAATCCGAGCACCGTTTCAAATAATGTAATACTCATATGATTCACTAAAGACCCATCGGATATTTTTTGTACAAACAATTGGCAGACTGCTGAAGGTGAACTAAATATCAGTGGATCGATAAGACGAAAATGACTGGCAAGCTCCCAAAGAGAAAAGAAGCTGGCGAAAATAATGAACTGATAGATTCGGGTCATGCGTTTTTCCATTCGGTATTTTTTGCGATAGGCTTCATGTAAAAGGTCACTGTGTTTCAACTGTTTTCAGCTCCTTCCAAATCGTTTGAAAGAGCTCTTGGAAACTCTGGGTCTGTCTTGCTTCGAAAGGAGAAAGAGTCCTCAGTTCATCTGGAACGGTAAACATTCTCTTGATTGAGCCGGGATGCTTAGAGAATAAGAAAATGCGGTCACTCATCGCAATGGCTTCGCCGATGTCATGTGTCACAAGGACCGCTGTTTTTTGATAGTTTTTGAGTGTATGAAAGACGAGATCCTCTAAAGTGAGTTTGGTTTGATAGTCTAGAGCTGAAAAGGGTTCATCTAGTAAAAGCAGACCGGGATTCACTGCAAGCGTTCGGGCGAGAGCCGCACGCTGCCTCATACCGCCTGACAGCTCCTTCGGGTATTTTTCCTCTACATCATGAAGGCCAAGCTTAGGCAGTAAGCCAAGAGCGGCAGAGGTGGCTTCATGTGAATCCTGCTTGGTAATTTTTAACCCGAGAATGATATTTTCCTTGATGGTTTTCCAAGGAAACAAATAATCTTGCTGGAGCATGTAGCCGATTTGATGTTCTTTTTGATTCGGTTCTTTTCCTTCGATTAAAATTCGGCCTTCAGAGGGCGGCGTTATTCCTGCAATGATAGACAGCAGGGTGGTTTTTCCGCAGCCGCTGGGACCAATAAATGAGATAAATTCTCCTTGGTCTATCTCCATATTGATGTGCTGTATGGCCGTTGTTTTTTCTTTTAAAGAGAAGTACGTGTGGGTCACATGGTCAATTTGAAGGAAAGACATGTGCTACCTCCTATTCTATTTGTGTTCTGTGACCTTCTTTGCAATGGATGAATCGACAAGTTGTTTGTACGGGATAAATTTCGGCAATTCATCGCTCTCCTTCATGATTTCCTGCAATTTGTTCCATTCCTCTTCATTCAGTAGGGGATCTGCTGCATAGGAGTCCTGCTGTTTGTAGCGTTTAATGGCAGTTGATAAAACATCAAGTGCTGTGTCAGGAAAATGAGATTGAATGGTTTTGGCAATCTCCTCCGGCTGCTTGGCTTCTACCCATTTCTGCGCTTTGTAAATGGCGCGAGTGAAAGCTTCAGCTGTTTCTTTGTTTTCCTCTAAGTAACTCTTCTTTGCCATGAAGGTGGTATACGGCACCTTTCCGGAAGCCTCTCCAAAGGAGGCGGTAATGTACCCTTTGCCTTCTTTTTCAATTAAGGATGCTGTCGGTTCGAATAACTGCACAAAATCGCCAGTTCCAGAGGAGAAAGCACCTGAAATGTTGGCAAAATCAATATTTTGAATCATGCGGAGATCCTTTTTTACATCAATGCCTTCCTTTTTCAGGACATATTCACCGACCATTTGCGGCATGCCGCCTTTCCGCTGTCCAAGAAAGTCTTTTCCTTTTAATTGATCCCAAGAGAATTCGCTCACTTTCTCCCTTGAAACAAGAAATGTACCGTCTGTTTGTGTCAGCTGTGCAAAGTTGATGACAGAGTCTTTTGTGTCTTGAGCCTCTACATAGATAGAGGATTCAGATCCGGTCAGGGCGATATCTGCACCGCCGGATAAGAGAGCTGTCATCGTTTTATCACCGCCCCAAGTCGTTTTTAATTCAACCTCTAGCCCTTCTTCTTTGAAGAAATCCTCAGATAAGGCAACATATAGCGGAGCATAAAAAACCGAATGGGTCACCTCGGCTACTTGTACGGTCTGCTCTTGTTCTTTTTTACAGGCGACAAATGGAATAAAGAGCAGGACAACGACGATGAATGCCAGTCTGACTTTGATGGAACGATTCAAGAGTAATTCGCCTCCTTTGTTCTAGATCACTAATTAAAGTATGTCAAAAGGGATTTTTGGTGAGTGCCTAGATGAAAATAAGAAGCGCATTGTTTATTTATAGAACGTGTCTTTTTTTCTATACTAGAAGCATGAATACTTTCTTGAATTTGGCAGAAATAAAGGGGCGGTTTCGTGTATAGAGTGAGTTGGGTATTTCTTGGATGGTATTTAGCAGGGCTCATATTAATGGTCTCTTTTGAAGTGCCAGCATGGCTTCAGTTTGCAAATGGCATTTTCCTTGTGCTGTATGCCTGCTGTGTGATAGAAATTGGGCGAAATATTTATGGTTCATGGGGGTTTGTGATCAAAAGGACAGCTATTGTCGGGGTGCTGACATTTACGGTTGAATGGATAGGGATCACAACCGGTTTTCCTTTCGGGGCCTATGACTATTATCCGACGTTAGGTTTTCTAGTGGCAGGGGTGCCTTTAACCATTGCTTTTGCATGGGTTGGTGTGTTTTTAAACAGTCTTTTTTTATCCACTCAGCAGTCGAAATGGAAACGAGCTGTCGAAACGGGGATATGGATTGTCTTGCTTGACCTCATATTAGACCCAGTAGCGGCTGAACGAAAATTTTGGGTGTGGTATGACGGCGGTGGATTTTATGGTATTCCTTTTGAGAATTTTGTGAGCTGGGGTATGATTGGAGCAGGACTTTCCTTTCTTTTCCCGCTTGTTCAGATTGATCAAAAGGCTCTGAGCTGGACGAGCCGTATTTATCAGGCAATGGTGTTCTTTTTTGGTGTGCTGGCATTAAAGGGCGGGCTCGATGTCATTTTTTATTTAGCACTGATCATTGTTATTTTGTGTGAAGGAAGGGTTCAATTTGAAAGAAAGCGACAAAAGCCGATCGTTTAGACGTATATTTTCTCTTTATCTTGAGCGGTATTTACTTCATAAACATTTCCGCTCTGTGATGATGAAAGGCGCTGCAGACCCAAACGAGAAGCTGCCTGTTCTTTATATCGCCAATCATAGCTCATGGTGGGATGGACTGATCATCTTTCTTTTAACAGAAAAAGCATCTGGGCTCGATCACTATATGATGATGGAAGAGAAACAGCTGAAGCAATATGCCTTTTTCCGAAAGCTTGGTGCCTTTCCGGTTCAGAAAGAGAATCTGAAAAGTGTGAAGCAAGCATTAATGACGGCAAAAGAGAACATGCAGGCTGGCCGGGCTGTATGGCTTTTTCCACAGGGGAAAATCATGCATCAGGATATGCGGCCGCTTGAATTGGAGGGCGGGGCTTCATTTTTAGTGAGACAATTTGAGCAAGTTGTGGTGAAGCCTGTGACCTTGCTTTATACATTTAATCAATTTCAAAAGCCGACAGTATCTGCTTTGTTTGGTGAAGATACCTTAGTATCTGGCGGAGAACTACGAAGCAAGGACGTGACGCATCTGCTTAGAGATCTGCTTGAAACGCAGCTAAACGCACATCAAGCACAGGTCATCGCAGATCCTGATTTTACAACTAATCAAGAATTTAGACAGATGACAAGGACAAGTCAGTCAACAAGTGATGCGTTTGATTCCTTTCAAAAGTGGGTGAAAACATGGCGGTCTTCTTAACCGTAATCAGTGTACTCTTGCTCTGTCAGTTTATTTTCACCATATGGAATATGAAGCAGCTTCCTGTTTTAAAGCCAGCATCCATTTCGCCTGATGAACTTATTTCATTATCAATTCTGATTCCAGCGAGAAATGAGGAAAACCGAATAGAAGCCTGTCTTCAGTCGATCGTTGATCAACGCTTTTATCCGAAAGAGCTTATCGTCCTTGATGACCATTCGACAGATCAGACAAGAGCGATGGTGGAGCGGTTTGCAGAAACATATCCGTGGATCCGAGTCCAGTCAGGTCAGCCATTAAAGCGGGGCTGGCTTGGTAAATCATATGCCTGCTCTCAGCTCGCAGAGGCAGCAGCTTCTGACTGGCTGCTATTTTTAGATGCGGATGTCCGGTTAAAAAAAGGGGCAGTTGAATCAGTATACAAGCAGTTATGTTTGCAAAAAACGGGCATGCTGTCAGGTTTTCCAGAACAAAAAACAGGTACATTTTTTGAGCATCTTGTGGTTCCTATGATGATGTTTACCATTGGCTGTCATCTGCCAGTGAAATGGGTAAGAAAATCTAAGAACCCCGCTTTTGCCGCAGCACATGGCGGTTTTATTGCCATTGAAAAGAATTGTTATCACGACATTGGCGGGCATGAAGCGATCAAGGATTCACTCGTTGATGATATGGCTTTGGCTAGGCGGGTGAAGAAAAAAGGCTTTCCGTTCACACTTGCAAGCATTCATCCATTTGTGTATATGAGAATGTATGAAAGTGGACAAGAGGTTTGGGAAGGTTACCGCAAAAATTTATTCCCAGGTGTGAATCGAAGCATTGCTTTGTTGAGCAGTGTCTTTTGTTTATACACCCTCCTTTATTTGGTTCCTGTCATTTGTTTCATGATCGCATTGTTTCAGCTGAATGTTTTGAGCATATGCTTAGCCATTCTTTGCTATGGGCTGGGTGTGTCGATTAAAGCGGCAATAGATACTGAAAATGGGCGGACATCTGCGATGGCTTTTTTATTGCCGGTCAGTATTTTAAGCCTGATCGCCATTGGCTTTGCTTCTATGAAAATCGGTCTGAAAAAAGAAGGGTATGAATGGAAAGGGAGAAGGTACGAATGAAAAAAGTGATCATCATCGGCGGTGGACTCGGCGGATTATCAGCTGCGATCCGTCTACAGTCACGCGGGGTTCAGGTCACCATTTTAGAAAAAGAAGCGGCCTTAGGCGGGAAATTGCAGCGCCATCACGAGGCAGGCTACTCTTTTGATTTAGGACCGAGCACTATTACAATGAAGGCCTATTTTGAAGAAGTGTTTACATCCTGTCATAGACGGATGGAGGATTATGTGACCTTTTATCCGATTTCTCCGCTTACCAAAAATATTTTTCCAGATGGACATACGGTTGAGTTTACGCCGAATATTGAGCATATGGAATCACAAATTGCTGCATTCAGTCCTGAAGATGCGAAGCAATACCGGGCATTTTTACAGGAATCAAAGACGCTTTTTCAAAAGGCAGAGGAGCAGTTTTTAAATCGTTTGTTATTGAGCTGGAAGGATAAGGCGGATTTAAAGCTGATGAAAGCACTTCTCGCTGTCAAACCATTCACATCGGTTCAGCGCCTGCTGCGTCAATATTTCCGTCATCCCCATACATTGGCGATGTTTGGACGGTATGCCACTTATACCGGCTCTTCTCCCTACGAGGCGCCGGCTATTTTTAACATGATGGCGTATTTAGAAGGGGAGAAAGGGATTTATGGAATACAGGGCGGTACATATCGTTTAGTTGAGGCATTTGAGATACTGGCAAAAGAATTAGGCGTTCAGATTCACCTCAATGAACAAGTGAACAAGATTCATGTGAAGGATCGGCGGATCAAAGGAGTGGAGACGGATCAGCAGATGTATGAGGCAGATCAAGTCATTGCAGGAGCAGATGCGCTCACTGTATACCGTCATCTTATAGATGAAAAAGACCGTTCTCGTTTTTTAAATCAAAAACTGTCTGGCATTGAACCGTCGTTGTCGGGCTTTGTTCTCTTATTAGGGGTACCTAAAGTCTATGAACAGCTGGTCCATCACAATGTGTTTTTCCCTGAGGATTATGAGCAAGAATTCAAGGATATTTTTCAGAAAAAACAACTGCCTCAAGACCCGGCACTTTACATATGCTATTCAGGCCATTCAGAACCAGCTTTAAGCGGAGGGCCGGGAAGAAGCAACCTGTTTGTACTGGCCAATGCACCTTATGTGACAAAAGAGCAAGATTGGGACATGCTAAAGGAGACATATCGTCAGCATGTAAAAAACAAATTAATGGAAAAAGGTCTTTTTGATTTGGATGAGCTTATTGAATATGAAGCGGTTCAAACCCCGCTCGATCTGCAGCAGAAAACGGGGGCATATCGTGGAGCCATTTATGGCATGTCTTCAAACTCGTTCAAACAGGCGTTCTTTCGCATCAATAATCGGTCAAAAGATATTGAAGGACTTTGGTTTGTTGGAGGAACAAGTCATCCAGGCGGCGGCACGCCGATGGTGACAAAATCAGGCCAGCTTGTCGCAGAAGCGATGCTGAAGCAATGGACGTAATCAAAGATGAAAAGGAGAGAAATCGAGTGATTGTGGAAAAAAGAAGGTTTCCGTCGCCCCATCCGCATATTCACTTATATACAGTGACCTATGAGGCAGATGGACTTCGGATGAAAGGGCTGCTCGCTGAACCGGCCGGAGAAGGTTTCTACGACGGCTTTTTGTATTTACGAGGCGGCATTAAAAATGTGGGGATGGTCAGACCAGGCCGGATTGTGCAATTTGCCGCGCAGGGTTTTGTCGTCTTTGCTCCCTTTTACCGAGGAAACCAAGGAGGCGAAGGGAACGAAGATTTTGCCGGAGAAGATCGAAAAGATGCGTTCGCTGCCTTTCAGCTGTTAAAACAGCACAAAAAAGTGAAGAAGGACCGCATTCATATCTTTGGTTTTTCGCGAGGCGGTATTATGGGCATTTGGACCGCTGTTGAAATGAAACAGGAGGCGGCTTCCTTTGTCACATGGGGAGGCGTCAGTGACATGAAACTGACTTATGAAGAGCGTGTGGATATGAGACGGATGATGAAGCGTGTGATTGGCGGACCGCCGCATAAGGTGCCAGAGGCATATGAGAACAGAACCCCTTTAAATGATGTGGACAAAATTGAAGCACCTGTCCTTATCATTCACGGAGAAGAAGATCAAAATGTATCGATTGAGCATGCGTATTTGTTAGAAGATGCGCTGCGCCAGCACGGAAAGTCCGTAGAGACATGGTATTTCCACGGATACAACCACTATTTTCCGCCGCAGCATAATCGAGAAATTGTGAGAAGGCTGACCACATGGATGCACAGCCGAAAAAGCGGAAATGTGGTAAAATAAGCAGTATAACGAAATATAGAAAGTAGGGGGATTTTCATTATGGGAATGCCTGTTGAATTTAATACAATGATTGTCACAAAGGGAAAAGAGACAAGAATTGAAGAAAATGTATTTGAACTCATGAAGGATGGATACCGCATTTATCCGTTAAATATTCCACTTGAGGTGCGCAAAACGAAAGACGGAGAAAAAACAGGGACAGCACATGTTGAAAAGCTGGAGCTGACAGACAATGTCACGAAGGTGACGTACCGTCTTGTGTCATTGCATTCAACAAACTAAAAAAGCTGAGGGATTGAATTCTCCTCAGCTTTTTTCATTTGGTTATACGAGTGGTCCGCCTTTGGCTTCAATGTCACTTGCCGCGTGGCTGAATTTTTGGAAGTTCTTTTTAAATTCATTGGCAAGGAAGTGTGCTTTTTCTTGATAAGCTTCTTGGTCATCCCATGTTTTAGCAGGCTGAAGCACTTCATCTGGTACACCAGGAATATGAAGCGGGATGTGTAATCCAAAGATGTCATCAGTGATCATCTCGGCATTGTCAAGGTCACCTTCGATTGCTGCCTGTACCATTGCTCTTGTATGAGCGAGATTCATTCGTCTGCCTGTACCGTAGCCTCCGCCAGTCCAGCCTGTATTCACAAGGAATACTTTTGCACCGTGCTCATCAATCTTTTTGCCAAGCATTTCAGCATAGACGTGAGCTGGAAGCGGAAGGAATGGTGAACCGAAGCAAGTAGAGAATGTCGTTTCTGGTGATGTGACACCGCGCTCAGTTCCAGCTAATTTACTTGTGTACCCGCTCAAGAAATGGTACATTGCCTGCTCTTTTGTTAAACGGCTGATTGGAGGTAAGACGCCAAACGCATCAGCTGTTAAGAAGACAATAGCAGATGGATGTCCTGCGATACTTGGTTTCACGATGTTATCAATCATTTCGATTGGGTAAGCAGCGCGTGTATTTTCAGTAAAGAATGTATCATCATAATCCGCTTCACGTGTTTCTTCATCAAGCACAACGTTCTCAAGAACTGATCCGAAGCTGATCGCTTTGTAGATCTGCGGTTCTTTTTCTTCACTCAAGTTCACACATTTCGCATAGCATCCGCCCTCGATATTGAAGACCCCTGTGCCAGACCAGCCGTGTTCATCGTCTCCGATCAGCTTGCGGCTTGCGCTTGCAGAAAGCGTCGTTTTACCCGTACCTGAAAGTCCGAAGAATAGGGCCACATCGCCTTCTTGACCTACGTTTGCTGAGCAGTGCATGGATAAAATGTCTTGCTCAGGAAGCAGGTAGTTCATCACAGAGAAAATGGACTTTTTCATTTCTCCTGCATATTCTGTTCCACCGATAAGAATCGTGCGTTTTTCAAAAGAAACGATGATAAACGTTTCAGAGTTTGTGCCATCTGTTGCAGGATCTGCTTTAAAGTGCGGTGCAGATAAGATGGTGAAAGGTTTTTCGTTTGAAGAAGGTGTTGACCCGTCAGGTCTGATAAATAGCTGCTTGGCAAAAAGATTGTGCCATGCGAATTCGTTTACAACTGTAATCGGCATACGGTATCTTTCATCAGCGCCTGCAAAACCTTCAAAGACGAATAGTTCATCACGTTCTTTTAAGTATGACACAACCTTTGTATATAAACGGTCAAATGCTTCTTTGGAGATCGGCTGGTTTACTTGACCCCAATCGATTTTATGTTCAGAGCTTTCTTCTTTGACGATAAATTTATCTTTAGGCGAACGTCCTGTATAGGCTCCCGTTGTAGCGCGGACAGCTCCAGTTGATGTTAAAACGCCTTCATTACGTGCCAAAATCTTTTCAACAAGTTTCGGAACAGATAAATTTTGGTGCGTATTTTCTAATGAGAGCAATGACTGCAAATCTTCTTTTAAATCCACTGAGTTCATAAAAAAACCCTTCCTTTACCGTTGAATTTGTTTGTTTCGATTAGTATAACACATTAATAATAATAGTCTATACTATTTAAAAATTTTTGTGTGTGTTTTTTCATTTCTGCTATGAAAATATGCTTTTTGGTGATGCTAATGGTGAGGAGAAAAAAGAGGGAGATAATTCTTATGAAGCATTGACATGACGCAAGGGTTTAAGATAAGATATCTTATTGAACGGATACTCTTATCCCGAGTTGGTGGAGGGACAGGCCCGATGAAGCCCAGCAACCGGTTTCTTATGAAAAAGGCATGAAAATGCTGAGAAACCAAGGTGCTAACCTGATGCAAGGTACAAGAACACCTTGAGCGATAAGAGTGAAAGGCATGCGATCTCAGACCCTTTCCTCGCAATGAAGGAAATGGTTTTTTTATTTTTGGGATATCATATGAACAAATTGCCAATAACATCTCTAATATAAACGTTTTCAAATATAAGAGGGAACGAGTTCCGTATCATATTGGAGGCCTCATCTTGGGATGATGTGGTCTTGTACAGGAGGAAATAGCCATTATGAGTCAAAATCGTCGTTTATTTACTTCAGAATCAGTGACAGAAGGACATCCGGATAAAATCTGTGATCAAATTTCAGACAGCATTTTGGATGAAATTTTAAAGAAAGATCCAAATGCACGTGTTGCCTGTGAAACTTCTGTTACAACCGGTCTCGTATTAGTAAGCGGTGAAATTACAACGTCTACTTATGTCGATATTCCAAAGACGGTGCGTGACACAATTAAGGAAATTGGCTACACACGTGCGAAATATGGTTTTGATGCGGAAACATGTGCGGTACTTACATCAATTGATGAACAGTCTGCTGATATTGCGCAAGGTGTAGACAAAGCGCTTGAAGCACGTGAAGGAACAATGACTGAAGAAGAAATTGATGCGATTGGTGCAGGTGACCAAGGATTGATGTTTGGTTTTGCTAACAACGAAACCGAAGAGCTCATGCCGCTGCCAATTTCACTAGCGCATAAATTATCTCGCCGTTTAACAGAAGTACGCAAGAATGAAACACTTGCATACCTTCGTCCAGACGGAAAAACACAAGTCACAGTTGAATATGATGAGCAAAACAAACCAGTTCGTATTGACACAGTGGTTATTTCTACGCAGCATGCACCAGAAGTGACGCTTGAACAAATTCAAAGTGACTTAAAAGAGCATGTCATCAGTCCTGTCGTTCCAAGTGAACTGATTGATGAACAGACAAAATACTTTATTAACCCAACTGGCCGTTTCGTGATCGGTGGACCTCAAGGGGATGCTGGTTTAACTGGACGTAAAATCATCGTTGATACGTATGGCGGATACGCTCGTCATGGCGGCGGTGCTTTCTCAGGTAAGGATGCAACGAAGGTTGACCGTTCTGCGGCATACGCTGCACGTTACGTAGCGAAAAACATCGTAGCTGCCGGCCTTGCAGATTCTTGTGAAGTACAGCTTGCTTATGCAATTGGGGTTGCACAGCCTGTATCGATTTCAATTGATACATTCGGAACAGGAAAAGCTTCTGAAGAAAAATTAATTGAAGTGGTTCGTGCAAACTTTGATCTTCGTCCAGCTGGCATTATTAAAATGCTTGACCTGCGCCGTCCGATCTACAAACAAACAGCTGCATACGGGCATTTCGGCCGTCACGACTTAGATCTTCCGTGGGAAAAAACGGATAAAGCCGATACACTTCGCAAAGAAGCATTGGGACAATAACAACATAAAAAACCGCTTATTTTAAGCGGTTTTCCTTTTGATTAAAAAAAAATCTGCAAAAAGCGAAAAAATGTGAAACAAAATCGGACAAAATACTGTCTAATTATAGGTCTACTTTTAAGAAATAACATAACGTGGAGGCAATAATATGTGTGGGTTTGTTGGTGTATTTAATCACCGTCCATTGTCCGAAACTACTGAACAGGAAGAGCTAATTAAACAAATGAATCGTCTCATCGTTCATCGTGGTCCGGATGATGAGGGTTACTTTCATGATGAGCATGTAGGATTTGGATTTAGACGTTTAAGTATTATAGATGTTGAGCACGGAAAGCAGCCGCTTTCTTATGAAGATGAAAAGTATTGGATTATTTTCAACGGAGAAATTTATAACTATGTGGAGCTGAAGGAAGAGCTTGTGAAAAAAGGCTATACGTTCAGCACAGATTCTGATACGGAAGTACTTCTTGCCACATACCGTCATTATAAAGAAGAAGCGGCTTCAAAGCTTCGCGGCATGTTTGCATTTTTAATTTGGGATAAAGAAGCGCAATTATTATATGGCGCAAGAGATCCTTTTGGCATCAAACCGCTTTATTTTACACAAATGGATGAGCAAGTGTACTTTGCGTCTGAACGCAAAAGCTTGATGGCAGTGAACGAGAACATTTTATTTGATGAGACATCCTTACAGCAATATATGTCATTCCAGTTCGTACCTGAGCCAAATACACTTGATCAAAAGGTTCACAAAGTAGAGCCAGGTCATCAGTTTACTTTACGCCCAGGACAGGAGATTGAATTTAAGACTTACTGGAAGGTTCAATTCAAGCCTGAGCAAACACAAGAACAAAAGCTGATTGAAGAAGTCCGCGATGCAATCTATGATTCTGTGAAAATTCATATGAGAAGTGATGTACCTGTTGGTTCATTCCTATCAGGTGGTATCGATTCTTCTTTCATCGTATCTGTCGCAAAGGAATTTCATCCTGAGCTGAAGACGTTTTCTGTTGGCTTCCAGCAGGATGGCTTTAGTGAAGTTGATGTAGCGAAGGAAACGGCTGATAAGCTTGGCTTACAAAACTTCAGCGCGGTGATTTCTCCTGAGGAATATATGAATGAGCTTCCGAAAATTGTTTGGCATTTAGATGATCCTTTAGCTGATCCGGCGGCGATTCCATTGTACTTCGTGGCAAAGGAAGCGAAGAAACAAGTGACGGTTGTTCTTTCTGGTGAGGGAGCAGACGAGCTGTTCGGTGGATATAATATTTACCGTGAGCCGCTTTCTCTTAAACCATTTGAATCTGTACCATCTATGCTGAAAAAGCTTCTTCTTCGTCTGGCGCGCTTAATGCCAGAAGGAATGAAAGGAAAAAGCTTTATCGTCCGCGGCTGTACACCATTAGAGGAACGTTATATCGGTAATGCGAAAATCTTTGAAGAGCCAGTAAAGAAAAACCTCTTAAAGCAGTATGATCCGAACATTACGTATCGTGATGTGACGAAGACATACTTCGAGGAAAGTGCAGGCTACAGTGATATTAACAAAATGCAATATGTTGATATTCATACGTGGATGCGCGGGGACATCTTACTGAAAGCAGATAAGATGACAATGGCGAATTCTCTTGAGCTTCGTGTTCCTTTCCTTGATAAGGTCGTATTTGAAGCAGCTTCTAAAATTCCAGAAGAGCTGAAAACAAAAGATGGCACAACGAAATATTTATTGCGTAAAGCAGCAGAAGGCATTGTGCCTGACCATGTGTTAAACCGCAAGAAGCTGGGCTTCCCTGTTCCAATTCGTCATTGGCTGAAAAATGAGATGAACGCTTGGGCGAAAGACATCATTAAAAACAGTCAAACTGACGAATATATTAACAAAGCGTATGTGCTTGATTTATTAAATGAACATTGTGCTGGTAAAGCAGATCATAGCCGTAAGATTTGGACTGTCCTGATCTTTATGATTTGGCACAGCATTTATGTCGAGCGCAGTATTGATCCAGAGCAATTGAATCATCAACCGAAAGAAGTCATCTTCAGTTAATGAAAAAAGGTTTTCAGCTTTGTGCTGAAAACCTTTTTTGTCATGATAGAAAGGGATGGAAAAGGGTAAAATAACAAGCGGTTCATAGTTATTGCTTAATATCCTGAAAAAAACATGATAAAGTGAAGATACACGTATGATGTTAACGAGATAAAAGGGAACGATAGTATTGTCCTTTTTCTACATATTCTCTGCGGATTCGGTCCATGTCTTGGATATCTTCATCTGTTAACAGCCGAACGACTTTGGCTGGACGGCCAAAAGCGAGTGATCCTTTTGGGATGACCTTTCCTTGAGGGACAAGACTTCCTGCACCGATAAAGGCGCCTTCGCCAATCTCCGCACCATCGAGAATGATAGACCCCATGCCAATGAGGGCATTTTTTCGAATGATTGAGCTATGTAATGTGACTTGGTGTCCAATGGTAGCACCATCTTCAATAAGAAGTGTTTTTCCAGGACTTTGATGCAGGCACGATAAATCTTGAATGTTGACGTTCTTTCCAATTCTCACAGGGGCAACATCGCCTCTGATGACGGTTTGAAACCACACGCTCGAATATTCTCCAATTGTGACATCACCGGTAATGGTGGCGTTATCTGCGACAAAGACTGATTCATGAATCTCAGGTGTAAACTGATGATATGGATAAATCACTTTTTCGACTTCCTTTCTTAATACAACATTTGTGAGGTGTTTACTTTGTGGACTTGGCATGCTGAAAGACCAGTTGGTACAATTGTCATTGTACATGGTGCGAGTGAATATCACGGCCGATATAAATGGCTGATTGAAATGTGGCGGAATGCAGGCTATCACGTCGTCATGGGTGACTTGCCTGGACAAGGCACATCGACACGTGCGCGAGGCCACATTCGTTCGTTTCAAGAATACATTGATACAGTGGATGAATGGATCGAACATGCGAAATCATTCAGGCTTCCTACTTTTTTACTCGGCCACAGTATGGGTGGACTCATTTCAATTGAGTGGATGAAGCAGTATACCCATACGAAGTTGAATGGCCTTATTTTATCATCACCTTGTTTAGGTCTGCAATTTAAACCGAAGAAGCTGATGGATTTTGCGTCAAAAGGTCTAAATGTGCTGGCACCGTCTTTTAAAGTGGAGTCAGGTCTGACGATTGAATTAGCCACACGAAATCAGGCAGTGATTGAGGCAGACTCAAATGATTCTCTTTACGTGACAAAGGTGTCGGTTCGCTGGTATCGAGAGCTGATCAAAAATATCGATGCGGCGATGCAGCCGACGAATGTCTTTAAATCGATCCCGCTCCTTTTAATGCAGGCGGGAGATGATAAGATCGTCGATAAAACGAGGGTGATCAAATGGTTCAATGGCATAGAATCAACCAATAAATCATACCGTGAATGGGAAGAGCTGTATCACGAAATTTTTAATGAACCAGAAAGAGAAGAAGTGTTTAAGGCGGCGAGAGCCTTTACAGATCAATATATTTGATTGTGAGCTTTAAGTTGGGGGTGGAGTGATTTGTCAGTACCAGAGCGTCCTTTTGCACTGATGACAAAGGTGTATAAAGATATTTTTCCGCTTGTTCATCAGGAGCTGAAAAAGTGGCGGGCTCATGCAGAAATGATTGAAAATGAAGAACTGAGAACGCAGGCACTAGCGAGCATATCCAGTAAAACGTTTCACTGTGAAGGCGGAGGTATTTTATCTCTTCTAGCAGGTGAAGAGAAAGAAACGTGTATTGAATTCATAGTGGCGTACCAAACCATCAGTGATTACTTAGATAACCTATGTGACCGCAGCACGTCGCTTGATCCTAAGGATTTTCATATGCTGCATCAAGCGATGAGAGATGCGCTTGATATTCATGCTGAGCTCAAGCCATACTATCAATTCCGTGATGAACAAGAGGATCATGGATATTTACATGCGCTTGTCCGCACATGTCAAGACGTGCTTACCCGCGTTCGGCATTATCCGATCATTCAGCCATATTTACACACGCTGTGTGATTACTATAGTGACCTGCAAGTACATAAGCACGTCGTCCCTCATGAGCGTGTACCACGGCTAGAGTCATGGTTCCGCCAATATGAAAAAGATTTGCCGAAGATGGAATGGTATGAGTTTTCAGCTTGTGCGGGATCAACGTTAGGAATATTCTGTCTTGTGGCGTATGCGCTGCAGCCTGATTTTACAGAAAAGCAGGCGAAGCAAATTTACGAAAGCTATTTCCCTTATATTCAAGGTCTGCACATTTTACTCGATTATTTAATAGACCAAGAAGAGGACCGGCTTGGGGGAGATCTAAACTTTTGCTCATACTATAATTCTCATCATGAGATGATGGATAGACTTCAGCATTTTATCGAAAAAGCGGATGAGCAGCTGAAAGGCATTCCGCATGAAAACTTTCACAAATTGATTAACAGAGGGTTACTGGCGGTCTATTTGTCCGATGAAAAAGTGACAGCCCAAAAAGAGATGAACAAGCTGGCAAAGCGGCTGATCAAATCAAGCGGGAAAACATCGTTCTTTTTCTATATTAACGGAAGAGCCTATCGAACCTATCAGAAAATGCCTTGGATGAAATCATCATAAAAAAGAAGAAAAAAAGCTAAAATGCACATCATTTTAGCTTTTTTTCAATGGCGACCACAAACGGCGGGTCGTTTTGAATATTCATGTATTGATATGATAAAACTTGTACCTCTTCATGAGGCAGTGATCTGCAGTAGTCGAGAAGCACTTCTTTTTCCCTTTTACCTTCAGGATGTCCGTGGTAGATCACAAGGACGATCAGACCTCCGGGTTTGAGCCATTCCAGGAGCTGCTTGATGGCTTCAATGGTTGTATGAGCCTGAGTGGTGACGGCTTTATCGCCTCCGGGCAGATACCCAAGGTTAAACACTGCACCGGCTATTTGTCCATAAGCATACTTCGGAAGATGATCCGCCAGTTTTTCATGTCCATCATGGATGAGGTGAACGTAAGAATATTGACCGCCAAGCCTTTTGCTTGTCTGCTGCAAGGCTTCCTCTTGGACGTCGAATGCAAACACTTGTCCATCAGTTCCTACAAGGTCAGCTAAATAGAGTGTATCGTGGCCGTTGCCCATTGTTGCATCTATAACGATGTCGCCTTTTTGACAAGCGAGTTCTAACAGCTCTTTACTAAAAGGAAGCATGCGTTTCAAAATCATTTGGCTGCTTCTTCCAATCTGACGAAACGTTTCCCTTGGTAGCTGTTACGTCTTTCAAGCTCAGCATTAATGGCATTGAGGACTTCCCACTTGTTTACACTCCACATTGGACCAACCATTAATTCAATAGGACCGTCACCTGTAATACGATGAATAATCATTTCTGGCGGCAGAATCTCCAGCTGATCACAAACAAGCTGCACATATTCCTCTTGGCTTAAAAACTCAAGCTTTCCTTTTTCATATTGCTTGACCATTGGAGTCCCTTTTAAAAGGTGAAGCAAATGAATTTTAATTCCCTGCACATCTAAATCCGCAACAGCTTTTGCTGTTTCCATCATCATGTCCCGGTTTTCAAGAGGCAATCCATTGATGATATGTGAGCAGACACGAATTCCGTGTTTTCTCAGTTTTTCTACACCTTCAACGTAGCATTCATAATCATGAGCACGGTTGATGAGCATAGCTGTCCGTTCGTGTACCGTTTGAAGACCAAGCTCTACCCACAGGTAAGTGCGTTCGTTTAATTCGGCTAAATACTCCACTACGTCATCCGGCAGACAGTCAGGTCTTGTTGCAATGGATAGACCTACGACACCATCCAGATTCATGACGGTTTCATATTTTTCTTTTAGGACAGGAAGCGGTGCATGTGTGTTTGTATACGCCTGGAAATACGCCATGTATTTTCCGTCTTTCCATTTTGTATGCATCCGGTCTTTGATTTCGTTAAATTGAGTGATGAGATCATCAGCCCGGTTTCCTGCAAAATCACCAGATCCAGCGGCACTGCAAAATGTACAGCCGCCGTGGGCTACAGTACCATCACGGTTTGGGCAGTCAAAGCCGCCGTCTAAGGCTACTTTAAATACTTTATGGCCAAAGTGTTCACGCAAATGGTAGTTCCATGTGTGATAACGTTTTTCGCTGTTTGAATATAAAAAAGGGTTATGCTGATCCAAGTCAGTAACCTCCTTGCATAATAATAGGCATCCTTAAAGTTTAACAAAAATCACGAAGGAGGACAATTGAATCTGTCCAACATTTTCTTTAGTGAAAAAGCGTTACATGGGCAAAATAGGCGGGAGCGATAATGAAATGGAGGGAATGTAAGATGGCAACAAGGCAGTCGATCGATGAATTTATCCAAAAAAGTACGGAAACCCTTGAGTTTGCAAATGAACAATTTGATTTGAGCTCACGACAGGAACATTATAATGAGGAAGAATTTTCAAAAGCACAGCTCATGCTTGAGAATACAGTCAACGAATTAGAAAAATTAAAAGATGTCGCCAATGACCAGCAAAGAGAACGGTTAGACAGGGCGCGTGTTCAAATTCAGAGCTTGCAAAACCAAATGATTTTAGGGATTTCTTACGATAATGAATGATGAACAGATCCTTCTTTTAAGGGTCTGTTTTATTTTTTGGATGTTTTCGCAAAGATTGTTGTTTTGGATATCTATTTGTAATTGGTTTTATTCTGTTAAAATATGTTCTATAAAGAAATTGCAAATATCTTTAATCAAGGGGGTAGAAAAAATGTTGGAGACTCTTCCTAATTGGTTTTGGGCATTATATTACGTGTTTTTCTTAGCAACATTAGGAACTGCAATATTCAGTGTTGTGAAAAATAAACATAGGGGATTGTCCATTCTAACCATTGTATTTACTGTTACAATTCCGATTATTAGCCTGATAAATAGCATTGGTAGAGTAGAAGGAATGAATGAATTTGAACACTTATTTCGTCAATTGCAACAGGGTGAAGTTTGGTCTATCTTTACAGTTATAGGCTATATATTTTTATTAGTATGGTGGGTGCTAATCCTGTTCAAAAGCAAGTCCAAAAACCAAGTAATAGTATCTAATTAAAACCTTGTAGAGACCTTAATATTCGGGGTCTTTTATTATGCACTTCTCAACATCTCAACTGTACTATAATTAGATATTTGACACGCTAAAACAAGCATTTGCTCTACTCATTTTTCAAATGCTAAATTCTTTTCCTTATCAAGCCATCGGAACCAGTAGAGGTAGTTGTCCAAATATTTTGTTGCAACTCCTTGGGAACGCTCCATCCATTTATAGGTGATTATGGAAGTTATTAACGTGTTGAATGTGGTAAACCCCCTTCTTACACGCTGTTTTTGACGCTCATTGACTGTTTCGTGTTGTAATCGTGTTACTTGGCGAACTTTTTATAATTTGTTGCTGTATCAGTGCATAGCAAAGCAGAAGGGTGAATATACTCACCCTTCTGCTTTAACACGACCTGTTCCTGCCTTACGAGCAATTACACTTCCATTACGGTCTTGTGCTACGACAACAGATTTTAAGGTTAGAAATACCTCACTTTTCGTCCTTTTCTTCACGCTTTTTGGCTTTTCTATGGGTGATTTCTCGCCCCTTCATAGACTCACGAAAGAAAGTTTCATCATTTTCAACGATACCTTAAAGTTGATTAAATCCGAAACTGCCTGATGCGTTCAAGATTTTATGTCTCCAATAAAATGCGGTGGAAATGTGTTTTTTAAAGCCTTTATAACCCTCAACCATTAGTTCAATGTATTTTACCCATTTTTCTGGATAACGAGAGCCTGAGAATGATGTGTTGGTCATATCATTGAAGGATCTTCCACAATCGTTACACAGATAGCGTTGTCTTGAGCGATATTTCCCGTTCCGTTTAACGGATGATGTACTACCGCAATGAACTCACCCTAAACCAGAAGCAAATTTGGCTTCACGAATGCTTTTAAGTAGTTTCGTAATTTTATCTGGTTCGTCTGGAAACAAGTCTTGTTTCATTGCGTTAAACAAGGCTAATTGTTCTGATTTGGTTAAATCGCTGAACTCTTCATAAACATTTTCCCATATACTTAAACGCCTCTCGAATGCCCATTGTAACAACCTTTTAACAGTATAATCAAGAAAGCAACAATCTTTACGAAAACAGCCTAATTTTTTCTAGAGTCTCTTGACTTTTCAATTAAGTGTCTATATTGTATTAAGTGTACTACATCAACTAATACACTACAGACACTTAAAAAGTGGAGAAAGGTGTTCAACCATGAAAAAAGAAAAAAAGCCAATCAATTTAAAGTGGATGGTTCTGGCTGTTGCGTTAGCATGTACATTTTTTTTCGTTCTCGTTTTCATTGGTTTTGAAGTTCAAAAAGATTTGATACCCAATTCGTTTCCTTTAATGCAAGGACATGAACAAGCGATAGGACTGCAAAAGCATGAATGAGGAAAGAGGGAGCCATCATGATCCAAATAGATCCTAGAAGCGCTGCGCCAATATATGAACAAATCATTGAGCAGCTCAAAATTTTATGTTTAAAAGGCGTGATGAAGCCAGGTGACAAACTGCCCTCTGTCAGAGAGCTCGCCACCATTATTATTGCCAACCCAAACACTGTCAGTAAAGCGTATAAAGAGCTTGAGCGGGAAGGGATTATTGAAACTCTGCGAGGCCGCGGTACGTATGTAACAGAAGGTGCTCAGTTAAAGCTGAATGAAGGGAAGGTGCTCCAGATGAAAGAACAGTTAAGACAACTCATCATAGAAGCTCATTATGCCGGTATTAATATTCATCAACTCAAGGAATGGCTGGAAGAGATCGGCTCAAGTCTCAAAGGAGGAAAACAAGTTGATTGAGGTCAGAAATGTATCGAAGAAATTAAATGGACGCGAAGTACTCAGCAACGTATCCTTCAAAATAGGCGAAGGCGAGATTTTCGGTCTCCTTGGCCGGAATGGCTCTGGGAAAACAACGCTTCTCCGATTGATTCAGCAGATTCTTCTTCCCGATGAAGGAGAGATTTATTTTAAAGATGTGCTGGTGAAAGACCACCCTTTAGTGAAGCAAAATATTGTGTTTATGCCAGTCGTGAATCCATACTTTGACAGATACAATTACGGACAGCTTGTCCAGCTGTTAAAGCATATTTATCCGAGGTTTGACGTGACTTATGCCAATGAACTTGTGAACCGGTATGAAATTCCGGAAAAAGTAAAATATCGTGAATTGTCGACAGGGTTAAAGAAACAGCTGTCATTAATTTTAAGCTTTGCCATCAAACCAGCGGTCATTTTATTAGATGAGCCGACTGATGGAATTGATGCCGTCACAAGAAATGATGTTCTTCAGCTCATGATCGACGAAGTGGCAGAACGTGAAACAACGATTTTAATTACATCTCACCGTTTAGAGGATATTGAGCGTATGTGTAATCGAATCGGATTTTTAGAAGGAAATGAACTCACAAGTGTCATGGATTTAGATGAATTAAAAAATGACTATGTCAAAATCCAAATGGTCTTTGAAGAAGATATGAACTTAAGTATTCGAAAAAATAGTGTTGCGATTTTGGATCAAGCGGGCGTTTTCTATACAGCGCTTGTTCTAAAAACCGACGAAGAAGCTAAAGAGTACTTGAAGTCACTGAAGCCAAAAGTATGGCATGAACTGCCTGTGAATTTAGAAGAAGTATTCATTGCGAAGTTTGGAGGGAAACGCAGATGGTAAAGCGGCAATTATTATATAAGGAGTGGAAGCAATATGAGCTGACATTCATTTTAGTGATGCTTGTTGCGGTGTTTGCGACGCCATTATCCCTCTTAATGGATTACTCAACCTTTCAAGATTGTTTGAAAAATCCAGACTGTATAATGGATACAACAACATTCACCTATATGTTCAAGAAGGATGCATTTCTCTCACTTTCATGGGTAATGGGAATATATTTCGCTGTGATTCAGCTAGGGTTTGAGAGAAATAAAGGGCAGATGGACTTTACATTATCCTTGCCATTTAGCAGAAGTACCATCTTTCACTCCAAATTTTTCTTAGGTGCTGGCATCATCGCAAGCGTTCATGTTGTCTCATATCTTATCATTTATTTACTCAAATTAGGCCTTCAGCCAATAGAAACACCTGAGTTAAACAGTCGTTATTTTTATGCACTGTTGTCAGCTTTGATGATCTACAGTTTATTTTTTGCAGCAGGTACATTAACAGGAAGTGCTATATCCCAAGCAATCGTTGGATTCAGTACGTCCATTCTCCCATTTTTGTTAATTGGACTTCCGATCGTTCATTTAGATTTTATCTTTAGAACAAGTGAGAGGTGGATAGATACGAGCTTCAATTATTTGATATCGCCTATTTCACCAATTACTTATATTACAAATGACATTTATCAACAAGAATATCGACACTGGTTCAATGGTGAAGAATTCATCATTCCACTTGTCATGATGGTCATATTTTACCTAATTGGTTTGTTTAGCTTTATAAAACATCCAATTGAAAGAAATGGCCGCTTCTTCCTTTACTCAAGTATGGATAGACCTATTCAGATTATGGTCATTGTCTTCGGTGTTCTAGGATTTGGATGGTTTGGTTTTTCTTCAGATAATTCCATATTTGGTTATATCGTTGGTATGCTCATCGGTGGAGTCGTAGGCGCATTAACGAGTTATTTCTTAATCTATCGAAAAAGATAAACAGAGAGCAGGGGAGTAGAGATGATTCAGATTCAAGCATTAGATCACGAGTTTAAAATTGGTAAAAAAGGCAGGGAAAATGAAATTCCTGTGCTGAAAGGGATTGACCTCTCCATCAAAAGAGGCGACATTGCTTGTATTGTTGGACGAAGTGGTTCGGGGAAATCGACTTTATTGAACTTAATATCAGGCTATATTACGCCAACGAGCGGAAAAATTGTCATTGATGGAACTGATGTGACCGGCTTTAATGAAAAAGAATGGGCAGACTTTCGCTTAGATCACTTTGGCTTTATTTTTCAAAGCTTTCAGTTGATCGGGAGCTTAACAACGTATGAGAATGTTGAACTTCCACTCACTTTAAAAGGTGTGAAGCCGTCTGAACGAAAAGTGAAAGTAAAAGAAATGCTGAAACGAGTAGGACTCGAACATCATGCAGGACATTACCCGAATGAACTGTCAGGCGGACAGCAGCAGCGTGTGAGTATTGCAAGAGCCTTGATTTTAAATCCATCAATTATTTTAGCGGATGAACCAACAGGGAGTCTGGATTCAGAAACGGAAGGAGAAATTCTAGCCTTTATCCAGCAGCTCAATCGTGAAAAAGGAATTACATTTGTCATCATTACACATGACGATGAAGTCGCTTCAATCGCAGACACAACGTTCCAGCTTCACGATGGTGTATTAAAGAAAGGGGAACAATCCATTGAAATTTAGAGATCAGGTCAAATTCATTAGAAGAAATATGAAGAAAAATAGATTGCGTGTGTTTATGACCATTCTTGCGACAACAATGGCATGTTCTTTCTTAATCGTACTAGCGTCTGTTGGTTTTGGTTTGCAAAAATCAGCTCAAGATGAAATCATGAAGCAGCAAATCATCACAGAAATTAAAGTGTTAGGAAAAGAAAAAGGAGACGTCAAGATTGATGATTTAAAGAAATATGATCATGTGAAATCTGTTGTCTCAAGAACGGCGATCAATCCATCGGTTAACGTCGAGCTCGATAACCGTTCAAGTGAAACACAGGCTGCTTTGACCGATATGAAAGAAGAAAAAGAAGCAGGGCTTGAACTAGACCGAGGAAAAGTCCCAACATCAGCGAACGAAATTGTGGTCGGGTACCATATGGCGCAGCAACTGTGGACAAAAAAAGAACGCGAAGCCTATGAAAAAGAATTAAACCAGACGTCAAATGGGGAAGAAACACCGAAGGAGCCAAAAGGCTACACGAAGGATATTTTAAATAAAGTGATTCAAATCAAAGTGCCAAAACTAAATGAAGAAGGGGAAGTCGTCAAAGAAAAAACATTTGATTTCCGCGTAGTAGGTGTTTTGAAAAAGCCGAATTTGGAGTGGCAGGAGGATCATAAAATTCTGATTCCGAATGCTTATGAAAAAGAATTTGGTCAAATACTCGACCTGTCTCCTGAAGCAGGAAATGTCGAGAAAATGACTTCTGTTTATGCAGATAAATTCGACAATGTCGGTGCACTCACGAATAAACTGACAGATGAGGGCTATCAAGTCATCTCTGTGACGAACCAGCTTGAAGGAATGGATATGTTCTTTACGGTCTTCAAAATTGGACTCATTTTTGTCGGATGTATTGCAGTCATTATTTCTGCCATAGGAATTTTCAATACGATGACCATGGCGGTAACAGAGCGAACACAAGAGATTGGGATTATGAAAGCCATTGGCGCGAATCCATCCATTATCAAGCGAATGTTCCTAATGGAAAGTGCTTATATTGGAGTAATCGGATCAATCATCGGTATTATCATCTCATATTTGATTAGTTTCGCCGTTAATTTGATCATCCCAGCCATTTTGTCGTCCATGTCTGAGGGAGGATCAAGCGATCAATTCTCGATTACTTTTTCCTATATTCCACTCAGCCTTGTCATTACAGCGACAGTGATCAGCGCAGGGGTAGCGATCATCTCAGGGCTTAACCCGGCACGTAAGGCAACAAAAACGAATGTATTAGCAGCTTTAAGAAGAGAAATCTAAAAAAGAACCTCCTGAAAACCATTGGGCGCTCAGGAGGTTCTTTTTTATCTTAAATACACACCGCTATTGCTTAGGTGCCCTGTATCCGGCACGCTCTGCTTCTTCTACTGAGCAGAACATTTTGGTTACATTCTTTGTTCTAGAGTAGTATCTGCTGCTTGGTGTGTGGTAAATGCCATTGACACTTCCTTTAATGTTACAGGCAGCCGATTCTTTTTTTGTTTCCTTTTGTGATTCATGACCGCCTGTGCTTTTTCCTTCACCTTTAGGTGCGGAGCGCTGGACGGTGGAAGACTTCGTATCGCTGCTGCTATTCTTGTTTTCTTGTTTGAGTGTTTTATTGCTGGAGGTAAGCTTGTCTATTTTCTCTTCAAGCGATTGAATGGTCTTTTCTTGCTGTTTGACCGTTTCTTTTTCCGAGGTGATGGTTTCCAGCTTTTTTTCCAGCTTTTCTTTTTCCTTCTCCGCGTCTTCTAAAGAGGAGGTAAGCGACTCTTTATCAGCTTTTAAGCGCGAAATGTCAGATGAGAGTTCCTTTTGATCCTTTAACAGCTGTTCGGAAGATGGATCGGCTTGTGCCTTTGGTGCATTTCCAGCAGTAAGCGGTAATGACATAATGGAAAAGAAGAGACCAATGATCAAAAAAGGATAAAAAAGTTTCTTTGAAAAAATCAGCTCGTTCTTGTGTTTGAGTAAGAAGAAATTGACGGCATATCCGATGGCAAAACAAACACATAAAAGACCTATGATGAGTAACAACATATCTAACAGCCCCCTAAATTGCTATTTACACCTATCATACCTCATTTTTCCATTTTGGGGAGCGGTTCAATTAAACAAACCCTGTTTACACAGGGTTTTCCAGCGTGTAGACAAACCCTCGCATTCTTTGTCAGTCCTGCGTGCTGGTGCTCACGAATATCAAATTCGCTCCGCGCCAGTACTCGTCCTTCCTAGACTGCAAAGGTTTTCTATCACGCTGAAAAGAAGACAAAGGGCTAAAATAAAGATCATTTTAGCCCTTTGTCAACAATCTGAAAAACCCTGTTTACACAGGGTTTTCAGCTAATGCTAATCCTTTTATGGCTTCTTTTACTGTCAAATAAGTGATCGTATTCTGGAAATCTGTATCGAGGTCTTTCATTTTCAGCGCAAGCTGCGGCTTAATCCCAGTGATAATCAGTTCGGTTCCAGTTAGATTGAGAAGATGATGCAGTTTGAAAATACGTGCTGCGACGGAATCATCGACCTCGATTAAACCAGAAAGGTCGACAATTAAATAATCATCCTTTGAATCATCTAATATACAGGTTAACTTAGCGACAATGGCATCAAAGCGTTCTTCAGATAATTTTCCGATAAGCGGAAGAACAGATACACCATTTTTGATTGGGACGATTGGCGTCGAAAGAGAGGTGACTTCCTGTAAGGAATCTTCTAGGAGCTGTTCATATTCTTTCTGTTTCGTAATATCCTTTTGAAAACCAATGAAAAATGTTTTGTCATCTTGTTCAATGTATAGAGGATCTATATTGAGTTCATTCCAAAAAAAAGTGCCGTCTTTTTTATAATTTTTTAGCTGTGTGGTAATAGGTGTTTTGTTTTGAATTCCGTGGCGAATTAAAGCAAGCTGCTTTTGATCCGTGTCTTGTCCTTGAAGGAATCGACAATTACGACCAAGAATCTCATCTGGTTTGTATCCAGTCATTTGTGTAAAGCCGTGATTCACATAAACGATAGGGTTATCCTCTAAGGAAGGGTCTGTAATGACAACACCGATCCGCGCATGATCCAGCGCTTTTTTGATGAGTTCAAGCTGTTTTTGCAAGCCGAAAATGTTCGAGCTGACCATATTACCCTCCTTTGCTGCTATAAGACATATCAAATGGTTGTCTTTTCAACCAAATGAATCCTTTTAAACGTAACATAACATATGTTCTGTTTCAACGATTGCAAACGCTTTGTTAAATTTGTCATCATAGTTTGTCCTCCATTAGAATAGAGTAAGTAAGGAGACTTTTCATTAGAAAAAGAAGGAATCAATTACTCATCATTCATAAAATGACAAAAATAGTTAATATGGATTAGGTAAAAATGATTCCAATGCATCAAGATTGTTTTTGGGTCATTCACATATAATGGAAGAAACAAGCTTTTTTTCTTCGTTAGAGAGAATAGACCTTTTACATGGATTATGACGGAACAGCAGAATGGCATTACAGGGGGCTGGACAGCCTGAAGTCGCTTTACTATTCTAAGGGCTTTAGGAAGGTGATGAAAATGCTGCAACAAGTCATTATTGCTTGTGCCATTGGAGGGGTCATGGGCATTCTCGGTCACGTAAAGAAAAAAGGCAGGCTAGAGAAGCCCAGAATGACAAAAAAGTTTATTTACTTAGGGTTTATTGAAGATTGGCTCGTTGGGATGATTGCCGCTACACTGCTTGTCTTATCCTCAAATCCCGATTCTAGTCTGCACTTGATCATCTTATCCATTATTTCAGGTTACGGAGGAGAAGCAGTTCTGCGAAGCTTTGATTTTGTGAGAGAACAGCATTCACAGGATGCAGACTCCAACCGTCATAACCGATCTCCACACGAATAATATCCTCTACTTTACCCTAGTCTAGGGTACATTCCCATTGTATACAAACCTGCTTGCACTTATGATCATAATTCTATAAAATACTACTTAGATGACGGTTACGATAAGAACAGTGAAGAGGAGTAGTAGGAAAGCAGTATTTGTCTTTAGAGAATTGACGGCTGGTGAAAGTCAATCAAATCTGCTTCTGAACTCGCCTCAGAGTTGCAGTTGCGTTAAAGCTTCTGTCGCATGTCTGCGTTAAAGATATTAAGTGAGCGTACGAACAGCATGTTACGCTAACAAGGGTGGTACCGCGGGAACCAAAAAATCTCTCGTCCCTTTCCAGGGATGAGGGTTTTTTGTTGATTTTAGAAAAATCTGAATTCTTGCAGTGGTCATCTAAGCAGATAAAGCCGTACATATTAAAGGAGGTTTTCACATTGAGTTTTCAGCATCGGGAAATTGAAAAGAAGTGGCAGGATTATTGGCTGACACATAAAACATTCGCCACATCTGACTCGGAAGATAAACCGAAGTTTTATGCACTTGATATGTTTCCATATCCATCAGGAGCAGGGCTTCATGTCGGGCACCCTGAGGGCTATACAGCAACGGATATTCTATCACGCATGAAGCGTATGCAGGGATATGATGTTCTTCATCCAATGGGGTGGGACGCATTTGGTCTCCCGGCAGAACAGTATGCACTTGATACAGGAAATGACCCGGCGGCCTTTACAGAAGAGAACATCAATAACTTCCGCCGCCAAATTCAATCACTAGGGTTCTCGTATGATTGGGATCGAGAAATCAACACGACAGATCCGAATTACTACAAATGGACACAATGGATTTTCTTGAAATTGTATGAAAAAGGATTGGCCTATATCGATGAAGTACCAGTGAACTGGTGCCCAGCGCTTGGCACAGTGCTTGCAAATGAAGAAGTCATTGATGGAAAAAGTGAACGCGGAGGCCATCCTGTTGAAAGACGTCCTATGAAGCAGTGGATGCTAAAGATTACAGCATATGCGGACAGGCTGTTAGAAGATTTAGAGGACATTGATTGGCCTGAAAGCATCAAAGATATGCAGCGTAACTGGATCGGACGCTCTGAAGGAGCGCACGTTCATTTTGAAGTAGAAGGACATGACGAACAGTTTACGGTTTTCACAACGCGTCCTGATACACTATTTGGCGCAACATATGCAGTGCTTGCACCAGAGCATGCACTTGTTGAAAAAATTACATCAGATGCTCAAAAAGAAGCTGTCAAAGCGTATATCAAAGAGATTCAATCAAAGAGTGATTTAGAGCGGACAGATCTTGCTAAAACGAAGACAGGTATTTTCACAGGAGCGTATGCCATCAATCCTTTAAATGGTGAAAAGATGCCGATCTGGATTGCCGATTACGTGCTGGCGACTTATGGAACTGGAGCCATTATGGCGGTTCCTGCCCATGATGAACGTGACTATGAATTCGCCAAAACCTTTGATCTTCCAATTAAAGAAGTTGTAGAAGGCGGAGACATTGAAAAAGAAGCCTACACAGGTGATGGAAAGCACATTAACTCTGATTTCTTAAATGGCTTAGGAAAAGAAGAAGCGATTGAAAAAGCGATTGCATGGCTTGAAGAACATCAAAAAGGTGAAAAGAAAGTCACATATCGTTTAAGAGACTGGCTGTTCAGCCGTCAGCGCTACTGGGGTGAGCCGATTCCAATCATTCATTGGGAGGACGGAACATCTTCAGCCGTTTCAGAAGAAGAGCTTCCACTGATCTTGCCTAAGACATCTGAGATTAAGCCAAGTGGTACAGGTGAATCACCATTAGCCAATATTAAAGACTGGGTGGAGGTTGTAGATCCTGTTACAGGTAAAAAAGGCCGCCGCGAAACGAATACAATGCCGCAATGGGCAGGAAGCTGCTGGTATTTCTTACGTTATATTGATCCTCATAACACAGAAGAGCTTGCCTCTCCTGAGAAGCTGAAGAAATGGCTTCCAGTTGATGTGTATATCGGCGGAGCAGAACACGCTGTACTGCATCTTCTATATGCACGCTTCTGGCATAAGTTCTTGTATGATATCGGTGTTGTTCCAACAAAAGAACCTTTCATGAAATTATTTAACCAAGGCATGATTCTTGGGGAAAACAATGAAAAAATGAGTAAATCAAAAGGAAATGTGGTCAACCCAGATGATATCGTAGAATCCCATGGTGCGGATACATTACGACTTTATGAAATGTTCATGGGACCTTTAGATGCATCAATTGCTTGGTCTGAAACAGGACTTGATGGCGCTCGTCGTTTCCTTGATCGTGTATGGCGTCTCTTTACAAATGAAGATGGTTCACTCAGTGATAAAGTGACAGAGCAATCTGGCGGCGCATTAGAACGCAGCTATCATGAAACAGTTATGAAGGTAACGGATCATTATGAAGGCTTGCGTTTCAATACAGGAATTTCACAATTAATGGTGTTTATCAACGATGCCTATAAGGCGGATACACTGCCGAAAGAATATGCAGAAGGCTTTGTAAAGCTTCTTTCTCCAATTGCACCGCATTTAGCAGAAGAGCTTTGGAATAAACTTGGTCATGAAGGATCTATTTCTTATGAAGCATGGCCTCAATATGATGAGTCAAAGCTTGTCGACGATGAAGTAGAAATTGTCGTACAGCTTAACGGTAAAGTAAAAGCAAAATTAACCGTTCCTGCTGATGCAACAAGGGAGCAGTTAGAAGAGCTTGCGAAAAATGATGCACGTGTAAAAGAACAGCTTGAAGGGAAAACCATTCGTAAAGTGATTGCAGTTCCTGGGAAGCTTGTCAATATTGTTGCGAACTAATGATGACACCCATCGGTATGAACCGGTGGGTGTTCTTTATTTCCCGGGACATAATTTTGTCGAAAACAAGGTGATTCCCGCATCGGTCTCGTATTTTAACAGGTGATCAAGAAAATGAGGAGTGACGTCAATGGAAAAGGAAAGCAAACGTGAACAACTGCTCAGTCTGTTAGGAGAAATGCCAGAACGTCATCGCGTGGAGGCTTATACGTTAAAAATGGAGGAACGTGAATCATATGTAGTGGAAACACTCATTCTCTCCATAAATGGCGTAGAGGAAGTCCCCGCTTATTTCGTGAAACCGAAGGATACGGTGAAAAAAAGACCCGTTGTGCTGTTCCAGCATTCTCATGGCGGAGATTACGTGAATGGGAAGGAAGAGCTGTTAAAAGGTGCTCATTATTTGCAAGCGCCTTCATATGCAAAAGAGTTTACGTCTAAAGGATATAGTGTACTGGCCATTGATCATGCAGGGTTTGGTGAGAGAAGAGGAAGAACAGAAAGTGAAATTTTTAAGGAAATGCTTTTAACAGGAAAAGTGATGTGGGGCATGATGCTGTATGAAAGTATGTGTGCGGTTGATTATTTGCTGTCTCGACCTGATGTGCTGGCGGACCGGTTAGCTGTCTTTGGGATGTCAATGGGCGGTCTTCTTTCCTGGTGGACGGCTGCACTTGATGAGAGGGTCAGTGTATGTATTGATCTTTGCGCACAGGTGGACCATCATACATTAATTGAAACGAACAATTTGGACAGACATGGCTTTTATTACTATGTACCGAGCTTGGCGAAGCATTTTACAGCAGCGGACATTCAAGAAATGATTTTTCCAAGACCGCATTTAAGTTTGGTTGGAAAACTTGATCAGCTCACGCCTGCTGAAGGCGTTGGAAGAATTCAAAAAGTATTGAGTCAAACCTATGAAGCTGCTTCATTGAAAGAACGATATCAGCTTACCCGTCTTCATGCAGGTCATTTTGAAACAGCCGCTATGCGTCACGAGGCGACACGATTTTTGAAAAAGTGGCTGTAATCAAGAAACGCTTGGACATACTACGTCAAAAGAAAGGAGAAGATATATGGAAAAAATCACCATCATTGGAGGATGCGGTGTGATTGGACGTCTTTTAACAAAATCGCTCTCTACTGAGTACAGCGTCACGATTGTTGATCTAACGAGCTGTGTAGAAGGAGTCATTTTAGCCGATGCAGCGAATGAACAAAATGTATATGAGGCAATTCCGCAGGATACAGATGTCATCTTGCATCTTCTAAACATGGACATGACGCATGATGTGATGGATCATGGAGAATTTGCAAAAATGACTGATATTTTTTGGAGAAGTACCTATTATATGTTTCGTTCAGCCGCGCGGCATGGCATACGAAAAGTCATTTTTGCAAGCAGCAACCATGTGACGGATCGTTATGAAGAGGATGGACGCTCCTTACTTGGACGGCAGATTACAACTGACGATGTGCCTGCGACTAAAAATGTTTATGGTATTTTAAAGTTTGCTTCCGAGCAGCTGGGACGTTTGTTCCACGATCAATCGGGAATGTCTGTCATCAATTTAAGAATTGGAACAGTTGTCACAGATGAGATGAAGGCATTACACAAAAAGCCAAGAACAAAAAGAACCCTGCTGTCACATGAGGATCTTACAGGTATGATAAAGGCAGCGATTGAAACGGATATTCCCTTTGGGACCTATTATGCTGTATCAGAGAATGAAGAAAAGCCGTGGTCTACTGAGAAAACGAAGCAGGAGTTAGGCTATGAACCAGATGTCAATACGACGGAAATCCTCGAAGAAAATGATCGAGCATAAGGCATAATCATGTCATGAGCTAATGATCTTATTCTTTTGTTTCAAGAGCATAAAAGCACGGCTGACATGATCTATCCAGTTGGTCTGTCAAAATGATTATAGACGCTTTCTTCCCCCGTTTGTTACATTTTAATCACGATATCGTCACAGGCTGCAGCTTACTTTCAGATGAAATGATAACGCTTTCAAAGAAAGGGTGTGATGAACATAGATCGTTCTATTAAAGACCGATTGTTCAATTTATTTAATTACTCTTTTCTACTCATGTTCGCATTAATATGTGTGCTTCCGTTCATCCATGTCATTGCCGCCTCTTTTGCAACAGTAGAAGAGGTCATCACGAAGAAGTTTATCTTGTTCCCGACGACGTTTTCTTTAGAGGCATATCGATATATTTTTTCTACAGATATTGTGTATCGCAGCCTCATTGTGTCCATTCTTGTGACGCTCGTTGGAACAGCTGTCAGTATGTTTTTGTCTTCGCTTATGGCATACGGGCTGTCTCGTCAGGAGCTAAAAGGCCGGAGAACACTGATGTTTCTCGTTGTTTTCACGATGCTGTTTAGCGGAGGTATGATTCCGACGTTTATTGTGGTGAAAACACTCGGTCTGCTTGATACCTATTGGTCACTGATTTTTCCGGTTGCAATCAATGCGTTCAACTTAATCATTTTGAAAAACTTCTTTCAAAACATACCGGCAAGCCTTGAGGAATCAGCGAAGATGGACGGCTGTAACGATTTAGGGATTTTCTTTAAAATTGTGCTCCCACTTTCTCTGCCTGCCATTGCAACCATTTCACTTTTTTATGCCGTGACGTATTGGAATACGTATATGACCGCCATTCTATATTTAAATGATTCAATGAAATGGCCGATTCAAGTGCTGCTGAGACAGATTGTCATTGTCTCAAGCGGTATGCAGGGAGATATGTCGGATATGGGCTCATCCACCCCACCGCCAGATCAGACGATTAAAATGGCTGTGATTGTTGTGGCAACCATTCCAGTTCTGCTTGTCTATCCATTTATACAAAAGCATTTCAACAAAGGGGCATTACTAGGTTCTGTAAAGGGTTAAAAAGATGGAACAACGGAGGGATCATATGGGGAGAAAGAAATTATGGCTGATTGCGTTTGTCCTGTTATTTGCAGCAAGCGGTATTCTGTCAGCATGTTCAAGTAAAGGGGCAAACTCATCAGATGAGAAGGTTGATTTAGACAAAAAGGTAAAGCTGACATGGATGGCGATTTTGTATCATCAGCAGCCGCCGAAGGATTCGGTTTTAAAAGAGATTGAAAAACTCACAAATACAGAGCTTGATATTACATGGGTGCCTGATGCAGTGAAGGAAGATCGTCTAAACTCCGCACTTGCAGCAGGGAATTTGCCGCAAATTGTGACGATTCAAGACATTAAAAATTCGTCTGCGATTAATGCGTTCAGATCAGGCATGTTTTGGGAAGTCGGTCCGTATTTAAAGGATTATCCAAATTTAAGTAAGATGAACGAACTGATTAATAAAAACGCCTCTATAGACGGCAAGCTTTATGGCATCTATAGAGAAAGACCACTTTCAAGACAAGGGATTGTCATTCGAAAGGATTGGCTTGAAAATTTAAATTTGGATACACCAAAAACATTGGATGATCTGTATGAAGTGGCCAAAGCCTTTACGGAAAAAGACCCGAATCAAAACGGAAAAGCCGATACAATTGGTTTTACAGATCGTAACGATTTAATTTATGGCGCATTTAAAACACTTGGTTCATATGAAGGAATGCCGACAGACTGGAAAGAAGAAAACGGGAAATTCACGCCGGACTTTATGACAGATGAGTACATGAATACAATGAAATACATGAAAAAGCTGCGCGACAATGGCTATATCAACAAAGACTTCCCAGTGACAAGCAAAACACAGCAGCAGGAATTATTCTCACAAGGAAAAGCAGGCATCTATGTTGGAAATATGGTAGATGCCGTGAACCTGAGAGATGATGCGACAGATAAAAACATGAAAGTAGATATTATCAACCGAATCAAAGGCCCAGATGGCAAAGAACGTGTGTGGGCATCAGGGGGGCATAATGGCATCTTCGCATTCCCTAAAACAAGCGTGAAATCAGAGGCGGAATTAAAGCGGATTTTGGCCTTCTTTGACCGCATTGCCGAAGAAGATGTATATGGTCTCATGACGTATGGTATAGATGGCAAGCATTATAAAAAAGAAGAAGGAAATGCATTTGTCAGGGAAGAAAGCCAAGTGAAAGGCTGGCAGACAGATGTACAGCCGCTTGTCAGTCTTGTAGGCATTGATAAACGTTACTTGAAAAATAAAGGGGATGCAGTTCGTTCTAAATATGAAGAGCTAGAAGAAGACAATCAAAACATCATCGTTGCCAATCCTGCTGAAAGCCTGTATTCAGAAACTGCATCAGAGCGAGGAAACGAATTGAAGAAAATCATCGATGATGCGACGTATAAGTTCATTCTTGGAGACATCAATGAAGATCAATTTCAGAAGGGTGTAGAGAAGTGGAAATCAAATGGCGGGAATAAAATCATAGAAGAATATGAAGCTTCCTTTAAAAAATCAAAATGACCAATAGGAATACCCCCGCAAAGCAAAAAAGCGGGGGTGTTTTCATTAAAAGTCGAAGTGATCTGGATCTGGACCGATACGTTTGTTTTCATTTAAGTCAGAAAGACGTTTCATATCTTCATCAGATAAGACAAAGTCAAATATATCAGCGTTTTCCTTTAAACGATGTGCTTTCGTTGATTTTGGGATGGTGATGACAGCTTTTTGTACATCCCAGCGCAAAATAATTTGAGCAGGTGTTTTACCGTATGTGTCTGCGAGCTCTGTGATCAGCGGGTGATGCAGCAGTTCACCCTGCATCAGCGGTGACCAAGCTTCCATTTGAATGCCATGAGAGTTCAAATACGTAGAGAGTGTTTCCTGCGTTAGTTTTGGATGAAATTCTACTTGGTTGATCGCTGGTTTGATGTCTGCATCTTTTAATAGCTCGTCTAGGTGATGCGGCTGGAAGTTGCTCACTCCGATGGCTCTGACCTTTCCTTCACGATACAAGGTTTCCAGTGCACGCCAAGCTTCTTTGTATTTTCCTTCAACCGGCCAATGGATTAAATACAGATCAAGGTAGTCAAGCTGAAGCTTTTTTAAGCTTTCTTCGTATGCATTTAGGGTAGATTCATATCCTAAATCGGCATTCCACACTTTTGAGGTGACAAAGATATCCTCTCGGCGCAGTCCTGTTTCTGCTAAACCAAGCTGTATGCCTCGTCCAACACCTTCTTCATTTCCATAAATAGCTGCTGTATCAATACTGCGATAGCCTAATTGAATGGCTGTTTTGACAGCATCAACTAATTCTGCTCCATCTTCCACCTTGAATACCCCAAGGCCAAAGCCTGGCATGCGGACCCCATTGTTTAATGTTTTTGTACTTTGTAAATGTTCCATCATAAAAACTCCTTTAAATGGTTTGTGTTTGTTCTTTTTGTTCCATTTGATAACTGGTCATCGTAAGAATGGCTGCGATGAGGACCATGATGCCGCCGACCCAGCCTGTATGCACAAGACCAAGTGTATCTGTCACGATGCCGCCTAAAAATGAGCCAATGGCAATACCGGCATTAAAGGCAGCGATATTCATAGCAGAGGCGACGTCGACCGCTCCAGGTGTGTATCTTTCTGCAAAATCAACGACGGCTACTTGCAGCCCAGGCACATTCATGAAAGCAAACAGCCCCATCAGCATGACGGTTCCAATGCCTAACACTGTGAATCCAGCAGTGAAGCTAAGGATAAACAAGATGATGCTTTGGATAATAAACATATAGATCAGTGCTTTCATTGGCTGTTCATTAGCAGCTTTTCCGCCAATGACATTTCCGGCTGCGATCGTGATTCCGTATAAAAGCAGGATCAAGGCCACAGCCCCAGGTGCAAGACCTGTCACATGCTGCAAGAGAGGGGATAAATACGTGAAGACGACAAAGGTTCCTCCATACCCTGTGGCTGTAATGACAAATAAAAGCAAAATTCTTTTTGTTTTTAATAGGACAGCTTGATCTTTAAAAGATGTTTTCACACCTTGCTTTAATTGAGACGGAACAAGAAAATAGTTGGATATCAGTGCGATCAGACCAATGATCACAATCACACCAAATGATGTCCGCCAGCCGAGCTCATGACCAAGAAATGTCCCGAATGGCACACCTGTCACAGTCGCTACTGTTAAACCAGTGAACATAAAGGCAATCGCGCTTGCCCGTTTTTCTTTCACGACAAGGCTTGCAGCAATCGTAGAACCGATGGACATGAAGATTCCATGGGACAAGGCTGAAATCACCCGGCCGATTAACAGCACTGAAAAAGTCGGGGCAATGGTGGCAAGTGTATTACCAATCAAAAAGACGAGCATAATGAGCAAAAGCAATGTCTTTCTTTTCATCGTGGAAGTAAGAGAAGTCAATATAGGCGCGCCAAATGTCACACCAAGTGCATATAAAGAGACAGTCCAGCCCGCCTGACTGACGCTCACTCCAAAGTCCTCTGAGATCATTGGCAAAAGACCGACACTAATGAACTCAGTTGTTCCTATAGCAAAAGCACTAATCGCTAGTGCGAGAAGAGCAAAATGGTTTTGCTTTTTCTTCATAAGTAAGTTCACATCCTTCTGTGATGACATTTTGATAGACGAAGCCGATCGGCAAGAGTTATTATCTAACATAGATGACGAAAAAAAAAGTACGTACTTTTTTGTAATATAGGTACTAAAAAGTGCCTGTTCGTACAAAGAGGAGTGAACATTCAATGGAAAAGAAAAAATATAATATCTCTGTGGAAGCAACGCTTGAGGTCATAGGCGGGAAGTGGAAGTGTGTGATTTTATGTCATTTGACACATGGGAAAAAACGAACGAGCGAATTGAAGCGGCTCATGCCAAACATCACACAAAAAATGCTGACGCAGCAGCTGAGAGAGCTTGAAAGTGATGGCGTTATTAACCGGATTGTCTATGAACAGGTGCCGCCTAAAGTGGAATATGAATTAAGTGAATACGGACAGTCGCTCGAAAGAATTCTCAATGCGCTATGCGATTGGGGAGCAGCTCATATTGAACGTGTGTATGGAGAGCCGCTTTCAGTGCTGGAAGACAGCATCTTAAATGAACAGTTTAAATAAAAGAATCCCGCTTTCTTGTGAGAGCGGGATTCTTTGTCTTACGAGCCTTTTTTCTGGTCGCGGTATTTCCCTGGAGTTGTGCCTTCCAGCTTTTTAAAGGATCGGATGAAATTTTGCGGGTTTTTATATTTCAGTTTTTCCGAAATTTCTTTGACAGACATATCGGTTTCTACAAGCCAGTTTTTAGCGACATGGTGTCTGTAGGAAGAGAGATATTCACTAAAGGAGATATCCATTTCCTTTCTGAAAATGCTGCTTAAATAATTGGGATTGTAATGCAGACGTGTGGCGATTTCATCCAATGTGAGATCTGAGTCGAATTCTTGATGAATAATATGAATGATTTTTTCTGAGATGTTTTTGTATTGTGAGTCTTCACGTGCAGCAAGCTGGTCAATAATTGGCCGGATGATTTCCTGTTTCAGCCATGCTTCTGTATCTTCAAAGGTTTTAAATTCAAAAATCGTATCATAGAGCATTTTGTTGTCTTCGACCTCAAATAATTCAATGCCCAGCAAATGCATCAGCTCAATTAAATTGTTTAAGAAACGAGCGAGGGCGATATGGTATTCGTGCGGTCCTGCATTTTTAGAAAAAATGGATTGCAGGAGCACATGTAAATAGTGATCCGCTTTGCCTTGATCACCAGCTTTCATCGCATCAAATAAATCATGCTGCAGCTGCTTTGGAAAATGGGTTTTGAACGTCTTTCCTTGCTGAATATGCTCATATAAGATAATGGACTTTTTCTCTGCTTTGAGTCTGTATTTTAAGGCTTCTTTTCCTTCAATGTAAGCATGTTTTGCCATCGTGAGCTCCTTAAACTGGCGGCTGATTCCAATGCTGATCGATAAACCAAGCTCTTCTTCGATACGCTGCTGAATGCTTTCTGCTAATTGATTTAAATATTCAGTAAACTCTTCCTCTGACTTTGAGTGGTTGAGGATAATCGTCGTTTGATGCTGATTCACAACGGTTGGCTGAAGGTGCTCCTCTTGCGGAATAATCTGCTCGATCAGTCCATTGATCGCAAATAAAAGCAAGTCAGCATCTTTTTTTTCATAAGGTGTTCCTTTTAACGTATCAATTTGGGTCACGAGCATGGATAAATGAGACCAGCCCTGAGGAAAGCCTAAGCTTTGGAACCGGTTGTTTACTTCTTCATCTGTCAGCTTTCCAAGCAGCAGCCGTACCATAAAGTATTGCTGTAAGTGTGTCACTTGCTGCTCAATCCGTTCCTCTAAATCATTGTTTTGATCTTTCATTTGTTTAATACTCGATTCAATCAACTCAAATTCATTTTGAAAAGGCTGTTTTTGCAAAAATGATTCATTGCGTGCAAATGACTCGTATAATAAGCGGATTGGTTTATAAAAGTGTCTAGAACCGAACCATGAAAATAGTAATGAAAGCGCTAACAAAATAGTGCAGATAATAAAAGTAATCCACCCAATTGATTTCGTTTGCTGCTTAAGTTCTGGAATAGAAACAAAGGATAGGTACGTCCATTCATTATAATCTGATTTTTGAAATGTGATTTGATAGTTGAGTTCGTCGATCTTCATATCAAATTGGCCTGATCGTTTTTCAAGTGAGAGCACATGCTTAACGATATCTTGATGTTTCAGCGATTCACCAATTTGTTCTTTGCGATTATGTAGCAGCACTTTTCCGTTTGTATCGATCACAAACATACTATCCGATTGAGAGAAGTCAGGCATGTTATCAGCTATCACGCAGCTTGGAATGCTGGCGACAGCGATTCCCTTTTTTTGAACGCTGTTCATAGGCAGTTGTTTGATTAAATTCACATTGTACTTGCAAAAGGATGCTTTTCCTTCTTTCGTTGCAACAAGTGGATTATTCTCTTCAAGTGCCCAGCTGGAGTGACTTGGTATATTGAGGTAAGAGGTCAGCGCTTTTTCTTGGTCTTCGCTTGTGACATGATAAAGCCCCGAATTGTTCATGTACCAGTCTTCCATTTTACTGACGAGTGTAATATTGGAAAGGTCGGTGTCAAAGGTTTGCAGGTAGTTCAGTTCCTGCTGTACTTGATTATAAAGCTGGAATTGGTCTGGATTTAAAGGTTCTGCCAGTGTTTGAAGGAGAGGCGGCGAACTGACATAGTGAGTGAGAGAATGATCAACAGTTTTTAAAATATGCTCAATATTGGATTGCGTTTGTTTGACACTGTCGAGCTTTTCATTTGAGATATTTTCAAGTGCTGTTTTTTGCGAATGCTGGTAAGAAAAAATGCCGACAATGATAACAGGAATCGTACTAAGTATGAAAAAAAACGTCACAAGCTTGTAATAAAATTTATACTGCCTTCTTTTCATAAAACCCCCCATTTCAAACAGAACAATCTTTTCCTCTTAATTTATTAATCCAAAAATCTGGTAGGTTTGTCAATAATCATTTTCTGAGATTAGGATCATTTTCTTATGTTTTATGTAACATTTTGAGTAGCTTCACCTATGAAAATATGATCTGTTGATATGATTGTAGACGGATTTTTCATCCTTAAGATACAGTTAACACATGCATGAGCATGAGGGGAGGCTTTATCAATGAAAACAGAGGATGTCACTGCCAAGGGTGTGCCTGCGGCAGCTTTGAAAAGCGAAAAAAGAAAGCGCTTACTTAATCAATTGCTAAGTCAAAAGTTTTTGTATTTAATGATTTTGCCGGGGCTCATTTATTTTATTGTGTTTAAATATGTGCCAATGTGGGGTCTCATCATTGCCTTTCAAGATTACCAGCCGTTTCTCGGCATTTTTGGCAGTGAGTGGGTTGGCTTCAAACACTTTATTCGATTGTTTACAGAACCAACATTTTTCATCTTATTAAAAAATACGCTGATTTTATTTGCCATGAATGTCGTGATTTTCTTTCCAATTCCGATCTTATTAGCCCTTCTTTTAAATGAAGTGAGGTTGGCATTGTTTAAGAAATTTGTACAGACGATGATTTATATCCCTCACTTCATGTCATGGGTGATTGTCGTGTCCTTATCTTTTGTTTTGTTAACAGTAGATGGCGGGTTAATGAATGAATTGATTGCTTTCTTTGGAGGGGAAAAGATTAACTTTCTTCTTAGTCAGGAATGGTTTAGACCGATGTACATTTTACAGGTGATCTGGCGGGAAGCAGGATGGTCAACAATCATTTACCTTGCGGCGATTACAGCGGTAGATCCGCAGCTATATGAAGCAGCAAAAATGGATGGGGCCGGGAGACTGAGACAAATGTGGCACATCACACTTCCTGCCATTAAAAGTGTCATTGTGGTTCTGCTTATTTTAAAAATCGGTGATACGCTTGAGCTTGGCTTTGAGCATGTCTATCTATTACTGAACGCAACGAACCGGGAAGTAGCAGAGATTTTTGATACGTACGTTTATACAGCAGGTCTTAAGCAAGGACAATTCAGCTATAGTACCGCTGTTGGTTTATTTAAAGCAGCCGTTGGACTTATTTTGGTCATGCTGGCAAACCGTTTAGCGAAGAAATTCGGGGAAGAAGGTATTTATTAAAAAGGGAGATGAGGAAGAATGACTTTATCGATTGAAAAGGGATCACCGCTTGAGCATGCAGAGAAATTAGCACAAACTATCATGAAAGCATATACACCGATTGAGCTGCCGCCAGCTGGAAGATGGCATTATCATCAAGGGGTTTTCCTTTGCGGCGTCATGAAGCTATATGAGGCAACAGGGAACGAGGCGTATTTCGATTATGTGAAAAACTATGCGGACTCACTTATTGATGAGTACGGAAATCTGTTATTTCGCAGGGATGAGCTTGATGCCATTCAAGCAGGACTCATTTTATTCCCTCTTTACGAACGAACGAAAGAGAAGCGGTATGTGCTGGCGGCGGAGAAGCTGCGCGGACTTTATCGTACGCTAAACCGCACGTCTGAGGGCGGATTTTGGCATAAAGACAATTATGCTTATCAAATGTGGCTCGATGGTCTCTACATGGGCGGTCCTTTTGCCTTAAAGTATGCTCAGCTTAAAGGTGAAGAGTCACTAGTGGATATGGTCATCCATCAAGAGCATCTCATGAGAAAGCATACGAAAGATGAACAAACAGGCCTGTATTATCACGCGTGGGATGAACGAAAAATGATGCCATGGGCTGATCAAAAGACCGGATGTTCCCCAGAGTTTTGGGCAAGATCGTTTGGCTGGTATGTCCTTGCATTAGCAGATATGATCGAGGACCTGCCAGAGCAGCATGAGGGGCGGAAGTTGTGGAAGGAAACGCTGACAGACATGCTGGAAAGTGTGGCAAAGTACCAGGATGAAAAGACAGGTCTCTGGCATCAAATCATTGATAAAGGAAATCACAGTGACAATTGGCTTGAAAGCTCGGGATCGTGTTTATTCATGTACGCCATGGCAAAGGCCATGAATGAAGAGTATGTGGACCTCCGTTATGTTGATCATGTCGTCAGAGCATATCAAGGCTTGATTCAGCATAAGACGGCTGAGAAAGAAAATGGTGATTTTACCATCCATGATATTTGTATCGGAACATCTGCGGGATTTTATGATTACTACGTTGGAAGAGAGCGGAGCACAAATGACTTGCACGGGGCAGGCGCTTTTATTATGGCGTTAACTGAGCTGGAAAAGCTGTCTGTTTTTCAAAAGGCATGAGAAGGCGAAAAAGAGCCGCCGTATGGCTTATCAGCTTTATCGCTGCCATTTGTTTATCTGCCTGTCAGGGGAAAACAAACGGGATCGATGTCCTGATTTTTTCTGATATGTCAAAGGGAATGAAGGATCAATTAGTGGAGAAGGCTTTTCAGTCGGAACAAGAGACTTATAGCGTCCACATCTTTCCGGCGATTCCTGAAAAGCTTCTTGTTGAAATTACCTCAAAAGAGGGGGACGTGATGCTTGTTCCAGAAGAAATGTTTAGAACGTATGATGATCCTGAAAGCTTTCAGCTGCTGGAAGAGATGAAAATAGGCGATCAAGCAGCAGGACCATATACGGTCGAGGACAAAAAGACAGGGAAAACGGTCGATTATGCAGTTCAAATCAATAAAGGAAAGAAAAAACTCAACGGCTATACCTTTCAATTACACCGAGATATGGTCGCTTTCATTCCCGTGTATGCTGATAAGACGGAAGAGGCGCTGTCTCTTATGAAACAGCTTCGTGAAAACCAATAAAAAATGGGGTGGGGAATGTGAAACGGGTCGTGATTTGCGGGCTGAGCCATCGTGCGTTCAATATGTTTATTAAACCGCTCACAGAGGATTTCAATGAGCATTATAAGATTACAGGGCTCCTCGATATAGATCATCAGCGGTATATACTTTGTCAGGAGCGTTTTCCGTCACTCCGGGGCGTTTCGTTTTTTCATGAAGATGCATTTGATCAGATGGTCAAAGAAACAAAACCAGATATCGTCATTGTGGCAGGCAGGGATGACACTCATGTCACATATATCATGCAGGCACTTGACCATGATCTAGATGTCATCACCGAAAAGCCGATGGTGACAACAGCAAAAGACGCCAAAAAAGTGATGGAAAAAGAAGCGGAAAGTAAAGGGAAGGTCACGGTCACCTTTAATTATCGCTACAATCCTTTCCATCGAAAGGTAAAAGAACTGATTCTAGACGGGAAAATTGGAAGGGTCACATCTGTTGAACTGAGCTGGCTTATTGATACGTATCATGGTGCTAGTTATTTCAAAAGGTGGAACCGTACACGTCAATTTTCTGGCGGACTGTCCATTCATAAGTCGACGCATCATTTTGATCTGGTCAACTGGTGGATTGATCAAAAGCCGAAGCAAGTATTTGCCTACGGGGCGCTGAACTATTATGGCAGCGAAAGCCCTTGGAATCCCTTGCAGGGGGAGGAAAATAGATTTTGCGGAACATGTCATGTGAAGGATATATGTCACTATGAAGCAAGGTGGAATCCGCGGGTTGAGCGCTCGAAGGTGGAGGACGACCATATTGAATCCGGTCAGGAGCAAACGCAGCAGTACTCAAATTATCGCCCGGATGCGTGCATTTTTGATCAGGAAATTGATATTGAGGATACATATGTGGCGTCAGTCGCTTATGATCAAGGGGCTCTGCTCAGCTATTCGATTCAATTCTCAGCCCCATATGAAGGCTACCGCTTGGCTATTAATGGGACGAAGGGGCGTATTGAAACAAATGAGTTTCATGTGCCATCAAGAATTCCTTTTCAATTTCCAGAACAAACAATTTCTTATTACCCGATGTTTGGATCAAAGGAGACGATTGAAGTCGTGAAGCAGCCAGGCGGACATGGCGGCGGAGATCCTTTGCTATTGGCTGATTTATTTATAGGAAAAGATCCCTTGATTCACTATGACATCTTAGCAGGAGCAGAGGCTGGTGCTTATTCGATTGCTCTTGGGGAAGGCATGTGGCGCTCTGTCGCAGAAAAACGCCCAATTGAAATCGATGAATTGTTTCATAAAGAGACGGTGTAAAGAGAAAGAGAGGAGGGGAAAGAGATGGATCATGATGGTTCAATGAGCAGAATGCTGAGGATGTGTGAGTGGGTGATGAGACTCGCCTATACGAATTTGTTATGGCTTTTGTTCACCATCCTTGGGCTTGGCGTATTTGGCTTGATGCCTGCGACCACTGCGTTATTTTCCGTGATGAGAAAGTGGATTCAAGGTCATGAGCAAGTTAGTGTATTCCGCACTTTTTGGAAGGTATACCGAGAGGAGTTTGTACGCTCTAACATCATTGGAGTGGTGCTGTTCATCATTGGAACGATTATTTATGTCGACCTTGCTTATATTTATCCGGCGAGCTGGCTCTTACATGTGCTTCGCTTTGCTATATACATTTTTGGTTTTCTGTTTATTGTGAGCTTATTTTATATTTTTCCGCTGCTTGCTCATTATGATTGGAAAAAACGTCTCTATCTGAAATTCTCTCTTCTGCTTGGTGTCTCATATTTGCAATATACACTTTCTATGCTTGTTTTCTCGGCTGTGCTGTTTGTTCTGTTTGCTTATTTACCCGGAATCGTGCCGTTGTTTAGCGTGAGCATACTCGCCTACGGTCATATGTGGCTGGCCTATCAAGTCTTTAAAAAGGTAGAGTTTGAAAGTGAGCACGAGACAGCCGAAGTGAAGAAGCGGCTGCCGTCTTTCCTTCAATCGAAGCGGGTGAATACGCAGTGAAGTGAATCATTTGCTATAATGGTGTCACCGTAATGAAAAGGAGAGATGAGAGTCGTGTCAGTGAAAGAAATTTCAATAGAAGAATTAAAACAAAAGCTGGAGCAGGAAGATGCCATTCAGCTTATCGATGTACGTGAGGATGAAGAGGTAGCAGAAGGGATGATCCCGGAAGCAATCCACATTCGAATGGGCGATATCCCTGAGAAGCTGGATGCATTCGATCAAACACAGGAATATTATATTATTTGCCGCTCTGGTAAACGTAGTGAAAATGTCTGCTATTACCTAGAAGATCAAGGCTACCAAGCGACCAATGTTGTTGGCGGGATGCTTGCTTGGACAGGAGAAACAAAACCGAAGCTGTAAACAGAAGACCTTTCATCATAACGATGAGAGGTTTTTTTGTTCATATGCCTCTCTCTATGTGCATAAAGATAGAGTAGCGAGAGAAGGGAGAGTGGCATAAGTGCTAAAGGTAGCTGTATTTGATGAAGAACATGAGAAAGATTTGCAGAGCGAAATCAATCATTTTTTAAAAGGAATGGATGACGACCAAATTATTGACATCAAGTACAATGTAGCGGTGATCTGTGAGCAGGGAGGGGAACAGCTCTACTGTTTTTCTGCACTCATTTTATATAAAAAATAGATGGCATCAAAAAAGGACCTCCTTGAAGGGTCCTTTTTCTTTGGTTAGCTGGCGTCAATATATAAACGATGCTTGTGGCAGTGAACACATTGAAAAAGGTAGCCTTGTAAGTCTCCTCCGTTGACGAGCCATTGCTTTAGGTTCTCTTTTGTTAAACCTTCGCCGCTGCATATGTCTTCGATATCCTCGGCGAGTTCTTCCTCTAGATGTTCAATCTCTTTCCAGCCGACATACTGGACGATTGCGCAAAAATCTCCGCAATGACTTAACCAATATTCTTGCTGCCATCCGCGATAGCCTGGCGTTCTGAAGATCAGCTCATCGATATATTCCTCTTGATCGACATCATCACAGCTCGAATCGTCTTGAAAGGTTCCATTGTATTTTTTAGCCGCTGATCCATCTTTTATGCACCAAGGACAAATTCCCTCCACATTTTCCACAGTATAAAAAGGACCACGGTACACATAATCTCTTTCTTTCTCACAAACAGGACATGTTGTATGCTCTTTTTTCATCACATTTAACGAAACTGGGTCTGGGTTGTACTTGAACGTAGGTAATGTCATATTAACCTCCATTATGTAGAAAGTGATGATTCATCACTATTTTAAAGGAATCCTCAAGCTCGCGACAATCTTAAATTGTTTATATAGAAAAAAGCCGTTCGGATGGGGACTGACCCCATAAAGTGAGACAAATAAAAACACCTTTAAATTGAAAAATCGGGTATAGCATATCTGAAAACAATTTGGAGGTGTTTTTTGTATGGGAAAAAGAGTTAGTTATCCGATTAGTGTAAAAGAAGAGGCCGTTCAAATGAGGTTAGCTGGAATCCCGACAAAAGAAATCATGGACAAGTTAGGAATTAAGAATAGAACACAAGTGAAAACGTGGATGAAATGGTATCGCGAGGGTGAAATCCATCGATTTCATCAACCAGTTGGAAAGCAGTATACCTACGGGAAAGGACCAGAATATCAAAATGAGAACGAGAAGTTGAAAACAGAAAATCTTTATTTAAAGCAACAAATTGACCTATTAAAAAAGTATATAGAATGGGAAAGGAAGTGAAAAAAGAAGCATTCGTGTCGATTTATGATGCGGTAAAAGACACAGTAAGTGTAAGTGCATTCTGTCAGATGTTTGAGCTCGCAAGATCAACATTTTATCGTTGGAAAAAACAAGATCTCCTGCCAAAACAGCAAGTGTTAATTGACCTCATATCGTCGCTTTGTGAGTCACACCAATATACGTACGGTTATCGTAAAATAACGGCCCTACTGCGAAAAGAAAGGAGAATAAATCATAAGACAGTACAACGCATTATGCAAACCTACGGTTTACAGTGTCGTGTGAAAATAAAAAAGCGTAAACAGACTGGTCAACCTTACTATATTGCAGAAAATCACTTAAAACAGGATTTTACTGCGACAAAGCCACTTGAAAAACTGGTGACAGATATAACGTATTTGCCATTTGGTCAAAAACCACTTTATCTATCCAGCATAAAAGATTTGTATACTAGTGAGATTGTGGCTTATACGATTGGTGATAAACAGGATGTTTCTCTTGTTTTAGATACATTGAAGCAGTTACAGACATTACCTAAAGGCTGCGTACTTCATAGTGATCAAGGTTCGGTCTACACTTCTTATGCTTATCAAAAGGAGATAAAGGAAAAAAGCATTACCATGAGCATGTCCCGGAAGGGAATGCCCGCTGATAATGCCCCCATAGAATCCTTCCACTCCAGTTTAAAAACAGAAGGATTCTATCTCCACCACCTGACAAACACTACAACAGCCATTGTAGAAAAAACGGTCAGGGAGTATATTGATTATTATAACAATATCCGAATTCAATTGAAATTAAACAGCCAGTCACCAAAAGAGTTTCGGCAACTGGCTGTTTTATAAAGGTGTTTTGATCCCTGTCTCAAAAACGGGGGTCAGTCCCATGGGGAACGGCTTTTTCTCGTTTGCGATTATGCTTTTTTTACTCTTGGACTTCTTGGTTTATTGACTTGATTGGTTTGTTTGATAATTCTTCGTTCATCATTTAGTGATTTATACAGCGAGACAATCATCAATATAATGACAACGGAGAACGGCAAGGCTGCGAGCTTGGCTGTATTTTGCAGGGCCTCAAGTCCCCCTGAAAATAAAAGCACAGCAGCAACAGCCGATTGGATAATGCCCCAGCTGACTTTGACACTGCCAGAAGGGTTCAATGATCCATAGGTTGTCTGCATTCCAAGCACAAATGTAGCTGAATCAGCCGATGTAATAAAGAATACGGCGATTAAAATGAGTGCCAGTATCGATGTAATCATCGCCAGCGGATATTCATGCAGTACACCGAAGAGCATCGTTTCAGTTGAAAGCCCTGCAACATCGACAATATTCTTTTGCTGTAAGTCCATTGCAGATACACCGAAAATTGAGAACCATAGGAAGACTAGGATGGAAGGAGCGACTAAGACACCCAATAAAAATTCGCGAATTGTTCGCCCGCGTGACACTCTAGCGATAAAGATTCCAACAAATGGTGCCCAAGAAATCCACCATGCCCAATAAAAGATTGTCCATCCATTAATCCATTCTCTCTTTTCAGGATCATTTGGAGATAGACGGAAGCTCATTTGAACGATATTGGATAAGTATTGTCCAATCGAGTCAGTAAAAGAATTTAAGATAAAAACAGTTGGACCTACCAAAAGTAAGAAAAACATCAGAACAGCTGCTAATACCATATTGATATTACTTAAGTATTTAATGCCTTTTCCAATCCCGCTTAAAGCAGATGCAAGGAAAAGCACCGTCACAATGATAATAATGATCAATTGTGTGCTAAAGGCAATTGGAATATGAAAAAGGTAATTCAATCCACCATTTATTTGGGCCGCACCTAATCCTAGGCTTGTTGCAACACCAACCACAGTTGCAAATACCGCAATACAATCGATGGTTTTACCGATCCATCCGTGAATTTTATTTCCTAAAACGGGCTGCAGTGTTGCACTGATTAAGCCAGGTGCATCTTTTCTAAATTTAAAGTAAGCAATGCAAAGTGCAACAATGGCATAAATAGCCCATGCATGAAGCCCCCAGTGGAAAAATGTATAGCGAAGGGAATCGCGGAAGGCCTGCGCTGTTTCAGTCTCCCCTGTTGGTGACTGAATAGCATAGTGGCTGATCGGTTCAGCTGCTCCGTAAAAAACAAGACCAATTCCCATACCGGCACTAAATAGCATAGCAAACCAAGAAAATAAACCAAATTCAGGCTCTTCTCCCGGTTTTCCTAGCGTAATCTTACCGATTGGGCTGAAGATAAAGAATAGACAAAAGCCGACAAGCAGTGATACCACTAACAAGTAATACCAGCCAAAGTCATTTGTAATGTATGTTTGAATTTGATCTGTGACATTTTGCAATGTGTCTGGAGAAAAAGCTCCCCACAGCACGGCAACAAATGTGATCGCAATCACAATCCAAAATACACTTGATACGTTTTTCACACCATCTCACTCTCCTGTTGTTCTACACGTTTAAGCAGAGGACTTCGCTTAATATCCCCTAACTCAACTTATTTCAAACAAAAAGAGGCGAGCTTCTCACTCGACCTCTACTTTACCGTAACATGTTTTGCTTCCATTTATCAACTATCGATATGGGAAGACGATTTTTCTTCAATTCGTTTGCGAAGACGGTAGACATATTCTTTTAAACATACTGCGAAAATGGTAAACGCCAAAACAATGGCGGCTTTTACCGGGGTAATGGAAAGCTTCAAGAAAACAGCGGCTGTCAAACTGATAACGACCGCAAGAACAATCGGTAATGCGCGTCTGATCATTGATCTCTCTCCTTTGCTTCTAGTGCAGCATTCATGCCGGCAAGTCTGCCTGTCACAAGTGCTGATGTGATATTGTAGCCGCCTGTGTAGCCATGGATGTCTAAAATTTCTCCGCAGAAATAAAGACCGGGCATTTTTTTAGACGCCATTTTCTTCGGTTCAATTTCCTTCACAGAAACGCCGCCTCCTGTCACAAACGCTTTGTCCAAGGATAGCGTTCCATTTGCATGCACAATAAAATGTTTGCAATCATGGGCAAATGCACGCAGTTTATCCTTGGCTAGACCAGAGAATGTGTCTTGTGGATCAATCCCGTTCCGTTCTAGCAGAAACAATAAATAGCGTTCTTGCATCCAAGACTTGAGGACATTTTTAATGGCTTTCTTCGGTTCATCTTTAAGGTCACGATGAAGCTTCTGGAACAGCTCCTCGTCATTCAGCTTCGGATATAAGTCTATTTGCAGGCGGACTGTCGGCTGTTTTTTCAATTCTTTCACAACAAATCCGCTGCATCTAAGAACAGCTGGACCTGATAAACCAAAGTGAGTAAAAATCATATCCATGACATGTGTGACGACGGGTTTCCCTTTTTTATTTAAAACACTGACAGCCACACTTCTTAAAGAAAGACCTTGAAGCACTTTTTCTTTAATAAATCGTTCATCGGATGTGACCGGTACCTCTGTTGGGAAGAGCTCTGTAATGGTATGACCGGCTGCTTCTGCCCATGCATAGCCGTCGCCAGTAGAGCCGGTATGCGGCACACTTTTTCCGCCGACAGCAATGACGACAGACTTACTAGAAATTTTTTCATCATTATTTGTAACAATTCCAGCTGCTTGTCCGTCTTGATACAGAACCGTTTTAATTTTTTCGTTCGTTCGAATGGTGACATTGAGTGCGCGGAGCCTGTCTAGAAGGGCATCCACAACAGATTGTGCTTTATTTGAGACAGGGAACATACGTCCATGGTCTTCTTCTTTTAGTTCAATACCAAGGTTTTCAAAAAACGCAATAATATCTTCATTGTTAAACTCAGAAAATGCACTATATAGAAAACGGCCGTTTCCGGGAATATGTTTGATGATTTCTTCTACTGGTAGGCGATTGGTGACGTTACAGCGTCCGCCGCCAGAAATGGCCAGCTTTCTGCCAAGTTTGTTTCCTTTGTCAATTAACAGAACAGTCGCACCGTGCTCTGCTGATGCAATCGCGGCCATCAGTCCAGAAGGTCCGCCGCCAATGACAATGACATCATAATGTTTCATGTTACATTCCTCTTTCTACTTTCAGTCATTTTTCTATTATAACGAAGATTAGGGAAGGCTGAAATATGAATTGATTGGTTTTGTGACTTCCGTATTGGATTTGTTACCTGTGTTTTGAATTGATGTGGTAAAATAGTTAAGTTGAATATTCATTAGAAAAATGGTGGTTAAGCGCATGTCTAATAAACTGCTTCGTGGTACGTTGGTTTTAACGATAGGGACGTATCTCTCTCGTATTCTTGGTATGATTTATTTAATTCCATTTAGCGCACTGGTTGGAGCTACTGGTGGTGCGCTATTCCAATATGGATACAATCAGTATACGATCTTTTTAAGTATTGCTACGCTTGGTTTTCCAACAGCGGTATCAAAATTTGTTTCCAAATATAATGCGATCGGCGATTATGAGACAACAAGAAAAATGTTCAGGGCAGGTATGTCGGTCATGCTTGTCACCGGGATTATCGCCTTTTCTATTTTATATTTGTCCGCACCGATTTTTGCCAAGATTCAGCTTGGCGGATCAAATGAAACAGGCGGTTTGACTGTCGATCAAGTAGTATATGTGATTCGAATGGTCAGCTTAGGTCTTTTGGTTGTCCCGATCATGAGTCTTGTACGCGGGTTCTTCCAAGGACACTCCATGATGGGACCGACAGCTGTTTCCCAAGTGATTGAACAGCTTGTCAGAATCATCTTCCTATTAACGGCGACGTTTATTATTTTAAAGGTGCTTGACGGCGGGCTTGTCATTGCTGTCGGATATGCAACTTTTGCCGCACTGATCGGTGCATTTGGCGGTTTATTCACGCTTTATTTATATTGGCTGAAGCGGAAGGACCGGCTCTTAGCCATGCAGCCGAATACAGGCGCTCACTCTGATTTATCTTATAAGCAAATGTTTACAGAGCTGTTTAGCTATGCGGCGCCGTATGTATTTGTTGGACTTGCGATTCCAATTTATTCTTATATCGATACAAACACAATTAACAGAGCCATGATTGCATCCGGACATCAGGATATTAGTACAGCGGTATTGTCCATTGTGACGTTATATTTACCGAAGATCGTGATGATTCCTGTGTCACTTGCAACAGCGTTTGGTTTAACATTGATTCCGACGATTACGGAATTATTTACAGCACGTAATTACAAGCTGCTCAATAGACAAATAGATCAGACGATGCAAGTCATTTTATTTTTCGTGCTGCCTGCTTCATTTGGTATCTCGGCATTGGCTGGACCGGTTTATTGGTTTTTCTATCCGTCTGTTCATCCTGAAATTGGGATCTCCATTTTGTTCTGGTATGCACCTGTTGCATTATTGTTTTCTCTATTCACCATTAGTGCAGCGATTCTGCAAGGGATCAACAAACAAAAATTTGCCATCGTCAGTCTTTTGTTAGGAATCATCATTAAAACGATTCTAAACATCCCGCTGATCAGCTGGCTGCAAGGAAATGGTTCTGTGCTGGCAACAGCATTAGGCTACAGTGCATCCATCTTGTATATGTTTATCATGATTAAACGCCATGCCGGCTATTCGTTCCGCAGAATTTTCAAACGTTTTATTCTCATTGGTATTTTAACGGCGATCATGGCTGTCGTGGCATATGTGACAAGCCAGATTGTGAACCAAGTGATTTCTTATGAAGGCGGAATTATTCAAGCGGGTATCGTGATTTTGATTTCCGCGATCGCTGGCGGCGGTGTGTATATGTACTTGTCTTATAAGGTGGGATTACTAGAGCGTGTACTTGGCAGCCGTATGCCGAAATTTTTAAGAAAAAAGAGTTAAGAAGAGGTAGATATTCATGAGGCTTGATAAATTGCTTGCTAACAGCGGCTTTGGTTCAAGAAAAGATGTGAAAAAGCTTGTCAAGGCGCGGGCGGTCACAGTGAATGGAGAAGTGGCAAAGCAAGTGAAAGATCATGTTGATCCATCAAATGATGAAGTGCTCGTACACGGAGAGCGTGTAGAGTATAAAGAATTCATTTACTTAATGATGAATAAGCCTGACGGGGTGATCTCAGCAACTGAAGATCTGCGGGATGAAACGGTTGTCGATTTACTTGAGCCGGAGGATATCGCAAGGGAGCCATTCCCTGTGGGGAGACTGGATAAGGATACGGTCGGTCTCCTTCTCCTCACAAATGATGGACAGCTTGCTCATCAATTACTTTCTCCAAAAAAGCATGTGCCAAAAACGTACGAGGTTCATTTGAAATATCCTTTAGGAGATCAAGACATTAAGCGTCTTGAAGAGGGCGTTGTCATCTTAGATGATTATCACACGAAGCCGGCGAAGGTTGAAGTAGATGCGAATGAAGAGGAAGATACACGCATCCGTTTAACGATTACTGAAGGGAAGTACCATCAAGTGAAGCTGATGGCCCAAGCGGTGGGAAATGAAGTGGTCTTTTTAAAAAGGCTCTCGATGGGGGCTGTCTCTTTAGATGAAGATCTAGCACCCGGAGAGTACCGTGAATTGACGGATGAAGAATTAGACAGCTTAATGAATCGTGAATAACGTAAGAACAAAAGAAAAGAACCGGCATACGCCGGTTCTTCAGCGTGTAGACAAACCCTCGCATTCTTTGTCAGTCCTGCGCGCTGGTGCTCACGAATGTTAAATTCGCTCCGCAAAAGTAGCCGTTCTTCCTAGACTTCAAAGGTTTTCTATCACGCTGTAAAGAAGACAAAGGGCTAAAATAAAAATCATTTTAGCCCTTCGTCAACAATTTGCAAAAGAAAAGAACCGGCATACGCCGGTTCTTTTTGTTATATGGACAATTCATTATACGCTTAAGATGATATTTTTACTTTTTTTCTTGTTGTTTCCCATTTGCCTCTGCTTGGACTATGAACAAGATCGTTATAGGCAAGCACGTTTAAGTCTCTTTGAATGGTTCTAGGTGTGATCCCGAATTCATCAACCAGCTCTTGTGTCGTCACAAGACCTTTCTCTTGAATGAACATATAGACTGATTTGATTCGAGTCATCATACGGTTTGTTGAAGGTTTCAAAAAACCACTCCCTATCAATAAGATCGGATGGACTTGACTAACCACAACTTACTACACTAAAACTGCGAAATAAGGACATGCAACAATGGTAAATGTTCGTGTTTCTTAATGTTTTATTCTATTATACACGTTATTATGCATCTAGTTCCACCAAAAAGTCAACTTTACGTGTTTTTAAACTTGTCTTCATGAAATGAAATATGGTATATATCATGATTTGAATCCGGTTACAACCCAATAATGATAAGGGATGCGATAGAAGCTGACATTTTCAAATGTTCGAAAAATAAACACAGAAAATTTACAAAATAAAAAATTCAATGAAGACAAAAAGGCACATTCCATATGAGGATGTGCCTTTTTTGTTTCTGTTATCCTTCTAAGAAAAAGAGCTGAATGAAAAATAAGACCGCAAAGATGAGAACAAGCACATGAACTTCTCTCCATTTCCCTTTCGCCAATTTCACAAGCGGATATGAAATAAATCCAAGTGAAATTCCTGTTGAGATACTAGAAGTCAGCGGCATCGAAAGAATAACAAGGAAAGCAGGGAATGCCTCGTCTAGTTCCTTCCAGCGAATGCGTGACACCGAGTTCATCATCAAGCAGCCAACAATGATTAAAACAGGTGATGTGATCGATGGTAAAGAAGAAATCGCTTGAACGAGCGGACCAAAAAATAATGCCACAATAAACAGTGCAGCGACCGTTAAAGACGTCAGCCCAGTTCTTCCGCCAGCAGCAACTCCTGATGATGATTCAATATAAGCAGTGGTTGGGCTTGTACCAAACATAGAACCAACCGTCGTGGCAGCAGAGTCAGCGAGCAGGGCTCTGCGCACTTTTGGCAGCTGTCCGTTTTTCATTAATCCGGCTTGTTCAGCAACACCGATCATCGTGCCTGTTGTATCAAAAATCGTCACCAGTAAGAAGGAGAAGACGACAGCATACAAATGATGAGAGAACACGTCACCAAAGGCAGCGATTGGATTTGTAATCAGCATGCCTTCAGGCAGTGCAGGGATGTCCATCAGTGTTTTAGGGAAATGAAGCTGGCCAGTTGCGAGCGCAATCAATGTGGTCGCTAACATGCCGATAAACAGTGCACCATTTATTTGCAGAACCATTAAAATCACCGAAATCATTAAGCCGACAAGCGTTAGAATGACAACAGGCGAGCTTAAATTGCCAAGCTTCACAAGGTTTTCTGGATCAGCAGCGATGATCCCAGACTGACGGAGGCCGATAAATGCAATGAAAAGCCCGATTCCTGCTGTAATGCCGTACTTTAAATTATCTGGAATGGCTTGAATCAGTTGTTTTCTAAGGGATGTTAACGATAAAATAATAAAGAGTATACCAGCAACAAATACCGCACTAAACGCTGTTTGATAGCTGATGCCGCCACCGCCGACAACGGTAAAGGTGAAATAGACATTCAGCCCCATGCCTGGTGCAATGGCAATCGGATAATTTGCAAATAGTGCCATCCAGAGCGTACCGACAACAGCAGCGATGATTGTTGCAGTAAAGACTTGGTCAAAAGGAATACCTGCTTTTGAAAGAATTCCAGGGTTGACGGCAACAATATAGACCATAGTGAAGAATGTCGTCATACCAGCGATTATTTCTTTCTTTATGTTGGTTTGATTTTCTTTTAACTGAAACATAAAATCCTCCATTTACGAACATTATTACAAAACAATTAATATAATATTCGTTTTAAGGGTGGATTGCAACCTTTTTTCAAGGAGGAATGGAAAAATGAATTGGGAAGCTGAAGTAATCCGAAAAAAAGACGACTTGATCAAGGACACACAATCTTTTTTACAAATTGAAAGTGTCCTTGATGAAGAAGGCGGCAAAGAAGGAAAGCCATTTGGTGAAAGAGTCGATGATGCCCTGCAGTATATGCTGAAAAAAGGGGAAGACGAAGGTTTCACAGTCAAGAATGTCGACGGCTATGCAGGTCATATTGAATATGGGGAAGGCGAAGACATCGTAGGTGTGCTGTGTCATGTGGACGTGGTGCCTGCTGGCGACGGCTGGACAACCCCGCCATTTTCAGCGGACATCAGAGAAAATAAAATCTTTGCACGCGGGGCTATTGATGATAAAGGCCCAACCATGGCGGCATTTTATGCGCTGAAGATCTTAAAAGATACTGGTCTGCATCTGTCGAAAAAAATCCGAATGATCATTGGCACAGATGAAGAAAGCGATTGGCGCTGTGTGGACCATTATTTCAAGCACGAAGCGATGCCGCAAATCGGATTTGCACCAGACGCCGATTTTCCGATTATTCATGCGGAAAAAGGGATTATTGATGCCACCTTGTCATTTACATATCAACAAACAGTGAATCATCAGCGCTATACGCTGAAGCAGTTTACATCGGGTATGAGGCTCAATATGGTGCCAGATGAGGCAGCTGCTACTGTGACTGCTGCACAGGAACACGATGCTGAATTATTAAAAACAGCTTTCGAAGCCTATCTTGCTGATCACCAATTATCTGGTGAGGTAAAAAGCGCAGCGGATGGACTGCATTTTACATTAAAAGGGGTATCTGTTCATGCCATGGAGCCGGCGCATGGGACAAATGCGGGCATTCATATGGCGAATTTCTTATGCGGACACGAATTAGATGAGCAGGGACTTGCCTTTACTTCCCAAATCAACGCTTTATTTGATCAGGATACAAGAGGACAAAAGCTGGGAATTGCTTGCAAAGATGAGATTAGTGGAGAGTTGACGTTGAATGTTGGGACAATCCGCTATACACAGAATGAGGAAGCAAAGCTAGGGTTAAATGTCCGCTATCCAGTAACAGCAGACGGCAAGGACGTCAAAAAAGGAATTGAAAGCATCAAAGGAGCGGCCCTTCTAAAATTCGAAGACAGCCCTCCGCATCACGTCTCAAAAGATCATCCGCTTGTGAAAACCTTGCAGCGGGTATATGAGGAACAAACGGGAGATCCTGCAACCCTTATTGCCATTGGGGGAGGAACGTATGCGAGATCTTTAGAAGCAGGCGTTGCTTTTGGACCTTTATTTCCTGGCAGACCAGACTGCGCCCATCAAAAGGATGAATATATTGAAATTGATGACTTACTAAGAGCAACAGCTCTTTATGCACAAGCCATGTATGAATTAGCAAAATAGAAATTGGAAAAGAGCAAAGGGGATTCATAGTGAAAAAAATGTTCTGATGCTCTTCATGACTTTGCGGATGAATCATTAATTGGGAAGCGCGTGACTTTCTTTCCAACGGCAAGTACTGTAGAAGAAGTCACGCGCTATGTAGAGGCAGCGAAGGAAGCCTTTCAGCAATTAGGGACGCAGCTTGAGACTGAGCAAGGAACAGGGATTTATTGCCCTGTTCCTTTTTTAATCTTGAAAAACATCACTTGATAAGTATCGTTCGCCCGTATCTGCTGTCATACAGATGACGATTTGATCTGCCGGTAATTGCTTGGCTGTTTCAATGGCTGCATAGCAAGCCGCCCCAGAGGATGGGCCTACTAAAATTCCTTCAAGCTTAGCAAGCTGCTGTGTGATGTGATAAGCATCTTCGTCACTTACTTGCACGATGTCATCATAGATGTGCTCGTTTAAAATATGGGGGATAAATCCTGGGCTTGTGCCAACGAGTTTATGCTTCCCAGGTTTCCCGCCAGATAAGACTGGGGAACCCTTAGGCTCTGCTACACGGATGGTTAAATGAGGGAATGCCTTTTTTAATTCCTCTCCAGTTCCTGTAATAGTACCGCCAGTTCCAGCTGTTGCGACAAAGGCTCCAAGGGGCTGTCCAAGTTGTTTCACAGCTTCCATAATTTCGACTGCTGTTGTTCCTCTATGTGCATCTGGGTTCGCTCTATTGTCAAACTGCATGGGAATAAAGCTATGAGGAATTTGAGCAGCCAGTTCCTCAGCCTTGCGGATGCAGCCTGGCATTTTTTCTTCTCCTGGGGTTAAGACGACCTGCGCCCCGTATGCCTTCAAAATATTGATTCTTTCCTTTGTCATCGTATCAGGCATGACAAGGATGGCTTTGTAGCCTCTTGCGGCGGCATTCATGGCTAAACCAATCCCTGTATTCCCGCTCGTAGGCTCAATAATGGTTGCTCCTTTTGTGAGTTTCCCTTGTTTTTCTGCTTCGACGATCATATTGTAAGCCGCGCGGTCTTTTACACTTCCGCTGGGATTAAATGATTCCAGCTTTAAGTAAACAGCCGCCGCATTCTCTGGCTGAAGCCGCTGTAATTTGACAAGCGGTGTATCGCCAATCAGCTCAGCTATATTTTGTGCAACTTTCATCAGATGACACCCTTTCTTCTCATTACGCATTTCTTTAGTTATACTATCATCAATGGGGATTCGTAAAGTTTGTTAAAAAAGGACAGGTGATATTGTGTCAGAAAACCGTCATTATTTTATAGGGATTCACATCCCTGAACAACTTGCGCATCAAATCAAACAAGACATTGATCAAAGGAGCGGACTGTTCTTTCAAAAATGGACAGCACCACATGATTATCATGTGACCCTTGTCTTTTTAGGCGCCATTCCAGAAGAGCGTTTAAAAAAGATCATCCAGCTGCTTGACATCCTTTCAAATGAAGTGTCTGCATTTCCACTAGAGCTGAATGAGGTAGGGCAGTTTGGTGCAACGGAACGCCCGAGAGTCTTTTTTGCAAAGCCTCATGAAAGTGAGCCGCTCATGCATGTAAGAGAAAAGGTAAAGGAAGCCGTCTTGTCAGCAGGACACCCTGTTGAAAAGAGACCGTTTCATCCGCATATGACGATTGCGCGCAAATGGAATGCGGATGACCCTTATGAAAAACAAGCGCCTTTACGCAAAGAGCCATATGTGATGGAAGTTTCTCGTATCACTTTATTTGAAATACGTCCGAAGGAAACCCCTCGTTATCACGCGGTCAAACAATTTACACTACATAAATGATTCTAGAAGTTGGAGTGAGCAGCAGATGGCGCAAATTATTAAAATTCAAGATTATATATCACGATATGAACAAGACCCGCATCACTATATCAATCAATTCAATCGGTTGAAAAAACAAAGATGGGACGAGTTAAAAAAGGCTTCAAAAGAGGAGGAGCAGCAACCGTTTGATCAAATTCCTCAACAAGCGCCAGAACAAGAGGAAGAAAAGAGAAAGAAATTCTCCTTAAAGAGAAAGCAAAAAGAAGCCGATATGAAAAAGGAACGGGACCTGAGTCTTTTTAACGAGCCGACAGATATAGAGCAAGGGGTTTTCAGAAACGTTCCTACCGATGAAACGAAGCTGATTCACTTTTTTAAGGATCATCTCTTTGAAGTGCAATTAAAATGGGCGAGTTCGACGATTTCACATATTTCAACCGTTTCCCATCATATTCGGTATGATGAAAAGCTGCGGATGCTTGCAAGGCAGCTCCCGGATTCTTATTTTGTGATGTACAAGCCGGTGCTGCTCATTCAAAAAGCTGAGATGGAATTATGTCCGATACTCATCACGCCGCTCGAAGTGATCTGTTTATCCTTCTTAGAGGCCGAGCCAGACAGTGTCTATATCGGAACAAAGGAACGTTTTTGGGAAAAACGGGCGACTGGGAAAGCTGTTCAGTCCGTCTTGAATCCTTGTGCAAGCCTTTTGCGTTCTGGCACCGTCGTGTCAAAGATCTTACAGCAAAGTGGTGTAGACCTTCCTGTGAAAAAAATCCTCATCAGCCGAACCTCTTATATTGATTTACCTGAAGTTCCATATGGGATGGAGGTGATCGATAAGAAGAAGGCAGAAGAGTGGTTTGAAAAGCAACGGAAAAATACGGCGCCGACAAAACATCAGCAATTTAAAGCGACAAAGGCATTGCTTGCTTATGGTGAATCAGACAGCAAAAGAAGACAGGAATGGCTCGATTAAAGGCATGATGGAAGGTCACGAAAAATGAGACCTGAGTGGAGCTAATATATGAATGAATGGTACTTTATCGTTAATCCAGAAGCAGGACATGGAAAAGGACTCCGCACATGGAGGAGCATAGAGAAAGAATTACAAAAGGTGGAGGTCTCTTATCGATCATTTCTCACCCAGCATGAAGGCCATGCAGAAGTTTTGGCAAGACAAATCAGTGCCATGCAGGATGACAGGCTGAAGCGCTTGATTGTCATTGGCGGTGACGGCACCATTCATGAAGTACTGAATGGCTTAAAGGAAATCGATCATGTGCAGCTTAGTTTTGTCCCTGCGGGTCATTGGAATGATGCTGCGAAGGGTCTCGGTATCCATCGTCATGATGTCCAAAAAGAAGTGAGAAAGCAAAAGAGAATGCTCACCAAAACATTTTCTCTCGGCTCCTTTCAAGATCATGCCGAAAGTCCGCAATCTGTTCTCTTTCTCAATCATATCGGTGTGGGGTTTGACGCACATGTACTGAGGAAAACGGTGCATTTTAGAGGGAAAAAGTGGCTGAAACGGCTGGGGCTTGGCTTTATCATCTACCCTCTGTCATTTCTCCATTCTTTATGGTCATTTAAGCCGTTTGATCTTGCGTTATTTATTGAAAATGAGAAGAAAGTCTTTCGCCAAGTGTGGTTTGTGATCGTATGCAATCACCCGTATTACGGGGGAGGGCTGGAAGCAGCGCCGGATGTGAGTGCGAGGCAGCCGGGTTTTCAAACGATGGTTGTCACAGATTTAAACCCATTCAAAGTCCTTTTGTTTCTAAGTGCAATGGTGTTCCGAAAGCACCTTGGGATGAAGGGGGTTACCCTGTTTCAGCATGAGGAAGCGTTTTTAGAAGCAGATGAAAAAATCTTATTTCACGCAGATGGAGAAGTGATCGGCGCAACGCCTGTCTTTGTAAAGGCAAGTGAACGATCCTTAAAATTACGTGCTTAAATAACTGGCGGTATGTCCGCAGTCAAAGAACCTTATGAAAAAAGCCTTCTTTTTTCATAAGGTTCTTGTCCTGATTTTTTAGTTTTGCTTGACGAGTATAAGAAGGTAACGATAAAATCTATAGGACGGCTATTGTTTAGCATCTCATTCTCAATAGCTGTCCTTTTTGTTTTTATGATCATATAAATAAAAAAAGAAACAGCCAATTGATCCTCAATCGGCTGAATTTTGTCGACTAAAAAAGCAAGATTTAAAATATTTTAAGAAATGATGGGTTGAAAATTGATATGAACTGGTTGGGACAAATATTAGGTAGCGAATGGCACATCTCTCCGGCTGGAGGCGCTACGGGGGATGCGTACTTCGCAACACACAATGACCAAAAGCTATTTTTAAAACGCAATACGTCACCGTTTCTTGCGGTTTTGTCAGCTGAAGGCATTGTGCCGAAGCTTGTCTGGACAAAACGGATGGAAAATGGAGATGTGATTACTGCACAGCACTGGCTGAGCGGCAGAGAGCTGAAGCCAAAGGACATGAATGATCGTCCTGTAGCAGAGCAGCTAAGAAAAATTCATACATCAAAAGAATTGCTCGATATGCTGAAACGATTAGAGAAGCACTCTCTAGACCCAGAATCCATTCTGATGCATCTGAAACAGTCCATATTAAACGAGCAAATTGATTCACAAGACATCTCGCGTGCCATCCAGTATTTAGAGAAGCATGTGGAAGCTGTCCATTTTGAGGACAAGGTCGTCTGTCATTGCGATCTCAATCATAATAATTGGCTGCTGACAGATGAAAACCAGCTCTATTTGATCGATTGGGATGGGGCGATGATTGCAGACCCAGCGATTGATCTTGGACCGCTTTTATACCATTATGTTGAGGAAGAGAACTGGGAAAGCTGGCTCTCTATGTACGGCGCCCCGCTGACGGACAATTTGCGAAAGCGCATGGCGTGGTACGTGCTCGCTGAAACCGTATCGTTTGTCGTTTGGCATAAACGAAAAGGAAATGAAAAGGCGCAAAAAGAAGTGCAAGCGGAGCTAAATGCACTCTTAAAACGGTTAAACATCCATTAAGACAGTGGAATGTTCTCGACCCACTCAGACAGATGTGATTGATGCTCCTCAATATGTGCATCAATTGAACTGACAGAGGTGCCCTTTTGGCTGTAATCATAAATATCTGTTAACAGCTGACGAATGTCGGGATCCAGATCTTCTTTTGCCAGCATTAATTGAATCACGCGTCCCACCTGTTCATATTCTGCAACAGTCCCGCAGCAATCCAGCTGGTGATCGGTTAAAATATCTTTGATTAATTGAAGCTGATGTTGACGGTTTAAACCCATACAAATGCTCCTTTCCTGCGTGTCATTTATGAGGTTAAACTGTGCATTCAGCGCCCAATTTATACATGCGGCAGACCAGCTCAAGCGAAGGGCTGGTCTTTTTATATGGACATAGAAGATGCTGTCTTGCGGGTCTTTATGTTTCATGGTATCTTGATAAAATGTAAAGAAAATAGAGGTGTATCAAATTGAGAATGCGACATAAACCATGGGCTGATGATTACTTAGCTGAGAATGCTCATATTGCTTTAGCAAGTCCCGAGCAATATAAAGGGAAATGGCATGAGCTGTTTGGAAATGATCATCCAATCCATATCGAAGTTGGGACAGGAAAAGGGAGCTTTATTGCTGGAATGGGCAAGCTTCATCCTGATATCAACTATATTGGCATTGAATTATTTAAAAGTGTTATTGTGACAGCAGTAGATAAAATCAAAGAGACAGATGTTGAAAATGTAAAGCTTTTGAACATCAATGCTGAGACGCTGACAGATGTGTTTGCGGAAAATGAGATTGACCGGGTATATTTGAATTTCTCTGATCCGTGGCCAAAAGCAAGACACGAAAAGCGCAGATTGACGTTTAAAACCTTTTTAGAGCGATATGAACATATTCTCCGTCCAGGCGGTGAGTTACATTTCAAAACAGATAACCGCGGGTTATTTGAATATTCCTTAAAAAGTTTTTCTGCATATGGTCTTCTTTTAACGTATGTCAGTCTAGATTTACATGAAGACGGCTTAGAAGGAAATGTGATGACTGAATATGAAGAGAAATTCTCTTCTATGGGACAACCGATCTATCGATCAGAAGTCAAATTCCCAGAATAACAAGTGACTTCAAGCTGGCTGCAAAGAAAAATGGCAGTCAGCTTTTTTTATGAAAAGATTGGTGCATGCGATTTTTGGCTGTATTTGCTACGATAGAAAAAGGAGGGATGACAGCAATGGAGACAATGAAAATAGGTGAAATGGAACTGTTTTGGTTAAATGGGGGAGATACGCACATGGACGGCGGAGCGATGTTTGGTGTCGTGCCAAAACCATTATGGTCAAAAAAATACCCGGTAAATGACCGCAATCAAATTGAATTACGATGTGATCCAATTCTCATTCGGTGGAACGGTCTTCATCTGTTAGTGGATTCCGGCATCGGATCAGGGAAGCTGACAGATAAACAAAAACGCAATTACGGCGTGACAGAGGAAACCAAATTGGAAGAATCTCTAGCGGCGCTTGGCCTGCGACCATCAGATATTGATTACGTATTAATGACACATCTGCACTTTGATCATGCCAGCGGATTAACAAAACGTGAAGGCGATAAGCTTGTGTCTGTTTTTCAGCAGGCAAAAATCATCACATCGAAAATCGAATGGGATGAAATGAGAGCGCCGAACATTCGCTCAAGAAATACATATTGGAAAGAAAACTGGGAGCCTGTGGCAGACCAAGTGGTCACATTTGAAGAAAGCATCGAAGTGACAGAAGGCATCGAGCTGCATCATACAGGCGGACACAGCAATGGTCATAGCATTTTAACGCTCACAAGTGAAGGTGAAACAGCGATTCATTTAGCTGATATCATGCCAACACATGCTCATAAAAATCCACTTTGGGTTTTGGCATATGATGATTACCCAATGACCTCGATTCCAGCCAAGCAAAAGTGGCAGGCATTTGCAGAAGAAAAAAATGCGTGGTACTTGTTTTATCATGATGCCATTTATCGTGCTGTAAAATGGGACGAAGACGGGCAGATCACACACGAAATCAAAAGAGAAACAGGAAGATAAAAGATCATCTGTATGTTTTTTTCGCCTTTCACACAAAATAACGACAAAATGAACTTGTGAAAGGAAGAGTGCAGGTGAACCAATTTTATCGTGTACATGGTGATGTGATCGAAACACCATTAAGAGGGATGGAAGTCATGTCAGTCCCTTATTTAAACAAAGGGGTTGCATTTACAAAGGAAGAGCGGGAGGAGCTCGGGTTAAAGGGATTTCTTCCGCCTAAGGTCTTAACCTTAGAGGATCAGGCAAAGCGTGCATATGAGCAGTTTAAGGCACAGCCGGATGATCTAGGGAAAAATGTGTATTTAACATCACTTCATGATAGAAATGAAGTGCTTTTTTACAAATTACTTAATGAGCACTTGGCGGAAATGCTTCCGATTGTCTACACGCCGACTGTAGGGACGGCTATTCAGCGTTATAGCCATGAGTATCGAAAGCCAAGAGGACTGTATTTATCGATTGATGATCTAGAAGGCATGGAAGAGATTTTTGCCTCTTATGGTGTCGATGAATCAATCGACTTAATCGTTGCAACTGATGCAGAAGGCATTTTAGGCATTGGAGACTGGGGCGTTGGCGGGATTGCCATTTCAGTTGGTAAACTTGCTGTTTATACAGCTGCAGCAGGCATTGATCCCAGCCGCGTGCTGGCAGTAGTGCTTGATGCTGGAACGAACCAGGAAAGTCTCTTGAATGATCCGCTTTATGTTGGAAATCAGCACTCCCGCGTTCGAGGAGAGCGCTATGATCAGTTCATTGATCAATATGTCGAGCTTGCCCGCGCTACTTTCCCAAATGCCCTCCTTCACTGGGAAGACTTTGGGACAAAGAATGCCCGTGCGATATTGGAAAAATATAAGGACCGTATTTGTACATTTAACGATGACATTCAAGGGACTGGCGCTGTTTCACTTGCTGCAGTTCTAGCATGTGCAAAAGCTTCGAAGGTTCCGCTGAAAGATCACCGTATCGTCATTTTTGGAGCGGGTACGGCAGGTATTGGCATAGCCGAGCAAATCCGTGATGCGATCGTCAGAGACGGAGTCAAAGAAGAGGAGTCCTACGATCATTTCTGGTGTATTGATAAAACGGGGCTGCTCACAGATGATTCACCTGACATTCAGCCATTTCAAAAGCCGTATGCAAGACGTTCTGACGAAGTAAAGGATTATGCCCGTAATGGTCCAAAGCATTCGATTGATCTATTAGAGGTCGTCAAGCAGGCGAAACCAACAATCTTAATTGGCACTTCGACGGTCGGAGGTGCTTTTACAGAGGAAATTGTAAAAGAAATGGCGTCACACGTGGAGCGCCCTGCGATTTTACCGATGTCGAATCCGACCCCTCTTTCAGAAGCAAAGCCGCAAGATCTGATTGAGTGGACTGAAGGACGTGCCCTTGTGACAACGGGAAGTCCATTTGCTCCTGTCGAATATGGCGGTGTCACATATGAAATTGGACAAGCGAATAATGCCCTTGTCTTCCCAGGACTTGGTCTAGGCACAATTGTGTCAAAAGCCAGGTTGATGACAGACAGAATGTTTGTTGCGAGTGCTGAAGCCATTGCAAGCATGGTCAATGTTGGGAAGCCGGGTGCAGCGATGCTGCCAAGTGTCGATCAGCTTCGAACCGTTTCAGCGACAGTGGCCGTCCGTGTGGCCCAGGCAGCAATTGATGAAGGAATAGCAGAAGAAACGCCTGATGATCTTATTCAGGCTGTGCAGGACGCTATGTGGCATCCTGTGTACAAAAAAATCAAAGCCATATAAAAAAAGCTTCGCAAGGACACGTCTTTGCGAAGCTTTCTTGATCAAGCAACAGAATCAATGACATCCACGATCATGCCAGTTTTGGCATCAATCATCACTTCATACTGTTCAAGCTCACCAAAAGCAGAGCGGGTAATGCCAGATTTGTACACATCAATCGTTTCACCATTTACGGTATACGGTTCTGGTACAGTATAAATCCAAGAGCCATCAATCGGGCCGCGCTGTTTAAAAGCAGATTTCACAATTTTTAATGCTTTTTCAGATGAGATATACGTAGGGAAAAATACTTTTTTTGCAACAATTGCAGCGGCTACGCCAATACTCGCACCAATCAGAACATGTTTTAACTTCAACGTGCTGCACCTCCGTATTGCTGTTTTTTCCATTATACAAAACTTGTCCATTGATGTTAAGGAATCCGAATACTTGAAAGCATATTCAAAATTTCTGGAGAGATACTTGGAAAACCGAAAGAATTCTTATAGTATAAAGTGAGTGTTATTTTTATAGGAATATATATGGTCATTACATAGAAACGAGGTAAACTGTAGAATGAACGAAGAAACATTGTCGCTTTTCCGAAATTTAACAGAATTACAGGGAACTCCAGGAAATGAGCACCATGTGCGTGCTTTTATGAAAAAGGAACTTAAGAAATATTCTGATGAACTCATTCAAGACCGTCTTGGCGGAGTGTTTGGCGTACGCAAGGGGCAGGAAAACGCACCGAAAATTATGGTAGCGGGTCATATGGATGAAGTCGGATTCATGGTCTCATCGATTACGAAAAACGGGATGATTCGTTTTCAAACACTTGGCGGCTGGTGGAGTCAAGTCATGCTGGCGCAGCGTGTGGACGTTCATACCGACCGCGGGCCAATTCCTGGTGTTGTCTCTAGTACACCTCCTCACCTTCTGACGCCAGAACAAAAAAGCAAACCTGTAAAGCCGTCAGATATGCTCATTGATATTGGTGCAGACAGTGAAGAAGAGGCAAAAGAGCTTGGCGTTCGTCCGGGACAGCAAATCGTTCCTGCAACGGTTTTTACCCCAATGGCGAATCCAAAAAAGATTTTAGCAAAGGCTTGGGATAACCGCTATGGCTGCGGCCTTGCAATTGAATTATTAAAAGAATTAAAAGACGAAACACTTTCATGTCAGCTGTACTCAGGAGCAACTGTTCAAGAGGAAGTAGGGCTTAGAGGGGCTGAGGCAGCTGCGAATATGATTCAGCCAGATCTTTTCTTCGCTTTAGATGCGAGTCCTGCAAACGATGTGACAGGTGACAAAACACAGTTCGGCCAGCTTGGAAAAGGTGCACTTCTGCGTATTTATGATCGGACAATGATTACGCACCGCGGAATGAGAGACTTTGTGCTTGATACTGCTGAGACAAACAACATTCCATATCAATATTTCGTATCTCCGGGTGGTACGGACGCTGGACGTGTTCATGTTTCAAACCAAGGTGTGCCTTCTGCTGTCATTGGGGTTTGCGCACGCTACATTCATACAAGTCATTCTGTTTTGCATGTGGATGATTACGCAGCGGCTAAAGAATTAATTGTCCGCCTTGTCAAAAATTGTGATCAAAGTACAGTGGATTCTATTTATCAACAAGTATAAATAGAATAGAAAAAGGCTGCTTCTTCAATGAGAGCAGCTTCAGCGTGTAGACAAACCCTCGCATTCTGTGTCAGTCCTGCGTGCCGGTGCTCACGAATGTACAATTCGCTCCGCTCCGGTACTCGTCCTTCCTAGGGTTGCAAAGGTTTTCTATCACGCTGAAAAGAAGACAAAGGGCTAAAATAAACATCATTTTAGCCCTTTGTCAACAATCTGAGGCTGCTTCTTCAATAAGAGCAGCCTTTTTTCTTATTGCTGTTCAAACACATAAGATAACGCCTTGATCGCTTGGTTTACGGTTTCCACAGTGATATTTGCTTTGTTTGAGAGTTCTTTTAACGGATGGTGCAGCTCTTTTGGACGGATTAAAATAAGAGGTTTCCCTTTTGCAATCGCAGCAGATGCATCCATGGCTGTGTTCCACTGTTTATATTTCTCACCAAAGCGTGCAATGACGACATCTGCTTTGTTTAATAAAATTTCAGTACGAAAATTGTTCAAATCAGAAGCTGCATCATCTTTGAAAATGGCATTCGGCTGCTCACCTAAAATATCCTCACCGATATTATCTGAGCGGTCATGATTCTCCATTGGACCGACAAATGTCACTGGCAGCTTCAAAGATTGGCTTTTCTCCTTGATTTCATCACGCCACTGGCTATGAATTTCTCCTGCTAAATAGACAGTTAATTGCATAACGGTCTCCTCCTTTTGTACAAACTTAGTAAAGGTTTGTCCTGTTTCTTTTCATGTTACACAAGAAGTGCTTGATAAAGCAAAAAAAATATGATTATGATATTCATGGTAGAGACTATTTTTCATCGTAAGAATACTACATATAATGGGAAGGACAGGCCTCTTCGTCTTTCCTATGAGAAAGCAGGAAGACGACGTTGATGACTTATTTGAAAAGAAAGGGGATCTCCCTTTCGCCAAAGGTGTATTTCATTGATGCACTTTCTTATATGGCTTTAGGTCTATTTGCTACATTAGTGGTAGGTCTGATTTTAAAAACAGCAGGCGGTCTGTTATCACTTTCTCTCATTGTGAAAATGGGTACGCTTGCTATGGGTCTGATGGGACCGGCAATTGGCGTAGCAGTTGCTTATCGCTTAAATGCTTCTCCATTAATCATTTTTGCAAGTGTTGTCTCAGGTGCCGCTGGAGCAGAGCTTGGGGGGCCTGCTGGAAGTTTTGCCGCAGCATTAATTGGTGTGGAACTCGGCAAGCTGGTCAGTGGTGAGACAAGAATTGATATTATTTTAACGCCGCTTGTCACTATTATCACTGGCTTTTTCACCGCTGCTTTCATCGGACCTGGGATTGAAGCCATGATGACAGGGCTCGGCAGGCTCATCATGTGGGGGACAGACCAAAGCCCGCTGATCATGGGCATGCTGGTAGCGACCATTGTTGGCCTTGCCCTCAGTTCTCCAATCTCAAGTGCTGCACTTGCGCTGATGCTTGACTTAAGCGGAACCGCTGCTGGTGCTGCAACGATTGGCTGCTGTACTCAAATGGTCGGCTTTGCCGCTACGGGCTTTAGAGAAAATGGCTTTGGCGGTCTTGCGGCTGTCGGCATTGGGACGTCAAAATTGCAGCTTTCGAACATTGTGAAAAATCCCCTCATTCTGATTCCGCCGACGATTGCTGGTCTCATTCTCGCGCCAATTGGTATTATTGGCTTTGGGATGGTCAATAATGCGGCAGGAGCGGGAATGGGAACGAGCGGCCTTGTTGGACAGCTCATGACCCTGACCGTCATGGGGTTTCATCCATCTGTATTTCTGGCGATAGCTCTCTTGCATATCGTTGGCCCGGCAGTGATTAGTTTGGTAGTATCAGAATGGATGAGAAAGAAAGGCTATATACAACTCGGAGATTTAACCATACAAACTGGAGGAATGAAACATGAAAAAAATTGAATCTAACGAAGAATTACAAAAAGTGATTCAAGAAGACTTAACGGTATTGCTGTTTTCAGCTGACTGGTGCCCGGACTGCACATTTATTGAGCCATTCTTGCCAGAGCTTGAAGCAAACTACCCAGAATTTGAGTACTTCTATGTTGATAGAGACAAGTTCATTGACACTTGTGCAGAGTGGGAAATTTACGGCATTCCAAGCTTTTTAGTCTTTAAAAACGGACAAGAGATTAACCGCTTTGTCAGCAAAGATCGTAAGACAAAGGAAGAGATTGAAGCATTTTTAACAGATTCTCTTTCTAAATAACGAAAGGAGAGTCTAAAACGATGGCAAAAATGACATCAAGACAGCTTGCGAACGAACTCAAAAGCCGTCTGACGAACGACAGCTGGTCACACCAGTTTGACCGGGAAAAAGATACGCTTCGTATTGAAGATAAACAAACAGGCAAAGGCATCACACTAGAGCTCCCGCCAATAATTGCAAAGTGGGAAGTAAAGCCTGATGAAACCATCGATGAGATCGTTTATTATGTGAAAGAAGCGCTGAGTGCCATGAAAGGCGAAGCGCAGCACATTTCAGGAAAAGAAAAGCAGATCTATCCAGTCATTCGTTCCACTTCCTTTCCTGAGGCATCAAGTGATGGGATTCCGCTTGTGTTTGATGAGCATACAGCAGAAACGAGAATCTACTATGCACTTGATCTTGGAAGCACCTACCGATTAATTGATGACAAGATGCTTCAAAAGGAAAACTGGACAAAAGAGCGAATCAGAGAAACTGCCAGCTTCAACGTCCGTTCACTTAAAACTGTAGTGAAAATGGATGAAGTGGCAGGCAACCGGTTTTATTTCTTCCGTGCAAATGACGGGTATGACGCCAGCAGACTTTTAAATGAATCGTTATTACAAGAATACGCGCAAAAAATAGACGGACAAATGGCGATTTCTGTTCCCCATCAAGACGTTTTCATCATTGCTGATGTTCGCAATGATTCAGGCTATGATATTTTAGGACAGATGTCGATGAGCTTCTTCGCCAGCGGTACGGTTCCGATTACCGCATTATCATTTTTATATGATGAGGGGAAGCTTGAACCGATCTTTATACTTGCAAAAAGCAGACCAAAACAGCAGTAGAAGGGAATTTTGAAGAATGAACGTTTTTTATAATGCAGAAGGTGTAGGCGACACACTCCTTATTTCATTGAAAGATGTGACGAGAGAAGAAGTAGGTCATGAGACGTTTGGAGATGTTGTACGAATCTTCAATCAAGAAACAAAAGAAACAACAGGCTTTAATATCTTCAATGCATCCACTTACATGAAAATTGAAGAAAACGGATCTGTCCCGCTTTCTGAAACCATTGTTCAAGATATCAATGAAATTTTAAACCGCAACGGTGTCAATGAAACGTTGACTGTGGATCTATCACCAAAATTTGTTGTCGGCTATGTGAAGGAAAAGGAAAAGCATCCGAACGCAGATAAATTAAACATTTGCCAAGTCGATGTGGGCGATGAAACCTTACAAATCGTGTGCGGTGCACCAAACGTTGACCAAGGCCAATATGTCGTGGTGGCGAAGGTCGGTGCAGTGATGCCAAGCGGTATGGTCATCAAAGGTGCTGAGCTTAGAGGCGTTCCATCAAGCGGCATGATCTGTTCAGCGAAAGAGTTAGATCTTCCAGACGCACCTGCTGAAAAAGGGATTCTTGTTTTAGATGGAAGCCATCAAGCTGGCGAACCCTTTAAAGCGTAACCTCCCATAAACGGGCACATAGAAGCGAAGAATGTGTTATACCAAAAGTCACTAAGTACGTACTTAGTGACTTTTTTTCATCTACAGACAGCATGAACAGCAAAAAGCGGCACTTTTCTCGCTTTTCTGCATGAAAAAGCAATGGTATACTAAAAATCGCCCAAGAAAACGTAAGGGGAGTTAAAGTGAGTGATAAATGATGAGTTGGTTAGATAAATTTTTTAGTGTATTTTTAGGAGAAGAAAAGAAAGAAGAAAAAGCTGCAAGACTTGAAGAAGATCTAGCTGCACCAAAGCAGCCAGCTTTTGAACCGCATAAAGAATATAAAAAAATCGAAGATACGAAAGTGTATTATGAATATCCAAAAGGCAAATTTCGCTTTCCGCTCGTTCCAGATGAACCTCAGCGCGATGGAGTGAAGCCGGAGAGAAGACGCGCCAAACCAAGCCAGTCAAAGACCAGACAGACAACCTATCAGCCTAAACAAACGCTTCAGCCTGATATGAATAAAAAGCCATTCAAGCCAGAACAAATTCCATCACCGATCTATGGCTATCATCAGGATATGCGTCCAAAACGGGCAGATGCAAAAGAAGAAACAGCTTCAGTTCAAAGGAAAGCAGCAGAAGAAACGGCGCAGCGTGTCACACTGTTATCAGAGGAGGCAGAGCGTGAACGGAATGTCAGACAGCAAATGAACATCCCGTCAATACAGAAAGAAAAACGTATCGAAGACATGGCTTCAGCGTCAGCAAAAGAGAGAGCAGATAAGGAGCCAGCAGTTACCCCGCATACATTGCAAGAGGAACTCGCTTATCAAGATCATGTTCAATCGACGATGGAACGTTTAACTGACGAGCCTTTCATCCAGCCAGAAGAAAACGAACCAGAAGATCATCATGAAGCTGATTTACATAAGCAGCAAGCCGAAGTCTATCAGGAGCAGCCGGTAGAATCTGAGCCGGAACAAGCTGTCTCCAGTAATGAAGAAGAATTAAAGGACGAGCCTGTCCATCAGTTTGAAGATCATACTGAGGAAATAGACATGTTGACCTTCGAAACACCGGAACCTTCGCAGCCAGCGATTGAAATGGAAGTAGACATTCCATTAGAAGAAGCGGCGTTAACAGAAAACATTTCAGCAGAACCGGTGGAAGAAGTAGCAGCTGATCCAATAGAAGACAAACAAGAAGAAGCGCCAGCGGCAGCATTTGAAGAAGCTGAGCCAGTCAAACATGACCTGCAGGAAGATCAGCTGGTCCAAGAAGCTGAAATTGAAGAAGATCAAGTGATGCCAGTAGAACAAGTAACAGAGGAACAAACTGAATCTGAACCGGCAGAAACGGTTATAGAGCAGACAGAGCAGCAAGAACAAACGCAGGAAGTCAAGAAAGAAGAACCAAAACAGACATCTCCGCAGCCACAACGCGCAAGCGGGCAAACCTCTACGGTTCCGTTTAATGTCATGATGTTAAAGAGCGATCAGCGCGTGCTAGGGCAAAAGAAAGCAGCCGATACACAAGGGTATGTTTTTCCAAGTCTCGCCCTTTTAGACGTACCGCCAGCTCAAAAAGAAGAGGACGGGACATGGGTGAAAGAGCGGGCAGAGCTGCTCAATGCGACACTTAAAAATTTCAACGTAAGAGCAAGTGTGGTTCATGTCACACAGGGACCTTCTGTAACAAGGTTTGAAGTACATCCAGAACCAGGTGTCAAAGTGAACAAAATCACGAACCTGTCAGATGATATTAAACTTAGTTTGTCCGCAAAGGATATTCGAATTGAAGCCCCGATTCCAGGAAAGAACACAATTGGGATCGAAGTGCCAAACCTGCACAGTAAAATGGTGTTCTTAAGAGAAATGATCAGAAGCAGTGCGTTTAGAGACAATCCATCTCCTTTAACAGCGGCACTCGGATTAGATATTTCAGGCCAGCCTGTCGTGGTTGATCTGCAAAAAATGCCCCATGGCTTAATTGCCGGAGCCACTGGTTCAGGAAAAAGCGTCTGCATTAATACGATTTTAGTGAGCTTAATGTTTAAAGCATCACCAGATGAAGTGAAAATGCTCTTAATTGACCCTAAAATGGTTGAATTAGCACCGTATAACCACATTCCTCATCTTGTGAGTCCCGTCATCACCGATGCCAAGACAGCAACAGCTGCTCTGAAATGGGTAGTGGATGAAATGGAAAGACGCTATGAACTATTTGCACACTCTGGCGTGAGAGAAATTAAACGATTCAATGAGCTTGTGAAAGAAAAACAAATGGGTGAAAAACTGCCTTATCTCGTCGTGGTGATCGATGAGCTGGCTGATTTAATGATGGTCGCCCCAAATGAAGTCGAAGAAAGCATCTGCCGAATTGCACAGAAAGCAAGAGCATGCGGCATTCACTTATTGATTGCGACACAAAGACCTTCTGTTGATGTCATTACAGGTCTCATTAAAGCCAATATCCCAACAAGAATTGCGTTTTCTGTTTCAAGTCAGGTGGATTCAAGAACGATCATTGACATGGCAGGTGCAGAAAAGCTTCTTGGAAAAGGAGACATGCTCTTCTTAGAAAATGGCTCCGGCAAGCCGACAAGGCTTCAAGGGAACTTTGTATCAGACCGTGAGATTGACCAAGTGGTGGCACATGTAAGAAAGCAGCGCAAGCCCGTGTTCCTTTTTGAACAGGAGGAACTAATGCTGCAAGGCTCTGCGATTACAGACGAAGATGAATTGTTTATGGATGCGTGCCGTTTTGCCATCGAGCAGAATAGCGCTAGTACATCAAGTTTGCAGCGAAGATTTAGAATTGGCTACAATCGTGCAGCCAGATTGATTGACATGATGGAGCGCGAGGGCATGATCTCTGGTGCGAAGGGCAGTAAGCCAAGAGAAGTGCTCATGACGCTGAGTGACTTAGAACAGTTGATCTAAACAAACCACTTCATTTTTTTCATAAACATGGTATGATAGCACATAGGTGCAATTTTGTAATTGGACGCTTTTCGCATGTCTGCCAGAACGCTTTTTTATGTAAAATAAGCGGAAACAGGTGTTAGAAATGGGAAAGTTGTCGGATACTAATCATAGTTAATATTGATTAGAATGGGAAGATCGGAAAAAAATCTTTATTTGGAGCTGCGATCTGTGATCAGCTAGAGGCAAAAATCACAAGTTGCAAATTGAAATGAGCGTCATATACTGTAAGTCAGATAGACGTTTGTTGGAGGTACAATTATGACTGTTTATCATTTTGTTGGAATAAAAGGGACAGGTATGAGTCCACTGGCCCAAATTCTTCATGATACTGGGTATACTGTCCAAGGATCGGATATCGAAAAACATATCTTTACACAAAAAGCATTAGAAGAACGAAATATTAAAATTCTACCATTTGACCCAGATAATATTCAGCCAGGGATGACGGTCATCGCAGGAAATGCATTTCCTGATACACACCCTGAGATTGAACGTGCCCTTTCTGAAGGGATTCCTGTCATTCGTTACCATAAATTCCTTGGAGAATACATGGATTCATTCACAAACGTTGCGATTACTGGTGCTCATGGCAAAACATCAACAACAGGACTGCTTGCTCACGTCATGCAGGCAGCCAAACCTACTTCGTACTTAATCGGTGATGGATCTGGAATGGGGAAAGAAAACAGCGAGTATTTTGTCTTTGAAGCATGCGAATACCGCAGACACTTCCTCAGCTATCATCCAGACTATGCGATCATGACCAATATTGATTTTGATCACCCTGATTATTTCTCGGATATTGATGACGTGTTTGATGCATTTCAAAACATGGCGCTTCAAGTGAAAAAAGCGATTATTGCCTGCGGTGATGATGAGCATCTGCCAAAGATTCAAGCGAAGGTACCTGTTGTGTACTACGGTTTCAACGAAGAAAATGATTTCCAAGCACGCAATGTTGTGAAAAATACGGAAGGTACCACATTTGATGTATTTGTACGCAATACGTTTTATGATACCTTCTACATTCCTGCCTACGGAAATCATAATGTCCTCAACTCGTTAGCTGTCATTGCATTATGTCACTATGAGTCCATTGATGTAGAACTTATCAAAGGCGCATTAACGACATTTGGCGGTGTGAAACGACGCTTTAATGAAAAAGTGGTCGGTGAGCAGGTCTTAATTGACGATTATGCCCATCATCCAACTGAAATTGAAGTCACGATTGAAGCAGCCCGCCAAAAATATCCGGACCGTGATATTGTGGCTGTCTTCCAGCCGCATACATTCACACGTACACAGCAATTCTTAAGTGAATTTGCTGACAGTCTAAAGAAAGCCGACTATGTCTACCTTTGTGATATTTTCGGTTCAGCCCGTGAAAACATTGGGAAGCTGAGCATTGAAGATTTACAAGAAAAAATCCCGCAGGCCCAATTAATTGAGGAAGAAGATACATCTGTGCTGAAAACGCACGAAGATGCGATTCTGATCTTTATGGGAGCAGGAGACATTCAGAAATATTTGCGTGCTTATGAAAAAGTCGCTGTATAAATGCTTAAAAAAGTGCCGTTTCACACGGCACTTTTTTTATTTTGAATAAAATGTGACAAAAGGGCTAAATGTGTCAACATGTGGCGCTTTTTTTCGGTCGCTGTGGACAGGAATTAGCGAATAAGTGTAGAATTATTATTCAATCGGTCATTCTAGGCGATGTTTGAATGATACAACGAGAGGGTAATGAATTGAATATGCCCGCAGCAAAGGAGGTATCAGATGATTATTATTCTATATCTAAGCGTTGCACTGATTGCAATTGCTTTCCTCATTCTTGTCATCTATTTGTCCAAAACATTAAAATCCTTACAGCTGACATTAAAGAATGTTGCATCAACTTTAGAAGGTCTTGAAGGTCAGATGCAAGGCATCACCACAGAGACAGCACAGTTGCTACATAAGACGAATCAGCTTGCTGAAGATATTCAAGACAAATCAGCAAAACTAGGCACAGTTGTGGATGCGGTGCAGGGAATTGGCGGCTCGATCAACCAATTTAATTCAAGCATAAAGCAAGCAGCTGGTGCGGTTTCTTCATCCGTTGAAAGAAATCAAGAAAAAGTGACGGATGTGGTTAGCTGGAGTAACGCAGCACTTGAAATTTATAAAAAATGGAAACAGCGTAAACACCAAAAATAAACCATATTCGCATAGGAGGAATAATCATGAGCAAAGACGGAATCAATAGCAAAGACTTTTTGATCGGAACACTTATTGGTGGAATTGTTGGTGCAACAACAGCATTATTTTTAGCACCGAAGTCAGGGAAAGAGCTTCGCGATGATTTGAACACCCAGGCGAACGCGTTAAAAGAAAAAACAGACCGGCTCACAACAGATGCAAAAGAAAGAGGCACTGAATATGTGACGATTGCGAAAGATAAAACGTCTGAATTGTCTCAGCTTGTAGCAGAGCAGTCAAACCAGATTTTAGACAAAGTGAAAGACATAAAAGAGCGAGCAGCTGGAAAAGCTAATAAAGTGAAAAGTGAAGCAGAAGAAGCCGCAGCGGATTTGGCAAGCGAAGCATCTGATGTAGCAGATGAAGCAAAAGTACGAGCACAAGAAGCGAAATCAGAAATTGAAGACGGCATCAAGGATGTCAAAGAAAAAGTAGAACAATCGACTAAAGGCTAACGCTCACTGCTCGAAGTGAAGAAGGAGAACATCATGTCAAAACAACTCATTGAAACAGAAGAACAGTTTGATCAACTAACGAATCAAGATGGGACCTTTGTCTTTTTTAAGCACAGTTTGACATGTCCGATCAGCCAAGCGGCTTTTCAAGAGTTTGAAGCATTTGCGTCTGCACATGAAGACGTACCTGCGTATTTCTTACAAATTCAAAACACAAGAGAGCTTTCATCCTATGTGACGGAAAAGTCTGGAGTAAAGCATGAAAGTCCGCAGGCACTCATCTTTAGCGGTGGAAAAGTAAAATGGCATGCTTCTCACTCAAGCATTACAAAAGAAGCGCTTGAACATAATCTGTAAAAGAAAGAAACGTCAGCAGCGGGGACTGACCCCCGTTTTTGAGACAGGGATCAAAACACCTTTATACAGCCAATTGCCGATAGTTTATCGGTGATTGGTTGTTTAGTTTCGTTTGAATACGAATGTTGTTATAATAATAAATGTATTCTTTGACAGTGCGTTCTACGATGTTGGTCGTAGTTCGATCAATGCTGTTAAGATAGAACGTTTCAGACTTTAGTGAGGAATGAAACGATTCGATGGAGGCATTATCAGCGGGTGTCCCTTTACGGGACATGCTCATGGTAATGCCTTTTATATGAACAGCTTTCTGATACTCGTAAGATGTATACACAGAACCTTGGTCGCTATGTAACACGCAGTTCTCAGGCAGTGCTGGGAGCTGATCAAGTGTGTTTAAGATAAAGTCTGTGTCCTGCTTATCACCAATCGTAAAAGCAATCACTTCTCCATTATATAAATCCAATATACTGGAAAGGTACAATTGTTTCTGTCCATAAGGCAAATACGTGATGTCCGTTACTAGTTTTTCAAGAGGGCGATCAGACTGAAAGTTCCGATCGAGTATATTACCAGCCACGGCATAGGGTTGCCCATTCTTCTTACGCTTTTTCATTTTAACCCGGCATTGCCACTGGTTTTTCTGCATGATACGTTGAACAGTTTTATGGTTAATACGCATTCCCACTTTTAGTATGGCTGTAATTTTTCGGTATCCATATCGATACTTGTGCTCTCGGCACAACGTGCCGATTTGTTTCTCTAGTTGTCTTTTAGAATGATTCTGAGTCAGATTCTTTTTCCATCTATAGAACGAAGCGCGTGAGATGCCTAAATGGACACAGATGTCCTGTACTGTCATCTTTTTGCGCAATTCTTCTACCAGTTTGATTGACGTTTCCTTATCAACTTCCTTTCCAATTCGTTGTACTTTTTTAAAACTTCATTCTGTTGACTCAGATAGCGATTTTCTGCCCGCAGTCTCTCTAATTCGGAAGAGTACTCGGGACCCTTTCCATAGGTATATTGTTTTCCAACAGGCTGTTCGAACCGGTGTGTATCCCCAGCCTTATGCCACCTCACCCATGTTTGAACCTGCGTTTTATTTTTGATATTCAATTCTTGCATGATCTCTTTCATAGGTACGCCTGCCAATCTCATGTCTACAGCCTTCTGTTTGACTTCAACCGGATAACTCACTCTTGTCCCCATAGAAAAACACCTCCATGTTTTATATCGGATCACAACGATCCGTTTTCAAACTTGAAGGTGTTTTTTATTTGTCTCATCTTATGGGGTCAGTCCCAGCGGCTGACGTTTTTTTTATAAAAAAGGTTTACTTGAACAAAAAGTATGCTATAATCTTACATACGATACTTTACCGCTTAAAAGCGTTTTGGTGATAAAGAAAATTTTCGTGACAATTCCGAAATCTTTGTTTATAATAAACCCTATCATGCAAGAATGAAAAAATAAAAAGCGAGAGCAGGCAGAGGAAAGGATGACAAAAATGAGCAACAATGAACTAGAAAAATTGAGGCAGCAAGCAGATGAACTAAATCTTCAAATTCTAAAACTGATCAATGAAAGAGGAAACATTGTCAAAGAAATTGGAAAAGCGAAAGAAGCGCAAGGTGTCAACCGTTATGATCCTGTCAGAGAGCGCACAATGCTGAACCAAATTCTTGAAGAAAATGATGGGCCATTTGAAAACTCAACAATTCAGCATATTTTCAAAGAGATTTTCAAAGCAGGTCTAGAGCTTCAAGAAGATGACCACAGCAAAGCACTTCTTGTTTCTCGTAAGAAAAAACCAGAAAACACAATCGTGAACATCAATGGGGAAGCGATCGGTGATGGAAAGCAGCGTTTCATCGTTGGACCATGTGCCGTTGAAAGCTACGAGCAAGTCGCAGAAGTAGCGGCAGCAGCGAAACAGCAGGGATTAAAACTACTTCGCGGAGGCGCATTTAAACCTCGCACAAGTCCATACGATTTCCAAGGACTTGGTGTAGATGGTCTAAAGATTCTAAAGCGTGTAGCGGATGAATACGGTCTTGCTGTCATTAGTGAAATTGTCAATCCTGCTCATATTGAAGAAGCGATTGAGCATATCGATGTCATCCAAATTGGGGCACGTAACATGCAAAACTTTGAACTGTTAAAAGAAGCCGGTTCTATGAAGAAACCAGTTCTTTTAAAACGTGGTCTTGCAGCGACCATTTCAGAATTCATCAATGCAGCTGAATACATCATCGCCCAAGGAAATGATCAAATCATCCTTTGCGAGCGTGGTATCCGCACATACGAAACAGCGACAAGAAATACACTAGATATCTCGGCAGTGCCAATCTTGAAACAAGAGACACATTTACCAGTCTTCGTTGACGTGACGCATTCAACTGGACGTAGAGATCTTCTCCTTCCAACAGCAAAAGCAGCTCTTGCGATTGGAGCAGACGGTGTCATGGCAGAAGTACATCCAGATCCATCTGTTGCTCTATCTGATTCAGCGCAGCAAATGGACATTCCACAATTCGAAAAATGGTTAGATGCGTTAAGACCACTTGTCAACATTCACGCATAATCATAGATAGAAACAGCCGCCGGATGACTGCCCGGCGGTTTTTTCATGGGAAAAATACCATGAAGTTTGGGAATGAAAGGAAGAAAGCACATTGCAAGCCCAAAAAGTGCTTGTTCACAATGTTTTCATTTTTAAAATTCGATAGAATCTGCTAAGATCATTGTCATAGCTGGCGTTCTCGATGATTTTTTATGAAATATGATTCAAATTACAGGTAACAAACTGATTAAAGTTTGTTTAATTTAGTTATAAAAAGAAAGGGAACGTTTTCATATGACAAAAAAACGTGTATAATTTCATAAAAGAATGTCATTTTGATGTAGATTGAAAAATTATGTGTCTCTTTTCATCGTTTTAATGACAAATAGGATATTATTTTCCTCGTATCTGACATGTCTCTATCCAATTGGTGAATGCTATAGATATGAAGTGTATTTGAAGGAGTGATTTATGTGAATAATGTTACAATATATGATGTAGCAAGAGAAGCAAATGTAAGTATGGCAACGGTATCACGCGTAGTAAATGGGAATCCAAACGTAAAACCAACAACAAGAAAAAAGGTGCTTGAAGCGATTGATCGCCTTGGCTATCGTCCGAATGCAGTGGCACGAGGCCTTGCAAGTAAAAAAACAACGACAGTTGGGGTCATTATCCCTGATATTTCTAGTATCTTCTATTCAGAATTAGCACGCGGTATTGAAGATATCGCCACGATGTATAAATATAACATTATTTTAAGCAACTCAGATCAAAATACAGATAAAGAGCTTCATTTGTTAAATACGATGCTTGGCAAACAAGTAGACGGAATTGTCTTTATGGGCGGAAACATCACAGATGTGCATGTGGAAGAATTTAAGCGCTCTCCTGTACCGATTGTGCTTGCAGCATCTGTTGAAGAACAGGCTCAAACACCATCTGTTAACATCAACTATGAGCAGGCCATTTATGATTCTGTTCAGCTGTTAGTTGAAAAAGGACATAAACGAATTGCGTTTGTTTCTGGTCCAATGTCAGAGCCAATTAATTCCGTGAGAAAGCTTGCAGGTTATAAGCGTGCGCTTGAAGAAGCGGGTATCGCGTTTGACGATGCACTTGTCGCTGAAGGCGATTACTCTTATGATTCTGGAATTGAAGCACTTGCTCATCTGCTTGAGCAGTCTGACAAACCGACAGCTGTTATCGCAGCTACAGATGAAATGGCGCTAGGTGTTATTCACGGAGCACAAGACAGAGGGGTCTCCATTCCTGAAGATTTAGAAGTGATTGGCTTTGATAATACAAGACTTTCTCTCATGGTGCGTCCTCAGCTGACAACAGTTGTTCAGCCGACATATGATATTGGTGCTGTTGCCATGAGACTGCTCACAAAACTGATGAACAAAGAACAAGTGGACGATCAAATTGTTGAGCTTCCGCACAGAATTGAAGAAAGACAGTCAACAAAATAAATCAAAAAAGCAGGCTTACCTTATGAGGGAAAGCCTGCTTTTCTTATGCCTTTTTCTTTTCTCTTCTAACAGGCATGAGTGCTTTTTCTACTGTTTGAGCATTCTTTTCTGTGATTTCTGCTTTTCTTGGGATCGGTGGATATAAATCGTCAGGATCTTTCCATGTAGGTGGAAGGGTAACAGGCGATTGCTTATTCCATGCCTGAATCCAGTCCTGAGGGAGCTCATCTGGCGGTGTAATGCCTTTCATTTCAAGCCAAATGCGGCTCCACGCTCTTGGAACGACGCGCCAAATATCATATCCTCCTCCGCCAACAGCGATCCACTTGCCGTCACAGTATTGATGCGCAAGCTCATGAGCAAGTCTAGGAATTTCTTCATATATTTTCATGGTGGCAGATAAATGAGTTAACGGGTCATAGTAGTGTGCATCTGCCCCATTTTGCGTCAAAATCACATCTGGTTTAAAAAAAGCAGCAATCTCAGTCACTGCTGTTCGGTATGCTTCGAGAAACGATTCATCTTCCGTAAATGCATCTAGCGGAATATTATAGGCGTAGCCATAGCCTTTATCGTGGCCTCTTTCCTGTACTTGTCCGGTTCCAGGGAACAAGTAGCGTCCCGTTTCATGAATGGAGACTGTACATACCTCTGGGTCGTCATAAAAGCTGAACTGGACACCATCGCCGTGATGAGCATCCGTATCAATATATAAAATTCTAGCGCCATATGTCTTTTGAATATATTGAATCGCTACAGAGCTGTCATTATAAATACAAAAGCCAGATGCACGCCCTTTGAATCCGTGATGAAGCCCGCCGCCAAGATTGAGGGCATGCTGCGAATGACCGAGCATCACTTGGTCAACCGCTGTTAATGTTCCGCCAACAAGGAGAGATGCCGCCTCATGCATGCCTGCGAACATTGGTGTATCTTCAGTGCCAAGACCATAGCGTTCACCCTCTGCTGTAGACAGCTTTCCTTCACTTGCCCGCTGCACAGCCTGGATATAATCTGCTGTATGGACGAGCTTTAATTCCTCCAGAGTAGCCATACGCGGTGCGACGATTTCATCCTCTGTTAACGCCTTCATTTTTTGAAGAAGATCATAAGTTAAGTAGACCCGAAGCTGATTGAAGGGATGATCTTGGTTAAATTGGTACGTTTGAAAAGATGGTGAAAAAACAAAGGTCGCTTCCTTCATTTGATCGTCTGCTCCATAGGCCAGAGCACTTTATAGCCTTTTGCGCGAATCAGCTTCGTCACATGATCTGCATGAATGGTTTGAAGGCGGAAGACGAGCACTTTAGATGCCTCATTGGCATGCGGGTACACAAGCACACTCAGCAATTGAATATGCTGCTCCTTTAAAATGGCCGTAATGTCTGCGAGGCCTTCTGTCATCTGCTCGACTTCAACCTCTAAGTGCGACCCAGGCTGATCTGCACCTGTCAGTCTTACAAACGTACGAAGCAGATCTGTTTTTGTGATAATGCCTACAAGCTTGCCGCGTCTCACCACTGGAAGACAGCCAATTCCGTGCTCAAAAAAGACACTTGATATCTCCTCAACGAAATCAAGCGGGTGAGCCGTAATCGTCTCTAATACCATGATCTCTTCTACCGGCCGCTGAATAAAGAGCTTCCTTTTCTCTGTTTCAAAAATACTTGGACTGGCATTTTTAATATCCCGGTCTGTCACCATCCCAATGACAGATCCTTGATCAGATACGATCGGAATATGCCGGATGTGGTGTGCACTCATTTTTTGAATGGCCTCTTCAATCGTATCGGTTTTTCGCAGCGTGATCACATCACGCTCCATAATTTGTTCAATCATCATTGTTTACCAATCCCCTTTGCCAAAAAAACGAATTGAACGTTAATACATAAAGCGCTGATGGAAGCGAAGACGATCGAAACGCTCGATCGAATCAGGACTCACATGTTTCCCAATTCTGGCCATTAAACAATTGGCTGGATGTGAGCTAATCTCTGGCTCGTCTGTTGCAAACCAGACAAGACCGCCTGCGTTCATCATTTTCTCCATCATTTTGCGGTACTCCCAAACGTTTTTCTTTGTCCCCTTTAAATCCCAATGCCAGTAATATTCAGTTGTAATGATGATGTAATTCTCCATTTGCTCATCCATCATGCTCACATCAAGCAAATGCTTGCCAAGTGAGCATCCTCTAAATGGAGGAGCGACCTCAATCGCGCCAAGCTCAATTAAATTATCCATTTTGCCCTCTGACCAGCGCTCAAGTGGATCAGGATACAAATACGTGACATAGCCTACGACAAGCTCATTCGCTCTTGCAATGATAATACGTCCTTCTGGAAGATCTGCTATTTCAACAAGTGCTTGTTTCTGTTCCTCAGGCGTGCGAAATGCCGTTAGTCCTTCATGAAACGTATAGTTCGCAAGCGCTGATGCAGGTACCGGTCCTTCAATCAGGATGGAACCTGTTTCTCGCTCAATGGTTTTTGAATAATAAGTTTTAGGATGCTCCACGTATCCACCGCCCCTAATTCTAGTGAGTCGTCTCTATTCTATCTTAAATCTTGCAATAATTAAAACGGTTTCATCAGAAGTTTTTTAAAAATTGAGAAAAAAAGTCATCTATACTATAATGGTCATTGTAAACGTATGCAAAGGGGGACTGTTTGATGAAATTGGAAACGCTACCATCAGTAAAAGGGGATTATCATTTAAATGATTATGAGCAGGCATACAAAGATTTTTCATGGGAGGAAGCTAGAAAAAACTTCTCCTGGTATGAAACAGGAAAAATAAATGCAGCCTATGAAGCGATTGACAGACATGCGGACTCGTTTCGTCAGAACAAGGTGGCGCTTCACTACAAAGATTCACAGCGGGATGAAAAGTATACGTTCAGGGATATGAAAATCAACACAAACAAAGCGGGAAATCTATTCAGAGAAAAGGCACATGTAGAAAAAGGGGATCGCGTGTTTATCTTTATGCCAAGATCACCTGAGCTCTATTTTCTTCTGCTTGGTGCAGTTAAAATTGGAGCGATCGTTGGCCCGTTATTTGAGGCATTTATGGAAGGTGCTGTCAAAGACCGTTTAGAGAATAGCGAGGCAAAGGTGATCGTGACAACACCTGATCTGCTTGAGCGAATTCCATTTGCAGAGCTTCCGAAGCTTGAATCTGTCGTCATTGTCGGCGGTGAAAACGAAGACGTCGATGGTGTGCGGACAATTCACTATGAAAAGGCGTTTGAGGAGGCAGCAAAGGAGCTTGAGATTGAATGGATGGATGAAAAAGACGGCTTCCTGCTTCATTACACATCAGGATCTACTGGTACGCCAAAAGGAGTGCTTCATGTCCATGGTGCAATGGTCCAGCAAGGCCAGACTGGTAAATGGGTGCTTGACTTGAAAGAGGATGACGTTTACTGGTGTACAGCTGATCCAGGCTGGGTTACAGGCACAGTGTACGGTATTTTTTCACCGTGGTTAAATGGGGCGACGAATGTGATTTTAGGCGGCCGATTTAATCCTGATACGTGGTATGAAACCATTGAATCACTCGGTGTAACTGTTTGGTACAGTGCCCCGACCGCCTTTAGAATGCTCATGGGGGCAGGGGATGATCTCATTCAAAAATATGACCTCAGCTCGCTCCGCCATGTTTTAAGTGTGGGAGAGCCGCTTAACCCAGAAGTCATCCGCTGGGGAGATGCTGTTTTTGGCAAGAGAATTCACGACACTTGGTGGATGACAGAAACGGGTGCACAGCTGATTTGTAATTATCCATGCATGGACATCAAGCCAGGCTCGATGGGAAAACCGATTCCAGGCGTAGAAGCTGCTATTGTTGATAATGCAGGAAATGAACTTCCTCCATACCGGATGGGCAACCTTGCGATTAAAAAAGGCTGGCCTTCTATGATGCATACGATCTGGAACAATCCTGAAAAATATGAATCTTACTTTATGCCGGGAGATTGGTATGTTTCAGGAGATTCAGCTTATATGGACGAAGACGGATACTTTTGGTTCCAGGGACGTGTCGATGATGTCATCATGACGTCAGGAGAGCGGGTCGGTCCATTTGAGGTGGAAAGTAAACTGGTTGAACATCCAGCTATTGCGGAGGCTGGTGTCATAGGAAAGCCAGATCCAGTCCGCGGTGAAATTATTAAAGCATTTATAGCGCTTAGAAGCGGGTATGAGCCGACAGATGAGCTGAAAGAAGAGATTCGTACGTTTGTGAAAAAAGGACTCGCAGCCCATGCGGCACCGCGGGAAATTGAGTTTAAAGACAAACTGCCGAAAACGAGAAGCGGAAAAATTATGAGACGTGTGCTAAAGGCGTGGGAGCTGAATTTACCTGCTGGCGACCTTTCGACAATGGAAGATTAAATTTTTTCATCAGTTGACTTGATATCAAAAGTGTGTTAAAAATGACATTAGTTGAATATGAAAAGGTTTTGACTGAGATTCAGTAGAATGATCTTTCCCTGTTGAAGAGAGCTGACGGCTGGTGCGAGTCAGTGCAAAGAGATATTCGAATTACCCTCACGAACCGCTTTTACGAAAAGGAGCATGCCCTGATTAGTGAAAGAACGGATCTGTCCGTTATCAGTGTAAGTGAAAAGACGAGATTTTTTGTCTTTTAAGCAGGGTGGTACCGCGATATATATCGTCCCTTCGTTCATTCGAAGGGGCGTTTTTTATGTTGAATTGTAAAAAAAGGAGATTTGGATATGAGTCAATTGATGGAAGAGCTTTTGTTCAGAGGATTAATCCAGCAGCAAACAGATGAAGAAGGTTTAACAAAATTATTAGCAGAAGAGAAAATCAAGCTATACTCCGGCTTTGATCCGACAGCGGACAGCTTACACATTGGTCATCTATTGCCAATTTTAACATTACGCAGATTCCAAGAAGCAGGTCATCATCCGATTGCTCTTGTTGGCGGCGCAACTGGACTCATTGGCGACCCTAGCTTCAAAAAAGCAGAACGTTCACTCAACCCAGCAGAAATCGTAGAACAGTGGACAGAGAAAATCAAAGGACAGCTGTCTCAATTTCTTGATTTTGAAGCAGGCGAGAACCCAGCTGTCATCGTGAATAACTACGACTGGATCAGCCAAATGAATGTCATCACGTTCCTTCGTGATATTGGAAAGAACTTCGGTGTAAACTTCATGCTGGCAAAAGATATCGTGAGCTCACGTATCGAAACAGGGATTTCTTACACAGAATTCAGCTACGTCATCCTGCAGTCTTTAGACTTTTTAAACCTTTACAGAAATGAAAATTGTAAGCTGCAAATCGGCGGAAGTGACCAGTGGGGAAATATCACATCTGGACTTGAGCTGATCCGTAAGTCTGAAGCAGAAGGGGCAAAAGCATTTGGTCTGACGATGCCGCTTGTCACAAAAGCAGACGGCACAAAGTTTGGTAAAACAGAAGGCGGCGCCATCTGGTTAGATAAAGAAAAAACGTCTCCATATGAGTTCTACCAATTCTGGATCAACACAGATGACCGTGATGTCGTGAAATACTTAAAATACTTTACGTTCTTATCAAAAGAAGAGATCGCATCGTACGAAGAAAAAGTGCAAACAGCACCTGAAAAGCGTGAAGCGCAGCGCCGTCTAGCAGAGGAAGTGACAACACTTGTACATGGCCGTGAATCACTAGAACAGGCTGTCAACATCTCAAATGCACTATTTAAAGGCGACATCAAATCTCTTACAGCTGAAGAAGTGAAAGTAGGCTTTAAGGATGTTCCATCAATGGAGAAAAGCAGTACAGAAGAATTAACACTAGTCGATATCCTTGTCGAATCAAAGCTGTCTCCATCAAAGCGTCAAGCACGTGAAGATATCACAAATGGTGCTGTCTCCATTAACGGAGAGAGACAAACAGATAAAGATTATGTTCTTTCAGCTGACGACCGAATTGAAAACCAATTCACTGTTTTAAGAAGAGGGAAAAAGAAATACTTCCTCGTGACGTATAAATAAATCTTTATGAAACAGTAAACATCATGGAAAAGCACCTCAAATGTTCGTATACATTGAGGTGCTTTTCTTTTTTATGTAGAAGTAGCTCATTCGTCTGCTTCTTGTTCAAGGAGTAAATCTTTGTTTGTATAAGCATGTTCTACCTTACAAATTCGGGTTGTATAGGATTCATACCAATCTTTTTTCCCCTTTTTTTGAACACGCTGATGTGACGCTGATGTGCTGTATGTGCTTTCCATTCTTTGATGGATTCTAATGAATCCCAGTAAGAGACAGTGATTCCAACATCATGTTCATCTCGTACACTTTCTATTCCAAGAAACCCGTCTAGGTTTTTCACTAATTCTTCCATTTTTTGAGCAGCTGCAGTGTATTCTTTTTGCTCGACATTTGTTCGTTTTGATGTAAAAATCACGGCATAGTAGGGGGAGCAGGGGTTTGAGTAAATAGCATCTAAGAGAACCTCCTTTGTCTATTGATATGATATATGAAAGAAAGAAGGTCTCGTAGTCTTTTTGTTTTAATTTAAAAAAGTCCAAGGTGCTTTTTGATTATTTATATTTTTGTAAAATCATCTCATAAACATTACCTTGTTCACTTTTCTGACATATTTTTCTTGTATAAAATAGAGTCGTATAAGATGAATAAGGGGGAATGAAAGTGATGTTTGTTAAGAAAAGGAGTTTGCAAATTCTCATTGCGCTTGCATTGGTGATTGGTTCAATGGCTTTTATCCAGCCGAAAGAGGTAGAGGCAGCTGAACATAATCCGGTTGTGATGGTGCACGGCATTGGCGGTGCCTCTTATAACTTTTTTTCTATTAAAAATTACTTGGCCACACAAGGCTGGGATCGAAACCAATTATATGCTATTGATTTCATAGACAAAACAGGAAATAACCGCAACAATGGTCCGCGCCTATCGAGATTCGTCAAAGATGTGTTAGACAAAACGGGTGCCAAAAAAGTAGATATTGTGGCTCATAGTATGGGCGGAGCGAACACATTATACTATATTAAGAATCTAGATGGCGGCGATAAAATTGAAAACGTTGTCACAATTGGTGGAGCAAACGGACTCGTTTCAAGCAGAGCATTACCAGGCACAGATCCAAATCAAAAAATTCTTTACACATCTGTCTACAGCTCAGCTGATCTCATCGTCGTCAACAGCCTCTCTCGTTTAATTGGCGCAAGAAACGTTCTGATCCATGGTGTTGGCCATATCGGTCTATTAACCTCAAGCCAAGTGAAAGGCTATATTAAAGAAGGACTGAACGGCGGAGGACAGAATACGAATTAAAAAATGGAAAAAGACAGCGGCATATGCTGTCTTTTTTGATGTCAACTCGCATATGGCAGCTAGAGATATTGAAAAGGGTGGCAAAACGATGATACAGAAACAGACAAATCATCGTACATAGCAGAATAAAAACATGTACAAAACGTCCACCATTCCTTACACTACATGTAGTGAACGGGAATTTTTTCGGAGGTGGGCGTTTATGAAAACGAATCAAAAGGCTTTCATCATTGTCGATGTACAAAAAGCGTTCGAGCATGAAAAATGGGGAGAACGCAATAATCTAGAGGCAGAGGAGAATATCAGCAGGCTATTGACGTTTTGGAGAGAGAAGGGCTGGAAAGTGATTCATATTCAGCATACATCCGACAATCCGGACTCTGTATTTCATCCAGCAAATGAAGGGCACCTTTTCAAAGATATGGCTAAACCGCTAGAGGAAGAAACAGTGATACAAAAGAAAGTCAACAGCAGCTTTATAGGGACAAGCTTGGAGGAACAACTAAGGTCAAATCAGATTGACACGGTCGTCATTGCAGGACTCACAACACCTCACTGCGTATCAACAACCACAAGAATGAGCGGAAATCTTGGCTTTGATACGTATCTGATCTCAGAAGCCCAGAATGAACGTTTGAAAGCTCCTAGAAAGAAATCTAGGAGCTTTTTTATGCTAAGTATATGTGTCCAGCGATTGTTTTTGTTGTTTCTTACGTGAGTAAATGAGATCAATCTCAATAAATAAAAAACTGACAAAGAATGATAAAATCAATACGCCGTCATCCCCTATCGATACATTCATAAAGTTTAAGTAAAGGACATACTTGATAGAGAGATGTAAAACGATCCAAGAACTCACCCATTCCAAAGCATAAGTGAGCCATACAGGAAGTTTAAGGAGATAAGCCAGTCCTTTTCCTATGAATAGAAGGACAGGTGACCAAAAAACGACGATAACACTCACGAACAAAGAGAAAGAGATCAAAGAAAAAAACGAATCATACGTGATGGTTTCTCCAAAAAGAAAATTCACGCCTAAAACGGTGATGTATAGCAGTACACTTGGAAGCGCGATCACAAAGCAGATAGAAAAAAAGAGCAGGAAGATAAACAGACTTGCAGCAAATCTATTGGGCGGCTCATCGATAATCTGTTTTTTTCTTAGAAGAGAATAGGCAATCACTGATAAGGTTAAAAGTAAGAATAGAATGATCGTGATACTATACATGGAACGCCCCCATCTAAGTACTATAAAAGACCATACGACTGATATGTCATCTATCATGATTGTACCAATAGAAAAAGGCACTTCAATGAAATGTTTCCTATATTTGTATATAAAAATAGAGACAGGTTTGATTGAAGTAAGAATGGAGGGGGCGGTTCGAGGAAAAAGAGGTTTTTGAAAATGGGAGGTTTCTTCCAATGATCTCATGTATAATAGAGAATGTACAAATGTGCGGCTTACTCAAAGGTGGTCTTGGCTAAATCCCCTTGAAAGGGGGTGACGCCTATGTCAACTTTTCAAGCATTGTCCCTTATGTTTTTATTTGGGATGTTTATACTTGCTCTGTTGACGTATATAGACAAAAAGAAATAGACCACCCTTTGAGCCTAGACAACTTGTAGGGTAGGTCCATTTATTGCGTACCTTCTAGCCAGCTCACTTTGAGCCAAGCATTTGTGCATTGCCGGGATGTGACAGCATCCTGGCTTCTTTTATTTTACGCTAAGTCTATTTGTATTATAACATAAAAAGGATGCCGTTAAACACTGTCATACACTTGCTTTTACTTTATATGTTTGACCCGAAACAAAAAACCCTAGAAATCCTTGAACAATCAAGGGATCTAGGGTTTGTTTGCTCTCTCTTAGAGAAGTAATGAAATTAACGAGAGTAGAACTCAACGATTAGTTGTTCGCTGATTTCAGGCGCTAATTCAGAACGCTCTGGAAGACGAGTGAAAGTTCCTTCAAGCTTTTCAGCATCGAAAGAAAGGTATTCAGGAACGAAGTTGTTTACTTCAACTGATTCTTTCACTACTGCAAGGTTTTGAGATTTCTCACGAAGAGCAATCGTTTGACCTGGTTTCACAGAGAAAGATGGGATATCTACACGGCTTCCATCAACAAGGATGTGACCATGGTTTACTAGCTGACGAGCTTGGCGGCGAGTACGAGCAAGGCCAAGACGGTATACTAGGTTGTCAAGGCGAGTTTCAAGAAGGATCATGAAGTTTTCACCTTGTTTACCAGGAAGTTTAGCAGCTTTGTCATATAGTGTACGGAATTGACGTTCGTTGACACCGTACATGTGACGAAGCTTTTGCTTCTCTTGTAATTGTAAACCGTATTCAGATAGTTTTTTGCGTTGTCCTGGACCATGTGGGCCTGGAGCGTAAGGGCGTTTTTCAAGTTCCTTACCTGTTCCGCTTAATGAAATGCCTAAACGGCGGGAAATCTTCCAACTTGGACCTGTATAGCGAGCCATAATGTGACTCCTCCTTATTGTTTTTATTTGTGAAAAATAAAAACCGTCTGTTCTTCCTCTTTTTCGTCATTATGTTTTCATGCATCCTCGCTCCAGCAGCAGGGAGTTACAAGATACACCTTCATAATATAGAAGGAACAAAATGATACAAAAAAGCCGAACAAAAAGGCTGCCATATTTCACACAAACTCTATTATATGACGCTGGATAGGAAAAGTCAACCTATTTAGAGGCAGAGGTGACGTTCTCCATTATATAAAGAAACATAAAAAAGCAGACAATGTGCCTGCTTTTTCAAAATGATTACGCATCCGTAGAGACGGATAACGCCTGTTGGAGAATTTCTGTAAATTGAGTAAGGTAGGTCTCATCTACTTCACTGAAGCGGTCTTTCACAGGGCTGTCAATGTCGAGCACTCCAATGATCTGTCCATTGACCTTGAGCGGAATGACTATTTCAGATTGCGATGCGGCGTCACAGGCAATATGTCCAGGGAATGCATGGACATCAGCAATACGCTGCACTTCACCTGTCGCAAAGGCTGTACCGCAAACGCCTTTTCCAGAAGGGATGCGCACACATGCAGGCAGTCCGTTAAATGGTCCAAGCACAAGCTCGCCGCCCTTTGCTAAATAAAACCCTGCCCAATTGACTTCAGGAAGTGAGTGATAGAGTAGCGCAGCTGCATTTGCCAAGTTGGCAATCAGATCAGGTTCACCATCTGTAATGGCTTCTACCTGTTTGACAAGCAATTGATAGTCTTTTGAAGGATCGCCAGACTGTTTTTCGACATGAAACATGAAAATCTCCTACTTTCTATCTTAAAAATACATAACTTGCGTCTCGCATGTGGGATTTGTCGAGCAATTGTAAAAGGAACTTCCGCCTTCATCTTGAAGTATGTACACATGAAGAGGGGTGAGCGGATGAAAACATCAACAACTGTGCAAACAAAAGACCGTATTATGGATGCTGCCATCAGACTTTTTAACCAAAAAGGATTTTCTGGAACCTCTGTCCGTGAGATTGCGAAGGAAGCAAACGTCAACGTTGCCCACATTTCTTATTACTTTCAAGGAAAAGGAGGGCTGCTTGAGCAGCTCGTATCCGATTTTTATGAAGGTTACATTCACATGATTGAATCACATCTCCATCACATGGAAACCCGTCACGCAAAAGAATGCTTACTACATGTGGTTTTTGATATTTTATCTTATCAGCACAAGCACCGTCAATTAACCCGTTTCGTTTATCGGGAGGTGACGATTGATTCGACACTCATCAGAGAAATCATGTCGACATATTTAACTAAAGAAAAATATTTGTTTCAGCTCATCATTGAAAAAGGAAAAAGCACCCATGTTATTTGTGAGCAGCTTTCACTCGCATCTTTTATGATTCAGCTTAAATCACTTCTCATGATGCCATATTTACAGCCGCAATATTTAACAGAGGTGCTTTATTTGAACCCAAGTGAGCCGTATTTCTATCAAATGTACTTTAAGGAGCTGAGCCGCTCGCTTCATTATCTGTTAGAACCAAAAGAGCCGGCACTAGATTCTCATCTGAACCTCATGATGTCCTCGAATTGATCATACGCATATCCGAGATCTTCCGCTTGATGGGCATCAGAGCCGAATATGAGCGGAATTTTTTTCTTTTTTGCAAGGTCAATCATCCATTGATCTAAATAGATACTTCTGGCATATGTTTTACGAAGACCTGATGTATTAAAATCTAAGGACATGCCTTTTTTTGCCGTTTCTTCAAGGCAAAGGGTGACCTTTTGACAAAGTTCAGGTGACATTTCATATGGAAAAAGCTGTTTGAATTTTTGGACAAGGGTGATATGACCGATTCTCTTTGGCTTATATTGGCCTAAAGATGATAGAATAGAAGAATGAATTTGGTCATAGTAGCTTTGATAGACCTGTTCGATGCTGCCATAGATGCTTATTAGCTGCTGGAAGGCATGCTCGTCAAAATCAAGGCAAATATAATCATCGCCAGCAGGGAGAAAGTGAACAGATAAAATGGCGTCGTCTAGTTCTGGACCGTAGCAGTCTAAAAAGGTTCTTGTTTCCTCTTCATACTCTTTGATAAAGTCAACCTCAAGCCCAGTTTTTACCATTAATTGTCCTTTGTATTCTTGTTTCAGCTGAGCCAGTTTCGTTATATACGCTTCAAGGTCTTGGAGCTTCATGGCACTATCCTGCTCAGGTGTTGGATCTTGAAACGATGGGGGCAGCGGGGCATGCTCGGTAAAGGTTATGGAATCAAATCCCTTTTTGATGGCTTTTTCAATATAAGAATGAAAAGAATCAAGCGAACCGTGCGGGCAAAACGGTGTATGTAGATGTGCATCTTGTTTCAGCATGTCGTCACCTCTTGTCGATATTTTGAAAAACGTGATGTTTATCAGCGAAAATAATGAAAAATCATGACCAAAAATGCTGGTTACATGGTATCATAATAACAATGAAAACGACAGCTTCCGCATACATAAAAGCAGGTCACATTGATACGTGTGATCAAATGATAGAAAGCGCACAAATACTTTCTTGAAAAAACATACATAAAACCGTGAATGGATCGTATTGGAAAACATACGATCCTGCTTATAAAAAAACAAATGCAAAGCGGACACGAAAGGGTTCTCAGGTCTACTCGGGACACTTTTACCCTGACATCACTTAGATCACAACAAGGGGGCTCATTATGGAGTTAATCATCGGTTTAATTGTCATTTTGCTTGCTTTGTTTTCAGTCGGTTATTTCCTGCGAAAAAATATATATAAAGAGATTGACCGATTGGAAGCATGGAAAATTGAAATTTTAAACAGATCAATTGTAGAAGAAATTTCAAAGATCAAACATTTAAAAATGACCGGAGAAACAGAGCAATTTTTTGAAAGATGGCGTGCAGAGTGGGACGATATCGTCACAGCCCATCTTCCAAAGGTAGAGGAGCTATTATATGATGCAGAAGAGTATTCTGATAAATATCGATTCTCCAAAGCCAAGCAGGTTCTTACGCACATTCAGGACTTGCTCGGTGCTGCTGATTCGAACATTGAAGACATTTTAAAAGAGATTGCAGACCTTGTCACAAGCGAGGAGCAAAATCGCAAGGACATTGAAAAGGTCAAAGAACAATATCAAACAGTTCGAAAAAATCTGCTTGCGTACAGCCATTTATACGGCACCCTTTATGACAAAATGGAGCAGGATTTAGATGAAGCCTGGGAAGGGATCAAGCAGTACGAGGAAGAGACAGAAAACGGCAACTATATGAAAGCAAGAAAGATTTTGCTTGAGCAAGACCGCAGACTTGATCAGCTTCAGCTGTATATCAATGATGTACCGAAGCTCATTGCAGACTGCAAACAAACCGCACCAGGCCAGCTGACGAAGCTGAAAGACGGATATAAAGAAATGACAGACAAAGGCTACAAGCTCGAGCACATTCAGATCACTAAAGAGCTTGAGAATTTAAACAAACAGCTGACCCGTGCGGAAAAACTGCTGATTGATGAACTCAATCTGGAAGAAGCATCAAGCATTTTGCAAATGATTGATGATGCCATTCAGACGCTGTATGATCAGCTGGAAGCGGAAGTAGAAGCAGGTCAGGAAATCAAAAGCAAAATGCCTGAGCTGACGGAAGCATTTGAAAAGCTCGAGCAGGATCACACCCAAACAAAGGCAGAAACAGCTCTTGTAAAAGAAAGCTACAAACTGACAGCCGGAGAGCTTGATCAACAGAAGGCGTTTGAAAAACGCTTAGAAGAAATCGAAAAGCTCATGAAACAAATTCGTGAGAAGCTTGATCGTGACCATGTCGCATATTCATTATTAATGAATGAAATCAATCAGCTTGAGACCTTTATCGATGATGCAAAAGCATTGCATGAAACATTTAAGGATCATCTTCAATCATTAAGAAAAGAAGAGCTGCAAGCGAGAGAAACATTGGCTGAGCTCAAAACGATGCTGACAGATACAGTGCGCCAGCTGCAAAAAAGCAATATTCCAGGTGTACCTGCTGACATGAAAGAGCAGGCTGGAAAAGCGCAGGAGATGATTCAGCAAGTGCACGAGCAGCTGGAGAACCTGCCGCTCAACATGCCAGCCGTGAATGGGCAATTAAAAGAAGCCTCTGACACAGTGAGACATGTTGTGAATGAGACGGAAGAAATGCTCACTAAAGTGGATCAAATTGAACGAATCATTCAATACGGCAATCGTTTTAGAAGCCAAAATCATATTCTTTCAGAACAATTAAAAGAGGCAGAGCGAAGATTTTATGCGTATGATTATAACGGTTCATTTGATATAGCAGCAGCAGCTGTTGAAAAAGCATCACCTGGAGCCGTTCAGAAGCTATTAGCACAGCACGAAAAAGAATATCAGCATCAATAAAAAAGCTGAAGTCCATTGATAGGACTTCAGCTTTTTTGTATTATGATGCCTGTTTCTGGGGTTCTTCTGAAGCAGAAGAAGTGAAAAGGGAGATCACGAACCCAATAGCGACTCCAAGTATCGCAGGGACAAGCCAGCCAATGCCAAGGTCATAAAAAGGCAGCACTGTTTGGAAAATGTCTTTTACTGGACCGATTGGAAGCTTCGCTGCTGCTAAGCCGTCAAATAAGCTCACGCACCCTGTCAAAATTAACGAGAGGACATATACTGGTTGTCTATGTCCAAGCCATTTATCAGCAAGTGATAGAACGATGATCACAATCGCCAGCGGATAAATCGCTGTTAAGACTGGAACAGAGAAAGCAACAATATGAGCAAGTCCAAAGTTAGAAATAATGAAACTAAACAATGTAACAAGTGTCACGACCATTTTATAAGAAAGCTTGGGAAGTAACTTTGAGAAATACTCTCCGCATGATGTGACAAGACCGATACTTGTTGTTAAACAAGCGACTGTGATGGCAGCACCTAACACAATATTTCCTAGACTGCCGAAAAGGAACTGAGAAGACTGAGCTAAGATTTTGCTTCCATCTCCAACGAATCCAATGGCATGTGTACTAGAAGCACCTAGATACGCAAGTGACAGGTAAACGAAGGTTAATCCAGCAGCTGCAATCAAACCCGCTTTGATACAAGCAGAAGCCAGTGCCTTTTTACTTGTCACACCGCGTCCTTTAATCGCGTTGATGACAACAATTCCAAATACAATAGAAGCAAGAGCATCCATCGTTTTATAGCCCTCTAAAAATCCTTTGAAAAACGATCCGTTGCTATAAGATACATCTGGTGTACCAATGACGCCCATCGGTGTCAAAATGGCTTTGACAATGATAATAAAAATGATCGTAAATTTAATCGGTGTTAATATTTTCCCTACACGATCCACGATTTTCGTTGGATTTAAAGCAAGATAATACGTAATACCGAAAAAGACGAGTGTAAATAAAAGAAGGGACAGCCAAGCTGGCACACTTGATAAAAATGGTAATGCCCCAATCTCATACGAAACTGTTCCTGTACGCGGAATAGCGAAAAGCGGCCCAATGGATAAATATAAAATGACGGTGAATGCTGTTCCAAACACTGGGTGAGCCTTATCTGCAAGTCCTTTTGCATCACGCCCTGTTAAAGCAATCGCAATAATCCCGAGTAGAGGTAAACCGACACCTGTTAATAAAAATCCGCCCATTGCTCTCCAAACATTTGTTCCGGCATATTGCCCAAGCTCTGGCGGATAAATCATATTTCCGGCGCCGAAGAATAAAGCAAATAACATAAAACCTATAATAATCGTATCTTTCGTCGACAATGTTGCCTTCATTGAATATAAAGCCTCCAATATTATGTTGAAATATTCTGTTAATTAGCTGCTAAAACGGTTCTTCATTAACATTCACTAATTATAAAGGATGTACGCCTGATGTCAACATGTGTTTTCATACAAAAGTCATGAATTTTTCTATTTTAGTATATGAAGAACAATCAAAAACATCCCCTTCTCCTATGAAGGGGATGTTGTTTGATTTGATGCTTGATTAAGCAGGCTGTTTAGGTGGGCTCGTAAACAAAGAAATAAGAAGACCAATAATGGCTCCAAGTACGGCAGGGATAGCCCAGCCGATCCCAAGTTTGTATAAAGGAACAGTAGCTTCTAAAATTTCATTTAAACCGCCAAGAGGAATCTTTGCTGCCACTAACCCGTCGATGACGGCAAAGATACCTGTAAAAATGAGTGAAGCGATATAAATAATCCGTCTTCCGTTGATCCAGCGATCAAGAAAAGATAAGAGAATGATCACGATGGCTAACGGATAAATCGCAACAAGAACCGGAACAGAGAGCGAAATAATTTGCGCCAGCCCAAGGTTTGCCACAAATGTACTGAATAAAGATACAACTAAAACAACAGTGCGATAAGAAAAGCGTGGAAATAGTGAAGAAAAATATTCCCCGCAGGATGAAACCAGTCCAATACTTGTGGTCAAACATGCAAATAAAATCGCAGCCCCTAGCACAATATTACCAGCAGAACCAAATAAAAAGTTCGCCGCAAGCGAAAGGAGTTTTCCACCTTCATTTGCCCCGACCATACCTGTTGCCTCAGGGCTTGATGCTCCGACATAAGCGAGTGATATGTACACAAGAGCTAGTCCAGCAGCTGCGACTAGCCCAGCTTTAATACAGGCTGCGGCAATCGATTTACGTTCTGTCATACCGCGCTCTTTCACAGCCGTGACAACGACAATTCCGAAAACGATTGAAGCAAGAGCATCCATCGTTTTGTAGCCTTCTAAAAAGCCGGTAAACAGCGGGCTTCCTTCATAAGTTGGATGCGGACTGCCAATTCCACCCATTGGTGTCGCGATCGCTTTGATCACAATTAAAGCAATGACAGCGAGTAAAATTGGTGTTAAAATTTTACCGATTCGGTCAACAAGCTTCGATGGATTTAAAGCAAGAGCATAGGTAATGCCGAAAAAAGCAATCGAAAACAAGAATAATGGAATCCATGATTCAGACTGCGCTTCAGACAGAAACGGCGCCAGCCCAATTTCATAAGAAACCGTTCCAGTACGAGGGATCGCAAAGAAAGGCCCAATGGATAAATATAAAATGACAGTGAAAATGGTACCGAATGTAGGATGAGCTTTGTCAGCAAGCCCCTTTGCACCAGTTCCTGTCAGGGCAACGGCGATGACACCTAAGAGCGGAAGCCCAACTCCTGTCAGTAAAAATCCACCGATCGCAAGCCATACGTTTTCACCTGCGTACTGTCCAAGTACAGGAGGGAATATCATATTGCCTGCGCCGAAAAAGAGTGCAAACAACATTAAGCCGATGGCTAATGTGTCTGTTTGACTTAACTTATTTTTCATAAGGTTATCCCCCTATTATTTTATTTTTCCGCCATGTTTAAATATTCTGTTAATTTAGGAAAAAATATGACAATGGCACTATGCATGATATAGTGAATTGATGAGGTTGTCAATATACCGCTTTATATTGAAAAAAAAGGAATTCGGATCATATTAGTTTAACGCAAGAGGATAAGGAGTTTCGCAATGATGTATCTTGATAATAGTGCAACCACAAAACCGTACCCTGAGGTTTTACAAGTATATCAGCAAGTGAGTAAACGTTATTTTGGAAATCCATCTTCGCTTCATCAGCTCGGAATAGATGCAAGCCGGCTGTTAAATGAAACGAGAAAACAAATGCTTCACTACACGGGCTTGAAACAATATGAGATTATTTTTACTTCTGGTGCAACAGAAGCGAATAACATCGCCATTAAAGGAGCAGCACTTGCCAAAATGAACCGGGGCAAGCATATTGTGACCACAGAAATAGAGCATCCTTCGGTTATTGAATCGTTTGAACAGCTGAAGGCGTTATTTGGCTTTGACATCTCTTATATTCAAGTAAATGAGCATGGCCATGCAGATATGACTCATTTAAAAGAAATGCTTCGCCCTGATACAGTGCTTGTCAGCATGATGCACGTCAATAACGAAACTGGTGCTATCCAGCCGATTGAAGAGGCTGCTGGCATCATTCGTGAGCATGCCGAAAACGCACTTTTTCATGTCGACGGGGTGCAGGGAATGTGCAAGGTAGCTCTCAATAAACAGCTGGATATAGACCTTTTGACGATGTCAGGCCATAAAATTCATGGATTAAAAGGCACAGGAGCTCTCTTTTTAAAGAAAGATGTCACGCTCGCCCCTTTCATTACGGGGGGAGAGCAGGAATTAGGGCTTCGTTCAGGTACTGAAAACCCTGCTGGAGCTGTCAGCTTAGCAAAAGCCATGAAACAATCATTTGAACAGCTTGACAAGCATCATGATGAGATGCTGAACTTAAAAACGCAGCTGCAAAAACAGCTTGGAGAGATAGAAGGAATTGTGATGAACACACCGAAGGCACAAAGTGCGCCGCACATTGTGAATTTTTCAGTGCCGGGTATTCAAATTGAAGTCCTCCTCCATATGCTTGAAAAAGAAGGCATATATGTTTCTACAACCTCTGCCTGCTCAGCCAAGAAAAAAGAGCCAAGCCGTGTACTTTTGGCAATGGGAAAACCAGAGGAAGCAGCCAAAAGCAGTATGAGAATCAGCTTGACGTATGGACAAGGACCAGAGCTAACGCCGCAAATCATCACGTCAATCGCACAAAGTGTGAAAAAATTAAAAGGAATGAGATAACAGTATGAAATATGATCATATTTTAGTCCGTTTTGGTGAGATCTCAACAAAAGGGAAGAATAGAAAGAAATTTATTGAAAAACTAAGACAGCACATTCGGTTCGTCTTAAAGGATTTTGAAGCATTAAAACTTGCATCTGATAGAGACCGCATCACGATTATGCTGAATGGAGAAGACCCTGAACCGATTTCAGAACAGCTCAAAAGTGTCTTTGGCATTCAGAGCTTTAGTCTTGCGGTTAAATGTGAGACGAATCTAGATGCGATTAAAGAAGCGGCACTAACAGCGGTAAAGGAAGTGTATGAACAAGGAAATACATTTAAAGTCTCAACGAAACGCTCTTATAAACAATTTGAACTTGATTCAAATGAAATGAACCGTGAAATTGGCGGACATGTTCTAAGGAATACGGAAAACTTAACAGTCAATGTGAAACAGCCGGATGTGCATTTACGCATTGAAATCAGAGAGCAAGCAACGTACATTACATTTAAAGATGTCAAAGGTGCAGGCGGCCTGCCGGTTGGTTCTAGCGGAAGAGCGATGCTCATGCTTTCAGGCGGCTTTGACAGCCCAGTTGCCGGCTATCAAGCGATGAAACGCGGAATTGAAATTGAAGCTGTGCATTTCTTTAGCCCGCCGTATACAAGTGAACGTGCCAAACAAAAGGTCATTGATCTTGCAGAATGCCTGGCAGCATATGGAGGCAAAGTGAAACTTCACATTGTACCTTTTACAAAAATTCAAGAGCTGATTCACAAACAAGTACCAGAAAACTATACGATGACATCAACAAGAAGAATGATGCTGAAAATAGCTGACAAAATAAGAGAAAAGCGCGATGCCCTTGCGATTATTACCGGAGAAAGCCTTGGTCAAGTGGCAAGTCAGACACTTGAAAGCATGTATGCTATTAACCATGTGACCAATACACCAATCATCCGCCCGCTCATTGCTGTCGATAAAAATGACATTATTGATGAAGCGAGACGAATTGGCACATACGATACAAGCATTCAGCCTTTCGAGGATTGCTGTACGATTTTTACGCCGCCGTCTCCGAAAACAAAACCAAAGCTAGAGAAGGTAGAACGCTACGAAAGCTTTGCTGATTTCGAGCCGATGCTGGACGAGGCAGTAGAGCAAATTGAAACAATTATTGTGACAAATGAAAAGAAAGCGGCAGACGAATTCTCTGATCTATTCTAAAACGAAAATTTCATAATAATTACCATAAAATCAATCGCATGAAGTCATGTGTTTCTACACATTCTATATTCACAAGGAGGTGAGAACACATGGCTCAACAAAACAGACAAAGCAGTTCTAACCAATTACTAGTACCAGGCGCTGCACAAGCTATCGACCAAATGAAGTACGAAATCGCTTCTGAATTTGGTGTAAACCTTGGTGCAGAAACTACATCTCGCGCTAACGGATCAGTTGGTGGAGAAATCACTAAGCGTCTTGTATCTTACGCTCAACAACATATGGGTGGCGGATCTTTCTAAGACACACAATTTAAAAGCTATGGCTTATGAGCGGGATCCTTCCCGCTCTTTTCTTATTGTACATATAAATAGTTAGAATATTTTTAAAAAAGGAGACGAATGAAAAAAATTATGGCATAATACTAGGAGTAGGTCCTAATTCAAGCATTTTTCAGTTATGAGTGTTAGAATAGGTAAATTGAAACATGTTTCGTTTCATAAGAAAGAGGCTAAAAGGAGCTGTACCATGAAAAGAGAAGACTTAATTGCACCAGAGCAATATAACTTAGTCAGTGAGATTGAAGCGTTCAGTCATGACAAGGAGAAAATGGCCCTGCACTGGCAGGACGGCAATGGCCGCGAAGCACATGTGACGTATGCAGCATTAGTGGAAGAGGCAAATAAAATTGGACATGTTTTATTAAAAGCAGGCTTTAAAAAAGGCGATAAAATCATTGTGATGGTGCCGCGCATGCTCGAGGCATACAGCATTTATTTAGCCATTTTGAAAACAGGAATGGTTGTGATTCCTTGTTCTGAAATGCTGCGTGCGAAAGATTTAGATTACCGAATTAAACACGCAGAAGCAAAAGGAGCGATCGTTTATTCTTCATTCATTCAATCGTTCGACGGAACCAAACAGCCAAACGATTTTAAAACATTCTCAATCGGTGAAAATGATCATGGCTGGACAAACATTCTAGCGCAAAAGGAAGAGCAATCAAACGAACTTGAATTGGCAGAAACAAAGCGCACAGACATGGCGTTTTTATCCTATACATCAGGTACAACAGGGAACCCTAAAGGGGTTGTTCATACACATGGATGGGCGTATGCACATTTACGCACAGCTGCCAAAGCATGGCTCTCCATTAATGAAGGAGATAAAGTATGGGCGACAGCAGGACCAGGCTGGCAAAAATGGGTGTGGAGCCCCCTCTTATCTGTGTTAGGAAGTGGAGCAGAAGGATTTGTGTATGGAGGGAAATTCAATCCAAATACATACTTAGAGCTGCTTCAAAATAATGAAATCAATGTCCTATGCTGTACACCGACAGAATACCGCTTTATGGCAAAAGTAGATGATTTGAGTCAGTACGAGCTGCCGAAGCTGCATAGTGCTGTTTCTGCGGGAGAGCCGCTGAACCGTGAAGTCATTGATACATTCAAAAAGCATTTCGATATAGAAGTACGAGACGGCTATGGCCAAACTGAAAGCACACTGCTCGTAGGGGTGCTAAAAGGAATGGACATCAAGCCAGGCAGTATGGGAAAACCAACCCCTGGCAACGAAGTAGATATCATTGATGAGGATGGAAACGTCTGCGCACCTGGAGAAATTGGTGACATTGCGGTGCATCTTGAAACGCCGGCTTTGTTTAAGGAATACTATAAAGACGAAGAGCGTACAAAAGCGCAGCGCCGCGGCAATTACTTTATTACGGGTGACCGCGCGAAAAAAGACGAAGATGGGTACTTCTGGTTTGAAAGCCGCAGAGATGACATCATTGTCAGCTCGGGCTATACAATTGGACCGTTTGAAGTAGAAGATGCACTGATTAAGCATCCAGCAGTGAAGGAATGTGCAGTTGTGGCGAGCCCAGATGAAATCAGAGGATCAATCGTCAAAGCTTACGTCGTCCTTCGTGATGGAACTGATCAAAGTGATGAACTGATCAAAGAGCTGCAAACACATGTGAAAAACACAACAGCACCGTACAAATACCCAAGAGAAATCGAATTCATTGACGAACTGCCAAAAACTCCGTCAGCGAAAATTCGCCGTGTAGAGCTGAGAGAAAGAGAGCTTGCACGAAAAGGTCAATAATAAAGAAGCGAGAAGCGTTCGGATGGAAGCATCCGGCGCTTTTTTTGTACGGAAAATGAAATTCGTTGAAAGCAGGCAGGGGGCTTTGTGTTAAAATATGTAGGAATTGCTGAAAAAGGAGAATGTTAGTAGATGTCCATTGCGATCATTCATGGAATTGTGCTTGCCTTTGGTCTCATTTTACCTTTGGGTGCACAAAATGTATTTGTATTTCAACAAGGAGCGCTGCAGCCTCGATTATATCGAGCAATGCCTGTCGTCATCACAGCTGCTCTTTGTGACACACTTTTAATTGCTTTAGCTGTCATAGGTGTTTCTGTTGTGGTGTTTACCATTCCTGTGCTGCAAATCGGCCTTTATATCATTGGTTTCTGTTTTTTAGTGTATATGGGATGGTCTGTATGGAACACAAGCTCATCATCAGGTGATGAAGAGAAGCAGAAATTAATGCCTGCAAGAAAACAAATTGTATTTGCCTGTTCAGTTTCTCTTTTAAATCCCCACGCGATTCTCGATACGATAGGTGTCATTGGTACGAATTCGCTGCAATATAACGGAGCAGAAAAGCTGGCGTTTACACTTGCTTGTATCATCGTGTCCTGGTTATGGTTTATGGGGCTCGCCCTTTTAGGGAAGATGTTAGGAAAGTTAGATACAAACGGCAAATGGATGAACCGTATTAATAAGGCTTCGGCGGTCATGATCTGGTTGGTTGCATTATACATTGCGTATCAATTGATTGTGTAAGGTACATAGAGAATCAAACAAAGAAGCGTTTGGACGTAATGATCCTGCGCTTTTTTTATGTTGGAAAGTGTAGCAGCCTTACAATATATCGGAATCAAACCTATGAAATTCTTTGAGTTTGGGATGATCGAAAGAACTATTTCAGAAACGTCTGCTCTTCATATGTTGAGATAAGTCACTTTTTTTCTAATTTGATCCTGTTATGTTTTAAAATGTCATTGAGGCGGGGCATTTATCCTCGTCATTTGAAAAGGGGGATATGGATGAAGAAAACATTGTTTAAAGATGCAGCTCTCTTAACACTGGATCCATCTTTAGGTTTTCTTGAAAAGGGAGATTTGTTAATTGAAGGGAAGCATATTTTAGAAGTTAGGCCTTCAATTGAAGTAAGTGATGCAGACATCGTTGATGCATCTGATATGGTCATCATGCCAGGTCTTGTAGATACACATCGGCATGTGTGGCAGTCTGTCATCCGGGGCATAGGGACGGATTGGTCTTTGCAGACATATTTGAGCAAAATCTATTATGGCAACTATGGAGCGATGAGACGCCCATCCGACGATCGAATCGCCAATTATTTAGGGGCATTAGAGGCTTTAGATGCAGGTGTGACCACGTTTTTAGACTGGACGATGATCAATTCAATGGATCATACAGAAGAGCTCATTGAAGGATTAAAAGATGCGGGCATACGAGCTGTTTTTGCTTTTGGGTCCTCTGGAGATGCTGAATATTGGGATAGAGAGAGTACGCTCACTAATATGGAGGACGCAGCACGTGTGAAAAAAGCGCATTTTCAATCATCAGATCAGCTTTTAACAATGGGACTTGCGATTCGTGGACCAGAGTTTTCATCATGGGAGACGTCGGTATTTGAAATTGAAACAGCCCGGTCTCTAGATGCTCTATGCAGTATGCACATCGGTTTTGGGAATTGGGGAGCGGAGGATCGATCGATTGAGCGGCTTCACTTAGCAGGGTTACTCGGACCGGATTTGAACATGGTGCATATTAATGCAATTGATGCGGATCAAATGAAGATGCTGGCAGACAGCGGAAGCTCCATATCCATTACCCCTGAAATTGAAATGATGATGGGTCACGGTTATCCTGTCACAGGACTTGCGATTGAACAAGGTGTTCTTCCAACACTCGGTGTAGACGTAGTGACAGCGACAGGAGGAGATTTGTTTGCCCAAATGAAATTCGGACTTCAAGCAGAGCGCGCGATCCAAAATCAATCGTTGTTAATGGATGGGGTCATGCCGGGGCCTGAACTTGGGCTGTCTGCTCATCAAATGCTTGAGGCTGCGACGATCAATGGGGCTCGTGCATTACAGCTCGATCATAAAATTGGGTCGCTTACACCTGGGAAAGAAGCTGATTTCATCCTAATCGACCGGACAAGCATGAATCTTCTGCCGATGACAGATCCGGCTGGCGCGGTTGTCCAAACGGCACATCCTTCAAATGTTGATTCTGTTTATGTGGCTGGAAAAGCAGTGAAACGAAACGGAAAGCTTGTTGATGTGAACCTAGAAGAGGTCAAACGAAAAGCTTATACAGCAAGAGACCATATTTTATCACACAAGTTTGAATCGACACCTTCGTAAATAAAATAACCCCATAGGCGTTGCCTATGGGGAATTGTTTACAAGGATTCTTTGATGACCTTTTTATAATATTGGACAGACAGGAATCCGAAGACAGAATAGAGGGCAGTGTAAATCGACATGACGATAAGCATTGGAGTCCACAATTCTCCGCCGAACAAAAACCAGCCTGATTGTACAGCAAAGTAGCTGTGCAGCAATCCGATGATGAGCGGAATCCCAAAGTTAAACAGCTGTTTCAGCCGGATGCCTTTTAATAGATCCTTCTCAGTAAAACCAAGCTTACGCAAGATCGTGTAGGAGCTTTGTTCCTCTTCACTTTCATTCATTTGTTTAAAGTATAAAATACAGCCTGATGTGACAAGGAAGCTGAGACCTAAAAATCCGACCACAAACATCATTAGTCCTATTGTTTGTTTTTGCTGCTGAGCTGAAGCTAATTGAGACATGCTGTTGTCACTTAGTTTTAAAGTTGTAAATACGCGATTTGCTTGTTCAAGATTTTTATCATCTTTTATATTGACTGCGTTATATTGGTTATTCTTAAGCTGCAGCTTTGGATCTTTCTGTTGGTCGAGCTGCTCAAAAACATGTTGACTCACGACGGCAACAGGCAGACCGCCAAAAGTGAAGTTGTAAGAAATGAGATAATCTTTCTTCATATCTATCACTTTCAAATCAACAGGCTTCTTGATGAGAAGCTTCACATCGCCTGAGCTTTGAATCGGCATGAATTTCTTTAAGAGATCACTGTAGCCGCTTAAAATAACTTCGCTTTTCTCCACATGAATATTTGGTGCGTTTTTCTCACTGATCACAGGCAGTGTCAATACGCCTGGATCATTATTCATATTTTTCAACTCTGAATCCATGATTTTTTTCGCATCAAATTTCGCTTGAATCACTTTGACCTGCTTTTGCTCATAAGCAATATGTTTGTCAGAAAGTGCACGGGTGAAGGTGGCTGCTTCTTTTTCTGAGCCCATGACGAAATGAGCTGGAATTTGCTGCTCAGCGGTTTTTTCTGCTGAGTAATAGGAAATGTAACTAAGAGCCAGCAAACCGATGGCAAGTGCAGATACGGTTGTAATAATCGTCAAAAGCAGTGCATTTGATTTTAGCCGGAACATAATGGATGACAAAGATAACACTTCATGAATGGCGAGATAGCCATTTTTTCTTTTACGTACGATATTGGCAATGAAAGATACAGAGCCTTTGTAAAAAAGAAAAGTACCGATGATGACAGCGGCTAGAATATAAATCATGGCTAAAAGTAACTCAAGCGTTGACGTATACGAGCCGGTAAAAAGCTTAGAAGAAATATAATAGCCTGAGCTGATCAAGACAATACCGAAAACCCCAATGATGATTTCAAACACAGAGATCTTTTTCACACGCTGTTCTGTCGAAGATGTTGTTCTAAACAAAGATAAAATCGTCTGTTTTTTAATAAAACGCCTATTTCTCAGCATAATCAATCCATAGATAATGAAAAAGACAATAAGTGTTTGCAGAAGGGCCATGCCTGAAAAATGCAGATTGGCGATGGCGTTCACGCCGGTTACTTTAAATAACACCATCAGCATCAGCTTTGAACCGATAAAGCCGGCAATGATGCCGATAACCATGGCTGTCACGTATAGGATAAAGTTTTCTGTATTGAGTAGTCTGGCAATTTTTTGTTTCGTCATACCAATGAGCTGTAAGAGACCTATTTCTTTTCCTCTGCGCTTAATAAAAATGCTATTTGCATATAGCAGGAAAATACCGACGATTGCAATGAGCAGAACCGAAGCTGCTTTAATTGAAGCGCCGCCTTTAATGGAGCCTTTTACACCATCAAGTGCTGGTGAGTACTGCAAGGTGACAAAGGAAAAATAGAGCGCGACACTAAATACGAGAGCAAACACATATAAATAGTAATTCTTCAAATTTTTCTTCAAGTTACGGAAGATGAGCTGATTAATGTTCATGCTTCACACCGCCTAAGACACCTTGCGTTTTCATAATATCCTCGAAAAACATTTTTCTTTCTAAAGCGCCCTTATTCAACTGTGTATAAATCTGTCCATCCTTGATAAAAATGACGCGGCTTGAATAGCTGGCTGCGACAGGATCATGAGTTACCATCACAATGGTCGCTTTTCGTTTACGGTTGAAATCTTGCAGCTTGTTGAGCAGGTCAGATGCCGATTTGGAATCAAGTGCCCCTGTAGGTTCATCAGCGAAAATAAGACTTGGTTCATGAATGAAGGCACGAACCGCCGATGTCCGCTGCTTTTGTCCGCCAGAGAGTTCATTCGGGTATTTGTCTCTTAGTTCATAAATCCCCATGTCTTCTGCAAGCTGTTGAAAACGTTCAAAAGCTTCTTTTTTTGGCGTTTTGGAGATGGATAAAGGCAAAAGGATGTTTTCTTTGACTGTGAGTGTATCAAGTAAATTATAATCTTGAAAAACAAAGCCAAGCTGCTTTTTTCTAAATTCCGCAAGCTGCTGATCCTTCATTTGCGTCATCTCAGCATCTGCAATACGAATGGATCCGCTGGACACATGATCGATAGACGACAATACGTTCAGAAGGGTTGTTTTCCCCGAGCCTGAAGGCCCCATGATACTGACAAATTCCCCGGCTTCAATGGTCAAATCAATGCCGCTGAGCACCTCTTGTTTGTTGAATTTATTTCCATAGCTTTTATAAATTTTGCGAGCTTCTAAAATGTTCATTTGCTGAACCCCTTTTTCTTTTAATTGATAACTCTAGTATAAAAAGAAGCCTGCCAAACGTCCTTCGATTTGGCGAACAAAACAGACGAGCATGTGACATTGTTGTCACATGCTCGCAATATGAACAAAATCATTCTTTTTCGGAAAGATGAAGGTGAAGGTTGTCCCTTGATCTATCGTGGAGTTGACCTCGATCGTGATATGAAGAGCGTCTGCTCCTTTTTTCGTTAAATAGAGCCCCATTCCTGTTGAGGCGGTGTCATTGTGATGTCTAGTTGAGGTAAAGCCTTTTTCAAAAATACGAGAGATGTCTCTTGGATCAATTCCTCTGCCTTGATCTGTGATCATCAGCATGACTTGGTCATTTATTTGCTTGCTTTCAATGACAATATCGGAAGAATGGCTGTATTTGACTGCATTTGTGAGTACCTGTCTGATCATAAAGGATAACCATTTTATATCACTTAATACGGTGCGTTCCTCCAGCGCCAGCTCAAAGCCGATTCCTTTTTGCATACACCATGATTGGAGCGCCTTGATTTCTTTCGCTATGATGCTTTGCAGGTCGAGCTTTTCAATGAATAAATCATTTTCGATATGACGTACTCTGCTTTGGTGCAGCTGGGCATCAAGTAATAAATGTATTCTAATCCACTCATACGTCATATTTGATTTCAGCGGCTGATCTGTTAAGCGGTCAATCATTAAGCGCATCGCTGTAAGCGGTGTTTTGACCTCATGTATCCAAGAGAGCAATTCATCTTTTTCTTCTTCGAGAGCGATTTTCTGCTCTGCTGCCATCTGCCGGTAGCGTGCGATTTGCTCTGACGTTGCATCATGGATGAGCTGCTCAAATGGGGAAGAGGGGGTTAGCCGTATTTGATGTTCAATGTCATCATCCCATTTTTTCAACCTCTCATAATAAGCCGTTTCTTTTCGGTATCGGAGAAAGAGAAAGACAATCATGAGAAACGTAGACAATAGCACAATATAAAAAAGAGAAGCGATTGGAATGGTCGTATCCAAATAAGCAACAAACAAAATGAGGAGCTGCAAACTAAGAAAAAAAAGAATCCAGCTTCTTCGTTCTTTTAAAAATGCTTGCAGCATCATTGATCATCCTTTTCCTTTGCAAGATAGCCTTGACCCACTTTTGTCTCAATGAAGGCGCCAAGGGAGATCTCGTCTAGTTTTTTTCTGAGGCGGTTGACGTTTACAGTCAGTGTATTGTCACTGACAAACCGTTCATCCTCCCACAATGCTTGAATGAGTGATTCACGGCTGACAATATGATTTTTATGCTGAATCAATTCCTTGAGAATAAATAACTCATTTTTTGTTAATTCAACCTCACCGTGCTCATTTGTCACGGTGTTTTTTTCTAGATCAATCGCAGCGCCGCACCATACTTTTAGGCTGGCCGGTTCTGCATTATAATCATGCACGCGGCGAAGAACAGCACTAATTTTGGCAATGAGTACGTCAAAATGGAAGGGCTTTTGCACAAAATCATCGGCTCCGAGCTGCATCGACATGACCATATCAGCAGGGTGGTCTCTTGAGGAGAGGAAGATGATTGGAACATTTGAATGATGCCGAATCATCCGGCACCAGTGAAAGCCATCGTATTTTGGCAGCTGTATATCAATAATGACGAGATCAGGCTGGACAGACGTGAATTCCTGCAGCACCTGATGGAAATCTTGAATCCCATAGACATCATAGGACCAGTTGACTAGACGTTCTTTGATTTCTTGGAAGAGGGTTGTATCATCTTCAATCAGTAAAATCTTAAACAAAATCAGCACCACACTTTTTGTATTCGCTTGTTGTCATTGTAGCGGAAAAAAGGCTCTGCCGCTAGAAGCAGACAAGAAAAAAGCAAGGGCAGAGGTCCCTTGCTTCAGCTTTATTTACCTAAAAAGTGCTTTTTAAAGAATGATAGTTGGAAATCTAATGTGAGTGGGTCATTAAAATAGAATTCTTCTGCATTGGCCTCAAACACACGATGTTTTTTGACAGCTGGGATGGATTTGTAAATTTCACTGTTTTGATAGGAATTGTCCATTTCGCTGTTTTTACTAATGATCATATAGTCTCCAGCAAATTCAGGAATGACTTCCTGTGAAACCGCGTAGTAGCCGGCTTTTAATGCTTTTTCTTTCACTTTCTCAGGCATTTTCAGTTTCATTGCTTGATAGAGGATTTCTGTTCCGCGGCCCCATGCATCTCCAAAGACGTAAAGATCTTTTGTGCCGCTTTCAAAGACAGAAACTGTTGCATCTTCACCGATTTTTGCTTTGATTTCTTTTCCAGCTTCCGCTGCGCGTTTTTTGAAATCTTTTACCCAAGCTTTTGCTTCTTTTTCTTTGTTTAAAACTTTTCCAATTTCAATGTGCTGCTGAAGGTAATCAACTTTGTTATACGTAAACAAAACGGTAGGTGCGATTTTTTTGAGTTTTTCTACATTTTTAGTATTGCTTAAGCCAATGATGACATCAGGCTTTAACTTCATGATTTTCTCTACATTGGCATCCGATACTTCTTCCACATCTTTTAATTCCTTTTGGAAGCGCGGATTTTTTTTAGACCAAGAGTCAACACCGACAAGGTTCACACCGAGTGACATGACATTACCTGCGTAAGAAGCAAGAACAACAACACGTTTAGGATGCGCTGGCAGCTCCACAGGCCCATTTTCAGATTGATATGTAATTTTGTCTGATGATGCTGATTGATTTCCTTTATTTGAGGAAGAGCTGCTGCTATTGCCACATGCGCTCAATGCAAGTACAAAGATGAGCATCAGAGGGAACAATATTTTCTTCATGAATGTAGACTCCTTTGAAATCGGCACATAAGCCGGATATTGGTTGTATTAGTGATAATGATAATTATTATCACTTGGATATCATATCATAGGACTGTAGGCTGTTGTCAATGACATTTTGATAGCTGGTCATCAAAAATAAAGGGGGATTTTCAATAAAAAAAGATCAAGGCAGCATGTGTCCTGATCTTTTTTCTTATTTAAACCAGCCTTTTTCTTTTGAGCGGGTAATGGCTTCGATGCGGTTTTTCACTTCCAGCTTATCTAAAATAATGGAAATGTAGTTCCGGACAGTGCCGCTTTTAATGCTGAGTTCTTTTGCAATTTCTTTTGTGTTTTTACCGTCTGCGACAAGTTCAAGGACCGATTTCTCACGCTCCGTTAAAGGATTTTCATCACTATATAAGTCTTCCATCAATTCAGGGGCATACACCTTTTTCCCTTTCATTACACTGCGAATCGCACTTGCCAGCTCCTCGCTTGGACTGTCTTTCAGCATGTAGCCGCTGACGCCCGCTTTTAGCGCCCTTTGAAAATAACCGGAGCGGGCAAAGGTCGTTAAAATGATGATTTTCACATCTGATCCTTTGAGCTCTTCCGCTGCATCAAGTCCGGATTTTCCCGGCATTTCAATATCCATTAAGCAAATATCAACAGGGTGTGTTTTGGCAAAATCGATGGCATCTTGGCCATTTGTACCTTTCCCAACAACCGTCATATCGTCTTCTAAATCGAGAAGTGAACCGAGTGCACCAAGCAGCATTTGCTGATCTTCCGCGATAAAGATGTTGATCATTTCATTCCCTCCTTTTCTTTTGCTGCTGAATCATTTGGAATGCTCATAATGAGCTTTGTCCCGTCCTTTGTTTCAATACGCAGGCGGCCATTTGCAAATTCCAATCTTTCTCTTATTCCTAAAAGGCCGTGGCCCTTCGTTTGAGAGGATGGATAGTCGCCTTTAAATGTTCCGTCGTCCTCAACGGTGATGATGGCTTCCTTTGACTTTTGGTGAATGGTGATTTTACAAACCGTTGCATCACTATGTTTGACGACATTCGTCACCGCCTCTTTGATGCACATGCTCACAATGTTTTCGTTCAGAAGTGAGATGTGTTTCGGTGCTTCCTTTTCATCATAAATCAATTCAATTCCAGCTGCTTCGAGAATTTGCTCGATGTTCGACATTTCATCTTTGATTCGGATGCCTTTCATGGAGGAAACAATCTTCCGCACTTCATTGAGAGACGTTCTGGCGGTCTGCTGGACGCTTTTGAGTTCGGCACGAGCCTGTTCAGGGTCTTTATACACGAGTTTACGGGCAAGATCACTTTTTAAACCGATCAAAGAAAGCTTTTGTCCAAGGGTGTCATGCAGGTCGCGTGCAATGCGCTGCCTTTCTTCAAGCTTCACAAGATCTGCAATCCGTTCATTGGCATATTCTAATTTCTCCTCAAGCCGTTCCCGTTCCTTCCTGCTTCGAATGCTGAGAGGAAGAAGAATGGCACTAATCAGGGTGATCACGACAAAAGGAATTTGTGTGAGAAACCAGCCCTTTTTTAAGATCAAACTAAAGTTCACTGCCACGGCGGCGCTCGCCAGATGGATATAGTACAAGATATAAAAGGGAACTTTTCGTTTAATATGTCCGTTAAAATAGGCGATGCAAAAAGCGAAATAAATATAGCTGTAGAGCATCACATAACCAGTTGAAATGCCGATCAATAAAAGGCCGAAGACATATAATGACCAGCCTTTTGCGACAAAGGCAAAACGATACACAGCGAAAAAGACGACGTTCAAAATAATGCCGATCACAATACCTAAAGTCGAAGGTGTCTTAAGGATAAAATAAAAGGGCAGGATGAAAAAAATGGCCCATATATAGGGAGAAATCCCATGCAATTTTTGAAGTTTAAACTGTTTTTTCATCCGTGTGCCACCTTTTTTCGTTTCTCATTCTTTTTCCTTACTTTATCAAATTCAGCCTGTTGATGCATCCTGTCAATGACAACAAGCCCCTTCTCGTGTAAGAAAGAGCCTGCGCCGATTATGCATTTTTCTTGAGAATGTCTCCTTTGATAACAGGGACGTTCATCTTCTTAGATTGCCGTGCTTCTCTAAACGTCACAAATGCTTTCGTTTCCTCATCCCACAGTCTAAATTTCATCGACTCAAGGCTTGTTTTCAACGTGATGGTCGGGACATTTTGCAACGGTTCACTTTGGTCATGGGCATGCTCTAAAAGATAATTCGGTACTCTTGGGCTTAAATGGTGGACATGATGGTAGCCGATATTACCTGTTAACCATTGAAGGAGCTTTGGCAATTTGTAAAAGGAGCTTCCTTCAACAGCTGCCTGCACATAATTCCAATGTTCATCTGCTTCAAAATAAGAGTCCTCAAACGTGTGCTGTACATAAAACAACCATACACCGATAGATCCTGAGATCAGGAAGATCGGACCTTGAACAAGCAGGAACTCCTGCCAGCCAAAAAGAAGACATGTTGCGGCTGCTAACGCAATGATGCTCATGTTTGTGAAATACGTGTTCCAACGCTCTTTTTTACGAGCATTTTTGACGTTGAAACGGTTTTTTAACAGAAAGACAAAGATCGGTCCTAAAATAAACATCACAAAAGGGTTACGATAAAATCTGTAGCGAAATTTCGTCCATGCTGATGCTTCTTGATATTCTTTGACTGTTAGGAGCCAAATGTCGCCAGTACCTCGTTTGTCTAAATTACTGCTTGTGGCATGGTGAATTGAATGATCTCGTTGCCATTGAAGATAAGGGAAAAGGGTGAGTACCCCCGTTAAAAAACCGAACAGGTGATTCAGCGGCTTTTGTTTAAAAAAGGATTGGTGGCAGCAGTCGTGAAAAATGATAAAGACACGTACTAAAAACCCAGCTGCAATAACCGCAAAGAAGAGGGTTAAAAGGTAGGAGATATTGAGACTATAATAGGCTAGAAACCAAAGTCCAAAAAATGGTATAAATGTATTGAAAAGTTGAATGATACTTTTTTTCGAATCAGCACCAGAGAATTGACCCACTTGTTTTCTTAAAGTAGCTTGCTGCTGTGTGTTTGTTGAAGTCGTCATGAACGTTCAAGTCCTTTCCGTTTCTTTCTACTTCAAAGTATAGAAGGAAAGGTGTCATGCTCATAGTAGCACCCATCATGTATTCAATATGACATTTGTCATGTTTGTCATCAAAAAGGCTGATGGGACACGGTTTTGAGCTTATTTCAATATAAATAAAAAAAGTAAAGGCGCTGGGTCCTCACTTTTATGAACGTGCTTCATGTACTTTTAACTGCTTGCCTTTAATGGGTGTGTGGCGCATGGCATTCAGCACAAGAGGGCCTTTGCCGTTTAAAATATCTACATATGTTTTCGTATCTTGAATCGTAATAATCCCAATGTCATCGAATGCAACGCCTTCTATTTTGGCAATGGTTCCAACGAAATCAACAGCCCGCAGTTTCTTTTTCTTTCCGCCGTTAAAATAAAGCTTCATAATATCTTTCTCAACGCCTGCCTGTTTATTTTCCTTTTGAACAGGCGTTTCAATCTTTTCTTCAAAGCTTTCTACATGCATTTCTGCTTCTTCCTTTGTTGGATAAGGCTGAGTTTGAAAATCTATGCCGGCATCCTGCTTTAATTCATCAATAAGCGGCTTTGCATTCTTTGTCATAAATGCAATCGTTTTCCCGCTTTTTCCCGCTCTGCCTGTTCTGCCAGTCCGGTGAATATAGCGCTCTTTTTCATAAGGAAGATCATAATGAATGACATGTGTCATATCACTGACATCAATCCCCCGGGCTGCTATATCTGTTGCGATCAGATAACGGAATTCACCTTTTTTAAATTCATCCATCACATCAAACCGGTCTTCCTGTCTCATGCCGCCATGAATTTTGTCACAGGGCACATCCCATTCGTCCAGCTTTATCGTAAGTTCATTCACCCGGTCTTGTGTATTACAGAAAATAATGCAGCTATCTGGATTTTCAATGACGATCGTACGCTGTAAAAGGGAGAATTTCGATTCTTCTTCCGTTTCAATGACGGTGTGGGTGATTTGCTGTACAGACGTTACTTCACGTGCAATCTCAATGACTTTTGGTGATTGTAAAAACTGTTCGCTCAATTTCTTCATGTCATCAGACATTGTCGCTGAAAACAGCATCGACATGCGCTTTGGCGGCAGATACTGAATAATAGAAGAGACTTGATCGATAAACCCCATGTTCAGCATCTCATCCGCTTCATCTAACACGAAAAATTTGAGATTTTCTAAAGAAAGGGTGCCTTTCTCAAGGTGATCCAAAATGCGGCCTGGTGTCCCGCACACAATATGGTTTTTCTGTGAAAGCTCTACTTTCTGCGCTTGAAAAGAGGCTTTTCCATAAATGGCTGCGGCTTTGATTCGTTTGAATCGCCCAAGGCTTGTGAGGTCTTGTTTGACCTGCATGGCGAGTTCTCGTGTCGGAACGAGGATGAGGGCTTGAGGTTTATTTTCAGCCCAATCAACCATTTCACAAATCGGCAGACCATAAGCTGCAGTCTTGCCGCTCCCAGTCTGAGATTTGACGATTAAATCCTGCTTTGAAAAAGCAACGGATAATGTCTCGTGCTGAACGGGTGTAGGTGTATGGAAGCGAAGCGCTTCTAACGCTTGTTTCAATTCATCACTTAATGGATATTGATCAAAATGTTGTAATGTCATCGTGTTCTCCTTTTCGTACATTCATACTTGTGACATCATACCATAACCATGACCGTGAATGAAAAGACATAAAAAAAGCCCCGTAAAGGAGCTTTCAGTCGCGGACAAATTCTCAAAGGAATCTGCGCTTTACTTTTTCCCAGTAAGAGTTGTCTTTTAATTTCACCGTTTTAATGACTTTTCCTGAAAGGCCAATGTCAATTTGTTTGACGTGTTTTGTGCCGAGCGCTTCGTTATCAAGCCCGATAATTGGATGATCGTTTCCATCCTGCACTACCTTGAGCGTCAGCTTGCGGTCACTGCTCAAGATGAAAGGAGCGCCTAATGTACGGTACGAGTTATTATTCAGCGATGCAAGCTCTGTGACTTGCATACAAGGAAGCATCGGATCAACCACGGCGCCGCTCACGGATTTATTGTAAGCCGTTGAACCAGTCGGAGTGGAAATAATCATGCCGTCGCCTCTAAAAGTTTCAAAGTGGAAATCATCTATATACACATCGATCACAAATGTTTTAATAATGCTGGAGCGGATCGACAGTTCATTTAAGCAATGGAACTGGTTTGTGCTGTCAACGCTTACATCGATGATCGGATATTTTCTCACTTCAAGCTGTTCAGTGTTCATGGCATCAATCATTTTATCAAAATGCTCTAACGAGAAATCGCAGTATAAGTGCGTATTTTCTGATTTTGATACCCCTACATACAAGCAGTCATCCCGGAAGTTTGTTTTACGTACTGCTTGAAGAAATGTGCCATCCCCGCCAATTGAAGCAATAATATGGGCATCCTCTGCACGCTTGACGACGTGAAAGCCCTGATCGGTAGCGAGCTTCTCGAGAGAAGAAATGTGTCCATCCAATTCATGATCTTTTTTGTAAAAGAAAAATACATTGCGACGATTATCTGTCATTGACGTTCTCCCCTTTGCTGTCAAAAATAATTTTCAATGATAAAGGGCTTACATGAAAACCCTTGCTCACATTTTACACTTTTTTCATATGAAAGTAAAAACTTTAGAAAGAACCATCTGAGGATCGGATGGCTTTATGAGAAATGAGTCGATGTGAGTGATTTGAAATGGCTGGATTCTGAGCATAATTGAATATCTGTTTTCTCATGAAAGAATGGTTTAGGTGTTTCGTTGCGGTGAAGATCTAGCCTATTAGGTGCAGGGAGAGGATAAAAAAGCCAATTTTTCGTCATGCGTTTGTCTACGCAGACGATGTAAAGTTGATCGTTATTTAAGAGAGGTGCTATCATATGCCTACATGAAATGTAAAAAAACCACAATTGCTGTGAAACATTTCATGCGGGCATTCGTATGAATGAAGTGAGATAAAAAGGAGGAGAAAAAGATGAATGCGAAAAGATGGGCAGCGCTAATTATTGCACTTGGTGTTTTCGGATTTTCAATTGTGATTAGTGTCACGATGGCCTTGTTCGATAGCTTCAATGACAATAAAATGAGCTATCAATTCGGGGATGAAATAGAAGAGAAGGTACTAGAGAATGGCAGCGGTGCAGGCAAGATTGCTGTTCTTGAGATTAATGGAACCATTCAAGATAATGGCGGCGCATCGAGCCTATTAGGCGGAGAAGGTTATGATCATCGTGCATTCCTCAAGGAACTAGATAAAGCGAAAGAGGATGCTTCTGTAAAAGGTGTACTGCTGCGCGTAAACTCTCCTGGCGGCGGTGTCTATGAAAGTGCTGAAATACATAAAAAATTAGAAGAAGTGAAAAAAGCGAAGAAGCCGATTTACGTATCTATGGGTTCAATGGCAGCTTCAGGCGGCTACTACGTGTCAACTCCAGCGAAGAAAATCTTTGCTTCACCTGAAACATTAACAGGATCGTTAGGTGTCATCATGCAAAGCTTGAATTATTCTAAGCTCGCAGATAATCTGGGTATTAAATATGAAACGATTAAGAGCGGGAAATTCAAAGATATCATGTCTCCAAACCGTGATATGACAAAAGATGAGCGCAACATCATGCAAAGCATGGTCGATAACTCTTATGAAGGATTTGTCAAAGTGATCTCTGAAGGACGCGGCATGTCAAAACAGGAAGTCAAGAAAATTGCTGACGGCCGAGTATATGACGGGACACAGGCAAAATCGAACGGATTAGTCGATGAGCTTGGGTATTATGAAGATGCATTAAAAGCGATGAAGAAAAATGAAAAAGGCTTAAAAGGAGCAACAGTGGTCAGCTATTCTCAAAGCTTTGGCTGGAACTCTCTTTTAAACATGAGTGCAAGCAAGCTCTTTAAAAGCGAAATTGATTTTCTGAATTTAAAAGAAACACTGGCTGGCTCAAATGGGTCTAAACCGATGTATCTCTATTCAAAATAAAGGAGGGATCATAGATGGATTCTACATTCGATGAAGTAAGCGAAAGCCGCAGCCAAGAGGAAGAATCGAAGCCGGCCTTTGTGAAGCGCGCTTCAATTGAAGCACAGGCGTTTGCAGGTTTTTGGATTAGATTTTGGGCATTTATTCTTGATTGGCTCGTCGTCTGGGGTGTAAACCATTTGACGGTTTCTCCAATCTTTAGTCTGTTTGGCTGGTCCAAAGGAGGGGGATGGTTTTCTCCATTTTCCGTCACAACGACGATTGTATTCCTCCTTTATTTCGCCATCATGACGAAAATCTTTCAACAAACACTTGGCAAGATGGTGTTTGGGATTAAAGTGGCCTCACTTCAGCCTGAAAAGAAGCTCTCATGGGATGTTATTTTCTTTAGAGAGATTGTGGGACGCTACATTAATACGATCTTTATTCTCTATGCTATCGTTGGGTTCTCACCGAAAAAGCAAGGGGTTCATGATTACTTTGCCGATACGGTGGTCGTCCATGAACATTTATATGAAAAAAAAGAATCAAACGTATAATCAGAGGAGTTTGGCCGGGTACCGGTCAAACTCTTTTTTGTTGATTGGGTATAAAATCCAGAATGAGAGCCATAATCGTAGGGAAAGCATCATTTGTTATGGAGGAAGTGAGCACAGTGCTTTACGTTTGGATCGCAGCGTTTTTGCTTCTTGTGATCTTGTTGATTTTCATGAAAGTAACCATTTCGCTGGACTATTCGCATACAAACGACAATGACCACATTGCACTGAAGGTCATCACCTTATATGGATTGATCAGACTCAAAAAAGAAATTCCGATGGTGAGGGTCAATCCAGAAGACCAAACGATTGATATTCGTGAAAAGAAAATGGAAAGCGCTAAAAACCTTGATCACGAAAAAGAATCGATGCATAAAAAAGTAGGAACACGTGATATGAAGCAAATCCTTCATCAAATGGAGCGCATCACAAAAGAGATTGTCGATTTAAACCGGATCATGCGCAAATTCTTCATTCACATAAGGGTTGTCTCATTTCACTGGTCGACATGGATCGGCTTTCATGACGCCGCTTTAACAGGTGTAGCAGCCGGAGGTGTGTGGTCAGTGAAAGGAGCACTGCTTGCCTTTATGCAGGAGCATCTCACCTTTAAGCATAAACCGGTGTATGAAGTCATTCCGGCCTTTCAGCACAATGTGTCACAGACTCAGTTTACATGTATAGCATATTTTCGTATTGGACATGCTATGCTTGCAGCCATTCGTTTACTTGTCCATTGGTTAAAAGGAAGAAAGGCGAGAAAAAGTGCCTCTCTTCAAGCAACGAAGAATGAATCATCTGTTTAAGGAGGAACCCGAAAATGGCAGATCATCCAATCCAAGGTCTCATGAAGACAGCGATGGAAAACTTAAAAGAAATGATAGATGTGAATACAATCATCGGCGATCCAGTCGAAACCCCTGACGGCAGTGTCATTCTCACTGTGTCAAAGGTTGGTTTTGGATTTGCAGCCGGCGGCAGTGAATTTAACGGGAACCAAAAGAAAGAAAAACGTTCTGATGAACAGGAACGAAAAGAGCCGAGACTCCCATTTGGCGGCGGAAGCGGCGGCGGGGTGTCGATTACACCAATCGCCTTCTTAATTGTTGGAACAAACGGAGTTCGAATGCTTCATTTGGATGAACACACACATCTGCTCGATAAAATATTGGATTCTGCTCCTCAAGCAATTGAACGTCTTCAGCACATGTTTAAGAAGGATGAGCGGGAGCACCGTCACAAAGAACGAAAACTAGATGACATAGACCTTTAAAAAGTTAGCTGCGCTGCAGTTAACTTTTTTTGCAAAATGGACGATTAGGCTTTGCAGTTTTTTGCTTTCTCTACTATGATAGAACCATACATTTGAAAAGGGAGGAATTGTTTTGGCATCGATCACATTTAAAGGAAGTCCTGTCACGCTTGTAGGAAATGAAGTAAAAGTAGGCGAGCAGGCTCCTGATTTTACGGTATTAACGAACTCACTTGGAGAAGTTTCACTTTCTGATTTAGCAGGAAAAGTGACGATCATCTCAGTGATTCCTTCTATTGATACAGGTGTGTGTGACGCACAAACAAGACGTTTCAATGAAGAGGCAGCGGGTTTAGGTCCGGTCAATATTTATACGATTAGTGCAGACCTTCCATTTGCACAAGCACGCTGGTGCGGAGCAAACGGAATTGAAAATGTCGAAACATTATCTGATCACAGAGATATGTCATTTGGTGAAGCATTCGGAGTGTATATGAAAGAATTGCGTTTATTGGCACGCGCAGTCTTCGTATTAGACCCTAACGGAAAAGTGGTTTACACTGAATACGTAAGTGAAGCAACGAATCACCCAAATTATGAAAAAGCCATTGAAGCTGCAAAATCACTGTTATAAAAGCAGCATCGACAAGAGCTCCGGCTTCATCCTGGGGCTCTTTTCAATGAGAACATATAGCTTTTAACAAAGCGAGGAGAGAAAAGCATTGCAGAAAGATCAAGTAAGTACTATTTTTGAACTGCTCGATACAGCTTCTATTCGATTAAAAAAGGAACAGGGCATTTCCTATATTGAAGCATTGGCAGAAGCAGGAGAAGCCTTTTTCCAAGCAAATGATCGAAACGGTTTATTAAAGGATTTAATAGAAAAAGCAGATTTTGCTTCTTATGATCATGAGCAGATTCGTAAAGCGTTTCAGCTCGCCGTATTGAAAGGTCAAAAGGATATTTCTCACCCAAATCGCCAGATGACACCAGATACGATTGGACTGTTTGTCAGCTATTTGGTGAATAAATTTTTAGACGGTCAAAAAGAGCTTGTAGTCTTTGATCCAGCAGCGGGAACAGGAAACTTACTTCTTGCTGTTTTAAATAATCTCACTGCAGAAACAAAACGCGGCTTTGCGTCTGAAATTGATGATGTGCTCATTAAAATTGCTTGGGCCCAGGCGAATTTAGAGGAGAAAGAAGTTGAGCTTTTCCACCAGGACAGTCTTGAGCCGCTTCTGATCTCACCGGCAGATGTCACTGTATGCAGTCTCCCAGTGGGCTATTATCCAAATGATGAGCGTGCAGCAGACTTTGAATTAAAGGCAAAAGAAGGACATGCCTTTGCCCATTATTTATTCATTGAACAAAGCCTTCGCTACACGAAAGAAGGCGGCTTCTTATTCTTCATCATTCCAAATGATTTGTTTGAAGGAAAAGAGAGCGTACAATTAAAGGATTTCATCAAAGATCATGCGTATATGAATGCGTTAATTCAGCTGCCAGTGTCCATGTTTAAGGATAAAAAACACGCCAAAAGCTTATTTGTGATGCAAAAGAAAAAAGAAGGGCTGAAAGCACCAAAACGAATGCTGTTTGCCAATCTTCCATCTTTCTCACAGAAGGAAGCAATGGTCGGTGTGATGAGAAAACTAGACCAGTGGTTTATAGAAGAAAAAGAAACGAAAGAATAGCCAGAGTGATTTCTGGCTATTTCAGCGTGTAGACAAACCCTCGCATTCGCCCGCAGGTCTGCGCTCCGGTGCTCACGAATCCCAAATTCGCTCTGCTCCGGTGCTCGCCCTTCCTAGAGCTGCAAAGGTTTTCTATCACGCTGAAAAGAAAACAAAGAGCTAAAATAAAAATCATTTTAGCTCTTTGTCAATAATCTGGATATTTTACTATTCAGAAAATAACGACTTATTGATGTAAGCGATAACAGTTTGAAGGTGCACTTGAAATGCAAAGTTTTCAATGTTTAAATGAAAAAGTCAGATATTTTTCGGACTTATCGTTAAACTATAAAAGACCCGTCAAACAGGTTGAATATAGCACCGGAAAAAACGTGAAACCTTATATAACAACTGAGTAAAAGGAGCGACAGTAATGTCCAAAATTATTGCAATCAACGCAGGAAGCTCATCTCTTAAATTCCAATTGTTCGACATGCCGGAAGAAACCGTTTTAACAAAAGGGCTTGTTGAAAGAATCGGAATGGACAACAGTATCTTCACGATTTCTGTAGATGGAGAAAAGAAAACAGAAGTGACAGATATTCCAGATCACGCAGTAGCGGTCAAAATGCTGCTTGAAAAACTAACTGAATTTCACATCATCAAAGACTTTAATGAAATTGATGGCGTAGGACACCGCGTTGTTCACGGCGGAGAGAAATTCAGCGATTCTGTTCTTTTAACTGATGAAGTGATCAATGACATTGATCAGCTTTCAGAGCTTGCACCACTTCACAACCCTGCAAACGTTGTAGGAATCAAAGCATTCAAACAAATTCTGCCTGACGTACCAGCGGTTGCTGTGTTCGATACAGCATTCCACCAAACAATGCCAGAGCAGTCTTACTTATACAGCCTTCCGTACGACTACTACAAAAAATTTGGTATTCGTAAATATGGATTCCACGGGACAAGCCACAAGTTCGTTACAGAGCGTGCAGCAGAGCTATTAGGCCGTCCGCTTGAAGAGCTTCGTCTGATTTCTTGCCACCTTGGAAATGGTGCGAGTATCGCAGCAGTTGAAGGCGGAAAATCAATCGATACATCTATGGGCTTTACACCACTTGCTGGTGTTGCAATGGGGACACGTTCAGGTAACATTGACCCTGCCCTTATTCCATTTATTATGGAAAAAACAGGACATACTGCTGAAGAAGTGCTTTCTACTTTGAATAAGAAGAGTGGTCTTTTAGGTGTGTCTGGTCTGTCAAGTGACCTTCGTGATATCGAAGAAGCAACAGAAGAAGGAAACGATCGTGCAGAAGTTGCTCTTGATATTTTTGCGAGCCGTATTCATAAATACATCGGTTCTTATGCAGCAAGAATGAATGGCGTAGATGCGATTATCTTCACAGCTGGCATCGGTGAAAACAGTTCAGAAGTAAGAGCACGTGTACTTCGTGGACTAGAATTCATGGGCGTTTACTGGGATCCTTCCCTAAACAACATGAGAGGCGAAGAAGCATTCATCAGCTACCCGCACTCTCCTGTAAAAGTGATCGTCATCCCTACAAACGAAGAAGTAATGATTGCAAGAGATGTTATGCGTTTAGCGTAATCAAGTTTGAAAAGCTCTTTTCCTTATTGGAAAAGAGCTTTTCAGATTGTTGACAAAGGGCTAAAATGATCTTTATTTTAGCCCTTTGTCTTCTTTTCAGCGTGAAAGAAAACCTTTGAAGTCTAGGAAGCTCGAGCACTGGAGCGGAGCGAATTTGACATTCGTGAGCACCAGCGCGCAGAGCTGACAACGAATGCGAGGGTTTGTCTACACGCTGAGCTCTTTTCCTTATTGGAAAAGAGCTTTTTTCTGTTAAAAGCAGCATGCTATAATGTTGTCCAATACGAAGCAAAAGGGAGCGGTGCGAAAGATGAGCGTGACAGAACATAAACGTGAGGCGAAAGAAAGGCTTTATGTGAAAGTCATTACGGTCAGTGATACAAGAACGAAAGATACAGATAAAAGCGGCCGTCTGATGATTGATTTGCTCAAAGAACAGGGACATCTTGTTCTTGCATACGATATTGTAAAAGATGATATAGGATCGATTCAAGACGCTGTGCTCGTAGGAACAAGCGAACCGAAAATAGATGCCGTCTTGTTAAATGGCGGAACAGGGATTGCCGCAAGGGATGTGACCATTGAAGCGATCACCCCTCTTTTTTCCAAGGAACTGCCTGGCTTTGGTGAAATCTTCCGCATGCTCAGTTATACAGAAGACATAGGTTCAGCTGCTATTTTATCCAGGGCAACGGCAGGGGTCATCAATCAAAAGGCTGTCTTTGCCACGCCGGGATCTACTGGGGCCGTTCGTTTAGCTATGACCAAACTCGTGATTCCAGAGCTTCCTCATGTCTTACGAGAGCTTGAAAAAGATCAAAAATAGCCCAAAATGACTCTGCCAAGAAAATTTGGCAGAGTTTTTTTCATAAAGGGGTTGAAAAAACAATTTTTCCTTGTTACAGTGTATACATACTAAATGCATGTTTATAAATTAAAACTTATTTTTATGCAAAAGACATTCACAGAATCAAAACAAGCGAGAGGAGCTTTTCAATCATGTCACAAAATAAAAAAGTCGTATTAGCATATTCCGGAGGTCTTGATACCTCTGTTGCAGTTAAATGGTTACAAGAGCAAGGATACGAAGTTGTTGCTTGCTGCTTGGACGTAGGTGAAGGAAAAGATTTAGCATTCGTTCAACAAAAAGCACTTCAAGTCGGAGCTGTTCAATCATACATGATTGACGCAAAAGAAGAATTTGCTGAAGAGTTTGCACTCACTGCATTACAAGCACACACAATGTATGAAGGAAAATATCCACTAGTATCTGCACTATCCCGCCCGCTTATTGCAAAAAAATTAGTGGAAGTGGCAGAAAAAGAAAATGCAGTAGCAGTTGCTCATGGATGTACTGGAAAAGGGAACGACCAAGTTCGTTTTGAAGTATCCATTAAAGCATTGAATCCAGACCTAGAAGTTCTTGCACCAGTGCGTGAATGGAAATGGTCTCGTGATGAAGAAATCGATTATGCACAAAAACACGGTATTCCAATTCCGATTAACTTAGACAGCCCATATTCAATCGACCAAAACCTTTGGGGCAGAAGTAACGAATGTGGCATTTTAGAAGATCCTTGGGCTGCGCCGCCAGAAGGTGCATACGATCTGACAAATCCACTTGAAAAAACGCCTGACACACCTGAAATCATTGAAATCACGTTTGAAAAAGGAAAACCGACAGCCATTGACGGTATCCAGTATTCATTATCTGATCTCATCCTTCATTTAAATGAAGTCGCTGGACAGCATGGTGTTGGCAGAATCGATCACGTTGAAAACCGTCTTGTCGGCATCAAATCTCGTGAAGTGTACGAATGCCCAGGTGCTGTCACACTTCTAAAAGCGCATAAAGAGCTTGAAGACTTAACGCTTGTCAAAGAAGTCGCACACTTTAAACCAATCGTAGAACAAAAAATGGCTGAATTAATATACAACGGCTTATGGTTCTCACCGCTTAAAGAAGCACTAGATGCATTCTTACAAGAAACACAGCAGAACGTAACAGGTGTTGTACGTGTGAAACTATTTAAAGGTCATGCCATTGTAGAAGGACGTAAATCACCATATTCACTTTATGATGAAAATCTAGCCACTTATACAAAAGCAGATGAATTCGATCATGATGCAGCTGTAGGATTTATTAATCTTTGGGGCTTACCGACAAAAGTAAACAGCATCGTGAATAAAAAGGAGCAGGTTAAAGCATGAAAAAGCTTTGGGGAGGCCGATTTCAAAAAACACCAGAAAAATGGGTCGATGAGTTTGGCGCGTCCATTCATTTCGACAAACAATTAGTCAAAGAAGATCTGACCGGCTCCCTTGCTCATGCAAGTATGCTGAATAAATGCGGTATCCTCGGTGATGAGGAGGCCGCTGCCATCAAAGACGGACTAAATACGCTCATGAAAAAGGCAGAGGCGGATGAACTGGAATTCTCAGTCGATTATGAGGACATTCATTTAAACCTTGAGAAAATGCTCATTGATGAGATTGGTCCGCTTGGCGGCAAATTGCACACAGCGAGAAGCCGGAATGATCAAGTTGCAACCGATATGCACTTGTATTTGAATAACCAAGTCGAGCATATCATTGAACTGATCTCTTCCTTTCAAACGGTGCTTGTAGAAAAGGCAGAACAGCACATTGAAACGATTTTTCCAGGATATACGCACCTGCAGCGTGCTCAGCCTATTTCGTTTGCCCATCATATGCTCGCCTATTTCTGGATGCTTGAGCGTGACAAAGCGCGTTTCCAAGATTCATTAAAGCGAATTAACGTATCTCCGCTTGGATGCGGAGCGTTAGCAGGAACGACATTCCCGATTGATCGTGAATATACAGCAGAGCAGCTTGGCTTTGACCACATTTACGAAAACAGCCTCGATGGTGTGAGTGACCGGGACTTCATTTTAGAGTTTTTATCTAATAGCAGTCTTGTGATGATGCACCTCTCACGTTTTTGTGAGGAAATCATTTTATGGTGCTCGCAAGAATTCAAATTCATTGAACTCGATGACACGTATGCAACAGGCAGCAGCATGATGCCGCAGAAGAAAAACCCGGATATGGCTGAATTAATCCGCGGGAAAACAGGCCGTGTGTATGGCAACCTGATGGGGCTTCTCACGATTATGAAAGGCTTGCCGCTTACGTATAACAAAGATCTGCAAGAAGATAAAGAAGGCATGTTTGATACAGTGAAAACCATCGCTGGCAGCCTGCAAATCTTCACAGGCATGATTCAAACGATGACAGTGAACGAAGATGTCATGAAAAAGGCAACAAAAGAAGATTTCTCAAATGCGACAGAAGTGGCTGACTACCTTGCGAAAAAAGGCATGCCATTCCGTGAAGCACACGAAATCGTTGGCAAGCTTGTGTATACATGTATTCAAAAAGGTATCTATCTAAGTGATCTTTCTTTTGAAACATTCACAGAAGCAAGCGAGCTTTTTGAACAAGACATTTACACTGTTCTTGATCCATATGTTGCGGTTGAAAAAAGAACAAGTGCAGGCGGAACTGGATTCAAACAAATCCTGCTCGCTTTAGAAAAAGCAAAAGCCTGCCTGGCGTAACTTATTAAAACCATTCGTTTATACGGATGGTTTTTTTGTCATGGAAAAAGGAGATTGATGATCATTGGAGAAATGAAAGCATACCGGCGTCAAACAGAAGAGGGAGTGACAGCAGATCATGAAGAAAACGCTTGAGGCTTTGTTTCATCAACCAATCGTATCAGTGAAAACGTTAGGAGAACAATATGACGGACGGGCTAATGATGTGTGGCTGATCTCCTTGCAAGATAAAACGGAATATATAGTCAAATCTCCTAAAACTGCAAGAGAAGAAAGTGAATTTGTGTCTGGGATCAAGATGATCTATGGAGTAGATGACCGTACTGTACAAGAGCATATCGATCAAATCAATCAAAAGCTGTCTCATACGAATTCCTTTCATATTCCAAAAGTTATTCGTAAAGTGAAGAAGGCAGGAAGATATTTTTATGTAATGGAAAAAGCAGAAGGAACACCTTTCACATCTTTTGAGGGACGTTCATCAGCCTTTTATAAGGATTATGGGAGGAAACTAGCGCATCTTCATTCATATCGTACTGACTTTTTTGGTGCAGTATACGGAGCTGAAAAGAAGCATTTGCGAGAATTCCATGCTGTGTTAAAAAAGACTGTATCCAAACTCATAGGCCGCTATTACGCGGATCAGCCTGAATTTCACTGTTATGCAGAAATGGTGCAGCAAAAGATTGAAAAGCTGAAGCCTCCTGATTCAGCCAGTCTCATTTTAATTGATTTAGATCCATCTCAATATATTGAAAAAGATGATCAAGTGACGAGTTTAGTTGATACAGAATATGTCGTATATGGACCAGCTGCGTTTGATTTTATTGCATTGGAATACCTTTTGACGAAAGAAGCCGCCCGCAATGTTCAATTGGGCTATGAAGAGATTTGCCCGCTTCCTCGTGATCTTCATGAGGTGAGAGAGTGCTATCGTTTTGTTTCTCTGCTGCTCGATATCCATGGCTCATGGGATCTGAAAAAGTGGATGAATCACCCTATACTGTTTAACTCATATCGATAAAGGGTTCATAAGTGCGCCAGATGCCGGTTTATAGTAAAGTAAAGATAACAAAAGAAACACGTGAACTTGCAACCTTTGCTTTAGGAGGAGATTGTGTGCGACACGCATTAATAACAGCGGGTTCTAAAGGACTTGGCCGGAAAGTCACCGAGTCTTTACTGAATATGGGGTATTCTGTGACAGTGAATTATCGAAGTGATGATGAAGCTGTCCGGCAGATGAAAGAAGAATTATACCAGTACGAAGATAAGCTTCAATTTGTCCAAGGTGATGTGACAAAAAAAGAAGATTTAAAAAACATGGTAGAGCTGGCAGCAGAGCGATTTGGACGGATTGATGCCTTGATTAACAATGCCGGTCCTTATATTTTTGAACGAAAAAAACTGGCGGATTACTCTGAAGATGAATGGTATCAAATGATAGAAGGCAACCTATCAGCAGTATTCCATTTGTTCCGAATGGTCATCCCAACGATGAGAAAACAAGGCTTTGGCCGCATTATCACTTATGGCTTCCAAGGTGCAGACCATGCGCCAGGCTGGATGCACAGATCAGCCTTTGGAGCGGCAAAAGTGGGCCTTGCGTCATTGACGAAAACCATTGCGATTGAAGAAGCCGAAAATGGCATCACTGCTAATATGGTTTGTCCAGGCAAAATCGTTGGAGACATGAAAGAATCGACAATAGAGAAAGCCCGTCAAATCAAAGACGATGAAACGCCGATAGGCAGGTCTGGCACTGGTGAGGATATAGGACGCATCATTTCATTTCTATGCGATGACCGTTCAGACCTCATTACAGGCACCGTCATTGAAGCAACAGGTGGTCTTAACGTCATTCACAGGCATTAAGTTTTTCAGCTTTTTATAGAGGGAATAAATGATATGAGATCAAAATTGAAAGGTGGATATACTACATGAAAGCTACATATCATGGACATTCAGTTGTACACATTGAAACAAACGGATATCATATTTGGATTGATCCATTTTTAAATGGGAATAAGCATACAGAGATCAAACCGCAAGATGTGAAAGCGGATGTCATTTTACTGACACATGGACATGGAGATCACCTTGGTGACACCATTGAAATTGCTAAAAATAATGACGCTCTCGTCGTTGCACCAAATGAGCTTGCCGTTTATTTAAGCTGGCAAGGGGTGAAAACGCACCCGCTTCATATCGGCGGCGGACGTGAGTTTGAATTTGGTAAAGTGAAGCTCACGCAAGCGTTTCATGGTTCAGCTGTCATTGATGAAGAAACGAAAACAATTACGTATACAGGCATGCCATCAGGTATTTTATTCACAGCAGAGGGCAAAACGATTTATCATGCTGGAGACACCGCGCTCTTTTCAGATATGAAGCTGATCGGTGAACTGAATCATATTGACCTTGCCTTTCTTCCAATCGGTGATAACTTCACGATGGGACCGGAAGATGCAAGAATCGCAGCAGAATGGCTGCGGGCAAAACAGGTCGTTCCGATTCACTACAGCACATTCCCGCCAATTGAACAGGATCCTCATGCATTTGCAGACAGCCTGCATGGCGGCGTCGGTCATGTGTTAAAAAGCGGGGTATCAATCGAAATTTAATCCATATTAAAAAGCTGGCACACAAGGGACTGACCCCATAAGATGAGACAAATAAAAAACACCTTCAAGTTTGAAAACGGATCGTTGTGATCCGATATAAAACATGGAGGTGTTTTTCTATGGGGACAAGAGTGAGTTATCCGGTTGAAGTCAAACAGAAGGCTGTAGACATGAGATTGGCAGGCGTACCTATGAAAGAGATCATGCAAGAATTGAATATCAAAAATAAAACGCAGGTTCAAACATGGGTGAGGTGGCATCATGCTGGGGATACACACCGGTTCGAACAGCCTGTTGGAAAACAATATACCCATGGAAAGGGTCCCGAGTACTCTTCCGAATTAGAGAGACTGCGGGCAGAAAATCGCTATCTGAGTCAACAGAATGAAGTTTTAAAAAAGTACAACGAATTGGAAAGGAAGTTGATAAGGAAACGTCAATCAAACTGGTAGAAGAATTGCGCAAAAAGATGACAGTACAGGACATCTGTGTCCATTTAGGCATCTCACGCGCTTCGTTCTATAGATGGAAAAAGAATCTGACTCAGAATCATTCTAAAAGACAACTAGAGAAACAAATCGGCACGTTGTGCCGAGAGCACAAGTATCGATATGGATACCGAAAAATTACAGCCATACTAAAAGTGGGAATGCGTATTAACCATAAAACTGTTCAACGTATCATGCAGAAAAACCAGTGGCAATGCCGGGTTAAAATGAAAAAGCGTAAGAAGAATGGGCAGCCCTATGCCGTGGCTGGTAATATACTCGATCGGAACTTTCAGTCTGATCGCCCTCTTGAAAAACTAGTAACGGACATCACGTATTTGCCTTATGGACAGAAACAATTGTACCTTTCCAGTATATTGGATTTATATAATGGAGAAGTGATTGCTTTTACGATTGGTGATAAGCAGGACACAGACTTTATCTTAAACACACTTGATCAGCTCCCAGCACTGCCTGAGAACTGCGTGTTACATAGCGACCAAGGTTCTGTGTATACATCTTACGAGTATCAGAAAGCTGTTCATATAAAAGGCATTACCATGAGCATGTCCCGTAAAGGGACACCCGCTGATAATGCCTCCATCGAATCGTTTCATTCCTCACTAAAGTCTGAAACGTTCTATCTTAACAGCATTGATCGAACTACGACCAACATCGTAGAACGCACTGTCAAAGAATACATTTATTATTATAACAACATTCGTATTCAAACGAAACTAAACAACCAATCACCGATAAACTATCGGCAATTGGCTGTATAAAGGTGTTTTGATCCCTGTCTCAAAAACGGGGGTCAGTCCCCAAATGCCGGCTTTTTTGTTTGCCTTCATCTGCTGAAAGAAAAGACAAATTGCTATTAAAAGCATCCTGCCCTTATAATGAAACATAGATGAAAACGCTGAAAACAAAAAGGGTGAACGGGATTGGCGACAAAGCATGAGCAAATTTTATCGTATATTGATTCATTAGATGTCGGAGAGAAAATTTCTGTCCGGCGCATAGCGAAAGAAATGAAAGTGAGTGAAGGCACCGCTTACCGGGCCATCAAAGATGCTGAAAATAAAGGATTCGTCAGTACCATTGAACGAGTCGGCACCATTCGAATTGAACAAAAGAAAAAAGAAAATATTGAAAAACTCACATATGCAGAAGTGGTCAACGTCATTGATGGTCAGGTCCTTGGAGGACGCGCCGGCTTACATAAAACGTTAAATAAATTTGTTATCGGAGCGATGGAGCTGGACGCAATGATGCGCTATACGGCTGCTGGCAACCTGCTCATCGTCGGAAACCGTGTCAATGCCCACAGGCAGGCATTAGAGGCAGGGGCGGCTGTGCTTGTCACAGGCGGATTCTCAACAGATGATGAAATCATTCAGCTCGCAGATGAGCTGGAGCTGCCAATTTTATCGACAAGCTACGATACATTTACCGTAGCGGCTCTCATTAACAGAGCCATTTATGATCAATTAATTAAAAAAGAAATTGTGCTTGTAGAAGATATTTTAACGCCGATTGAACGCACCGTGTATTTATCACCAGAGGATAAGCTTGAAAAATGGTATGAAAAGAATTATGAAACTGGCCACGGCCGTTTCCCGGTCGCAGATGATCAAATGAAGATTCACGGAATCCTCACCTCAAAGGATATTGCGGGGCATGACCGCTCCACACCGATTGAAAAAGTGATGACGAAAAATCCGCTGACGGTCATTGGCAAGACATCTGTCGCCTCAGCTGCACAAATGATGGTGTGGGAAGGCATTGAGGTGCTGCCAGTTGTGGATGATCATGCGAAGCTGATCGGTATGATCAGCCGTCAGGATGTGCTCAAGGCGCTCCAAATGATTCAAAAGCAGCCGCAGGTCGGAGAAAAGCTGGATGATGTTGTCTCAAGAGGATTTAAAGAAGCCGATACAGAGAAACCAAAAGCGGATGCGGTTTATCAATACGAGGTTACCCCGCAAATGACGAACCAGCTTGGAAACATTTCATATGGGGTGTTCACACAAATTTTAATCGAATCTGCCAACCGCTTCTTAAAATCTCATAAAAAGGGCGAACTGATCGTCGAGAGTCTCTCTGTCTATTTCTTAAAACCGGTCCAAATGGAATCCACCATCCAGATTAAGCCGAATATTTTAGAAGTAGGACGCAAGTTTGGAAAGCTGGAAGTGGAGGTTTATCACCAATCGAATATCGTAGGCAAAGCGATGCTGATGGTGCAGCTGATGGAAAGAGGATAATGATAAAAAGGGCGAACTCATGTCGCCCCTTTCCTTATTACGCGTGATCTTTTTCGCCTTCCTTTAAAAAGAGCGGAAGATAATGCTTGTAGGCTTTATACCCAGCCCACGTACTGCCGATACCAACAGCAACAAAAATAAATCCGATGACAAATGCGAGTGACGAGCGGTTTAAAAATAATTGATTCACACCGAAGAGCAGGACAAAGCAGCCAAGGGCCATACTGGATTTCGCCGACCAGAATTTTTTTTCGACTGGCCGGTTCGTCCGGACATTTTTAGCTTTGTAGTATAAATAAAACATGGCAGAACAAATAATAAACACAATCAAAACAAGCATGTGCCAAGCCTCCATTGTAAGTGGTTACAACCCTATTTTAAACGTAAATAGGCTTGCTTACTAGAATAAATTGTCTATTCCTCACTTTTCCGTCACGATAGATTATGATTTAATAATAAAAAGAGTATCGCATGAGAAGGAGTTTTTATGAAAAAAGAACTGATTAGAACCATATCATTATATGACACCATCATCATCCATAGACATGTAAGACCAGATCCTGATGCGTATGGATCGCAGTGCGGCCTTACGGAAATCTTGCGTGCCACCTATCCAGAAAAAAATATTTATGCGACAGGAACGCCTGAGCCATCCCTTTCATTTTTATATGAACTCGATGAGGTGCCAGACGACGTATATAAAGGGGCCCTTGTCATTGTCTGTGATACAGCCAATCAAGCAAGAATCGATGATCAGCGCTATTTAATGGGCGATAAGCTGATGAAAATCGACCATCACCCGAATGAAGATCCTTATGGTGATTTGCTTTGGGTGGATACAGAGGCAAGCTCTGTGAGCGAGATGATTTATGAATTATACTTAGAGGGGAAAGAAGAAGGATATCAGCTGAATACAAAGGCAGCTGAATTGATCTATGCCGGCATTGTAGGAGACACAGGCCGCTTCCTTTTCCCAAACACAACGAAAAAGACACTCAAATATGCAGGGGAACTCATCGAATATCCATTTTCATCTTCAGATCTTTTCAATCAATTGTATGAGACAGATTTGAATGTCGTGAAATTAAATGGCTATATTTTTCAACATATTTCTTTGTCAGAGAACGGGGTTGCATCTGTTTTCATTAAGCGTGAAATTTTGGAATCGTTCCAAACAACAGCGCAGCAAGCCTCACAGCTTGTTGGGACACTGGGAAATATTGCAGGTATTAAGGCATGGGTCTTTTTTGTGGAAGAAAACGATCAGATTCGTGTGAGATTCCGCTCTAAAGGCGTCGTCATTAACACCATTGCGAAAAAATATCATGGCGGCGGCCACCCGCTTGCAGCCGGTGCGTCCATTTATGATTGGGCCGTAGCAGATGAGATTTTGCGTGATTTAGAGGAAGTATGTAAATCATCATCATAAGAGAGGAGGGATATGAAGTCCCTTCTCTCTTTTTTGTCATGGAGAAAAGGGTTATTTGCATACAGGAATAAACCAGCAGCCGATGTCTGTTGAATCTTCATAGGCTTGGAGATTTTGATGCTTTAATTCTTTTTTAATTAAATGAGCCATCATTTCTGTCTCAGCATAAGCACACATGCCGTCTTTGATCCGGCTTGCTTTGTCTCGTGCCATTTGACGATAGCTGTAAACCTCCATTGTCCTCACCTCTTTCTATTTAAGATCTCGTTCTACTTTTAGTGTATAAAAATGAAGCGTGAAAAGAAATCATTGAGGGCAGAAATTCATAAAAATTCCACAACCTCTTTATTCAGCAAATGAAATACGTACTTCAAGTGAAAGCTTCGTATAAATTGTCAGCTCTGTCACTTTCGCGCGATATGCCTTTTCCCGAATGGTATATTCTTTATTTTCCACTGTCCGTTTTAGTAATTCCTTTGTTTTATAGACACTTTCAATATCTTTTGTAATGACTTCTGAGATATCCTCCTTGACCTGATCTTCAAACTTTAGCGTATCTGGCTCTGGGATTTTATATTGCTCACGATTCACGAGATGAACATCTACGCTTTGGATCAGCAGCCGCTTCTTATTATCCTCATTTAACTTATGCAAATCTTCCCGATAGAGTGTGATTTGTTCTTTCAGACTGTCCATATGATGCTGCTGGCTTCTCAGCAGTGTCACTTGCTTTTCCTGAAAGGTTCCGTATGTAAAGAGAAAAATAAGCCAGCTTACAATCGCACCAAACATCATTCCTGCAAAAAAACGCTGCCAGCCTGGGCGTTTATACAGCTCCGGCACCCTCATGATGACACATGCTCCTGGGTGAGCCACGTAATAATGAGATACCCCGTTTGTGCACCGCCCATGGCAGAGATGATTAATAAAATCTGCTTGAAAATATCACGTGTGTTTCCTTCAAAAATGCCTCGTTCAAAGCTATAAACAGCATCAAATGTTCCGCCGATAGCGGCGACAAGCGCCCAAATCTTTAAACGGTTGGCAAGACTAGTAATAACGGATAAAGGCGGCTGACCAGATAAATACGCACCAACACCGCCTATGATAGCACCACCCAAAATGACCCCAAGGGCGATAAAATAACAACTGATAAAATTCGGAATAAAAGCTTCCTTCACATCCATTTTGTCCACCTCACTCTATTCAATATATGGCGTGTGCTGGACAAGTATGAACGGACAGAAAAGAAAGAACATTTGTTTCTCATCGCATCGCGTTTTATAATGAAAGAATGACTTTAGACGAAAGGAGTGGATTAAGCATGTCTTATGTTCATCTTCAGGTCCACAGTGGATACAGCTTGTTAAGCAGTGCAGCTAAAGTAAAGGAGCTTGTGCTGAAAGCAAAAGAACTTGGCTGCAAGGCGCTCGCTCTTACCGATGACCATGTGATGTATGGCACGGTTGAATTTTATAAGGAATGTAAAAAACATGGCATCAAGCCTGTTATCGGTTTAACAGCTTCTGTCTTCATAGATGAACAAGAGACAGAGGCTTATCCCTTGGTACTCCTTGCAAAAAACAATGAAGGCTATCAAAACCTAATCAAAATCAGCAGTGTGCTGAAATCAAAATCAAAAGCCGGACTGAAAGAAAAATGGCTTAAAAGCTATCACCGCGGGCTCATTGCCATCACACCAGGCGCATCTGGGTATATTGAAACGCTTTTGCAGCATGATCAGTTAGAAGAAGCGCGTGAAGCCGCTAAACAATTGAAGCATATATTCGGCGAGGGACATGTGTATATCGCACTTCAGCCATTTCAGCAGGACGAATCGCTCGCCGGCAAACTGCGGGACGTCTCACATAGTGCAGACATTCCTCTTGTTGCGACGGGTGATGTTCACTATATCAATCGAGAAGACAAAATGGCTTATACGTGCTTAAAAGCGATTAAAGCAGGTAAGCAGCTTTCAGAGATAGAGGAAGACCGAGGAGAAAAGCATTTCAGATCCTTTGAAGAAATGTTGGAATGGTATAGAGATGATCGAGAGCTGCTGACAAGAACGGTGGAGATTGCAAACCGCTGTGAAGTTGATTTAAATCTTGGGCAGACAAAACTCCCTTCCTATCCGACTCCTGATCAATCAACAGCAGATCAGTTTTTACGCAGAGTGTGCGCAGAAGGGATGAAGCAAAGAAAGCTTGCTTCAAATGACATGTATGTCAAAAGGCTTGAATATGAGCTGAGCATTATCCAAAAAATGAATTTCAGTGATTATTTTCTCATTGTGTGGGATTTTATGAAGTATGCGCATGACAAAGGGATTGTCACAGGCCCTGGACGGGGATCAGCAGCGGGTTCACTTGTTGCATATGTTCTGTTTATTACAGATGTCGATCCGCTCCGTCACGGTCTTTTATTTGAGCGCTTCTTAAATCCAGAGCGGATCAGCATGCCAGATATTGATATTGATTTCCCCGACACGAGAAGAGATGAAATCATTTCTTATGTAAAAGACAAATACGGAGATATGCATGTAGCGCAAATTGTCACGTTTGGGACACTTGCAGCAAAAGCTGCTTTAAGGGATGTTGGTCGTGTGATGGGAATTGATTCAAAGGCAGCGGACCGTCTTGCCAAGCTGATTCCATCAAAGCCAGGAACGACGCTGAAAGAAGCGGTGACTGCATCTTCTGAATTAAAAGCGATGCTTCAGCAATCTGAAGAGCTTCGAAAGGTCTTCCAAACTGCTTTAAAAGTAGAAGGCTTACCGAGACACACCTCGACACATGCAGCTGGGGTTGTGCTGAGCGAGGAGCCGCTGACAGAGGTCGTTCCAATTCAAGACGGCCATGAAGGTGTGTATTTAACGCAGTATGCCATGAATTATTTAGAAGATCTCGGACTTTTAAAGATGGATTTCTTAGGGCTCAGAAACTTAACATTAATTGAATCCATTAAAAACCAGATTGAAAGACAGGAAAACGTCCACATTAACTTTAGTGACATATCATATGAGGATCAGAAAACGTTTGAATTGTTATCTGCGGGCGATACAACTGGAATATTCCAGCTTGAATCACAGGGGATGCGTCAGGTGCTAAGGCGCCTAAAGCCGTCTAGTTTAGAAGACATCGTGGCGGTCAATGCTCTCTATCGTCCAGGTCCAATGGAAAATATCCCGCTTTTTATCGACCGAAAGCATGGCAGAGTCAAGGTCTCCTATCCTCATCCTGATTTGTATGACATATTAAAGGATACATATGGGGTCATTGTCTATCAGGAGCAAATCATGCTGATTGCAGCAAAGATGGCTGGTTTTCAGCTGGGCGAGGCAGATCTATTAAGAAGAGCTGTTTCAAAGAAGGATAAAAAGGTCCTGGATGAAGAGCGAAGCCATTTTGTTGAAGGATGCCTAAAAAAGGAGTATCCTGTTAACATTGCAAATGACGTTTATGACTTAATCGTCAAATTTGCAAACTATGGTTTTAATAGAAGCCATGCTGTTGCATATAGCATGATTGGCTTTCAGCTTGCTTATTTAAAAGCGCATTATCCGTTATATTTTATGTGCGGTCTTTTAACGAGTGTAATTGGAAATGAAGACAAAGTTGCTCAATATTTCTATGAGGCGAAGGAAAAAGGGATATCTGTGTTGAAGCCTTCTATTAATAAGAGTGAGTTTCCATTTACGGTTGAAAAAGGGGAGATCCGCTACAGCTTAAGAGCGATCAAAAATGTCGGAGTGTCAGCTGTAAAGGATATATACAGAGCAAGACAGGAAAAGCCGTTTGAAGATTTATTTGATTTTTGCGCAAGAGTATCACCAAAGAGTGTCAATCGAAAAACAATTGAAGCGCTCATTTTTTCAGGGGCGATGGATGAGTTTTATCCCAATCGTGCTTCGTTATTAGCATCGATAGATATTGCGTTAGATCACGTGTCATTTTTAAATCCAGAGGATCAGCTGGACTTTCTTGGGGATACAACCTTCTCCATTAAGCCAAAATATGCGGAGATAGAAGAAATGCCGCTTGTTGATCTCCTGCAATTTGAAAAAGAGGCACTCGGGTTATATTTATCAAATCATCCAGTACAAGCGTACCGAGACCGCTTAAGAGAGAATGGTGCAGTGGAAATCATCAGACTTTCTTCTTATATTAAGCGTAAAATCTCAATGGGTGGTCTTTTGACAAAAGTGAAATCGATTCGCACAAAAAATGGACAATCGATGGCATTTGTTACATTTGGGGATGAAACGGGAGAAATGGAAGGCGTCGTCTTTCCAGAGCAATTTAGAAAGCTGTCCCCCTTACTTGAGGAGGGCAACATGCTTTATGTTGAAGGCAGAGTAGAGGTCAGAAATGACAGCAGTCAAATCATCGTGCAAGAAGCTGCTTTGCTGGAAGAGATGGACGCAAAAAGAAAAGAGTCTGTCTACATTCGTGTGAAAGAAGAGAATCATACGCAGGAGCTGCTAGAGCAAGTAAAACGAGTCCTTTCGATGCACAGCGGAAAAGCAGATGTCTATTTGTATTATGAGAAGCAAAAAAAGACGATGAGACTTCCAGATGCATACAAAGTTCATGCAGATCATGCTGTAATTTTCCAGTTAAAAGAGCTGCTCGGTGAACAAAACGTTGTGATTAAATGATGACAAATCGCCTGAATATGTTTTACAAATTCACCTATTGTGTTATCATTTTAAAGATTCTGTTTATTTAAAACTGCCAGTATGTGCTTATAACTTAGCAAATCATTAAATCATTTTCCACTTGAAGGAGTGTTCATCACATGTCATTAAGAGAAGAAGCATTACATATGCACAAAGAGAATCAAGGCAAACTCGAATCAAAATCAAAAGTACAAGTGAAAAATGCGAAAGACTTGAGCTTGGCTTATTCACCTGGTGTTGCAGAACCATGTAAAGATATTTATGACGACACAAGCAAAGTGTATGATTATACAATGAAAGGCAATATGGTCGCTGTTGTCACAGACGGAAGCGCTGTTTTAGGACTTGGAAATATTGGTGCAGAAGCATCTCTTCCAGTAATGGAAGGGAAAGCTGTATTATTCAAAAGCTTTGCAGGCGTAGATGCCTTCCCAATCGCGCTTGCAACGAACGATGTAGACAAAATCGTTGAAACAGTGAAGCTTCTTGAGCCGACTTTTGGCGGTGTGAACCTTGAAGATATTGCAGCGCCTAACTGCTTTATCATCGAAGAGCGCTTGAAAAAAGAGACAAACATTCCAGTTTTCCACGATGATCAGCACGGAACAGCCATTGTGACAGTAGCAGGACTTGTGAATGCACTGAAGCTATCTGGAAAATCCATGTCTTCAATCAAAGTAGTGGCAAACGGCGCCGGAGCAGCAGGAATTGCGATTATCAAGCTTCTTTATCATTTCGGTGTACGTGATATCATTATGTGTGATACGAAAGGTGCTATTTACGAAGGCCGCCCGAACGGTATGAATGCAGTGAAAAACGAAGTAGCTAAATTCACGAACCAAGACCGCAAAGAAGGTTCATTAGAAGAGGTCATTGAAGGCGCAGACGTCTTTATCGGGGTTTCTGTAGCAGGCGCTTTAACAAAAGAAATGGTTGGGAAAATGGCAAAAGATCCTGTCATCTTTGCTATGGCTAATCCAAATCCAGAGATCATGCCAGAAGATGCACATGCAGCAGGAGCAAGTGTTGTAGGAACTGGCCGTTCTGACTTCCCGAACCAAGTGAACAACGTACTGGCATTCCCAGGAATTTTCCGCGGAGCATTAGATGTACGTGCAACTCACATTAACGAAGAAATGAAAATCGCAGCTGTTGAAGCAATTGCGTCTCTTGTTTCAGATGAAGAATTGTCAGCTGAATATGTCATCCCTGCACCATTTGATGCACGCGTAGCACCAGCGGTAGCAAAAGCGGTGGCAAAAGCAGCAATGGAAACTGGCGTTGCAAGAATCAAGGTCGACCCAGAAGCTGTCGCTGAAAAAACAAGAAAATTAACGATTATCGGCGAATAATCAACTGGAAAAGTGTGCACGTTCTTTCTGAAACTGGAGAAAAACGTGCACCATTTCCTCTCTTATGCGAAAATTTTTTCATCCGGAATGAGATTTTTTTGTAGACGTTCACAATTCAAACATATCAACTGCTCAGCGCCCCAAACACATACTCATTTCTCATCAATTCCCCACTGAAAAAATTTAATGAAGGATGACAGCGTTTGACAAAAAAAGTACAATAGTTTCGGTACAGTTATGACATGTCCTATAATAGTGGATGTGCGTGTAAAGAAAAAACCCTTCAAAAAGGGAGGTAGTCATTTGTCAATCAAGAATATTTTCAGTAAAAAGAAAAAATATGCATCTGTACCCTCTGAACAGGCAAGTCAAGATGTGCCTGAAGGCATCATGACCAAATGTCCGCAATGTAAAAAAATAATGCTCACCAAAGAACTAGATAAAAATTTACGTGTTTGTATGAATTGCGGCAGACATTTGCAAATGAATGCAAAACAGCGTATTGAAAGCCTTGTAGATGAAGGCACATTTGAAGAATTTAACGGGCACCTTATTTCATCAAACCCGCTCGGTTTCCCAGGCTACGAAGAAAAGCTTGAGAAAGACAGAGAAAAGACATCTTTGAATGAAGCCATTGTCACAGGTAAAGGTGAAATTGAAGGCCAAAGTGCTGTGATTGCTGTCATGGATGCCACGTTCCGTATGGGCAGCATGGGATCCGTTGTTGGTGAAAAGATCACGCTGGCGATCGAGAAAGCAAAAGCGGACAAGGTGCCATTTATTATCTTTACTGCTTCTGGCGGAGCGAGAATGCAAGAGGGAATTCTCAGTCTCATGCAGATGGCAAAAACAAGTTCAGCATTAAAACTGTTCAGCGAGGATCAAGGTTTGATTATCTCTGTGATGACGAACCCAACAACTGGCGGTGTATCAGCTAGTTTTGCGTCTCTCGGTGATTACAATTTTGCAGAACCTGGTGCTTTAATTGGTTTTGCAGGCCGCAGAATCATTGAACAAACGATTCGTGAAGACCTGCCAGAGGACTTCCAGACGGCTGAATTTTTAATGAAGCATGGACAGCTTGATGCTGTGATTCATCGTGCAGAAATGAAAGAAACCCTAGGCCGAATCTTAGCACTACACAGCACAGGAGGTGAACGAGAGTGGCTGGAGAACTAGAATTTGAAAAACCTGTCATTGAACTTCGAGCGAAAATTGATGAACTGAAAAAGTTCACACAAAACTCAGAAATGGATTTAAGTGCAGAAATTGAGCGCCTTGAAACACGTCTGAGCAAGCTTGAAGCAGACATTTATACAAATTTAAAGCCGTGGGACAGAGTGCAGATTGCTCGGCATGCGATGCGCCCAACAACTCTCGATTACATTCAAGAGCTGTTTGACAACTTTTTCGAATGTCACGGTGACCGTTTTTATGGTGATGATGAAGCGATCGTTGGAGGAATTGCCACGTTTAAAGGGCTTCCTGTTACGGTTATTGGCCATCAGCGCGGTAAAGATACAAAAGAAAACTTGCGCCGTAATTTCGGAATGCCTCATCCAGAAGGCTACCGTAAAGCGCTGCGCTTGATGAAACAAGCAGATAAATTTAATCGCCCGATCATTTGCTTTATTGATACAAAAGGAGCTTATCCTGGTAAAGCGGCTGAAGAGCGCGGACAAAGTGAAGCAATTGCGAAAAACCTATTCGAAATGGCAGGACTTCGTGTGCCAGTTGTCTGTATTGTCATTGGAGAAGGCGGAAGCGGCGGTGCACTAGGCTTAGGCGTAGGAAACCACCTATTCATGCTAGAAAACTCAACGTATTCAGTGATTTCACCTGAAGGTGCAGCAGCACTGCTCTGGAAGGACTCATCACTTGCGAAAAAAGCTGCAGAATCAATGAAAATTACCGCTCCAGACCTAAAAGAATTAGATATTATAGATGATGTTATTAAAGAAGTGCAAGGTGGAGCACATCGAGACGTGAAACAACAAGCAGCTTACATGGAAAAAACATTAAAACAGTCACTTACATCTTTGCTCAAACTAACGCCTGAAGAACTAGTCGAACAAAGATATGAAAAATACAAAGCAATCGGGAAAGTCTCGATTGAAAATCAATATATTGGGGTAAACTAAATAAACGTACAGCCTTTTTGGCTGGCGTTTATTTTTTTCATCTTTTTTCATGAAAACCGTCTTCATGTAAGCGCTATTTGAAAATAATTTTCTTTTGTTTTCATAAAATTTGAAACGTCTAAAAACCTTGATATGACAAGGCTTTTAGCACCTGCCTTTACAGATTTCAGAGAGAGTTGCTTTCATGACGTTCTTAACTTTTGTTTAAAAACAGTTTATTTAATTGTATAATAAGTACGGTTTTAGAAATTCGTATTGAAAACATCCAAATTTGCTCATGATTGTTTTCAAGCAGTGGAAATGGTATGTTTAATTCATATATGGTCTCTGAGGTGAAAAAGATGAAGCGTATAGGAGTTTTAACAAGCGGTGGGGATTCCCCAGGAATGAATGCAGCTGTGCGCGCAGTTGTAAGGAAAGCAATTTACCATAATGTTGAAGTTTACGGTATTTATAATGGATACTCAGGTCTAATTAACGGTAAAATTGAGAAACTCGAAATAGGTTCAGTAGGCGATATCATTCATCGTGGAGGAACAAAACTTTACACGGCAAGATGTCCTGAATTCAAGACAGTTGAAGGTCGTGAAAAGGGAATTGAAAACTTAAAAAAATTCGGTATTGAAGGACTTGTAGTCATTGGTGGAGACGGGTCATTTATGGGAGCAAAGAAATTAACAGAGCTCGGTTTTCCATGTGTAGGTGTTCCAGGCACGATTGACAACGATATCCCAGGTACTGATTTCACTATTGGCTTTGATACAGCACTGAATACTGTCATTGATGCCATTGATAAAATTCGTGATACAGCCACATCTCATGAACGTACATACGTAGTGGAAGTAATGGGAAGACATGCTGGTGATATTGCTCTTTGGTCAGGTCTTGCGGGCGGAGCCGAATCTATTTTGATTCCTGAAGCAGACTATGACATGGATGAAATTATTGCTAGGTTAAGAAGAGGTCACGAACGCGGCAAGAAGCATAGTATCATCATCGTTGCAGAAGGCGTAGGCAGCGGTGTTGAATTTGGTAAGCGGATTGAAGAGGAGACAAGCCTTGAAACACGTGTATCTGTCCTAGGACATATTCAGCGCGGAGGTTCTCCGAGTGCGTTTGACCGAGTGCTGGCAAGCCGTTTAGGAGCATATGCAGTCGAGCTTCTTCTTGAAGGACAAGGCGGACGCTGTGTAGGCATTCAAAGCAATGAACTCGTTCATCACGATATTTTAGAAATCTTAGATAAAAAACATACAGTCGATAAAAATATGTACCGACTTTCACAAGAGCTCTCTATATAAAACGAGAAGACCTTAGGAGGAACAGTAATGAGAAAGACAAAAATCGTTTGTACAATCGGTCCAGCAAGTGAAAGCATTGAAAAGCTGACTGAATTGATTGAAGCAGGAATGAATGTAGCCAGACTCAACTTCTCCCATGGAGATTTTGAAGAGCATGGTGCACGCATTGAAAACATACGTAAAGCAGGTAAAACATTAGGCAAGGACATTGCGATCCTTCTAGATACAAAAGGTCCAGAGATCCGTACACGTACAGTTGAAAACGGCTCAATTGAGCTAGTCGCTGGTGCTGATCTTATCGTGAGTATGGAAGACATTGTTGGAAATACGGAAAAAATTAGTGTGACATACGAAGATTTAATTCATGATGTAGAAGTAGGCTCAACGATTCTATTAGATGATGGTCTGATTGGTTTAAAAGTAAAAGAAATTAACCTGGACCGTAAAGAAATCGTCACGAAAGTCATGAATACAGGCACGCTCAAAAACAAAAAAGGCGTCAACATACCTGGCGTCAGTGTGAACCTGCCAGGTATTACAGAAAAGGATGCCAATGATATTCTGTTTGGAATTGAACAAGGCGTCGATTTCATCGCTGCTTCTTTTGTGAGACGAGCTTCTGATGTTCTTGAAATTCGTGAGCTTCTTGAAAAGAACAATGCGACTGATATTCAAATCATCCCTAAGATTGAAAACCAAGAGGGTGTTGATAACATCGACGAGATCCTTGAGGTATCTGACGGTTTAATGGTTGCGCGTGGAGATCTTGGTGTAGAGATCCCGGCAGAAGAAGTACCGCTTGTTCAAAAAATGCTGATCAAAAAATGCAATCGTTTAGGCAAGCCTGTCATCACAGCGACTCAAATGCTGGACAGCATGCAGCGTAACCCTCGTCCTACCCGTGCGGAAGCAAGTGACGTGGCAAATGCTATTTTTGACGGCACAGATGCGATTATGCTTTCTGGTGAAACAGCAGCAGGAACATATCCAGTAGAAGCCGTACAAACAATGCATAACATTGCATCACGTTCAGAAGAAGCACTAAACTATAAAGCCATTCTTTCTCGCAGAAGCGAAGAAGTAGAAGTCAGCATTACAGACGCGATCGGTCAATCTGTTGCACATACAGCAATGAAGCTTGATGTAGCAGCCATTGTGACACCGACAGAAAGCGGACATACAGCAAGAATGATTTCAAAATATAGACCAAAAGCACCAATCGTAGCAGTTACTGCAAACGAATCTGTAGCGAGAAAGCTTTCACTCGTATTCGGTGTATTTGCAAAGAGCGGATCAAAAACGACGTCTACTGATGAAATGCTTGAGAATGCAGTAGAAAAGTCAATTGAAACAGGCTATGTAAGACACGGCGATTTAATCGTCATTACAGCAGGTGTGCCAGTTGGTGAAACAGGTACGACGAACTTAATGAAAGTATATGTTGTCGGTGACATCATTGCGAAAGGTCAAGGGATTGGCCGTAAATCTGCATTTGGACCGGTTGTCGTTGCACAAAGCGGAAAAGAAGCAGAAGAAAAAATGTACGATGGTGCGATCCTAGTTGCAAACTGCACAGATCGTGATATGATGGGAGCTTTAGAAAAAGCATCTGCCCTTATCACAGAAGAAGGTGGTTTAACAAGCCATGCAGCAGTTGTAGGACTAAGCCTCGGCATTCCAGTGATTGTTGGTCTTGACAGCGCCACGACACTTTTAAAAGAAGGCGAAGAGATTACAGTAGATCCAGCACGCGGAGCGATCTACAAAGGCCGTGCAAGCGTCCTTTAAAACATCCAAGAGGGGAGTTGTCTGACTCCTCTCTTTTTTTATGTTACACTAAAAAAAGTAAACAGCTTTCGATGAAAGATACCCCATGAGGTGATATGGTTGAAGAAATATTTTCTACTATTATTAATTCTGTTCCCTGCGGTGGAAATTAGTTTATTTTTAATCTCAAGTAAAGTCATTGGCATTTTGCCAACCATGCTGCTCATCGTTCTGACAAGTGCATTAGGTGCTTATTTCGCAAGAAAACAAGGAATAGAAGCCTTCCAAAAAGTGCAGCGAGATTTGCAATATGGAAAGATGCCAGGGGGAGCGATTGTCGATGGTTTTTGTATTCTGATTGGCGGTCTGCTGCTGCTCATTCCAGGCTTCTTATCGGATCTCATTGGGGCTTTGCTGCTCATTCCGGTGACGAGAAAGGGAATCAAGCCGCTCTTTGAACGCTGGCTTAGAAACCTGTCTAATCGTAACCGCTACACGATCATTCGTTAAAGAGACCTTCAGCCTGAAGGTCTCTTTTATTTTTGCATGCCATACCGAATGTACTCATAAATATCTCTGAAAACTCCTGCATTACGGAACGCCTGCCACACGACAAGGGAAGCTGGGCCAATTACAAGTCCAAGAAAACCAAACCATTTTAACCCGACAAATAGCGCCACAAGCGTTGCTAAAGGATTAAGTCCGATGGATTTGCTTAAGACTTTTGGCTCTGATATTTGTCTTTGAATGAGGACGACAATATACAAAATGCCCAGTCCAATGGCAAGGGAAAGATTTCCTGTCATAGCAGAATAAATGATCCACGGTAGAAAAACAGTGCCGCTCCCGATGTATGGAAGTAAATCGACGAGCCCGATACATAGAGCGATTACGAAGGCATGCTTAACCTTTAAAATGATGAGTCCAATCAATACAATACCAATCGTCATGGCCACAAGCAGGAGCTGGGCTTTCATAAAGCCGGTAATGGCTTTTTTGATTTCAGATAATATGGCGCGTGTATGCTGCATCCATTTTGCGGGAAAGATACGTGAGCCATATGTTTTTAACGTAAACCAGTCTTTTGTGATAAAAAAAGTTGCCAGAGCAGAAAATAACAGAGTGGCTGCTGCATCAGGCAAAAGACCTAAAAAAGCCGGAATAAGCTCAAGTGTTTTTGAAAGAAAAGTCCCGATTTTTGCGGCCGCTTCATCACCGAGTGCTTGAATTTGTCCCAAAATTGATTCCTTTTGACCTGCTTGAAGCGTATTAAATTGGGCCGTCACATCATGATATAAAGGCAGAATCTTGTCTGTGAAAAATTGCTCTATAATACCAATCATTTGATCAAGGTGGCGGGGCAGCACCTTTGCCAAATAAGCACTTCCTGAAATGATTTCCGCTACTAAAAGCGTCATTAAGCCGGCGGCTGCGACTAAAAAGAGCAAGAGCACAATGACCACAACAAATCCTCTCGGCATCCCGGTGATCTCTTCGATTTTGCATACGGCAGGATGAATCAAACAAGACACAATAAGGGCAATCCAAAAAGGATATAAAAACGGAAAAGACTGATATAAAAAGACAACAGCAAAAACAGCAATGCTGATCATCATCAAACTGCGCAGAAAAATGGCCACATAGGCGTGATTCACACAATCCCCTCCAAAAAACAAGCATGTCCGATACTTCATTTTATTCAAAAAGATTAGTAATATGAAAAGGTCGCAATAAAAAGAAAGAAAGAAAGGAGCGGCGTATGTTTACTCAAGCAAATTTATTTTTGGTACTTTTACTCGTTATTGCACTTATTGCAAAAAACAATTCGTTAATTGTAGCGGTCTCTGTGCTGATCGCGATTAAGCTGATTGGCCTGGATCAAAAAGTTTTCCCGGTTCTCCAATCTAAAGGCATTAATTGGGGAGTCACTGTTATTACCATTGCTGTGCTGGTCCCGATTGCAACAGGTGACATTGGATTTAAGCAGCTTGGAGAAGCGATGAAATCTTCCTATGCTTGGATAGCTCTTGGAGCGGGTATATTAGTAGCATTAATTGCAAAAAACGGGATTGTGCTGCTCGAAAATGATCCGCATATTACGGCAGCGCTTGTGTTCGGCACCATTTTGGCAGTCAGCTTATTTAAAGGAGTGGCTGTTGGGCCGCTTATCGGGGCAGGAATTGCTTATTTGGCGATGCAGGCTGTGAAATTTTTCAGCGGGTGAAAAGAGAGTGGTTCCTGCCACTTTCTTTTTTAAATTTTTTCTTGCGTGAGCTTTTGCAAAAAAACATAATTAAATATATTAAAAGAAGCAAAATCCCTTTATTCCATGCCTGATATGGGAGACTGAAGAAAAAAATATCAAAAAAAATTATAGTTAAACATTTAACAAATGTCTGATTATTGTTTATAATGGGAATAGGCTTAATTTTGAACTCATTGATCACACAAGAGATATGAGGCTAAAAGCGCTCTAACCGTATAGGTAAATGTAAGCATTTTCTTTTCTGAGCCTGTCATCTTATTCGGATTGGATAGCGCTTTCAAAAAGTGAGAATTCTGCAACGAAGGGGAATCTTTTTAAAAAGGGGAGATTGAACATGACAGCAACAAGAGGTCTTGAAGGTATCGTGGCAACAACTTCATCCGTAAGCTCAATTATTGATGATACTCTTACTTATGTAGGGTACAATATCGATGATTTAACTGAAAAAGCTACATTCGAAGAAATTGTCTACCTGTTATGGCACTTAAAGCTGCCGAATGAGCAGGAGCTGAGTGAATTAAAACAGCAGCTCAATGAAAATGCTCAGATTCCGCAAGAAATCATTGAGCATTTTAAATCTTATTCGCTGGATGGGGTTCATCCAATGTCTGCGATTCGTACAGCAGTATCTTTACTAGGTTTACTTGATGACGAATCAGAGGTTATGGACAAAGAAGCAAATTACAGAAAGGCGATTCGCTTACAGGCGAAAATATCTGGACTAGTCGCTGCGTTTTCACGCATTCGCAAAGGACTTGAGCCTGTACAGCCAAAAGAAGAATACAGCTATGCTGCAAACTTCTTGTATATGCTAAATGGCGAAGAGCCGTCACCAGTAGAAATTGAAGCCATTGATAAGGCACTTATTCTACATGCGGATCATGAATTAAACGCATCGACATTTACAGCACGTGTATGTGTTGCTACACTATCAGATATCTACTCTGGTGTGACAGCGGCGATCGGTGCGCTGAAAGGACCGCTTCATGGCGGCGCTAATGAAGGCGTGATGAAGATGCTTTCAGAAATTGGCGAAGTTGAAAACGTAGATTCCTATATTCATGGTAAGCTAGAGAAGAAAGAAAAAATTATGGGCTTTGGCCACCGTGTATACCGCCAAGGTGACCCGCGTGCAAAGCATCTAAAAGAAATGAGCCAGCGTTTAACAAACCTCACTGGCGAGCCGAAATGGTATGAAATGTCTGTTCGCGCAGAGGAAATCGTGACATCAGAGAAAAATCTTCCACCAAATGTTGATTTTTATTCTGCATCTGTATATCACAGTCTTGGCATTGATCATGACTTGTTTACACCAATTTTCGTGATCAGCCGATTCTCTGGATGGATTGCTCACATTCTAGAGCAATATGATAACAACCGACTCATCCGTCCAAGAGCTGACTACATTGGACCTGATCTTCAAACCTTTGTTCCGATCAGTGAAAGAGACTAATGTTTATAGAATAAGCGGGGGCTGATTTCAAAAGGCTTATCAGCCTCCATATCAACAAAAAACGAATCACGTGAAAAACTTCTTTGTTTGCAGACATCAAGCCAAGAAGTTTCAAATATTCACTACATAACCTGGGAGGTAATATCATTGTCACAAGGCGAAAAAATTACAGTTACTGGCGGCGTATTGAATGTACCAAATAATCCAATTATCCCGTTTATCGAAGGGGACGGAATCGGTCCTGACATTTGGAAAGCAGCATCAAGAGTACTTGAAGCAGCTGTAGAAAAAGCATATAAAGGTGAAAAGCAAATCACTTGGAAAGAAGTATATGCAGGTGAGAAAGCTTACAATAAAACTGGAGAGTGGCTTCCTGAGCAAACGCTTGAAGACATTCGTGAATACTTAATTGCGATTAAAGGACCACTAACAACACCAATTGGCGGAGGAATCCGTTCATTAAACGTGGCACTTAGACAAGAGCTTGATTTATTCACATGCTTACGTCCTGTTCGCTGGTTCAAAGGCGTACCTTCTCCTGTGAAACGTCCAGAAGACACAGATATGGTGATCTTCCGTGAGAACACAGAAGATATCTATGCTGGTATCGAGTATGCAAAAGGTTCAGACGAAGTGAAGAAGTTAATTGACTTCTTGAAAAACGAATTAGGTGTGAACAAAATCCGTTTCCCAGAAACGTCAGGTATCGGAATCAAGCCAGTTTCTGAAGAGGGTACATCCCGTCTTGTCAGAGCGGCTATCCAATATGCAATTGACCAAGGCCGTAAATCTGTGACGCTTGTTCACAAAGGAAACATCATGAAATTTACAGAAGGTGCCTTCAAAAACTGGGGCTACGAAGTGGCTGAAAAAGAGTTTGGCGACAAAGTCTTTACATGGGCACAATATGATCGTATTGTAGAACAAGATGGAAAAGATGCGGCAAACAAAGCGCAAAGTGAAGCAGAAGCTGCTGGCAAAATCATTGTCAAAGACAGCATTGCAGATATTTTCCTTCAACAAATCCTAACTCGTCCAGCTGAGTTCGATGTTGTGGCTACAATGAACTTAAATGGAGATTACATCTCTGATGCACTTGCAGCACAAGTTGGTGGAATTGGTATCGCACCAGGTGCGAACATCAACTACGAAACAGGACACGCTATTTTTGAAGCGACTCACGGAACAGCACCAAAATATGCTGGTCTTGATAAAGTGAATCCATCTTCTGTTCTTCTATCAGGCGTGCTTTTACTTGAGCACCTTGGCTGGCAGGAAGCAGCTGATCTAGTGATTCAATCTGTTGAAAAAACAATTGCATCTAAAGTCGTCACATACGATTTTGCTAGATTAATGGATGGCGCAACAGAAGTAAAATGTTCTGAGTTTGCTGACGAGCTCATCAAAAACTTGTCTTGATTCTTAAACTTTATAGTTAAAGGGGAAAAAGGAAATGGCAAACAAGCGTAAAAAAGTATCTGTCATCGGAGCAGGTTTTACTGGAGCAACTACAGCATTTCTAACGGCTCAAAAAGAATTAGCGGATGTCGTATTAGTTGATATCCCGCAGCTTGAGAACCCAACAAAAGGGAAAGCTCTTGATATGCTGGAAGCAAGCCCTGTTCAAGGCTTCGATGCGAATATTACAGGCACTTCTAACTACGAAGATACAGCCGGTTCTGATGTCGTGGTCATTACGGCAGGAATTGCAAGAAAGCCGGGAATGAGCCGTGACGATCTCGTGTCCACAAATGAAAAAATCATGCGCAGCGTGACACGCGAAATCGTTAAATATTCTCCAGAAGCCATTATTGTTGTGTTAACAAACCCTGTTGATGCAATGACATATGCAGTTTATAAAGAATCAGGATTACCAAAAGAAAAAGTCATTGGACAATCGGGCATTCTTGATACAGCACGCTTCCGTACGTTTGTTGCTCAAGAATTAAACCTATCTGTCAAAGATGTGACGGGCTTTGTCCTTGGTGGACATGGCGATGACATGGTTCCGCTTGTTCGTTACTCTTATGCAGGCGGTATCCCGCTTGAAACATTGATTCCAAAAGATCGTATTGATGCGATTGTTGAAAGAACAAGAAAAGGCGGCGGCGAAATCGTAAACCTATTAGGTAACGGTAGTGCCTATTATGCACCTGCTGCTTCACTCGTAGAAATGGTTGAGGCGATTCTAAAAGATCAGCGCCGCGTCATCCCAACGATTGCATACCTTGAAGGTGAATATGGCTACGAAGGCATTTACCTTGGAGTACCAACAATCGTAGGTGGAAACGGCCTTGAGCAGATCATTGAGCTTGAGTTGACAGAAGAAGAAAGAAGTCAGCTTGACCGTTCTGTTGAATCTGTTAAGAACGTCATGAAAGTATTGTCTTAATATGAAAAAAAGAAGGCTTCTCTTATGAGGGGCCTTCTTTTTGTTTACAAAACCAATCTTGTCGAAATTTTAAATTGTCCTCTTGTTAAGCTTTCGTTAAAATGAAAGAGAAAGCATGACTTCTCGCTTTTCACATAAGATACAAAAAACGGATGCAGGGGAAATCACTAATTGGAGGCACAACATGAATAAAAAAATATTAGTTGTGGATGATGAAGAATCGATTGTAACACTTCTAAGCTATAACCTTGAAAGGGCGGGCTATGATGTCGTCACAGCAAGAGATGGGGAAGAAGCACTTGAAAAAGCAGCAAGTGAACAGCCTGATCTCATTGTATTAGATTTAATGCTTCCGAAGATGGACGGTATTGAAGTGTGCAAACAACTGAGAATTCAAAAAATGATGTTCCCTATTTTAATGCTGACAGCAAAGGACGATGAATTTGATAAGGTGCTCGGCCTTGAGCTTGGAGCCGATGATTACATGACAAAGCCATTCAGTCCTAGAGAAGTGGGTGCTCGGGTAAAAGCCATCTTGAGAAGAGCGCAGCAATCTCAGCCTGTCCCCGCGCAAGAGGAGAAGGAAGAGATCATTGCAGACCAAATCAAAATTGGTGAACTGCGCATTTTACCAGAACACTACGAAGTCTACTTCCAAGAAGAACGCCTAGAGCTTACGCCGAAGGAATTTGAACTGCTGCTTTATTTGGCCAAGCATAAAGGACGTGTCCTCACACGTGATCTGCTGTTAAGTGCCGTTTGGAATTATGACTTTGCAGGTGACACTCGTATTGTGGATGTACATATCAGCCACTTGCGGGACAAAATTGAAAAGAATACGAAAAAACCAACATACATTAAAACCATTCGCGGCTTAGGCTACAAATTGGAGGAGCCAAAGCCAAATGAGTAAAATTCGAACCCGCTTGTTTTCGGGACTTATTTTTCTCCTTTTTATTGTGTTTGTTGCGCTTGGCCTTTTTTTGGATCACATGTTCCATGTTTTTTATGAAACAAAATTAACGGAACGAATGGAAAATGAATCGAGCTTTCTTCTTTCTTCCATGGATGGTGATGATCTGCAGGCGAAGCAAAACAAGGAGATCCTCAATCAGGCAAAGCAGCATCTCGATATGAATGCGTCAATTGTGAACCTGAAGGGGAATATCATACATACAACGGGTCAAGCGGAGCAAAGGGGCATCATTCAAAACACACTGAACAATGAACGCCTTCAAACAAAAGGCGTCGTCATTGAGGATGAGAAGGATGCGCTGTTTCATTACGCCGTCCCTATCCTGAAACAAAACAAACCGGTGGGTTATTTATTTCTCCATGCGTCATTCCAGCCTTTAAATGAAATTGACGGCCAGCTTTGGCTCGCATTAGCCGTTTGTCTTGGCTCGGCGATTATTATTATCGTTTTCTTTGGATACCGCATGTCGATGAAATATGTAAAACCGATAGATTATGCCACAAAGGTAGCCAAACAGCTGGAACGCGGGAACTATGATACCAATCATTATGAAGAGCTCATCATTGAAACAAGTGAGCTTAACACCTCAATGAAGCGCCTGGCAGAAAGCCTTCAAGAAATGACTAGTACTGGGGAAATGCAGCGGGACCGTCTGCAAACAGTCATTGAAAACATCGGTGCAGGAATTATTTTGATTGATAAGATGGGGTATATTAACCTAGTCAATCGAACTTTCCGCAAGCAGTTTAAGGTGCAAAAGCACATTTACATGCACAAGCTGTACCATGAAGCATTTACACATGAAGAAATTATTGAGCTGATTGACGAAATTTTTATGACAGAAACGAAGGTGCGGAAGTTTTTACGCCTGGCCGTTGACATTGAACGGCGCTACTTCCAGGTGGATGGTGTTCCCATTTTAAGTACAGACGATGAATGGAAAGGAATTGTCCTTGTATTTCATGACGTGACAGAAACAAAGCAGCTGGAGCAGATGCGAAAAGATTTTGTCGCCAATGTGTCTCACGAATTAAAGACACCGATTACGTCGATTAAAGGATTCTCCGAAACTCTTCTTGATGGAGCGATTGATGACAAAGAAGCGCTGACACAATTCCTTTCCATCATTCTAAAAGAGAGTGTCCGTCTCGAAACTCTGATTCAAGATTTACTCGATCTTTCCAAAATCGAGCAGCAGCATTTCAAACTGAATATTCAAGACGCCAATGCGACAGAAATCATTCAAGAGATTGAAGTCCTTTTAAAACAAAAGGCCGCAGAAAAAGGCATTCAATTACAAGTGCGAATCCCGAAAGAGCCTGTCTATGTGATGGCAGATCCGCTGAGGTTAAAGCAAATCTTCCTCAATCTCGTGAACAATGCCCTTACCTATACACCAGAGGGAGGGAGTGTCACCATTTCGGCAAGACCGCGGAAAGGCGCCTATGAATTTGATGTAGCAGATACAGGAATCGGCATGAAGAAAAGCGAGATTCCAAGAATATTTGAGAGATTTTATCGAATTGATAAAGATAGAAGTAGAAATTCAGGCGGTACAGGACTTGGTCTTGCCATTGTCAAACACCTTGTGGAGGCGCATGAAGGGACGATTTCGGTCCATAGCAAACAAGGCAAAGGAACGACTTTTACAGTGAGCCTGAAATCAAAATAGGGAAAAAAGGAAAGTCACGTTAAAATTTACATGATCTTTACAATGGATTCATGTTTAGTTAAACAATCATTGGTAGGATGAATAGGAACCCCTTCATCCAAGGAGCCAATTTTGTAAGGACGAAAACACTTGTTGTTTTCGTCCCTTTTTTTATGCAGGTTCGACTATTTTCTTTTCAAAATAAACTTTGATAAAATGATGATACAATGTGTGAAAGAGACGGCTGAAATGGCTCAGCCGATGGAGGATTAAAACATGACAGACAAAAAGAAATTAGTACTAGTGGATGGAAACAGTCTCGCATATCGAGCCTTTTTTGCATTGCCGCTATTATCAAATGATAAAGGCGTCCATACAAATGCCATTTATGGCTTTGCGATGATCTTAATGAAGATGCTCGAGGACGAGAAGCCAACCCATATGCTTGTCGCATTTGATGCGGGAAAAACAACGTTCCGCCACGAGACATTTAAAGAATATAAAGGCGGAAGACAAAAAACGCCGCCAGAGCTATCAGAACAAATGCCGTTTATCCGTGAACTATTAGATGCCTATCAGGTGAAAAGGTACGAGCTTCCTCAATACGAGGCAGACGATATTATCGGGACATTGGCTGTGGAGGCAGAAAAAGACGGCTTTGAAGTCAAAATTTTCTCAGGAGATAAGGACTTAACGCAGCTCTCAACAGACCATACGACGGTAGCAATTACGAAAAAAGGCATTACAGAAGTAGAATATTACACACCGGCTCATATTGAAGAGAAATATGGCCTGCGCCCAGATCAAATCATCGATATGAAAGGTTTGATGGGAGATTCCTCAGATAATATCCCAGGGGTGCCAGGTGTAGGTGAAAAAACAGCGATTAAATTGTTAAAGCAGTTTGAAACGGTTGAAAACCTGCTTGAACATATTGACGAAGTCAGCGGGAAAAAACTCAAAGAAAAGCTTGAAGAATATAAAGAGCAGGCAGTGATGAGTAAAAAACTCGCAACGATTCTTGTAGAAGCGCCAATTGATGTATCAAGCAAGGATCTCGCATATGAAGGTCCTCATATGGATCAAGTGATCTCTCTTTATAAAGAACTAGGCTTTCAAACGCTGCTAGAACGTCTAGGAGAAGCACCAGAAACAGGTGAACAGGTCGAAGTAGAAGCATTAGAAGTGAAAAAAATGACCGAAGTAACGGATGAGATGCTGACAGATCATGCCGCCCTTGTGGTAGAACAGCTTGGAGATAATTATCATGAAGCAGATTTGATTGGTTTTGCGATCCATAATGAAAATGGTGCGTTTTTTATCACGAAAGAAGATGCGCTTCAATCAGATGCATTTAAACAATGGGTACAGGATGAAACGAAGAAGAAATGGGTCTTTGATTCAAAAAGAGCAGTTGTCGCCCTCAGATGGCACGATGTCGATCTAAAAGGTGTCGATAACGATGTTCTGCTCGCTTCCTATGTCGTCAACCCTCAGAAATCGTATGAGGACGTCGCAAGTGTGGCGAAGGAATATGGTCTTAACATCGCTCTTTCTGATGAAAAAGTGTACGGAAAAGGAGCAAAGCAGGCGATTCCACCTGAAGATGAACTGAAGGAACATCTTGGACGAAAAGCAGCGGCGATCTCTGCTCTGCATGATTTAACACTTGAAGCGCTAGAAAAAAATGATCAGCATGAACTATATGAAGACTTAGAGCTGCCGCTTGCCCTCATCTTAGGTGAAATGGAATCCCTTGGGGTAAAGGTAGATATTGAGCGCCTAGAGAAGATGGGTGAAGAGTTAACGAAAAAGCTGAAAGAATATGAAGAAACCATTCACCGCTTAGCAGGTGAAACGTTTAACATCAATTCTCCTAAACAGCTTGGCGTGATTCTTTTTGAAAAATTAGGCCTGCCGATTATTAAAAAGACAAAGACGGGCTACTCGACATCTGCGGATGTTCTTGAAAAGCTTGAAGATAAGCACGAGATCATTCGGTCCATTCTGCATTACCGCCAAATTGGAAAGCTCCAATCGACCTATGTGGAAGGCTTAATGAAAGTAACGCGCAAGGATACCCATAAAGTGCATACACGATTTAATCAAGCGCTCACGCAAACAGGAAGACTAAGCTCAACAGATCCCAACCTGCAAAATATCCCGATTCGTTTAGAGGAAGGACGAAAGATTCGTCAAGCATTCGTCCCTTCAAAAGAAGGCTGGCTCATGTTTGCTGCTGACTATTCACAAATTGAGCTGCGTGTACTCGCTCATATTTCTCAGGATGAGAATTTGATCGAAGCGTTTACGCAAGATATGGATATTCACACAAAGACAGCGATGGATGTGTTCCATGTCTCAGAAGAAGAAGTGACTTCCTCTATGAGAAGGCAAGCCAAGGCTGTCAACTTCGGAATTGTATATGGGATCAGTGATTATGGGTTGTCTCAAAACCTTGGAATTACAAGGAAAGAAGCAGCTGCCTTTATCGAACGCTATTTAACAAGCTTTAAAGGCGTGAAAACCTATATGGAAGAGATTGTGCAGGAAGCGAAACAAAAAGGATATGTCACGACGCTTCTTAAACGCAGACGGTATATCCCGGATATCACAAGCCGTAATTTTAATATCAAAAGCTTTGCCGAACGAACAGCCATGAACACACCAATCCAAGGAAGCGCAGCTGATATTATTAAAAAAGCCATGATTGATATGGCGCGTAAATTAAAAGAAGAAAACTTGCAGGCAAATCTTTTATTACAGGTGCACGATGAATTGATCTTCGAAGCGCCGAAAGAAGAAATTGCCATACTCGAAAAAATTGTCCCTGAAGTCATGGAAAATGCACTTCAGCTAGATGTGCCGCTAAAAGTTGATTTTGCTTCAGGCCCATCTTGGTACGACGCAAAATAATAGAGAGAGAAAAAGGAGCGGGGAGCATGCCGGAATTACCAGAAGTTGAAACCGTCCGGCGCACACTCAAGCGGTTAGTCGAAGGAAAAACGATTGAAACGGTCGATATCAAATGGCCAAATATCATCAAACGTCCTGGGGAGCCGGAAGAGTTCGCAAGAAGGATGGTAGGAGAAACGATACAAACCATAGAAAGAAGAGGAAAGTTCCTGCTCTTTCATTTAGACCACTACGTAATGGTCTCCCATTTAAGGATGGAAGGGAAATACCGTGTACATGAAGCGCATGAGCCATACGATAAACATGTACACGTCGTCTTTACGTTTACAGATGGTACTGAGCTTCGGTACCATGATGTGCGTAAATTTGGCACGATGCATTTATTTCAGCCGGGTGAAGAAAAAAAGGAACTCCCGCTCTCACAGCTGGGGTATGAGCCTTTTGATGATCAATTCACTCCAGAATATTTATGGGAGCAATTGAAAAAAACATCCCGTGTGGTCAAAACAGCGCTGCTTGACCAAAAGATTGTCGTGGGACTAGGTAATATTTATGTAGATGAGGTGTTGTTTAAAGCAGGCATTCATCCAGAAACAAAAGCGAATCAGCTCAGCCTTGAATCGTGCAAAGTGCTTCACAGGCATATTATCGATACACTACAAGTGGCGGTAGATGCAGGAGGCAGCACGATTCGCTCATATATCAATTCACAAGGTGATATTGGCACATTTCAGCTGCAGCTTCTTGTGTATGACCGGCGGGGAGAGCCTTGTCAAACATGCGGAAGCATCATTGAGAAAACAGTAGTCGGAGGGCGCGGCACTCATTTTTGTGTAACCTGCCAAAAACGTCCTCAATAAAATCAGCCATCAGCATGCTTCCTTTTTGCTGTGCATACGATAAAAAACATTCATTTTTCAGCAAGGTGTAGACTGACACACAGCCCACCTGCTCTTCATATAGTGAAGAAGAGTCTAAGAACGCCTAGAGACTCTTGATCATCGTTGCATGAACAGAAAGGAAGAGTTCAGGTATGATTTCGATTTCGCTCCTGTTTTTAGCTATTGCAGTCAGCATTGACAGCTTTTCAGTAGGTTTTACGTATGGACTTCGTAAAATGAAAATTCCATTTAAAGCGATTGTCATTATTGCATGCTGTTCGGGGATTGTGCTCCTCATTTCCATGCTGATTGGCAGCCTGCTGACGACATTCCTCCCTGTCTCAGTGACAGATAAACTTGGTGGAGGCATTTTGATTGCCATTGGTCTTTGGGTCCTTTATCAATTTTACAAACCAGCGAAAGAGCGTGATTTGCTTCTTCATGAAAAGACATTGCTTAATGTGGAAGTGCAATCGCTTGGTCTTGTCATTCAAATTTTGCGAAAGCCGACAAGTGCAGATATTGACCGTTCTGGGACGATCAATGGAATGGAAGCGGTGCTTCTTGGGATTGCTTTATCCATTGATGCATTTGGCGCAGGGATTGGCGCTGCGATTCTAGGCTTTTCTCCAATTGTCATGAGTATCACTGTGGCCGTGATGAGCTCACTCTTTGTGTGTATCGGGCTCCGCGCCGGTCATTACTTGGCAAATTGGCGCTGGATCGATAAACTTGCATGCTTACCAGGGCTTCTGCTCATTTTAATTGGGGTGTGGAAGCTGTAAAGGAGGAAATCAATTGACGCTTGTCATTGGATTAACAGGCGGGATTGCTAGTGGAAAAAGCACCGTCTCGCAAATGATAAAAGAGCAGGGCATCCGGGTCGTGGACGCAGATGTCATTGCAAAAGAAGCGGTTGCCAAAGGAACACCAGCTCTTCAACAAATCGTTCAAACCTTTGGTGAGGATGTTCTCCTGCCAAATGGGGAGCTGAACCGGCAGCAGCTTGGAGCCATCATTTTTTCTGATGAAGAGAAAAGAAAGCAGCTGAATGCGATTGTTCATCCTGAAGTGAGAAAAGAAATGCTCAAACAGCGAGATGAAGGGGTTAGTCAGAAGGAAACCTTCGTTGTTCTCGATATCCCGCTTTTGTTTGAAAGTCAGCTGGAAAGCCTCGTCGACCGGATCATTGTGGTGTATACAACGCCCGAATTGCAGCTGTCGCGGCTCATGAATCGAAATGACCTCAGCGAGGAAGAAGCACTGAATCGTATTCACTCTCAGCAGCCTCTTGAGGAGAAATGTCGACAAGCAGACCGCGTGATAGAGAACACACAAGATCTCGCGTTTATCAGAAAGCAATTGCAGAACATATTAAATGAATGGGAACATACAGATAAGTAAGAGTACATACACGTACTCTTCTTTTTTTATGCTTTATTCTGATTTCCTTTGAAAAGAACAGCCCTTTTTAGAAAATATACGTTTATATACTGGCAATTACATTCTAATGTGATATACTAATTTCATAAATAAATTTATTAAGTATAACACATAATAGAGGAGTGACCTGTTCATGAAGGTAAAAGCAGCGATCAATGGGTTTGGCAGAATTGGACGCATGGTCTTCAGAAAAGCAATGCTTGATGATCAAATTCAAATTGTAGCGGTGAACGCAAGCTATCCTGCCGAAACGCTAGCACATTTAATTAAATATGACACAAATCATGGACGTTACGAATGTGATGTGACAGCAGAAGATGACGCCTTGATTGTGAATGGCAAAAGAGTGCTTTTGCTTAATAATAGAGACCCAAAGCAGCTTCCATGGGGAGAGCTTGGGATTGATATCGTTATTGAAGCAACAGGTAAATTTAATTCAAAAGATCAAGCGATGGGCCATATAGATGCCGGAGCGAAAAAAGTCGTTCTAACAGCTCCAGGTAAAAATGAAGACATTACGATTGTGATGGGTGTCAATGAGGATGATCTTGATCCTGAAAAGCACGTCATTATTTCAAACGCATCTTGTACAACAAACTGTTTAGCACCAGTTGTGAAACTGTTAGATGATGAATTTGGCATCGACAATGGTTTAATGACAACGGTTCATGCTTATACAAATGATCAAAAAAATATCGATAACCCGCATAAGGATCTGCGCCGGGCGAGAGCATGTGCTCAGTCTATTATTCCAACTACGACGGGTGCCGCTAAAGCGCTTTCTTTAGTGCTTCCGCACATGAAAGGGAAATTGCATGGACTTGCACTCCGCGTACCAGTTTCCAATGTGTCGATGGTTGATCTTGTTGTTGACTTGAAAAAAGATGTGACAGCAGAAGAAGTCAATGCAGCCTTCTCGAATGCATCTAAAACCTCTCTTGCCGGTATTTTAGATTACACAGATGAGCCGCTAGTCTCTACAGACTTTAACACGAATCCTTATTCAGCAGTTGTTGATGGACTGACAACGATGGTAATGGAAGGGAGAAAAGTGAAAGTTCTTGCATGGTATGACAATGAATGGGGTTATTCATGCCGAGTGGTTGATCTTGTGAAGTTTGTCGGCGCACAAATGAAAGAGCTGTCTGCTGTTTGAAATGAAGAAGATGATCGTCCCTTTTCAAGAAATGAGAGAAAATCCCACTAAAAACACAGCTTGCAAAATGGGTCTAAACAAAGTATACTATTTTTCGTGAACTTCTTGTTCGCAGACTCATTCGGGTATACTTAAAGGGTTAGGACCTCTTAGGACTAACTTTCCCCCGTGGTATATGTCCGGTCCGGCTGCTTAGAACTTCACTCTTTCATTCTTGTTTAAAGGGGGGTCCATGATGGAAACAATCGGACGTCACGTTATCTCCGAGCTATGGGGATGCGACTGTGATAAACTGAACGACATGGATTTTATTGAAAAAACGTTTGTAAATGCAGCTTTGAAATCAGGAGCTGAGGTAAGAGAGGTTGCTTTTCACAAATTTGCACCTCAAGGAGTAAGTGGAGTTGTCATTATTTCTGAATCTCATCTGACAATTCACAGCTTTCCTGAACATGGTTATGCGAGCATAGATGTTTATACTTGCGGTGACCTAGATCCGAATATTGCAGCAGATCATATCGGAGATGAATTAGGTGCTGAAACAAGAGAAAACATCGAAATTCCTCGAGGCATGGGACCTGTACAAGTCAAACAGGCACAAGCCAAAGCACTGTAAACATAAAAAAGATTGCAATGGGAGCTGGCCAAAAGCATTGAATGCCTTTGTGTTATGCTCCTTTTTATATTTTTTGATAAAAAATCCAACATTCCCCAGCTTGTCTATACTTTTGTTCTAGGAAAACAAAGGTTTTTTTTATAAAATAAAGAAAGAGGCATTATGGCAAAGGGGATACGTGTATGACTTTAAGACAAAAGTTTAAGCGATTCATGTCAAACCATACAGAAACATCTGACGAGCATCCAGTGTCAGAACTGAAAAGCCATTACTACAAATCGACGAATGCACAAGTTTTTCAAGCGGTGGAAACCATTCTTTCCCGAAGCGATTCTTATCAAGTGACATCTGTTTCAGCAGAACGAGGTGAAATCAGCGCAAACATACGATTGCCGAAAAAAGCCTTTCTCGTGGCGACTGTCATTTCAATTCGTCCTTTTGAAACAGCTGTCGATTTTAATGTGACAACGGAAACGGCCCTGCCAACAGATTTCGGCTATAGTCAAAAGACCGTTCTGTCCCTTTATGATGAACTAGACAAACAACTTCCAAGAATAGATCGGAGCTGATGAAATGAAATGTCCCACATGTCAGCACCTTGGCACAAGGGTGCTTGATTCAAGACCAGTAGATGAAGGGAAATCCATCCGTCGTAGAAGAGAGTGCGAAAGCTGCCAATATCGCTTTACGACGTTTGAAAAATTAGAAGAATTACCGCTGATTGTGGTGAAAAAAGAAGGGATTCGAGAAGAATTCAGCCGCGAAAAAATGCTGAGAGGACTCATCAAAGCGTGTGAAAAGCGTCCTGTCGCTTTAAAGCAGCTGGAAGATGTCTGTTTTAATATCGAAAAAGAACTGCGCAATCAAGGCATGTCAGAAGTGAAAAGCGAGCTTGTAGGTGAAATGGTCATGGACGAGCTGGCGAAAATTGATGAAGTGTCTTACGTCAGGTTTGCCTCGGTTTACCGGCAGTTTAAAGACATCAATGTCTTTATTGATGAATTAAAAGATCTATTAAAGAAAGAACGCTAAAAAGAGCTGGAGATTCTTCATGCTCTTTTTCCTGCGTAAAGCGTAAAACGCAAAAAGAGTGTACAATGGAAACAATCGCAATTCATGGGGAGGATCAGCATATGACAGAGCATTGGAAGGAAGTGCTAGCCGTCGATCCGTATGTCGTCAAAAGCGCTTCATTGCTCGGTGACATCGATAGACAGCTCATCACTCTTTTATATCAGCCGCTTATTGGCATGTCCGCTTTCAGCTTATACATGACGCTGTGGGGTGAGCTGGAACAAAATCGTATGTGGGGAAAACCTGCACCTCATCGGCAGCTCATGGTCATGCTGCAGACGAATTTAAATGATATTTTTGAGGAACGTTTAAAGCTTGAAGCGATCGGCTTACTCCGCACATATGAACAGGAAACGGAAGAAGGCAGACTGTTTACATATGAGCTTGTACCACCGCTAAGACCAGATGAATTTTTTCAAGATGGTATGCTGAATGTCCTGCTGTACCATCGTGTAGAGAAAGCAAAATATATGCAGCTGCGCGATTATTTCTCCTATCCGGGTGTTCCTGCAGAAGCAAAGAACATTTCACGTTCGTTTGAAGAAGTCTTTCACGTATTGCAGCCAGGCGAGCGCAAGATGACAGAAGAAATTCATCAGGTGTCATCGCTTGATCAAGGCTATGAATATGTGACCGTTGGATCGAGTCAGCCGGCACCGCTCTCAGACGAATCCTTTGATTTCGATCTATTATTAGCCGGTATGTCTGACATGATGATTCCAAGAAAGGCTTTGACAAAGCAGGTAAAAGAAACAATTAAGAAGTTAGCTGTTGTATACGGCATCACCCCGCTTCAAATGCAAAATATTGTAGCAGGTGCATGCGGTTCGGATCAAATGATCTCAACAGAAGAGCTGAGAAAAGCAGCAAGAGACTGGTACCAAATTGAATACAGAGGCGAACAGCCAAAGCTGATTGATCAAAAACAGCCAAGACACTTGCGACAAGATGCTTCAAAGACGCCGGCAGCGGATACTCCAGATGCAAAATTGATTGAAAAGCTGGATCATATTTCGCCTAGAGAGCTGCTAAAAGACATGGCAGATGGTATTGAGCCAACGTATGCCGACTTAAGAATTGTCGAAGATATCATGCTCGAGCAGCAGCTAGAGCCAGGTGTCATGAATGTTCTCATCTACTATACATTACTCAAAACAGATATGAAGCTGTCAAAAACATATATGCAAAAAATCGCCGCTCATTGGGTGAGAAAGAAAATCAAAACCGTAGCAGCTGCCATGAAAATTGCCAAAGAAGAGAACAGACAAATGACAGAGTGGGCGCAGCAGAAAAAGCAGCGCAGCCCATATGGTACAGGAAAAGTTGTCCGGGAAGAGAAACTGCCTGACTGGATGAAAGAAACTGAAACAAAAGAACAGCCGGCAAAAGAGCAAACGGACAATCTGTCTACAGAAGACCTCGAACGAGAAAAAGAAAAACTGTTAGATCAGTTTAAGAATATGAAAAAGTACAATGCACATTAAGGTGAGGTGAGATGGGATGAAACCGATCGGTCGTTCATTTGAACAGCTAAAAGGACGAGTAGATTTTCGCGAGAGATACAATCAGATTAAAGAAAGTGTGTTATCTGATGAAGATGTAAAGGCCTTTTTACAGAAGCATCAAGAAGAGATACATGAAGACATGATCAATCGCAGCTTGAACCGGCTCTTTGAATATGTGCAGCAGTCGAAGGGCTGCTCTTACTGCTTAGATGACGAAAACGTCAATGCGATTTTAGATGGGTATCACCCGAAGCTTGTGATCAAAGGGCAGAGTATTGATATTGAATATTCCCCTTGCCTGGTCAAGCTGCGGCTCGATAGACAGAAAAAACAGCAAGAGCTGATGAAAAGCATGTATATTCCGCAAAATGTCCTTCAAGCGACGTTTGCTGATCTGAACGTTGTAGGAAGACAAGAGGTCATCCAAAAAGTAGGTCAATTCCTCCAAAGCTATGATGAGACTGGAAAAGGAAAAGGCTTGTATTTACACGGAAAGTTTGGAGTAGGGAAAACGTATATACTGGCAGCTATTGCGCAGCAGCTAGCGGAGAAAGAATACCCATCTCTCCTTGTTTACGTGCCTGAATTTGTAAGAGAGTTAAAAAATTCATTAGCCGATCATACGCTAGAAGAAAAGCTGAATATGGTCAAGTCCACTCCGATTTTAATGCTTGATGATATTGGGGCAGAATCGATGACAAGCTGGGTGCGGGATGAACTGCTCGGTACGATCTTACAATACCGTATGGCAGAGCAGCTGCCGACATTTTTCTCTTCTAATTTCTCACCAAATGAGCTGAAGCATCACTTTACGTATTCACAGCGGGGGGAAAAAGAAGAGGTCAAAGCCGCTCGTTTAATGGAACGGATTCTCTATTTAGCAGAGCCGGTGCTGCTTGAAGGAGAAAACCGCCGTCATTTATAAAAGCGTATGTCACCTGAAGGAGGAGCAAATGAAATGAACAAAAGAAAATGGCTGCTTTTTCTTGTGATTGGCATTCTTGCTGCTGCGCTGTGGTGGCTGAATAAACAGCATCTTCAGCTGGCGCCGAAAGATGTGAAGAATTGGGTGCTGCAATTTGGGATGCTGGCTCCCTTTGTTTTTCTTTTCTTATCTCTTTTCCGCCCGTTTGTTCTCGTCCCGATTACGGTCTTTTCTTTGGCGGCAGGTTTGGCATTCGGCAGTGTCCTTGGGACGATTTATGCCCTCATTGGAGCGACAGCCGGGGCAACAGGCTCTTTCATGATTGCTTCAACCTTTCGTGCAAAAAAGAAGGAAACGGAATCAAACAGCCGGAAGCTGAAAGCGGTGACGTCCCGCATTCAGGAGCATGGATTTCTTTATATTTTGTTATTGCGTATTGCACCGATTCATTTTGATTTTGTCAGCTATGCGGCAGCTGCTTCACGTGCAAATTATCGTGCATTTGTGACAGCCACTTTTTTAGGCTTAATACCGGGTACAATTGCGTTAAATGTTCTCGGCTCAAGCTTTGTCAGCGGCAATTATGCCGCCTTAGCGGTTGTTTGTTTGATTTATTTGATCTTTATCTCTGTTCCACTCATTTTAAAAAGAAAGATGCCTGATTTATTTTAGGCGTCTATTTTTTATGTTCCCTCCATATATATGTAACAGATGTCGTTAGGGGGGACAAACATGCTTGAAATAATCTTTGAAGATGAATATGATACCGCCGCTTTTTTACATCTTGCTGAACACTTAGACAGTCGGCATCACATGTCAATTCAACAAGGGAAAGACCGGCTTCTCATAGAGGCGAAGGAATCCAAAGAAGCACTTGAGCACATTGTGCGGCCATTATTGGTTCACTTTTTTTTGGAATGCAAAGAAAATGAGCGCATGCGCAGCATCCTTGAAAACACCTATTTGTTTAAAGATCCCGAAGAGCAGCACCAAATTCTTTCCATCGCACACAGTATCATGAACGGGGACTTAGATGATATTCCCGGCATTCAGCAAGACCCATCAAGAGAAGCCCTTTTAAAAAAGGAGCTTGAGGCGATTTCTTTACAGCAAGGCGTTTTTTCAATTGGTTCATTTATGACATTTAGGCTGTCAGAGTATGACCGAAGGCTGAAAAACTATGTTGAAGTGTCCATTGAAGAATACAAAATGGAGCAGGAGTATCAAAATTTCATTCAATCGCTTCGAGACTATGTGATGGCAAGAGAGCCTAGGCTCGAAAAAGTACATGTTGTGCATCAGGACCGCCTGGTGATTTGGGAATTTCGCTACGCTTCTGAGCGTGATCAAAAACAATACATAGACAGACAGTTTGTAAGAGAGCATCCAATGTATATTGATTCGCAGCTGATTGCACCGCTTGTCTCCATTGCACCGCAAAAAATTGACCTATTTACAAATGATACAGGTCACTCGATGGTGCAAACCATTCAAAATATTTTTCAAGAAAGGGTCGAGTTGTTCCCGTCCCATTCATTCCAAGAGCAGAATGTTCAATTTGTACATGACCATTTCGAAAAGAAAAGTGAAAAGCTTTCTTGATTTTCACGAAAAAACGTTTTATAATACGGTGTAACTTCATACAGAGACCGTATTGATAAGGACATGAACAAATGAACACCCGCTTAAAGAGAGGGAAGCCGCGGCTGAAAGCTTCCTAGCAGAGGACCATTTGCTTTACCACCTTTGAACATCAGCTGTGAACTTTTTAGTAATGGCTGACGGGAATTCCCGTTATCGAACCGCAAGCCGTATTTGCTTATGAAAAAGCAAGCTGCAAGTACGGGAAAAAGGGTGGAACCACGATTCCGTTTATTCAACCTCGTCCCTTTCCAGGGGGCGGGGTTTTTATATTGCCAAAAAAAGGAGTGACCAGAGATGTCAGAACAAATTCAACTTACATTTCCAGATGGAGCAGTCAAGGAGTTTGACAAAACAGCTACAACAGAAGACATCGCGGCATCAATTAGCCCGGGCCTAAAGAAAAAAGCACTTGCCGGTAAATTGAACGGTAAAGAAATAGATCTGCGTACGCCGCTATTAGAAAGTGGAACAATCGAGATCATCACAGATAAAAGTGAAGAAGCACTCGACATTATGCGCCACAGCACAGCACATTTGCTAGCGCAGGCGATTAAACGTCTGTATGGAAAAGAGCATCACGTTCAGTTTGGCGTAGGTCCTGTCATCGAAAATGGCTTCTACTACGATGTGGACATCGATGTTGCCATCACACCTGAAGACTTACCAAAGATTGAAAAAGAAATGAAGAAAATCATTAACAGCAATCTGCCAATTGAGCGAATTGAAGTATCAAGAGAAGAAGCGAAAAAACGCTTTGAAGCGATTGGTGATGAATTGAAGCTTGAACTGTTAGAGGCGATTCCAGAAGGTGAAGCTGTGACGATTTATGAGCAGGGTGAATTCTTTGACCTCTGCCGCGGGATTCACTTGCCATCTACAGGGAAAATCAAAGAATTTAAACTGTTAAGCCTTGCCGGTGCATACTGGAGAGGTGACAGTAACAACCAAATGCTTCAGCGTATTTACGGAACAGCTTTCTTCAGCAAAGAAGATTTAAATGAGCACTTACGTCTGCTGGAAGAAGCGAAAGAACGCGATCACCGTAAGCTTGGAAAAGAGCTGAAACTGTTTGCGAATTCCCAAAAGGTTGGTCAAGGACTTCCGCTTTGGCTGCCAAAAGGCGCTACAATCCGCCGCGTCATTGAGCGTTACATTGTCGATAAAGAAGTGCGTCTTGGCTATGAACATGTGTACACACCAGTTCTTGCAAGTGTTGAATTGTATAAAACATCAGGACACTGGGCGCATTATCAAGAAGACATGTTCCCAGTAATGGAAATGGACAACGAAGATCTTGTTCTTCGTCCGATGAACTGTCCGCACCATATGATGATTTACAAAAACGAGCCGCACAGCTATCGCGAATTGCCAATTCGAATTGCAGAACTTGGTACAATGCACCGCTATGAAATGTCAGGTGCCTTATCCGGCCTTCAGCGTGTTCGCGGTATGACATTAAACGATGCACACATCTTTGTTCGTCCAGATCAAATCAAAGACGAGTTCATCCGTACAGTTCGCTTAATTGAAGAAGTGTATCAAGACTTTGGCTTGAATGACTACACATTCCGCTTATCTTATCGTGATCCAGAAGATACTGAAAAGTATTTCGATGATGATGCGATGTGGAATAAAGCACAATCGATGCTGAAGGATGCAATGGACGAGCTTGGTCATGACTACTATGAAGCAGAAGGCGAAGCAGCATTTTATGGGCCGAAGCTTGATGTACAAGTGAAGACAGCTCTTGGAAAAGAAGAGACATTATCCACTGTACAGCTTGATTTCTTACTTCCAGAACGCTTTGATCTCACATATATCGGAGAAGATGGAAAGCACCATCGTCCAGTCGTCATTCATAGAGGTGTTGTTTCTACAATGGAACGCTTCGTTGCCTTCTTAATTGAAGAGTACAAAGGAGCCCTTCCAACATGGCTTGCACCTGTACAATTCCAAGTCATCCCAGTTTCACCGTCTGTTCATTTAGACTATGCGAAAAAAGTACAAGAACGTTTGCAGCTTGAAGGCCTTCGTGTAGAGCTTGACAGCCGCGATGAAAAAATTGGGTACAAAATTAGAGAAGCACAAATGCAAAAGATTCCGTACATGCTTGTCGTAGGAGATCAAGAAGCAGAAAATGGCGCTGTCAATGTAAGAAAATACGGGGAACAAGATTCAGAAACAATGGATCTTGAAGCCTTTGTGAAACATGCAGTAGCAGAAGCAAAAAAATAAGAAGCGGCCAGTGATTCTCTTTAGATCACTGGCTTTTTCTTTTTGGAGAACACTTCCACTAGTGATCGAAAAAGAGACGTTTACATGGTACAAATGTAAGGGTAAGTATGTACTGTTGGTTTGAGACAAATTGGGGGAATGAAAGCGATGATGCAAACAACAAACAATTTATCGTCACAAGTATTGGAGCAATCAGCTGTTCTTCGTGCATTAGAGCACTCGCTGGCAATGATCGAATTTAATGTGACAGGTGAAGTTCTATGGGTGAACGATATTTTTGCAAAAGCCATGGGATATTCTAAACAAGAGATGATCGGTCTTAAACATAGACAGTTCTGTCCTCCGCATATTACAGAACACACGAGCTATCACATGTTTTGGAAGCGTTTGAGAGAAGGTCAAGTTTTTCAAGAAAAGGTGCAGCGGATCACAAAAAACGGCAAGAGCTTATGGCTTGAAGCGACATATTCACCAGTTCAAGATGAAGAAGGAACTGTAGTGGGTGTTGTGAAAGTGGCGACAGATATTACGGAGAGAGAACTCTCGATGAAACAGGTTGTAGAAGACTTAAAGGAGATGTCTGCAAGATTAATGGAACGAGCAGAAGTTGGCATTCAGCATAGTCAAAGTGTCAATGCTTCCTTTGATCATATAGCAAACGAAACCGATCAAAATATGAGCTTGCTAAAAGGATTAACGGAGCAGGTAGAGTCCATCAGCTCCATTGCTGCAACCATCACCAGCATTTCTTCACAAACCCAGCTGCTTGCCTTAAATGCAGCAATAGAAGCGGCACATGCGGGTTCCTATGGAAATGGCTTTAGTGTAGTGGCTGCAGAAATTCGAAAGCTTGCGACAAATTCAAAAGAAGCGATCGTCAAGGTAGATCAATACGTGAAGGCGATCCATGCAGAAGTAGAGAAAGTCAGCAGCGGAACAAGCCGGGCAAAGACAACCGTGTTTACTAACCGTGATCTTGTGAAGCAGGCAAGCGAGGAATTCATTATTGTCGGAGAAGCAGCACGCGGCTTAGACCGGCAAGCGCAAAATCTAGCGGCAATCATTTAGCTCTAAGAATACAAAAACACCCAATCTCGTCTGGAGAAGGGTGTTTTTTTTGTTCTATTTTAATATATCAAACAATTCATGTAAGTCTTTGATTTCGTAATCAGGCGTCACATCTGTTTCATTTTTCTTGCCATGGCGATTGATCCAAACGGTTTGGATACCAGCGCGAGATGCGCCGAGAATATCTGTTTTTGGATTATCTCCAACCATGATCACTTCGTCTTTTGTTAAGTTTAACAGCTGAAGGCAATGCTCAAAGATACCAGGATCGGGTTTGCCTTTTCCGAAATCTCCTGAAATCACAATTTCGTTAAAATAAGGGGCAAGCTCAGGAACACCTGCCAGTTTTTCCTTTTGAAGGCTAGGATCTCCGTTTGTTAAAAGGAGCAATTCATAGCTGCCTTTCAGGCGGTTTAAAACAGGGTATGTTTCTTCATAGACATATGGGCGTTTTCTGCGCTCTGCTGCAAAGAAATCAGCCAAATATTGTCCAAATGCCTCATCGTCAATTCCCGCTGTCTTTAAGCCGTTGGTCCAAGCGTTTTTACGATACTCTGGTGCAATGGCGTTCAGCTTTTGAAAGCCTTCGCTAATCGGTTCACTAAAATTGGACCACAGTCCTTCGAAAGGATTAATGCCGATCATGACAGTATAATCATATGTTTCATAGGAAGAGTACAGCTTTCTTGCTTCTTCACGTACAATCTGTTCAAACGATTCTGGATCAAGTCCATATTTCTTTTCCGCTTCCCGGCAAGTTTCTTGAAAAGTTGTATGAATGCTTTTTTCATCCCAAAGCAAAGTATCATCTAAATCGAAAAATACGGCTTTCATGATCTTCTCCCTTGTTATGTATGTGTTACCTTCAATTGCAAGTGACAGGCTCATGTTCATTTTACAATAGAAGAAGAGGGCAATAAAGAAAAGATTTGAGAGATCTTTGATCATTGACCGCACATGATAGAATAGAAAGACAGTAGATATGACATACATCATTTGAGGTGGCCGGTTTGCTTCATTTAATTATCATGATGATCGAGCGTGTGGGGATCATTGTTATTCTAGGATTTGTGCTTGCCCATGTGAAGGGCTTTCGCAATCTATTGCTTCATAATCAAGGATTTCGAAAAAAGGCAATCCTTGTCTTCATTTTTGCTTCTTTTAGTATTATCAGCAATTACACAGGAATTGAAATCCAGCAGCAAATTGTCATGAATCATGAGTTTTCTTATCATCTCGGCTCGTCAAGTTCTATCGCCAATACGAGAATTATGGGGATCGAAATGGGCGGTTTGATCGGGGGACCGTTTGTAGGGATTGGCACAGGGTTTTTAGCTGGAATTCATCGCTATTCTCTAGGAGGAAGCACCGCGCTCAGCTGTGCGATTTCTTCCATTTTAGCCGGTATCATTGCAGGCTATGTCGGCAGCAGATTTAAGCGGAGGAATCGAATGGTGACACCTCGCCAAGCAGCTCTTTTTGGTGTAGCGATGGAATCATTACAGATGGTCATTATCCTTCTGCTTGCAAAGCCATTTGCGGATGCATGGGGGCTTGTCAGTATCATCGCTTTGCCGATGATCTTTGTAAATGGAATCGGCAGCTTTATCTTTTTATCTATTTTACAGTCAGTCATTCGGCAAGAAGAGCAGGCAAAAGCGATGCAGACACATCGTGTATTTTTGATCGCCGACCAAACACTGCCTTTTTTCCGCCAAGGGTTAAATGAACAGTCATGTAAAAGTGTGGCGGAGATCATTCATCGGTTAACTGAAACAGATGCGGTCTCCTTAACAGACACGGAAAAGATTTTAGCGCATGTCGGAGATGGTACAGATCATCATATTCCATCTAAAAGCCTGATTACGGGGCTGTCCAAACAAGTATTGATGAGCGGTAAGATTATGAAGGCACATTCAAAGGACGAAATCAATTGTTCAGTCGCCCATTGCCCTCTTGAAGCTGCAATCGTGCTGCCGCTCACTTCTAACGGTCAAACGATTGGAACGTTAAAAATGTATTTCAATTCTCCGGTCGGATTAAGCAGGGTGGAAGAGGAGCTTGCAGAAGGTTTGGCGATGCTGTTTTCCACACAGCTTGAGCTTGGGGAGGCGGAAACTCAAAGCCGCCTGCTAAAAGATGCAGAGATCAAAGCACTTCAAGCACAAGTGAACCCGCACTTTTTATTTAACGCCATTAATACCATCTCTGTTTTATGCAGAACCAATGTGGAGATGGCAAGGAAGCTGCTGCTGCAGCTCAGTATTTATTTTCGTTCAAATATGCAAGGTGCCCGCCAGCTGCTGATTCCAATGCATAAAGAGATTCAGCATGTGGAGGCATATTTATCACTTGAACAAGCAAGGTTTCCAAATAAGTACCATGTGACCTTTCAAATTGAAAAGGAGCTGGAGCAGGTGATGATTCCGCCCTTTGTGCTTCAGGTGCTTGTTGAAAACGCAGTGAGACATGCTTTTCCTAAACATCAAACGAATTGTGAAGTCATCGTATCCGCTTTGATGAAAGATGGGCATGTTTATATGAAAGTGACAGATAATGGACAGGGGATTGAAGATGATAAGATGGCTCAGCTATTAAAAGCGCCTGTCGAATCACTAGAAGGAACAGGGACAGCCCTTTATAATTTAGATCAGCGGTTAAGAGGAATTTTTGGCAGACAAGCCGCTTTATCCATTCATAGTGACCAAGGCACTGACATCTCATTTCGCATTCCGATGGACTATGTAAAAAAGGATGATTCTCGTTGATGAAAGTATTAATCGTAGATGATGAAGTGTTAGCAAGAGATGAATTAAAATACTTATTACGAAGAACGAAAGAGGATGTTCAAATAGAGGAAGCAGAAAATATAGAATCTGCTTTTGATCGGATGGTCGACCATAAGCCGGATCTGCTCTTTTTAGACATTGATTTATCTGGTGAGAACGGATTTGATATTGCCAAAAGGCTTAACCGGATGTCTGATCCGCCAGCGGTTGTATTTGCGACAGCCTTTGATCAATATGCGCTGAAGGCGTTTGAGGTAAGTGCGCTTGATTACTTAACAAAACCATTTGATGAAGAGCGGCTGCTCCAGACCATCCAGAAGTTTAAAAAATGGAAATCTGTTGAGACGCAAGAGCACCAGGTGTCAGATGAGAAAGCGCCCCGCCAGCAAAAATTAGCGATCTCAGTCGATGACTCAATTGTGATCCTGCAAGTTGAAGAGATCATGTATGTAGGACTCAGCGAGGGGAAAAAGGTCGTGAAAACAAAGAATCACATGTATGAGGTCTCAGAACCGCTTGTGGTCATTGAAAAGAAACTTCCTGAGGCTTACTTTATGAGGGTTCATCGCAGCTATATCGTGAATACCTCTCATATGAAAGAAGTACAGCCGTGGTTTAATTCGACGTATAATCTGCATATGACAGACGGGTCCATCATTCCTGTCAGCCGTACATATGCGAAAGAATTAAAGAAGTCGCTCCTGCTAGAGTAGGAGGGCTTTTTTTGTTTGTATTTCAATACTCGTTTTTTGCATTTCAGTCATTGAATCCAGCGAGTTTTATTGTAAACGCTTCATTCATTTATTTCATACCTTATACTGAGGGCAGTCGAAGAAAGAGGTGAAGGGGCATGAGAGCCACGAAAGTATATGGATTTCTATCTCAAGCATTTATTTTTGCAACTGTAATGTTCGTTTCTAATCTCATTTCAATGTATTTACCGATTCCGATGCCCGCATCCGTCATTGGTTTGGTTCTATTATTTGTTTTGTTAACAACGAAAATCGTTAAACTAGAGCAGGTGGAGCAATTAGGTACATCATTGACAGGACTCATTAGCTTTCTATTTGTTCCCTCTGGGATCTCAGTGATTCAATCACTAGGTGTCATGCAAGAAGTAGGTGTGAAAGTCGTCGGTGTCATTATCATTGCAACCATTATGCTACTTGCAGCGACAGGGCTGCTTTCGCAGCTTCTCATGCAATTATCAGAAAGACCGCAGAAACGTAAAGAGACAAAGGAGAGTAAATCTGCTCCTTCTCATTCAAATAAACCAGCTTCAAGTACGCATTAAAGGAGAGATGCAAAATGGGTACAAGTACGATGAGCCCTTATTTTGGCATAGTCGTCTCATTGGTCGCTTTTGGAATAGGGACATTCTTATTTAAAAAATCAAAAGGCTTCTTCTTGTTCACCCCGCTGTTTGTGGCGATGGTACTAGGCATTTTATTTTTGAAAGTTGGCGGTTTTTCCTACGCAGATTATAATGAGGGCGGCAAGATTATCAAATTTTTCTTAGAGCCTGCCACGATTGCTTTCGCTATCCCGCTTTATAAGCAGAGAGCCCTGCTTAAAAAATATTGGTGGCAAATTTTATCTGCTATTTTTGTAGGTTCACTTTGTTCTATTACGATCGTATATCTCGTAGCAAAAGGAATTCATTTAGATGCGGCTGTGATGAAAAGCATGCTTCCGCAAGCAGCGACAACAGCGATTGCTCTTCCAATTGCAAAGGATATTGGCGGAATCGCAGATATCACAGCCTTTGCGGTCATATTTAACGCAGTCATTGTCTATGCACTAGGTGCTTTCTTCTTAAAATTGTTTCGCATTAAAAACCCAGTGGCAAAAGGTCTTGCACTTGGTACATCAGGACATGCGCTTGGGGTTTCTGTTGGAATTGAGATGGGAGAAGTAGAAGCAGCGATGGCAAGTATCGCCGTTGTAGTCGTAGGAGTTGTGACCGTTATCGTCATCCCAATCTTTATGCAGTTGATTCTTTGATGGCGTCATGGTGTGAAAAAGTCTTGCCCAATTCGTCTCATCATGTTAAACTGAAAAAGTTGTTTCAAGAGTTCGGTTACTTGACGGACAAATGAAAATTGTGTAGAATAGTTAACGAATTGAATAGATATCACAAGCAGAAGCACCCGCTTCTCACCTGATTGACACATGTTTGTAGTTGACAGGTTGACCGTACATTTATTTTTTCATGCAAATGTTCGCAGTGTGGGTGTTTTATATGCCCACACTTTTTGTTTGCCTGTAAAACATACAACGAAATGGTCAAAATGAATTGTGAACTCAATTCAAAATCTCATGGAGGTGGCTCACTATTAGCAAAGATCAATTAGTTAATGAAGGTATTCGTGCGCGTGAAGTTCGTTTGATCGGACAAAATGGCGATCAGCTTGGGATTAAAACCCGCCAGGAAGCTCTGGAAATTGCTGCTAAAGCCAATCTTGACCTTGTGTTAGTTGCTGCAAATGCAAAACCACCTGTTTGCCGAATCATGGACTATGGTAAGTTCCGATTCGAACAGCAGAAGAAGGAAAAAGAGGCACGTAAGAATCAAAAAATCATTAGCTTAAAAGAAGTTCGGTTGAGCCCGACAATCGATGAACATGATTTTAACACGAAGCTCCGTAATGCAATCAAATTCCTTGAAAAGGGAGATAAAGTGAAAGCTTCTATCCGCTTTAAAGGCCGTGCGATTACGCATAAAGAAATCGGACAGCGCGTGTTAGACCGTTTCTCTGAAGCTTGCGCTGAAGTAGCAACAGTAGAAACAAAACCTAAGATGGACGGACGCAGCATGTTCCTCATGCTTGCACCAAAAGTCGAAAAGTAAAGTAACAGAGGGAGGAAACATCCAATGCCAAAAATGAAAACTCACCGCGGATCTGCTAAACGTTTCAAAAAAACAGGTTCTGGTAAACTTAAACGTTCTCATGCGTACACAAGTCACTTGTTCGCTAATAAATCTACAAAGCAAAAACGTAAATTGCGTAAGAGCGCAATCGTAAGTGCTGGAGATTTCAAACGTATCAAACAACAACTTGCAAACATTAAGTAATTTGGAATAGGAATCATAGGAGGGAATTACAATGCCAAGAGTAAAAGGCGGAACTGTGTCGCGTCAGCGTCGCAAAAAGGTTCTTAAATTAGCAAAAGGTTATTTCGGTTCAAAACATAGATTATACAAAGTAGCAAACCAACAGGTGATGAAATCTGGAAACTACGCTTTCCGTGACCGTCGTCAGAAAAAACGTGACTTCCGTAAACTATGGATCACTCGTATCAACGCTGCAGCTCGTATGAACGGTCTTTCTTACAGCCGTTTAATGCATGGCTTAAAGCTTTCTGGTATCGAAGTAAACCGCAAAATGCTTGCTGACCTTGCTGTGAATGACCTAAATGCATTCAATCAGCTTGCTGATGCTGCAAAAGCACAACTAGACAAGTAAGTTTTATAAAAGATCATTCCTTCGAGGGGTGATCTTTTTTTCTCATCATGTGAGGTGAATGAATATGGCTTTAATCCTGCTGCTTATTTTGGTGAATGGCTATGGCTTTTTTCTCATGGGGGAAGACAAACGCCGGGCCAAAGCACATAAATGGAGAATTTCAGAGGCGCATTTATGGAGTGCTGCGGTTCTTTTTGGCGCTGCCGGATCGTATCTAGGAATGCAGTATTTCCGGCATAAAACAAAGCATCCTGCCTTTCAAATCGGCATGCCTTTATTAATTATTTTGCAGTTGATCCTATTGGGATATATCCAAGTTATTTGAAAAGGAGCAGACGCCATTAGGACGGCGTGTCTGCTCCTTTTTTTTGTTTGATTTTTTTAATAGGCTGATCCCAATCAATTTTTGTTTGAGGATAACGCTCGATAATGTTTTCCTCCAGTTTTTCAAAGTCTTCTAATGTAAATTCACTCAGCTTCTCAGGTGACTCCGTCCAAACGTAAATGGAGTGGACAAACAGAGGATGATCCTTAGAAGGAACATGCTTCTCCCCTTCAAACAAGACACCTTTATAGACGAAATTAAAATTTTTGCGCGCATTTTGCTGTTCGTCCATAAAATAAAAGCCTTCTTTTAATTGTGCTTGTTTCAGCTTTCTTCTCGGATTTGAGAAGAATTTTACCGCCATGTAGAAGATGTAGACAAGCAGTGCAACAAGAGCTAGTCTCATGAGGATTACAAACATGACAGGATGCACCTCCAATACCGTTATCTGATGTACTACGAATGAAAACGCCAAAAGGTTTCAACTTTTTTTAAAAAAATATTTCGTAAAACGAAAAAATATTCATAAAAAGATCGTATTGAACGAAAGAGGTTTTGTATAATAAGAATGCACCATGAAGATAAAGGAGGATAAATGGAATGACAAAGCTCGATCAAACATTAACTATGCTGAAAGACCTAACGGATGCAAAAGGGATTCCAGGAAATGAACGTGATGTCAAAAAAGTCATGCAGACATACATAGAATCATATGCAGATGAAGTCTCTACAGACCGCCTTGGCAGCTTGATTGCTAAAAAGGAAGGAAACGCAAACGGACCTAAAATTATGCTCGCTGGTCACTTAGATGAAGTAGGATTCATGGTGACAAAAATTGATGACAAAGGCTACATTCGTTTTCAAACAGTCGGCGGCTGGTGGTCACAGGTCATGCTCGCCCAGCGTGTCACCATTGTGACGAAAAAGGGAGAGATCACAGGGGTAATTGGTTCAAAGCCACCACACGTTTTGTCACCTGAAGCTCGCAAAAAGTCAATTGAGATTACGGATATGTTTATTGATATTGGGGCGTCAAGCAAAGAACAGGCAATGGAGTGGGGTGTACTGCCTGGAGATCAAATCGTTCCTTACTTTGAGTTTACAGTCATGAATGATGAAAAAATGCTCCTTGCAAAAGCATGGGACAACCGCATTGGCTGTGCAGTGGCCATTGATGTCATGAAAAATTTACACAATGCTCAGCATGAGAATATTGCTTACAGCGTCGCAACTGTCCAAGAGGAAGTCGGCCTGCGCGGAGCCAAAACAGCAGCGGCTACAATTCAGCCTGATATTGGATTTGCCATTGATGTAGGTGTAGCAGGAGATACACCGGGCATCACTGAGAAAGAAGCAACTAGCAAACTTGGCAAAGGCCCTACGATTGTTGTATTTGATGCTTCAATGGTCTCTCATAAAGGACTTCGTGATTTTGTTGTCCAAACAGCGGATGAGCTGAACATTCCTTATCAATATGACTCAATGCCTGGCGGCGGGACAGATGCTGGCGGTATTCATTTAACAGGTCATGGTGTTCCATCACTATCTATCGGGATTCCGAGCAGATATATTCATACCCATGCCGCAATGATTCACCGAGATGATTATGAAAATGCAGTGAAGCTTTTAACAGAAGTGATCAAAAGACTTGATCAAAAAACCGTTGAACAGATTACGTACGGTTCTTAAGTAAGAATGCCTTTCCTCAGTACAGGGGAAAGGTTTTTTTATTGAATTTCCCAGGAAATGAACGATGTTTTTCAAGTTGCGTCAAAAGAACTATTTTTAACAAAAGAAGGGAATGTTTCCTAGTGAATAAGGCACATGTGATCGAGCGTTTATTTTTGTAAGATGAAAGCAATAAAAAGGACAGAGCCATAGAATGCCCTGTCAAAAGAGAGTTTATGGAAGTAGGTGAAGCTACCTTAAGAGTAAACACATTATTCTTATTTGTCAACTTGGTTTTAAAAGAAAGAAAAATCAATCAATTTATGTTATATTTGTAACAAATTGTTTATACAAAGGGGATGGTTAAATGAATGCGGTTACAATTGTAATAGGATCTATGTGTATTTTAGCGATTGCCTATCGTCTTTATGGCACATTTATGATGGTCAAAGTATTAAAGGTCACAGATGATCATCCTACACCGGCTCACACGCTAGAGGACGGGAAAGATTATGTGCCGACAAATAAATGGGTCACATTTGGGCATCACTTTGCTGCGATTGCAGCTGCTGGTCCGTTAGTGGGTCCGATTTTAGCCGCTCAATTTGGGTATTTACCTGGTCTCCTTTGGCTCTTAATTGGTGCAGTCATAGGCGGAGCTGTACATGATCTAGTCGTATTATTTGCGTCGATGCGAAAAAAGGGGAAATCATTATCAGAGGTAGCGAAGGAAGAGCTGGGACCTGTTGCCGGGTTTTGTACAGGGCTTGCAATGCTGTTTATTATTACCATCACAATGGCAGGTTTGTCTATGGTTGTGCTTCATGCTTTAGAACGTAACCCTTGGGGGACATTTGCAGTTGGGATCACGATTCCAATTGCAATGGGGGTTGGTCTGTATTATAAAAAAACAGGCAATTTAAAGCTGGCGACATCTGCGGGATTTATTTTGCTGATGTTTGGTGTATTCCTTGGTCCAAATATTCAAGGAACGGCACTAGGTGATTTTTTAACACTTGATACAAAAACGCTTGCTCTTGCCCTGCCGATCTATGCGTTTTTTGCTGCGGCTCTGCCAGTTTGGCTGCTGCTTGCACCGAGGGACTATTTAAGTAGCTTTATGAAAATTGGTGTATTCATTGCGCTGATTGCCGGAATCTTTGTCGTGAATCCGTCCATTCAATTCCCGGCGTTTACAGAGTTTGTGAATGGAGGAGGACCTGTATTAGCTGGTCCTGTCTGGCCATTTATTTCGATTACCATTGCTTGCGGTGCCATTTCTGGTTTCCACGCATTTGTTGGCTCAGGGACAACACCTAAGATGCTGGACCGATGGAGTGATATGAAGCCTGTTGCGTTTGGCGCAATGCTGGTAGAATGCTTAGTTGGGATTATGGCTTTAATCGCGGCTACTGCCCTGCATCCAGGGGATTATTTTGCCATAAACAGTACACCAGAAGTGTTCCGCACACTCGGTATGAGTGTCGAAAATCTTCCGCAGCTGAGTAAGGAAATCGGCCTTGACTTAGAAGGAAGAACGGGTGGAGCCGTAACATTAGCGGTAGGGATGGCGTATATCTTTACGGGGATTCCGTTCTTTAGTCATTTGGCTTCTTACTTCTTCCAGTTCGTCATTATGTTTGAGGCTGTCTTTATTTTAACTGCTATTGATGCGGGGACACGTGTAGCACGCTATTTGATTCAAGACTTCTTAGGTGAAGCATATAAACCGCTTAAACGAACTGACTGGGTACCTGGTTCGGTGTTTGCAAGTGCGCTTGCTTGTTTTATGTGGGGATACTTACTTTACTCAGGGGACATCGGATCTATTTGGGCGCTGTTTGGGGTTTCAAATCAGTTAATGGCCTCGGTTGGGTTGATCATCGGGGCAACCGTTGTATTAAAAATTGCAGATAAAAGGCGATATATGCTGACTTGTTTAATTCCGCTTGCTTACTTATATGTGACGGTGAATTATGCAGGCTATTGGATGGTAGCAAATGTATATCTCAATCCTGAAGCATCCGGTTACAGCGTGCTGAATGCGGTGCTGTCGATCATCATGCTGATCTTAGGTTTTGTGATTATTGTGTTTGCGATTAAAAAATGGGTCGAAATCTGGCGTGATCCAGCGCTTCGAATGGAAACGCCTATCACTGGTTAAATGAAAAAGGCCGGCTTGCTTTTATAAGCAAACCGGCTTCTTTTATTGCTGCTGCTGAGGCTTTAAGCCTTGTTCTAATGTTTCAAGGATCTCATTTTTCTCGTTTTCTGATGCTTCTTGCCATAGCACTTCGAACAACACGCCAAGACCTGGCAGCATTTTTTCCTCGCCGCTTTGAATAGCATCTAAAATCGTATGTTCAAGCTGTTCTTGATTATGGCCAGTAATGTTTTGAATGACTGCGCCTCTTAAATTAAAATCCATTGCCCACACTCCTTTTTTGATGGTAATAGCCCTATTCTGTCTCAAAGACAGGTTTATTATGTAGTGTGCATGAGATATAATAAATTCATGATAATTAAAGGAGTTAACGTCGCTTGAAATATATAGAATCAGCTAAAAACACAAACATTAAACAGTGGAAGAAGCTCCATACGAAAAAAGAACGAACGAAAACGGGGCTGTTTCTCGTTGAGGGAATACATTTAGTCGAAGAAGCATTAAAGAGCGGGATCGTGAAGGAATTAATGGTCACCTCGCCCGATATGCTCCCTTCTCATATCCAGCCTGACATTGAGCTTTATGAACTGAGCGAAGAGGCCTTTTCTGCCATGACAGAAACAGAAACGCCTCAGCACATTGCCGCAGTCTGTACAGTTCCTGTTTTTGAAGAAAAGAAGGTTGAACGGCTTCTTTTATTAGACGCAGTGCAGGACCCGGGGAATTTAGGCACACTCATTCGAACAGCAGATGCCGCTGGTCTTGATGCCGTGATCTTAGGAGAAGGAACAGTTGATGCGTTTAACGGAAAAACGCTCCGTTCGGCACAAGGGTCTCATTTTCACCTGCCTATCTTAAAGCAAACCCTTCAACAGGCGATCACGGAGCTGAAAGAACGAGGCATACCTGTATACGGAAGTGCCTTAAATGATGCGAAAGAGTATAAAAGCGTAACGGCAGAAGGTCCGTTTGCATTAATTGTTGGAAATGAAGGAGCAGGTATTGATCCAGACATTCTGCAAATGACAGATCAAAATTTATATGTACCAATGTATGGGCAGGCAGAATCATTAAATGTAGCTGTTGCAGCCGCTGTTCTTGTTTATCATTTGCGTGGATAATGTTGCAACATGCGTTTATTTTCACTATAATAAAACTAATATTTTAAAAACCATGATAGAGGAAGATTGTTTCAAGAAGCGGCCTTTTAGGGAGAATGCATCGTAGACTGAAAGTGCATTTAAGGAATGCTGAAACAGGAATTCACCTCTGGAGTTGTCACCGGGACCGCAGGTTTTGCGTAAAGGTGAACCGGATTCGTTCGATTCCGTTATGTCAATGAAGCTTATTCGCACATGCATTTGTGCTTAACAAGGGTGGTACCGCGACCACAACTCGTCCCTTCTTTTATGGAGGAACGAGTTTTTTTATTGTCTTCAAACGATCAAACAGCCGTTTATCCGAGCGGTTTTGTATATCAAAAGGAGGATTACACTCATGCAAGAAACGTTAAAACAGCTTGAAACAGAGGCGATAGCAAAGGTTGAAGCAGCCAGCTCGCTCAAAGAGGTTAATGACATTCGTGTTCAATACTTAGGGAAAAAAGGGCCGATTACAGAAGTACTTCGCGGAATGGGCAAGCTTTCCGCAGAAGAAAGACCGAAAATGGGGGCACTCGCAAACGAAGTAAGAGAGCAGATTGCTAGTGTCATTGCTGAAAAAAATGAACAGCTCGAAGCAGAAGAAGTGAAGAAAAAACTTGCTTCCCAAACGATCGATGTTACTTTGCCGGCAAGTCCAATCAAAATGGGAGCAAGACATCCATTAACGATAGTTGTCGAAGACATTGAAGATTTATTTATCGGAATGGGCTATACCGTTGAGGAAGGTCCTGAGGTGGAAACGGATTATTATAACTTTGAAGCGCTGAATCTTCCAAAGGAGCATCCGGCACGTGATATGCAGGACAGTTTCTATATTACCGAAGATACACTGATGAGAACACAAACATCACCAGTACAAGCACGTACACTTGAGAAATATAAAGGACAAGGTCCTGTGAAGATCATCTGTCCTGGGAAAGTATATAGACGTGATAGTGATGACGCGACTCATTCACATCAATTTATGCAAATTGAAGGGCTGGTCGTCGATCACAATATTAGCATGAGTGATCTAAAAGGAACGCTGGAGACAGTCGCAAGAAAAATGTTTGGGGAAGATCGTGAAATTAGACTGCGTCCAAGCTTTTTCCCATTCACAGAACCATCTGTCGAAGTCGATGTGTCTTGCTTTAAATGCGGCGGAAAGGGCTGCTCTGTATGTAAGGGAACAGGCTGGATTGAGATTTTAGGTGCAGGAATGGTTCATCCGAATGTCCTGAAAATGAGCGGATTTGATCCAGAAACTTACCAAGGCTTTGCTTTTGGAATGGGTGTGGAACGGATCGCGATGCTGAAATACGGCATTGATGATATTCGCCATTTTTACACAAATGACATTAGATTCACAAAGCAATTCAAGCAGGACTAAGAGGAGGAAATCAACATGTTTGTTTCATATAAATGGTTAGAAGACTATGTCGATTTAGAAGGCATCAAGCCGGCTGAATTAGCAGAAAAAATCACAAGAAGCGGAATTGAAGTGGAAGCCGTTGAATATAAAGGCGAAGGCATCAAAGGAGTTGTCATTGGACACGTCATTGAGCGGGAACAGCATCCGAATGCGGATAAATTAAACAAATGTCTTGTTGATATCGGCGAAGACGCACCGGTGCAAATTATTTGCGGGGCTCCGAATGTGGAGAAAGGACAGTATGTGGCCGTCGCAACGGTTGGCGCAGTCCTTCCTGGCAACTTTAAAATTAAAAAAGCAAAACTGCGCGGTGAAGAGTCTCATGGCATGATTTGTTCTCTGCAAGAATTAGGCGTAGAGAGCAAGCTCGTACCAAAGGAATATGCAGAAGGGATTTTTGTTTTCCCGAATGACGTGAAACCAGGGGATGATGCCCTCCAAGCACTTCAATTAGATGATGCGGTGCTTGAGCTTGGCTTAACACCAAACCGTGCCGATGCCCTGAATATGCTGGGTGTGGCTTATGAGGTTGCCGCCATTTTAGGAAGAGACATCAAGCTTCCTGATACGGCACATGACACTTCTTCCGAAAAAGCAGCAGACTATATTTCTGTTAAAATTGAGGATCAAGAAGCGAATCCACTTTATGCAGCGAAGATCATTAAAAATGTAAAGATTGGACCAGCACCGCTTTGGATGCAAACAAGATTGATGAATGCAGGCATCCGTCCAATTAACAACGTCGTGGATATTACAAACTTTGTACTGCTTGAATACGGCCAGCCGCTTCATGCCTTTGATTATGACCGCTTTGGTTCAAAGCAGGTGGTTGTACGTAAAGCGTCTGACAGCGAAATCATTCAAACACTCGATGAGCAAGAGCGTACATTATCATCAAAGCATCTGGTCATCACGAATGGAACGAAAGCGCACGCGGTAGCTGGCGTCATGGGCGGCTTTGAATCAGAGGTGCGTGATGAGACAACGACGATCCTTTTAGAAGCGGCATATTTTAATGGTCAAACAGTTCGTCAAGCATCTAGAGACTTAGGACTTCGCAGTGAATCAAGCACACGATTTGAAAAAGGACTCGATCCGCAGCGTACGAAGCCGGCAGCAGAAAGAGCAGCTCAACTGATCAGTATGTATGCAGGCGGTGAAGTGCTAAGTGGTACAGTTGAGGAAAATCACCTTGAAACAAGTATGAATGTCATTCACGTATCAACTGAGCGTGTGAACAAGGTGCTTGGAATGAGCATTTCAAAAGAAGATATGATTCAGATTTTCAACAAACTAGGCTTTACAGTGGGTGAATCAAATGATGTTCTTGTCGTAACAGTTCCTTCCCGCAGAATGGATATTACGATTGAAGAAGACCTCATTGAAGAAGTCGCAAGATTATACGGCTACGATAATATTCCATCTACACTGCCTGCGACAGCCGGCACCGTTGGCGGTCTCACGCCATACCAAGTAAAGCGCAGAAAGGTAAGACGTTTCTTAGAGGGCGCAGGACTTTCTCAAGCAATTACGTATTCATTGACGAATCAGCATAAGTCCACAGCTTTTGCCCTTCATCCAGCTTATGAAACGAGACTTTCTCTGCCAATGAGTGAGGAACGCAGTGTGCTGAGACAAAGTCTCCTGCCAAACTTACTTGATTCTGTAGCATATAACTTGGCAAGACAAGCCGATTCATTTGGATTTTATGAAACGGGATCTGTTTTCTTAGCAGAAGCTGAAGGAGCAAAACCAGTGGAAAAAGAACATGTCGCTGGTGCGCTGACAGGCTTATGGCATAAAAATCTTTGGCAGGGCGAGAAAAAAGCTGTCGACTTTTATGTAGCGAAAGGAATTGCTGAAGGATTGTTTGAAAAGCTTGGTGTGTCAGACCAAATCACATATGTTCAAGCAGAGCGTGAGGGTCTTCACCCAGGGCGAACAGCAGAGGTTCACTTAAACGGTCAAGTCATTGGCTTTGTTGCCGCACTGCATCCAGTCGTTGAAAAAGAATTGGATCTAAAAGAAACGTATGTGTTCGAGTTTGATTTAACAGATGTGATGACGTCTGAAACGAAGGATATGAAATATACAGCGATTCCGAGATTCCCTGCTGTGACAAGAGATATTGCACTTGTTGTCGATCAGCATATCTCAAGCGGACAGCTGGAGCGTGTGATCTATGAAGCAGGCGGTCCATTACTCACAGACCTATCTGTATTTGATGTATACGAAGGGGAACATATGGAAGAAGGCAAAAAATCTGTGGCATTCTCTCTTCAATATTTAAACCCTGAACAAACGTTGACCGAGGAAGAAGTCACAGCTGTTCATACAAAAGTATTGAAAGCATTAGAAGATACGTATCAAGCCGTCTTGCGCGGTTAAAGAAAAAAGCTATGGCCTCATGGGGGATTGACCCCCGTTATTGAGACAGGGATCAAAACACCTTTATACAGCCAATTGCCGATAGTTGATCGGTGATTGGTTATTTAGTTTCGTTTGAATACGAATGTTGTTATAATAATAAATGTATTCTTTGACAGTGCGTTCTACGATGGTGGTCGTAGTTCGATCAATGCTGTTAAGATAGAACGTTTCAGACTTTAGTGAGGAATGAAACGATTCGATGGAGGCATTATCAGCGGGCGTCCCTTTACGGGACATGCTCATGGTAATGCCTTTTATATGAACAGCTTTCTGATACTCGTAAGATGTATACACAGAACCTTGGTCGCTATGTAACACGCAGTTCTCAGGCAGTGCTGGGAGCTGATCAAGTGTGTTTAAGATAAAGACTGTGTCCTGCTTATCACCGATCGTAAAAGCAATCACTTCTCCATTATATAAATCCAATATACTGGAAAGGTACAATTGTTTCTGTCCATAAGGCAAATACGTGATGTCCGTTACTAGTTTTTCAAGAGGGCGATCAGACTGAAAGTTCCGATCGAGTATATTACCAGCCACGGCATAGGGTTGCCCATTCTTCTTACGCTTTTTCATTTTAACCCAGCATTGCCACTGGTTTTTCTGCATGATACGTTGAACAGTTTTATGGTTAATACGCATTCCCACTTTTAGTATGGCTGTAATTTTTCGGTATCCATATCGATACTTGTGCTCTCGGCACAACGTGCCGATTTGTTTCTCTAGTTGTCTTTTAGAATGATTCTGAGTCAGATTCTTTTTCCATCTATAGAACGAAGCGCGAGAGATGCCTAAATGGACACAGATGTCCTGTACTGTCATCTTTTTGCGCAATTCTTCTACCCGTTTGATTGACGTTTTCTTATCAACTTCCTTTCCAATTCGTTGTACTTTTTTAAAACTTCATTCTGTTGACTCAGATAGCGATTTTCTGCCCGCAGTCTCTCTAATTCGGAAGAGTACTCGGGACCCTTTCCATGGGTATATTGTTTTCCAACAGGCTGTTCGAACCGGTGTGTATCCCCAGCATGATACCACCTCACCCATGTTTGAACCTGCGTTTTATTTTTGATATTCAATTCTTGCATGATCTCTTTCATTGATAAGCCTGCCAATCTCATTTCTACAGCCTTCTGTTTGACTTCAACCGGATAACTCACTCTTGTCCCCATAGAAAAACACCTCCATGTTTTATTTCGGATCACAACGATCCATTTTCAAACTTGAAGGTGTTTTTTATTTGTCTCATCTTATGGGGTCAGTCCCCTCATGAGCCCTAGCTTTTTTTATAGCATTTTTTTCGCTTTTTGTGTATTGGCAAAATGCAGCTTTGTAAATTGACGTAAAGCATCTTCACCATGCATTTTGATGAGCTTGGCGGCAGCCTTGTCTACATGAGGACCGGCCCCTTTGGGGATGTCAAAACCTGCAGCCTGCGATAATTTGTCCATTTCAATTAAAAAGGCGTACCTTGCGATAATGGAAGCTGCAGCGACTGACAAATGGATGCCTTCTGCTTTTGTACTAAAATACGTCCGCTCCCGGATAATTTTTTTCCCAGCAAGATGCTTGAAATAAATGCCTGGTTCTGCAAATTGGTCAATTAAAATGGCCTCAGGCTGCTTTCCGTTGAGTTTTTCTAGCACAGATGTGATGACTTGGTTATGAAGCAGTGCCTTCATTTTTCCTTGACTCATGCCCTTTTCCTGCATCGTATTGTACTTTTCATTTCGAAGAACGAGAAGGCTGAACGGAATGGTTTTGATGAGATCTTTGGCAATGTTGATAATTTGCGGGTCCTTTAATCCTTTTGAATCTTTTACGCCAAGCTCTTTCATTAAAGCAAGCTGGCTGGCATCAACATAGGCCGCACAGACGGTGATCGGTCCGAAATAATCACCTGTACCTACTTCATCTGACCCGACGACCGACATGGAAGCAATGCCAGGCGGCGGACTGTATTTTGTGACAGCAGGAGATTTTTGACTTTTCGTATCAGCTGCTTGCAAGTGGCTGAATTGACTGGCTTCAGCTTCTGCCTTTTGTCCTTGAAAGAGCACTTTCCCAGATCGATAGGCTGTAATCGTACAGCCAGGGACTTTTGCTTGAAAGAGGGCGCCTGGCGGCAAAGTGTCTGTTAAATGGTGCGCATACGCGCTCTTCATCTTTTTGAGGTCTTCTGATGTTGCTTTTAAAACGGATTGGGGCACAGTGGATAACTCCTTTTTACCTTGATATCATTTCTAAAGTGTACCATAACAGGTAAGGGCTCGTCTTTCCATTCAATGTCTAAACATGTTATGATAGAGACTAGGATTCTCGTGGAATGGAGGAGAAACGTTGTCTGACGGCGGTAAAACGAAAACAACAGTTGAGATATACGGACAGTCCTATACGATCATCGGTCAAGAAACGAAGATGCATATGCGGCATGTTGCGTCAATTGTTGATGATAAAATGAGAGAAATAAATGAAAAAAATCCATACCTTGATATAAACAAATTAGCTGTACTGACAGCAGTCAATGTCGTCCACGACTACTTGAAATTAAAAGAGCAATACGAAAAATTAGAGATTCAGCTAAAAGAAAAGGAATGAAATTACCGTGATCGATATCATCATTTTGTTTTTGCTTCTTATGGGAACGCTTGTCGGTCTAAAACGCGGGTTTATTCTTCAATTTATTAAATTGATCAGCTTTGTTGTTTCTATCTTAGTGGCTTCCATGTTTTATCAGTCACTTGCACCACAGCTTACGTGGATTCCGGCACCTAATTTTAGCGGCGGTCAACCGCAGCTCGCTTTCTTTAGCGGGAATCTAGAAACAGCTTATTATAATACCATTGCGTTTATCATTCTGTTTATCTTGACCAAAATCCTGCTCGCCATCATTGGCGGATTGCTCACAACCATTGCAAGTATACCTGTGATTAAACAGGTGAACAAACTGCTTGGCGGTGTTTTAGGATTTCTGGAAACCTATCTATTTGTGTTTATTCTATTGTTTGTCGCTGCATTACTTCCAGTAGATGCGCTGCAAACAATGATGAGCAAATCAATGTTAGCAGATGTGATCGTAAACAACACCCCTTACCTGTCCGGTCTTGTCAAAGACCTATGGTCGACGTATGGAGTTTAAAAACTTCTCCTTTCCTGGAGAAGTTTTTTCTCATTCCATGACAGAAAGTTGTAGGATGAAGGGAAAGTTTGTATATTTATATAGGAAGATGCCAAAGCGGCTGGAGGATGAGAGATGAATAAAAAAGATATTATCAAACTTCTTGAAACAATTGCAGTATATATGGAACTAAAAGGAGATAATCCTTTTAAAATTTCTGCCTTTCGTAAAGCAGCAGCGGCACTGGAACAAGACGACCGCAGCCTTTCTCAAATAGATGATCTATTAGCATTACCCGGCATTGGAAAAGGAACCTTTGCTGTGATCACAGAGTATATCGAAAAAGGACGATCAGAAACACTCGAACAATTAAAAAAGGAAGTGCCTGAAGGACTTGTCCCGCTCTTAAAATTGCAAGGACTTGGCGGGAAGAAGATTGCTAAGCTTTACCAAGAGCTTGGTGTCCATGATGCACAATCGTTAAAGGAAGCATGTGAAGCGGAAAAAGTACAAGCGCTTGCTGGCTTCGGTAAAAAAACAGAAGAAAAGATTCTCGCTGCTCTTGAGGAGGCCGGAAAGCAGCCAGAACGACTGCCAATTGGCTTTGCATTAGATGTGGCAGAGCGGATTGATCATGCGCTTGAACAGATGAAGGGTATTCTTCGTTTTTCAAGAGCTGGCAGTCTAAGACGTGCACGGGAAACTGTCAAAGATTTAGATTATATCATTGCGACTGACAATCCTGAACAAGTCAGAGAGCAGCTCGTTGCACTTGAAGATATTAAAGACGTCATTGCAAGCGGTGATACGAAGGTATCTGTCATTCTTGCCCTTGATTTTGAGATCAGTGTAGACTTCCGGCTTGTGACAACAGAGCAGTTTGCCACAACACTGCACCATTTCACCGGCTCAAAAGATCACAATATTCGCATGCGCCAGCTGGCGAAGGAACGCGGAGAGCGTATTAGTGAATATGGTGTGGAAACAATTGAAACTGGAGAAGTCAAAACATTTGAAGACGAGGCCGCTTTTTATGCGCATTTTGAACTTCCGCTCATTCCGCCAGAAATTCGTGAAACCGGAGCGGAGATTGATACGTATAAAGAAAGTATGCAATTTGTAGAGTTAAAAGATATTAAAGGCGACCTTCATATGCACTCGACATGGAGTGACGGCGCATTTTCTATTCGCGAAATGGCAGAGGCATGTATCGCAAAAGGCTATGAATACATGGCGGTTACAGACCACTCGCAATATTTAAAAGTAGCAAACGGATTAACAAAAGAACGTTTACGTCTGCAAGCAAAAGAAATTGACAAGCTGAATCAAGAATTCGAGCATTTTCACATTTTCAAAGGGGTCGAAATGGATATTCTCCCGGATGGATCATTAGATTATGATGATGACTTTTTAGCAGACATGGATTTTGTGATTGCGTCTATCCATTCCAGCTTCTCTCAGCCGGAGGAAGTCATTATGGAGCGTCTTGAAAATGCCCTGCGGAATCAGCATGTGGATTTAATTGCACATCCAACCGGCCGTTTGATCGGCAGACGGGACGGCTATGCCTTAAATATAGATCAGCTCATAGAGCTTGCGAAGAAAACGGGGACAGCACTAGAGCTCAACAGCAACCCGTCAAGACTTGATTTGAAAACAGAGCATTTAATGAAAGCAAACGAAGCAGGTGTGAACATCATGATCAATACAGATGCACACAATATCGCCATGCTGGATCATATGGAAGTTGGTGTAACAGCTGCAAGAAAAGGCTGGACACCAAAAGCAAATGTCGTGAATACTTTTTCTCTAAGCGAGATCAAAAAGTTTTTAACGCGTGACAGGTAGTCGTTAGGAGGCTGGACCATGCTGCAACAAAAAGTGTTAGCATCATTAGAATTTCATAAAGTAAAAGAAAAAGTCATGTCCTATACCGCATCCTCATTAGGAAAAGAAAGAGCGCAAGATTTAACGCCGCTGACGGATATAGAAACCATTCAGCATTTGCTGGAAGAGGTAGCTGAAGCACAGGATGTCATCCGCTTAAAGGGATCGGTGCCATTTGGCGGGCTGACGGATATTAGACGCGGGGTCAAACGGGCAGAAATCGGCAGTACATTAAGCCCATCTGAGCTCATGGAAATTGCAGCGCTATTATACACTGCGAAAAATATGAAGCACTTTCTCACGTCACTGTATGAAGATGGTGTAGATATACCGCGCCTTCATATATATGCAGAGACGCTGATTTTGCTGCCTGAAGTCAGAAAAGAAATCGAAAGCTGTATCGGTGATAATGGTGAAGTGCTTGATCACGCAACTCCGGCGCTACGAACAATACGTACGCAATTACGTTCATTAGAATCAAAAGTTCGAGATAAATTAGAATCCATGATTCGCTCACAATCTGCTTCAAAAATGCTGTCAGACACGATTGTTACCATTCGTAATGATCGGTTCGTGATTCCAGTAAAGCAGGAGTATCGCTCGAATTACGGCGGAATTGTTCACGATCAATCTTCATCAGGAGCAACCCTATTTATTGAGCCGCAAGTGGTTGTGGATTTAAATAACACCTTGCAGCAAACCCGTTTAAAAGAAAAACAAGAGGTCGAAAAGATCTTGCAAATGCTGACAGCGAGCGTGTCAGAACATATTGAGGAACTGCTTCACAATGTAAAGGAGCTTCAAACGCTAGATTTTATTTTTGCTAAAGCCAAATATGCAAAGGCAGAAAAAGCCACAAAGCCTGCTGTGAACGATCAAGGGGAGATTTATTTAAAGCGGGCAAGACATCCTCTGTTGCCTAGGGATCAGGTTGTGGCAAATGACATCGAGCTCGGCAAAGATTTTTCAACCATTGTCATTACTGGTCCAAATACAGGGGGTAAGACAGTTACCTTAAAAACGCTTGGTCTTTTGACGCTGATGACGCAGGCAGGCCTTCATATTCCAGTTGAAGAAGGATCGGAAGTGGCGGTATTTGACCAAGTCTTTGCTGATATTGGAGATGAACAGTCGATTGAGCAAAGCTTGAGTACGTTCTCATCTCATATGGTCAATATTGTGGATATCTTAAAGAATTTGACATCTAATTCACTCGTGTTATTTGATGAATTAGGGGCAGGAACAGACCCTGCTGAAGGTGCCGCGCTGGCCATGAGTATCTTAGATGAAGTGCATCAGACAAACGCACGCGTCATCGCAACGACTCACTATCCTGAACTGAAGGCTTACGGATATAACCGAGAAGGTGTCACAAATGCGAGCGTGGAGTTTGACATTGAAACCTTATCACCAACGTACCGCTTGCTCATCGGTGTGCCCGGACGAAGTAATGCATTTGAAATTTCTAAACGTCTTGGTTTGCCAGATCACCTCATTGACCGGGCAAAAGCGGATATGCATGCCGAACATAATGAAGTAGACCAAATGATTGCTTCATTAGAAGACAGCAAGAAACAAGCAGAAGAAGAGCTGCATGAGACAGAAATCTATAGAAAAGAAGCAGAAAAGCTTCATAAAGAATTGCAGAGACAAATTCTTGAATGGAATGAGCAAAAGGACAAACTGCTTGAAGAAGCTGAACAAAAAGCGGCAAAAAAAATTGAACAAGCCTCAAAAGAAGCAGAAGATATTATTCAAGAGCTTCGGTCGATAAAAAATGAGCATCGCTCATTCAAAGAGCATGAACTCATCGATGCGAGAAAGCGTCTTGAAGAAGCAGTTCCTGAGTTTGACCGGAAGAAAAAGCCAGAGCCGGTGAAAAAAGCAGCAAGACAGCTAAAATCAGGCGACGAAGTGAAAGTGCTCACCTTCGGGCAAAAAGGAACGCTGCTTGAACAAACAGGTGACAAAGAATGGAGTGTCCAAATGGGCATTCTGAAAATGAAAGTAAAAGAAAAAGATATGGAATTTATCAAATCAGCACCTGAATTTAAGCAGGAAAAAGCCATTACGGCAGTCAAAGGAAAAGACTATCATGTATCGCTTGAGCTTGACTTAAGGGGCGAGCGTTATGAAAATGCCTTAAGCAGAGTCGAGAAATATTTAGATGATGCTGTCTTAGCTGGTTATCCGCGAGTGTCAATCATTCACGGAAAAGGAACTGGCGCCCTTAGAAAAGGGGTTCAGGAATTACTGAAACAGCACCGAAGTGTGAAAAATGCTCGTTTTGGGGAACAAGGCGAGGGAGGATCAGGCGTTACCATCGTCGAATTAAAGTAAAAAGGAGAAAACGCATGAAAGCCTTTTGGGAAAATGAACTTGTGGAAATTGCCGCCTATTACAGCGTGGCCGTCCTATGTCTTGTCTTATTTCTAACCATTTTTGAACTCGTTACCTCCTATAAAAACTGGGAAGAGATCCAGCGTGGGAACTTAGCTGTTGCCATGGCAACAGGCGGAAAGATTTTTGGGATTGCGAATGTGTTTCAGCATTCAATCGCACAGCACAATTCCCTTCTGCAAATGGTTGGATGGGGCGTATACGGCTTTGTGATGCTGCTTGTCAGCTATTTCATTTTTGAATTTTTAACACCGCGATTTAAAGTAGACAAAGAGATTGAGAATGATAATAGAGCGGTCGGGTTTATTTCACTCATTATTTCAGTTGGGCTGTCTTACGTAGTAGCAGCCGGCATTTAAGGAGACGACATGGAAAAGCTAGCAAAAGTATTAATCGTAGTTGCCTGCACTTTTGCGGTCATTGGTGCCGTTTACATGTTCCTGTGAAATGAAGAAGACAAAGTGAGAAAGCTGTCAGGGAATCCTTGGCAGCTTTTATCTCACCCGAAGGCGGCGAATCACATGAAACAAATTCTGCAAAAAGACGAACTCATAAAGCGTATTGATACTTGTCTCCAAATGACTTCCCTGCCAAGAGACATATATGAACCGTATATTGCACGTCCATTTCAAACGACTGGATTTTTTGATGATTTGAGTCCTTATATTCAAATTGATTCGAGCGGTTATATTCTCATTCAATATGAACGAGGAATCCAAATGCTTCACAAAAGAACAAAAGCGGCAGATGAAGTCATTTACTGGATTTTAGAAGACACAATCTTTCTGACAGTCTACATAGACATGATGAGGCAGTATCAAGTCGACAACATCCAGACTCATTTACCTAATGACCCGAGTATCCATCAACAGATCGTGGAGAGAGTAAATGAGTCATTCCGTGCAATCGGTGGATTATATGAAAAGTGGCATCATGAAGGAAAAAGAGCATCAATCGAAACACCAGGGAAGAAATAAAGATGGCATGGAACCAAGCTCTATTTGAAAAAAGCAAACTGCCTTAAGGAAAAGTTTGCTATAATAAAATAGTACGAAAGTTCAGGAAGGAGGGTTTTTATGCAGTCAGATAAACGTTGGCTTCTGCATTACCCGAATCAAATTCCCCACGAACTCACCATCCCAAATGAGACGTTACAATCTTACTTATTCAGCTCCGCAGAGGCTGCACCTGAGCATACAGCCATTCATTTTCTAGGAAAAAACATCACCTATGAACAGCTCCAGGAAGAAGCATTGAAACTAGCTGGTTACCTGATGAAAATTGGCGTGAAAAAAGGCGACAGAGTAGCGATCATGCTGCCAAACTGTCCTCAATCTGTCATTTCTTATTATGCTGTTTTAATTGCAGGCGGCATTGTTGTTCAAACGAACCCGCTTTATACGGAGAAAGAACTGGCATATCAAATGGAGGACAGCGGCTCAAAAGTGCTGATTACACTGGATTTATTGTATCCAAAGGCCTATAAAATGAAAGCGCTGACAAGTATGGAGCACTTGATCATCACCAAACTACAGGATTATTTACCATTTCCGAAAAACATTCTGTTTCCTATCGTCCAAAAAAGAAAAAATAAAATGGTCATCGAAGTCGAGAAAAGTGAGACCATTCATCACTTCTCACAAATCATGAAAGAATCGTCAGAAGAACAGATTCCGGCGCTTGCCTTTGAACCGAAAGAGGATGTCGCTGTTTTGCAATATACAGGCGGAACGACCGGTTTACCAAAAGGGGTCATGCTGACGCATGAAAATATTTTAGCGAATACTGAAATGTGCGCTTCTTGGATGTATAAAACGACAAGAGGCAAAGAACGAATCCTCGGCATCATTCCGTTTTTTCATGTATACGGAATGACGACCGTATTAAATCTTGCTGTCAAAGAAGGGCATTCAATGATTCTCCTTCCGCGATTTGACGCAGCTGATACCCTCAAAACGATTGAAAAACAGAAACCGACGCTCTTTCCAGGTGCACCCACCATGTATATTGCCTTGCTGCATCATCCGAACATTGAAAAATATGACCTGTCGTCCATCACTGCATGTTTAAGCGGCTCGGCGGCTCTTCCTGTTGAAGTCAAACAGAGCTTTGAGAAATTAACAGGAGGGCGTTTAGTAGAGGGGTATGGTCTTTCAGAAACTTCACCAGTGACCCATTCTAACTTTTTATGGGGAGCGAACAAAACAGGCAGCATTGGCTGTCCGTGGCCTGGGACAGACGCAGGCATTTATTGCGAGGAAACGGGTGGCCTTAAAGAGCCGTATGAGCACGGAGAAATTATCGTCAAAGGGCCGCAAATTATGAAAGGCTATTGGAATCAGCCAGAGGAGACAGCAGCTGTATTAAGGGATGGATGGTTTTTCACCGGAGATATTGGGTATATGGATGAGGACGGTTTTTTCTATATCGTTGACCGGAAAAAAGATGTCATTATTGCGAGCGGTTATAATATTTACCCAAGAGAGGTCGAAGAAGCCCTATATGAGCATGAGCTTGTACAAGAAGTCGTTGTCGCAGGTATACCAGATCCTTATAGAGGCGAAACAGTCAAAGCGTTTGTTGTACCGAAAAAGGATGCTTATTTAACAGAGGATGAACTCGATCGCTTTGTCAGAACGAGAATTGCTTCATTTAAAGTACCGCGCGTGTATGAATTTAAAGAATCACTGCCTAAAACAGCTGTCGGAAAAATTTTGCGCAGAGTATTAATTGAAGAAGAAAAAAGAAAGCAAGCTTCATCATCTGAGACACCTGTCGATCAATTGAAGAAATAACGACCTTCATCATCCGGTCGAGCGACCGGATGATTTGAATGCTGACAGGCTGCTCTGGTATGATAAAGGTTGAAAAGAAAGAAGAAGATCACTTGACAAATCACCCGTTTCTTTTTAACATAAAGTTATGAATGAATGCTCATTCAATTTAGAAAGGGACGAAGCACATTGAAGCAGAAAAGACCGAAGTACATGCAAATTATTGATGCAGCAGTTGTGGTGATTGCGGAGAACGGCTATCATCAATCACAAGTTTCAAAGATTGCGAAACAAGCAGGGGTGGCAGACGGAACCATTTATCTTTATTTCAAAAACAAAGAGGATATTCTCATCTCATTGTTCAAAGAAAAAATGGGACAATTCATCGAACGGATGGAGACAGATATTCAAAAGAAGCCGTCTGCAAAAGAAAAGCTTCTACTGTTGATCGAGGAGCATTTTCGCATGCTGGCGCAAAATCATCATTTGGCTCTTGTGACACAGCTTGAACTCAGGCAGTCAAACCTTGAGCTGCGGCAAAAAATCAATGAGGTGCTAAAAGGGTATTTAAATATGCTCGAGTCGATTTTAACAGAAGGAAAGAAAACAGGAGAATTCAGACAAAATTTAGATGTCCGCTTAGCAAGACAAATGGTATTTGGGACGATTGATGAAACCGCAACAACATGGGTCATGAATGATCAAAAGTATGATCTGCCTGCACTCGCAGAAAATGTACATGATCTGCTGTTAAACGGAATACATCAATCCTAAAGACAAGGTGAAAAAGGATGATTGACATGGAAAAAATACTCAGCTTACATCATGAAGGACAGACAGCGCTCATTACGATTCAGAACCCGCCTGCAAATGCCTTATCCTCTCAGCTGCTCACTGAGCTTAATGACATGTTTGATAAGCTCGAACAGAATGAAGAAGTAAGAGCGATTGTGATCCACGGAGAAGGCAGATTCTTCTCAGCAGGTGCTGATATTAAAGAATTTACGACTTTACAGGAAGAGTCTGATTATGCAAGCCTCGCTGATAGAGGACAGCAAGTCTTTGAACGGATTGAACAGTGTCCAAAGCCAGTCATTGCCTCAATTCACGGAGCAGCATTAGGCGGAGGCCTTGAGCTTGCTATGTCTTGTGATATCCGAATCGCAACAAAAGATGCAAAGCTTGGACTGCCAGAACTAAACCTTGGCATTATTCCAGGATTCGGCGGCACGCAGCGCCTCCCGCGCTACGTTGGTTCTGCTAAAGCACTTGAAATGATGGGAACAGCTGAACCGATTACAGGTGAAGAAGCATTTACGTGCGGCCTTGTTACAAAGCTGGCAGAAACAGAGGAAGAAGCGCTCGAAGCGGCTAAAACACTTGCGGGGAAATTTGCCGCGAAAAGCCCAAAATCACTTGAATATGTGCTTGATTTATTGAACGCCACAAAATTGTATTCATATGACGGCGGAATGAAGCTTGAAGCCAAAAAGTTTGGTGAGGTTTTCCAATCAAATGACGCCAAAGAAGGCATCCAGGCCTTTATCGAAAAGCGCAAACCGAACTTTAAAGGGGAATAAGGGATAAGTACGACACAAGGGGGAGAAATAAATGAATATATTTGTTTTGATGAAGCGTACGTTTGACACGGAAGAGAAAATTTCGATTCAGTCTGGTGCAATTCAAGAAGATGGAGCAGAGTTCATTATTAATCCTTATGACGAGTATGCCATTGAAGAAGCCATTCAGCTTCGCGATGAACACGGGGGAGAAGTGACCGTTGTGACAGTTGGCGGTGAGGATGCAGAGAAACAGCTGAGAACAGCGCTTGCTATGGGCTGTGACAGGGCCGTCTTATTAAATGTGGAGGATGAGTTAGAAGAGTGGGACCAATATTCAGCTTCTACTATTCTTTATCACTATTTAAAAGACAAAGAGGCTTCCTTGATCTTAGCAGGGAATGTAGCCATTGACGGCGGCTCTGGACAGGTAGCCCCGCGTCTTGCTGAATTACTCGGTTTTTCATATGTGACTACGATAACAAGTATTCAAATTGACGGCGGCTCTGTATCGATTGAACGAGATGCAGAGGGGGATGTGGAAGTCATTTCTGCCGAACTCCCGCTTGTCGTCACAGCTCAGCAAGGACTCAATGAGCCTCGCTATCCATCATTACCAGGCATTATGAAGGCAAAGAAAAAGCCTTTAGAAGAATTGGAACTTGATGATTTAGATCTGGATGAAGACGATGTACCATATAAAATCAAAACAATTGAACGTTTCTTACCGGAGAAAAAAGAGGGTGGCAAGGTGCTGAGCGGCGAGCTTCAGGATCAAGTCAAAGAACTGACAGATCTACTCAGAAATGAAGCAAAAGTCATCTAAACATCCACTTTACGATATCACGAGAACAAGGGGGAGCTTGAAGATGAGTAAAAAAGTTGTTGTACTTGGAGAAAGTCGTGACGGTAAGTTAAGAAATGTGACATTTGAAGCCATTGCTGCCGCTCACAAAGTGGCAGGTGGCGGTGAGGTCATTGGCGTGTTAATAGGGGATGACGTCAAAGACCTAGCAGATGAACTGCTTTACTATGGAGCGGATCATGTCATGATTGTGGAGCATCCGCACCTTTCATATTATACGTCAGATGGTTTTGCGCAGGCACTTCAAGCCATATTAGATCAGGTCGATCCGGATGCTGTGCTCTTTGGCCATACGTCGATCGGAAAAGACTTGTCGCCGAAAATAGCTGCACGTCTCCAGACTGGCTTGATTTCAGATGCGATCGATGTAAGCGTTACCGGTGAACATCTTGTTTTCACTAGACCGATTTACTCTGGAAAAGCCTTTGAAAAAGTCATTTCGACAGACCGCCTGCTTCTAGCGACCATCCGGCCAAACAATGTGGCACCACTTGAGCGTGATGCGTCACGAGGCGGAGAAGTCACACCAGTTTCTGTCGATATTCAGAACCTTCGGACGATCGTGAAGGAAGTCATTAAAAAAACGTCAGAAGGTGTAGATTTATCGGAAGCAAAGGTCATTGTTGCTGGAGGGCGCGGGGTTAAGAGCAAGGAAGGCTTTGAACCGCTGAATGAACTCGCTGAGACGCTGGGGGCAGCAGTCGGAGCCTCGCGCGGCGCCTGTGACGCTGACTATTGTGATTATGCCCTGCAAATTGGTCAAACGGGAAAAGTCGTCACACCTGACCTTTATATTGCTTGCGGGATATCAGGAGCGATTCAGCATTTAGCGGGAATGTCCAACAGTAAAGTCATTGTGGCAATCAACAAAGACCCAGAAGCAGAAATCTTCAAAATCGCCGATTACGGAATTGTCGGTGACTTGTTTGAAGTGGTACCGCTTTTGAATGAAGAGTTAAAAAAGATGAATATCCACTCGTAACGCTCATACACTCAGAATGCCTAGGTATTCTGGGTTTTTTTGTATGTAATCAAGAAGAAAAGGAGCGGTTGACAAGTGAAGGGGACAGTAAAAATCAATGACGTGATTGGACGCATTTCTAAACACATTTATGGGCACTTTCAGGAGCATTTAGGAAGAGGGATTTATGACGGGATTTGGGTAGGAAAAGACTCAGAGATTGATCATATTGAGGGGATTCGTACCGATGTGCTGAAGGCTCTTCAAGCATTACATATTCCGGTGCTGAGGTGGCCGGGGGGCTGTTTCGCAGACGAGTATCACTGGGCAAATGGTGTAGGTGATCTGAGTGAACGAAAGCCAATGGTCAATACCCATTGGGGTGGTACGGTTGAATCCAATGCATTTGGTACGCATGAATTTATGGCATTGTGTGAGCTGCTTGAATGTGAGCCATACATTTGCGGCAATGTGGGAAGCGGGTCTGTTCAAGAATTAGCCGATTGGATCGAATACATGACATTTCCGAAAGGGACACCTATGTCAGACTGGCGCATTCAAAATGGAAAACAAGAACCTTGGAAGCTGACCTATGTTGGTGTAGGCAATGAAAGCTGGGGCTGCGGCGGGAATATGACGCCTGAATACTATGCAGATTTATATAAACGCTATCAAACGTACGTAAGAGAATTTGCAGGGCAGCGTATTTATAAAATCGCCTGCGGTGCGAACTCTAATGACGTGAATTGGACGAAAGTATTGATGGAGCGGGCTGCACCGTGGATGGATGGGCTCAGTTTACATTATTACACCGTACCTGGTACATGGGAGAAAAAGGGGTCAGCGACTGAATTTGATGAAGATGAATGGTTTATCACGCTGAGAAAAGCCTATGAGATGGAACGGCTTGTCAAAGACCATGGAGAAATCATGGATCGTTATGATCCAGACAAGCGGATCGGGATGATTATTGATGAATGGGGGACATGGTATGACCCAGAGCCAGGAACAAATCCTGGGTTTTTATATCAGCAAAACACACTAAGAGACGCCCTTGTGGCCGCCCTCCATTTTCATATTTTTCATCGCCATTGCGAGCGGATTCATATGGCGAATATTGCTCAGACGGTCAATGTGCTGCAAGCGATGGTATTAACAAAGGACGAAAAGATGCTTCTGACACCTACGTATCATGTATTTCACATGTTTCAAGTGCATCAAGAGGAAGATGCGCTTGAAGTGGAGTTCGTTTCACCGCCGTATGAACGAAGAGGTGAAAAAATTCCTCAGGTCAGTGTGTCAGCCTCGCGTTCATCAGGGAAGATGCATATTAGCTACTGTCACTTGAATCCGCATGAACAAACAGATATATCCCTTGCCATTGAAGGGATTGATGAACAAACGAAAGTCACTGGACGTGTGCTGACGGCTGATCGCATGAATGCCCATAATACATTCGATGAACCTCATTCTGTTCAGCCAAAAGACTTTCAGCAAATGACTGTAAAGTCCGGCGAATTAACGGTGGAGCTGCCGCCAATGTCAGTGGTCATGATAACTGTCGACCTCGCTTAATTGCATATTTCGATGTTTGATGAGAAGAATGTTGGGGCATCATACATTGTAAATGAAGCGGAAAGGGTGTCATGTCATATGCTTAGAACCATTCTCATGATCATCGGTGCGATTGTTGTTATTGGTGCGATTATACGGTTTGTTTTTTAATTCATTTCCTAAAAAATGATTCGTAAGCATTTCATTCGCAAGTCACATTGGTAGATGCTATACTAAAAAGCATAATTTACATTGGAGGAATGAATAATGGCAATCGTAAAAGCTACTGACGCAACATTTTCACAAGAAACTGCAGAAGGTGTTGTTCTTGCAGACTTTTGGGCACCATGGTGTGGACCTTGTAAAATGATTGCTCCAGTTCTTGAAGAACTTGATCAAGAAATGGGCGACAAAATGAAAATTGTAAAAATTGATGTAGACGATAACCAAGAAACTGCTGGTAAATACGGCGTTATGAGTATCCCAACACTTCTTGTTTTAAAAGACGGTGAAGTTGTAGAAACTTCTGTTGGTTTCAAACCAAAAGAAGCACTTGCTGAGCTTGTCAACAAACATCTATAAACCGATTTATGTCCAAGCGGCATAATCATTGAAGCGGTTCTCGTAAAGACGAGAGCCGCTTTTCTTTCAACATGGTATAAAACAAATGTTCGTGATACACTAGAAGGAGTGAAAGAGGAAAACAAGGACGGATGAAAATATGAACAAACTAATCAAAGAAAAGCTGTCAGTCCTGCCGGATCAGCCAGGCTGTTACTTAATGAAAGATAGACAAAATACGATCATTTATGTAGGAAAAGCAAAGGTTTTAAAAAACAGGGTGCGCTCTTATTTCACTGGATCACATGACGCCAAAACGCAGCGGCTTGTCAGTGAAATTGAAGATTTTGAATACATTGTCACCTCTTCTAATATCGAGGCGCTCATTTTAGAGCTGAATTTAATCAAAAAATATGACCCAAAATACAATGTCATGCTCAAGGATGACAAGACGTATCCTTTTATAAAAATTACGAATGAACGCCATCCTAAGCTGATCGTCACCCGCAATGTAAAAAAGGACAAAGGAAAATATTTCGGTCCATACCCAAACGTACAAGCAGCTCGAGAAACAAAAAAGCTGCTCGACCGCCTATATCCACTGAGAAAATGTGCCACCCTTCCTGACCGTGTCTGTCTTTATTATCATCTTGGACAATGTCTTGCACCATGTGTGTATGATATTTCCGAGGAAACGAATAAGCAGCTCGTAGACGAAATCACAAGGTTTCTAAACGGTGGACATCAGCAAATCAAAAAAGAACTCACCGAAAAGATGCAGGAAGCCGCCGAAAATTTAGAGTTTGAACGGGCAAAAGAACTGAGAGACCAAATTGCATATATCGACTCAACGATGGAAAAACAGAAAATGACGATGAGTGATTTATCAGATCGAGATGTCTTTGCCTATGCCTATGATAAAGGCTGGATGTGTGTCCAAGTTTTCTTTATCAGACAGGGGAAATTGATTGAACGTGATGTCAGCCTGTTTCCGATGTATCAGGACCCTGAAGAGGAGTTCCTCACGTTTATGGGGCAATTTTATGAAAAGAACAACCATTTTCTGCCGAAGGAAATTCTGGTTCCGGACAGTGTCGATCAAGAGATGATTGAGCAATTGCTTGAGACGAACGTTCACCAGCCGAAAAAAGGAAAGAAAAAGGATCTGCTTTTACTTGCGCATCAAAATGCCAAAATCGCTTTAAAAGAAAAATTTTCGCTCATTGAGCGTGATGAAGAGCGGACAATTGGTGCGGTGAAGCAGCTCGGGGATGCACTTAATATTTATATGCCATACAGAATCGAGGCATTTGATAACTCAAATATTCAAGGGGCAGACCCGGTTTCTGCCATGGTCGTCTTTCAGGACGGGAAACCCTATAAAAAGGAATACCGAAAATACAAAATTAAAACCGTCTCAGGGCCAGATGATTATGCATCCATGCGTGAAGTCATTAGAAGACGATATACCCGCGTGTTAAAGGATGAACTGCCGCTGCCAGATTTAATTTTAATTGACGGAGGAAAAGGACAGATCAACGCAGCCATCGATGTGCTTGAAAATGAATTGAATCTGTCTGTCCCAGTCGCAGGTCTTGTAAAAGATGAAAAACACCGGACGTCGAATCTCATGATGGGAGATACACTTGAAATTGTTGCGCTGGAGCGGAATAGCCAGGCCTTTTACTTATTGCAGCGCATTCAAGATGAAGTGCACCGCTTCGCCATTAGCTTTCACAGGCAGCTCCGCGGAAAAAATGCATTCCAGTCTATTTTAGACGATGTACCAGGTATCGGAGAAAAGCGTAAAAAGCAGCTCCTCAAACATTTTGGCTCTGTGAAAAAGATGAAGGAAGCCTCTATCCAAGACTTTCAGGAGGCTGGCATTCCGAAACAGACGGCTGAACTTTTAATGGAAGCATTAAAAAAATAGATTGTACTTTTACCAAAAGTCTGTTAAGATGTGACTAATTTAATAAATGAACGTGTTGTTTGTTGAAGATAGAGGTGCGAACTTCAAGAGTAAGCCTTCGGAGATCGATGGGATCTAAGAAGAGGGCTGAAAGGGGAGCGTCGCCGAAGTGAATAAAATCCACTCATTTTATTCGCTGGCTGTACATTGAAGAAATGTAGGGCTGTCAAGAATTCATTTCTTGGAGGGCTATCTCATTGTTTGCATCGTTTAATGATGATTTTAAAGCAATGGGAGATTTGTTCTCTCATTGCTTTTTTATTTGCAGTGAGCGGACAGTCTCCAAGCTGCCTCTTCTCTCACACGTGAACTTTTGAAAAAGGGTGGTAGACATGGGACTAATTGTACAAAAATTTGGCGGAACTTCCGTTGGGTCGACAGAAAAAATTCGCAATGCCGCAGAGAGAGTGATCGCTGAACGCGAGGCAGGACACGATGTGGTTGTGGTTGTCTCAGCGATGGGCAAATCAACGGATGTTCTAGTAGACCTAGCGAAAGAACTCACAGACGATCCAAGCAAAAGAGAAATGGATATGCTGCTCGCAACTGGTGAGCAAGTGACCATTTCATTATTAGCGATGGCACTCCAAAGAAGAGGTTATGATGCCATTTCCTTTACAGGCTGGCAGGCTGGTATGAAAACAGAGCATGTACACGGAAATGCAAGAATCGTGGACATTGATGAATCAAGAATAAAAGAGGAATTAAGTGCGGGGAAAATCGTTGTTGTGGCAGGTTTCCAAGGAATTGCAGATGATTTACATATCACAACACTTGGCCGCGGCGGATCAGATACAACAGCTGTGGCTCTGGCTGCCGCACTAAAAGCTGATAAATGTGATATATATACAGATGTACCAGGAGTGTTTACGACAGATCCGCGTTATGTATCATCTGCGCGGAAACTTGCAGGCATTTCATACGATGAGATGCTTGAGCTGGCTAATTTAGGAGCTGGGGTTCTGCATCCAAGAGCTGTTGAATTTGCGAAAAATTATCAAGTCCCGCTAGAAGTCCGTTCTAGTATTGAAAATGAATCGGGTACGTTAATTGAGGAGGAATCATCCATGGAACAAAACTTAGTCGTCAGAGGCATCGCATTTGAAGATCAGATTACACGTGTGACAGTGTGCGGACTTTCAAGCGGTTTAACAACATTATCGACCATTTTTACGACGCTTGCGAAACAGAATATCAATGTTGATATCATCATTCAGTCTGCCACAAGCACCAACCAGACGTCGATCTCTTTCTCTGTGAAAACGGATGATTTGTCCAAAACAGTTGAAGTATTAGAAGAATATAAAGGGGCGCTTGGCTACGAACAGATTGAGACAGAAAGCAAATTAGCGAAAGTATCCATCGTGGGATCTGGAATGGTCTCAAATCCAGGGGTAGCTGCTGAAATGTTTGCTGTGTTAGCGCAAAAAGACATTCAAGTGAAAATGGTCAGTACGTCTGAAATCAAAGTCTCAACGGTCGTTGGCCGTGATGATATGGTCAAAGCGGTTGAAGCGCTGCATGACGCGTTTGATTTATCAAAGGTGAGCGCCGCTGCTCACTCTTAAAAAGGTAAAGAGGTGATCTCACGAAAGAGGGTCGCCTCTTTTTTCTATATGGATTCGGATTCGGCTGAAACGGGCGTAAACCCTTTCATTAAGTATGCTATGATAGATGTAGACATATAAAAAAAGGCGTGACCTGAAGTCCGCACCTTTTATCAAGAGTATTAGCTAGGGTCTCTTAAATCCCATTTAACGGTTAAAATGACTTTCTCAGCACGCTTTTTCACTTGTTCGTAGGATTCAGCCACGTGCTCATTTAGAAGCTGAATTTGTTCAGCAATAAAACCCGCTTCCATCTGAAAGCATGGCTCCTTTTGATAGGTGAGTCGATTTGATACTAGCGGACCTTCGAGCTCAAACTCAATTTCCTGTTTTTTCGAATGGACCATCGTGAGAGTCCCCCATCCGGCATCATGGAAAAATTCGGGGATCTTCTCCCATGACTCTTGAGGAAATTTACGAGCAAGCAGTTTACCCGCAAAATACATCATAGATGAATGGTCCTGACCAAGAATATCAGGCAGCAGAACTTCGCGTATCAGCTCGTAGGCAAATCCATTGACTTCAATTTCTTTTAGCTGTTCTAAGTTAGATTCGAATTTATTCATTGTACGGCTCCCCTCTTTCAACAATTTATTATAGCTTATGTGGGCATATGATGACAGAGTTTTCCCTGAAGTCTAAGAAATTCTTATTGTAGTAAAACGAATTTTGATTTAAAACTTTTAAATTTCGGAAAATTTTAATTTATGTACGCGGTTTCTTGACGCTTATTTGACATAGGAGTAAAATGAAATTGTCAATAAATTTGAATAAAGTGCTTACAATTGAAAGAAGCGGGGGAAGACAATTTTCAAGCAATTGCACTTTTTTTCTAGGGGGTAAAGTAATGTCGGGGAACAAAGAATTTTTTTATCGGAGATTGCATTCTTTGCTTGGCGTCATTCCGGTCGGTCTATTTTTAATACAGCACTTAGTGGTTAACCACTTTGCGACGAATGGACCAGAGGCGTTTAACAAAGCTGCACACTTTATGGAACAGCTTCCTTTCAGATATGCACTTGAGCTGTTCGTGATTTTCTTACCACTGATCTATCATGCAGTTTATGGGGTGTACATAGCCTTTACGGCACAAAACAACACGTCTCGCTTCAGTTACTTAAGAAACTGGCTGTTCAGACTGCAAAGGATTTCAGGTATTATCACATTGATTTTTGTCTCTTGGCACGTATGGGAAACACGAATTCAAGCTCAGCTTGGAGCTGAAGTCAACTATGACATGATGGCGAATATTTTAAGCTCTCCATTTATGCTAGGCTTCTATATTGTCGGCGTTTTATCTACTATTTTCCACTTTGCTAATGGCTTGTGGTCATTTGCTGTCAGCTGGGGAATTACCGTTTCACCACGCTCACAACGAATCTCCACATATGTGACATTAGGTATATTTATAGCGCTTTCATATGTAGGGCTAAGAGCAATTTTCGCTTTTGTTTAAGAGGAAATAGATTAGTAGAAGAGGGAGAGGGGCTACAATGAGTAATTCTAGCATCATCGTTGTCGGAGGCGGCTTAGCTGGTCTCATGGCAACTATTAAAGCAGCAGAAGCGGGAACAGCTGTTCAACTATTTTCAATCGTACCTGTGAAACGTTCGCATTCTGTATGTGCACAGGGCGGAATCAACGGAGCGGTCAATACAAAAGGTGAAGGAGATTCACCTTATGAGCATTTTGATGACACGGTATACGGCGGAGATTTCTTAGCCAACCAGCCGCCAGTAAAGGCAATGTGTGAAGCAGCGCCGTCCATTATCCACTTACTTGATCGTATGGGTGTTATGTTTAATAGAACACCAGAGGGATTATTGGACTTCCGCCGCTTCGGGGGAACACAGCACCACCGTACAGCGTTTGCTGGAGCTACAACAGGCCAGCAGCTATTATATGCACTGGATGAGCAGGTTCGCCGCTATGAAGTAGCAGGACTTGTCACGAAATATGAAGGCTGGGAATTCCTTGGCGCTGTTTTAGATGACGAGGAAGTATGCCGCGGGATTGTCGCGCAAAACTTGACGACAATGGAAATTGAATCCTTCCGATCAGATGCAGTCATCATGGCAACAGGCGGTCCTGGAATCGTGTTCGGTAAATCAACAAACTCTATGATTAACACTGGATCTGCAGCATCTATCGTCTATCAGCAAGGTGCGCATTATGCAAATGGAGAATTTATTCAAATTCACCCGACAGCGATCCCAGGAGATGACAAGCTTCGTCTTATGAGTGAATCAGCTCGTGGTGAGGGCGGACGTGTTTGGACATATAAAGACGGGAAGCCTTGGTACTTCCTTGAAGAAAAATACCCAGCATACGGGAACCTTGTACCGCGTGACATCGCAACGCGTGAAATCTTTGACGTATGTGTCGAGCAAAAGCTTGGCATCAACGGAGAGAACATGGTGTATCTGGATCTTTCTCACAAAGATCCAAAAGAGCTTGATATTAAGCTTGGCGGAATCATTGAAATCTATGAAAAATTCATGGGTGACGACCCGCGTAAGCTGCCGATGAAAATCTTCCCAGCTGTTCATTACTCTATGGGCGGATTATGGGTCGATTATGATCAAATGACGAATATCAAAGGTCTATTCGCTGCCGGAGAATGTGATTACTCAATGCACGGCGGAAACAGACTTGGTGCAAACTCACTTCTTTCTGCGATTTACGGCGGAATGGTCGCTGGACCAAATGCGGTGAAGTACATTAACGGTCTTGAAAAATCTGCGGAAGACCTTTCTTCTGCACTATTTGACAGCGCCGTGAAGAAAGAGCAGGAGAAATGGGACAACATCCTCAGCATGGATGGTACTGAAAATGCGTACGTGCTTCATAAAGAGCTTGGAGAATGGATGACGGATAACGTTACAGTGGTTCGTTACAATGACAAACTCTTAAAAACAGATCAGAAGATCGAAGAACTAATGGAGCGCTACAAGAAGATCAACATCAATGATACCGCATCATGGAGCAACCAAGGCGCTGCCTTCACACGTCAGCTTGACAACATGCTACAGCTGGCAAGAGTCATTACGATCGGGGCATATAACCGGAATGAAAGCCGAGGCGCACACTATAAACCGGAATTCCCAGAAAGAAACGATGAAGAATTCCTTAAAACAACGATGGCTACGTTCAAAGGGAAAAATCAAAAGCCTGCATTCCACTATGAGGACGTCGATGTATCGTTAATTGCACCTCGTAAACGAGATTACTCGAAGAAAAAGGTGGAGAAATAAGATGAGTGAAAAAAACACAATTCATTTCATAATCACACGTCAAGATACAGCAGATGGAAAGCCTTATGATGAGGAATTCGAAATCCCTTACCGCCCAAATATGAACGTCATTTCCGCACTCATGGAAATTAGACGTAACCCGGTCAATAAACAAGGGGAAAAAACAACGGCGATCAACTGGGACATGAACTGTCTTGAAGAGGTGTGCGGCGCTTGTTCCATGGTTATTAATGGAACACCGCGCCAGTCATGTACAGCACTAATTGACCAGTTAGATCAGCCGATCCGTCTCCAGCCGATGAAGACATTCCCGGTCGTGAGAGACTTGCAGGTTGATAGAAGCCGCATGTTCAACTCCTTGAAAAAAGTAAAAGCATGGGTGCCGATCGATGGCACATATGATCTTGGACCTGGACCAAGAATGCCTGAGAAAAAACGTCAATGGGCGTATGAGCTTTCTAAATGTATGACATGTGGTGTCTGCCTTGAAGCTTGTCCAAACGTAAATGATAAGTCTTCCTTTATGGGCCCTGCTCCGCTTTCGCAAGTTCGTCTATTTAATGCACATCCGACAGGTGCGATGAATAAGTCTGACCGTCTAGAAGAAATTATGGGAGACGGCGGTCTTGCGAACTGCGGGAACTCTCAAAACTGTGTGCAGGCTTGTCCGAAAGGAATCCCGCTGACAACGTCAATTGCAGCACTTAACCGAGATACAACATTACAAGCTTTCCGTAACTTCTTCGGAAGCGATCACGCAGAATAACATCACATTCAGTCCTCTTTGCCAATCATGATGAGTGTTTACAAGAGGCTGGATGGAACACAAAATAAACGCCTCTTCCAATATGGGAGAGGCGTTTATTAATGAATAAGGAGATGATAAAGTGAGACTTCCATCATATATTGAGGAACCATTTGAAGAATGGAGAGCATCCTTTCGATTTTATGTCGAAACGACTGTCCGTTTTTCAGAAACGGATATGTTCGGCCATATGAACAATGTCACCCCTTTTGTTTATTTTGAAGAAGCACGGATTGCCTTTTTTCAAAAAACAGGAATTGTGGATAAACGAATGAAACGTGTGAAAGAGACGATTACAGTCGTGGCAAACCTGCAATGTGATTACATCAAACAGGTGGAGATTGGGGAGCGGCTTCGTGTGTATGTAAAGCCGGAAAAAGTCGGATCAAGCTCACTCATCCTTCATTATTTAGGAGAAAACGAGCAGCAGGAACCATGCTTTACAGGCTCAGTCACCATGGTGCAAATTAATAAAGAAACAGGCGCATCTGTCCCATTTACAGAGGAAGAAAAAGAGACATTTCAAGCCCAGCGAAATGGGTAGCATGCAGCCTCATCAACGTGTAAGCTTCATTTTGTTATAATAAAAAGACCATATCAAGAAGAAACAAAAGGAGAACACATGAAGATTTTTCAATATGACACCATTGATAGTACAAATAATGAAGCGAAAAGGCTCATTCAGCAAGGAGAAAAACCTTCATTTGCTGTCTATGCACATCAGCAGACTGAAGGAAGAGGCAGACTAGGCAGGCCGTGGGAAACCCCTGCAGGGAATGTCGCTTTGACCATGACGGTTTTGCCGCCAGAAGAACTCTCCACCCAGTCAACGATTGCTCCGCTGACGGCACTAGCGATCTACGATGTACTCAAACCTCTCATCAGGGCTGAGGATCAACTGGCGATCAAATGGCCAAACGATATTCTTATTAATGAAGCAAAGGTATCAGGCACATTGATTGAAGCGGATCGTAACGCCATATATATCGGGGTTGGCATCAATGTGAAGACAAAGCCGGAGCATGTTCCGTACAAAACCATATGCCTATCAGAGCTTACAGAGGTAAAAGCCGATCAGCTTGTGAAGGAACTTGCCGCCGCTTTTGAAAAATATCATACACGCTGGAAGAATGAAGGGTTTGAAGCCCTCACGGCCCTCTACAACAAACGATTATATCGTCTTCATAAACCGCTCCGAATCTCGTTAGACCGTGAAAAACAAACATGGGAAGAGGGCATTTGCTGCGGAGTCAACCGCTACGGTCATCTCCAGCTAAAAGATGAGAAAGGGCAGATAAAAGCTCATTCTGCCGGAGATATCGATGCACCGCTTCAGCATTAAAAAAAGCAGACGATATTCTCGTCTGCTCAGCGTGTAGACAAACCCTCGCATTCGTTGTCAGGTCTGCGCGCCGGTACTCACGAATGTCAAATTCGCTCCGCGCCGGTACTCGTCCTTCCTAGACTGCAAAGGTTTTCTATCACGCTGAAATGAAGACAAAGGGCTAAAATCAACATCATTTTAGCCCTTTGTCAACAATCTGAGCAGACGATATTCTCGTCTGCTCAGCGTGTAGACAAACCCTCGCATTCGTTGTCAGGTCTGCGCTCCGGTGCTCACGAATGTCAAATTCGCTCCGCTCCTGTGCTCGTCCTTCCTAGACTTCAAAGGTTTTCTATCACGCTGAATAGAAGACAAAAGGCTAAAAGAAAACCCTTTTAGCCCTTTGTCAACAATCTGAGCAGACGATATTCTCGTCTGCTTAAGCTTCTCTTTTAATATGAGGCTGAATCACGTAGTCTTGTTTTGTGAAAACAACTCCGTCTAGAATTTCTCTTGCGGTTCGAATGACTTTGACTCTGTTTTGAGAGATGTCAATTTCCGTTTGCATAATCCCGGCAGGATGCCCAATACGAAGGGTGTCATCTTTTCCTTGAAACTGCTGAGAAGGAAGGGTTTCATCTAAGAAACAGCTGGCTGTCACGCAGACAGAACCTGTAATGGCAAGTGCTTGGTGCGGTCTTTGCATCGATAGCATACGAACGATGATGTCCATATCTGCTGCCCGTCTCAAGATGCCATTTGTATCTACATAATCAGCAGGCTCGCTAATGAGCGCAAGCTTTGGAACAGCCGGAGACTGTAATGTGGCCATTTCTTTTGGTGCAAAATGACACATTTCAGCAGCGAGGGAACGAATTTCTTCTAAATCATCCAGTAATTCGTCTGTAAACTCTTCAGGCAATTCAGTTCCTTTTAATTGAATATCTTTCGCACGAATAAAGGCAATTGGATTTGCAATGTCAACGATCGAGATTGGAATTTCCCCAAACTTCGTTTGAATCGTATCCATTTTGTTTCCAGTCGGAAAGGTTTTACCTGTGACAGCTCCTTCAGGTTTCTCAAAGGATAAATAAATGGGAGAACCAGTTCCTTTTACGCCTGGAATTTCTGCCTGTCCTTCAAATTTTACTTCTCCATTTTCAACTTCGACCTCTGCTGTGATGACTTTATTTGTATTGGTATTGAGGATACGTACAGTCGTAATGGGCTCAACTGCTTGAACAAGTCCTTTAATGATCGCATACGGCCCAACGGCTGATGAGATGTTCCCGCAGTTTCCTTTAAAGTCGACATATCTCTCATTAATGCTGACTTGTGCAAATGTATAGTTCACATCCACATCCGGGCGTGTGGCTTTATCGATAATGGCCACTTTGCTTGTTAAAGAATTACCGCCGCCGATTCCATCGACCTGCAGCCGGTCAGGACTGCCCATAATGTCTAATAGAAATGCCTCGAGCTCATCGTGTTCATATGGTGCATTGTCAGCGTGAATGAATACCCCTTTGCTTGTACCGCCTCGCATGATTGTGATTGGAACTTTTCTCATGACTCTCACCCTCAATTTTTAATGAACTGTTTATCTAACCAACATGGTAAAGTATAATAAGAAATAAGTTAAATACATTATTTTAAGAGAAATCGATAAAAATATTTTATAATTAGTGAAAAAGGAGGGCATACAATGGATGAAAAAGATTGGCGGTTTTTAAAGGTACTTTTTGAAGAAAAGAACATCACAAAAGCGGCAGAAAAATTATTTGTCTCTCAGCCTGCCTTAAGCTATCGATTGAAACAGCTTGAAGAGGAGTTTGATATGAAACTTTTCTTTAAAAGAAAACGAGGAATTGAATTTACATCAGAGGGCGAATACTTGGCTAAATACGCAAATGACATGCTCAAACAGCTGCAGCAAACGAAAGATGGCATGCTCAATATGCAAAAAAAGGTCAAAGGAACGATCCGGTTAGGGGTCTCAAGTAACTTTGCCCAGTATAAACTGCCAGAAATATTAAAAGAATTTTCTAAGCAGTATCCACATGTTCAATTTATGGTCAACACAGGCTGGAGCACAAAGGTAATGGATTTATTAGGAACATCAAGTGTGCATTTAGGGATTTTAAGAGGTGATTATGACTGGAATGGAGAGCGTTTTTTGCTTGATAAAGAGCGTCTTTGCATTATTTCAAAATCAGAAATTCAGCTAAAGGATCTCCCGAATCTGCCGCTCATTGACTATCATACAGACAGTTCATTAAAACGGCTGATTAACAGATGGTGGCAGGAAACATTCACAATGCCTCCGCTTGTCACGATGGAGACAGACCGTCAGGATACATCAAAAGAGATGGTGAAGCATGGTTTAGGCTATGCCATTGTCCCAGAAATTTGCCTAAGACCAAGTGATGAGTTATTTGTAAAAGGACTTTCGTATAAAGATGGGCAGCCTGTTTTAAGAGATACATGGCTCATGTACCAGCCAGATTCACTTCATTTGTCTGTGGTGAAAGCGTTCATTGAGTTTTTAAGAAATCAGCAAGATTGATTATAAAAAAAATTTATTGAATATACGAAAAAATCGATATTTTTATTATAAAAAAAGCTATTATATCCTTGAAATAGAAAGCGCTAACATATAGATCGCAAGTGCAAGGGGGCGCTTGCAGATCATGTAAAGAAGAGGATGGAGGGATATAAAGTGCTAGCTATTTTAGGGATCTTGATGGTCTTGACATTTACATTTCTCATTATGACAAAACGTATGCATCCGGTGGTGGCTCTAACCGTTGTACCTATCATATTTGCATTGATCGGCGGCTTTAACAAAGGGTTAGGGGACATGATGCTTGATGGACTGAAAACTGTTGCACCATCAGCCGCTTTATTGTTATTTGCGATTTTATTCTTCGGTGTCATGCTGGATGCTGGATTGTTTGATCCTCTGATTAAACTCATTCTACGTATTGTAAAAGGTGATCCTGTCAAAATTGCTTTTGGGGTAGCGATTTTGTCTATGCTTGTTGCATTAGATGGTGATGGAACAACAACGTACATGATTACCGTATCCGCTATGCTGCCACTTTTCTTAAGAATTGGGATGAACCCATTAATTTTAGGAACAATTTCATTATTATCATTAGGAATTATGAGCGGAATGACGCCTTGGGGCGGCCCGGCTACTCGTGCAATCGCGGCACTTGGATTAGATGCAGGCGAATTTTTCATTCCATTACTCCCGACGATGGTTGGAGGCGGTCTTTTTATACTTTTTACTGCTTATGTACTTGGGAAAAAAGAAAGAAAACGGATTGGGATTGCAGAAATTCAGCACAAAGAAGAGATGTCCATTTCTCCTGAATTGGCTGCGTCAATTGAAGATGGAGTAGCCGATATCAAGAGACCGAATCTGATTTGGATTAACTTCTTCTTAACAATTGCTGTCATGGTCACTCTCGTCATGGATATCATACCAATTCCTGTACTCTTCTTAATTGGATTTGTCATCGCTCTGATGATCAACTATCCAAAGGTTGAAGATCAGCGCGAGCGAATTTTATCTCATGCAGGAAACGCATTAACGGTTATCACACTTGTATTTGCAGCAGGGATTTTCACAGGGATCTTTTCTGGAACAAAAATGGTTGAGTCCATTGCCAATTTGGTCATTTACATGATTCCGGATTCCTACAGCTCATTTTTCCCGCTGATTGTGGCTTTGACGAGTATGCCATTTACATTTGTGCTCTCAAACGATGCTTACTATTTCGGAGTGCTGCCAATCCTGGCTGAAGCCGGTGCAGCTTACGGGATTGATCCGGTGGAAATTGCACGTGCCTCTATCATAGGGCAGCCTGTCCATTTACTGAGTCCGCTTGTAGCTTCAACGCTGCTGCTTGTCAGTATGCTGAACAAAGATATTGGTGATTTGCAAAAATATGCACTGCTATGGACCGTGTTAACTGCCCTTTTTACAACACTTATTGCATTGTTAACAGGCGCCATTTCAATCTTTTAAAACCACGCAAAAAAGGACGACGTCTCGGGGAGAGACTCGTCCTTTTTTGCGTGGATGAAAGCGCAGAAATTGGACGCTGATATGCGGGATTTCTTGATTTTAACGTCACCTACCACTTGCACCCGGCATATGATATCTCGACTATACAGAATCCCATTCTATAGAGACTAGAGCTCTCACCTTAGCAAGGAGGGTTACAATACTTGAAGGAGAAAGAGTTTCAATCCAAGCCGCTATTAACCAAAAGAGAAAGAGAAGTATTCGAATTGCTCGTCCAAGATAAAACAACAAAAGAAATTGCAAGCGAGCTTTTTATTAGCGAAAAGACTGTTCGAAATCACATTTCGAATGCCATGCAAAAGCTAGGAGTCAAAGGCCGTTCACAGGCCGTAGTCGAGCTTCTGCGTATGGGTGAGCTAGAGCTCTAAAGTCAGCCGGTTTTCCTTCCATAATGGGGAGGAACCGGTTATTTCTATATGGTTTCCATGAGTCTCTTCTTGCATTTTCTTTGAAAAACGAGGAAAATAGACATATACGTTTTAATCAAAGTGAGATGCTATAGTGAGGTATCAATAAAATGGAAACGAATGAGTCAGGCCATGTTGCAGAGATTGAAAAATCATTGCGCCACATTGCCGCAATTATTAAGCAAAAAGGCAGAGAAATCCTGAATCAATATACGATTACACCTCCACAATTCATTGGGCTTCAGTGGCTTTATGAATTCGGAGATATGACAATAGGTGAGCTGTCACAAAAGATGTACTTGGCTTGCAGCACAACCACTGATTTAATTGATAGAATGGAAAAAAGTGAACTTGTCGAACGGGTGAAAGATCCATCTGACCGCCGCGTGGTTCGCATTCATTTATTGCCTGAAGGCGAGCGGATCATTCAAGAAGTGATTGCTAAACGCCAAGAATACGTCAGTGAACTTCTAGGGGCTTTCTCAGAAGAAGAAGCCATCGTTTTCAACCAATCCTTAACGAAACTACAGCAGCAAATGAAAAGAAAATGAGGCGATTTTGTTGGATCAACCAATCGGCGTCATTGATTCCGGCGTCGGCGGTTTAACCGTTGCAAAGGAAATCATGAGACAACTGCCAAAAGAAAAAATCATTTATGTAGGCGATACAAAACGATGTCCATATGGCCCGCGGAAAGAAGAAGAAGTTCTTCAATATACGTGGGAAATGGCACACTACTTACTAAAACACCACCATATTAAAATGCTCGTCATTGCATGCAACACAGCAACGGCGATCGCACTGGATGAAATCAAAGCAACGCTTGATATTCCGGTTATTGGCGTCATTCAGCCTGGTGCCCGTACAGCGATCAAGGTGACAAACAACCAGCATATTGGCGTTATTGGCACAATCAATACGATCAAAAGCGAGGCATACAAAGAAGCGCTGCTATCACTAAATGCAGGTCTAACGGTTCAAAGTCTGGCGTGTCCGCTCCTTGTCCCATTTGTGGAAAGCGGTACGTTTTTAGATCAGACAGCAGAGGCAGTGGTGAAAGACTCCCTTGAACCGATGAAAGAAACAGGAATTGACACACTTATTCTTGGCTGCACACACTATCCGATTTTAAAAGAGCCGATTCAGCGCTTTATGGGCAGTGATGTCAGCATCATTTCATCAGGGGATGAGACAGCGAGAGAAGCAAGTACGATTCTTTCATATAAAGGGCTGTTAAATACCTCTAAAGAAGCGCCTGTCCATACATTTTACACAACAGGGCAGCAGCAAAATTTTCAAAACATCGCTTGTGACTGGTTTGGCTACCTGCCAGGGAAGGTCGAAACCGTGTCACTTGAACACATCTACCAGCCATAACCCGCTTCTATTTGAAGTGGGTTATTTTTTTATGAAAAGGGTCTAATCCTCTGGGGGAGCTCGTATACATAGTAGTACAAACTACTAGAGGAGGGTGAAGTATGCTGAAAAAAGGATCTACAGCAGCTGTTACGTGTATCGCGTCAGCCATGCTTTTGTCAGGATGCGGATTGTTTCAAACAGACCAAGCGAAAACAGAGATTGATCCACCACAAAACGTCACATATGTGAAAGAAAATAAAGAAGATAAACAAACAGCCAAAGAAGGAAAAGAAGAGAAACAGGCAGATACGGTCATGAGAGAATTATATTTAATTGATAAAAACGGGTATGTCGTCTCTCAATCCATTCCACTGCCAAAAAATGAAGGAAGTGCCAAACAAACCCTTGAATATCTCGTGGACGGGGGACCTATTTCTAACTTAATGCCGAATGGCTTCAGAGCAGTGCTGCCAGCGGATACGCGCGTATCTGTCGATATTAAAGACGGAACCGCGGTTGTCGATTTTTCAAATGAATTTAAAAACTATAAAAAAGAAGACGAACAGCGCATCCTGCAATCTGTTACTTGGACGTTAACTCAGTTTGATTCCATAGCCAAAGTCAAATTGAAGATGAATGGACATGAACTAAAAGAAATGCCTGTGAACGGTACACCTATCTCAGATGATTTAAGCAGAGAAGACGGTATTAATATCCAGCACGAGGCTGCTGCTGATATGACAGCGACAAAGCCAGTGACGGTATACTATTTAGCTGAATCTGATGAAAAGACGTACTATGTTCCGGTGACCAAAAGAGCGCCAAAAGACGAGGATGATCCGATTACAGCAGCAATTGATGAACTCGTCTCTGGACCAAGCAAAAAAAGTCATCTGCTGACAGACTTCGATCAAGATGTGAAGCTGAATGATGTACCAAAAGTAAAAGATGGCCATGTGACACTTGATTTCAACGAATCTATTTTTGGCAGTGCGGATGAAAAGAAAAAGGTTATTTCACAAAAAGTTCTTGATAGCATTGTGCTCACATTAACCGAGCTGCCGGACGTCAAAAGCGTATCTGTCAAGGTGAACGGCAAGGCTGAGCTTGTGAACGAAAAAGGAGCAGAGCTTACAAAGCCGGTTTCACGACCAGAACAAGTGAATACAGGTAGTTTTTAACGTCACACATTGATATAATGGAGAAAAAGAGGCATGCATATTCGCTGCCTCTTTTTTATTCCAAGCGATTAGAACGAGCAGAGGTTGTCAAAGTTAGTAGGAGAACCCCGCTGGCATACGCGCGGAATGTATATCGTAACGGAGGTAAAACATGAGATTAGATGAAAGACAATATGACGAATTGAGAAAAATTGAAATAGAGGCAGGCTACATCACGCACCCAGAAGGCTCTGTCTTAATCTCAGCGGGAAATACGAAGGTGATTTGTAACGCATCGATCGAAGACCGCGTACCTCCTTTTTTAAGAGGAGAAGGAAAAGGCTGGATCACAGCAGAATATAGCATGCTTCCAAGAGCAACTGCACAAAGAACGATAAGAGAATCATCTAAAGGAAAAGTCACAGGACGTACGATGGAGATTCAGCGTTTAATTGGACGAGCACTCCGCGCAGTCGTTGACTTAGAAAAGCTTGGCGAACGCACGATTTGGATTGATTGTGATGTTATTCAAGCAGACGGCGGCACACGCACAGCATCCATCACAGGTGCTTTTGTTGCCATGACACTTGCGATTCAAAAGCTGCGAGCTGAAGGAGTCATCAAAGAAAACCCGATTACTGATTATTTAGCGGCGATATCCGTCGGAATTGATTCTCAGCAAGGTCTTCTGTTAGATTTAAACTATGAAGAAGATTCTTCTGCTGAAGTAGATATGAATGTCATCATGACAGGCGCTGGTCGCTTTGTTGAACTTCAAGGAACAGGCGAAGAAGCGACATTCTCAAGAGAACAGCTAAACGGACTGCTTGATTTAGCCGAAAAGGGCATCAAAGAATTAATCGAAAAGCAAAAAGCAGTAACAGGAGAAGTCATCGAATAAAGAGAAGGGTTTGATCAGGATGAAAACAGCCATCATTGCAACGCACAATGCGGGCAAAGCGAAAGAATTCAAAGCCATTCTTGAGCCAAAAGGATTCACGGTCAAAACACTAGCAGACATTGGCTTTACTGAAGAAATTGAAGAAACAGGACAAACCTTCGAAGAAAATGCCATCATCAAAGCGGAGGCCATTCAAGCCAAAGCAGGTGAAATGGTCATTGCAGACGATTCCGGTCTGTCGATTGATTACCTGGGCGGAAAACCTGGCGTGTATTCAGCGAGATACGCAGGTGAGCATAAAGACGATGCGGAGAATGTGGAAAAAGTGCTGAGCGAACTTCAAGGCATTGAAAAAGAAGACCGCACAGCCAGATTCAGATGTGCCCTTGCTGTCAGCATACCGGGCAAAGAAACAAAGACGGTAGAAGGATCAGTAGAAGGCTTCATCGCAGAAAAACCGATCGGCGAAAATGGCTTCGGATACGACCCAATTTTCATCGTCAAAGACAAAGACCAGACGATGGCCGAATTATCACCAGAGGAGAAAAACAAGATCAGCCATCGAGCAGTCGCGCTTCAAAAGCTTTCATCACTGCTAGACGCAAATGAATAAGGGGGAATGAAGCCATGAAGATACTCATCATAAGTGACAGTCATGGACTCACAGACGAACTTCAAACCATTGCCAAACGGCATGCGGCTGAAGTTGACATGATGATTCACTGCGGAGATTCAGAACTCGAAACGAACCACCCAGCACTTGAAGGATACAAAGTCGTCAAAGGAAATTGTGACTTTATGGGCGATTTTGAAGAAGAGCTCCTGCTCCCACTTGATGGAGGCGGAAAACTATTTCTCACTCACGGACATCTGCATGGCATCAAACAATCCTTGCTTCAAGTCTACTACCGTGCAGAAGAGCTGGGCGCAGACATTATCTGCTTTGGCCACTCGCACATTCCAGGCAGTGAACTGATAAGAGGAAAACTCCTCATTAACCCAGGCAGCGTGCACCTGCCAAGAGTGCGAAAAGAGCGCAGCTATGCTATACTGACACTAGATGGAAGCGAAGCAAACGTACAGTTTTTCACGGACGAAGGTCAGGCCATACAAGACCTCGAAAACACTGTCACATTGGAAGGTATTTCATAAGGGTGCAGCATTTGCCCCTTATGAAAAAACTTTCGAAAAACCGTTGACTTTAAAGAACAATAGTAATATAATAAATCTTGTCGCTGAGGTAATACACCAAAGCACAATACATAACAACATGTCCCAGTAGCTCAGCAGGATAGAGCAACGGCCTTCTAAGCCGTCGGTCGGGAGTTCGAATCTCTCCTGGGACGTACTAAATTAAAAGCCTGAAATCCTTTCTTATCAAGGGTTTCAGGCTTTTTTGTTCTTTGGAACATAAGTTCGTAACTCGCTCAAAAACAGGGTTTTGGGAGCGGGTTTATTTTTAAGTATTTCCGTTCCCTGTTTTTGTATCAAAGAAGCGTAAATTGACATAGTTGTATCCATTTTTGTATGCCTGCATAACTGCGATTTATTTAAATGATTGGATCATTCAGTTCGTAATTTGGGTAGCAATAATAAGGCGGTCTACGTCCAATTTTAGGCATTAGCCATGAATGCTCCATATAAACCATAGTGACTTTTTCCATTGAATGATTCACAAGTAATAACTCTACTTCTGGATTATATTCATATCTCAATCCAATGACCTCCTTATATTAGGAATGTGTGGATTCCCCACCATCAACATGCAGCACTTGACCTGTAACAAAACGTGAATCATCAGAAGCAAGATAAACAAATGTTGGTGCGAGTTCAAATGGATGGGCAACTCGTTCCATTGGATTAAATGCTCCATATACAGCCACTTGATCTGACGAGAAACTTGCTGCAATGAGCGGCGTCCAGATTCGACCCGGAGCAACGGCGTTTACACGAATTCCTTTTTTTACAACATTTTTAGCCAAAGCACGTGTCCAACCAACAATTGCACCTTTTGTGGCTGTATAATCAATCATTTGTTGCTCACCTACATACGTTACGACTGAAGAAGTACCGATAATAGAACTGCCTGGTTTTAAGTAAGGAAGCGCTGCTCTGGTTGTGTAAAAATGTGAGTATATGTTGACTTTAAAGGTGTCATCGAATTGTTCGTCTGTAATGTCAAGAAGGCTTGGTTGTTGAAATTGGATACCAACGTGGTTACATAGAACATCTAGACGTCCGAAGGTTTTTACTGTTTTCTCTACAATGGTGATACATTGCCTTTTATCTCGCAAGTCTCCTGGCCTGGCATCAATAAACAACGTTGCCCAAGTTCTTCAATTCTTGCTTTTGTTCTATTAGCATCTTCGTGTTCATCTAAGTATGCAATCGCAACGTCAGCACTTTCCTTTGCGAAGGCAATGGCTACTGCTGCACCAATACCACTATCCCCTCCTGTAATAAGAGCAACTTTTCCCGCTAACTTACCACTCCCTTTGTAATTTGTATTTTCAATAATTGGAAGTGGTACCATTAAACCTTCTACACCAGGATGACGAAGTTGACGTTGTTCAGGTAAATTAATTGGGATTTCTTCATAGCGTGTGATTTTTCCGTAATTAGGATACATGGGATAAGGTTGAGTTTTCATTTTCTCTAGAAACATCTGTTGCATTTGTTTTATTTGTTGCAACTTACGCTCATCAGACTCTTGTGCCATTTAATTCCTTCCAAACGTACTTATTCCCTGTAAATGTCTATGTTGTTTACTGCTAATCCAAGTATTAATAATGAATAAACTTGTGAAAGAGTTATTTGAAGAGTTTCAGAAAGCTTTTATGAGTAGGTTGGTATTTTTAGATATTTGAACGCGTTCGAAAACAAGTAATATAACGTATTATGTCAACTATCACACTCTTTTCCTTAATCCTAGATCACTACATTAAAAAATATTTTAAAGAGCGGAACAAACGAAACCTGCTGCTTTTAGTGGCTGGAATCAATTTAGGCTTGAGAATATCTGATCTTCTTCAATTACGTGTTAAAGATGTTAAGAAACAATATGTGTCTTTAAGGGAGAAGAAGACAGGCAAAGAAAAAAGAATCAAGATAAATAAGACGCTTCGGAAAGCACTAGATCAATATATTAATGATCGTGATGATCAAGAGTATGTATTTAGAAGCAGAGAGGGGCTAAACAAGCCTATCAGCCGCAGCAGTGCATACAATATATTGAGAGAGGCAGCGGAGTATGTTGGCCTCGATAGCATAGGGACACATACACTAAGGAAAATGTTTGGTTACTGGCATTATAAAAAATTCAAGGATGTGGCCTTGCTGCAAGAAATATTCAACCATTCAAGCCCGGATATTACACTGAGATATATCGGGATCACACAAGACACAATGGATAAAACAATGGACGATTTCGGATTATAGGCTCATCTGTTCAAACGAAAACGCGTTTTTTGTTCGACAAATTTTGCAAACCATTTCATTTATTTGTTTTCTGTCGATAGAAAGATGGAGGTGATATATAAATGATTTATAGGTTTATATTCACGAAATAAAGCATCCATCGTTATGCTTTTTCTAACGATCTTATCTGTGTGTTAAATATTTATCGGCAGCTAAAACCAGTTTTAAATAAGGTTTATTTAGTTTTAATTGAATTTAAATAATAGGGAGATTTCAAATGAAAAGATTATTTCTTGTTTTATCTGTACTTATAGTTACATTATTTGGTTGCTCTAATCAAAGTGTTTCGAGTAGTTCTAAGTCTAGTAGTAATAACAAAAAAGAAGTATCAAGTGAAGAAAAAGAGACTAAAAAGCAGCATAATCTTTCTAGTGAAGACAAAAAAATCATTAATCTTATTAAAAATAAAGAATTTGATCATGTTATTAAAGAGACTGGGGAATTACAAAATGAATTTAAAAAAGATTATTACTTTATAGCTTCTGCTTACAAAAAGTTAGAACAGTTAAAAGGTGCTAAAGTGAGTTTAGATAATTATGATGATTATACTTATGTTGATGCAATGTTAGATAAAGTAAAATACAAAAACAGTCATGCAGATTTAGATTTTCTTCAAACTCAAGAAAATAATAAAAAACACATAGATGCTTTGCAAAATGATAAAGATGATCAAATTCAAGAAAATATTAAGGAAATAGAAGAAGCAGAAAAGTATTCTGCTATAAGGGAAAGAGCAACTGTGATAGAAGAGAGAACTAATAGTCCTCAAAGTGTTTCTGTTGGTATGTCTAAAGAAGAAGTATTAATTGAAGGATGGGGGAAGCCTGAAAAGATAAACAAAACTCAAACAACAGATCATACTATGGAGCAGTGGATTTATAAAGGGAATAAGTATTTATATTTTGAGAATGGGATTCTAAGCACCATATCAAATTGAAATAGGTGTATAGAGTTAGTTGAAAGTCCTCGATATTAAACGTGGGCTTTTTTTGAGATTATTTTCATCAACTCACCATATCGAGAAAATGTCCAACTCATTTTAAGGAAATGACTGAACAGCAACAGGGGCAAAGGATTTAGCAATTCCCTGAGTTAGACACAATATTAGATATGGTGAATTGGTGGATAATGTGGATAAATATTAATTTATACAAGTAGTGTTATATAATGGATTAAACAATATTGAAGAGGTGTAACAAATGGATAATGAAGTATTAATAGCAATTATTGGAGGAGTTATAACCTTATTGGTGGGGGTATTAACTGCCGTAGCTAGTTATAGTGGTGCAAGGATTCAAATAAAAAAGAGTGAAGAGAAACTCAAGAAACAAGAGAAAGAAGCTATTGATTTTAGTAAGAAAATAATTGAAAAATTTATTTTGCGGGAAATTGAAGATAATTTCTACTACTTAAGAGGTGAAGTTTTTGAATTGGATTTTATAGTTGGATCAAGTAATCACAAAAAGGCTCCTGGCCCTATGCCCTTTGAACACCTTAACTTTACCGAATTCAATAAAGTTAAATATGAACTCATAAAATATCAAAGTGATATAATCACAGAAGTAATTGATATTTATGAAGCATTTCAGATTCTAAAGAGCTATCAAGGATACGTTAAAGCAATGAATGACAATGAATTTCAAAAGTTTAAGAGAGGTTTTAAATTGTGCACAGATAGGTTTGGTAGCGATATTTAAAAATGGCACACTTTTGGCACGATCTTGGCAAAGCATTTTGTCTGAGAGCGGTTATGATGGTATTAGGTGATAAATGGAGAGCGGCTTCCATTGAGAGATCGTTATTATTTGAAAAGTTCCAAACGGTCTTGAATTGCTGACAAAAAAGATAGGAGAAGAATAACTTGGATCAGTTTTCATTTATACAAAATGCTGTAAGTAAAGGGAAGTTATCGAGCGATTTGTTTTCTGTTTACATGGATATTGCATCGACATTTCAGAATTATGAAACAACCTTAAATTATTTTCATGAAAAAAGTGAAGAAGATGTAGGTGCTATGAATAGTTCAAACGGTCAGCATATTATAATAAAACCCATTATAGTTCCTTCTGTTTCCAGTGCGTTATTTACTGGAATGTATGGTGATTTTGAATACTTTCTCAATTTAATTTGTAATGCTCATAAAACAAAGCACGATTATAAGATTGATCTAAAAGATATAGCGGGAAATGGAATTGAAAGAGCTGTTTTGTATTTAACTAAAATTGCTCAAGTTAGAGATTTAAAAAATACTCTTGAATGGAATAAATTAAGGCACTGGAATAAGGTTAGAAATATTATTGTTCACAATAATCGTGTTATAAGAAATAAAGCAGATGAAGATTCAATTATTTTTTTAAACCTTAATATTAATAAAAAGCAAAATAGAGTGTATCTAAATATAAGTGATTGCAAAAGATTTCATGATCTTATATTGAATTTTCTTAGGAAATGTATTTAATAGAAAAATATTTGAATGTATGTATATTTGTATCTATAAGCATCCTTTGGGGTGCTTTTTATTTTGTGGAGGGAATCAGATTAAATGAAAAAGCCATTGAAACCATGCAACGAACCTGGATGTCCTCAACTAACGCGCGAAGGATATTGCCAGCAGCATAATAAATTGAAGCCTTTATACGATCTGCACCGTGAATCATCTGCACGTCGCGGATATAATAGCCGATGGCGTAAAGCGCGTGACGGTTATTTAACAAAGCATCCTTTGTGTCAGTCTTGCATGTTAAAAGGTAAACGTATTGCGGCTACAGTAGTAGACCATATCAAACCACATAAGGGAGATAAAAAACTATTCTGGGATTCAACTAACTGGCAGCCGCTGTGTGCGTCCTGTCACAGTAGGAAGACCGCTAAAGAAGACGGAGGGTTTGGGAATGGATAATCAAAAGTGCGTATGTGATCAATGCGGAACAACATTCATTATTAGATTCTGTTCTAGGATTATGAAGATTGGTCGTGGAATCAAACGTCATCTGCTAGTGTGTCCGAGGTGTAAAGCTGAATACACATCTTACTATACAAACGCGGAAATCAGAAAGCAGCGAAACAAAATCAGCAAGCTATATAATGCTATTCGAATGACGAAGAACTTGTTCATTACTATAAGGAAATAGATTCGATACGAGCAGATTTAGAAAAAGACATGAAACAGCCTCGCATTGAAGTTTGAAGGATCCCCAACTTAAATATCTAGAAACGATTTGCCGTAGACCGCTTCTCCCTCAGCATTTTGAAAATTTCCCTAAGTTCTGTATAGCGATGAATGGTTATGCATCTACGATAAGCCTCCTTGGTCAGCAAAGTACAAAAAAGTAAAGTCGGGTGGAGCCTTCACGATTGATAGATCGTTTCAGTCAATGAGACAAAAATGTACAAGCTGGCCATAACATTACAGCTGCTTCATAATATGTTAAAGTAAAGCAGAAGTAAAAAAAGCCCTTCCGACGGGACTGACCCCCGTTTTTGAGACAGGGATCAAAACACCTTTATACAGCCAATTGCCGATAGTTTATCGGTGATTGGTTGTTTAGTTTCGTTTGAATACGAATGTTGTTATAATAATAAATGTATTCTTTGACAGTGCGTTCTACGATGTTGGTCGTAGTTCGATCAATGCTGTTAAGATAGAACGTTTCAGACTTTAGTGAGGAATGAAACGATTCGATGGAGGCATTATCAGCGGGTGTCCCTTTACGGGACATGCTCATGGTAATGCCTTTTATATGAACAGCTTTCTGATACTCGTAAGATGTATACACAGAACCTTGGTCGCTATGTAACACGCAGTTCTCAGGCAGTGCTGGGAGCTGATCAAGTGTGTTTAAGATAAAGTCTGTGTCCTGCTTATCACCAATCGTAAAAGCAATCACTTCTCCATTATATAAATCCAATATACTGGAAAGGTACAATTGTTTCTGTCCATAAGGCAAATACGTGATGTCCGTTACTAGTTTTTCAAGAGGGCGATCAGACTGAAAGTTCCGATCGAGTATATTACCAGCCACGGCATAGGGTTGCCCATTCTTCTTACGCTTTTTCATTTTAACCCGGCATTGCCACTGGTTTTTCTGCATGATACGTTGAACAGTTTTATGGTTAATACGCATTCCCACTTTTAGTATGGCTGTAATTTTTCGGTATCCATATCGATACTTGTGCTCTCGGCACAACGTGCCGATTTGTTTCTCTAGTTGTCTTTTAGAATGATTCTGAGTCAGATTCTTTTTCCATCTATAGAACGAAGCGCGTGAGATGCCTAAATGGACACAGATGTCCTGTACTGTCATCTTTTTGCGCAATTCTTCTACCAGTTTGATTGACGTTTCCTTATCAACTTCCTTTCCAATTCGTTGTACTTTTTTAAAACTTCATTCTGTTGACTCAGATAGCGATTTTCTGCCCGCAGTCTCTCTAATTCGGAAGAGTACTCGGGACCCTTTCCATAGGTATATTGTTTTCCAACAGGCTGTTCGAACCGGTGTGTATCCCCAGCCTTATGCCACCTCACCCATGTTTGAACCTGCGTTTTATTTTTGATATTCAATTCTTGCATGATCTCTTTCATAGGTACGCCTGCCAATCTCATGTCTACAGCCTTCTGTTTGACTTCAACCGGATAACTCACTCTTGTCCCCATAGAAAAACACCTCCATGTTTTATATCGGATCACAACGATCCGTTTTCAAACTTGAAGGTGTTTTTTATTTGTCTCATCTTATGGGGTCAGTCCCGACACGGAGGGGCTTTTCATTGGTATTCATTGCTGTCAAATTCCCATAATTTTTGACCGTCTACTAAATATACAGCCTTAGGTGGATCATCATAAAGGGAAATTTCCACATAAGAATTTCCTTCTTGTATTACCCAATCACATACTCTTCCTTCATTATAAGTAGGGTGGGCAATGATGTCCTTGACAATAAAGGCAACTGCGTAATATTCTGTATAATTTATATCATCGTCTTCTAGCCCATTATCTGTTTCATAGAGTGCATCTGGTTTTCCGATAATCTGTAATCCGTTTTTCCATTCTAATCGCAATTCGTTGGCACCATATTTATTTAATATTTTGATTAAAGAGTTATATCCCAAGAGTATCAATCCTTTTTTATGGTATTGGTTTTGTTGGAACTATGTGAGCACCATCTTTTGAATAATGTATTGTTCCTCTATTGGTTTCTATATATTTTCCAGTTTCTAAGTCATATGCTTTACCTATTTTGTGATCAAACTTAACAACTTCTCTTCCTTTTGATGGGATGTGTCCTGTACCAGCATATTTATCAAGCAATTCTTGGGCTTTTTTATTGTCCCCGTAAAAGATGCTTTTTTTCTTTCCATTAGCTAACTCCTGTTTATAGTTAGGTGCATCAGGAATATGTTTCTCTTGAGCTCCTGGTTTTACTTTTGCCGGGAAACCATTTACTTCACGATACGGACCTTTTGGTACGGAGTGTTTGCCGAATGAAGGTGTTTTAACAATCTTCTTGGCTACTTTCTCTCCTTTCATTATTTTAAATACGTATTTTCCAAGTTTAGCGATTTTAGCTCCGGGTATCATGTACAAGCTTGATACTAGACGGTCCATGTCAGCGACTTTGTCACCTGTGACAGGGTCTCTCCCTGTGATGATTCGAATGGCATCATTTATTCCTGTAAATTCAACCGCTGTATTTAAGATGTTTGAGGTTTGTTCACCCGTTTTCACATCAGAAATCTTTGTGATGCTTTCAATCTTCACTTTGTTTTGATCCGATATTCGTAACCGATATAGCATTCCATCTCGAATAACTTCAACTGTTTTGGCATTCGCGAAGTCAATCTTTTCATTTGTATTATATACTTTTCCATTTACGAACACGGCGTTTTGATTGATTTTATTAGACGGTTTCTTCTTCACAAGAGTATTCACATTCGATTGCTCTTTATCATTCAGCTTGTTCAGCATGATCATCATTGGATTTTCTTTAGGGTTGTCTATTTTTTCATTCAATCCGCTGATGTTGCTGCTGATTTTTTCTTCTTGTCCATCTTTGAAGATAGAGCCTTTTTGATAACTAGTAATTTCAATTTTCGGACCAGTGAACATCTTGCTTAAAGTATCTATGTATTGCTTCATTGTGTGAAGGGAACTTTTTGTTTCATTTAGAGCACTTGTTTGTTCTCTGTCAAATGCATGAAGTAGTCCAATGGTTTTGGACGTCTCAAGCCATGCTTTTTGATAGCTTTGTTGGAAAGCAGATTCGTCTACATGAGGCAAATGTACAATATGGCTGACCCTGCTGAGGGCTTGATTCACATCGGATACAATATCAGAAATAGTCCGTTCGGATTTTTTTAACCCTTGGTCAAGCTCGTGTTCAATGAATGATTGAGAGATAAAACCATTCGGGTTGGATTCAAAAGCATGAAGTGCCTGTTTTGTCTTTTTTAGCGCACCGCTGTATTCTTCAATGACAATCTGAAAGAATTGCAAAAAGGGAATGTGACACTCCGTATAAAAATCTATTATCGCTTGTCCAGCTTCTCCCTTTAATGCGCTATCTAAGGAGATGATTTGGTTGATTTGTTTTTCTAGGGACTTCACATTATGTGATTGCTGCTTCAACTTGTTCAGCGTTTGGTCAATTCCATTCTTCAACTCAATGACATCAAGGGTTTTCATTCCGTTCTCCTTTACTTTCTGTTAGTACTCGAAGCAATTAAGCGTCCACATAAAGAAGGGAGCTGCATAAACGACAGCTCCCAAGATGAGGAGTTAATTCTTCTTTTTTCTGTAGTCTTTTACTAAGCTTGAAACAACTAAACCCATCACACTAAAAGCCACAAGATAAAATAAAACATTTGTTACAGGTGTATCAATTTTCCCTAAGATCATCACAAGGGCAATAATAGCGCCGGGTAAAGTAATTAATAACATTTTGGATGGCGTGCTTTGCTGTGACACTTAATGACCTCCTGATTGATCCATTAAATAGATATTTTAGTTGATTTTAACATATGGAGATTGTACGAACAACATAAGGGGGATAGCAATCTACTCTAAGAGCGGACAAATGAAACTTACTGATTTTATGGAAATCATTTCAATTAAACCTTTTGTGTAATAAAATGTATATGATTTATACAAAGGGGTGAGTTGGCGGTGAAGCAACTTTTAACGGCAATCCTAGTGGCTATCGTAGTGGGGATCATTGTATATGTTGCAGATAATCGTTTAAGCATGTTTCCGCTGATGCTGATTTTAGCGGTTGCGATCTATATCGTAAGCAGAATTAGCGAAGCATTGATTAAGAAATACTCAAAAGAAAATAGTTAATAGCACCGCCCTCCATTGGAAGGGCATTTTTAAATTAACCTGCCCTAATGAAAAAGGCATTGTAAAGCGGTAAAGGTTCAAAAGAGAGAAAGCTATATCGAGATCACGAGCCGACATATCGTTGCCTGTGATTCTTTTGTTTCAGAAGGGGGACCAATCGTTTACGAGGAAAGTTACTCTAGGAAAATATCCTATTCTACTTGTGGTTAAGCGGTTAGAAAACGGATATGAACGAAGTAGCCTATGCAATGATCAAGTTTACAAACGAGCAAACAATATAATGGGAGCTTGCTACAAGAGCAGGGCAGGGCAGGGACTCAATCAATTGAAAGAAGACGAGTTCTTAGGCTACGGTGTAAATACGGGAATGGGCTGTTTCATGTATGCAGAGGCAGCACTATATCTTCAAGCTTATGAGGATAAACGATATAAAGAGGATAATGATTTTTATCTTTACGAGGAGTTTGTTTTCATGACAAGGTGGCCATTTCCATGTTTACAAGAGGATTCGGTGACGGGATGTACCCAAGCTTTTTGGGACTAGATCAAAACGGAAAAACCGCTTGTCTTGTGACAGACTTTCTAATAATGGATTGATGAAAAACCCATAAAGCCATGGGTTTTTTAAAATTGTTCTCTGATTATAGTCTTAGGCAGTTTCTGATTGAACTTGCTATTTTAAGAGGCTCTCTTTAGTAAGGTCCTTTCTAATGCTTTTTTACTATTAATTCTCCTTAAAAAGATGATCAATTATTCTATAAAAATTTAAAAACACTCCGATAATGAAGAAGTAAGATAATGAAAAGGGAGTGTTATTTTTGAAAAAATGGATCGTCATGATGTTACTAGTAATTCTTTCATTCACGCAGTCAATTCAAATGGTACATGCAGCTAAGGATGAATGGAATCAATTAGCTGATTTGCCAACAGCAAGAGTGGGAGCTGTAGCTAATGCTGTGGATGGGAAAATTTATGTAATTGGTGGGTTTAATGCCGACAAAGAAACGTTAGAATATGATCCATCTGTAAACAAATGGACTAAAAAGACAGATATACCTACTGGAAGAGGAGGCGCAGCATCAGTAGTAGTAGGTTCAAAAATATATGTCCTTGCTGGAAAACATACGGGTTTTACTTATAATAAGTTCGAGGTGTATGATACAAAAAATGACGAATGGGAAACGTTACCTGATATTCCCTTTGTTAGCAAATCAAAAGGCTCATATAACGTTCAAGCGGGTGTTATTGGAAATAAAATTTATGTATTTGGTGGAAAAGAGTTTTTTAGCTATGATCTTTCTGAGCAAACATGGAAAGAAGAAGCTCCTCTAAATGTTAAAATAGAAGGAGCAATCGGTCTAGTATTAGATGAGAAGTTTTACATCTTTGGCAAAAACGATAAACGTGAAGTTTTTGAATTTGACGCTAAAAAAGAAGTTTGGACTGCAAAGAAAAAAGGGCTTGTCAGTGGTTATTTGAATGGTGTGACTTATAAAAATAACATGATATTTCCCGGTGGTTCAACAAGAAGTTTAATTGCATATGATACTGAACAAGAAGAATTAGTTAGAATAGATGTCCCTTACCACAATATGCGTATAGGAGCTTCATCAGTAGTTATTGATGATACATTATACCTTATAGGTGGTAGAGATTATAATGAGAATTATACAGAGATTGCAGATCAAAACTACAAATCCGTCATCTCTTTATCTTTAAAAGACCTGCAATTTCCAAACAACACAGAATCACCCGGTGACAAAGACCCAGAACCAACAACACCGCCTAAAGACGATGCAACAAATGAAGGCGGTGATGCCCTTCTCATCATCACAATGGTCAATGGCTTGCAAAAAGAGTATGACCTTTCAATGAAAGAAGTAAACGCATTCCTCTCTTGGTACAAAAAACGTGATGCCGGAGAAGGACCAGGTTTTTATGAAATTGACGAGCATGACAATAACAAAGGTCCTTTTGAAAGTAAAAAGGATTATGTAGTGTTCAAAAACATTCTCATGTTCGAAGTCAATAAATATAAGAAGTAAATGAAATCAATGCCATCTAGTCCAACTAGGTGGCTTTTGCGTTAGTTCGACAGCTTTCAGCAATTTTAAGGCAAATTTAAGCTCGGATTTCATTTCAAATGTAGTAAATCTTTGTTACAATAAGACAGCTTTGCTCAAAAGAGACGTTCCAAGGTTCGACATTTTTTTAGCATTTCTTAAAAATTTTATGGTTTGATATGAAACTCTTTGAATGAGTCATACGTCTCTATAAGTGTCAAAAGAAAAGAGGTTATCAATATGCTATTCAAAAAGCTTTCAGAAAATAAGTCTGTAAAATGGATAGGATATACAAGCTTTTACTTACTTATTTTGCTATTATTGTTCTTTATTTACGGATTCCACACAGCAAATACGGGATCATTCATTTACAACGATTTTTAATTGGAGATTAAATTATGAAACTATTACAAACGATTCATGAATACCAGAAAACAAAACCAACACAGCCAGCATTTGTTTCTCAACATGCATCGATCACATATGATGAACTTTGGCATTTATCAGACCAAATGGCTGGTGCGATCGATGCAGTCGCAGCTGGCAGTGAACCTGTCATTGTATACGGTCATATGGAGCCAGAGATGCTGATTTCTTTCTTAGGCAGTGTGAAATCAGGCAGACCATATATTCCGGTCGATATCTCAATACCTGTCGAGCGTATCGTCTCAATTATTGAAAGCTCAAAAGCCAGTCTATTGATTTGTGCAAATGAGCAGAATGTATTAGATGTAGAAGAGCACATTGAAGTGAAGAGTGCGGCATCGCTTTTAGCACTTGAAAAAGAAGCACCGCCATCCACGCAGTGGGTTCAACAAGATGATGTTTTTTACATTATTTATACGTCTGGCAGCACTGGAAAACCGAAAGGCGTTCAGGTAACTGCCAATAATTTAGAAAGCTTTACAGATTGGATGTGCCGTGACTTCCCAATTGGTGAGGGACGCACATTCTTAAATCAAGCACCATTTTCTTTTGACTTATCAGTGATGGATCTTTATCCAGCGCTTCAATCAGGCGGCACGCTTTACTGTTTAGTAAAAGATCTCGTCAATAAGCCAAAGGATATGTTTGCAGCGCTTGGTCAATCTGACGTTGAAGTGTGGACATCCACACCTTCTTTTGTGCAAATGTGCTTAATGGACCCTTCCTTTACAGGGGAGCTTTTACCAGAGCTGAAAGTTTTCTTGTTCTGCGGTGAGGCGCTTCCTGTAGCTGTAGCAAGTGCACTTCTTGAGCGTTTTCCAAAGGCACAGGTCTTTAATACGTATGGTCCAACTGAAGCAACTGTTGCGATCACATCGATTGAAGTCACACAGGAGATTCTTGATCAGCACGATTCTTTACCAGTCGGCTATGCCAAACCTGATACAGACATCGTCATTTTAGATGAAGAAGGCAAGACCCTTCCTGATGGTGAAAAAGGCGAAATTGTTATCGTGGGGCCAAGCGTCACGAGAGGCTACTTAGGTGAACAAGCCTTGACAGATAAAGTGTTCTTTGAATACGAAGGACGTCCTGCTTACCGTACAGGTGACGCAGGTGTGGCGCAGGATGGATTAATTATGTGCCATGGCCGTCTTGACTATCAAATTAAGCTTCATGGATACCGGATGGAGCTTGAAGAAATTGAATATCATGTGAGCGAGACAACTTATGTCAATGCTTGTGTGATTGTGCCATTCCAGCCAAACGGTCATGTCGAGTACTTGATAGCAGCGATTGTTCCAGCAGCTCATTCATTTGAAAAAGAGTATCAGCTGACAAGCGCGATTAAGAAAGAAATGGCGGATTCACTGCCAGCGTACATGATTCCAAGAAAGTTTGTCTATCTTGAGCAGCTGTACATGACGCCAAACGGGAAGGTTGACCGTAAGAGAATCGCGAAAGAGGTTCTTCTATGATTCCGTTTAGTTCATTCTTTTTCTTCATTCTAATTGGTATTCTTCTTTTGCCGACGATCATTCTTGGTCTTCGCGGCAAAAGAATGCAGGGCTACAACATGTTTGCAACGGTTGTGGCGCTGGCCCTTATTTTCTCAAAGGATGCCCATGGCGCGCTGCTGCTCTTCTTGTTCACGGTGTGGCAAATCTTCATCATCCGCCTGTACCTTGCATACCGGTTAAAGGCGAATCAGGCATCCGTTTTCTATGCAGCAGTGGTGGCATCTATTTTGCCGCTTGTGCTGTCTAAGATTTTACCGTTCTTTTTAACTCATCAGCCGCAACAGCCCGCGCCAATGAACTGGCTGAGCTTTTTGGGGATCTCGTACTTAACATTTAAAGGTGTTCAGTTAATTATCGAGACAAGAGACGGCTTGATTAAGAAGAAAATTCCGATTCACCGTTTGGTCTATTTCATTGTCTTTTTCCCGACGATTTCATCCGGTCCGATTGACCGTTACCGCCGATTTGAAAAGGATTTGGATACACCGCCTGAAAAGGAAGCTTACAGTGATCTTCTATATGCCGGTATTCATAAAATTTTTATAGGCTTCTTATATAAGTTCATTATTGGTTATCTGATTCACACATATATTCTGATGAATATTCATCACATTAGCAGCAGTCACTTTGTTCAGCAGTTAACATATATGTATGCTTACAGCATGTATTTGTTCTTTGACTTTGCTGGATATACAGCATTTGCTGTAGGTGTGAGTTATATTATGGGTATTAAATCACCAGAGAACTTTAATAAACCGTTTATCAGCCGAAACATTAAAGACTTCTGGAATCGCTGGCACATGTCCCTGTCCTTCTGGTTCAGAGACTACGTGTTTATGAGATTTGTGTTCTTTATGACTAAAAAGAAGTGGATCAAGAACCGAATGGCTGTATCAAATATTGGGTACTTTATCCTCTTTCTATTGATGGGTGCTTGGCATGGTCTTGCCCTTCAATATATTATTTACGGACTATATCATGCAGTTGTCATGTCCGGTTACAATTTATTTGAGAAATGGAATAAAAAGCACAAGTGGTGGCCGGATAATAAGGTCACAATGGTTGTGTCGATCATTATTACATTCCATGTGATTTGTTTCGGATTTTATATTTTTTCAGGAAAACCATTTCATCATTAATGATTAAGGGAGTAGAAAATTATGGAATTTAAAAATCAAGTATACGATATTATTGCAGAGGTTTGTCAGGATGACGTTGTGAAAGAAAATCCAGAGATTGCGATTTTTGAAGAAGGTCTTCTTGATTCATTTGGTACAGTAGAACTGCTTATGGCAATTGAAAGTCAACTCGGAATCACTGTTCCGATTACAGAATTCGATCGTGATGTGTGGGATACGCCGAATCATATTGCTGAGCAGCTGGCAGAGATGAAGTAATGAAAAAGCGTTTTTTTGGGCCGCTTATTTTAGCGGCTGTTCTATTCATTGGTGTTCTTCTTGTACCAAATGCATGGCTCTCACACCTGATCCCAAAAGACAAATTACAAAAGTCAGCCACAGAATTAGATCCAGGGATGTTCCAAGGGCTCTATTTACAAGATGAAATGCTAAAAGATCCAACTTATTTGCCGATCTATGGATCTTCTGAACTATCTCGTTTTGATCCATATCACCCTTCGAATTTCTTTCATGAGAATCCTCAAGGGTTTACACCTTATCTTATTGGAAAAGGTGGATCGCAATCATTAATTCATGCGATGAACTTCGCAGCGCATATGGATGAATTAAAAGGGAAGAAGCTTGTATTTATCGTGTCCCCGCAGTGGTTTGTGAAATGGGGATCTGATGAGAATCACTTTGCACCTAACTATTCAGCACTTCAAGCGCTTAATCTCGCCTTTAATAAAGAAATTGATCCAACTGTGAAAAAAGAGCTCATCAAAAGAATCATGAAGTTTAAAGCAGTCAAAAACGATATGGTGATTACAGAGCTTTTTAAAGCAGAGCTATCTGGGAACAAGTTCGCTTATGGCGCGATTTCTCCTATTGCGAAAATGTATTATGGTATGCTTCAAAAGAAAGACATGTACTATACGATTGGACCGGGGCATGAGCGCAAGCTTCAACCGTCTCCTTCAGTCAAAGGAAAAACATGGGCTGAGCTTGAAAAAGAAGCGAGCATTTTTGGTGCGAAAAGAGCAGGGAACAACCCGTTTTATATTAACCAAAAACTGTTTAACCGCAAACTGAAACCGATCATGAAAAAGATGAAGGATTCCCGTGAAGGTCATTCTTATGCCGAATCACCAGAATACAAAGATTTCCAAATCATGCTGGATATTTTAAAACAGGCAGGGGCGAAACCTTTGTTTGTGACGATTCCTGTCAACGGAAAGTGGTATGATTACACCGGTTTTCCGAAAGAAGGCCGTACAGGTTATTATGAAAAAATCAATCGTCAAATTCGAGATAATGGGTATGAAGTCGCAGATTTGACTAAGCATGAGTACGATCCATATTTCTTTAAAGATACGATTCATGTGTCTTATAAAGGTTGGGTGTACATCGATAAGGCAATTGAAAAGTTTTACAAAGAGCAGTAGAATGCAGCAGCTTTCTGCTGCTTTTTGTTTGTCGAATCGGCGGATATCTTGTATAACTAAGGGAAAAGGGCTATGCTGTAGATGGAGGCGATATGATGAATCGTTCTGAGAAAAAAGAACTATTAAAGCGTTCGAAGAAGCATTTTAATGATCATGCCTTTTGGGAAAAGTTAAAAAAGACGGCACAAAAAGCTGGTGTCTCTCTTGTCTATGCTGTGCTATTACTTTACTATACATTGCAAAAACCCGAAGTGCCGGTTAAAGCAAAGACCTTGATTATTGGAGCACTGGGCTATTTTATCCTTCCACTTGATCTCATTCCGGATACATTGGTTGGTGTCGGCTATACAGATGATTTAGGGGCCATTACATTTGCTTTGCTTCAAGTAGCAATGTACATTGATGATGATGTGAAAGGGAAAGCAAAAGACAGGCTGTCAAAATGGTTCGGCGAAAAAACCGATACGTCTTTGATTGATCAAAAGCTTGAGGATGGCGGTATGCCGTCTGCATAAAGAAAAGCCTCCGTTATTGGAGGCTTCAGCTTGTAGACAAAGTCTACAAGCTTTTTTGTATAATAAGGGTATTAACATTTCTGTGGGGGATGAACATGTTATCGAAACGTGAAGAAGAAAGAAGAAATCAATTAGAAGTAGTGGCATTAGATGAATTAGTGCCTGAAGATCATCTTGTACGGAAAATAGATCAAGCAATCGATTTTGACTTCGTTTATGATCTTGTCAAAGATCATTATAGTTCCGACAATGGCAGACCAAGTGTGGACCCCGTTGTTCTCATTAAAATGGTTTTGATCCAATATCTATTTGGCATTCGCTCCATGCGTCAAACGATTAAAGAAATTGAAACCAATGTGGCTTATCGTTGGTTTATTGGGTATGGATTTTCGGAGAAAATTCCGCACTTTTCTACCTTCGGTAAAAACTACGTGAGACGTTTTCACGATACAGATTTATTCGAACAAATTTTTTATCGAATCTTAAGAGAAGCGATGAAAAAAGGCCTCGTTGACCCTTCTGTCGCCTTCATTGATTCAACACATGTCAAAGCGAATGCCAATAAGAAAAAACTTGAAAAGAAAATCGTTCGAGTTGAGACGAGAAGTTATCAAAATCAGCTTCATGAGGAAATTAATATTGATCGTGAAGAACATGGAAAAAAGCCTTTACCCCTTCAGAATAAAGAAGAAATAAAAGAAATCAAGGTCAGTACAACTGACCCAGAGAGTGGCTACTATGTAAAGGATGAACGTGAAAAGTCATTTGCTTATTCATTTCATACAGCTTGTGATTCAAAAGGATTTATTCTAGGATCACTGGTCACAGGTGGCAATGTTCATGATAGTCGTATGTTAGATTCACTCGTATCAAAGGTGACAGAGAAAATCGGAAAACCAAATGTAGTCGCAGTAGATGCTGGATATAAAACACCTTACATCGCTAAGTTTTTAATGGATCAAGAGATAAGACCAGTCATGCCTTACACTCGTCCAAAAACAAAAGCTGGTTATTTGAAAAAGAATGAATACGTGTATGATGCATATTTTGATTGTTACATTTGCCCCAACGGGCAAATTCTCTCCTATCGTACAACGACTAGAGAAGGCTATAAGCAATATGCGTCCGACTCAGAAGTATGTAAGTCCTGCTCGTTTTTAGATAACTGTACACAAAGTCAAAATCATACCAAACAAATTCATCGGCATATTTGGCAGGATTACCTAGATGAAGCAGACAACCTAAGACTCACTGAAATAAATAAGAGCATCTATGCAAAACGGAAAGAAACAATTGAACGCGTTTTTGCGGATGCCAAAGAAAAGCATGGTATGCGTTGGACGAAACTTCGAGGACTAAAAAAAGTTTCAATGCAAGCGATGCTTACTTTCGCTGCCATGAACCTTAAAAAGCTAGCAAACTGGACATGGAAAGGACCATGTCCAGCGTAAAACACATGATATTTTTATCAAAAAATGTGAAAACCCCACTTTTAATTGAAGTAAAAGTGGGGTTTGTCTACGGTCTGAAGCCTCCGTTATTGGAGGCTTTTTTCTTTACCCTAAAAATTTCACGCAAACTGGATGAGGGACGGTAATGTCTGATTGTAAGACAGTGAGTCGTCCTGTTTCTTTGTCGCGTTTGTATAACACGAGATTGCTAGATTCTTGGTTTGAACCGACGAGGAATTCTTCTGTTGGATCAAGCACAAAATCTCTAGGCCAGTTTCCTTCAGAAGAAGCAATCTCGACAAGGCTTAATTGGCCGTCAGCGTCTGCTTTAAAAATCGCAATGCTGTCATGACCGCGATTTCCTGCATAAACAAATTGTCCGTCTGAAGAGACATGAATGGCACTGCCTTGATTGTTCTCCGTAAAATCGCTTGGAATGGTCGCGATTGTTTGGATCTCTTCAAAATGACCGTCTTCAAAGTAACGAAGCACAATGACCTCTGAGCTTAGCTCTGTCATGACATATGCCACAGGTTTCGTTGGGTGGAATGTGATATGACGAGGTCCGCTGCCTGGCTTTGTTTCAAATGTATGAGCAAGCTCCAGTTTGCCGTCTTCTTTCTTATACGTATAAATTCCATCTGTTCCAAGGTCAACAGCCACTGCAAATTGTTCATCTGGCGTGAGACCCATAAAGTGAGTGTGCGGCTTTTCCTGACGATCTTCGTTAGGGCCAGTTCCTTCATGCTGCGCCTGTGAGAGCGTGCGGACCACTGAGCCATTTTCAGCATCGATTTCATACATCTCTGCTGTCCCTTTATGATAGTTCGCTGTATACGCCGTTTTCGTTTGACTGTCCACGCTGACGTGGCAAGGAGAAGCTCCATCGGCAAGCTCTTGGTTGATGAAGTGAAGTCTGCCTGTTGTTGAATCAATTTGATACGCAGCAAGGCCGCCCTGTGATCCTTTTTTCACAACAGCATAAACAAACTTTTGATCCTCTGACACGGTTAAATATGTAGGATTTTCAAGTTCAGCAGCGACTTCTACTTGCTCAATCTGCTGCTTGTCCGTATTTAATGTAAACGTATAAACACCTTTACTGTCTCCCTTTGTATACGTACCGATATAACCTCTGATGTTAGCCATGTATTGCCCTCCTTCTGTTAGATGCTCTCATTCTATCATCATAAATTCATAGGAAAACGCTTTAGAAAGGCATCCCAAAAGAAAAACAAAGTCAAGGAAATCTCACAATATTCATCAAAAATGTTGTGAAAAAATATCACAAAAGTTTTCTCAAAAGAAAACCGTTCATGTAAAGTAAATAAATTGAAGAAAAAATACAAAAAATTTTAAGTTTTTTCATTCCTTGTCTAGCAAAGGTGTAAGCGTATACATTTAATTTTGATTAGTCTAAATTGTCTAATAATTTTTAAAATGCTGTTGACACTGTATGGAAAGCGGCGTAAGATGGGTTCAACAAAACCTAAACAAACACGCAGTGCAAGCGAGAGACACTTCAATATAAAGTGTCTGAAAATTCAACTACTTTTTGTTTGAAAGAGAGGGTGCTCACTGAAAATGGAAGACCAAAAGGAACAGTGGATCTTTTTAAACGATGAACTCGTGAAAAAAGAGGATGCGAAAATTTCAGTTTACGATCATGGTTTCTTATATGGCGACGGTGTGTTCGAAGGGATTCGCGTGTATAACGGAAATATCTTTCGAATGAAAGAACATTTAGACCGCCTGTATGATTCCGCCAGATCCATTATGCTGAACATTCCATATTCACTTGAGGAACTCACGGAAAAAATGATTCATACAGTTGAAAGGAACGGCTTAAAGGATGCCTATATCCGCCTTGTCGTCTCAAGAGGAGCAGGTGATCTTGGATTAGATCCTAACAACTGCGGGAGAGCCAATACAGTGATCATTGTAGAGCCGCTGGCCATTTTTCCAAAGCACCTATATGAAACGGGTATTGACATTGTGACGGTTCCAACAAGACGAAATCGTCCAGATGTCCTTAGCCCGAAAGTAAAATCATTAAACTATTTGAATAACATTCTTGTCCGAATCGAAGCTCATATGGCCGGTGTGAGTGAAGCGCTGATGCTGAACGATCAAGGGTACGTGGCGGAAGGTTCTGCAGACAACGTGTTTATTTATAAAAAAGGCAAGCTTTATACACCGCCAGGTTATATCGGCGCACTTGAAGGCATCACAAGAAATGCCATCATGGAGATTGCAGAAGACTTAGGCTACGAAGTGAAAGAAGAACCATTCACAAGACATGATGTGTATACAGCTGAAGAAGTATTTCTAACAGGAACCGCAGCCGAAGTCATCGCCGTTGTAAAAGTTGACGGCCGTACAATCGGTGAAGGAAAACCTGGGTTCCACACAAACAAACTTCTTGAACAATTCCGCAAGCGAGTAGTTGAAGAGGGAGAAAAAGTCGTTTTTGCAGATGAAAACATTCATGCAAGTTAAATAGATATCGATAAACGTTGAAGAGGACTAGTAGCTTTAGAGTCAGTATCGACAGAGAGCCGGTGCTAGCTGGAAACCGGTGTTACTTTCTAAAGTGAACTCACCTCTGAGTGTCTGCTTGAAATGATAGTAGGGCAGGCCGAGTGACATTGCTCACTCGTTACCAAAATGGACGAAAGATGTCCATGAGACGGCAGCAGGGTTTGCCGTGAACAAGGGTGGTACCGCGAAAAACAAAGCTTTTTCGCCCCTTTGACCTAGTGAAAAGTAGTGTCATTGTGGGGTGAGAAGGCTTTTTTATATGGTCTCATATCTCTATCTTGAATGGAAAAGGGTGAAAGGACTTGACTGAAGCAAGACAAAGAGGAGGAAATCAAATGGGGACAAATGTACAAATGGAGACGGAAAAATCAAAAGCACCACAAACGATGAACGGTGCACTCATGTTAATTGAAGCACTTAAAAGAGAAAAAGTAGAAGTCATTTTTGGCTATCCGGGCGGAGCAGTTTTGCCAATCTACGATAAAATTTACGATTCTGGTTTATTTCATGTCCTGCCAAGACATGAGCAGGGAGCGATTCACGCAGCAGAAGGATACGCAAGAGTATCTGGTAAACCGGGTGTTGTCATTGCCACATCAGGGCCGGGAGCGACAAATCTTGTGACAGGAATTGCAGATGCGATGATTGATTCACTTCCCCTTGTTGTATTCACAGGGCAGGTGGCAACGTCAGTCATTGGATCGGATGCGTTCCAAGAAGCAGATGTACTCGGCATCACAATGCCAATTACAAAGCACAGCTACCAAGTAAGAAATCCAGAGGAATTACCGGGTGTCATTAAAGAGGCATTCCATATCGCAACAACAGGCAGACCTGGTCCAGTCTTGATTGATATCCCAAAAGATGTCGCAGGCATTGAAGGAACCTTTGAATATGATCAGGCAATTGATTTACCTGGTTATCAGCCAAAAGTAGAGCCGAACTATTTGCAAATTCGCAAATTAGTAGAAGCTGTCAGCAGAGCGAAAAAACCAGTCATTCTAGCAGGAGCCGGCGTTCTTCATGGCAAAGCATCTGAAGAATTAAGACAGTATGTAGAGCAGCAGCAAATCCCAGTCGCTCATACATTGCTTGGACTTGGCGGATTCCCGGCAAAGCATCCTCTTTTCCTAGGGATGGCTGGTATGCATGGCACATATGCAGCGAACATGGCTCTTCATCAATGTGATCTGCTCATTTCAATCGGAGCAAGATTTGATGACAGGGTAACAGGTAACCTCAATCATTTTGCGAAACATGCGAAGGTCGCTCATATTGACATCGACCCAGCGGAAATCGGCAAGAACATTCATACCCATATCCCGGTTGTTGGAGACAGTAAGCTCGTTCTTGAAGAACTGATCAAGCAAGACGGGAAGCAAGGGGAATCAGGCGAATGGAAAAATCAATTAGATCAGTGGAAGGAAGAATATCCACTCTGGTACGTTGAAAACGAGGCAGAAGGCTTTAAGCCTCAAAAGCTGATTGAATACATTCATCAATTCACAAAAGGTGAAGCCATTGTCGCAACTGATGTCGGACAGCATCAAATGTGGGCAGCACAGTTCTATCCATTTGAAAATGCAGATAAGTGGGTCACATCTGGAGGTCTTGGCACAATGGGCTTCGGATTACCAGCAGCCATAGGCGCTCAGCTGGCTGATCAAGAGGCAACTGTTGTGGCGATTTTAGGAGACGGAGGTTTCCAAATGACCCTGCAAGAACTTGCCGTTATCCGTGAGCTGAACCTTCCAGTCAAAGTGATTGTACTCAATAATCACAGCCTTGGAATGGTAAGACAATGGCAAGAAATTTTCTACGAAGAACGCTACTCACATTCTAAATTTTCAGAGCAGCCAGACTTCGTCAAATTATCTGAAGCTTATGGCATTAAAGGAATCAGAATCTCATCAGACGAAGAGGCGAAAGAAAAGCTTGAAGAAGCCTTAACCTCTAGAGAGCCTGTTTTCATCGATGTCAATGTAGCGCGAGATGAAAAAGTATTCCCGATGGTAGCACCGGGGAAAGGACTTCATGAGATGGTGGGGGTGAAACCTTGAAAAGAATTATTGTGTTGACTGTATTAAATCGATCAGGCGTATTGAACAGAATCACAGGCCTCTTTACTAAAAGACACTACAACATTGAAAGCATTACGGTCGGCCATTCTGAGATTCAAGATGTATCACGCATCACGTTCGTCGTCCATGTAGAACAGGAGAAAGACATCGAACAGCTGACAAAACAGCTGAACAAACAAATCGATGTGCTGAAAGTAACAGACATTACAAACCAATCAATCGTTCAGCGAGAGCTGGCTTTGATAAAAGTCGTATCTGCACCAGCATCTAGAATGGAGATCACAGGGGTCATTGAACCTTTTAGAGCTTCTATTGTAGATGTGAGCAGAGAGAGTGTCGTCATTCAGGTGACAGGTGAGTCTTCAAAAATTGAAGCACTCATTGAATTACTTAAGCCATACGGCATTAAAGAAGTCGCCAGAACTGGCACTACGGCCTTTGCGAGAGATAATCAGCAAAAGCCGCAAACAAATAAAACAATTTCAATTGTCTAAACAAAAGGAGAGAGTCAAATGGTAAAAGTATATTATAACGGTGATATTCAAGAAAACGTATTAAATGGTCAAAAGGTAGCAATCATTGGTTACGGTTCACAAGGTCATGCACATGCATTGAACTTAAAAGAAAGCGGCGTCGATGTGATCGTCGGCGTAAGAAAAGGCGGATCTTATACAAAAGCACAAGAAGACGGCCATCAAGTATTCACAGTAAAAGAAGCAGCGGCACAAGCAGACGTCGTGATGGTACTACTTCCAGATGAGCAGCAAAAGAAAGTATATGATGAAGAAATCAAAGATCAATTAGAAGCTGGCAACTCACTTGTATTCGCACACGGATTCAACGTTCACTTCCATCAAATTGTTCCTCCAAGTGACGTAGACGTGTATCTTGTAGCTCCAAAAGGACCAGGACATCTTGTGAGAAGAACATATGAGCAAGGCGCTGGTGTACCTGCCCTATTTGCTATCTATCAAGATGTATCTGGCCAAGCGAAAGACAAAGCACTTGCTTATGCGAAAGCGATCGGCGGAGCAAGAGCGGGCGTTCTTGAAACAACATTTAAAGAAGAAACAGAAACGGATCTATTCGGTGAGCAGGCAGTTCTTTGTGGAGGTCTTACTTCACTAGTAAAAGCAGGATTCGAAACGTTAACAGAAGCTGGTTATCAGCCAGAGCTTGCATACTTCGAGTGTCTGCATGAACTAAAATTGATCGTTGACCTTATGTATGAAGAAGGATTAGAAGGCATGAGATATTCAATCTCTGATACAGCACAATGGGGTGATTTCGTATCAGGACCACGCGTTGTGGATGCAAAAGTAAAAGAGTCAATGAAAGCTGTTTTGACTGATATCCAAAACGGAACATTTGCAAAAGAATGGATTGTTGAAAACCAAGTGAATCGTCCACGTTTCAATGCGATCAATGCAAATGAAAATGAGCACCAAATTGAAATCGTTGGTAGAAAGCTTCGTGAAATGATGCCTTTCGTTAAACAAGGAAAGAAAAAGGAAGCGGTGAGCGTCGGTGCGGAAAATTAATTTTTTTGACACAACACTTCGGGATGGAGAGCAATCACCAGGAGTGAACTTAAATGCACAAGAAAAGCTAATCATTGCAAAGCAGCTTGAGCGCCTTGGGGTTAATATCATTGAAGCGGGATTTCCCGCTTCATCCCGAGGGGATTTCTTAGGCGTACAAGAAATTGCAAGAACGATTAAAAACTGTTCTGTTGCTGGTCTTGCACGATGTGTGAAAGGTGACATTGATGCTGCATGGGAAGCATTAAAAGATGGAGTGGAGCCAAGGCTTCATGTCTTTATTGCCACTTCTGATATTCACTTGAAGCATAAACTCAAGAAAACACGTGAAGAAGTCGTAGAACAGGCTGTCGCAATGGTGAAATATGCGAAAGAACGTTTTCCAGTTGTCCAATGGTCAGCAGAAGATGCGTGCCGTACAGATCTTGATTTTTTAGCAGAAATTGTAGAAAAGGTCATTGACGCTGGGGCGAGTGTCATTAACTTGCCAGATACAGTTGGATACCTAGCGCCAAAAGAGTACGGAAACATCTTTAAATATATGAAGGAACACGTTCCGAATATCGACCGCGTCAACTTGTCCGCTCACTGTCACGATGATTTAGGAATGGCTGTAGCAAACTCACTTGCTGCCATTGAAAATGGAGCAGATCAAATTGAAACGGCTGTTAACGGAATTGGCGAGCGCGCTGGAAATGCCGCGTTAGAAGAAATTGCAGTAGCTCTTCATATTCGAAAAGACTTTTACCAGGTCGAATCAACGATTCAATTGAATGAAATTAAGCGTACAAGTGATGTAGTGAGCAAATACTCAGGAATGATTGTGCCGCGTAATAAAGCAGTCGTTGGAAACAACGCATTTGCACATGAATCAGGTATTCACCAAGATGGTTTCCTCAAAGAAAAAACAACCTATGAAATTATTTCTCCAGAGCTTGTCGGCGTGACAACAGATGTGCTTGTCCTTGGAAAACACTCCGGAAGACACGCGTTTAAAGACCGCATGAAAACACTAGGCTTTAAACTAACGGAAGACGAAATCAATAAATTCTTTGAGACTTTCAAGAACTTGACAGAGAAGAAGAAAGAAATTACAGATGATGACTTGATCTCTATTATATTAGAAGAAAAAGTAGCAGACCGAAAAATCGGCTACGAATTTGAAAGTCTGCAAGTGCACTATGGAACAGAACAAATGCCGACAGCAACAGTTTCTCTGAAAAATCAAGAAACACAGGAAGTCATTCAAGAAGCAGCTACAGGTGCAGGCAGTGTAGAGGCTGTGTACAACACGCTTGAGCGCTGTATGGAAGAAAGAATTCATTTGCTGGACTACCGCATTCAATCAAATGGAAAAGGCAGAGATGCACTAGCAGAAGTATATGTCACTGTTTCAATAGAAGGAAAAGAAACAGCAGGACGCGGTGTAGCGCAAGATGTACTTGAAGCATCGGCAAAAGCTTACGTCAATGCAGTGAACAGACATTTAATCTTCAAATCAAATCTGATTGAAATTGAGAAACATCACGCGATCTCATAGGAAAGGAGGAAGGTTCTCATGAAAAAGAAAATTGCACTTTTGCCCGGCGATGGAATCGGACCGGAAGTCGTGACATCTGCAGTCGCAGTCCTTCAAGAGACAGCGGCTCAATTTAAGCACGAATTCGAATTCGAAACTGCGCTCATTGGCGGTATCGCAATAGATGAAAAAAACAACCCGCTTCCAAAGGAAACAGTAGATGTATGCAAAGGCTCTGATGCGATTTTATTAGGAGCAGTCGGCGGACCAAAGTGGGATCAAAACCCGCCAGAGCTTCGTCCAGAAAAAGGCCTGCTTGCCATTCGTAAACAGCTGGACTTATTTGCCAATATCCGCCCTGTAAAGGTGTTCGATAGCTTAAGCGAGGCATCTCCGTTAAAACAAGATCACATTAACGGAGTTGATTTCGTCATCGTTCGTGAATTAACAGGCGGTCTCTATTTTGGTGAACCAAGCGAACGCTATACGGATGATGAAGGAAAAGAAGCTGCCGTTGATACGCTCCTTTATACAAAGGAAGAAATTGTCCGCGTATTAAAAGAAGCGTTCGACATGGCCTTAACAAGACGGAAAAAAGTGACGTCTGTGGATAAAGCGAATGTTCTTGCTTCTAGTAAACTATGGCGGGATGCAGTAGGAGAAGTTGCTGCTCAATATCCAGAAGTTGAATTTGAGCATATGCTCGTCGATAATGCTGCCATGCAGCTGATTTACAAGCCCGCTCAATTTGATGTCATTGTGACGGAAAATATGTTCGGTGATATTTTAAGTGACGAAGCTTCTATGATTACTGGATCACTCGGCATGCTGCCATCTGCTAGTTTATCAAGCACAGGCCTTCATTTATATGAGCCAATTCATGGTTCAGCACCCGATATTGCGGGGCAAAACGTTGCAAACCCTCTGGCAACCATTTTATCAGCAGCAAGCTTGCTTAGAACTTCCTTTGCATTAGAAGAAGAAGCGGCTGCAATAGAAGAAGCTGTGGAGGCTGTTCTTGCCTCTGGCAAACGAACAAAAGATTTAGCAGCAAAAGAGGGAACTTATCAAACGACTGAAGAAATCACTAATGCGGTTGTAGACGCACTCAAGCAGCGCGTGCAAACCATTGTGTAAATAGAATCTTGTGGAATTAGGTAGAGGGAGGAAAAGGGTTATGCCTCGAACAATCATCGAAAAAATATGGGATCAGCATGTAGTCAAAAGCGGCGAGGGAAAACCAGACCTTTTATATATTGATCTGCACTTGGTGCATGAAGTGACATCACCTCAAGCATTTGAAGGATTAAGACAAAAAGGGCGCAAGGTGAGAAGACCTCAAAACACGTTTGCGACGATGGATCATAACATCCCAACTGTGAATCGATTTGTGATCAAAGATGAGATTGCTAAAAAGCAAGTGAGTGCCTTAGAGCGCAACTGTGCGGAATTTGGCGTTCGTCTTGCTGACCTTCACAGTGTTGACCAAGGAATCGTCCATGTCGTTGGACCTGAGCTTGGATTGACACTTCCGGGGAAAACAATCGTTTGTGGAGATAGTCATACATCAACTCACGGCGCGTTTGGTGCACTTGCCTTTGGGATCGGTACTAGTGAGGTTGAACATGTACTTTCTACACAAACACTTTGGCAGCAGCGTCCGAAAACGCTAGAAATTAGAGTAGACGGAAAGCTTCAAAAAGGGGTAACCGCCAAAGATGTCATTTTAGCCGTCATTGGTGCGCACGGCGTGAAGTTCGGCTCAGGTTATGTCATTGAATACACTGGGGAAGTATTCAGAAACATGACGATGGATGAGCGGATGACCGTTTGTAATATGTCAATTGAAGCAGGCGCAAGAGCAGGATTGATTGCACCTGATGAAGTCACCTTCGAATATTGCCGCGGCCGCAAATATGCACCGCAGGGTGAAGACTTCGAAGCAGCTATTAAAGAATGGGAAGAACTTAGAACAGATCCAGGGGCAACCTACGATAAAACCATTGTGTTAGATGGAAATCAGATTTCACCAATGGTTACGTGGGGAATTAACCCAGGAATGGTACTGCCTGTGGATGCATCAATCCCAGGACCTGAGGACTTTGCACAAGAAGATGATCAAAAAGAAGCGATTCGTGCTTATGAATACATGGGTGTCCATCCGCATCAGCGTATAGAAGATATTACGATTGAGCATGTCTTTATCGGCTCATGTACGAACTCAAGAATGACTGATTTACGCCAAGCCGCTTCTATGATTGAAGGACAAAAAGTAGCAGATCATGTCAGAGCGATTGTGGTGCCTGGCTCTCAAAGTGTCAAATTGCAAGCAGAAAAAGAAGGTCTTCATGAAATCTTCCTTGAAGCAGGATTTGAATGGAGAGAATCAGGCTGCAGTATGTGCCTTAGTATGAATAACGATGTGGTACCGGAGGGCGAACGCTGCGCGTCCACATCAAACCGTAACTTTGAAGGGCGTCAAGGGAAGGGTGCGAGAACGCATCTTGTCAGCCCTGCAATGGCTGCAATGGCTGCGATACATGGCCGCTTTGTCGATGTCAGGAAGTTTAATCAAGAGAAAACAGTCGTGTAAGGAGTTGTCATAGATGGAGCCTTTAGTCACTCATAAAGGAAAAGCCGCTGTGCTTAACCGTATCAATGTAGATACAGATCAAATTATTCCAAAGCAATTTTTAAAAAGAATTGAACGAACAGGATATGGCCGCTTTGCCTTTTTCGACTGGCGTTATTTAGCCGATGGCAGCCCAAATCCAGATTTTGAACTAAATCAGCCGATCTATGAAGGAGCATCCATTTTGATCGCAGGGGAGAACTTTGGCTGCGGATCATCTAGGGAACATGCTCCTTGGGCGCTTGATGATTATGGCTTTAAAATTGTCATCGCACCATCATTCGCAGATATATTTCATCAAAACTGCTTTAAAAATGGGATGCTTCCGATTCGCCTTGATTATGATGTGTGGAAAACCTTCGCTGCGTCATATGAGAACAAAGGGTATGAGATGACGGTTGATCTTGAAAAACAGCAGATAGAAGATCATGAAGGGAATATCACCCCCTTTCAAGTCGACCCTCACTGGAGAGAAATGCTCCTAAATGGTTATGATGAGATTTCATTAACATTACTTCTAGAAGATGACATTCAAGCATTTGAAGAAAAGCGCAGCAGCTGGCTGCGCGCTTAAGCAACGAGAAGCTGTCCGCCCGAGGTGTGACGGCTTCTTTTTTGCATGAAAACCTCTCGTTACTTGTGTTTACTAATCTTCGTTGGTAAACTGATAAAAAATATGCGCCCGAAAGGAACGTAAGCATGAAGCATGACAAGAAGAAAGATAATGTCATTTTGTTTCCTGGTCTGAAAGAAAGACTGATTGAAAAAGGAATGGCAGCATTAAAAGAAAAGCAGTATCAAGAGGCGCTTCACTTGTTTTCAGAAGCTAAATCGTACGATGACGATGAAGAATCCGATATTCACCTCGGAATGGCCATTTGTTTTCTGGAGCTGGGTGAGCTGCAGGATGCAAAGCGTGTTTGTGAAAAAATGCTGCATGAAGGATATGGCCACTATTTCACTGTGCTCCAAGTGTATATGACGATCCTCATTCAGCTGAAAGAATATGAAGAAGTCAAACAGACGATTGAGGCTGTGCTCGAGGAAAACCATCTTCCGGCAGAAAGCGCGGAGCATTTTTACAAGCTGCTCGAATTTAGCAGAAAAATGATCGAATCACCTGAAGAAATTTTAGATGAAGATGAGGACGCTGGAAGTGAGGTCAACATAGATGATATGCTGAAGCGTCCGGAAGAACAGGTCCAGTTCATTCATTCATTGAAAGACCGGAATATTACACCGCATATGGGTCTATTAAATACCATCTTACAAAATCCTGATGGGAACCCTTTGGTCAAATCAATGATTCTGCAGCTTCTGGCAGATCATGATGTGGCAAAACCGGTTCATGTGACAAAATTCGGTGATTCTTTAACCCTTATTCCTTCTGAGGCTGTAAAGCCAGAGCAGATGCCGCTTCTTCAGCAAGTTCTTCGTATGCTTGATGACACGCTCGGCAATGAGAATCCAACCCTTTACCAAGCCGTGGAAGAGTTATGGCGCCGGCACTTATTTGTGCTGTATCCATTTCTTCCTAAATACACAGATCCGAGTCTTTGGGCAGCGGCACTTCATAAAGTCGGCTATGAAATGCATGGGATTGAGATTGAACTCGAAGAATTGCATCTATTGTATGAATTTAACGAACGAGAGCTGAGAGAAGCTTGCACAATGCTGAAAGATATTGAAGAAATTTCTTATTTGTAATTTGTCGATTTAGTTGAAAGACGGACTTGTTATGTTATAATATAATGGTTGTATTTGTGCATATATAGTGCAGTTGTCAGATTCCAACAGTTGAAAGACGATATGTATAATCAAGTCAAATGTTGTATACATAATGCAAGCTTCTTAGCGGAGTGCGTGGTTTTTGATTGGACGAAGTCTTTATGATGCTTTAGAATGGAGCAACGCACAATCTGAATAGATTTTTGGAGGGAAACACACATGTCAGTAAAATGGGAAAAACAAGAAGGTAACGAAGGCGTACTAACTGTAGAAGTTGACGCTGAAACATTTAACAAAGCACTTGATGATGCATTTAAGAAAGTGGTTAAGCAAGTATCGATCCCTGGATTCCGTAAAGGGAAAGTACCACGTGGTCTTTTCGAGCAGCGTTTTGGTGTAGAATCTCTTTATCAAGATGCATTAGATATTCTTCTTCCAGTTGAATATCCAAAAGCAATTGACGAAGCTGGTATTGAGCCAGTTGACCGTCCTGAAATCGATGTTGAGAAAATCGAAAAAGGCGAAAGCTTAATCTTCACTGCAAAAGTAACAGTGAAACCTGAAGTAAAACTTGGTGACTACAAAGGTCTTAACGTAGAAAAAGACGACACAGCTGTTACTGATGAAGATGTACAAGAAGAGCTTAAAGGCATGCAAAACCGTCAAGCTGAGCTTGTTGTCAAAGAAGAAGGCGCAATCGAAAACGGCGATACAGTTGTTCTTGATTTCGAAGGATTCGTTGATGGAGAAGCATTCGAAGGCGGAAAAGCTGAGAACTACTCTCTTGAAGTAGGTTCTGGTTCATTCATCCCTGGTTTCGAAGAGCAATTAGTTGGTCTTGAAGCTGGCGCTGAAAAAGACGTAGAAGTTACATTCCCAGAAGAATACCATGCTGAAGACCTTGCAGGTAAACCAGCTGTATTCAAAGTGAAAATTCATGAAATCAAAGCAAAAGAACTTCCAGCACTTGACGATGAGTTCGCTAAAGATGTTGATGAAGAAGTAGAAACGCTTGCTGAGTTAACTGAAAAAACGAAGAAACGTCTTGAAGAAGCAAAAGAAAACGAAGCAGAAGGAAAACTTCGTGAAGAGCTAGTTGCGAAAGCTTCTGAAAATGCGGAAGTTGACATCCCGCAAGCGATGGTTGATACAGAGCTAGACCGCATGATGAAAGAATTCGAACAGCGTCTTCAAATGCAAGGAATGAACCTTGAGCTTTACTTCCAATTCTCTGGACAAGATGAAGATGCGCTGAAAGAGCAAATGAAAGAAGATGCTGCTAAACGCGTAAAATCTAACCTAACACTTGAAGCAATTGCTGCTGCAGAAAACTTACAAGTGTCTGACGAAGAAGTGGAAGAAGAACTTTCAAAAATGGCTGAAGCATACAACATGCCAATTGAAAATATCAAACAAGCGATCGGATCTACTGAAGCAATGAAAGAAGATCTAAAAGTTCGTAAAGCAATTGATTTTCTTGTAGAAAACCGTTAATATGGTGCATAATAATAAAACAGGGCGCGAGTGACTCGTGCCTTGTTTTGTACAATTTTTGACTTATCATCGCTTCTTTTGGAAACGATAGTGTAAGTCGCATCTTTCTGTCATACATATCTCAATGTGCAGTGTTAGAAACACATCGTTACCGTCTTTTAGGAAAGTATGGTAAAATGCATACATAGTGGACCCAGAAAGGTAGCTGACTGTTAGCTACAGGCAAGTGAAGAAGAATAAGGGGTGAAAGAATGTTTAAATTCAACGAGGAAAAAGGTCAATTAAAATGCTCGTTTTGCGGAAAAACGCAAGATCAAGTGCGTAAACTGGTCGCAGGACCTGGCGTATATATATGTGATGAATGTATCGAGCTTTGCACGGAAATAGTTGAAGAAGAGCTCGGCACAGAGGAAGAAGTTGAATTCAAGGATGTTCCGAAGCCTCATGAAATTCGGGAGATTCTTGATGAATATGTCATCGGACAAGACAATGCGAAAAAATCCTTAGCTGTAGCGGTGTATAACCACTACAAACGGATCAATTCCAACAGCAAGATTGATGATGTTGAGCTTTCGAAAAGTAATATTTCTATGATTGGACCAACAGGAAGCGGTAAAACATTACTTGCTCAAACACTTGCACGTATTTTAAATGTGCCATTTGCGATCGCAGATGCAACATCATTAACTGAAGCGGGTTATGTTGGTGAAGACGTAGAGAATATTTTACTAAAGCTGATCCAGGCAGCGGATTATGATGTAGAAAAAGCGGAAAAAGGCATTATCTACATCGATGAGATCGATAAAGTAGCAAGAAAATCAGAAAACCCTTCTATCACTCGCGATGTATCTGGGGAAGGCGTCCAGCAAGCCCTTTTGAAAATTCTTGAAGGAACAGTCGCTAGTGTACCGCCTCAAGGTGGACGTAAGCATCCGCATCAAGAATTCATTCAAATTGATACGACGAACATCCTTTTCATTTGTGGAGGAGCCTTTGACGGGATTGAGCAAATCATCAAACGCCGCTTAGGTCAAAAAGTAATTGGATTCGGTGCGGAAAATAAAGTCGAAGATCTTGAAAAAGAAGTCCTTCTATCAAAAGTACTGCCAGAAGACTTGCTTCGCTTCGGTTTAATTCCAGAATTCATCGGTCGTCTGCCGGTTATTGCAAGCCTAGAGCCGTTAGATGAAAAAGCACTTGTAGAAATCTTGACGAAGCCTAAAAATGCGCTTGTTAAGCAATATACAAAAATGCTTGAGCTTGACGATGTAGAGCTTGAATTTGAAGAAGATGCTCTTAGCGAAATTGCGAAAAAGGCAATTGAGCGTAAAACAGGAGCTCGTGGTCTTCGCTCGATCATTGAAGGCATCATGCTAGATGTCATGTTTGACCTTCCATCTCGTGATGATATTGAAAAATGTGTCATCACTGGTGCAACGGTTGCTGATGGTGAGCCGCCGCGTCTTGTGTTAAAGGATGGCACAGTCGTCAACAAAGATACTAAAACATCTGCATAAGAGAAGTTTTACTCCTGAATCATTTTGATTCAGGAGTTTTTTATTTATCGAAGAAGACGTGTTTATTCCGTCCAGCTCTAGGAAATACTAGCAGACAGAAACCAATACATACGATAGATGAAGGAGGGAGCACCGATTGAGCTGGACAGGAATCGTATTATTTATACAGCTGTTCTTTGGTATCGTCATCGGGCTGTACTTTTGGAACTTACTGCGAAATCAGCGCACACAAAAGGTGACGATAGACAAAGAATCAAAAAAAGAAATGGAAGCACTCAGAAAGATGCGGTCAATCAAGCTGAGTGAGCCTTTATCAGAGAGAGTCCGGCCAAAGGGGTTTCAAGATATTGTAGGGCAGGAAGACGGCATTCGTGCTCTAAAAGCAGCGCTGTGCGGACCGAATCCTCAGCATGTCATTGTCTACGGACCACCGGGGGTGGGAAAAACAGCCGCTGCCCGTCTTGTCATGGAAGAAGCGAAACGTCATGCTGATTCACCGTTTAAGAAAGATGCGGTATTTGTGGAGCTCGATGCCACAACCGCAAGATTCGATGAACGGGGCATCGCAGACCCGCTCATTGGTTCTGTGCATGACCCGATTTACCAAGGGGCGGGAGCGATGGGACAGGCAGGTATTCCGCAGCCAAAACAAGGAGCCGTTACGCATGCGCATGGCGGGGTTCTGTTTATCGATGAAATTGGGGAACTGCATCCGATTCAAATGAACAAAATGCTGAAAGTCCTTGAAGATCGGAAAGTATTTTTAGATAGCGCCTACTACAGCGAGGAAAACACTCAAATTCCGAATCACATTCATGACATTTTTCAAAATGGACTTCCGGCTGATTTTCGATTGATTGGCGCCACGACAAGAACACCTGAAGAAATTCCACCAGCGATTCGATCGAGGTGTTTGGAAATTTTCTTTAAGGACCTTGACCAGCATGAACTGAAAATTGTCGCTGCTAAGGCTGTCCAGAAAATCCAAAAGGAATTATGTGATGAAGGGCTGAACCTGTTAACCTCTTATGTGAAAAATGGCCGTGAAGCAGTCAATATGGTGCAGATCGCCGCTGGAATGGCCGTCACGGAAAACAGAAAAGACATCACGATCGCCGATGTCGAGTGGGTCATTCACTCAAGCCAGCTGACACCAAGATATGAACAAAAAGTACCGGAAAAGCCAAAAGTCGGTGTAGTGAATGGTCTGGCAGTCTACGGACCAAACAGCGGTGCCTTGCTCGAGATTGAAGTGAATATATGTAAGGCGCTTGAAAAAGGAAGTATCAACATTACAGGTATTGCAGAAGAAGAAAGCATTGGCAGTCAATCTAAATCCATTCGACGAAAAAGTATGGCAAAAGGATCTGTTGAAAATGTATTAACAGTGCTGAGAAACTTAGGGATACGGACAAATGAATATGACATCCATATTAATTTTCCAGGCGGTGCCCCTATTGATGGACCGTCTGCTGGGATTGCCATGGCGGCGGCGATTTTCTCTGCCATTCATCAAATCCCGATTGATCATCTGACAGCAATGACAGGTGAAATCGGATTGCAGGGTCAGGTGAAGCCGATTGGCGGTGTGATATCGAAGATTAAGGCGGCGAAACAAGCTGGTGCCACAACCGTGATTATTCCTTATGACAACCAGCAGTCGATCTTAAAAGAGATTGAAGGCGTCACCATTGTGCCTGTGAAGCACTTCCAAGAGGTGCTGGATCACTGTTTGGTCAACCCGCCAGACGAGAAGAAAGATGGACTAGAAGAGGAAATGAAAAGAAAATCTGTTTAATCCCCATCACATATGGGGATTTTTTAGTGAAATAGATCTTTTTTTCTTTTTCAAGATAAAAAGAAAGGGTATACTACGGTAAGATCATCATTTCTTAAGTCTTTTACATTGTACAAGACTGAAACAGATATATTATAATGATTCATACTAGTGACGGAGGTGTCAATCAACATGGCAGATGAAATCAAAAAGAATGTTCCGCTCCTTCCACTGCGAGGCTTGCTTGTTTATCCAACAATGGTCTTGCATTTGGACGTTGGACGCGAGAAGTCTGTTCAAGCATTAGAACAGGCGATGATGAACGATCATATGATTTTTCTAGCAACACAGCGGGAAATTTCAATAGATGAACCAGGTGAAGAGGAAATTTTCAAAGTCGGCACCTACACAAAAATCAAACAAATGCTGAAGCTGCCGAATGGAACGATTCGTGTACTCGTTGAAGGCTTAAATCGAGCGCAGATCGATTCATACGTGGAGCTTGAGGACTATACGTCCGTCGATATTAAAGAATTGGCAGAAGAAGAATTAAAGGACGCAGAAGCAGAAGCACTCATGCGCACTTTGTTAGATCACTTTGATCAGTACATAAAAATTTCAAAAAAAATCTCAGCTGAAACATATGCAACGGTGACGGATATTGAGGAACCGGGGAGAATGGCAGATATCGTCGCTTCTCACCTGCCGCTCAAATTAAAGGATAAACAAGAAGTACTGGAAACAGTGGATGTCAAAAAACGTCTGAATCGTGTCATCAGCTTAATCCACAATGAAAAAGAAGTGCTGGAAATTGAAAAGAAAATTGGACAGCGCGTCAAACGTTCAATGGAACGAACGCAAAAAGAATATTATTTGCGTGAACAAATGAAAGCCATTCAAAAGGAGCTTGGAGACAAGGAAGGGAAAACAGGCGAAGTCAGTTCATTAATGTCTAAAATCGAAGAGTCCAGCATGCCTGAGTCTGTTCGTGAAACGGCGTTAAAAGAATTGAACCGTTATGAAAAAATTCCTTCAAGCTCTGCGGAGAGCTCTGTCATTCGAAATTATATTGATTGGCTGATCAATCTTCCATGGGGCATCTATACAGAAGATCGTCTAGATTTAAAGCTTGCAAGTGAAATTTTAGATGATGAGCATCATGGGCTGGAAAAAGTCAAGGAACGTGTGCTTGAATACCTTGCTGTACAGAAGCTGACCAATTCATTAAAAGGACCGATTCTTTGCTTAGCAGGACCTCCTGGGGTAGGGAAAACGTCACTTGCCAAATCGATTGCTAAATCACTTGATCGAAAGTTTATCCGTATCTCTCTTGGCGGGGTGCGTGATGAATCTGAGATTCGCGGACATAGAAGAACGTATGTAGGGGCGATGCCAGGCCGTATCATTCGCGGGATGAGTAAGGCAGGCACAATGAATCCAGTGTTTCTTTTAGATGAAATCGATAAGATGTCCTCTGATTTTAGAGGTGATCCGTCCTCTGCGATGCTTGAAGTGCTGGATCCAGAGCAAAATCACAACTTTAGCGATCACTATATTGAAGAGACATTTGATTTATCGCAGGTGTTATTTATTGCCACTGCCAACAATTTAGCAACCATTCCAGGTCCACTTCGTGATAGAATGGAGATTATCACGATTGCAGGGTATACAGAGGTTGAAAAAGCAGAGATTGTGAAAGATCACCTTCTGCCGAAGCAGCTAAAGGAGCACGGATTAAAGAAAGGGAACTTGCAGCTTCGTGAAGCAGCGATTTATGATATGATTCGCTATTACACAAGAGAAGCAGGAGTTCGTGGATTAGAGCGTCAGCTTGCGGCCATTTGCCGAAAAGCGGCAAGAGCGATTGTGGCTGAAGAACGCAAGCGCATCACAGTGACGGAAAAGAACTTATCTGAATTCCTTGGAAAAAGACTTTACCGTTATGGCCAGGCTGAAACGACAGACCAAGTCGGGGTTGTCACAGGACTTGCGTATACGACAGTTGGAGGAGACACCTTATCCATTGAGGTATCACTTTCTCCTGGTAAAGGCAAGCTCTTGTTAACAGGTAAGCTTGGCGATGTCATGAGAGAATCTGCACAGGCGGCATTCAGTTATATTCGTTCCAAAGCAGATGAACTGAACATTGATCCTAATTTTAATGAAAAGCACGATATTCATATCCATGTTCCAGAAGGTGCGGTTCCAAAGGACGGGCCTTCAGCTGGTATCACCATTGCGACGGCTCTTGTATCAGCACTCACAGGACGTCCTGTGTCAAAAGAGGTTGGTATGACAGGAGAGATAACGTTAAGAGGAAGAGTGCTTCCGATTGGCGGATTAAAAGAAAAAGCATTAGGCGCACATCGTGCAGGATTGAAAACCATTATTCTTCCAAAGGACAATGAGAAGGATATTGATGATATTCCTGAAAGTGTGAGAGAAGGACTAACCTTTATTCCGGTCTCACATTTAGATGAGGTGCTTGAGAAAGCGTTGGTAGGAGAGGGAAGATGAAAGTAACAAAATCAGATATCGTCATTAGTGCGGTGAAACCAGAGCAGTACCCAAGCGGCGGACTGCCTGAAATCGCGCTTGCTGGACGATCAAATGTTGGAAAGTCCTCGTTCATCAACTCATTGATTAATCGTAAAAATTTAGCGCGTACGTCTTCTAAACCAGGTAAGACCCAGACGCTTAATTTCTACATTATTAATGATATGCTCCATTTTGTGGATGTTCCGGGCTACGGCTTTGCCAAAGTATCAAAAACAGAGCGTGAGGCCTGGGGTAGAATGATCGAAACGTATATTACAATGCGTGAAGAATTAAAAGCAGTCGTCCAAATTGTGGATCTGCGCCATAAGCCATCAGTAGATGATGTGAACATGTATGAGTTCCTTAAATATTACGGAGTTCCCGTGATCGTCATCGCAACAAAAGCGGATAAAATTCCAAAAGGCAAATGGGAAAAACATGCGAAAGTCGTCAAACAGACGCTCGACATTGACCCATCAGATGAACTCATCTTATTCTCTTCTGAAACAAAAAAAGGAAAAGATGAAGCCTGGAATGCGATCCTTGCGAAAGTAAACGGCTAAGAAGCAATAAAAAAGTTGTAAGAAAACTTATGTTTTCTTACAACTTTTTTTTATATGCGGACAGAGGACGTAGAATATGAATGAAAACGATGAATTTAAAATTAGTTTTTGTTTCTAAAATCACTTAAATTGTTTGTTGCGGAAAGTTAATTAAAATTGCATTTGGTGTTAAATAAATACTTTGTTTACAAATAAAAACAATTTTGCTAATATGAAATTGAAAAAATTTCAGATAGGAGTGGTAATAATGAATTTAAAAGCAAGAACTTGTTACAATTACTCACTAAATGAAATGAAGGAAAAGCAATCAAAACTGAAGGCGAGAACATGCTATAATTACTCGCTAAATGAAATGAAAGAAATGCAAAAGGAATTAAAGAAAAAGTAAGAGAGATTTTCATGAGAAACAGAGATTTTTAAAATCTCTGTTTCTAACCACTTAAATAAGGAATAGTGTATATGAACATTAGGAAAGTGAATACATTAGTCTATTTGGATACCATGATCGTTTTCATAGGGGCATTAGTTTGGACTGGATTGCCTCTTTATTTTTTTGAAATGACTGGCTCATATTTTTATGCAGGCAGTATGTATCTGATTGGTGGTTTTTCGTTTATTTTAAGTAATATTGTGAGTAATTATTTATTTAAAGTCTTATCTAAATACACGGCAAAATTTTTCGTCATTACTTTGTCCATCTTAACCATTGTTTCGTTTTTTGCTTTAAACAAACAATTATTTAATTTAATGTTTTGTTTAATGCTTGCTTTTCAATTTTTTATAAATGGCCTATCGTTTATTTTGGAATCAGGTTTTAACATGTATTTATCCAATCAGCCTCATAAAGATATTGCATATCGTAATATGTTTTTACTTTCAGCTAAAACAATTGGTTTCTTTAGTGGGCCCATTTTATTTATATTCATTGGGGAGGAAATGTATCTTTTTTTTCTAATGTTCTTTGTTGCTTTGTTGGTGTATGAGTATTTATATCCGATTGTTCCCCGCTTGAAAATTGAAAGTATATCTTTAAAGAATGTTGGAATATTCAAAAAAACACCAAAGAGTTATTTGTTCATCATGTTTATTGATGGGATGTTTTTACCTATAGTTATGAATTATTCCTTTATTATTCTGAAAGAAACGTTTTCTGCAAGTGATCTGACTGTATCATTATTTTGGCTAATTGGTGGGGTATCAGTTTTACTAGGAAATCTATTGATCCGAAGAATTGATATAAAAAAAATACATTCGAGAGTCTATTTTATAATGATATTTCTCATATTTGGTTTAATTTTGATGATCCTAGCTCCCAATAGTTCATTGTTTTTAATAGGTTTTTTTATTTTGACACTCATTAATCCATTGTTTATGAGTTTAATCAAATCTTCTTTTTTAGTTTTTTTTGATCCTAATTATAGAAGTATAGCGCTCGCAGGTATGAATACATTAAATCAGTTAGGAACAATATTAATTATTACAGTTATTACATTCATGCTGGAAAGCTCAAAATTTTTCAATATTCATTACATCATTCCGTTATGTCTTTGTATTGGAGTCATTCGATTTTTGATTCTAAAAAATATTTTAAAAAGGGGAGTTCAATGAATGGATAAGTTGAGTTATCCTGAATTTTCAGTGGACTTAGTAGAAGCCTGTTTGAGGTTTGGTTACTATTTTGAAGGAATGAATAAAGAAAATGTTACTCGTTTAGTAGATCAATACAAAAAATTTTGGTTCATGATTAAAAAATATCCCGATCGTTCTTTTGCTCCAAATACTGAAATTGATGAGGTTTGGCATTTACATATGCTATTACCACAAAACTATTACTACGATTGTATGTCATATTTTGGTATTATTTTAGCCCATGATGCTGGATATGGGAATCAAGCTAATGAAGTTGATATATTAAATGAAATATTTGATAGCGGGAATGATTTATGGGAAAAAGAATTTGGCTTTAGATTGCCTGACGAAAATGAACTTGAGAGGAAAATTTGACAGCAACACTTCTATCATTTTGTTGAAAATTGATACATGGATAGGAAAACAAAACCGTCTTACCTGCAAAAATGGTGCTAAACAAGCAATTGCAGATAAGACGGTTATTCTTATCTTTAAGTATATTTCAAAAATTTAACAAACAGTCAATTGTTGTTTTATAAGTATAAGTTATTTCCTTTTTAAAAATAATAAGAGGAGACTGACAGCAATCAGTACATAAGGCCAGTACAATTCAAAGCCGGAAACAGGGATCGAAAGGGAACTTAGCTGTTTTGTAATTTGCTGAAAGAAATAAAGGAACAAACCGAGTGCGATCAGCACAACACTTTCAATACGATATTCTTTTTTCTGAGATGATTTCACAAAGAGTGCAAGTCCTACGATGAACACAATCATTGTAAATGTGTCTGGCCAGTGGTCCAATTTAGGCTGAAGAATAAAGTGTAGCGAAAGGCCTGTCATGAGCATACCGATAAACACATGAGCACTTTCTTGCTCCTTTTTTCCTTGATATAAGAACGCGAGGCCAAAAAGCAGTACAAGTGTATACCATTTCTCTTGATCCTTCCAAATGTCAAATTGACCTCCTGAGAGAATGGCATATAGCGCTACAGCCAGTAAAGTGAGCGGCAGCAAAATGGATTTCTTCTTCAAAGATGTCACCTTCTTTTAAGCAGATCATTTGTCCGCACGCGCCAAATCTGGTAAATTGCTTGAAGTGACGATCTGGCATAATTGGTGTCGAACATTTTTCTACTATATCACAACATTTTTGAAATCTGTTCACAATTTTTATCCAGTTAAAAATGAATATATGTTATAATCATTATAAATAATAAATTCTATATTGTAATTATTATAAATTAGACAGGGCGTTGGGGGTGCAAGCTGAAGTTATGCATATTCTTGTTGTGGGTTTAGATTATAAAACAGCCCCTGTTGAGATACGGGAACAGCTGAGCTTTGAACCGAGTGAGCTCGGAACAGCGATGTCCAAGCTTAAAGAAGAAAAAAGCATTCTAGAGAATATCGTCATCTCAACATGTAATCGAACAGAGATCTACGCAGTAGTAGATCAGCTTCATACTGGACGGTTTTATATAAAAAGATTTTTAGCCGATTGGTTCGGTTTAGAAAAGGAAGATGTCTCTCCATATTTGAAGTTCTATGAAAACGATGGAGCGGTTGAGCATTTATTCCGTGTAGCTTGTGGACTTGATTCCATGGTCATTGGTGAAACGCAAATACTCGGTCAAGTACGTTCCAGCTTTAAAGTAGCTCAAGAGGAGAAGACCATTGGTACCGTTTTCAATTATTTATTTAAACAGGCGGTAACCGTTGCAAAACGCTCTCATGCGGAAACAGATATTGCGTCTAATGCCGTATCTGTCAGCTATGCAGCTGTTGAGCTTGCCAAAAAAATCTTTGGACGTCTTTCTGATAAGCATGTCCTGATTCTTGGTGCGGGCAAAATGGGCGAACTGGCGGCTCAAAACCTTCAAGGTCAAGGAATTGGCCAAGTAACGGTTATCAATCGAACGTTTGAGAAAGCAAAGGAATTGGCGGGTCGTTTTTCAGGAGAGCCTAAGAGCTTAAACCAATTAGAAAAAACATTATCTGAAGCGGATATTTTAATCAGCTCAACGGGTGCGAAACAATTTGTTATTACAAAAGAAATGGTCGAAAGTGCGAATAAAAAGCGGAAGGGCAGACCTCTATTTATGGTGGATATTGCTGTACCTCGTGATTTAGATCCAGCCATTTCTGAAGTAGAAGGTGCTTTTTTGTATGACATTGATGACCTTGAAGGCATCGTGGCTGCCAACTTAAAAGAACGCCGTGCAGTGGCTGAGCAGGTTGAGCTTCTGATTGAAGCAGAAATTGTGGAATTTAAGCAATGGCTGAATACGTTAGGTGTTGTTCCGGTCATTTCTGCACTGAGAGAAAAAGCACTCACAATTCAAGCCGATACGATGCAGAGTATTGAGCGGAAGCTTCCAAACCTCACAAACCGTGAAATGAAGCTGTTAAATAAACATACGAAAAGCATCATTAACCAAATGCTGAAAGATCCTATCTTAAAGGCAAAAGAAATTGCCGCGGAGCCGAATGCAGAGGAAAAGCTTTTACTCTTTAAAGAAATCTTTGATTTACAGGTTGAAGATGAAGAGCAAAAGGCCGAGCCGATGCAGGTGGAGCAAGGATCATTTCAGCTGTTCAAACCAAATATGGCGCAAGGCTTTGCTACAGTTGCCAGTGAGTGATTAAGCGATGATGGAATCCATTGTAGCGAGACTCAATGAAGCAACGATCTTAATCTATGCACTAAGTGTCTTGTTCTATTTCATAGATTTTCTTCAACACAACCGGAAGGCTGGAAAAATGGCTTTCTGGTTGCTTTCTATTGTCTGGCTGCTGCAAACAGTCTACATGTTCTATATTATGATGGAAACAGACCGATTCCCTGTGTTGAATGTAGCAGAGGGGTTATATTTTTATACGTGGGTGCTTGTGACACTGTCTCTTGTGCTCACAAAGGTATTGCGCGTTGAATTTATTGTCTTTTTTACAAATGTGATCGGTTTTTCCATGATGGCGATTCACACCTTTACACCATCTGATCTCCATTCAGCAGAACTAACGGGGAAGCTGACGAGTGAACTGCTCGTGATTCATATTACGATGGCGATTTTATCCTACGGTGCCTTTTCGCTTTCATTTGCGTTTTCACTGCTTTATCTCTTTCAATATCGTTTGCTGAAAAAGAAAAAATGGGGAAAATGGCTTCTGAGAATTGAAGACTTATCAAAGCTGGATCATATGGCTTACGTATTAAACATCATTGGTGTGCCTATGCTCTTGCTTAGTTTAATTCTTGGCATCATATGGGCATATATTTCGTATGATACGTTGTACTGGACAGATGCAAAGGTGCTTGGTTCGTTTATTATGCTGTTTTTATACGGCTTTTACTTATATATCAGATTGGTGAGAAATATGCAGGGCAAAATCGTGGCACTATGGAATGTCGCTTCATTTCTTGTGCTGATGATTAATTATTTTCTGCTTGGTAGCTTATCAACCTTTCATTGGTTTCAATAATGATGAGTCTTAAAGGCATTGTCGGGAGGAAGACGTATTGCGTACAATTAAAGTAGGTTCTAGACGAAGTAAGCTGGCAATTACACAAACAAAATGGGTCATTCAAAAGCTGTCTGAACTAAACCCTTCTTATTCTTTTGAAATAAAAGAAATTGTGACAAAGGGTGATCAAATTTTAGATGTGACTTTATCTAAGGTTGGCGGAAAAGGACTGTTTGTTAAAGAGATCGAGCAGGCGATGCTGAATCATGACATCGATATGGCGGTTCACAGCATGAAGGATATGCCGGCTGCTCTTCCGGAAGGTTTAGTTATTGGCTGTATTCCTGAGCGTGAAGATGTGCGGGATGCCCTTATTTCGAAGGATCATCTGAGTCTCAGCGAACTGCCTAAGGGCGCAATTGTGGGAACGAGCAGCTTACGGCGCAGCGCCCAGATTCTTCAGGAAAGACCAGATCTTGAGATTAAATGGATTCGAGGAAACATTGATACAAGATTGGAAAAACTGAAAAATGAAGAGTATGATGCCATAATTCTAGCGGCTGCCGGTCTGTCTAGAATGGGATGGAGCAAAGAGGTCGTGTCAGAATTTTTATCCCCTGAGACTTGCCTTCCTGCCGTTGGACAAGGCGCACTGTCGATTGAGTGCCGCGGGGATGATGAAGAACTGCTTAAGCTTCTCGCCCAATTTACGAATGAATATACGAAGAAAACGGTCCTTGCAGAAAGAGCCTTCCTCAAACAAATGGATGGAAGCTGTCAGGTGCCGATCGCTGGCTATGCAACGATGAATGAGCATCATGAAATTGAACTAACAGGTCTTGTTGCATCTGCTGATGGGCACACGATTATTCGAGAAACCGTCACAGGCACTGATCCTGAAGCCATTGGAACAGCGTGTGCGAAGCAGATGGCCGATAAGGGAGCAAAGGATTTGATCGACAAGGTGAAAAAGGATCTGTCTCAATGAGCATAGGCAAATCGCTTCACGGACAGACGGTGCTTGTCACTCGAAATGAACGTCAAGCGGGCGTCTTTCAGCAAAAGATTGAAGCGCTGAACGGCCATGCGGTTTTAACCTCTCTTATTCGGTTTGAGCCTACGCTCACAACAGAAAAAGCGCAGGCCTTTTTAAAGGACTTACAAAATAGCCACTGGCTTGTTTTCACGAGTGTGAATGGTGCGTCTTTTTTTCTGAACTACATAAAAGACCATCATTTACATAAGAGCTTATCCCATTTGAAAGTGGCTGCTGTAGGAGAGAAAACCTCCGCCTATCTTGAGCAGCATGGTTTGAAGGTGGATGTGGTGCCAGAACGATTTATAGCGGAAGAGCTGGCAGATGCATTACTTGACCATGTACGCCCAGGAGAGCGTGTGTTTGTAGCAAAAGGGCATCTGTCACGAGATGTGGTGAAAGAGACCCTCATTCCGCTCGGCATAGAGGTAAAAGAATGGATTTTATATGAAACAGTCAAGGATGAGGAAGGAATTGCTGCTCTTAAATCGGCAATGACGAAGCAATCATTTGATTTTATTACATTTACGAGCTCATCCACTGTTCATTCTTTTATGCATGTGATGGAACCAGACGCAGCGATGCTTGCTGCATCTGACACCTGTTTTGTGACGATCGGTCCTCTGACAAAAGAGGCACTGCTTCAATACGGGATTTCTTCTGAAACCCCAGATACTTATACGATAGACGGAATGCTTGAATTAATGTGCCGTTTATCTGAAAGGAAGTTGAACCATTGATGAAATTTAATAGACACCGCAGATTGCGGACAAGCGCAGGAATGAGAGAATTAGTCAGAGAAACCTTTTTAAGACCATCTGATTTCATTTACCCGATCTTTTTTGTAGAGGGAGAAAATGTCCGAAAAGAAGTCTCTTCAATGCCGGGTGTATATCACATTTCTGTAGATCTGGTGAAAGAAGAAGTCCAAGAGCTTGTGGATCTTGGCATCAAATCAATCATTGTATTTGGTGTGCCGGATCATAAAGATCATGTAGGCAGTGAGGCGTATCATGATCATGGCATTGTTCAAAGAGCAACGCTTGAAATCAAAAAGCATTTCCCAGAGCTCGTGGTCATTGCAGACACTTGCTTATGCCAATATACAGATCACGGACATTGCGGAATCGTTGAAGATGGAGAAATTTTAAATGATGAATCTCTTCAGCTATTAGCGAAAACGGCTGTCAGCCAAGCGCGTGCAGGTGCAGATATCATCGCGCCTTCAAATATGATGGACGGATTTGTTGTTGCCATTCGTGAGGCACTTGATGAAGCAGGCTTTATTCATGTACCTGTCATGTCATATGCGGTGAAATATGCAAGTGCTTTTTACGGTCCGTTTCGTGATGCGGCACATAGTACACCGCAGTTTGGAGATCGTAAAACATATCAAATGGACCCTGCAAACCGTTTAGAGGCTCTAAGAGAAGCGCAATCTGATGTAGAAGAGGGAGCTGACTTCTTGATTGTCAAACCATCTCTTTCTTACTTAGACATTATGCGTGATGTGAAAAATGAATTTACACTCCCTGTTGTTGCTTATAATGTGAGCGGAGAGTATGCGATGGTGAAAGCCGCCGCTCAAAATGGCTGGATTTCTGAAAAAGAGCTTGTTCTTGAAATGCTGACAAGCATGAAACGTGCAGGAGCAGAACTCATTATCACGTATCATGCAAAAGATGCAGCAAAATGGCTCTCAGAATAAAGAACGGATAGACAGGAGGACGTTGAAATGGGACGTAGCTATGAAAAATCAAAGCAAGCATTTGAAGAAGCACAGCATTTAATGCCTGGTGGTGTCAACAGCCCTGTGCGTGCATTTAAATCAGTCAACACAGACCCGATTTTTATGGAACGAGGCAAAGGCGCCAAGATCTATGATATTGATGGAAATGAATACATCGATTATGTCTTATCATGGGGACCGCTTATTTTAGGACATACGAATGACCGTGTTGTTGAAAGCATTCAGCGAGTAGCGGAAAATGGGACAAGCTTCGGTGCTTCTACGTTAGTTGAAAATGAATTAGCTAAACTTGTATCAGAACGGGTTCCTTCCATCGAAGTTATTCGCATGGTCAGCTCTGGTACAGAGGCGACGATGAGTGCACTTCGTCTCGCTCGTGGTTTTACAGGCAGAAATAAAATTGTGAAATTTGAAGGCTGCTATCATGGCCACGGTGATTCTTTGCTCATTAAAGCGGGTTCTGGAGTAGCAACGCTTGGACTGCCGGATAGTCCTGGTGTTCCTGAAGGGACTGCAAGTAACACAATCACTGTACCGTACAATGATTTAGAAAGTATTCAAGTTGCTTTTCAAGAATTTGGAGATGATATCGCGGGTGTTATTGTAGAGCCGGTCGCAGGAAATATGGGGGTTGTCCCTCCGCAAGAAGGTTTCTTGCAAGGACTGAGAGACATCACGGAGCAATACGGATCATTGCTTATTTTTGATGAGGTCATGACAGGCTTCCGTGTGGATTATCACTGCGCGCAAGGCTATTTTGGCATCACACCTGATCTGACGTGCCTTGGTAAAGTGATTGGCGGCGGTCTTCCGGTCGGTGCTTATGGCGGAAGAGCGGATATTATGAGACAAATTGCGCCAAGTGGTCCAATATATCAAGCAGGAACGTTATCTGGTAACCCTCTTGCGATGACAGCAGGTTTAGAAACTCTAAAACAGCTGACACCCGAGTCTTATGAAGAATTTAAACGAAAAGGTGACCGTTTAGAAGAAGGTATTTCGAAAGCAGCGAAAGCATACGGAATTCCATTAACGTTTAACCGCGCGGGTTCCATGATCGGATTCTTCTTTACAAATGAAAAAGTGATCAATTATGACAAAGCGAAAACAGCTGATCTTGCTTTATTCGCTGAATTTTACAAGGAAATGGCCGATCACGGCATCTTCCTCCCGCCTTCTCAATTTGAAGGACTATTCCTGTCAACAGCTCATACAGATGAAGACATCGAATATACGATTGAGACAGCGGAAAAGGTTTTTCAAAAACTACGTCGATAAAACAAAAGCCGATATGGAGACATATCGGCTTTTTTGCATTAGAGAAAACCAATCATATTTTCACCTCCTCCCACATACAACTGTATTGACATCTAATTTTATTTTTTAAGGATTAGATGAAAGGAGGACACCGACTTGTCTCAAAACAATCGATTACAGTTTTCGGTAGAAGAATCCATTTATTTCAAAAGCGGACAGGAAGTCAGTGAGCTGCTGTCAATTTCTCTCGACCCTGACATTCTCGTTCAAGAAGTGAATGATTATGTTTCCATTAGAGGTTCACTCGAGCTAACAGGAGAATACAACATAAATCAAGAGGAGCTATTGGGTGAATTGAGTTCCTTTCCAACATACAGGGAAGCAGATGAGGTAAAGGTCAGAGAAGACGGAACGGCGGAGCTTCTGCATCAATTTCCAGTCGATATCACCATTCCGAAGAACAAAATTAGTCATTTAAATGATGTGTTTGTGTTTATTGATGCGTTTGATTACCAGCTGACAGAGAATCGTTTGCTCACCATTCAGGCTGATTTAGCCATTGAGGGCTTATTAGACGAGGAAACGCCTCCAGCGCCTGTAGAGGAGCCGTATGAATTTGTCCATCGTCCTGAAGTGGATTATGGCGATATGGCCTACGATTATCAATTGCAGCCGGAACAAGAAGAACTAGAAGAGCTGCAAGGTGAAGAACGTGAGCATGATGAGAATCAGCCTGTATTCCAACATGACACGCGCGCGGAGCAAGAGGAACAGGAAGTACAGGAAGAAGAGGAAGAAGAAATTGAGATAGAACTGGTGAACAGGGAAGTAGAAGAAGCGTCCGACGAACCTGAAGAATTAGAAGAACCTGAAGAGCCAGAACAGCCGGAACAGCCGAATAATCAAGAAGAAGCTGTGGCGCTTGGTTATCGATCCATCCCTGAAGCTCAGGTGCAGGAACCGCCATTTTTTGAACCGCCAAAGCTATTAGAAGAAGAGGAGCGGGAAGAGCCGTTTTTTGAAGTGGAAGTAAGAAAGGATCCGGAAGCTGCTGAAGAGCAGGAAGAAACGGTACAGTCGTATCCGGTTTTTGAATCACCTGCTGATCAAGTAGAGCCTGAGCAAGAGGCGACAGATGACGAATATCAGCTCGGGCGGTTATATGAACGGGAAGCACCTAAAATATATGAGTCAGCTCAAGAAGAAGAGGAGCTTGAAGAAGACGTGAGAGAAACGTCTGGCAGTGAGAACTCTCTTTATTTAACAAAGCTGTTCGCTAAGCAGGAGGAGGAAGATTTTTCCCGCATGAAAATATGTATAGTTCAGCAAGAAGATACGGTCGATCGTATTTGTGAGAGATATCAGTTAAATGTGCAGCAGCTTCTTCGCACAAACTCATTATCGATTGATGCGGAGCTTGAGGAAGGGCAGATTCTTTATATTCCTGAATATCAAAAAAGCAATGCATAGCAAGCGATGACTGACCGAGAAAATGTGGTGAGTGAACGTGGATGAAATCCAAGCTGTCTTATACGAATACGGACTTGAGGCTGAATATATTGAACCTGTCAGTCCTGCTGTCATCAAGGTATATACAAAACAGGGTGTATTTGCCCTGAAACGAGTAAAAGCCAGCCGGCATATGCAATTTACAGAGCAAATGCTTGAACTGGAATCAAAGGGCTATCGCTCCTTTGTGCCGATTTATCGGACGACGAGCGGTTCCTTTTTCTCAAGTCATCGGGAAAGCCAGTATGCATATTATCTGATGCCGTGGCTGACGAATGAAAAGAGAGAAGAGCAAGACGATAAGCACGAATATTTATTTCAAGAGATTGCAAGACTTCATAAACGGACTGAAGTCATGATGGATATCACAGCACAAGAGATAGAAGCGCATTACACCCAAATCAAGACCAAATGGGAAACAGAGAAAGACATGTATGAACGATTCATAGAGCGGGCAGAGCAAACGTGGTATATGTCGCCATTTGAGCTGGCCGCTGCTATGTATTTTTCAGAGGCGATGTCTGCCAGTGAATTTGCGCTTGAACGTTTAGAAGATTGGCATGAAGAAATGAAAGACAAAGAGACAACGCGTGTTGTGCTAAATCATGGGCAGCTATCGATCCATCACTTTTTGTATAATGATGTAGGGACAGGACATTTCACCAATTTCGAGCGGTCTAAAAAAGCCTCCCCCATTTATGATCTTCTGACCTTTTACTTTCGGACTTTCAAAACCTATCCTACGTCTTGTCCTGAATGTACTTCTTTGTTTTATACGTATCAAAAAGGAAACCCTCTTCGGGAGGAAGAACTGCATTTATTCTTAAGCTACCTTGCATATCCGCAAGGGCTGTTTGATACAGTAAAAGCCTATGAGGCAGGCGGGCAGGATGAAATGGAAAGCTGCCAGCAGCTGTTAAGAGCGTATTGGCAGATGAAAAATTCTGAGCCGACCGTCATGAAAATTCACGAAATTGAGCAGGCTAGACGGCTTGAAGAAGAACAAAGTGCCTCGTCATCGGCGGAATGACGAGGTGATGCTTCGTTGGCTTTATATGGGCAGGTACATAATGATGAGTTTTTAAAACCAATCAAGATGAAAGGCACAGGCGAGAAAAATAAGAATACCTAGAATGAGGACGTCAAATGTCGTAGGGAAAATGATCGTACGAAATCCTTGAAATATAGCAATGGGGAGAACGACTTGGGAAGCAACTGCCCGAATTTGTCTCAGCCAGGGGGGAAGTGTGTAAGGATTGATCTTCTTCAAATCAAACGCCCTCCTTTTTCATTTTGTTATTATCATATGGGCAAAAGGGCGAAGGGTGCCTGCCCAATTTGTATAAAGAAGAAGAAAAGCGGAAAAGATGATTGACGAAAACAAAAGGCATTTAGTAATATTAATAAAAGATGAGTATGTGCTGATGAACGTGATATATCGTAAGCGTGGATCAGGAAGAGTACGAGCAAGACCCTAAAGAGAGGGAAACCAAGAGCTGAAAGGTTTCCTAGGATGTACTTGTTTGGAAGGTCGCCTGTGAGCTTAATTTCTTGAATGAACAAGTAGAGAAATTCGGGAGAACCCCGTTATCCTTTAGAGTGTATGGGACACGTGTATGTGTCTCGTGAAAAAAGGTGGTACCGCGAAAAAGCTTTTTCGTCCTTTTATAAGGATGGAAAGGCTTTTTTTATGTTTCATCAGCCGAAAAAATGTGGAGGTTACACAAATGGGAACAAATAATCAAGAAATGCCAACAAAGTACGACCCTAATGCGATTGAAAAAGACCGCTATACGTACTGGCTTGAAGGAAAATTTTTCGAAGCACAAAATGACAAAACGAAAGATCCATATACAGTCGTCATTCCTCCACCAAACGTGACAGGAAAACTGCACCTTGGGCATGCATGGGATTCTACACTGCAAGACATCGTGACACGTATGAAACGGATGCAGGGCTATGACGTTCTTTGGCTTCCAGGTATGGACCATGCCGGTATTGCGACTCAAGCAAAAGTCGAGGCAAAGCTTCGCGAAGAAGGCGTCAGCCGGTATGACCTTGGCCGGGAGAAATTTGTGGAAGAAACGTGGAAGTGGAAAGAAGAATATGCAGATTTTATTCGCAGCCAGTGGGCGAAAATGGGTCTTGGTCTCGATTACTCTCGTGAACGTTTTACTTTAGATGAAGGTCTGAATAAAGCCGTCCGCCAAGTGTTTGTTCAATTGTATGAAAAAGGGCTTATTTATCGCGGAGAGTACATCATTAACTGGGATCCAGCAACGAAAACGGCACTTTCTGATATTGAAGTCATTTATAAGGATGTTCAAGGTGCGTTTTATCACTTGAGATATCCGCTTTCAGATGGAACAGGTTCAATTGAAATTGCGACGACTAGACCTGAAACAATGCTGGGGGATACAGCCGTAGCCGTACACCCTGATGACGAACGCTATCAGCATTTGATTGGAAAAACAGTGGTTTTACCAATCACAGGCCGTGAAATCCCAATCGTCGGTGATGACTATGTCGATATGGAGTTTGGCTCAGGTGCTGTGAAAATTACACCTGCTCATGATCCGAATGACTTTGAGCTTGGAAACCGCCATGGGTTAGAGCGTATTCTTGTCATGAATGACGATGGTACAATGAATGCGCATGCCCTGCAATATAAAGGGATGGACCGCTTCGAATGCCGCAAACAGCTTGTGAAGGATTTACAAGAGGAAGGCATTTTGTTCAAAATTGAAGACCACATGCATTCAGTTGGTCATAGTGAGCGAAGTGGAGCTGTCGTTGAACCGTATTTATCGACACAATGGTTTGTGAAAATGCAGCCGCTGGCAGACGAAGCCATTCATCTGCAAAAAGGGGACGACAAAGTTCAATTTGTTCCAGACCGATTTGAAAAGACATATTTACATTGGATGGAAAATATCCGTGACTGGTGTATTTCTCGTCAGCTATGGTGGGGACACCGCATTCCAGCTTGGTATCATAAAGAAACAAAAGAAGTATACGTTGGACTTGAAGCGCCAGAAGATATTGAGAACTGGGAACAGGATAACGATGTACTTGATACATGGTTTAGTTCAGCGCTGTGGCCGTTTTCTACAATGGGCTGGCCGGATGCAGACAGTGAAGACTTCAAGCGCTACTACCCAACCAATCTGCTTGTAACAGGCTATGACATCATTTTCTTCTGGGTATCCCGCATGATCTTCCAAGGTCTTGAATTCACAGGAGAAAAACCGTTTAAAGATGTCCTCATTCATGGGCTCATCCGCGACGAACAAGGACGTAAAATGAGTAAGTCGCTTGGCAACGGAATTGATCCAATGGAGGTCATCGACAAATACGGTGCGGATTCATTAAGATATTTCTTAGCGACTGGAAGCTCACCAGGCCAGGATCTTCGTTTTAGCTTTGAAAAGGTTGAATCCACTTGGAACTTTGCGAACAAAATTTGGAACGCATCCCGTTTTGCTTTAATGAATATGGATGGTTTAACGTATGATGAGCTTGACTTATCAGGAGAAAAATCAGTTGCTGATCAATGGATTTTAACACGCTTAAATGAAACAATTGAAAGTGTCACACAGCTTGCTGACAAGTATGAATTCGGTGAAGTGGGCAGACATTTATACAACTTCATTTGGGATGATTTCTGTGATTGGTACATTGAAATGTCGAAGCTTCCGCTTTATGGTGAAGACGAAGCAGCAAAGAAAACGACTCGTTCGATCCTTGCGTATGTATTAGATCAAACAATGAGACTTTTACATCCGTTTATGCCGTTCTTAACAGAAGAAATCTGGCAGCATCTACCGCATGAAGGTGAGTCTATTACTGTAGCGGCATGGCCTGAAGTGAAGCCGGAGCTTTCCAACGAACAAGCTTCTGCTGATATGAAGCTGCTTGTTGAACTCATTCGTTCTGTTCGTAACATTCGCAGTGAAGTGAACACGCCAATGAGCAAACAAGTTGAGCTTTACATTAAAGCATCTACGTCTGATGTGCAGGAACGTTTAGAGAAAAATCGTTCATATATTGAGCGATTCACGAACCCAAGTGTTCTTGAAATTGGCATAGATGTCCCAGCTAGTGATAAAGCGATGACGGCTGTCATTTCTGGAGCAGAACTCATTCTGCCGCTTGAAGGCTTAATCAACTTAGATGAAGAAATTGCCCGGCTGCAAAAAGAGCTTGATAAACTGACAAAAGAAGTGGAACGAGTTCAGAAAAAACTTGGCAATGAAGGCTTTATGAAAAAAGCGCCTGAAAGTGTCGTAGAAGAAGAGCGTGCGAAAGAACGTGATTATGTCGCAAAACGCGAAGCTGTTCAAAAGCGTATTGAAGAGCTGAAAGCATAAGAGTGAAAAGACGGCTCCTAATGAAATGGAGTCGTCTTTTTTGAAAATTTCGTATGAAATGAGAGATGACATTGTTTACAACCTATCATGAAGCGATTGAGTGGATTCACGGCAGACTGGCCTTTGGCGTAAAACCGGGTCTTGAACGAATGAAATGGCTGATGAACAGACTAGGAAATCCGGAACAAAGTATAAAAGCAGTACATGTTGCAGGTACAAATGGCAAAGGATCAACCATTGCGTTTACGCGTTCTGTTTTACAGGGAGCCGGCTATTCAGTCGGAACCTTCACCTCTCCGTTTATACTAACGTTCAATGAAAGAATCAGCGTGAATGGAGTGCCTATAGAGGATGAAGAATGGCTGGGTTTGGTGAATGAAATCAAGCCTCTTGTTGATGAATTAGATCAAACAGAGCTTGGCGCAGCAACAGAATTTGAAATCATTACAGCATGTGCATTTGCTTATTTTGCTCATGTGCATCAAGTAGACTTTGTCCTCTTGGAAACAGGGCTTGGCGGAAGGCTTGATTCTACAAATATTACTGTGCCAATTTTAACAGCGATTACGTCGATTGGTCATGATCATATGGCCATTTTAGGTGACACACTTGAAGAGATTGCAGCTGAAAAAGCGGGTATTATCAAAGAGGGTATTCCAATGATTACGGCAGTCCACCAGCCAGAAGCTCTTGCTGTCATTCAAAACACAGCAAAAGAAAAGAATACCGAATGTATTTCCTTACATGATACTTGCAGCTTTGATGAGCAGCAGCCGACAGAAACAGGTGAACGTTTCACGTTACGCACATCAAAAAGGCAGTATCCTCAGCTTGAAACAGGATTAATTGGAACGCATCAAAGGCAAAATGCTTCCCTTGCTGTTTTGCTCATTGAATGGCTGGAGCAAGAAGGCTATATTAGCGTGACAGAAGAGCAAATATATGAAGGCATTCGGCAGGCAGTTTGGGCTGGGAGGTTTGAAAAGGTCAAAGATCATCCTCCAGTGTATTTAGACGGCGCACATAATGAAGAAGGGATCGACCGTTTAATTGAAACCGTACAAGCTCATTTTTCTAGTAAACAGGTGCATATATGTTTTAGTGCTTTAAAAGATAAGCCGTACAAGCAAATGATTCAAAAGCTTGAAGCTGTAAGTTCTTCTATCCATTTTGTTTCATTTGATTTTCCAAGAGCCGAATCTGCTGAAAAGCTTTATGTATGCAGTCATTTAGATGCAAAGTCGTATGATGATGACCCTCGTACAGTGCTTGAGTTCATTCAGAAAAAAAGTGATGATCCTTCAGCGGTGATTCTTGTGACTGGCTCTCTTTATTTTATTTCAGATATACGAAATCGTATGATCGGGTAACAAAAAAACGCAAATGGCTTCAATGCCTCTTGCGTTTTTTTCTTTTGAGACCTAGAAGGGAAGTAAAATTATATTTTTGCTATGTGCTCAATGATTACGGTCGTGGTAAAATCTTGTCTATCTAATTTCTGGAAGGAGCCACGATATATGATAGGCATTTTTGTGTTTCTTGCAGGCATCACCATGGGGTCGTTCTTTCATTTAGTTGGTGAAAGGCTGCCGCTGAAGCGGTCTATTCTTTTTCCTCGTTCTCACTGCACAGCCTGTAAACAGCCGCTTTCCTTACGTGAGATGATCCCGCTAGTTTCATATGCTTTATTGAGGGGGACTTGTAAACATTGCGGCACTCGGCTGCCAATACTATATCCAATAATTGAGCTGCTGTCAGGCAGTCTTTTTTTGCTCATGTATAGAATCGCTGGTGTTTCGTTTGAAGGTCTCTTTCTTGTGATTCTTTGTAGTTTATTTGTGATTGCTGTCGTGAGCGATCTCCTTTATATGAGGGTGCCAAACGAGCTGTTTCTCTTCTTTTTCCCTCTTTTCGTCATATACCGCACGCTTGAACCTCTTCTTATTTGGTGGGAAGGAGCGGCTTCGCTTCTTTTTTGCTTTCTCTTGTTTTATAGTTTAGATCGTTTCAAGCCAAATAGCATGGGTGGAGCTGATATGAAGCTGTTCGGTGTGCTTGCATTTTGCTTTGGCTTAAAGCCATTCCTTCTCATTCTTTTCCTCTCGTGTATCACTGGAATCGTCTATGCGAAGGTTTTTTCTTTTCGATTAGATGAGCCATTTCCCTTTGTTCCTGCGATCTCTTTTTCTTTTTGGCTGTATCTCTATGGAGCTCATGTCATGCTCCCGTTGGCCGGGTCGATCGGTTGAAAAAATTGGCGAACACTTTTTTTCCCTGCCGACAAAAGTCTTGTTCTTTTTTTTATCCGCTATGTTAAAGTGTGAAACAGAAAGAAGGACGGGTTACATTCGCGCTGATTCATTGGACAAAAAGGTCTTTCTTACAAACAATGTCAGAAAGCGGGGAATGACAGTGAAAAAAAGGCAGGCAAAAAAACAAGGGTTAAAAGTCAATATTAATGGCAAAGAAGAAATGCTTCATGAAGATGACCACCAGCCGCCAAAGCAGCAAGAGGATGATCAAGTGACGTTTTCGAATTGGGAGGAAAAAAGGCAGGCAGAACAGGAGACAGCTGCATCCGAGGAAGAACCGGCTAAACCGAAAGAAGAAGACTTCCAGTGGGATGACGCAGCTGATCATATTTATCATTCTGACCCCAAGGTCGTCACACCTTATCAAAAGAAAAAAGGCTCCTTTGACCAGAAGTTCGGTAAAAACCGCGGCCCGTTTAAGAGAGTGATGACAACGATTGTGTTTGCAGTGGTTCTTGGGACAGGCCTTGGTGTGTTTGCACTTAGCTTAAGTCAAGATGGTACTCAGAATCCATCAGGGGGAGATATCAGCGTTTCAGCGTCCGGAAATCAATCATCAATGAAAGCGGGCGGGGATGCGCCGCCAGCAGATACTGCTGATGAATCAAAAGAGAATAAGGATGAAAAAAGCGCCTCTGGCAGTTTTTCAACCTATGTCGTACAGGCTGGAAAGTTTTCCTCTGAAAAAGGAGCAGATGAATTAGTTGGCAGTTTAAAAGAAGCAGGATATGCGGGGAAAAAGGTCTCGATGGATGATGGCTATTATGTCATTGCCGGGCTTGCGACAGAACAGGGCATGACAAGTGCTGTTGGGAAGAAGCTGATTGATCAGCACTTTGAGGCGTGGGGAGGCAAGGAGCTCTCATTTCAAGTACCGGAGGAACTGACTAGTTTAATAGAAAAGGCATCTGTTTTATCCTCTAAGGTCATTGCAGGGGATGATGTGGATCAAAAGGACGTTGCCCAGCTAATCTCTGAGCTTGAAAGTGCCAAAACAACGGACGCACCAGCTAAAAGCAGTTTGCTGAAAGCGGTGCAGCTGTTAAATGAACCTACTGCTGAAAACGGGTGGAAATCTCAACAGGCACTGCTTGATCAATTAAATACGTAAAATCATATTTTAAGAAACCAAACTAGTCAAAAAATGACTAGTTTTTTTCTTTTGCATCCAACATAATGATGAAGGAACATGAAAAATGAATTTTCGTAAATTGTCGGTAAGATGTACATTTGATAGGATGAATGGGTATCTTACTTCTTAGGCTAAACCCTGAAAGGATGAACAAACATGAACCAATTGATTCTCGCATCTCAATCCCCTAGAAGAAAAGAATTGCTTGATCTAGCAGGGTTTTCTTATGACATTCAAGCAAGTCAATTAAAAGAAGAAATAAATCGAAACTTTTCTCCTGCAGAGAACGTCCAATGGTTGGCAGAACAAAAAGCAAGTGATATTCAAAGATTATATCCCGAAGCTGTGATTATTGGTGCAGATACGATTGTTGCAATTGACGGCAAATGTCTTGGGAAACCAAAAGACAGGGAAGAAGCGGCCTCAATGCTTCAATTATTGTCAGGAAAGACACATCAAGTCTTGACGGGTGTCACGATTCAGTCAGAGAATAGAAAAGAAACATTTTATGAACAGACAGAAGTGACGTTTTGGACACTTACGCAAAATGAAATAGAACGCTATATCGAAACGGGAGAACCGCTTGATAAAGCGGGGAGCTATGGCATTCAAGGAAAAGGCGCACTGTTTGTTCAAAAAATAGATGGTGATTATTTTTCCGTTGTAGGTCTCCCTATTGCCAAAACAGTTAGAGTGCTCGAAACATTTGGAATCACCCCTTTTTGATGACAGGAAGGAATCTAAAAGGAGTGGGTATCATGAACGATTTCCCTATGTTGCTAAAGCATTTTCCTCAAGATGAAAAGCCGAGAGAACGATTGATCAAATATGGTCCCGGCAGTCTGTCAAACCATGAACTTGTTGCGATTCTTTTAAGGACAGGCACAAAAAAGGAATCAGTTCTTCAAATTTCCGCAAGACTTCTGCAAACATTTGGCGGTCTTCGCTCTGTAAGAGAAGCCTCAATTGAAGAAATGTCGAAGATTCGAGGAGTTGGAAAGGCGAAGGCGGTCTCTCTTTTAGCTGCTTTAGAACTTGGCACTAGATTACACCATCAAACGACGGACAACCGCTATGTGATCCGCACACCAGAGGATGGGGCAAACTTTGTGATGGAAGATATGAGGTTTTTACAACAGGAAAATTTCGTTTGTCTTTATCTCAATACTAAAAATCAAGTCCTTCATAAACATACCGTGTTTATTGGCAGTTTGAACTCATCCATCGTTCACCCGCGTGAAATTTTCAAAGAGGCCTTTAAACGGTCCGCTGCTTCATTTATATGTGTGCACAACCATCCATCTGGAGATCCGACGCCCAGCAGGGAAGATATTGAAGTCACACAGCGACTTTTTGAATGTGGACAGCTGATTGGAATACAGCTGCTTGATCATCTTGTCATAGGTGATCAAAAATTTGTGAGTTTGAAGGAAAAAGGGTATTTGTAACACTTTTTTTTTCAATGTTTTACGATATAATAGAGTTTATGAGTTTTTCCCTAAGGGAATTTTGGTTTAAGAAAGGAAGATACATACATATGTTTGGAATTGGTACAAAAGACCTTGGTATAGATCTTGGCACAGCGAATACACTTGTTTTTATTAAAGGAAAAGGCATTGTTGTAAGAGAACCTTCGGTCGTAGCCTTGGAAACTGATACGAAGTCTATAGTGGCAGTCGGAAATGATGCTAGAAACATGATTGGCCGTACACCTGGTAATGTTGTGGCACTACGCCCAATGAAAGACGGTGTCATTGCAGATTACGAGACGACAGCAACAATGATGAAATATTACATTAATCAAGCATTAAAAGGCAAAGGGCTTTTTGCTCGTAAACCTTACGTCATGGTATGTGTACCATCTGGTATTACAGCTGTAGAAGAGCGTGCAGTCATTGATGCAACAAGACAAGCTGGTGCACGTGACGCATACCCTATTGAAGAACCATTTGCTGCGGCAATCGGTGCTAACCTTCCTGTATGGGAACCAACAGGAAGTATGGTTGTGGATATTGGCGGCGGTACAACAGAAGTAGCGATTATTTCTCTTGGCGGCATTGTGACATCACAATCAATCCGTGTGGCAGGAGATGAGATGGATGATGCGATCAGCAGCTACATCCGTAAAACGTATAACTTAATGATCGGTGATCGTACATCAGAAGCGATTAAAATGGAAATCGGTTCTGCTCAGCCTGACGTACATGATGAGATGGACATTCGCGGACGTGACCTTTTAACAGGTCTGCCAAAAACAATCTCTATTACGGCAGAAGAGATTGCAAAAGCGCTTCGCGATACGGTGGAAACAATTGTCGATGCAGTGAAAATGACTCTTGAAAAAACCCCGCCTGAGCTCGCAGCAGATATTATGGACCGCGGAATTGTATTAACAGGAGGCGGTGCATTACTGCGTAATCTTGACAAAGTCATTAGCGATGAAACGAAAATGCCAGTCATTATTGCAGAAGACCCGCTTGACTGTGTGGCAATCGGGACAGGGAAAGCACTAGAACATATTCATTTGTTCAAAGGAAAATCAAAAGATAATCGATAATCGGGCGTAATTAAAGAGGTGTAAGACATGCCGCAGTTTTTTATGAATAAAAGATTAATGTTGCTCCTTGTCTGTGTCATCGTACTGGTGGCCATGATTGGTTTTTCAGTGAAAAGCGGCAGAGGTGCTTCATGGCCGGAAAAATTAGTGGGGGATACGACAGGCTTTTTTCAAGGTGTCTTTCATAAACCATCACAATTTATTGCCGGTATTTATGGGAACGTACAAGATTTAAAGAACACATATGATGAAAACGAGCGTCTTCGAAAAAAACTTGATGGACAAACTCAATATGAGGCGAAACTTCAAGAACTAGAAGATGAGAACAAAAAGCTTCGCAAACAGCTTGGCTATGTGAACTCTATTCGTGACTACACGCCAATTCTATCAACTGTTATCGCAAGAAACCCTTCTCTTTGGGATAGCTTTGTGATGATTGATAAAGGGAAAAAACAAGGCGTGGAAAAAGATATGGCAGTCACTAATGAGAGTGGCGCATTAATTGGGAAGATTGAAAGTGATAAGCTCAACAATTTTACTTCGACTGTAAGATTGCTAAGCTCTACTGACCAAAATAATAGAATTTCAACGAAAATTTTTGCGAAAAAGGGCAAAGAAGAACTCAATGGAATCATTAACGGTTATGACAGCAAGAAAAAAATGCTGACTATGAATATTCTGAAATCCGATGCAGATGGGGATGTCAAAAAAGGAGATCTTGTTGAAACATCTGGAGCAGGGGGCGTATTTCCGCAAGGCTTAACGATTGGTAAGGTAAGTGAAATCGAGCCAGACCATTACGGCCTGACAAAGATCATTTACGTAGAACCAGCGGCTGAACTCAACAATTTAGACCGCGTGATTGTGGTGAATCGCAGCACAAGTACAGCAGATGCATCTGAATTGACGAAGGAGGAAGGCTCGTGAAACGTGTCCTTCTTGCTTTCGTCATGTTGTTTATCTTCGTATTTGACAGCATTTTTGTGGATTTAGTGAAGCTCCCATTTGTTTCAGAGAATCAAATTTTAGCTCCTCATTTCATTTTACTTGCACTTGTATTTATGACTGCTTTTGTGAATCAAAAATATGGTGTGATTTACGGAGTTATCTTTGGACTTTTATATGATATTTCATATACAGGCATACTTGGTGTTCATATGTTTGGCTTTGGGGCGCTTTGCTATTTGTTAGCAAAAGCCTTTAAAGTTCTGCAAACGAATATGTTAGTCGTTGTTTTTCTGTCGATTATTGCTGTTTCCGTGATGGAGTTTTATGTATACGGCGTTCAAGCGACAATTCAACCAGGGATTATGCCGTTTAATACGTATGTCATCGAACGCTTTATTCCAACGATTCTTTTAAATACTGCTGCGTCTCTCATACTTGTTGTGCCGTTTAGGCTCTTTTTCACCCACGTGAAACAAGGACTGATCGACGAATAAAAGCAGGAGTTTGTCCAATTACGGCGAAATGAGTATGTTGTTGAGGTGAGCATCTTGAAAACTCAAAAACAGCAATATGTGACGATAAAAGGTACAAAAAACGGATTAACATTACAGTTAAATGATGACTGTTCGTTTGATGACCTTCTTTCCGGCTTGCGAGAGGTTCTATTACTTGAGCAATATACAGATGGAAGAGAAGGACATAAGGTCAATGTGCATATTAAGCTTGGTTTTCGGTATTTAACAGAGGATCAGGAGACGCGTTTGACTGAAGCGGTGTCTGAAAATGAACATCTCGTCATCCACTCCATTGAAAGTGAAGTCATGTCAACTGAAGAGGCGAGACGATTAAAAGCAGAGGCTGAAATTACTTCTGTAGCAAAAATTGTGCGCTCTGGACAGGTGCTGCATGTCGAAGGAGATCTTTTATTAATAGGAGATGTCAATCCTGGCGGAACGATTCGCGCAGGAGGAAATATTTTTGTGCTTGGCGCTTTAAAAGGTGTGGCGCATGCTGGATGTAATGGCAACAAACAGGCTGTTATTGCGGCATCTCATATGATTCCAACACAGCTTCGCATCGCACAAGTTTTTAACCGCGCGCCAGACCAAAAAGAAGATGGAAATGAAATGGAATGTGCTTATTTAGATATAGATGGCAATATGATCATTGAACGCCTGCAGCAATTGGCTCATATAAGACCTAATCTGACAAGGCTTGAGGGAGGAATGTGAAATTGGGCGAGGCTATTGTGATTACCTCAGGAAAAGGCGGCGTTGGCAAAACAACAACATCTGCAAACTTAGGCACAGCACTAGCAATTCAAGGGAAAAAGGTGTGTCTAGTTGATACCGACATCGGCCTTCGAAATCTGGATGTCGTGATGGGGCTTGAAAACCGCATTATTTATGATCTAGTCGATGTAGTAGAAGGAAGATGCAAAATTCACCAAGCGCTTGTAAAAGATAAGCGTTTCGAGGATCTTTTGTATCTTTTACCTGCTGCTCAAACAAGTGATAAAACGGCTGTAGAGCCGGAACAGATCAAAGACTTAATTCAATCATTGAAACAAGACTTTGATTATGTTGTCATTGACTGCCCTGCTGGAATTGAGCAAGGCTTTAAAAATGCTGTATCCGGTGCAGACAAGGCCATTGTCGTGACGACGCCTGAAATCTCAGCTGTGAGAGATGCGGACCGGATCATCGGTTTGTTAGAACAAGAAGATATCGAACCGCCTCGTTTGATTGTCAATCGTATTCGTACACACATGGCGAAAAATGGCGATTCAATGGATGTAGATGAAGTGGTACATCACTTATCGATTGATCTGCTTGGCATTGTTGCAGATGATGATGATGTGATTAAGGCTTCAAACAATGGTGAACCGATTGTTATGGATGCTAAAAACAAAGTATCGATTGCCTATCGCAATATTGCCCGCCGCGTACTAGGCGAATCTGTTCCGCTTCAATCTTTTGAAGAAGAAAACAAGGGAATGTTTGCAAAACTCAAAGCATTTTTTGGTGTAAGAGCATAATCACTAAAGCGTGATAGAAAACCTTTGCAGTCAGGAAAGACGGCTGCCTTTGCAAAGCGAATTTGACATTCGTGAGCACCGGAGCGCAGACCTGACACTGAATGCGAGGGTTTGTCTGCACGCTGAGACCGATTCGATGAGAATCGGTCTTTTTGTTGCATATCAGATGGGGTTGTCACATAAAATGTACAAACTGTTTGTATGTAAAGGGTGATCTCATGAAAAGAGTGGACGAGTACCGAAAGAAAATCGCGCAGCGCCGCAAAACGATGCAGCCAGCTGCTCCCCCTAATAAGGCGGCTTTCAAGAAAAAAGAAGATATCCCGCCATGGGTTATGCTGACAGAGGAAGAAAAGCATTCTGGCTCGACCTCCTATGAACCGGCGTCCCATCAGCCAAAGAAATATCGTCATCCCTTATTTAACCCGAATACCTTTGTGCTTAAATGCTTATTATCAGCGTCCCTTGTGTTGATTGCAGCCATTTCATTTAAAGGTCAGACAGGTCCGTTTCAGCAGCTGAAGCCGATGATTACTCAGACCTTTGAGCAAGATTTTCAATTTGCTGCTGCCAACCGCTGGTTTGAAAAAACAGTTGGACATCCGCTGGCCTTTTTAATAGAGAAAAAAGATGGTCAAAAAGACGTACAAGCGAATCAAGAACTAGCTGTTCCTGCCTCTGGTAAAGTGCAGGAATCCTTTACGCAAAATGGCGCAGGGGTCAAAGTGGAGACATCCGCTGAAGCCATTGATAGTATGAAGGAAGGCTATGTGATTGAGGTGAAAAAGAAAAGCGACACAGGGCTTACCGTGGTGGTGCAGCATGCAGATAATAGCTATAGCTGGTACGGTCAATTAAAGAAAGCCGATGTGGCCTTATATGATTTTGTTGATAAGGGTGAAAAAATTGGCCAGATTTCGCTTGATGATCAAGGGAAAGGCACGTATTACTTTGCCATTAAGCAAAATGAACAATTTATCGATCCTATTCAGGTGATGACCTTTGAATAGATGGCTGCTCATGCTGACCAAAATTCACATCCATCCGCTGCTGTGGATTGTGATGGCGTTTGCGATTCTGTCAGGTCAAATCAAGCCGCTGCTTTGTCTGCTCGTGATCGTCTGTGTCCATGAACTTGGACATGCAGCGGCTGCCTGCTATTATCATTGGCGCATTCGGCGGATTTTTTTACTGCCATTTGGCGGAACGGTGGAAGTAGAGGAACATGGAAACCGTCCGCTAAAAGAAGAGCTGGCGGTCATTTTGTGCGGGCCGCTTCAGCATGTACCGCTCCAGCTCATGGCATGGCTTTTCATGGAGGCTTCTCTTATCTCACATGACGTCTTTACGATGTTTACCTTTTATAATATGGCAATTTTCCTTGTGAATCTTTTGCCCATTTGGCCGCTTGATGGCGGAAAATTATTCTTTTTGCTCTTATCCGTTTTTTACCCTTTCCAACGTGCCCATGCCCTAACAATAAAAGGCTCACTTGTCTTTTTCGGCCTATTGACAGGAGGATTACTTTTGTTTGCACCGCTGCAATTCAATGGCTGGGTGCTGCTTACTTTTTTAGCTTATTCACTCGTGATGGAACACAGGCAGCGGCATTACGTCAGAGTTCGCTTTTTACTAGAACGGTATTACGGTAAAAAAGAGCAAAAGGTAGAAAAACTCATTCCGCTGAGAGCAAGTGCAGAGGAAAAAGTATATGAAGTGATGGCCCGATTTCAAAGGGGCTGTAAGCATCCGATTATTATTGAAAGAGATGGCGTGAAGATGAGCCAGCTTGATGAAAATGAACTGCTCCATGCGTATTTTTCAGATCGCAGAACTACCTCCTCAATGGAAGAGCTTCTTTTACCGTACTAATGGTGAAAATACATTGACATTCTGCGTCTAGTTTGATATATTTTTTAATGTTATGGATATGTAGCACCCGTGCTACAACCGCGCGGAGCAGGTGTAAAGTGCCTATGGCCCCCTGTATTCGGCGAGTCTGAGTTTATTAGGAGGTGCAGAGATGTACGCAATTATCGAAACTGGTGGTAAACAAGTAAAAGTTGAAGAAGGTCAAACTGTTTATGTTGAAAAACTAGCTGCTGAAGCAGGTGAAACAGTAACTTTCGAAAACGTATTGTTTGTCGGCGGAGACACTGTCAAAGTGGGTAATCCTTCAGTTGCTGGAGCAACAGTAACGGCTAAAGTTGAAAAACAAGGTCGCGGTAAGAAAATTACTGTGTTCAAGTACAAACCGAAGAAAAACAACCACAAGAAACAAGGTCATCGTCAACCTTACACTAAAGTTGTTATCGAAAAAATCAACGCTTAAGGCGTGTGAGTGATATGATCAAAGCAACCATTACTCGGTCTTCAGCAGATGAAAGCATTACGTCTTTTCAGATGACTGGACATGCCGAGTTTGCTGAAAAAGGTCAGGATCTCGTTTGTGCAGGTGTATCTGCTGTTGTTTTCGGCTCAGTCAATTCAATTATTGCACTGACAGGATTGGACCCACTGCTTGATATTGGTGAAGAAGGCGGCTACTTCTCTTTTGAACTGCCGGCTGATACAGATCCAGTATCCTTTGAAAAAGCCCAGCTGCTTTTAGAAGGCATGGTCGTTTCCTTAGAGACAATTGAACGAGATTATCACGATTATGTGAGAATATCAACAAAAAAATAGGAGGTGAACTTCATGCTTAGATTAGATCTTCAATTTTTCGCATCTAAAAAAGGGGTAGGTTCTACAAAGAACGGACGTGACTCTGAGTCTAAACGTTTAGGCGCTAAACGTGCTGATGGTCAATTCGTAACTGGTGGTTCTATCCTTTATCGTCAACGTGGAACGAAAATCTATCCAGGTGAAAACGTTGGACGCGGAGGCGACGACACTCTTTTCGCTAAAATCGACGGAACGGTTAAATTCGAACGTTTCGGTCGTGACCGTAAAAAAGTGAGCGTATATCCTGCGGCACAATAATTGCTAAAAACTCCGGTCATTGACTGGAGTTTTTTTCACTTTTTACAAGCAGTACCGAAGATGATAAAAGAAGATGCACTCCATAAATATCAAAGAACGTTTGCTGACTTTGCCTCATTTTCTCCTATACGATCAGAAAAAACAACCTTTCCTCACATAACTAGTGTTTTTCTATGCTGTCTTCTCTGTTATAATTCAGGGAGACATATTGATGATAAGACTCCTAAAAGAGAGACCAAACGATTGGGAGTGCGATAATGGAAGAGATACCAAGTAAAGAAAATGAAAAATTAACTCACGTTGCATTAACAAATGAATTGATCTATCTGCTCAGTCGTTCCAGACACGACTGGATGAATAAATTACAGCTGATCAAAGGCAACTTGACATTAGAAAAATATGACCGCGTGTTTGAAATTATAGAAGAAATGGTCATTGAAGCACAGCATGAATCCAAACTCTCAAATTTAAAAATTCCCCAATTGGCCTATTACTTTCTAACATTTAATTGGGAGTCGCATTTTATCACCTTAGATTATGAAGTGCTTGGTGAAACCCGAGACTTATCAGCATATGAATCGCAGCTGCTAACGGTATCACAGGAGTTGTTTTCGATATTCGATCAATCAGTTTGCCAAAAAACTGAAAATCATTTAACGGTCACGTTCCAAACAGATCATGAAGAAAATGATGTGATCTTATATTTTGATTTCAAAGGAAAATTAACAAGTTTGGATGCGTTAAATGCGTTTCATGACGCAAACTATCCATGTATGAGTATAACGCAATTTCATGTGACGCCTCATGAGTCCATGATTGAGCTTTGTTTGAGGCAAGAACGAGATATGTGATGCAGAGAAACGGAGGAAGTTATGTTTGTAGATCAGGTTAAAGTGTATGTTAAAGGCGGTGACGGCGGAAACGGTATGGTGGCGTTCCGTCGTGAAAAATATGTACCAAAGGGCGGCCCAGCAGGCGGCGACGGCGGAAATGGTGCAGATGTTGTATTTGAAGTAGACGAAGGACTTAGAACGTTAATGGACTTTCGTTATAAGCGCCATTTCAAGGCTGACCGCGGCGAGCATGGAATGAGTAAAAACCAGCATGGCCGAAATGCGGAAGAAATGATTGTCAAAGTTCCGCCGGGTACGGTTGTGACAGATGCAGAGACGGAACAAGTACTAGCTGACTTGACAGAGCATGGGCAGCGGGCTGTAATTGCTAAAGGCGGACGTGGCGGACGCGGGAATTCACGCTTCGCAACACCAGCAAACCCTGCACCACAGCTGTCTGAAAACGGTGAGCCAGGTAAAGAACGTGACGTCATCTTAGAATTAAAAGTACTTGCAGATGTTGGACTTGTTGGTTTCCCAAGTGTCGGGAAGTCAACATTGCTTTCGATTGTCTCTTCTGCGAAACCAAAAATTGCGGATTATCATTTTACAACGCTTGTGCCGAACCTCGGTGTTGTTGAAACAGACGATAACCGAAGCTTTGTTATGGCGGATCTGCCAGGACTGATCGAAGGAGCGCACGAAGGCGTTGGCTTAGGTCATCAATTTTTACGTCATATTGAGCGTACACGTGTCATTGTCCATGTCATTGATATGTCTGGACTTGAAGGGCGTGACCCATACGAAGACTACGTGACGATTAATGAAGAGCTTGAGCAGTACAATATGAGATTGACAGAGCGTCCGCAAATCATTGTTGCGAACAAAATGGACATGCCAGATGCAGCTGACAACCTAGAGGCATTTAAAGAAAAATTAACGGATGACTATAAAGTGTTCCCGATTAGTGCGATCACAAGAGAAGGGCTTCGTGAGCTCTTATTTGAAATCGCCAATCAGCTTGAAACAACACCGGAATTCCCGCTCTATAATGAAGATGAGCTGTCGGATAACCGCGTGATGTACAGGTTTGATGAAGGCGATGCACCATTTGAAATCTCTAGAGATCCTGATGGCACATTTGTCTTAACGGGTAAAGCACTTGAGCGTCTGTTTAAGATGACAGACTTCTCAAGAGATGAATCTGTTAAACGATTCTCTAGACAGCTGCGCGGAATGGGTGTCGATGATGCGTTGCGTGAGCGCGGAGCAAAAGATGGCGACATCATTCGTCTGCTTGAATTTGAATTCGAATTTATTGATTGATCAAAAGGAGGGTCCAGACCATGGGCTCTCCCGTTTTTAAAAGGGGAGAAAACAGGTGAAAGAAGAAACGTTCTATTTAGTAAGAGAGGATGTACTTCCAGATGCGATGCGAAAAACGCTTGAGGTCAAAAAGCTTCTCGATCGCAAAAAAGCGGATTCAGTTGCCGATGCTGTTCAAAAAGCGGATTTAAGCCGCAGTGCTTTTTATAAATACCGAGATGCTGTTTTTCCATTTTATACAATGGTGAAAGAGCAGATCATCACATTGTTTTTCCACCTTGAGGACCGGTCTGGGGCTTTATCAAGACTGCTTCAAATTGTGGCTGACTCTGGCTGTAATGTGTTATCCATTCACCAAACGATTCCGCTGCAAGGAAGAGCGAATGTCACCTTATCAATTAGTACAGCTGGTATGGCAGATGATATCAACACCGTCATGAATCAATTAAGAAAGCTTGAATTTGTCGAAAAAGTCGAAATTCTAGGTTCTGGGGCGTAAAAGGAGAGATCATAGCAGATGAAGCAATTAACTGTAGGTTATTTTGGACCAGAGGCAACATTTACTCATTTGGCCGTATGCTCTTGTTTTCCAAAAGATACGGTGCAGCGTGCCTATGCAACGATTCCGCAATGTATGGATGCTGTGTCAAAAGGCGAAGTCGATTTGGCGGTCGTTCCACTTGAAAATGCACTTGAAGGATCTGTGAACTTAACGATTGATTATTTAATTCATGAAGAAGCGCTGTCCATTGTGGGGGAGATGACAGCACCGATTCGGCAGCATTTGCTTGTCCACCCATCAAGAGCGGAGAGCTGGGAGACGTTAGATGTTATTCAATCGCATCCTCACGCGATTGCCCAGTGTCATCAATTTCTGAAAAAGCAGTACCCTCATATTCCTCATCGGCCAGTGGAATCAACAGGCTATGCAGCAAAATACATCAGTGAGCATCCAGATGAAGCTGTCGGGGCTATTGCCAATGAAATTGCCGCAAAAACGTATGGTTTGACGATTGCGAAAAAAGACATTCATGATTATCCGCACAACCATACACGCTTTGTGATTTTACATAAAAATCCTAACGCATCGTTCCCAATGAATTCTGGTTTCTCATCAAAGCCAAAAACGACCATTGTGGTCAGTCTGCCTAAGGATGACCAATCAGGCGCATTGCACCGCGTGCTGTCTGCTTTTTCTTGGCGGAATCTCAACTTGTCAAAAATTGAATCTCGTCCGACAAAAACAGGTCTTGGACATTATTTATTTATTATTGATATTGAAAAAGAAATGGATGATGTCCTCGTCCCTGGTGCGATTCAAGAATTAGAAGCGATTGGCTGTGAGGTCAAGCTGCTCGGCAGCTATCAAACATATGAATTAACGAATGAAAAATAGTGTCCCGTGCAGGACACTATTTTTTTAGTCTTTTATTAAAAACCCAGCATCATCCAGCGCTTGAATGGCTTGGTCAAGCTGTTTTTGGCTGTAAGCAGTGAGAGTATGCAGGTGCACGCCGTCTGTTAGTTCTGACAAGTAGGACGCGCCGGTGTTAGAAATATGATGGACAAAATCAGCGACTTGTTTCCGTGTGCTGACGCGAATAGAGGCCGTTAGTTCACCATAAACAGGGTGCTCAATGATCACATCTTTCACCGTCACTCCAAAGTCTACAATCAAGGTCAGTTCCTCTTCTGTACGAGCAGGATCATGCTTGCAGGCGATGATTTGTTCAATTTCTCTTTCTGGCGCATGCTGCGCTGCCATATACACATAGCCTTGGCTTGTGGCAATAATGGGTTCGTTTTTTGCTTTTAATAATGAAATATCTTGTACAATGACTTGTCGAGAGACAGCCGCCTTTTTAGCTAAAAAGCTTCCAGTGAGCGGTGTGTCTGTTTCTTTCAGCCACTCTAAAATGGCGTTTCTTCTTTCTTCGCCAATGAGTTTCCTCTCTTGCTCCACGTCCTAAGCTCCCTTCTTCTCCTTTTGCAAATGCTCAAATGTATGCAAAAGCTGATCGATGTCATCTTTTGATGACTGATATCCTAATGATAGTCGAATAAATTGTAGGGCATCACGATCTGATACACGCAATGCCTTCACAGCAGGGGAAGGATGGTGATAACCGGAAGCACATGCGCTTCCAGTAGATAGACAAATCCCATGCCGGTTACATGCTAACATTACATATTGTCCTTCAAACCCTTCAAAAAAACAACCAATAATATGAGGCAGCATGCGGCGATTGTCATTGTCCTGAAGCGTACGAACTGGCAGCTGTCTTATTTTTAACTGCTGAAGAAAATAATCACGCAGCTGCTTATCTAATTTTTGCTGTTCATCCAGCCTAAGCATCGCTTGTTCACTTGCGGCAGCAAAAGCACCGATACATGGAACGTTTACTGTCCCTGGACGTAAGCCATTTTCCTGAACTGCTCCTGTATATAAAGGTTTCCAAGGAACATGAGCGCCCATATAAACGGCACCAGCGCCTTTAGGAGCATACACTTTATGACTTGAGATGGACACAGCATCGACTCCAAGTTCTTTGATGGACACACGAATCTTTCCAAATGTTTGCACAGCATCTGTATGAAAAAGAATGTTCCTTTCTTTTAAAAGAGGCGCTAATTCAGCAAGCGGCTGGATAATTCCTGTTTCTGAATTAGCATGCTGAATAGATACTAGTCCTGTTTCAGGCAATAATGCTTTTTTGAGAATGTCCTTTGTTATGATTCCATCCTGATTGGGTTCAATGATCGTGACTTTTACGCCAAGACGCTCTAAGCTGCTAACTGCATAATGAACAGAAGGATGCTCAACTGAAGTTGTGATGACATGCTGTTGATGTGCTGGCAGTCCATTGATGATCGATTGAATCGCAAGGAGATTGGATTCAGTTCCACCGCTTGTAAAATAGATCCCATCCGGTTCACCCTCGATCATGGCAGCGAGTGATTGTCTGCTGTAAGTCAATATGTCATTTGCTTTTCCCCCAGCATCATGAAGGCTGCTTGCGTTTCCGTAGAAATTTTTGCTTAGCTGTTCAAAAACATGCAGCGCTTCCTCTGAAACAGGTGTAGAAGCTGCGTAATCTAAATAAACCAACCCATCCATCTCCCGTGTGAAAATTTTTTCTTGTATTTATTTTAGTGTTGTGTAATGATATGTGTCAAGACAGGTGTAAATGACAGGAGGGGCGATGGTGTCATCAATCAAAAAAGTCATTGTGGTGGGATCAGGCATTGCAGCGCTTTCCTTTGCAAAAAACATTTCGAAAAGCTGCCAAGTCATCATGATGACAAAAAAACAATGTTCATCTAGTAATTCCATGCTGGCACAAGGAGGAATCGCTGCTGCCTTTTCAGCACATGATTCAGCTGAGCAGCATGTGCAAGATACACTAGCTGCCGGCTGTGACCACAATGATGAAAGAACCGTACAAGAAATCGTGAGACTTGGAAAACACCTTGTGGAGCAGCTCGTAGCAGAAGGCTGTCCATTTGATCAAGATAAGGCGGGAGAGCTGCAATTAGGCAAAGAGGGAGCACATACCACTCATCGCATCTTGCATGCAGGAGGAGATCAATCAGGTAAAACCATTATACAGTTTCTGAAAAGTCAGCTCGGCTCACATATTCATTTATACGAATATCATCATGTCATTGATCTATTGGTTCATGAAGGGACATGTACGGGTGTTGTATGGAAAGACGAGACAGGACACGTACATACGATGACCGCAGATGCCGTTGTTTTATCAACTGGCGGCTGCGGCTCCCTGTATGAGACAAACACAAATGATCCTTCTATAACAGGAGACGGACTGATGATGGCCTATCGAGCCGGGGCACAATTAGTGGATCTCGAATTTGTTCAATTCCATCCAACTCTTTTAACAATCGCTGGAAAAGCAGTTGGCCTTATTTCAGAGGCAGTACGGGGAGAGGGGGCTTATTTAGAAGATGAAACAGGCAGGCGGATCATGAAAGGTATTCACCCACAAGCTGATTTAGCACCTAGAGATGTGGTCGCTAGAGCTATTTTTCATGAGCAGCAATTAGGTCATCAATTGTATCTTAACATCCATGATATTCCGCATTTTTCAGCTCGTTTTCCGGCCATAGCTCAGATGTGCCAGCGTGCAGGCGTCGATATGGCAAGCGGCAGGCTGCCAATTTCCCCCGGTATGCACTTTTTAATGGGCGGCATTCGCGTCAATGAATATGGAGAAACGACTGTTCCAGCGCTATTTGCCATTGGAGAAGCGGCCTGTACTGGCTTACACGGTGCGAATCGATTGGCGAGTAATTCTCTTCTGGAAGGTCTCGTGTTAGGCAGCAAAGCGGCACAGAGAATTGAACAACTGCCTAAACAGAAAGAAACAAGTCCACCTTTTTCAATTCAAGAAATATGGATGGTCCCAATGATTTCAACATCTCAACTGAGACAATGGATGACTACATTTGCGGCCATTGTGAGAGATGAAAAAGGCTTGCAGACCTTGCTTCATTCGTTACAGCATGTCAATTTTCAGCAAATTAATGTGAAGGATATCACAAATAAACAGATCGAATTAAGCAATCAATGGGCATTAGCGGTTTGCCTTGCCAAATCTGCATTACTCCGTACAGAAAGCAGAGGCGGCCATTATCGAATGGATTATCCAGAGCGGAGCGATGCGTTGTGGCGGGGCAGGCAGATTGTTCATGAAAAAGGTCACATTCATATCATGAAAAATGAAAGGATCGGTGCCAAATGGAACGTTTACAGTTAAAACAAATGCTCACTCATTTTTTCACAGAAGATATTGGCTTTGGAGATGTATCAGCAGATGCCATCTTTGGAGACAAGAAGGGAACAGCTTTTATCATTGCGAAACAATCTGGTGTATTGGCAGGATCACAAGTGATTGATATAGGGTACCGCCTGTTGAATGAACAGATTCAAACGGAGCTGTATTTTCAAGAAGGTGATTGGATTCATTCAGGCGCGGTACTGGCGAAAATAAAGGGCTCAGTCAACGACTTATTAAAGGGAGAGAGGGTCATTTTAAATCTATTGCAGCGAATGACAGGTATCGCCACCTTAACACATGAGGCGGTCCGCAGATTAGCTGACCCGTCTATTACGATTTGTGATACGAGAAAAACGACACCCGGCTTGCGTATGTTAGAGAAATATGCAGTGAAGACGGGCGGTGGAAAGAATCATCGCTTTGGTTTATCAGATGGGGTGATGATTAAAGATAATCATATTGCGGCATGCGGTTCTATCCGTGAAGCTGTAGAGAAAGCGAGAGCATATGCCGGTCATATGGTGAAAATTGAAGTGGAAATTGAATCAGAAACGCAGCTTATGGAAGCCATTGATGCAAAAGCGGATGTCATCATGTTTGATAACTGTTCTCCGGATGAGGTAAAGCGTTTTAAACAAATGACACCAGAGTCCATTCTGACAGAGGCTTCAGGAGGCATCACGCTAGAGACATTGCCAAGCTACAGGGGCACAGGAGTCGACCTTATTTCGCTTGGCTTTCTGACACATTCTGCTCCAGCATTTGATTTTAGTATGAATATGGAATTCAGTCATAAAGGGGGAACAACTCATGTCCATGCTTAATATATTAGCCAATCAACATGCAGTCATGATGCCAGATGAATATAAACACCGCTCTGATGATGAGATGAAGCAGCGAGTGTTAGACATTAAGCGGGCTTTTGGTTCAAAGCTTTTTATACCAGGCCACCATTATCAAAAGGATGAGGTCATTGAATTTGCAGATGCAACAGGAGATTCATTGCAGCTGGCGCAAATAGCTGCTGACAATCATGAGGCTGAATACATTGTGTTCTGCGGTGTTCATTTTATGGCAGAAACGGCAGATATGCTGTCAAACAAGAATCAAAGCGTTGTATTGCCAGATATGAGGGCAGGCTGTTCCATGGCAGATATGGCGAACATGAAACAAACAGACAGAGCATGGGAGCAGCTCACTGATCTGTTTGGGGATACAATACTTCCGCTTACGTACGTCAATTCAACAGCAGACATTAAAGCATTTGTCGGCAAGCATGGCGGGGCGACTGTTACTTCATCAAACGCTAAAAAAATACTCGAGTGGGCGCTGACGCAAAAAGAGCGGATTCTCTTTCTCCCTGATCAGCACCTAGGGCGTAATACGGCTTTTGATTTAGGTATTCCGCTAGAAGAAATGGCTGTCTGGGATCAGATAGAAGAAAAGCTTATCACTGATCAGCCGCTTTCCCGGATCAAGATGATTTTATGGAAAGGCCATTGCTCCGTACATGAGAAGTTTACCGTTCGGAATATAGAAGACATGAGAAAAAAAGACCGTGACATTCAAATTCTTGTTCATCCTGAATGTACGCATGAGGTCGTAAGGGCTTCTGACCTAGCAGGTTCAACAAAATTTATTATTGATACGATCAAACAGGCGCCAGCAGGAAGCAAATGGGCGATTGGAACAGAGATGAATTTAGTCAAACGGATCATAGCGCAGCACCCAGATAAACAAATTGAATCCCTTAATCCGGATATGTGTCCATGTTTGACTATGAACCGGATTGATCTGCCTCATTTGTTATGGTCGCTTGAAAGCATTGAGAAGGGTCAGCCGGCCGGGTTGATACAGGTCAATGAAGACATCACGAAAGACGCTTTGCTTGCACTCGAGAAAATGCTCGCCATTAAATAATGAATCAGCCTCTCCTATCAGAAAACAAGTTTTTATCATATCGGCTTGTAAATAGGCATAAATTTATGTTGAAACATATTGTACTTCTGACATAACCGTTACGTTCACGTTTTGCATAGGAGGGGAAAACGTTGAAAATTCATATTGTGCAAAAAGGAGACTCCCTTTGGAAAATTTCAAAGAAATACGGAGTCGACTTTCAAGAATTGAAAAAACTAAATTCACAGCTCAGTAATCCTGATTTGATCATGCCGGGTATGAAGATTAAAATTCCATCTAGTGGTGTTCCTGTGAAAACAGATCATCACAAAGCAAAAGAAATGCCAAAAACGAAAGAACATCCGTATGTGAAAGAAAAGCCAAAAGATGTCGTGCAAGTGCAAGATACGAAACCGAAGGAAAAGCCAAATGAACCGGTACCATATGTACCGCCAGTGCCAAAAATCGAGCAGCCAGTTTTTCCGCAAGTGGATGTGAACTATTATCAGACCAATCTCTACCAGCCATTCACACCTCCTCCCAAAAAAGATCATCACGAGAAAAAAGATCACGTTCATGAGAAGAAAGATCATGTTCATGACAAAAAGGATCACAAGGATCATTTTCATCATGAAAATAAAGACCACAAAGATAACAAGGGTCATGTCCATCATGAAAATAAGGAACATAAAGATCACAAGGACCATTTTCATCATGAAAATAAAGGTCATCTAAAAGATGAAGTGGCAAAGGGGTATGATCCGTTTATTCATATTCCGCATCAAAAAGAGGAGGGAAAAGACATGGAGCATGGCAATTATCCGAACCTTCCTAACTTCCCGCAAATGCCAAATGTGGGAGGGGCAGCGGTAGGGGGAATGGCTGAAAATAACGAGCATCATCACCAGCATCATCATCATGAACCATATGATCCTTATTTTGGTTATGGTCATTACATGCCGGCGATGTATCCATATCCGCAGCAAATGGTGCCGGCATCGCCAATTTTACCGGGATCAGGCTTATGTTATCCTATCCATCCATATTATCACCATCATATGATGCCATATCCATACCCAGCTCATCCGTATTATCCTGCGTATCAAGCGCCTGCTTACTACGGAGAAAATCATGAGCACCATGCAAACGACGGACATCACTGGCATCACCATATGCATCCGAATGCCAATGCAAATGCCAACGCAAATCAAGGCTTTTTTCCAAACGTTTCAAATGCAGCATATGGCAAGGAAGATTGTGGATGCGATGATGGCATGAAGCATCATCATCAGCCTTGGCTGGGACATTATCCGAATTCTGTTCCTTATGGCCAAATGGGTGCTTATCCAGCTCAGCCTTACATGCAGTCATATCCAGGTCAATCCGTTTTTGCAAGGCCGGAGGAAGAAGAAGAAGATTAATGACAGAAGGAACGATCTCAATCGTTCCTTTCAGCGTGTAGACAAACCCTCGCATTCGGTGTCAGGTCTGCGCGCCGGTACTCACGAATGTCAAATTCGCTCCGTTCCGGTGCTCGCCTCCTAGATTGCAAAGGTTTTCTATTACGCTGAAAAGAAGACAAATGGCTAAAATCAAGAACATTTTAGCATTTGTCACCAGTCGGAAGGAACGATCTCAATCGTTCCTTTTTTTGTTTATAACTGACAGCTTGATTTTTTTCCTAACTGTACATGCTAAAACAGAGCCTGTTTCGCGCTCATGAGATTGAATTTGTACAGGGGGTTTTTCGTTTGAGACAAAAATGGCAAAAAACAATCGCATTAGTGCTTCTTCCTATTGGTTTAACGGCATGTGGTGCAAATAATAACGCAGGTGTCGATACACGTCATAATCAATCAGGCCAGCCGGTTGGTTATCATTCGAATCAACGAGCGGAAGACAACAACCAAGATCATCAAGGACCAGTTTCTGAACTCATGGAGGGAATGAACGGGAGAAATACAACGAATGTTGATTACCGTACACGTCCTCAAGCTGATGATCGAATCCCTCTCACAGGTGGAGATGGACGCTACAGTCATGGAGATATGAACTATCATAACCAAATGTCGTTCTCAGGCTATGATAAACAAGAGAACATCCAGCGTTCAAGAAAAATTGCCAACCGCATCAATAAAATGAATCACGTGGCTGACTCTCAAGTCATGGTGACGGATGAGAATGTGTATATTGCCATTAAATCAGATGGCCGCCTGACGTCGGAAGGTGTATCACAAGTAGAAGAAGCAGCGACTCGTTATGCGGATGGAAGAGCAGTCCAAGTCATAAAAGATGAAGGTGCATTCACACGCTTTAGAGACATGAGAAGAACGCAATTTGAAACAGGCCAAACAGGCATGACCCGGTAGTTTGACATCAAAAAGGCTAAAGTTCATCACGAACTTTAGCCTTTTCTTAAAAATAAACCTTGATGCCTATATAAAATTCGTAAAAGAAATAACAGCCAAACCCTAGTAATAAAATACCAGCAATAATGGATGTCCACTTGATCATCGTCCGATTCATCACTTTTCTAGTTAAGGATACAAGTGTGAGAAGACCGATGTCATGAAGGAGAATCCCTGCCAAAATACCGCCGGCAGCCAGCATAAATTCAGATGAGTCTGTTTTTGTATACGCATCCGCAAGGACAGCCCCAAAAACAGAAACCCAGAACACAAGATTTCCAGGAGATACCGCCACGAGCAAGCCGTTTCGATATGTTTTTGCGAATGATTTATTGACCTTTTCTCCTGCTAAATGGATATCTTGATCCGCATTTTTAATGGAATCGTATGCGAGAATCATTAAAAATACAGCTCCGATCAGCCAGAGCGGGATTTGAACAAACGGCAAAGATAAAAACTGAGCAAATCCAGCATATAAAGCCAAAATAAGTAATAAGTCTATGGTCATACCGCCTGCTCCGACAGTTAAACCATGAAAGAATCCGTTTTTGAGTCCCTGTTTTGTCATTTCAACCGTGATTGCTCCAACAGGCAGAGCAATTGAGAATCCTACGACGATAAATGTGAGAAATGTTTGCAATCGACTAGAACTTCCTTTGAATAAATTGTATAAAAATTCTCCGTTTAGATTAATTATACATAACAGGAGAAAAGGATCAATGTTTATTTCAGATTTGATTGAAATGATAGAGATAGATGATGTATAGAAGACTGTATATCAACATGATCCATAACGCTTATAGGGGAAAGGAACTATTTTCCTGAATCTTCTTTTCTTCATGATGTCTCTATGCTACACTGATGTGGAAATCAATAAAAGTGACTAGGGGTGCCCGTAAATGGGCTGAGAGAGAAGCATAAGCTTCTTAACCCTTTGGACCTGATCTGGCTCGTACCAGCGTGGGGAAGTTGAAGATGATGCATGTATCCTATCAATGATATGCATGTTTATTTCTGACGACGAAACCAGGTTCTTTAAATAGAGCCTGGTTTTTTGCTGGTGCTGATTCCATCCTGTCCGGTGACAAGAAGAAAAGGAGAGAACAGCAAATGAAGGAAAAGAAAAGTGTCCCATCCAACCAATCATTATTATCCAGCTTTGACGGCAGCCGAAAGGTGTATGAGAAAGGATCAAGGCCCGATATCTTAGTACCGAAAAGAGAGATTGTGCTCTCACATACTGTGACAGAGGCGGGCGACATAAAAAATGAACCAGCCCGTGTATACGATACGAGTGGACCGTACACTGATGAGAACGTTCATATTGACGTCACAAAAGGATTAAAGCGTCTTAGGGCAGCATGGATTGAAGAAAGAGGAGATACAGAAAGCTATGAAGGGCGTCATGTAAAACCGGAAGATAACGGATATCGGTCAAGGGAGAAGGAGTCCTTCCATTCTGTCCAAACTGATTTTCATCATAAGCCGCTCCGCGCGAAACAAGGAGCGCGCGTAACGCAAATGCATTATGCCAAAAAAGGCATCATTACGCCTGAAATGGAGTTTATCGCAATAAGAGAAGAGCTAAGCCCTGAGTTTGTTAGAGAGGAAGTAGCGAGCGGAAGAGCCGTTATTCCTTCGAATATTAACCATCCAGAAAGTGAACCAATGATTATCGGAAGGAATTTTCATGTCAAAATCAATGCGAATATTGGCAATTCAGCTGTAACATCATCCATTAATGAAGAGGTTGAAAAAATGACATGGGCGATCAGATGGGGGGCAGATACAATGATGGATCTGTCTACTGGAAAGGATATTCATACAACGAGAGAATGGATCATTCGGAATTGCCCCGTCCCAGTAGGAACCGTTCCTATCTATCAGGCCCTTGAAAAAGTGAATGGAGTCGCAGAAGATTTGACGTGGGATGTGTACAGAGACACATTAATTGAACAAGCAGAACAAGGTGTAGATTATTTTACAATTCATGCGGGCGTGCTGTTAAGATATATTCCGCTTACAGTTGATCGGGTGACCGGAATTGTTTCAAGAGGCGGTGCGATTATGGCAAGATGGTGTCTTGCTCATCATCAAGAGAATTTCCTCTACACGCACTTTGAAGATATTTGTGAAATTATGAAAACGTATGATATCGCCTTTTCACTTGGAGATGGACTTAGACCAGGCTCGATTGCTGATGCCAATGATGAGGCGCAGTTTGCAGAGCTGGAAACGTTAGGTGAATTAACAGAGATCGCCTGGAAACATGATGTGCAGGTGATGATTGAAGGGCCCGGCCATGTCCCAATGGATAAAATTAAAGAGAATGTGGACAAGCAAATGGACATTTGCAAGGAAGCACCATTTTATACATTAGGGCCTCTTACAACAGATATCGCGCCGGGGTATGATCACATTACATCCGCCATCGGTGCGGCCATGATCGGCTGGTACGGCACAGCCATGCTGTGCTATGTAACGCCAAAAGAGCATTTAGGTCTGCCGAATAAAGAAGATGTGAGAGAAGGCGTGATCGCTTATAAAATTGCCGCACATGCTGCTGATCTAGCAAAAGGACATCCTGCGGCTCAAAAGCGCGATGATGCATTATCAAAAGCGCGATTTGAATTTAGGTGGCAGGATCAATTCAACCTGTCACTTGATCCAGAAAGAGCCTTGGCGTTCCATGATGAAACATTGCCTGCCGAAGGCGCTAAGACCGCTCACTTTTGCTCGATGTGCGGACCGAAGTTTTGCAGTATGAAAATTTCTCATGATATCCGCAATCAATCTGAAGAAGTGAAAAGAGAGATGGAAAAGAAGGCGAAGGAGTTTGTTAATCAAGGAAGTCAAATTTATCAGCCCTAAAAAAGAACCTCGCACGATGCTGTGCGGGGTTTTATTAAACGGCTGAAAAGGCTTTTCTTAAAAGGTGAAAAAATGCCTTTACTGCATATGCCATCATGTCCACACTTGGAATAAGGGCATCTGTTAAATGAAAAAAGACTGTTTTTCTTTCTTGAGATGGTTTCTTTTTCTGTTTCATCAAGGGCAGCCTCCTTTTTAACCAATATACTTCTTTGCAGATATGAGAGATAGATATGTTGTGTGAATTTAAACAAAATTTAAACTTCTTGGGTTTGAATGGAAACAAGGAGGGGAAACGAGTTCAATAGAGAATGAATGAAAAGAGCTGATCTATTTGACCAGCGAACAAGAAAGAGTGGAAGGTGATCTTATGATGAAAGTATTTAAGGTAACATTTCATATGAACAATGGGGAAGTGCTTGATTTCGAGCTCAAACGTCCAGCTACCTATGATGTGTATAAAAAAATTGAAGAAGCCAATCATTGGTTTAAGCTGAATAATGAAATCATTAACCTATTAAACGTCAATAGTATCCATGTAGAAACAGAATAACGCAGAAAGCCGCTCAAAAGAGAGCGGCTTTCATTATGCAGAAAAATCATTTCGATTATTAAGCTGCCCGCAGGACAGCCAGTTCTTTTTATACAAATAAGCAATAACTTCAAGCCACAGACGCGGTGCTTTTTTAGGGAAAAAAGGTTTTTGGTAATAGGCATAAGCGGCTTTTAAATCATCCCATTGATGACATGATTTCGTTTGTGTGAATCTGGCAACGTCAATGACCCTGATCCGCCCTTCTTTTGTTAAGATCAGATTGCGCAGATGAATATCAGAAGGATTCAATCCTTTCTCGCGCGCTTCCTCCAGCGCTTCATCGACTTGTTCAATCATTTGTTTTTTAATAGGAATTCCTTTATTAAGGCATTCATAGAATGTGTAGCCTTTAATATATTCCATTAAAATATACTGATCCCCAAACTCATAAATCTCAGGATAGTAAGACGAATCAGAAAGTTTTTCGTAAATGGCAGCCTCTTTGCGGGCAATATGCTGATAAGAAGGGAAAAATACTTTTAGTGCCATTTTCTTGCCGTCTTTTTTGTATAAAAAGACATAGGCACTTCTTCCTTTGCCGCACAGTTCAAGCTCTGCCGGTTTATAGGCAAGCTTATGAAAACGTTTCTCTTCATGATACTGAATCGATTCGGCTAATCTTTTGACCTCTGACATTGACTTCACCTTCTTTGGTTTCAGTTTATGCGGCTGAAAAACGAATGATGAAAAAACCGTGTCATTCGATAAAGCAATGGATTGTATAAAACATAACATTTACGAATGAAGGATACAACGAAAGACTCTTAACATACATTTGAATCATCGATTTGGTTAATGTTTAGAAAAATGGGTCAAACTACATATGTCATGCATCGATCTCATGTTCTAAAGAGGTGTAAATAGTGAAAGTGAAGATGAAATGTTTCGTTACAGGACTTATCATGACAAGTGTGCTTTTTTTCGCTGCGGATATGGAAGGAAAAGAACACTTGCAAAAGCAGTCAAACTCTATTACCGTCCAGCTTGAAAAAGTCTATCTAGACGGCGATGTGAGTATTGAAAGACACCGGGCATCATTAGAAGACAAAGACACATTCTGGGCGCAGTATAAAGGCTGGACGCTGGTAGAACAAAAAGAGGATTTTGCCCTTTTTAGAAAGCAAATTGATGATATCTCTCCATTAAGTAAAGCAAATGGATATATCGGATTATCAGAGGACGGTGTGATTTCTACGTTTCATGGAAGGCCTGACGGCTGGGCGGAGCCTATTCATCTCTTTTTTCAAATTGATACGTCCCGTTTAGAAAGCCATGTGGAAAAGCAGCTTGAGCAAGGCATTCCTTTTCGAACAAAGGATGAATTTGAGCATGTGCTTGAAGTCATGAAGCCTTATCGAAATGAAATATCGTTTTAAAGCGTGTAACAGCTTGCTGGTGTGAAGACCGCAAGCTGTTTTTCGTGGTTTCATCATAAAAATGTACTGAGCGAACGTATGTTAACTTTTATTGCGGTTTTCTCTTCGATTTATGTTACAATGAAGAACAGTCAAAGAGGTGAAAACGGTGATAGAGTTTGTAAAAGGGACCATTGATTATGTGTGCCCGCAATATGTTGTCATTGAAAACGGCGGAGTGGGATATCAAGTCTATACCCCAAACCCGTTTATCTATCGAGTAAATAAACAAGAAACGATTTATACGTATCATTACATAAAGGAAGACGCCTTTTCGTTATACGGTTTTCAAACACGAGAAGAAAAAGCGCTGTTCACAAAACTGTTAAATGTCACAGGAATTGGGCCAAAGGGTGCACTCGCGATTCTTGCTTCCGGTGATCCTGGCGCTGTCATTTCAGCGATAGAACGTGAAGATGAAGCCTTCCTGATTAAATTCCCTGGTGTGGGCAAAAAAACAGCACGTCAAATCATTCTGGATCTAAAAGGAAAACTGGCAGATGTAGTGCCAGAAATGATTGGTAACTTATTTAATCACGAGGACCACATTCAGGTCGAAACGCAGCAAACTGCATTAGATGAAGCGCTTGAAGCGTTAAGTGTTCTTGGATACGGTGATCGTGAAATCAAAAAGGTTCTTCCATTATTAAAAGAAGAAAAGAATCTCACAACCGATCAATATGTGAAAAAAGCTTTACAAAAAATGTTGAAATAGGGTGATGTCTCATGGATGAACGGCTCGTCTCAACTGAAGCAGACAACCATGAATCAGCCATTGAGCAAAGTCTGCGGCCACAGACACTTAGCCAATATATCGGTCAGCAAAAAGTAAAGGATAATCTCAGCGTTTTTATTGAAGCTGCCCGCATGAGGCAGGAAACGCTTGATCACGTCCTTTTATATGGACCTCCTGGACTTGGGAAAACAACACTTGCGTCGATCATTGCCAATGAAATGAATGTTCAGCTGCGTACAACGTCAGGGCCAGCAATTGAGCGTCCTGGTGATTTGGCGGCCATCTTAACATCTCTTGAGCCAGGTGACGTATTGTTTATTGATGAAATTCACCGCTTGCAGCGCTCAATTGAAGAAGTGCTGTACCCAGCAATGGAGGATTTTTGTTTAGATATTGTCATTGGAAAAGGAGATACAGCGCGCTCTGTACGGCTTGATTTACCGCCATTTACGCTTGTAGGTGCAACGACTCGTGTCGGGCTGTTAACAGCGCCGCTTCGTGATAGGTTTGGGGTGCATGCAAGATTGGAATACTATGAGCAAAGAGATTTGGCTCACATTGTGGCAAGAACAGCCGAGCTGTTTGAAATTGGGATCGATATTCGCTCTGCTGAAGAGATTGCGAGACGTTCCCGGGGAACACCGAGGGTTGCCAATCGTTTGCTCAGAAGAGTAAGAGATTTTGCGCAGGTGCTTGGGAATCATGCCATTACGCAGGATATTGCGGAAGATGCCCTTGAGCGTCTTCAAGTCGACAGGCTTGGCCTCGATCATATAGACCATAAGCTGCTTTTAAGTATGATCGAAAAATTTAGAGGCGGTCCTGTTGGGCTTGATACGATCTCAGCGACAATTGGAGAAGAATCACATACGATTGAAGATGTGTACGAACCGTACTTACTTCAAATTGGTTTCCTGCAAAGAACACCAAGAGGGCGGGTCGTCACGAGAGAAGCGTATGAACATTTTCAAATGGAGGTTCCGATTCGTGACTGAATTCCCTAAAATGTTAATGATTTTAGGCGGTGTCCTTTTTGCCGCAGGATTAGTGTTTCAATTGGTTGGTAAGCTTCCAGGTGATATTTTTGTGAAAAAAGGAAATGTAACGTTCTTTTTTCCTGTCATTACATGCATTGTCATTAGCATCGTACTGACCATATTACTGAATATCTTTGGACGGATGAAATAACGTTAACTAGTTAACTACAGAATAGGTGAAGGAAATGAAGCTAGAACTATTTGATTTTGATTTACCAGAAAGATTGATTGCACAAGTGCCGCTTGAAAAAAGAGATGCATCAAGACTGATGGTCTTAAACAAACAAACGGGTGCGATTACACATGATACATTCTCACAAATCATCGATTATTTTCAAAAAGGTGATTGTCTCGTTCTAAACAATACGCGCGTTCTGCCTGCACGTCTGTTTGGTATGAAAGAGGATACAGGTGCCAAAGTTGAGCTGCTTCTATTGAAACAAGAAGAAGGAGACAACTGGGAAACACTTGTCAAACCAGCCAAACGGGTGAAAAAAGGGACCGTTATCACATTTGGTGATGGACGGCTCCAAGCTGTATGTACAGAGGAAATGGAACATGGCGGAAGAAAAGTAAAGTTTCGATATACAGGCATTTTTTATGAAGTGCTTGAATCACTTGGTGAAATGCCGCTGCCTCCATATATTAAAGAGCAGCTTGACGACCGTGAACGCTATCAAACCGTTTATTCAAAAGAGGTTGGCTCCGCTGCTGCGCCAACTGCCGGTCTCCACTTTACAACCGAGCTGCTGGATGCGCTGAAAGCGAAAGGTGTACACATTGCTTTCATTACGCTGCACGTAGGGCTTGGCACGTTTCGTCCGGTAAGTGCAGAACGTATTGAAGAACACGAAATGCACGCAGAGTTTTATGAAATGAATGAAGAAACAGCTGATGAGCTTAATCGCGTTCGCAAGGAAGGCGGACGGATTATTTCAGTCGGTACAACGTCGACAAGAACGCTTGAAACCATTGCAAGTGCACATGATGGTGAGTTCAAAGCCTCAAGCGGCTGGACGTCGATCTTTATTTACCCTGGCTACACATTCAAGGCAATTGATGGCATGATCACGAATTTCCATCTGCCAAAATCCTCGTTAATTATGCTTGTCAGCGCATTAGCTGGACGAGAGCACGTACTAAAAGCGTACAATGAGGCTGTGAAAGAGGAATACCGATTCTTCAGCTTTGGCGATGCCATGCTGATTCAATAACATTATACAACGAAGACAGGAGGGCTCATTTTTGTCGCAATTACCGATACGTTATGAGTTCATTAAATCATGCAAACAGACAGGTGCACGTCTTGGCCGCGTTCATACACCGCACGGCTCCTTTGAAACACCTGTATTTATGCCAGTAGGTACACTGGCTACAGTCAAAACAATGGCGCCTGAAGAATTAAAGGCTATGGATGCAGGCATCATCTTAAGCAATACGTACCACTTATGGCTCCGTCCAGGTCACGATATCGTAAAAGAAGCGGGCGGTCTGCACAAATTTATGAACTGGGATCGAGCAATTCTAACAGATTCAGGCGGATTCCAAGTTTTTTCATTGAGTGAATTTAGAAAAATTGAAGAAGAAGGCGTTCACTTCCGTAATCATTTAAACGGAGACAAGCTGTTCCTATCTCCTGAAAAAGCCATGGACATCCAAAATGCACTTGGCTCTGATATTATGATGGCATTTGATGAATGCCCGCCGTATCCTGCAGAGTACGATTACATGAAACGTTCTGTGGAGCGGACAAGCAGATGGGCAGAGCGCTGTCTAACAGCGCACCAGCGTCCAGAGGATCAAGGGCTGTTTGGGATTGTCCAAGGCGGAGAATACGAAGAGCTTCGAAAACAAAGTGCAAAAGACCTTGTTTCACTTGATTTTCCAGGCTACGCCATCGGAGGCTTATCTGTAGGGGAACCAAAAGATGTGATGAATCGTGTACTTGAGTTTACAACACCATTTTTACCAGCAGACAAACCGAGGTACTTAATGGGTGTCGGCTCACCAGATTCCTTAATTGATGGCGCCATTCGCGGTGTAGATATGTTTGACTGCGTACTGCCGACGCGAATTGCAAGAAACGGTACCTTAATGACAAGTGAAGGCCGTCTTGTTGTGAAAAATGCAAAATATGAGCGTGACTTTAGACCAATCGATGAAAACTGCGACTGCTATACATGTAAAAACTATACACGCGCCTATATTAGACATCTCATCCGAACAAATGAAACGTTCGGAATTCGATTAACAACTTATCATAATCTTCATTTTCTGTTAAAATTAATGGAGCAAGTGAGAGAAGCTATCCGTGAGGATCGTTTAGGTGATTTTAAAGAAGAGTTTTTTGAGCGTTACGGCTTTAACAAACCGAATGCGAAAAACTTTTAACCATAAACGAAAGGCTTTACAATACTTTAGAAAGGGGTGAAATAGAATGGATGGTGGTATGGGTTCAATCATTATGATTGTTGTCATGTTTGCTGTGCTTTACTTCTTGTTAATCCGTCCACAGCAAAAGCAACAGAAAGCTGTGCGTCAGATGCAGCAATCTTTATCAAAAGGCGATAAAATCGTCACAATCGGTGGTTTACACGGTGAAATCGACTCAATTGATGAATCAAAAGTGGTCATCAAAACAAGCGAAAACAACCGTTTAACTTTCGATCGTCGTGCTATTAGAGAATTAGCTGACAAAGGCTAATCCTCTGATACATAGCCATAAAAAAAGAGCGATATGACCGCTCTTTTTTTATTTGCCTCGAAGGTTGACGCCAATCATTCCCCCCAGCATACAAATGCCTAAAAATGCTCCATGATAGATAAACTGCTCTGGTGAAAACGTTTTTCCAAACCCCAAATATTGAAATAAAAAGACAGTGAGAGAAAAAATGATAGATGTGACCGCACCAATCAGCCAGCCGCGCTCCTTTGCTTTCCCGCCAGAAATGATGCCTCCTAATAAAAGGGCAGCAAAGGACAAAATCATAATCATCCATTTAAATGATGATTCCTGCATACTTGTGAATGTAAGCATGAGCGACACAAGTAAACTTGTGACAACCATCACGATAAAAATGGCAATTAAGCCGGATAAAATGCCTTTTCCAATTTGTTTCGTTTCCTGCATGTAGATTCGTCTCCTCTCCAATTGAACGAAGCTTGTCTTTTACTAAAATGTATTCACAGTGAAGAAAAAATAGACATGTTTCAGACGTTTCTTTTCTACATAAATAAAGTGTTTTGACACAAGCTATGTTGGAGAAGGAGGGTTTACATCACATGCAGGACATCTTGATCATTTCCATGAGAACCATCATCTTATATTTTCTTATTTGGTTTATATTTCGCTTAATGGGCAAAAGGGAAATTGGCGAGCTGAGCATTTTAGATCTAGTCATTTTTATGATGATCGCAGAAATTGCGGTTCTCGCCATAGAAGAAGTAGAGGATCACATGTTACATACGGTATGGCCAATCCTGCTGTTAACCTTCATTCAAATCACACTTGCCTACCTCTCCTTGAAATTCCAAGGCGTCCGGCGTTTTCTTGACGGAAAACCGGCCCTGCTTATCATCAATGGAAAAATAGACGAGGGTGCAATGAGAAAACAGCGATACAATTTTGATGACCTGCTCATTCAATTAAGAGAAAATAACATTGACAGCATTCAGGATGTCTCATACGCCATATTAGAGCCGTCTGGAAAGCTCGCCGTCGTCGAAAAAGAAAACAAGCGCAAACATGCAGCGCTTGAGCTTCCACTTGTTGCGGATGGTGTGGTGCAGCATGACCACCTAAAGCAAATCAATCAAAATGAACAGTGGCTGAAAGATGAGCTTGCTAAAAGAGGCTATCATGATATCGAACAAATCTCTTACTGCAGCTTTAATCAAAAAACATTTTATATTGATTTGAAAGATGAAGTGATCAAAAAGAGATGAGCTAAAACAGCTTCCCAACGAACGGGATGCGGCGCAGCTCTTCTCGTTTCACTAGACCTAGGCAGATTAATAGAATGACATACAGCGTGCACGTAACAAAAATGAGTGTCACAAGTTCAATAGGAGCAGAAAAGAGTCCATTTACTTGAGATTTCAGCCAAAGGCTGACAGCACCTGTACCGATTATCACAAGGACGCATAGTCCATATTCCTTTAATGGTAAATGAATAGGCAGCACCTTTCCAACAGTTGCCGCATGGAGCAGTGTGACAAGGATGATGCCGATTAAGATCGCAAGTGCAGCGCCCATAATGCCAAAGCCTGGCTGTGAAGCAAGAACAAAAATCATCCCTGTTTTCACAATTGCACCTATCAAGCTGTTGGTCATCGCCGCACCAGCTAAATTGAGTGCTTGAAGTACGGCTTGAAGAGGTCCCTGAAAATAATATAGAAGGAAAAATGGCGCCATAAATTTCACATATATGGCGGCGTGCGACGAACCATACATAAAGAGCGTTAAATCTTCTGCGTAAACGAAAAGAATAATACATGAAATGCCTCCACTGAGTAAACAAAGGCGCATTGCCTGCTTCAGCCGGTATTCGACCGTTTTACGTTTGTTCTGCTCCATTCCTTCACTGATCGCCGGAACTAATGCAGTAGAGAGTGAATACGTAATAAAACTAGGCAGTGTCAAAAGGGTCAGAGCAAGTCCGGTCAACTCCCCGTACTGCCTTGTCGCCTCAACAGCCGCATATCCAGCAATGGCAAGACTTTGCGCGACAACAATCGGCTCTAAAAACCATGAAATATTCCCGATAAAACGGCTGCCTGTTGTTGGCAGGGCAATGCTCATCAGCTGTTTAAATGTGTCCTTCCCGTCATGAATCGCCTTAAAAAATCGTTTTCGAATACGAATGGTCTTTTTATAGCGAAAGGCGATCAGTAAGTAAGCAAGTGAAATCATCTCTCCAATCACAGATGACACCATCGCACCTGCTGCCGCAAATTCAATCCCGTAAGGAAGGAAAGCCGTTGTACATACCGCCACTAGCGAAATTCTTGCGACCTGCTCCAGAACTTGAGACATCGCAAGCGGACTCATTTGCTGTCTGCCCTGGAAATAGCCCCTTAACACACTGGAAATGGCGATGACTGGTACGACAGGTGTAATAGCCAGCAGTGGATAGACCGTTCTAGGGTCTGTCAGCATATTTTCTGCCATGATGGGCGCAAACCATAAAAAGAGCGGCGTGAAAATCAGACTGAGTGTTCCTGTTATCGCAAGGGACATGACCAGAATACGTTTGGTTTTCTGTTTGTCACCCCGGGCTTCTGCTTCTGCGACAAGCTTACTAATGGCGACAGGCAGTCCGAATTGTGTGAGCGTCACGGCGAGAAAAAAGGTAGGTGCAGCCATCATATAAAGCCCGACCCCTTCTTCGCCAATGAACCTCGCAATGACAATTCGATTGACAAAACCCAATATTCTCGTGATAAAACCTGCTAAAATTAAAATAATGGTCCCCTTTAAAAACGTCTGCTTCGTCAAATCACAGATCACCTGCCTTCTCAAACGACATAGAATCATATACAATAAGATATGCGTGTATATCGTCCAAGCATGACAAGTCTCTCGATAAAAAACTGAAAAGGGGGAGCTACGCAATGTCACAACACCCAGCTGCTATTTACAAAGACCATTTAAAGCCTTTTCTGTTCAGTAAGCTTGAAGAATTCATCGTTTTGGGCTATAAAGATGTAGATTTAGAGGAATTATGGTCATACTTAGAGAATAAGAAGTGGAAGAAAAAACAAGAGTATCCGATTCATGAAATGGTTGCAGATATTTTATCTGTGAAAATAGGCGAATTTATGAACTATGCAACCGTTCAGTCGTTTAAAACGTCTGCTTTTTTGGACAGTGAAGATGGCAAGAATATGCTTGATGAACTGTTAAAATAAGCCATCTTAATGGATTCAGGTGTTTAAGGAGGAAATACATAATGAAAAAAGGGCGCATTCTTGCGTTTTTCTTAGTGGTTCTGTTAATCGGAACTGGCGTAGGCTTACTGACAAAGCCTGTTGCGAAAGATATGACGCTAGGGCTGGATTTACAGGGTGGATTTGAAGTCCTGTATGATGTACATCCAGTGAAAAAAGAGGACAAGATCACAAATAGTGTTCTCGTTAGTACTGTGGAGGCTCTTAACCGAAGAGCGAACGTGCTTGGAGTAAGTGAGCCGAACATCTCGATTGAAGGCAACAATCGTATCCGCGTGCAGCTTGCGGGGGTAAAAGATCAAAACAGAGCAAGGGAGATTCTTTCCACTGAAGCGCAGCTATCCTTCAGAGATACGAATGATAAAGAACTCCTTAATGGGGCTGACCTAGTCGAAAACAGTGCAAAACAAACATTCAGTCAAACGAATGAGCCAATTGTGACGGTCAAACTAAAAGATGCGAAAAAATTTGGTGACGTCACAAGAAAAGTAGCAGCGATGGCACCAAATAATCAGCTTGTCATTTGGCTTGATTACCACAAAGGAGATTCCTTCAAAAAAGAAGTCTCAAAATCAAACCACAAGTATGTATCTGCACCAAATGTGAACCAAGAGATTAACAGCAGTGACGTACAAATTGAAGGGAATTTCACTGTCCAAGAGGCAAAAGACCTTGCAAGTATTTTAAATGCCGGTGCATTGCCAGTAAAATTAACAGAAAAATATTCCACATCTGTGAGTGCACAGTTTGGTGAACAAGCACTGAACGAAACAGTGTTCGCAGGAATAGTAGGAATCGCATTTATCTTCTTATTCATGCTGTTTTATTACCGATTACCTGGTCTTATAGCTGTCATCACACTTTCAGCTTATATCTACATTACGCTGCAAGTGTTTGACTGGATGGGCGCGGTCATGACACTGCCTGGAATTGCCGCACTCATTTTAGGGGTAGGGATGGCTGTTGATGCCAACATTATTACTTATGAACGGATCAAAGAAGAGCTGAAGCTCGGCAAATCTGTCCGTTCTGCTTTTAGATCAGGGAACCGCAGATCATTTGCGACCATCTTTGATGCAAACTTAACTAGTATTATTGCCGGCGGAGTGCTGTTCTTCTTCGGGACAAGCTCTGTAAAAGGATTTGCAACAATGCTCATCCTCTCGATTTTAACAAGCTTTATCACGGCTGTATTCCTATCAAGATTCCTTCTTGGACTGCTTGTAGAAAGCCGCGCGCTCGACCGCAAAAAAGGCTGGTTTGGTGTCCGCGAAAAAGACATCATGAGTATTCATGAAACAACAGAAAATACCGAACCGAAAACGCCGTTTGATAAATGGGATTTCGTCAGCAAACGTAAAGGCTTTATGATTTTCTCTATAGCTGTTACTATTGCGGGAATCATCGTCCTTTCGATCTTCAAGCTCAATGCTGGTATTGACTTTGCTAGTGGAACGAGAATTGATGTTCAAAGCGATCACAAGCTGACAACTGCACAAGTAGAGCAAGACTTTAAAAAGCTTGGTCTTGAGACGGACAGTGTCGTGTTATCGGGTCAAAAAGAAAACCAGGCAGCCGCGCGGTTTGTCGGTGTGCCAAACAAAGAAAAGATTGCTGAAGTAAAAGATTACTTCAAAGATAAATATGGCACTGAGCCAAACGTAAGTACAGTGTCTCCGACTGTCGGAAAAGAGCTTGCCCGTAATGCATTATATGCTGTTATTATTGCTTCTATTGGGATCATTATATATGTATCCATCCGCTTTGAATATAAAATGGCGATTGCGGCGATTGCCTCATTGCTATACGATGCATTCTTTATTGTCGCCTTCTTTAGTATTACGCGCTTAGAGGTGGATGTCACCTTCATTGCCGCGATCCTCACAGTCATCGGGTACTCGATCAACGACACGATCGTTACCTTCGACAGGGTTCGTGAACAAATGAAGAAACGTAAACCGAAAACCATTGAAGATCTATCGTACATTGTGAACTTAAGCTTACAGCAAACCTTCACGCGATCTGTCAACACGGTGCTGACTGTAGTTGTCGTTGTTGTCGCACTGCTTATCTTCGGATCAGCGTCGATTACAAACTTCTCTATCGCCTTACTTGTCGGCTTATTAACAGGGGTGTATTCATCCCTTTATATCGCAGCACAAATTTGGCTGATGTGGAAAGGCCGTGAGCTGAAAAAACCAGCTAAGATAGATACAGATATTTAATCTAGAAAGACTGCCTTTTTCGGCAGTCTTTCAGCGTGTAGACAAACCCTCGCATTCGGTGTCAGGCCTGCGTGCCGGTGCTCACGAATGTCAAATTCGCTCCGCGCCGGTACTCGTCCTTCCTAGACTGCAAAGGTTTTCTATCACGCTGAAAAGAAGACAAAGGGCTAAAATAAAAATCATTTTAGCCCTTTGTCAACAATATGAAAGACTGCCTTTTTCGGCAGTCTTTTTCTATCGGTTTTTCCCGAAAAGTAGACGCTTTGAAAAAACATTTCGGGTTTCATTGATCTTAAAATGGTCTTTTGCTATAATGACTTACGTTTAGACCAGTATAGAAAGCGGGTGTCTGTTTAGGCATTTGGCTTTATTCATTGGAGGGGCTGTTATGAAGGTTCGGGAAACTGAACTGCCAGGTATCGGTCATAAAGCCGAAATGATCACAAGAAATAATGAGAAGCTTGCCATCATTACACATGATGACGGCAGAAGAGAAATGTATCATTTTCAGGAGGACGACCATGAAGAAACGATTTCTGGCATCCTGCTAAACGATGAAGAAGCAAGACAAATCGCGGCTATTTTAGGCGGCATGGTCTATAAGCCGAAAGCGCTTGAAACCGTAGAGGTAGCCATTGATGAACTGGTGATTGAATGGTTTAAAATTGAAAATAATGCACCAGCAGTTCAGAGAAGCATCGGTGACCTCAATGTTCGCCAAAACTATCAAGTAACAGTCATCGCCATTGTGAGAAAATCACATAAGAAGATTTTAAATCCAGGACCAGATACCATCATCGAAGAAGGGGATACCCTTGTCATTTCTGGAGAAAGAAAAGAATTAAAGAATTTGATTAAAGAAAAACTCAGCAGCTGATGATGCCCATGCTGATAGGTTTTCTTCCACTGCTTTCTATCGGTGTTTAAAAAAGGCAGTGAAAAGGGAAGAATAAAAGAAAAAGCTTGGGGGATTTGTAGATGAATAAACAACAATGGACCATCATACTCGCATTTATTTTCGTATTAATTGTCTCAGTATTTGCCGTGATTAATGTACGGCCTGTCGAGGTACACTACTTATTTGGAACGGCTGAATGGCCGCTGATCCTTGTCATTATCGGTTCAGTTTTAATGGGCGGACTGATTGTGGCATTTGCAGGGATCTTCCAAATTGTGAAACTGAAACGTGAACTAAAGGCACTAAAAGCTGAGCGTGCAGCCGCTGCATCTCCTGCTGCGACGAAAAAGGCAGACAAAGATCTTCAAAAGAAATCTCATGTTACGCCTTTAAAAGAACAGCCAGCATCATTTGACCGGAAGGAAAAATAATCTTCCAGCACAATTTCATAAAATAAAAATTGAAACCCCTCAGGCCACTCTAGTATAATAGTGTGGTTGAGGGGTGAATTTATGTTATTATCCAAAATGCGCTGGGAATATGAACATCCGAGCGAAGAAAAAGTGAAATCACTCTCTGAAAATCTGAATATTTCAGCGCTGACTGCATCGCTTCTCGTAAAAAGAGGACTTGAAGAAGTAGAAGAGGCGAGGTCTTTTTTATTTGATCAAAAAGCCGAATTTCATGATCCATTCCTATTAAAAGGAATGAAAGAAGCAGTAGAGCGCATCAACAAAGCGATCGAAGAGCAGGAATCGGTTGTGATCTTCGGAGACTATGATGCAGATGGTGTGACAAGTACGTCTGTACTTTTACATACATTAAAAGAGCGGTCTGCGATAGTAGACTTTTATATTCCAGATCGATTTAAAGAAGGTTATGGACCGAATGAACAGGCTTTTCGATATATCAAGGAGCAAGGAGCATCGCTTGTCATCACGGTTGATACAGGCATTGCTGCTGTAAATGAAGCACGTATTGCAAAAAAAATAGGGTTAGACCTGATCATTACAGATCACCATGAACCAAGTGAGGAGCTGCCTGAGGCACTTGCCATTGTCCATCCTAAGCAGCCTGGCTGTGAGTATCCCTTTAAAGAACTTGCTGGTGTAGGTGTCGCGTTTAAAGTGGCGCATGCACTTCTTGGAGAGCTGCCAGTTCAGCTGTTAGATCTTGCAGCAATCGGTACAATCGCGGATCTCGTACCGCTTCATGATGAGAATAGATGGCTCGCCAAAAAAGGGCTTGTGCAGCTTCGGCAGTCGAATAGACCGGGGCTGAAAGCGTTATTGAAAGAAGCGGGAGCCACTTTAGAAGAAGCGAGCGAGGAAACGGTCGGCTTTCAAATTGCGCCAAGGCTGAATGCTGTTGGGCGAATTGAACAGGCAGATCCCGCCGTCCATCTTCTGATGACTGAGGATAAGGATGAAGCAGAAGAGCTCGCTCGTTTTGTACAGGAACTGAATAAAGAACGGCAAAAGATTGTCAGTACGATCACAGAAGAAGCCATTCAAATGGTGGAAGAGGCAGGTGATGACCAGTCTGCGATCGTTGTAGCGAAAGCTGGCTGGAATCCGGGCGTTGTCGGAATTGTTGCCTCTAAATTGACGGATACTTTTTCTCGTCCGGCGATTGTGCTTGGAATAGATGAAGAGACGCAAATGGCAAAAGGATCAGCCCGGAGTATTCCTGGCTTCGATCTATTTTTCCATCTAAGCAAATGCCGCGACATCCTGCCGCATTTCGGCGGGCATCCGATGGCAGCAGGGATGACACTTCGAGCGGATGATGTCGCTTTACTAAGAGAAAGATTAAATCAATATGCAAATGAAACATTGACGGAAGAAGATTTTATTCCAATTCAGCGGGTCGATGCCGTGTGCAAAGTAGACGAATTGACGGTTCAAGCGATTGAAGAAGCGGGGATGCTGTCACCATTTGGTATGTCAAACCCAAAACCGTTCATTATGATTGAAGATGCGAAGCTTGAAGATATCCGAACGATTGGGGCAAATCACAACCATATTAAAATGTCTCTGAAAGACGAAGACACACTGCTTGACTGTGTCGGCTTTCACCAAGGGAAATTAAAAGAAGAAATTGTCCCGGGAAGCCGCATCTCTGTAATTGGGGAAATGTCCGTTAATGAATGGAATAATCGCAAGAAGCCCCAGCTGATGCTAAAAGATGCACGAGTTGATGAATGGCAGCTGTTTGATCTGCGCGGGAAAAAGGATTGGGAGAAGAAAGTTTCGACACTTGATTCAGAAAAATCTTTGGTAGTCTGTTTTGATGAAGCAACAAAACAGGATGTCGATCTCCCCATTCATCATGTTCATGCAGAAAATGTATCAACATTTGATGTACAAGGAAAGTATGTGGTCTTTGCAGATGTTCCCGCAGATGAGCAATTGCTGAAGCAGCTTTTAGAAAATCAAAAGCCTGCGAGAATTTATACGGTTTTTCAAAGAAAAGAAGATCATTTTATGTCCTCTTTCCCAAGCCGTGACCAATTCAAATGGTTTTATGGGTTCTTGTTTAAACGGGGAAGTTTTCCTATTAAAGAACAAGGAATGGAGCTTGCCAAACATAGAGGCTGGACAAAAGATACAATCATTTTTATGACAAAGGTGTTTTTTGAACTCGGTTTTGTTAAAATAGAGAATGGTGTGCTGTCAATAGTACTTGATGCCCCTAAAAAAGATTTAACGGCGTCAGCGTCCTATACAGCAAAACAACGATTGATGGAACTTGATCAAACACTAACATATTCCTCAGCTAAAGAGCTGAAGGAATGGCTGAATAGCATGATGAGCGAAGTCTCACCTGTGCTTTGACGTACGAGGAGGAAAAGGAAAAGATGGATTTAAAACAATATGTGACAGTTGTACCTGACTACCCAAAGGAAGGTGTACAATTTAAAGATATTACAACGTTAATGGATAAAGGCGAAGTGTACCGTTATGCAACGGATCAAATCGTTGAATACGCGAAGGAAAGAGACATTGATCTCATTGTTGGACCTGAAGCGCGTGGATTCATTATTGGCTGCCCTGTAGCATACGCACTTGGTGTAGGTTTTGCACCGGTTCGTAAAGAAGGAAAGCTTCCTCGTGAAGTCATTAAAGTCGATTACGGCTTGGAATATGGTAAAGATGTATTAACGATTCATAAAGATGCGATTCGTCCTGGTCAGCGTGTCCTGATTACAGATGACTTACTGGCAACTGGTGGAACAATTGAAGCGTCCATCAAGCTTGTAGAGGAATTAGGCGGCGTTGTGGCAGGGATTGCATTTTTGATTGAGCTGACGTATCTGGACGGCAGAAAGAAGCTTGACGGCTACGACATCATGACGTTAATGCAATACTAATGGAGTTTTTCGTAAAAAGCACTCAGTAAGAAGGGTGCTTTTTTCCTATCAAAAATCTTTTAGCGGACTTCTTCTCTTTACATCTATCGAATTTTTCTTGATAATAAACTACAATACAGTTTTCATTTAAAAAGGTGATTCCATGGCGAACGAACAAGTTTTAACGGCGCAGCAGGTCATTGACAAGGCAAGAGAATACCTGTCCGCTGAACATATTCAATTTATAGAGCGAGCATATGAATATGCTGAAAATGCACACAAGGAGCAATACCGGAAATCTGGTGAGCCCTATATTATCCATCCAATTCAAGTGGCGGGTATTCTTGTTGACCTTGAAATGGACCCATCAACCATTGCAGGCGGTTTTCTGCACGATGTAGTTGAGGATACAGATGTGACATTACAGGATTTAAAAGAGCATTTTAACGAAGAAGTAGCAATGCTTGTTGATGGTGTCACAAAGCTCGGGAAGATTAAATATAAATCACAAGAAGAACAGCAGGCCGAAAACCATCGAAAAATGTTTGTTGCAATGGCGCAGGATATTCGCGTGATCTTGATTAAGCTGGCAGACCGTCTTCATAATATGAGAACGCTCAAACACCTTCCGCAGGAAAAGCAGCGGAGAATTTCAAATGAAACACTTGAAATCTTTGCACCGCTTGCGCACAGATTAGGGATTTCAAAGATTAAGTGGGAGCTTGAAGATACAGCACTCCGCTATTTAAATCCGCAGCAATATTACCGGATTGTGAATCTGATGAAGCGCAAACGAGCGGAACGTGAGGAATACTTGGACGAGGTTGTCAATGAAGTGAAAGACCGCGTGTCTGAGGTGAACATCAAGGCTGAATTTTCTGGCAGACCAAAACATATTTATAGCATTTATCGCAAAATGGTCTTGCAAAATAAGCAGTTTAATGAAATTTATGATCTGCTTGCCGTTCGTATTTTGGTCGATAGCATTAAAGACTGTTATGCGGTGCTCGGAATTATCCATACATGCTGGAAGCCGATGCCAGGCAGGTTTAAGGATTATATTGCGATGCCAAAGCCGAACATGTACCAGTCTCTTCATACAACGGTGATTGGGCCAAAAGGTGATCCGCTTGAAGTTCAAATCCGTACAGTGGAAATGCATGAAATTGCAGAATACGGGATTGCGGCACACTGGGCATACAAAGAAGGCAAAGAGTCAGCAGAATCAACGGAAGAAGCGGTCTTCCAGAAGAAGCTCTCTTGGTTTAGAGAAATTCTTGAATTCCAAAACGAATCCACAGATGCAGAAGAATTTATGGAGTCGTTAAAGATCGATCTCTTCTCTGATATGGTGTTTGTGTTTACGCCAAAAGGAGACGTCATTGAACTGCCGTCGGGCTCAGTTCCGATTGATTTCTCTTACCGGATTCACTCGGAAATTGGGAATAAAACGATTGGTGCCAAGGTCAATGGCAAGATGGTCACACTCGATCACAAACTAAAAACAGGTGACATTATTGAAATTCTGACATCAAAGCACAGCTACGGGCCAAGTCAGGATTGGGTCAAACTTGCCCAAACCTCCCAAGCGAAGCACAAGATCAGACAGTTTTTCAAAAAACAGCGCCGTGAAGAAAATGTCGAAAAAGGCCGAGAGCTCGTGGAAAAAGAAATCAAAAACCTTGAGTTCGATGTCAAAGATATTCTTACACCTGAAAACCTGCAAAAGGTGGCTGACAAATTTAACTTTTCAAACGAAGAGGACATGTATGCGGCCGTTGGATATAACGGCATTACTGCACTGCAGGTCGCCAATCGTTTAACAGAAAAAGAAAGAAAACAAAGAGATCAAGAAGAGCAAGAGAAAACCGTTCAAGAAGTGACGGTGGAACCAAAGACGTATCACGGGAAAAAACGGGAAGCTGGCGTAAGAGTCAAAGGGATTGATAACCTGCTTGTCCGCTTATCTAAGTGCTGTAACCCTGTTCCTGGCGATAGCATTGTCGGTTTTATTACAAAGGGCCGAGGCGTATCTGTTCACCGTGAGGACTGTCCGAACGTGAAGACAGGAGAAGCGCAGGAGCGGTTAATTCCGGTCGAGTGGGAGCATGAGCAGCCTGCTCAAAACCGTAAAGAATACAATGTGGAAATTGAAATATTAGGATATGATAGACGCGGCTTACTCAATGAGGTGCTTCAAGCAGTTAACGAAACCAAAACGAACATCTCCTCTGTTTCTGGGAAGTCTGACCGTAACAAAGTGGCGACGATCCATATGGCGATCTTTATCCAAAATATTAATCATTTGCACAAAGTAGTCGAACGCATTAAACAAATCAAAGACATTTACTCTGTTCGCCGATTCATGAATTAGAAAGGAAGTATATCGTCTATGAGGCTTGTTGTGCAGCGTGTGACAAATGCATCTGTGAAAGTAGAAGAAGAGATCACAGGTGCCATAAGCGAAGGTTATATGGTGCTCGTTGGTGTCACACACGAAGATACAGAAGAAGATGTGCTTTACTTAGCTGAAAAACTTGCACATTTACGTATTTTTGAAGATGAAAATGGGAAAATGAATCGTTCATTATTGGACATAAAAGGATGCGTTCTGTCTGTATCTCAATTTACTCTTTATGGTGATACGAGAAAGGGCAGACGGCCGAATTTTATGAAAGCCGCCAAGCCGGATGCAGCCAATTCGCTTTATGAATGTTTCAATAAAACCCTTAGAGAAAAAGGCATCCATGTCGAAACTGGCCGTTTTGGTGCGATGATGGACGTGTCATTGACCAATTCAGGACCGGTCACGATCTTGATGGACAGCAAAGAATAGATTCTCTTTAGACTGTAGATGAACTCATGCGGGAGTTTGTTTAGAGTCTTTTTCTTTTGCGGTCAAACAAAAAAGAGGCGCAGAGGCCTCTTTCTTTTTAACGGAAATATTGTTTTAATCCTTCAGTCATTCCTTCTGTGACTCGTTCTTGGTAAGAGGCGCTATAAATGATCGCTTCCTCCTGAGGATTGCTTAAGTACCCGAGTTCATATAAAAGGGAAGGGCGTTTGTTTTCTCTTAAAACAAAGTAATCTCCAAATTTGACACCCTTATCAGGGATTTGAGAGCGTTTTGCGACTTCGGAATGAACGCTTGACGCTAACTGCTGATCTTTTGCTGCGTGATAATAATACGCCGTACTTCCTCTAACACTTTGGTCCATAAAACTATCATAATGAAGACTAATAAATGCATCTGCATTTCGGTAATGGGATGTTGCCACCCTTGATTGAAGGCTGATAAAGGTATCATCACTTCTTGTTAAATATACATTTGCACCAGAAGCCCTTAATTTGCCTGCCAGTAAATTGGCGGTTTTGATGGTGATGTTCTTTTCAAATGCACCGTCTGCGCCAATCGTGCCGCTGTCTTTTCCGCCATGACCAGGATCAAGAACAATTGTTTTTCCTTTTAAAGAACCAGTTCCAGACGATGAATCCTGCTGAGGTCTTGGCGCTTCGCTGCTATTTTTCTTCGTTTGAACGACCCAGCTCGCCACGTAGCCAGTTCCGCCGTTTGATAGTGTCACCTCGTACCAGTCACCTTGCGTCCGAACAATTTGATAGGCAGCTCCTTTTGTTGCTCTTTCTGCAATCCCAGCAGAGGTAGAAGCGCTTTTTCGAATGTTGGTGCCGTCATAGACAATGTATGCTTTTTGCTCAGAAGCCGAAGAGGATGAACTCTTTTCAGGTGCAGAGCCTGCTCCTTTGCCTGTGACAATGTAATAGCTTGCAACCCAGCCTTTTACGCCTTTCCCCTCAATTTCATACCAGCCGTTCTGCTCTCGCAAAATGGTGATCTGTGTGTTGCGGGCAAGTGAAGCGATGACTTGTGCATTTGGTGCGGCCGATTGTCGTACATTCAAGCTCGATACGCCAACTGTGCCTGTCTCGTTAGAGCGAGAGGAATCGCCGGAACTTGATTGAGAAGTTTTCTGCCCCCCTGAAACATAATCAGAGTGAACCCAGCCTTCTGCTTGTTTATACGAAATTTTCGTCCATTCGCCGCTTGTCTCGAGCTTTTTAGCGGTAGCGCCTTGCGGGAAAGTACCAATCACTTGATAGGAAGTCCCAGGGCCTGTCCGGATGCGAAGATCGGAAGCTGTCGATGTAATTGTACTGCCTCCAGCCGTGCTTTGACCTTGCGCCTTTGGCTTCGCGGATTTTTGAGCGCCGGATGATGTGGTAATCAGCCATGAGACGACCCAGCCTTTTTGTCCGTTTGATAATTGGATCTGCACCCATTCTCCTTGTTCAGTGAGAATAGGATAACTTTCGCCGCGTTTCACAACAGCTGCAATTCCGTAGCTTAAACCAGGGCCCGTTCTCACATTGATTTCATCTGTTGCGACAACAGCTTGATCTGTTTGTGCTGTAGCATGTGTCATAGGCAAAGAACTCGCGATGAGAACAAAACAAGTAAGCAGCATCATCATTTGATTGTGTTTTTTCAGATTCAAAACGGTGTTTTCCCCTCCCTTGTAAAACCGATGAATGTTAATTCGTTATGTAGTGGATGAATTCCTTGCAGTTTCCCTAATAAAAATGAATCAATCTGTTTATACTAAATAAAAATGTGATAAAAGGATGTACAAACATGAGATTAAGCAGAAAATTAGGACGAGTGCAATATAATGGACATCGTGATATCGACCGCTGGCAGCACGACGAAATGGATCAGCCAGGCTTCCTTGAAGAAACCGCATCTGAATACGGATGTACGTCAAAAGAAGAGCTGGAAAAGAAAAAGAGGCACGGCAAGGGTTGACAGAGTGGCAGCACCGACCTTATTATAATATAAATCAACACACTTGAAAATTTAAAATGTGGAACTGATGATAGAGAATAGTAGGGTAAATTGCGTGAGCAGAGAGGACTCGCCTTAGGCTGAAAGCGAATCCGCATGGCATTTATCACGAAAGAACACTCTGTAGGTTTCCTGCTGAACGCTCTAAAAATGAGTCAATAGGCGGAGAACGTGAATCTGCGTTAAGGATTTGAGCGGGAACATGGCTGGATCATGTTCCAACTAGGGTGGCACCACGGGTATAACTCTCGTCCCTACTATACACATAGTAGAGGCGGGGGTTTTTTATATGTCCACATAAAAAATGAATGATGGTCGTAGGAGGACGAAAAATGAGTTTTAATATTCCAAGAGGCACACAGGATATTTTACCTGGAGAGTCAGAACGCTGGCAGTATGTTGAACAAATTGCGAGAGATACATGTGCAGCCTTTCAATACAAAGAAATCCGCACACCGATTTTTGAACATACTGAGCTGTTTGCACGGGGAGTAGGCGAATCAACTGATATCGTTCAAAAAGAGATGTACACATTTGAAGACAAAAAAGGACGCAGCATCACACTTCGTCCAGAGGGAACAGCTTCAACCGTCCGTTCTTATGTTGAAAATAAATTGTTTGCACAGCCGGCTCAGCCAACAAAGCTTTATTACATCGGACCAATGTTCCGCTATGAACGTCCGCAAACCGGAAGATATCGTCAATTTTATCAATTTGGAATCGAAGCGATTGGTTCCAAGGATCCTGCTATTGATGCAGAGGTCATTTCGCTTGCGATGAGTGTGTATGAGAAAGCAGGTCTTTCTAACTTAAAGCTCGTCATTAACAGCCTTGGTGACAAAGAGAGCCGTGCAGACTACCGCACAGCACTAGTCAAGCACTTTGAACCAAGAATTGAGGAATTCTGTCACGACTGTCAAACGCGTTTACATCAAAATCCGCTGCGTATTCTTGATTGTAAAAAGGATCGTGATCATGAACTGATGACAACCGCTCCATCCATTCAAGATTACTTAAATGAAGAATCACGGACGTATTTTGAAAAGGTCAAACAATACTTATCAGATATAGGCATTGAGTATGTCGTCGATCCAAATTTAGTACGCGGTCTTGATTACTATAATCACACAGCATTTGAGATCATGAGTAATGCAGAAGGCTTTGGTGCGATTACAACATTAGCCGGCGGCGGCCGTTATGATGGACTCGTTGAAGGAATTGGCGGTCCTGAATCACCAGGGATTGGATTTGCGATGAGTATTGAGCGTTTCTTATCTGCGATCGATGCTGAAGGAATTGAGCTTCCTCTGCAAGATGGTATTGATCTATACATTGCTGCTCTCGGAGATGAAGCGAAGGATTATTCTGTTTCATTATTAAACCGTCTGAGAAAAGAAGGTATCTCAAGTGAAATGGACTATACAGGGAAGAAACTAAAAGGACAATTTAAAGCGGCTGATCGATTAAAAGCCAAATTTATTGCAGTTCTTGGTGAAGATGAGCTAGCGCAGCAAATTGTGAATGTGAAAGATACGACAACGGGTGAACAAATTGAAGTGAAGCTTGATGAGCTGATTCAAATGTTGAAGGCCCACCAGAAAGCGTAAAGAAGGAGTGGAATGTTTGTGTTTGGTAGAACTTTTTATTGTGGAGAAGTAACAGAAGACCAAATCGGTCAGTCAGTTGTATTAAAAGGATGGGTTCAAAAAAGGCGTGACTTAGGCGGATTAATCTTTATTGATTTGCGCGACCGTACAGGGATTGTACAAGTTGTCTTCAATCCAGACTTATCAAAAGAGGCGCTTGAGACAGCAGAATCAATTCGTAATGAATATGTTCTTGATATTAAAGGAACGGTTGTCGCAAGAGAAGAAGCAACGATCAACCCAAATTTAAAAACGGGAAAAATTGAAATTCAAGTCGAAACGGTCACCGTTTTAAATGAAGCGAAGACTCCTCCATTTGTGATTTCAGACCAAGCAGACGAGGTATCAGAAGATGTTCGTTTAAAATATCGTTACATGGATCTTCGCCGCCCTGCAATGTTTGAAACAATGAAAATGCGACATGAAGTCACAAAAGCATTCCGCCATTTCTTAGACGACAACGGCTTTCTAGACATTGAAACACCAATTTTAACGAAAAGTACGCCAGAAGGTGCGCGTGACTATCTTGTTCCAAGCCGTGTACACGAGGGAGAATTTTATGCACTGCCTCAGTCTCCGCAATTATTTAAACAATTGTTGATGGTTTCTGGGATGGACCGTTATTATCAAATTGCCCGCTGTTTTAGAGATGAAGATTTGCGTGCTGACCGCCAGCCGGAATTTACACAAGTCGATATTGAAATGTCCTTTATGAGTCAAGAGGACATCATGACGCTTGCTGAAGAGATGATGGCGAAGGTGATGAAAGATGTCAAAGGTGTAGACCTTACATTGCCATTACCTCGTATGACATACGATGAAGCGATGAATTCTTATGGATCTGATAAGCCGGATACTCGCTTTGAGATGAAGCTAGTGAACATTTCAGACACAGTAAAAGACTCAGATTTCAAAGTGTTTAGCGGAGCTGTGAAAAATGGTGGAGCTGTGAAAGCCATTAATGTCAAAGGGGCTGCAGCGAACTACTCAAGAAAAGACATTGATGCACTCGGTGCATTTGCAGCGAACTACGGTGCAAAAGGTCTAGCTTGGCTAAAAGCAGAAGGGACTGAATTAAAAGGTCCGATCGCTAAATTCTTTGATGAAGCAAAGCAAGCTGAATTAAAGGAACAGCTGCAAGTTGAAGAAGGCGACCTTTTACTCTTTGTTGCAGATAAGACGTCTGTTGTCCATGATGCACTTGGTGCACTTCGCTTAAAACTTGGTAAAGAGCTTGAACTGATCGATGAATCTGTATTCAATTTCTTATGGGTTGTCGATTGGCCGCTGCTTGAAAAGGATGAAGAAGAAGGCCGCTTTTATGCTGCCCATCATCCATTCACAATGCCGGTTCGCGATGATCTTGAATTAATTGAAACAAGCCCAGAAGACATGAAGGCCCAGGCTTACGATCTTGTGCTGAATGGCTACGAGCTTGGCGGCGGTTCTATTCGTATTTTCGAAAAGGACATTCAAGAAAAGATGTTTGGCTTACTTGGTTTTTCAAAAGAAGAAGCTTACGAACAATTTGGCTTCCTGCTCGATGCGTTTGAGCATGGTGTTCCTCCGCATGGCGGAATCGCGCTTGGGCTTGACCGTTTAGTGATGCTGCTTGCAGGCCGCTCTAACTTAAGAGATACGATCGCATTCCCGAAAACGGCAAGTGCGAGCTGCGTTCTTACAGATGCCCCTGGCCATGTAAGCGAGGCGCAGCTTGATGAGCTGAGTTTAGCGATTAAAACAAAAGTAAAACAGTAAAATAGGCGCATGTTTATAGGGATGTAAACGCTTGAAAAAGAAATATGCCTATGATATGCTTTCATCAATCAATCAATCAATAAAGTCCTGATACGTACGGTGGTTACCTAGTTTTGACCGAACATTTTTTTATACGGGAGCTTGCCTTTCCTTTCTGCATAAATGCCTCTTTAGAGGACTTATAAAGTCAGGAAGAAAGCACCCACCTGCATGGTGCGGGGTTCAAAACGAAGGAAATGCTGGCGGCGTCATCGGGACTTTTTTGTGTTTTTTTCTTTTAGAGAAGGATGACGGAGAAGTCTGAATATGATATGATTCTTTCGATTCATTTTAAATAAAGGTGGAGTGAGGCACTTGTTACATCAGTTTTCAAGAAACGAGCTTGCCATTGGCAAGGAAGGCTTAAATATACTAAAAAACAGTACAGTTGCAGTGCTTGGTGTGGGCGGCGTTGGTTCATTCGCAGTAGAGGCACTCGCGCGTTCAGGCGTTGGCCGTATTGTTCTTGTTGATAAAGATGATATTGATATTACAAATGTAAACCGTCAGCTTCCAGCATTGCTATCAACAGTTGGCCAGCCAAAGGTTGACTTAATGCAGGCGAGAATCGCTGATATTAATCCAGAATGTGAAGTTGTTGCGCTGAAGATGTTTTATACAGAGGAAACATACGAGCAATTTTTTGAGTATCCGCTTGATTATGTCATTGATGCCTCAGATACCATTCACTATAAAATTCATTTAATGAAAGAGTGTCTGAAACGAGGGGTGAACATCATTTCAAGTATGGGAGCTGCGAACAAAACAGATCCGACACGCTTCAAAATTGATGATATTTCAAAAACACATACCGATCCTATTGCAAAAGTTGTGAGAACACGTTTGCGTAAGGAAGGGATTCGTAAAGGAATTGAAGTCATTTTCTCTGATGAAAGTCCAATTGTCATTCGCGAAGATGTCAGAAAAGAAGTTGGAAATGATGAAGCGAAGATTCGCAAGGCGCAAATGCCGCCATCATCTAATGCATTCGTTCCGTCTGTTGCCGGACTGATCATGGGTGGTCATGTCATTATGAAGCTTTTAAAAGATATTCCGATTACACGTGTGAAGGATAAATAAACAGCCCGCCTGCTGACATGCAGGGGGCTTTTTTTATTTCTGGCGTTTTAAATTTTCATAGACCTGTTTCAATGCACCTTCAAATTTTCCGGTTTGTTTCGGTACATAGTATTGCTTGTTTTTCAGCGGATCAGGTAAATATTGCTGCTTCACCCAGCCGTTTTCGTAATCATGCGGGTATAAGTAATCGACGCCTCTTCCGAGTGCTGTAGCGCCTTTGTAGTGAGCATCTTTTAAATGAACTGGAACTTCTCCAATTTTCCCTGTACGAATGTCACCAAGTGCCGCATCAATCGCCTTATATGCCGAATTAGACTTAGGAGAAAGACACAGCTCAATCACTGCGTTCGCCAGCGGAATTCGTGCTTCTGGGAAACCGACTCTTTCTGCTGTTTGTACTGCGCTTAACACGCGGGGGCCTGCCTGCGGACTGGCTAAGCCAATGTCCTCGTAAGCCATCACGAGTAATCTCCTTGTAATACTTTCAAGGTCTCCTGCTTCGATTAGTCTGGCAAGGTAATGCAGCGCCGCATCTGTATCAGATCCTCTAATGGATTTTTGAAAAGCCGAGAGGACATCATAATGAGCATCACCATTCTTGTCATGTGAGAAGCTCTTTTTTTGTAAGCATTCTTCTGCTGCGGCAAGAGTGATTGTGATATGCCCTGTCTCATCCGCTTTTGTCGATAAGACAGCGAGTTCGAGTGCATTTAAAGCAGAACGCACGTCTCCTCCGCATCCATTGGCAAAATGATTCATCGCTTCATCGTCCACTGTCACCTCATAGCCGCCAAGCCCGCGATGTTCATCCTGTAAGGCTCTTGTTAACGCAGTTTTGATTTGCTCTGTTTCAAGCGGCTTCAGTTCGAATATTTGTGTCCGGCTTCGAATGGCAGGATTGATCGCATGATAGGGATTAGCCGTCGTTGCCCCAATTAAAATGATCATGCCATTTTCTAAATAAGGAAGAAGAAAATCCTGCTTTCCTTTATCAAGCCGGTGGACTTCGTCTAAAATAAGGATCACCTGGCCGCTCATTTTCGCTTCAGCGGCAACAGCTTCCATATCCTTTTTGTTATGAATGACCGCATTCAGCGTTCGAAAAGCAATGCTTGTACTGCCAGCAATCGCGGTTGCAATCGATGTTTTGCCGATGCCCGGCGGTCCATATAAAATCATCGAGGATAAATGTTTTGCCTCGACCATTCGCCTAATAATTTGACCTTCTCCAACAAGATGCTCCTGCCCAATAATGTCTTCAATATGACTTGGGCGCATCCGGTACGCTAAAGGTTTCATAATTATCTCTCCTATAGCAATGTCTTGTTTGTATAGAGTACCGAAATTTCTTCAAATAGAAAAGGGATTCGTCCTTCTATCATGCTCGGAACCCGTAAATGAAAGTTGGCTGAAAGTATGATATAATTGCTTTTGGTCTATATATCAGCGTATATGAAATCAGAAAAATAATTGATGACATAGAATAGAAAACGCAGAGGTGTTTAACTTGAAAATATCAACTAAAGGCAGATATGGTCTGACGATCATGATCGAATTAGCCAAAAAACATGGCGAAGGCCCTACATCCTTAAAATCAATCGCTCAAAACAATGATTTGTCTGAGCATTATTTAGAGCAGCTTGTATCACCACTCCGCAATGCCCGTCTTGTAAAAAGTATCCGCGGAGCGTATGGCGGCTATGTTCTTGCACATGAACCAAACGAGATCACAGCAGGTGATATTATTCGTGTATTAGAAGGACCCATTAGTCCTGTTGAAGTCATCGAAAACGAAGAACCAGCAAAGCGTGAACTGTGGATTCGTATTCGTGATGCAGTAAAAGACGTACTAGACAATACAACTCTTGAAGACTTGGCAAGCTACACAGATGACGGGGATCAAGACTCGTATATGTTCTATATTTAGATCAGAGGTGTACCGGAAATGGAACGAATCTATTTAGATCATGCGGCCACAACGCCGATGGATCAGCGTATTGTGGACAAGATGATGCCGTACTTTACAGAGATATTTGGCAATCCCTCTAGTATTCATTCATATGGGCGCGAGGCAAGAAAGTGGCTCGATGAAGCAAGAGAAGTCATTGCAGGAGAATTACACTGTAAACCGCAGGAGATCATCCTCACAAGCGGTGGAACCGAAGCGGACAACCTGGCAATCACAGGTGTTGCCATGGCAAGACAGCATGAAGGAAAACATATCATCACAGTGAAAACAGAGCATCATGCGGTGCTGCATACATGTGAACGTCTAGAGAAACTAGGATTTGAAGTGACATATTTAGATGTGGACGAAACAGGATTGATTCATCTTGATCAATTAAAACAAGCATTGAGAGATGATACGATTCTTGTGACCGTCATGTACGGCAATAATGAAACAGGGGTGATTCAGCCAATCAAAGCCATTGGCGAACTTCTGCGTGATCACACTGCTCATTTTCATACAGACGCAGTGCAGGCGTTTGGCACAGTGCCCATTGATGCAGCAGATCTCCATATTGATCTTTTATCTGCTTCTGGCCATAAGCTGAATGGTCCGATGGGAACAGGTTTTTTATATGTAAACGAAGGCGTGAAACTTTCTCCGCAAATATTCGGAGGCGAACAAGAAAGAAAGCGCCGTGCTGGCACTGAAAATGTGGCAGGAATTGTTGGGCTTGCAGAAGCTGTTCAATTAACGAAGCAAAATAGAAGAGAAAAAGCGATGCATTATGGTAAGCTCAAAGAAACCATGCTGCAAGTATTCGAAGAGGAATCTCTCAATTTCTCTATCAATGGACATCCGAAAGAGACATTGCCGCACATTTTAAATGTTCATTTCCCGGGCGTCTCCATTGAATCGCTGCTTGTGAATTTAGATATGGAAGGAATTGCTGTTTCAAGCGGATCGGCATGTACGGCTGGATCTGTCCTTCCTTCGCACGTGTTAAGCGCCATGTATGGCGAAGAAGCAAAAGAGCTGACGTCCTCAGTCAGAATAAGCTTCGGTCTTGGGAATGAAGAGGATCATGTGAAGCAGGCGGCACGTAAGATAGCGGCTGTTGTCAAACGCCTAGCCAAATAAATGCTTCCTTTTGTTCGTGTGTGAAAAATGAAACAGCAAAGCACCTGAAGAACGAAACGCGCATGTTGTTTCATTGAAATTGGAGTTGATGAAGATGACAAAAAGACCAGAAGATACAAGAGTTGTGGTCGGTATGTCCGGAGGAGTCGATTCATCAGTTGCCGCTCTTATGTTAAAGGAGCAAGGCTATGATGTCATCGGCATATTTATGAAAAACTGGGATGACACCGATGAAAATGGTGTTTGCACAGCAACGGAAGACTATGAGGATGTCATCCGCGTATGTAACCAAATTGGAATCCCTTATTATGCAGTGAATTTCGAGAAGCAATATTGGGACAAAGTGTTTCAATATTTCCTTGATGAATATAAAGCGGGCAGAACGCCAAACCCAGATGTCATGTGTAACAAAGAAATTAAGTTCAAGGCATTCCTTGAACATGCATTGTCACTTGGTGCAGATTATTTGGCAACAGGCCACTATGCCCGTGTTGACAGAACAGGCGATAGAGTCAAAATGCTGCGAGGTCTTGATGCAAACAAAGACCAAACGTATTTCTTAAATCAGCTGACTCAGGAACAACTTGATAAAGTCATGTTCCCAATCGGTGATTTAGAGAAAAAAAGGGTTCGTGAATTAGCTAAAGAAGCAGAGCTTGCAACAGCAGCGAAAAAAGATTCAACTGGTATCTGCTTTATCGGAGAAAGAAACTTTAAAACGTTCCTCAGTCAATATTTGCCTGCACAGCCTGGTGTGATGCAGACAATGGACGGTGAAGTAAAAGGGGAGCACGATGGACTAATGTATTACACGATCGGTCAGCGCCAAGGACTTGGCATTGGCGGCAGTGGTGATCCTTGGTTTGTCGTTGGAAAAGACTTGGAGAAAAACATCTTGTTTGTTGAACAAGGCTTCCACAATCCACTTTTATACTCTGAAAGCATTTCAGCCGTTAATATCAGCTGGACTCGTCCTCATATTGTCGGAGAAAACGGTGAATTAACTTGCACAGCAAAATTCAGATACCGTCAAGAAGATCACCATGTGAAGGTCAAAATGACAGGTGAGCAAGAAGCGATGGTTATTTTTGATGAACCTGTTCGTGCTGTTACCCCGGGACAAGCGGTTGTTTTTTATGATGGCGACGAATGTCTTGGCGGCGGTACAATTGACGATGTCTTCAAGGATGGTCAAAAGCTGTCGTATGTGTAGCATGTTTCAAAACCTCAACGTCGCTGTTGAGGTTTTTTAATGAAAGGATGAGAGCGAATGAATCATAACGAAATCGGCATAGAAGCCTTGAATCAAGGGAATATCGAAAAAGCAGCTGAAGCTTTTACAAAAGCGATCGAAGAAAGCCCGAAGGACCCGGTTCCATATATTAACTTTGCGAACTTACTTTCAAGTATCAATGAATTTGAACGTGCTTTAAACTTTTTTCGAAAAGCAATTGAACTTGATCACACCGCAGCTGCAGCCTATTACGGGGCAGGAAATGTGTATACATTAAAAGAAGACTATATGAAAGCGAAAGACTATTTTGAACAAGCACTAAAAGCCGGCATGGAAAATAGTGATTTGTTTTATATGCTCGGGCAGACGCTCATCAAATTAGAGCAGCCAAAGCTTGCGATGCCGTATCTTCAGCGTGCCGTTGAACTAAACGAAGAAGATAATGAAGCAAGATTCCAATTTGGCATGTGTTTAGCCAATGAACACATGCTGGAGGAAGCGGTGACAACTTTTACAGAAGTCATTACGCGTGATCCGCAGCATGCAGATGCCTTTTATAATTTAGGGGTTGCGTATGCGTACTTAGAGAAAAAAGACGAAGCACTTGAGATGCTGGGTAAAGCCATTGACGTGCAGCCTGACCATATGCTGGCACTACATGCGCAAAAGCTGATTCAAGAGGCAGAATAGATGGAAGGAGGGAAGACCTGTGCAGGAACATCCAGATCAAATGAAGCTTGAGGACGAACCGTTTTTAAAGGGGACCATTCAAGCCGTTATTTTCCATAATGAAAGTAATTTATACTCGGTGTTAAAGGTGAAAGTCATTGAAACATCGGAAAACTTAGAGGAAAAAACAGCATCTGTCACAGGCTACTTCCCCGCACTTCATGAGGAGGAAACCTACACCTTTTATGGCAAAGTGACAAGCCATTCGAAATTTGGTGAACAGTTTCAGGCCACTCATTTTCAAAAGGAAGTGCCGACAACGAAGCAAGGAATCATACATTATCTCTCAAGTGATTTATTTGAAGGGATAGGGAAAAAGACGGCGGAAGAAATCGTGGGGAAGCTTGGTAATCAGACGCTTCATAAGATTATGCGTGACCCAGCTGTTTTGTATGATGTACCGCGCTTATCAAAAAAGAAGGCGGATAAGCTGGCCGCAGCGCTTCAGGAGCATCAAGGACTGGAACAAATCATGATCAGCCTGAATCAGTATGGCTTTGGTCCGCAGCTCAGCATGAAGATTTACCAAGTATACGAGAGTGAAACGCTGCAGAAAATCGAGGAAAATCCCTATCAGCTCGTTAAGGATGTTGAGGGGATCGGATTTATTAAGGCGGATGAGCTTGGCGCTAGAACAGGCATCTCAGGAAATGACCCAGAACGGATTCGCGCCGCCTTGCTATATACAGTGGAGACAGCCAGTCTTAAGGACGGTCATACGTACATACAAACGAAAGATTTGATCGTCGAAACACGCAAGCTGCTCAACCAAACCGGCAATGATTACAAAGTGACTGAAATGGATGTTGCCAATCAGATCATTGCACTTGGCGAAGGAAAAGAAATGATCATTGAAGATGACCGCTGCTATCATCCATCCTTATTTTATGCGGAGCAAAGTGTCGCCAAACGCATTCAAAAAATCGTCTCCCAATCAGAATATGCAGATCAATTTCCTGAATCAGAATTCCTGCTGGCACTTGGCAAGCTGGAGGAGCGGTTAGGCGTCCAGTATGCACCGACACAAAAGGAAGCGATTCAAAAGGCACTCATGTCCCCGATGCTGCTTTTAACAGGCGGGCCTGGAACAGGGAAGACGACGGTCATTAAAGGAATTGTCGAGCTTTACAGTGATCTTCACGGTGTTTCTCTTGATCCGAGTGATTATAAAAAAGATGAATCCTTCCCATTTGTGCTTGCGGCACCAACTGGACGGGCGGCTAAACGGATGACAGAATCAACAGGGCTTCCAGCTGTCACCATTCACCGGCTGCTAGGCTGGAATGGTTCGGAGGGCTTCTCTCATGATGAGGAACAGCCGATTGAAGGCAAGCTTGTCATTATTGATGAATCAAGTATGCTGGATATTTGGCTTGCGAATCATTTGTTTAAAGCGATTCCTGATCATATCCAAGTGATTATGGTAGGGGATGAACATCAGCTGCCATCTGTCGGACCAGGCCAAGTTTTACGGGATTTGCTTGCCTCAAAAGCCGTGCCGGCTGTTACCCTGACAGATATTTACCGGCAGGCAGACGGCTCAACCATTGTTGAACTTGCACATGATATGAAAAATGGTGTGCTGCCAAAGGATATCACTGCACGCTCAAAGGATCGGTCCTTCATTCAGTGTTCAGCTGATCAAATGAAAGAAGTCATTGAGAAAGTGGTCAGCAATGCTGCTCAAAAAGGGTTTTCGGCAAAGGATATTCAAGTGCTGGCACCGATGTATAAAGGAAAAGCAGGCATCAATGAGCTCAACAAAATGCTGCAGCACATTTTGAATCCTAAAAAACCAAAGGGCAGAGAAATCCCGTTTGGTGATGTGGTGTACCGGACAGGTGATAAGGTGCTTCAGCTTGTGAATCAGCCGGAGAACAACATTTTTAACGGCGATATCGGTGAAATTGTCTCGATTTTTTATGCAAAAGAAAATACAGAAAAAGAAGACATGGCTGTGATCTCCTTTGATGGAAATGAAATCACCTTTACAAAAAAAGATTTTCATCAATTTACACATGCTTATTGCTGCTCTATTCACAAATCACAAGGAAGTGAATTCCCGATTGTTGTGCTGCCAGTCGTGAGGAGCTATTACCGAATGCTTCGGCGGAATCTACTGTACACAGCCATTACACGCAGTAAAAAGTTTTTAATACTGTGCGGCGAGGAATCAGCGCTGGAGTGGGGCGTGAAAAACAATGAGGATTCTCTTAGACAAACGTCCTTAACGATGCGGCTAGTGCAAACCGAACAAATCATGGATGCAGAACTTGAAGCGCTCCAAAAAGAGCTTCCTTTTAGCGTACATGACGCAAATATTGGCATGGAGGGAATCACTCCATTTGATTTTATGCATGAGTAGAAGGTTCAGATTGTTGACAAAGGGCTAAAATGATTTTTATTTTAGCCCTTTGTCTTCTTTTCAGCGTGAAAAGAACTTCACCCATTCCGTTCATGGAAGCCATTTCTTCGTATGAGTCATGAAGCAAACGCACACGATAAGACTGTTCCGCAAAAGGTGGTTGAGCACATTTTGAGAACATGCCGAGAACTTGAAGGAATGACGATCTATACAGATGAGCTGTCCCAATCGCTTGGTTCCATAAAAGATATTTGCTTTTTAGCCGGAGGCAGCTGCGGAGGATATGTGTTAGAGGGGAAAAAGAAAGACTGTGCACTCGTTCCATTTTCTGCTTTTGATCAGCTGACAGACAAAGGTTTGTATGTAAGCTGCCAGGAGGGAGTGGGCATGGATTCCTCTGCTCCATTCTTGTTATTTTCGAAATTAAAGAAGAAAATGATGCAGTCGCCTGATGGTGAAAATTTAGGCATTTTGGAAGATGTATACTTTTGCTCAAATTCGGGCACAATCGTAGCATATGAACTCTCGGACGGCTTCTTTACAGAGCTATCAGGGATTCGGAAACAGCTGCAGGCTGCCGGAACCTTGATGAATGTTCAAAAGGAAGCACTGGTTCTAAACCGAACGTAAAGAGGTGCTGATTATGCTCATTTGCCCAAATTGCAAATGTAAAGACATCGGAAAAATTGGGGTCAATCAATATTATTGCTGGGGCTGTTTTATTGAATTGACGCTGTCAAAAGGCAAAATATCTACACACCAAGTGGAGGAAGACGGGACACTAAGCAGCTTAGATGATCTGTTTAGTGACGATGAACGTTCAATTCAACTATAAGTGTTAAGGGGGAATTTCGAATGGGCAAAATGACTTCTTCACTATTAACGCTTGGTGCAGGTGCACTCGCATATCACTTTGCAAGCCGATATGATATGCCTTCAAAGCGGGATATGAAAAAGCTAAGAAAACGTGTTATGAGAATGATGTAAACAAAAAGGGCTAAAATGATCTTCATTTTAGCCCTTTGTTTTTTCAGCGTGATAGCCAGCCGGTCTATACGCTTAGGCAGCCGTCAAGAGCGGATGTCCTTTTTATGCCTGCCTGTATTCTAAGCGTCTTGCAAGAATGGATAAGCTGAAATTGACGACAAAATACATCATAGCTGCCAATAGGAAAATCGGCAGTAAATAGGATTGGCTTTGACCGTTTAATATTTGAGCGTGATGTAATAATTCCGGAAGTGCAATGACTACAGCAAGCGACGTATCTTTTAAAAGAGATATGAATTGGCTGACAATTGGCGGCACCATTCGGCGCAGAGCCTGCGGCATAATAATCATTTTCAGTGTTTGAATATAGGTTAAACCAGAAGATCTGGCTGCTTCAATCTGGCCCTTATCAATGGATTTAAGGCCGCTCCGAATAATTTCTGACAGCATCGCAGATTCAAACACAGTTAAAGCTGCAATGGCAGAGGCTGTGATGCTTAGCTTGATGCCGATTTCAGGCAATGCAAAATACGTGAAAAAGATGATCAGTAAAAGCGGCAGGTTTCGAATGGTCTCTACTACAACCGCAAGTAACTTCGATAAAACCGGTATTTGAGCGAACCGTAATGTGCCAACGACTAATCCAATGATAAAGCTCAAAATGATGGAGATAAAAGCCACTTTTAAGGTGACGGCAAATCCTTCAAGTAAAAAGGCGAGATGATCAGGCTGGTAGGCACCTATAAAATCCATGATGTTTCCTCCTTTCTAGTGGCTTCTTGCTAATCTTCTTTCTAAATAACCGACGCCTAGACTGAGCGGAATGGTTAATAGCAGATAGAACATCGCAACAAAGATGTAGACATCAAACGTCACAAAGGTTCTAGATGCAATAAGGTCTCCTTGATACATGAGATCAAACCCTGCAATGACACCTAAAATCGAGGAGTTTTTGACAAGGTTAATAAATTGATTCCCAAGAGGGGGAATGACGATTTTAATCGCCTGCGGCAAAATGATATACCGCATCGTCCCGCCATATGACAGACCTGAGGCGCGGGCGGCTTCCATTTGTCCAAGCGGTACAGCTTGTATCCCTGCACGAATGGCTTCAGCAATAAAGGCAGACGTATAAATGGCAAGAGCAATCGTACCAGCAGTGAAGCCATCTGCTACAATACCCAGTACGGGTAAACCAAAGAAGAAAACAAAGGTGATCAATAATAACGGAATATTCCGAATAAATTCAACATAAGCCGTTCCGAACCAGTTGAGCGGCCTAAATGGCGCAATTCTCATAATGGCAATGAATGTACCGATCAAAAAGCTTCCAATCAGAGCAATGACACTTGCACCAATGGTATATTTAAAGCCTTCTAAATAAAGATGAACATTTTCAGTGAGAATGGAAAACCGCAGCAATCAGTTCACTTCCTTCCTGATCAACAGGGGAGCCTTTGAGCGGCTCACCTGAGGCATTGATCTTAACGAATCAAATGTTATTCTTTGATCCATTTTTTAAGAATCTTGTCATACTTTCCATTGTCTTTTAACGTTTTTAAGGCTTTATTGATCGCATCTGTTAATTCTTGATCTCCTTTTTTCACAGCAATGCCATAAGGCTCATCGGTAAAAGTGCCGCCGACCACTTCATAATTTGAATCCTCATCTGCCATACCAAATAAGATCGCATTATCCGTTGTCAGCACTTGCCCTTGGTTTGACTTTAATGCTGTAAAAGCCTCCTGATAGTTCTCAAATTCTAATACGGATGCTTCAGGTGCTTTCTCGCGTATATTTTGAGAAGAAGTAGAGCCTTTCACGGCCAGCACCTTCGTTCCTTTTTTAAGATCATCAATGGATTGAATGCCGCTTCCTTTTTTCACAAGCAGTGATTGTCCTGCTTCAAAGTAAACATCTGAGAAATTGACTTCTTTTTTACGCTCTTCTGTAATTGTCATGGTCGCAACAATCGCATGGATATCCCCTTTTTGAAGCAAAGGAATTCTTGTTTTAGATGTCACTTCCTTAAATTCTGCTTTTCCTTTATCGCCGAGTATTTCCTTTGTGATGGCTTTTGCAATATCAATATCAAACCCTTCAATATCACCGGTGCTCGGATTTTTTAGACCGAATAGACGTGTATCATTTTTTACACCGAAAATGATTTTTTTGTCTTTCTTTATGGTTTCTAAAGAACTTCCTTGTTTTGCATCAGTTGACCCTTTTTCAGTAGATCCACAAGCAGCCAAAGCGGTAATGCAGCAAGTCATAAAGAGCAGCAGGCCAAAGCGTTTCATTTTTTTCATCAAACCATTCCCCCTAGTGATTTAAAATACGGCTTAAAAATAATTGAGCACGTTTCTCTTGCGGTTTTTCATAAAATGCAGCTGGTGTTGATTCTTCAAGAATTCTGCCTTCATCAATAAAGACAATGCGGTCGGCTACTTCGCGGGCAAAGCCCATCTCATGTGTGACGACAACCATGGTCATGCCTTCACGAGCCAGCTGCTTCATCACATCTAATACCTCGCCGATCATCTCTGGATCAAGTGCAGATGTCGGTTCGTCGAAAAGCATCACCTCCGGCTTCATCGCAAGCCCTCTTGCAATGGCAACGCGCTGCTGCTGTCCGCCCGAGAGTCGTGAAGGATAGGTGTCTGCCTTTTCAGGGATGCCGACTTTATTTAAATAAAATTCAGCTGTTTCCTTTGCTTCTTCCTTGCTCACTTTTTTGACCTTCATCGGCGCAAGCATAATGTTTTCAAGCACCGTCTTATGCGGATAGAGGTGAAAATGCTGAAAGACCATTCCGATATTTTGCCTGACAAGATTGATGTTGGTCTTCGGATGCTGAACAGACACTTGGTTGACGAGAACTTTTCCCGCATCAATGCTTTCAAGACGATTGATACACCTGAGCATCGTGCTTTTACCAGACCCTGAAGGACCGATGATCACAACAACCTCCCCTTTTTGAATATGTAGGTTAATGTCCTTAAGTACATGGAACTGGCCATAATGCTTGTTGACTTCTTCGAATGTGATCATGAAGAACCTCCTCTTGTGTTTCATTGGCTAAAGCTAAAGTGGATTCTAGCACAACTTGTGTAAAAAGAAGTAAATGATGGAATATTTTCTGACGATATTTTACAGCAAACAGTGACTTTGGATGGAGCTGTATGTTTCATGTGTATTCATTTTTAACAAAGTTAGGACAAATTTTATTTACGTGGATAATTGCAGAAAATGGTTAAACAATAAGAAAAGAGGTGAAAAAGGTGAAGAAACGTCCCATCCAATTTCTGATATATGCTGCAGGGGTCCTGCTTGTCCTTGCATCCTTGCTCATTTTACTGCAGCTCGACGAGTTATGGATGCCTGTTTTTTTATTGCTGAAGGCGGTTCTCATTCCGCTTCTCATCGCTATTTTTATTTCTTATCTGCTTTATCCGATTGTGGAAAGACTGCATGCACGAGGGCTGCCGAGAACAGTCAGTCTCTTACTTATCTATGTGCTGTTTTTTGGCGGGATTGGTTTTGCGGTTTATAAAGGAGCGCCTGTTATGATCGCACAGTTAAATGAGCTGTCAGAACAAATTCCTGTCATCGCTGAAACGTATAATGGCGCTTTATCACATATTCATCGTCATACGAGCCACTGGCCCGACGGACTTCATGACCGCTTGGACCGCTTTATTGTTCAATCAGAGACATATGCAGCCAACAGCGCTGAGCGGATGATTCTTAGCTGTAAGGTTTTATTTGATTACGCTTTAGTTGCAGCACTCATCCCTTTTCTTGTTTTTTATATGGTAAAAGACATGAGTACGATGAAGCGGGCGGCATGGTATTTAACGCCGCCGTCATTTAGGAAGAGGGGGCATGCCTTTGTCAAAGCAGTGGATGAATCGCTTGGTGATTATATTCGAGGGCAGCTGCTTGTCTGTTCTTTAATCGGGGGTGCAGCAGCCATAGTGCTCTGGCTTTTTCATATCCCGTATCCGCTCGTTCTTGGCATGCTGATAGGAGCAACGAACGTGATTCCGTATTTTGGACCGATAATTGGCGCAGTTCCTGCCATCTTTATTGCGTTTACCATCTCAGTGAAATCGGTCATCATCGTATTGATCACAGTAGCGGTGCTGCAATTTTTAGAGAGCAATGTTCTCAGCCCGATCATTGTAGGGAGAAGTCTTCATATGCATCCTGTCGTCATTATGCTTGTCTTGCTTGCAGGAGGGGAGCTGTTTGGCTTAATTGGGATGATTTTAGCCGTACCAGCAGCTGCGATTATCAGGGTGATCATTGTGCAATATATCCTGATGAGACGAAGCGCTCATTGACAAGATGAGCCGAGTTGTCTATAATAATTTCGATTCATACATATTGAAATTCAATGACGGACCCGAGTACGTTAAAAAGCTGTTGCAGAGAGAGGCTTTATTTGCTGAGAAAAGCCTTATCAGACCTTTAACGGAAGCTAGTCCCGAGTGCAGATAAACACTGCCGCTCTCTTCCGGCGTTATCGGATGTGAAGGTGATAGACGAATGTGTCTATAATCAGGGTGGTACCGCGAGAACATCTCGTCCCTGTGTAAGTCGTTTTGTGCTTGCATAGGGCGGGATGTTTTTCGTTTGTGTGGAGATTGAAGAATGAAAAGGGAGGATTTTTGAATGAAAACTTTAACTTCAGCTCAAGTACGTCAAATGTTTTTAGACTTTTTTAAAGAAAAAGGACATGCTGTAGAACCGAGTGCGTCACTTGTACCGCATGACGATCCGACACTTTTATGGATCAACAGTGGGGTGGCAACATTAAAAAAATACTTTGATGGCCGCGTTATACCTGACAATCCGCGTATTTGCAACGCGCAAAAATCGATTCGTACGAATGATATTGAAAATGTAGGGAAAACAGCACGTCATCACACGTTCTTTGAAATGCTTGGCAACTTTTCTATTGGTGATTATTTTAAAGAAGAGGCCATTGAATGGGCGTGGGAATTCCTCACTAGTGAAGAGTGGATTGGCTTTGATCCGAATTTGTTATCTGTGACAGTCCACCCAGAGGACGAAGAAGCATATATCCTTTGGAGAGATAAAATTGGTGTGCCTGAAGAACGTATTATCCGTCTTGAAGGCAACTTCTGGGATATTGGCGAGGGCCCAAGCGGACCGAATACAGAAATTTTCTATGACCGCGGTGAATCTTACGGTAACGATATGAACGATCCAGAATTATATCCAGGCGGGGAAAACGAACGTTATTTAGAAGTATGGAATCTCGTGTTCTCTGAATTCAACCATAATCCAGATGGATCATACACCCCACTGCCGAAGAAAAACATTGATACAGGGATGGGTCTTGAACGAATGGTATCTGTCATTCAAAATGTGCCAACGAACTTCGATACAGACCTTTTCATGCCGATTATTCGTGCAGTCGAAACCATTTCTGGAGAAAGCTATGGTTTGGCGAAGGAAAAAGATACAGCATTTAAAGTCATTGCTGACCATATCCGGACAGTTGCTTTTGCTGTAAGTGACGGTGCGCTTCCTTCCAATGAAGGCCGCGGATATGTATTAAGACGTTTGCTGCGCCGCGCTGTGCGTTATGCAAAAACGATCCATATCCACCGTCCGTTTATGTATGACCTAGTGCCAGTTGTTGCTGAGATCATGAAGGATTTCTACCCAGATGTACAAGCAAAAGAAGAATTTATTGCAAAAGTCATCAAAAACGAAGAAGAACGTTTCCACGAAACACTGAACGAAGGGTTAGCTATTTTGTCAGAAGTGATCAAAAAAGAAAGAGACAAAGGCAGCTCACAAATTTCAGGTGAAGATGTATTTAAGCTGTATGACACGTATGGATTCCCTGTCGAACTGACAGAAGAATACGCAGAAGATGAAAACATGACAGTTGATCGAGAAGGCTTTCAAGCGGAAATGGAGAAGCAGCGTGAACGGGCAAGAAATGCGAGACAAGATGTCGGCAGTATGCAGGTTCAAGGCGGCGCTTTAGGCGATATTAAAGTGGAAAGTACCTTTGTTGGCTACGAAAATTTAACTGCGGAAACTCGCATTGTCGAATTGCTTCAAAATGGTGAAATTGTCTCTGAAGCACATGAAGGAGACACGGTGCAAATCTTGTTAGATGAAACACCTTTCTATGCGGAAAGCGGCGGACAAGTAGCGGATAAAGGAACACTAAAAAGTGCAGAAGCCATCATTGAGATCAAAGATGTGAAAAAAGCGCCAAACGGTCAGCATGTTCATGAAGGAGTCGTCGTAAGCGGTACGGCTCAAAAAGGTCTCGAGGTCACTGCAGAAGTGGAATCAGCTCTTCGAAAAGGCATTGTCAAAAACCATACAGCGACACATCTTCTGCATCAGGCGCTAAAAGATGTATTAGGAAGCCACGTAAACCAAGCAGGTTCATTGGTAAATGAAAACAGACTTCGCTTTGATTTCTCTCACTTTGGACAAGTGACGAAAGAAGAATTGTCTCAAATTGAAAAAATCGTCAACGAAAAAATTTGGGAAGGTATCTCTGTTGCCATTGATCTGAAACCAATTGCTGAAGCAAAAGAAATGGGTGCAATGGCGCTCTTTGGCGAGAAGTATGGCGATATTGTCCGTGTTGTCCAAGTGGGCGATTACAGCATCGAGCTATGCGGCGGCTGTCACGTGCAAAACACTGCGGAAATCGGTTTGTTTAAAATTGCATCTGAGTCGGGTATTGGTGCTGGAACACGCCGTATTGAAGCTGTGACTGGTAAAGGCGCTTATGAAGAATTAAATGACCAGCTGGCGATTTTAGAACAGGCAGCAAGTGAGCTGAAGTCAAATACGAAGGATGTACCAAAACGGATTGCTTCATTACAGGCAGATTTAAAAGAGGCTCAAAGAGAAAACGAATCTCTCCTTGCGAAATTAAGCCAAGCAGAAGCTGGCTCTATTTTAGAGAAAGTGACAGAAGTTGGCGGAGTGAAAGTATTAACTGAAAAAGTAAATGCTAAAGACATGAACCATTTAAGAACAATGGTTGATGATTTAAAAGCTAAATTAGGATCAGCTGTCATCGTCCTGGGAGCCGTTCAAAACGGAAAAGTAAACATTTCAGCAGGAGTTACAAAAGATGTGATCGAAAAAGGTCTGCATGCAGGGAAGCTAGTGAAGCAGGCAGCTGAAATCTGCGGCGGAGGCGGAGGCGGACGTCCAGACATGGCACAAGCAGGCGGAAAACAACCAGAAAAGCTTGAAGAAGCACTGGCAACTGTCGAAGAATCTGTCAAATCCGTTTTATAATCAGGCAATGTAGTGTAGAATAATGGTATTAGATGAGCGGTTAGAAAAAAGCTTGCTAGTAGAATGTTGGAAGAGAGGTGCAAGAAGCAGTGAGTTCATTTGATAAGACAATGAAGTTTAACTTCTCTGATGATTCAGCTGAAACCAATGTGAATGAAGTGCTCATTACAGTTCATGACGCACTCCAAGAAAAAGGATACAACCCGATCAATCAAATTGTCGGATACTTGCTGTCAGGCGACCCTGCTTATATTCCAAGACATCAGGATGCACGCAACCTAATTCGTAAACTAGAACGAGACGAATTAATTGAGGAATTGGTTAAATCGTACTTAGAGACACATAAAGAGGCGTAAAACATGAGAATTTTGGGCTTAGATTTAGGCACGAAAACCCTTGGTGTTGCGATCAGTGATGAAATGGGATGGACAGCGCAAGGGATTGAAACAATTAAAATTGATGAAGCAGGCGGAGACTTTGGTCTCAGCCGCCTGTCTGAGATCATAGCGGAATACGGAGCGGATAAAATTGTACTTGGCTTTCCAAAAAATATGAACGGTACGGTCGGTCCTAGAGGCGAAGCCAGCCAATCATTTGCGAAAGTGCTAGAAAACACGTACAATGTTCCTGTTGTGCTTTGGGACGAGCGTCTGTCAACAATGGCAGCGGAAAAAATGCTCATCTCTGCAGATGTGAGCAGACAAAAGCGTAAAAAAGTCATTGATAAAATGGCGGCTGTCATGATCCTGCAAGGGTATTTAGACAGCTTAAATTAAAATGAGGTGAATCAAATGGAACACGGAGAAAAGCAAATTACAATCGTTGATGATAATGGAAATGAACAGCTTTGCGAAGTACTATTTACTTTTGAAAGCGACCATTTTAACAAATCTTATGTCCTTTACTACCCAATTTCTGAACAAGACAATGAGGAAATTGAAATTCATGCATCAAGCTTTACACCGAACGAAGACGGTGAAGATGGCGAGCTAGAGCCGATTGAAACGGATGAAGAGTGGGACATGATTGAAGAAACGTTAAATACGTTCTTAGATCAAGAAGACGAAGAATAGAACAAATAAAAGGCCTGTGAACAGATCTTCTTGATCTTTCTTCACAGGTCTTTTTTTACGATCACTATGTTAACTTAATTTCATTTTATGTTGACATAATGTGTGGTTGGCGTTCCTGACCCATATTGGGGTGAAATCCCTGTTGCCATACCGGAGCAAGTGCCGCAAATAAAGGCGGTTCGACAAGCTGTTAAAGAAAAGCTGGCGGCCTACAAGGTACCAAAAAAATGGCTTGTGATTGATCAAATGATTGAAACATCCGGCGGAAAAATAGCCCGCGCGAGCATGAAAAAGTGGGCGGAGGAGCAATTGTCATGCAAGCAGTGATCGTACAAGCAAAACGAACACCCTTCGGTGACAAAAATGGGATGCTGAAAAATTCTCGCCCAGAGCAATTAGCCGCTCCCCTTATTCGGGGCGGTCACAGTTCCTTTTCCCGGTAAAAATACAGGCTTTGCCCACATCCTCATTTTCCAGCTGCTTCACCAATTGATGCGATCAAGAAACTTTTACATCAAGAGAACATCAAGGCAGAAGAAGTGGCGTTATTTGAAATCAATGAAGCGTTTGCGCTGAAAGCTGCACTTATTGCCCGGACGCTGGGGATACCATATGACCGGATCAATAGAAGAGGCGGTGCACTTTGCCTTGGGCATCCATACAGCGCATCAGGAGCTGCTATGATGGTGAGATTATGTTATGAAGCGCACGCCTTACCGAATGGAAGCTGTGTCATGGCTGCTATTGGAAGCGGTGGCGGCGTTGGTTTAGCCGTTTTGTGGCAAGTTTTGTCACGACATGCGTGAGCAAGGAATTGCCGAACTCCGTCGAATGATGTACTATAAAAGCTAGATGTGAGGAGGGCCATGCATGTTTTCAGAACAAAAGAAACGACCATTTTTTAAAAGAAAAATGGGGATCGTCCTGTTATCTGTCCTTGCTGTCATCATCATTGCAGCATTATCAGGCTTTTTTTATGTTAAATCAGCACTCGGACCGGTCGATCAAAAAAGTAAACAAGCCATTAATATTCATATTCCAAATGGGACATCTGTCCGCGAAATTGCGGGCATTTTAAAAGAAAATGGGCTCATTTCGAATGACACGATTTTCACTTATTATGCAAAATACAAAAAGGCGTCCGGCTTTAAAGCGGGATATTTCCATTTAAAACAAACAATGGACGCAGACACGCTGATCAAAAAGCTGACATCTGGCGGGACAGATTACGCCTTTCAGCTTGTGATTCCAGAGGGAAGACAGCTGTCTGATATTGCAGCCATTATTGCAAATCAGACGAATTTTTCAGCGAAGGAAGTTGAAGCGAAGCTGGATGATCCTGCTTTTATTCAAACGGTAATGAAAAAATATCCGAAAACCGTGACTTCACAGGTGAATGGAAAACAGGTGAAACACCCGTTGGAGGGTTATTTATTCCCTGCTACGTATCCATTTTATCGTGAGGATGAATCGCTCGAAACGATCATTGAAACGATGATTAAACAAACAGATCAATACGTGAAGACGTATGAAAAAGACATGAAAAAGAGAAACATGTCCATACATGATGTGTTAACGATGGCATCACTGATTGAAATGGAAGCAACAGAAAAGACAGATCGGGCAAAAATCTCAAGTGTATTTTATAACCGGTTGAAAAAGCACATGCCGCTTCAAACTGACCCAACCGTTCTTTATGCACTTGGTGAGCATAAATCCCGCGTGTATTACAAAGACCTAAAAGTGAAATCTCCTTATAACACGTATAACAACAAAGGGCTGCCGCCTGGACCTATTGCAAATGCTGGTGAATCCTCTTGGAAAGCCGCATTGCATCCAGAGAAAACGGATTACATTTACTTCCTTGCGAAGAAAAATGGAGAAGTCGTATTTACGAAAACGTTAAATGAGCATAATAAAGCAAAAGCGAAATACATCACAGGCAGCAATTAATGGACAAGTGAATCGAAAAAGACTGTAGACAATACGAGATTGCCTGCAGTTTTTTTCGTTGGAAACTCCTTTTTATAGGTTCGCAATTGCCACTTCTTTGTGGTAAAATATATCGGGTTGTTTTTACTTAGATGAACGAAAGATTGACGAGAAAGAGAGCTGCAATAGGCAGGACTCTTCTTTTTCAGGTCATGAAGGAGCTAGACAGATAATGACTATCGAAGATGATCGAATAAATGATTATATTGAACATTTAATTCACCCAAGTCCTGATGCAATCGCTCAATTAGAGATCTATGCAAAAGAGCATCATGTGCCAATTATGGAAAAGGTGAGCATTGAGCTTTTACTGCAGCTGCTTTCGATGAAACAGCCGAAGAAAATTCTTGAGGTTGGGACAGCGATTGGCTATTCCGCTATTCGAATGGCAACAGCTCTTCCAGACGCTGAGATTTATACGATTGAGCGAAATGCAAAACGCTATGAAGAAGCAACGCGGAACATTGAGGAATTAAAGTTAAAAGAAAGAATACACGTGTTTTTTGGTGATGCGATGGAATCGGCTAAAACGGTCCAAACGATGGCGCCCTATGATGTGATCTTTATTGATGCCGCAAAAGGGCAGTACAAGCGTTTCTTTGAATTGTTTGAACCGATGCTTGCTCACGACGGAATGATTATCACAGACAATGTCTTATTCAAAGGCTTAGTGGCAACGAATTATGAAGAAGAAATTGAAGATAAACGAAAAAAACAATTAATTGGAAAAATTGATCGATACAATCAATGGCTCATGTCAAACCCTGATTTCCAAACGTGTATTATTCCAGTTGGAGACGGGATCGCCATTAGTACAAAAAGAGGTGACCAATCATGAAGAAACCAGAATTGCTTGTGACGCCAAGCAGCGTGTCAGACGTACTGCCATTAATTGAGGCAGGAGCTGATGCATTCTTAATAGGCGAACAAACATACGGTATTCGTCTTGCAGGTGAGTTTTCAAGAGAAGATGTGAAACAAACGGCTCTGCTTGCACATGCCCATCACAAAAAAGTGTATGTAGCGATGAATGCGATTTTTCATAATGACCGCGTGCAGCTGCTTGGAGATTATTTAACCTTTCTCGATTCATTAAGCGTGGACGGCGTCGTCTTTGGAGACCCAGCCGTGATCATGGCAGCAAAGGAAACAGGAGTGAACCTGAATCTTCACTGGAGTACAGAAACGACTGGGACAAACTATTACACTTGTAACTACTGGGGCAGAAAAGGCGCATCCCGTGCTGTTCTTGCAAAAGAGCTGAATATGGACAGTGTGATCGACATCAAAGAAAATGCTGAAGTGGAGATTGAAATTCAAGTCCATGGCATGACATGTATGTTTCAATCGAAACGTACACTCATCGGCAACTACTTTGAATACCAAGGCAAACAAATGGATGTCGTAGGCAGAAACATGGAGGAAGGGCTATTCCTGCATGACCAAGAGCGTCAAAACAAATATCCTATTTTCGAGGATGCAAACGGAACACATATTATGAGTCCAAATGATGTGTGTATGATTGACGAATTAGAAGAGTTTGTTGACGCAGGCATTGACTCATTTAAAATTGACGGAATTTTAAAGTCACTTTCTTATATGACAGAGGTGACATCATTTTATAGAAAAGCAATTGATTTACTAACGACTGACAAAGACGCGTATGAAGATCAGAAAGATGACTGGGTGAAGCGGATTGAAGAGATTCAGCCAGTGAATCGCTCGATTGATACAGGGTTCTTCTTTAAAGAAACGGTTTATTAAGATAAGAGGAGGCAGAGGAAATGGCATTATTGAAAGATGGTATTTCTGAAATGATTGATGGGAAACGTGTCATTACAAAAAAACCAGAACTGCTTGCACCCGCAGGAAACTTGGAAAAACTGAAAATTGCTGTACATTACGGAGCTGACGCTGTCTTTATTGGCGGGAAAGAATTTGGACTTCGCTCAAATGCAGATAACTTTTCAATTGAAGAAATGGCAGAAGGTGTCGCATTTGCAAACAAATATGGCGCACGCATTTATGTGACAACAAATATCTTCGCCCACAATGAAAACATGGACGGGCTGGAGGAATACCTTCAAGGGATTGAAGGCGCTGGAGTAGCAGGCATTATCGTAGCTGATCCACTGATCATTGAAACATGTAAACGTGTTGCACCGAAACTTGAAGTCCATTTAAGCACACAGCAGTCTCTTTCAAATTGGAAAGCTGTTCAGTTTTGGAAGGAAGAAGGGCTTGAGCGTGTGGTGCTCGCACGTGAAACTAGTGCGTTAGAAATTAGAGAAATGAAAGAAAAGGTCGATATTGAAATCGAAACATTCATTCACGGTGCGATGTGTATCGCATACTCTGGCCGCTGCGTGCTCAGTAACCATATGACGGCAAGAGATTCTAACCGCGGAGGCTGCTGCCAGTCCTGCCGCTGGGATTATGATCTTTATAAACTAGAAGGTTCTGAGGAAGCGCCTTTATTTGGCGAGGAAGATGCGCCATTTGCAATGAGTCCAAAAGATTTGAAGCTTATTGAATCCATTCCTCAAATGATCGAAATGGGAATTGACAGCTTAAAAATCGAAGGACGGATGAAATCCATTCATTATGTTGCCACTGTTGTAAGTGTATATCGCAAAGTCATTGATGCGTATTGTGCTGACCCAGACAATTTTGTCATTCAGCAGGAATGGTTAGATGAATTAGATAAATGCGCAAACCGTGACACAGCACCAGCCTTTTTCGAAGGCGTACCAGGAACGGATGAACAAATGTTTGGCATCCATGGGAAGAAAACGACATTTGATTTCGCAGGTCTTGTTCTTCATTATGATGAAAAAGAACAAATCGTGACATTGCAGCAGCGTAACTTCTTTAAGCAAGGCGACGAAGTCGAATTCTTCGGACCAGAAATTGAGAATTTCACATGCAAAATTGAGACGATTTGGGATGAAAAAGGAAATGAACTAGATGCCGCTCGTCATCCGCTGCAAATCGTCAAATTCAAGCTTGATCAAAAAGTATACCCTAGCAACATGATGAGAAAGGGGAAATAACAGCCACATGAGGAGTAAACCAGTTGTCATTGGTATTGCTGGCGGCTCGGGTTCGGGTAAAACGAGCGTCACCAATTCAATCTATGAAAAATTTAAAGGACATTCCATCCTCATGCTTCAGCAAGACTTATATTACAAAAATCAAAGTCATATGCCATTTGAAGAGCGCCTGCTCACGAACTATGATCATCCGCTTGCATTCGACAATGACCTGATGTTTGAGCATTTGGAACAGCTCCTAAGATACGAATCCATTGAAAAACCAATATACGATTTTAAACTAAACACACGTTCAGAAGAGACGGTTCATGTTGAGCCGAAGGATGTCATTATCGTTGAAGGTATCTTTGCGCTCGAAGACGAACGTTTGAGAGACTTAATGGATATTAAACTATATGTTGATACAGATGCAGACCTTCGCATCATCCGCCGCATTTTACGCGATACGAAGGAAAGAGGCCGGTCGATCGATTCTGTGATTGAACAATATGTATCTGTTGTCAGACCGATGCATAATCAATTCATTGAACCGACGAAACGATACGCCGATATCATCATCCCAGAAGGCGGCCAAAACCATGTGGCGATCGACTTAATGGTGACAAAAATTCAAACGATTCTTCAAAACCGAGCAGAGTAAATGGTGGAGAAGCAAAAGACCTTTACACTGTAAAGGTCTCAGATTGTTGACAAAGGGCTAAAATGATCTTTATTTTAGCCTTTGTCTTCTTTTCAGCATCATATTAATAAACAGTCACGAAAACTTGTCCTAAGACAGACGATCCTTTATAAAGAGTGATAGTGGCTTTACCAGGTGAATTGGCGGTCACTATTCCATTAGAGCTAACAGAAGCTACACTCTGGTTATCAGTCCAATAACGTGTAGCTGCAGAATCATAGACCGAGTAGCGTTCACCAACTCTTAAAGGTAAACTGTAATCTTGAATCGAAATCACATCTAATGTTTGAAATCCAGACGAGCTGCTATTGACTGTGAAATCCGCTGTTTCTTTGGCTGAAGCCATGCCCATTAGTGAAAAAGATAAGGTAGAGATGGATAGAACAGAAACAATTGTTTTCTTCATGTTCATTTAAAACATTCCCTAGCATGTATTTGGTCTTGCATTGATAGAATTCAACAAAAACCAAATATTCCCTTGTTAATATTTGTTGATAATATGTGAACATTTATGAAAGCATCATTCTCAGAAAGAATCTTAAGGGTTTGATATGATAAGAAAACAATGAAGAAAAGAAGAGATGGAGAAATCACTACCACATAGCGAAAGAATGAAGTTGAAAAAGTATATTAAAAAAACGACAAACAAATCATCACAAATTTTCAAACAATTCTTGATCAAAATGCAATTTTGTAATAATATAGCATAGACATATCGTACACTGACCATATTATGTATTGGAAGATGGAGAATGGATAAGCTATTCTTCTACATATGATCGAAATGGCCGAACGAGGTACAGGAGCTTCCTGTGCCTTTCCACAGTTTGTGCGATTTTAGACCGCTGCAAGTGGTCCTGTCTAATAAAAGGCATATTAGTTGCATCTAAAAGGGACGCCATGTAAGATGGACTTTTACGAATATGGTACAGAAGGAATGAGGGCCTGAACATGTCCTCATTCTTGTATATTTCAGTCGTCACTCACGTGCAGAAAGTTTGTATGATGAGGATTAATAGAAGGAGTGAATGATTCATGGCACAAGAGAAAGTATTTCCAATGACAGAAGAAGGAAAACGTAAATTAGAAGAAGAGCTTGAATATTTGAAAACGGTTAAACGTAAAGAGGTTGTAGAGCGTATTAAAATCGCTAGAAGTTTTGGAGACCTCTCTGAAAACTCGGAATATGATTCTGCTAAAGAAGAGCAGGCGTTTGTAGAAGGCCGTATTACAACGCTTGATAATATGATTCGTAATGCTAAAATTATCGAAGATGAAGGAAACTCAAATGTGGTTTCACTTGGTAAAACGGTGACATTCGTTGAATTACCAGACGGGGAAGAAGAGTCTTACACAATTGTTGGAAGTGCAGAAGCTGACCCGTTCGAAGGCAAGATTTCAAACGATTCACCTATTGCAAAAAGCCTTTTAGGTAAACAAGTAGACGACAAAGTAACCGTTCAAACACCTGGCGGAGAAATGTTCGTCCAAATTGTAAAAATTTCATAATCACGTTTATCAGGTAAACACCTCGTCCACAATAGGGACGAGGTGTTTTTATGCGCAAAAAAAGAAGAATTCAATGGACAGGTGCGATTATTTTTATACTATTGCTCGGTCTTCTGATGAGACTGGCAGAAATTCAGCTGTTCTTCACAGAATCGTTTTCAAAGCTTGATATCAATTTGATACAAGAAAGTGTCAAACAGCGAACAGAAGAAGTCGTTATTTCAGACGGGCGCGGTGAGTTTTTAGATCGAAACGGCCAAGCACTTCTTACAAAAGAACAGCCTGCGGTTATCTTATTTCCTTTCCTGCAATATGATCTTCCACGCTTACAGCAAACCGCCTCTATTCTTGAGATGGAAGAAGATGAACTCAAAAAACAGTTAACAGAAACGAAAAAACCTCTCATTTTAAAAGATGACATCACGAAAAAAAAGCTGAAAGACATCAATGATATGAAATATTCAGGTGTGTACGGCGTATATATGAAAGAGAAGGACAAAAAAAGACTTGCCCTCCACACACTAGGCTTCACAAGCGAAAATCCAGAACTATTGAGAAAGCGTTATCCTGACAAAAAAGAGCTTTCTATTCGTACTGAAATCGGCACATTTGGGCTGGAAAGCACCTTTGACGAATTTCTATTACCCGAGCAAGACACAAAATTGTTATATCATGTGGACGGAAGGGGAAACCCTTTGTTCGGTATGGACGTCAAATATACAGCAGAAGCTCATTCCTTTTATCCACTTCAGGTACAGACAACGATAGATGAAGACATGCAGGCTGAAATGGAGAAGGTGCTCAAAGAACAAGGCGTTAAAAAAGGCGGTGCCGTTCTGCTCGACATTGAAAAAAGCAGTGTACTGGCAATGGCAAGTACCCCAAATGTCACAAGTAAAAACAGGCATGAGGCAAGAAATTACATGCTGACAGCGATTGCTCCAGGCTCTGTCTTTAAGACGGCTGTGCTTGCCGCAGTAATCGAAAAAAACCTTGACCAGCCACAAACCATGTATGACTGTCGAAAGAATTTATATGGAGAGCCTGAAGGAAAACAGGAAGTGCTGAATCTGACGGACAGCTTCTCAGAGAGCTGCAATTATACCTTTGCGACACTTGCTGAAAGGCTCATTCAAACAGATGATCAAATCATCGAAAAGACGGCTGCAAAGCTTGGACTCATAGATCGAGCTGGCTGGGAAGGGGATGTCTATCATAAGCAGCACTTCAAACAGTTTGATCGTGAAGAAACAGGCAGTGTGTGGGGAGATAAAAGAGACAAGCATGTCAAAAAAGCCATTGCACAAACCGCAATAGGACAAAAAAATGTGAAAACGACACCTCTGCAAATCGCGAATATGATGGCTGCGATCGCAAGAGGAGGAGAACGAAAAGAAGTGAAAATCGCAGAAAAAGTGCTGTATCAAAACGGAACAACGATGCTGTCCTTTCCAAACAAACGGCCTGAAGGGGGCAGCATCAACCGCTATACAGCTCAAAAGCTGCAAAAATACTTAAGGCAGGTGGTGACCTCTGACAAGGGAACTGGAAGAAGGTTTCAAGATTTGCCATACGATGTAGCGGGAAAATCAGGTACTGCCCAAACCGGCAGTCAAGACAAAAAGGGGAATCCGCTTTATCATAAGTGGTTTGCTGGATACTTTCCGGTAGAAAAACCAAAATACGCCCTTGTCGTTGTTCACCTTGACGAGACAAGTGGCCGGGCTAAGACAAATGATGCGTTTTATGATATTGTAAAAAAGGTCAATGAAATTGAAAAGAAACAGACATAGAACATCCCTTCATGACATGTTAGAATAGTAACGACTTAGGGAACAGAGGCAAAGGAGTGCAGAGATTTTGAGTAGAAATTCTCGATTTGAGCATCGTGATAAGCGCAGAAAGGCGAATATGGTGCTTAACATATTAATTGGTATCGTTGTGGTGCTTATTTTGGTTGTCGCATCAAGTTTGTTAATTTTTAATAAGCCGAAAGATACAGATGTAGCAAAAGAGCCATCAAAAACGGCACCTGCAACAAGTGAAAATAAACAAAACTCACAAGAAGATGTGAAAGATCCAAAGAAAGACACATCCGTTGATTCAGATGCAAAAAAAGATGACTCATCTGATCAAGACGACGAAAAGAAGAAGACAGATGATGAAGAAAAACCTAATAAAGATGCGTTAAAAGACGCCAAAGAAACAGATGGCGGCAAAACGAGTGATGTAGACAAAACATACGAAAATGATGACTGGGAGCCTGTAGGGACAGAGCAATCCGGTTCACATACAGCAACCTATGATTCCAGCTCAAAAGACTGGAAAGAAATGATCAAAGCCATGTCCTATGCGACAGGCATTTCAGAAGATCAAATGACCGTTCTTTGGTTGGGGAATAACGGAAGTCCTCAAGATGCAAAAGGAACCATCCGTGATAAATCAACAGGTGAACGCTACCGCGTGGAAATTACGTGGGTAGATGAAAAAGGCTGGAAACCTGTGAAGGTTGAAAAATTAAGATAAACATGAAAAAAAGATAGCAGATCTGCTATCTTTTTTGTTTAAACATTTGCTTTAAAATGAACAACTGCTGTATACAAAATCCGCTCATCAATCACAGTCGTTTGATGACTGACAGAATGAACGGTAAGCAGAATCGCCTGATTATGTTCAATTTGTTTTTGGATCTTTTGTTCAAGTTCTTTTAAAGATGTTGCTTCAAAAAATTCTATTTTATCCTTTAAAAAATCCAGCTGAAAATCCATTTGATTCACCTCTCTATACCCTTCATTCATCTTAATCTCTCTCCCTATAGAATGGCAAATGTTTTTCTGCCACTCCCAGTATTTTTTAGTAGGAAAGAAACAGAAGTTGTGGTAGGATAGGAACTGTTCGACGGAATAAAACATACTATACGCATAGGAATAAATAGATAAAGTGGAGGGAAAGAAAATGGGACGTGAATTTCTTTCTTTATTTGATCATTGGGCTGACTCTTATGACGACACGGTAAGTGGTCATGACGAGCAGTATAAAGAAGTGTTTCGCCGGTATCCGGCTATTTTAAAAGAGATTGTCCGCCTTTCAGGCCAAGACGTTCTTGAGTTTGGAAGCGGTACGGGGAATCTAACAGCGCTGCTCCTTGCAGCTGATAAAAACGTGTTTGGTGTTGAACCATCAGATGCCATGAAGAAAGCGGCTCTTCAAAAAGGACTGCCAGATCTATTTCATGATGGGGATTTTTTATCATTTCCAGCGCCGCCTTTTGAGCCAGATACGATCGTCAGCTCATATGCGTTTCACCATTTAACGGATGAAGAAAAAAAACAAGCCATTCACACCTATAGCAACATCCTTCACTCAGATGGTAAAATAGTGTTTGCTGATACAATGTTTCAAAATCAAGCAGCACATCAAGCTGAGATCGACAAAGCGAGAGCCGCAGGGTTCGATCAGCTTGCAGAGGATTTAGAAACGGAATATTATCCATCCATTGATGTGCTAAAGCAAATCTTTCAAGAAGAAGGTTTTAGCACGTCCTTTCATCAAATGAATGATTTTGTTTGGATCGTAGAAGCGAAGAAAAGGGAATGAAAGGATGTTTTTGATTTGAAAATCGCAGTTATAGGTGCAATGGAAGAAGAAGTGACGATTTTAAGAGATCAACTAAAAAATGCTACACAAGAAAACATCGCTGGGTGTGAATTTACAACAGGTGTTTATGAAGATAAAGAAGTGATTTTATTAAAATCAGGAATTGGAAAAGTAAATGCAGCGGTCAGCACAACATTACTGCTTGACCGCTTTCAGCCAGATTATGTGATCAATACAGGATCTGCTGGTGGTTTTCACCACTCATTAAATGTAGGTGATATTGTCATCTCTACTGATGTGAGACATCATGATGTAGATGTGACCATCTTTGATTACGAATATGGACAAGTGCCGGGACTTCCAGCTGCTTTCATTGCAGATGAAAAGCTTGTGAAGCTGGCAGAAGAATCTGCTTTAGAAATTGATCATATTCAAGTAGCAAAAGGAACGATTGCAACAGGTGATTCGTTTATGAATGATCCGGATCGTGTAGCGTTTGTGAGAGAGAAGTTTCCAGAGCTATATGCGGTGGAAATGGAAGCCGCAGCTGTTGCACAAGTCTGCCAGCTCTTTGGTACGCCATTTGTTGTCGTTCGAGCGCTATCAGATATTGCAGGGAAAGAATCCAATATTTCCTTTGATCAATTCCTTGAGCAAGCAGCGATTCACTCAACCGACCTTGTCTTGCGTATGATAAAGCAAACACAATAAAAGAAGGGGTTCCCCCTTCTTTTCCATACAAAGGAAGGGAATCATATGGCTGTCATAAAGGATATTACTGAATTAATTGGCCGCACACCGCTTTTAAAGCTGTCAGGGATTGGCGTCCCAGAAGGCGTTGAGGTGTATGCAAAGCTTGAGATGATGAATCCAGGTGGAAGTATTAAGGATCGTTTAGGTGACATGCTCATCAGAGAAGCATTAGCATCTGGCAAACTGCGTCCAGGCGGAACCATTATTGAAGCAACTGCTGGAAACACAGGAATTGGGCTTGCCCTAAGTGCAAGAAAGCATCAATTGCAGACCATTTTTTGTGTACCAGAACATTTTAGTCAAGAAAAACAACAACTGATGAAGGCGATCGGTGCAGAGATTATTCATACACCCAGAAAAGAAGGCATGAAGGGTGCGATTGATCGAGCCCTTGAATTAGAGGCAAGCCTTGACAATGCCTATTGTGTTTTACAATTTAAAAACCAAGTAAATCCATTGACTTACTACAGAACGCTCGGTCCCGAATTATGGTCCGACTTAAAAGGGAATATCGATGTATTCGTGGCGGGAGCAGGATCTGGCGGAACTTTTCAAGGTTGTGCCGCCTATTTAAAAGAGCAGAATCAGGCGTTAAAAACAGTGGTTGTGGAGCCTGAAGGATCAATTTTAAATGGAGGGGACCCGGGTCCGCATAAAACGGAAGGAATTGGCCTTGAATTTATCCCAGATTATATGGAGCAGGCTTTATTTGATGAGATTTACACTGTCAGTGATGATGATGCGTTTCGAATGGTGAAAGAAGCAGCTGAAAAAGAAGGTATTCTCATCGGCAGCTCTTCTGGTTCCGCTTTATTTGCCGCTTTAGAGGAAGCAAAGAAAGCAGCACCTGGGACAGTCATTGTCACCATTTTTCCTGACAGCAGTGAGCGATATTTAAGTAAAGGAATTTATGAGGGAGGAAAATAGCATGAAACCAAAAACAATGATGATTCACAGCGGAACAACGGGTGATGAAAGAACAGGCGCCGTGTCTGTGCCGATTTACCAAGTGAGTACTTATAAGCAGCCGAAAGCAGGCGAACATACGGGGTATGAATACTCCAGAACAGCAAATCCAACAAGAACTGCACTGGAAACAGTCATTCGTGATCTTGAAGGAGGAGCAAGCGGCTACGCATTTGGTTCAGGGATGGCTGCCATTACGGCTGTGATGATGCTGTTTAACAGCGGAGACCATATTGTGCTGACAGATGACGTGTACGGCGGAACCTACCGCGTCATCACAAAGGTGCTAAACCGTATTGGCATTACTGCAACCTTTGTTGACACGAGTGATCCTGAAGCAGTGAAAAAAGCCATTTTACCTGAAACAAAAGCCGTTTACATTGAATCACCAACCAATCCTTTACTCAAAATGACGGATCTAAAAGCCATCGGCGAATTGACAAAGGAAGCCAACATCTTGATGATTGTCGACAATACATTTTTCACACCGTATTTCCAAAAGCCGATTGAATATGGCGCAGACATTGTCTTACACAGTGCGACTAAGTATTTAGGCGGCCATAGTGATGTTGTAGGCGGGCTTGTCGTCACAGCGACGAAAGAGCTTGGAGAAGAACTGCACTTTGTTCAAAACTCGACAGGCGGAATTCTTGGGCCGCAGGATTCGTGGCTTCTCATGAGAGGGATGAAAACGCTTGGACTACGAATGGAAGCACATCAACAAAATGCACAGAAAATCGCTGAGTTTTTAAAGCAACATGCAGCCGTCACACGTGTTTATTATCCAGGTCTCGATACTCACCCTGGACATGAACTTGCGAAAACACAAGCATCCGGCTTCGGCGGCATGATCTCTTTTGATATCGGAAAAGAAGAACATGTCGATGTATTTTTAAGCCAGCTTAAGCTGTTTACAATCGCAGAAAGCCTTGGAGCGGTTGAAAGCTTAATTTCTGTCCCTGCCCGGATGACCCATGCGTCCATTCCAAAAGACCGCCGGGAGGAGCTTGGCATTACAGATGGTTTAATTCGTATTTCCGTCGGAATTGAAGATGTGGATGATTTACTACATGATATCAAGCAAGGACTAAGCGCACTGGCAAATGGATAGATTTACATGCTCCTCGCTTTCTCTCACTATGTTAAGCTATGAATAGACATTGATAACTGGAAGGTGAAACAAGTGAAGAAAAAGTGGAGTGATTTAGTGACAGATTACAAGCAGTACGCTTTTATTTTGCTTGCTGTCAGCACCTTTTTATATATTGGTACAATCTTACCGAATCAGCACATCGAAGCATCTCCAAAAATGCTGATGATGGGAATTGATTGTGTTTTCTTATTAGCAGCGTTTGTTTGTGTTAAACGCGCGATTTTCTTTCAAAAGAAACTGCAAGAATTAGATGAAGATTAATTCGAAAGTCTCCTCATGTACCTTGAGGAGGCTTTTTTTCATTGTATTGGACAATCGGACAAGAATAACTGTAGAAATTTAGTCAAAAACACAAAAATTATCTATATGACTAAAAACAGGTTTACAAAATGGTGCTTGCTGGATATACTTACAAAGTAATTAAAAAAACGTAAAGGAGGCTGAAGAATATGTTATTCGTATCTACTTGTGATCAATTCAACCAACAATTTCATCATGTCATCAGCCTGTGGAAGAGTTCGTGTCCTTCCTTTGCCTTATACGGTGCACGCTTCAAAACTGTTTAAGTAAACGAGGATTTCACACGTATCATCCATTGCAGGTTGGAAGACACTGTCTTTTGATCTGCATTTTTGTGTGCCCGCAGGTCAACTGATAAAGAAGATCTGCGGGCTATTTTGCGTGCTGCGAACTGAAGGGAGGTGAGCGTATATGACAATCCATTTATTTTTTATTACTTTGACGATTAAGCGGAAATACAAGGACATTGAGACCGTTCTTTACGAACAAGAAGTCGAAACAATTTATGAAGAAATGAAACAGAAACAACTAAAGTATATGAACTAAAACAGGAAATGAAAAATGTGAAAAGGAGGAGATTGACATGTTTATGATGCTTGCCATGCTTGATTGTTATACGATGGAGAAGGACCAGGTTTAGACACGCTCCACATTGATCACCTGCACATATGATAACCGTAAAAGGTGATTGTGAGGTGATCAATGAATGTCGATGTCACCATATATGAGATTTCCGTCTGTCGGGCACGGGTATGCATCTATTCCGCATTCCTTAAAGCACGGATACGGCAACCCATACCGCATGCAAAGAGAGCAAGAGGAAATGCTCAGACGTTATATGTATCAGTACCGGACTTATTGGTATTAAAGAAAAGGAGCAGGAAACGTCATGGTTTCCTGCTCCTTTTACATTAGCAAATCCAGCTTGCACCAATGATGATCAACAAAATGAACAGTACAACAAGCAATGCGAATCCGCCTGCAAAACCGCCACCGTAGCCACCGCAGTAGCCTCCAGAATAACCGCCAAAGCCCATAATCTAGCACCACCTTTATCTATTCAAGATACATTTATAAATTATGCAGCTCATGGAGAAAACGAAATCAATCTGAGCGCAAATAATGAAAACGCCTATTCAGGTTAAAAAAATTTTCACTTTCTGCGAAACATTTTCTGAAAAGGAGCGTCTTATTAAAGACAAACAAATTAGGACTAGGTCTTAATTTTTGTTAGGTGAGAGCCGATATGAAAAGTAAGAAAATTTGTAAATAGTTTTATTTACTGGTGAAAAGCAGGTGTTAACATTGATTCAAAGCTGGATTGGAAAACAAATGAGGGAACCAAAAGGCTTGTTCTCAAAATGGGTTGCCCGCTATATGGAAAAAAATCATCATAATATCAATGAATGGACGATTCAACTCTTAAATATACAAGAAAATGACCGAATTTTAGAAATTGGGACTGGAAGAGGCATCACCTTATCAAAGGTAGCTGAAAAACTTGACCGCGGAAAAGTATATGGAGTAGATGCCTCTCGTCATATGATTAAATATGCAAAAAGAAAACATAAGAAGCTTGCGGAACAGGACAAAGCCGTTATTACGCTTGGTAAGGCTGAGCAATTACCTTTTGAAGACAGATCATTCAATAAATTATTTACGGTGCAGACGATCTATTACTTGAAGGATATTGAGCAAGTCATGAAGGAAGTGTACCGCGTTCTTCAAGTGGATGGAGAAGTATTTTTATCTTTCCAAAAGCAGGAGCTGATCAACGAACAAAAACGGTCAACATCTTTTTCATCGTACAGTGAAGAAGAAATCAGCCGCCTGTTTTCAGCATATCACTTTAGAGAAATCTCGGTTTATCACTATGATACATACATCTGTATCAAAGCCTTAAAATGATGAAAATATTTCCCAGGTAATGAACAAGTACTCAAAAAAGAGGCTCTTCGTCAGCGGAGCCTCTTTGCCTGCAATAAAAAAAGGCTCTTCATCAGTAGAGCCTTTTGTATGTGATATAGGCGCCAGCCAGGTGTGTAAGGAATGATAGTATATATAAGGAATTTGTTTGTCGATTAAGGATACCTGTCTGGCTTATTTCTTATATCGACACCATTTTGCAAAAGTTTAGCTTTTTTTTCAATATTTTCTTTTTTATTTTACTGGAAGACACATTTTCTTTCTCACAAAGACATGTGCCTCCTTCTTTTTCACATAATGTGCTGTTTGAAGAAGGAAATTGCTTAAGAAATAGAGAAAATTGTAGAGACTTCATTTTTAAACAAAAGGGAGGAATGAAATCATGTCGGGAAACAAAGGTGTCGTTTATAAAGGAGCAGGAAAAGTAGCAGTTGAGGATATTGGATACCCTGATTTGGTCTTAAAAGACGGCCCGGGTGTACCTAAAGCCAATGTGGGGCGCAAATGTGAGCATGGCGTCATTTTAAAAGTAGTGACGACGAATATTTGCGGAAGTGATCAGCACATGGTGAGAGGGCGTACGACTGCACCTGAAGGACTTGTCCTTGGCCATGAAATTACAGGTGAAGTCGTTGAAGTTGGGCGAGATGTGGAGTTTATTCAAAAAGGAGATCTCGTGTCCGTTCCGTTTAATATTGCATGCGGACGCTGCGTCATGTGTAAGGAACAAAAAACCCATGTGTGCTTAAATGTAAACCCGGACCGTCCAGGCTCTGCCTATGGATATGTAGATATGGGCGGATGGGTTGGCGGCCAATCCGAGTATGTCATGGTTCCATATGCAGATTTTCAACTGCTCAAATTTCCAGACAAAGATCAAGCGATGGAAAAAATACTTGATCTCACGATGCTTTCCGATATTTTCCCGACAGGTTTTCATGGTGCTTATACGGCTGGAGTAAAGCCTGGTTCGACCGTATATATTGCAGGTGCTGGGCCAGTAGGTCTTGCAGCAGCACATTCGGCTCAGCTTCTTGGCGCATCTGCTGTGATTGTTGGAGATCTGAATGAGCAAAGGCTGGAACAGGCAAGAAGCTTCGGCTGTGAGACGATCAATTTACGAAAACATGATCGAATCGGCGAACAAATTACGAATATTTTAGGGGAGCCAGAAGTTGATTGTGCCGTCGATTGTGTCGGTTTTGAAGCTTCTGGTCATGGAGATCAGGGAGAAGCACCAGCAACCGTTTTAAATACGATTATGGATATTACTAAAGTTGGCGGAAAGCTTGGAATCCCAGGGCTTTATGTCACAGAAGATCCAGGAGCAGTGGATGCCGATGCAAAAGTCGGTTCTCTGAAAGTGCGAATTGGACTTGGCTGGGCGAAAGCTCATACCTTTGTGACAGGTCAAACCCCTGTTATGCAATATCATCGCAGTCTAATGAAATCCATTTTAAGCGGCAGAGCACGGATCGCTAAAGCCGTCAATGCGACCGTCATTGACCTTGATCAAGCCCCTAAAGGATATAGTGACTTTGATTCGGGTGTGGCGAAGAAATTTGTCATTGACCCGCACGGGATGCTTTCTCGATAATTTTTAACATGAAGGAGCCGCTCAATCAATGGGGCGGCTCTTTATTGTGGAAAATCACATAGAATATACAAATCCATTTCAAGGGGGAGAAATCAGATGAATTCGGATCAAGCCAAAAGAAGGGTTGTAGAACAATTTGGGAGAAATGCAGAAAAGTATGTGACGAGTCAAACTCATGCAAAGGGAGCAGACCTGGATTTAATCGTTGAATGGACAGCTCCAAAAGAAAGCTGGATCGTCCTCGATATAGCCACTGGTGGCGGGCATACCGCAAAAGCATTGGCTCCATACGTGAATCAAGTATTTGCGACGGATTTAACGAAAGAGATGCTTTTGCATACATCACTTCATTTAAAAGCGTATCCACAAATTTTTTATGTAGTAGCGGATGCAGAAAGCCTTCCTTTTTTAGATGGCACATTTGATATGGTCACATGCCGAATTGCAGCACACCATTTCCCGCACCCTGAACAGTTTGCCAAAGAGGCATCTCGCGTATTAAAGTCAAATGGTCTGTTTTTCTTTATTGATAATGTTTCGCCAAATGATGAAGAGCTTGCCCTATTTATCAATGAGCTGGAACGATTGAGAGACCCAAGTCATGTGTCCTGTCTATCTACAGAACAATGGCGGGAATTGTTTTATAAAGAGGGAATAAAAGAAGTAAGATCAATGGAACGAAAAAAACGTTACCCTTTTCAAGAATGGGTCAAGCGAACAACGAAAACTTTAAAGGAAGAAGAGATCGTTACAAAATACATGTTAGATGCTAACGAGAAAATAAAGCAATATTATAGATTGAACATGACAGAGGATCAAATAGAATCAATAGAGGTGGATGACTGGATTGCTCTTTTCAGGAAAGAATAAAAATGTCGATTAAACTTTGTGGAAAAAGCAGGATCAAACATTTGTGAGTGGTGATCCCCCTTCTGTGATGTAATATGACTGAAATTAGTATTTGATCCGCATATATTGATTAAAAAACTTACAAGAACCCCTTGTAAGTTTTTTTGTGTTTTCAACATTTATAAAAGCCTATACTATTCTCCTGCATTCCGTAACATGTTAAAATGAAGAGATTGGAAATATTCATCTTTAGTAGAATTTTTTTACTATATATTATGATTTGATTGGATGGTATTTATTATAAGGGTTTTTATGTGAGGAGAGAGATAGGTTGCTAAAAGTACATGACATTAAGAAAAATTATGAGAATCAGCAGGTATTAAAAGGGGTAACCTTTCACTTAAAAAAAGGAGAATCATTTGGTCTATTGGGACCGAATGGTGCTGGGAAATCCACATTAATTGGCATCTTGACAGGGCTTATCCGAGCAACTAGCGGCTCTGTAACGATTGAAGGTTTAGATTTAAACAAAGAAACAAATAGAGCACAGCAAATGATTGGTATTGTCCCGCAAGAGATCGCGTTATATTTACATTTGACAGCAAAAGAAAATTTAATATTTTGGGGGAGAATGTACGGACTCAAAGGAAAGGAGTTAAAAAGCAGAGTGCAAGAAACACTTCAGTTAATTGGTCTTGAAGATAGAGCAAATGACAAAGTGAAAGTATTCTCTGGAGGAATGAAAAGAAGAGTGAATATCGGATGCTCGATTTTGCATCAACCGAAACTATTAATCATGGATGAACCGACTGTAGGTATAGATCCACAATCAAGAAATCACATACTAGAAACAGTAAAAATGTTAAATAGTGAAGGGATGACAATTATATATACTAGTCATTACATGGAAGAAGTCGAATATTTATGTGAAAGAATGGCTATTTTGGACCACGGATCGATCATTGCAATGGGGGATCAACATGAATTAAGTGAGCTTGTCGGCAATCAAAGGGAAATTATTTTTACTATTAAACGTGAACATGGACAGAGCGAAATAGATCGTGTGTGCCAATACATACATGATGAAGATCCGTTAAAGGAAATCGTGATTCATGGAAATCAAATTAAAATATTTGATCAACATCCTCAGCAGCTATTAAGTCGTCTCATTCAAGGTGTGACTGCATTAAATGTTCAAATTATTTCAGCAGAAATCGTAGAACCAAACTTAGAAAATGTTTTTTTATATTTAACTAGTAAAAAATTGAGGGATTAGGCTGTTTGGAGGTGAGCATATGAGCATTTGGGTTGTACTGAAAGATCTATTATTGTTTTTTAGGGATAAGAAAAGCTTTTTTACACTTTTTTTTATGCCTATCATATTAATTGCTATTTTAGGTGCAGCATTTGGAGATAACATGCAGAAAGATAGTGAAATCAGGATCAATTCATTTCGAGTAGGAATAACAGATCAAGATAAGTCCTTTACAAGTAAAATGTTTCTTTCAACAGTGTCTAAGAGTGAACTAAGTGACATATTTGATGTGAAGGTCACCTCGAAAAATCAGCTAGAGAAAGATTTAAATAGTAGAGACATTACAATGGGGATAATCATCAAGCCGAATTTTGAAAAAAGCCTATTGAATCATGATCATGTGCAATTGAATATTTTGAAAGGGCCTAATTCAAACTTACAGGAAATGGTTCTGGAAAATGTGGTTTTGCAATTCTTTCAAAATTATCATATGAATCGTATTCTGGTGCCGTTGAATCAAGGTAAAGAAGTGGAAATCGCGTCTGATCAACTGAAAAAAGAACTGGTGAACGAGAGGAATATTCATATCAACAGCCAGCCGATTACATCCTTCCAATACTACGCAGGCGGGATGGGTGTGCTTTTTTTATTAATGACTGTTGTTTTTCTAGTTGGAAGTATGATAGAGGAAAAAGAGGAAGATGTTTATAAAAGGCTGATTGTATCAAAATTAAGCAATACTAGTTACATCGTTGGGAAGTTATTAGGTATTGTTTTGATGAGTATGATTCAACTTACGGTCATTATTTTATTTACTAGTTTTGTCTTTAAGGTGAACTGGGGAGAGCCTTTTACTGTTGTTATGATCGGATGTAGTTTTATATTAAATGCTGCGGGTTTCGGGGTGCTGATTGGTTCTTTTATCAATAGAGAAAAAACGTTTAACAGTGTGGGGATTTTAGGAACTCAAGTGTTAGCTGCTTTAGGTGGGAGTATGGTGCCCTTATACTTATTCCCGCAATGGGTAATTGACATCAGCTATTTTTTACCTAATTCTCTTGCACTTCAAATGTTTTTGAAAAGTATGGCAGGTGCTGATTTTAGTGAAATTCAAAGCGGATTATTACTTAGCTGTGGGATGGGACTAGCTTTCTTCATCATTGCTTTATTAAGAATGTCTTTTGAAAGGAAGCATCGTTATGCATAAAATATTAGCCATTATAACGTTAAAGTTAAAAGAAACATTAAAGTCCCCATTGACTCTCATTTTTTTATTTGTTATGCCAATCGTATTTAGTTTTATCTTTGGCAGTACCGCATCTGATTCAAAGAAACCTACAGTTGCTTTTATTCTAGAGCCTAGTCAAGGTAAACTGGATCAAGAAATTTTTCAAATTCTCGAAAAAAACACCAAATTTCTCTGGGTAAAGGTGACTGAAAGAGACGCAAAAGATTTAGTATCTAAAGAAAAGGTAGTGGCGTCTGTGAAAGTCGTAAACCAATTAAAGTCCCATCTAAAAGAAAATAAAGAAATTTTTGATGTGACAGTTTATAAGAAAACTGAAGAATATGCAGTCTTATCTCCTTATTTAAAAGAGACAGCTGCCATCATTTATCAAATCAATCAGGGTGTGAAAGAGCAAAAAAGTGTTTCTCTCACCAATGCATTGAACAAGTTAAATGAATCTGGCACCATTTCATTGATTGAAAAAAATCAAGACGATCAAGCAAGCCAGCAACCAAATTTAATACCGCTTGGCTTTACCATTATGTTTATGATGTTTGCGATTTCAAGCTCTGTGTCATCTATTCATTTGGAATATAAAGATTATACATGGCAAAGATTGCTTTCGAGTCCAATTCATAAAATATATGTGCTTCTGGGCTATTTAGTGGCTTATTTCCTCCTTGGATGGATACAACTGGGTGTTCTTTTGACTGTCTTATCTGTGTTCTTTCATGTGTACTTAGGCAACGTAATTCATATTCTAGTGTTTGGATCATTTGTTATAGGGCTAGTCGTGAGTTTAGGTTTTATGATTGCCACCTTATCTCATACAAAAAAGCAAGCTGAAGTATTTAGTGCAATTGTTATTGTAGGATCGTGTATGCTGGGTGGTATTTATTGGCCTTTAGATATCGTTCCAGACATGATGAAGAAGATCTCTTTGGCTATACCGCAAACGTGGATGATGTCTGGTTTTGGTGAGATCATGAGTGGTACGGTCAACCAATCAATCTTATTATTAGACATAACAGTTTTAGCAGCTTTTACGATTGTTTTTATGGTGATTGGTTTGAAAAATATTAGATCCTATTAATCATTTTTCTTTGTTCCATTTGAGTTTTAAAAATTCCCTCTATTGCTCTCAATTGCGATAAAGGGGTTTTTTATTCATGCGTACTCCTCAAAATGATATGATAGACGACAACATCTCATGGAGAAAGGATTGGATGAATGATGAATTTTCAACATAAAACCGTCATCATCACAGGCGCAGCCAATGGTATTGGTGAAGCAATCGCCTGCGGTTATGCAAAAGAAGGGGCGCGTGTGGTGCTTGCGGATATAGATGAAGAAAAGGGAAGGCGTTTGGAGGAGCAGCTGAGAAAAGAGTCCTATGAAGTTTATTTCATTAAAACAGATGTGAAACAGGAGAAGGATATTCAGCGCTTAATGTCGTTTGCGGTGGAGCACTGCAAAACAATTGATATTCTTATTAATAATGCCGGCGTCATGTCTACAGTATCGCCTTATGAGTTAACGGTCGATGAGTGGGATCATGTGCTGCATACAAATGTAAGAGGGACTTTTTTATGCGCTAGAGAAGCAGCACGTTATATCAAAGAGAATCCAAACGGCGGTTCCATTGTGAACATTTCATCTACCCGTGCGGCCATGTCAGAGCCTCATACAGAAGCATATGCTGCATCAAAAGGCGGCATTTCCGCGCTTACTCATGCCTTGGCAGTTTCTTTTAGTCAGGATCACATTACGGTGAATAGCATTTCCCCTGGATGGATTGAAACGAAAGATGAGAAAAGTCTTCGAGAAATTGACCATCAGCAGCATCTTTCCAATCGAGTCGGCACGCCAAAGGATATTGTGAAAGCCTGTTTTTATTTAACAGATGAAGACAATCAATTTGTGAACGGCACAGATTTGATTGTTGATGGCGGCATGACTAGGAAAATGATTTATGCGGATTAACATGAAAAAAACATTGACGCTTTGATCGGGGCGCAGTACAATATGTAACAATTCAGCTGAAGATCGTGATGAAAAAAAGACACAGCGCAAATAGAGAAGAGTACATCATAGCTGCCCCACACAGAGAACTCCGTGAAGCTGAGAAGGAGCTGGGAAGCATGATGGAACCAAGCCTCTTAGCTCTGCACCGGATTCCCTCGGATGGTGGTGCAGCGAACTTCTCCCGTTACAGAGAAGGGTGAATAATCACCCGATAAGGTTCATCTGGCAACAGATGAATGAACTGAGGTGGCAACGCGGAGTAAATCCCGTCCTCAAGACAGACATGTCTTGGGGGCGGGATTTTTTTTATGACAAATAGGGGGGACAATGATGAAAAAACATTGGCGGGATATGAGTATTTTACTTGGAGCCATCGGGATTGCGAACATAGGAGAATGGATTTATATGATTGCCCTCCATCTGCTTATTTTTCAAGAAACGGGCTCTGTACTTGCTGTAACAGCAGTTTATTTGCTAAGACCGGCTGCTGCTCTTTTGACCAATAGCTGGTCTGGCAGTTTGATTGACAGGCTGAATCAGCGGAATGTGATGATCAGTTTAGATATTACCCGTGCTCTGCTCATTGCATGCATCCCTTTTGCCTTATTTTCAGGACATCTGCTCATTCTGTATGTCATGGTGTTTTTCATACAGATGGCACAAGCGATGTTTCATCCAGCGTCGATGGTGTATATGACAGGACTCATTCCGGCGGATAACCGAAAACGGTTTAATGCCATTCGCTCTTTATTACAATCCGGTGGATTTTTACTTGGGCCCGCAGCAGCAGGTTTGCTCTTTCTCATTGGGACGCCTGTTCTTTCAATTTATGTAAATGCCATCTGCCTGTTGATTTCTGCTCTGTTGACGATGTGTTTACCGAATTTGCTCAAAACAGATGCTGCCCAAAAGCGGTTTTCCCTTTCAATGTTAAAAGCGGATGCAAAGCTTGTTCTGCGATTTAGTCTGACGTCACGCCAGATCATGGCGGTATATTTATTATTTAGTGCGGCGATAACGGTCCTTCCTACGGCCATAGACTCACTTGAAACAGCCTTTGCAAAAGAAGTATTGATGCTGACTGATACACAATATGGCCTTCTTGTCAGTATAGCTGGAGCGGGTATTATCGCAGGGGCAAGTCTTAATTCGGTGATTGTCGAAAGGCTGTCAGTTTCGCTGATGCTTGGAATCGGCAGTTTGTTTGTGGCGTTTGGCTATCTTATTTATGCATTTTCCAGCAGTCTAGTTGCAGCCGCCGGTGGATTTTTTATATTAGCCTTCTTGTCAGTATAGCTGGAGCGGGTATTATCGCAGGGGCAAGTCTTAATTCGGTGATTGTCGAAAGGCTGTCAGTTTCGCTGATGCTTGGAATCGGCAGTTTGTTTGTGGCGTTTGGCTATCTTATTTATGCATTTTCCAGCAGTCTAGTTGCAGCCGCCGGTGGATTTTTTATATTAGCCTTCTTTTTAGCATTTGCGAATACAGGTTTTATGACGTTCTATCAAACAAATATCCCTGTAGAGGTGATGGGGAGGGTAGCCAGCTTTTATGCTTTGGTTGAAGCCATTCTAACGATGACCATGACAGGAATATTCGGCGGACTCGCTCATGTTTTATCTATTAGAATTTCCGTCATCATTGGGTGTATATGTATGCTTCTTATCTGTCTATTGCTATGTTTTGTCATTTTTCGTCCATTGACTGTCAAAAAAATAGTGCATCCTTCTTAGAAAATTAAAAAAATTATGTTATCATTATTTAAGTAAGTTAATTAAATTGATGAGAAAAGGAGTCTTACAAATGAAAGCACTACGCTGGCACGATCAAAAGGACATTCGACTAGAGGAAATTGACGAACCAACAGTTGCTCCAGGAAAAGTGAAACTGAAAGTAAAATGGTGCGGCATTTGCGGTAGTGATTTACATGAATATTTAGGCGGACCGATCTTCATTCCAGTGAATGAACCTCATCCACTTACAAAAGAAAAAGCACCAATTACAATGGGACACGAGTTCTCTGGTGAAGTTGTTGAAGTAGGAGAAGGCGTGAGCAATTACAAAGTAGGCGACCGAGTGGTTGTTGAACCTATTTTTGCAACTCACGGGCATCAAGGTGCTTATAACTTAGATGAAAACATGGGCTTTTTAGGACTTGCCGGAGGCGGCGGTGGATTCTCTGAATATGTATCAGTCGATGAAGAATTACTTCATTTATTACCAGACGAAATCTCATATGAGCAAGGCGCGCTTGTCGAGCCTTCTGCGGTTGCTTTATATGCGGTTCGTTCTAGTAAAGTACAAGCTGGGGATACAGCGGCTGTGTTTGGCTGCGGACCAATTGGTTTACTTGTCATTGAAGCATTAAAAGCAGCTGGTGCTACTGATATTTATGCAGTTGAATTATCAAAAGAACGTCAAGAGAAAGCAAAAGAGCTTGGAGCGATCATTGTTGATCCTTCTCAGTATGAAGATGTTGTTCAAGAAATTGCACGCCGCACAAACGGTGGCGTCGATGTTTCTTTTGAAGTGACAGGTGTACCTGTTGTATTGAAGCAAGCAATCCAATCAACTAGAATTTCAGGCGAAACAGTCATTGTAAGCATTTGGGAAAAAGGCGCTGAAATTATGCCGAATGACATTGTCATTAAAGAACGTACAGTAAAAGGAATTATCGGCTACAGAGACGTATTCCCATCTGTATTAAACTTAATGAGAAAAGGCTATTTCTCTGCAGACACACTCGTCACGAAAAAAATCAAGCTGGACGATGTGATTGAGGATGGCTTCCATGCATTAATCAATGAAAAAGATCAAGTGAAAATTTTAGTCAGTGCTGAATAAGTAAGATAACAAAGAGGATGGCATAAGCCGTTCTCTTTTTTTATATATTCAGATCATTTTCATAATAAGAGCTGCGGTTGAATAGTGATAAGTGAAAAGATGTTTTTGATAAGGGAGATGACATCATGTTTTATCACATCAAAGAATTGCAATATGAAGCAAAGCCCTCAAAGCCTGATCCGGTGTATGCAAAGAAATTACAAGAAGTATTAGGCGGTCAATATGGTGAAATCAGTGTAATGATGCAATATTTATTTCAAGGATTTAATTGCCGGGCAGACCAAAAATATAGGGATTTATTATTTGATGTTGGGACAGAGGAAATTGGTCATGTCGAAATGCTGGCAACAATGATCGCACGTCTACTTGATAAAGCACCGGTAAAAGAACAGGAACAGGCGTATCAAAGTGATCCAGCACTTGCGGCTGTTATGGGCGGAATGAACCCGCAGCATGCAATTGTTGCCGGTTTAGGGGCGATGGCAGCGGATAGTCAAGGGTATCCTTGGAATGCCAAGTATATCATTGCAAGCGGAAATTTAATGGCTGATTTCAGGGCCAATTTAAATGCAGAATCACAGGGCCGTCTTCAGGTCACAAGACTTTACGAAATGACAGATGACCGCGGCGTCAAAGATATGCTTTCCTTCCTTATTGCTCGTGATACATATCATCAAAATATGTGGCTTGCAGCAATTAAGGAATTAGAAGAGCGAGAAGGGGATGTCGTCGTACCAACCACCTTCCCGCGTTCACTAGAAAAACAGCAAGTATCCTATGACTTGTTTAATTTCTCAAGAGGGGAAGAAAGCAAGCAAGGCAGATGGGCACATGGCCGCAGCATGGATGGAAAAGGAGAGTTCAGATATATTTCTGCACCTGTTGTATTCGGCTCAGCACCAAAGCTCAAACCCGCACCAAAAGAACTGTTTAACACACCAAAAAAGGGTGAATAAAAAAAGTCGATCAGGTTTTTGTGCCTGATCGACTTTTTAACGTCCGAGAGTTCTTCCGTATACGCTGACACGTTTCTCTAATAATGCAAAGGCTAATTCAAAAACAATGCTCAGCAGCCAATAGATCAAAGCAGAGACGAGATAAGTTTCTAAAAACTGATAGCCGTCATTTGCAATGATCCGGGAAATACCCATGATTTCGAGTACCCCAATTGTAAATGCAAGAGATGTCGCTTTTAATAACTGAACGAGCTGATTGCCTAGGTTCGGTAAAGCCACAACAAATGCCTGCGGCAAAATAATGCGTATCATCGCCTGCCTTGTTGTCATACCTACAATTTTTGCCGCTTCAAGCTGCCCTTTGTCTACTGCCAGAAGTGCACTTCGGACCACCTCTGTTAAATGAGCGGCTGAATGCAGGCTGAAGGTAATAAGAGCCACAGCTAAAGGGGAGACCGTATCCGGGTGAAAGGTCAGTCCGAATGTGCCGCTCATACTGGTTAGAAGAAAAGGGAGCCCATAAAAGAAAGCGAACAGTTGAACAATAAGCGGCGTTCCTCTAAAAAAGGAGACGTATAGCGCAACGAGCTGCCTGAGTACAGGGATGCGAAAGAGGCGAATGAAAGCAAAAACAGATCCGATCACAAGACTCACAGCCATAGAAACTAGTGCAATTAATAAGGTGAAAGGAACACCTTTTAGAATATGTGGTACTTGGTCAATCGCAAATGGAATATCAATGGTTTGCATCAAATCGCCTCCTTAACGTGACAGGCTGGTGCGGCCTTTTACAAATTTCTTTTCAAGCAGCATGGTGACTAGTTCAATGCTCATACAAATGAGCCAGTACACAATCGCGATGATCACATACACTTCAAACATGCCGATTCCATAGTTATTTCCTAAGATGATCTTCACCTGTCCCATCATATCGATGAGCCCGATCGTAAAGGCAATCGCCGTGTCTTTCACAAGATCAATGGTGTAATTTCCGAGGTTTGGCAGGGCAATGAGAAAGGCCTGCGGGATAATGATCCTGATCAAGGCCTGTGTATCTGTCATCCCAACAATGTAGGCGGCTTCCAGCTGATCCTTCCCAACAGACGAATACGCACTGCGAAAGACTTCAGATAAATAAGCCCCCGTATGTAAAGAGAACGTCATCATCACAAATAATACGCGATCCCAATGATTGATTTGAATTCCTGCCACAAGTAAAAGCTGAGGAAGCCCAAAATAAATTAAGAATAACTGAACAATTAATGGCGTACTTCGTGTAAACGATAAATAGATAACAGCCAATTGCTTCAGCACTGGGATTTGTTTTATACGAATGCATGCAAATAAGAGCCCTATTATGATGGCGAAAAACAATGACACCGCAATAATGAGAAAAGTGAGTGGCAGGCGTTCAAGCACCTGTAAAAAAATTCGCAGCCAATCTCCAGCTGTAAACGTCATGACGCTTCCTTCCTTTCTTCATATTGATAGCCTTGCTCTGAGATGTAGTTAATATCTTGAAAGAAATCAACCCCAAACCACTTTTTCGCAAGATTAGGCAGTGTTCCATCACCAATCATCTCTTGTGTGACCCGGTCCAAATCTGCTGCAAGCTGCTTCTCACTTGGCTGTAAGACAAGATAGATCGGCTCCTTTGACACGATCCCGCCCACTTTGACCTTCAGATTCAGATGCTTTTGAATGGTATCGAAGGTCGAAATATTCATAAAGGCCGCATCGGACCGTCCGCTTTCAACGCGCTTTAAGTTGAGTTCATTTGAAGGGCTTTCAATGGTTGTCAGCGGAATATCTGGATCATGTTCTTCATTATATTGATTTAATATGGAACGCAATCCACCGCTGGGACTGACAGGAGCGAGCTTTTTTGATGTCATATCGTCAAGCGATTGAATATCCCGGTTTGATTCATTCACAATTAATCCTGTCATCGAATAGCCGTACGGAACTTTAGGGTAAAGAAACCGTTTTTCACGTTCAGGGTTACTGAAAAACCAATTAGCTGCCATTTCAAATTTCCCTGCGCCAACACCAATTAAATTGGATTCTTCCTCGCCAAAGATGTAATCAAAATGGATGTGCTGAAGTCTTTTTTCCACTTCATTTAAATAATCAATGTTATAGCCAATCGGTTCGTTCTGGTCATTTGTGGCTAAAAAGGGTGGATTGACTTCTGCACTCAGTGCGACTTTCACAATTTGTTTTCCATCATCTGTTGTTGTTTTCACACTGCTGCAGCCAATCAGAGAGAGGAGAATCAGAAGGACACCAGCTGTCATGAATGCTGTCTTATGCTTCATATGTCTTTCTCCGATCGTTGCCACATTCCGCGATGAATTCTGGATAAAAATTGTTTTGTTCGTTCATGCTGAGGCTTCATGAGGACGTCTTCTGGTGAGCCTTTTTCAACGATTTCTCCATCTGCCATAAAGATCACCGTATCCGCTACGTCCTTTGCAAACGAAATTTCATGCGTCACAATGACCATCGTCATCCCTTGGCTCGCAATATCTTTGATCATTTCAAGGATTTCTCCGACCATCTCTGGATCCAGTGCGGACGTTGGTTCATCAAACAAAAGCACCGCAGGATTCATCGCAAGAGCACGGGCAATTCCAATCCGCTGCTGCTGACCGCCGGATAATTCACTCGGAAATGCATCCTTTTTATGAAGCAGTCCAATCCTCGCTAAAAATTGCTCTCCAACCTTTTCTGCTTCTTCCTTAGACATGTTTTGGGACACAATCAATCCCTCTGTAATATTTTCAAGTGCTCGTTTATTTTGAAACAAGTGATAATGCTGAAATACCATGGAAGATTGCTGCCTTAGTTTTAAAAGATCTTTTTTATGATATCGTTCAAATTGAATCATGGCTTCTCCAACAGTCAGCTCTCCCTTGTCTGGAATGTCGAGGCTGTTTAAACTGCGGAGAAGTGTTGTTTTTCCTGATCCGCTCGGTCCAATAATTGCGACCACTTCACCTTCTTGTACAGTGAAATCAATGCCTTTTAACACATGGGTCTGCCCATAAAATTTATGTAGATTAGTAGCTGAGATCATAAAAGCATCACGTTCCTTTGACAGATGTACTTAATATTGATAAAATTTAACACATTAAATCCTATAAGTAAAGTATGTTTTATTCATTCCGATTGGAAAAATGAGATATCATAGATTGTGAGAATCAGAGGAGTTGGATACGTTTTGTCTAAAGCATTATTTGTCGATACCGATTTTCAAAAAACATGGCTTAATCAGCTGGAATCTCTTCGTGAAACGATCGAACAAAACGCAAAAAAACATGATGAAGGCGCTTATTTTCCTAAACAGAATATCGAATCATTAGTAAACATGGGGTATACAGCCCTGTCTCTTCCCGCTGAATATGGAGGCGGGGGTCAATCTGTAACGGATATGGTTCTATTTCAAGAAACGCTTGGCAGCATGGACGGAGCGACTGCCTTATCGATTGGCTGGCACCAAGGAGTTGTTGGTGAAATTTATGAAAAGAAACTATGGAATGAGAAGCAGCTGCAATTCTTTGCGGAAGAAGTGAAGAAGGGCGCCCTTGTCAACCGCGCTGTAAGTGAGGCGCAGACAGGCAGTCCAACAAGAGGCGGCAAGCCTGGGACAACAGCGATGAAATCAGGTGATCGCTGGGTGATCAACGGACGTAAAATTTTCACTACGATGTCACCAGCTCTCACATACTTTTTAGTCGGCGTATGGATTGAAGAAAAAGAGGCGATGGGCTTCTTCTTAATTCACCGTGATACAGAAGGTGTTTCTATAGAAGAAACATGGGATGTTGTTGGCATGAGAGGAACAGAAAGCCATGATTTAATCTTAGATCAAGTTGTGGTTTCAGATGACATGCTTGTTGAAGTGCAAAAAGGGCCTCGGGGCGGTACGTTAAACCCCTGGATTGCACATATTCCTTCCTGCTATTTGGGGATTGCGCAAGCGGCAAGAGATTATGCAGTTCAGTATGCCATCACACATTCACCGAACAGTATCAGCGGAACGATTAGCGAACTGCCAAATGTCCAAACACTGATTGGCGAAATTGATTTACTATTAAAGCAAGCACGCCACGTCATTTATTCAACGACAACATTGTATGAAAAGCCTGAGAAAAGAGAGCTGTTAATCAATGAATTCGGTGCTGTGAAGCATACAGTCGTAAATCATAGTCTGCAAGTGGTTGATAAAGCCATGCGTTTAGTCGGTGCAAAAAGCTTGAGCCTAGGCTGTCCGCTGCAGCGTTACTATCGAGATATTCGTGCTGGGCTCCATAACCCGCCAATGGATGATATGACCATTTCAAAAATCGCGAGGCAGGCCATAGAAGAGAAAAAAGAAAGCTAATATGATCAGAAAGCCGGATGAAACCGGCTTTTTTTTATTTGACAGAAAAGAGGACAAGCGTACCTTATGTCTCATCGCTCAGGCATGCTACAATCGATACAAATCATAGGAAAAGGAGCGGTTTTTTTGAAGAAAAAGCATATGAAATGGCTGTTTTCAGGCTTCATGTTGATGGCACTTTGTATCGGCCAGCCTTCATCAAGTGAGGGAACATCACCAGCGTGGTCAGTAGATGAATTCATGAAAGACCGGGAAGGCACATTTGTGATACAAGAAGTAAAAGAAAAATCGCCATGGGTGTATAACAAAAAAAGAGCGAACAAGCGCTTTGCCCCACAATCAACATTTAAAGTGGCAAATGCCCTCATCGGACTCCAAACAGGCGCAGTGAGAGATGAATATGACATCAAATATTGGGACGGAGTAAAAAGAGAGATTGATAACTGGAATAAAGATCATACACTGGGCTCTGGCATGAGAGATTCAGTCGTCTGGTACTATCAAGCCATGGCGCGTGACATCGGAGAAGAACGCATGAGTCATTGGGTGAAAGCTATTCATTATGGGAATGAAGACATATCAGGTGGAATCGATCAATTTTGGCTAAGCAGTACATTGAAAATTTCTCCAATAGAACAAGTCCATTTCCTCAAACAGCTATATGAAGAAAGTCTTCCATTTGACCTGTCTGTCATGAGAACCGTCAAACGAATGATGATACAAGAAGAAGAGAAACATGCCACCCTATACGGAAAAACAGGCTCCGGCTCAGGCATCGGCTGGTACGCAGGCTTCATCAAACATGAAAACAAAACCTACATCTTCGCCACAAATATCGAAGGCACCGGGCTAGAAGCAAAAGAAATCACCTATCGTATTTTGAAAAAATATCATTTGATTGAAGCATCCGTTTAGGATGCTTTTTATATGAACTTTTTTATGGTTATCTACACAACTAAGGTTTGAATAAATCAAAAAATTTGACGAGTAAGAGTATAGATAATGACCGTTGAATAAAGAGTTGTCATATAAATTAGTGAATAGACAAACATAAATGATGCCCACTTCTCGGAATTCATTCGTTTGTAACCTAAAATACTTAAACATATCCATATAAAACCTAGAAAAAAAGACACAAGCACAAGCCCTATGCTTAAAGAACGGAAAAGAAAACTGCTTAAGGTAATTGCTAAGATATAAAGATTCGTTTGCAAGTATGTTCTTTTCATTCCTTTTACAACAGGTAACATGGGAATGTTTGCTGTCTTGTATTCATTTTGCTTTCTAATAGCTATTGAATAAAAATGCGGCATCTGCCAAATAATTGTAATGAAAAACAACCCCAGAATAGCTGGGTGTGAGATGTCTGGTGAAATAGCCGTCCAACCAATGAGAGGCGGCATTGCCCCAGAAATACTTCCAATTTCCGTGTTGTAAACGGTTTTTCTTTTACTCCACATTGTATAAGGGAAAATATAAAAAAGTAAACCAATCAATCCTATAATAGCTGCTAGATAGGTTGTAAATGCTAAAAAAACCAATCCTAAAATAGACATTAAGATACTCAGCCATAGAACTTTTTTAGGATTGACTTCTCCTGTTACAGTAGGTCTGTTTTTTGTTCTATTCATCACGGAATCTATGTCTCTATCATACAAATTGTTTAAAGCTCCAGCAGCACCAATTAATAAAATTGAACCTGCAAATGCAAATAGTATCTCAATAGATTTATGAAGGATATCAATTTGATAAGTGTATAATGCCAAGGTTAAGCCAGCACACATTGGGATTAAATTTGATTTAATAATTCCTGATTTAATTGTTTGACCTATTATGTCCATTTTGGTTTTGTGAATTTTTTTCCCCATCTTTCGCATTGTTTTGCTCCTTTTCCATAGCGATTAATTGTTTATGCTGTACATCAATATACATACCGAATAGAATTTATATACTAATTGGTATATTAATTCTATGTGGTATGATTGTCAAGATAAGGAGGTAAAGGAATGATTAGACAAAGAAAAACGCAAAGTGAAAGGAAAGATGAAACACGGAAACTACTCATAAATTCTGCAGTTGAGAATTTTGCCAAGTATGGTTTTCATGGGGTCTCCATTGATAAATTGGCAGAAAATGCGGGATTTAGCAAAGGGGCCTTTTATGCGCATTTTCGTTCAAAGGCAGAGATCTTTTTGGCTCTATTGGAACAACAAATGCAATTACATGTAGAAAAAATCAATGCTTTATTAGCAGAACAGCCTTCCCTTTTGCACTTTCCTGAAAAAATGAATCAACAGTCTATTCAAAGGCGTGAAGAAAATCGGACGTGGAGCCTGCTAAATATGGAATTTCTTTTGTATTCAATGAGAAATGAGGAAGTAAGGTGTCAGTGGTCAAATATGATTCTACAATCGGTAAAACAAATCTCTCAATCCATTGAGAATTTAATAAAAAAAGAGAACCTTACATCTACTCTTTCATCCGAAGAAATGGCATGGACAATTCTTTCATTGGAAAATGGTATATCAATATTTCATTTTATTAGTCAAGACCATATACCACATGATTTGTTAGAAAAATCTTTAAAAAGAATAATTTCCTCTAAATAGAAATGAAGTTTCCTTAGTTTGAATGTGGTGGAGATAGTGATTCTAGAAAGGTGGATTTTAAGAAGTGTATTTGAAAAATTTGCAATTAATGTCAGATGATGATCGTGGGATTTTAGCTAGCCAATCCCTTTGTATGACTGAAATGTTTTTATACGAATTAGAAAAGAAAATTCAAACGAAAGATTGTGAGGCTATTGTTTTGATTTGTGGATCTTTTAAAGACTACAAATTAATTAGTACTTCAAAAGATGAACCTGACATCTTATTTTTAAAAAATACGTACGAGCTGGAAGTACCCTTCAGTTATAGTGAATTTGAATATGCAACCAATAAGAAAAAAATCTTAGCTGATACTTTGGAAAAAGCGTTGCTATATCTGTGTGAATTAAAAAAATGGGATAGTCAGCTAGTCAAAGCTACATTTAAGAAAATGAAAGAGAAGGAATATAAAGCGGAGATTAAAGGGAAAACAAAACTAAGTCCCGATAAAAAAAAGAAAGCTTATCCACTTATCGAATTAGATTTAAAGCAGTTTACTCTTTATCTTGTCATTGAAGACAATAAAAGAAAGATCTTATCTAAAAAATTAATTGCTGAAACCGATACCTACTTAGAAGAGATTTCGTATCATATGAGAGAGCTTAAATGGTTAACGGATCATGAAGTGGCACTATTCAAACGTACACATAAAACTGTTTATACAAGTATACAGTTATCGTAATAAAGCTAAATGAGAATAACATAACACTTGTGGAAATCAAGAACACAATAAGGAGGGATGTTTTTCTATGGGTTTTTGGGAAGAAGAACATAAGAAAAAGAACATCATCATCGGTGATGACGGATTAGATATTTTTGAAGAAGCGATTGAACAATTTTATGAAATGACTGAGGAACATTTGGAAAGAAAGCCAACGATTGATGAGATGCTTTTGACAATCATGACGGTCTTAAACAATGGAGGCAGTCACTATTTTGATGATTTAAACGACAAAGAAGTAACGAACATTAAAATAACAACTAAAAAAGCAAAAAAATTAAGTGACATTGAACCAGGAGCTATTATTGAACTCCCATTAGAAGAAGATGGAAAATTGAGCTATGCTCTGATCATTTCGGGTGAGGGGAAAAATCAATATGATGATATTTTAATCCAATACTATGATTTGTTTGTTGATGAAAGAATAGAAAAAAATGAGTTAAAACAATTGATGAAAAAAGAGAATGGACTATTTGTTGCAAATACAGGTCTGACAGGTTTTTTAAATGGTTCATGGAAAGTCATCACAAAAATAAATCAAGATTTTATAAAAGAAGAGGATCTTCAAAATCTAAAATTCGTGGAATACCGAGATGGAAATTATTACGTAAGCAAGGGGAAAGAAGGTCACAATGCACCTGTTATGGACTTAGAGGTTGCTGACCCAAAAACGGCTAAAATGATATTTAACCCGATTGGTATGCTTGGCGAATACACTATTATTAGCATTCTTTCATTATATTTTAAAGGTATGTCAATGGAGGATATTATTAAATATGAAATATAGGCAATTTACAGAGTAAAATGAGTTTTGAAAAAGGAATGGTGTAATAAATGGCTGAACCAAAAATGCTAGACTGTTTAAATAAAATACGAAATGTCTTAAAGGGGACGATCACAAGAGAACAAGTATCTGATGGGCTGAAATTTACGTTTCTGCAGACGATCCAAAAATAGACGATGATCAAGTTTGGGATATGTTGATTCTTTTAAGTGGAATTGATTTGAAAGATTCACCTAATTCTTACTTACATCCTGTAGATGATTTGAATGACTGGTTAGAAGAATACAAATAGTTCCTATATATGAGCTTGCTAAATTCTTATGGTTAAGCCCATTTATAAATAAAGGAGTGACGCAATGTCCATGCATCCAAAAGAATTAGAAACCACCGTCCAGTTATCTGCGAAAAAGCGTTATGACTATTTCATCAAAAAGATTGTTGATTTTGATGAGGTTTGGTCATTAAGCAACGAGAGGGGATGGGTGATGTCAGAGGATGAACGTGGTGTACCGCAGCTTCATTTTTGGGCGACAAAGGATCATGCTGGTTATTGCGCAATCGATCAATGGGAAAAAACAGTGCCAGAAATGATTGATTTAGACGATTTTATAGAAGAGTGGCTGCCGGGAATGATAGCAGATGGAATCAATCCGTCCATTTTCTATAATCGAAAAGATTCGGTTTCAATTCATATTCAAACATTAAAGAAAGATATAGAGGAAGAATTAAAAAACTATTAGTTTGACACGAGTGGAGGCATTTGTTTGAAAGAGCTCAAAGACTTATTTATTCGTTCAGGAAAAGAATTCGAATTCTATCAGAATTTAGTAGACCATGTGTTTGACACAAATAAAGAGCTACCACAACAAGTCTTCCGTAAGACATTTGATTGTTTTTTGTTTCAAGAGTTTGATTGGGCATTGAGTGATGATATTTTACCAACCATTAAAGAGTTATCATTTGTTACACAAGATAGAGAATTTTTAACTGCAGTCCTTCAACCAGATCCATTCGAATATTATTTGAAGGAATTTGGGTATTATAATTGGCTGAAAACGAGTGTAAACATTTCAAGTGAGGATTATGTAAACGCACTATGGACGCACCCAAAAGAGTCTATAGCGGATGATATCATAACGAATTCGTACATAGTGGTCTGGTTATCGCATTCTTTGCAGTGGGCGATTTGGGCAGATAGAGATATGGAAATTTGTGTAATAGGGTTGACATCAACAAAAGATTCTGTGAAAAATAGGTTATTAAAAGAAGGGTGGAAACCAATGGATCACCCTGTTTTAGCAAATTGGCTTGAAGGCTTATTGAAGGACCAAAAAACATTCAATGATTATTACACTCAAATGCTTTCTCATTATGCGTCATGTTACAAGCGGTGAAATGGAGTATCAATGACTGATGATAAATTTACCCGAAGATAAGAAAGGAGCATAAAGTGAAACATTTGTTTATATCCGATCCAAAAGAACTTGAACATGTTCTATCGTTTGTTCATTCGCTCGTTCACAGTATGAAGACATTCTCTAATCAAGTGTTGAAAACGAAAACCCCTCATTATTTATTCGAAGAATTCCATTGGTTGTTATCAGATGATAGCTGGGAGATGTTAAAAGGTTTAGCTTTGAATCATCATGATGACTATATACTCATGGCTGTATTAGATGAGCAGCAGAGCATGGATGATTATTATTTTAATTTTGGTTATTATCCTTGGGTGAAAATCCCGTTAAATATCACACCAAGTGATTATCTTGATATCTTAACGGATTACCCGATACATAGTGTAAACGATAGCATGATGAATATTGCTTCACGTGTGATATGGGTTTCCCCTTCTGCGAAATGGATCATTTATGGCGAAAGAGGTTATGAAATAGGAGTACTAGCGGTTCATCAACTAGAACAAATGAATAAACAATTGTTAAAAACGTGGAGAACTTTAGATGAGATTGTATTAGATTGGATTTCAGTTGTATTTCTGAATCAAAAACTTCCTGATGATTTTAGAAAAGCACTGATGCGGAATTATAGTTGAATGAAATAACTTTATAAGGAGGAAGACATGAAACAGATAGACCATGTATTAAACATATTAGATAAGTCTTTTCTAAATAAAGAGTTTCTACTATTAGATAACGAGAACTTTGATTTTGCCAAAGGGAAGCTTTCTCTATTTACTAGAGAGGAAAATTGGCTGATCACGATTCAATTATTCGGTTTATCGAAATTAGGACCGGCTATTGATTTTTTTGCAATTAGTAATGAATTGAAAAATGGATCAATCCATTTTTTGATGGATGAGCTTTTTGTTTTCGTGGATCGGAATCATGAAATAATAGAGGATGATGAGATAGAACCTGGATTTACAAAGCAACCTTCACAAATACAATTAAATGGAGACTATTTTAATATTCAAAATTCCAGAGTCATGCCAAGCCGATGTAAAAGAAGAAAATGAATGGATCACTTTTTTAAGAGTAATGGCCAAACACCGAGAGGTCCTTGATAGATTATGGATGACAGATCAAGAACAATTTGACATCGTTCAGCATGTATATGATAAACCGCTTTATACAACTGAATCATGGTTTCATCCAGAAACGGATATTCAACTGCCTAGTCAATCTCCTTTTTTTCAATCGGTCGCTAAGAGTTTGATCTATCAAGATTCAACATGCATTATAGATGTAAACACGAACACTGACTGGAGATTATGGCCAGATTTTGATACTGTAGAATATTTTTAGTTTCGTCTGATGTTTTATATTGATGAGGTGGAGCAAGTAATGAGAATCGTTTTAGCAAAAGAGAAAAATTTATTCGAAGTAAATGAATTAATAAAAAAAATCAATTTAAACGTAGAAGAGTATCATTGGGTCATAAGTGATGTGACACTCTCAATGCTTCATGATCGGAATAATCAATCTCATTCAGAAGTCATGCCGGATTATACGGATTTTTTATTTCTGAAGGGAGAACATTTCAAAAAATTTTTACATGACTATTCTTATTCTTTTATTTTCACTGTTTTGACCGCATTGCCTCGTCATGTACATCATTTGAATATCAGTTCAATACCTCAAATTGAAGATAATGAACGATATTGGAACGTGAATTATCAACCAGCTATCCCTCAAGCTGTGTTTGAAATCGGTTTTTTTGATTCGACAGATATTATTTTTACAGGAGATCAGAAAATCTTAAGCGAATTTCGAAAAAAAGCGGACTTTATTTCATTTGAAGAATATTTGCAAACTCCGTGACATGATAAGAATGAAAAAATCTGAATGTGAATGAGATGTTTAGTAGTGTAGAAAAATGGATCGATTATCTAGATGGTGGTTGTAATGTACTTGGAGTCACTTTTGATTTGTTTCATAAAGAATTAATACTGAGCGTAAAAGTATCAGAATTAAATAAATCAATGGGATGTTACTCGCAATAGAATCGAAAAACGTATGTTTCGATTCACAAGAATTTATTTGCAGTGTATAGGAAGATCTCATTAGCGTCTAAATAAGAATTAAAAACTATGAGAGATTGGGGGGAAACCATGAAAATCAGCCGTGATAAACAAGGTTTATTCGATGATTTAAAACAACGTTATCAATATTTGTTAGATTCAGCTTATCCAGATGAAATCGTCTCTTTTGAAGCAGAAACTGGTATATTTTCAGATGATCTTTATATGTTTTTTTCACTTGTTGCAGGCAGCTTAAGTTATGTGATCGATCACAAACGAATTCCAAAAAAACAGTTAAACGTGCTGCGTCAGTCATTTGAAGAGCAACACCCTCAAATCAAATCATTTCAACACGTCCTTGAATTGTATCCTTTATTACATTCCTATATCCAGTACCATGAAGAAACAAGAAAACGAATCATTGCATTTATAAAATAACCTCTTGGAGGATAAGCTATGACATTGGTTTTTAGATGAAAAATCCAGAAACAAATCCCTGATTTCGATGTCAACCCTCTAGAGCAAATCAATGAATTTCACCACTTTAAGGAGTATAATAAATATTACGACTTGACCAATTGTTTTGCTCTTGCACATCACATACGAATCTAGTATCAAATGAATCGTGCTAGTTTCTCTACATATCTGCTAAACATGCTTCCCCATCCCAACACAGAAAGGTGCAATGACATTGAATCGAATCATGAAATGGCTCTTATTTGCGGCGGTCATCGCTGGTTTATTGGTATGCGCATTCTTTGTGTTCCGTTTCAACCAGCCTAAGCCGACAACCAATATCCATTATGCAGACACACAAAATAAACAGCAAACACTCGATATGTATATGCCAAAGGGCAAAGATGAAGACAAAAAGAAGAAGCATCCTGTGATGATCTATCTCCATGGCGGAGGCTGGACAGGCGGCGATAAGAATAGAGTCGCTTCAAAGGCTGATTATTTTACAGGTCAAGGGTATGTGTTTGTTTCGATGAATTACAGGCTTCACCCTGATGCTAATTACGAGCAGATGGCAGATGATACGGCAAACGCCATTAAATGGGTGAAGGATCATGCGGATGAATATCAAATTGATTCATCAAAAATCAATGTCATGGGTCACTCAGCGGGCGGTCATTTGACGGCGCTGGTTGCCACAGATTCGACCTACTTAAAACGTGTGGGGCTGTCGCCAAAAACGATTAATTCCATCGTGATTTTAGACGGGCCTTTAAACCTCAATCAATTTATACAAGCCATTCCATCTTATAAAAAAGTGTTTGGCAAAGAGGAGAAGAACTGGACAAAGGCATCACCTGTCACTTATATGAATCAAGCGAATGTACCGCCTGTCTATTTGGTGACGGGCTGGGAAAATCCTGAGGTGTACCGATTTGCTGAAAAACTGAATCATGACAAAGGCTCTCGGTTTGTTTTTCGGGTGCATACGCTGAGCCATAGTGACCTGAACAAATGGTTTGGATCAGACAGGGCGCCAAAAGAAGCACAAAAAATGACAGAGGCTGTGATGGCTTTTGTTAAAAAACAAAATCAATAACGAAGACCGTATGCTCGGGCAATTCTTTTTGCCGCAGTATAATGATAAAGTGGTTTGAAATTAAAGGAGTGTATGTTGTTGTCATCACGAATGGAAAATAAAGTGTTCAATTGCGAAAAAGAGCTGACGCTGAATATTATCGGCGGTAAGTGGAAAATGCTGATTTTATGGCATCTGGGCAGAGAAGGAACAAAACGTTTTGGTGAGTTAAAGTCGTTAATGCCTGGGATTACGCAAAGAATGCTTGTCAATCAGCTAAGAGAATTAGAGGAAGATCACATTGTGCACCGGGAGGTTTATCCTGTCGTTCCGCCAAAGGTTGAGTATTCTCTCACAGAACTAGGAGAAAGCTTAATGCCGATTTTAGAGGCGATGTATGATTGGGGAAAACAGTATCTCGACAGCAATTTCTTAAAAGATGATAAATAGAAAGATGACCGCTTGTAGACAAAGGGCTAAAATAACTTTATTTTAGCCCTTTGTCTTTACGCTGAGATACTGGCCAAAAGACAGTATCTTTTTTGTAACCATATGCGGAAAAGTATAGTATGTAAAAAAAAAGTGCGTACTTACATTGAGTCATTCCTGTTGTTATACTCATTTCATCGTTCAAGATGCATCATCCGCGGAGCTCTTGAAGGTGAGATGAAAAACGGGAGTGAAAGTTGATGAAATTACAATTAGCATTAGATTTAGTGAATATACCAGAGGCGATTGAGCTGATCAAAGAAGTAGAAGCATCCATTGATGTGATCGAAATTGGGACACCTGTTGTGATTAACGAAGGACTTCGTGCTGTAAAAGAAGTCAAGCAGGCTTTTCCAAATTTACGTGTACTCGCTGATCTGAAAATTATGGATGCTGCCGGCTATGAAGTGCAGCAGGCCTCCGAAGCTGGAGCAGATATCGTCACCATTCTTGCAGCGGCAGAAGATATGTCTATTCAAGGAGCGGTGAAAGAAGCGAAAGCAAGAGGAAAACAAATTCTAGTTGATATGATTGGCATCAAAGATATTGAAGCCCGTGCAAAAGAGCTGGATGCGCTTGGAGTCGATTATATTTGTGTGCATACAGGCTATGATCTGCAAGCGGTTGGTCAAAACTCATTTGCTGATCTTATGACGATTAAACAAGTTGTCAAACAGGCGAAAACAGCGATTGCAGGAGGAATTAAGCTTGATACGTTACCTGAAGTCGTGAAATTAAACCCTGATTTAATCATTGTCGGCGGCGGTATCGCAAGCCAGGACAATAAAGCAGAAGTAGCGGCACAAATGAAGCAGCTGATCGCACAATCATGAAGACCAGTGACTATGTAAAAGCCATTTTAAATGAGCTTTCTGAGCATTTGTCAGCCATTCAAGATGAACAAGCAGAGCAACTGGTTACAAGTATTTTATCCGCACAAAAAGTCTTTGTGGCAGGTGCAGGCAGGTCTGGCTTGATGGGAAAATCGTTTGCGATGAGACTTACGCATATTGGCGTCAAGGCTTATGTGATTGGTGAAACGAATACGCCTTCCTTTACAGAAGAGGATCTTTTGATTGTGGGGAGCGGCTCTGGTCGAACAGAGACTTTGCTTGTGCTTACAAAAAAGGCAAAAGCAATTGGCGGAAAAGTGGCAGCGTTCACGCTTTCAACTGAGTCACCTATAGCTGATCTATCGGATGAAGTCATCTTATTGTCAGGTGCAACGAAGGATCAACAGGATGGAAACCATCATACCATTCAGCCAATGGGCTCACTATTTGAGCAGTCGCTTCTTCTGACATACGATGCGGTCATTTTAAGGTTAATGGAAATAAAAGAGCTCGACACACATACAATGTACGGTCACCATGCAAATTTAGAGTAGATATTTTCAAAGCCTTTCCTTTCTTAGAAGGAGAGGCTTTTTCATTTATCAAGTTCAGAATCTTGACATCATCTATTGGATGTAACTATAATTGTTACATCGTTAAAGAAAAAGTGCAAGCACGGAAGGAAGATGAAGATGAAAGTACAAATTTGGTCAGATATCGCCTGTCCTTTTTGTTATATAGGAAAAAAACAGCTGGAAACAGCGCTAGAACAATTCCCAGAGAAGGATCAGGTAGAGATAGAGTTTAAAAGCTTTGAGCTTGATCCCCACGCACCTGTTGATGTCGATCATGACGTTCATGATATGCTCGTCAAAAAATATGGCATGAGCCGCAGCCAGGCCGTGGCGATGAATGAGCAGGTGAAGCAGGCCGGCAAAGAGAAAGGGATTGATTTTCAATTTGATCCGCTCGTGTTGACCAACACCTTTGATGCCCATCGATTGGCGCAATATGCTGGTCAAATGGGGAAAGGCGATTTCGTTATGGGAGAGCTGTTTCAAGCATATTTTACAGATGGAAAGCATGTTGGTGATCGTCAAACCCTTTTACAAATTGCAGAAAAAGCAGGTCTTGATGAGAAGGAAGTACAGCAAGTTTTGGGCAGCGAAGCATTTGCCGATCATGTCCGAAAAGATGAACAAGAAGCGAGACAGCTTGGGATCAATGCTGTTCCGTTTTTCTTGATCAATGACAAGTATTCAGTTGCAGGTGCACAGCCAGCCGAAACGTTCCTAGGTGCACTTAAAACAGCTTGGAAAGAGGAAGCAGCTCAAGCAGAGAAAACTGCTGAGAGTGCGTTTGAAGCGGCATGTGCAGATGGCGTATGTGCGGTGCCTTCTCCTAAAGAAGAGGCGTAATAGATATCTTCCCTATCTTTTTATAAGATGGGGATTTTTTATTGTTTAAGGATGAGGGGAAACCCATGTCTTTCATTTCAGCGATCCGACCTATTCACGCCTTATGCTGGAATCTAAAATAAAATGAGCCGCTTGGAGTAGGGGCTCATTTTATTCGTTTAATCGTTTCACCTGGAACCAATTCAGGCTCGTAAAACGTTTGATCAGGGAGATTCTTTTTTCCTTGTACTTTTTTAATCATCCAGTCTGCTGCATCACGGCCCATTTGCTCCTGAGGATGGGTGAGTGTTGTCAGCTTCACATGGGCATTTTTCTGGGCGATATACGAATTATCCTGTCCAATAATCGAGAGATCATCTGGAATGGACAGCCCGATTTCGCTGCATACATTGGCTACTTCTAAACCCACCTCATCGTTATAGCAAACAAGGGCGGTCAGCTCATGCTGGTGCGCCATCAGGAATGTGGAAATTTGCTCCCCCAATTGCTGCTTCGATTCTGTATCGAAAAAGAGCACATGCTCAGGCAGGAAATTAAGCTTAGCTTCACCTAGCGCTTGAATATAGCCCTTCATCCGATATTTTCCTTGTAAATCATCTGTTTTTGAAATGAGTCCAATTTGCTGATGGCCCGAGGTGATCAGCTCTTTTGTGGCTAAATAGCTGGATTTTACATCATCCAAACAGAGAAAAGGAACCTCTAACTGCTCATAATAAGCATTGATCATAATGAGCGGTACATCCTGTTCTTTAAAGGATAAGTAGTACGAAATGTTTGGATTATATAAATTGCTTTTCGTCGGCTCGACAATAAGTCCGTCCACCCCAAAGGACAGCATCATTTCCAGCGCTTTTTTCTCCTGCTCAACATCGTTATTTGTGCTTGCCAGTAACAAGGAATAGTTCTCTTCATTTAATCGGCTTTCAATGCCTCGAATGATAGAAGGGAAAATGTAATCGGATATGTATGTTGTAATGACCCCAATCGTTTTCATATGTGCATGTCCCGCAGGTTTTGTTTGATATTGATTGGTCACAAATGTGCCTGAACCTTTTTCGCTGCGCAAAAATCCTTCGCTGGACAATTCCAAAATGGCTTTTCGAACTGTATGTCTGCTTACTTGATACATGTCTTGCAGGCTTGATTCGGTTGGAATACGCTCCCCGATCCGATAATCCCCTGTGAGTATTTTGCTTTTTATATCATCAATAATGATCTGGTACTTCTTTTTCATCGTTTCACTTCTTTCTCAGTTGATCATCTACTCGGATTGAGAAGAAATTGTATGGACATATTTTAACATGGTTGTCGGATCAAAAACAGGCGCTTCCCTTTTCTGTTATGACCTCTTTAGAAAAAATGAAGGTTTTTGTCGCATTGTGTATGTACAACTATATTTATTATTGACATATGTACGTACAAATATTATATTGTGATTGTACCAGAGAATCAATGAATCTTGAAAAAGAAAATTGAAACCGCTATCAAAAATGGGGGTGAAGTAGAGTGGATCACAAAGAGACGGCCAAAGCCTTGAAAGAAGGACGGACATCTTTAGGCATTGAATTTGGTTCAACACGAATTAAAGCAATTTTAATAGATGAGGAATTTCAGCCAATTGCACAAGGTGCATATGAATGGGAAAGTTTTCTCCAGGATGGAATATGGACGTACAACTTAATTGATATCATTACAGGTCTGCAAGTGGCGTATCGAGAGATGAAAGAACAGGCCGAGCAAAAGTATGGTGTGACCATTCAAACCATTGGCTCAATCGGGGTATCAGCGATGATGCATGGCTATGTGGCATGTGATCATACAGGAGAGGTTCTCGTTCCGTTCCGAACATGGCGGAATGCAACGACCATCGAGGCGAGTCAAAAGCTGACAGACGTATTGCAATTTCATATTCCAGAAAGATGGAGCATTGCCCATTTGTATCAAGCGGTATTAGAAGATGAAAAACATCTATCCCGATTAGAATATATGACCACTTTATCAGGATATATTCACTGGCTGTTAACCGGAAAGCAGGCCATTGGTATTGGCGATGCGTCAGGGATGTTTCCGATTGATGAACAAACGAAGGACTACAATGAAGAAATGCTCCAGCAATTTGAAGCATTGATTGCAGAAAAAGGCTATCTGTGGAAGCTTCGCCACCTTCTGCCGCGTGTCTATTTAGCAGGCGAAGAAGCTGGCGTGTTAACGGCAGCAGGGGCAGCCATTTTGGATCAAGGAAAACATTTGCAGCCTGGCATTCCATTTTGCCCGCCGGAAGGTGACGCTGGAACGGGCATGGTGGCGACAAACAGTGTAGAAAGACGGACCGGGAATATTTCTGTTGGGACATCGGTTTTTGCCATGATTGTGCTGGAGCAGGATCTAAAAGGTGTATATCCAGAAGTGGATATGGTTACGACGCCGGATGGACTGCCAGTTGCCATGGTTCATGCGAATAACTGTACAAGTGACCTAAACGCTTGGATGAATATATTCAGAGAGGCATTTGAAGCACTTGGCCTGCAAGTGGAGTCAGAAAGGTTATACGAATCGTTATTGCAGCAAGCTTTAGAAGCAGATCAAGATGGCGGCGGACTCTTAAGCTATGGCTATTACTCTGGTGAAAATATTACGAGACTGCCAGAAGGAAGACCTCTATTTGTCAGGTCTCCTGAAAGCCGCTTTAACCTTGCTAATTTCATGCGCACCCATTTGTTCTCCGCTTTTGGAGCTATGAAAATAGGCATGGACCGGTTAAAGGAACAGGAACATGTAGTGATCGACCGCTTACTAGGGCATGGGGGATTATTTAAAACACCGCTCGTTGGACAAAAAATGGTTGCCGCAGCGCTGAATACACCTGTATCAGTCGTTTCAACAGCAGGAGAAGGCGGTGCGTTTGGGATGGCTGTCCTTGCTTCATATATGGTCCATCATCAGCGGCAAACATTGGCTGAATTTCTCACCCATCGCGTATTTGCCCATACATCTGAAGAGCTCATGGAGCCCGATCCACTTGATGTCAAAGGCTTCAACGAATTTTTAAAGCGCTATCAAAAGGGGCTTGCGATTGAAGAAGCGGCGGTAGCACATCTCATACCAACGAAAGGAGTGACGACGGTATGCTAGATCGCTTAAAAGAAGAAGTGTATCAAGCAAATTTAGATTTGCCAAAATACGGACTTGTGAAATTTACATGGGGAAATGTCAGTGCATGTGATCGTGACAGTGGTTTGTTTGTGATTAAGCCGAGCGGCATAGCGTATGACCAGCTATCAGCAAAAGATATGGTCGTGGTGAATTTTGATGGTGAAGTGGTGGAAGGAGAATTCAGTCCTTCGTCAGATACAGCTACACATGCAGTTCTTTACAACCACTTTGAGGAAATTGGCGGTATTTCACATAGCCATTCTATGTGGGCTACCGTTTGGGCGCAGGCAGGACTTGATTTACCAGCAATGGGCACAACACATGCCGATACATTTTACGGCGCCGTTCCGTGCGCTCGATTTCTCACAGAAGAAGAAGTCAATCGCGGCTATGAGGTAGAGACGGGTAAGCTGATCATCGAAACGTTTGAGAAAAGAAACCTAGATGTGATGGCGGTGCCGGGTGTATTGCTTCAAGGTCATGGTCCATTTACATGGGGGAAAGATGCTAAAAGTGCGGTCACAAACAGTGTGATTTTAGATGAAGTCGCCAAAATGAACCTTTTTGCCAAGCAATTGAACGAATTTGCGGAGCCATTGCCGCAGCGAATTTTAGATAAACATTACTTAAGAAAACATGGAAAGCATGCGTATTACGGACAAAAACCTTCAACATAAAGAAACGAGGGATATCTATGTTAACAAGCCTGAAAAAAGAGTTTTGGTTTATCGTGGGGTCACAGCATTTATATGGTGATGAAGCACTGCAAAAAGTAAAAGCAGATGCACAAAAGATCACGGATGCTTTAAATGAGAGCGGTTTACTTCCTTATCCAGTGATCTTGCAGGACCTGGCTGTCAGTGCCGATCAAATCACAAAGATTATGAAAGAGGTCAATTATCGCGATGAAGTTGTCGGTGTGATGACGTGGATGCATACATTTTCTCCAGCAAAAATGTGGATACGCGGCACCAGTCTTTTGCAAAAGCCTCTTTTGCATCTTGTTACACAATATTATGAAAAGATTCCGTGGGACACGATCGACATGGACTATATGAATCTCCATCAATCCGCACATGGAGACAGAGAATATGGCTATATCAATGCACGTTTAAATAAACAAAACCAAATTGTGACCGGTCATTGGTCTAAGCCGGAAGTCCAGCAGCAAATTGCTGATTGGATGGACGTTGCGGCTGCCTATCATGAGAGCTTTCACATCAAAGTAGCCCGGTTTGGTGACAACATGCGGCATGTGGCTGTGACAGAAGGCGATAAAATTGAAGCGCAGATTCAATTAGGATGGACCGTTGATTACTTTGGAATAGGCGATCTCGTCGAATATGTAAATGCAGTAGAGGAAAAAGAGGTAGATGCATTATTTGCTGAGTATTTAACGCAATATGATGTAAATTATGGAACGTATTCAGTTGAAGAATGGGAAAAAAGTGTCAAGGTGCAGGCGCGATATGAGATCGCCATCAAACGTTTCTTAGATGAAGGCGGCTATCATGCTTTTACAACAAACTTTGAAGATTTACATGGGATGAAGCAGCTGCCTGGACTTGCGGTACAGCGGCTGATGGCAAAGGGATACGGCTTTGCTGGAGAAGGCGATTGGAAAACGGCCGCACTGGACCGCTTATTAAAGGTGATGAGTCACCATCAATCCACTGGATTTATGGAGGACTACACATATGAAATGACGTCTGGACAGGAAGCGGTGCTGCAATCTCATATGCTGGAAGTAGATCCAGCGCTCGCTCATACGAAACCCGTCATTGTCGTGTCTCCACTTGGAATTGGAAACCGGGAAGATCCAGCGCGTCTTGTGTTTGATGGAAAAGCAGGCGATGGTGTCGTTGTCTCCATAGCGGATTTTGGAACACATTTTAAATGGCTCATACAAGAAGTCGAAGCCTTTGAGCCAGAGCAAGCAGCACCTCATTTACCAGTTGCGCGTGTATTGTGGAAAATTAAACCGAATTTTCAGGATGGCGTCAAAGCATGGATTAAAGAAGGCGGAGGCCATCATACAGTCGTGTCTCTCAATTTAACGGTTGATCAAATTGTTCACTTTGCAAAGCTTGTCAATGCAGAATATGTGGTTTTATAGAAGGGGGAAAGGTCTTCTGCTGGTTACAGTAGAAGCACCGGATGAAATGAAAGCGGTTAATTAAGTGAGGGGGTCATCCACTTGGAGAAAAAAGTGTCAAGTAAATTTATCTTCTTTTTCGGGTCCTTTGCGGGCATCTTATTTGGATATGATATTGGTATTATTGCAGGGGCGGAAGGACATATTCAGGAAGAATTTCAGCTTAGCCCATTATGGCTTGGAATCGTTGTCTCTTCATTAATGGGCGGGGCCATCATTGGCTCCATCTTAAGCGGTCTCTTAGGGGATAAATTTGGCCGCAGAAAACTCATTTTGGTCTCATCCGTGATCTTTTTTGTCGGGGCGATTGGATCAGCCGTCGCACCAGAAGAGATTTCACTCACCATCGCTCGAATCTTTTTAGGGACAGCGGTAGGAACAGCTTCATCTTTGGTTCCGGCATATATGTCTGAAATCGCTCCTGCTAAAATCCGCGGGAAATTATCTGGGCTCAATCAGCTCATGATTGTAACTGGTCTACTGCTCAGCTATATTGTCGCGTTTGTGTTTGAGCCCATCCCGGACAGCTGGCGCTGGATGCTGGGAAGTGCCGCTTTATTTGCGATCGTGCTTTATATTGGTATGCTGAAGCTTCCTGAATCTCCGAGATATTTGATTAAACACGGAATGGCTCATAAAGCACGGGAAGTATTAGGATCACTGCGTTCTTCCCGTGAAGAAATCGAATCAGAAATGCAGGAAATTTTAGAAGTCGCCAAAGAAGAACGCTCGGGGATTCGTGAATTGTTTCAAAAGAAATTCAGAATGGCTCTTTTCATTGGGGTTGGAATGGCAACCCTTCAGCAAATTCAAGGTGCGAACTCCATTGTCTATTATGCAACGAGTATCGCTCGGAATGTAGGGCTTGCGCCGCAGGTTGCCGCAGGTTTTACAGTCATTGTCGGTATCATTTTTGTCGTCACGACCGTGATCTTTTTACAATTTGTTGACCGCTTCGACCGCCGAACGATTCTCACCGTAGGAGGATCGGGCATGGCCCTTTCTTTCTTTGCTCCCGCCGCATTAGGGGCACTTGGCGTCAGTGAAGGAATTTTAAACTGGGTAACATTGATTTCACTTTGCTGCTTTATTTTGTGCTATGCCTTCTCGTGGGCACCGATCACCTGGATCATCATCGGCGAAATCTTCCCGCTTTCTGTCAGAGGCATCGGAGCAGGTATCTCTTCTGCCTTTAACTGGACCGGATCGTTAGCAGTTGGACTCGTTTTCCCTATTCTGGCTGATAAATTCAGCTTTGGGGTCATTTTCTCCTCATTCGGAGTCATCTGCTTAATCGGGCTGTTATTCACCCGTTTTGTGCTAGTCGAGACAAAGGGAAGAAGCTTAGAGCAAATCGAAACCGATATGGCTGCACGTGTATAAAATAAAGAAAACCATCTATCCCATGGGGACTGACCCCCGTTATTGAGACAGGGATCAAAACACCTTTATACAGCCAATTGCCGATAGTTTATCGGTGATTGGTTGTTTAGTTTCGTTTGAATACGAATGTTGTTATAATAATAAATGTATTCTTTGACAGTGCGTTCTACGATGTTGGTCGTAGTTCGATCAATGCTGTTAAGATAGAACGTTTCAGACTTTAGTGAGGAATGAAACGATTCGATGGAGGCATTATCAGCGGGTGTCCCTTTACGGGACATGCTCATGGTAATGCCTTTTATATGAACAGCTTTCTGATACTCGTAAGATGTATACACAGAACCTTGGTCGCTATGTAACACGCAGTTCTCAGGCAGTGCTGGGAGCTGATCAAGTGTGTTTAAGATAAAGTCTGTGTCCTGCTTATCACCAATCGTAAAAGCAATCACTTCTCCATTATATAAATCCAATATACTGGAAAGGTACAATTGTTTCTGTCCATAAGGCAAATACGTGATGTCCGTTACTAGTTTTTCAAGAGGGCGATCAGACTGAAAGTTCCGATCGAGTATATTACCAGCCACGGCATAGGGCTGCCCATTCTTCTTACGCTTTTTCATTTTAACCCGGCATTGCCACTGGTTTTTCTGCATGATACGTTGAACAGTTTTATGGTTAATACGCATTCCCACTTTTAGTATGGCTGTAATTTTTCGGTATCCATATCGATACTTGTGCTCTCGGCACAACGTGCCGATTTGTTTCTCTAGTTGTCTTTTAGAATGATTCTGAGTCAGATTCTTTTTCCATCTATAGAACGAAGCGCGTGAGATGCCTAAATGGACACAGATGTCCTGTACTGTCATCTTTTTGCGCAATTCTTCTACCAGTTTGATTGACGTTTCCTTATCAACTTCCTTTCCAATTCGTTGTACTTTTTTAAAACTTCATTCTGTTGACTCAGATAGCGATTTTCTGCCCGCAGTCTCTCTAATTCGGAAGAGTACTCGGGACCCTTTCCATAGGTATATTGTTTTCCAACAGGCTGTTCGAACCGGTGTGTATCCCCAGCCTTATGCCACCTCACCCATGTCTGAACCTGCGTTTTATTTTTGATATTCAATTCTTGCATGATCTCTTTCATTGATACGCCTGCCAATCTCATGTCTACAGCCTTCTGTTTGACTTCAACCGGATAACTCACTCTTGTCCCCATAGAAAAACACCTCCATGTTTTATTTCGGATGACAACGATCCGTTTTCAAACTTGAAGGTGTTTTTTATTTGTCTCATCTTATGGGGTCAGTCCCCATGTGGGTAGATGGTTTTTTTACTCAAGCGTCTGTTTGAGCTCATTTGGCAGTAAATCAATCAATTGATCATAGGAAGACAAATCCAGTACTTCAAGAAGCGCGTAATATTTCGCGTAAATTTCACTCAGCTGATCAGGATGGTTTGTTTGATATTGATTCAGATGTAATTGAGTTAGTTCAAGTGCAATGTCTAGCTTGTTTCGTTCGAATGGCTGTGTCGTGTTGATCATATCGTTCACCTCTTATTTGATAATGAGTGGAAAAAATACATTGAATAAAAAGAGCTGATGTTTTGTTTTCATGGTGTCCTAAGATATCATTTGTATATTATGTTAAAATTGCCCTTTTGTAAAGAAAGAGAAAAATAGATAGAAAGTGGATTTTTTTTAAAATAGACATGCATCTAATCACGAAAGGTGCCTCTGACATACGATAGAGTGTAAGTGAAAGACAACTTGAAGGGGTGTTGAGATGAGCCGAAATCGATTAGATGATTTCTTCTTTGGTCCTCGCAGAGGAAACCAAGGAGGAGACGAAACGGTTGTTTTCCCCACACGTCAAATTGTCAACACAAGAACAAATGAACAAACGATCAGAAAAATTCATCCAACGCATATCACAAACGTCAATAAAAACATCAAAAGAATCGAAAACTACTATCCGGTCACTGAATCGACTCACAACGAGTATATTGTAGAAGAATACGATTGCGGCAGTGATATTAAAAACCCTTGCTGCCGTCCGGTGAAGCGCTGTAAGTGGTAATGAAGGGGCATCCTTTTAAAGGATGCCTCAGACCGTAGACAAACCCCTCCTTTACTTAAAGTAAAAGTGGGGTTTTCACATTTTTTGATAAAAACATCATGTGTTTTACGCTGGACATGGTCCTTTCCATGTCCAGTTTGCTAGCTTTTTAAGGTTCATGGCAGCGAAAGTAAGCATCGCTTGCATTGAAACTTTTTTTAGTCCTCGAAGTTTCGTCCAACGCATACCATGCTTTTCTTTGGCATCCGCAAAAACGCGTTCAATTGTTTCTTTCCGTTTTGCATAGATGCTCTTATTTATTTCAGTGAGTCTTAGGTTGTCTGCTTCATCTAGGTAATCCTGCCAAATATGCCGATGAATTTGTTTGGTATGATTTTGACTTTGTGTACAGTTATCTAAAAACGAGCAGGACTTACATACTTCTGAGTCGGACGCATATTGCTTATAGCCTTCTCTAGTCGTTGTACGATAGGAGAGAATTTGCCCGTTGGGGCAAATGTAACAATCAAAATATGCATCATACACGTATTCATTCTTTTTCAAATAACCAGCTTTTGTTTTTGGACGAGTGTAAGGCATGACTGGTCTTATCTCTTGATCCATTAAAAACTTAGCGATGTAAGGTGTTTTATATCCAGCATCTACTGCGACTACATTTGGTTTTCCGATTTTCTCTGTCACCTTTGATACGAGTGAATCTAACATACGACTATCATGAACATTGCCACCTGTGACCAGTGATCCTAGAATAAATCCTTTTGAATCACAAGCTGTATGAAATGAATAAGCAAATGACTTTTCACGTTCATCCTTTACATAGTAGCCACTCTCTGGGTCAGTTGTACTGACTTTGATTTCTTTTATTTCTTCTTTATTCTGAAGGGGTAAAGGCTTTTTTCCATGTTCTTCACGATCAATATTAATTTCCTCATGAAGCTGATTTTGATAACTTCTCGTCTCAACTCGAACGATTTTCTTTTCAAGTTTTTTCTTATTGGCATTCGCTTTGACATGTGTTGAATCAATGAAGGCGACAGAAGGGTCAACGAGGCCTTTTTTCATCGCTTCTCTTAAGGTTCGATAAAAAATTTGTTCGAATAAATCTGTATCGTGAAAACGTCTCACGTAGTTTTTACCGAAGGTAGAAAAGTGCGGAATTTTCTCCGAAAATCCATACCCAATAAACCAACGATAAGCCACATTGGTTTCAATTTCTTTAATCGTTTGACGCATGGAGCGAATGCCAAATAGATATTGGATCAAAACCATTTTAATGAGAACAACGGGGTCCACACTTGGTCTGCCATTGTCGGAACTATAATGATCTTTGACAAGATCATAAACGAAGTCAAAATCGATTGCTTGATCTATTTTCCGTACAAGATGATCTTCAGGCACTAATTCATCTAATGCCACTACTTCTAATTGATTTCTTCTTTCTTCTTCACGTTTCGATAACATGTTCATCCCCCACAGAAATGTTAATACCCTTATTATACAAAAAAGCTTGTAGACTTTGTCTACAAGCTGCAGCGTGTAGACAAACCCTCGCATTCGGTGTCAGTTCTGCGCTCCGGTGCTCGCCCTTCCTAGACTGCAAAGGTTTTCTATCACGCTGAAAAGAAGACAAAGGGCTAAAATAAAGATCATTTTAGCCCTTTGTCTACAAGCTGGGGCATCCTTTTAAAGGATGCCTTTTGTATGTCTAATGCTCCATTTCATTTAATTGTCCTTGATCCAGCTGAAAGAAACGATTTCCTAATTCTGAATAAAGGTAGCGCTGATGGCTTGTAAATAAAACACATCGATGTGAGAATTCTTTTTTTAATAAAGAAATCGATTGTATTTGAGAGGCTTCATCAAGAGAGGTAAAAGGCTCATCAAGAATAATCAGCTCTGGAGATCTTGCCAGCATACAATTTAAAAAAAGTTTATATCTCATGCCCAAAGAATACTGTTTGACAGGCATCTTTAGGGCATGAGTTAAATCAAATGCATCACAAAGCGATAGAAAGGTCTCTTTGTATAAAACCTTTTCCGACTTTTTCATTTTCCATAAAGACTGGATAAGCTCCATATGCTCGAAACCAGTGAGCGCATCATAAACTAAAGGTTTATCTGGAATGTACGCTACTAGATTTTTATATTGAGCCATTCCAGGGTGATGCTGCTTGTTAAGTAAAATCGTTTCTGATGCTGAAGGAAGCAGACCTGCGATGATCTTTAAAAGTGTCGATTTACCGCTGCCGTTCTTTCCAATAATACAAGCTCGATCACTTTCTTTCAGATCAAATGACACATGATCGAGAAGGGGAGAAGTCTCTTCTGTTATTTCATAGCGAAAAGATAGCTGAGACACTTGAAGTTTAGCCATTGATGAATCCTCCAATAACAAATGCAGTCGTCACAAGCATATACAAGATCACAGTTGCTAAGGCAGCTTTTTTTGATCCTTCAGCATAGTAAATAATTCCATCATAAAGGATGCGTAAAAGATATAAGTTGAGTAAGAAGGAAACTATTTGAATCAAGAGAAAATAGTTATCTAATTGTAACACCATCACACAATAGATCGCTGCACTATTCACTAATAAAAGAAATGCATTATAAACCAAAATAACAAGATACATTTTGCGTAAAATAAAAGCTTTATGAAAAAAATACATATAAATAGAAGTTAGAACAGTACTGAGAAAATTTAAAATGAAATAAAGCGGGATTGTCAGCAAAAAGATAAAAATAATGCTGGCAAGTTGTTTCCCAGTGGATAAAGGTTTATCTACTAACAAATCAATAATAAAAAATGTTAAAAAGACAGTCGACACAAATAATGATAGTAAGACGAGGCCTACAATGGTTTTAATCGATTGATTTTGATTGAAAAATTGCTTAGGTCGTAGAAGTAGCTCCATGGAACCACATTCTCCTTTCTTCTATGGTAGATGTACATGGCTAACGTATTGCTCTAAAAGAGATGCTATGAATAAAAGAACGGCTGCTGCAAAAATCAATTGAAGCACAGTTAGGGTCAGTTTTTTTAATTCAATCGTTTCTCCTTTTATAAATCGATAAAGATAAATAAAAGGATAAGAGCTGACGATTGAGAACAGAATTAATCCAAGAACTTCTACAAAAGCATGAGGCAGTAATCCTGTAAATAGCTGCTGCGCTTCGTGATTGACAATCAAATACTGAACGAGTTTGCCGATAATGTAGCCGTTGTAAAAAAGAATGCCTGCAGACATGATGCCGCCTGTAAAAGCTCCAATGCCTAATATTGCCATTCCAACTTGTAAATTGTTTAAGAAAATAGATAGAAAAAACATCTCTTCATCCTTTTTAAGATAAGGAATCTGATCATAAGGAAGAAGGCTTCCGATTAGCACAGCTGCAATAAAGATAGCAGCGTAGAGGTAACCGAGGCGTAGAATCAGTCTATTCTCCGATATAAAACATCTTATTTTTTTCAACATATTCAATCCCTTTATAGATGGTCTTTCGGCATAACACCCAGCAAATTACTGAAACGATCACAAAATATAAAGCAAACAGAACGCTTATGAGACTTGTAGAATGCTGCAAAATAGGTAGAAAAGAGGTCAAGATCATATAGTACATGAAAGGCAACACGAGAAAATTCCTTGCAAAGGCCTGTCCTTTATCGATAACTTCTATTTCTTCATTAGTTGTCCCTATTTCATGCTCGTGAATAAAATTGAATTTCGTTGTGAATGGAAACAAATACAGCTGAATCAATGGGAAAATGAAAAAGCCAATTCCCAATGCTACCAATTGAATGAGCATCTGAACATCAAAAAGGTGATATACACTCATGATTGATAGATTAATGAACAGTAGAAAGAGTGACGGTATGGAAAATAAACAATAAAATAACTGGATTTTTGATAAGAAAAACTGCATAAGAGATGTTTGAGAAAGCTCATAGAGCCAAATATTCTTTTTTTCAGCACTCAAAGAAAATATAGAAGGGGTCAGCATTCTCATTTCATATGTTTGATTAGCTAAAATCATCACATTTAATGTGAATAATAGCTGAATTTGCAAGGCTTGATGATCAATAAGCGAGATCAAGCCGGTCATAATCCCGACATAGAAGAAGGCTTCATATGACATGAACATATAATTAAAAAACTCTTTAGACAGAAGCCATCTTTTTTCTTTTAACACCTTAAGGTCTTTTTGAATCAACATATTCTTTTGAAACAGCGAGCCCTGAATTTTATCAAGTGCTTGAAAGTACCAATAAAATAAATCTTTAAAATGTTTTGAGTTTTGATCATGCTCTTTTCCAGTCGGAATCCAGCGAACAGGGGTCTTCATGACGAGTGTTGCCGCTAATATCACCACGAAAAATGTGACGGGTGAAGTAAAAAGCTCTAGAAATTGTAGAAATACCGAATCCTGTGAAAATAAAGCATGATGGATTTTTTGAAGATTATTCTGATATAAAGACATCAAGTTGTTTGAAAGTGTAATCCAAAACGCATCTTCTGCAAGCGAAGAAATTGATTGAAAAAGTTGTCGGAAAGTGTAATAAAAAGGGAAAACAATGTTTGATATTAGAACTCTTCCACATAAGAAAAAAAGTAAAGAGATGCTTGTGAAAAAAAGAACACGGATGATCCCAATTTTTTTTACGACAATGTTATAGATGTAAGCACCAAATATCTTATTGCTGACGATAAAAAGTAAGAAGCCTGTCAATATAACATTGAGATGCTTCAACCAGAATATCCAGTCATGTGTTTGAGCAATGAAATATTGAAAGAGAAAATAGATCAAATAAGTACTCAAGCTCGTAAATAGAAGCCATACCAACTCAGAAAACAAAAGCGTTTGAAAAAGGTGTCTCGCGGATATAGGTGCAAGCTGTATCAACTCTTCAAAAGGAAGAATATGTGTTCTTCTATAAGATTCAATTCCTTTGACAATAGAGAAAAGGAACAAAAATATCACAAAAGCACTTTCCCATTCTATTTGATAGACCGGGGAGTAAAGATATGAAGAAATAACGAATACAATCAGGCATCCGAATAAAATATCAAGGATGCAAGAAAATAATATGTATTGTTTAGAAGAAAACGATTTGAAAAATGAAACCCTGCGTATTATAAACTGAGCTAGATTTGAATATTGTTGTTTCATTCTAATTGATAGAAGTAGTGATAATAATGGATATAACATCTTCTCACCTGCATAAAAATTTAAATAGAAGGAGAACAAAGTCTCCTTCTATTGGGTCATAAAATTGAATTACCAAGCAATAACAGCTTTACGGCCTTTTTTCTTAATTTCGTTTTTAAGGTACTGGCGAATTGTCTCTTTACCAGCCGCTACAATGAGAGAAAGACCACCTGATCCTACAGCAGTTAAAATGGAGATAATTGTTGTAACAGCCCCGCCCGCTTCAACCACGTTCAGAACAACTGCTGCAACACTGCCTGGAATACCAAATTCTTTTGCTAGATCAGCAACGGGCAGTATTTGTAGCGAGAAGGAAAAAAGAGCTAGCATAAGGAATCCTACTGCTAAAGCACCAAAAAGAACATGTAGTTTGATTTCGTTTTTTGTTTCTGTCATATCAAATTCCTCCCTTTTTTGTATTTTTATTACTATTATATCTTAAGCTATCTTTTAGTTCATCGCAATCCTTTTTTTTCATTTTTTTCATGAATTAGTTATAGATTAATATAAATAAAGTGAAAAGATAAGTGAGAAAAGAATCGTTTTTGCTAGAATAAAACACGTAAACATGATCGGAAATACCTTGTTTTTACAGATGGGGAAGCGACTCTAATTTGCATATAGGTAAAGAGATATGTGCAGAGGGGCCAATATCCTTTGATCAAAATCTCCTTTCAAGATAAAATTAGAAGTATCCATCATTCTTTTGGAGGCGATTTTCTGAATATTCGATTGTTAACACCAGATGATGCTGAAGAATATGCAGCACTTAGACTAGAAGCACTGCGATTAAATCCAGAGGGTTTTGCGATGAGCTATGAGGAAGAGCAAATCAATACAAAGGACAAATACACCGAGCGAATCTGACAGCGATGTATGTAACACCTAGTGCCCGCGGAGCAGGCCAGGCCTTGATGACAAAAGTTCTTTCCTTTGCGCGAGAACGGCAGGATATCGAGCAAATGTATTTATCAGTGGTGACAACTAATCACTCAGCCAAACGCCTCTATCGCTCCGTTGGATTTGAGTCGTACGCTGTCGAAGAAAAAGCGCTAAAATGGACTGATACATATGCAGATGAGGAAAAAATGGTTTTATTTTTATCATAGTCTGGAGGAGATAGAAGTGGATCAACAGGCCATGCGTATTACATTAGCGGCAGGACCCAATAGTGAGCTGGAATCTTTTGCACTGCGTGCAGCACTTGAAAACTTCGGCGTGAAAGTCGATATGCATTGGATTGGAAGACCGAATGATCTGATTCATGTGTTATCTGGTAGAGCTAGAGGAGAAATAGATTATCTTCTTTTGTCGTTTCACGGTGAAGAAGGAGCATTTATCATGCCTGAATTAGGGGAAGATGTATACGAAGATGAGGAGCCTAGAGATACTGCTTTTGGAGCGGAAGAAATTAAGCGGTATGCCTCCTTAGAAGGAGTTCATGTCATCTCTACAGGCTGCACACTAGGAGAGAAAAATCTAGCAGATGCTTTCTTAGAGGCAGGGGCTGCATTATACGGCACCGGATGATTACATCGATGGGAATGCAGCATTTATCTTTGTGCTGACCATGCTGTACGAGCTCATGAACAATACAAAGACGGTCAGAGCGGCATTTGATCGAGCGCGTTCCATTGATGAAGAAACGAAATTATTTCAACTATATATGCAAAAGTAATCAAAGGACTGAGAAATCAAGTCCTTTTTTTATTCTTCTCTAAAAATGTGTCGAAAATGTGACAATTGTGTAATTTGCAAACTAAAAAGGGCACATGTAAAGTCTATCCTACAAACACACGTCATTCAGGCATGACGGCATCACGAGAGGAGAATTTTTGTGTCAATTAAATGGAAAGTCAGTCTCGTCCTATGCGGACTTGCGATGATCATCGGGATCGCAGCGTTTTATCATAATCAGCAGGCAAGCGGGACAGAGAAGAAGAAGGTAGAACCAGATGCGAGCTATAAAGAAGTTGAAATTGTGACCCTCGTGAATGACGGGAGATACTTGAGATATGCTGTGAACTATCCTGTGTTTCATCAAAAAAAGCTAGATCAAGAGATGAAAAGATTTGCAGAAACAGCGCTGGACAATTTCAAAACATCATTTAGTGAAGCAAGCGATGTCGATGAAGATCATCGATACGAATTAAACATAGATTACGAGATTACTCATTATGCCAAACAAACTGCTGCGATCAAATTCAATACATATGAATTGAAAGGCGGAGTAAAAGGCGCACATGAAACGAAGATATTCAATTTTGATTTCAAGAAACAGCAGTTTTTATCAATAGATGATCTATTTTTATCAAAGAAAGAAAGTTTGCAAAAACTGTCTCAAATGACATTTGAGGAGATGAAAAAAGATCACTCTCTTGCTGAAAACGAGCATTTACTCAAACAAGGAACATCTCCTAAGGCAGAGCATTATCAGTATTTTGCCATCAAAGATCGTTTTATTGAATTCTACTTCCCAGCAGGGCAAATTGCACCAGACAATAAAGGACCTCAAGTGCTGGCGATTAAGAAAACACTGCTTAAAGGAATGTTAAAGCCAGAATACATTAATAAAGAAAAGAACAAAAACGAGAAAAAAGAACCGATCGCAAAAAGAAAGATCGTAAAACTGCCAAAACAGGGAGTATTCAACCCAAATCAAAAAGCCATTGCCCTTACATTTGATGATGGACCAAATCCATCAACGACTTCAAAAATCTTAACAGCTTTAAAAGAAAACAAAGGACATGCGACATTTTTTGTTTTAGGCAGCAGGGTTCAATATTATCCCGATATGCTAGGTGAAATCAGAAAAGGTGGAAATGAAATCGGAAACCATTCCTATAACCACCCTTTACTCACAAGACTGCCATTAAAACAAGCCATCAAACAAGTAGAAGATACGCAGCACATCATTGAAAAAGCAGGCGGGTTCACACCGACTCACTTTAGACCGCCATATGGTGGAACAAACGGGCAGATCAACGAGGCTGTCAACATGAAAGTCACACTTTGGGATGTAGATCCTGAAGATTGGAAATATCGCAACAGCCAATACGTTGCCAACTACATTCTTACACATGCGTCTAGCGGAGAAACCGTCTTAATGCACGACATCTATGACACCTCTGCCAACGCGGCTGTCACGATCATCAAGGAATTGACGAAGCAAGGCTATCAATTACTAACAGTATCAGAGCTTGAGCAGTGGAAGGAAGCTCGGGCGAAAAAGGTGAATTGAATACGTAAAAAAGATGCGAGTCTTAATGGATTCGCATCTTTTTTAAAGCCAATTATGAGAATGAAGGGAAAATATGTTAAAGTGATTGTAGAAAGGGGAGGGCTTCGGATGGTATTGATGAGGTTGATCAGCATATATATGCTGACAGCGTTTAGTTTGGGATTTGTCGTAAACTATGTACCTGGTTTGATGCTGCCCATCTATATTCTTGCGATGATTGGGCTCATTTTATGTCTCGCTCATATTGCGCTCCATTATATTCGGCGAATCAGAAATATGTTATTTGATGAGTAACGGGAATTTCTCCTATGGAAAAAACCTCCTGCTAGATGCGTGAGGTTTTATTTTTTCGGTTTTTGTTGTTCTAACAGTTGGATGATTTTCTCGTTGGTCGCTTTGATTTGTCTCAAAAGAGAAACGATATTTCCTGTGAATCCTATGAGCACAATACGTAAAATGATGATCATCCACATGCTATGGCCTCCAAATCGCTGACACTAATACAGTATAATAAGAATGTATAAAATGAACAGTTCGTGCCATATATCCGGCAATTGAGTTGAATGGAGAATGTTAAGGGGGATTTATTTGAAACGAGTAGACGTGGCTTCAGCTATTATTTATGACGAGGAAGAAAATCTATTAACGGTCAAGAATGTAAAGGGATATTGGGAACTCCCGGGCGGTGCTGTGGAAAAAGGTGAACCCCTGCAGCAGGCTGTCATCCGTGAAGTAAAAGAAGAGACAGGGGATGTTGTCAAAGTAAATGAACTTCATTCGGTTCGAGAAGCATTCTTTCAAGATAAAAAGCATCATGCGCTGATCATTACGTTCTTTGCGGAAATGATCGGGGGAGAGATGAACAGTCTAGATCCGGATCAGGATATTGAAGAAGTAAAATGGGTCAGCACTCAAACCTTTCAAAAGCTAAACCCAGAGCTATATCACATGCTAAAATTAAACCAACAAACACAAGCTTTTTATGATTTTGAGGGAAATAGAACAATTGGTTAAATCCAAATTGATAGAGGCATGAAGGAGCGATATGGATGTTTTTATACTACGGCCCCACTGGAGCTCCAGTAGAAAATCCGGGGGAAGAATTCATGAAAAGGATCTTCTTTCAGGAGGGTGAAGAGTATTGGAAACAAGGAAACGGAGAATCTTCCATTGAGATAGAGGAAGAGTGGGAAAGTGAAAGTCTAGTTTTCTTTTATACTGAACCGTATGGATTCTTTATCATCAGATATCCAGATTTTTTAGTCCCTTTTCAAAAGGTAGAAAAGATCGAAACGATCGAGCATTTGGTTGCTGGATCACCATTGTATGTGCCATCGTGCAGCTATGTCGACCGCAATGAGGCGTATCAAATCGTTCAACATTTTGTGACGACAAAAAAGGTATCTGATCTTGTTGAATGGGTCGAGTTGAGGAATATTCATTTTCAGCATGATGTGAAAAGGTAGGGGAGTAAGGTGAAAGTGTGTACAGAAGAAAGGATACATAGTTTAGATGAGAGTATGCATTTACATGTAGGATATGATGAACATGGTTGTGATTATGAAGGCGTGTTTTTTAAGAGTTTAGAAACAGGAAGATGGTTAATGTTTTTTGATCAAAAAAGTTACGGGTTGAATCTCTTAAAGAGTTATGAGGAATACAATCATTTAGGCTTATTCATTGGGGAATATTCAATTGAAGATGCTCAAATCGAAGAGAAAGGTCAGCAATTATTTGAGCATTTTTTAAAAGAAAACAACATAGTGGGATAAATGAATGGATCTTTAACTGACCTTACTTTTCATAAGAATGTACTGATTTTAACTTTCTACCGATAAAATTAGCAGATACAGGTGTTAATTGTTTTTCTCTTGCCCAAACAGAAAGTTGACCGATATGGTGAATTTCGTGGGCAATTATATGATGTAATATTTCACCTTTAGTGTATTCATCTTCATCCCAAGGAACTGTTACCATTCGATCTTGTTTTTCATCTAAATGAGATTTTAAAAATTCAACTATTTCATGTCGTAAAGTCATTGAGAGTGTTTGTATTTTCGCCAGAGTCTTGTAATCATCAAAATCTAATACCACGTCTTCTTTACCCTGAATACCATGAATCCAACTATATTCAACATCAATAATGTGAAAAAGAGTGTATAAAATACTCCCTACCCCACCTATGCGGTCTTTTAACAACTCTTCTGTTGTTAGTTGATTACACCAGTTAACCCATTCGTCTCTAACCTTCCAGTTGTACTCAAAAAACTTAATCATTATGATCACTCCAAAGTTAAATTGTTTGTTTAATTACTGCTATCTCTTAAAGATATTCTTGTTGAATTAAACGACACAATGTACATGATCTGGTGTCAGTTTAGAAACAATCATACTATCAACCTTGTTTTCATAACATGGCCCTTGGAAACTGTTACGTTTATAGGGTCTCTTGCAGCAAGTTGTTCTTTTTGGTAAGTGGTAGTTTATCTACAATTACTAAACGTCTTGCTTCTAATATCCCGAATGTTTGTTCTTATATTGATTATACTAAGTTTTCTGACAGATATCAAATAACAACATTTAAAATTGATTAGCAAGAATACACGAAGCATTATATTTTATTTTTTCGTATTTACATTTTTTAAGTTGCAACTCTCTATATAGTGGGGCATGATGAATTGATTTCCTTCATGTCTTAGTTCATGAACATGATCAAAATCTTGCCATTGTTCTTGAGGGCTACGGCGCTAGTTATTATCAAAAGAAATGCAGCGAGACAGTAGCTTATTGCCGAAATAAAAACAGACCTAGTGAGGTATGTTTCAGCGTGTAGACAAACCCTCGCATTCGGTGTCAGTTCTGCGCTCCGGTGCTCACGAATGTCAAATTCGCTCCGCTCCGGTGCTCGCCCTTCCTAGACTGCAAAGGTTTTCTATCACGCTGAAAAGAAGACAAAGGGCTAAAATAAAGATCAGCGCGCGCTTTTCAATCCGTGACACATAGCTCCGCGATATCCCGAGCTCCTTGGCTATTTCCCGCTGCGTTTTTTCTTTCTTTAAATCAAGGTCGAACCGGCCGACGATCACTTCTTTTTCTCGGCCATCGAGAATGTCGATATACTCCTTTACTTTTTCAAGCTCCATGTTGAGCTGAATGGTATCAATCACATCTTCATTTTCGGATTTTAAGACATCGATTAATGAAATTTCGTTGCCTTCTTTATCCTGACCGATGGGGTCATGCAAGGAGACATCCTTTTTTGTTTTTTTGAGCGCACGTAAGTGCATGAGAATTTCATTATTAATGTCAAAAAGGGGGTGCAATAAAAGTGCATCAAAATTTCATTCATATGGTTCAGTTTTATATTTCTCATCTTTAATTCTTATCAATTGACCTTCTTTGTTTGAAATGTATAGGATATCATTCTTTTCAATCACCAAGATTCCTTCTATCGGTGTTTTAAGATACGAAGAGCTGATTTTTTCAAATTTTAAAGAAGTATATGGTGTAACAGTTCGCATGAGCTTTCCTGTTTCTTTAGAAATTAAAGGAGTAGATACGACAAAGACTAAGATAAAGAATGTGAGTACGGGTAATACAGGACAATTCCTCGTTAGCTATTTTTTTGAAAATAACTATTGTCATTGCTAAAAATATAGGAACAATCCAAAATAATGAAAGATACAATAAATTTGTTAAAGTTATCGCACCTGTAAAAATTACAGTTAGCAAAACATTTAGAAATAACCAAAAAATAATAAAGAGAATGAAATCTGGTAATTTTTTTGATTTCAATAACTTAACAATATGAAAAAGGTAAAAAGCTGAGATTATTACTATAGAACTTACTAATAGAACTGAATAAAAAGGAAAGGGAACAATAACCGTAACGATTTCTAACCAAGTATTGGTTTGTATTAAATCACCACTAAAATAATACCCGTATAAAAATGCATAACCAATTGAGTAAATAAAAAAGCTGCCACCAGTTAAGAGTAAGGTGGATACTACAATTAAGAATAAATCTGATCTTAGAATTTTATCTAGTAAATTCAATACGATTTTCTCCTTTATAATTTAATTAATCCCTAGAAGGGTAAACTTCTCATAAAGAGTTTTAATTGAATATTTGGTTTAATAACAAGATGAGTAGATTCAATAAGTTATCTTAATAGATATCCAAAAAATTTTGTTGGTTTCGACAAAAAAAGAAAAAATAAAACCAACATCTTTTTCGACCATTAATAAAATAAACGGAATCTTTTATAAGCAAAGCTTCGAGTAACATTAAACTGATTAGCAAGAATACAAGAAGCATCATATTTTATTTGTTCATATTTAATTTTCTTCAACATAAATGTCGGAATACAAAACTTATATGCAAAACGCTTCGCCTGCATTTCCTGCAGCTCTCTCAACAGTGGAGCATAATCAGTTGATTTCCTTCATGTCTAAGTGCATGACCCAAAGTTCATCACCAAAATCTTGCCATTGTTCTTGAGAGCTAAGGATTATCAATGATATTAGTTCCGTCATAATGTCGGCAACTGATCTTAAAAATGGTGTTACAGAAAATGTAGTTAAAATGAAAAAATAGGAAAGAGGCTATAGAATGGATTTTATAAATGACCTTAGTGAAGAGGCTAAAGTTGCTCTAGGATTAGCAATAGCTGAAAAAATGTATACATTCATAGATAAAGAAGATGATGGTTACCACATAGGAGAAAAAGCTTTAGATGATTGTTGGAAATGGCTTTCTGGCAAAGAGTTAAGTGCAGAAGATTTATGTAATTATATAGATAGTGAAGATTATATGGATGTAGCTGAGTTCGCTACTAAAGAAAAAGATGAACAAAAACAATATGGCTGGTATTCAGTATTAGATGCAGTTTCTTACACAGCGTATCAAGCGTATAGACGAGAAAATAAAAAATTTGTTCCTCAAGTGCTAGAGGTAATAGACGATGAAACATTAATTGTAATGTGGGAAAATGCAATTGAATCAAAAAAGATTGATAGGGCTGAATTAAATACCTTGAGAAAATATTTAATTGATCATTATCCTAGCAAAGATCACGATCATAACAAAATATATTTAATTAACAAAGAGGACATCGCATTCATTTAAATTGGATTTATTGGGCGATATGAATAAGAGGGCAGCTATTATTAAAAGAAATGCAGAGAGACCGTAGCATAGTGCCGAATTTAAAAACAGACCTCATGAGGTCTGTTTTTGTAAGAAATTAGGAAGTTTATTTTCATTTCCCCTTCTCCCGCTTCCGCTTCTCCTTCTCCGCCCGGTAAAACTCATGAAACATCTTCATCAGCGCGCGCTTCTCAATACGTGACACATAGCTCCGCGATATCCCGAGCTCCTTGGCTATTTCCCGCTGCGTTTTTTCTTTCTTTAAATCAAGGCCGAACCGGCCAACGATCACTTCTTTTTCTCGGCCGTCGAGAATGTCGATATACTCCTTTACTTTTTCAAGCTCCATGTTGAGCTGAATGGTATCGATCACATCTTCATTTTCGGATTTTAAGACATCGATTAATGAAATTTCATTGCCTTCTTTATCCTGACCGATGGGGTCATGCAAGGAGACATCTTTTTTTGTTTTTTTGAGCGCGCGTAAGTGCATGAGAATTTCATTTTCAATACACCGCGCCGCATACGTTGCCAGCTTTGTTCCTTTTCCAGAGGAATAGCTTTCGATGGCTTTAATGAGTCCGATCGTCCCGATGGAGATGAGGTCTTCAGCGTCTTCCCCGGTATTTTCAAATTTCTTTACAATATGGGCGACGAGCCGAAGGTTATGTTCAATCAGCATGTTTCTTGCGTGTTCATCGCCCTGTGCCATGAGGGCTAAGTATTTTTTTTCATCATCTCCCGAAAGGGGCTGTGGAAAGGCATTGTTTTTGACATAGGACACTAAAAACACCAATTCTTTGACCATCAATCCCATCGCTGTAAATACTCCTGCCACGATTTTCACCTCCACCATGTTTAGGCCGCTGCCTATATCCTCAAATGTATGTGAAGGAGAGATTGTCTGTGTCTGTACGATGAAAAAATCATCTTTTTCAAAAAAATCGTGCTTCAGTTCGTCTCTTTTTTATGTTTGCGGTTTCTTTGCGGTGCTTGGCGGTCAAGAAGCGTGCTAAAATATGTAATATTAGACCGAAAAGGAAGGGGTAATTTCGGAACATGGGGAAGGTTCTATCTTCACATGTAGGTATGAAAATTAATGAATGGTATCGAATGATACGGCAGTTCAGTGTTCCAGATGCGGAAATCTTGAAAGCGGAAGTTGAAGCGGAAATTGAACAGATGGAAGAGGACCAGCATTTACTGATTTATTATCAGCTCATGTGTTTTCGGCACCAAATCATGCTTGACTATATACACCCTTCAAAATATCAACCTTTCTCAGTATCTAATCTAGTCGATAAAATCGAAAACTCCAATCATGAGTTATCTGATATGCTGCATTATTACCATGCATTTTTTCGTGGCATGCATGAATTTAGTCAAAAAGAATATTTAGAAGCCGTCAAATATTATCGAGTCGCAGAAAAGCAGCTGTCCATGGTATTTGATGATATTGAGCAGGCAGAGTTTCATTTTAAAGTGGCAGAAGCCTACTATATAATGAAACAAACACATGTCTCCATGCACCATATTTTAAAGGCGCTGGAAATATACGATCAGCATGATGCGTATACGATTCGCATCATTCAATGTCTCTTTGTCATTTCAGGAAATTATCAAGATTTAAAACGAAAAGACCGGGCGCTGCCTCATTTAAAAAAGGCAAAACAGCTCGCATCTCAAATTGATCACCCGCGCATATACAGTTCAGCGCTCTATAATTTAGGAAAATGTTATGGCGAGCTTGGCTATAGAGAGGAAGCGGAACGATATTTAACGGAATCCGCTGATCTTGCCCGCAAAGAGCTGCTCCCAACGCTTCCGCATACGCTCTATACGCTGGCGAAGCTGCTTTTTAGACAGAATGAACAGGCGGATGCCCTGCGCATATTAGAAGCTGGGAAATTGGCCGCAAAGAAGCATGAAGACCAGCTGTTCTGTCATATGTTTGAGTATCTGGATGCTTTATATGTTCAGGAAATCAATGAAGACCAGCTGCAAAAAACCATTGATTATTTGGAAAAACTTAGCCTATACTCTTATATAGAGGATATCTCACTAGAAATTGCGACAGCCTTAGAAGCCTCTCAACAATACAAAAAGTCCAACCAGTATTATCAGAAGTTATTATGGGCTCAAAATCAAATCCAAGAAGGAGAGTGTCTGTATGAATTCTAAGCAACGTTCGACAGTTGAAGAGAGAAACCAAACGTGAAACAAAGAGCGGGCCGATATGGCCGGCTTTTTTTATTTGAAAAAGAAGCAGATATCACCATGAAGCTTGCATGAATTGATGCGAAAGCGGGCAATTTATCGGTAATGATGTTCGGTGGAGGAGGCGGTCGAATGAGAGGGCTGCATATCTTGATGTGTATATGGCTGCTATGTGCTTTTGTTCCTAATGAAGTAGAGGCACATACATTAAAACGAGTCGATCTTGAAAAAACAGGACGTGCCTTTTGGGACATGAGAGCGGAACGGAAAAAGATTGCGATCACCTTTGATGATGGACCTCATCCAGTGTATACAAATCAAATATTAGATGTGCTGAAGGAGCATCAAGTGAATGCAAGCTTTTTTGTGATAGGAAGCAGAATCCATGCTTATCCAATGATCGCAGAACGGATTGTGGACGAAGGGAATGAACTCGGTAATCATACGATGAATCATACGTATTTTGACCTTTTGTCGTCAAAGGAGATCAAGCGGGAATTAAAAGAATCAGCGGCTCATATTGCTTCACTCCAGCCTGGCGGTCCCTTATTATTTCGCCCTCCTGGTGGACGCTTAACCATGAAATCATTCCGCATTCTGTCAAAGCAAGGGTACGATGTGGTCATGTGGTCCTTTACGCAAGATCCGAAGGACTGGTCAAGACCAGGCGCACGTAAAATTGCAAGCCGAATTATTGATCATATTCAAGGCGGCGATATTATCCTTTTACATGATGGCGGGGGAAATCGCAAGCAAACGGTAGAAGCATTGAAACAAGTGATTCCTGAGTTGAAGAAGAGGGGCTATGAATTTGTAAAAGTAAGTGAACTGCTGCACCACGACAAAGCATATATGCCTGTTCAGATGCAATAGGCAGCATTCGTCAAAAACATTCATTCATTGAAACCAAAAGTCTTGTCGTTTACTATATGAAGAGGGCTTTTGGAGGTGAATGTTGTGAAGAAATATGTTTTCCTTTTCATCCTATTATGTGTTGCTGCTGGATGCTCTAAGCCAGTACAAGAAAGCGTTATTGCATTTGGTGACAGCAATACAAGAGGATCAAACTGGGACTTTCGAGATTATCCAACATCTGAAAAATGGGTGAATCTCATGAAAAACGTCGAGCGCGGCCAAATTCAAGTGAAGAATGCAGGCATTGGCGGGCAGACGACTGAAGACGCGAAACTGCGCTTTGAGCAGGATATTTTAAAACAGAAACCAACTTACGTCCTCATCATGTTCGGTACGAATGATGCGGCGATTTTAGACGGGAAACATCCCCGAGTGACGAAAAAACGGTTTAAAGAAAATTTAACCTACTTCATTTCTGAAAGTAGAAAAGAAGGCATTACCCCGATTCTCATGACCTGTGTGCCTGTTGTAGAAGGCGGGAAAAAGGGCTTGTATTATTACTCCAGATATAAGTCATCTTATTTTGCCGGGAGAGGCGGGGCAAGAGCTTGGCAAAACTCTTATAATGACATCACAAGAGAAGTAGCGAAGGATGAGCAGGTGCCGCTTGTCGACAACTGGAAAGCTTTCATCCGAGAAGCTGGAGAAGATAGTGATCATGCCCTGATTCAGTCAGGTTTGATCGACCCTTCTGGCAATCATATGACACCAAAAGGTGCGAGAATTATTTATAACGAAATCAAAGAGCGTGATGTCATCAAACATTTTTAAATGATGGCCATCTGCCTAAACAAGACCATCCATCCAGCATAGTCTAACAGTATATCTTCCTAGAAGGAGGTAACTGATATGTGGGGATGTCCTTATCCTTACCCTGCGTGTTCGCCTTATCCAGCACAAGGAGCAGGAATCGGTTACGCTTTTCTTGTTGTGTTCCTTGTGGTCATTTTAGTCGTAGGCGGAGGGTTATGGTTTTGGAATGAACAGCCTTGCAATTAAGACACCTCTTCTTTCATCAGAAGGGGTGTTTTTTACGGAAAATAGTAGTAAGCCTATAGCGCAAGTGATATAATATCAGTCACCTGAGTTTAAAAAAGGAGAGTGCTCGGGAGGCATGGTTCCTGTGATATGGAATTAAGAGGAAACAGAGAGCATATGCCCGAGCGAACGTCTTTTCATTTCTGTCTCAATTAATTCAATGAAGTCGCGATTTAAGTTCATTTCATTTGCTTTATAATACGATTCTATAAGTAAATCATCTGACAGCTTTTTCATACTAGAAACCCATATGATGGGAAAAACACCTCCCCTGAAAAAGTTGGCATAAAATTTGAGAAAAGACATATCATCATAGGTTGATCGACTGTCTTTGAAGTACCTTTAATCTACCATGAATGGGAAACAAGAACAATCGTTCTGTTATCCACATGGTTAAGTGGATAACTTGTGGGTAGAGTGTTTATAATTGAATGAAAGCATGATGAAATATAGGTGGATAATGTGTGTAAAATTATCCACACCTGTTGAAGGTCCTCATCATATGTCGAAAACTTTTTCATTGTATTCGATAGACAGACAAATTGTGATTTGATTCGACACAATCGCTGAAAACCGATGGAAGAAAGGGTGCAAATTGTGCTAAAGAAGTATTTCTTACCGGATGAATTTGTGAAAAGTATTTTCCACATTTCACCGCAAAAATTAAAAGAACGAAATGTAAAAGGAATTATTACCGATCTAGATAACACACTAGTAGAATGGGACCGTCCAAGTGCGACACCGCGCTTAATTGAATGGTTTCAAGAAATGAAAGATCATGGGATACAAGTGACGATTGTATCGAACAATAATGAAAAAAGGGTCAAGCTTTTTTCTGAACCGGTTCATATCCCGTTTATTTATAAAGCGAGAAAGCCTATGGGAAGAGCCTTTAATAAGGCAGTCGCTGATATGCAGTTGAAAAAAGAAGATGTGGTTGTCATTGGAGATCAGCTCATGACAGATGTTCTTGGCGGGAATCGTCATGGCTTCCATACGATTTTGGTCGTTCCTGTTGCTGCCTCGGACGGATTTTTCACAAAGTTTAACAGGCAGATTGAACGCAGAATTTTAGGAGCCTTAAAGCGTAAGGGCCACATTCAGTGGGAGGAAGAGTAATAATGGAAAAGGTTGTTTGTATTGGCTGCGGTGTAGCCATTCAGACGGAAAATAAAGATCAATTAGGATATGCGCCGGCAGCATCTCTATTGAAAGAAGATGTGATCTGTCAGCGCTGTTTTAGGTTAAAGAACTACAATGAGATTCAAGATGTTTCTTTAACAGAAGACGACTTTTTAAATATATTGCACAGCATTGGAGAGACAGATTCTCTCATTGTGAAGGTCGTTGATATTTTTGACTTTAACGGAAGCTGGATCAATGGACTGAGCCGTATTGTCGGTGGTAATCCGATTTTACTTGTCGGCAACAAAGTGGATATTTTACCGAAATCCGTGAAAAAAGATCGTCTGATTCATTGGATGAAACGGGAAGCAAAGGAAAACGGATTAAACCCTATCGATGTTTTCTTAATTAGTGCAAGCAGAGGCCAGGGTGTGCCTGAGGTGATGGAAGCGATTGATCATTACCGCGATGGAAGAAATGTCTATGTCGTCGGCTGTACGAATGTTGGAAAATCAACATTTATCAATCGAATCATCAAAGAAGTATCTGGCGAAGAGAACGTCATTACTACATCCCAATATCCAGGTACTACACTTGATGCCATTGAAATTCCGCTTGATGACGGGTCTGCTTTATTCGATACGCCGGGCATCATCAACCGTCATCAAATGGCGCACTATGTCAGCAAAAATGACTTGAAGATTTTAACGCCGAAAAAAGAATTGAAACCGAGAACATTCCAATTAAATGAAGCACAAACGCTTTATTTTGGCGGACTGGCTCGTTTTGATTACGTAAAAGGCGGCAGAACATCATTTGTCTGCTATATGCCAAATGAGCTGAACATTCACCGGACAAAGCTGGAGAATGCAGAGGATTTATATGAAAAACATGCAGGAGAACTGCTGTCACCGCCATCAAAAGAGGGAATGGAAGATTTCCCGCCGCTCGTTCCGCATACCTTTACCATTGATCAGCCAAAAACGGACATCGTCTTTTCAGGTTTAGGCTGGGTTACTGCAAATGATGCGGGCAAGCAAATCAAAGTTTATGCGCCAAAAGGCGTTCATGTGTTTATGCGACGTTCGTTAATTTAAATGTTCAAAGGGGGAGAGACCTTGAAACCTTTATACGGAGTAATCGGAAACCCTGTTGGCCACTCAATGTCTCCAGATATTCATAATGCAGCACTAAAGGATGCTGGAATTGATGGACATTATCATGGCTTTCAAGTAGAAAATGATGACCTAAAAGATGCGATTAGCGGCATGAAAGCGTTAGGAATCAGCGGCATTAACGTCACTGTTCCGCACAAGGTAGAAATCATGAAGTACCTTGACAAAATAGATGTAACAGCTGAACGCCTCGGTGCCGTCAATACGGTGCGGCTCGAAGGGGATCAGCTCGTTGGGTACAATACAGATGGTGAAGGCTTTCTTCATTCATTGCTTGAAGCCTTGGATCAGCCGTTATCAGAGCTGTCATTTCTTTTGATTGGTGCTGGCGGAGCGGCAAGAGCGATTTATACGACAATTGTTGAGTACGCACCGAAGAGCTTTGATATTACAAACCGCACTATTGAAAAAGCTGAAGCTTTAATTGAAAGTGCAGAGGGAAAAATCACATCTCAAGCAATCACATTAAATGCAGCAGAAGAGCGGCTTGGGGAATATGATGTCATCATCCATACGACCTCGATCGGCATGTATCCGAATGTTGAAGAAACCCCGATTTCTTTAGCGAACGCAAAAAAAACAGCGGTCGTTTGTGATATTGTGTATAATCCAATAGAAACAAAACTGCTCAGTGAAGCAGCAGGTTTAGGCTTGAAAACAGTGGATGGGGTTGGCATGTTTGTTGGACAAGCAGTAAGAGCCTTTGAACTGTGGACAGGCATTACGCCTGACGCCGGAAAAATGAAGTCAATTGTCATAGAGAAATTAGGAGGAACACCATGTTAAAAGGTAAGCAAAAACGTTTTTTACGTGCACAAGCACATCATTTATCACCTATTTTTCAAGTTGGAAAAGGCGGGGTAAATGACAATATGGTCAAGCAAATTTCCGAGGCGCTTGAAGCAAGAGAACTGTTAAAGGTCAGCATATTGCAAAATTGCGACGAGGACAAAACGGAAGTTGCGAAAGCACTTGTAAAAGGTGCAAAGGCTGAACTCGTTCAAACGATCGGAAATGTGATTGTCCTTTACAAAGAATCTAAGGAAAATAAACAAATTAAGCTGCCGTAAAGGTGGATGCGATATGAAAAAAATAGGGTTGTTCGGCGGTACGTTTGATCCTCCTCATAACGGGCACTTGCTGATGGCGAGTGAGGTGCGGATTCAAGTAGGGCTTGATGAAATTTGGTTTATCCCAAACCATATGCCTCCTCATAAAACTGGACGGAAACGAGCAGATAGTCATCACCGCATCAAAATGGTGGAGGCGGCGATTCAATCAAATCCATATTTTCGGCTCGAGCTTATTGAAATGGAGCGGGAGGGTCCGTCTTATACGGTAGATACAGTCGATCTGTTAAAGAAGCGTCATCCAGAAGATCAGTTCTTTTTTATGATAGGAGCGGACATGGTCGAGTATTTGCCAAAATGGCACCGGATCGATGATTTGCTTCAAATGATCACCTTTATTGGGATGAAAAGGCCGGGTTACGTTGGAAGTACGGCATATCCTCTTTTATTTGCAGATGTTCCAGCTTTTGATGTATCATCGACATTGATTAGGCAGCGAATAGAGCAGGGAAACCCTGTCGATTATTTGATTCCGAAAGCTGTTGAGCGTTATATAAAGGAGCATCATTTATATGAATCGTGAAGAAGCATTGAACTGTGTCAAAGAGCAGTTAACAGAGCATAGATATACACATACAATCGGAGTCATGGAGACAGCCATTTCATTAGCGGAACGGTTCGGTGCAGATGTGAAAAAAGCAGAGATCGCCGCTATTTTTCATGATTATGCGAAATTTAGACCAAAAGAAGAAATGAAGGGGATTATCCAAAAAGAACAGATGAACCCTTTATTGCTTGAATATTCGCCCGAGCTTTGGCACGCCCCGGTTGGTGCCTATTTGGTCAAAAAAGAAGCTGGAATTGACGATCAAGATGTGTTAACAGCTATTGAATTTCATACTTCCGGCAGACCAGACATGACCTTACTTGAAAAAGTCATTTATGTCGCAGATTATATTGAACCAGGACGTCATTTCCCTGGTGTCGAAGAAGTAAGGGAGTTAGCAGAAAATGATCTAGATCGTGCACTGATCCAATCATTAAAAAACACCATCAGTTTTCTAATGAAAAAGAATCAGCCAGTCTTTCCAGATACGCTTGCTACTTACAATTCGCTTGTGCATAAGAACAACTAAGGAGGAATTTTGGATGGATTCATCATCAATTTTAAACGTCGCAGCAGGAGCATGCGATGATAAACGGGCTGAGGATATTATTGCCCTTAATATGCAAGGAATCTCACTTGTTGCGGATTATTTTCTCATTTGTCACGGGAATTCTGATAAACAAGTGCAAGCCATTGCAAGAGAAGTAAAACATCTTGCAGAGGAAAGCGGAATCGAAGTGAAGAAGATGGAAGGCTTTGATGAAGCAAGATGGGTATTGATTGACCTAGGTGATGTCATTGCCCATGTGTTCCACAAAGAAGAAAGAGGATACTACAATCTAGAAAAGCTATGGGGAGATGCGCCGAGAGAAACGCTTTCACTTGGCATTAACTCATGATTTATCAAGGGTTTGCAGGTGTGTATGACGAGCTCATGACACATGCACCTTATGATGAATGGGTTCAGTGGATCCAGCAGTATATGAAGCCGAATGCTGCCATCATCGATGTAGGCTGTGGAACTGGAGAGATTTCTCTTCGGTTAGCTGAAAAGGGCCACAAGGTCACAGGAATTGACCTCAGTGAAGAAATGCTGGCCTTTGCGCAGCAAAAAGCGCAGGCGAAAAAGAAGTCGATTCAATTTTTACATCAAGATATGAGAGAGGTTACGGGCTTTGAGCAAGCCTTCCAGGCAGCCGTTATTTGCTGTGATTCCTTGAATTACTTAAAAAACGAAAATGACGTCAAAAAAACCTTTAAAAACATGTTTCAGCTTTTAGAGGCAGATGGGGTTTTACTTTTTGATGTTCATACGCCTTATAAAATGGAAGAGGTATTCCCGGGTTCGACTTATGCAGATCAAGATGAAGAGATCAGTTATATTTGGCAGAGTGATAAAGGGGATGACATGTATTCGGTTATACATGATTTAAGCTTTTTTGTAAAAGACGGAGACATGTATCAGCGTTATGATGAGACACATGAACAGCGCACATATCCATTTGAAACATATGCAGCGTTCCTTGAGTCCGCTGGCTTTGAACAAATAGAAGTGACCGCTGATTTTACAAATGAAGCCCCCGGTGAATTCGCCGAAAGATATTTCATCTCAGCTAAGAAACCAAAAACCATCGTTTAATAGAACGATGGTTTTTTAAAACCCTTTTTTCGCTTATTGCAAAGATGATTAATTTCTGCGATCATCAGTGAACACACTTGGTGGATATTGATGCGCAACTGCTTCTAGATCTTCATCGAATTTTTCATGGGTGTTTTGAAAGAGATGGTGAAACATATCTTGCACACCGGCTTCAAGTGCTTTAATGCCTTCACCAGTGACGCCGCCTTTCACACATACTTTGTCTTGCAGTGTCGGAAGGGTATAGACTCTTTTTTCAATCAAACGGCCAAGACCAACTAGCATATCCTCTGATAAGGTGGTGGCTTCTTCTTTAGAAATATCTGTTTCTTCTACGGCCGCTTCAATCATTTTCTGAACGAGAAAACTAATAAAAGCAGGCCCGCAGCTGACAATATCGGAAGCCGCTCTTGTAATCGAATGATGGATCTCGATAGGTGTTGAAATGCACGAAGCTAACCGTCTTAACGCTGTTTTCGTCGCGGCATTGCATGATGAACCAAAAGTTAAAAGTGATGCGCCTGATAAAGCGCGGTTTGTAATGCTTGGAATCAGCCTGGCTGTTTGACAAGGAACGACATCTTGAAGCTGTTCAGGATGAACCGGACTTGTAATGATGACAATGGTTTGCTGCTCCGTTAGAAGAGGGCTCAGCTCTGTTAAAAGTGGATAAATATCAAGTGGTTTGACACAAACAAAAATGAAATCTTTATTCGTGACAGCCCCTGAAAGCTGTTTCGTTACTTCAAGCTCTGGATGGTTCTTTTTTATATTGAACGCTTTTTCAATGGTTCGGTTTGTAATGGTGATCGATGAGGGATTGACTGCCTTTGATTCAATAAATGCCTCAGTAAGTATGGTACCCATGTTTCCTGTACCGATTAACCCTATATTCAAACGTTCTCCCTCCTTAGACGCATAGGATCTGTTATCTTCTAAACAGTATGTTGAGCAATAGAAAAATATGATTGAAAGAAGCGTGAGTAAGTGAAACGACTCATTTCATTAAAAAAATACAGTCTTTATATCGCCGCTGGACTCATAGTGGTGATCATCTTCAGTTTCTTCTTTTTCACTGGAAAAGGAGAGGGCAGCAGAGAACCAAGTGTATTGAAGGAAAATAAAGATATACAAGTCACATTAGAAGACAAACAAGAAAAGACAAAAAAAGAGCCATCGACGATTTTTGTAGAGGTCAAAGGAGCTGTAAGGAAGCCAGGAGTTTATACGTTTCAATCTGATGCTCGGGTAGAAGAAGCAATTCAAAGGGCAGGAGGCTTTACCAGCAAAGCAGACTCGATTGAAATCAACCAAGCCGCTAAATTAGAGGATAGTATGATGATTTATGTTCGGAAGCAGGGGGAAGCGGAAAGAGAGAGGCAAACAGCATCAGCTGACGCATCAACGGGCGTTGAAAAGAGTGAAGGTGTGAATGTCAATCAGGCCGATGCAGCCGAATTGCAAACCATTAACGGCATAGGACCAGCTAAAGCCGAAGCTATCATTACGTATAGAGAGGAACACGGAGAATTTCAACAAATTGAAGACTTGCGGAACATTTCAGGTTTTGGTGAAAAGACGATTGAACGGCTGAAAAGTCAATTGACCGTGAAGTAGAATTGACGGTAGAGAAGAAAGGCATGTACACTTAATATCAACCATCATTCTGGAGGGATCAGCTCGTGGAAAGAATTTCATGGAATCAATATTTTATGGCACAAAGCCATTTGCTTGCTTTACGAAGCACCTGTGAGCGGTTAGCTGTTGGGGCGACCATCGTAAGGGACAAGCGCATCATTGCAGGGGGGTATAATGGCTCCATTGCCGGTGATGTTCATTGTGCGGATGTAGGGTGCTATGTCATTGATCATCACTGTGTTCGCACCATCCATGCGGAAATGAATGCTATTTTACAATGTGCCAAATTTGGTGCACCTACAGCTGATGCTGAAATATATGTCACACATTTTCCTTGTTTACAGTGCTGTAAAGCCATCATTCAAGCGGGCATACGAACAGTGTACTATGCAAAGGATTATAAAAATCATCCATATGCGATTGATTTATTCGAGCAGGCGGGTGTTCAAACAGAGCAAGTTGAATTAGATGAAATGATCATCGACTTAAAAAATCAAGAAAAATTGGCCTTTGTTGCAGATTTAATTGGGAAGCTGAGTGAATCAGGACTTAGCGAAACAGAAATTCGCGATATGCATGAGAAGGCGAATCAATTATTTACTTCCTATGTTTAAATATTTGCCGTTTGGGGCAATTTCAGCAGCTGTTGGAATTGCTCTGGCTGCATATCATCTTCATATGTATTTCCTTCTCTTTCTTCTCATCATATTACTTCTCAGCCTGCTGAAAAAAATGCCTCAGCTCTTTTTAATGGTCAGCCTATGCGGTGCTGTCTATATACTCATTTTTATGATTCATGAGTCTCTTGAAACGGATCAACCCGTACTAGAAAAATTCCTATCTGGTTCCGTTGTGATTGAAAGCATTCCGAAAACAGATGGCAATCGTTTTTCAGCAACTGTTTCAACAGACCATGAACAACTAGCCACTTTTTATACAATTCAAACAGAGCGTGAAAAAGAGGCATTAAAAGAGGTAGAACCTGGTATGAGCTGTCACATGACAGGTGATGTTCGCCCGGCAAAACACGCAACCATTCCTAACGGGTTTCAATACGATCAATTTTTAAAATCAAAAGGCATTGACGCCATTTTTCTGCCACAGTCGATCAAAAACTGTACAAAAAAAGACAGTTCTTCCTATTATCTTCAAGTGATAAGGCAAAAGGGGTTGAAATTTTTAGAAGATCATGTGTCTAAACACTCTGTTGGCATTGTACAGGCACTTATTTTTGGCGATCGTGAGTTGATAGACCCTGACACATTAAGAGATTATCAAATGCTTGGCATTATTCATTTACTAGCGATCTCAGGATTGCATGTACAAACGCTTCTTGCATGTTTATTTTGGTGTCTCCTTCGTGCGGGCGTGACAAGAGAGACAGCACGTATTCTTCTATTATGCTTTCTTCCTATTTATGCTTGTTTGACAGGTGCTGCACCATCTGTTTTAAGAGCTTGCCTCATGGCAGGCATCTATTTAGTGATGACTAGTCTGCCAAAAGAAATGAAACAGCCTTCTGCTGTGGTATTAAGTGCAACGTTTTTACTCTTATTAGCAATTCATCCTCTTTATTTATTTGATATCGGATTTCAGCTTTCATTCGCGGTCACGTTTTTTATTTTGTTATCGACTAGGATTTTATCAAAAGCAAAAAGTTCAGTCATGCAATTATTCCTGATTTCCTTTATTGCACAGCTTGCTTCACTTCCTGTTCTTTTATATCATTTTCACCAATTCTCTTTACTGAGCGTACCTTTGAACATGATATTTGTACCTTTTTATACGACGGTCGTTATGCCGTTATCCTTACTCTTTTTTATTCTCACGATCATTTATCTTCCGCTTGGACAATCATTGTTTCAGCTGCTTGATTCGGTGATTCAGCTTAGTCATCAATTGTCAGCCTATATGGCTGTTTTTGATGAATTCAACTTGATTTTTATGAAGTCTGCTTGGTGGCATATTCTTCTTGAGGTGAGCGCCTTAATTGTTCTGTTATTTGTGATGGAGTGCAAAACTTCTGTGAAATCCTATGCACTGCCGATCCTTTTTCTTATTGGTGTCTTGAGTGTACACTATTTCACCCCGAATTTTTTCGAAAAAGGGGAAGTGACGATGCTGGATGTAGGACAGGGGGATAGTTTGTTTATTCAGCTGCCCTATCGAAAGGGGCACCTGCTTGTGGATACAGGAGGCAGACTTTCTTTTGAAGAAGAACCGTGGAAAAAAAGGCGTAAAGTGTCCTCGATCGGTGATCAAACGCTGATCCCATTTCTGCATTCTAAAGGTATAGCAAAACTTGATGTTCTTATTCTTACACATGCGGATCAAGACCATATGGGAGAAGCAGCTCGTTTAATCAAACGAAATAAAATAAAGCGGCTGGCTATTCCAAAAGGCTTTGCACGGAGTCCAGAGGATGCGGAGCTGTTAAAAGAAGCAGCTGATCAAGGGATTATGATTGATGAATTAGAGAGAGGAGATCAGCTTCAGATTGGAGAGCAAATATTTAAGGTTCTTCATCCATCGCATGATCAGGTAACAACTAAGAATAATGATTCACTCGTTTTGACATTTACTCTAGGCGGGAAGCGGTTTATGCTTACTGGAGATCTTGAACAAGAAGGGGAGCGAGACATTATAGAAGCCTATCCTGATCTGCAGGCAGATATCTTAAAGGTTGGACATCACGGGAGTAAAGGGTCAACAAGCGAAGAATGGCTTCAGCATCTCAAGCCCTCACATGCACTCATTTCAGCAGGTGAACGCAATCGTTATCAGCATCCACATCAGGAAGTTTTGAAGAAATTAAAGGACCAGCAAATGAAGGTGTATCGAACAGATACCGACGGGAGCGTGACGTATGAATTTCTCGATGAGGAAGGAACGTTTTACACACACCCTCCATATGATATCTTACAAACTCAATAAAAAAACTGCCAAAACGGCAGTCATGTAACCTTCATGAAGTTAAGATCCAACGAGGTGTATAATGGTTGCCAAAATAAACATTGAGGCGAAAAATCCGAATGTGACGATAAAACCAACGGCTGAGTCGGTCACATCATTCCGCTTGCTTTGAACATTTTTTTCAAATTCATTCATTTTCATCCCTCCTGGCTAATTTTAGTATACTTGAACTCATTTGGAATTGCTAGAAGGTAAAGTAACCGTTTTCCATTTTATGATCATTTTATGAATATCGTCTGACAGCAGGCTGACCCGGGAGCTTGCGCCGGACGTTTACTATAAATGAGGAGGCGGCACTTTCAGCTTCCTCTTTACTAATGTCTTCACACACTTTAGGATAGAGGAGGAAGTGAAAGAGAGGGATTCAATTGATGGTCTTTGATGTATGGAACAATTTAAAACGAGGGGATATCCATCCCGTTTATTGCTTATATGGGAAAGAAACATATTTACTGCAAGAAACCGCTGCTAAATTGAGACAAGCTGTAGTAGACGAAGAAACGAAGGATTTTAATTACTCCGTCTTCGATATGGAAGAAGTACCGCTTGAACAGGCTGTAACGGATGCAGAAACATTTCCGTTTATGGGAGAAAGACGTCTCGTCGTGATCAAGAATCCTTATTTTCTTACAGCTGAAAAGAAAAAGGAAAAGATTGAGCATGAGCTTTCTGTATTAGAAGCTTATTTAGAAAAGCCAGCGCCCTATACCATTCTCGTGTTACTGGCACCATATGAAAAGCTGGATGAGCGTAAAAAAATCACCAAATTGCTAAAAAAGAAAGCTACTGTCGTTGAGGCGAAAGAGTTAAACCCAAAAGAAACAACTGATTTCACCATCACACTGGTGAAGACAGAAGGGAAGACGATTACATCTAAAGCGGCTGAGCAGCTTGTGATGCTATGCGGCGGGAGCCTCTCCTCTCTATTCCAAGAGGTTAGGAAGCTAAGTACATATATTGGAGAGCGGGAGGAAATTGAGTTAGCGGATGTCAATCAGCTCGTTGCAAGAAGCTTAGAGCAAAATATTTTCGAGCTGATTAATCAAATTGTAAACAGACGCCGCTCTGAGGCCATGCAGATGTTTTATGACCTGCTGAAGCAAAATGAGGAACCCATTAAAATATTAGCACTCATTTCAACTCAATTTCGATTGATTTTGCAGACGAAGTACTTCGCTCAGCAAGGCTATGGACAAAAACAAATTGCTTCAAATCTAAAAGTCCATCCATTCCGGGTCAAACTTGCGATGGATCAGGCAAGACTGTTTTCAGAAGAAGAGCTCAAGCAGATCGTCAAAGAGCTTTCAACGATTGATTACGAAATGAAAACCGGTAAAAAGGACAAGCAGCTGCTGTTAGAATTGTTCCTGCTTCGTTTGTTAGGCGCTTGAATATAAAAAAACGACCTTCTAAAAAGAGGGTCGTTTTTGTTTAGATGTATAATTGCCAGTCTGTCCTAAAGGCTCGGCCGGTTAGGACGGACATACAGTTAAACAGGTGCCTCATCACTGAGGCGCTCCAAACATTATGCAGAAAGTCCGTTTACTTGTTTAGCAAGTCTTGATTTGTAACGCGCAGCTGCGTTTTTGTGTACAAGACCAGTTTTAACGGCTTTGTCAATGCGTTTTGCAGCAGAAGCAAGAGCAGCTTTTGCTTGCTCAGCATCGTTGTTAGCTACAGAAACTTCAACTTGTTTAATCGCAGTACGCATCGCAGACTTGACTGTTACGTTATGTGCACGGCGTTCGTTATTCGTTTTTGTACGTTTGATCGCTGATTTAATATTTGGCATGTGTTTCACCTCCTAAGATACAACCTAAACACAATTGTCTTAAGGTTAAATCTTCACAATAGAACAAATTGTATTCTATCAAACACACCTTTAGAATGCAATATAAATGTAAAGTATTTTTCATTGATGACGTGCTCGAATGTTTCTTTCAAGAGATGGAAAGACTACTGTTAATTACTTGGTGGAAGGAGTCTTTTTATGGAGAAACAGAAACTCGATTTAAGCGCTTATCAAATCCGGACAGACCTCGCTGTTGAAACAAAAGAGATACTAGAACAAGAGAACGATCCGAATGTCGTCAAAAAGGACGGGATCCAAGGGATTGTCGAAAAGGAAAAAGAAGAGCAAGGCATCCGCATACGTACTGTGGAAATCACGAAAGAAGGGGAGGAGCTGACCGGCAAAAAGGCAGGGACATACTTGACGTTTGAGGCACAAGGCATTCGGGAGAAAGACTCTGAAATGCAAGAAAAAGTCGTTGAAGTCTTTGCCCATTACTTTGCTCAGTTTTTAAAAGACCGAGGCATTCAGGCTGATGCTAGCTGCCTTGTAGTAGGGCTGGGAAACTGGAATGTTACGCCAGATGCATTAGGTCCTCTCACAGTTGAAAACCTGCTTGTGACCCGCCATCTCTTTGAATTGCAGCCGGAAAATGTTCAGGAAGGCTATCGCCCGGTTTCCTCTTTGTCTCCAGGGGTGATGGGACTGACCGGTATTGAAACAAGTGACATTATCCAAGGCGTGATCGAGCGGTCTAAGCCTGATTTTGTCATTGCGGTCGATGCCCTTGCTGCTCGAGCAGTAGAACGAGTGAATACAACCATTCAAATTTCTGATACAGGTATCCATCCCGGCTCTGGTGTAGGGAATAAGCGAAAAGAATTAAGCAAAGAAACATTGGGCATTCCAGTGATTGCGATTGGCGTTCCGACAGTGGTGGATGCAGTAACGATTGCTAGTGACACAATTGATTATGTCTTAAAGCATTTTGGTAGAGAATTAAAAGATGATAGACCATCCCGCTCTCTTGTGCCGGCTGGTTTGACATTCGGGAAGAAAAAAGTACTTAACGAAGAAGACTTGCCAGATGAAGAAACGCGTCAATCATTCTTAGGCATCGTAGGAATCCTTCCTGAAGAAGAAAAAAGGCAGCTGATCCACGAAGTGCTTGCACCCCTGGGGCAAAATTTAATGGTCACGCCTAAGGAAGTTGATACATTCATTGATGATATGGCAAACGTACTTGCCAACGGATTAAACACAGCGCTTCATCAAAAAATCACTCAAGATAATATGGGTTCATATAATCATTAATCGGTTCTACTTTCTCTAGCTCGCTCATAGTGTAATTACTAGAAAGCGTGCTGGAGGGAGTAAATCATGAAAAAAAGACCCCGCCGTCCTCGACAGTTGGTCGTTGCGATTAATGGAACGAAAGTAGTAAAAAGCATCTTCTTATTTATTGCCTCTCTTGTTGTGGTGTTTGTGATGTCAGGGGCTTTGACCTCTTTAAAACCCGAGCTGAGGCCGCAAGCTTCGTTATATGGTGTAGCGGATGAGCTATCTGGCGCATTTTTTGCCACATTAATGGGCATGGAAAACCAATATTTCGCCTCAGCAGTTCCAGAAGATCAAAAAGGATTTCATTTCTCTGGGCTGTCATTGAAGCTTGCAACCAGTATTAATTTAGAAGACCCGCGCAGTTTCCTAGGAAGAGAGCTCCCAGGCTTTGAACATTTTGATACAAAAATCATTTTAGCGGGTGAAGGAACAGACTATACCAATATGCCGATGGAATCGCCGCCGCCTAGTGAAGTGATCCAAGATGAAAAAGAAGCAAATTTGGCTGAGCTGGACAAGCTCGATGATGATACGCCGAAAAAGCCTGCCAAAGAACCGGACCGGTCAACAGGAAAACGAAAAGCTGTGTACATTTACCACACACATAATACGGAATCATATTTACCATTTTTAAAAGGAGAAACGAATCCAAATAATGCACGGCACTCAAAAGTGAATGTCACCCTTGTCGGCGACATGTTTGGAAAGGCGCTTGATCAGCAAGGAATCGGCAATACAGTCGACAAAACGGAAATTGAAAAAAGACTGGTGAAAAAAGGATTAAAATATCCGCAGTCTTATAATGAATCAAGATTGGTCGTGAAAGAAGCCTTAGCGAAAAATGATGACCTCGATTATTTAATTGATATTCACCGGGACTCAAGAAGAAAGAAAGATACGACTGTTGAAATCAAAGGGAAGAAATATGCGAGAATTGCGTTTGTTGTTGGGAAGAAGAATCAAAGCTATGAGAAAAACTTAAAGCTTGCGACAGAGTTCCACCATTTGATGGAGAAAAAATATAAAGGTCTTAGTGTCGGTGTGTTTGCCAAAGGAGAAATTGGCGATAATGGAATCTATAATCAAGATTTATCCGACAAAGCCCTTCTTTTAGAATTTGGCGGAGTAGATAATAATATGGAAGAATTAAGAAATGCATCCAATGCGGCAGCTGATGTATTCAGCGACATTTTCTGGGACGCGGAAAAGGTGGACGGCAAAGCAAAGGATGAGAAAAAACGCTCTTAAGGTGGTGACGGGGATGGGCTCATTTATTGGAAAAACCATTATTTTAGGATTGGTCTTGCTGTTTGGTGTCTTTTTAGGAATGCAGCAAGCGAATAATGGCATGCTGCAAATGAAGGGCTACCATGATCCGCAATTAAAAGGAGCTTTCTCCATTCAAATAAACGACAATGAAGAGAAGGAAGCTTCTATCTTAGGAACGGCTGTTACAGAAAAGGATCTTGCCGAAAAACAAAAACAGCTGGAGGAAATAGAGGGCTTTAATGCCTTTTCCAAGGCAGGAAAAGCCCTGTCTGATGGCATGACACATGCAGCCCGTTCTCTTTATGATTGGGTGAATGGGAAATAAACGAATTTCATGAGATATCATCCTTTTGATCAAAGCCGCTGACCGATAAGCGGCTTTTCTTGATTTCGATTGAATCTTTACAGCCCTATTGATATAATCTAACCTAGCGCAACCCGCGTTTTATAGTAGGAGTGATAGATTGTGACAGATAAAGAAAAACGATTAGAGCGGCAATCAAGAATTCGAAATTTCTCCATTATCGCCCATATTGACCATGGGAAATCCACATTGGCAGACCGTATTTTGGAAAAAACAGCGGCGATTACTCAACGGGAAATGAAAGAACAATTGCTTGATTCCATGGATTTAGAGCGTGAACGCGGCATAACGATTAAATTAAACTCTGTCCAGCTGAAGTATAAGGCGAAGGATGGAGAAGAATATATCATGCACCTGATTGATACACCAGGGCATGTCGACTTCACCTATGAGGTATCTCGAAGCCTAGCTGCCTGTGAGGGTGCGATTCTCGTAGTAGATGCAGCACAAGGAATTGAAGCACAGACACTTGCGAACGTTTATTTAGCTCTTGATAACAACTTAGAAATTCTTCCGATTATCAATAAAATCGATCTGCCAAGTGCAGAGCCTGAGCGTGTAAGAGAAGAAATTGAAGATGTCATCGGGTTGGATGCGTCTGAAGCTGTTCTCACCTCTGCTAAGGCGGGTATTGGAATCGAGGATATTTTAGAACAAATCGTTGAAAAGGTGCCGGCTCCCGCTGGAGATCCAGAAGCACCACTTCAAGCCCTTATTTTTGATTCTCTTTACGATGCGTATCGCGGCGTTATTGCGTACATACGAATTGTCGAAGGAACCGTCAGACCTGGTCAGAAAATTAAAATGATGGCGACGGGGAAAGAATTTGAAGTACTTGAAGTTGGCGTTTTCACACCAAAAGCCATGCCAACAGACGAACTCACCGTTGGAGATGTTGGCTACTTAACCGCTGCGATTAAAAATGTCGGTGATACACGTGTAGGGGATACGATCACAAGCGCGGAAAACCCTGCGAAAGAAGCACTTCCAGGATACAGAAAGCTAAACCCAATGGTATACTGCGGACTTTATCCAATTGATACAGCGAAATACAATGACTTACGTGAAGCGTTAGAAAAGCTTGAATTAAATGATTCTTCACTTCAATATGAGGCAGAGACATCCCAAGCACTTGGCTTCGGTTTCCGCTGCGGGTTCCTTGGAATGCTTCATATGGAAATCATCCAAGAACGGATTGAACGTGAATTTAAAATTGATCTGATTACGACAGCGCCAAGTGTTATTTATGATGTATACATGACAGATGGAGAAAAAATTGTCGTAGATAACCCGTCCAATCTGCCTGATCCGCAAAAGATTGAGCGAATTGAAGAACCGTATGTAAAAGCAACAATGATGGTGCCGAATGACTATGTAGGCTCTGTGATGGAGCTTTGCCAAGGAAAGCGCGGGAATTTCATTGATATGCAGTATCTTGATGCGAACCGCGTGAGCATTGTGTACGAAATTCCTTTGGCAGAGATCGTATACGAATTCTTTGATCAGCTAAAGTCCAACACAAAAGGCTATGCGTCCTTTGATTATGAGCTGATTGGCTATCGTCCTTCGACGCTGGTGAAGATGGATATTATGCTGAATGGCGAAAAAATCGATGCCCTTTCCTTTATTGTTCACCGCGATTATGCATATGAACGAGGCAAGATCATCGTAGAAAAGCTAAAAGAATTGATTCCACGCCAGCACTTTGAAGTACCGGTTCAAGCAGCAATCGGTCAAAAAATCGTTGCACGTTCCACCATTAAAGCGATGCGTAAAAACGTACTTGCTAAATGTTATGGTGGAGACATTTCCCGGAAAAGAAAGCTTCTTGAGAAGCAAAAAGAAGGGAAAAAGCGCATGAAGCAAGTGGGCTCTGTTGAAGTCCCGCAAGAAGCATTTATGGCTGTGCTGAAGATGGACGACAGCACACCAAAAAAATAACATCCTCAAGGCTACCTGCTTTACAATGTCCGCCTTGACGTTTATAGTCGATAACAAACAAAGACGCCGCAGCGATAAACTGCGGCTCTTTACCTGTAAAGAAGGTGTCATCTAATGAAAGCAGCATACATTCACATTCCATTTTGTGAGCATATTTGCCACTATTGTGATTTCAATAAATTTTTCATCAAAACGCAGCCAGTCGACGAATACTTAGCGGCTCTTGAGAAAGAGATGCAGCACACGATCGAGCAAAAAGGCGAGCAGGAACTAAAGACAATTTTTATTGGCGGGGGAACCCCGACATCACTGACTGTCAGTCAGCTAGACAAGCTCATGAACAGCATTCACAGCGTATTAAAGCCGACAAAAAATCTGATTGAATTTGCAGTAGAAGCAAACCCAGATGAATTATCGCTTGAGAAACTTCATGTGCTTCAAGCAGCCGGCGTGAATCGGCTGAGCTTTGGCGTTCAAACTTTTGAAGACGATTTACTCAAGAAAATCGGACGAGTTCACCAAAAAAAGGATGTCCTGACCTCCTTTGAGCGAGCTAGAGCGGTTGGATTTGACAATATTAGCCTCGATCTCATGTTTGGCTTGCCGCATCAAGAAAAGCATCATGTGATGAATTCACTTGAGACGGCTTTCTCACTGGGGGCAGAGCATTATTCGGTTTACTCACTCATCGTTGAGCCGAAAACCGTTTTTTACAACTTAATGCAAAAAGGAAAACTTCATTTACCGCCGCAAGAACGTGAGGCTGAAATGTATGAGCTTGTAATGGATGAAATGGAGCGCCATGGATTAAAGCAGTACGAAATTAGCAATTACGCCAAACCTGGCTTTGAAAGCCAGCATAACCTGACCTATTGGAGCAATGAAGATTACTTCGGTTTTGGTGCAGGCGCACACGGGTATGTAGATGGCATCCGAAATGTGAACGCAGGGCCGGTGAAACATTATTTGGAGCTGATTGACCAAACAGGGTTCCCGTATAAGGAAACACATCAGGTCACAAAAGCAGAGCAAATAGAAGAAGAAATGTTTTTAGGTCTTCGAAAAATCGAAGGGGTGAAAAGCGCTGATTTCCAAGCAAAATATGGTGCTGCACCAGAAGCACTTTTTTCCACTGTTCTTGAAGATTTAGAAGAAAAAGGCCTCATTGTAAAAGATGACATGGGGATTCGTTTAACAAGAAAAGGAAAATTGTTAGGCAATGAAGTATTTCAAGCGTTTCTCGGTGAGTTATAATTGACATTTTAATTTGAGTTTGGTAATTTTGTTTATACAATTAGCACTCGTTGAAAGAGAGTGCTAACAGGGGTGATGATGATGTTAACAAATCGTCAGCTTTTGATTCTGCAAGTCATCATTAATGACTTTATTCGTTCGGCGCAGCCAGTTGGATCAAGGACTCTTTCTAAAAAAGAAGATATTACATTCAGTTCTGCGACGATTAGAAACGAAATGGCTGATTTGGAGGAACTTGGTTTTATTGAAAAGACCCATTCTTCATCAGGAAGAATTCCTTCCGAAAAAGGATATCGTTATTATGTAGATCATTTGCTCTCTCCGCGAAAACTTTCGTCTAAAGAGCTTGTGCTTATCCAGTCGGCCTTTCAGGAGAAAATTTTTGAGCTGGAAAAGACAGTTCAAAAATCGGCGGAAATTTTATCAGATCTCACAAACTATACATCGATTGTGCTTGGTCCAAAGCTAAGTGAAAATCGATTAAAGCAAATTCAGCTTGTCCCTGTTCAGCCAAACAAAGCAGTGGCGATCATGATTACAGACAGCGGACATGTTGAAAACAAAACCATTACCTTCTCTGAGCATCTCGATGTCTCCGATATTGAGAAGCTGATGAATATTTTAAACAGCCGCCTAGCCGGAGTCCCGATGGATCAGCTGAAGGACAGAATGTATAAAGAAGTTGTGATGCTTCTTCGCACGCATTTAAAAGATTATGATCATATTTTAGATGCGCTCGGCAATACATTTACATCGACTCAAAATGAATCAAAACTTTTCTTTGGCGGAAAGATTAATATGTTGAATCAGCCGGAATTTCATGACATTGACCGCATCCGTTCACTCATGATGCTTATTGAGCAAAAAAATGATGTCATGCAGCTGTTTCATCCAAATCAGCAAGGAATCACCATTAAAATCGGTTCAGAAAACAATTTGGAAGCGATGGAGAACTGCAGCTTAATCACAGCTACTTATTCGATTGATCAAAAATCACTCGGCTCCATTGCCGTCATTGGTCCAACCCGTATGGATTATGGCAGGGTTGTCAGTCTCTTACATCATGTATCAAAAGACTTGTCAAACGCACTTTCCAATTTGTATGATGAGTAGGGTGATAAAAGATAGGGGCACAGCCCCTTCGTATTTTTGAATCTTTTGAGGGAGGTGAACACAATGTCAGAAGAAAAACAGACACCTGAGCAAGAAGCAGAGGTTGAAGCACAAGAAGAAGCAGTTCAAGCAGATACTGAGGAAGTAACACATGATGAACAGTCTGCCTTCCAAGAAAAAATCGATGAATTGCAGCAGCTTCTAGATGAAAAAGAAAACAAAATTCTGCGTGTTCAAGCAGATTTTGAAAACTATAAACGCCGTGCTCGAACTGAAGTGGAGACCGTGCAAAAATATCGTTCTCAACATGTTGTCAGTGATCTTCTCCCAGCTCTTGATAACTTTGAAAGAGCGCTTGGAATTGATCCAGACAATGAGCAGACGAAAAGTTTGTTAGAAGGAATGCAAATGGTTTACCGCCAGCTGGTAGAAGCGTTGAAAAATGAAGGCGTTGAACCAATTGAAGCTGTCGGCAAAGAGTTCGATCCAAACCTTCATCAAGCCGTCATGCAAGTTGAAGATGAAAACTACGATTCAAATATCGTTGTAGAAGAATTGCAAAAGGGCTATAAACTCAAAGACCGAGTTATTCGTCCATCAATGGTAAAAGTAAATCAATAACTACATAATGGGAGGTCATCGAATATGAGTAAAATCATTGGGATTGACTTAGGAACAACAAACTCATGTGTTGCAGTACTTGAAGGCGGCGAGCCAAAAGTCATTGCAAACGCTGAAGGAGCACGTACAACACCATCTGTTGTCGCTTTTAAAAATGGAGAGCGTCAAGTAGGTGAAGTAGCAAAACGTCAATCAATTACAAACCCGAACACGATCATGTCTGTTAAAAGACATATGGGGACTGATTATAAAGTAGAAGTTGAAGGCAAGAACTATACACCGCAGGAAATCTCTGCGATTATTCTTCAACACCTTAAATCATACGCTGAAAGCTATCTTGGCGAAGAAGTAACAAAAGCTGTTATCACAGTTCCTGCTTACTTCAACGATGCAGAACGTCAAGCAACGAAAGATGCTGGTAAAATTGCTGGTCTTGAAGTAGAACGTATCATCAACGAACCAACAGCAGCTGCACTTGCATATGGTTTAGATAAAACAGAAGAAGATCAAACGATTCTTGTATACGACCTTGGCGGCGGTACATTTGACGTATCGATCCTTGAGCTTGGAGACGGCGTCTTTGAAGTGCGCTCAACTGCTGGGGACAACCGTCTAGGTGGAGACGATTTTGACCAAGTCATCATTGATCACCTAGTGGCTGAATTCAAAAAAGAAAATGGCATTGATCTTTCTAAAGATAAAATGGCGCTTCAGCGTTTAAAAGATGCTGCTGAAAAAGCGAAAAAAGATCTTTCTGGTGTATCTTCTACACAAATCTCACTGCCATTTATCACAGCTGGAGAAGCAGGACCTCTTCACCTTGAATTAACGTTAACGCGTGCTAAATTCGAAGAGCTTTCTGCAAATCTTGTAGAGCGTACAATGACACCTGTACGTCAAGCACTGAAAGATGCTGGTTTATCTGCTAGCGAGATTGATAAAGTCATCCTTGTAGGTGGATCAACTCGTATTCCTGCAGTACAAGAAGCAATCAAAAAAGAAACAGGCAAAGAGCCTCATAAAGGTGTAAACCCTGATGAAGTAGTTGCACTTGGTGCAGCGATCCAAGGTGGAGTGATCACAGGGGATGTCAAAGACGTTGTTCTTCTTGACGTAACACCACTTTCTTTAGGAATTGAAACAATGGGCGGCGTATTCACGAAGCTGATTGAACGCAATACAACAATTCCAACAAGTAAATCTCAAGTATTCTCAACAGCTGCTGACAACCAAACAGCTGTAGATATCCATGTCCTGCAAGGTGAGCGCCCAATGGCTGCAGATAACAAAACATTAGGCCGCTTCCAATTGACTGATATCCCGCCAGCACCACGCGGCGTACCGCAAATCGAAGTATCTTTTGATATCGATAAAAACGGTATTGTCAACGTACGTGCGAAAGATATGGGTACAGGCAAAGAGCAAAACATCACAATCAAATCTTCTTCAGGTCTTTCTGATGATGAGATCGAAAAAATGGTAAAAGAAGCAGAAGAAAATGCTGAAGCAGATGCGAAGAAAAAAGAAGAAATCGAAGTGCGCAACGAAGCAGATCAATTAGTGTTTACAACTGAAAAAACATTAAAAGATCTAGAAGGCAAAATCGATGAAGAGCAAGTGAAAAAAGCAAATGACGCGAAAGATGCGCTAAAAGCTGCGATCGAAAAAGGCGAGTTTGAAGACATCAAAGCGAAAAAAGATGAACTGCAAACAATCGTTCAAGAATTAACGACAAAGCTCTATGAAGAAGCTGCAAAACAAGCACAAGCTCAGCAAGAAGGCGCTGAAGGTGCTCAAAAAGCAGATGACAATGTAGTGGATGCAGAATACGAAGAAGTAAACGACGATCAAGAGAAAAAATAATCACCTTTACTTTTGAAAAAGACTGCTGAAACGTACTCGTCAGAAAGTCAAAGTCAGGATCTCTTGGCTTTGACTTTTTTTTCTTTTCAACGATGAAAGGAATTGAAAAAGGTTAAATCAAAATGATACAATCGTATTTATGTGAGAAAATCGGGAGTGTGAAGAGATGAGTAAGCGTGATTACTATGAAGTGCTTGGCGTAAGTAAGAGCGCCTCAAAGGACGAAATCAAAAAGGCATACCGCAAGCTTTCAAAAAAGTATCACCCTGATATTAATAAAGAAGCTGGCTCAGATGAGAAATTCAAAGAAGTAAAAGAAGCCTATGAAACCCTTTCTGATGATCAAAAACGTTCGCATTATGACCAGTTCGGTCATACCGATCCTAACCAAGGCTTTGGCGGCGGCGGTTTTGGCGGAGGAGGAGACTTTGGCGGCTTCGGCGGCTTTGACGACATCTTCTCTAGTATTTTTGGAGGCGGAGCCAGAAGAAGAGATCCAAATGCACCGCGCCAAGGAGCGGACCTGCAATATACAATGACGCTTTCATTTGAAGAAGCGGCATTTGGAAAAGAAGCAACCATTGAAATCCCTCGTGAAGAAACTTGTGAAACATGTCATGGATCAGGTGCAAAGCCTGGTACGCAGGCAAAAACCTGTTCGCATTGCGGCGGCTCTGGTCAATTAAATGTTGAGCAATCCACTCCGTTTGGTAAAGTGGTCAACCGCAGAGTATGTAACTACTGCAGCGGAACAGGGAAACAAATCGACCATAAATGTTCAACATGCGGCGGCTCTGGCAAAGTGCGTAAGCGTAAGAAAATTAACGTGACGATTCCTGCAGGTGTTGATGATGGCCAGCAGCTCAGAGTGTCTGGCCAAGGTGAACCAGGTGTAAATGGAGGACCTCCAGGCGATCTATTTGTTGTGTTCCATGTGCGTGCGCATGAATTCTTCGAACGTGATGGAGATGACATTTACTGCGAGATGCCGCTCACCTTTGCCCAAGCTGCACTAGGTGACGAAATTGAAGTGCCGACATTACACGGAAAAGTAAAATTAAAAGTTCCTGCTGGCACTCAAACTGGCACGAAGTTTAGACTCAAAGGAAAAGGTGTGAAAAATGTACGCGGCTACGGCCAAGGCGATCAGCATATCGTTGTACGTGTCGTCACACCGACAAATTTAACAGACAATCAAAAAGATATCATTAGAAAATTTGCTGAAGTGAGCGGAAATAAACCAGACGAACAAGAAATGAGCTTTTTCGATAAGGTAAAACGCGCATTTAAAGGCGAGTAAGACGGATAAGGAGTTGGTAGTATTGAAGTGGTCAGAAATTAGCGTCCATACAACAAATGAAGCGGTGGAACCGATCACCAATATTTTGCATGAAGCAGGTGCAAGTGGTGTCGTGATTGAGGACCCGCTTGATTTAGTCAAGGAACGTGAAAATGTATACGGTGAGATCTACCAGCTCGATCCGAATGACTATCCGGATGAAGGTGTCATTGTGAAAGCCTATCTTCCAATGAACAGCTTTTTGATGGAAACGGTAGATGAGATCAAAGAAGCCATCAACAATCTTCTTCTATACGATATTGACCTTGGACGCAATACACTGTCAATTTGTGAAGTAAATGAAGAAGAATGGGCCACCGCCTGGAAGAAATACTATCATCCTGTGAAAATCTCTGAAAAATTCACCATCGTTCCAACGTGGGAAGAATATACACCGGTTCATTCTGATGAACTGATTATTGAAATGGATCCTGGAATGGCATTTGGAACAGGTACGCATCCAACAACCGTCCTTTGCATTCAGGCGCTTGAGCGCTACGTAAAGGAAAACGATACGGTGATTGATGTTGGAACAGGCTCTGGAATTTTAAGTGTGGCAGCAGCGATGCTTGGTGCAAAGGACATTCAAGCCTTTGATCTCGACACCGTTGCGGTAGAAAGTGCGAAACAAAACATCGAATTAAATGGTGTAAGTGAACAAGTGACGGTCAAACAAAACAATTTGCTTGATGGGATTTCAGGTGAGCGTGATGTGATTGTCGCCAACATTCTGGCAGAAGTGATTTTGCGCTTTACAGATCAAGCCTATGACCTATTGAAGAAAGATGGCTATTTCATTACATCAGGCATCATTGGACAAAAGAAATTACAGGTCAAAACAGCATTAGAAGAAGCAGGTTTTGACATTGTTGAAGTGCTGTCAATGGAAGATTGGGTCAGCATTATAGCGAAAAAATAAAGCGAGTAGGTGTCAGGACACGTATGCAACGATATTTTATCGACCTCACGAAAGAAGAAGTGACGTTAAAGGGAGCCATCGTTATAAAAGGTGAAGATGTACATCATCTTTCCAATGTCATGCGGATGAAAGCAGGGCAGGAAATCCTTTGTTTAACGACAGACGGCTTTGAAGCGCTCAGTAAAATTGATACAATAACAAAGGAAGAAGTGATTTGTCACCTTGAAAGCTGGACAAATCAGGACAGAGAACTTCCGATTAGGGTGACGATTGCAAGCGGTCTACCAAAAGGAGATAAGCTTGAGCTCATTATCCAAAAAGGCACAGAGCTTGGCGCAAGTGCGTTTATCCCGTTTCAAGCGGCTCGTTCTATTACAAAGCTTGACCAAAAAAAGTCACATAAAAAACGAGAGCGCTGGGAGAAAATTGCGAAAGAAGCAGCCGAGCAGTCCTACCGGAATATCATTCCCCGTGTTTATTCAGTATCAACGTTTAAAGAGCTGACGCAATTAGCTGGTGAATTCGATAAATGTGTCGTTGCATACGAAGAATCATCGAAAGAAGGAGAGCAAAGCCGCTTTCAAACTGTGCTTCAACAGATGAAAGGCGGACAAACCTTGCTAGTGGTTTTTGGCCCTGAAGGCGGTTTGGCAGAAAAGGAGATTGAAGAGCTTGAAACGCTTGGTGCAGTCATTTGCGGGCTTGGACCACGCATTTTAAGAACAGAAACTGCTCCTTTATATGCGCTTTCTGCTATATCTTATCAAACAGAGTTATTAAGAGGTGAATCATGATGGGAACAGTAGCGTTCCATACACTTGGCTGTAAGGTCAACCACTATGAAACAGAGGCGATTTGGCAGCTGTTTAAAGAAGCTGGCTATGAAAGAAAAGAGTATGAATCAAAAGCAGACGTATATGTCATTAATACATGTACGGTCACGAATACAGGCGATAAGAAAAGCCGCCAAGTCATTAGAAGAGCCATTCGTCATAACCCGGATGGTGTCATTTGTGTAACAGGCTGCTATGCGCAAACCTCACCAGCAGAAATCATGGCGATTCCTGGTGTTGATATTGTGGTTGGAACACAGGACCGACATAAATTACTAGGCTATATTGAAGAATACCGCAGAGAAAGACAGCCGATCAACGGGGTTGGCAATATCATGAAAGCACGTGTGTTTGAAGAACTTGATGTTCCTGCCTTCACAGACAGAACGCGCGCTTCATTAAAAATCCAAGAAGGCTGTAACAATTTCTGTACATTCTGCATTATTCCTTGGGCGCGCGGCCTTCTTCGTTCTCGTGATCCAGAAGAGGTCATCAATCAAGCGCAGCAGCTTGTTGATGCGGGCTATAAAGAAATTGTGCTTACAGGTATTCACACAGGCGGATACGGAGAAGACTTAAAGGATTATAACTTTGCAAAGCTTCTGAGAGAATTAGATGAACGTGTTATTGGCTTGAAACGAATCCGTATTTCATCTATTGAAGCTAGTCAAATTACAGATGAAGTGATTGAAGTGCTTGATCAATCAGAGAAAATTGTCAGACACTTACACATCCCGCTTCAATCTGGCTCAAATACTGTGCTGAAAAGAATGCGCCGTAAATATACGATGGAATTCTTTGCAGAGCGTTTAACAAAGCTGAAAAAAGCATTGCCAGGACTTGCTGTCACCTCTGATGTGATCGTAGGATTCCCTGGGGAAACAGAAGAAGAGTTCTTGGAAACGTACAATTTTGTCAAAGACCACCAATTCTCTGAGCTGCACGTATTCCCTTACAGCAAACGTACAGGTACCCCGGCTGCAAGAATGGAAGATCAAGTGGATGAAAATGTGAAAAACGAACGTGTCCACCGTTTGATCGCTCTTTCTGACCAGCTTGCGAAAGAGTATGCATCAGCATACGAAGGTGATGTGCTAGAGATTATTCCGGAAGAATCCTTCAAAGAACAAGAAGGAAACCACAATCTTTATGTTGGTTATACCGATAACTACATGAAAGTTGTTTTTGAAGGGACAGAGGACATGATCGGCCGTCTGGTCAAAGTGAAAATTACGAAAGCGGGCTATCCTTATAACGAAGGACAATTCGTTCGCATCAGCGATGATGTACAGCCAGACAAAGTGAGAATGACCTCATAATAGATAAAAAACCGGCAGCCAAAAGGGCAAGCCGGTTTCTTTTATTTTGACTGATTCGGCATGAGACACAAGATCAATCCGTGAAAAGGACGAATGAACGGAAAGAAGAGGAGAGAGCTTGCCACATTAAACAGCAGGCTGAAATGCGCAATCTGCTGGGCAGGAGAGCTTGCGAGAAGGGCGACAACCTCTGTGATCAGGGCGAGAAACGGCAGGCATAAAAGAACCCCGAGCACATTAAACATGACGTGTGCATAAGCCGTTTGACGTGCTGCGTAGCCGCCGGATATCGCAGCCATCACAGCCGTAATACATGTCCCAATATTGGACCCCAACACAAAGCTGATACCTTCCTGAAGTGCCACAGTTCCCTCATTCATAAATCCCATTAAAATACCGATACAGACGGAGCTCGAATGAACTATTGCTGTGAAAATGGTACCCGAAAGCAGCGCTGTCCAGTCTGAATGCTGCATCATTTCAAGAAAACGCAATGTCTCAGGCTGGCTTGTCATCATCCCTGCAATTTTTGAAAAGCCTTGTATGCAAAAAAAGATCATCCCGAGCCCAAATAAACTTTTTCCTGCATGTCTAAAAGATGTCCTGCCAAAAAGGATAAATACAAGACCGGCTATGATCAAAACCCACATGAACACGTCCATTTTAATGGCGATAAATTCTGTCGTAAACGTGGAGCCGATATTGGTTCCAAGAATCATTGGGATCGATTTTTTAAAAGAGAGAATGCCAGTACTGACAAAGCCAATGACGATAACCATAAAAGCAGAACTGCTTTGTAGAACCCCTGTAAACACAATGCTGACCAAGAATGCTTTGACCGGGTGATCTGTAAAGAGAAGAAGTGATTTCTCAATACGAGACGACGCAAGCGCCATTAATCCTTTTCTCAGCAAACCCATTGACCATAAAAAAATGAAAATAAGTGCACAAAAATAAATGATCGCCATCATAGAAAAGTCCTCCTCTTACCAATGAATATATGGACTTGTCTACCTGCTCATGACGAAAATATATTTCCAAATCACTTAGTTGACCTCACACTAGGCTTATATTATAATGTCTAGGTACATGTTTTGCATGTATATCTTTTTTTAATGCAGTCGATTGGTGTATTCGGAGGGAGGGAAAGAGAATGTCAAAAACGGTCGTTAGAAAAAACGAATCGCTTGAAGATGCTCTTCGTCGCTTTAAACGCAGTGTATCCAAAACTGGAACATTGCAAGAAGCAAGAAAGCGTGAATTTTATGAAAAGCCTAGCGTAAAGCGCAAGAAAAAGTCTGAAGCTGCTAGAAAACGTAAATTCTAAAGAGGGTGGATTTTATGAGTCTTCTTGAGCAATTAAATTCTGATATGAAGCTTATGATGAAAAACCGTGAGAAAGACAAGCTTGTTGTCATTCGTATGGTAAAGGCTTCACTGCAAAATGAAGCAATTAAGCTTAAGAAAGACAGTTTGACCGGCGATGAGGAACTAACCGTCCTTTCCCGCGAGATTAAGCAACGTAAAGACTCCCTCCATGAATTTTCGAAAGCTAATCGCTTAGATTTAGTAGATAAAGTTCAAAAAGAGATTGACATATTAGACGTTTATTTACCTGAACAGCTTTCTGAAGAAGAACTGCAAACGATCGTGAAAGAAACGATTACTGAAACAGGTGCTTCCTCAAAGGCTGATATGGGTAAAGTCATGAGCGCTATTATGCCAAAAGTAAAAGGTAAAGCTGATGGAGCTGTCATTAACAGACTTGTCAGCGAGCAGCTGTCTCAATGAAAAAGTATCCTTCTATTGTTAGAAGGGTACTTTTTTTATGCCCTCGTGATTCTGTCATATAAAAATGAAACCTATGATACATTTGTAACGTATGTAAAGGAACAGTAAAATGGAAGAAAGTGAGGAGGGATCACCAAATAGATGAAAAAAATAAAAATTTCTATTGCTCTCTTCAGTTGTTTTATAATATGCTTGTTATTAGGGGTTCAATTGACCGCAAAATCAGCAGATCAGAAAGTTCATGTTATCCCAATTGAAGATACAGTAGAAAAAGGGCTTTCTAAATTCATTGAACGATCGTTTGAGCAGGCAAAGTCGGAACGGGCGAAGCATATTATTCTCGACATCAATACACCGGGTGGTGCAGTCGATGCAGCGCTTGAGATCGCAGATGCTATTCGTGCTACCGATATCCCGGTGACAGCGTTTGTCAATCATAGAGCGCTTTCAGCAGGGGCCTTCATCGCGCTAAATGCCGATCAAATTTATATGACCCCGAATGGAAAAATGGGGGCTGCTGCGATCATTGATGGAGAAGGCAATGCTGCCGATCAAAAATCTGAATCTCTATGGCTTGCTGAAATGAGTGATGCTGCTGAAAAGCAGGGGCGTGATCCAAAGTATGCTCTTGCCATGGCGGATGTAGATATAGACGCAAAAGAAGCGGGTGCACCAAAAGGAGAATTGCTCACCTTCAACACAGACCGGGCGCTTAAATTCGGTTATGCAGAAGGAGAAGCAAAAAATATGGATGAGTTGCTTCAGAAGCTGAAATTAAAAGATGCTTCTGTTCAATACGATGAAGTGAGCTTTGCTGAAAAGGTTGCGCGTTTTCTTACGCACCCAATTGTCATTCCAATCCTTTTATCCATTGCAAGTTTAGGGTTAGTTGTTGAGCTCTATTCTCCTGGCTTTGGGGTCCCGGGCACCATGGGAGTGACAGCGCTTCTTCTATTCTTTTATGGTCATCTCGTGGCAGGTTTTGCAGGATATGAGACGTTGTTCCTGTTTTTAGCAGGGATTGCACTCATCATTCTGGAATTGTTTTTGCCAGGGGGAATCGTAGGTGTCATTGGACTGATCTGTGTCGTTGTCAGCTTATTTTTAGCAGCTGGAAGCTTTACAGAAATGGCGATTTCCATCTTGATTGCCGCTGCTGTTTCAATCATAGCAGTTATTTTATTGACAAAGGTGTTGGGGAAACGTATGAAATTCTTTAAAAAGTTCATTTTAACCGATTCAACCAATAAGGAAAGCGGTTATGTCTCAAATGAAACAAGAGAAGATCTTGTTGGACAAATCGCAGTGACAGCCACTGCACTTCGTCCATCTGGTACGATCGTACTCGGAGATGAGCGCATTGATGTGGTGTCAGAAGGTGCATTTATCGATAAGGATGAACAAGTAAAAATTGTGAAAGCGGAAGGCTCACGCATTGTCGTGAGGAAAGTATAGATATACTGATTTTAGAGGAGGAATAAAATGGATCCATCTACTTTACTATTATTTGTGATTATCGCAGCAGGTTTGATTGTTCTATCGATCTTTTTCACCTTTGTACCGGTGATGCTGTGGATTTCTGCCCTAGCGGCTGGCGTAAAAGTGAGCATTTTTACTCTTGTCGGAATGAGACTGCGCCGAGTGATTCCAAACCGAGTGGTCAACCCGCTCATCAAAGCACATAAAGCAGGTCTTGATGTGACGATTAACCAGCTGGAGAGCCACTATCTTGCAGGTGGTAACGTGGACAGAGTTGTGAACGCATTAATTGCAGCTCAACGCGCGAATATCGAATTGAACTTTGCCCGCTGTGCAGCCATCGACCTAGCAGGCCGTGACGTACTTGAAGCAGTTCAAATGAGTGTAAACCCTAAAGTCATTGAAACACCATTTATCTCTGGTGTTGCGATGGACGGGATTGAGGTCAAAGCAAAAGCACGTATTACAGTTCGTGCAAACATCGACCGACTTGTCGGTGGTGCAGGGGAAGAAACAATTATTGCCCGTGTAGGTGAAGGGATTGTCTCTACAATCGGTTCATCAGATAATCATAAAAAGGTTCTTGAAAATCCTGATATGATTTCTCAAACGGTTCTTGGTAAAGGATTAGATTCAGGTACTGCATTTGAAATTCTCTCGATTGATATCGCAGATGTTGATATCGGTAAGAACATCGGGGCAATTCTGCAAACAGACCAAGCAGAAGCAGACAAAAACATTGCACAGGCGAAAGCAGAAGAACGCCGCGCAATGGCTGTTGCACAAGAACAAGAGATGCGTGCGAAAGTTGAAGAAATGCGCGCGAAAGTCGTGGAAGCAGAGGCTGAAGTACCACTTGCAATGGCTGAAGCATTACGTGAAGGCAATATTGGTGTCATGGACTACATGAACATTAAGAATATCGATGCTGATACGGATATGAGAGATTCATTTGGCAAAATGACAAAAGGTCCATCTGATAATGAAAACAAATAAGCATCCTCTCACGCTTTAAGGAGGGAGCCCATTGGACATTCTATTTGAAAATCCGCTACTAATTGCGATTATCATCGGTATCATCTCTGCCGTCTTTGGGAAGATCGGCAAACAAGAGGAGAACGAAGAGCAGAATCAGCAAAAGAAGCCCGCTCCTCAGCGTAAGCAGGTGCCCCAAAAGCAAACAAAGCAAACAAGTCCAGATCCAGTCGTGACCGATCAGCAGGACGATTTCGGCGATGTGCATGATCATGGCGGGATGAAGAAAAAAACTTCTCAGTCCTTACAAGATCGCTATACGGCTACACTTGCCGAAATGGAAGAAAGAAAAAACGAGCTGAACAAAGAGTTCCAATCGCTTGAAAGAGAGCTGACAAGGCCAAAGGCTGCATCTGCTGAAATGAGGCCAAAATTCATTGAGAAGCTGAACCAAGATACAATTGTTCAAGGAATGATCCTTGGAGAAGTATTTGGAGAGCCGCGCGCGAAAAAGCCGCACAGAACGATGAAACGGCCATATAAAAGATAAAGAAGAAAGCCCCCTTTATGAAAAAGGGGGGCTTTTTTTGCCTGATGACGATTTTTCTTAAAGAAAATGCTGAAAAGGCTATTTTACGGGATTCATTAGCATGATATGAACCCTTGAGGAATAGGATGATATAGAGGCTTTCTCATCAGTCTCACCATCTTTCAGTTTGATCTCATACACATGAGGTGGGAAGGGGTTCTTATTGAATGGGAAAAAGAAAAAATCGACTTAAAGCATGGCTGACAAGAACACTTGAAATCCCTCCAGACGTGATGATGGATCTTCCCCGTATTACGATGGTTGGCAGACTCCACATTTACATAGAGAACCATAAAGGGCTTTTGCTTTTCAGTGATCAAGAGGTAAGGCTGATGCTCAAACAGGGACAATGCATTATTTCAGGGAAAGATTTTGTGATTAAAACGATTTTGCCAGAAGAGATTTTATTGGAAGGGAAAATCGATGAGGTCCGTTATATTGATTCTTAACTGACGGAGGGGAGAAGCGTGAAGAATAAATGGTTCGCCTATTTTATTGGCAGAGTGGAAGTGGAGATCAAAGGTAATGGCATTGAGCGGCTCATTAATGAGTGCACGAGGCAGGGGATCACAATGTTTCAAGTGAGCCGCCGTCAAGACAGCGTGCGCTTATTTATTCGCTTATCAGATGTACATGCCTTCAGAAAGGTACGCAGACATCATGACGTGACATGTTCATTTCATCAAAAAAAGGGCTTTCCATTTCTACTCCTATGGTCAAGGAAGAATATCGGATTTACCTTTGGGATTGTATGCTTTCTAGTGACGATATTGGCGCTTTCAAACATGGTATGGAAAATTGATATTAAAGGAGCCAATCCAGAAACTGAACATCAAATGAGAAAGCATTTAGATGATATCGGGGTGCAAAAAGGACGTTTTCAGTTTCTAATGGGAACACCTGAAAAAATTCAAAAATCCCTGACAACCAATATTCCAAGCATCACATGGGTCGGCGTAGAACTAAACGGCACAACCTTTCAAATGAAAGTTGTGGAAAAAAATGAACCCGAAAAAGAAAAATACACGAGTCCTCAGCATATCGTCGCCAAGAAAAAGGCTGTTATCACGAGAATGTATGTAGAAAAAGGGGAGCCGCTCGCCGCGGTTGATGAACATGTAAAGAAAGGACAGATGCTTGTCTCTGGACTCATTGGCAGCGAAGATCAGCAAAAAACGGTAGGAGCCAAAGCGAAAATCTATGGTGAAACGTGGTATCGTTCTGAAGTTTCTGTCCCTCTTCGAACATCTTTTGACGTCTTTACGGGTAAAATGAAGACAAAGCACAAGCTCTCCGCATTTGGAGGCTCACTGCCATTTTGGGGCTTTTCTTTTAAAAAGGATGATTTTAAGCAGCCAAAAACAGAAACAGAAGTTCATCCGCTTCATTTCTTAAACATGCAGCTCCCATTCTCTTATGAAAAGGAAATCACACGCGAAAGTGAGAAAATAAATCGAGAATACACAAATAAAGAAGCGGTTCAAGCAGGGATTAAAATGGGTAAAAAAGAATTAGAAGAGAAGCTAGGTCAAACAGGAGAGGTGAAAAGTGAAAAAGTTTTGCACGAGACAACAGGGAATGGTAAAGTTAAGTTAATCATCCTTTACCAAGTAATAGAAGATATTGTTCAACCAACACCTATTGTTCAGGGAGACTAGAGAATGACAGAACATTTACTTGAGATTCAACAAAAATTGGATAGCCCAAACGAAGCGATTGCTTTATTTGGCAATCAAGATGCTTATCTGAAACTAATGGAAAACGAGCTGAACGTCTCCATTATTACGCGTGGAGAAAAAGTGTATGTTTCTGGTGAGGAAGCATCAAGAGATACAGTCAGCCGTTTGATCACATCTCTTTTACATCTCATCCGTAAAGGAATTGAGATATCTGAACGAGATGTCGTCTATGCCATTAAAATGGCGCAAAAAAACAAGCTGAATTATTTTGAAAATATGTATGAAGATGAAATTACGAAAAATGCCAAAGGAAAATCGATCAGGGTGAAAACAATCGGCCAGCGTGAATATGCTGCGGCGATGAAAAAAGATGACCTGGTCTTTGGGATTGGACCTGCTGGTACAGGGAAGACGTATTTGGCAGTCGTCAATGCGGTACATTCACTGAAAAATGGACATGTAAAACGGATTATCCTGACAAGACCAGCTGTTGAAGCAGGGGAGAGCCTTGGCTTTTTACCAGGTGATCTAAAGGAAAAAGTAGATCCTTATTTAAGACCACTATATGATGCCCTGCATGATGTGCTTGGCAGTGATCATACAGAACGTTTAATCGAGCGCGGCGTGATTGAAATAGCGCCTCTTGCCTATATGAGAGGCCGGACGCTTGATGATGCATTTGTGATTTTAGATGAAGCGCAGAATACAACACCTGCCCAAATGAAAATGTTTTTGACGAGACTTGGGTTTGGCTCTAAAATGGTCATTACAGGAGATATTACACAGATTGATCTGCCAAAGGGCATGCAGTCAGGTCTTGCGGCTGCAAAGGACATGCTTGCAGAGATCAAGGGCATCTCATTTATTGAATTAGACCAGACAGATGTGGTCAGACACCCGCTTGTGGCGAAGATCATTGGCGCATACGAAAAGCAAAAATGAACTGAGTGACCCGATCGTCTTCATCGGGTCATTTTGTTTCGATCGTGGTTTAAAGTAAAAAAGGAGGTACTTTCCTTGAGAAAGAATCAAAAAGGCAGTAAGCGCAAAAGACTGCTGTCTAAAAAAGAACCTCAGAAAATGGAGCGCTCACGTTATTTAAATGTTTTGCTGTACGCTGGTTTAGCAGCTATTTTATTCGTGGTGCTCTTCTTCCATGTAAAGCCTGAATCGCTCGACTTAGATTTATTTTCAGTGAGCGAACAGACCATCTATTCTCCGTCAACCGTTGATGATCAAGAAGCGACAGAAGAAAAGAAACAAGAAGCAACAGATCAGGTAGAAGATCAATATACGCTCAAAAAAGCGTATTCTGATAATCGCGTAGACCTCATCTCATCCCTCTTTGAAGCCATTAAAGAAGAGAAGAAAGCAGCTGATGATAAAGAGAACGCGCCATCAGATCAAGAAATGGTCAAGCGTGTCAAAGAAAAGCTCACAACAGATATGCAGGAGGCTGTTTCGGATCAATCCATCAAAGCACTGCTTCAGGCAAGTGATGAAAATCTCTCATTTACTAAAGATTCCATCATCACAGTGGTGAATTCACTGATGAGTAAAGAAATCACAGCAGCGAAATTACAAGATGAGAAAAAACAAGTCAAAACAGAGCTTAAAAACAATTCAATTCCATCAAAATACTTAAATGCAGCGACAGAAATCGGTGAATTTGCGATCATTCCAAACTATGTATTTGACCCAGTGGCAACAGAAAAGAAAAGACAGGAAGCGGCTGACAATATTCAGCCTGTGCAAATTAAGCAGGGGCAAATCTTAGTTGAAGAAGGAGAGCTCATCGACCGGGAAGTTTATCGCAAATTAGAACTGACGGGTCTGTTAAACAGCTCAAATTTATTTAAGCCTGTCAGTGGTCTTCTCATATTAATTGGACTTTTCTTAGCAGCGATTATTCATTCCCTTGAATCAAGGAAAAAATCGCTTGTCCATAAGAATAAGTCATTACTGCTTTACTCGCTGATTTTCACGATTATATTAATTATCATGGAAGTGTTCAGCCTCTTCCAGGAAACGAAGTATACGACGATAGGCTATGTCGTGCCAGTGGCACTTGGCACGATGCTGATCAAGCTGCTCATTAATGAGCGGTTAGCGATCTTCTCCGGTCTTGTATTTGCTCTTTGCGGCAGCATGATGTTTAATCAAGGAGTAACCGGCGTCTTTAACTATGTGATCTGCGCTTATTATCTAATGAGCGGGATGGCGGGTATTTTATTTTTAAGAAAACATAATGCAAGATCAAAAATATTGCAGGCTGGGCTTTTGGTGGCTTTGGTGAATGTACTTGTGGTTTTATCTATTACACTGATCCAAAACTCTTCACCATCAGGGCTTGAAATTGGTGTGAACCTCATTATGGCGATTGTGTCAGGGTTTGCATCATCTATCTTGGTCATTGGGTTAATGCCTGTTTTTGAGAGCATGTTTGGTATTCTTTCGACAATGAAACTGATTGAATTATCCAATCCAAATCATCCGCTGCTCAAAAAGATTTTAACCGAGACACCAGGTACATATCATCATAGTGTCATGGTAGCGAATTTAGCGGATGCCGCATGTGAAGCAGTCGGCGCAAATGGTCTTTTAGCAAGGGTCGGCGCTTATTATCATGACATTGGGAAAACGAAAAGACCGCAATACTTTATCGAAAACCAAATGAACATTGATAATCCGCATGACAAGCTTTCTCCTCAGCTGAGTAAAAATATTATTATTGCCCATACGACAGATGGCGCTGATATGCTGAGAGAAAAGAAGTTTCCTGAAGAACTTGTCGACATCGCCGAACAGCATCACGGGAAGTCTCTTTTAAAGTTCTTTTACTATAAGGCAAAAGAGCGTGATGATCAGGTGACAGAAGAAGAATTCCGTTACCCTGGTCCAAAGCCGCAATCAAAAGAAGCAGCGATTATTTCTGTGGCTGACAGCGTTGAAGCGGCGGTTCGTTCCATGCATAATCCAAATCCAGAACGGATTGAAAAGCTTGTCAAAGGCATTATTTCAGATAAAATGCAGGACGGGCAATTTAGTGAATGTGACCTCACATTTAAAGAATTAAATATTATCAGCCAAACGATTTGTACAACATTAAAGGGGATTTTCCATTCTCGGATTGAATATCCAGATGCCCCGAAGCAGAAGGTGAAGTAAATGACATTGTTAATCGATTTAATAGATGAAACAGGACAAGTATCAAAAGAGCAGCTTGAAGAAGTGGAAAAGCTTCTTCAGTTTGCTGCAGACGAACTTGAGGTCAAGGATCAAGCGGAAGTGTCAGTGACGATCGTTTCGAATGAAGAGATTCATCAAATCAATAAAGAATACCGCGGAAAAGACGCACCAACGGATGTGATCTCCTTTGCACTTGAGGAAGAAGGAGAAGGGGAGATTGAAATTATAGGAGCGGATGATATCCCGCCTGTACTTGGTGACATTATCATTAGTGTGGATCGAACGAAAGAGCAGGCAGAGGAATATGGACATTCCTTTATGAGAGAGCTTGGATTCTTAACGATTCATGGCTTCCTCCATTTGCTCGGGTACGATCATATGACAGAGGAAGATGAAAAAGAAATGTTCGCCAAACAGACAAAAATCTTGGATGATTATGGCCTTTCGAGATCATCGTAAGAAAAGAAGGCCGCTCGCCCGTTTTTTTCGGAGTTTTTACTATGCATTTAGAGGAATATGGCGAACTTTCTTGAATGAACGGAATTTTCGATTTCACACAGTCGCAGCCATCATCGTGGTGATCTGCGGCTTTTGGTTCCGCATTGACCCATTTGAATGGCTGATCGTTCTTCTTCTTTGCGGGGGGATGTTTGCGCTTGAACTTGTCAATACAGCCATTGAACATACAGTGGATCTGATGACAGAAGAAAGACACCCGCTTGCAGAGAGAGCGAAGGACGCTGCGGCAGGCGCTGTTTGCGTTTACGCCGCGATTTCGGTTATGATTGGGTTGATCATCTTCTTACCGAAGATCATGCAATAGAACAATATTACTATTTATTAACATTTTTAGAAATGGGCGTGAAAATGTCACGTGAATTATGTAAAATATAAATGTGACAGTGGTACCATTTCTTCTGAAAGTGGGAACTAGGAATGAACAAACAAGAGTTGATTTCAGAAGCAATCAAAGCAAGAGATTTTGCATATGTACCCTATTCTAAATTCAAAGTCGGTGCAGCATTACTGTCGAATGATGGAAAAGTGTATGGCGGCTGCAACATTGAAAATGCAGCATATGGTATGTGTAATTGTGCGGAAAGAACAGCACTTTTTAAAGCCTATTCAGAAGGCATTACATCTTTTCAAATGTTAGCAGTGGTGGCTGATACAGACCGTCCTGTTTCGCCGTGCGGCGCATGCAGACAGGTCATTTCAGAGCTATGTGCACCTGATATGCCAGTGATTCTAACGAACTTAAAAGGACATATATACGAAACAACAGTAAACGAACTATTGCCAGGCGCATTTTCACCGGAGGATTTAAATGACTAACGAAAGCTTCAAATCAGGATTTGTATCAATTATTGGAAGACCAAATGTAGGGAAATCAACTTTTCTTAATCGTGTCATTGGACAAAAGATCGCCATCATGAGCGATAAGCCCCAAACGACGCGAAACAAAGTGCAAGGTGTTCTGACAACAAACACATCACAAACGATCTTTATCGATACACCGGGGATTCATAAACCTAAGCATAAGCTTGGTGATTTTATGATGAGGGTGGCTCAAAATACACTGAAGGAAGTCGACCTGATCTTGTTTATGATCAACGCACAGGAAGGCTATGGCAAAGGTGATGAATTCATCATTGAACGACTAAAGCAAACATCTACACCGGTGTTTTTAGTCGTCAATAAAATTGACCAAATTCATCCAGATGAACTGTTCCTTTTAATTGATGAATACCGCACACGTTATCCATTCAAGGAAATTGTGCCCATTTCAGCTCTTGAAGGAAACAATATCGACACGCTTCTTCAGCAGATTGAAGGTTATCTTCCAGAGGGCCCTCAATTTTATCCGGCAGATCAAGTAACAGATCATCCAGAACGGTTTATTATTTCTGAATTAATTCGTGAAAAAGTGCTGCATTTAACGAGAGAAGAGATTCCGCACAGTATTGCGGTTGCGATTGAATCGATTAAGCCAGATGAAAATGGCAAGATCCATGTCGCGGCGACCATTGTCGTAGAACGAGATTCGCAAAAAGGGATCGTCATTGGTAAACGAGGCAGCTTGTTAAAAGAAGTGGGACAAAAAGCGCGCAGAGATATTGAAGCACTTCTAGGCTCAAAAGTGTATTTAGAGCTTTGGGTCAAAGTTCAGAAGGACTGGCGTAATAAATCCACTCACCTGCGTGACTTCGGATTTAGAGAAGACGAATATTAAAAAATCGCTGCATTTGTCAGCAAATCTGACAATGGTGCGGTTCGATTAGTAAAAATTGTTTATCATGAAATGGAGGTAGCCTGGTCAAGATAAAATTAATATGTTGGATGTAGCGTTGCTGCTTCTAATAAAGAAAGGTGGGGTTTTTATGTTGAATTTTACATGGAACGTATTTTCACAAACAGGAAGCGTTGACACGTATCTGCTTTTCAAAGAGTTAGAAAAGGAGAACCTGGAAAGACCCGATGTACTTGAAGAAGAAATAGCACGATTTGATTTTCCAATCTTATAATTCTTGACCCCCTCCAGTGCTCGGAGTGTAGACAAATGCTCATTAAAAGTGAAGGAATCGTCCTTAGAACAACAGATTATGGCGAAACAAACAAAATTGTCACGCTGCTCACTAGAGAACATGGAAAAATTGGCGTGATGGCAAGAGGCGCTAAAAAATCAAACAGCCGCCTGTCAGCCATAAGCCAACCGTTTTTATACGGCACTTTTCTTATCCAATCATCAACAGGACTTGGAACGCTCCAGCAAGGCGAAATGATTGAAAGTATGCGGACCATTCGGGAAGACTTATTTCTGACCGCATATGCCGCATATATGACGGAATTGATGGATAAAGGGACAGACGAAAAAAAGCCAAACCCTTATTTGTTTGAGCTTCTGCTTCAATCTCTGCGTCATCTCAACGAAGGCACAGATGCTGATATTATTTTATTTATCGTAGAGGTCAAAATGTTATCAGTGATGGGGATGAAACCTGAACTTGATCAATGTGTGCACTGTGGTCAAAAAGAAGGGCAGTTCCATTTCTCGATAAGAGATAACGGCTTCATTTGCCAAAATTGTTTTTCGAAAGATCCATATAAACTGCCCTTATCCCCTGCAGCTGCAAGGCTGCTCCGTTTGTTTCATTATTTTGATTTATCAAGGCTTGGTCAGGTTGATGTGAAGCAGCAGACGAAACAAGAAATTCGTCAAGTGCTTGATCACTACTATGACGAATATTCCGGCCTCTATTTAAAATCAAAAAAATTCATGAATCAGATGGAATCCATGAAAAAGCTAATGGGTGACGAAAACAAAAGTTGACATCTCCCATGACTTTTTGTAAGATCATCTAAGATAAAATATGTTGCATTGACAGAAAGAAGTACTTACGTAAAATCCATAAAAGCGACCTTAGGGCGGTGTGAGCTAAGGATGGAGGCGTAACGAAAGGCATTCTTGAGCAACGTAAAACAAAGCGGCTGGGTGCTACGACACCAGCAAATAGGGTGGAACCGCGGGAAAAAACTCTCGTCCCTATGTTTGCAAGAACCTTGCGAGCATAGAGACGGGAGTTTTTGTGTTCTCTTACAAGGTTCTAATCCCACCCGCCATACATAGCGGTTGGTGTAGAAAAGACGGAGGTGCGATCATTGAATATTCAAGACATGATTTTGACGCTGCAAAAGCATTGGTCAAATGAAGGCTGCGTATTAATGCAGGCGTATGACACAGAAAAAGGTGCCGGAACGATGAGTCCATACACCTTCCTGAGAAGCATCGGCCCTGAGCCGTGGAAGGTAGCATATGTAGAGCCTTCAAGACGCCCGGCTGATGGCAGATATGGAGAAAACCCAAATAGATTGTATCAGCATCACCAATTTCAAGTGATCATTAAGCCATCACCTGACAATATTCAAGAGCTATATCTTGAATCATTGAAGGCACTTGGCATTGACCCGCTGAAACATGATATTCGTTTTGTGGAAGACAACTGGGAAAATCCATCTCTTGGCTGTGCAGGACTTGGCTGGGAAGTATGGCTTGATGGCATGGAAATTACGCAGTTCACGTATTTCCAACAAGTCGGCGGCTTAGAATGTAAGCCTGTTTCTGTTGAAATCACATACGGTATTGAACGTCTTGCTTCTTACATCCAGGACAAAGAAAATGTCTTCGATCTTGAATGGACAGACGGATTTACGGTCAGAGATTTATTCTTAATGGCTGAATACGAGCACTCTGTTTATACATTTGAAACATCTAATACTGACATGCTGTTCGAGCTATTTACAACCTATGAGAAAGAAGCACATAGCCAAATGGACAAAGGGCTTGTTCACCCGGCATACGATTATGTCCTCAAATGCTCTCATACGTTTAACCTGCTCGATGCAAAGGGTGCTATTTCTGTGACTGAGCGAACTGGCTATATCGGAAGAGTGCGTCAGTTAGCAAGAAAAGTAGCCAAAACCTATTATGAAGAACGCGAAAAACTGGGATTCCCTATGCTAAAAGAGGAGGCGGCTTCTCATGAATAAACAAGATGTATTACTTGAAATCGGCTTAGAAGAGATGCCGGCTCGTTTCATGCCAGAGAGCACAAAACAGCTGGGTGAGAAAGTAAAAGCATGGTTTGAAACGCAAAATATTTCATTCGAAGAGACTGCTTTATTTAACTCACCTAGACGTCTTGCTGTACTTGTGAAAGGTGTCGCAGAAAAACAAGAAGACATCAAAGAAGAAGCAAAAGGCCCGGCTAAAAAAATTGCCCAAGATGCTGAAGGCAATTGGACAAAAGCAGCTGAAGGCTTTGCAAGAGGACAAGGTGCTTCAACAGATGATCTCTATTTCAAAGAGATCAAAGGAGTGGATTATGTCCATGTCCAAAAATTTCAAGAAGGAAAGCAAGTCAAAGACCTTCTGCCAGCGTTAGGTGAGATCGCCGCTTCATTAAGCTTTCCAAAGAACATGAGATGGGGAAGCGAGGATTTACGCTATATCCGTCCGATTAAATGGATTGTTTGTTTATTTGGAAAAGAGATTGTACCTGTTGAAATTGCTGGGGTGAAAAGCGGCCGTGAGACAAGAGGACACCGCTTCCTTGGAACAACAGCCAGCATTGACACACCTGCTTCCTATGAACAAACATTGCGCGATCAATTTGTGATTGCAGACTCAGAGAAAAGAAAACAATTCATTACTGAACAGCTAGATGCGCTATCTACAGAAAAAGGCTGGGTCATTCCTGTTGATCCTGAACTTTTAGAAGAAGTGAACGATCTTGTAGAATATCCAACTGTGCTGTCTGGTTCCTTTGAAGAAGAGTTTCTTGCATTGCCGGAAGAAGTATTGGTGACGACAATGAAAGAGCATCAGCGCTACTTCCCTGTGAAAAATGAGCAAGGGGAATTATTGCCGCACTTTATTACAGTCAGAAATGGAAACAGTGAGGCGCTGGAAAATGTCGCAAGAGGGAACGAAAAAGTACTTCGTGCGCGTTTATCAGATGCTGCATTCTTCTATAAAGAAGACGAAAAACTAGTGATTGAAGACAATATTAAAAAGCTTGATAAAGTGGTATTCCATGAGAAACTTGGAACAATCGGCGACAAGCTGAAGAGAGTGACAGACATTGCAACCCGTCTAGCGGCGCATGTCGGAGCAGATGACGAAACCACTAAACGTGTGGCGAGAGCAGCAAGTATTTCGAAGTTTGACCTTGTGACTCAAATGGTCTATGAATTCCCAGAATTACAAGGAATCATGGGTGAGAAATATGCAAGAGCTCTTGGTGAACATGAAGAAGTAGCAAGAAGCATCAACGAGCACTATATGCCGCGCTTTGCTGGTGACGAGGCGCCATCCACTTTGATTGGTGCGATTGTGGCAGTAGCAGATAAGCTTGATTCTATTTGTTCATTCTTCTCAATTGATGTGATCCCAACGGGTTCTCAAGACCCTTATGGACTTAGAAGACAAGCGAGCGGTATCGTTCAAATCCTGCTCGACCGTCATTGGAATATTTCATTTAAAGAGCTGTTAGCACTTGCTCAAGTAAAGGCAGAACATGAAGCTGCTCTGATTGAATTTTTAACGCATCGTTTAAAATATGTTCTTCAAGCAGAGCATATCCGCCATGATGTTGTTGATGCAGTGCTGGATGTTGAAAATATTGAGCCATATGCAGCCGTCAAAAAAGCAGCTGCTCTTGAAGAGAGTGTGAAACAAGAAAGCTTCAAAGAAACGGCTGAAGCATTGGGTCGCGTCATTTCAATCAGTAAAAAAGGGGAAGACGCAGAGATTCAGCCTGAACTGTTTGAAAATGAACATGAGCAAAAGCTGTTTGAGGCGTATCAGCAAGTAGAGAAAACTGTAAAGGAACATGTAGCAGCAGGACAATACAGCTTGGCACTTGAGGCGCTGGATACGTTAAAAACACCGATTGTTCATTATTTCGATCATACAATGGTTCATGCGGATGATGAAAAACTGAAGCGAAATCGTTTGGCACAAATGGTCAAACTAGCCAAAGTCATTCAATCATTTGCGAATATGAACAATTTAATTGTAAAATAAATACCTAAGAACGGTTGCCTTTTCCGAAGGGCAATCGTTTTTTACTCATTTAATTCACGGTTTTTGAGTGGATTTTTGTTTCATTCGGACAAAGATGCGCTATAATATGATGAGTTATGAAAATGATATACATAAAATAAAGATTTCGCTCTCTCTATTTAAAGGTGGTGAGTACAATCGAGTTAAATAAACGGCAAGAGCAGATTTTACAGATTGTCAAAGAGAATGGTCCGATCACTGGAGAGCATATCGCCGATCGGCTGAACTTAACAAGGGCGACCCTCAGACCGGATTTAGCCATTTTAACAATGTCAGGCTTTTTAGAAGCAAGACCAAGGGTCGGCTACTTTTTCACAGGAAAAACAGGCACGCAGCTTCTCGCAGATAAGCTGAAAAAACTTCAAGTGAAAGACTTTCAATCCATTCCAGTGGTGATACATGAGAATGTTTCGGTTTATGATGCGATTTGTACGATGTTTTTAGAGGATGTGGGCACATTATTCGTTGTAGACGATCACTCTATTTTAACAGGCGTGTTATCAAGAAAAGACCTCCTTCGTGCAAGTATAGGGAAACAGGAGCTTCCATCTATCCCTGTCCATATTATTATGACAAGAATGCCGAACATCACCGTTTGCCGCAAGGAAGATTTCATTATGGATGTGGCGAAGCACTTGATTGAAAAGCAAATAGATGCACTTCCTGTGATAAAAGATACGGATAAAGGTTTTGAAGTGGTCGGAAGAATTACGAAAACAAACATGACGAAAATACTTGTCAGCTTATCGGAGAACGAAATAATCTAATGACAGAAGACTGCGAGGGGATGTTATGAGTAATCGCGTAATTTTTGTGGTATCAGATTCAGTTGGAGAAACGGCAGAGCTCGTGGTCAAAGCGGCACTTAGCCAATTTGATGGCGGCTCATCAGACCATTCAAATATTAGAAGAATCCCGTATGTAGAGGATGTTGGTACGATTAAAGAAGTCATTTCACTGGCGAAAGCAGATAATGGGATCGTCTGCTTTACTCTTGTTGTGCCAGAAATGCGCCAATTCTTAATCGAGGAAGCAGAAGCAAACGGTGTCGTTTATTATGACATCATCGGTCCGCTCATTGATAAAATGGAGACGGCATATGGAAATGAAGCGAAACATGAACCGGGTCGTGTACGTCAATTAGATGAGGACTATTTTAAAAAGGTAGAAGCCATCGAGTTCGCTGTGAAATATGATGACGGCAGAGACCCAAGAGGTATTCTAAAGGCTGATATTGTACTCATTGGTGTATCACGCACGTCTAAGACACCATTATCTCAATATTTGGCACATAAACGGCTGAAGGTAGCCAACGTTCCAATTGTACCTGAAGTTGATCCGCCAGAAGAGTTATTTTCAGTAGATCCGAAGAAATGTATCGGTTTGAAAATTAGTCCAGACAAACTAAATCATATTCGCAAAGAGCGTTTAAAATCTCTTGGTTTAAATGATCGCGCTATATATGCGAACATTGAGCGGATTAAAGAGGAACTAGAGTATTTTGAAAAAGTGGTTGACCGCATTAACTGTCAAGTTGTTGATGTATCGAATAAAGCAGTTGAGGAAACGGCAAATGTCATTCATCAAATGCTGACCAAAAGAGGTTCCGAATAAACTCAGGATGCTCCTCCTGGGTTTTTCCTATGGTGGGAAACGGGTAAACAAAAACAATGGCATATTTGCTGCATTTGTATTATAATAAAAAATTGTGATAAAATGATTGATTTTAGGTTTAAGTTAAGTCAAGAACGAATAAACTAATATTGGCAGAAGTCAAGTGATTCTGAACATAACTTTTCGACAAAATGAGTTTTACTGTTGATTGCTTTATAGGGGAAAAGTATGGTCTTTTTGCTACTCTAAAGCAGGAATAAGGTGGAGGGATGGAGAATTAGTCACCTGAATAAACGTAAAAAAGAGAGGACGATTTATGTCGATGCAGATGCTTGTCCTGTAAAAGACGAAATCCTTTCTGTCGCATCTCAATTTCAAGTACCAGTGACGTTCATTGCTTCATATGAGCATTTTCAAACCAAAAGATCTCCACTTGAAGATTGGCGGTTTGTAGATACACATAAGGAAGCAGCGGACTTAGTCATTGCAAACTCAGCTGCCGCACATGATATTGTCGTCACCCAAGATATTGGTCTTGCCTCCTTACTGCTTCCGGCACAGGTCATTGTTCTGTCTGAAAGAGGACGAATGTACACAAACGAAACAATTGATTTTGATTTGGAACGCAGGCATGTTTCCAGCAAACAGCGAAGAAAAGGTGTATACGGAAAAGGTCCCAAAAAGCTTTTAGAAGAGGATAAGAAGCGATTTATAGCGCAACTACAAAAAATCCTGTCGAATCATGAAGGATTTTTAAATTAAAAGGCGAATAATGTACGACGGAGTGTTATTAGGATGAGCAAACGTATACCAGATGAACTTTTGGAGCAGATCCAAAAAAACGCAGACATTGTCGAAGTGATTGGAGAATACGTACAGCTTAGAAAGCAAGGTCGAAATTACTTCGGTCTTTGTCCATTCCATGGTGAAAATACTCCTTCATTCTCTGTTTCAGCAGATAAGCAAATCTTCCATTGTTTTGGCTGTGGTGCGGGAGGCAATGTGTTTTCGTTCCTCAGACAAATGGAAGGCTACTCATTTATTGAAGCCGTTTCACATGTGGCTGATAAGTACCATATTGATCTGCCTGATCAGGTGGCAAATGCTCAGATGAGTTCATCTCAGCATGAGGACACTGCAGATCATAAAATGATTGAGGCCCATGAGCTTCTTAAGAAATTTTACCACCATTTGCTGGTAAATACAAAGGAAGGTCAAAACGCACTCGATTATTTACGGTCCAGAGGCTTTACGGATGAAACAATTGCCAAGTTTGAGATCGGGTATGCTCTTGATTCTTGGGATTTCGTGACCAAGTTTTTAGAAAAACGAGGATTTGATCCTGTGATGATGGAGAAGGCTGGTCTTTTGATTCAACGTGAAAACGGCACAGGCTTTTTTGACCGCTTTAGAGATCGTGTCATGTTTCCCATTCATGATCATCATGGAACGGTCATCGCTTTTTCCGGAAGATCGCTTGGTGATCAGCAGCCTAAATATATGAATAGTCCTGAAACGCCGCTTTTTCATAAAAGTAAGCTGCTTTATCACTTTCATGACGCACGTATGCATATTCGCAAACGCGAACGGGCGGTTCTTTTTGAAGGATTTGCAGACGTCATCTCAGCTGTTACATCAGGTGTCGGTGAAAGTGTTGCAACAATGGGTACGTCTCTTACAGAAGAGCACGTAAAGCTTCTCAGGCGGAACGTAGAAGAGATCATCCTTTGCTATGACTCTGATACGGCCGGCTACGAAGCGACCATGAAAGCATCAGATTTGCTTGGAAAAAGAGGATGTAAAGTTCGCGTTGCCATGATACCAGATGGACTTGATCCAGATGATTACATTCGTAAATATGGCGGCGAGAAATTTAGGAATGACATCATAGATGCAAGTGTGACATTAATGACGTTTAAGATGAATTTTTTCCGAAGAGGAAAAAACTTATCAGACGAAGGAGACCGTCTTACTTATATGAAGCAGGTTCTCCGAGAAATCAGCCGGTTAAACGGCTCTTTGGAGCAAGAGATTTACATGAAACAGCTTGCTGGGGAGTTTTCGATCTCACTTGATTCATTAAAAGAACAACTGGAGCTGTTTGAAAAACAGCAGCGGCAAGAAACCAAAAGCACGCAGGAAGAAAACGGGCTTGAAAAACGGCGTGCACATCTGTCAACACAAGTGAGAAGAAAGCGTCTGCGGCCGGCATATGAAAATGCAGAGCGAATGCTGCTTGCTCATATGTTAAAAAGCGATGACGTGATCCGCAAAGTACTTGACAGAATCGGGATTGAATTTAATATAGATTCGCACAGGGCGCTGGCAACGTACATTTATGCTTTATATGAAGAAGGCAAAGAACCAACGCCGCAGCACCTGATGAACCGGATAGAAGATGATGTCATGAATCAGCTGTTGACGGATATATTGATGATTCAAGTCGGAGACGAACTCAGTGAAGCTGAATTAAGTGATTATGTAAAAAAAGTGTTGAATCATCGGAATTTGTCAATGATAAAGGAAAAAGAACTAGAACGTGCAGAAGCGGAGAGGCAAAAAGATTTCTTCAAAGCGGCAACACTTGCAAAAGAAATTATTCAGTTGAACCGTTCGCTGAAGTAATACGTCTATTATTAATGACAGGACTTACGGCTGGCAATGAATCCTTTACGGGAGGAGCATAAGACCGCAAGCATCTTGCCTTCATCATTATTTATTTTATTTCCTATTTGCTTCGTCATCTGTTTGATAGAGAGAGAAAAGCAGGGCGGAAGTAAATCGCAAGTTACTTTAGAATTCGTTGCAAGCTTTGGAAGGAGGGATCCATAATGGCTGATAAACAAGCCCACGAAACCGAAACTGAATTAACCTTTGAACAGGTGAGAGATAAGCTCACTGAAACGGGTAAAAAACGGGGCGTTTTAACATACGAAGAAATTGCAGAGCGTATGTCTAGCTTTGAAATTGAATCAGACCAAATGGATGAATACTATGAATACTTAGGCGAACAGGGTGTAGAGCTCATTAGTGAAAACGAAGAGACAGAAGACCCAAATGTTCAGCAGCTGGCTAAAGCAGAAGAAGAATTTGACCTGAATGATTTAAGCGTACCACCAGGTGTCAAAATCAATGATCCTGTTCGTATGTACTTAAAAGAAATCGGACGCGTCAATTTGTTATCTGCTAAAGAAGAAATTACGTATGCTCAAAAGATCGAAGAGGGCGATGAGGAATCAAAAAGAAGATTAGCGGAAGCGAACCTTCGTCTCGTGGTCAGCATTGCGAAACGCTATGTCGGTCGTGGTATGCTGTTCCTTGACTTGATTCAAGAAGGAAACATGGGTCTGATGAAGGCGGTTGAGAAGTTTGATTACCGCAAAGGATATAAATTCTCAACATATGCGACTTGGTGGATTAGACAGGCGATCACACGTGCGATTGCCGATCAGGCGAGAACAATCCGGATCCCGGTTCATATGGTGGAAACGATTAATAAATTGATCCGTGTTCAAAGACAGCTTCTGCAAGACCTAGGCAGAGAACCAACGCCTGAGGAAATTGCTGAAGACATGGATTTAACTCCAGAAAAGGTAAGAGAGATTCTTAAAATTGCGCAAGAGCCTGTATCTTTAGAAACACCTATTGGTGAAGAAGATGACTCGCACCTTGGTGATTTTATCGAAGACCAAGAGGCGACATCTCCATCTGACCACGCTGCGTACGAACTTTTAAAAGAGCAGCTTGAAGATGTTTTAGACACGCTGACGGACCGTGAAGAAAATGTGCTAAGACTACGTTTCGGACTAGACGACGGAAGAACTCGCACGTTAGAAGAGGTTGGAAAGGTGTTCGGCGTAACAAGAGAGCGTATCAGACAAATTGAAGCGAAAGCTCTTCGTAAATTAAGACACCCAAGCAGAAGTAAACGATTAAAAGACTTCTTAGAATAGAAACCGGACGGATCTTGAAAGAGATCCGTTCTTTCTTATCAAAAATGAAAACGCTTTTTTCAATCTGATTATATTTTACTGAATAACAAATGAATTTGCAACGTTCTTAGAGAAAAGATGTATAAAAAATACATCTAAATGTGCTGAAGGCTTCATTTCTCATCTTGAATCATTTTTGTCTAATCTGTGAACTTGACCAAAGTTTTGTATCATAATTCGTTTACTTTTTGTAAAATTAAAGTAGAATTAGAATTGTTTGCATAGTCTCAAAGGGGTTTTCACAAAGGGGAGGATGAAAGAAATGAAACGGAATCCACTTATACCATTTTTATTGATTGCCATTTTAGGTATTGGACTCACTTTTTTCTTATCAATGAAGGGGCTGAAAGATGAAGAAAAAATTGCCTCAGGGGGCAAAGAGCAAAAGCAAGAAGAGACAGCAAATGCAACGCCAGAAGAATTGTATAAGCAGAACTGCATAAGCTGTCACGGGGAAAACTATGAAGGCGGCGCAGGTCCTGCATTAAAAGGTGTTGGAGACAAGCTTGAAGTAGCTGACATTAAGAAGAAAATTCAAGAAGGCGGCAACGGGATGCCAGGCGGGCTGATTCCAAATGAAAAGCTCGATGAAATGGCAGAATGGGTGTCTAAAATTAAATAATCTTATACAAAAAGCTCTTTTTCAAAAGAAGAGCTTTTTTCATTTGAAAACGACTTTTAAAAAGTCCATAATTTATATAAGATAGACAAGTATGAACATTAAAGAAAAGTAGTGATACGTATGAATGAAATGAATTTATCGAAACGATTAAAAAAAGTCGCGGACTTTTTACCAGATGAGGCAGTCTTCGCTGATATCGGCTCAGACCATGCCTATTTGCCATGCTATGCGATTCTGCATCAAAAAGCAGTGAAAGCCATTGCTGGTGAAATTACCAATGGACCGCTCCAATCGGCGCAGCAGCAAGTACATAGACTTGAATTAGATGAACAGATATCGGTCAGAAAAGGAAATGGTCTTGAAGTCATTGAAAAAGGCGAAGTAAATGCAGTGACGATTGCAGGTATGGGAGGGGCACTTATCGCAAGCATTCTAAATGAAGGAAGGCATAAGCTCGCAGGCCATGAGCGGCTCATTCTTCAGCCGAATATCCATGCCCACCATATTCGTTTATGGCTTTATCAAGAGGGGTATGAATTGATAGATGAAGTCATTTTAGAAGAGGACGGCAAAATATACGAAATCATCATCGCAGAAAAAGGCGATAAAGATAAAGCTTATGAAGGGATGTTACTTGAAGCAGGCATGCTGGTTGGCCCGTTTCTTGCAAAAGAGCAAAATGACGTCTTCCTTCGCAAGTGGATGCAAGAGCTTCAGCATATGGAGAAGATAGAAAGTCAAATTCAGCAGGCGGCGCGGACAGCAGAAAATAAAGAACGCCTTGAAGAGCTGAATGCGAAAATAAAGATGCTAAAGGAGGTTTTGACTGTTGGCTAAAACAGTAAACGGGCATGAAATCATCCAATTGTTTGAACAATTTTCACCAAAGGCATACGCCATGGAAGGGGATAAAATTGGTCTTCAGATTGGGACATTAAATAAAAAAGTAACCAATGTGATGATCACCTTGGATGTATTAGAGAATGTAGTAGATGAGGCGATCGAGCGAAAAGTGGATCTTATTATTGCCCACCATCCGCCGATTTTTCGACCATTAAAACATGTAGCAACGGATCAGCCGGCTGGACGGATCATTGAAAAATGCATCAAACATGATATTGCGGTATATGTGGCACATACGAATTTAGACGTAGCTGATGGGGGAGTCAATGACTTGCTTGCTGAGGCTTTAGAGCTGGAAGAAACAAGTGTGTTAGTGCCGACATACGAAGATCCAATCAAACAGCTTGCTCTCTATGTCCCAGAGGAATTTGAAGAGGCCATCCGGACAGCTTTAGGAAATGCGGGCGCCGGCCATATCGGCAACTACAGCCATTGTGCGTTTTCAAATGAAGGGACAGGCAGCTTTCTGCCATCAGAAGAAGCTGAGCCGTTTATTGGTGAATCGGGTCAATTAGAATTTGTGAAAGAAGTGCGGATTGAAACCATTTTCCCAGCAAGTATAGAAAAACAAGTGATTCGTGAAATGATCAAAGCACATCCTTATGAAGAAGTCGCCTATAGTGTACACACGACAGACCTTCCTCCTATTCAAAAAGGTCTTGGCCGTATTGGAGAGCTAAATGAGCCAATGACACTGAGAGATTTCACACAATTTGTGAAAACGAAGCTAGATGTGAATGGTGCTCGTTTTGTAGGAGACCAAAACGCTGTTGTGAAAAAAGTGGCGGTGCTTGGCGGAGACGGAAATAAATATATCCATCAAGCGAAAAGAATGGGTGCCGATGTGTATGTGACAGGAGACCTTTATTTCCATGTTGCGCACGATGCCATGATGCTGGGGCTGAACGTTGTGGACCCAGGACATTATGCTGAAAAGATTATGAAAGAGGGCGTAAAGGCGAAGCTTCAATCGCTATGTGCGGATAAAAAATATGACGTACAGCTCTTTGTTTCTGAATCAAACACAAACCCATTTCAATTTATGTAATCAAAAAACGTCAGAGCATATCCGCTCTGACGTTTTCTTATTTCTTTGTTTTGACGCGAGGTAAAATTTTAGAAAGAGGAACGGTTCGTTCAATCTTCCAAGTTGTTTCATCATCTGGTTCATAGTTTTCTAAGAAACGAATGACTTCCTTTGTAATAGGTGTTGGTGTTGAAGCACCAGCAGTAACGGCAACGGTTTTGACGCCCTCCAGCCACTCCAGCTTGAGTTCACTTAAGTCGCCAATACGGTAAGCCTGCGTTCCGGCAATCTCCATTGATACTTGTGCGAGACGGTTAGAGTTATTACTTTTTGGATCGCCGACAACAATGGTTAAATCGGCTTGGCCAGCTTGCTGCGATACCGCTTCCTGGCGCACCTGTGTCGCAAGACAAATTTCTTGATGATACTCGACGTGAGGGTATTTCTCTTTAATCAGCTCCATCAGATCGTGGACATCCCATTGAGACATCGTCGTTTGGTTCGTGATGAGCAGTTTTTCTGATGTTAAATCGAGCGCCTCAATGTCAGCTTCTGTTTCGACAAGGTGTACGTTGTCAGGGGCTACTCCGACAGCTCCTTCTGGCTCAGGATGACCCTTTTTCCCAATATAAATAATGTCATAGCCATCGGCTGTTTTCTCTGAAATGAGTTCGTGAGTTTTCGTTACATCTGGACAGGTCGCATCAATGGCGACAAGGCCTTTTTCTTCTGCGATTTGACGAACCTCAGGAGAAACGCCGTGAGCTGTGAAAATGACTGTGCCACTTTCAACCTGCTTTAAAATGTCTAAGCGGTTTGGTCCGTCCAGTGTGAAAATACCATCTTCCTCGAAGGCATCAGTGACATGTTTGTTGTGCACAATCATGCCTAATATATAAATTGGGCGTGGCAAGTTTTTATCAAGTGCGGCATTTTTAGCAATGACCATTGCATCCACAACGCCATAGCAATAGCCACGCGGCGATATTTTAATTACATTCATTTATTCGTCCTCCTGTAGGGAAGTGCTGCTAGAGAAGAACAATATAAAAAGCCGTAAAAAACGGCTTTTTATCATTCTCTTGCTTCCATTATAGCCAAAGTAAGCGTATATATCAAAGATTGTTATACGCAGTGAACACTTCGCCGTTAAAAGACCACTAGACATATAGTTTTGGAACAGAGCTGCCAGATCTTTTTTTCGGTTTTGCTTCAGGAGCAGGTGATGTGTGAGGTGTTGTTTTTTTGACCAGGATGTCTTCTGGTTCTTCATTTTTTTCTATTTCGTCAGTTTGTGCTTCTTCCTCGTGCACTTCTGTTTCCGCGCTGGTCTCCGTTGATTCTGCATCAGCATCATTTGCACTTTCTTCATCATCATCCGCACTGCCAAGCTGGCTGTAGAGTTTAATCATCGCCGGCAAATTTCTTACTAAAGGACCGTATTGCTGAATCATTGGCGTAAATTGCTGCGCCATCCCGAGCACTTTTTGAACATTTCCTAACATGCTTGAGAGGGTCGCAGGATTTGTGAAGCTCTGGATTCCTTGTAATCCCGCCCCACCTCCAGAGACTCCTGCTCCTCCTGCGCCAGGAAGAAATTTAGAGAGCATGCCTTTAATTCCTGCTCCGCCGCCTAGTGCACGGCTCTCACCTCCTGGAACGGGTAAACCGCCTCCCTCTACAGACGGGGAGCGAGGCATCATTTGCTGAAATGGATTGCCCTGCCCTTGAAAAGGCTGCTGGATAGGAGGATGCTGCCCTCTTTGAAATATTCCGGGCTGTCCGCCATTTCCAAGGTGCCGGCGTGAGGGACGGCGCGGCTGAAAATCGCCCATAGGCCTTTGCCCTAACATACTTGTACCTCCCTTACTGCATTCTCTTTCTCTTCATAGGTTATGCAAGGAAGCACCAATTGGTTTCCTGTAGGAAAAGCGGACATGGTTTTTTTACTGAAAATCAGCTATAATGAGGAGATGAGCAAAAAGGCATTGCCTTAAGGAGTGAAAACATGAAAGAAACGAAATTTACGACATATGAATTAAAGCCTTTTATTATAGATGCTATTCATGAACTAGGCTTTTATGAGCCGACTGATATTCAAAAAAGAATCATCCCTGCTGTTTTAAAAGGAGAAAGCGTGATCGGCCAGTCACAAACCGGAACAGGAAAAACTCATGCGTACTTACTGCCGCTGATTCATTCAATTGATCCAAGCAAAGAGCAGGTACAAGTGGTGATTACTGCACCTACAAGAGAATTAGCCAATCAAATTTTCAAAGAAGCTCAAACGATTTTAAAGAATGCTTCTCCAGAAGAAGAGATCAAAGCAAAGCTTTACATTGGCGGAACGGACAAGCAGAAATCAATTCAAAAACTAAAAAACCAGCCGCATTTGGTTGTCGGTACACCTGGACGTATTGCTGACCTCATTCATGAGCAGGCGCTGAATGTTTACAAAGCGACATCTCTTGTTATTGATGAAGCTGATTTAATGCTGGATATGGGATTTTTAGAAGATGTGGACCGTATTGGTGCACAAATGCCAGAACAGCTGCAAATGCTTGTGTTCTCTGCAACCATCCCAGAAAAACTAAAGCCTTTCCTGAAAAAATATATGGACAATCCAAAGTATGCGCATGTTGAACCAAGACGGATTACAGCTGAAAACATTCAGCATATTTTAGTTCCGTCTAAACAGCGTGATAAATTAAAATTGCTCCATGAAATGGTGACGAATGTACAGCCATATTTAGGGATCATTTTTGCCAATACAAAAACAACTGTTGATGAAATCGCATCGTTCCTACAAGAAAAAGGAATGAAAATCGGTGTGCTCCATGGCGGATTGACGCCGCGCGAACGTAAAAAAGTCATGAAACAAATTGAAGATTTGGAGTTCACTTATATTGTGGCATCTGATCTTGCAGCTCGCGGGATTGACATTAAAGGCGTCAGCCACGTGATTAACTATGAACTTCCATCTGATCTTGATTTTTATGTGCACCGCGTTGGAAGAACAGCTCGTGCGGGTTCATCTGGAATTGCCATGACCATTTATGAGCTGGCTGATGAGGATGCACTCATTCAAATTGAGAAAATGGGCGTTGTGTTTGAAAACAAAACCATTGTTCATGGCGAATGGCGAGATGCAGATGACCGTCTGAAGCGTCAAAGACGTAAAAAAGCCCCAAATGAAATTGAAGAAAAAGCAAAACGTCTTGTGAGAAAACCGAAAGCCGTCAAACCTGGATATAAAAAGAAAATGACACGTGAGATGGATAAAATCAAAAGACAGGAACGTAGAAAGTCAAAGCGTAATGGAAAGTAGGGGGAAACATTGTTAAAGATTGGTTCACATGTATCCATGAGCGGAAAACATATGCTTCTTGCAGCGAGTGAGGAAGCTGCCTCTTATGGTTCGAATACGTTTATGATTTATACAGGTGCACCGCAAAATACGCGCCGTAAAAAAATTGAAGACCTCAATATTGAAGCTGGACAAGCGCATATGAAAGAGCATGGCATGACGGATATCGTCGTGCATGCTCCGTATATTATCAATATTGGAAATACAGTGAATCCAGCGACATTTGAGCTTGGTGTAGACTTTCTTCGCTCTGAGATTGAGCGTACGGAAGCGCTGGGAGCAAGACAAATTGTTCTCCACCCGGGTGCGCATGTCGGAGCAGGGGCAGAGGCAGGGATTCAAAAAATCATTGAAGGTTTAAACGAAGTCATTGTGAAAGGTCAAGAGGTTCAAATTGCACTTGAAACAATGGCGGGAAAAGGATCAGAGTGCGGAAGAAGCTTTGAAGAGCTTGCCCAAATTATCGACGGAGTGACACATAACGAAGCTCTTTCTGTCTGCTTTGATACGTGTCACACGCACGATGCTGGTTATCCGATTGTGAGTGACTTTGATGGTGTATTAGAAGAATTTGATCGAATTGTTGGTATTGACCGAATCAAAGTTCTTCATATTAATGACAGTAAAAACGTGCAAGGCGCAAGAAAAGACCGACATGAAAATATCGGTTTTGGTGAAATTGGTTTCGATGCACTGAGCTATATTGTGCATCATCCGCAGCTTCAAGATGTGCCGAAAATTCTAGAAACGCCTTATGTAGGTGAAGATAAAAAGAACAAAAAACCACCTTACAAATTCGAAATTGCCATGCTGAAAGAAAAGCAATTTGATGAAGGCTTACTAGATAAAATTACGGGTCAGTAAAAAAGGATGCAACATGTTGAGGTGCCGCTAAATGCGGCCCTTTTTTGCTTAACTTGTAAACTGGTTAAACAAATCATTCACAGTTTGTGCTGTCTGTTTAGAAGTAATTGCTTCCACTTGCTTAAGAAGCCGGTGACGCTCTGAGTCATTAAAAATATTGATATTTTTCCCGTTCATGAGTTTGGCCACCTCAGCAGCTTGATGAGACGTTAAACTAACGCCATACTGTTTCGCATACCTTAACAGATCACTTGCTGTGATCTGATTGAGCCGCTGCAGGACAATTTTTTGAATTAAAATCAATTCCATTCCTCCCCTCTGTAACAATGTATGGACGAAAACGGAAAATGTGCAAAAAATTTTATTTTATTCTCTGAAATGATAAAATAGTAAAGTGGATAAAATGTTCAGTGAAAATTTAATTTGTGTAGAAGGGAGAACGTATGGCAAATAGTAAACAGCATAGAAAGGAATCGGTGCCTCATTTTATTTTGAGAATTTTTCTGATTCTAGTAGGAGCTGCATGTGCAGCAGTCAGCATTGAATTATTTTTAGTGCCAAACAATATTATTGATGGGGGCATCATCGGCATTTCGCTTATTTTGGATTATCTCTTTACAGATAACCCGTTTATTAATTTTGCGACGATTGTTGTCATTTTAAATATTCCATTTATGATATCAGGATACAAACATATTGGGAAAACCTTTCTGATTTCCACTGTGATTGGGATTGTCAGCTTAGCCGTGATTGAATCTTCACTTCATCATGTGGAGGCATTTACAACACAGCCGATCTTAGCCACTGTATTTGGCGGGCTATTACTTGGGTTTGGTGTTGGACTTGTCATCCGAAATGGAGGTTCAATGGATGGAACAGAGATCTTGGGAATTCTTCTGACGAAAAAAATTCCTTTCTCCGTCGGTGAGTTTGTCATGATCGTCAATGTGTTCATTTTTATTTGGGCGGGCTTTGTTTTCGGACCAGAGCAGGCTATGTATTCTGTCATGACATATTATTTGGCAATGAAAACAATTGATGCTGTCATTCAAGGGCTTGATGAAACAAAAGCTGTCATTATCGTCTCAGACTATTATGATGAAATTTCAGATGCGATTCTTCATCGACTCGGCAGGGGAACGACAAAGCTGAGAGGAAAAGGCGGCTATACAGATGAAGAAAAAGATGTCATCTACGCCGTTGTCACAAGGCTTGAAATTACAAAGCTGAAATCCATTGTATTTGAAATTGATGACCAAGCATTTATTACGATTATGGATACGCATGAAACAAAAGGCGGTAAGTTCAAAACAGCCATTCATTAGCTTTTATTTTACTTTTTTATCTTTCTTTTATATAATGAAATGTATGTATGGACAGAGAAAATGGCAAAAGCCATTTTCTTTTTGTTGTATAAATCGTAATCATTCTTTTTATATTGATTAAAGGTGGAAAGATTCATGGCAAAGCCAATTATTGAAATGAAGGACATTTCGTACTCGTATGGACAGCGAAATGTCATTGATCACATTCATTTAACAGTAGAGGAAGGAAACTTTCTAGCACTTGTTGGACCGAATGGTTCTGGTAAAACAACCTTATTAAAATGCCTGCTTGGGCTCATTAAACCGCAGCAAGGTGAATTAAAGCTGTTTGGCACGCCTGTTTCAAAATTTAGAGACTGGGATCAAATTGGATTTGTTTCTCAAAAAGCGAATAGCTTTAATACAGGTTTCCCTGCTTCTGTATATGAGGTCGTCGCAAGCGGACTGACCGCAAAAATTGGTTTGTTTAAACGAATGAGCAAACAGGATAAATGGCAAGTGGAAGATGCCATTCGCTCAGTTGGCATACAAGATTTAAAGCATCAAAACATCGGTGAGCTTTCTGGCGGGCAGCAGCAGCGTGCATTTATTGCCCGTGCGCTTGTCAGTCAGCCGAAGCTGCTCATTTTGGATGAGCCTACGGTTGGGGTTGACCAGAGGACAGTAGAAGGCTTTTATCAGCTGCTCGAAACATTGAACAAAGAAAAAGGAATGTCTTTAATTCTCGTCACACACGACGTTGGCACCGTTTCCGATAAAGTCACCCATGTGGCTTGTTTAAATCAGACACTGCATTTCCACGGGGATGCAGAAGCGTTTGATTCAATGGATGATCAGGCGCTATCCCAATTTTACGGGCATGACATTCAAGTGATTCATCACGACCATCACCATCATGGGGGACATGAATAATGCTATTTCCATTTTTTCATTATGAATTTTTACAAAATGCGTTTATCTCAGGGTTACTGATTGGTTTTATTGCGCCCTTACTTGGTGTATTTATTGTCGTAAGAAGGCTCTCGCTTATTGCAGATGCCCTCAGTCACGTATCACTTGCCGGTATTGCCGCAAGTCTATTTCTTGATAAAAAGTTTGGTCTTTTGACAGGGGTAAGCCCGCTCTACTTAGGGATGGCTTTTTCTGTGGCAGGTTCATTGTTTATTGAACGCCTCCGTTCCGTGTATAAACATTATCAGGAACTTGCCATTCCCATCATCTTATCAGGGGGTATTGGGATCTCCGTTATCTTCATTTCACTAGCGAATGGCTTTAATACAGATTTGTTTAGTTATTTATTCGGAAGTGTCAGCGCGGTTTCAAGACTTGATCTTTGGATTATTGTGGGGATCTCACTCGTTGTTGTGTTAGTTGTTGTGCTTTTATATAAAGAATTGTTTCTGCTTTCTTTTGATGAAGAGCATGCAAAGGCTTCTGGTATTTCAGCAAAATGGATTCATTTTATTTTTATCTTAGTCGTTGCACTTGTCATTGCGGCATCGATGCGTATCGTCGGTACACTGCTTGTGTCAGCGCTCATGACGCTTCCTGTTGCGGCAAGTATCCGCATTGCCAAAGGATTCAAACAGGCGATTTTCCTTTCGATCTTGTTTGGTGAATTGTCTGTATTGGCCGGATTGATTTTAAGCTATTATCTTGATTTAGCGCCAGGCGGAACCATTGTGATGCTGTCGATCTTGATTTTAATCGGATGTATTAGTATTGGGAAATTCAGAAGGGGGAATCAACATGAACGTACAAGAAGCGCTTGATTTATTAAAGGAAAAAGGCTACAAATATACAAGCAAACGTGAAGATATGCTTCAATTGTTTTCTGATTCTGATAAATACTTGACCGCTAAAAATGTGCTGACGGCACTAAGTGAAGATTACCCGGGTCTCAGCTTTGATACGATTTATCGAAACTTGTCACTATATGAAGACCTTGGAATATTAGAAACAACAGAATTGTCAGGGGAGAAACTATTCCGTTTTAAATGTTCATTTTCCCATCATCACCATCACTTTATTTGTCTTACATGCGGAAAAACAAAAGAGATCGATGCCTGCCCTATGGACAAGCTCGACGCCGATTTAAAGGATTATCATATTAGCGGGCATAAATTTGAAATATATGGAACTTGTCCTACCTGCGAACCGAAAGAAGTTCACTCATGAAAAAGCCAGCCATGGAGCTGGCTTTTTTGTTTTGTCTTTTGAAAACGTTTTACAAAGGGAGGCTGTTTCATTAAAATGAGATCAAGGTACTACATTTTTGAAGTAAAGGGAGGGTTAAAAGTGGCTTATTACGTTGTATTTGATGTAGGCGGGACGAAAACGAAACATGGATTAATGGATCAGGATGGGGAGCTTGTCACAAGCGGTGACTATGAGACGAACTGCCGGCAGCTTGAACCGTTTTTAGAAGCCATGGCGGATGTGGTCAGGGAATATCAAAGGATGACGGATGTCAGCGGTATCGCCATCAGTCTTCCAGGCTTTGTGGACAGTGAATCAGGTTATACAGAATTTGCAGGCGCCATCATCGCCTTAAATGGTCAAAATGTAAAAACACTTTTAGAAGAGAAAACGTCTCTTCGTGTAGAAGTGGAAAATGACGCGAATTGTGCAGCTCTCGCAGAAAAATACAGCGGTCATGCGAAAGATTGTGACAGCTTTATTTGTATGACAATTGGCACGGGTGTCGGCGGGGGTATTTTTGCTAATGGTCAGCTTGTGCGCGGTGCATCCTTCCGCGGCGGTGAATTTGGCATGATGCTGACAGAGACGGAAAATGGCCAGTTTACAACTCTTAACAGCAGCGCTTCAACGGCTGGATTAATTCGGAGCTATAAAGAAAAGCAAGGAATTCCGCAAAGTACTCAAATAGACGGTCAAGAAATTTTTGAAAAGGCAAAGCATGATCCGGCCATTGAGAAGCTGGTGGATCAATGGTACAAGCAAATAGCCATTGGCGTTTACAATGTAGCGACTGTTCTTAACCCAGAGAAAATCCTCATCGGCGGAGGCGTAAGTGCAAGACCAGATTTATTACAAAACATTGAAAAACATTTACATACACTGCATGCGTGGAAGAACATTCAGGTGAAGCTGGAAACTTGCTACTACTTGAATCAGGCAGGCATGAAGGGGGCATTGTACCATTTTCTCATGAAAGAAGGGCAGCTTGCTCCATCAAACAAGCCGATACATTAAATGTATCGGCTTCAGCGTGTAGACAAATCTTCATGTTTGTTCCGCTTCGGTGCTCGCTCAGTTACATTAATAAGCAGTTTGCAGACGCTGCTCGTATTGTTTGATCCACTTAGATGCTTCCTGCCAGTTGTTTACGCGTATAATTCTGTCGTCGATTGGCATCTGGTTATAAGGGGAGTTGAAAAGTATTACCGGGATGTCAGCCTCTTTTGCAATCATTGTGGCATTGCCATGATGGTCTTCAAAAAACACATCAATTTTGTGCTTTTGAACGGCTTCCAGCTTATGATGACCGCCAACCAGCTCAATAGCATCATAGTGCACGTCATGTTCTTGAAACCACTTGTAGGTGATATCCGAATGCTGCTGCCTTCTTGCGGTAATATAAATCAGTCTGTGCTGCTGCTTCATTTCGTCGAGGATCTTTTTTGCGCCCTCAGCAGGCTTTGCCTGTTTATAAATAAGAGGCTCGTGCTGATCCATCCAGCCCCAAAATTCTTCATGAGAAATCTTTAAAAGCTTCGTCAAATCATACTCTGTCATATCATCTAGTGTCATGGCACATTGGAACGACTCATTTAAGTAGGGAACAAAGGTGTCCTGCGCCGTCACTGTACCATCAATATCAATTCCTAAACGTAACATGCCCACACTCCTCATTTTTATACTCTTAAAGTGTAACATAATCAATTCACAATTCCAGCAAGTTTTAGCAATCATGAAACAGACATTTTTGCTCATACTAAAAAAGCTCCTTTCTATTAACCAAAAGGGGGAATTGATCATGGAAAGAGACGAGGATTTCAGAAGAAATGATCGTGAAATCGACACACACTTTAGTAATGATGATGGCTATTTAGAGGAAACAGCTGCCGAAATTGCAGAGCCATATCAAGCTTCAAGAGATCAAGAAGATAGACGAGGACGTGACCAAGCAGGTGACGATTCAGGCAGTAAAGGGATAGGCTATACAGCACTCGCGATTGCGATTATCTCATTATTTGTCTTGCCGGTGCTATTAGGGGTAGCGGCAATCGTCGTTGGTTATATTGCACGAAGAAAAGGAGCACATGCGCTTGGCGCGTGGTCAATTGGGATCGGAATTGTTTCCGTCATCCTAGGTATATTTATCACCCCGTTCTTTTAACAAGAACGGAAAAACGCCTGACTATGACGTCAGGCGTGTTTTTTGTTAGGCATTCGCTTGTTTTTCTTTTTCAGCTTCCATTTTTGCATAATGTTCTTCAGCGATTTTATCGATTTCTTTTTTCAGTTCTTCGACCATTGTTTCTTCCGGTACTTTACGAACAATTTCACCTTTACGGAACAATAAGCCTTCGCCTCTAGCGCCTGCAATTCCGATGTCCGCTTCACGCGCTTCACCTGGACCGTTTACAGCGCAGCCGAGAACAGCTACTTTAATCGGTGCTTTGATTTTAGAAATATATTCTTCGACTTCATTTGCAATGCTGATGAGGTCAATTTCAATTCGTCCACAAGTTGGGCAGGAGATCAGTGTTGCTGCATTTGATGCAAGACCAAATGATTTCAACAATTCACGTGCCACTTTTACTTCTTCAACTGGGTCAGCACTTAATGAAATACGGAGTGTGTTTCCAATCCCCATATTCAAAATAGCGCCAAGTCCAGCTGCACTCTTGACTGTACCTGCAAATAACGTACCTGATTCTGTAATCCCAAGGTGAAGAGGATAATCAAAGGCTTTAGCCGCTTTTTCGTATGCTTCAATTGCAAGGTTTACATCAGATGCTTTCATACTGACGATGATGTCATGAAAGTCGAGGTCTTCTAGAATTTTAATGTGATGCAGTGCACTTTCGACCATGCCATCTGCTGTTGGATAGCCGTATTTATCAAGAATTTTTTTCTCTAATGAACCAGCGTTTACGCCAATACGGATTGGAATGCCTTTTTCTTTTGCTGCTTTGACAACCGCTTCGACTTTTTCTCTTCTTCCAATGTTTCCTGGATTGATTCGGATTTTGTCTGCGCCTGCTTCTATCGCTTTTAGTGCAAGCTTGTAGTCAAAATGAATATCCACAACAAGCGGGATGTTAATTTGTTTTTTAATGTCCGCAATTGCATTTGCTGCACGCTCATCCGGACATGCGACACGCACGATTTGACAGCCTGCCTCTTCTAAACGTTTAATTTCAGCGACTGTCGCTTCGACATCATGTGTTTTGGTTGTTGCCATACTTTGAATGACAACCTCATTATTTCCACCTATAGTTAAAGGTCCCACTTTGACGGGACGCGTTTTAGTACGATGTGTGACTTCACTCACTTGTCAATCGCTCCTTAGTGTACAAGCAATCGTTTGCCGTGTACGTCGTGTTTTACAGTTCATATTGTAACAGTCTCTTTGTATGAATGACAAGGAATTAACGTTTTATCTCTTATAGACAGGAAACTTATATGTGCTGCCTGCCCTGATTTCGTTCGCTTTCACTCCTTGATTCAGCTCCTCGAAATCTTTAATGACATCATCAAGTGGCTTGCTTGTATGTACGATGGAGAGAACCGTTTCACCTTGTTTAACAGTCACATTCTTATAAGTCTTCTTCTCAGCTGTTTGAAGCGCACTTGCTGGAACGGCTGGATTTTCTTCAACAGGGATGGTTCCATTTTTTAAATCAAAAAAGATAATAAAGAGGACAAACAAACTGATTAGTAAAAAAAGAATTCGCCGCATTTTACTCACCGCTTTTAAGAGTTTACTTCAGTCTATGCATGTCCTGAAATGATAGAACCAAAAAGAGGAGAAAAGCTGGAAAGGATGGTTCTAGTTCGTTCTAGTATGTCTTGTAATAAAACTGCTTGGGTCGTTTGTGTAAATAAGAGGGCAAGCTCATATGACGATTATGATAAAATAAAAAAGGGGGGAGATTTAATGAAGAAAGTTAGTCAGCATATATATGTGAGAACACTAACAGAAAATGATGCAGAATCACTGTTAACATTAGAGCTTGAGAATCGCTCATATTTTCAGGAATTTACACCTTTGGTCAAAGATGATTTCTTCACGTTACCTCGTCAAATTGAACGGATTCAGCGGAGTAGGCAAAGAATTGCACAAGATGAATCTTACATGCATGGTATTTTCTTAAATGAAACAGGTGCTTTAATTGGGACGATCTCATTAAGTTCTGTCGAAAGAGGTCCGATAGAAGGAGCTTGGCTAGGGTATGTACTCGATCAAAGACAGGGCGGAAATGGATATATGACAGAAGCCATTCGTTTAATCATTGACTATGCCTTTTTTGAGTTGAATCTCCATCGGATTGAGGCTGGAGTAAAGCCAAGTAATAAGGGTTCCATTCGTGTACTTGAAAAGACAGGTTTTGAACTTGAGGGACTAAATCGTAAAAAAGTAAAGATTAATGGAGTATGGGAGGATCACTGTTTGTTTGCGATCATCCATCCAGATGAGTCCTAGCATGAATATACATAAAAAGCTCCTCCGAGCCGGGGGAGCTTTCATTGTGTTGACACATCCTGTTGGATGGATCATTTGCTTTTTTTGGCAGGTATTTCATTTACAACAAGATATAAAAAGATAAAGTTAATGCCCCAATTTAATAAAAATGAGTTTGCAACAGGCGTGTTCAATGCATTCATGATGGCGAAAAAGACCGTTGTTAGTGTGAGTGAATAAGCGGAGAGCTTCCAAAGCATTTGGAAGGAGAGCTCTTTTTGCTGCATTCGTTTAATAAATGTACCAAGCATCGCAAGGAATGTTGCGCTGATAAACATGAGAGCCGCAGTTGATAAATATAGCAGTACACTAATGACAGGGATGATAATCGCTTGGTTCTGATTTGTGACGCGGGCGAGCTCATCTTTTGTCAGCGTTCCACCAAGGAGCTGGTAGGGAATATCTGTCATTTGTCCATCGATGGCAATCACTGCTTTTTCCTTTAATAAAGCGATAGCCATTTGCTTTGATTCAAGCTCACTTGCTTTTATTTTTTCAGCAGGATCAAAGATGATCGTGATGCCGTTTTCTTCTTTTTCTATTGGTTCACTTTGATCCGCTTGAAGCTTTCCTTTTTCGATTGAAAAGTCGGGTAAATCTTTTTTGATCACATGCTGAAATCCTGACATCGCATTCGAAATCTCTTGGCTCATATAATACCCCTGAGGAACTGCTGCGATAATTGAGAGGATAAAAATGAATAAAATCGCTTTACCGATCCCTGTAAACCGTGCTTTAGCAATATCTTTTGGAGAATAAATTCCTTTTATCAATAGATTAAATACGTTCAATACCCATTCACTTCCTACATTCTTTTCTATTTCTCATATTGTATCAGTGTCTATCCATCAAGTACAAGTATGGCCTTCATCACTGGTTAAGATAGAGGGAATGAGGCATAATGTATACAGCATATAAAAAGGAGGCGGCGGGGTCTTGGACGTTCTGTATTGGATATTGATTGGCTGTGCATTTATCATTGCGTTTGTTGGACTGGTTTATCCAATTATCCCGAGTGTGGTCTTTATGGTTCTCGGATTTATTCTATATGGTTTCTTCTTTAGCTTCGAGCCGCTTACACTGACGTTCTGGCTTATTCAAGCCATGTTTACTGCCGTCTTATTTGCGGCAGATTATGTCTCAAACCTTATGGGGGTAAAGCGCTTTGGCGGCAGCAAGGCAGCTATTTGGGGAAGCACCATTGGGTTATTAGCGGGTCCTTTTGTGATACCCATTGCAGGAATTATTATTGGTCCATTTCTTGGGAGTGTCATCGCAGAGCTCCTTGTTCACCAAAAAGATTTGAAGACGAGTGTGAAGGTCGGATTAGGTTCATTAATCGGATTTGTATCAGGTGTTTTTGCAAAAGGATTGATTCAAGCGCTGATGCTGGGCATCTTTTTATTTTATGTTCTTCGCTAATTTTGAAAAACGGTGTTTAAAACTTTTTCAAAAGGGCTAAATACAAATTAAACACTGAAATGTTTCAGAACATGAGCAATAACGTTGAAACAAGCTGTTTCTTTTGATACTCTTTGAGTAGGGTGAATTGCTGACTTACAAAGGAAGCATTTCAGTACATACATTTTAAGGAGGAATTTAACCATGGCTTTTAAACTTCCAGAATTACCATATGCTTACGATGCATTAGAACCACATATCGACAAGGAAACAATGACGATTCACCACACAAAACACCACAACACATATGTAACAAACTTAAACAAAGCAATCGAAGGTGTATCAGCTCTTGAAGATCAATCAATCGAAGAGCTAGTGGCTAACCTAAACTCTGTTCCTGAGAACATCCGTACAGCTGTACGTAACAATGGCGGAGGACATGCGAACCACTCATTATTCTGGACGCTTCTTTCACCAAACGGTGGCGGCGCACCAACTGGTGAACTTGCAGATGCAATCGAAAAAGAATTAGGCGGATTTGAAAAATTCAAATCTGATTTCGCTGCAGCAGCTGCAGGACGCTTTGGTTCTGGTTGGGCATGGCTTGTTGTGAACAACGGAAAACTTGAAATCACAAGCACGCCAAACCAAGATTCTCCTTTAACTGAAGGAAAAACGCCAATTCTAGGACTAGACGTTTGGGAGCATGCTTACTACCTAAACTACCAAAACCGTCGTCCTGATTACATTTCAGCATTCTGGAATGTTGTGAACTGGGATGAAGTAGCTCGCCTTTACAGCGAAGCAAAATAATGATTTGATTTGAAAAGACCTGCTTCTCTTGAAAGCAGGTCTTTTTATATTTTCCCTCCTTTTTTTACATATCTGCCTTTTGATGAGACAGACTATTGTGTAGAAAAGGAGAATGAATGGTATGAGCAGATTAAAGAAAATGTTCGGGGACATGGATGTAACAAAAGATTTATTGCTCCTCCTCACGATTGGCGGGTTATACGCACTTGCCATTGCACTTTCGAATACGTTTGTAAACGTGTACTTATGGAAACAGTCTGGGAAATTCACGGATCTTGCGATTTATAACTTGGCCATTGTGGTGCTTCAGCCCATTACGTTTTTATTCGCTGGCCGGCTTGCAAAAAAAATAGACCGGGCGTTTGTCCTTCGTTTCGGTGTCATCTTTTTAGCCGCTTTTTATTTAATTGTCTTAATGGCAGGAGAACAAGCGGCCGCGCGGCTTGTTTTGTTGGGAAGTGTCCTTGGGATCGGCTATGGTTTTTACTGGCTTGCTTTTAACGTACTCACCTTTGAGATCACCGAGCCTGAAACTAGAGACTTCTTTAATGGATTTCTCGGGGTGCTTTCCTCAACTGCCGGCATGATCGGTCCTCTCATTGCGGGGATTGTCATTTCTCAGTTAACGGATGATACAGGCTACACAGTCATTTTCACATTATCGCTTTTTTTGTTTTCACTAGCGGTTGTGATGAGCTTTTTTCTTAAAAGAAGGCAGTCAAAAGGTAAATTTATGATCAAACAAATATGGAAAGAACGCCATGCAGACGAGAATTGGCGTAGAATTACAACAGCTCATTTTTTTCAAGGGCTTCGTGAAGGGGTCTTTGTCTTCTTAATCAGTGTCTTCGTGTTTATTGCAACAAACAGTGAGCTTGCTCTCGGGACGTTTGGTTTAGTGAATTCAGGTGTTGCCTTTTTTGCTTATTTCTTCGCTACACGTTTGATTAAGAAAAAGTGGCGGAAGAAGGCCATCATGCTTGGCGGGCTGATTTTATACGGCGCCTTGTTTTTAATCGTTTTCCACTTGTCCTATGTATCACTTCTGATGTATGCGGTAGCCATTGCGATAGGATATCCGCTTCTGCTTGTTCCTTATGTATCCTTAACATATGATGTCATCGGCCATGCAAGATACGCCAGAAAGGCCCGAATTGAATATATTGTAGTTAGAGAGCTATTTTTAAATGCCGGCCGTATTTGTTCGATTGTTTTGTTCCTGCTGTCTGTCACCTTACTAGGTGATGAGCTCGGAATCCCTGCATCACTTGTTGTGCTCGGAGCGGGACACACCCTCATTTATTACTTTGTAAAAGATATTCATTTGAAAGAAAAAACAGCTGATATGAAAGAGGCTGACGGTCAAAAGCCAGTTTCTCAAACGAACCTTATTAAGGGAGAAAGGTAAAATTTCTTACCTATGGAACATCAAATTTCTAGATAAATGATAGAAAAACCGCTAAAATGATGATGGCACCTTTTATACACAAAAAGGGGTGCCATTTCTTTCTTGATAGAAAAGGTGATGTGATGAGAAACAAGAAAAACAAAAAAGACGCGAAGGAAGGGCGCAAAACACTTCCGATCCGGCTGAATTTATTATTTTTAGCTGCCTTTATTATTTTTACCGGCGTTGTCGTTAGACTCGGGTTTGTGCAAATTGTCAATGGAGAAGATTATAAAAAGCAGGCAGAAAAACAAGAGGATGTGAATGTCAGCTCATCTGCTCCGCGCGGAAAAATTTATGATCGAAACTACAATACGATTGTCAGCAATAAAGCGCTGAATGCCATTACATATACGAGAACCTCGACGACTTCACAAGAAGAGCGGCTCAAAGTGGCAACAAAATTAGCGGATATGATTCATGTGAGTACGAAAAAAATCACAGATCGTGACAAAAAAGATTTCTGGATCTTAACGCATCCGAATGAAGCGAAAAAGCTTGTTCAAAAGGAATCAGAATTAAAGGGTGACGATAAGGTCTCTGATGATAAACTATATGAGCTTCAGCTAAATCGCATCACAGACAAGGAATTAAATCAACTGACGAAAAAAGATTTACAAGTGCTTGCCATTAAAAGACAGATGGATGGAGGCTATGCACTGACGCCTCAATTTATTAAAAATAAAGATGTAAAGCCAAGCGAAATTGCTTACGTCTCTGAGCATTTGGACGAGCTGCCAGGTGTTGATGTGACGACAGACTGGTCACGCAGCTACCCGTATAAAGGACTGCTCCGCAGTATGCTCGGCAGTGTGTCTTCGAGTGATGAAGGTCTTCCGCAGTCACTTCTTGAGCATTATCTATCACTCGGCTACAGCCGAAATGACCGTGTAGGAAAAAGCTATCTCGAATATCAATATGAAGATGTCCTGCAGGGCCAAAAGGAAAAAGAACAGAGTACAACTGATAAACAGGGCAATGTTACAAGCTCTAAAGTGTTAACAGAAGGTAAGAGCGGGAAAGATCTTGTGCTTACTATTGATATTCAGCTGCAAAAAGCGGTTGAAAAAATTATTGAAAAGAACTTGAGAAGTGCGAAACAAAGAGGGGGAACTGCGCTTCTTGACCGCGCATTTGTTGTCATGATGGACCCGAGAAATGGAGAGGTTCTCTCTGTTGCGGGTAAGCAGATTTCAAACAAAAACGGAAAATACAAATTCGATGACTACGCATTAGGAACGATGACATCCTCATATGCGATGGGATCAGCCGTAAAAGGGGCAACTGTCCTGACTGGATATAAAACAGGCGCTATTCATATTGGAAGCACCCAATACGATGAGCCTCTCTATATCGCCCAGTCGCCGCCAAAGAAATCCTATCAAAATATGGGACTCATTAATGATTTAACAGCACTAGAGCGTTCATCAAACGTATATATGTTCAAAACAGCAATCGCCATTGGGAAAAGCGAATATCGTAAGAATCAGCCGCTCCCAATTGATCCGAAAGCATTTGATACGTTCCGCTATAATTTCAGTAAATTTGGTCTTGGCGTCAAAACAGGTATTGACCTGCCAAACGAAGCAACGGGCTACAGAGGAACGTCTACACAATCGGGGCTCTTACTTGACTATGCGATTGGACAGTATGATACGTTTACACCGCTGCAAATGGCGCAATACGTTTCAACCATTGCAAATGGCGGGTACCGTTTACGTCCGCAGCTTGTCAAAGAAGTGAGAGAGCCAGATCCGCAGCGAGGCATTGGAGCTGTAACGGAATCCGTCAAACCGGATGTATTGAATAAGCTAGACATGACAAATGATGAAATCAAGCGTGTCCAGCAAGGTTTCAAGCTTGTGATGCAGAACCCAAGAGGGACAGCCTATTCAAACTTTGGCAACAAAAAGTATAATCCAGCTGGCAAAACAGGAACCGCTCAATCATTCTATGACGGTCCAATTAAAAGCAAGCGCGGTACACCGACGTATAACACAACTCTTGTTGCGTATGCGCCTGCTGATAATCCAGAAGTGGCCATTTCCGTTGTCGTGCCATGGGTGTATCAAGACTACAACCAGCGCTATCCAATTACAAACGATATTGGTGAACAAGTATTAGATAAGTACTTTGAACTGAAATCAAAACAGGAAAGCAATGATACACAGGCGAAAAACAAAAACAAAATTGAAAATGAAGCAGAAACAAATAACTAGACCTTTCATAGGTAAAAACGCTCACTTTTTGTGGGCGTTTTTTTACGTTTTCTTCAAAAATTCCGATATAAATTGACAAAATTCATAAAAAACGCCGCAATTTCTCTACAAAACTTCGACATTTACAAAACCTTAACATTCCATTTAAACGAAATTAATAAAGAACCTTTAATGTATTACTCGTAGGACAAATTATTCAGGGGGTATTCTTGAAATGAAAAAGAACAAATTATGGCTGCTTACTTTCCTTACTATCGCATTGTTAGCATTCGTCACAGCATGCGGAAACAGCAGCTCAAGCGGAGATTCAAAAGACAGTAAAGGAAATGCTTCAAACAAAGATGAGGCATCAGGTTCCATTACCATCTCAGGATCATCTGCGATGCAGCCTTTAGTTCTTGCGGCAGCAGAAAAATTCATGGATAAACATCCAAAAGCCGATATTCAAGTACAAGCCGGCGGTTCAGGAACAGGACTTTCTCAAGTTTCAGAAGGATCTGTACAAATTGGTAACTCAGATGTATTCGCTGAAGAGAAAGACGGAGTCGACGCAAAAGCTTTAAAAGACCACAAAGTAGCAGTTGTTGGAATGGCCGCAGCTGTAAACCCTGAAGTGGGTGTCAAAGACATCACAAAGGACGAATTGAAAAAAATCTTCACTGGTAAAATCAAAAACTGGAAAGAGCTTGGCGGGAAAGACCAAAAAATCACGCTTGTTAACAGACCTGATTCTTCAGGAACACGTGCAACATTTGTGAAATATGCACTTGATGGTGCAACACCTGCAGAAGGAATCACAGAAGATTCTTCAAACACAGTGAAAAAGCTGATTGCAGAAACACCAGGTGCGATTGGATACCTAGCATTCTCTTATTTAACAGATGACAAAATTACACCGCTTAGCATTGATGGTGTGAAACCAGAAGAAAACAATGTAGAAAGCGGTAAATATACAATTTGGGCATACGAGCACTCTTATACAAAAGGTGAGCCGGAAGGTCTAGCAAAACAATTCTTAGATTACCTTATGAGTGACGAAGTACAAAAAGAAATCGTCAAAGACCAAGGCTACATCTCAGTCTCTAATATGAAAGTAGAAAGAGACGCAACAGGCAAACAATCGGATAAGTAAGAGGTCTTGAATTGCTGATGAAGGAAAAGTGGAGCATTTCACTTTTCCTTTTATGACATTCATAGGAGTGTAGAAAAAGATGAAGCAGATAGAACATACAGAAGCGAGCGATCGGCTGATCAGCTCGAAGAAAAATAGGCAAATGGATGAAGTAAGAGGAAGTATTTTGGTGAAATTCTGCGCATTCTTAATGATTGCAGTATCCATCGCCATCACCATCTTCCTTGGCATTAAGGGTTTACAATCTTTCATCGTAAATGGTGTAAGCCCAATTGAGTTCTTAACCAGTATCAATTGGAACCCAACAGCAGAAAACCCGGAGTACGGCGCATTTCCTTTTATCTTTGGATCGATCGCCGTCACGCTTCTATCGGCACTTATTGCAGCGCCGCTAGGCATCGCAGGAGCGATCTTTATGACAGAAATTGCACCTGCATGGGGCCGGAAAATTCTCCAGCCAGTCATTGAATTGCTTGTAGGGATTCCATCCGTTGTTTACGGATTCATAGGTCTTACAGTATTGGTGCCGTTTATCGGACATTTCAAGTCAAGTGGCTCAGGGCATAGCGTGTTAGCAGGAACGATTGTCCTGTCTATTATGATTCTGCCAACCGTTACATCTATTGCAACTGATGCAATGGCTTCCCTTCCAAAAAGTTTACGTGAGGGATCGTATGCACTTGGCGCTACGAGATGGCAAACGATTAGACGTGTGCTTGTACCAGCAGCTCTTCCAACATTAATGACAGCAGTTGTTCTTGGAATGGCAAGAGCATTTGGTGAAGCCCTTGCCGTTCAGATGGTCATTGGAAACACGCGTAATTTACCAGAGAGCATTATGGATACAGCTGGTACATTAACAACCATTATTACGTTAAACATGGGTCACACAACGTATGGAAGTGTTGAAAACAATACACTTTGGTCAATGGGGCTTGTCCTTCTAGTTGTATCGTTTATGTTCATACTCATTATCAGATACTTGTCGTCTAGGAGGAAGATTTAATGAATAGCAAAATGACCGATCGTTTTGCCACGTTTGTTTTTGGATTATGTGCCGCCATTATTACGGCGATCCTAGTTGGTTTGTTTTCTTATATCATCTTCAACGGTGCAAAAGAATTAAATTTTGACTTTTTGACAACCCGCTCAAGTGCAATTGGCTCTGGCGGCGGCATTAGGGATCAGCTGTTTAACTCGTTTTACATTTTGTTTATAACAATGCTGATCACAGTACCACTTGGTGTCGGCGGCGGAGTGTACATGGCTGAATATGCGCCTCAAAACAAAGTCACTGATTTTATTCGCACATGTATCGAAGTGTTGTCTTCACTTCCTTCTATTGTCATTGGTATGTTTGGTTTACTCATGTTTGTCAATTTAACAGGCTGGGGCTATACAATCATCGGAGGAGCTCTTGCGCTCACGGTGTTTAACTTGCCAGTGATGGTCAGGGTGACAGAAGACGCACTTCGCTCTGTACCGAAGGATCAAAAGGAAGCATCACTTGCCCTTGGTGTGACGAAATGGCATACAGTGAAGACGGTCCTGATTCCAGGTGCGATTCCTTCTATTATTACCGGTGCGATTTTAGCATCTGGAAGAGTCTTCGGGGAGGCAGCAGCGCTTCTTTTCACAGCAGGTCTCACCACACCGCGTCTTGATTTTACAAACTGGAGTCCATTTTCTGATACGTCACCGCTGAATATTTTTAGACCGGCAGAAACATTGGCCGTTCATATATGGAACGTCAATACACAAGGAATTATTCCAGATGCAGAGGCCATTGCAAATGGTGCCTCAGCCGTACTTGTGCTTTCAGTTTTAGTATTCAACTTAGGAGCTAGATGGCTTGGTTCATTTATTCATAAAAAGCTTACGTCAAAATAATGTGAGAGAGGTGTGAAGGGGATATGGTTCAAATGCTAGCAGAAAAAAAAGAGATTGCAGCAAAAAAGGCTCCACTTCAAGCGGAACAGATTTTACAGGTGCAGGATTTAAGCATTTATTATGGTGAAAAAAGAGCGGTCAATCACATTTCATTTGAAATTGAGAAGAACGCAATTACCGCATTAATCGGCCCATCTGGCTGCGGGAAATCAACCTTTTTACGCAGCATTAACCGCATGAACGACTTGATCCCAGGTGCGAGAAGTGAAGGGGCGATCATGTACGAAGGACTCAATATTTTGGATGACCGCATTAATGTGGTGAATTTAAGAAGAGAAATAGGCATGGTTTTCCAAAAACCAAACCCATTTCCTAAATCGATCTACAATAACATTACCCATGCGTTAAAATATGCGGGTGAAAAAAGAAAATCAGTGCTTGATGATGCGGTAGAGGAAAGCTTAACAAAAGCGGCGCTTTGGGATGAAGTCAAAGATCGTCTGCACCGGTCGGCTTTGTCATTATCCGGCGGTCAGCAGCAGCGGCTTTGTATTGCGCGTACACTTGCGATGAAGCCCAGCGTTCTATTATTAGATGAACCCGCTTCTGCTCTAGACCCGATCTCAAATGCAAAAATTGAAGAGCTATTATCAGATTTGAAAAATGATTATTCGATCGTCATTGTGACACACAACATGCAGCAAGCGTTACGTGTATCTGATCATACGGCCTTTTTCCTGAACGGTGATCTAGTAGAATATGATGCTACTGAACGTATCTTTACACGTCCTGCGCAGCAAAAAACAGAAGACTATATCAATGGTCGATTTGGATAAGGCGGGTGGATTTTGATGAATGCAGTAGCAACTGAAACAGCCAAAAAAGAAGTGTTTCGCGTGAATGATATGAACCTTTGGTACGGACAGCATCACGCACTCAAGCATATTGATTTAGACATTAGAGAGCATGAAGTCACAGCAATTATCGGTCCGTCCGGCTGCGGAAAGTCAACGTTTATCAAGACCTTAAATCTTATGGTCAGAACAGTGCCAGGTGTGAAAATTACCGGAGATATGATGTATAACGGCGACAATATTTTAAAAGGCCGCGTTGATCTAGTGGAACTGCGTAAAAACGTCGGGATGGTCTTTCAAAAAGGAAACCCATTCCCTCAGTCTATCTTTGATAATGTCGTCTACGGGCCAAGAATTCACGGCGTGAAGAGCAAGCAGCAATTGAAAGAAATCGCTGAAAAAGCGCTTCGTGATGTTGCCCTTTGGGATGAAGTGGAAGATCGATTAAGTGCACCTGCATTAGGTCTTTCCGGCGGTCAGCAGCAGCGGCTTTGTATCGCAAGAGCGATTGCTACAAGCCCAGACATCTTACTAATGGATGAACCAACATCAGCGCTTGATCCTGTCTCAACATTAAAGATTGAAGAATTGATTATGAAATTAAAAGAGAAATACACGATTGCCATTGTGACGCATAACATGCAGCAAGCGGCGAGGGTATCAGATAGAACAGCCTTCTTTTTAATGGGGGAACTTGTTGAGGTCAATGATACGAATGTGATGTTCTCTGACCCAAATGATCAAAGAACAAATGATTATATATCTGGTCGATTTGGATAATAAACCCCCCCCTGGAGGTCAGCGCCGCCAGGGGGTTTTGTTGTTATTTTGTTAAGGCTTTGACGATTTGTTTGAACGTCATCCCTGTTTTTAAATTGAACTTGCCTGCACGAATTTCTTTATGGTAGCCGGCGTCAATCACGTAATCATTAAAATCTTTAGACGAGTTGATGATGCCGTCCTTTTCAAGCATGTCTGAAATATCACTTGTGCTCATCCCGTTTTTAATGACGAATTTGACCGATTTGCCTTTATCATTCTTAGAATCGCCGTCTTCACTTGCCTTCAGTGCTTTTTCTTTATAATCAAGAAGCTGCTGATAGGTTTCACGGCTGACGGAGACTTCTTTTTTAGAGTCTAAATAGTTTTTCACGTCAGTGTCTGTTACTTTCGCTGCGAGGGTTTCTTTTGTTGTCGTATCAGCAGCCGCTTCATCTTTTCCAGTGAGGAAAAAAACGATCGCCAGAACACCAGTTGCAAGAATCATACCTGCTGCAAACGTTTGGATGCTTTTTTTCGTCATACAAGCACCTTCTCGTTGTCTTTAATGATCATGTTGACCTCTTCTACAGATACATGCTCAGCGCGCGCAATGGCTTCAGGAGACATGCCATTTTGATGTTTTGAAATGATTTGTCTTGCAATAGCTGGATCAACTTCTGAATGTTTGCGGACGACGATATTTGTTTCAAGCAATTCTTCTTCAAGAACCTTCATTTTCTTTTTCAGTTTATAGATTTCTTGCATTGCAGATAGTTGAAGTGTTTCAAGTTCCTGCTCGACTTCTTTAATCGGCTCTCTTTGAAAATATGAGAATGCGATCAGTACGATACTGACAACAAGCAATCCGATAATTGCAATTTCCATGTTTCATCACCTTTTATTCATATTTTAATGCTGAAAGCCATAAAAGGCTTTCATGATTGTTTCAGACAGTTTTCGACCCTTCTTTTTTATACCATAAAAAAGCTAGTTTCAAAAGGAATTGCTGAAAAAATCACCTTTATTTCATCTTTTTTCTTTTTATATGAAAAACGAGTATGAAAATCTTGCTCGCTGTCAAAATAAAAGAGGGCTTCTCATGTATACAGTACGACAAAGAGTGAGGTTTTATAGGGGAGCAGGCCATTTTTCATGAAATGACCGTACGATTCGTATAAGACCGCGGACAGATTGCACTGAAATTCAAATTGGTGAAAAAACATTCTAGCATTCCTAAGCTAGAAGTGGTATTATAGTTAGGTCTGAATGTGAATTGATTTTAGTTTGGAGGGAAAAACATGCGCGTAAATATTACTCTAGCTTGCACTGAATGCGGTGAGCGTAACTATATTACTAAAAAGAATAAGCGAAACAATCCAGATCGCGTTGAATTCAAAAAGTATTGCTCACGTGATAAAAAACAAACTTTACATCGTGAAACAAAGTAAGCAGCAGGGAATTTTCCTGCTGTTTTTTATGATGGGAGATGATCTGTGTGAAAAAGGAACTTCGCCTTCAAACATTAGCCAAGCTGGATCAAATGAGTGCCGAGGAATTTAAGCGAAGCACCGCTTTACTTCATGAGCGCTTGTTTCAACTGCCAGCATGGAAACAAGCGGATACGGTTGCACTCACCATGTCTAGAGGAAAAGAGGTACCGACAAAGCCTCTTATTGAAAAAGCCTGGCAGGAGGGGAAAACAGTATGTGTACCCACCTGTTTTCCGGAAACAAAAGAGATGACGTTTTATGAATATACACCGGAAACGAAAATGATATCCCGCTACTTTGGGCTAGCGGAGCCAGATCCTCTTACGTCGGCCGCTGCATCTAAAGAATCAATCGATTTGATCATTGTGCCTGGCGTGTGCTTCGATCGACAAGGCTACCGTATCGGATATGGGGGCGGCTATTATGACCGCTACTTAGCTGACTATCACGGCAAAACGCTTGCCCTTTGTTTGACAGTACAGCAAACCGAGCATATCCCGGCTGAAACGCACGACATCCCGGTCTCAATCATGGTCAGTGAGAAAGGTACCATATATCCAAAATAAAAGTCCGCTGCTTATACGTAAGAACGGACTTTTTGTGTTGAGCGAAGGTGCTTGTTTGTGATCAAAAGTCACAAGAACGATAGCGATCAACATTCTTCATTAAAAGGCATTTTAGCTGGCGGGGGGATATGTTTTGAAAAAAATTCGTGGAAAGAAAAGATACTTCCGTAATATGTGGGAGGAAGTGAATACTTGTGACTTAAAACTTGATCGTGATTCATGGTTTGATTTTTGGCATAGAGCATATCAAAGCTCATATCGCTTTATATCATAGGCGGCTAAAACAGCTTGAAAGCTTTGAGCTTGGATTTGTATTAAAGCGATAAAAATGCTGGTTCATGCATAAACAAATCCTATTTAAGCCACGATACGAACATAGGAGGGAATATGATGAATAAAATGATTTGGAGCATTGTGTTCACACTATTTGCATTCGTTCTCGTGCAAAATCGTTATCGTCTCATGAATTTGGCTTTAGGGCAAAATCAAGTCCGGCACTTTTTGATTAAATGGCTGATGAAAATCCCATATTTTCGGACGAAATTTATTCGCCAAGCATTCTAATCCCGCAAAAGCCGGGATTTTTTTGTTTAGAAATGCGGATAAGAACGATTCTTGCTATAATAATGTAAAAAATGGAGCGCGACTGTATGAATATCATAGATAGTTTATTTTGGCGAGTTGTTGATGAACTAAGACAAAAAGGATACGAGATGATCCAAAGTCCTTACCCAGAAAATGAAATTTTTTTTGAAGCACCACGAAACTCAGGTTATGATCTCATCCGTCTATATAGAAAAGATGTGAATTTCAGGCAGGAGATCGTTCGTGATATCGAGGAGCAAACATATCGGATCAATCAGCTGAGAGAAGCTATGCGTAAACGATCTCTTCATCTCCTGCAGCTGCAATTTACAACTGATGTTCCAGTAGATGATTGGGAAGACCTAAACGGTCAGCCGCAAAAAGAGAATAAGGTGACAGTTACTCCTGTGTTACTCAATGCAGATGTGCTTCAAAACGATGTAAACGAACTGCAAAAATGGCTGAATACATCGCTTGCAGTTGATGTAGAAGAAGCGAAGAAAGACACAGCTGAGGATGCCATGCAGCTGAAAATGAACGTGCTCCAGGCATTTGATGATCAGGAAAAGCAGCGTGAACGAGAATTGGCCGTTTTTCAAAATGGCAGACCCATTTTCACCTACTTGCTGATTGCTGTTCAAGTGGTGATGTTTCTTTTACTTGAGCTGTCTGGCGGAAGTACCAATACCGCAACTTTAACAGCATTTGGTGCTAAAAATAATGTGCTGATCTTAGAGGGTGAATGGTGGCGCCTTATGACACCAATGTTTTTACATATTGGCTTGACGCACTTACTCTTTAATACTTTTGCTCTTTGGTCCGTCGGAGCGGCTGTTGAGAGAATTTATGGATCGGGAAGATTTTTGCTCATCTATTTCATTTCCGGCATTTTTGGCTCCATATCGAGCTTTGTGTTTAATACGGCAATTGCAGCCGGCGCATCAGGCGCGATCTTTGGCTGTTTAGGCGCACTGTTATATTTAGCCATCTCAAACCGAAAGCTTTTCTTCCGAACGATGGGGACAAATATTATTGTCATTATCCTCATCAACTTAGGAATAGGCTTCACCGTATCAGGTATTGATAATTCAGGGCATCTTGGCGGCCTGGTTGGCGGTTTTTTCACCGCGTTAGCTGTCCGTCTGCCTAAACAGGTGCAGCCTGTTAAAATGCTTCTTGCGAGTGCTGCTTTGCTCTTTATTGGCGGTTTTGGATTGTATACAGGGTTTCATTCTGACGATCAAAAGGAAGCAGCGGCAGCAAGTGAGGCAGCGAGTTTATTTGATGAGAAAAAATATAGCGAAGCAAGTGAACGACTCGAGGAATATGTGCACGATAAAGATGCATCAGCTGAGGCACTTCATATCTATGCACTATCGGAAGCGCAGCAGGGCCGTCTTGATAAGGCCATTCAATTTTTACAAAAGTCTCTGGAAAAAGATCCAGATGATCCAAATAAACTGTATCATTTATCGTTGTTATTCGTAGAAAAAGGAGAGACAGCGAAAGCAGAGGATCTATTAGAAAAAGCGTTAAAGCAAGATCCTCAAAATGATCAATTTTTAAAGTTGAAACAATATATCGAAAATAGTCAAACACGTTGAATGACTTGACTGAAAGCGCATTTATGAATACGCTTATCCTATCTGTTGATGAGAAGAAATGGTGGAAACAATGAAAACGTTATATGATGTACAGCAGATGCTCATGAGATTTGGAAATTATGTGTATTTCGGAGATCGTGAAGTAGAATTAGAATTTATGGCAGACGAATTGAAGGAAATGTATATATCGGGCATTATTGACCGGACCGAATGGTCAAACGCAATGACGATTCTTCAAATGGAACTAGCCAAATTAAATCGAAAAACAATGTGAAGGTGGAGGGCATATGACAGGGGATTGGTTTGTAGGTATTGATCTTGGCGGTACGACAATTAAGCTTGCGTTCATTAATCTATATGGTGAAATTCAGCATAAGTGGGAGATTCCTACGGATAAATCCGGGCAGACGATCACAGTCGATATTGCCAAATCAATTGACCATAAACTGGTTGAAATCAGTATGCCAAAATCAGCACTAATTGGGATCGGAATGGGTGCACCTGGACCTGTCGATAAAGTATCTGGAATCGTCTATAAAACAACGAATCTAGGCTGGACAAACTATCCGTTGAAAGATCACCTAGAGGCAGAGACAGGACTTCCATCTGTCATTGAAAATGATGCGAATATTGCTGCACTCGGTGAAATGTGGAAGGGTGCAGGAGATGGCGCAAAAAATATCTTGATGGTCACACTTGGAACGGGGGTCGGCGGCGGCATCATCGTCAACGGTGAAGTTGTTCAAGGGGAGACAGGTGCTGGCGGAGAAATTGGCCATATTTGTGCCATTCCATTCCAAGGAGCACCGTGTAACTGCGGAAGAACAGGCTGTATTGAAACGATCGCATCTGCGACTGGCATCGTCCGGATTGCAAAGGATAAATTAGAAACCGAGCAGCATACATCCTCACTTGGCAAGCTCGCTTCGCTGTCAGCAAAGAATGTATTTGAAGCGGCAGAAAACGGAGATGATCTTGCAATGCGTGTCGTAGAAGAAGTGACCACACATCTTGGACTTGTCCTAGCGAATCTAGCCAGTGCTTTAAACCCAACAAAAATTGTGATTGGCGGCGGTGTTTCAAAAGCAGGGGAGCTTCTTCGCAGTAAAGTAGAGCGCGTTGTGAAACAACATGCGTTCCCGCCTTGCGCAGACGATGTTGAAGTGGTAATCGCATCACTCGGAAACGATGCGGGTGTCATCGGCGGTGCATGGATGGCAAAAACCAAATGGCTGTCTTGAACAAAAAAGTCATAATGATGTCATTTTTATTAAAAAAAGCGATAGATAGGCATGAAATTAGATGTTTAGCATATTCATAAGGTTGTCATGAGGAAAAAGACATTGATTTTCCATCATATACAGGATAAGATATACTTTAGTTATTTTTCTAGAAGCACCAATAATTAGGGTATATCTAGAGCCTGGGTGCGCGCTTAGCATAAGGAGGTTACAATGCGAAAGAATAGATTAAAGGCGATTTCATTTTTACTGATTGCGACATTGCTGATGTGGGTCAAAACCTATGTTATCTATAAATCTAGCTTCAATATTAAAATTGAAAATTTCATGCAGGAGTTTATCCTGTTTATTAATCCGCTTAGCTTTCTCTTGTTTATCTTCGGTATCGGTTTATTTTTCAAAGAAAAAAATCGCAATCGATATATCATCGTGACAAGCTTTATCCTAACATTCGTTTTGTTAGCCAACATTGTGTTTTATCGATTCTATAGTGACTTTCTAACCATCCCCGTCCTATTTCAAACAAACAATATGGGTGACCTCGGGTCCAGTATTACCTCTTTAATTGAACCAGTCGATTTACTGATGTTCGTTGATATCATCATTTTGATTTGGCTCTATAAAAAACAGCCTTCCTTTAGAACAGATGTCACCGTTTCACGAAAAGAACGAGCGGCATATTACTTATTTGTGGCAGCTACATTTTTCTTTAACCTTGGTTTAGCTGAAACAGAACGACCAGAACTGCTTACTCGCTCATTTGACCGTGAGATGCTGGTGAAAAATATCAGCTTATATAACTTCCATATTTATGATGGGGTATTGCAATCGAAGCAGTCCGCCCAGCGAGCTCTTGCTGACAGTAATAGTTTAACTGAAATTGAAAACTATGTAAGCGCAAATCAAACAGACCGTAATGAAAAGACATTTGGTCAAGCAAAAGGACGAAATGTCATTCTTGTATCACTTGAATCTACACAGAGTTTCGTGATCAATGAAAAATTAAACGGGAAAGAAATTACTCCGTTTTTAAACAAATTGATCAAGAAGAGCTATAACTTTACTAATTTTTATCACCAAACAGGTCAAGGGAAAACATCTGATTCAGAGTTTATTGTAGATAATTCTCTTTATCCACTTGGAAGAGGAGCTGTGTTCTTCACAAATCCAAGCAATGAGTTTACAGCGACACCTGAGCTGTTAAAGGATGAGGGCTACCACTCTTCTGTTATTCATGCGAATAACAAAAGCTTCTGGAACCGTGACCTTATCTACGATAGCTTTGGCTACGATAAGTTCTTTGATATTAAATCATTTGATGTGAATGAAGAAAACTCAGTTGGCTGGGGACTGAAAGATGGTCCGTTCTTTGAGCAGTCCGCTGAATTAATGAAATCGATCCCGCAGCCTTTCTATACAAGATTGATCACATTAACGAACCATTTCCCTTTTGATTTAGATGAAGAAGATAAGCTCATTGATGAATATGATTCAAAGAGCAAAACGCTGAACAAGTACTTCCCTACAGTGCGTTATCAAGATGAAGCCCTTAAGCTTTTCTTTAAAAAGATGAAGGAAGCTGGGTTATACGATAACTCCATTTTTGTTTTGTATGGGGATCACTACGGAATTTCTGAAAACCATAACGAAGCCATGGGACAATTTTTAAATAAAGAGATTACGCCATTTGAAGAAGTACAGCTTCAAAAAGTCCCGTTTGTTGTACACATTCCAGGGGTAACGGATCAACATCCAAAAGAAATTGATACGGTAGGCGGTCAGGTCGATATCCGTCCAACTGTACTCAATCTTCTAGGGGTTGATACAAGTAAACAAATTCAATTTGGTCATGATCTTTTATCGAAAGATACGAATGACTTTACAGTACTCCGTGATGGAAGCTTTATTACGAAGGACAGTATTTTTACAGATGGTGTTTGCTACAATAAAGAGACAGGCGAGCCAGCAGATGATAAAAACGTGTGTCAGTCTTATGAAGAGAAGGCGAAGCAGGAGCTTCAGTTCTCTGATCAAATCATCTACGGGGATCTCCTTAGATTTTATGATCGAAACAGCCCGGACCATTCACCATCCAAAAAAGAAGGTGAAACGGAGCTGAAAAAGGCGTCCTAATAGATGAAAAAACCTCTGCTATTTTAGAAGCAGAGGTTTTCTTTTTTTGTCTGACGGTTCATATAGTATGAGAGGAGGGATGTAAATGAAGACAACGTCGTTTGGAAAAATTGAATGGCAGCTGGATGAAGCAGGAAGGGATGCTGTGGCAAAACAGCTTGGTATTGGCAAAGCGGCTTTTCATTTATCTAATCAATCAAGCACTGATAACCTTCTTTTACCGGGATATAGACTTCCAGAAGGAGTCCATGTATTTGATTCGATAGGTGATGTGCAGAGATTTATTGCACCTTACAGGCTGCAGCAATCCGATGATTGGATCAATGGAACATTTGAATATGATAGCGCTCAATTAGAAGATGAGCTGAGCCGCTTGAAAGCCGTATTTCCTTTTCTTCATATCAGCGTCATTGGCCATTCAGTGCTTGATACACCTATTTATGAGATCCGAACAGAGCCTGTTCAGCATTTACATTCTATTCATCTCAATGCCTCATTTCATGCAAATGAATGGATCACGACGTCTGTTTTATTAAAATGGCTGAAATCGCTTTGCTTAGCAGCGTCTGACCCGGTTCAGGCAAGACATGATGAAGCGGTTCATATCCTGCAGACCACCGCTTTATCCATCGTGCCAATGGTCAATCCAGATGGAGTGGATTTGGTTCGTAATGGACCGGAGTCACTAGGTCTTCATCGTGAAGAATTCACTCCGCTAAACGGTGGAAATACTGATTACCAGGAATGGAAAGCAAATATTCGAGGGGTGGATTTAAACAATCAATTCCCTGCTTATTGGGAGATCGAGTACTATCGTCATCAGTCGAAGGCACCGTCCTACCGGGATTATCCTGGGCGCGAGCCATTAACAGAACCAGAAGCGAAAGCGATGGCCAATCTTGCGTTGCGAAAACGATTTGACCGGCTGATCGCCCTTCATACACAAGGAGAAGAGATCTATTGGGGGTTTCTTGGCCATGAGCCAGCCATCTCAAAAGAAACGGTCAAACGATTCGAACTAGTGAGCGGTTACAAACCGATCCAATATCTCGACAGCTATGCAGGCTATCGCGATTGGTTTATTTATCAATTTCATAGTGAGGGCTATACAGTCGAGCTTGGTCTAGGGAAAAATCCTCTTTCCATGGATCAATTTGATTCGATCTATGAAAAAACAAAACGGCTTTTGTGGGAAGCGTGTCAGTGTTAAAAGCACCTGTCTGGTGCTTTTTCATATTCTGAGAAACAATCAATTGCTTATGGTCAATAAAAACAATGTTGAAGTAATTGACGAAGGCTTTCTTGTAAGTTATTGTGAAAGATATGGATGTAAAAAAAAGGATATGATTTAGGGAGATGTCGACTATTGAGTGCTCAAAGCCTGTGGAAAAGAAATTTTACTTATCTATTTGTTTCTAAAATGTGCAAAATTACGGCTGATAGTTTATCTTTCAACACCATCTTGTGGCTTTTAGTACTAGGAGGGAAAGGGGCCATAGGGACAGCTTTTTTTATTGCAGTCAGCTTTGTTCCTCAAGCGATTGTTGGACCATTTATTACGCCTATGATGAAGCCGCATCAATTGAAATTTTGGATGTGTTTTGCTGATTTAACACGAGGAGCGATTATCCTTGTGATCGTGGTTAGTTACTTTTATGGTTTCACACCATTAGTCCTCATCATTGGCTGTATGCTGCTGCATTCGGCGACAGGAGGCTCCTATGAACCGGCATCTGTATCGATTATCCCAAAGCTTGTTCATGAGGACCTCATACAAAAAGCGAATGCAACGATCCAATCAGCAAGTCATGTAGTAAGACTTGTGACGGTCACGATTTGTGGTGTCATGATTGCATTTGTAGGCGTAGGTTATACAATGCTTGTGATCATTCCTCTTTACTTTTTGTCCGCTTTATTGGTGTTCATGATTTCATATCAAACAGAAGTCATCATCGATAAAGCCAAAAAAGGGTTATCTTACGGCAAAAGATTAATTCGAGGTTTTTCACTTGTTAGAAGCCATCATATTTTGTTTCCATTAGCGATTTTTTGTGTCTGCTCAAACTTTGCTGCGGCACCATGGGAAGCATTGTCTGTTATTTATTTAACGGAAGACTTACATAGTGGACCGGTCGTCTATTCATTCATCAAAGTCACAACCGCACTAGGCGCATTTTTGATGGGATTTGTTTTGACAAAGATAAAAGTGAATCGGTATGGATTGCTGTTTATAGGTGCTGGGATCGTTGATGGAATCGCCTTCTTCATCACAGGTATGAATGCATTGTTACCACTTGTGTTTATATCAGCTTTTGCTTTAGGAGCAGCCATTAGTGCAGTTAACGTACCCGAACATACGATGATTCAATTGTCAGTTAAGGCAGAGGATCAGCCGCAAGTGTATGCGATTATCAATATGATTTCTTACTTAATGATTCCGTTAGGCGCCCTCATTGGCGGTTATATGGCAACACTGTTTGGGTCTGGGTATGTCATTGCGGCTGGCGGCATCATTGAAGCTGTTTCAGGTATATGCCTGCTTCTGTTTACAAAGATCGGGAAGGTAGAGAGAGCGGATTTGACGATAGAACGAGACAAACCTGCCGTAAACGCAACGTAAGCATGGCAGGATTGAATGAGGATAGGTTACAATAAGGACGAGAAAACATGAGAATTTGATTGAAAGGGGAAAAACGATGGCTATAGCAGACGTCACCATCATTCCGATAGGCACTGAAACACCAAGTGTCAGTGCTTATGTAGCAGATGTACAAAGAATTTTAGAAGGCTTTCAACAAGAAGGGAAAATCAAATATCAATTAACACCGATGAATACGTTAATTGAAGGTGAATTATCCGTTTTATTTGAGGTCATTCAGCGTATTCATGAAGCCCCTTTTGAAAAGGGACTGCACCGAGTAGCGACCAATATTCGCATCGATGACAGACGGGATCAAACCACAACACTTACAAGCAAATTAGAAAGCGTGAATAAGCATTTAAATCAATAAAAAAAGCCTGCTAAATGCAGGCTTTCAGCGTGTAGACAAACCCTCGCATTCTTTGTCAGTCCTGCGCGCTGGTGCTCACGAATGTTAAATTCGCTCCGCAAAAGTAGCCGTCCTTCCTAGACTTCAAAGGTTTTCTATCACGCTGAAAAGAAGACAAAGGGCTAAAATAAAAATCATTTTAGCCCTTTGTAGGAAATCTGAAAGCCTGCTATATGCAGGCTTTTTAATGTGCAGTTGGATAACCGCTATAGATGATGGTCATGACAGTGAACCATCCAAAAACCAAAAATGTAGCGCCTGCAAAAGCGATGGCAAGTACGTTCACTTTTTTTAGTGAGCGATAGATACCGAGCGCAGCTAAAATCGTGACTAGACCAAAAATAATGACGAGCATCATGTGAAAGTCCCCCTTTGTCATCAATCCCCTTGATTTCCTTTCTTTTCATTTTAACCGTTTTCATAAAGCTTGTCGAGTAGATTCCAGTTGACGATTGTTTGAATTTTTATTGAATAGCCTTCATAATAAAAAAGAATGAATAAAGTAGGTGATGAAAATGAATTGGAGAAGAATGCCTCTAGGCTATGTACAAGCGAACGCATATATTTGGAAAAATGAGCAGGGAGAATGCTTAATTTTTGATCCAGGCGGTGAAGCGCAAAAACTGATTTCCTATGTAAAAGAAAAACAGCTCACACCGCTTGCTGTTTTATTGACACATGCTCATTTTGATCATATTGGTGCGGCAGATGAGGTGCGCGAAGAGTGGGGAGTGCCGCTCTATGTACACGAAAATGAAAAAGAATGGCTCACGAACGCTGAATTAAACGGTTCAGCTCGATTGATTGGGAATGGAATTACGGTTAAAGAAGCTGAAAAATTGATTACGTCAGAAGGAACGCTTCAAATTGGATCGTTTACATTAGAAATGTTCCATACACCTGGGCATTCACCTGGCAGTGTGTCTTACTATTCGGCGGAAGAGGGCTTTGTTATTTCTGGTGACACGCTATTTGAAGGCGGCATCGGAAGAACAGATTTAGTAGGCGGCAGTCAGGAAGTACTGCTTCAATCCATCCATCATAAATTATTGTCATTGCCAGAATCAACTCTTGTTTTAAGCGGACATGGCGGGGAAACGACTGTGCTGGCGGAGCAGGAGCAAAATCCGTTTATCAATGGATTTTCTCTTTAATTGCAGGCATGAAAAAAGCATCTCTTTCAAAGAGATGCTCAGCGTGTAGACAAACCCTCGCATTCTTTGTCAGTCCTGCGCGCTGGTGCTCACGAATGTCAAATTCGCTCCGCGCCAGTGCTCGTCCTTCCTAGACTGCAAAGGTTTTCTATCACGCTGAAAAGAAGACAAAGGGCTAAAATAAAAATCATTTTAGCCCTTTGTCAACAATCTGAAGCATCTCTTTCAAAGAGATGCTTTTTTCAATTAATGTCCGGTACCGGGAACCATGATGAAAATCGAATAATATGTAAATCCGGCAAAGAAAATCGTCAAGTACGCTCCGAAAATGTAAATATACATTCTTTCGGATAAATTCAAGTAGGATAAAAATACAAAAAGAACGGTTTGACCGAAGAACAGCAGAGATGCATCTTTCATATGTCCTAAATAGAACATGACAGCAAAAATACCCGTCCAAAAGCCAAGCACGCGGAACATGCGATTCATTTCTTTCCCTCCCCTTAATAACCCCTTTGATTCATATTATAGCTGATCGTCACTTGTTATGTAAACATTTACATTTTTGACATCATGTGAACAATTTATTTTGAATGTAGAAAAAATTTTTTTGAAAAAATGAAGAAAAAGTGTTTATGCCGAAAAACATGAGGGTACTTACTCCATAAGAGAAAAGGTTAACGACCTAAGGAGGAAGACTAATGAGTGACATTACTTTTTATTCATACCCGAGCTGCACGTCTTGCCGCAAAACAAAACATTGGTTAAAGGCGAATCAAATTGATTTTAAAGAGCGTCACCTATTCAGAGAAACACCAACACTAGATGAATTAAAAAAGATTCTTTCTTTAACAACAGAAGGAATGGATGAAATTTTAGCCACACGAAGTCAGGCTTTTAAAAGCTTAAATTTAAATATTAATGACTTAAAAGTAAACGAGGTCTTACAGCTTCTCATTGAAAAACCAAAGCTGCTCCGGAGACCAATCATCATTGATGGGAATAAATTAGTGGTTGGCTATAATCCCGGAGAACTCATGAAAATATCGAAGAAGAAAGCGATTCATCAATCGGTTTCCTAATAAAAAACGAAGATCAGCTGAAACAAGCTTCAGCCGTCTTCGTTTTTGTGCTGAACTGGGCTAGCTGGGTTCGAACCAACGATCACGGAGTCAAAGTCCATTGCCTTACCACTTGGCTATAGCCCAATATCAAACGTGTAATGTTATTGTTCACCATCTGCGGTCATTTATACATAAAAGTTGTATGCCACGAGTTTTAGTGAAAAAGGAGCGAAAGAAATAAATGAAAAATGAAAAATCAAAGCAATTATATGAATTTATCCTAAAAGAAGCCCCTGTCATGACCGAAGAATGGCTAAAAACAAGAACAGAAGAAGGCTCATTATATTCTAAACATGCTTCAGAGGAAACGGAAAAGAAGCTGAAGGAACAGAACACAGCGTTTATTCAAACCATTGCAGCAACGCTTGTGACACTGTCAGACAAAGTAGAAAACCATTTGAAAAAGTGGTCTGTTGATATTGCACGTGATCGAGCAGTGCACGAAGTGCCGTTATATGAAATCATTGGACAATTTAAGATCTTCCGCCACATTTTCTGTTCGAGAATTGAGACATTCACCCAAGAAACAGAGCTTGAAGTAACGCTGCAAGATGTGTGTCAATGGAATCAGCACTTTCACGCCACATTTGATGATATGATTGAGCGTTTATCAGAAGAATATGACCGCGTGACACTCAATCAGCTGAATGCACAAAGAGAGATGATTCAAGAACTGAGTGCCCCTGTTATTCCAGTATCAAAGGAAATTGGGATTTTGCCGCTGATTGGAGAGATCGATACGTACCGGGCCAAAATCATTCTGGAATCCGTACTAGAACAGGCTTCGAGACTGCGTCTGACGCACTTATTTATTGATATTTCAGGCGTGCCGGTTGTTGATACGATGGTGGCTTATCAGTTGTTTAAAGTGGTCGATAGTGCGAAGCTTCTAGGAATTGAGACGATTATTTCAGGCATCCGCCCCGAAATTGCTCAAACTGTTGTGAAACTGGGCATTGATTTCTCAAAAGTAAATACTGAGCATAGTCTTGCAAAGGCGTTAGAAAAAAGAGGATTTCGTATCTTTGAAGAGCAGCCGCAAGAAGTCACATCATGACCAAAAAACCTGCACTTGTAAAAGTCAGGTTTTTTTATATGCTCTTTTCTAAAAAATGATGTAATGCATCGTGAGTTGAGGGTTTTCATCATTTATTAGTTATGAAAATCATAAATTGCTCTTTTGTCATTCAGGTTCCTCCATTCTACAATGTGATCAGAGAAAGGAAGTGATCCACTTGTATGGGATTGAATATTTAAGACAAGAGCTGCTAGAAGAAGCATGCCGCATGAGGGCTTCTGATGTGCATATTGTGCCAAAAGAAAAGGAAGCTTCGGTGTCATTTCGTGTTGATTCAGATTTAATCCAGCAGCGAACGATTGATAAAAAAAGCGGAGAGCGGCTTATTGCACATTTTAAGTTTTTATCTTCTATGGATATCGGGGAAAAAAGGAGGCCGCAAAATGGCTCACTAGCTGTGATGCTAAGAAACGGTCAAGTGTTTATTCGGATGTCTACCTTGCCGACAGTGAATGATGAGAGCTTAGTGATTAGAATTTTACCGCAGGATCATGTTCCGAAAATAAAACATCTATCATTATTTCCGAAAGCCTCAGCCAGATTATTATCCTTTTTAAACCACTCGCATGGACTCATTTTATTTACTGGGCCAACAAATTCAGGGAAAACAACAACACTATATTCATTGATCCAGTTTGCAAAAAAGAATTTTAATCGAAATATTATTACACTTGAAGATCCTGTCGAAACAAGGAATGAAGAAGTGCTGCAGGTTCAAGTGAATGAAAAAGCCGGCATCACGTATGCCGCTGGATTACGCGCTATTTTAAGACATGATCCAGATGTGATTGTGCTAGGAGAAATAAGAGATGCTGAAACGGCCAGAACGGCGATTAGAGCAGCACTGACAGGACATTTAGTATTGAGTACGCTCCATGCCAAAAATGCAAAAGGAGCCCTTTACCGCATGCTTGAATTTGGTGTCACGATGAATGAACTCGAACAAACCATGGTTGCGATTGCTGCCCAGCGATTAATTGAGCTCATATGTCCTTTTTGCGGAGAAACATGTCAGCTTTACTGCAAATTAAATCGGCCTTTCAGACGAACAAATGTATTTGAATTGCTTTTCGGAAAAGAGCTTGGTGAGTGTATGAAAGAGGCGAAAGGAGAATATGCTCACTCGTCATATGAAACATTGCAAAAATTAATTCGTAAAGGAGTGGCACTAGGCTATTTATCGAAAAACACATATCACCGCTGGGTTTATGAAGAAGCGAGCCTCTAAAGTATGGTCTAAAAAGGACCAAGCTGAATGCCTATCAAAACTGGCTCAATTAATTCAGGCTGGATATACATTAATTGAGGCATTAGTGATGGTGAATATTCAGTTATCAAAACAACAGCGGCAGCAATTAAAACTAGGTATTCAGTGGCTGCATGAAGGCGAGCCTTTTTATGTGGTGCTCGAGCGACTCCATTTTCAGCGGGAAGTCATTGCCATACTATGTTTTTCTGAGAAGCATGGCAGTCTAGCCCGTGCTTTAGAGCAAAGCGCCCGTTTTTTAGAGAAAAAAATCAAACAGTTAGACACGTTTAAACGCATGTTACGTTATCCGCTTTTCCTCATCTTCACGGTTTTGGTCGTGCTGGTACTCGTTCAGCAAATGATCATTCCTCAATTTTCTGTTTTGTACTCATCGATGGATACCCGCATATCTTGGCTGATTCAAGGGATGTTTGGACTATTTCAATTCCTTCATGTTTTTTTGCTCATCGCCAGTTGTCTGTGTATCTTTCTTATCGGATATTATGCTGTATTTTTTAGGAAAAAATCGACCCTTGAGAAACTGAGGGTGATGAGTAAGCTGCCTTTTTTATATAAAGGGATGCAGCTGATGCATACGTACCTTTTTTCTCTTCAGCTCAGCGGACTGCTTCAAGCTGGATTATCGATATACGAAGGTTTGCAAGCTTTTAAACAGCAAAGCTACCTGCCTTTTCTTCAAGAAATAGGTGAACAAATGATGGAAGAGTTAAGAAAAGGAGAAAGCATGGCCCATCAAGTAAGCGTGTCTCCTTTTTTCGAAAAACATTTTGCAGCCATTATCAAGCATGGTGAAGCCAGCGGAATGCTTGCGAGAGAAATGTACACGTACAGCCAATTTCTATTAGAGAGTGCAGAGCTGAAAATTGAAAAATGGATGTCTTGGCTGCAGCCAGTTATTTATGGGATGACAGCACTTCTTATACTCATCGTGTATTTATCTATTCTTTTACCAATGTATCAACTAATGGAGCAAGTGTAAGAAGGAGGACAGAGTCATGAATGATAAAGGATTTACCCTGTTAGAAATGTTAATTGTCATGCTCGTAATATCCATTCTTTTACTCATTACCATACCGAATATCACACGTCATCACCAAGCGATTCAGGTAAAGGGCTGTGAAGGGCTTAAATCAATGGTCAGCACACAAGTGATGGCATATGAATTGGAGCATGATGGGAAGACGCCATCTTTAGCTGAATTAGAAAAAGAAGGTTATGTCAAAAAGGGATTAACTTGTCCTAATGGAAAAGCGATTGTCATTCAAAACGGCAACGTGAAGCATGAATAAATTCTTTTTACATGAGAAGGGTTTTACCCTGATTGAACAGCTGATGATCTTACTTGTTTTATCGATTGTATTGTCGATAATGGGAGGAAAAATCCCAAATATAATAGAAAACGCTGAAGCCAAAAGACAAGTAAACATCATGAAACAAGATCTTCAATTGGCATCATATACTGCATTTATTAAAAAAACACGTGTGCATGTTGAGATCGATCCGCCTCATGTATCTTATCAGGTAATAGACCAAAAGAGTAACGAAGTCATTGCTTCTTATCAGCATAAAAAGGGCAGTATCAAAACGACTACATTCTCGCAAGGTATCTATTTTAATGCAAAGGGACATCCAAGCAGCGGTGGATCTTTCATTGTCGAATTTGGCAGTCAATCGTATAAACTGACGATTTATTTAGGAAGCGGGCGAATCTATGTTCAAAAACAATAGGGGGTTTAGTACGTTTGAAACGCTGTTTGCTTGTCATCTCTTTCTATTTGCTGCCCTAGTGCTCATGCCAGCCTATGAAAAACTCATAATGGGGAAAAAGGAAGTGAGAGCGAGGCTTGAAGCTTATCAGGTTTTGCATGAACAGATGAATGAAGCGTTCATAAATGGGACAACATCTTCCATCAAAAAGAAGAGAGGCGAGATCACATATGTTTTCAATTGGCGTAAACAGAAGGGATGTGTTTCATACAAAGTACAAAAAAAGAGACCATATGCTTTCGGCATATGGAGCGATGACCAAGCTTTTACCCTTCTACAAGCTTTGTGGCAATTGCAGCTATTTCTATTTCTTTCTTTTGGCTGTGGGCTGATCTTTTCAGCAGCTGAGAAAGCTCGTCCATTTGAAGACATCAACGGATTTTCCCAAATGGAGTGGAAACAGACTGTCCTGCAATTAGATGAGGAATTAAGTCGTGCAGATGCTGTGAAATCGGTGAAAGGAGGAAAAGCGGTAGAGTATATTTCCGATCAAGGGCGAGTGGTAACAATTGAGCCATACCAAGAGATGCTTCGAAAACGAACGGATCAAGCTGGACATCTTCCTTTATTGCACAAGGTGAAACAATTTCACGTGAGCACGAGTCAGCATAGAGCTATTCTTAAAGTCACAGATGGATCTGGTAAAGTGTATGAAGCCGTTTTTTTCACATATAAAGGAGTGGTTCGTAAATCGTGAAAAGAGAGGAAGGGTTTATCTATCCGCATGTACTTGCGGCGATTTTATTTTTTCTCTTGATCTTAGGGGCGATAACGATGGGGTTTCAAAAAGAACTGAAAAGTGCAGAGCTGACGATTTCTTTTTATAAAAAACAGCAGCTTTTTAGGGTGGGTGTGAGTGAAGCTGCCAGCACAGTAGAACGTATTTGTGCGAAACAGAAAACCCATATTGATACTGAAGAAGGCCGTGTGACACTGAAGCGGATGAAATGCGATCTAAAGAAAAAACTTGTCCTTGTTTTGGTGAAGGTGAAAACAAAAGATGGCTTATCCGATGAGCGTGAACTGATGCTGGATTGGAAGACCGGTGAAATCATGAGATGGGCAAATCCTGATTAGCCAGAGTATAAAATCATCCCCTTCTTGGTAACACTTGAATGAAGAAGAGGTGAATGTGCTTGAAAACAAATGACTATGTAAAATATATGACGCAGGAAATCATTAAATATATGAATACACCACGTGACGAACGGAAGGAACACAAACAAGAAAAAATAGAAACGAAACCACCGTTTTCACAGCGTTTATTTGGGGTTCTGCCGTTTGGCTTATCCATGATGCTTAAAAAACGCCAACGCCATCGACGAAAGTAAAAAGCCGCCAGCAGGCGGTTTTTTTATGCCGTTTTAGCTGTATTCCTCCACAACAATCACTTTATTCACCTTGTTTGAGTAAGGGTTATAGGAAATGGTGACAAACACCCCAAATTCCTTTGTATGGTCTTTTAACGTAATATGATACTGTTTCACAGATTCCTTGTCGCGGTGGCGGTCCCATACTTTTTGTTTAAATAAGACTTGTGTTAGCGGGTATCTTTTTTTTGCTTCTTTGACTGCCCGCGTTTCCCATTGATCTGCGGCGGCAGTCAAACTTCTCGCATCAACAGGTTTGACGTCTAGAATCATAGGACTCAGCAGTAAACTGAGCATGATTATGATTTTTCCAAATTTCACTTAACATCACCTCACCTCTTCATATTCTGATCAAATTCTACATTTTTATGTAAGTTTTAAGAAGTACAAATGTCACACAAAAAAATGTTGAATATGGTGAAAGAATGAGAAAATGGGAGAATTTTCTCGGAATGGTTCTTGTTTAAGAACAAAATGGACTAATTTGACGTTTTGGGTTTTATAGGTATTTCCTTATACTGTATATAATCGTTCTTTTTAAAGAACAAAAGTTCAAGGAGTTGAAGGGATTAATGAAACAGTCGCTCTTTGTACTCTTTTGTGCCATTTGTTTGATTTTGACGTCTTCCCTCATGACACCAACAAATGCTTCTTTTAACGATGTCGAGCACAAACACTTTGTCATGAAAACATGTGAAAATTTTGAACAGACAGATCAGCATTGTCAGCCTAAAAAATGGGATGAAAGTCAATTGGAGCTTATCGATCAAACGATGATCGAAGGAACAGTCTGCGCACCTCAAAAGCTGAGCATGACACTAAAAAATAGTGGACAGCCTATTGCGTACTCTGAATGGAAGTGGGAATTACATAAAATGGAAAATGGTCAGAAACCATTACAAGATGGTCATATTCTTGAAAAGGGCTCCATAAAGTCCCTGTTGTCGCAAGAAACAGCAACTGTCACGACAGATAAAGCAAAAACAAATGGAAGCTATGCATTTAAAATCTATTATCCTAAAGGGTTTGGCGCATCTGATCAGGCGTACTTTTGGTCTAAACCGATGGTGCTCTCAAAGTGTCAAGAAAAGGCGTCCTAAATGGAGCTGTCTTTTAAAGTGAAAAAATGATAGGCGAAGGGGAGAAGGGGTAATGAAAAAATGGATGAAGATGTCTGGGAGTATTCTTTATGTGATGGTGTTCACGGTGATGATAGCCTCTATTATTGTCGTGTTGTCATCAAGAACAACAGGAGGAGAACCTCAGATCTTCGGTTATCAATTGAAGCAAGTATTATCAGGTTCAATGGAACCAGAATTTTCAGCTGGGTCACTGATTGTCGTAAAACAGGTCGCCTCACCTGAGACACTCAAAAAGGGAGATATTATTACGTTTCAAACAAAGCAGGATCAGTCCTTTGTGACCCATCGAATTGTTGGGGTGAAGGGAAAGGGTGCAAATAAAGCGTTTGAGACGAAGGGTGACAATAATATGTATCAGGACGGCACGCTGGTAAAAGCGGATCAGGTGACTGCGCAGTATATGGGAGTGAACATTCCTTATACAGGAAAACTTCTTTCGTTTGCAGGGACATCAGCTGGAACTGCTTTGCTTCTTATCATACCAGGTGTCATGCTGCTCGTTTATTCAACTATTCATTTTGTGGGCGCAGCGAAACATCGTAGACACACGGCTGAGGTACATATGAAAGAGGAACAAGCTTAAATTTTTGTTTGTAACCTAATCAGGTTTCAATAAAACAATTTATTAGGGGGTTTATTATTCATGGCAATGAAGAAATCAATTCGTTTAGGTGTATTATCAGGGGCTTTAGGTCTTGCATTAATTGGCGGGGGAACATGGGCGGCGTTTAATGATATTGAAAAGGCACATGCGGTCTACTCGACAGGAGAGCTGGATTTATCTGCTAAAGAGAACTCCGGCGCCATCAACCTTGCGAACTTAAAACCTGGTGATCGGATCAAGAAAGAATTTCATTTTGAAAATAAGGGATCATTAGCGATAAACCAAGTGCTGATGAGTCTTGATTATAGCCAGTTTAAAGATGGATCTTCCGCGAAGAATGGCGGTAAAAATACAGCTGAAGAATTTCTCAGCCAGTTTCAGGTGAGTGTTCTTACGGTTGGAGCCGAAGGTGGAAATGGTTATCCGAAAAACATTATTTTAGACCATGCAAACCTGCTTGACTTGCATCAATTAACGTCAAAACAAGATCAGACCGCATTTGAAAAGCTTCGTCATGCCATCGATGAGAAGTTTTTACATGAAAGTGGGAAAATTAATGTAGCAACTGTTGATGGAACAGCGGCTCCAGAGTATGACGGCATTCCAAAGAATCCGTTTGATTACGATAAAGTGGAAATGATCATTGAATTTATCAATGACCAGACGAAGGATAAAGCTGGTCACTATATCCAAAATAAATACCAAGGCGATGCGATTCAAATTGATCTTTCCTTCGAAGCGACTCAGTGGAATGGTTTAACGATCAATCCAAAAAAGCATACGGATGAAAAAGGCTACGTGAAAGAAAACGAAAAAGCACACAGCGAAGATAAAAAATAAAGCCAGTCTTTAGGCTGATATCAAGGTCTGCATAGCAATTGGAGGAGTATGCGCTAAAACGTGCGCTTTACTCCTCTTCTTGCTTTTTTCTCCAGATTTGATAATCTAAAAATTCACGAAATTGCTTTTTCGAAACCCCTGATGTCATTGCATCTCGAACTAGTTTTTCCCATTCACTATCTAATTGACCATCGTATTCGGTTTCATCTTTTTCGTTTAAAAGTGTATGAACCGAGACGTCCAGAACAGCGGAGACTTTTTCAAGAAATTGAATGGAGGGGTTTGTTTGCAAGTTTCTTTCTATTGAGCTTAAATAAGACTTCGCTACCCCAGCCTTTTCGGCCAGTTCTGATAGTGAGTAGCCTTTTTCATTGCGGTATTGTTTAATACGCTGGCCAATCAATGTCATCACCTTCCTTTCGATATTATAGCACATTCAGAAAGGTTTGATAGAATGACTTCTTACCAGAGGGGGAGACTCAGAGGACTTTTCATTTGATTTGAGGAAATGACGGACTTCTTCAACTGTTAGTCCCGCCTTGCGAGCTTCGCGTAATAATTGAACCCATTCACTGTCTAATTTGTTCGTTTTCTTTTCCATACAAATACCCTCCTAAAATACTGAATCGTGTATTTCAGGCACTTAACGCATGAAATGGAAAGACTTAGGTGGTAAGACCTCATAGTTTGCTTGCGTCATGTTTCCGCCCAATACAAACAGACAAACTTAGCTTTAGACTGATCGAAAATTGTATGTCACATAAAAGGGGAGGGGACCATGAGTCAACCTCCTCTTTTTTGCTGTAAGTAAAAAAGTCCGCCATTTTCAATCGTAAGACTGATTTTTGGTTCGTATAAAGTTTTGAGTGCTTGTCTTTCTATTTCATATTCTACAGATGTGTCTGAAGTCCCTTCATAAAATTGGTTTAAAAGTTCGGAGTCTTCCTTCCATTTTTGAACGGCCCGCACTGCCCAGTCGTCCGGCTCCTCATGGGCATAACGCTCCATAAGGCTGTAGAGCCGCTTGATTCCGCTTTCTGGCTTAATCATTGTACTCATCGTAAAGCAATAATCGGGAATTTGAGATGACAGCTCACGAGCTTCCAGCTTCTCTTGAAATTGTTCAATGACTTCTCCGCGAATGAGATGAAGTCCTAATGATAAAAGCTTATCCTTCTTCCGGTCTGCAAGGTAAGAAATTTTTACATTGAGGCCAAGCCATGGCTCAAGGGCGATCTGGTTGTTCGTGAGCGGGCTGACTCGTTCATATAGCCGGATAAAACGGCCCTGCTCTTTGACCGCCTCAAATATTTGAAATAACCGGGGGGAGCCAAAATGGATGAATTCACCACTGATCGTATCACCCGCTTTTTTTTGATCTGTGATGAAAGTCAATTGCCGCGGTTCAGGTACACCGCCAGTTTTTTCAAGCCAGTGCCAATAAAACGGACGGTTCATAATCAATTTATCCATTTCGATTGTCAGCTGTACGGTCATATGTCCTGCACTTTCTTCTAATATGCTGCATTGATTCGTCTTGAAAAAACGGAGAAGAAAGGTGTGAATGTCATGCTGCTCCATTGATCAACTCTCCTTTATGAGCCTTGCTGTCTTTTTTCTAAAAGTGGTGTTTGTGCTTCAGTTAAATAAGAAGCAAACTGGGTTAATTTCTTTTTCATGTCTCCGCCTGGTTCATGCTGGAAGAGGATTTGATGCAACTTTGTTTCGACATCTTCAATATCAATCCTCGTTAAAATATCATCTAAATCGCCTATGACGTTTTCAAACAGCTGAATTTTCTCATATAAAAGCTTTAAAATATGCTCTTCAACTGTCCCGTTTGTTGCCATATTGTAAATGTGGACATCCCGCTCTTGGCCAAGGCGGTGAATACGTCCAATTCTCTGTTCTAAACGCATCGGGTTCCACGGGAGGTCGTAGTTAATGATTTGGTTACAAAACTGAAGGTTGATCCCTTCGCCGCCAGCTTCTGTCGCAATTAACACTTGCGCCCGTTCTCTGAATAAATCTTTCATCCAATCTTTTTTGCCCCGTTTAAAGCCGCCCCGAAATGGCACAGAGCTGATGCCATTTTGCTGTAGAAACCATTGTAAATAAATTTGTGTGGCGCGGTATTCGGTGAAAATAATGACCTTCTCATTTAACTGCTGAATGAGTTTGACCACTTCAAGCGCCTTTGAGTTTTGCTCCACTTGATTGATTTTCTCCATGATTTGCGTTATAGCAGAAGATCCGAGAATATGCTTTTCTTCTTCCTGCATTTTTTTAATCGTCATATAAACTGCTTCACGGCTTGAACAGCATTCTCGTTCCAAGGTCATAATGGAAAACATATGCTTTGTATAAGACGGATTCTCTTTCAGCTTGCAGATTTCATCATACAATGCTTGTTCTGTCGGAGAGAAATCAATGGAAATCGTTTTGACATGCCGTTTTGTCCACTCGATGCCTGTGTCTTGTCTTCGGTTTCGAATCATCACTTTATTGACGAGCTGTTTTAATCGGTCATGGTCTTCAAGCTGCAAGTCCTTTTTGGCAAAGATATCTTTAAATTGATGTTCATTTCCTAGGTGGCCTGGCTTCAGAAGGGAAACAAGATTAAATATTTCTCCGATCCGGTTTTGAATAGGTGTTGCTGTCAGCAGAAGGCAGAACTTCTTATTCAGGTTCCTCACAAATTCATAGTTTTTCGTTTTATTGTTTTTCAGTTTGTGTGCTTCATCGATAATGACCATATCGTAGGCAATCGATAAAATCGTGTCTCGATGCGGCTGTCTTTTGGCTGTGTCAATGGAAGAAACGACAACGTCACACTGCTCCCACACATAGCTCTTTTTTTGTTCAACAGCATCAATATAAAATTTCGTCCGCAGTTCCTGTACCCACTGAGACACAAGGGAGGCGGGGACGAGAATGAGGATCTTTTTGGCAAGTCCTCGAATCATGTATTCTTTGATAATGAGTCCTGCTTCTACGGTTTTTCCAAGTCCCACTTCATCTGCTAGAATGGCTTTCCCATTCATTTCTTCTACGACTCTTCTGGCTACTTCGAGCTGGTGCTTTAAAGGTGTGAATGCAGGCAGGTGCGCGGGAGCTTGCAGTCCCTCGAATGAATCAATGGCTGTGACTTTTTGAACCTGCGTCGCTAAACGATACATATCCCAGTTCGCCCAAGGACCGTCTGCTGAAAGCCGCTGCTGAAATTCATTTGCCCATTCCTGATCAAAAATCGTTTGAATATTCAATGTGGTCGCCTGCCTTTCTTTCTAGTAGGATCTGATAAAATTGTTCTGGTTTTAAACGCTTCATTTTTTAAGAGGTCTCTAAAAGACAAGATATATGAATAAAAGCGAACGATATCGAAAGGTTATTTTAAAAATGTTAATGATTTTTCTGTTGCCCTTCATCCATTTCTAATGGTAGGATGTTGATAAGTGATCTAGAAAATAAGTCACCCATTTTGATAGTATGTCCAATAAATGTGAAAATATGAGCGGATGATGGTATGGGGAGAGACTTGGCGGTTATTTTGCACTGGCAGGCGCCGAAGGAGCAAGCTGAATAATTCAGTGAATCTCTCAGGCAAAAGTACTCTTACCGGACGCAACTCTGGAGAGTGTTTGCTTAAGGGTTTTAGCAAACCACCAAAGGGGAAAACGCACAATGATATTGTGCTGTAAACTTTCAGGTGCAAGGACAGAGACTTCTTTTTGATAAAAGGGAGCGCTCTGTCCTTTTTTGCTGTGATTTTTTTCTGAAAATTCAGCTTGCATTTGCACTGTAAGAAAAAAGGGGGAAACGATTGATGTTGAAACGAACACCGCTTTTTCATGCGTATGAAACGTTTGGCGCAAAAACCATTGACTTCGGGGGCTGGGAATTACCTGTCCAATTTTCTTCCATTAAAGAAGAACATGAAGCTGTTCGAACAAAAGCAGGGCTTTTTGATGTGTCTCACATGGGTGAGGTGGACGTCAAAGGTCAAGATGCCCTTCCATTTTTACAAAGGTTATTAACCAATGATGTGTCTAAGCTGACAGACGGTAAGGCACTATATACAGCCATGTGTTATGAAGATGGCGGAACGGTAGATGACCTGCTCGTCTACCAAAAAGAAAAGAATCACTATTTACTTGTCATCAATGCATCAAATATCGATAAAGATGTAGATTGGCTCTTGAAGCACCAAGGGGAGGATAACGTATTGATCAAAAATATGTCTGATCAAACCGCCTTGCTAGCGCTTCAAGGACCTCTTGCAGCTGACATCATCAAACAGGTGGCAGATGAAGAGGTGACATCGCTTAAGCCATTTACGTTTTTATCAAAAGCTGAGGTCGCAAATAAAGAAGTGCTCGTTTCCAGAACAGGCTACACAGGGGAAGATGGCTTTGAAATCTACTGCCAGTCAGAAGATGCGGTCCACCTTTGGTCCGCTTTATTAGAAGCGGGGCAGCCAAAAGGACTCATTCCATGCGGACTTGGTGCACGTGACACCTTGAGATTTGAAGCAAGACTTCCGCTTTATGGCCAGGAGCTGACAAAGGATATTTCTCCATTAGAAGGCGGCATTGGTTTTGCTGTCAAAACGGATAAAGAAGCTGATTTTATCGGAAAAGCTGCACTTAAAAAACAAAAAGAAGAGGGACTGAAGCGAAAGCTTGTCGGCATTGAAATGATTGATAAAGGGATTCCGCGTACAGATTATCCAGTCTTTTCAGGAGAAAAGCAGGTTGGGATTGTCACAACGGGCACTCAATCCCCAACATTAAAGAAAAATGTCGGGCTTGCTTTGATCGAAACCTCAGTGGCGGAGCTTGGGGCAGAGGTGGAAGTACAAGTTCGCAAAAAACGTCTAAAAGCCAAAATCGTCGCAACGCCATTTTATAAAAGAGCCAAATAACGAGGGGGAACAGAGGATGAAGCACAGGTATTTGCCGCAAACAGAGCAAGATCAAAAAGAAATGCTGGATGTCATCGGCGTTCAGTCGATTGATGAGCTATTTTCAGATATCCCAGAGAAAGTTAGATTCAAAGGAGCATACAACATCAAAGAAGCCGCATCTGAAACAGTACTTGTCAGGGAATTATCCCGACTAGCTGCAAAGAATAAGGATACAGTTTCCTATGCATCGTTTCTTGGTGCAGGTGTATATGATCATTACCAGCCTGTCATTGTCGATCATGTCATCTCACGCTCTGAATTTTATACAGCGTATACACCTTATCAGCCGGAGATTTCTCAAGGTGAATTGCAAGCGATCTTTGAATTTCAAACAATGATTGCTGAGCTGACGGGTATGGATCTTGCCAACTCCTCGATGTATGATGGCGGGACGGCACTAGCTGAAGCGGCGATGCTCGCTGCGGGACACACAAAGAAGAAAAAGGTGGTTGTTTCTGAAACGGTTCACCCTGAATCAAGAGCGGTGCTGAAAACATACGCCAAAGGACAAAACATTGAAGTTGTTGAAGTGCCTGCGAAAAAAGGGCAGACTGATCTAGCTGCATTGGAAAAGGTGGTCTGCGATGATACAGCAGCAGTTCTCGTGCAATATCCAAACTTTTTTGGTGTAGTCGAGCCCTTAAAAGACATTGAACCCATTGCACATAAAGGAAAAAGCCTGTTCATTGTCTCTAGCAATCCCCTCGCACTCGGACTATTGACGCCGCCTGGAAAACTCGGGGCAGATATTGTCGTTGGTGATGCGCAGCCGTTCGGCATCCCGGCAGCATTTGGCGGACCGCACTGCGGATATTTTGCCGTGACGAAAAAGTTGATGCGAAAAGTGCCAGGTCGTTTAGTCGGGCAGACAGAAGATGAAAATGGTGTTCGTGGATTTGTTCTGACCCTTCAAGCACGTGAGCAGCACATTCGAAGAGACAAAGCGACGTCAAATATTTGCTCTAACCAAGCATTAAATGCGTTAGCTGCTTCTGTTGCCATGACGGCACTAGGAAAAACAGGTATAAAAGACATCGCCTATCAAAACGTGCAAAAAGCCCATTATGCCAAGACGCAGGCAGAAAAATATGGACTGCAGGCGGATATAGAAGGGGCTCATTTTAATGAATTTGTGATCAAGTTACAGGAGCCTGTGAAAGAAGCCAATAAACGATTGCTTGAAAAAGGAATCATCGGCGGCTACGACTTGGGGCTAGACTACCCAGAGCTTCAGCAGCACATGCTTGTAGCCGTGACAGAGCTAAGAACAAAAGAAGAAATTGATACGTTTATCAAGGAATTGGGGGATCGCCATGAATAAACAAGATCAGCCGCTTATTTTTGAATTATCTAAAGAAGGAAGAGTAGGGTACAGCCTGCCTGATTTAGATGTACCTGAACAGGAGATCCCGTCTTTATTTGATGAGACGTACATCCGTGATGAGGATGCTGAGCTTCCTGAAGTATCTGAGCTTGATATTATGCGTCATTATACAGCATTATCAAGACGCAATCATGGGGTTGATTCCGGATTTTATCCTCTTGGCTCATGCACGATGAAATATAATCCAAAGATTAATGAAAAGGTTGCACGCTTTGCAGGGTTCTCGCAGGTTCATCCGCTACAGGAGGCAGACACTGTGCAAGGTGCATTAGAATTACTATACGATCTAGGTGAACATCTTGAAGAAATTACGGGGATGGACGCTGTGACATTACAGCCTGCGGCAGGAGCACATGGCGAGTGGACGGGACTCATGATGATCCGTGCGTATCATGAAGCAAGGGGAGATCATCAGCGTACAAAAGTCATTGTGCCTGATTCTGCTCATGGAACGAATCCGGCATCTGCGACAGTCGCTGGATTTGAAACCATTACTGTCGCATCTGATGAAAACGGGCTTGTTGATTTAGAAGATTTACGCCGCGTTGTTAATGAAGAAACAGCTGCTTTAATGCTTACAAACCCGAATACACTAGGCCTCTTTGAAGAAAATATTTTAGAAATGGCTGAAATCGTTCACGAAGCTGGTGGTAAGCTTTATTATGACGGAGCCAACTTGAACGCTGTTTTAAGCAGAGCAAGACCAGGAGATATGGGATTTGACGTTGTCCACTTAAATCTTCATAAAACCTTTACAGGTCCGCACGGAGGCGGAGGTCCTGGCTCAGGTCCTGTGGGCGTTAAAAAGGATTTGATTCCGTATTTGCCAAAACCGGTGCTTATGAAGAAGGAAGGACGTTTTTACTTTGATCATGACCGTCCGGATTCAATTGGACGCGTGAAGCCATTCTATGGCAACTTTGGCATTAACGTCAGAGCTTATGCGTACATTCGCTCTATGGGGCCAGACGGTTTAAAGGCTGTAACCGATAATGCCGTGTTAAATGCGAACTATATGATGCGCCGCTTAAGTGCTCATTATGATCTGCCGTTTGATCGTCACTGTAAGCATGAATTTGTCCTATCAGGTAAACGTCAGAAAAAATTAGGTGTGCGGACACTTGATATTGCCAAACGATTACTTGATTTCGGCTACCATCCGCCAACGATTTACTTCCCGCTCAATGTAGAGGAATGTATCATGATTGAACCGACTGAAACAGAATCAAAAGAAACACTTGATGCATTCATCGAAGCAATGATTCAAATTGCGAAAGAAGCAGAAGAGAATCCTGAAGTGGTGCAGGAAGCGCCGCATACAACGGTTGTCAAACGTATGGACGAAACAAAGGCCGCACGGAACCCAGTTCTCGTTTTTGAAAGAAAATAAAGAAAAAAGACTCAGGGGGAAGCATGCTCCCAGAGTCTTTTTTGTTACTTCTTCGTTTTAATGCGGCCGCCCCATTTTTTAAAGCCGCCTTTTAAATTATAAATCTCACGGCAGCCGTTTTTACGTAAAGTTTGGGCTGCCTTTCCGCTTCTGAAATTATTTTGACAATAGAGATAAACAGGCTTATCAGGACGTATTTCATTTTTGCGCTGCTTTAGTTGGGAAAGGGGGATATTTCTTGCCCCTAAAATATGTCCGCCTTCAAACTCATTTGGCTCTCTCACATCAATGAGCTGGGCTTTGCGGTAACCTTTAATAAATTCTTCTTCCGTCAGCGTTTTCATAATGCGCTGCTGATAAATGTAGCTGCCGATGGAATAAAGAACGAAAAGTCCACAAAGTGAGAGGACGATATAGTTGAATATTGACAATACAACTCGACTCCTTCTTGAGCATCAGCACAGTAGCCTGTCTGATGGTACGTTTTAGACAAATACTATTATAGTAAAGCATAAGAAACTTGTCATCATAAATGGTAAGAATTATTTTCAATTCCGTCCCTATTTGATAGACTGATGAAGAAAGAAAACCGGTGGTTACCACCATCATCTAACATTGACTACGTAAAAGAGAAGGGATTTTATATGCAAAAAGAGAAATGGTGTTTCATTGATTCAGGAAACCAAGACCCCGCCTTTAACATGGCAATGGACGAAGCTTTGCTTTATTGGCATAGTGAGAAGCTCATCCCGCCTGTTATCCGCTTTTATGGATGGAATCCGGCGACATTATCTGTTGGGTATTTTCAGAACGTTGAAAAAGAAATCAACCTAGAAGCCGTCAAACGATATGGCCTTGGATTTGTCCGCAGACCAACCGGAGGACGGGGAGTCCTTCATGACCAGGAGCTGACCTACAGCGTGATTGTGTCAGAGGAACATCCAGAAATGCCAGCGACGGTGACAGAGGCGTACCGCGTTATTTCAGAAGGCATTTTAGAGGGCTTTAAAGAGCTGGGACTCGATGCGTATTTTGCTATTCCTCGTACAGATAAAGAAAAGGAAAGCTTAAAGAACCCAAGATCATCTGTATGCTTTGATGCCCCTTCTTGGTACGAGCTTGTTGTAGAAGGCAGAAAGGTAGCGGGCAGTGCTCAGACGAGACAAAAAGGTGTCATCCTCCAGCATGGATCTATATTAATTGACCTTGATGAGGACAAATTGTTCGATTTGTTCCTTTATCCAAACGACCGGGTGAGAGAGCGGATGCAGCGAAGCTTTAAAAACAAAGCGGTTGCCATCAATGAAATCTCAGACCGAACATGTACAATAGACGATGCGCGTGCTGCGTTTAAAAGAGGGTTTGAAAAAGGATTAAATATTGAGCTTGAACCTTATGAACTGACAGATGAAGAATTAGCGTTTGTCCATCATCTCGCCAAAACGAAATATGCTTCAGATGATTGGAATTATAAGCGTTAAGCCGATGGACACTTCTTGTTTTTTAATGAACGATGGTGTAGAATTGGGTTGATTATTAAGTAAAGGTGCATTATGGAGGGGTTTTATGACTACACCTAGTATGGAAGATTACATTGAACAAATTTATATGCTGATAGAAGATAAAGGATATGCCAGAGTCTCTGATATTGCAGAAGCACTCGCTGTCCATCCCTCCTCTGTAACAAAAATGGTTCAGAAGCTAGATAAAGATGAATACCTCATTTATGAGAAGTATCGTGGTCTAATTTTAACCCCGAAAGGCAAAAAAATTGGAAAACGTCTCGTATACAGACATGAACTGCTAGAGCAATTTTTAAGAATCATTGGTGTAGATGAAGAGAAAATTTATGATGATGTAGAAGGCATTGAACATCATCTCAGCTGGAACAGTATTGACCGCATCGGCGATCTCGTTCAATTTTTTGAAGAAAACGATGAGCGATCTGTTCAGCTGAAAGCGATTCAAAAGAAAAACGAACAAACAAATCAAGAATCTTAATCAAAAAGGACACCCTCAGCATGGGTGTCCTTTTTGATTAAAGTTCTAATTGAAAAGAAAAGCTCCTACACTATTATTAGCGTGAAATCAAAGGGGGCTCCTTGATGAAGATAGATGGTGTGTTCTCAGGTGGAGGCATTAAGGGGGCAGCGCTTGCAGGTGCCTATGAAGCGCTTGAAGCAAGAGGATTTCAATTTGTCCGTCTTGCAGGTACAAGTGCTGGAGCAATCATTGCTTCACTCATCGCAGCAGGTTTTACAAGCCAGGAAATTCGCACACTTTTAGATGAAATGGATGAGCATCAATTGCTTGATAGGAGATGTCAATTCATCCCGTTTAAAATGCTCAGGTGGGTATCCATTTACTGGCGTCTCGGTCTTTATAAAGGAGACCGGCTGGAAAAATGGCTGACCGATGTGCTAAAACGAAAAGGGGTTACCGTGTTTGGAGACCTCAAAAAAGATTCGCTGAAAATCGTTGCGTCCGATTTAACGAATGGAAAAATCCTTGTGCTGCCAGACGACCTTCCTTCATATGGCTTAAATCCAGAGCGGTTTTCCGTGGCGAGGGCCATTCGAATGAGCTGCAGCCTGCCGTATTTTTTCGAACCTGTCAAACTGAAGTCATCAAAAGGCATATGTACCATTGTAGATGGAGGAGTGCTGAGCAATTTTCCAATTTGGCTGTTTGCTGAAGAGAAAAAAAGACCGTTCGTCGGTGTCACATTAACGCCAAACGAAAAAGAACGCCCTCAACACTCCATCCGCAATGCGTTTGAACTGTTTGGCGCTCTTTTTGAAACGATGCGTGGTGCTCATGACGAAAGACATATCGCCACAAAACACGAACGTCATATTATTTTTATTCCTGTAGAACACGTCATTGCCACTGATTTTCAACTCATGACAGAAAAGAAAAAGGCGCTCGTCGATCTAGGCAGACAGAAGGCCGAGCAATTTTTAAAAAGCTGGACATTTTAAAATAAGGCGCGATTCTTCTTTTTGTTTTTCTTGCCTTCAATCACAGTCAAATGTGTTTGGCTTTTCTTTTTGAGAAGGACGGGCTTAGACTTGTGGTCAGTCGGCACGCTTCGCAAATGAGTGACCCGATTTTTCATCTGGCTTTTCGTTTTTGGTTTAGGCTGCTGGTAGCGACGTTTTGATTGTTTGACTGCTTTACGATAAAGATTGCCCTCTGTTCCAGTTCTTCGGTTCATCAGCCATCTAAATAGGAAAAATAGGGCCGCTCCAATGATCACAACAGACAGCAGCATGGTAAAAAGTCTGCCTGGGTTCGTTGTGAGTAAGTACACAAATCCCAAAACACCTAAAGCGAAAATAATGGTAAAAGCAGGATGTACTCGGCGATTCATAACTGTCCACCTCCGAAGGAATTTACCGGATTTATAAGTTAGATCACTTGATGAGCAGAATCTGACGCTTGTTTCATTGACGCTTCCTCTAAACGAAGAAGTTCATTAAAACTTGCAATGGCTACCTCAACTTGATCGTCAGAGGGCTCTTTTGTTGTGAGCAATTGCAGCCAAAGGCCAGGATAGCCAAGCACTTTAAGCACAGGCACTTCTCGGAGTTTGTTCGTGAATTGAAGCACTTCAAATGAAATGCCCAGAACAACCGGAATAAGGGCCAAGCGGTTCAGAACTCTCACCCATAAAGGATCTGTCGGTACGAGTAAATAGACGAACATCCCGACAATGACAGTGAATAAAATAAAGCTGCTGCCGCATCGATAATGCAGACGGGATTGCTTTTGGACATTTTCCACTGTGATGTCAAGGTTCTGTTCATAGCAGTTTATGACTTTATGTTCTGCCCCATGATATTGAAATACTCTTTTAATTAAAGGGGTCATGGAAATAAAGTAAATATAGCCTAATAAAAGGACCAATTTGAAGAATGTTTCCACTGCGATTTGTGCGAAATTCCCTGAAAAGATGGGACGCACAAGCTCTGCTAAAAAGACAGGTACCAGGGTAAAGACAAATTTACTAAAGAGTAGAGAGAGAACTCCGATCACAGCAATGCCGAAGATCATGGATAATTTCGAGCCTTTTTGTTCTTTTTCAAGAGTATGATCTTCAGAAGGATCTAAGTCATATCGCTCACTGGAGAAGTTTAAGTGCTTACTGCCGTTTGCGCTTGCTTCAACAAGTGCAGCAACACCCCTGACAAAGGGGATTTTCTTGAGAAAGGCGGTTCGTTTATTGGAGGTCCGGGGAAGCTTCAAAAACTCAATGGACTGGTCCTTTCGCCGAATCGCGGTCACATAGTTCTTCTTACCTCCGAACATGACACCTTCGACAACTGCCTGCCCTCCATAAGCTGGAGGTTTTGTTTGATTGGACATATTTCATCAACCTGCCTGTTTCCTGTAATTTACATGCATTTCCTTATACCTTTATTGTACAGGAAATGAGGGGAAATCACTAGCTCACAGGTCGATAATCTACTAGAATTCTATCTACCTCTTTTTAGCCAGTATACCCTGTTTTAAAATTTTTACACTCACGCATGGAAATCCTTTTTTTTCACGACATTCTGGACATACTACTTGCTGGAGGTGTTCACAAATGAAACGTGATGAAAAGAAAAACCAAGAAGAAAAAAATCAGTCCGTGCAAACGACATCACTTGTGGCAAGAGCCGCTGCTATAGGCTTTGTCGGCGGTGTTTTTTGGGGCTTTATCGGGTTTCTGACCCATATGTTTCATTTTTCAGAGGTGAGTCCCAATATGCTGCTTCAGCCATTTGTGCTTGGAGAATGGAAAAAGGGAGGACTTGGTACTTTTATCAGTATTGTGCTGTTAGGAATTTTATCGATTGGAGCCGCCTTTATTTATTTTGGGCTTTTAAAAAGGATCAAAGGCTTTTGGATGGGTTTAGTATATGGCGGGCTTTTATGGCTGCTCGTTTTTTACGTATTTAATCCCATTTTCCCAGATGTAAAGCAAGTACAAGAGTTGCAGCAAAGCACCATTGTCACGACATTTTGCCTATATATTTTATATGGCATGTTTGTCGGGTACAGCATTTCGTTTGAATATAATGAATTGACGAGTCAAAAGCTTGCGAGGGCACTCGGGAAAAAGACAGAATAAAGTGTAAATCGCCTATTCATATGATAAAATATTTTTGGAAACGAAAGGTTTCTAAGGAAAAAGAAACAGATCTCGATATAGATTGAATTAGGGTGAAGGAGTGGTCATATGCCTCATTTTCTTGTACTGAATGGACCCAATTTAAATAGGCTTGGCAAAAGAGAGCCTGCTGTTTATGGAAGTAAGACGCTGACAGATTTAGAGACGGATTTGTTCCAGTTCGCAGAACGAGCAAACATCCAATTAACATTCTTTCAATCAAATCACGAAGGGGATTTGATTGATGCGCTTCACGAAGCAGAAGATCAGTACGATGGTATCGTGTTTAATCCGGGTGCATTTACCCACTACAGCTATGCGCTGAGAGATGCCATTGCAAGTATTTCTTTATCAGTTATTGAAGTACATATCACAAATGTTCATAAGAGAGAGGAATTCCGCCATCATTCTGTACTTGCTCCAGTATGCCAAGGACAAATCGTTGGGCTTGGCTTAGAAGGGTATAAATTGGCGATTCGTTATTTAGTCAGTGAAGGGGGAGCAGCATCATGAAACTTGAAAAACTAAGAACACTTTTAAGTGAATTAGAGATCGATGGCCTTGTCATTACGAGCAGTTTTAATTTACAGTATATGACCAGCTTTACCGGATCAGCCGGTCTTGCTGTCGTTTCAAAGGACCGGGCAGCTTTTATCACGGACTTCCGCTATACAGAGCAGGCGAAAGACCAAGTCAAAGGCTATGACATCATTGAACATAAAGGAAACATTGTGGAAACGGCTGCCCAAACGGCAAAGGAATTTGGAGTGAAACGCCTTGGGTTCGAACAAAACCATATGACATTTGCTGCGTATCAGCAGTACGCAGCCAAAGCAGGCGGTATAGAGCTTGTTCCCGTCTCTGAATCAGTTGAAAAGTTGCGCTTGATTAAGTCTAGTGAAGAGATTAAGATATTAGAGGAAGCTGCGAAGATTGCAGATCACGCCTTTGATCATATTCTCACTTACATCAAGCCGGGCCTGACGGAAATTGCTGTCATGAACGAGCTTGAATTTTTCATGAGAAAAGAAGGTGCTGAAGGATCTTCATTCGATATGATAGTTGCCTCAGGTGTTCGATCAAGCCTGCCTCACGGAAGAGCGAGTGAAAAGGTGATTGAATCTGGTGATTTAGTGACACTCGATTTCGGTGCTTACTATAAAGGCTATTGTTCTGATATGACAAGAACGATTGCTGTCGGAACACCAAGCGACAAGCTAAAGGAAATTTATCATATCGTATTAGAAGCAGAAAACGCTGGTGTGGATAGAATCAAGCCAGGCTTAACAGGAAAAGAAGCTGATCGCATCACACGAGACATCATTGAAAAGTATGGCTATGGTCAATACTTCGGGCATTCAACCGGGCACGGGCTAGGTATGGAAGTACATGAAGCGCCAGGCCTTTCCTCACGATCAGAGGTCGTCTTAGAAGAGGGAATGGTCGTCACAGTTGAGCCGGGGATTTACTTGCCAGATGTCGGCGGCGTGAGAATTGAGGATGATATTGTCCTGACAGCTGACGGCAATAAACGATTGACCCACTCACCGAAAGAACTTATCATATTATGATGGTGAAATGTAGGAGGATGACAAAATGATTTCAGTAAACGATTTTCGTACCGGCCTGACAATTGAAGTGGACGGCGGTATTTGGCGAGTAGTGGATTTTCAGCACGTAAAACCAGGGAAAGGCGCAGCGTTTGTTCGTTCAAAACTGCGTAACCTGCGTACAGGTGCTATTCAAGAAAAAACATTCCGCGCAGGCGAAAAAGTAGCGAAAGCTCAAATCGAAACAAAAACAATGCAATACTTATATGCAAATGGCGATCAGCATGTCTTCATGGATACAAGTTCTTATGAGCAGCTTGAACTAAGTGAAGCACAAATTAAAGATGAGCTGAAATATTTGCTTGAAAATATGTCTGTTCAAATCGTGATGTACGGTGCGGAAACACTTGGAGTAGAACTTCCAAACACAGTAGAACTAGAAGTAGTAGAAACAGAGCCTGGTATTAAAGGTGACACAACATCAGGCGGCTCAAAACCTGCAAAAACTGAAACTGGTTTAATCGTCAACGTTCCTTTCTTTGTGAACCAAGGAGATAAACTAGTGATTAATACATCAGACGGCTCATACGTTTCAAGAGCGTAATGAACGAAAAAAGACTGTAAACCTCGTGTTTACAGTCTTTTTTTATTGGAAAAATGACTCCTCAAGGCAGTCCTTCTCTCAATTCTCTCATTCATCTCTCTTTCTTCCTGAAAAACAAGACTACTTCCAGCTGGTCAAGCATATAGTGTAAAAAAAGCTGGAGGTTCTATATGAAACAATTTCTCCCAGGTCTACACCCGTCAGTTGCTGCAATGGCAGGCATGAGGTTCTTATCTGCTGCCATTGAACTGACGGCAGCCATCCTTATTTTAATCACAAATGATGTACGGAAAGCGGTAGTCATCAATAGTATATTGGCGATCATTGGACCGCTCATTTTTATTATCACGATGACGATTGGAATCTATCAAATTGCCGGGCAGCTATCCTATGCAAAGCTCGTGTTCATTTTCATTGGTGTCGTGTTTATTCTTGTTGGGATCTATAAGTGAAACGGCTTGGCATAATTAACGGCTCACATCATACATTTTAGAGAAGAAAAAAAGGAGGGGAATTCGTTGCGGAGTTTGCTGGATATTCTCCCGCACTCGATTGGACAAGAACTCAGGCTGCTGAAAGAGGCAGAATGGGCGCAAATAGAAGAAATCCGCATTCGCACGGATCGTCCTATTGAATTGATGCAGGGAGGAAAACCGCGTTTCCTTTCTTATCACACAACATGGGAAGATGCGTCTCAGCTATTAGGCAGGCTGAGCAATTACAGCATGTACACACTTGAGGAAGAGCTAAAACAGGGCTATATCACCATATCTGGCGGACACCGGGTAGGACTTGCTGGAAAGGTGATCGTTGAAAACGGATTTGTCAAAGGGTTAAGAGATATCTCTTCATTTAATATCCGCATTGCCAAAGAAAAAATTGGGATTGCGCTTCCCTTTCTTCCTTATTTATATGAAGAGCACTGGCACAATACACTCATCATCGGCCCCCCGCAAACGGGGAAAACCACATTGCTCCGGGATATAGCACGTCTTGCTAGTACAGGCACAAAAACCATTCCTCCTAGAAAAACAGGCATTATTGATGAGCGTTCTGAAATCGCCGGATGTATAAGAGGAGTGCCGCAGCACCATTTTGGCCACCGGATTGATGTACTCGATGCGTGTCCAAAGGCTGAAGGATTGATGATGATGATTCGGTCTATGAGCCCTGAGGTCATGATTGTTGATGAAATCGGAAAAAGTGAGGATGTAGAGGCACTTTTAGAAGCGATTCATGCCGGAGTCAACATCATCGTCTCAGCTCATGGGTATTCACTTGAAGATGTATATAAACGTCCTTCATTTAAGCCGTTATGGGAGCTTCGTGTATTTGAACGATATGTTGAATTAAATCGAAACAATGGGCCTGGCACGATCGGGCGGATGTACGGCGGGGACGGCCAAGAGATGAAATGGAGGCGGGGAGTGGACGTATGTTAAAGCTCATTGGTGCTATTTTCATTGTCGCGGCCACGACTTGGGGAGGATTCGAGTTTGCCAAACGATATAGCGACAGACCTAAACAAATTCGGCAGCTGCGGTTTGCTCTCCAGTCTCTTGAAGCTGAAATTATGTATGGTCAAACCCCTTTAGCGCGGGCGGCAGAGCAAATTGCAGCGCAGGTAGGTCCTCCTGTGAATCAGCTGTTTGAACAATTTGCAGAAAAACTGAAAGTGGGGACTTTTTCTGCACGCCATGCATGGAACGAAAGTCTTGAGGATGTTTGGAAAAAAACCGTATTGAAAAAAGGCGAATATGAGGCGCTGAAGCACTTTGGAGAAACACTTGGTCAGCATGATGTCACTTCTCAGCAAAAGTATATCAAGCTTGCTTTAGGTCATTTGGAATCAGAGGAGAAAGAAGCTGAAATCGCCCAAGCGAAAAATGAAAAAATGGTCAGAAGCCTCGGATTTTTAAGCGGATTACTACTGATTCTTTTATTGATGTGAGAGGAAGGGAGTCGAGAGCATGGGCGTTGATGTAAACGTCATTTTTCAAATTGCCGGAGTAGGCATCGTCGTGGCCTTTCTCCATACGATTTTAGACCAAATGGGGAAGAAAGAGTACGCTCAGTGGGTGACGCTGCTTGGGTTTATCTACATTTTGTTTATGGTGGCAACCATTGTAGACGATTTGTTTAAAAAGATTAAAGCCGTATTTCTATTTCAAGGATAGGGGAGGGCTTACAAATCGAAATCATACAAATTGTTGGACTTGGTTTAATCGCTACTTTTTTAGCATTAATCGTCAAAGAACAAAAGCCAACCTTCGCCTTTATGCTTGTTGTTTTTACCGGATGTGTCATTTTTCTTTATTTAATTGATCAAATCTATGCCATTATCTCGATGATTGAAAAAATTGCAGCAAGTGCCGGCGTCAATATGAAGTATGTTGAAACCATATTGAAGATCATTGGCATTGCCTATATTGCGGAATTTGGCGCTCAGCTGACGAAGGATGCTGGACAAGGCGCCATTGCATCCAAAATAGAGCTAGGCGGCAAGATTCTCATCTTGGTGATGGCAGTCCCGATTTTAACAGTCATCATTGAGACGATCTTAGGAATGATCCCGTCCATGACGTAAATGAAAAGAGGTGATGACAATGAAACGGGTGACCGCTGTAATGGGATTGATGCTTTTCTTTTGGCTGATTGCTCCGCATGCATGGGCAGAAGAAAAAGAACCTTCTAATGAACAGCCAGCAGCACAGGAAGTGGCGAATGGACAGGCTGATGCACTTGAACTTCATTCCATCAGTGACTTTTGGGAAACCATTTTGGACGAGTATGGCGGCTTTTTGCCAGAAAGCCAAAAGGGCACAGTGAAGGAAATGATTGACGGCGATAAAGAGCTGTCTCCCCAAACATGGCTGAAAGCCTTGGTACATTATCTATTTCACGAAATTATTGCAAACGGAAAGCTCCTAGGTACTCTGATTTTACTCACTATCTTTTGTTCGCTTTTGCAGCTTTTGCAAAATGCCTTTGAACAAAGCACCGTCAGCAAAGTCGCATATGCTCTTGTTTATATGGTGCTGATTATTATTGCACTTAACAGCTTTCATGTGGCGATTTCCTATGCCACAGAAGCCATTCAAACGATGACCAGTTTTATTCTTGCTCTTATTCCTCTTTTACTAGCGCTTATTGCTTCATCAGGCGGACTTGTTTCAGCCGGATTCTTTCATCCCGTTATTTTATTTTTAATGAACACGAGCGGTGTTTTCATTCAGTATGTCGTTCTCCCGCTCATCTTTTTATCAGCAATATTGAGCATTATCAGTACGCTGACCGAACAATACAAGGTCACCCAGCTTGCCCAGCTGTTAAGAAATGTGGCAATTGGCGGGCTTGCCGTTTTTTTAACCGTTTTTCTCGGCGTCATTTCCGTTCAGGGTGCATCTGCGGCCGTTACGGATGGAATCGCTCTTCGTACAGCCAAATTCATTACCGGAAACTTCATCCCTGTTCTAGGCAGAATGTTTACAGATGCAACTGATACCGTGATCAGCGCCTCTGTTTTACTCAAAAACACAGTCGGGCTAGTTGGGGTCGCCATTTTAATTTCAATTGCCGCTTTCCCGGCGATTAAAGTACTTTCGTTAGCCCTTATCTATAAGCTTGCTGCTGCTATCCTTCAGCCGTTAGGGGGCGGACCCATCATCAGCTGTCTTGATGTCATTTCAAAAAGTGTGCTGTATATATTTGCTGCACTTGCTGTTGTGTCGCTCATGTTCTTTTTAAGCATTACCGTCATCATCACTGCGGGGAACCTGACCATGATGATGAAGTAAGGAGGGGGCACCTTTTGAGTTTTCTCACGGAATGGATCACAAGTATTATTCTTTTTATCTTATTTGCGATTGTCATTGATCTTCTGCTTCCCAATTCGAGCATGCAAAAGTATGCAAAAATGGTCGTCAGCCTGCTGCTAATTGTGGTCATGCTCAATCCGATTTTTGCTTTATTTCGAGCAGATCCTGATCAAATTTTTTCAGAATTGATGAAAGGGAAGGAAGAAGTGCAGTCAGAAGAAATAAAAAATCAGATGAATTTAGAAAAAAAAGAAATACAAGCCTCTCAGCGTGCATATATTTTAAAGCAAATGGCTGTCCAACTAGAAAAAAGCGCAAAGGAGCCACTGGAGAAGGAGAGCTATGTAATGAAACACGTAGAAGTGCTGGCTGATGAGGAGCATCTGGATCAGAATATGGAGGCGGATCAATTTCGCATCAAAGCAGTTCTTTCCCCGCTCACAGGTGATGCTGTAGAAACGGTGGCAAAGGTGGACATTGATCTCTCCAAGCAAAAGGAGGAAAGCGCTGGATCTTCTAGCAAAGAGATCACGAGGGTGAAAGAGACACTTGCTGATGTTTGGAATACGAGTCCTGAGCACATCGCGCTGAACATTGAGGGAGGTGACGCAGCAGATCATGAATAACAAGGACTGGAAACAAAAGCTGAAATCATTTTTCCAGCCGCCTGAAAAAGGTGAAGGGAAATCCAAATTAACGAAGCACCATTACTTGCTGCTTGTATTCATTATCGGCGTATCTTTCATGTTAGTCAGTCAGATCTTGTCACCGCCATCAAGCAAACAACAAGCTGCGGTTCCTGCTTCTAAAAAAACATCCTCAGAAGAGCAGGAGGTATTCAAACCGGCGTCCTCAGGTAAACCAAAAAATTCAATTGAGGACGTGGAGCAAGAATACGAAAATCAGCTGAAGGAAATTTTAGAAACCATCATCGGCGTTGAGGATGTATCCATTGTGGTCAATGTAGATGCAACGTCTTTAAAAGTGTTTGAAAAAAACAAATCCAATAAAAGTACAACGACCGAGGAAACAGATAAAGAAGGCGGCGTGCGAAGTGTCACCGATCAAACAAAAGAAGAAGAAGTCGTCATCATCAAAAATGGCAATGAAGAAACACCCGTCGTTGTTCAAACGAAAAAACCAGAAATCCGAGGTGTCCTCGTTGTTGCTCAAGGAGTAGACAACGTTCAAATAAAGAAAACCATCATTGAAGCGGTTACACGAGTGCTTGATGTACCGAGCCATAGAGTGGCTGTTGCCCCTAAAAAAATCAAGGAGGATTCGGAATGATGTTAAAAAAACAAACGGTTTGGCTATTAACGATGCTAAGTTTAGTTGTCGTATTAAGTGTGTACTATATCATGTCTCCACAGGGTGAAAATGCAGTGACAGTAGAAGATACGAAATCAAAAGGCACTGAAGAGAAAAAGGTTGAAACAGAAAAAGGGACGGACAAAGGCATGGAAAAAGGCGCTGATAAGAAATCCACTGACAAAGAAACAAACGGCAAACAAGAGGATATCGAAACAAGCGGTGAAGAAGGAAAGGCTGTGTCAGAGCAAACAGACGATGAGCTTTTTACAACATACAGACTAGAGCTTGAAGATAAACGAAGCAAGCAGCGCGAAGAATACAACGAAATTGTCTCCAGTGACGATGCAACAGCACAAGAAAAAAGTGAAGCATACGATCAAATGACAGCGCTCAGTGAAGCAGAAGGAACTGAGCGTCAGCTTGAGACATTGATCAAAACAAAAGGCTATAAAGATGCGCTCGTAAGTGCTGAAGGGGATAAAGTGAGCATCACGGTTCGTTCTGATAAAAAATCAAAATCTCAAGCGGCCGATATTATTGATATGGTCACAAAAGAAATGAGAGGTCTTGATAACGTAGCTGTCACTTTTGAGCCCACTAATCAATAAAAATGAACTGGCGCCCTTTGCGGAAAAGGGCGTTTTTTGATGCGGCTTGACGCCCTCTCCAAGGTGCTTACGCGAGGCGCTTCACCACAATAGTAGTTGAATTCATCGAAATCCTCCTGTAAGATGGTTATAGTATGTACTTTTAGTACTAGCCTATAATAAAAAGATAAATCCATACATAGGGGTGCAAATCCATGTTAAAAATCGAAGAAATTCATGAACTGATTAAATTAATTGACGACTCTACTATCGATGAGTTTACGTACGAAAACGAAGGTGCAAAAATCAAACTGAAGAAAAATAAAGAAGTCGTTCAGCAAGTTGCGGCACAAGCACCAGCGGCTCCTGTCCAAGCAGCTCCAGCTCAACAAGCTCCTAAAGCACAAGCTCCAGCTCAGACCGAAGCCCCTGCACAAGAGGCAGCTGCGTCTGAAAATCTGCATAAAATCACATCCCCAATGGTTGGCACATTTTATGCTTCCTCTTCACCAGAAGCAGATCCATACGTGACAACAGGTTCTAAGGTGAAGGAAAACACTGTTGTATGTATCGTGGAAGCGATGAAACTGTTTAATGAAATCGAAGCAGAAGTAAAAGGTGAAATCGTCGAAGTATTAGCTGAAAACGGTCAGCTTGTAGAATTCGGACAACCCCTCTTTCTAGTGAAAGCAGAGTAAGGAGTACGATCATGATTAAAAAGCTATTAATTGCAAACAGAGGAGAAATCGCAGTTAGAATTATCCGCGCTTGTAAAGAGCTTGGAATTGAAACTGTTGCGGTATTTTCTGAAGCGGATCGCGATGCGCTGCATGTACAAATGGCTGATGAAGCATATTGCATCGGACCGACTGCTTCTAAAGATAGTTATTTAAATGTCACGAATATTGTCAGCGTAGCAAAATTAACAGGGACAGATGCCATCCATCCAGGATACGGCTTTTTAGCAGAAAATGCAGACTTTGCAGAGCTTTGCGAGGAATGTAATGTAATCTTTGTTGGACCAACTGCGTCAGCGATTTCCAAAATGGGAACGAAAGATGTCGCGCGAGAAACAATGAAGAATGCAGGCGTTCCGATCGTCCCTGGTTCTCAAGGAATTGTAAAAGATCTTGATGATGCTGTTTCAACAGCAGCTAGTATTGGGTATCCTGTGATTATTAAAGCAACTGCAGGCGGAGGCGGTAAAGGGATCCGTGTGGCTCGTACAGAAGAAGAGCTTATTAACGGAGTCACCATCACGCAGCAGGAAGCGGCGCAAAACTTTGGGAACCCTGGTGTCTATTTAGAAAAGTTCATTGAAGACTTTAGACATGTGGAAATCCAAGTGCTTGCAGATCAGCATGGCAATACGATTCATTTAGGAGAGCGTGATTGCTCGATCCAAAGAAGAATGCAAAAGCTGCTTGAAGAAACGCCATCACCAGCACTCAATGCAGACATCCGTGAGCAAATGGGTGAAGCAGCTGTAAAAGCAGCAGAAGCTGTTGAATACACAGGTGCTGGAACAGTCGAATTCATTTATGATTATAATGAAGAGAAGTTTTACTTCATGGAAATGAATACTCGTATTCAAGTAGAGCATCCTGTGACAGAAATGGTCACAGGTGTAGACTTGATCAAAGAACAGATCAAGGTTGCATCAGGTGAGAAGCTTTCTCTTACACAAGAGGATGTCGTATATGAAGGCTGGGCGATCGAATGCCGCATCAATGCAGAGAACCCAGAGAAAAACTTCATGCCTTCAGCCGGTGAAATTAAAATGTATCTTCCGCCAGGCGGTTTAGGTGTACGTGTTGATTCTGCCGCTTATCCGGGCTATGTGATTCCGCCATATTATGACAGCATGATTGCAAAAGTGATCACATATGGTAAGACAAGAGAAGAAGCGATTGCGAAAATGAAACGTGCGCTTCAAGAATTCGTCATTGAAGGAGTCTATACAACGATTCCATTCCACCTTAGATTGCTCGAGCATGAAACATTTGTGAGCGGTAACTTTAATACGAAGTTTTTAGAAACATACCAAATCATGAAATAATCACAGCTTTCGGAGGTGAATGATCGTGTCAGAAAACAATTTGCTTGAAATGAACCTTGATGAAGATCAATTGGGAAAAGTGCAAATTGCACCAGAAGTGATTGAAGTCATTGCTGGGATCGCCGCTTCAGAAGTCGAAGGCATTGCCGAAATGCGCGGCAATTTCGCTGCTGATGTAGCAGAACGCTTTGGTAAGAAAAATCACCGTAAAGGTGTAAAAGTAGATGTCTCTGATGAAGGCATCACAATCGATGTGTATTGTGTGGTTGAATTTGGCCTATCCATTCCAAAGGTATCCACTGCTGTACAAGAAAATATCCGTCAAACTCTTTTGAACATGACTGCCTTAACGATTAATGAAATTAACATTCATGTCGTTGGCATTCAATTTGATACTAAAGCACCTGAGGCTGAAGTAGATCAAGAAATGTAAAAAAGGGTTCAAGTGAAACCAAGGAGGCATTGCCTCTTTGGTTTTTTAAAGCCCATTTTTGAGTAATTTCCGAATATTGATAACGTCACGCGTGGATTGATTCGTTTTTCGTCACAGCTCGCATGGATCTTGGTGCGACCACGGTCAAAATATGTTATGATCTCTGTATGGCTTAACGACAAGCGGATAAAGTGGTTAAAGGAGTAAATAATGAAAAGAAGAACTGCAAGAGAAAAGGCGCTACAAACATTATTTCAAATTGATGTGAGCAATATTGATCCGAAAGAGGCCATTACACATGCGCTGGATGAACAAGAATCAGATCCTTTTTTCGAGGAACTGGTTTTCGGTGTGCTTGAACAAAAGGACAAGCTTGATGACATGATCTCACAGCATCTAGTGAATTGGAAACTCGATCGTATTGCAAACGTAGACAGAGCCATTTTAAGGCTGTCTGTGTACGAGATGGTGTATCAAGAAGACATCCCAGTTAGTGTCTCAATGAATGAAGCGATTGAACTCGCCAAATTATTCGGCGATGATAAAGCACCGAAATTTGTAAATGGTGTACTTTCGAACATTAAAAACGACCTAAAGCAGCAATAGGAGGATTCGACATGACAGCAACAATCATCGATGGGAAAGAAACAGCAAAAGAAAAGCGTGAACAATTAGCAAAAGAAGTAGAAGAGCTAAAACAAAAAGGAGTCACACCTGGTCTTGCCGTTATTCTAATCGGTGATGATCCGGCTTCACTTTCTTACGTACGCGGGAAGAAAAAAGCAGCAGAAGCAATGGGCATGCATTTTCAGCTTGATCATTTAGATGCTTCTTTAACAGAAGAAGAATTGCTGCAGCTGATTGATCAGTACAATGCGAACGATCAATTCCACGGGATTCTTGTTCAACTTCCACTGCCAAAGCATATTTCTGAAAAAGCCGTCATTGAACGTATTTCACCTGAGAAAGATGTAGATGGTTTCCATCCATTAAATATCGGGAAAATGCTGCTTGGAGAAGATACATACCTTCCTTGTACACCAGCAGGCATTGTTGAATTACTGAATAAAACAGGTGTCAGCCTTTCTGGAAAAGAAGTGGTTGTTGTGGGACGCAGCAATATTGTCGGTAAACCAGTGGGACAATTGCTGTTAAACGAAAACGCAACGGTGACTTACTGCCATTCAAGAACGGCGAATATTTCAGAACATACGTTAAAAGCGGACATTTTAGTTGTTGCCGTCGGTCGAGCAAACTTTATAAAAGCTGACCAAATCAAAGAAGGCGCAATTGTCATCGATGTAGGAGTCAATCGTTTGGAAACTGGGAAGCTTGTTGGGGATGTTGATTTTGAAGAAGCGAAAGAAAAAGCTTCTTACATCACACCGGTTCCTGGCGGAGTCGGTCCAATGACGATTACGATGCTTGCACACAATACGGTTAAATCAGCAAAACGTACATTAGCATAAGCTTTATCCATTCATCCACCTGCATGCTGCCGGTGGATGAATGTGCGTTTTTGAAGAGGAGGAATACGTCATGAGTGAAAAAGCCTTTGTGACGGTCACAGCCCTTACAAAATACATAAAAAGAAAATTTGATGTTGATCCGCATTTAGAAGATATTTGGATCAAAGGTGAGTTATCCAATGTGAAGATTCATTCAAGAGGTCATGTGTACTTCACCTTAAAAGACGAAAACGCACGCATGCAGGCCGTCATGTTCCAGCGCTCCGCAGCAAAGCTGCCTTTTTCACCAAAAAGCGGAATGAAAGTGTTTGTACGCGGCGGGATTCAAGTATATGAACCAAGCGGCAACTATCAATTATATGCAAAAGAAATGCAGCCTGATGGTGTTGGTGCTCTTCATCTCGCTTATGAAGAGCTGAAGAAAAAGCTGGCAAGTGAAGGCTTATTTGATGCGCGCTATAAAAAACCAATTCCTGAATATCCAGAGGTTGTTGGTGTCATTACATCCCCAACAGGAGCGGCTGTTCGAGATGTCATCACAACGATTAACCGGCGCTATCAGCAGGCGAAAATCATTGTGCTTCCGGCGCTTGTCCAAGGTGAAAACGCCATCCGTTCAATCGTAGAGCGGATCAAAGAAGCAAATGAAAAACAGCTCTGTGATGTCTTGATTGTCGGAAGAGGAGGCGGTTCGATCGAAGAACTTTGGGCCTTTAATGAAGAAGCTGTCGCAAGAGCGATCTTCGCATCAGACATTCCAATCATTTCTGCAGTGGGGCACGAAACGGACTTTACGATCAGTGATTTCACTGCAGACATGAGAGCACCCACACCAACAGGAGCAGCCGAGCTCGCTGTTCCAAGCACAGCCGATTTAATAGAACGAATCAAATCCATCGACATTCGGCTTACAAGGGCCGTGAAGAACCGAACATCACAAGCGAAAGACCGTCTTGTGGCGCTGCAATCCTCTTATGCCTTCCGTTTTCCAAAACGATTGCAGGAGCAAAAAGAGCAGCAATTCGATTTGGTATTTGACCGTTTTCAAAAACAGCTGACGAGACAAATTGAACAAAAACGCAGTCAACTAGACCGCCAGACATACAGGCTGAAGCCGCTTCATCCAAAAGAGCAGCTGCTTCAGGCGAAAAAACGCCATGCCAATGAAACAGAACAGCTCATCCGCAGCATGAATGTGCAAATGAAAACAATTCATTCGCAGTTCCAATCTGTTCTTGGTAAACTAAATGCATTAAATCCACTTCAAGTGATGGAAAGAGGCTACAGTTTAGCCTATAAAGACAATGAACTGATTAAAAGTGTGAACCAAGTCGATACGAAGGATCAATTGGCTATCACCATGAAGGATGGACGTCTGATTTGTGAGGTTATTGAGAAGGAGGGGCAATCATCATGACAGAATCAAATAAACAAAAAGAAGAACAAATGACATTTGAAGAAGCGATGAAAGGTCTTGAGGAGATCGTTGGGAAGCTCGAAGAAGGAGATGTACCACTTGAGCAAGCCATTCATTATTTCCAAGAAGGCATGACACTTTCAAAGCTTTGTCATGAAAAATTACAGCACGTTGAAAAGCAGATGGATTTCATTTTAAAAGAGGACGGTGAACTGGCTCCTTTCTCGGTAAAGGAGGCAGATGCTGGTGACAAGTAATTTGCAGGATTTCTTAACAACACGAAAACAGGCCATTGAAGATTATTTATTTACATATGTTCAGGAATTGAAGATTCCAGAAGAACTAAAATCTTCGATGCTTTACTCTCTTGAAGCTGGAGGGAAAAGACTTCGCCCTGTTCTCGTTCTTGCTTTATTACATGCTTACGGAAAAAACGAAGAAGATGGCATACCGGTTGGCTGTGCTGTAGAAATGATTCATACGTATTCTTTGATACATGACGACCTTCCTTGCATGGACGATGATGACCTTCGCAGAGGAAAGCCGACTAACCATAAAGTATACGGGGAAGCAACAGCGGTTCTCGCTGGTGATGCACTTTTAACGGAAAGCTTCCGCCTCATTACATCGCAGCTATCTAGCAGCGTCACTTCTGACCAAAAGCTCAGAATCGTAGATGAGCTGGTGCGGTCAGCAGGTGCACTAGGAATGGTTGGCGGTCAATTTGATGACATGGAAGCAGAGCAAAAACAAGTCCCGCTTGCTGAACTAGAATCCATTCATGCCCGGAAAACAGGAAAGCTTCTCACATTCAGCGTCACAGCAGGTGCAATGCTGGCAGGAGCATCAGATGACGATATCGAAAAACTAAGAGAATTCAGCTATCATATTGGCATTGCTTTTCAAATCCGTGATGACATTTTAGACCTCGAAGGAAGCGAAGAAAAAATAGGAAAACGAGTCGGCTCTGATACAGCGAATGAAAAGTCGACATATCCTTCTTTATTAACGCTTACAGGAGCAAAAGAAAAGCTGCATGAACACATCACACGTGCAAAAGAAATTGTCTCAAACCTTGAATTAGAGCAGCAATTGCTGCATGAATTATGTGATCTGATCGCCTCAAGAGATCATTAAAAACAGCCTAGATTTGAGGGTCTTCGAGCAATTGTGGTAAACTGTAAACAGTTTATCATGATAAGACAACTCTTATTCCCGCTTGGTTTTCTTAGGAATAAGGCATTATATATGTAGATAGAAATTTTGTTGAAAGCGAGTTGATCCTGATTGGATCTTTTATCAATAAAAAATCCAGCGTTTCTAAAAGGAATGTCAAATGCAGAATTAGAGGAGCTTAGTGCTGACATCCGCATGTTTTTAATTGAGTCCTTGGCTAACTCTGGCGGGCATATCGGTCCGAACCTGGGTGTCGTTGAACTCACGGTTGCCCTTCATAAAGTATTTGACAGCCCGAAAGACAAATTCCTTTGGGATGTTGGACATCAGTCTTATGTTCACAAGCTGTTAACTGGAAGAGGGGCGGAGTTTGATACACTTCGTCAATATAAAGGACTTTGCGGTTTTCCTAAACGAAATGAAAGTGAGCATGATGTTTGGGAAACAGGCCACAGCTCAACGTCATTATCTGGCGCAATGGGAATGGCGGCGGCGCGGGATATTAAAGGGACAGATGAATATATTCTGCCGATTATCGGAGATGGTGCATTAACCGGAGGTATGGCGCTTGAAGCTCTGAATCATATCGGTGATGAAAAGAAAGATATGATCGTCATCTTAAACGATAATGAAATGAGTATTGCACCAAACGTCGGTGCGATTCACACCATGCTTGGCAGACTGCGCACAGCAGGCAAGTACCAATGGGTAAAGGACGAGCTCGAATATTTATTCAAGCGGATCCCAGCTGTAGGCGGAAAGCTTGCTGCCACAGCAGAGCGAATTAAAGACAGCCTCAAGTATTTACTTGTTTCTGGCATGTTTTTTGAGGAAATGGGGTTCACTTACTTAGGTCCTGTTGATGGACATTCTTATGAAGACCTTTTTGAAAACCTTGAATATGCAAAGAAAACAAAAGGTCCTGTCCTGCTGCATGTCATCACGAAAAAAGGAAAAGGCTATCAGCCGGCAGAATCCGATAAAATTGGGACATGGCACGGCACAGGTCCATACAAAATTGATACAGGTGATTTTGTCAAACCAGCAGCTGCTGCACCGTCATGGAGTGGTCTTGTCAGTGAAACAGTCAGAAAGCTTGCGCGGAAAGATGAGCGAATTGTAGCCATCACGCCTGCGATGCCTGTTGGCTCAAAACTTGAAGGCTTTGCAAAGGAATTTCCAGAGCGAATGTTTGATGTAGGAATTGCTGAGCAGCATGCAGCCACAATGGCAGCTGGGCTTGCGACGCAGGATATGAAGCCATTTTTAGCGATTTATTCAACATTCCTGCAAAGAGCTTATGATCAAGTGCTGCATGATATTTGCCGTCAAAACCTCAATGTATTTATCGGGATTGACCGTGCGGGTCTTGTCGGTGCAGATGGAGAAACGCATCAAGGTGTGTTTGATATTGCCTTCATGCGTCATATGCCGAATATGGTGCTCATGATGCCGAAGGATGAAAATGAAGGCCAGCACATGGTCAATACAGCCATTCAGTATGATGACGGTCCTATTGCCATGCGTTTCCCGCGTGGAAATGGTCTTGGCGTGAAAATGGATGAACAGCTCAAAACCATTCCGATTGGGTCTTGGGAGGTTCTTCGTCCAGGGAAGGATGCCGTCATCTTAACATTCGGTACGACGATTAAAATGGCGCTGCAAGCAGCTGAGGAGCTTCAAAAAGAAGGGAAATCAATTCGTGTCGTCAACGCTCGGTTTATTAAGCCGCTTGATGAAGCGATGCTGCATGACATTCTTTCTGAAGGAATTCCGATTTTAACGATTGAAGAAGCTGTGCTCCAAGGCGGGTTTGGCAGCAGCGTATTAGAATATCTACACGACAAGAAAGCATCACATATCAAAGTAGAACGTATGGGTATCCCAGATCAATTTATTGAGCATGGAAGTGTTGATGCCCTGCTTGAAGAAATTGGACTGACGAAAGCACAGGTTGCTGAGACTTTACGTGACCTGCTTCCAGCAGCACCAAGAAAAGGAATCGGATCATGACATCAAAGAAAGAACGACTTGACGTTTTATTAGTCGAACAAGGACTAATGGAAACAAGAGAGAAAGCAAAACGTGCCATCATGGCAGGGATCGTTTACTCAAATGAAACCCGTTTGGATAAACCAGGTGAGAAAATTGCTCGTGATACGCCGCTTACAGTGAAGGGGAACCCTCTCAAATACGTAAGCCGCGGCGGGTTAAAGCTCGAAAAAGCGCTCAAAGAATTTGACCTGACAGTTGAAGGGAAGTTGCTGATTGATATTGGCTCATCAACAGGCGGATTTACAGATTGTGCTCTTCAAAATGGAGCAGTCAAATCATATGCTGTAGACGTTGGCTACAATCAGCTTGCGTGGAAATTAAGGCAGGATGACAGAGTCATCGTCATGGAGCGCACCAATTTCCGTCATTCCGTTCCAGCTGATTTTACTGAAGGATTGCCAGAAGTGGCATCGATTGATGTATCTTTTATCTCACTTAAACTCATTCTGCCGGCTTTAAAGCATATTCTTGTTCCGGGTGGTGACTGTATTGCACTCGTCAAGCCTCAATTTGAAGCAGGCAGAGAGCTTGTAGGGAAAAAAGGCATCGTACGTGAGCCATCAGTCCACCTTGGTGTACTAGAAGAGATGAATCAATTTGCTGCAAAAGAAGGCTATGATGTAAAGGATGTATCATTTTCGCCTATCACTGGCGGAGATGGAAATATTGAATTTCTGCTTCATTTAGTGCTTCATCCTGATCAAGAAGAAAATGCGGCACTTCCTGCTTCAGAACTTGAGAAGGTCGTCAAGGAAGCCCATTCTGTATTGAAAGAAAAGAAAAACAGCCCTGAGCCGGCTGACACATGAGATGATTGATACAAAAGGAATAATAGCTCGCTATTATTCCTTTTTACATGGTCAAAAGACAAGAATTGGCCGTATCTCACGTAATGCTTGTTTTTTAAAGTGTGCATCATATAACATAGAACGTAAAGACAAACTGAGAATGAAACGCCTAGGGGGGTCAAATATGAATAAAGGTCAAAGGCATATTAAAATAAGAGAAATCATTGCAAGCCAAGAAATCGAAACACAAGATGAATTGGTCGATATTTTGAAAGCCGATGGATATAACATCACACAAGCGACCGTTTCTAGAGATATTAAAGAATTACATTTAGTGAAAGTTCCTACGAACAATGGAACATATAAATACAGTCTTCCTGCGGATCAGCGGTTTAATCCGCTGTCAAAGCTGAAGCGGTCCCTAATGGATGCATTTATTAAAATGGATGCTGCCAGTCATTTGATTGTTCTGAAAACAATGCCGGGTAATGCTCAGGCGATTGGTGCTTTAATGGATAATTTAGATTGGGAAGAAATTATGGGAACGATTTGCGGGGATGACACCATTTTAATCATTTGCCGCACCCCAGATGATACAGAGACAGTTTCGAGCAAAATTTTAGAGCTTCTATAAAGAATCAGGTTTACTAAAAGAGGTGTCAAATGAGTGTTAGCAGAACTAACCATTAAAAACTTTGCAATCATTGAAGAGTTAACGGTTTCATTTGAAAAAGGACTCACGGTTCTAACGGGGGAAACAGGTGCCGGAAAATCCATCATGATTGACGCTGTCTCACTTCTCGTGGGAGGAAGAGGATCCTCTGAATTTGTCCGCTACGGTGAAAAAAAGGCAGAGCTGGAAGGGCTTTTTCTTGTACCAGCCGATCACCCTGTATTTGCTCTATGCGAAGAGCAGGGAATTGACGCATCAGATGAAATGATGATCCTCCGCCGTGATATTAATAGCAGCGGGAAAAGCATTTGCCGGATTAATGGAAAGCTTGTCACCATTTCACTTTTACGGGAAGTAGGACGGCTTTTGCTTGATATACATGGACAGCACGATAACCAGCTGCTCATGGAAGATGAAAATCATCTGCATTTGCTTGATCAATTTGGAGCAGAAGACATTGCACCGGCTCTCGTGCAGTATCAAGAAGCATATGATCAATATATGAAGACGGCTCAAAAACTAAAGCAGCTGTCCGAGAATGAGCAGGAAATGGTGCACCGCTTAGATTTACTGCAATTTCAGCTAGAGGAGATTGAGGCGGCACAATTAGAGCCGGGAGAAGATGAGAGGCTTCAGGAAGAGCGACATCAAATCAGCAACTACGAAAAAATCTATTCCTCACTCCAAAACGCGTATAACGCTTTACGTAATGAACAAGGAGGACTAGATTGGGTTGGTATGTCCTCAAGCGAGCTTGAGCAGGTGTCTGAGATCAATGATGATTTGAAAAAGCTATCTGAACAAGTGTCAAACTCCTACTACTTATTAGAGGATTCAACCTTCCAAATGCGAAGCATGCTGGATCAATTAGAATTCGATCCAGCTCGTCTTGATTTTATTGAATCCAGGCTGAATGAAATGAAGCAGCTAAAACGAAAATACGGCACAACTGTTGAGGAAATTTTGGAGTATGCGGCGAAGATTGAAGAAGAAATAGATCAAATCCAAAATCGAGACAGCCATCTGCAGACACTCAAAAATAAATTAGATGCGATGAGCCGTGATGCCCTGCTGGAAGCACTTAATGTTTCGGAGCTGCGTAAAAAATGGGCCAAAAAGCTAGCGAAGCAAATTCAAACAGAGCTCAAGGATTTGTATATGGAGAAGTCATCATTTGACACAGCTTTTTCTGTTCGATATGCGCCATTTGGCAGCACCGATTGTCCGCTATTAGACGGAAAACCTGTCCAGATGGGGAAAAATGGAATCGACCAAGCACAATTTGTCATTTCTACAAATACAGGCGAACCGATGAAATCTTTATCGAAAGTAGCCTCAGGTGGAGAAATTTCACGTGTCATGCTCGCTGTGAAGAGTATTTTCTCAGCTAAACAAGACGTCACATCCATTATTTTCGATGAAGTTGATACAGGCGTCAGCGGCAGAGTGGCACAAGCCATTGCTGAAAAAATTTACAAAGTAGCATCTGGATCACAAGTGCTCTGCATTACACACCTGCCTCAAGTAGCCGCAATGGCTGACACACATCTCTTCATTTCGAAACGCTCGAAAGCGGGCAGAACACTGACGAGTGTCAAACCATTAAGTCATGAAGAAAAAGTGAGTGAAATTGGCCGGATGATTGCCGGTGTGGAAGTGACTGAGCTGACAAAACAGCATGCAAAAGAACTATTGCACCAAGCAAATGATGTCAAAACAACAGGGTAGCTGAATCATCAGCTGCCTTTTTTTATGTTGTGTAAAAGCCGGCGTATATACCCATAAAATCGTCTTTTTCTTTTATCAATTTATCCAATCATTTTCTAAAGCTGCCGGTTATAAATCCTCTCGAAGAAGGCAAAAGTAAAGATGTAGCCAAAACATGAGTGTTCTGGTGTGGGTAAGGAGCGAGGAGAGTGAAAAATGAATGCCCGAAAAGATGAGAAAAGCCATTGGTGTGATTCTCCTTGTTTCTTTAATAAGTACAGGGTTTATGAGCATAGTGAAGGAATACATCAGCATTCCAACAAATGTTGCTGTATTTGAAAAACAGAAGCACTCAATTGACACATCGATTGAAGCGTCAGCCAATGCTTCTTCACCAGCCTTTCGCCTTTCAGAGAAAAAGAATCAGCTGGATATTACAGGACAAAAGGCGGGAAAAGCCGAAATTGTTTATGATTTTAAAGGATTTCCTATTAAGAAAACAAAAGTTGACGTTCTCCCTGAATTAAAAGTCATTCCTGGAGGTCAATCCATTGGCGTCAAGCTCCACTCTGTAGGAGTTCTCGTTGTAGGTTTTCATCAAATCACAACAGCAGACGGCAAAAAATCACCAGGTGAAGCCGCAGGCATTCAATCAGGGGATATGATCATTGAAATCAATGGTCAAAAAATGGAGAAAATGAATGACCTCACCCCATTTATTCAGAAAGCAGGGAAAACGGGTGAAACGCTTCGTTTGCTCATAAAGAGAGATCATAAAACCTTTCAAACAACATTAACACCCGCAAAAGATGCAAGTGAAGGCATCTATCGAATTGGTCTTTACATTCGTGATTCTGCAGCAGGAATCGGCACGATGACCTTTTTTGAACCTTCATCTAAAAAATATGGTGCCCTTGGGCATGTGATTTCTGACATGGATACAAAAAAACCAATTGTTGTCGACAATGGTGAAATTGTTAGATCAACCGTGACATCGATTGAAAAAGGCACAGGAGGTAATCCTGGAGAAAAATTGGCGAGATTCTCTTCCGAAAGAAAAACAATAGGAGATATCTCCCGCAACAGCCCTTTTGGTATCTTTGGTACGTTAACCGAAAAGCTTGAAAATCATGTAGCAGATAAACCACTTCCAGTCGCTTTATCAAATGAAGTAAAAGAAGGCCCAGCAGAAATTTTAACCGTTGTGGATCATGATAAAGTGGAGAAGTTTGATATTAAAATCGTGAGCACAACACCGCAGAAATTCCCAGCAACTAAAGGAATGGTATTGAAAGTGACAGATGAGCGGCTCTTAAGCAAAACGGGCGGAATCGTCCAAGGAATGAGCGGAAGCCCTATCATCCAAAATGGCAAAGTCATTGGAGCTGTCACACACGTATTCGTCAATGATCCGACTAGCGGGTACGGTGTACACATTGAATGGATGCTGTCAGAAGCAGGAATCGACCTTTATCAAAAAAACAAAAAAGCAAGCTGATCAATCAAACTGCCGCGAATCTTCCGGCAGTTTTTTTCTACCCTTTCTTTCTCTTCCATCATGTTATAAAATAAGGAAAAAGAGATTTTTCGACAAAATGGAAAAAAGCATGTTGTCAAATTGCAATAATCGTCGATTCGTTAAGAAAAACGTAGAAAAAGCTAGATAATGCTCTATTATTCGGAAAATTAAAGTTTTTTAAAGGGGATAGCATGGTTTTGTCGAATTGAACACTCAGAAGAGAAATGCAAAAGACTAAAGGAATCGACATTGGGGAGGAAAGAACGTGGAGAAAATTAAAGTGTGTGTAGCTGATGACAATCGAGAGCTTGTTGGCCTTTTGACAGAGTATATTGAGGGACAGGAAGATATGGAAGTACTTGGCGTGGCGTATAATGGTCAGGAATGCTTGACATTATTTAAAGATAAAGAGCCCGACGTTCTCCTCTTAGACATTATTATGCCTCATTTAGACGGTCTTGCTGTACTAGAACGCCTCCGTGAAAACAATGAAATGACAAAACAGCCAAGTGTGATTATGCTAACGGCATTTGGACAAGAAGATGTCACGAAAAAAGCAGTTGATTTAGGCGCATCCTATTTCATTTTAAAGCCATTTGATATGGAAAACCTAGTAGGTCATATTCGTCAAGTCAGTGGAAACGGCACACAAGTTACCCATCGCTCTTCATCAATCCAAAACAGTGTTCTTCGTAACAAACCTGAACCGAAACGTAAAAACTTAGATGCGAGCATTACGACCATTATTCATGAGATTGGCGTGCCCGCTCATATTAAAGGCTATTTATACTTAAGAGAAGCGATTTCTATGGTGTACAATGACATTGAGCTTCTCGGAAGCATTACTAAAGTGTTGTACCCAGACATTGCAAAGAAATTTAACACGACTGCCAGCAGGGTAGAACGAGCGATTCGTCATGCCATTGAGGTCGCTTGGAGCAGAGGAAACATTGATTCCATTTCCTCACTCTTTGGTTATACTGTCAGCATGTCAAAAGCGAAACCAACCAATTCAGAATTTATTGCCATGGTAGCTGATCGTCTGCGATTAGAGCATAGAGCTAGCTAGTTTATTGTTCATAAAAAAACGTTTCTTCATTGAGACGTTTTTTTATTTTGAAACATGTTGTCAAAAATTGGTTGGGTTGATAAAATCATCTTAATGTTTAAATTGGACAAACGGGCTGCTTTATTTTCAGAATAAAATGAAAAATAAAGCATGAAAAAAATAAAAAAGACATAAAGTAGTGGTAATCAGCTGCGCCAAACGATCATTAGTCTTCAAAATAGAAAAAGAAAACGTTCATTCGTAAGAAAAAGGATGAGAGGAAAAGGTCTCATGGATTTGGTAATTAAAGCAAACGAGATCGAAAGTTCTATTTCTATTGACCTGATTGATTGGCGTTTTAAAGTCACTGGCTTCTTAGAGATTGTGCCATTTGAACTGAATATTCCCATTGTCGAATTTAATAATTTTCACATTCTTTTACTATGCTATAATAATGAAAAGAAGAGGGTGAGGTTATGGGAAAGCTGAAAATCCACTCTGCTGAGGTAGCGAACGAAATTAGCAAGTGGACGAGGGTCATTTCTCAGAATGACTTAGAAAAATCTGCTGTCTATAAAGAGAAAATTCAGAATTTGCTAAAAAATACAGATGAAGACCGTGAAGTTCTCCTTTATTATCAGCTTGTTGACGGCAGACATGAAATGTTACTTGGAAATATTGAAAAAGCCAATCAAATTATGAAAAGTGTCGGAACGCTCGATGAGAAAGCAGATGACATTATTAATTTTTATTTTTACTTTTACAAAGGCCAATATGCTGCATATGTGAAAAAGTATGATGAAGCCATTAGCTTTTACAAAATTGCAGAACAGCGGCTAAAACGAGTGAATGAAGACCTGGAAGTAGGAACTTTTCACCATAAGGTTGCTTCGGTCTATTACGAACTGAAACAAAATTTCATATCCATTAATCATATTAAAAAAGCCATCGATACATTCAAAGCGCATGAAGAGTACACAGCGCAGGCGATTGACAGCTTAATTTTACATGCAAGTAATTGCATTGATTTGTTCCAATTCGATGAAGCAGAGAAAAAGTATAAAGAAGCACTTGAGAAAAGTAAGCGCATTAACAATGAAGTGCTGATTGGGAAATGCTATCACAATTTAGCGGTTCTTTATTATGCAAAGCATGATTATGAAAAAAGCGCACTTTATGCCAAAAAAGGGATGGGCATTCAAATTCACCGTGACAATAGCCATTATTACATCCAATCTTTATATGTTCTGGCGAATGCCTTGGTTCATCTAGGAGATCAAGAGGCGAGGGTATATATTAAAGAGGGTATTCTGTATAGTTGTGATATCCAAAATAATGAATATATAGTAAAATTTGAAATTTTGGATTTGATGTGCGAGAATAGTGGGGCAGCAGACGTATTCTCTGAAAAATTAGACTACATAGAAAAAAATAGATTATATGTGGAGCTTGAGGATTTGTCTGAACAAATATCGAAATACTTCAAGGAACGAAATGATTATCAAAATGCCATTCGTTTTCTTGAAAAGAAATTCGATGCACAAATACTTCAAAAGAAAGTGGAGGTTATTTTATGAAAAAGTTGTTGTTAGGTGTAACCATTGTTACAGCAGTCGCAGTTGTTTCTTCCCTTTTTGCTCTTGACGCAGAGACGACAGAGCAAGCCATCAGAGCGATTACGTGATCGAATTTATCTGTCAACCTCTTCATGCGAATCAGAAGAGGTTTTTTTTATGTGCTCAAAACTGGAAAAACGAAAAAAGACACGTCATAATGAAAGGAAGCATCATATTTAGAGGTGACCTATGACGAAAATTTTTGCACACAGAGGCTTTAAAGGCATTTATCCTGAAAACACCATGATAGCCTTCGAGCATGCACTCCATTCGGGAGCTGACGGAATTGAGCTGGATGTTCAGCTGACGAAAGACGGCAGACTTGCTGTCATTCACGATGAGAAACTGAACAGAACAACGAATATGAAAGGTTTAGTGAAAGACCATACATATGAAGAATTAAAAGCGGGAGATGCGAGTCATTCTTTCTACGAAGAAACCGGTGCTGTGTCCATTCCTCTTTTAGAGGAAGTATTAGAGCTAGTGACGCAGCAATCATCATTGATCATCAATATTGAACTGAAAAACTCCATTTATCGTTATCCGGGTATCGAAGAGAAAGTAAAAAAACAAATCGAGCATTTTCAAATAGAAGATCGTGTACTTGTTTCATCGTTTCATCACGGCAGTTTAGCTCTTTTTCACAAACTGATGCCGGATGTTGAACTAGCTGTACTCACAATGGATGTGATTCATCAGCCGGAGATGTATATAAAAACAGTACCAGCAAGGGGCTACCATCCGAATATCAAGGGTGCCGGCGTGACCAAAGAAGTTGTGTCAGCTCTCCATGCATCTCAGCAAGTGATCAGGCCGTTTACAGTAAATAGTGAAAAGCAAATGAAAAACATGTTTTCCTTAGGTGTCGATGGCATTTTCACTGATTTTCCTGACCGAGCCGTGAAAATAAGAGAAGAAATGAAATAAAGACCTGCTTTAAATCAGCGGGTCTTTTTTCACGTTTTATCTCTGCTTAAAGCGAGCAGTCACTTTATTGCGTTTTCGGTCTCTATATAAAATAAAGCCAGCCACTACATAAAGACCTCCCCCTAAAAATAACAACCCTGCAATTCCTTGCAGCCATAAATATGGAAATGGTGCAATGATGATGCCGAAAACAGTGTCACGCAGCAGCTTAATCCCAAGTGCTGCAAGCGCGCCAGGTATTAAAATAATCACTAGTGCAAGTATTCTCCCCATCAAATGTCCCCTTAAACGTCATTTACTTCCATTGTCTAATTCAAAAAATATTTTGTCAAGAAAGGAAAACGTGGTAATATAAGAGTTGTGCAATTTTTTGCAACGGAAAAATATGGTGTGCAAATTTTTTCATATAAAGGGGTAACGGGATGCAGAGAGTCTTGATTGTCGGTGCAGGACAGGGTGGATCAGCATTGCTGGAAACATTGCTGAAAACAAATATGATTCAAATCATTGCGATCGCCGACCTTGATCTTGAGGCACCGGGGATGGTAGAAGCGAAAAAGAATGGAATTGATACGACAACGGATTGGAAAGAATACATAAAAGATGACATTGATATCATCATTGAAACAACAGGCAGTTCAGCAGTGCTGAAAGAACTGATTGAAAAAAAGCCAGAGCACGCAGTCATTGTTCCGAGTTCAATGGCTTATGTCATATCAGAATTAATGTCAGAAAAACAACAGTTGATTCAAATATTAAAGGAACAAACCTATAAGCATGACCGCATTTTTAATGCAACGAACGACGGGATGATTTTTATTAACATGGATGAAGAAGTCGTCCTGTTTAATCGATCAGCGGCCAAAATGGTTGGATGTTCGCAAAAAGATGCGATTGGCCGTCATATACGAGAAGTGATTCCAAATACAAAGCTTCCCGACATTTTAAGATCGAGAGAGCCAGAATTTAATCAAAAACAATTTCTGAATCAGCAAATACAAATTGTTACAACGCGTTTGCCTATTATTGATGACGCGGGGAGAATGCTAGGTGCTTTATCCATCTTTAAAGATATTACAGATGCCGTTGAGCTTGCGGAGGAAGTAACCAATCTTAAAGAAGTACGAACGATGCTGGAGGCGATCATTCAATCATCGGATGAAGCCATATCAGTTGTTGATGAGCAGGGAAAGGGGATTTTAATCAACCGGGCTTATACGAAAATGACTGGACTAACAGATAAAGAAGTTGTGGGGAAACCAGCAGGTGCAGATATTTCTGAAGGAGAAAGCATGCATTTGAAGGTACTTGAAACAAGGAGACCCGTTCGAGGCGTCAGAATGAAAGTAGGACCGAATAAAAAAGAAGTGATTGTCAACGTAGCGCCAGTCATTGTTGATGGTATTTTAAAAGGCAGTGTCGGGGTTATTCATGACGTATCAGAAATTCAATCACTCACGAATGAATTAAATAAAGCAAGGCAGCTTATCCGGACTCTTGAAGCAAAGTATACATTTGAAGACATCATTGGAGAGAGTGAGCAAATGCTTGTGGCGCTAGAGCAGGCAAAGCTTGGCGCAAAAACACCAGCCACCATTTTACTCCGGGGAGAATCAGGTACTGGAAAAGAGCTGTTTGCGCATGCCATTCATAATGAAAGTGACCGGAAATATAATCGCTTTGTACGGGTCAACTGTGCAGCCTTATCTGAGACCCTTTTAGAGTCAGAGCTTTTTGGCTATGAAGAAGGAGCGTTTTCTGGTGCAAGGCGCGGCGGGAAAAAAGGGCTGTTTGAAGAGGCGAATCAAGGCAGCATTTTTTTAGATGAAATTGGAGAAATGACACCAAGTACACAGGCAAAGCTGCTTCGTGTGATGCAGGAGAAAGAAATTGTAAGAGTAGGCGGAACAAAGGCCATACCGGTCGATGTTCGTGTGATCACGGCGACAAATGTCAATATTGAAAAAGCGATGGCGGAAGGAAAGTTCAGAGAAGATTTATATTATCGAATGAACAGATACCCGATCTCCATCCCGCCGCTCAGGCAGCGCCTTGAGGATATTGACTCGTTAAGCAAACGTCTCATCCAAAAGATCAATTTAGACTATGGACGAAACGTGCGCGGGTTAACGGAACAGGCACTTAATAGACTGCGATCATATAAGTGGCCTGGAAACGTAAGAGAGCTTGAAAATGTACTTGGACGAGCCATGATCTTTTTGAACCCGCAAGAAGAATGGATTGATGAAGGGCATATTTCTTTCATGGAGTCAGAAGATCAGGAAGAAAAAGAGCAGCAGGAACTGGCTGTCAGTCAATTTGAGGGAGAGACGCTTTCGGATGCTGTTGAGGCATTTGAAGCGCAGCTGATTAAACAAACCCTTGAAAAGCATCAATTCAATCGCACGAAAACAGCGAAAACGTTAGGGATCAGCATTCGGAACCTTTACTATAAAATGGACAAATATCAACTTGCAAAAGATAGCATGCAATAAAATGCATGTAACCTGCAAAAGATTGCACGAATGTCATGAGAATTGCCTCATATTCACTGCATTTCAAACTGGCACGGAACTTGCATATAAAACATGAACCGAGCACAAGGAAAGGTGGGCATATATGAAGCTTGACGATCTGATTATGAAAGCCGCCCAGCTGCAGAATAAAACGGCGGCTGTGGCTCATGCAGAAGACGAAGAAGTGCTTCATGCCGTCAAGATGGCAATTAAGCGAAAGGTCGCTCGCTTTCTCCTGGTTGGGAACAAACGCAACCTGAAGGAGCTAGTGAAGCAGCATGAAATCAATGAGGACTGGATAGATATTATTCATTCAGATTCTCCCGACGAATCTGCCAAAATTGCCGTTCAGGCAGTGAGCGAGAAACATGCAGATATTTTGATGAAGGGGCATGTCCCGACAGCCGTTCTTTTAAAAGCGGTACTGAATAAAGAATATGGGCTCAGGACGGCAAGTGTCCTATCACATGTCGCGGCATTTGAAGTACCGGGCTTTGACCGCTTTATTTATGTGACGGATTCTGCGATGAACATCGCGCCCGATTTAAATATGCTGAAAGAGATTACGATCAACTCTGTTCAAGTAGCACAAGCTGTCGGAAACGACATGCCAAAGGTTGCAGTGCTCTCTGCGGTCGAGGTCGTGAATCCGGCAATGGATTCAACTTTGACTGCGGCAAGTCTTGCGCAAATGAATCGGCGGGGGCAGATTTCTGGATGCCTGATTGATGGGCCTCTTGCTTTAGATAATGCCATTTCTCAAACGGCAGCTTCTCATAAAAATATTACGAGTGATGTCGCCGGCCATGCAGATATTTTGCTTGTGCCAACAATTGAGGCAGGAAATATTCTTTATAAATCTCTCATCTACTTTGCACATGCGAAGGTGGGAGCTGTGGTGGCAGGAGCGAAGGCGCCGATTGCTTTAACAAGCCGGTCTGATTCAGCCGAAAGTAAGCTTTATTCAATTGCGCTTGCCATCTGTACATCAAATTAAGCGGAAGTAATAGGAGGAATAACACAATGGAACTTTTTAAATATATGGAACGATACGATTATGAACAGCTTGTATTTTGTCAGGATGAGCAGTCTGGCTTAAAAGCCATTATTGCGATTCATGATACAACACTTGGGCCGGCACTAGGCGGAACGAGAATGTGGACGTATGAAAACGAAGAAGCAGCCATTGAGGATGCACTGCGTCTAGCAAGAGGAATGACTTATAAAAACGCGGCAGCAGGACTTAATCTTGGCGGCGGAAAAACGGTCATTATCGGTGATCCGAGAAAAGACAAAAATGAAGAAATGTTCCGTGCATTTGGACGTTACATTCAAGGGCTGAATGGCCGCTATATTACAGCAGAAGATGTCGGTACAACGGTAGAAGACATGGATCTCATTCATGAAGAAACAGATTTTGTCACAGGGATCTCTCCTGCATTTGGTTCTTCTGGAAATCCTTCTCCGGTCACTGCTTACGGTGTATACAAAGGGATGATAGCCGCTGCCAAAGCTGCATTTGGGACTGATTCATTAGAAGGAAAAACAATTGCCGTCCAAGGCGTTGGAAATGTCGCTTACAACCTGTGTAAACATCTGCATGAAGAAGGCGCGCAGCTCATTGTCACAGATATCAACAAAGACTCTGTCAAGCGAGCTGTTGAAGACTTCGGCGCAAAAGCAGTCGACCCTGACGATATTTATGATCAAGCATGTGATATTTATGCACCGTGCGCACTTGGTGCAACCATTAACGATGTGACCATTCCTAAGTTAAAAGCAAAGGTGATTGCAGGTGCTGCAAATAACCAGCTAAGAGAAACGCATCACGGAGACCTTATCCATGAGATGGGGATTGTATATGCTCCTGACTATGTGATCAATGCAGGCGGTGTGATTAACGTTGCTGATGAGCTTTATGGCTATAATGCAGATCGTGCGATGAAAAAAGTCGAAGGCATTTATCAAAATATTGAACGTGTGATTGAAATTTCAAACCGTGATGCCATTCCAACTTATAAAGCGGCAGACCGATTGGCTGAAGAGCGAATTGAAAGAATGCGCAAATCAAGAAGTCAATTCTTGCAAAATGGTCAACATATTTTAAGCCGTCGCTAATTTGAAGAATGAGTTGAAACGGAGGTTTTGTTTTTGCTGACAAAAGAATGGCGTATTCTCACGATTAATCCTGGCTCTACTTCAACAAAAATTGGTGTGTTTCACAATGAACGTTCTATTTTTGAAACGACACTTAGACATACAGATGAGGAATTAAAGCAGTTTCCTCATATTATTGATCAATTCTCATTCCGTAAAGAAACCATTTTGAAAACACTGCATGAACAGGGGATGAATATCTCAAAGTTTGATGCAGTTTGCGCGCGCGGAGGTCTCCTTCGTCCGATTGAAGGAGGCACATATGAAGTCAATGAGCAAATGGTGGAAGACTTAAAAGAAGGATATGCCGGCCAGCACGCATCCAATCTCGGCGGAATCATCGCGAGAGAAATTGCACTTGGCCTGAATATCCCAGCTTTTATTGTCGATCCAGTTGTGGTGGATGAACTAAAACCAATTGCTCGTATTTCAGGGCTGCCAACGATCGAAAGAAAAAGCATCTTTCATGCATTAAATCAAAAAGCAGTCGCAAGAAAAACAGCGGCTTCTTTTGGAAAAAGTTACGAAGATTTGAACATGATTATTACTCATATGGGCGGCGGTATCACCATTGGTGTTCATGAAAAAGGAAAAGTCATCGATGTCAATAACGGTCTGCATGGCGAAGGTCCTTTCAGCCCAGAGCGTGCGGGAACCCTGCCGACAGGTGATCTTGTGAATCTTTGTTTTTCGGGTGAGTATACCCAAGAAGAAATGCTCAAACGCATTATTGGTGAAGGCGGACTTGCGGGCTATCTTGGCACAACAGACGCTGTGAAAGTGGAACGCATGATTGAAGCGGGTGATGAGCGGGCGGCGCTCATTTATGAAGCAATGTGCTATCAGATTGCCAAGGAAATTGGTGCGGCTAGCGCTGTTTTAAAAGGAGCAGTTGACGTCATTGTATTAACAGGCGGACTTGCGTACAGCAAACAAATAACGTCAAGTATTCGCGGCTATATTGACTGGATTTCAGATGTTGTCGTGTTTCCTGGTGAAAATGAACTGCAATCGTTAGCAGAAGGTGCGCTTCGTATTTTAAAAGAAGAAGAATCACCGAAAGAATACCCAAATGATCAACAGGAAAAGAAAGGAGTGACAAGTCATGGCAACTGAATATGACCTCGTCATTCTTGGTGGAGGCACAGGCGGCTATGTAGCAGCCATCCGTGCCTCACAGCTTGGATTGAAAACAGCAGTTGTAGAAAAATCAAAGCTTGGCGGAACATGTCTTCATAAAGGCTGTATCCCGTCTAAAGCGCTGCTCAGAAGTGCAGAAGTTTATCAAACCGTCAAACGCGCAGCTGATTTTGGTGTTGAGGCAGGCGGCGCTGCCTTGCAATTTGCCAATGTACAGAAAAGAAAAACAGAGATCGTCGAAAAACTAGCAGGCGGCGTCAAACATTTAATGAAACAAGGAAAAATTGATGTATATGAAGGGATTGGCCGTATTCTTGGCCCATCTATCTTTTCGCCAATGCCAGGAACGGTCTCCGTAGAAATGGCAAATGGAGAAGAAAATGAAATGCTCATTCCAAAGCAGGTCATCATCGCGACAGGATCAAGACCGCGTGTGTTGCCAGGGCTTGAAGCAGATGGAACACATATCCTCACATCAGATGATGCGCTTGAACTGCCAGAGCTTCCGCAGTCAATGCTGATTGTCGGAGGCGGAGTGATCGGAATTGAGTGGGCTTCCATGCTCAATGATTTTGGTGTGAACGTCACTGTGATTGAGTTCGCAGACCGCATTTTGCCAACAGAGGATCATGATATTTCTAAAGAAATGGAAAAGCTATTATCTAAAAAAGGCATCACTTTTGTGACAAATGCGAAGGTACTGCCAGACAGCGTAGAAAAGCAGGAAAATCTCGTGACAATTCAAGCAGAAAAGGATGGAGACATTCAGACGTTTGAAGCGGAAAAACTCCTTCTTTCAGTCGGCAGAGTACCTAATATCGAAGGCATAGGTCTTGAAAACACGGACATCCAAACCGAAAAACAAGGCATTGTCGTGAATGAACATTATCAAACGAAAGAATCGCATATTTACGCAATAGGAGATGTCATTGGCGGGCTTCAGCTGGCACATGTCGCTTCTCATGAAGGGATGATTGCTGTAGAACATATGGCTGGGAAAGATCCAAAGCCGCTCGATGAAACGCTCGTATCTAAATGTGTTTACTCTCACCCAGAAACCGCTAGTGTTGGACTCACTGAACAGGCGGCAAAAGAGCAGGGCTTTGAAGTCAAAATAGGAAAATTTCCATTTATGGCGATTGGAAAAGCGCTTGTGTACGGGGAGTCTGATGGATTCGTCAAAATCATTGCCGATCAAAAGACAGATGATATTTTAGGAATTCATATGATTGGTCCTCATGTAACAGATATGATATCTGAAGCTGGATTAGCCAAAGTACTTGATGCAACCCCGTGGGAAGTGGGGCAGACGATACACCCGCATCCGACCTTATCAGAGGCGATCGGCGAGGCAGCCCTTGCTGTTGACGGGAAGGCGATCCATTTTTAATCAAGGAGGGAAACATGATGAGTAATATGCGTCATCAGGAATTAGGATTATCAGATGAACAAGCAATTGATATATACAGAACAATGCTTCTTGCAAGAAAAATCGATGAACGGATGTGGCTTTTAAACCGTTCCGGGAAAATTCCATTCGTCATTTCTTGTCAAGGGCAGGAAGCGCAGCAAGTCGGCGCTGCATTTGCTCTTAATAGAGAAGAAGATTACGTCTTACCTTACTATCGTGATATGGGGGTTGTCCTTGCTTTTGGGATGACAGCGAAAGATTTAATGATGTCTGGTTTTGCAAAACAAGACGATCCAAACTCAGGCGGAAGACAAATGCCGGGGCATTTTGGGCAAAGAGCAAATCGAATTGTGACCGGGTCGTCACCTGTAACAACGCAGGTTCCTCACGCGGTGGGGATTGCCCTTGCTGGACGATTAGAGCAGAAAAACTTTGTCAGTTTTGTCACGTTCGGTGAAGGCTCATCAAACCAAGGTGATTTTCACGAAGGCGCTAACTTCGCTGCTGTGCATAAACTGCCTGTTATTTTCATGTGTGAAAACAATAAGTATGCGATTTCCGTGCCATATGACAAACAAGTAGCCTGTGAGCGCATTTCAGATCGTGCGGTTGGATATGGGATGCCTGGGGTCACTGTAGATGGAAATGATCCGCTTGAAGTATATGCCGCTGTCAAAGAAGCGAGAGACCGTGCGGCTAGAGGCGAAGGCCCGACATTGATTGAAGCAATCTCTTACCGTTTAACTGCGCACTCAAGTGATGACGATGATTCAAGCTATCGAGAAAAAGAAGAAGTGCTCGAAGCAAGAAAGAAAGATCCGCTCATCCAATATGAAACGTATTTAATCGAAGGAAACGTCATGACTTCTGAAATGAAAGAACAGATGACAAAAGAAATCATGCAAATCGTAAACGAAGCTACTGATGAAGCGGAAAACGCAGCTTATGCTGAGGCAGAAAGCGCACTTCGTTACGTGTATGCGGAGTAAGGGGGAAGAAAAATGCCTGTTATGTCATATATAGACGCCATTACACTGGCGATGAAAGAAGAAATGGAGCGAGATCCGAAAGTGTTTGTGCTCGGAGAGGATGTCGGGAAAAAAGGCGGCGTATTTAAAGCGACAGCGGGTCTTTACGAGCAATTTGGAGAAGCGCGCGTCATGGATACACCTCTTGCAGAATCAGCCATTGCGGGTGTAGGTATTGGGGCAGCGATGTATGGAATGCGCCCAATTGCAGAAATGCAATTTGCGGATTTCATTATGCCTGCAATCAACCAAATCATTTCAGAGGCTGCAAAAATTAGATACCGCTCAAATAATGATTGGAGCTGTCCAATGGTCATCCGCGCACCTTACGGGGGCGGAGTACACGGGGCACTTTATCATTCACAATCGGTCGAAGCTATTTTTGCTAACCAGCCTGGTTTGAAGATTGTGATGCCTTCTACACCTTATGATGTCAAAGGTCTTTTAAAGGCTGCAGTGCGTGATCCAGATCCTGTATTGTTCTTTGAACATAAACGGGCATACCGCCTTATTAAAGGAGAAGTGCCTGAAGAGGATTACACTCTTCCGATTGGAAAAGCAGATGTGAAGCGTGAAGGCGATGATATCACGGTCATTACATATGGCCTTTGTGTCCATTTTGCGCTGCAAGCAGCAGACCGCCTTGCAAAAGACGGCATTTCCGCTCATATTCTCGATTTGAGAACAGTGTACCCGCTTGATCAGGAAGCGATAATAGAAGCGGCTTCTAAAACAGGTAAAGTGCTTCTATTAACGGAAGATACAAAAGAAGGCAGCATCATGAGTGAGGTTGCGGCGATCATTTCGGAGCATTGCTTATTTGATTTAGACGCACCAATCAAACGCCTGGCTGGACCAGATATTCCGGCAATGCCTTATGCACCGACAATGGAGAAATTCTTCATGGTCAACCCGGATAAGGTAGAAGCTGAAATGAGAGAGCTGGCAGCGTTTTAAGAAAGAGGAGGGTTTCAAAGTGGCAATTGAACAAATGAAAATGCCTCAGCTGGGTGAAAGTGTAACAGAAGGAACCATTAGCAAATGGCTCGTTTCACCTGGCGATCATGTGAATAAATACGATCCGGTTGCGGAAGTCATGACGGATAAAGTGAACGCAGAAGTCCCGTCATCTTTTACAGGAACGATTACAAAGCTATCGGCTGAGGAAGGCGAAACGCTGCAAGTAGGAGAAGTGTTCTGTGAAATAGATGTCGAAGGAAGCGAGCAGCAGAGCGTGAAAGAAGAAGCAGCACCTGAGCAAAGCGAAGCGCCTGAAGCAGATCAAACAAATAAGAATCAAAGTCAAAAGAAACGATACTCTCCAGCCGTCCTTCGTTTAGCAGATGAGCATGGCATTGATTTAGCAGCTGTTCAAGGTACGGGAGCAGGCGGCCGAATCACTAGAAAAGATTTGCTGCAGCTCATTGAAAACGGCGGCGTCAAAGAGAAAACAGCACCGGTTGATGAACGTGCCGTTCAACCAGAGTCTGCGCAGCCATCACAAGCAAAAGCGGCACCAGCCGTCCCTTCTATGCCTGGTGATGTTGAACTGCCAGTCACGCCGGTCCGCCAGGCAATTGCGGCCAATATGCTGAGAAGCAAACATGAAATTCCGCATGCATGGACGATGATGGAAGTCGATGTGACAAATCTTGTGACAAGAAGAAATCAGCTGAAGGATCAGTTTAAAGCAAAAGAAGGCTTTAATTTGACGTTCTTTGCGTTCTTTGTCAAAGCAGTGGCTCAGGCCTTAAAGGAATTCCCTGAAATGAACAGCATGTGGGCCGGAGATAAAATTGTGCAAAAGAAAGCAATCAATGTTTCGATTGCTGTCGCTACAGATGACGCTCTATTTGTTCCAGTCATTAAGGATGCGGATGAAAAGACCATTAAGGGCATTGCCAAAGAAATTCATGAGCTGGCGTCTAAGGTGAGACAAGGAACGCTCAAGCAAAGTGATATGGAAGGCGGTACCTTCACTGTCAACAACACGGGATCATTTGGTTCGGTACAATCAATGGGAATCATTAATTATCCGCAAGCGGCGATTTTACAAGTAGAATCGATCGTGAAGCGTCCAATGATTGTAAACGGAATGATTGCGGCAAGGGACATGGTTAATCTTTGTCTCTCATTGGATCACAGAGTACTAGATGGTCTTGTATGCGGCAGATTCCTTCAACGAATTAAACAAATCCTTGAAGGCATCGATGAGCAGACATCTGTTTATTAAAACAATATTTTCCCCCCTCCCGGCATGAGAGGGGGATTTCCACATCTAGGAGAAAGGAGCAATGATATGTCTGCACTAGATTTTTTTGCTTTTCTCACGATTGGTCTCATGTTTCTCACAGCGATTGCGTTCGCTTTTCTGCGGTACATTTCTAAATCACGCAATCATCCTGAACGTTTACTGCTTATCATAGCAATCGTTTCCATCATTCAAATCGTGTACTGTCTGCTGATTATCGGCGGGTTTAAAGGAGCAGCCAATAGCTTTTTAGGAATATCATTTCTCACCGGGACACTTCTCGGATATGCACTTGAATATTTATACAGACGCTATATCAATAAAACGCCCGAATCAAAATGATATCGGGCATTTTTTATTCTGCTGGAACAATAAAGGTCAAATGCTGTTTTAACACTTCTAAAGAAGAAGGGGCTGTCATATAAACCTCACCATCTGTATCAGCATCCATTTCCTCTTGTGTGTGGATATGAATACTGGACGCTTGAATGAGAGACAGATCACCGGTGAAGTCCTCCAGCTCTTCCCGGTTCATTGAGAAGATTTCTTTTAAAGCAGAGAAGCTCGTGTTTCTGCAAATTAAGATTTCTGCTTTTCCATCATCGATGGCTGCATGAGGCAAATCAATTTTATTTGTACCGATAAAATGTCCATTCATGACAAGAACGATGACGGCTTCCTCTTCCCAGCTTTCCTCTTCTGTCTCAATACGTACGTGAAAAGGATCTGTTTGCTGCAGGGTGCGCAGCGCACTTGTGAAGTAGCTGATTTTGCCGAGTACAGCTTTTTCCTTGTCGTTAATATTGTTGGACGTCTCTGCGATCAGCCCAATTCCCCAAAAGTTTAACACGTATCGATCTTCTGCTTTGATTAAGTCGACCTTTTTCTCTTTGCCGTCTACAATCATTTGAGCGGCTTTTTGCATTTGTTGAGGAATACCTAATGTTCTAGAAAAATCATTGCATGTCCCGCCTGGCAATATCGCTACAGCGGGCCTTTTTTCTAAACCGCCAATGCCGTTCATGCATTCATGCACAGTACCGTCTCCGCCTAATATGATGAGCAATTCCACCGTTTCATCAATATAACGGCAGAAATCATAAGCATCATTTGGCTGCTTTGTTGGTTTCAAAATGAGTTCATCAATATGTAAAGAAAGAAGAGGCACTGTTTGACCGAGTGTTTTTTCCATGTTTTTTTGTCCGGCATTTCCATTATAAATGAGCATCGCTTTTTTGAATTGTGCCATCACGCAGTTCTCCCTTTCGTCTTTTTCTCATCACTTTTCCCCAATTTGACAGCTCATAAACGATGTTCGGAAAAAGAGACGACGGAAAAGACAACACATTTGCCCGCAGGCGTTTTCCTTGATATGATGGAGTTAAAATGGTTTTGGTACGCAAAAGGAGTGGACGGACATGAATATTGATTTTAATTTATTTATGAATGATATTGTGAAACAAGCGAGAGAAGAAATTAAGCAGGCAGGCTACACTGAGCTCACGTCAGCTGAAGAAGTAGACGAAGCACTGACTAAAAAAGGAACGGCACTTGTTATGGTGAATTCAGTATGCGGCTGTGCAGGCGGTATTGCAAGACCAGCTGCCGGCTATTCTGTTCATTACGATAAGCGTCCAGATCAATTGCTGACAGTGTTTGCTGGACAGGACAAAGAGGCAACGGCAAGAGCCCGTGAATACTTTGAAGGCTTCCCGCCATCTTCACCATCTTTTGCCTTATTAAAAGATGGAAAAATTATTAAAATGGTCGAGCGTCATGAAATTGAAGGGCACGAGCCAATGGAAGTCGTGGCAAAACTACAAGCCGCTTTTGATGAGCATTGCGAAGAAATCTAATATGTGACTTTTGAATGAATAAATATAAAGCAGTCCGGTCTTTAGATCGGTCTGCTTTTTGTTTTATAAGACATTAGAATCAAAATAATTTTAGCAAAATACTATTGCATCTTAAAAAGAAAGTGTTTAAAATACATTATAGTGAATAAATATTCAAATCAACACATGATTTTAAATACTGGGAGGCATCATCATATGAAAAAGTGGTTATTATTACTTATGACAGCTGGTCTTGCAGCTGCACTCGCAGCATGCGGAACTTCTTCTAATAATTCAAACGCATCAGGAGATGACAAAACACTCGTTATGGCGACATCAGCAGATTATCCGCCATTTGAATCAAAAGACGGAGATAAAATTGTCGGTTTTGATGTAGATCTTGCAACAGCATTAGCGAAAAAGAACGGCTACAAACTAGAAATTCAAGATATGGACTTTGCTAGCCTTGTATCAGCTCTTAAAACAAACAAAGCTGATATTGTCCTTGCAGGAATGACACCTACAGAAAAACGTAAAAAGCAAGTTGATTTCTCTGATGTTTATTACAATGCTAAAAACTTGGTTGTATCAAAGAAATCTAGCGGTATTAAGGCAGAGAAAGATTTAAAAGACAAAACAGTCGGCGTTCAATTAGGTTCTATTCAACAGGATGAAGCAAATGGACTGCAAAAGAAATATAACCTAACAGTTGAAGACCGTAATAAAATTTCTGATATCATTCAAGAGATCAAAGCAGGCCGTTTTGATGCAGCAATTATTGAAGATAAAGTAGCTGCTGGTTACTTGGAAAAAGAAAAAGACTTCCAAGCATTTGGGTTGAACAGCTCAAACGAAGGTTCAGCCATTGCATTCAAGAAAAACAGCGACTTAACAGCGAAATTTAATCAATCATTAAAAGAAATGAAAGATAATGGCGAACTTGATAATTTAATTAAAAAATGGTTTGCTGATGAAAAGTAAGTCAGGAAAAGGATCAGCGTCATACATGAAAATCAAGTAGAAAGCGCTGAAAAGTTCAACTCATGTTGAACTTTTTTCCTGTTTTGTATGAAGGCAGAAAAAAGGAGAATGTCATGTTTGATTTTAAAGATGTAATACCTCAGATGCCCTTTATTCTAGAAGGGCTTAAGGTCACGCTTTCTATTGTAGTGGTATCCCTTTTCCTTGGATTTATCTTAGGAATTTTATTAACGCTTTGTAAAATTAGTGTGTTTAAACCGCTCATTTGGCTTGCAGACTTTTATACGTCAATTTTCCGGGGCACACCGCTTGTGCTTCAATTGCTCATTATTTATTTTGGTCTGCCCCAGCTTCTTGGGTTCCAAATCGATCAATACTGGGCTGCTGTAGCGGCATTTTCACTCAACTCGGCGGCATACGTATCTGAAATTATTCGTGCGGGTATTAATGCGATTGATAAAGGTCAAAAAGAAGCAGCCGTTGCTTTAGGCATCCCTTATGCTAAAATGATGAAGGACTTATTGCTTCCGCAGGCGTTTAAAAATATTTCACCTGCACTTGTGAATGAGACGATTACACTGACAAAAGAATCAGCGATTGTAACAGTCATCGGACTGGGTGATGTCATGAGACGAGCCTATCAAGCAGGGGCCGTCACGTATAATTATCTTGAACCGCTTATTTTTGCGGGTCTTATCTATTATGTCATCGTGCTTGTTCTCACCTTTGTCGGCAAATCGGTGGAAAGGAAGTTAAAATCAAATGATTAAAATAGAGAAACTCACAAAATCTTTTGGTAAAAACGAAGTTTTAAAGGGGATCGACACCACCATTAAAGAAGGGGAAGTTGTTGCGGTTATTGGACCATCTGGTTCAGGAAAATCGACGTTCCTCCGCTGCATGAATTTACTTGAAAAGCCGACTTCTGGTGTCATTACGATTAAGGACACCGAAATCACCAATCCAAAAACGAATGCACTAAAAGTGCGTGAGAACATCGGAATGGTGTTTCAGCATTTCCATCTCTTCCCGCATAAAACGGTGCTGGAAAATATCACGTATGCGCCAATGAATGTGAAGAATCAATCGAAGGAAGACAGCATCAAACAAGCTGAAGACATGCTCAAAAAGGTAGGGCTTTTAGAGAAAAAAGATGATTTCCCGAACCGTCTGTCAGGCGGTCAAAAGCAGCGTGTAGCGATTGCGCGTGCGCTTGCGATGACACCAGACATTATGCTGTTTGACGAACCAACGTCTGCCCTAGATCCAGAAATGGTCAAGGAAGTATTAGAGGTCATGAAAGAGCTGGCTCAATCTGGAATGACACTCGTCATCGTCACACATGAAATGGGCTTTGCAAAAGAAGTGGCTGACCGCGTGATCTTTATGGATGATGGGAAAATTGTAGAGGATGCAAACCCTGTGCAATTTTTTGAATCACCGTCTTCACAGCGCGCAAAAGACTTCTTACAAAAAATATTATAAAGAAATAAGAGAAGGAGACTCTTTTTGATTATAATGGGGAAAGTAAAAAAGTTCATCATTTCACAAAAGTGAATGGAAACAAAACAGAAAAGAGTGAATCACATCATGTTTAAAATCGGCTACCGAACGCTGAAAACAGCATTAGGAACAGCGATCGCTATTTATATAGCACAATTGCTTGGCTTGCAAAATTATTCAGCTGCCGGGATTATTACGATCCTGTGTATTCAGGTGACAAAGAAAAGATCCCTCTTAGCATCGGGAGCCCGCTTTGCAGCATGCAGTCTCGCTGTTTTATTTTCTTATTTATTTTTCGATCTGATTGGGTATCATCCTTTTGTGATCGGTTTGATGCTGCTTGTCTTTATTCCGACAACGGTTTTGCTTCGAATTAAAGAAGGGATTGTCACAAGTTCAGTCATTATCCTCCATTTATACATGTCTGGCGGGATTACCCTGCATCTCATCTGGAATGAACTGCTGCTGATTACCATTGGTGTTGGGGTAGCGCTGATTATGAACCTCTATATGCCGAGTGTTGATAAAAAACTCAAACGCTACAGCGAACAGATTGAAGCCAACTTTGCTAAAATCTTTGAGGAAATCGAGCAATACTTAATGACAGGGAAACAAGACTGGACAGGAAAAGAAATACCAGAGACACATCAATTGATCAAAGAAGCGAAAGCTCTTGCATATCGTGATGTTGAAAACCATGTATTAAGACATGAAAACCTGTATTACCATTATTTCAACATGAGACAAAAGCAATTTGAAATCATTGAGCGTGTGCTGCCCAAAATTACGTCGATTTCCGTCACAACGGAGCATGGACAAATCATTGCAGAATACGTTAGAGACTTACGCGAACATATTCACCCAGGGAACACAGCGCATAAGTTTTTAAGACGTCTCATTGAAATGAAAGAAGAGTTCGATGCACTTCCGCTCCCGCAAACAAGAGAAGAATTTGAGGCAAGAGCGGCACTCTTTCATTTCCTCGGTGAAATGGAACAATATTTAGTACTGAAAAGCTATTTTAAAGGGATGAAAGAATAGAGACGCATGAGTTCCTCCTTCATTGGTCAATCTAATGAAAAAGGAGGAGCCTATGCGTCTTTTATTGTATACCGTACTGACCATGTCCCTTTCACCTATCTGGCCGCTCGGACAAAACCCGCTTCCAGGTGACCCGTTTGTCATTATTAATAAACAAACGAATGAACTTGCTTTTATCGATCAAGGAAGAATCCAAAAAGTATATCCTGCTTCAACAGGAAAAACAGCGGATTTAACGCCAGAAGGTGAATTTACGATTATGATCAAAGCGAAAGATCCCTATTACAGAAGAAAGAATATTGAAGGCGGTGCCAAGAATAATCCTCTTGGGCGAAGATGGATTGGATTTGATGCACGAGGAACAGATGGCAGAACCTACGGAATTCACGGAACGAGTGACGAAACTTCGATTGGGAAATTTATCACGGCAGGCTGTGTAAGGCTTCATAATCAAGATGTAGAGCTATTGTTTGATCAGCTTCCAATTGGCACCAAGGTATGGATTACAACATCAAGCGATTCCTTTGAAAAGCTTGCCAAAGACAAACAGGCCATTCGTTGATATCGCGAATCACCTGCTTGTCTGCTTTTATTCAAACCTTATAAAAAGGCTGCTGCTCCTGCTAAAAGTGAAGAAACTAACAGCAGACTAATCATAAGCAATACCATAAATTTCATGAATTTTTGAGACATATCGCACCCCTATAACCGAAGATTTTTGCGACAAGCGCACTTGTCTTTATTTTATCTGGTTTTCTCATATGCGACAAGTGATCAGCAAAGGAAGTGAACGGATGAACCAAATCGATCATATTGCCATTGCCGTCTTTTCTATTAAAGAAACATCTCGAACGCTTCATCAGCTGTTTAACTGGCATTTTTCAGACATACAAGAGATTCCTGAGCAGGAGATTAAAGCGTCCTTCGCTTCACTTGATGATCTGCACATTGAATTAATTGAGCCCATTTCAGCCCGCAGTAAACTACATACCTTTTTAACAAAAAGAGGAGAGGGGCTTCATCATATTGCGTTAAAGTCAGATGACATTCAAACGGATCTTAGCCGTCTCGATCACCTTGGCGTGCATCTTCTCCAAAAAACAGCACAGATGGGCGCCAGCGGAAAGCAGATTGCCTTTATTTCACCTAAAGAAACGTCAGGTGTGTTATTTGAATTATGCGGGTCCTTGAAAGGAGAGAAATATTGCGATGAATGAATCGTTCAATGACTTGTCTGAATGGCGGAATAAAGCGTTAATGGGCGGCGGCGAAAAACGAGCAGCGGCTCACAGAAACAAAGGAAAGCTGACGGTTCGAGAGCGGCTGCATGAACTTCTTGACGAGGGCAGCTTGATGGAAATTCAGTCATTTGCAACAGGCGGTCTGTCAGAGCATGTTGGTGACGGCGTCGTCATTGGAACGGGACTCATTCACGGTAAGCCTGTCTGTGTTTATGCACAAGATGCAACTGTATATGGGGGCTCATTAGGCGAAATGCATGCGAAAAAAATTGCCTCTTTGATGGATCTGGCAGCTAAAAATCAGATGCCGGTCATCGGTCTAAAAGACTCAGGTGGTGCGAGAATTCAAGAGGGTGTGGTATCATTAGAAGGATACGGACAGATTTTTAAACGGAATGTGCTGTACTCTGGTCGAATCCCGCAAATATCAGTTATTTTAGGTTCATGTGCTGGAGGTGCAGTTTATTCTCCTGCATTGACTGATTTTGTCTTCATGACAGAGCAAACAGCTCATATGTTTTTAACTGGTCCGAAAGTAATAGAAAAGGCAACAGGAGAAACGGTCTGTCCTGACCGTCTTGGCGGTGCAAGTGTTCAGCATCAGACGAGCGGGAATGTGCACTATACTGGGAAAGATGAGAAGGACGTGTTAGAAGCGGTTCGAACTCTTTTAACGTACATACAAACGAAACAGCAGGCTGTCACACGCGCTGGGACGCGAAAGCATGATACCGCCGATCCAGGCAGCATCTTGCCAAAGGATCCCTCACGAACTTATGATGTCAAACAAGTGGTGACAGCGATAACCGATCCAGACTCATTCTTTGAAACGCAGCCTTGTTTCTCAAAAAATATTGTCACAGGTTTTGCCAGATTACAAGGAGCCTCCATTGGTGTTGTTGCCAATCAGCCGAAGGTGCTGGCAGGCAGCCTTGATCTTGATGCTGCCGATAAAGCGGCCAGGTTTATTCGATTTTGCGATGCGTTTCATATTCCGATCTTAACCTTTGTGGACGTTCCTGGTTTTTTACCAGGAGAAAAAGCCGAGCATGCGGGCATTATCCGCCATGGGGCAAAGCTTTTATATGCGTACGCTGAAGCAACCGTTCCGAAAATCACTGTGATTTTAAGAAAGGCGTTTGGCGGTGCATATGTCGCGATGAATAGTAAGGGCTTAGGAGCTGACTTTGTTTATGCATGGCCAGAAGCCGAAATTGATGTCATGGGGAAAACGTTCGCAGACGAAATCGTTCATCCTGCTTCGCGCGAGGTTGAGACAGAGCCAAGTGTGTTAAAAGCGGCTCAGGCAGGTCTGATAGATGATATTTTTATGCCAGCAGAAACGAGAGAGCGATTGATCCGCTCATTTGATGTGCTTCGCAGTAAGGAAGAAGATAGACCGTTAAAAAAGCATGGCAACATGCCGCTATAAGAGGAGGAGCATCATCATGATCAATGAAAAACGCTTACTAGACGAATTTTTAGAATTAGTTCAGGTTGATTCAGAAACAAAACACGAAGAGAAAATTGTTAAAGTATTAAAAGAAAAATTCTCGCAGCTTGGTCTAAAAGTGGTTGAAGACGATTCAAAAGCGGCAACAGGCCACGGTGCAGGCAATCTTGTCTGCACATTAGAAGGGAATCAAGAGGCAGATACAATTTATTTCACTTCTCATATGGATACAGTTGTACCAGGGAATGGTGTAAAACCAGTCATTGAGGACGGCTATGTGAAAACAGATGGAACAACGATTCTTGGTGCTGACGATAAAACAGGACTTGCTGCTATGTTTGAGGCGATCCGCGTGCTGAAAGAGAAAAATTTACCGCATGGAACAATTGAATTTGTGATCACAGCAGGCGAGGAATCAGGACTTGTTGGAGCAAAAGCGTTAGATCCGAATTTGATGACAGCGAAATACGGCTATGCCCTTGATTCAGATGGCAAGGTTGGTACGATTATTGTAGCTGCACCAACACAGGCAAAAGTACGCGCAACGATTTATGGAAAAACCGCTCACGCAGGTGTCGCGCCAGAAAAAGGTGTGTCTGCGATTACCATTGCATCAAAAGCAATTGCCAGCATGCCGCTTGGCCGGATTGATGAAGAAACAACGGCGAATATCGGCCGTTTTGAAGGCGGAACACAAACGAATATTGTGTGCGATCAAGTCGATATTTTGGCGGAAGCACGCTCTTTAGAACCAGCAAAAATGGAAGCTCAAGTAGCGAAGATGAAAGAAGCCTTTGAAAAAACCGCTAAAGAAATGGGCGGAAGTGCCGATGTACAAATTGACATCATGTATCCAGGCTTCAAATTCTCACACGGCGATCAAGTCGTAGAAGTGGCGAAAAAAGCGGCAGCAAAAATTGGCCGTCCTTCAGAACTGCAGACGAGCGGCGGAGGCAGTGATGCAAACGTCATTGCAGGCAACGGCGTCCCAACTGTCAACCTAGCTGTTGGATATGAAGATATTCATACGAAAAATGAGAAAATGCCGATTGAAGAATTAGTCAAAACAGCTGAAATGGTTCTCGCCATTATCGAAGAAACGACAAATCCATCGTAAAGGCAGGAGACTCTGTGAGCACGCAAAAGATTATTATTTTTCAGGTGGGGCAAGAGGAGTTTGGCATCAGTGTAGAGCATATTCGTTCGATTGAGAAGGTCCCTTACTTACAAGAAGTATCGAACCTTCCAAAAGAAATTAAAGGGCTGATGTCATTAAGAGGAGAGGTCATTCCTGTCAGTGATACAGGCGTGATGCTTCACGGAAAGCCTCTTGATGTGAACGAGCAGTCCAAGGTGCTGCTATTTGAAGTAAACGATCAAATGATTGGCTGTCTTGTCTCAGATGCAAAAGATATCATCGATATCGAGCAAAGCGAGATCAAGCCATTTCATATGAACACGAAGGCCTCTGAATATTTCTTCGGCGTTGTGGAGAGAGAAAACAAAATGATTTTACAAGTGGACCCAAATAAGTTCCTTGGGAAAATTGAGGACCTCGATCAATTGCCAGACCGGTTGAAAGAAGAATTGGCATGATGAAAAGCCCCTTATCTAATGATAAGGGGCTCAGCGTGTAGACAAACCCTCGCATTCGTGTCAGGTCTGCGTGCCGGTGCTTACGAATGTCACATTCGCTCCGCTCCTTTCTAGACTGCAAAGGTTTTCTATCAAGCTGAAAGAAGACAAATGGCTAAAATAAAAATCATTTTAGCCATTTGTCAACAATTTGAAACCCCCTTATCTAGAGATAAGGGGGGTTTTTATTCAGCAGCTGGTTTGGCTTGTTCGTTAGCCGCAGCTTTCGTTTTTGATTTTTGATACATGACATTTAAAACGATCGTTTGAATCGTGAGCAAGAATCCGCTTGTCATCCAGTATAAAGGAAGAGCAGCGGGTGTATTGATTGAGAGAAACAGCATCATGATTGGGAAAATCATGCCCATTATTTTCGACTGTTTCAGCGCATCCTCTGTCTGGGTGTCTGACTGCTTCGCATATTTCTGAGTGACATAAAATTGCAAGAAATACATAGCTCCTGCAAAGACCGCCACCAATAAATCGGTTTGTCCTAAGTTAAACCATAAGAACGTGTGAGTTGCGATCTCAGGTGTTGAGCGGATCGCAGAGTAAAAGCCAAGAACAATTGGAATTTGAATCAGCATAGGCAGACAGCCCATTGCCAGCGGGTTCACATTGTTTTCTTGATATACTTTCATCATTTCCATTTGCAGTTCTTTTTGTTTTTCAGGATCTTTCGTTTTCTTCAATTTACTTTGTATTTGGTCAATCTGAGGTTTCACCAGTGCCATTTTTTCCTGCATGATTCTTTGTTTTTTAAATTGGTTCGCAAAAAGCGGGAAAATCAGCAGGCGGACAATCAAGGTGACGAACATAATGGATAAACCATAATCATCATGGAAAAAGTTCGCAAGCCAAATGATCAGCTCAGAAAAAGGCTGAACAAAATAATGATGGAAAAACCCATCAGAGCTTGTATTCGTTTGCGCACTCGCTGCAAATGCAGGTGACGCAATCATCATCAAACATAAAGTCGTACAAACAGTCAATAAACGTTTCAATTCGTTTCCTCCTCATGATTAAAAAAATTTAATTAGTGAGAGGAAGCGAATGGTCTTCATCATCATTAGATGATCTTTTCATTCGAATGACTTTACTAATCCATGTTGTAATGCGATCATATATGATAAACAGAAAGTCTGTTCGATTCAAGCAAGATGCGTCCAACTCTTCCAAACGATGTCCACCAAGGTGTTCGTTCATACGGCAGTCTTTTAGTAAAAACGCAATGCCGATGGCCGTCAGCGCTGGAAGAATAATCGAAAAGAATTCAACAAGGAAAAAGACTTCATTGAATGTATCAATAATCATGATTATCACATCCATTTCATTACTCACAGTGTACTATACACGATATGAAATGTCTATTGGAACAAGCATGAAGTAACCAAAGTCAATAAATGTAGGAGGCAGGCAAATGGTTGATTCTCAAAGAAAGGGTCGAATTATTTTTCATATTGATATGAATAGTTTTTATGCATCGGTCGAAATGGCGTATGATCCTTCTTTGAGAGGGAAACCTTTAGCCATCAGCGGAAATGCAAAAGAGCGAAAAGGGATCGTCGTGACGTGCAGCTATGAGGCAAGAGCACTAGGTGTGAAGCCCCCAATGCCCTTGTGGGAGGCGAAGCGGCTATGTCCGGAACTCATTGTCCGCACACCGAACTTTGACAGGTACCGCAGTTCCTCACAAGAGATGTTTACAATACTAAGAGAATACAGTGATTTAGTCGAACCTGTATCGATTGATGAGGGCTATATTGATTTAACGCATACGCCATATGCCGAGCATGCAGTAAAAACGGCTCATGATATTCAAACAAGGCTTGTAGAGGAGCTGATGCTTCCTTCAAGTATCGGCATTGCACCGAATAAATTTTTAGCAAAAATGGCGTCTAATTGGAAAAAGCCAATGGGCATCACCATATTGCGTAAACGAGATGTTCCGAACATGCTCTGGCCGCTCCCTGCTGGTGATATGCACGGGGTTGGACAAAAAACGGCAGATAAATTGAAAAAGATCGGCATTCATACCATTGAAGACTTAGCGAAAGCGAATGAGTATACGCTAAAAGAATTACTTGGCATTAATGGACCGAGATTAAAGCAAAAGGCGAATGGTGAACATGACGGCATCGTAGACCCCGAAAGAATATACGAATTTAAATCCGTCGGCAATTCATCCACACTGCCTCATGATTCGGATGACTCAGATGAACTTGTCACGTTAATTGATAAGCTGTCACAATCTGTGAGTGCAAGGTTAAGAAGAAAAGAAGTGATGGCGAACCGGCTGCTCATCATGATTCGGTATGCAAGCTGGAAAAATATCACGCGGAGTGTCATGCTCACAAATCCAACGGATCGAAAGGAAGACATATTTGAAGCGGCAAAGCAGTTATTCCTTAAACATTGGAATGACCAGCCAGTGAGGCTCTTAGGTGTGACGGGGACAGACCTTGTCGAACGAAAAGCAGCTGTTAAACAGCTTGATTTATTTTCATATACAGAAGATGCAAAAGAAGAGCCTCTCCAAACCATTTTAGATGGACTGAAAGAAAAATATGGAAAGTCATTGGTGCAAAGAGGGATCACCATCAAGGAAAAAGAGAGCAAAACAAGCGGGACAAGTTTTAATAAAGATTTTTTTCAGGACGAAAGAGGAAATGACTAGCCTGAAAACTTGATAAAAGAGGTGATGTTGTGGTAATTTCAAAGGGTACATCATTTCAGCAGTAATCAATATAGTGTGTTAGAAGGGACGTCAGAATTATGTCAAAACAACAAATCGGTGTGGTTGGACTAGCCGTTATGGGGAAAAACCTTGCCCTCAATATTGAAAGCCGCGGTTTCTCCGTATCCGTTTATAACAGATCTAGCAGCAAAACAGAAGAGTTTCTTCAAGAAGCAGAAGGAAAAAACGTTGTTGGCACATACAGCATCGAAGAATTTGTTCAGTCGCTTGAAACACCGCGTAAAATTCTTTTAATGGTAAAAGCTGGTGCAGCAACAGATGCAACCATTCAATCATTACTTCCTCACCTAGAGAAAGGTGACATTTTAATTGATGGTGGAAATACATATTACAAGGATACACAAAGACGTAACCAAGAGCTTGCAGAAAGTGGTATTCACTTCATTGGTACAGGTGTTTCCGGCGGTGAAGAAGGCGCGCTAAAAGGTCCTTCCATCATGCCAGGCGGTCAAAAAGAGGCGCATGAGCTAGTGAAGCCAATTTTAGAAGCGATCTCTGCGAAAGTAGATGGCGAGCCTTGTACAACGTATATCGGTCCAGATGGAGCAGGACATTATGTCAAAATGGTTCATAACGGTATCGAGTACGGAGATATGCAATTGATCTCTGAATCATACTTTATCTTGAAGCATGTTGCTGGATTGTCAGCAGGGGAGCTTCATGAAGTATTCTCAGAGTGGAATAAAGGCGAGCTTGACAGCTATTTAATCGAAATTACAGCTGATATTTTCACAAAAGTGGATGAGGAAACAAACCAGCCGCTTGTGGATGTGATCTTAGATAAAGCTGGTCAAAAAGGAACTGGAAAATGGACAAGCCAAAGTTCACTTGATCTAGGTGTCCCGCTTCCAATCATTACTGAGTCTGTTTTTGCGCGCTACATTTCTGCAATGAAAGATGAGCGTGTGGAAGCAAGTCAATTAATCAAAGGTCCAGAACCGGCGCAATCAGCTGAGAATAAACAAGAGCTGATCGAAGCCGTTAGAAAAGCCCTATTCATGAGTAAAATCTGCTCTTACGCACAAGGCTTTGCGCAAATGAAAGCAGCGTCTGATGAATATAACTGGGATTTAAAATACGGTGAAATTGCGATGATCTTCCGCGGCGGATGTATCATTCGTGCAGCCTTCTTACAACAAATTAAAGAAGCATATGACCGTAATCCTGAACTGAAAAACCTATTGCTTGATCCATACTTTAAGGATATTGCTCAAAACTATCAATCATCACTTCGTAAAGTCATTTCACTTGCAGTGGAACAAGGAGTTCCTGTTCCTTCATTCTCAAGTGCACTTGCTTACTTTGATAGCTATCGCACAGCTGTCCTTCCAGCGAATTTAATTCAAGCACAGCGTGACTATTTCGGTGCACATACGTATGAGCGCACAGATAAAGAAGGCGTATTCCATACTGAATGGATGAAATAAACTGAGAACGACTGAAAAACCTTACCTTTGGTAAGGTTTCAGCTTGTAGACAAAGTCTACAAGCTTTTTTGTATAATAAGGGTATTAACATTTCTGTGGGGGATGAACATGTTATCGAAACGTGAAGAAGAAAGAAGAAATCAATTAGAAGTAGTGGCATTAGATGAATTAGTGCCTGAAGATCATCTTGTACGGAAAATAGATCAAGCAATCGATTTTGACTTCGTTTATGATCTTGTCAAAGATCATTATAGTTCCGACAATGGCAGACCAAGTGTGGACCCCGTTGTTCTCATTAAAATGGTTTTGATCCAATATCTATTTGGCATTCGCTCCATGCGTCAAACGATTAAAGAAATTGAAACCAATGTGGCTTATCGTTGGTTTATTGGGTATGGATTTTCGGAGAAAATTCCGCACTTTTCTACCTTCGGTAAAAACTACGTGAGACGTTTCCACGATACAGATTTATTCGAACAAATTTTTTATCGAATCTTAAGAGAAGCGATGAAAAAAGGCCTCGTTGACCCTTCTGTCGCCTTCATTGATTCAACACATGTCAAAGCGAATGCCAATAAGAAAAAACTTGAAAAGAAAATCGTTCGAGTTGAGACGAGAAGTTATCAAAATCAGCTTCATGAGGAAATTAATATTGATCGTGAAGAACATGGAAAAAAGCCTTTACCCCTTCAGAATAAAGAAGAAATAAAAGAAATCAAGGTCAGTACAACTGACCCAGAGAGTGGCTACTATGTAAAGGATGAACGTGAAAAGTCATTTGCTTATTCATTTCATACAGCTTGTGATTCAAAAGGATTTATTCTAGGATCACTGGTCACAGGTGGCAATGTTCATGATAGTCGTATGTTAGATTCACTCGTATCAAAGGTGACAGAGAAAATCGGAAAACCAAATGTAGTCGCAGTAGATGCTGGATATAAAACACCTTACATCGCTAAGTTTTTAATGGATCAAGAGATAAGACCAGTCATGCCTTACACTCGTCCAAAAACAAAAGCTGGTTATTTGAAAAAGAATGAATACGTGTATGATGCATATTTTGATTGTTACATTTGCCCCAACGGGCAAATTCTCTCCTATCGTACAACAACTAGAGAAGGCTATAAGCAATATGCGTCCGACTCAGAAGTATGTAAGTCCTGCTCGTTTTTAGATAACTGTACACAAAGTCAAAATCATACCAAACAAATTCATCGGCATATTTGGCAGGATTACCTAGATGAAGCAGACAACCTAAGACTCACTGAAATAAATAAGAGCATCTATGCAAAACGGAAAGAAACAATTGAACGCGTTTTTGCGGATGCCAAAGAAAAGCATGGTATGCGTTGGACGAAACTTCGTGGACTAAAAAAAGTTTCAATGCAAGCGATGCTTACTTTCGCTGCCATGAACCTTAAAAAGCTAGCAAACTGGACATGGAAAGGACCATGTCCAGCGTAAAACACATGATATTTTTATCAAAAAATGTGAAAACCCCACTTTTAATTGAAGTAAAAGTGGGGTTTGTCTACGGTCTGAACCTTACCTTTGGTAAGGTTTTTTTTGTTTGCATCTTTTCGGCTAAAAATGCGAAAAAGAGGGATGCTATGTAAAAAAGACAAGAAAGTAGGGATAGAAGTGGGCATCTTATATGCACTTCTCCCAGCGATATTTTGGGGAAGTATTGTTCTCATCAGTGTCAAACTAGGCGGGAATGCGTATCAGCAAACCCTCGGCATTACGCTCGGCGCATTTTTATTTTCGATTGCCGCTTTTTTTATCAAAATGCCAGAGCTGACACCGCTTATTTTTGCGGTTTCCGTCATTTCAGGCATCTTCTGGAGTATTGGACAAATGAATCAGCTTTCAAGTGTTGCTTTTCTCGGTGTGTCTAAAGCGGTTCCTTTATCAACGGGCATGCAGCTTGTGAGCACAACGCTATTTGGCGTCATGGTCTTCAAAGAATGGCAGACGATGACGGTCATACTCATTGGTTCTTGCGCCATTTTACTGATCATTGCAGGTGTTGTGATGACATCGCTCGGTCAAAAAAAGAATGGCGGCGGGAATGGCAGAGGCAATTTTAAAAAAGGGATCATTATTCTGCTCATCTCAACCGTTGGCTACGTCGGATATGTCGTCATTTTAAGATGGTTTGATATTGATGGCTGGTCTGCACTTGTCCCGCAATCCGTCGGTATGCTGCTTTCATCCTTAGCGATTAGTTTAAAACAGGACCCATTTAGTAAATATACGTTTAGAAATATCATTGCCGGTCTTGTTTGGTCAACAGGAAATCTTGGTCTGCTTTTGGCCATTCCATTAATCGGCGTAGCTGTAAGCTTTTCGATGTCACAAACAGGGATTGTCATCTCAACACTAGGCGGCATTTACTTATTAAAAGAGAAAGCATCTAGAAAAAGCTTTGTCATTGCAGGCTGCTTGATGATCATTGCAGGCGGTGTGCTGCTAGGCTTTACAAAATAGGAGGTTACACGAATGTATCCAGATTTAGAAGGAAAAACAGTTCTGATTACAGGCGCAGGTACAGGGATTGGTCAAGCGATGGCCCGCCGATTCGGACAAGAAAAAGCCAATGTGGTGATCAATTACTTCTCTGATAAAGAAAATCCGGATGACACCATTGCAGAAATTCAAAAACATGGCGGACAGGCTGTGAAAATCAAGGGAGACGTATCAAAGGAAGAGGATATGCAGGCGATGATTGATAAAGCCGTTGATACATTCGGCAGTCTTGATGTGATGATCAATAACGCAGGCATTGAAAATGAAGTACCTTCTACAGAAATGACGCTGGAGAATTGGAACAAAGTGATGTCTACCAATTTAACAGGCATGTTTCTAGGATGCCGTGATGCACTGAAGTATATGACAGATCATGGGATAGAAGGCTCGATCATTAATATGTCGTCGGTTCATCAGCAAATTCCTTGGCCTCATTTCGTGCATTATGCAGCTAGTAAAGGAGGCGCCAAGCTTTTGACAGAAACATTGGCGCTTGAATATGCCCCTAAAAAAATCCGTGTAAACAGCATTGCACCAGGCGCTATTGATACTCCGATTAATGCGGAGAAATTCGATGATCCAGCATTGAAAAAAGGCGTGATTGAGCTGATTCCAATCGGCTATATTGGAAAACCAGAAGAAGTGGCAGCATGTGCTGTCTGGCTGGCATCAAAAGAGGCGAGCTATGTCACAGGCCTGACGTTATATGTAGACGGCGGCATGACAAAGTATCCTGGGTTCCAGGCAGGAAAAGGATAAGACAATGAAGAAAAAGAGCGTGCAATACGCTCTTTTTTACATTAAATGCAGACAAATAAAATTAAATGTCTAGACATTTAAAAATAAAAATATATAATATTAATTGGAAGCGCTTTTATTACAACAATGGGGTGAGAGAAATGAAACGTATTTTATTAGCATGCAGTTCGGGAATGTCTACGAGTTTACTAGTGACAAAGATGAAAGCACACGCCGATTCAATTGGGGACAAAGCAGAAATTTGGGCAGTGGGGCAAGATCAAGCAAAAAAAGAAATGGCGAATGCGGATGTTGTGTTAATCGGACCGCAAATGAGCTTTTTAAAAGGAGACCTTCAAAAAGAAGCAACAAAATACGGGATTGAGGTAGATGTCATTGATATGCAGGCATACGGGCTTGCCGATGGACAAAAAGCGTATGAACAGGCACTTACATTGATGGGGGAATCTTAAAGGATGGAAAAGAAAACACTCGAAGGGCTCACGGAGGAACAAGTGAGCTTTCAATTGATCTTACACAGCGGGAATGCACGCAGCAAATTGCTTCAGGCTCTGAAACAATATCGAGAAGGTCTAGAAGAAGAGGCTTTTGGTCTTATGAAAGAAGCGGAAGAAGATTTACGGCTTGCACATGACATCCATTTTCAACTCGTGCAGAAAGAGGCAGGCGGAGAAACAACATCCTTTTCCTTACTGCTCATGCACGCTGAAGATCACTTAATGTCGACCATTACCATCAAGGAGCTAGTGGGAGAGCTCCTGCCGATATTCCAATCACTTAAACAATAAAGGGTGTAAACAAGGGGGGAAACCAATGTTTGATAAAATAAGCACCATTTTGGTTCCGATTGCTGGGAGATTGAACAACAACCGCTATTTAGGCGTATTACGGGATGCCTTTATGCTTGCGTTCCCGCTCACTATCTTTGGTTCCATTATGGTTGTACTGATGAATTTGCCATTTTTAGATAAAATCATGAGTCAAACCGTACTGGAAGGCGTCCAGTCTGCACTGAATATCGCACCGAGTGCGACCATCAGCATTATGAGTGTGTTTGTTGTATTTGGGATTGGCTACTATTTATCAAAAAGCTATGATGTAGAAGCTGTCTTTGGCGGCGTGATTGCTTTAGCCTCTTTCTTGCTTCTAACTCCGTTTTTACTAGAACAAGAAGGCGGTGCAACGATTGCAGGCGTTATCCCAGTTGATCGTTTAGGTGCAAAGGGAATGTTCCTAGGAATGATCACAGGCTTTTTGTCTGCTGAAATTTATCGTTATTTTGTCCAAAAGAAATTTGTGATCAATATGCCGCAAGGGGTTCCGCCAGCTGTTTCCAAGTCTTTTGCTGCACTGATCCCGGCTACTTTGACACTTACAACCTTTTTGCTCATTAATATCATCATTACACAAGGTTTTAAAACAAATATGCATGATTTGATTTATCATGCCATTCAGGCGCCGCTTGTTGGTCTTGGAAGCGGTATTATTCCGACGTTGATCGCTGTTTTCTTTATACAAATTCTGTGGTTCTTTGGGCTTCATGGCCAAATTATTATCAACTCTGTCATGGATCCGATTTGGAATACTTTGTCCATTCAAAACCTAGAGAGCTACACAAAAACAGGAGAGGTTCCTAATATCATCAGCAAGCAGTTTATTGAAATCTATACGGTTGGAATGGGTGGAACCGGTATGACGCTTGCTGTTGTGTTTACGATTTTAATTTTCCTGAAAAGTAAGCAATTAAAACAAGTAGCCAAGCTTGGCTTAGGGCCAGGATTATTTAACGTCAATGAACCGATTATCTTCGGTTTACCGATTGTCATGAATCCGCTTATTCTCATTCCGTGGATTTTGGCGCCAATGGTCATTACTTGTATTACTTATTTTGCGATGGCATCAGGCATTGTACCGCCGCCGACAGGCGTGAATATCCCATGGACAGTGCCGATCTTTATAAGCGGAATGATGGCAACAAATTCAATTGCGGGCGGTCTGCTTCAGTTGTTTAACTTGATGATTGTGTTTGTCATTTGGTTCCCGTTCCTGAAATTTATTGACCGTATGAATGTGAAAAATGAAAAAATAACGACAACAGAAAAAACAAAGGCAGCAAATATCAAAGGTGAAGGAGACTCAATACATGTCGATGGAAACTAACAAGCAATCATATACATTCCCAGAAGGTTTCTGGTGGGGATCTTCTGCTTCTGCGACGCAAACAGAAGGCAGCGTACCCGGCGATGGAAAGGGACCGAACATTTGGGATCATTGGTTTGAACAAGAACCGACTCGTTTTTTTGATGGCGTAGGGCCCAACGTAACATCTCAATTTTATCGAAAATATAAAGAGGATATCCGTCTCATGAAAGAAATTGGCCACAATTCATTTCGACTGTCGATTTCATGGTCACGCCTTTTACCTGAAGGAACAGGTGCTGTGAATGAAGAAGCAGTGTCTTTTTATAATGATGTGATCAATGAACTGATTGCCCATGATATCGAGCCATTTGTGAACCTATACCATTTCGATATGCCAATGGCGCTGCAGGAGAAAGGCGGCTGGGTGAACAGACAGGTGGTCGACGATTATGTGAGCTATGCAACATTATGCTTCCAATTATTTGGCGACCGGGTGAAAAAATGGTTTACCCATAACGAACCGATTGTTCCTGTAGAAGGCGGATATATGTATAGCTTTCATTATCCAAACGAAGTCGATTTCCAAAAGGCTGTACAGGTCGGTTTTCATGAACTTTTATCAAATGCGAAGGCGATTGCGGCTTATAAAAAGCTGCAGCAAGGCGGTAAGATTGGCATCATCCTAAACCTGACTCCTTCGTACCCGCGAAGCCAGCATCCGCGCGATGTAGAAGCAGCAGAAATGGCCGATGCTTTCTTTAACCGTTCCTTCTTAGATCCTGCGGTGAAGGGGCATTTCCCGGAAAAGCTAGTAGAAGTTTTAAAGAAAGAAGGCTTTATGCCAAGTATGGAAGAAGGGGACCTTGAGCTCATTCGAGAGAATACGATTGATCTTCTAGGTATCAACTATTATCAGCCAAGAAGAGTGAAAGCGAAAGAGCATATGCCGCATCCTCAAGCACCATTTATGCCGAACCATTATTTTGATTCTTTTGAGATGCCGGGAAGAAAAATGAATGTGTATCGAGGCTGGGAAATCTATGAAAAGGGCATTTACGACATATTGAAAAAAGTTCAAACAGACTATGATAATATTGAATGCTTTATTTCTGAAAATGGCATGGGTGTCGAAGGAGAAGAGCGGTTTAAGGATGAAGAAGGAATGATTCATGATGATTACCGCATTGACTTTATTTCTGAGCATCTCAAATGGGTGCATCAAGCCATTCAAGAAGGAAGCAATGTGAAAGGCTATCATCTGTGGACCTTTATGGACAACTGGTCCTGGTCGAATGCATATAAAAATCGTTATGGATTTGTCTCAGTTGATCTTCAAAAAGACGGAAAACGAACGATTAAGAAAAGCGGATACTGGTTTCAATCCGTTTCAAAAAATAACGGTTTTTAATCAAAATACTTGCTCTTTCCTTGAAAAGAGCAAGTATTTTTCTTATGTGACGGTAAGTGGATGAAACAAAAATGGCTGGCACCTTTTAAGCTCACATCCCTTAGTGTAAAATGAGAGGAAGGCTAAAAAACGCCATATTTCCTTCTAGAATAAAGCGCTATGAAAAAACAAGTCAGTTGGTGGTGTGAGATGAAGAAGTACGAACTCATTTCAGAAGAAATCAGAAAACGAATAGGAACAGCCTATTATCCAGAAGATCAACCCATTCCAGATGAAAACTCGCTTGCCGCCGAATTTCAATGCAGCAGAATGACAATGAAACGTGCGCTTGATCTTCTCGTTGCAGAAGGTCTGCTCTTTAGAAAAAGAGGCCACGGTACATTTATTGTAAAGGCAGCGCTCAATCAAGGGGCAATCAATGTATCAGGCCATGAAAATAAAGGGTTCACAAAAGTCATGGCAGATAAAAACGTCACGACTCAAATCATTCATTTTGATGTCCATTTTCCAAGCGAAGAGGTGGCAGCCCATCTATCTATTGACTCGACCACACCTGTTTATGATATCATCCGGCTTCGTCTTGTGGATGAAGAGCCTTATGTTTTAGAAAAAACGTTTATGCCTGTCAATCTCATTAAGGGCATAGATGAAGAAGTTCTACTAGGTTCTATCTATGGTTACATTTCAAATCAGCTTCATTTAAAAATAGCAGGAGCGCACAAGAAAATTAGAGCGGCTAAATCAGATCAGCTGGATCAGCAGTATTTAGGGTGTGACCCAACAGATCCTGTACTTGAAGTCGAGCAGGTTGCTTATTTAAACGCAGGGCAGCCGTTTGAATATTCATTTAGTCATCATCGCTATGATAAATTTGACTTTTCAACGGTTGAAATCACGAAAACAGGACGTTAAAAAAAGAGCAGAACCCCCAAGGGAGACTGCTCTTTTTTCATATGATTTTATATATTCCACCAATGGTATCCATCTTTTTCTAGAAGTTCATCAGCTTCTTTCGGTCCCATAGAACCAGCAGGATAGTTTGGTTTTAATGTTTTGCTTTCTGCCCATTTCTCAGAAATCGGATCAACGAAGTTCCAAGAAAGTGCCACCTCGTCCCAGTGAGCAAAGTTTGTTGCATCGCCTAGCAAACAGTCATGAATCAGCTTTTCATAGGCTTCTGGTGTATTCATGATGTCGTTATAGTTTGTTTGGTAGTCGAGCTTAATCGGTTTCGCATACGTGCCGCCATCGAGCTTTCGAGCATTCAGGTGAAGGGTGATGCCTTCATCTGGCTGAATATGAATGACGAGTAAGTTTGGATGCATGGCATTCCCGTTACCATAGTACAGGTTCATTGGAATGTCTTTAAATTGAACCACGATTTGAGTAGATTTCTTTTCTAAACGTTTTCCTGTCCGAATGTAAAATGGCACCCCGGCCCATCTAAAGTTATCAATCAGCAGTTTCCCTGCCACAAATGTTTCTGTGTTTGAGTTCGGGTCAACATTTTGCTCTTCCAAATAAGAAGGAACCTCGCTGCCATCAATCGTACCAGTATCATACTGTCCGCGGACAAAGAATTGATCGACCTCATCTTTAGAAAAAGGACGAAGAGCGCGCAATACTTTCCGTTTTTCGCTGCGGATTTCCTCTGTATTGAGTTTAATTGGCGGCTCCATTGCTAAAAGGGCAACCATTTGAAGCATATGGTTTTGAACCATATCTCTTAGTGCACCAGAATTTTCGTAATATCGAGCCCGGTCTTCAACCCCTAATGATTCACTGGATGTAATTTGAATGTTTGAGATATAGCGGTTTGTCCAAAGCGGTTCAAAGATGGCATTCGCAAAGCGGATGACCTCAATGTTTTGAACCATTTGTTTACCAAGGTAGTGGTCAATACGATAAATTTGATCTTCTGTGAATGCATCACGAATTTCTTCATTTAAAGTTTTGGCACTTGGCAGATCATGCCCAAATGGCTTTTCAATGACAAGTCGTGACCAGCCGGTTGTTTCTGATACGCCCTCACTCTTTAGGAACTTCGCAATCGTTCCGAAGAATTCCGGTGCCATAGCTAAATAGAACATACGGTTATTTGGGATACTGTACGTATCTTCAAGGCCTGTTAAAAGCGTGTTAAGCGATTGATAGGAAGCAGGGCTTGATACGTCAAAATCGTGATAATAGAAATGTGAAATGAATTCCTCTGTTTTCGCTTCTGCATCATCAGAAGAAACAGATTCTTTTACCACAGCTCTGAGGTCCTCATGAGACCATGGACGGCGTCCAACTCCGACAACAGCGAATTGATCACCTAGCTTTCCGCTATGATAAAGTCTATGTATAGAAGGGTAGAGCTTGCGTTTGGCAAGGTCTCCTGTTGCGCCAAAAATGACAATGACTGCTTTTGGGTTGTTAGTTTCTGTATTCACGAGAAGTACCTCACTTTATTCGTAGCATTGTTGTAAAAACCGAGAATGTATGTACATTTTCTTTATTTTAAAGGTTCATTGTTCGTAAAGCAAACATTTGATTCGACTTTTTCTGCTCTCGTTTCACTTTTTTCAAAAATTCCGCTGAATTCACATTTACCTTGTCTTCATGTATTCTATATGAATGAAGATATTGTATACCGGCTTTAGGAGGAAAAGTAATGGAACTGCTCTTTTTAGGAACAGGTGCAGGCATTCCTGCAAAAACAAGAAACGTCACTTGCACAGCACTAAAGCTTTTAGAAGAAAGAAATGCAGTGTGGCTTTTTGATTGCGGAGAAGCGACGCAGCACCAAATCTTACATACAACGATTAAACCGAGAAAGATCGAGAAAATATTTATCACACATATGCATGGTGATCATGTATATGGACTTCCCGGACTCCTTGGCAGCAGATCCTTTCAAGGCGGGGAGGATGAATTGACGATCTATGGACCAAAGGGCATCAAAGCCTTTGTGAACGCAGCACTTTCAGCCTCGCAAACGCATTTGACATATCCGCTGCATATCATAGAAATAGATGAAGGGATCGTGTTTGAAGATGATACCTTTCAAGTAGAAGCAAGAAGAGTCTCTCACGGGATTCCAGCTTACGGCTATCGGGTTGTGGAAAAAGATATGCCTGGTTCATTAAAAGCGGAAGACCTAAAAGAAATCGGTGTAAAACCTGGACCTTTGTATCAGAAGTTGAAAAATGGGGAAACCGTGACACTCGAAGATGGAAGAACCATTGATGGAACCGATTATTTGGAACCCCCTAAAAAAGGGAGAATCGTTGCATTTTCAGGAGATACCCGTTTGTGCGAGAATATAACAAGGCTTGCCAAAAATGCGGATGTGTTAGTCCATGAAGCAACATTTGGTAAAGAAGATGCAGATTTAGCCTACAATTATTATCACAGTACAACAGAACAAGCAGCGAAAACAGCACAGGAAGCAGGCGCAAAAAGGCTCATTTTGACCCATATAAGTGCACGTTACCAAGGAGAAGAGGCACTGAAACAACTGTTGAAAGAAGCCCGCGATATATTCCCGCTGACAGAAGCTGCACATGATTTCTCTTCTTTCCCCATTGAACGCAGCCTGTAAAAATTGGATGAATCGTCAAAAAAAGTTGTGTGATTTTTTTGATATTTATGATGACGCTCTTTTTCAGGTAGTGGTAAAATGGTGAAGAAAAAACAAATGACGAATTAAACTATGAAGAATACGGGAGGCACAATCAAAGATGAGCGGTTTTACAGCATTAAGTGAAGCAGAATTGAATGACCTATATGTGGCACTACAAAATGAGTATGAAACTTACAAAAGTAAAAACTTGCACTTAGACATGTCTAGAGGGAAGCCTTCACCAAAACAGCTCGATTTGTCTATGGGCATGCTTGATGTTGTGACATCAAAGGATGCAATGACAGCTGAAGATGGCACAGATGTGCGAAACTATGGCGGCTTGACAGGCCTTCCTGAAACGAAGAAATTTTTTGCAGATGTACTCAATTTAAAACCAGAACAAATCATCATCGGCGGTAATTCAAGCCTGAATATGATGCATGATACCATTGCACGTGCGATGACTCACGGCGTATGTGACAGCAAAACACCTTGGGGAGAGCTGCCAAAGGTCAAATTCCTTGCACCAAGCCCAGGGTATGACCGTCATTTTGCCATTTGTGAGCTATTTAACATAGAGATGATCACGGTCGATATGAAGGCTGATGGACCTGATATGGATCAGGTAGAAAAATTGGTCGCAGAAGATGAAGCGATTAAAGGCATTTGGTGTGTACCGAAATATAGCAATCCAGACGGCATTACGTATTCAGATGAAGTCGTTGACCGCCTAGCTTCAATGAAAACAAAAGCAGACGACTTCCGCATCTTTTGGGATGATGCATATGCAGTCCACCATCTAACGGATACACCTGATACGTTAAAAGATATTTTTCAAGCAATTGAAGAGGCAGGATACCCGAACCGTGTGTTTATGTTTGCGTCTACGTCTAAAATTACATTCCCAGGCTCAGGTGTTGCACTGATGGCGTCTAGCCCTGACAATGTAAGCTTCACTCAAAAGCAATTATCGATTCAAACGATCGGACCAGACAAAATTAATCAACTAAGACATCTTCGTTTCTTCCAAAATCCAGAAGGTTTGAAGGAACATATGAAAAAGCATGCGGCGATCATTAAGCCAAAATTTGATCTCGTTCTTTCCATTCTTGACGAAAAACTTGGCGGGAAGGGCATCGCTGAATGGCACAAACCAAATGGCGGATATTTCATTAGTTTAAATACAATTGATCATTGTGCAAAAGCTGTTGTGCAAAAAGCAAAAGAAGCAGGTGTCACCATGACAGGTGCAGGTGCAACATACCCATATGGAAAAGATCCGCTTGATCGTAACATTCGCATTGCACCAACATTCCCGGCTCTTGAAGAACTAGAGCAAGCGATTGATATCTTTACAGTATGTGTTCAGCTTGTCAGCATTGAAAAGCTGCTTTCAGAAAAAAGTCAATCTGCACCAACGGCATAAATAAAAGAAACTCCTTGACTCATAATGGGTCAAGGAGTTTTTTATTTTAATTAGCAGTTTGATAATAGGAGACAGGTTGTTTGGCTGCGCACCATACATCATAGATAGCAAGCTGCACAATATGCGGTTCATCATGATGAATATAGTGCGAGCTGTTTTGCGCCTGAATCCATCCGCTTTGGGATGACAAAGACAGTAAGCGTTTATGAAGTCTGAGCCAAGCTTCATGAGCTGGGTGAAACAATCGGCTCTTACCTGATGAAATGACAAGAAGCGGCATCATTCCATAATGGGTTTGCTCCTCTTTGATTGTGCTTAGCATTTGCTGAAAGTCCTCATGCGTACATTCTGCTGTAAACTGCGCCATATATGAAGTGTGTTCTTCCTTTGATAAAAGCGGCAGGATCACCTGCTCTTGCTCCTCACTTGCTGGGTCTAACAGCACCATGCCAATGACATCATCTCCTCTGCGGCTTGCCCATAGCCGGCTGACAAGTGAGCCAAATGAGTGAGCAACAATAAGAAATGGCGGCTGAATATTGGCTTCTTTCAGCAGTGCATCTAAATCATCAGCGAGGTCATGCAAAGTTCTTCCTTCACCGCTCTCACTGCTCTTTCCATTTCCTAAACGGTCGTATAAGAAAACCCCAAGCTCTGGGTCAATATCACGTGCCATATTCAACCACGTATCACTAGAAATGCCGTAGCCTGCTTCAAAGATAATCGTGGCTTGCCTTTTGCCTTGACGATGTTTTGTATAAAAGTGGTGTCCATCTATATGATACATTTTTTCAATCATTGCCGAATTCATTCTTCCATCTCCTCTAAGTGGTTCTTTAGCTAAAAGACGGCACAAAAGGCAGATTTGTTTCTCTTAAAAACAAAAAAGATGCCTATTTCGAAAAATAGACACCTTTTTTCCTAAGAGCTTTTACCAAGCGAGATCATATTGACGCGGGCTTTCGATGGATGTACGGAGCTCTTGAGCAGCTGTTTTTGGGAAGTATGGATTCCGTAAAAATTCTCTGCCAATAAAGATCAAATCCGCACGCTGATTTTGTAAAATCTCCTCTGCCTGTACACCAGATGTGATGAGACCGACAGCAGCTGTTTGAATGCCGGCACCTTCTTTTATTTTCTCTGCGAATGTTACTTGATAGCCGGGGAATGTATTGATTTTCGCCTGTACGACAGCACCTGAGCTGACATCAATTAAGTCGACACCTTGCTCTTTGAGCCAAGTGGCAATCCCAATATAGTCTGCAATATCAAGTCCTTTTGTTGTGTAATCAGAAGCCGATACACGGACAAATAAAGGTCCGTCCCATACAGCGTTGACTGCGTCTACCACTTCTCTTAAGAAGCGATAACGGTTCTCTGGTGAACCGCCATAGTCGTCTGTTCGGTGGTTCGCCAGCGGTGAAAGAAATTCATTGATCAAATAGCCATGTGCACCATGAATTTCAATGATGTCAAAGCCCGCTTTTTTTGCCCGTACAGCTGCATCCTGAAACGCCTGAACGGTATCTTTGATTTGATCAACAGACATCTCGACAGGGGTTTTAGATGTTTCATCAAATGGGATGCTGGATGGTGCAAGAATGTCTCCATCAAGTTCAGCTTTACGTCCTGCATGGGCTAGCTGGATGGCTGTCTTCGTTCCGTATGCTTTGATTTGTTCGTTTAATGAAGCGAATCCTTCAATGTGCTCATCGCTCCAAATACCGAGGTCTTGATCACTAATTCTTCCCTCAGGAGATACAGCGCTTGCTTCCACCATGATGAGACCAGCCTGACCTTGTGCACGGGAAATATAATGTGTGAAGTGGAAAGGCTGTAATTTCCCATCACGGTCATAGGATGAATACATACACATCGGGGACATCACGATGCGGTTTTTCAGTGTAACACCTTTTAATGTCCAAGGTGAAAAGAGTTTTGTTTCCAAGTACCTTCGCCTCCTCATGGAATTGTATAGCCGATTATAACAGCCATTCAAACTTTCGTCATAAAAGGTGCTCAAAGAATATAGCTTTTATAAACGTTTTTGTATAATGGAGAGATAGAGACATCAAAGGGGGAGAACGGATGAAATGGCAAACAGAGAGTGAACTAAGGGAGCTCCTGACAGCTCTTATGCAGTATGAAAGCATATCAGGAACAACAGGAGAAGTCGCGTTAGCAGAATATTTATATTATTTGCTGAGAGAGCGGCCTTATTTTGAAGAGAATCCTGATCATTTGGCTTTGCATCCGATGAAAGATGGCCGGTATTATTTAACGGCACTTGTGAAGCGCAGTACGCTGCGGCGTACCGTGCTGCTTCTTAGTCACTTTGATGTAGTCGATACAGAAGATTACGGCGAATTTCAAAACATGGCATGCAAGCCTGAAGAGTTAATGGCTTCCTTTTCACAAAAAAGTGCGCTTCTTCCAAAGAGGGCAAGAGAGGACCTTGCTTCAGGCGACTGGTTGTTTGGTAGAGGGGCCATGGATATGAAAGCAGGTCTCACCGTGCAGCTTTCTATGCTGGAAAGAGCGATGACAGAAACATTTGATGGAAATGTCCTGCTCGTCACAGTTCCTGATGAAGAAGTGAATTCACAAGGAATGCTTGAGGCTGTGCCGAAACTAAAAGAGCTTAGAGAAAAACATGATCTTGACTATACCGCGTGTTTAAACAGTGAGCCGATGTTTGAAAAGTATCCAGGGGATGAACATCATTATATGTATACAGGCAGTATAGGAAAGGTATTAGCCGGATTTTTCTGTAAAGGGATTGAAACACATGTGGGAGAGCCTTTCTCAGGCTTAAATGCGAATTATATGGTATCTGAACTAAACAGGCTGTTAGAGCTCAATAGTGATTATTGTGAGGAAGTAGATGGTGAAGTAACACCGCCTCCAACGAACTTAATGCAAAAGGACTTGAAAGAAGCCTATTCCGTTCAAACACCTCACACAGCCGTATCTTTATTTAATGTGCTCATGATGAAACGTTCAAGTGAAGAACTGCACGGCCTTCTCTATGAAACTGCGAAACAAGCAGCAGACCAAATCGAGGCCAATCTTCAGCAAAAAACAGCGGACTTTCAGCGCTTTAAACACTTTACTCCAATTGACACTCAGGTGACGGTTCTTACGTATCACGAGCTGTATCAAAAAGCCGCAGAACGCTCTGGTGAACAGGAAGTCGAGCGCATTGTCAATTATGCATTCGCCAACCGAGGTGAACTTGGAGATCGTGATTTTTCAACGAAAATTGTCTCGGAGCTGACGGCGTTATGTAAGGAAGAAGGACCGCTCATTGTGCTATTTTATAGTCCGCCATTTTACCCTTCGGTGTCCTCAACAGAAGATCCTCATATTCAGAAGACATTCAAGAAGATTCAAAAAGAGGCAAAAGAGGTGTATGGGCTTGAAGTAGAGGAAGTGAAATATTTCCCAGGATTGTCTGATTTAAGCTACTTACAGCTCGAAAAGCAGGAAGTAGGTCATTATACAACCAATATGCCGCTTTACCAAAAAGGCTATTCTTTACCGCAAGGAGAAAAGGAAGCCCTTTATGTTCCAGTCATCAACGTAGGTCCACTAGGAAAGGACCCGCACAAATGGACAGAGCGGCTGCACGTCCCGTTCTCTTTTGGCATTTTGCCAGAATTGCTAGAATCAACGATTCATGCTTTATTAGAGAAAAAATAAGTAGGTGTAATGAAGAGCTCTATCTTGATGATAGGGCTTCTATTTAATAAATAGAAAATGATATTAAAGAAGACTTACATTTATTTGAAGGGGGGTAAGAAAATTAAATGGAAACTGGGAAATTAACAAAAACAGACATCATCACATCGCTTCAGGAAAGTATGAGTGAACTAGAGAAGCTAGTGGAGGCTTGTGATGATTATACACTGGATCGATCTTTAGGGGAGGATAAATGGTCAATTAAGCAGCTCACCGGGCATTTGTATGACACAGAAGAAGTCTGGTCAGAGCGGATAGAGCAGGCGATATCAGATCATCACAAGCCCTTTCAATCATATGATCCTGAAATGTATGTGCAAGAAAGAGCGTATGAATGGTATAACGCAGAGGAGATCAAAGCATTGATCAAACGGATGAAAGAGAGAAGAAACAACACGCTTCGGCTATTAGAAAAAGATATATGGGAACAATCAGGTCTGCATCCGGAAGAAGGAGTGATGACCGTCCAAGTATTAGCTGAAACCATCGCTTTACATGAACAACATCATCTGGATCAAATCAAAGCCATCATGTCAATGAGGCAGTGAAAAGCACCTGTATTAAAACAGGTGCTTTTCAATTTCATTTATACGTACTTGCTGAAAACATTTCGTTTAATTCTGCTGCGCGTTTAGTGGCTGTTTTGACACAATCGACAACGGCCTCTTCAAATTGATAGGCAGCCAGTGTGTTCAGGCCGGCTTCTGTTGTTCCGCCTTCACTTGTGATTTCTTTGCGCAGTTCGGCCGGCTCTTTTCCGCTGTCTTGAAGCATATTAGCGGCGCCCGCAATCATTTGGCAAATGAGTAATTTCGCAGTTGCTTGGTCCATTCCAAGTTCCGAAGCACCTCGCTCCATTCCTTCAATCAAATGATAAATTAAGGCAGGGCCGCTGCCTGCGATGGCTGTCACAGCATTTAGCTGCGATTCATCTAATACTGTGACATGCCCGATTGTTTCAAACAGCTCGACGGCCTTTTTCTTTTGCTCCTCTGTCACTTCATGACTTACGGCAATACCTGTTGCTGACTGCTGAATCGCCGCTGATGTATTTGGCATCGCACGAACGACTGCACTCTTTCCGCCAGCATAGTGTTGAATCGTTTCAATAGAAATACCCGCTAAAATAGAAATGATCAGTTGTCCATGTAAATGAGGGCGGACTTCAGAAATTCCGCTTTCTGCATCCTTCGGTTTTAAGGCAAAAACGAGAATATCCGCTTCTTTATAAATAAAGGACCGGGCGAAATCCGTTTTGACCCCATAACGCGCCTGTAATTCCTCTAATCGTTTTTCATTCGTTTTGTTTGTGACAATGATATCTTCATTCGACATCATGCCGCTTTTTAATAAACCTTTGATCATAGACTCTGCCATTGAGCCTGCACCGATAAATCCAATTTTACTCATAAGCTGCCTCCTCCTTGTAGAAAATAAAAAAACCTCTCGCCTGAAAAGGACGAAAGGTTTTTCGCGGTACCACCCTCAATTAGCATGCAAACATGCATACTCAGCTCTAGTCCCTTAACGCGGGAAACGTTTAGGTTTGCCTAACAGCTCAAAGGGCAGGTTCAGCAAATAAGAGGATGGTGAAGTCTTTCAGCCGGCGGACCTCACTCTCTTGCATCATTATTTTGCTTACTAATCCTTGTCATCGCGCATCATATATTTGTTGTTCATTATGCAACGATGGACAAGTTTATGTCAATAGGGGCAGTTAAAAAAATTGCCCGTCTAAACCGCATGACAGTCTGCCTTTTGCAAGATACAATGAAGTAAGAAGGCTTAAGTACCCACAATCATGAGTCAAAAAGCAGGAGATGACGTATAAAAGTGAAAGAAGACATCATTCAATTATCCATCCCGACGCCGTTTGCCGTTGGGGATGTGCATGCATATGTATTAAAAGGAGAGGCCGTAACCTTAGTAGATTGCGGGCCGATGACAGAAGAGGCAGAGCATGCTTTTGTCACGCAATTAAAGGAACATCGTTTATCGATAGACGATATTGATCAGGTGGTGCTGACCCATCATCATGCAGATCATGTCGGTCTTTTAAATCTGATGAAACCTCATGTCCGTGTGATCGGACACCAGCTGAATGAACCGTATATTAGTCAGGATCCAGTGTTTAAGCAGCGCCAAGTGGACTTTATGGTTCCTTTTTTTCAGCAGTTAGGTGTCCCGCTTCGGCAAAATGAGTGTGAAAAAATGGTGAAGCAATCTTATACATATTCTTGTACTTCACATGTAGATGAGATCATAAAAGAAGGTGATCGTTTAAGCGGGCATGAACACTTCTTTGTGATGGAAACACCCGGACACGCACAGTCTCATCTTTCCTTTTTAGATGAAACAACGGGGAATTTTATTGGCGGCGACCTGCTTTTGACGACCATTTCTTCAAATCCGTTAATGGAAGCACCGTATGAGGGCGAGGAACGTCAAAAATCACTGCTTCAATATAAAGCATCACTCAATCGGTTATTGCGTCTGCCAATCAAGACGATTTATCCAGGACATGGTCAGCTCATCACGTCCCACCAGGAATTGATTGGAGAAAGATTTAAGAAACAAGAGAAACGGGCAAATACGATATATCAGCTGCTTAAACAAAAAGAAATGACGGCCTTTCATCTTTGCCGCAAGCTATTTCCAGTAATGTATGAAGAGGCCTTGTTTTTAACGATGTCAGAGACAGTCGGACAGCTGGATGTGCTCTTAGCGGCTGGGCAAATAGAAGAAGTGCAAAAAGACGGAATCGTCTATTATAGGGCAAACTAAGGAGTGAAACGCATGGGGCGATTGACAGGAAAAAGAATTTGGATTACAGGCGCATCTGGAGGCATTGGTGAAAAAATGGCGTACTTGGCAGCAGAAGAAGGAGCAGAGGTCATTATTTCAGCAAGACGAGTGGAAAAGCTTACTGGTGTGAAAGAAAAAATTATGAGTGCTGGCGGTGTGTGTCACATCGCTCAGCTTGATGTCAGCCAGCTTGAGGACATTGATCGCGCGTATGAAGAAGTGGGACCGGTCGATATTTTGGTCAACAATGCCGGCTTTGGCGTATTCGATCTCGTCGAAGATGCCTCCATAGAGGAAATGGTGTCGATGTTTGAGGTGAATGTGCTTGGCTTAATCGCCTGCACGAAAAAGGTCATCCCTGAGATGAAGCAAAGAGGGCAGGGACATATTATCAATATCGCATCCCAGGCAGGAAAGATTGCGACACCCAAATCAGCGATTTATTCCGCATCAAAGCATGCCGTTCTTGGATTTTCAAACAGCCTCAGAATGGAGCTGGCAGACTCAGGCATTCACGTGACGACGGTCAACCCAGGACCGATTGCCACAGACTTTTTTACCATCGCTGACCGCAGCGGTGAATATGTGAAGAACGTTGATTTTATGATACTGAGTGCGGACAAGGTGGCAGGGAAGGTCGTATCTGCCATGATGACGAAAAAGAGAGAGATTAATCTGCCCGGCTGGATGAACGCTGGCAGCAAATTGTATCAGTTATTCCCATTTTTATTTGAAAAAGCAGCACGAAAAGCGATGATGAAAAAGTAACAAAAAAGAAACCGGTTTTGAACTGGTTTCTTTTTTTGAGGTAAGGTTTCATTGTGACACTTTCTATATCCGTCTTGCTGCTTGCTGAAGCGGGTCCCATACACTGTTAAACGGCGGTGCATAGCTAATATCTAAATCTTCAAGATCTGTGATGGTCAGCTCTTGGTAAAGGGCAGCCGCCACGATATCGATCCGTTTATCCACACCGTTTCTGCCGATGATTTGGGCACCAAGCAAGGTATGGTCATCGCTTCTGTAAATCAGTTTCACTTTCATTTTCTGCGCTTTTGGGTAATATTTCGCGTGATCTGTACTATCAATGGTGATGACGGAGAAAGGAATGTCTGCCTCTTTTGCTTCTTTTTCTGATAAGCCTGTTCGTCCCGCTGTCACGTCCATAAATTTCATGACGGCTGTTCCAGTCACGCCTTGAAACGCCCGGTTTGTCCCTGTCATATGAAAGCCTGCGATTCTCCCTTGTTTATTCGCAGTTGTGCCAAGCGGAATATAATCCAGTGATTTTTTGATGCGGTGATAGGTCGCCGCGCAATCACCGGCAGCATAAATGTCTTTTATATTGGTTTGCATGTATTGATTTACTGCAATAGCGCCATTTTGAAGACGCTTGATGCCGGTATTATGTAAAAAGGAGGTTTGCGGAGTGACGCCGATGGCCATGATGACCATATCTGTTTGAATGGTCTGTTTGTCTGTGATAACAGCTGTGACATGTGACTTGCCTTCTAATTGCTGTACCGTTTCTCCAAGCGATACGTGAATGCCCTTGGCGTCAGCCTCTTCTTTAAGGTATTTTGCCATATCGGAGTCAAAGCCCGGGCCGAGTGCTGCTCCCCGCTGAATGATATGTACGTTTTTTCCAAGCCCTTTTAAATTTTCAGCCATTTCAAGGCCGATATATCCACCGCCAATGATCGTGACATGTGTGATGTCCTTTTCTAAATGGTCTAAAATGGACAGCGCATGCGGGATGGTTTTTAATACGTGTACGCCTTCTAATGGCTGGCTGTCTAAATCCAGTGTGACAGGGATTGCTCCTGTCGCAATTAAGAGGCGGTCGTAGCTTTCTGTAAAGGGTTCTTTTGTTTTCGTATGATGACCCGACACTGTTTTTTGCTCTGGGTCAATGGAGGTCACTTCGTGTAAGCATCTGGCGTCAATTCCATATTTCCCACGAAAGGTTTCAGCACTGCGTGCGATCAGCTTTCTGTGATCATCAATGAGACCGCCGATCAAGTAGGGGAGTCCGCACTGTCCATATGAGAAAATCTCTCCTTTTTCAAAAGCAACAATGTATGCATTTGGATCCTCTCTATATATTTGCATAGCGCAGCTCATTCCAGCTGCATCTCCGCCAATCATCACATATTTCATTTAGTGTGCTCCCTTCTATCTATCGTACTGAATACTCTTATTTACCCTCATTTTCCTTTTTTTAATGCTTTTTTTCGTGAAAGAAGCAAACTTTCGTTGAAAAATAAAGACAGCGCCTTCATTTTAAGCTACAATCGGATTATCGTCTTTTTGGGTTACGAGTTTAGTGAAGATTGGTGGGAAAGACTTTGAGTGACACGCGACTAGATTTTAATACGCTATACACGCGCCATACGAGAGAGGCCTGGGCAGCTCTTGGAGAATATATGCCGGTATCTGTTTCAGAAGAGGAAGCGAGAGCGCTGCAAGGGTTAAATGATTATTTATCGCTTGAAGAAGTTCGAGATATTTACATACCGCTTATTCGTTTTCTGACGTTACATGTCTTTGCAGAAAAACAAAAAAACCAGCATGTGAATGCCTTTTTAAACTACCCGCATCATGCCAAAATTCCCTTTTTAATTGGGATTGCTGGAAGTGTAGCTGTCGGGAAAAGCACAACCGCTCGTATCATTGAAACGCTTTTATCGAGGCTTGGAGATGGGCTGAAAGTAAGTCTTGTAACAACAGATGGCTTTTTATATCCTCAAAAAGAATTAAAGGATCGAGGTCTGATGGAAAAGAAAGGCTTTCCGGAAAGCTATGATGTCAAAGCCCTGCTGTCTTTTTTAAATGAATTAAAATCAGGTAAACAAACTGTGCATGCCCCGGTATATTCTCATCTGACCTATGACCGGCTTGAAGGGGTGTATGAAACAGTAGAGGATGCGGATATTGTCATTATTGAAGGAATCAATGTACTCCAATCACCAGCGCTGGATGATCTGAAGGATGAACCGCGTGTGTTTGTATCAGATTTCTTTGATTTTTCGATTTATGTAGACGCCGCTGAAACGCAAATTCAATCATGGTATAAAGAACGATTTCGTTTGCTAAGGGAAACAGCCTTCCAAGACCCTGAATCCTTCTTTCATCAATATAAAGATTTGACGGATGAAGAGGCAGATCAAATGGCAAGCACCATTTGGAATACCGTGAACCGCCCAAATTTATACCAAAATATTTTACCGACAAAATATCGAGCTGATCTCATTTTGAAAAAAGGGGATCAGCACAAGGTGGAAGAGATCGCCATCCGCCGTGTATAAAGAAAAAACCGCTCAAACGAGAGAGCGGTTTTTTCTAATGATCTCCACTTACTTAACAGCTATGGCTGCTGCCGATCGCTTTTTTAGACGGTAATATCCAATGAGTAAGAAGGGAACGCCTGCGATGGTGATCACTGACAAGACTGTAAAAATGGAGAGGGGATGGGCTGCGCCAAAATAGTCAATGCAAAGTCCGCCGACAAATGGTCCGATGACGCTGCCGAGCTGAGAAAATCCCATCGCCCCAAAGTACGATCCCTTGACTTCAGGCTTTGCAATATTGTCTACAAAAAGATCCATCATCGCAAACAGCAGAACCTCCCCAATCGTAAACACGACAATGATGAAAGCAAGCATGCCAAGACTTTGTGAAAAAGCAATGGCAAACAAACTGCCGGCAAGAAGAATATTCCCGGTGGTCAGCGACAAAATGGTGGAGTAGCGCTTCGCAATCATGATGAGCGGATATTGTACGACAATGACAACCACTGCATTTAAAGATAAAAGATATCCAAACAGTTTAGGACCATCCTCAATCATAGGTGACGCTGATAAGTATTGAGGCAGTGTTGAGCTTAAATGCGAATACCCGAATGAACATAAGGTAACGCCGATGAGGATGATGCTAAAGACCGTATCTTTTTGGATAATGGAAAGGGCTTTTTTGACGCTGATTTGTTTCGTACTTTCTGGAGCAGCAACTGGATGCTTCTGAAATTGCCAGGCCAGTGTTAATCCATATAACAAATAAATAAAGGCAGCGACAAGAAATGGAAATGTTGTTTTCGATGATCCGAGATATAAGCCAAGCAGCGGGCCGAAAATCACACCAATATTAATGGCCGTATACCGTAAATTAAAAACAAACAACCGAATACTTGATGGGGTGACATCAGATAAGAGTGCCTTAGACGTCGGTTCAAACAGTGCCCGGCACAGTCCATTTAAAGCGTTCATGAGAAAGAAGACCCAAATGGCATCTGCAAACGCAAAGCCGACAAAGACAAGTGTCCAGCCAAAGATGGATAGAAGCATGACCTTTTTTCTGCCGATTCGGTCAGAGACATAGCCGCCGTAAAAACTCGCCACGATCCCAATAAGGGAGCTGACGGCAATGATTAACCCAGCTGCAGAAGCTGAAGCCCCTTTGACTTGTGTCAAATAAACGGCCAAAAAAGGAATGCTCATGGACGTCGCCATTCGGCCGAATATGGTGCCGATGATGATCGTCCAACTAAGTGGATGTAAAGTACGTAAGTTATTTTTCATGATGCTTCTCCCCTGAGTGTTAAGATGTTCCAATCATACATGAAAAATTGTGCAAATTAAATACACAATTTGATGGAGGAGACATCCGCCATATGACAGAGGCGCCCCGAATAGCTCGCAAATTTGGAGCGCATGTTTTTTTCTGCCGATGCTTCTATGTCTTTTAAAACTTCTGATGCGTATGGTCATTTAAAGACAATTTAATCAAGATCAATCGCGACAATTTGCTGCAAGGACAGATGGAGAACATCTTCATCATTGACGATTTTTATGCGCCGGGTTTCATAATGAATGGCTTTCACCCAGCCCCAAAACTGCTGTTTCATACCTGCTGCAGCATATGTTACGCAAATCGCTTGGTCCTCTGTAATCGACTGTGTGATCAAAAAATTCATTTCCTCTAGCTGATCAGTGCTCAGCGGAGGAGGCGTGTATTCTTTTTTCTTCCGTTTTTGAGCAAGCAGCTGTTCACGGTGCTCTGGGAGCATCATTCGGCTTGATTCCCACATGATGTTGTATCCAGGTGTTAATTTATTGGGATTCATGGCTGTTCGCCTCCGTTATTTGTAATGTCCACCAATTTTTTCGGCGCGGTGATACGCCTGCCCTGCGCTTGTTAGTGACGAGGCGTGCAAGAGTGCAGCAGGCCCATACTTCATATGGAGCGCATCAAATACTTTGCTGAGCCGGTCTTTTTTTAAATGGTGATCAAATAAACTCAGCTGATATTGGCTGTCAGGCTGCAGCTGCGAGAGAGTAATGCCTACACTGCGAATGGGCTGGCCGTCCCAGTGCTGCTGGCATAGCTGAATGGCTGCGTCTGCAATATCTCTCCCGTACTGTGTGGGGGAATGGAGCTTGATTTGTCTATGAAATCCAGTCGGATGAGAAAAATCAGCGCCTCTTACGCCAACAGACACCGTTTGCCCAACATAATGCTTAAAGCGCGCACGTCTTGCGACTTCTTCACTCAATTCAAGAAGGGCGACTTTGATGTCCTCAAAGGACGCATAATCATGGGGAAGGGTCATATGATGCCCAACCGCTTTTTGCTGATCATGTGTGTGAAGAGTGACCGGGGAGGGATCGTGTCCTAAAGCTGTTCGCTGCAGAAGCTCCCCGTTGATTCCCCAGCGTTTTTTTAGCCGGTCTAACGGATAAGCAGCAAGCGTCCCGATGGTACTGATACCCATTCGTTTTAAATGGTGCTCCATCCGTTTGCCGACACCAAATAATTTTCCAATCGGAAGCGGCCATAAATCAGCCGCCACCCGGTCTGCACGAAGTTCATAGATGCCAGATTTGTTTTTTTTAGCAAAATGGTCACAGGCCATTTTAGCGAGCACTTTATTAGGACCAATGCCAACACGTGCGTAAATGCCTGTCTGGTTCATAATGGTCGTTTGTATATTTTGAGCGATCTCGCGGGGCGAACCGAGTAGTGTCACACTTCCCGTAATATCGAGAAACTGTTCATCAATTGAATAGGGTTCGACAAGATCTGTGTATTGTTCAAGCAGTTCTGTCATCATGACAGAGACATCAAGGTAGCGTTGCATACGTGGACGTACGACGACGGCTTCAGGGCATTTCTCCTGTGCTTCCCATAATCTTGATGCATTTTGTACGCCCCGTTTTTTAGCGAGCGGGCAGGCTGCAAGTACGACCCCGCTTCGCCGCTCGGGATCTCCTGAGACGATGAGCGGCACATCCTTCAAATGGGGAGCCTCCACTTTTTCGACTGACGCATAAAACGACTGCATATCCACAAGCAGAATGGCTCGTTCATTCATGATTTTCACCTCTTAGAACGTATGTTCTGTATACATTTTAACCGTCAGGAGGTGAAATTGATACTGGTAAATCATTCAAAGAGAAGAGTGTAAAGCCATACAAAAAAAGACGAAGTGTCTCCACTTCGTCTCATCTGGGTAAAATAAGTCATTTTAAGCATGTGCCAAGTTGTTGGATGTTTGGAGCGGCTCAGAACGCAAACGATAGGCCGTTAGTTTTTTCTTAGGCTTATGGGTAAACTGCCGCACCACATCCACGTGGTCAACGTAATGATATAGATAAAGGGTTACATCATGCTTGCCAAGCTTTGTTTGCATAGTAAGCGGTGCCGGCCCTTCCTGCGGATGAAGAAAACGCTCTTCGTCACCAGGATAAATATAATAGCGTTCAATAAAGATCGCATCATTAAAATGTTGAATAATTTCGGATGTTTGCTGATCATCGAGTGGACGTCCTTGAAACGTCATCGTTGTTTGATCACTTGTTACTTTTGCATGCACCGCATAACGACTAAAAAGGCGTTCAACAACACCCGAAGGCAGCGAAGTGACAAGCAGCTTTAAAAGACTAAACACAACAAGTGAAGTAACCATCCAAACCAATATCATCATCTCCAATAAACATTTGTTCCATTTCCTATATGAACCATCTTAACATAACAAAAGAATAATACTTTCGCACAAAAAGTGAACTTTTTGAAATAAGTGTGAAGATTTAAAAGGAGATGACAGCGAAAGAACGAAGAACCAACAAAGCTGAAAGGAAAAAGGCTGATCCATCATCTTTACAAACAATTGATCAGACAGGTAGACTATTGAAATAGTTGTTTTTTTGTGAAAAAAGAGCGGTACAACTAAAAATGAAAAGGGGCGAGGCCACCATGATACGTCAAGTGAAGCCGTCAGATTTTTATGCGGTCACATCCGTCATTCAAAGCTGGTGGGGAGGCAGAGATTTGCGCGCAAAATTGCCAAAGCTATTTTTCGAACATTTTCAGCAAACAAGTTTTGTCGTTGTTGAAAAAGGTGAACTGATCGGCTTTTTAGTCGGTTTTTTATCGCAATCGCATTCAGATGAAGCGTATATTCACTTTGTTGGGGTACATCCAGACCATCGGAAATTGAAGATTGGCAAAATTCTCTATCAAGCGTTTTATGAAGCGGCTGAAAAGGAAGGAAGAACAACGATTAAGGCCATTACAGCTCCTGTCAATAAAGTCTCGATTGCTTACCATACAAAGCTCGGTTTTCAGATAGAAAAGGGAGATAAAACAGTGGATGGAATTTCAGTTTTTTCAGATTACGACGGCATTCATGAAGACCGGGTGCTATTTGTGAAAAAGCTGGAGGCGAAAGCATGATCATCAGACTGGATCAAAAAAATAAAGAACAAGCAAAAGAGCTGTTACATATCCAATTGGCTGCATATCAGCGGGAGGCAGAACAAATTGGCTATCAAGATTTACCGCCCTTAAAAGAAACGATTCAAGACATAATGGAAACAGATGAGATTTTCATAGGATTTGAAAAAGAGGGGCATTTGTTAGGGATCGCTTCATATGAAATGCATGACGATCGGATCATCCTCAGCCGGTTAGCTGTACACCCACATCATGTCAATCAAGGAATCGGGACAGCGCTCCTGCAATCCATTATCCAGCATCAAAAAACAATCGAGCTCACAACAGCAGAGGCAAATACACCAGCAATCAAGCTTTATGAAAAACTAGGATTTAAACAGAAGGCCCGTTTGCAGGTGGAAAACAAGCTGATGTTAACAAAGATGGAACGTTTGATGCTTCGAAAGGTGGAAGTGATTGAATACCAATCGAGCTGGCCAAAACAATTTCAAGATGAGCATGACAAGCTGAAAAAGATAGTTGGCGACAACTGGGTATATGGCCACCATATTGGCAGTACGTCAGTCATAGGAATGGCGGCTAAGCCAATGATTGATATCTTGCTAGAGGTGAAGCATATCAGCACCTTAGATGAGTGTAACCACCTGTTTCGCCAGCTTGGATATGAACCGCTCGGAGAACATGGACTTAAGGGAAGACGTTTTTTTAGAAAAGGCGGCTTGAACCGAACACATCACGTTCACGCCTATGAAGCCGGCCATGATGATGTAAAAAGGCATTTGGTGTTCCGAGATTATTTAAAAGCTGCACCTGATCGTGCCAAAGCCTATGCAGATAAAAAGCGTCAATTGGCAAAAGCCTATCCTGAAGATATGGCAAGTTATATCAAAGGAAAAGATGAGCTCATTAAAGAAATTGAACAAGAAGCGTACAATTGGTCAGACCTAAAGACAAATGATCAGACATAAGAGCTGACAGGGCGTGAACATGTTTAATTGATGACTGATATGTTACAATGTAACAATCAACGAAAAAAGGATGTTCGGCATGTATATTCATATAACAGAACCAGCAGCAGCGTTCCTTACAAAACAACAAGCAGGGCATAAAACAAAAGAACTGCTCCTTCGATATGATTCAGATGGGTGCGGCTGTGCGGTAAGCGGTGTCCCAATGATTTGGCTCACAGGTGAAAGAACAGGCGAATGGGAAGAACTCAAGCATAATCAGCTCTTTAAGTTGTACATACACACATCACAAAAGGTCTTTTTTGACGAGGAAATGACGATTGATTTTAACGGAAAAGCCAACACACTCATGTTGAAAAGTCCTCAACAAATACTCAGCCCGAGAATGGGTATACTTGTAAAGTAAGGTGGAAATGTAGTGGATCAAAAGCTAAAAGTGATACAAAATACGGCACAAAATAAAACATGGGTGTCGTTTTTAAATAACAATCATCCCTATAGTCTTTTACACTGGTCAATAGGTGGAATGGATTCGGTGAAAAAGGACGTATGGCTTCTTCAAGATGAAGTCACATTTGAAACAGAAGAATTTTCAACGCTCGAATTAGCTGTCAATTGGATCAAAGAGAATATGGATCAAGTAACTGATGTATTATAAAAGCCCTTTTTTCGAAAGGGTTTTTTTTGTGCGTACATCATCTCATCAAACCGCATGGCTGTCTAATCTGGAAAATGATCTTTTGAAACGAAAAAGGCCGTTTTTCAACACACAATTCGACAAAATGAGCAAGCTGGAAATAAAAAAATAGTAGCTTTAAATGCCGAAAAATAGGCATTTAAAGCGTTTATTGCGGGATACCGCAAACTTTGCGAAAAATGACATTTCATATTTCTTCCATTCGGGGAAATGTGATAGAATACAACATGTATCGTATATGAGAAGGGAGGTGCTAAAGTGAATTGAAGCTCAAGCTGTCATCGCCTCAGGTTGGAATCAAAATAAACGAATGGTATAGGCAGATTTGCGGATTTCATGTGATGAAAGCAGAGAAGCTGAAGGCGGAGATCGAGCAGGAAATCCTGGAGATGGAGCAGGATCAAAACTTATTATTGTTTTACCAGCTGATGGATTTTCGCCACAAGGTGATGCTTGAATATTTTGAACCGGCAAAGAAAGCCTCGAATGATGAAGAGATTAAGAATTTGCTAGAAACGATTGAACATTCACAAACGAAATTAACGGATATGCTTGAATACTATGTTCATTTTTTCACAGGAATGTTTGAATTTGAACAGAGAAACTATTTAAGTGCCATTGCTTATTACCGCTCAGCAGAAAAAAAGCTCAATCTCATATCAGATGATATAGAAAGAGCAGAATTTTACTTTAAATTAGCAGAAATTTACTACCACATGAAACAAACCCACTTTTCGATGCACTATGCCTTGCAAGCGTTAGATACGTATTCTGCCTACAGAACGTACACGCTGAGAATCATCCACTGTGAATTTGTCATTGGAGCAAACTATGATGATTTGAAATGCTATGAACATGCATTGCCCTACTTTAAAAATGCTCTAAAGCGAGCACGCTCAATTGGAAACCCTCGAGTCATAGGTTCGGCCCTTTTCAACTTAGGTAACTGTTATTATCAAATGAACGATCTTGCGGAAGCAAGCCGTTATCTGAAAGACTCTATTGAAGTGTTTGAAAAGGAGAATTTAACCCATCTTAATCGCTCTCTAGACCCACTATTTATGCTGACACAAATCCTGTTTAAACAAAAACAAATAGAAGAGTCGTTAACCCTCTATCAACAAGGTATTATAAAGGCCTGTGAATTAGAAGATGAAATTTACATCTGCAAATTTCAGTTCTTAAAAGCATTATACGTTGATGCAGACATAACAATCATAGACGATACATTAGACCTGCTCGAGGACAAGCGCTTATACCCAGATATTGAGGAATTGGCACTTGATGCGGCTCATTATTACAATGAGCTTGGACTGTTTGAAGTATCTACCCGGTTTTACGAAAGGAAAATTCAAGCCATATCAAAAATTCAAAATGGGGGTCATTTATATGAAAACGAGTTTGATAGTTCTTTTATTGGCAGCAACTGCAGGATTATCGGTCATGAGTCAGCAGCAATCGGAAGAGAGCCATATGGAGCTTGCGGGCAGACACCATACAACAGTGGTGACTATCGCATAAGTTAGCTCAAAAAGAGGGGACGAACTGCTGTTCATTCTCCTCTTTTATTTTCATTCAATTCAAATCTTTGAAGAAATGCTTGAATTTCTTGCTCATAAGCTTCCTTATTTTCACTAAAAGACATTGCATGCGCACCGTGTGGCGCAATAAATAACTGTTTGTCACCCTTTTTTCGTGTATATAACTGCTGACTTTGCTCACAGGGGATATAGTCGTCATGGCGGCTATGAATAAAAAGTACAGGTTCTTTCACCTGATCGATCACATCAAGAGGGGAGACTTGCCGGATGCGGTATCCGTCCCGCCACTTTAACACTTGATCACTTAGTGGAAGAATCCACTCTCCTGAAAGGCGAAAATCTGTTTTTAATCGATATAGAAGCTGGTCCTTAAAAGAAGCAAAAGGGCAGTCTGCTATGTAAAAATTGGCGTTTGCTTCCGGCTTTGCGGCATATAACAAGGTTGTGACTGCACCCATTGATTCTCCGTGTATCCCAATGATGGCATTTTCTCCGAGTTTTTGTCTGAGCCACTTAACGATCTCTGCTAGATCTTCTTTTTCATAATATCCATAACTCGTGGTTTTCCCGCCGCTCATTCCATGTCTTCTATGATCATAAAGCATCACATTCCATCCAAGCTTTTGGAATAATTTCATATACTTAACGGAGTTAATCAAACTGACTGTAACACCGTGGCAAAGGACGATTGTGCGTGTTGTATGTGGATACGGCACAAAATAGCCATGGAGATCATAACCAAATGCCGAAGGAATACACACTTTCTCTTTTTTAAGCTGTTGAAATTCCTCGTGATGATAATGGCCTCCATCTGATTCTCGTTTGATGAGCTCTTCATCCGTTAATTTTCGAATATACATCATTTTATTGGTGAAAAAAATGCCGATTGCAGCGAGTGGACATAATATGAAGGCAAAGATAGCGATCCATTTCTTCATCTAGCCGATTCTTCCTTTCCAAGGTTTTTCTATGACGATCATACCACATCTTGGGAGATTGTCGTGCCTCTTGCTCAGAAAATAAAACGGATGATACACTAAGTCAAAAGGAGAGAGGCACAATGAAAAAGACCAATCAAGATCAAGCGAAATTAAAGGACGGCATAAACGATGATGTCAAACAGCAGCTTCTTCAAATGAAACAGAACCTTGCCGTCGAGACAGAAAAAAGAGAAGAACAAAAGCGACAAGACCTCCTTCGGCAGCAGAAAGAAAAAGAAAAAAACAAAAGCTTTTCAGAGCTGCTAGAAGAAAGCCATTTAGACTGGAGAAAGTATAAAAGCTAAAAAAGAGGGCGATGATGCTCTCTTTTTTTCATACCATCATTTTAAGATAGATCCACAGCAGAAACATAGAAGTGCTTAAAGAGAAAAGCACTTCTTCCCCCTTCACATCACTTCATTTCAGAATTGTGACAGTATGATATTTACAGTCAAACGAAATCCCGTAACTTATGTTTAAGATAGAAGTAAAAAGGTGAGTATTGAATTATTTAAATTCCTTTTTATTGAAAATATGGTCATTAAGACTCTTTTGATAGAGGATCATTCTCCTTATAATGAAGGTGTATTACAAAATTTGGGAATGGAGATGATTCACATGAAATTGAGAAAAACAATGGCTGGAGTCGCTTTATCTTTAGGATTGCTTTTACCTGTTTCTGGACAAGCTCTTGCTACAAATGAATTAACGAATGCTGATTTGAGTACAAAGGCTACTTCAATTGTAGATTGTTCTGTAACCCCTTTTAAAGGCGCAAGTAATCGACTATGTATGTATTCAGATAATGGTTCTTTTGCAAATAGTTTCAGTCGCTTTGGTACTACATTTTATCTTAAAGGCAAATCTGGAAATTATGCATATTATGAAAGTGCAAGATAAGGACAACGGGGCTTTTAGCCCCTCCTCATTTTTAATAGAGAAACACTAGCATCATACATACGCTAAAATAAAAAAAATGTAGACAAACCCTCGCATTCTTTGTCAGTCCTGCGCGCTGGTGCTCACGAATGTCAAATTCGCTCCGCAAAAGTAGCCGTCCTTCCTAGACTGCAAAGGTTTTCTATCACGCTGAAAGGAAGACAAAGAGCTAAAATAAAGATCATTTTAGCCCTTTGTCAACAATCTGAGATCACACCATGTGATCTTTTTTTGTTATTTGGACCGGTGCGTTTCATACACAGATGGTTTTGTATAGTAAGTGACTGCTTTGACTTCTTGGTCACTTAAAGAACGTGCATTTGCTGCTGCTATATTTTCTTTTAACTGATCCACCGAGCTCGCGCCAAATACAACGGAACTGACCGCAGAATGTTTCAGTATATACTGAATGGACAGTTCAGTGAGTGATAGGTCATAAGCGACTTTCTTTAAAGAAGGAATGATCTGCTGAAGCTCTTCAAATGAATATTGAAGATAGCCGTTTTTTTGAATCGATGCACTTGCTTGAGAAAGTGGCTTTTCAGTTAATAATCCTTTCGCTAAAGGACCTCTTGCGACGACACTAATGCTTTGTTCTTCAAGAAGAGAGAACCATTCTTCTGGGCGGCGGTCGAGTAAACTATATTGCATCATCACGCTTACGATATTGGACTTTTTGGCATATTCTTTAATGACATTTGGACGGATAGATGAAATGCCATAATAGCGAATAACGCCTTCCTCTACTAATTCTTCAAAAGCCTCAATCGTTTCATCAATGGGGTCAGCAATCGTGCCTCCGTGCAATTGATATAAATCAATATAATCTGTTTGAAGCCGTTTGAGGCTTTGTTTTACTGCTTCCTTTATGTACGCTTTTGAAGGGTCCCAGTCCCAGCCCGGTTTGCCTTTTTCAAAGCGGTTGCCGCCTTTTGTCGCCAAAATCAAATCCTGCCGTCTGTTTTTAATGGCTTCCCCGACAATTTCCTCATTTGACCCAAAATCATATAAATCGGCTGTATCCAAATAGTTAATTCCGAGATCAATGGCCTCATCTAATAAAGAGAGCGCTTTTTCTTTTTCCGTCCCAAGAGACATGCATCCTAGTGCCGCTTCGCTCACTAAGAGATCTGAGGTGCCAATTCGTCTTTTTTTCAATTCCATCACACTCCTATCCTTTCACATTAAGTGAAAAAAATCAGGAATTCAAGCTAGGTGATTTCAAATGGCGCATTGAAGCAAGCGTTTCGCTTTTCGCTTCTCTTAAATCATCTATGTTAAAATAAATGAAGTAAAAAGTGAAAGTAGAACGAGGAGCTGACAAAATTGAAGGACTTTGAAGAAAAAACATTATCGTCGAAAGAATTATACAACGGAAAAATCATTGATTTGGTTCTTGAAGATGTAGAATTGCCTAATGGAAAACAAGGCAAACGCGAAATCATTAAACATCCTGGTGCAGTAGCCGTCATTGCACGTACAGACGAAAATAAAATCATCTTGGTCAAACAATACCGTAAAGCACTAGAGAGAGTTATCGTCGAAATTCCGGCCGGAAAACTAGAAAAAGGGGAAGAGCCGGCACATACAGCATTAAGAGAATTAGAAGAAGAAACAGGATATACAACTCAGCAGCTTCAAAAGCTGACGGCCTTTTATACATCACCTGGTTTTGCAGATGAAATTGTTCACATCTATCTAGCAGATCAGCTAGTTCCGCTTGAAGAAAAAAGAGAGCTGGACGAAGATGAATTTGTCGAAGTAATGGAAGTTTCTTTAGAAGAAGCCTTGCACCTCATTGAAGAGCAGCATATTTATGATGCAAAAACAGCCTATGCCATTCAGTACTTACAACTGCAAGAGGTACTTGAGTCAACAAAATGAAGGAATTTTTTGCAGACATCCATATCCATATTGGCAGAACAAGAACAGGCAGAGCTGTCAAAATTACAGGTGCAAGGTCACTGACAATTGACCAAATTCTTATTGAAGCAGCAGAAAGTAAAGGGATGGGGATGATTGGTGTGATTGATGCACAATCTCCAGAAGTCCTAGAAGAATTAATAGAAGGTGTAGAGGAAGGCAGGTACACTGAACTAAATGACGGCGGTCTATCATTTGGAGAGACAGTGCTGCTTTTAGGCAGTGAATTAGAAATCAATGATGACCATTCAAAGGGACCGATTCATGTGCTGGCATTTATGCCCACACTACACAAAATGTCTGAGTTTTCCGCATGGCTTTCGCTTCATATGAAAAATGTGCATTTGAGTTCACAGCGCCTCTATGTTGATGGGAAAACACTTCAGCGCAAGGTTAAGGAGCTGGGAGGTTTGTTTATTCCTGCTCATATTTTTACGCCGCATAAAAGTCTATACGGCAAAGGGGTCAACACTTCTTTAACGGAAGTATTTGATCCTGACCTTATTGATGCTGTTGAGCTTGGTCTTAGCTGTGATACGTCAATGGCATCCCAGTTGAGTGAGCTGAACCGGTATCCCTTTTTAACGAATTCAGATGCTCATTCTTTAGGGAAAATCGCGCGGGAATATACAAAAATCAAAATGGATCATGCCTCTTTTGCCGAATTCAAGCTTGCCCTTGAAGAAAAAGATGGCAGAGCTGTCACAGGAAATTATGGACTTGCTCCGCGGCTTGGGAAGTATTATCATACGACCTGCGAAAAATGCGGCGTTAGACCTCACACGCCAGATCAAAAAGAGTGCCATGTATGCGGACATACACGGATGACAAAAGGAGTAAGTGAACGTTTAGAAGAGCTTGCTGACCAAGAAAGTGAAAAAAGAACGAGACCTCCTTATGTTCACCAGCTTCCGCTTCAGTTTATTCCGGGAGTTGGACCTAAAACACTGGAGAAGCTAAAAGCCGTGTTTCACACAGAGATGAATATTTTACATCAAGCAACAGAACAAGAACTAAAAGCCGTTCTGCCAGAAAAGACAGCGGGCTACATCATCAAAGCAAGGAAGGGCGAAGTCGGACTCATCGCTGGTGGAGGCGGAGTGTACGGTAAGGTGGATATCAATCATGAGTCACATTAAATGGACATGTCACACATTTGAACAATTGTCAAAAGAGGATCTTTACTTGATTCTCATGGAAAGAGTCAACGTGTTTGTTGTAGAACAAATATGCCCTTACCCTGAAATTGATCACAGGGACCAAGAGGCGCTTCATCTCATCGCAAAAGAGAACGGCGTCATTGTGGCGTATTGCCGAATTTTCCAAAACGGGATCATGTACAAAGAGGCGTCCATCGGCCGCGTGCTTGTGACGCAGGCCGGCCGGAAAAAAGGCTATGGAAAGCTGCTGCTCCTCAAGGCTTTGGAAAAGCTTAGTGAATTAGGTGAAACAAGTGTCAAAATACAGGCGCAAGCCTACCTGAAGTCATTTTACGAATCATTTGGTTTCAAGGCCGTCTCAGATGTTTATGATGAAGATGGGATTCCGCATCTTGATATGGTGAAAACAGAAAGATAGACGTATTTACGTCTATCTCAGCGTGTAGACAAACCCTCGCATTCTTTGTCAGTCCTGCGTGCTGGTGCTCACGAATGTCAAATTCGCTCCGCGCCAGTACTCGTCCTTCCTAGACTTCAAAGGTTTTCTATCACGCTGAAAAGAAGACAAAGGGCTAAAATCAAGATCATTTTAGCCCTTTGTCAACAATCTGAGATAGACGTTTTTACGTCTATCTTTTTTATGAAACATCGTGTATCATAACGTCTAACGAAAGGGGTTTTGCCAAATGGGAAAAAGCAAAGCAAAGAAAAAACGAGAGCATATCCAAAGGCAGCACAGCCGAAATCCAGAACTGTCGAGAGGAAACATGCCGCATTTTAGCACACACGAAAGGAAGACAAAAACAAAACAAGAAGCCTTGCAGCACATGATGAAGAAACATAAAGGACGAAATGCTTATGATCACTATCAAGAGGATCATAAGCATTTTTATTTTGCTTTTTTGTGACAACTAGATCAAATAAATGGAAAAATTTTAAAAAATAGGACAAACGGTCGTTTCTTTTTGTCTAAAAATGTAGTTAAATGACAAAAAGAAATGAAAGGGAGAGTGAGTATCGTGAACGTCAAGTCATTTGGAGCAGGGCTTTGTATGGCAAGTGTGCTTGTGGCATCGGTCATGTTTGGCGCGTCAGATATTTCTGCAAAGGAGCAAGCAAAAAAAGAGTACATGATCGGCTTTTCTTCTTCCGTTCAAGACAAAACCCAAAAACAGCTTGTAGAAGAAGCTGGCGGGCATGTGAAAGAATCCATAGAGCAAATAGATATGATGAAAGTGTCGTTGAATGAGACTTCGAAAAAGAAACTGAATAAAGCAAAAGAAGTGACCTTCATCGAGGAAGACCAAAAAGCAAAAACGAGCGGTCAAACTGTTCCATACGGCATCAAAAGCATCAAAGCACAAAAGGTACCTAAACAAGGATACGCAGGACAGAATGTCAAAGTAGCCGTTCTTGACAGCGGCATCGACGGTAAACATGAGGATTTACACGTCACCGGCGGGGTGAGCTTTGTACCGGCAGAGTCTGATCCGCTTGTTGATCCGCATGAACATGGAACACATGTGGCAGGCACAATTGCCGCATTAGATAATAAGGTAGGTGTCGTTGGTGTTGCGCCAAAAGCGTCTATCTATGCTGTCAAGGTGGCAGATGAAAATGGTGACGGCTACTATAGCTGGATCATAAAAGGGATTGAATGGGCCATTGAGAATGACATGGATGTCATCAATATTAGTATGGGGGGAGCAAGTGAATCTGAGGCGCTGAAAGAAGCGGTAGATCGAGCGTATGATAAAGGGATTCTCATTGTGGCTTCTGCAGGGAATGAAGGAAGCTATGGCTCTCTCAATACGATTGACTATCCGGCTAAATACAGCTCAGTGATGGCGGTTGCCTCTGTTGACCAAAAAAAGCAAAGAGCCTTTGATTCATCTGTTGGCGAGGAAATCGAAGTCTCAGCACCAGGCGTTTCAACGCTGAGCACCATTCCTCATAACGAATACGGCTACATGAGCGGAACGTCAATGGCATCACCGCATGTAGCGGGCGCTGCGGCTGTCATTCTATCAAAACATCCGAATCTGACAAACGATGAAGTACGCGAGAGATTGTCAAAAACGGCGACAAAGCTTGGAGAACCTTTTTATTATGGTGCCGGGCTTGTGAATGTACAAAAAGCCGCACGATAAAGGAAAAAGAGAAAGCAGTGAGCAGGCTGCTTTCTCTTTTTTCTTTCGATAAAACTGTCATGTTTCGTAATCTCTCTCATAGAATCTAGTAACCTTACTATTTGGGAGGAAGACACATGCGGAAAAAGTCTTGGAAGGAGCATCTTCTTCAGCACGTAAAAGATCATCTCTCGATTTATTTATTTGTCTCTGTACTCTTTTTAATGGGTGTGATCTTCGGGGCCATCATTGTCAATAGCATGACATTCAGCCAGAAAGAGGATTTATTCTATTATTTAAATCAATTTTTTGGTCAGCTGACAAATGAGAAAGCAGCAGAATCAAAAGAAATGTTTTTACAAAGCTTCCTGCATCATATGAAATATTTAGGCCTTATGTGGATTCTGGGAATCTCCATCGTTGGTCTGCCGCTTATCTTTCTTATGATCTTTTTAAAAGGAATTGTTGTGGGGTTTACTGTTGGTTTTCTCGTGAATCAAATGGGGCTGAGTGGATTTTTTCTCTCGTTCGTATCGGTGCTTCCGCAAAACATTTTGCTCATTCCAGCCTATTTAGTGATTGGCACTTGTGCGATTGCGTTTTCTATCCGTCTCATTGGACAGCTCTTCATGAAAAAAACCATCAGTCAAGCCCCTGTCCAGTGGTTTGGCCGGTATGCATCTGTTCTGCTGATGATTTTAGCGCTTGCTGCACTTTCGTCTTTTTTTGAATCGTACATATCATTCATGCTGATGAAAAAGCTGGCAGGTGTTCTTTTATAATTGTTATTAATTAATAATCAATTTATTTATCAATTTAAAATGATTATAGTTGGCTCTCAGCACATCATTTGATATAATGATCAAGTAATGTGGCGTAGGAGGGAAAGTCAATGGAAAATAGGATTGATCGAATTAAGAAACAGCTTCATTCTTCCAGCTACAAGCTCACGCCACAGCGTGAAGCCACAGTAAGAGTACTGCTTGAGAATGAAGAAGACCATTTAAGTGCAGAAGATGTATACCTCCTCGTAAAAGAGAAGTCTCCTGAAATTGGTCTTGCTACTGTTTATCGGACGTTAGAATTGCTCACTGAACTGAAAGTTGTTGATAAAATTAACTTTGGAGACGGCGTTTCGCGATATGATCTTCGCAAAGAAGGAGCCGCTCACTTCCATCATCATCTTGTCTGCATGGAATGCGGAACAGTCGATGAGATAGAAGAAGATTTATTAGAAGATGTCGAAGAGATTATTGAACGTGACTGGAAATTTAAAATTAAGGATCATAGATTGACATTTCATGGTATTTGCCACCGGTGTCATGATGATGAATCCGGCAAATAATCCGAATTGGAACCTTTTCATTTAAGATGAAGAGGTTTTTTGCATTTTCGCTGTATATTCCTTGTCCCACCTGGCATATGCTGAAGTAATGAGAAGGTGAGAAAGGACTTGAAGATCATGCGAAAATGGCTCAAAACAACAGGTGAAGTGATCAAAGTATTTATCTTGTTCACTGGTTTTACCGTCCTGTTCTATTATGCTATGATATGGATAAATTCAGAATATGAAAGCTACCATCGTTATGATAAACCAGAGGGTGCAGCAATTAAAGTGATGGAAATGGATCAGCCGAATCAAGACAATTGGCAAGATCGATTGATTTATTTTTATCAAAACGGGGAGTAGAAATCATTGAACGATCAATTATCCGACTTTATTCATTTTATGACCGTAGAGAGAGGACTCTCTGAAAATACTATTGTTTCTTATAAAAGAGATTTACAAAACTACTTGTCTTTTTTAATGACACATGAACAGCTGACGGATATTCGCGATGTCACGCGTCTGCATATCATTCATTATTTAAAGCAGCTAAAAGAGGAAGGGAAATCGAGTAAAACGTCTGTACGGCATCTATCATCGATTCGTTCCTTTCATCAATTTCTGCTTCGGGAAAAAGTGACAACGGATGACCCGTCATGGAACATTGAAACGCAAAAAACAGAGCGGACTTTACCGAAAGTTCTATCATTAGGAGAGGTCGAAAAGCTGCTTGATACACCAAATCAGCACACTCCCTTTGACTACCGAGACAAAGCGATGCTTGAGCTCTTATATGCAACAGGCATTCGCGTCAGTGAAATGCTGGATCTGACCCTTGCCGATGTACACCTCACAATGGGCTTTGTCCGTTGTTTTGGAAAAGGAAGAAAAGAGCGTATTGTGCCAATCGGTGAAGCTGCTGCAAGCGCGATTGAAGAATATCTCGAAAAGGGAAGAAGCAAGCTGTTAAAAAAACAGCCGTCCGATGCCCTATTTCTCAATCATCACGGGAAAAAAATGTCTCGGCAGGGATTCTGGAAGAACTTGAAAAAACGAGCCATCGAAGCAGGGATTCAAAAGGAACTGACGCCTCATACGCTCAGACATTCATTTGCTACACACCTGCTTGAAAACGGTGCGGACTTAAGAGCTGTACAGGAGATGCTCGGACATGCCGATATCTCGACAACACAAATTTATACACATGTGACGAAAACAAGACTGAAAGATGTGTATCACAAATTCCATCCAAGGGCATAAGTAAAGCATGACACAGTGAACGGGTGTCATGCTTTTTCATGTTTACACCGTTTATGGTTGTCAACTGGCTTGTAAACGGTTTATACTTGAGATGTCTGACCTCTCACTGTTTGTAAGGTCAAAAGACAAGAATATTGAAGGAGGCGCTTTTTAATGCCTGATTATCAGTATAAACGCATTTTCCTCGTCGTCATGGATTCAGTAGGGATTGGGGAAGCACCAGATGCTGCTGAATTTAATGATGTAGGTGCAGATACACTTGGACATATTGCTGAAAAAATGAACGGGCTTCATATGCCGAATATGGCGAAGCTTGGGCTGAGTCATATTAAAGAAATCAAAGGAATTCCAGCGGATGAAAAACCGCTTGCGTACTATGGAAAAATGCAAGAAGCATCAAACGGTAAAGACACAATGACAGGACACTGGGAAATCATGGGTCTTTACATAGACACACCGTTCAAAGTCTTTCCAGACGGATTCCCAGATGAACTATTAAATGAACTAAAAGAAAAAACTGGCCGGGGTATTATTGGCAATAAACCTGCGTCTGGTACGGAAATTTTAGATGAGCTTGGCGAAGAGCACATGAAAACAGGTGATTTAATCGTTTATACATCTGCGGATTCTGTGCTGCAAATTGCTGCGCACGAAGAAGTTGTGCCACTAGATGAGCTTTATCGTATTTGTGAAATTGCTCGTGAACTCACATTAGATGAAAAATATATGGTTGGACGGATTATCGCTCGTCCGTTTGTCGGAGGGCCTGGCGCATTTGTTAGAACGCCAAACCGTCATGACTATGCGTTAAAACCATTTGACCGTACAGTCATGAATGAACTGAAAGATGATGGACTCGATGTTATTGCGATCGGAAAAATCTCTGATATTTATGACGGCGAGGGGATCACATCATCTCTTAGAACAAAATCGAACATGGATGGAATGGACAAGCTGATCGATACACTTAAAACAGACTTTACAGGACTCAGCTTTTTAAACCTTGTTGATTTTGACGCTCTTTACGGACATAGAAGAGATCCAGAGGGTTATGGAAAAGCATTAGAGGAATTTGACGCACGTCTTCCTGAAGTGTTTGACCTGTTGAAAGAGGATGATCTTCTTGTGATCACAGCAGATCATGGAAATGACCCAGTTCATCACGGAACAGATCATACAAGAGAATATGTTCCGCTCATTGCTTACAGCAAAAAGCATCAGGAAGCAAATGAACTGCCGGCGGCAAAAACGTTTGCTGATCTTGGGGCAACCGTTGCAGATAATTTCAAGATAGCGATGCCAAAATACGGAACAAGCTTTTTATCTAAACTCAAATAGGGGGGAAATCTCGTGGGAGCACAGTTTTCAGAAGCGGCGGCATACATTAAACAAGCATCGACATATGTACCAACAGTTGGATTGATTTTAGGATCAGGGCTTGGCATTTTAGCAGATGAGATAGAAAATCCAATCAAAATAAAATATGAAGATATTCCCGGATTCCCTGTTTCAACAGTAGAGGGACATGCAGGGCAGCTCGTGATCGGAACGCTGAAAGGCACTGTCGTTTGCGCGATGCAAGGACGTTTTCATTTCTATGAAGGATATGATATGAAGCAAGTGACGTTTCCTGTCCGTGTGATGAAAGAAATTGGCATTGACACATGCATTGTCACAAATGCAGCCGGCGGTGTGAATACGTCATTCCGTCCAGGAGATCTCATGCTGATCACAGATCATATCAATATGATGGGAACCAATCCATTAATTGGCCCAAATGACAGTCAAGGCGTTCGTTTCCCTGATATGTCTGCGCCGTACGATAAAGAATTGCTGGCACTTGCAGAAGAAACAGCCCAGCGTTTAGGCATATCTGTACAGCAAGGGGTTTATGCAGGGATGACAGGCCCTTCATATGAAACACCTGCTGAAGTTCGTTTCTTAAGAACACTTGGAGCAGATGCTGTTGGCATGTCGACAGTTCCAGAAGTTATTGTTGCGCGTCATGCAGGAATGAAAGTGCTTGGCATTTCATGCATTTCCAATGCGGCATCTGGTATTTTGGATCAGCCGCTGTCTCATGATGAAGTGATCGAAGTAACGGAAAAAGTGAAAGCAAGTTTTCTTGATTTAGTAAAAGACATTGTCAAACAACTTTCATAGCATGTGTCCAGAAGCCTTCTGCTACCCAAGCAGAAGGCTTTTTTATTTGTAATCATACGATCTCTGAATAAAACAGCCTGTATGAGGAAAAAATAGAAAGGATTACGATAATGGAGGTCTGCCACTTGAAACGTCATATATGTGCATTGTTTATTTTAATGATCCTTATCTCAATGGTTTCACCATCAGCGATAGCAAAAGAAAAGATTGAAAAACCAGGAGAAAAACAAACATCAGAATTGGCACACGAAGCCAAATCAGCGATCTTAATAGAACGTGACACGGGAAAGGTGCTTTACAACAAAAACAGCGATGAAAAGCTTGCACCCGCAAGTATGACCAAAATCATGACGATGCTTCTCATCATGGAAGCCATTGATCAGGGTAAACTGAAAATGACAGACAAGGTCAGAACGAGCGACTATGCAGCGTCCATGGGAGGCTCACAAATCTTCCTTGAACCAGGAGAAGAAATGACCGTGAAAGAAATGCTGAAAGGCATTGCGATTGCGTCAGGAAATGATGCTTCAGTTGCCATGGCAGAGCATATTGCAGGATCTGAAGAACAGTTCGTTGAGCAGATGAACAAAAGGGCGAAAGAGCTTGGCCTCACCTCAACAGTCTTTCAAAACCCAACAGGACTTCCTGAAAAAGACCATTACAGCACAGCTCACGATATGGCAATAATGGCAAAAGAGCTGTTGAAATACGAACAAATCACCAAATTCACAGGTGTCTACGAAGACTATTTACGGCAAAACACAGATAAAAAATTCTGGCTTGTCAACACAAACCGTCTGATTAAATTTTATCCAGGGGTCGATGGGGTAAAAACAGGTTTTACAGGTGAAGCGAAATACTGTTTAACTGCATCTGCTAAAAAAGGCAACATGCGCGTCATTGCGGTTGTCTTCGGCGCAAGCACTCCGAAAGACAGAAACGCTCAGGTAGTCAAAATGTTAGACTACGCATTTAGTCAATATACGACTCATCCGCTTTACAAAAGAGGGCAAGATGTAGCGGAGGTTAAAGTGAGCAAAGGGAAAAAGAAAAGCATTCAGCTCGTTACTTCTGAACCGATCTCCCTTTTAACGAAAAAAGGTGAAAATGTGGATCAGATCAAAAAAGAAATCAAATTGTCTCATGATGTCAAGGCTCCATTTTCAAAAGGTACGGAACTTGGTACGATCGTCTTGAAAAAAGATGGAAAAGTGCTGCATGAAAGTCCTGTAGAAGCAAAAGAAGGAATGGAAAAGGCAGGCATTTGGACTTTCTTCAAACGGGCGATGGCTGATTTTGTAAAGTGGAAATAAAAGGCGAAAGGCTGCTGTAATTGGCAGTCTTTTTGCTATGAGGAAAAAGAAAAGAACATCTAAATGTGACGAATGGTCACTAGTTTTGTCATGGTGAAGGATTTAGTTCATATAAAAGAGAAACACTCATTATCCGAAATTAGAGCAAGGAGGAATAAAAAATGAGCCTTGGTATTGATTTTCAAGTAAAAGAGAGCGTACTTTGCATTCGATTAACAGGAGAGCTCGATCATCACTCCGCAGAAACATTGAGACAAAAGGTGACGAATTATTTGGAAACAGAAGACATTCGCCACATTGTGCTGAATCTGGCTGATTTATCGTTTATGGACAGCTCTGGACTCGGAGTGATTTTAGGAAGATATAAGGAAATTAAGCAGCTTGGCGGGGAAATGGTCGTCTGTGCCATCTCGCCAGCAGTGAACCGGTTATTTGATATGTCCGGCTTGTTTAAAATCATTCGGATGGAGCCTTCTGAGCAAACGGCTTTGCAAACATTGGGGGTGGCATCATGAGAAATGAAATGAACCTGACTTTTTCGGCATTAAGCCAAAATGAATCGTTTGCGAGGGTGACAGTTGCGGCATTTATCGCCCAGCTTGATCCGACTTTAGATGAGCTGACAGAAATCAAGACCGTCGTATCTGAGGCAGTGACAAACTCCATCATCCATGGCTATGATGGAAATCCAGATGGCAAGGTGCATATCCATGTCACATTAGATGATCACGTCGTTTACCTCACCATCCGTGATGAAGGTATGGGTATTACCGATCTTGAGGAAGCAAGACAGCCGCTTTTCACCACAAAACCAGACTTAGAGCGCTCTGGAATGGGCTTTACCATCATGGAGAATTTTATGGATGATGTCATGGTGGACTCATCTCCAGAAATGGGCACGACCATCCGTTTAACAAAGCATCTATCAAAAAGCAAAGCGCTTTGTAATTAAAGGAGCTGCTCATATGGATGTGGAGGTAAAAAAGCAAGCTAAAAAAGCCCAGCTGTCAAATGATGAAGTCAAAGAGCTCATCAAAAAAAGCCAAGACGGTGATCAGCAAGCAAGAGACCTCCTCGTAGAAAAAAACATGCGTCTTGTTTGGTCCGTTGTTCAGCGCTTTTTAAATAGGGGATATGAACCAGATGATCTATTTCAGATTGGCTGTATTGGACTGCTGAAATCTGTTGATAAATTTGATTTGTCATATGATGTAAAGTTTTCAACGTACGCCGTCCCCATGATCATTGGTGAAATTCAGCGATTCATTCGGGATGATGGAACGGTCAAAGTCAGCCGGTCATTAAAGGAACTCGGAAATAAAATTCGGCGGGCAAGGGATGAATTGTCTAAGTCCCATGGAAGAATGCCAACCGTTCAGGAAATTGCCGAATACCTTGATATCACACCAGAGGATGTCGTCCTCGCCCAAGAAGCGGTACGCTCCCCATCATCCATTCATGAAACGGTGTATGAAAATGATGGGGATCCGATTACATTGCTTGATCAAATAGCCGATCATTCTGAGGAAAGATGGTTTGACAAAATCGCACTGAAAGAAGCGATCAAGGAATTAGAAGAACGGGAAAAACTCATTGTGTATTTAAGGTATTATAAAGACCAGACACAATCTGAGGTTGCAGAAAGACTTGGCATTTCACAAGTACAAGTCTCACGGCTTGAAAAGAAAATTTTAAAACAAATCCAAATGCAAATGGATCAAAAAGACAGCTAGCCGATTCGGCTGGCTTTTTTTGTGTGGTAATTACCGGTAAATCAAGTTCAATCAGTATGAGAACCATTTTTCACCACATACTATTTTTAACCCATCGTATAGGAAGTGACTTGGATGGACGGACAAATCTTTATTCGGCTGCGCCATCGAATCAAGACTGGTATCGACCAGCTCATTTATTTAGAGGATATCGCCCAAATCACTGGTAGTGAGTTTGCTGTGCAAAAGCTTAGTAAAATGCCGGTGTATCATGTCAGCAAAAAGGATCGTCACATCGCCGTTCTTGATATCATACATGTCGTCAAAATGATTAAAAAAACGTGGCCAGATATCGACATTCAAACCGTTGGCGGCTCTGAGGCTATTGTTGAAATTGATACAGGCAAACGCCAGCTTTCTCCCGTTTTATTTGTGTTTGTATGGCTCCTATTATTTGTTGGAGCGGCGCTTGCCATTATGAATTTCCACGAGGATGTCAGTATGCGGCTCGTTCATATCCGCCTATATGAAATGATCACAGGGAAAACGGTTGAGCATCCGTATTTATTACAAATTCCATATAGCTTTGGACTCGGTTTTGGCATGATTTTGTTTTTCAATCATGTATTTAAAAAGCGTTTAAATGAAGAACCAAGTCCGCTCGAAGTGGAAATGTTTAAATATCAGCTCGATCTCGATCATTATGTCGCACTTAATGAAAATAAAGAAACATTGAAGGATATCCATGATCGGTAAGTGGCTTTTTGTCGTACTCGTTGGACTTGGCGGCGGTTTAACGGTTGGAGCAGGATTTGTGGCTTTTCTTACAGTGCTTGGCATCATTCCCCGCTTAATGCAATTAACTAAAACGCAGCGCTTCATACAAGGGTACGAGGCGGCTGTCATTACTGGGGCGGTTGTTGGCGGCTGGGCCACCTTAAGTCAAATACATCTGCATTTAACCAAATGGCTGGCGGTGCCGGTCGGTCTTTTATCAGGAATCTTCGTCGGTATGCTTGCAGCTGCACTCACTGAAGTATTAAATGTACTTCCTATATTAACGAAAAGAATTGGCATGGACGGGAAAATTGTTTTGCTGCTCATGGCCATCGTCTTAGGAAAGGTATTTGGTTCACTATTTCATTGGCTTATTTATATTTAATCAATTGGAGGGAACAACACGTGTCGAGTTTAAAAGAGAACTATCCATCTAAGGTGAAAACGTATCAGCCCAAACCTCCTTATGTCCTCAACTGCATCAAGGCGTTTTTAGTTGGCGGCTTAATCTGTCTGATAGGTGAGGGGCTGCAACATTTCTATATCCACTTTTTTGATTTTAACGAAAAGACAGCAGGGAACCCGACAGTGGCAACCCTCATTTTAATTTCTTCTCTATTAACGGGTATCGGTATTTACGATAGAATCGGCCAGTTTGCTGGAGCCGGATCAGCTGTACCGGTGACAGGCTTTGCTAACAGTATGACAAGTGCTGCCCTTGAGCATAAAAGTGAAGGGCTTGTTTTAGGTGTTGCCACAAATATGTTTAAACTCGCTGGGAACGTCATTGTATTTGGTGTCGTCTCGGCATATATCGTAGGGATCATTCGATACATCTTGGAAAAGATGTTTTCGTAGGAGGAATGAAAGGTGAAACTAACAGGTAAACAATCTTGGGTATTTGAGCACAAGCTTTATGTCAATGCAGAAGGAACTGCTGCAGGACCGAAAGAAAAAGAAGGCCCGATTGGTCATTTAATTGATAAAACGTACGATGAAATGCACTGTGATCAAAAGAACTGGGAAATGGCTGAAAGGAAGCTCATGGATGATGCAATATCAACCGCTTTATCAAAAGCAAATTTGCAAAAAAGCGATATTGATCTTTTGCTGGCTGGAGATTTACTCAACCAGAACGTCACAGCAAACTATGTGGCAAGAGAGCTGAAAATCCCGTTTCTCTGCTTGTTTGGGGCATGCTCGACCTCAATGGAATCGGTCGCCATTGCGTCAGCACTCATTGATGGCGGCTTTGCAAATAGAGCCATCGCAGCAACAAGCAGTCACAATGCGACTGCAGAACGCCAATTTCGTAATCCGACAGAATACGGAGGACAAAAGCCAGATACAGCAACAAGTACAGTAACTGGTGGCGGAGCCGTTATTATCAGCCAAGAGCCCTCTCAAATTCAAATTACGAGCGCAACGGTAGGCAGGGTCATGGATCTTGGCATTACAGATCCATTTGATATGGGATCGGCCATGGCACCAGCAGCGGCAGACACCATCAAGCAGCATTTAGAAGACTTAGGCAGAACAGTAGATGATTACGATTTGATTTTAACTGGAGATTTATCAGGCATTGGTTCACCGATCTTAAAGGATCTCTTGAAAGAAGAAGGCATTCAGCTTGGGCGAAAGCACGATGATTGCGGTTTAATCATCTATACACCCGACCAAAACGTATTTGCTGGGGGCAGCGGCTGTGCTTGTTCAGCTGTTGTGACATTTAGTCATATTTTTCAAGAAATGAAAGCAGGGAATCTGCAAAGAGTACTCGTTGTGGCAACCGGGGCGTTACTCAGCCCAATGATGGTTCAGCAAAAAGAGACCATCCCAACCATTGCGCACGGTGTCGTATTTGAGCGTGCAGGAGGAGAGAGCTAATGGATTATCTTATCGCTTTTGTGGCAGGCGGACTTATTTGCGTCATTGGCCAGCTTTTGCTAGATGTACTCAAACTCACGCCTGCACATGTCATGACTACTTTTGTTGTGGCAGGTACTATTTTAGACGGATTCGGTATTTATGATAAATTTATTGAATTTGCAGGTGCGGGCGCAACCGTACCAATCGTCAGCTTTGGTCATAGCTTGCTTCATGGGGCCATGCATCAGGCAGACGTGCACGGATTCATCGGCATCGGTATCGGTATCTTTGAATTAACCTCTGCTGGAATATCAGCTGCGATTTTATTTTCATTTATTATCGCACTTATCTTTAAACCGAAAGGATAACCGAATATGGGGCAAAGACGGAAAGTCATTTTAGTGACAGACGGAGATATATATGCTGCCAAAACCATTGAGCTTGCCGCTAAAAATGTTGGCGGACGATGTATTTCCAGCTCAAAAGGAAATCCAAGCAAACGGACAGGACCTGAACTTGTTCAGATGATTTTAAAAACGCCGTATGATCCAGTCTTTGTGATGTTCGATGATTCTGGACTGACAGGTGAAGGAACAGGCGAGACGGCGATGAAACATGTGGCGCGCCACCCTGAAATCGAAGTCATTGGAGCGATTGCAGTGGCATCCAAAACGCACCAAGCCGAATGGACAAAGGTCCATGTCTCCATTGACAGGGAAGGTGAACTGACAGAATACGGTGTCGACAAACACGGTCTTCCCGAAATGGAGCCCCATAAAATGAGCGGGGATACAGTGTATTGTCTTGACTCCCTCAATCTTCCGTTAGTAGTCGGGATTGGAGATATTGGCAAGATGGGACGGAAAGATGATCTGAGCAAAGGATCTCCAATCACGATGAGAGCAGTCGAATTAATATTAGAAAGGAGTGGTTTCCATGAAGAAAGACAAGGTAAACGTGTACCGAGACCCGAAGAAAAATGAAGATTACTTTAAGGAAAATGTCGGAATGGGTCTCAGCTTTGACCTTGGTGTTCGGAAAATTTATATACACGATCAGGAAATCCAGCTTTACTATGTAAATGGATTGTGTGATACACAGTATATTATCTACTTATTAAAAGAGCTGATCGAAATCAATGACAACGAACCTGAGTCAGATGATCTTGCACATGTAGTCGAGAACCGTCTTGTCAATCAGCAGGTCTCCAAGGTAGATACGCTGGATGAAGCAGTGGATCAAGTGCTGTCTGGGCTTGTAGCAGTCGTTGTAGAAGGTGAAAACTACGCCTTTATCATTGATGTTAGAAGCTATCCTGGCAGAATGCCTGAGGAGCCGGATACAGAAAAGGTGGTCAGGGGAGCAAGAGACGGCTTTGTTGAAAACATTATTGTTAATACTGCGCTTATTCGAAGAAGAGTGCGGGATGAAAAGCTGCGATACAAAATGCTCAAAGTAGGCGAACGTTCAAAAGCGGATGTATGTGTCTGCTATATTGAAGATATTGCAGACCCAGATCTTGTGGATATTATAGAAAAAGAAGTATCAGGAATCAAAGTCGATGGGCTGACGATGTCTGATAAAACGGTTGAAGAATTTATAATTAAGCAAGGATATAATCCCTTTCCGCTAGTGCGTTACACCGAGCGTCCAGATGTCGCCGCGAACCACATATTAGAAGGGCATGTCATCATCATTACGGATACATCCCCTAGTGTCATCATTGCACCAACCACTTTTTTTCACCACGTTCAGCATGCAGAAGAATACCGCCAGGCGCCTGCCGTTGGTACATTCCTCAGATGGGTACGCTTTTTAGGCATTTTATGTTCTACCTTTCTTTTGCCGATTTGGTTTCTTTTTATCCTCGAACCAAATCTCCTGCCTGACAATTTAAGCTATATTGGATTTAACAAACCTTCTCATATTCCTGTGATTCTTCAAGTATTTCTTGCTGATTTTGGGGTGGAATTTTTAAGGATGGCAGCCATTCATACGCCAACCGCATTATCGACCGCCATGGGACTGATCGCGGCTGTTTTAATTGGACAAATCGCCATTGATGTTGGTTTATTTACACCAGAGGTCATCTTATACGTCTCGCTGGCAGCGATCGGTACCTTTACAACGCCAAGCTATGAGCTGAGTGTCGCCAATAAGATTGTAAGGCTGATCATCCTAGCACTAGTGGCGATCTTTAAGCTGAATGGACTCATCATTGGTTTTACGTTGTTAATCATTTATTTAACATCCATTCGTTCATTGCAGACACCTTATATGTGGCCGTTCATTCCTTTTAATGGAAAGGCTTTGTGGCAAGTGCTGATTCGGACGTCTGTTCCTGGCTCAAAAGTAAGGCCGAGCATCGTTCACCCTCAAAACAGATCAAAAATTCCGCCAAATTCTTAACGCTCATTGAAAGTGGCTGAAGATTGTGATATTGTATTTTTAACTTTGAGACACGGCAAAAGGCAGCTCACGCAGCTGCCTTTTTTCAGCCGAAGCGGAGAAAGAGGGAATGACATTGTATTTACACGGCACTTGCAGACAAAATGAACTCGGTCATTTAGAAATTGGTGGTGTTGATGCTGTTTCTTTAGCTGAAACGTATGGGACACCACTTTATGTATATGATGTGGCTTTAATACGGGAGCGCGCAAAAAGCTTTCAAAAAGCATTTATAGAAGAAGAATTAACGGCACAGGTAGCATATGCGAGTAAAGCATTTTCTTCCATCGCCATGTTTCAGCTTGCCAAAGAAGAAGGATTATCTCTTGATGTCGTATCAGGCGGTGAGCTTCACACAGCCATTTGCGCTGGATTCCCAGTAGAAAAAATTCATTTCCATGGCAATAATAAAAGCAGAGAAGAATTAAAAATGGCTTTAGAGCATGGGATCGGCTGTATTGTTGTGGATAATTTCTATGAAATGAAGCTCATTGAACAGCTTGGTCAAGAACTGTCAAAAAAAGTGAAAGTATTGCTCCGCATCACGCCTGGTGTCGAAGCGCATACGCATGATTATATTACGACAGGCCAAGAGGATTCAAAATTTGGCTTTGATCTTCACAATGGACAAGCAGATGAAGCGGTGAAACAAGTGCTTGGTTCAGAAATGATCGAGCTTTTAGGTGTTCATTGTCATATCGGTTCACAAATTTTTGATACGGCTGGTTTTGTCCTTGCAGCAGATAAAATCTTTTTGAAGCTGGATGAATGGAGAGAAACATTTGGTTTTATTTCAACAGTGTTAAACTTAGGCGGCGGCTTTGGCATTCGTTATACAGAAGAGGATGAACCACTTCCTGCGACAGAATATGTCGAGAAAATTATCCAAGCTGTGAAAGAGAACGTGGCCCGCTACGAGTTCGATATGCCAGAGATTTGGATAGAACCAGGCCGTTCTCTTGTAGGAGATGCAGGGACGACTCTTTATACGATCGGATCATCAAAACATGTACCTGGCATCCGTGATTATGTGGCGATAGATGGCGGAATGAGTGATAACATTCGTCCGGCTTTATATCAAGCGAAATATGAAGCGGCAAGTGCCAACAAAATGAGCCAAACGCATGATCAAACGGTTTCAATTGCCGGTAAATGCTGTGAAAGCGGAGATATGCTCATTTGGGATATCGATCTGCCAGAGTTATCACAAGGGGATTTATTAGCCGTCTTTTGTACCGGAGCTTACGGTTATAGTATGTCAAACAACTATAATCGCATCCCGCGCCCAGCTGTTGTGTTTGTAGAAGACGGGGAAGCGCAGCTTGTGGTTGAGCGTGAAACATATGAGGACATTGTCAAACTTGATTTACCGTATCAATCAAAAGTGAAATCATCTACTTAAAAAAAGCCGCCTGGTGTGGGACTGACCCCATAAAGTGAGACAAATAAAAACACCTTTAAATTGAAAAATCGGGTATAGCATATCTGAAAACAATTTGGAGGTGTTTTTTGTATGGGAAAAAGAGTTAGTTATCCGATTAGTGTAAAAGAAGAGGCCGTTCAAATGAGGTTAGCTGGAATCCCGACAAAAGAAATCATGGACAAGTTAGGAATTAAGAATAGAACACAAGTGAAAACGTGGATGAAATGGTATCGCGAGGGTGAAATCCATCGATTTCATCAACCAGTTGGAAAGCAGTATACCTACGGGAAAGGACCAGAATATCAAAATGAGAACGAGAAGTTGAAAACAGAAAATCTTTATTTAAAGCAACAAATTGACCTATTAAAAAAGTATATAGAATGGGAAAGGAAGTGAAAAAAGAAGCATTCGTGTCGATTTATGATGCGGTAAAAGACACAGTAAGTGTAAGTGCATTCTGTCAGATGTTTGAGCTCGCAAGATCAACATTTTATCGTTGGAAAAAACAAGATCTCCTGCCAAAACAGCAAGTGTTAATTGACCTCATATCGTCGCTTTGTGAGTCACACCAATATACGTATGGTTATCGTAAAATAACGGCCCTACTGCGAAAAGAAAGGAGAATAAATCATAAGACAGTACAACGCATTATGCAAACCTACGGTTTACAGTGTCGTGTGAAAATAAAAAAGCGTAAACAGACTGGTCAACCTTACTATATTGCAGAAAATCACTTAAAACAGGATTTTACTGCGACAAAGCCACTTGAAAAACTGGTGACAGATATAACGTATTTGCCATTTGGTCAAAAACCACTTTATCTATCCAGCATAAAAGATTTGTATACTAGTGAGATTGTGGCTTATACGATTGGTGATAAACAGGATGTTTCTCTTGTTTTAGATACATTGAAGCAGTTACAGACATTACCTAAAGGCTGCGTACTTCATAGTGATCAAGGTTCGGTCTACACTTCTTATGCTTATCAAAAGGAGATAAAGGAAAAAAGCATTACCATGAGCATGTCCCGGAAGGGAATGCCCGCTGATAATGCCCCCATAGAATCCTTCCACTCCAGTTTAAAAACAGAAGGATTCTATCTCCACCACCTGACAAACACTACAACAGCCATTGTAGAAAAAACGGTCAGGGAGTATATTGATTATTATAACAATATCCGAATTCAATTGAAATTAAACAGCCAGTCACCAAAAGAGTTTCGGCAACTGGCTGTTTTATAAAGGTGTTTTGATCCCTGTCTCAAAAACGGGGGTCAGTCCCTGTTCAGGTAGCTTTTTTTCATGAATTATTTTCCTCCAGTGAATACAGAAACGATCGCGTTCCAAATGGAGACAAAGAAATCCCAAATCTTTTGAAGAAGGTTTTTCCCTTCATCCGATTCTATGAATTTAGTAATCTTGTCTTTTGCTTTATCAATTTGCGATCCCACTTGATTCCAATCGATATTGATGTTTTTCATTTTATCAAATAGCGAGACAAGCTGATCTTTTTGATCCTGCGTCAAATTTAAATTCAAATCAGAAGCAGCCTGATCCACTTTTTCTTCTACTTCTTTTGTGTTTTTAGGGACACCGTTTTTTGCAATGTCATCTTTGATTTTTGCAATAAGGGCAGAAGCGTTATCTTTCCCGATAGAGTCACCCAATTTAGAAGTTGTCACAAGCTCTTCGTTTGCCACCTGCTTCACATCTTCTGGAATGGCTTTGTCGCTTGATACCTCATACGCTTTTAGTAAGCCCGTCAGTGCGGCTGTACCAGATACTTCAAATGGAGCAGTCACGACTACCTTGGCATCCTTGACACCTGCTGTCATTAAAGCATTTAGATACATCTCATCTGTAATGGTCTTGATGTTGTGTGTATCCACAGTCAGACCAGTACCTGATTTTTCAATGGTGATCGATGAAGATGATAATGCTCTCGTCCCGATTTGAGAACGAGGGATATACTTTCCTAAATATTCGTGCTCTTCTTTATTGGTTACTTCAATTTTTGTCGCATTTTCAGGTGGATTCAACTCGTCAAGCACCTTCTGGCGATCAGCCGGTGTTAAGTCTTGCCCGAGTGTGACGATGACATCGCCGACAGCTGCATCCGCTAAGCTGACTTTTGGCGCACCAATTAGGAAAAGGAGCGCTGCCATCATACCAAGCATCATTTTTTTAAACATGTTGACCTCCTTCAAGTCGAAAGCGTTCCCCTTTCAAGAGAAACTTTAGCTTTTGAGTACACGTAAAGTAGTGCACTCCATCATATAGACGTAACTAATTGGCTTGACGTTTCAATTTTCTTTTTAAGATGTGTTCCTGTTCCGATAAATGAAGACATGTCATTTAGTCAAATATCATTTTATTAGGAAAAAAGAATCAAGCAACCCTATTTTATCAATCATCAGCTAAGAGGTAAATGACAATCGAAGAGCAGGGGATGTTTAACATCACCGAAAATGTGCTATAATGAGCGTTGTTTAACCTGAAAGGAGAATGTGAAAAATGGCGAAAAAAGGATACATACAATTAACGAATGGAAAGAAAATTGAGTTTGAACTTTACCCAGAGGCTGCTCCAGGTACAGTAGCAAACTTTGAAAAATTAGCGAATGAAGGCTTCTACGATGGATTGAAATTCCACCGTGTGATCCCAGGCTTCGTCAGCCAAGGCGGCGACCCAAACGGTAATGGAACGGGTGGTCCTGGTTACACAATTAAATGTGAAACAGAAGGAAATCCTCATCAGCACGAAAGAGGTTCATTATCAATGGCACATGCTGGTAAAGACACAGGCGGCAGCCAATTCTTTATCGTGCATGACCCGCAGCCGCACTTAAACGGTGTTCACACGGTTTTTGGCAAGGTAACATCTGGTATCGAGGCTGTACTTGATATGGAGCAAGGCCAAGGCATGGAAAAAGTTGAAGTTGTAGATGCTTAATCTAAAACACCGCTTAATCGCGGTGTTTTCAGCGTGTAGACAAACCCTCGCATTCGTTGTCAGCTCTGCGCGCTGGTGCTCACGAATGTCAAATTCGCTCCGCTCCAGTGCTCGAGCTTCCTAGACTTCAAAGGTTTTCTTTCACGCTGAAAAGAAGACAAAGGCTAAAATAAAGATCATTTTAGCCCTTTGTCAACAATCTGAAAACACCGCTTAATCGCGGTGTTTTTTATTTTGTTTGTGAGACGACTGTGATTTGTTTCGTTAGGCGATAGGTGATGATCCAATACAAAATGGCTAAAGCGCTGATAGAGGCACCAAAAAGACATACTCCGCTCCAGCCATAGGTCGCGTATATACTGGTTGAAACAATTGAACCGGTCGCACTGCCGATGGAGTAAAAAATCATGTAAGCCGCAGTCAGCCGGCTTCTCGCCTCAGCCCGTACTGTGAAAATCATACTCTGATTGGTCACATGAACTGCCTGCACAGAGAGGTCAAGAATGATAATGCCAATGACTAATGCAATAAGTGAATGTTCAGTCAAACTGATGAAAAACCATGAAATGAATAATAGGACAAGGGCTATACCAGTTGTGAACTGTCCAAAACCTCGATCAGCAAGGCTGCCAGCCCGAGCAGCCCCTAACGCTCCGGCTGCTCCAGCAAGACCAAATGCGCCAATTGCAGTATGTGAAAGAGAGTATGGCGCAGTACTGAGAGGCAGTACGAGTGAAGTCCATAACGTACCAAAGACGATAAAAATTAGAAGAGCCAAAATCCCACGGATGCGCAGGATTCGTTCTTGTATGAACAATATAAACATTGAACGAAGCAGATGAACATAGGATAATGACTCTCTTTTGCTGTCATCACGCGGGAGCACTCGGAACAATACGCCAGTTAGGATAAGCATGATGACGGCAGAAACAAGATAAACAGACCTCCAGCCAGCAAAATCGGTTAATACACCAGCAAAGGTTCGAGCGAGAAGAATGCCGGTTACGATTCCACTTTGCACCAAGCCGACTATACGGCCGCGTTCTTCTGGAGCAGCCCAACTTGCTGCAAACGCAACGAGTACCTGAGTGACTACAGCGAGCAGTCCGACCACTGCTAATCCTAGAAATAGGACGGTGACGATAGGAGCGATGCCGACTAGAATGAGGGCAAGCACAGATAAAAGCATCTGACCGATAATGAGCCGTCGTCGATTCAACAGATCACCAAGCGGTACTATCAGTAGCAGCCCCGCCGCATAACAAAGCTGAGTAATCGTAATGACAATACCAATGGATGAATACGTGATACCGAACTCGTCTGCCAGTGAATTTAGTAACGGTTGTGCGAAGTATATGTTTGCAACAGCCATCCCGCACGCTGCTGCAAAAAGTAGTGCCATATAGTGACTCATCTTTGATTCAGGTTTTAACCGAAAATTCATATCAGGATGATCTCTTGGAGTCATTTCATCTTTAACCATTCATTGCATCCTCTCCTTTTTATACTAAAGAGTATAATATATCGATCGGTATAAAATGATTCCTGTTAATGATAACCAATAAAATATTTTAAAGTCAAGAGTTCCATCCAGTTATTCTAATTTGATCTTGATTAAAGAAAGACAGTTTGACAATTTTACATGAATAAAATAAAATTATAATGTACTGATTGGTAATAAAAAATGATATCCTTACAAATAAATGAATAATTGTTTTGGTGAAATGATTTTATTGTTGAAAAGAGGAATTGAGGATGGTTCGACAGCGTGAGTTTGATGAGGAAAAAGCGTTGGATGATGCAATGGTGCTTTTTTGGGAAAAGGGGTATAGAGCTACAACGTTAAGCGATTTGACTGCAAAAATGGGAATACAGCGGCCAAGCTTATACTCAGCCTTTGGAGATAAAGAGGAGTTATTTGAGGTTGCATTACGTAAATATACAAAGCAGCATGCAGCCCGTATTCGAACAAAACTTCAAAACAATCAATCTGTAAAGAAAGCATTTCATACTTTATTTACAGATGTAGTGGAAGAGGAATATAGAGATGGCCCGAGTAAAGGCTGTTTTTGCATTAATACGATAGTGGAACTTGCTCCACACGAAGAGAAATTTGAAATTCTGACAAGGGAGCATCAGATGTATCTTTCGGTCATATTTGAAGAAAAGATTGTGCAAGGTATTCGCTCGGGTGAGCTTGAAAGCAGCTTGAATGCTAAAGCCTTAGCACAGACACTGGTCGTTTCTTTCATCGGGCTTACCGTCCTCATGAAGTCACGTCCAGAGCGTTCATTTGTAGATCATTCTGTAGCGACGATCCTATCCATTTTAAAATAAAATGGACAACACGCTATGACAGCTTCCATGAAAAAATCATACAGCATAGTGAAAGCGTATTTGATCCATTACATCAAAATACGCTTTTTCTTATAGGGCAGTCATGCGCAGAATGTATTTTTATGATATGATAGGAGAACAAACATTCGTATTTGCGGGGTGCCAGCACATCAGATGCAAATGAAGAAATCGGAAAGAAAGAAGGGGATACTTTGAAACCACTCACAAAAGAAGAGAAAAATCAAATGACGATGGCCATTCAGCGTTATTTTGCCGAAGAACGAGAAGAAGAGATTGGTGAATTAGCAGCCATTAATATACTAGAATTTATCACAAAAAACCTTGGAAGCTACTACTATAATCAAGGGGTTCGCGACAGCCGCAGCATCGCTGTTCAGCGGTCACAATTGTTAGAGGAAGACTTATTTGCACTCGAAAAAAGAATATAATGAAAAGCTTGCAGTATGGTGTGTTACGAACTAATAAACAGGAAAAAGACCCCCTTAATAAAGAACGCATATTCGTATCATATGTAATGATTAAGAGGTGGAACCAAAGGGCCATCTGAATCGTTATATAAGTAACCATTAATGAAAATCAGCTTTTTTGGTTTTATTTCAATAAAAGAAGGAATAAAACATACAAATAGGCGAAGTGCAGATGATGGAGGTTCTAAATATGGGGAAAATTAAATTAAAAATTGCGATCTTATTTGTTTTACTGCTTTGTTTAGGCGCAGGTTATTTATACATGAATGGCATGAAAATTGAAGATGTGCCAACAGCTATTGGCGAAAGCTTAACAAATAATGATAAAGATTACACCATCTATGAATATACCATTACGAAAATTGATGGAGATGAATATTACGGTCAGGCGAAGAATGGCACAAAAATTATTTTTAATGGTAAGAAATTTGAAGATGATGTAGCCGATCTGAAAAAAGGCGATCGTATTAAAGCCTACTTTAGTAATGAAAAAAGAATAGATGGACTGATTAAAGTTGTAAAAGTCGTTAATTAACATGTCTCCTTTCCTATAAGGAGGCTTTTTTTGTGAAGAAATCTTGATTGTTGCATTTGACAACAAGGATCGCTATAATAGCTCCTAAGGACAGCTAAATATCGATTGTATCCTTCGGGGCAGGGTGAAAATCCCGACCGACGGTAATAAAGCAAATGCTTTACAGCCCGTGACCCGTTAATTTATTAACGGTTGATTCAGTGAAAAGCTGAAGCCGACAGTGAAAGTCTGGATGGGAGAAGGATAAAGAAAGCTATGAACGAAAAATATTTTTTGATCATAGTCTTATTTCTGATGCAAAAAAACCACAGCCCCGGAATTTTTTCCGGGGCTTTCTGTATGATTTTGTCGTTAATAGACTGCATGCAGTGTTTATTAAGTGATCCCTCATCTACCTTGTATGGACCATAAAAAGCGACGAAGGTGCTCAATCGATCACATGTCCCTAACATCGCTTTTTTTAAAAGTGAGAAATACAAACGAAACGAAAGGGAGGATCACATGTTTACGGGGATAATTGAAGAAGTTGGCACCGTTCAGTCATTAAGTAAAAAGTCAGCAGATGCCATGGAAATTGTCATTACATGCAGCCGTGTGCTGGAAGATGTTCACCTCGGAGACAGTATTGCTATTAATGGCGTATGTCTCACAGTCACAAGCTTCACAAAAGAACAGTTTACGGCAGATGTGATGCCAGAGACGGTCAAAGCGACATCGCTGGACCAGCTGACACAAGGCAGTCCAGTGAATTTAGAGCGAGCCATGTCCTCAAATGGACGATTTGGCGGGCATTTTGTCTCAGGCCATGTTGATGGAACGGCTGTCATTACCCGGATAGAAAAGAAGAGTAATGCCATTTACTATGATTTAAAGATGAACAAGACCCTCACAGATATGCTCACCCAAAAGGGTTCGATCGCAATAGATGGTGTCAGCTTGACCATTTTCGATTTGCGAGATTCATATGTCACAGTCTCTATTATTCCTCATACGCTTGAAGGAACTATTTTCCCGACTAAATCTATGGGGGATATCGTGAATATAGAGTGTGACATGATCGGTAAATACATTTATCGCTTTTTAACAAAAGAGCAGAGCGAAAAACAGCCATCTCGATTGACCCCATCATTTCTAAAAGAGCACGGATTCTAGGAGGCGATTGTATGTATCATTCCGTTGATGAGGCAGTAAATGCCCTTAAACAAGGAGAAATCATTATCGTAGTGGATGATGAAGACAGAGAAAATGAAGGAGACTTTGTGGCACTTGCTGAGCATGCCACACCTGAGGTGATTAACTTCATGGCTTTACATGGAAGAGGCCTCATTTGTACGCCAGTCCATGCGTCGATCGCCAAACACCTGAATCTGCATCCAATGGTTGAACATAATACGGATGCACACCATACAGCATTTACAGTAAGCATCGACCATGTGACAACGACAACCGGTATTAGTGCTTTTGAGCGCTCCACGACCATGCTGGCCATGTTAAATAAAGACGCAAAACCAGACGAATTTGCCCGTCCAGGACATGTTTTTCCGCTTATTGCAAAAGAGGGCGGCGTACTAGAAAGACCAGGTCATACAGAGGCGGCGGTTGATCTTGCTAAACTGGCAGGCTCAGAGCCAGCGGGTGTCATATGTGAAATTATGAATGCAGATGGATCAATGGCGCGCGTCCCTGAACTAAAGGAGATCCAAAAACAGCATGATTTAAAGATGCTGACAATCGAAGCATTACAGACATATTTAAACAACAATCGAACAGCCGCTATTGAAACAAAATAAAAATCACAAAAAAGGATGATCAACATATGAATACAATACAAGGCCATGTAGTAGCAGAAGGACTAAAATTTGCAATCGTTGTAGCGAGATTTAATGATTTTATTACAAGTAAACTGTTAGATGGAGCAGAAGATACATTACTCAGACACGGAGCAAATGGTGATGATATCGATGTTGTGTGGGTACCAGGCGCTTTTGAAATCCCGTACATGGCAAAAAAATTAGCAGAAACCAAAAAATATGATGCAGTCATCACACTTGGAACCGTGATCAGAGGCGCAACGACTCACTATGATTATGTTTGTAATGAAGCTGCTAAAGGAATTGCTCAGAGTGCTATGTCAACAGGGGTACCGATTATCTTTGGTGTACTCACAACAGAATCTATTGAACAAGCCATTGAAAGAGCTGGTACAAAAGCAGGAAATAAAGGCAGCGAATCGGCTGCAGCTGCTATTGAAATGGCGAATCTCAATCGAACGTTCTCTTAATTTAGTGAAAAAGAGTTTAAAAACGGTATAAAAATGTTTATAATGTGTGATGAGCAAATGAATCATAAGACATTTGCTGGAAATTAGGATAATTTGAATATTGAGGGGTATATATGTTAATTCGTTACAAGAGGTCTTTTGAAAAAATTGCCATGGGACTTCTGTCCTTTATGCCGGGTGAGAAAGACGTCAAACAGCTTCAGCAGACGATGAAGTCATATGAAATGGATGAAGATCGGCAGCTGTTCCTATGGAAAGATGGCGAGGATATTGTAGGTGCTATTGGTGTGTTGAAAACAGACGACCAAGTACAAATTGAGCATATTAGTGTGAATCCATCCCATCGTGATCAAGGAATCGGCAAGGAAATGGTTTTAGCCGTGGAAGAAATATTTAAAACCAAAACACTCATTCCAAATGAATTAACGCAAGGCTTCTTTCAAAAGTGTCATAGCGAATCAAATTAAATATCACACATGTAAAAGCAGAGGCTACAGTCCTCTGCTTTTTTTACGTTCAATCTGCTTTTTTCGTTCCAGCAAAACTTCTGTCCGGTCACGGAGTCTATGTTTTTCGATTAAAAATGTATGGGATAAGTTGCTTTCCTGTCCAAAGATCAGTCCTTCATTTTGGGCCATTTCTATGCATAAAGAAAGAAGTGCTTCATCTTTGATCGGCAGCATCACACTTTCATAGGGCAAATCTTCATCCATTTTCTTTTTCAGCGTTCTCAGAAGCATCAGAAATGCCTCATCATCCAGACCGAGATTCGATAATACTGAACGGTTTGCTTCTAACAAATGAAGACTGTTAGAAATGAGCCGTTTTGCTCCTTTTCCATTTCCCCGTCTTTGATGATACAAGGCAACAGCGAGCTGAATGAGCCCGACCCAATATTCTTTGCGCTGCTCAGGGGGATCTTCCTTCCAATATTCCTCTAAAATTTCATGACACTCAAAATAATCTCTTGTCGTATGAAATTCGTGTAAAAAAGCCACGTACGCTTCAGGATACACAGCGGTCATCTCCTTTTCCACTCTCAGTCTAACATATCGAAAAGAAAAGAAGAAAGAGCGTCCCTTTAGTGAAAAGGACGCTCTCAGCGTGTAGACAAACCCTCGCATTCGGTGTCAGGTCTGCGCTCCGGTGCTCACGAATGTCAAATTCGCTCCGCTCCGGTGCTCGCCCTTCCTAGACTGCAAAGGTTTTCTATCACGCTGAAAGGAAGACAAAGGGCTAAAATCAAGATCATTTTAGCCCTTTGTCAACAATCTAAGAGCGTCCCTTTAGTGAAAAGGACGCTCTGTTTCTTTAATAAACCCAAGCCGCGCCAACGATGATCAGCAAGATGAAAAGCACGACAATTAGCGCGAATCCTCCGCCGAAGTTATAGCCATCTCCCATAATGATACGGCCTCCTTTTTCATCAGTTCTGATTACAATGGTATTCTATGTATAAATGCCCTTATTGGTATGGGCGGATCCACTGTTTTTCTTGATTTGCCTAAGGCATTTTGGCCGAAATTATATTGGACGAGAGCTTTATCCTGTCTTATACTAAAGGTTAGCCGGTGAAACGGTACTTAGAAGACAGTAGAAATGGTGAGAAAAAGATGCTGGAATATCAGGTGAAAATAGATTCGTTCGAGGGTCCTTTGGACTTGCTTTTACATTTAATTAACCGGTTGGAAATTGATATTTATGATATTCCCGTCGCTAAAATTACGGAGCAGTATTTATTATATGTCCACACGATGAGGGAGCTTGAGCTCGATGTTGCGAGTGAATATTTGGTCATGGCTGCAACCCTCCTGAGTATTAAAAGCAGAATGCTTCTTCCGAAACAAGAGGAAGAGCTGTTTGATGAAGACCTGCTCGAAGAGGAAGAAGACCCTCGAGAAGAGCTGATTGGCAAATTGATTGAATACCGCAAGTATAAAAATGCAGCACAAGAACTAAAGGAACGCGAAGAAGAAAGGCAAAATGCCTTTACAAAACCACCGAGTGATTTAAGCGAATTTGCAAAAGAATCAGAAGCGAAGGACACAAATTTACACGTAACGGTGTATGATATGTTAGGTGCGTTCCAAAAGGTATTAAATCGAAAGAAAATAACGAAACCAGCACCATCAAAGATTACAAGACAAGAAATCCCGATTGAAGACAAAATGAATGAGATTATGAACCATTTAAGAAAAACAAAAAAGCGGACCAATTTCATGACTCTATTTCAACATGATCAAAAGGAACACCTTGTCGTGACGTTTCTTGCTGTTCTCGAATTGATGAAAAGTCATCAAATCATGCTAGAGCAGGAAGGGAACTTTGAAGACATTTATATCATAGGGAGTGAAACGATTCATGACGCTTGATATCGTGAATTGGAAAGCCATCATAGAAGCGCTGCTGTATGCAGCAGGTGACGAAGGCTTAACAAGAAAACAGCTCATGTCTGTTCTTGAAGTAGATGAGTCGGTATTACTCGACATTATGTCTTCCGTAAAGGAAGAATATCAAAAACAAGAACGAGGGATTGAGCTCATTGAATATGCAGATTCATATATGCTGCTGACGAAAAAAGAACACAGCATGTATTTAAAAAAATTAGTCGAGACACCATCCAAGGGTTTGTCGCAGGCAGCGCTGGAGGTGCTTGCCATTGTTTCTTATAAACAGCCGATTACACGCAGTGAGGTAGAGGAGATTAGAGGAGTCAAATCAGAGCGGGTACTTCATAGCTTAGTAGCCAAAGCACTGCTCTGTGAAGTAGGACGTGCCGATGGTCCGGGACGAGCGATTCTTTATGGGACAACCCCTACCTTTTTAGAACAATTTGGCTTAAAAGCCTTAGATGAATTACCGCCGCTTCCAGAGAATGTGGAAGCAGATGGAGTACAAGAAGAGGCCGATCTATTTTTTGAAAACTTCAATCAAACATTTGAAGACATAAAATAGTTCAAAAGAGTGAAAAAGGTATGATAAAATATAAAAAAGATTTTAGGTCTAAAATCTTTTGATGACAGATAAAATGGTGACAAAGCCATGAGGGGAAGGTAAACACGAAACAAATGGCACATATGAATGTAAAGGCTCAAGTTGATCAAGCAGGCGTCTTTTTATCAAAGGTTGCAATTGAAATGAATGGTTTTCTGAACGAAACCACCTTATCAAGCTTGAAACGATTAAACCCCGAAGCGGAAGCCTATTATTGTGACATATTAAGTACATTACGGAAGCTTGCAGTGTACAGCGAGGATGCAGCAGCAGTTTGCAGGAAAATGAGCCAGCAGCAGACATTCCCGCAGCAAGCCGCACAGCAGATGCTCCACCGTATTTATCATCAATGTATTGAAGAATTTTTCACGCCAAAAAAGGATACATGGTATGAAGACAGCCGTTCGGCCTATACAGGAAAAAGCAGCATTGTTTTTCACCATGAAGTATCCGCTGATATGAAACAATTATTTTCTTCATTAGAAAAAGACTTTTTAGCGATGAGAGAAGAGCTGGAATATACGACATCTCATCAGCAAGTGAAAATGGTATAAGTAAGTCGAAGAAGCGCTTCTACATGTAGAGGCGCTTTTTTTTATGGACGAGGCATCATAACTTTTTCAGCTGAGCATACACTTGTACAAAACGGACAAGGACGTGAATGAACATGCCCTATTTAAAAATTGGAACAGCAGTCCTTCTTCTATTTACACTCTTACTGCCTTTTTCTTCACATGCCAAAGCAGACATGTCATTATCAGTGAGTGCAAGAAGCGCCATTTTAATAGATGGACAGTCAGGCAGAGTCCTATTTGGAAAGGACGAGCACGAAAAAAGAAGAATCGCCAGTATTACAAAAATTATGACGGCTGTATTAGCCATTGAATCAGGAAAAATGAAAGATACCGTCAAAGTATCAAAACGTGCGATTCAGGCGGAGGGGTCATCCATTTATTTAAAGGAAGGGCAGAAGGTGAGCTTAGAAGATTTGACATACGGGCTCATGCTGCGTTCTGGAAATGATGCAGCTGTTGCCATTGCAGAGCATGTTGGCGGCAGCTTAGAAGGCTTTATTTTTATGATGAATCAAAAGGCGGCTGAACTAGGAATGGAGAATACGAATTTTCAAAATCCGCACGGACTAGATGATCATAAAAATCATTATTCATCAGCCTATGACATGGCGATCCTAACAAAATACGCGATGAAGCATAAGCAATATCAAAAAATTGCCGGTACAACTTTCTATAAAGCGAAGACAATGGAAGGCTATTGGAAAAATAAAAACAAGCTGCTCACCGGTTTATACGAATATTCCACTGGAGGGAAAACAGGATATACAAAGCTTGCAAAACGAACACTTGTCTCCACCGCTGCAAAGGGTGATGCTCAGCTGATCGCTGTGACCATTAATGCACCGGACGACTGGAAGGATCATATCTCTATGTTTGAATATGCATTTGATCACTATAAAACGTATGTGCTTGCTGAAAAAGGAAGGCTTGCTTCGTTAAAAGGGACCTTTTACGAAAAAAAAGCGTTTATTAAGCGTGATGTGGACTATTTTTTAAATGAAGATGAGAAAAAACTTGTCAAAATTGAAACAGAAATGCTCACCCCAGAAAAGAAATGGAAAAAAAACGCCGAAGCCATCCCAGATGTTGTAGGAAAAATGACGATTTTATTAGATGGACAGGTGATCGAGCAATTACCGATTTTTTATGAAAATAAACGAAACCGCATGCCTCAAAAAAGCTTTCAAGAAATGTTTAAGTCTGTCTTTCAGACATCTATAGGCGGATCTTCATGGTCAATCTAATTTGGGTATTTCTCACTGTCATCGGTCTTGTCTATGCGATGTTTAATGGAACGATGCAGGAAGTGAACGAGGCTGTATTTAAAGGCTCAAAAGAAGCGGTTACTATTTCAATTGGTTTGATTAGTGTCCTCGTTTTTTGGCTCGGGCTCATGAAGATTGCCGAAGAGGCAGGGCTGTTAAATTTCTTTAGTAAATTGTGCCGGCCCTTTATTTCAAAGCTATTCCCGGATATTCCGCCTAATCATCCTGCAATGGGGTATATTTTGTCCAATCTCATGGCGAATTTCTTTGGTCTCGGGAATGCCGCTACACCGCTTGGCATTAAAGCGATGGAGCAGATGAAAGCATTAAACGGCGGAAAAAATGAGGCAAGCCGTTCTATGATTACATTTCTAGCGGTCAACACATCCTCTATCACACTTGTGCCAACAACCGTCATAGCAATAAGAATGACCTATGGGGCAGATCAGCCAACAGACATTGTAGGGCCAACCATTTTAGCAACACTCATTTCAGGAATCGGTGCAATTATCATCGATCGTTATTTCCACTATCGCAGAAGCAGGCGGGGGTGATCTTGTGGCATTTATTAACTGGCTGTCACTTGCTTTGATTCCACTGATCATCGCAGGAATTTTGATTGCTGGAACCATTAAAAAAGTACCAACCTATGAAACATTTGTGGAGGGAGGAAAAGAGGGCATTCAAATTGCCTTTTCAATCATTCCCTATTTAGTCGGTATGCTTGTAGCCATTACGATATTCCGTGCATCAGGTGCGCTTGATTTTGTTATGGGACTATTAAAACCAGTTTTTACAGCGATTGGTTTCCCGCCAGAAGTGGTGCCGCTTGCGTTTATTCGCCCGATATCAGGAACAGCTGCACTTGGCATGACATCAGACTTAATAGCGACGTATGGCCCAGATTCTTTTATTGGCCAGCTTGCAGCTGTCATGCAAGGGTCAACAGATACCACCCTTTACATTTTAACGGTCTATTTTGGAGCAGTTGGGATTAAAAAAATGGGAGATGCGCTGAAAGTAGGTTTGCTAGCAGATCTCATTGGTGTCATTGCCTCTGTGATTATCGTCAGTTTGTTATTTAGCGGCGCCTAATCAGGCGCTTTTTTGTGTTTCATGGATGGAAAATCGCTTTTTAGCTGAAATTAGACAGACGAAACGCTTATTTTTCCACGAATGCTTGTTTGTTTTAAGTCAAGCAAGTAAGATAGTACATGAGGTGAAAGACAAATGGAACGTTTACAGAAAGTAATTGCACATGCCGGCGTCGCTTCAAGACGAAAGGCTGAAGAATTAATTAAAGAAGGACGAGTTACCGTTAATGGTCAAACAGTGACAGAGCTCGGAGTGAAGGTGGGCTCTTCAGATAAAATTGAAGTCAATGGATTAAAGCTTGAAAGAGAAGAACCGGTTTACTTTATGCTTTATAAACCGCGCGGCGTCATTTCGGCTGCCGAGGATGATAAAGGACGCAAGGTCGTCACAGATTTCTTTGATGATGTCCCGCAGCGTCTTTATCCAATCGGCCGGTTAGATTATGATACGAGCGGTTTGATTTTGATTACAAATGATGGGGAATTTGCCCATAAGCTCATGCACCCGAAATACGAAATTGATAAAACGTATGCAGCGAAGCTAAAAGGCATTCCATCAAAGGAACTGCTTAGAAAGCTAGAAAAAGGGATCATGTTAGATCATAAAAAAACAGCACCTGCTCGTGCGAAAATGCTTTCTATTGATAAACGAAAACAAACTTGTATTGTTCAATTAACCATTCACGAAGGCAGAAACAGACAGGTGCGCCGCATGTTTGAAGCGATTGGACATGATGTGTTAAAGCTAAAAAGGGAGCAATATTCGTTCCTTCATATTGAAGGTATGAGACCAGGAGACCGCAGAGAATTGTCTCCGCATGAAGTAAAGCGCCTGAGAGCAATTGCTGATCATGGGAAAAGCGCTTTTTAATTTTCACATAAACTTCAAAAAATGAAGAAGCATCAAAAGAAGGAGAATGCTATAATTTACCTGAATGTCTATGGGGAAGGGGTACTTCAGATGAAAAAAAGACGGTTTTTCATACGGACGGGCATTCTCCTCGTGATGCTTGCTGCACTATGTTATACAATGTATAACTCAGTATTTGCCAAACAGGATCGAGTCAAAGAAGGATCTATTGCGCCAAACTTTGTCCTTCAATCTGTGGATGGGGATCGGATTGAGTTAAAGGACTTAAAAGGCAAAGGTGTCTTTCTTAATTTTTGGGGTACATGGTGTGGTCCGTGTAAACAAGAATTTCCTTATATGGCGAATCAATATGAAGTGTTCAAGGATCGCGGTGTGGAAATTGTTGCAGTCAATGTTGCGGAATCCAAAATTGCCGTGAAAAATTTTATGGAATCCTATGGCGTGAATTTTCCTGTTGCCATGGACAAAGATCGTCAAGTGACAGAGGCATATGATATTACGCCGCTGCCAACCACATTTTTAATCAATCCTGAAGGCAAGGTAATCAAAGTCATAAAGGGAACGATGACAGAACGTAATGTCTATGAATATATGAATTTGATTAAACCAAAGGGGTCATAGAATGAAAGAGGTAAAGTGCGAGTGTGGACATATTAATCCAATCGGTACTGTTCTATGTGAATCATGCGGGAATCCCATTGCGGCTAAAGAGAAAAACTCTTCAAAGCTGCTTGATATGAGATATGACGGCAGTGCAAGACGCTCGCAAACATACAACAAAACGATTGTTGATAAAGTATGGAACTTTTTTTCTTCCGTTAAAGTGGGTGTGTGGCTGATTGTCATTACACTGCTCGCTTCTTCGCTTGGAACGATTTTTCCGCAGGAGCGATTTATTCCGCCAGGTGCATCTGCTTCCACGTATTATGAAGAGCAATATGGATCGTTTGGCAAGCTGTATTACACACTTGGATTCCATGATCTTTATAATTCTTGGTGGTTTTTAGCTCTTGTCGCATCAATCGGGATCTCCCTTGTCATTTGCAGTCTCGACCGCGTTATTCCTCTTTATCGAGCACTCAAAAACCAAGGGGTTATCAAAAAAGAAGGCTTTATGAGAAGACAGCGTCTGTTCAGTGAGACAGACAAAACATTAGATCAGCATACATATGAAGGCATCATAAAAGCAATGAAACAAAAGCGTTACCGCGTGCGAGAAGAAAATGGGCATATTTTAGCCGAAAAAGGACGTTTTTCACGCTGGGGACCTTACGTCAATCACATTGGATTAATCATCTTTCTCATTGGCGCGATGCTTCGGTTTGTCCCGGGCATGTACGTGGACGAAACGCTGTGGGTGAGAGAAGGAGAAACTGCACCAATTCCAGGTACGGATGGTCAATACTTCTTGAAAAATAATGCGTTTTCAATTGATCGCTATGAAACTGGAAATGAAAAAGAAGTGTTTGAGAATGCTATTGAAAAAGCTGGCGACGGTCAAGTGGTAAAAAGCTATAAAACCGATGCCATCTTATACAAACGTGAAGGAGAAGTTGTATTTGGTGAAAAGCCCAAGCTGAAGAAGGTAACAGAACACGATATCAAAGTGAATGAACCGCTCAAGTTTGACAATTTCTCATTATATCAAGTGGATTTTAAACAAAATGAACTCGATCAAATGGTCTTTCAGCTGATTCGTAAAGATACAGGAAAATCTTTCGGTACAGTGAAGATTAATCTGCTGGAGCCTAAGTCAGAATATGATCTTGGTAGCGGTTACAAAGTCAAGGTGATGAGCTATCTGCCTGATTTTTATTTTGACGATGATGGAACGCCGAGTACGAAAACAAGGAATCCGAATAATCCTGCTTTCGTGTTTGAAATGATTTCTCCTGAAAAACCTAAAGGTGAAAAAAGCTTTGTCGCCATTCAAGAGACAGTAGAGGGTTCTGATAATAATCTATATAAAATGAAGTTTGATCGGGTTGAAACGAAAAACGTCACAGGGTTAACAGTTCGAAAGGATTTAACGCTTGGCGTGCTCATAGTAGGCGGAATCATCTTCATGATTGGTGTCGTGCAGGGGATGTATTGGCAGCATAGAAGAATCTGGCTGTCGGCAAAGGATGGAAAAGTATTGGTGGCAGGACATACAAACAAAAACTGGTTCGGCTTAAAGTCCGATCTTGGCGTGTTACTGAACGGCAGTGGCATCAAACAGCCAGTTGATCAAAAAGAGCTGCCTGATACAACAAGTATCAGCAAAAGCAAGGGGGAAGGATTAGATGGCGGCAGTCAGTGAAAATCTGTTATTTGCAGCTTTTCTATTTTATTTAGCGGCAGTTCCTTTTTTTGGTGGTGCCATTAAGGGAAAAAAGAAAGAAGAAGGACCGCGCAGGAATAAGGCGGCACTCATTGGCATTACGCTTACCATCATCGGTTTTTTGAGCCAGTTGGGTTATTTTATTTCAAGATGGATCGCATCTGGTCATGCACCAGTCAGTAATTTGTTTGAGTTCACTACGGCTTTTGGCATGATGCTGGTGCTCGCATTCATCATTTTATATTTTGTGTATCAAGTGTCTGTACTTGGTTTATTCACACTTCCAATCGCTTTATTGATTATTGCCTATGCAAGTATGTTCCCATCAGATATTTCACCGCTGATTCCTTCACTTCAAAGTAATTGGCTTTATATTCACGTGACAACAGCAGCACTTGGCCAAGCCATTTTAGCCATCAGCTTTGTGGCAGGTGTCATCTTTCTATTAAAACATGTGGATCAAACAAAGCCAGGGAAGAAGACGTTTGGTTTAGAGCTTGTCATGTTTATGATTGTGGTTACACTTGCATTTATCGCTGTCACGTCTATCTTTAGAATGACAGGATATGAAGCGACATTTAATTGGATCGATAAAAATAAAGAAAAAAGTGAGATGGTCTATGAGCTCCCAGCTCTTGTCGGACCTCATAAGGGGGAGCTTGTGACGGAAGATCGTTTGGAACCGTTTGTTGAGCTGCCGCCTGTTTTTTCAGGCAGAAAGGTCAATACGGTGTTATGGTCATTTGGCGTAGGGCTGATCATATACGGAATCATTCGATTGATTATTCGCAAACGACTGAGCGCTCTGCTTCAACCGCTAGTGAAACAGGTGAACCTAGATTTAGTTGATGAAATTGGGTATAGGGCTGTTTCAATTGGTTTCCCTGTATTTGCGTTAGGCGGGCTAATCTTTGCCATGATTTGGGCGCAAATTGCATGGACTAGGTTTTGGGGCTGGGATCCGAAGGAAGTATGGGCATTGATTACGTTTCTCTTTTATGCTGCCTATCTTCATCTTCGCTTGTCGCGAGGCTGGCATGGTGAAAAGTCCGCTTGGCTTGCTGTGATCGGCTTCGCCATTATTATGTTTAATCTCATCTTTGTCAACCTTGTCATTGCGGGGCTTCATTCTTACGCATGATCACAAGGAAAAGCCAACTTTTATGCTTCGATTCGGCTTTTTGTTAAAATGAATGTAACAACGGAGAAAGCAGGAGGACTGTCTAATGGAACACACAACTCAAACGAAAATATTAGTCGTAGATGATGAGGCAAGAATTCGCCGCCTTTTAAAAATGTATTTAGAACGTGAAAATTATGAAATCGATGAAGCGGAAAATGGAGATGAGGCGATTCAAAAAGGGCTTCAAACCGATTACGATCTCATTTTGCTCGATTTAATGATGCCTGGTACAGATGGAATCGAAGTGTGTAATCAAATTCGAGACAAAAAAGCAACTCCAATCATTATGCTGACGGCAAAAGGAGAAGAAGCCAACCGCGTTCAAGGATTTGAGGCAGGAACGGATGACTACATCGTCAAACCTTTCAGCCCGCGTGAAGTGGTTTTACGTGTAAAGGCATTGCTTAGAAGATCGTCTCAAACATCTTATTTGAATACTGGGACAACAACAAAGGATGTTCTTGTGTTTTCTCATCTTTCTATTGACCATGATGCACATAGAGTGACGGCTGATGGCAAAGAAGTCAGCCTCACGCCGAAGGAATATGAGCTTTTATATTTCCTTGCAAAAACACCAGATAAGGTCTATGACAGAGAAAAGCTGCTAAAAGAAGTATGGCAATATGAATTCTTTGGAGACTTACGAACAGTCGATACCCATGTCAAACGACTTCGTGAAAAACTGAATAAAGTGTCACCAGAAGCAGCGAAAAAAATCGTAACTGTATGGGGTGTCGGGTACAAATTTGAGGTCGGCGCTGAATGAAACTGTGGAAAAGTGTTGTAGGAAAGCTATGGTTAACCATTCTTTTCCTCGTCCTGATTGTTTTATCCATTTTAACTGTGCTTCTTTTAGAGTTCATTGAGAATTATCATGTAGAAGAAGCCAAATCTGATTTAACACAAATGGCAAACAAAGTAGCGGTCATTTTAGAAAGCCATGAGGATCAATCGCTTGCAAGGTCGATTACATCAGAACTCGCTGACAAATTGACGAGTATTGCGATCATCCAAGAGGACGGGCTAGAGTGGTATTCGTCTGAAAAAGACGGGAAGCTTCCTGCGATTACAAAGAAACAAATTGAAGCGGACAGCGATTTAAATCAAGCACTGAAAGATCGTAAAAAAATCAGTAAACGTGCAGAACCTGATGCAGGCAATCAAAAAGATGAACGGATTGTAGTTGGTGTTCCATATGAGGCGAACGGAAAAAAAGGCATGGTCTTTCTTTCTCAGTCACTCCTCGCTGTAGAACAAACAACGAAACATACGACACGCTACATCTTTTTAGCAGCCGGAATTGCGATTGTACTGACCACTATTTTCGCTTTCTTCTTGTCAACACGTGTCACCTACCCTCTCAGAAAGATGAAAGAGGGTGCACAAGATTTGGCGAAAGGGAAATTTGATACAAAGATTCCTATCTTAACGCAAGATGAAATTGGAGAACTGGCGATTGCCTTTAATCAAATGGGGAAGCAGCTTAAATTCCATATCACAGCCTTAAATCAAGAAAAAGAACATTTATCTAATATTTTAAGCAGTATGGCTGATGGTGTCATCACCATCAATATTGATGGAACGATCTTGATGACAAATCCTCCTGCAGAACGATTTTTGCAGGCATGGTATTATGAGCAAAATATGAAGATTAAAGATGGAGATGAACTGCCGCCAGAAGCGCGCGAGCTTTTTCATACAGCTGTCAGCACAGAAAAAGAGCAAATGATCGAAGTTACGCTGCAAGGGCGTACCTGGGTTCTTCTCATGTCTCCGCTGTATAATCAGCAGGATGTCAGGGGAGCAGTTGCAGTCCTTCGTGATATGACGGAGGAACGAAGACTTGATAAACTGAGAAAAGACTTCATTGCCAATGTCAGTCATGAACTTCGTACACCAATTGCCATGCTGCAAGGGTACAGTGAGGCGATTGTAGATGATATTGCAGGATCAGAAGAAGAAAAGAAAGAGATTGCGCAAATTATCTATGATGAATCACTTCGAATGGGACGTCTTGTGAATGACCTTCTAGATCTAGCGAGAATGGAAGCAGGTCATATTACACTGAATCTTGAATCAACAGATACAGAAGAGCTGACAGAGAAGATCTACCGTAAGTTTCTCGGGATTGCGAAAGAAAAACAAATCGACCTTACGTATGATATTCAAGTGGATGAACCGAACTTTGTATTCGATCCAGATAAGATTGAACAAGTGTTTACGAATCTTATTGATAATGCCATTCGTCATACACCAGAGGGCGGCGAGGTTCACTTCTCGGTTCAATCGGTGGAGAACGGACTGAAAATGGATGTAAAAGATTCGGGGAGCGGAATTCCGGAAGAAGATCTGCCCTTTATTTTCGAACGCTTCTATAAAGCCGATAAAGCAAGGACAAGAGGACGTTCTGGTACTGGACTTGGCCTGGCGATTGTGAAGAACATTGTCGAGGCACATCAAGGCTCTATACATGCTCACAGCAAAGCGGGTGCAGGTACACACTTTACATTCTATATTCCGAGAAAAAAGCAGGAACTCGTCTAATCTTGACGAAGAATCTTGTTACATGAGAAACACTTCTTTTCGAAAGAAAATGAAGTGTTTTTTCTTTTTTCAAATTTTTAAGGAGAAGTTAAACAAAAAGCCCTTTCCAAACTGTCGAACTTGTAATATATTTGTCATAAAGTTGTAATGTAACGTTTTGTAAGAGTCACTCGACAAAAATAAGTGAACGGAGGGGTTTCCTATGCATGAAACCTTTCAAAAAATATATGATTCGTACCATCAAGATTTGTACCAGTTTTTATTTTATATGGTTAAAGATAAAAATCAGGCAGAGGATCTCGTACAGGAGGTTTACATTCGGGTACTTCACTCATATAAAACTTTTGAAGGAAGAAGCAGCGAGAAAACATGGCTGTTTTCAATTGCAAGGCATGTGGCGATTGACTGGTTTCGCAAGCAGCAAACCATTAGACAACGGGTGCTCGGCACGTTTGATTGGGATAAGCAGGATGTAAAAGACCCGGACTTGCTCCCAGACGAACTAGCTGTACAGGATGAAAATACAAAAGAAATTTATGCCGCACTTGATCACTGCACAATTGATCAAAGAGCTGTCATCATTTTAAGGTTTATCCAGGGCTACTCAATCATGGAGACGGCAAAGGCGCTAAAGTTCTCGGAAAGCAAAGTCAAAACAACGCAGCACCGAGGCCTGAAAGTGCTCCGAAAACATATGGAGCTTTTGAAGGAGGAGCTAGTGAATGAAAACGAACAGGTCCGATTGGAGCGAAGAACGAATCAAGGTGTTACTAAGTCAGCTTCCAAAGGTGGAGGACAACCGTTCATCTAAGCAGATATACCAGCAGGTGCTGATGGCAAGCGGGAAGAAAAAGAAAAGTGTTAAATGGATCGGTCCAGCGGTGGCAACCGTTGTGGTTTTATTTATGGCGTTTTTAATTTCTCCTCATTTATTTCAGCCGGCTGCTCAAGAACAGCATCAACAGATGAAAGTGGAATCTAGTGCTGACAAAGGACAGGTAAATGCCACATTAGAGCCGGTCAAACAGGCAAATGGTACCACACACGTTGTTTCTCATAAAGACAAGCAAAAGTATATGACGGTTGCATACATAGATGAATCAACATCTCAAGTGGTTCCCATCAGTATTGAAAAAGATAATGAACATGACCATTTGCAGGAGATAATGAACACATATGAACAGGTGCAGCTGCCTGAAATGACAAAGCCTCTTCAATCTTATCTTGAGATGGTGGACCTTCGTGAAAATGGGAATACGCTTGTTTTTCAGTTAAAAAATGATTTGTCCCTTGATACGATAAAGGAAGCCAATCGATTTAAAGATATGGTAAAAGAAACGCTCAAATGGAGCAGGTATAAACAAGTGGAGGTCAAGTCAGTCAAAGGCTCTCATCTTCAATTAGGGACTAGCAGCATTGGTACGATATCAATTGATAAACAAACGAAGAAAGCTTATTACGTGTTAGAAAATCAGAGCGGGACTTTTTTGGTGCCCTCAAAAACACATTATTCTACTTATGAAGATGCGGTAGAGGCCATGAAACGCACGAGTGATTCTGGACTTGAACCATTAATTAAAGAAGAACCCATTAAAGAAGTGACATCAAAAGGTAAGCATGTAACCATCACGTTTGGAGCATCAGCGCAATTAACGGACTCAATTGATCATACTCTACTCATTGAAGGTCTGCTGCTCACAGCAAAAGATTTTGGTTTTACAGATGTCACCATTCAATATGCAGGAACAGATCAAGTAGGACCATATGAATTAAACGAACCAATAGAGGTACCGGCTCTGCCGAATCCAGTTGTCATAAAAGAACGTTAAAGGACGCAAGCATTTCATTGCGTTCTTTTTTGATGTATAGAAAATGGTCTTCTTGCTGTATACTAAGCTGTCATGAAAAGAACCTCAAAAAAGGGGAGTCACTGATGAAAAGGTATTGCTTCATAGGTGCCAGCTGTTTTTTGCTCTTGATCTTAGCGCCATTTGCCCATGCGCAGAAAACAACCGAATGGGTGGAACCAGTGAAAGGAGAAGTCACTGACTTGTTTGGGACAAGGGGCGGCTCGCATAAGGGATTAGATATAGCTGCGCCAGAAGGAGAATCCATTTTTGCTGCAAGTGAAGGTGTGGTCACGCGTTCGTATGTATCGGCTACATATGGAGAAGTTGTATTTATTCAGCATCCAAACGGATACGAAACTGTCTACGCTCATTTACACGAGCGTTTTGTGAAAAAGGGTGACCATGTACAAGCGGGACAGCCGATTGGCATCATTGGCAACACAGGAGCCTCTAGAGGCACACATTTGCATTTTGAAGTACATCGTGGAAATTGGTCAGTCAGCAAAGAGGATGCAATAGATCCGCTCAAAATGATTGCTGTGGAGCGTTTCCAAGAGCCGGCTCTTCATGTAAATGGACATGAAAAAAATACATATGTCATTAAACAAGGGGATACCCTTTGGTCGATAGCAAAGGCGCATGAAATGACTGTGGAACAATTGAAAAAGATCAATGAGCTGACGACTCATCTCATTCGAACAGGAGACCGTTTAATGGTTTCAACAAAATAAACCTCATGCTTTTGCATGAGGTCAGCGTGTAGACAAACTCTCGCATTCGTTGTCAGGTCTGCGCGCCGGTACTCACGAATGTCAAATTCGCTCCGTTCCGGTGCTCGCCCTTCCTAGACTGCAAGAGTTTTCTATCACGCTGAATAAAAGAAAACAAAGAGCTAAAATGAAAATCATTTTAGCTCTTTGTCGACAATCTAAAACCTCATGCAAAGCATGAGGTTTATCACTGTTTTTTATAGATCAATCAGGCGGACAGAAAGAATATCCTGCACTTCAGTTAATTTTTTCACAATTTCGTCCTCTAGATGCTTGTCGAAAGAAAGCATCATAATGGCTTCGCCGCCTTTTTCTTTACGTCCCACCTGCATTGTTGCAATGTTGACATCATGGTCGCCTAAAATCTGTCCAACCTTTCCAATCACACCAGGTGCATCTGTATGCTGGATATAGACTAGGTGTCCATCTGGGTAAAAATCAATATTAAAGCCATTAATAGAAACCACGCGTTCCCCTAGATGCGGGATGTAAGTTGCTTTTAGAGTAAAGGTTGAAAGATCACCTTTGACTTCAATAGAAATACTGTTTTCGTAACCAGATTCGCTGGAAGAAATTTTTTCACTAAAGCTAATGCCTCGTTCTTTTGCGACCATTCCAGCATTTACTTCATTCACAGTCGAATCAACACGCTCTTTTAAAAAGCCTGACAGGAGACTCTTTGTAATAAAGGATGTTTCGAGTTTTGAAATAGAGCCTTCATAAGAAATGCCTACTTCTTTTACAGGTTCTCTCATGGATTGAGAGACAAGACGTCCAAGTTTTCCTGCAAATTGATGATAAGGCTGAATCTTTTTGAACTCGTCTTTTGTCATCGCTGGTAGATTAATAGATGACATGACAGGAAGGCCTTTTGCAAATTGAAGAACTTCTTCAGATACTTGCGCTGCTACATTTAATTGTGCTTCTTTTGTAGAGGCACCAAGATGCGGAGTTGCAATGACGTGTGGATGATCCACAAGCGGATTATCAGTTGGAGGTTCTACCTCGAATACATCGAGTGCAGCTCCTGCGACATGACCGCTTTCAAGTGCCTCAAGAAGGTCAGCTTCGTCAATAATGCCGCCGCGCGCACAGTTTACTAGACGAACACCTTTTTTCGTTTTTGCAATCGTTTCTTTATTGAGAAGTCCTCTTGTTTCTTTTGTTAATGGCGTATGTACAGTAATGATATCTGATACTTCGAGTACTTCATCAAGTGATTTCGCATTGACGCCAATTTTTTCTGCACGTTCCTTTGTAAGAAATGGGTCAAACACGTTAACTGTCATGCCAAATGCTCTTGCACGCTGGGCGATTTCACTTCCGATTCTGCCTAAGCCGACAATCCCAAGAGATTTTCCGTAAAGCTCAGCACCAACATATGCACCTCTGTTCCATTCTTTTGATTTGACAGAAATATTGGCTTGCGGAATATGACGCATAAGTGATGAAATCATGGCGAACGTATGCTCAGCTGTCGAGATCGTATTACCGTTTGGTGCATTGATCACAATGACGCCATGCTTGGTCGCTTCATCAATGTCAATATTGTCTACTCCCACACCGGCACGGCCGACAATTTTTAATGAACTCATTTTTTCATAAAGCTCTTTCGTTACTTTTGTGGCACTTCTGACAAGTAAGGCATCAAACGTGTGTAATTCATCTTCTGCTTCTGCTACATTTTTTTGGACAATTTCAACAAAATCTGATTCTAAAAGTGGTAGAAGACCATCATTGCTCATCTTATCTGAGACTAATACTCGAAACATCGTAAGATTTCCTCCTAAAATAAACGTCATAAATATCTGATAATTTACCATATTCCTTTTCACTGTGTCAATCAAATTAAAGCAGTAAAGTGAAAAAGAAAACACGAACATTTCTTTGTGTCTTTATAAAGAATGAACACCTTTAAACAAAAGATAACCAATTTTTCCGCATTTGTCATTAGAATTTTTGTGTTTTTTACGATTTCTTAAAACTGATGAATTTGCTCAGGATTTTTATCTGTACAAATGCTCATATATCATATATAATGATGTCGAATTAAATAATGATCAATCTTCGGGGCAGGGTGTAATTCCCTACCGGCGGTGATGAGCATAGTCTCTAAGCCCGCGAGCCTTTTTGGCAGGATTCGGTGTGATTCCGAAGCCGACAGTATAGTCTGGATGGGAGAAGATGGAGGTTCATAAACGTTGAAAACATTGATGTTCACACGTTTATTTGTCTAGCCCAATTTCCCCGCTCCTGTTTTCAAGGGCGGTTTTTTTGTGGCTAAAATGGAACAATCCTCTTTTCGAAAGATTTGATCGAAAAGGAGAGAGAATATTGAATCAAAGTAAAGTAAAGCGTTTAGTTGTTACCAGTATGCTCAGCAGTATTTCGTTTGTGTTAATTTTATTGGATTTTCCTTTCCCAGGTCTTCCAGCGTATTTGAAAATTGATTTCAGTGATATCCCGGCGATTATTGCCATTTTAATTTATGGACCGGGTGCAGGGATTGCTGTTGAGGCATTAAAAAATGTACTGCATTACCTCATTCAAGGCAGTATGTCCGGCGTTCCTGTTGGGCAAGTCGCGAACTTCATTGCAGGCACATTATTTATCTTGCCAGTCGCCTTTATGTTCAAAAAAATCAAATCAGCAAAAGGGATGGCATGGTCTATGATCGCAGGTACATTGCTTATGACTGTGATGATGAGTATTTTAAATTACTTCTTATTCCTGCCAGCTTACACATGGTTCTTAAACGCGCCAGAACTATCTGATCATGCGCTCAAGACGACCATTACAGCAGGGATCTTACCATTTAACTTTATTAAAGGAATCATCCTTACCATCGTATTCAGCCTCATTTTTGTGAAAATGCGTCCATGGTTTGAAAATAAACGCCGACTTCAAAATAGTTAATATAAAAAAGCCCCTGCATAAGGGGCTTTTATACTATTCATGCTTAAGCGGGTCACCATCGAAAGATTCGTCCGCAACTTTTATTGAATCCGTTGGACATCCTTCAAATGCATCAAGCATATCTTCTTCAAGTACTTCTGGAACTTCTACAGTCCCTTGATTGTCATCAAGCGTAACAAATGCAATGCCTTCATCATCATAATCATAAATGTCTGGAGCAGCTGCACCGCATGCGCCGCAAGCAATACATGTGTCTTTGTCTACAATTGTATATTTTGCCATGTTAAAAAAATACCTCCCAGATTGTTCGATGGAACAAATGGTCTAACCTTTTTAGTTTCACCGATAAAAAACAATTTCCTCAAATCTTATTGTAATGATTTTAATTTCACATTTCAACTGTAAAGTGATTGAGAATGCTTATCACATAAGGGTTTGTTCATAACTTTCCCCCACAAATTGAGTTTAAACATTTCTTCTTTTATGAAATCTGTTAAAATAAAGGGAGAAAATATTCGAATTTTGTCAGGAAGACAGGTGCTTTGGCGAATGACTCTTCATTATTTGGATGTCATGTTAATGGACAGCGTATATAAATTGAACGGCGAACGCTCCATAAGTGCTGTCTACCATCTCTTTAAAGGAAAAAAATCATCACAAACCATACAGGATGCCAGTTTGTTTCAGCTTTCAAAGTATTTCGGCTGTTACCCGGGGTTTACGAGGGATCAGCTGAATCACTCTACTATAAAGCTTGTCGAAAAGCACTACATCAAAAAAACAGGGGAGACATTCACTGTTACAGATGCAGGACAGCATATGCTAAACCAGTATTTCTCAGAAAAACCGATGCCCGCTTATTTTCATGGTGCGAAATATCATGATAAAGGAAAGGTGCTATGGATGAGGCTCTCGTTACTTGTACAAGTGCTGTCTCACCATCTGGCTGGATCGCATCAATATGTCCCAATACAAAGAGATGTATCTGTACAAAGCTGGACGAAATCCTTCTTAAAACAGCATCACGAGAAGAATAAGCTTTCGGAAGAGCTGCATCATGAACTAGACAAGCTCCTTAGCCGTATAAGTGATCAAGAGGCGCTGATTTTTGTTTATTCATTGACCTCAAATGAAAGAATTGGGCGTACGTATCAGCAAATGGCAGAGTGGCTAAAAGAAGATGTGTGGTATGTGTACCTGCTTTTTTGGAATGTCCTCCATTATTTTATTCATGCTACCCAAAAAGGTGAGGCGCAGCTCATGCAAAAGCTCTTAGGTGGCCTTGAATTCAAACGTGTGCTGACAACCTCTACTCACAAAACGCTCGAGCTTGTGCAAAAAGGCTTTGATATTGATCAGATTGCTCACATTCGTTCTTTAAAAAAGGCAACGATCGAAGACCATATTGTCGAGCTTTCCATACATGAACCGAGCTTCTCAATAGAGCCGTATGTGAGCGAAGAAGAGCAGCAGGCCATTCATGCAGTAGCCAGAGAGCTTCAAACAAATAAGATGAAGCTGATTAAAGAAAAACTCGAACATCCATTTACTTATTTTCAAATACGATTGGCTCTGACAAGGATGGTGAAAGCAAATGGATAAGCTTCATCAGACGCTCATGCGATATTTTGGTTACGATTCTTTTAAAACGGGTCAAGAAGATATTATTCAAAGTGTACTGAATCAAAAGGATACGGTGGCCATGCTGCCTACTGGCGGCGGGAAATCCATCTGCTATCAAGTTCCCGGCTATATGACAGATGGATTAGTTCTCATTATTTCGCCGCTGTTATCGCTTATGGAGGATCAAGTCGAACGAATGAAAATGCGCGGAGAAAAACGAGTGGCGGCACTGAACAGCACATTGTCTTTTCAGGAGAGACGGCATATCATTCGGCATTTGCCATCATATAAATTTTTATTCGTCGCCCCTGAGGCATTAATGTCTGAGGTGCTGCTAGAACAGCTCAAATCGATGCATATTGGTCTGTTCGTCGTCGATGAAGCCCATTGTATATCCGAGTGGGGGCATGATTTCCGTCCGGAATATTCCAAGCTGGGAGAATGGAGAGAAGCGTTAGGTCATCCTGTTGCCTTAGCACTGACGGCAACTGCAACGAAACAAACACTTAAAGATACCGTACAAACGTTAAGATTGCAGCATCCAGACTTTCATATCCATTCTGTCAACCGGCCAAACATCGCATTAGTCAAAGAAGCGCACGAAACGAAAGAAGCAAAAGAAAAACGGGCCATTGAGCTTGTTGAATACTTGCAAGGCCCCGGCCTGATTTATTGTCCAACCCGGCAAATGACAGAAGATATGGCGCTCATTATGAAACAAAAAACCCATCAGCGTGTAGAGTATTACCATGGCGGGATGGATGCAGGAGACCGTATGCTTATTCAGCAGCAATTTATCAGCGGACAGCTTGATCTCATTTGTTGTACAAGTGCTTTTGGAATGGGAATTGATAAAGCAGATATACGATTTGTTATTCATATGAGCCCGCCGCAGTCAATTGAAGCATTTATGCAGGAAATTGGAAGAGCAGGACGGGACGGGAAAAAGAGTGTCAGCATTCTTTTGTATACAGAAGAGGATGCGGACATTCAACAGCATTTAATACAAGCAGAGGGCTTTGATGATCCAGAAATTGATTTCTTCTTAGCCAGGCTCACACAAATACAGACAAATGATGAAAAGAAATTACGTGAACAATTGATGGAGTCAGGGCTTCAGGAGACACGTGCAAGAATGCTGATCCATTATTACAGGATGTATCAGTCTGACGAGCCGCGTGTGCTCCTGATGAAACTGAAAGAGAAATTGCAGGACAGACAAACTGAAAAACTGAGAAAAGTGTGGCAATTTAAGGAGCGGATCACAGATCGTAGCTGCTTTAGACAATCTCTGTTATCATACTTTTACGAACAGCTTGATCAATCAGAGAGCGCATCCTCTGGCAGCTGCTGCTCTTCTTGCGGACTTGACCTGTCTGATTATGAAAAAAAAGATCAACCATTGGAGCTGAATGAAATGACACACTGGAAGACCGTGCTGGATCGTATGTTTCATCTGACAAAAGAGGCGCAGCATTGATTGAACAACATCGCCGGATCATTGAAAAATTAACTGATCGACAAGTCGTAGAACAGCTGTATTTCACGCAGCTGCTGATGCTGGTCATATCCTTTTTACTAGGTATATTTATGTTCGATCATTGGACAGATTTCACATCCCTTTGGGAGATCCAAGATGCGCGGATACTGACTTATGGTATTGGCGGCGCTGCGGTTGTGATCATTGTGGATGCGATTGTCATGAAGGTGTTTCCTGCTCATATGTATGATGATGGCGGATTAAATGAAAAAATGTTCAAAAACCGCAGCATCCCGCATATTGTTTGGTTAACACTGCTCATTGCCTTTTCAGAGGAAATTCTATTCCGAGGGATCGTCCAGCAGCAATTTGGATTGGAGATTGCCAGTATTGTGTTTGCGCTCCTTCACTTTCGCTACTTATCAAAAATACTCTTGTTTATCCTTGTGGTTTCAATTAGTATTTTTTTAGGACTTTTATACGAGTGGACGGGGAATTTATTTGTTCCTGTCATGACCCATTTTGTCATTGACTTAGTCTTTGCTTGTCAAATTCGTTTGAAATATAGGGGGAGGGATGAACATGGAAGAAATGTCGAGAATGAAGAGAAAGAAGGAGCAGCTGACAAACATCCATGATGATGTAGAGGAAATTTTTGAAGAAGAAGTTCAGCCTTCAGATGACTCTCACTTTCCTACACGAGAAGATTTCCATGAATATAAAAAGCAGCGCACGAAAAAGGTGCGTAATCCATTGTTTACAACACTGGCTATTATCTTTCCTATTATCGTCGTCACAGTGTTCTTCCTTTTGATCTACTACACATCAAAGGAAATCAACCATAATAATAATCAAGATGTATATAATATTGATTCTACATCAAGTGCTGACACAGACCCAGTCCCGTCAGCACTTGCCGAAACAAAAAATGACTCAAGCATTGATAAAGCGGATGCGTCTGATGATGAGAAGCAAAAGAAAGAGGAAGAAAAACAGCGATTGAAAGAAAAAGCTGAACAGAAGAAAAAAGAAAAAGCGGCTAAAGAGAAAGAAGAGCGTGAACAAGCAGCGAAAGAAAAAGAACGCGAGAGAGCTGAAGCTGCCAAAAAGCGTGAACAGCAGCAGCTAGCCTTGCAAAAGCAGCAGGAAGAGAAAAAAAGAAAAGAAGCCGAAGAGAAAAAGAAGCAGGAAGAAAAGCCAGTCCGTGTCGTGCAGCACACTGTTGGTTCAGAGGAAAATCTTTATCGAATTTCAATGAAGTATTACAAAAACCGTTCGGGTGAAGAGAAAATTAGAGCCTATAATCATTTAAAAGGTAACAGCGTATACAGTGGTCAAGTGCTGAATATTCCACTAGAAAACTAATCACTTGACATGAATGAAGAAGCACGCACATACATATGTAGAAAAAAGGGACAGGGTGTATGTGATGACATTGCACACAATTAGCCGATATATGGATCAGCCGACACAGAAGATGATGGAAACATTGATCAAAAGAAAGCATAAATATGAGGGTTTTGCCAAGCAGTGCAAAAGATGGCAATGGACAGCCCTTCTATCGCTGGCCATTCTTTTGTTTTATTTTGTGATCACGGCAAATGCGGGAGGCGGCTCGCTTCAGCCGGAAGCCATGATTGCAACTCTGCTTGGTCATGAAGTATTTCTGTTTTGGATCATGGCTGAGGTCTTTGCTTTTTACGCATCTTATTACTATAAGAAAAAAGAAGAAAAGGCTGAGGATGAATATCATCGGCTTAGATGTGAAATTATACAAAAAAGCACAGATTTATGGCCGCAGTCAAATCAGTGGAAAGAGCGCGAGACGGTTTTTCACTATATGCAGAAGCAATATGACATTAATCTCTATTATGAAAGTAAATAAATGAGAAAAAAGACGTTTAACAGTTGAAACGTCTTTTTTCTTTCAAGCGTCTTATGAAAGAAAGATACGTAAGGGAGCCATTTGTGATGAAATATGCCATCGGATTTACTGCCGCCATTGCGGCTGTTACAACAGGTGTGTGTGTAACGGCAAAAATGGTGAAAACGGCAAAACAAAACAACATCAAAAAGCATTATTTTACAATAGAAGCACTTCAATCAGACAGGCCCGCAGTCATTTTCTTTATTTCTGATACACACAGACGTCTCATCAGTGACACTTTATTAGCAGAAATCAGACAGGATGAGCCAGATGTGATTATGATTGGCGGAGATTTAGCAGAAAAAGGTGTACCCTATGCAAGGATTGAAGAAAATGTGAAACGTTTATCAAGAATTGCGCCGGTTTATTTTGTTTGGGGAAATAATGATCATGAGCTGCACCAGCAAAGGTTTAAAGAAATTCTTCATGCATACGATGTCACGACTTTGCAAAATGAAACGGCAGTATGGAATTTCGAAGGCCAGCGAATCAAAATCGGAGGAATTGATGATATTCGGCTTGAAAAAGCAGATTATGAAGCGATACGGCCTGAGTTTGTGAAAGATGATGTCAATATTCTCTTATCACACAATCCAGATGTGCATCATTTGATGAGTGAAGAAGAGGGTATCGACCTTGTCCTGAGCGGTCATACGCATGGGGGGCAGATTCGGATTGGGAAATTTGGACCGTATGAAAAAGGAAGAACTGGCCAGGTCAAAGGTGCGTTCTTTCTCATTAGTAATGGCTACGGGACAACAAAAATTCCCATGCGTCTCGGAGCAGAGCCAGAAACCCATCTGATCTATTTAATGCCTCTAAAAACGCGTTAACTTGCGGCACCCTCAATATTTTCCATAAAAGTCACCGTAAGCATAGCTTCATGCTTGTCTTCCGTCTTGACACAGTGTAAACTGAATACAAAATTAAGAACCTATGACTCATCATCTCATATACTACAGTATGATGTGTGTTTAGAAGAGGCAGGAGGGAACGTTATGCGACTGGAGCGTCTGAATTATAATAAAATCAAAATTTTTCTCACACTAGATGACCTGACAGACCGAGGTCTTACGAAAGAAGACCTTTGGAAAGATTCGTTCAAAGTCCATCAGCTGTTTAAAGACATGATGAACGAAGCGAATCAGGAGCTCGGTTTTGAAGCGAATGGACCGATTGCTGTTGAAGTATTTTCTCTTCAGGCGCAGGGGATGGTCGTCATTGTCACAAAGAGTCAGCAGGAAGATGCTGATGATGAGTTTGATGAAGATTACATTGAGATGCAAGTCAAGCTCGACGAGAGTAAGCATGTGCTCTATCAATTTGCCTCGTTTGAAGATGTGATTCAACTGTCCCATAGTTTAAGTCGTATTGGACTTTTAGGGGGTACAGTTTACCATTATGAAGGTCAATATTACCTCAGCTTGGATGATGTTGGAGAATTATCTGCTGATACAGTCATTTCGATTTTAGCAGAGTTTGGCTCACCTACGACACTCACCATCCACCGGCTAAAAGAATATGGAAAAGTGATCATGCAAGAAGATGCTGTGAAAACGATTCAAATGTATTTTTAATCACTTTTATCTATTATATTTAATACTGTTGTGATGAAACAACAGTATTTTTTTATATCCTTTTTTATATTTATAAACGCTGATATTTTATTTTGATAAAAAACGCTTTTTACCTTTGCTTTACCAGTACGAAGGTGTATACTATTGCTTGAAAGGGAGCAGTAGATCATGAAAGATTTCTAGGGGGTTTATTTTAATGGCAGCCGATCAAAACGCCGCTCATAATGCAGAAGATAAGCTAGATGTTTTAAAGTCAACTCAAACCGTCATACATAAAGCGCTAGACAAATTAGGGTATCCGCAGGAAGTGTATGAATTGCTGAAGGAGCCAATTCGTCTATTAACGGTCAAAATTCCAGTACGTATGGATGATGGATCGGTGAAAATTTTCACTGGTTACCGCGCACAGCACAATGATGCTGTCGGTCCAACAAAAGGCGGAATTCGTTTCCACCCGAACGTTACGGAAAAAGAAGTAAAAGCGCTTTCAATTTGGATGAGTTTAAAATGTGGAATTGTGGATCTTCCTTATGGCGGAGGAAAAGGCGGTATTATCTGTGATCCAAGAGAAATGTCATTTAGAGAGCTTGAAAAACTAAGCCGCGGCTATGTTCGCGCCATCAGTCAAATTGTTGGACCAACCAAAGATGTTCCAGCGCCAGATGTGTTTACGAACTCTCAAATTATGGCATGGATGATGGATGAGTATTCTAGAATTGATGAGTTTAACTCGCCAGGATTTATTACAGGAAAACCAATTGTTCTTGGGGGATCACACGGACGTGATACTGCAACAGCAAAAGGTGTGACGATCTGCATCAAAGAAGCGGCGAAGAAAAAAGGAATTGACATTAACGGGGCTCGTGTTGTCGTACAGGGATTCGGAAATGCAGGAAGCTACTTAGCTAAATTCATGTATGATGCTGGGGCAAAAATCGTAGGGATTTCAGATGCATACGGCGGATTATACGATGAAGATGGTCTAGACATCGACTACTTGCTTGACCGACGTGACAGCTTTGGAACCGTCACTAAACTATTTAACGATACAATTACAAACCAAGAGCTGCTTGAGCTGGATTGTGATATCTTAGTACCTGCAGCCATTGAAAACCAAATCACAGAAGATAATGCGGCAGACATTAAAGCCAAAATTGTCGTAGAAGCAGCAAATGGCCCAACGACACTGGAAGGAACCAAAATTCTTTCAGATCGCGGTGTACTGCTTGTTCCAGACGTGCTTGCGAGTGCGGGTGGGGTAACTGTTTCTTACTTTGAATGGGTGCAGAATAACCAAGGGTTCTACTGGACAGAAGAAGAAGTTGAAACTCGTTTAGAAGATATGATGGTGAAATCATTTAATAATATTTATGAAATGGCGCAAAACCGCCGAATTGATATGCGTCTTGCTGCATATATGGTCGGTGTACGTAAAATGGCTGAAGCTTCTCGATTCAGAGGCTGGATTTAAGCGGCTGATTTGCATCGCGCCTTAAAATCTCCTATCCTTAAATAGGAGATTTTTTTATGGAATGGAACAAAGAATCAAACAGCCCAGCAATTGTTATTGCAGTGAAATGACAGGAGTGGAACAAATGAAACAAGAAAAAGTGATCATAATAGGAGGAGGCCCATGCGGGTTATCAGCTGCCATCGCATTCAAGCAAATTGGGATTGATGCACTTGTGATTGAAAAGGGGAATGTCGTGAACAGTATTTATCATTACCCAACACATCAAACCTTTTTTAGTACAAGTGAAAAGCTTGAAATCGGTGATGTCGCTTTTATTACTGAAAACCGTAAGCCCGTTCGTATTCAGGCACTTTCTTATTACCGAGAGGTCGTTAGACGAAAAAAACTGCGTGTGCATGCTTTTGAAAAAGTAAATGCTGTGACGAAACAAGATGGCCGTTTTACGGTGAATACATCAAAAGACAACTATTCATGTGATTACGTCGTCATTGCGACTGGCTATTATGATCATCCAAACTATATGAACGTCAAAGGAGAAGATCTTCCTCACGTATATCACTATTTTAAAGAAGGACATCCATATTTTGATAAAGATGTGACGGTGATCGGCGGGAAAAACTCCAGTGTGGATGCTGCGCTAGAACTTGTGAAATGCGGAAGCAGAGTTACTGTCCTGTATAGAGGAACTGAATATTCATCCAGCATCAAGCCTTGGATTTTACCAGAGTTTGAAGCGCTTGTCCGTAATGGAACAATTCGAATGGAGTTTGGTGCGCAGGTGAAAGAAATCACAGAAGAAGATGTGATCTTTACAAACCAGCAAAATCAAACGGATCGAGTGAAAAGTGATTATGTATTTGCCATGACTGGTTATCATCCAGATCATTCTTTCTTAGAAAAAATGGGTGTCACGATTGATCCAGACTCAGGCCGTCCAGCATTTGATGAACAGACGATGGAAACGAATGTTGAAGGTATTTTCATTGCGGGAGTCATTGCTGCTGGAAATAATGCCAATGAAATTTTCATTGAAAATGGAAGATTTCATGGCGGACTCATTGCAGAAGAAATCAACAAAAGAATCAACGGATAAAAAATGAACTGAATCCTTCAAAGGGGTTCGGTTCTTTTTTATATAAATTGGGATTATATAGAAAGATATTTTTAGAAAAATGGGCCCGAGTCATATAAAAAAAGGGTAAATCATGGTACGATAATGAAGGATAATGTAGGGAAAGAGGTCTGGTTATGATCGCAATCATCTCAGCAGGTTTAGCTCCCGGCATCGCACTTTTAAGTTATTTTTATTTGAAAGATCAGTACGATAATGAGCCGGTTCACATGGTCATCAGATCTTTTATGCTAGGTGTCATACTTGTGTTTCCAACCATGTTTATTCAATATGTCCTTCAAGAGGAAAACATCACAACAAACCCAATCTTGATTTCATTTGTGACGTCGGGCTTTTTAGAGGAATCATTAAAATGGTTTATTTTAATGGTCAGCGTTTATGCACATGCCCAGTTTGACGAACACTATGACGGAATTGTGTATGGAACGAGTGTCTCCCTTGGTTTTGCAACACTTGAAAATATCCTTTACTTAGTCGGTCACGGGGTCGAATATGCGTTTACCCGTGCTTTATTACCTGTATCAAGTCACGCATTATTTGGTGTTGTGATGGGATTTTATATCGGAAAAGCCCGCTTCTCTGATAAAAAAGAGCAGCGCAAATGGCTGATCCTTTCTTTAACGCTCCCTGTGCTCTTTCACGGCCTGTATGATTTCATTCTATTAGGGATGAAAAACTGGGGATATATCATGGTGCCGTTCATGATTTTTTTATGGTGGTTTGGTTTAAGGAAAGCAAAAAAAGCCCGTGCGGTAAAAATGGTGCAAATTTAATTTTGGAAAACGTCCTATTTGTTTATAGGGCGTTTTTTTGTCTTTTCCATCCAATTCTCTCCTGTGTTGAATGTATAAAAATAGGGATCGGAAGAAACATATATTCAAACATCAAAAGTACAGGAGGATCAAATATGGATAAAGCTCGTTTCATGAAACAAATTGTTATTATCTTCTCAATCGTTCTTCTTGCGTCTTCACTTTTGACAGCCAGTAAAAGTGAAGCCTTCACCGGCCAAGTCATCCAGCGCGGCGCAACAGGAGAAGATGTAGTCGAGCTGCAAGCGCGGCTCCAATACAATGGGTTTTACAATGGCAAAATCGATGGCGTCTATGGCTGGGGGACGTACTGGGCCGTTCGCAACTTTCAAAGCCAATTTGGCATGAAGAAGGTCGATGGACTTGTAGGTGAAAAAACAAAAAGCTTATTAGTTCAAAAGACGAAATACTACAAAGAGTTTGTTCAAAAGCAGCTGCAGCAAGGGAACCAGTTTACCCATTATGGCGGGAAACCTCTTGATCAGCAAACAAAGGATCCTGCGCAAAGAAGCTCGCAAAAAAAGACAGCCCAAGGTACAAACGAAAATCAAAAAAGTCAAAGTGGATCATCGGGGAAGTCTAGCAATCAGTCAGGCAGCCAGCAGGGAAATCAAACACCAAAACAAACAGCAGCCAACATGCCTGGTGGTTTTTCTAGTAATGATATTCAGCTCTTGTCGCAAGCTGTGTACAGTGAAGCAAGAGGTGAGCCGTACGAAGGACAGGTAGCCATCGCGGCCGTTATCTTAAACCGTTTGAACAATCCGACCTTTCCAAATACGATCGCAGGAGTCATTTTTGAACCGCTTGCGTTTACCGCTGTAGCAGATGGGCAATTTTATATGACACCAGATGAAACGGCAAAAAAAGCTGTATTTGATGCAATCAATGGATGGGATCCATCTGAGAGCGCCATCTATTACTTTAATCCTGATACAGCAACAAGTCCATGGATTTGGGGAAGACCACAAATTAAACGAATCGGGAAACATATATTCTGCGAATAAAAAGAGGTGTAAATAAATGATCAGAGGAATATTGATTGCTATTTTAGGAATTGCTGTCATCTCAACAGGTTACTGGGGCTATAAAGAACATCAAGAAAAAGACGCCGTACTGCTTCATGCTGAGAACAACTACCAAAGAGCCTTCCATGATTTAACGTATCAAGTGGATCAGCTGCATGACAAACTGGGCGCAACTCTTGCGATGAACAGCCAAACATCCATCTCACCAGCACTTGCAGATGTATGGAGAATGTCATCAGAAGCGCATAACAATGTCAGCCAGCTCCCGCTTACATTGATGCCTTTTAATAAAACGGAAGAATTCCTGGCGAATGTCGGAGATTTTAGCTACAAATCATCAGTTAAATCTTTATCAGATGAACCATTAAATAAAGATACACACAAAACCATTACAGCTCTATATAAACAAGCGTCAGATATCCAAAACGAACTTAGACAAGTGCAGCACCTCGTACTTAATAAAAACTTAAAATGGATGGATGTTGAAATGGCGCTCGCTGACGGCGATCGAAAGAACGACAACACCATCATTGACGGGCTGAAAACAGTCGAGAGAAATGCAGATGCATTTGCAGATGTCGATCTTGGGCCTGCAAATGTGTCCACAGAAAAAGAAACACAAGGCTACGATCATTTAAAAGGCGATAAGATTTCAAAAAAAGAAGCGATCCGTATTGCACAGCAATTCACACCCGACCATAATCAACATTTTAAAGTGAGAAAAAGCGGCAGCAAAACCAATCGCGACGTGTACAGCTTATCGATGTCTGATCCAGACAGCCATGCAAACTTTTACTTAGACTTAACTGAAAAAGGAGGACACCCAGTCTACCTTCTTCAAAATCGTGACGTGAAAAAACAGAAAATCAGTTTAAATGATGCATCAAAAAAAGCACTCAGCTTTCTAAAGAAGCAAGGGTTTGACACAGAATCGTTTCATTTAGATGAAAGTGCACAATTTGATAATATCGGTGTATTTACCTATGTTCCTCTTCAAAAAAATGTTCTGCTTTATCCAGATAGTATACGTATGAAAGTTGCATTAGACGATGGTGAGGTTGTTGGGTTTTCAGCGAAGGATTACTTAACGAATCATAAAACACGAGACATTAAAACACCTAAAATCTCGCAAAAAGAAGCGAAGAAAACATTAAATCAGCATGTAAAGATCGAAGATACTCATTTAGCGATTGTGCAAAATGATATGTCAGAGGAAGTTCTCTGCTATGAGTTCCTCGGAACGATAAAAAACGATACGTACCGCATGTTCATTAATGCAGATACTGGAAAAGAAGAACGAGTAGACAAACTAAAAAACGCAGAACCTATATATAAAGACCTATAGAAAAGGAAGCGAGGAAAAGGCTAATATGTCTTTTCCTTTTGTTTTAGACATGGTTTAATATAGGAGAGGATACGATTTCACAGATGAAAAGAGTGATGAGGAATGTTACAAATAGGGGATGCAATCACAATTGAATATGTCAATGAGAACAAAGAAGTGAAAACAGCAAAATCGAAGGTTTTGGAAAATAATAACGATGATATTTGCATTAATTATCCAGCTGATAAAGAAACGGGACGCACCATCTACTTAAACCAGCAAACAGAAATCACCGTCTTCTTTTTTGACGAAAACCAAATTCCATACAAATGTACAAGCGAAGTCATCGGAAAAAGAAAAGAAGATATTCCGATGATTGTTATTTCCATTCCGCCAAAAGAAGAAATGATTCGGCTTCAGCGAAGAGAATATTTGAGAGTGGATACGATGGTCAAAGCCACTATCATGCAAACGGATGAAGAGGCCTTTGAGACGTTTATTGTGAATATGAGTGCTGGCGGCGTGGCGATTGCTGTACCTGAGGGCGTGTCATTGAAAGAGTATGGAGAAGTCGTCACAGAGTTTGAACTTCCCCTTAAAGAGCCCGTGAAAATAAAAGCGGTTGCAGAGATGAATCGAGTATATCAAGATGAACAGTCTGGCAAAACAAGAGCGATCATGGAGTTTTCAGAGATCACAAATGACCACCAGCAGCACATCATGAAATACTGCTTTCAGCAGCAGCTTTTAACACGCGTGAAAAAAGCATAAGAATAAAGGGTGTAAAAAGCTTCCATACTAGAGAGGAAAGAATCTAGCGTGGAGGCTTTTTGTATGAAGACAATGGAAAGATGGTTATTGAAAGTGGTGCTCATTCAGCTTGTTTTATTGCTAACTGTTCAGATCACACTTCATTTGACGAAAGGAGAACTTTTTTTGTCAAAAGTCGTGCAGTATGAGGGTGTGAATAATATGAGCATTGAAGAATGGATTGAGACGTTTAAGCAGAAGGATTGATAGAAAATTCCCCCGTTTGAGCGGTGATCGTGTTACAATTCATAAGGGAGATTCAATCAAGGAGAGGTATTATGAAAAAGAAATTATCTATTGCAATTGACGGTCCTGCAGCAGCAGGCAAAAGCACTGTGGCAAAAATTGTCGCAGCCAAAAAATCATATATTTATATTGATACAGGTGCTATGTACCGCGCGATTACACTTGCGGCACTCAATCAAGGAGTAGACCTTGAAGACGAACAGGCACTTGATTCATTACTGAAAAAAACGGTCATTGAACTAGTAACAACAGACGAGGGTCAAAAAGTCCATCTAAACAATACGGATGTCACAGAGGATATTCGCACAGACCGCGTAAGCAACCAAGTATCGGTTGTTGCAAAGCACAGAGCTGTTCGGGAAGAAATGGTCCGCAGGCAGCAAGAGCTTGGCAAACGAGGCGGCGTCGTTATGGACGGAAGAGACATAGGCACTCACGTACTTCCAGATGCTGAAGTGAAAATTTTCTTGCTTGCATCAGTAGAAGAAAGAGCAAAGCGCCGCTTTGATGAGAATCAGAAAAAAGGCTACGATGTCAATTACGATCAGCTGATCGAAGAGATTGCAAGACGCGATAAGCTTGATTCTGAACGTGAAGTCTCGCCTTTGAAGAAAGCGGATGACGCCATTGAAATTGACACCACTTCACTTTCTATTCAAGAGGTGGCAGGGAAAATTTTAGAAGCAGCAGACCGCGTGGAGAAACAGTAAGAAATTTTAGAAAACTTTTATAAGTTAGAGGTTTAACTCTTGACAAACAAGGTCTTTTATTAGAAGTTTATACTAATACTATTTTTTTATTGATCATTCAAGCAATTATATTGATTTGAATGTTTCTATAATACATATTCGGCTGGCAATCATCATGCTTAAGACACATATTCGCCAAGTCGTTTTAACTAAGCTGTGTAGGTTTGGACCAAGGAGGTTATCGAAATGACAGAGGAAATGAATCAAATCGATGTTCAGGTACCAGAGGTTGGAGATGTAGTGAAAGGGATTGTTTCTAAAGTTGAGGACAAGCATGTCAATGTAGATATCGTCAATGTGAAACAACCTGGTATCATCCCAATCAGTGAATTATCAAGTCTTCACGTTGAAAAAGCATCAGATGTCGTGAAAGATGGCGACGAGTTAGAGCTTAAAGTAACAAAGGTCGAAGACGATGCTTTGATTTTATCGAAACGTGCTGTTGATGCAGACCGCGCTTGGGAAGACCTAGAGAAAAAGTTTGAAACAAAAGAAGTATTTGAAGCTGAAGTAAAAGACGTTGTAAAAGGTGGTCTTGTTGTTGACATTGGTGTGCGCGGATTTATTCCTGCATCTCTTGTAGAAGCACACTATGTAGAAGACTTCACAGATTACAAAGGGAAAACACTCTCACTTGTCGTGGTAGAACTTGACCGCGAAAAAAATCGCGTGATTCTCTCGCACCGTGCAGTCGTTGAGCAAGAGCAATTAGACAAAAAGCAGGACTTCCTGCAAAAGCTTGAAGTAGGCAGTGTGATTGATGGTAAAGTGCAGCGGCTTACTGATTTTGGTGCATTTGTTGACATTGGCGGCATTGATGGATTAGTTCACATTTCTCAACTATCCCATGCGCATGTTGAAAAGCCATCTGACGTAGTAGAAGAAGGACAGGAAGTCAAGGTGAAAGTACTTGCTGTTGATCGTGATAACGAACGTATCTCACTATCTATTAAAGAAACATTACCAGGACCTTGGAGCCAAATTGGTGAAAAGGTAAAACAAGGTGATGTGCTTGAAGGAACTGTTCAGCGTCTTGTAAGCTTTGGTGCATTTGTTGAAATTCTGCCAGGTGTAGAAGGGCTTGTGCATATTTCCCAAATCTCTCATAAACATATCGGCACGCCGCAAGAAGTCCTTGAAGAAGGGCAGACTGTGAAAGTGAAAGTGCTTGATGTGAATGAAGACGAAGAGCGCATTTCACTAAGCATCCGTGATTTAGAAGAAAATCCTGAAAAACAAATCGAAGAGGATTATCGTCAATATCAGGCGAAAGAAGAAAACACAAGCGGATTCCAGCTTGGTGACCTGATCGGTGATAAACTCAATAAACTAAAATAATTTGGTGATCAAAATTGACGCGAGCAGAAAGAAAGAAGCAGCATATTGAGCATGCGTTGTCCACTGGCCAGCATGCAGCAACAGGTTTAGAAGATGTTTCCTTCGTTCACGCCAGTTTACCAGATCTTGCCACATCACAAATTGATACACATACGACAATTGGCGGACTGACTTTCGGTTCGCCAATTTTTATCAATGCAATGACTGGCGGAGGCGGAGAATCCACCTATGAGATCAACCGCTCTTTATCGATCGCAGCGAAGGAGACCAATATCCCAGTAGCAGTTGGATCTCAAATGGCTGCACTGAAAGATAAAGAAGAAAGACGAACATATGAAGTCGTTCGTAAAGTCAATCCGGATGGGATAGTATTTGCGAATTTAGGCAGTGAAGCAACAATGAAGCAAGCTCAAGAAGCAGTTAACATGCTCGAGGCAAATATGCTCCAAATTCATCTGAATGTCATCCAAGAGATTGTCATGCCTGAAGGCGATCGCGATTTCAGGGGGGCGCTTGAGCGGATTGCAGCTATCGTTGAATCTGTTGGTGTGCCTGTTGTCGTAAAAGAAGTCGGATTTGGCATGAGCAAGGAGACGGCAGGAAAGTTATTTCATGCTGGGGTTGCAGCCGTTGATGTAGGCGGATTTGGTGGTACGAACTTTTCTAAGATTGAAAATCTCCGCCGCCAAAAAGCACTTCGTTATTTTGATCAATGGGGAATTCCAACTGCAGCGAGTCTTGCTGAAGTACATACAGCCTTTCAGAATCAGACGATTTTAGCCTCCGGAGGTATTCAAGATGCTCTTGATGTAACCAAATCAATGGCTCTTGGCGCATCTGCTGCTGGTCTAGCTGGATTTTTCTTAAAATCATTGACCAGTGGAGGAGAAAGCGGTCTCATCGCAGATATCATGGAACTTCAAGAAGATATCAAGTTGATGATGACAGTGCTTGGCGTGAAGACGATTGAAGAACTGAGACAGGCACAAGTTGTGATCTCAGGGGAAACAAGTCATTGGCTCAAAGAAAGAGGCGTTGACACTACGTACTATAGTAAGAGAGGCATGTGATATCACATGCCTCAGCGCGTAGACAAACCCTCGCATTCGGTGTCAGTCCTGCGTGCCGGTGCTCACGAATGTACAATTCGCTCCGCTCCGGTACTCGTCCTTCCTAGGGCTGCAAAGGTTTTCTATCACGCTGAAAAGAAGACAAAGGGCTAAAATAAACATCATTTTAGCCCTTTGTCAACAAATCTAAGGCATGTGATGATCACATGCCTTTTTTTATTGATTTCTTTTTCGAGCGCTTTCTGGACCTTCTAATGCTGTTGCACCCTTATGATGAATGGATTGATCGCGGTCAGATTCCACTCTTCTTGACGCCTTTAAACGCTTTTCCTGTCTATCTTTTCCCATCATGTATCCCTCCTCAGGTTATTAGGGTGTCACCTCTTGTTTATTTCATACAAAGCCGGTAACGATCCGCATGTTTAAAAATTGGAGATTTTCCCATAATGTAATTGAGGTGATGAGGCGTTGGAGGCTTTGTACTATTTTTGGTCTATATGGTTCGTTTGGATTATGGTGACATTTATCATGGAAAAAAGTTTGTGGCGCACCGTGCTGGGCTTCTGCGTACTTGTCCATATTATATTCAGTCATGTCATGGTATCCGTTTTAGATATAAGCATCAATGCGGGATTCTTAATGACTTTTTTATATGCATGTGCCGCTTTCGTCATCTTCCGGCCGAGTTACCGAATGATGAGAATCATGCAATTGGGCTCAATGGTGAGCGCGTATGCCTTTTTTATGATATTTGCATTATATGACCCTGTTTGGTTCACGATAATAAAGGTGGATTGGGCCGTATTTGCCCTGCTGATCTTAATGTGTATGACATATGGACAGCCGTTAACGGAAAGAATCACCCTATGGATGATGTCAGTATGTCTCGGCGAAGCCCTTTATGCGCTGACGATTCACCGCCTCACATCATCAATTGTCATTGGGGATCTCTCTTTTCTTTCCTTCGTTGTACAAGGAGCGGTCTTCTTATTAGGTGTCGATCAGCTTGAAAAGCTCTTGAACGCCCGTTCATCAAGAAAATCAGTAAAAGGGGCTGCAAAATCAACATGACAGACTATACGTTTCCTGTGATTATTGGTGTCATCTTTGGGATGGCGGCCAGACTTTACATGTTAAGAACGGATTACCGGCAATACCCGACGTATATTCATGGACAAGTGATTCACATTGCACTTGGTTTTATTGCGTCAGGATTAGGTGCGATCATTATGCCTGCACTAATTCAGGAGGAATTTACAGCGATTACCTTTCTCACTTTGGCAGCCACACAATTTCGAGATGTCCGAAATATGGAAAGAAATACGTTAACCCAAATGGATTCGTATGAGCTTGTCTCACGAGGCAGTACATATATTGAAGGCATTGCCATTGCCTTTGAAAGTCGAAATTATATTGCCATTCTCACTGCACTCATTACAACGACAGCCTGTATTTTCTTCTCGCTTGTTGTTGGAACAGTAGTCGGTATTCTTTGTTTTTTCATGGCAAAGCTATTAATGTCAGGCAGTCAATTAAAGGATATCGTCAGCATTCAAAAAGGGGAACTTCGCTTTGATGGGGCAGGGCTTTATGTGAATGATATATACATTATGAATATCGGGCTGCCTGAAAAGCAAAAGCTCATTTTAGAGCATGGAATGGGCTTTATTTTGACACCGAAAAATTTCAACTCTGCTACAACGATTGCCAACCTTGGACAGCGGCAAGCCATTTTATTTGATTTATCGAATGTGCTTGGCGTGTACCGCGATTCTGGTGAGCCATCGCTCTGTCCGCTCGCAAAACGTGATCTGAATACCGGTACACTTGGTGTGTTCATTTTACCGCAATGGCAGCGTGAAGATTTGGCTGTCCGTGTATTAGAAGAGGTGCCTATTTTAGAAAATGCCATTCGAATGCCGACAGATTTCATTAAAAAGAAAGTGAGGTAATAGGGTATGGCGAACACCATTGAACAATTTATATTGGCTGTGGCAACAACAAATAAAGAGCGGGTCATTGGCGGAACAGCGGTATTTTTCTGTGAAAATAAAGAAGAGCTCGACATGTATGCCATGAATTTAGAGGCCATTTTAGATGGAATTGCACATGGCATTGGAGAAGATCTTTACTTGATTGTCAAACATTTTTAAGTTATTCATTGTGGTCTGATTAAAAATTGATATAATATATAAGTTGAACCCTTCATGTTTGAAGGGTTTATTTCATAAAAATGAATGAAAATTATAAATCCCGGTTGAAACATGATGATGAACATATTGAATCGCGGCTGGATTGAAAGGAAGGGTACTATGGGTAAACCTGTCGTAGCCATTGTTGGAAGGCCCAACGTTGGAAAATCTACAATTTTTAATCGAATCGCAGGCGAAAGAATATCGATTGTAGAAGACACACCTGGTGTAACAAGAGATCGAATCTATAGCTCTGCTGAATGGTTAAATTATGACTTTAATTTAATAGATACTGGTGGAATTGATATTGGAGATGAGCCATTCTTGGCGCAAATTCGCCATCAGGCAGAAATTGCAATGGACGAAGCGGATGTCATTATCTTTATGGTGAATGGCCGAGATGGTGTGACATCTGCGGATGAAGAAGTCGCAAAAATTTTATATCGCACGAAAAAGCCAGTTGTACTTGCTGTCAATAAACTGGACAACCCTGAAATGAGAAGCGACGTGTATGACTTTTATGCACTCGGATTTGGCGAGCCGTTTCCGATTTCTGGAACACACGGATTAGGTCTTGGTGATCTGCTGGATGCAGTGGCCGAACATTTCAAGAATTTACCGGATACGCAATATGATGAAGAAGTTGTCCAGTTCTGCTTAATTGGCCGTCCGAATGTGGGGAAATCTTCTTTAGTGAATGCGATGCTCGGAGAAGACCGCGTCATTGTCAGCAACATCGCTGGTACAACAAGAGATGCTGTCGATACGATGTTTACGTACAATCAGCGTGACTTTGTCATTGTTGATACAGCAGGTATGAGAAAAAAAGGAAAAGTATATGAAACAACAGAGAAATACAGTGTACTTCGTGCATTAAAAGCCATTGACCGCTCTGATGTTGTCGCTGTTGTCCTTGACGGCGAGGAAGGCATTATTGAGCAGGATAAACGAATTGCTGGCTATGCACACGAAGCTGGTAAAGCTGTTGTCATCATTGTGAACAAATGGGATGCTGTTGAAAAAGATGAGCGTACGATGAAGGAATTTGAGCAAAACATCCGCGAGCATTTTCAATTCCTTGATTATGCACCTGTCTTGTTTATGTCTGCTCTTACGAAAAAGAGAATTCATACATTAATGCCGTCCATTATCACAGCAAGCGAAAACCATGCAATGCGCGTTCAAACCAATATTTTAAATGATATCATCATGGATGCGGTGGCGATGAATCCAACGCCGACCCATAACGGACAGCGCTTAAAGATTTACTATGCAACACAGGTGGCCATTAAGCCTCCTTCCTTCGTTGTGTTTGTCAACGATCCGGAGCTTATGCACTTTTCTTATGAGCGTTTCCTAGAAAACCGCATTCGAGATGCATTTGGTTTTGAAGGAACGCCGATTAAAATATTTGCGAGAGCGAGAAAATAAAAAGGGTGAGCAGGATGAAGAAAATTTCAGTACTTGGAGCAGGGAGCTGGGGAACAGCTCTTGCGCTTGTATTAGCTGATAATCATCATGATGTACACATGTGGGGACATAGACAAGAGCTCATTGATCAAATCAATGAGAAACATGAAAATCATGATTACTTGCCAAATGTCGAACTGCCAGCATCTATTCAGGCGACAACCGATATGAAGCAGGCTTTAGAGGGGACAGAGGCGGTTATTGTTGCTGTGCCAACAAAGGCCATTCGTGAGGTATTGAAGCAGGCAAATGAGCTGATCTCATCGAAGGTGCCATTTGTCCATGTCAGTAAGGGAATTGAACCAGATACACTTCTTAGAATTTCTCAAATGATTGAACAAGAAGTCCCATCTGAGAAAAGAGAGGCTGTCGTTGTCCTATCAGGACCGAGTCATGCAGAAGAAGTAGGTCTGCGTCATCCGACAACTGTCACTGTCTCGTCAGAAAACATTGAAGCAGCTCAATTTGTTCAAGATTTGTTCATAAACAATCATTTTAGAGTGTACACCAACCCTGATGTGATTGGGGTGGAAATCGGCGGCGCATTGAAAAATATCATTGCTCTTGCGGCTGGTATCACAGACGGACTTGGATATGGTGATAATGCAAAAGCGGCGCTTATTACTAGAGGACTTGCTGAAATTGCACGTCTTGGCACAAAAATGGGAGGGAATCCCCTTACATTTGCCGGATTAACAGGCGTTGGCGATTTGATCGTGACATGTACAAGTGTTCATTCGCGTAACTGGCGCTGCGGGAATTTACTCGGTAAAGGATATAAGCTCGAAGAAGTGCTTGAAAAAATGGGCATGGTTGTCGAAGGCGTCCGCACAACAAAAGGCGCTTATCAGCTCTCCAAAGAATACAAGGTCAGCATGCCGATTACAGAGGCTCTTTACGGCGTCCTGTTTGAAGGGAAAAAGGTGGACGATGCTGTAGAATCATTGATGGCACGTGTGAAAACACATGAGATGGAAGACCTTGTGAACATGTTTGAAAACCAAACAAAATAAAAGGAAAGACTGAACTTAGGCATGTAGAGGATGCAAGAAGGGGAAGACTTGCATAAAATAGCAATGAAGTTTGAATAGAGCTTTGCCTCTACAGAATGAGGAAAATAGTCGATCCAATGACTGAAGCAGAGTCCCCCTCTTTGCTTCAGTTTTTTTATGCGCTTTTTTCTGAATGATTGGAAAAATGATTGATATTTACCTTATTTTTGGTTTAAAATGAAATATAAACGCTTACAATTCGTTCGTTTTAAAGGGGGACAGGCACGATGAGTTTTGCTTTAATCAAGATGTGGTTTGCGCTTGGTTCAATGGGGCTCATGTTTTTAGCCGTAGTAACCATTTATTTAAGCAGGTTTAAGCTGAAAAGCAAATTCCTTAAAATAACGGCCTCAACCGTTGCATACAGCTTGATGCTGATATCAGGTATCATTGTGTTTTTAGTTGTCTTTAGCGGACCGGTCAATGAATAAAGAAAAAGGAAGAATGTGATGATCAAAGCAAAAGTCAGTGTCACACTGTTAGCACTTATGTTATTAACAGGATGTCTGTATCCAGAGAACCGCAAAGCTGAGAACCGGGTGCCATACGAAGAGCAGCTGCAAAGTGTACAGACAGCGATTGAGGAATTTCAAAAAGCAACAAATGGTCTTTTGCCTATAGAAACGAAAGAAGCAGACACGCCGGTTTATCAGAAATATGTCATCGACTTTAAGCGCTTGTCACCAAGATATTTACACGATGTACCGTCTACATCTTATGAAGGCGGGGGCGAATATATTTATGTCCTCACAGACGTCGAAAAGAAACCCACTGTGAAACTGCTTGATGTTAAAATGACGCAGACCATCAATGAATTACGGCTTAGAATCAAGATGTATCAAGATGAACATACATATCCGCCATACGGCAAAGTCGTATCAGCCAATTTATATACGTTAAATGAAAAAAAACTAGGATTAAAATCGCCGCCTGCGGTGATAAGTCCTGTGACAGGGAATTCCCTCCCATTACTGATTTCATCAAACGGTGACATCTATGTGGACTATCGCAGTGATTTTGCTCACATTTTGAAGAATACGAAGCAAAAGCTGAAACCAGGTGAAAACATTCAGGATGTATATTGGCAGGAAACCCCGTTTGTACCCGCGTTTTCTGTCCCATATACCATCAACAAAAAAGGTGAGCCTGCCTTTTTAGAAAAAAAGACGTCATAAACAAGAATGAACCTTTTTCCTCTGCATATAAATGAGGAGAAAGGTTTTTTTATGGCTAAACTTACTCTCAAAACAAAAAGGTGTCATATTCAAATAGGACAACGTCATACACATATATTGTCCAGACACCTTTCAAGCACAGTTTGATTGAAGAATAGAGTATTTAATTTGAAAACGAGGATAGCAAGTCCGGGAGGGGATCACTTGGAAAAAGTCGATATTTTCAAGGATATCGCTGAACGAACAGGAGGCGATATATATTTAGGAGTCGTTGGCGCTGTTCGTACAGGGAAATCTACGTTTATTAAAAAGTTTATGGAGCTCGTGGTGCTCCCGAATATCAATAATGAGGCAGATCGTGCAAGAGCACAGGATGAATTGCCGCAAAGCGCAGCAGGAAAAACCATTATGACCACAGAGCCAAAATTTGTACCGAATCAAGCAGCATCAATTCACGTGAGTGACGGCCTTGATGTCAACATCAGACTTGTCGATTGTGTGGGATACACTGTCCCTGGTGCGCGCGGGTATGAAGATGAAAATGGCCCAAGAATGATCAATACGCCGTGGTATGAAGAGCCAATCCCGTTTCATGAAGCAGCGGAAATTGGTACACGCAAGGTCATTCAAGAGCATTCAACAATAGGTGTAGTGATTACAACAGATGGTTCCATTGGAGAAATTCCAAGACATGATTATATTGAATCTGAAGAACGTGTGATTGATGAACTCAAAGAGGTTGGAAAGCCGTTTATTATGGTCATTAACTCTGTGAGGCCATATCATCCTGAAACAGAAGCGCTCCGGCAGGAACTTAGCCAAAAGTATGATATTCCAGTACTCGCCATGAGCGTAGAAAGTATGAGAGAGCAAGACGTACTCAGCGTTCTTCGTGAAGCATTATATGAATTCCCGGTTCTAGAGGTGAATGTGAACCTGCCAAGCTGGGTAATGGTGCTGAAAGAAGATCACTGGCTGAGAGAGAGCTATCAGGATTCAGTAAAGGAAACTGTAAAGGATATTAAAAGATTAAGAGATGTCGACCGTGTCGTTGGTCAATTCAGTGAATTTGATTTTATCGAAAGAGCGGGTTTAGCAGGAATTGAAATGGGTCAGGGGATTGCGGAGATTGACCTGTATGCGCCAGATGATCTATATGATCATATTTTAAAAGAAGTGGTTGGTGTAGAAATTAGAGGAAAAGACCATCTTCTAGAGCTCATGCAAGACTTTGCTCATGCTAAGACAGAATATGATCAAGTATCAGACGCATTAAAAATGGTGAAGCAGACTGGCTACGGGATTGCAGCGCCAGCGCTATCAGATATGAGTTTAGATGAGCCGGAAATCATTAGGCAGGGATCAAGATTCGGCGTGAGATTAAAAGCGGTCGCTCCATCTATTCATATGATCAAAGTAGATGTAGAGAGCGAATTTGCACCGATTATCGGAACAGAAAAACAAAGTGAAGAGCTCGTCCGCTACTTAATGCAAGACTTTGAAGATGATCCGCTTTCGATCTGGAATTCAGATATATTTGGCCGTTCCCTCAGCTCCCTTGTCAGAGAAGGCATTCAAGCAAAGCTGTCTCTCATGCCGGAAAACGCAAGATATAAGCTGAAGGAAACGCTTGAAAGAATCATTAACGAAGGATCAGGCGGTTTGATCGCGATTATTTTATAGCAAGTGAGACCTCTCATTGATGGGGTCTTTTTTTTGCGTGTAGAATGAGTCATAAAAAGACAATTGTATAAAGATTAGTCAGATTCAGGCTGAAATTAGGAATATTCGTTCGCAAAAGTGCCCTTAATCCTTGACGAATAAGGATTCTTCCCTTTAAAATGCTTGATATGGTATTTCATATGTGTTAATCTACTTACAGAAAATCTTCACTTTGTTGGACAAACATTCCTTCAAAGAGATGTTTTCTAATGAAAAGCCATGTATAACGCTTTCTAGACGCTCTTTTTTTCTGAAAAAGGGTATAGAAAGAAGATGAATTGTGAAGAAATGATAACAATCTACTGAATGCATATTTTTGGGAGGAGGTGAAAGGCATGAACAAGACAGAACTTATTAACGCGGTTGCTGAAGCAAGCGAGTTATCTAAAAAAGACGCGACAAAAGCAGTTGATTCTGTTTTTGATACAATTTTAGATGCACTTAAAAATGGTGACAAAATCCAACTTATTGGTTTTGGTAACTTTGAAGTACGTGAGCGTTCAGCTCGTAAAGGACGTAACCCACAAACTGGTGCAGAGATCGAAATCCCTGCAAGCAAAGTACCTGCTTTCAAACCAGGTAAAGCACTTAAAGACGCGGTGGCAGGTAAATAATCGTTATGTGTAATGATCCTGTTGAAGGAGTTATACATATACAGTTTCACACTGGTCTCGAAAAGCCCCTTTCATAAGGGGCTTTTCCTTTTGATTCAAAAGGTTCGTTTAGAACGCTCTCCTTTGCTTTTAGGATCTGAAGTGTGCTAGAATCTGAATGAAATGTAATCGCCTTTGGAGGATATAATACATGAGTGAAATAAATAAAGAATTAATTGAACACGCGGTACGCGATATATTAAAAGCAATCGGAGAAGATCCGGATCGTGAAGGACTTCTTGATACCCCAAAACGAGTCGCAAAAATGTATGAAGAAGTGTTCTCGGGATTAAATGAAGATCCAAAAGAACATTTTAAAACCATTTTTGGCGAAGACCACGAAGAACTCGTCCTTGTAAAAGATATTGCTTTCCATTCAATGTGTGAACACCACCTCGTGCCTTTCTACGGGAAAGCCCATGTCGCTTATATTCCGCGCGGAGGAAAAGTAACGGGACTTAGTAAGCTGGCAAGAGCTGTAGAAGCCGTGGCAAAACGCCCGCAGCTTCAGGAACGCATTACATCAACCATTGCAGATAGTATGGTGGAAACACTTAATCCGCATGGCGTGATGATTGTCGTTGAAGCAGAGCATATGTGTATGACGATGCGCGGAGTGAAAAAGCCAGGCGCTAAAACAGTGACCTCAGCCGTCCGCGGCACATTTGCAAATGATGCAGCCGCAAGAGCAGAAGTGCTTTCCTTTATTAAAAACGACTAATTCAATAGATGGAAGGTGAACAAAATGAGTGAAAATAAAGCATCTGATTTTGTGGTGATTAAAGCCATTGATAATGGTGTAAACGTCATCGGCCTAACAAGAGGCTCTGATACAAGATTTCACCATTCCGAGAAACTCGATAAAGGTGAAGTGATCATTGCACAATTTACTGAGCATACGTCAGCGATCAAAGTAAGAGGCGATGCTGTCATTCAAACAAGCTTCGGCGAAATTCAAAGCGAAGCAAAGAAATAAAGAAGTTGTAGCACTTGATAGCATAAAAGTGAGAGCTGATATGGTATAATAAATCTCTATACAATGTGCAGGTCTACATATGAAACTGTAATTTTTGGGACAAGGGTGATATCTTTGCAAGACATCTACGGAATTTTATCTAATCTAAATATAAAATTAAATAAAAAGCTTTCTCATCCTTATTTGGCGAAGCATTTACGCGCACCACTCATCGATGAAGACAAGCTCCTTCTTTTTCATGCAATGTTTGAAGAAGCTCAAATTGATGCAGAGAAAAAAGAAAATTATGTTTTAACGGCGATGCTTGTGCAAATTGCCCTTGATACCCATGACGAAGTCACAACTGCTGCAGCCATCAAGCAAGACGAATTCAAAAATCGTCAGCTGACCATCCTGGCAGGAGACTATTTCAGCGGTCTCTATTATTCTCTTCTCTCTGACATGAAAGACATTTATATGATCCGCACGCTTGCTACGGCGATCAAAGAGATCAATGAACATAAAATTAGACTGTATGACCGGTCCATTCAAGATGCAGCGCACTTTTACAAAAGTGTAGCTACAGTTGAATCTGCGCTTTTCCAAAGGATTTCTGAGCATTTTCAATTAACGCATTGGAATGAGATTGCAAGTCGTTTTCTTGTTTATAAACGTTTCATGAAACAAGCAGAAAATGACAAACATTTAAAACTTTTTTTGAACGATTGTTATACGGACGCCTATTCATGTTTTGACAATTTTGAGAATGAAGGCTATGAAAAGGCCAAACGGCCGATCAAGGAGCATCTTGTTTCATCTCCGGTCGTTCAAAAAGAGCTATTAAATCGCTTGGATCATATGAAAAATGAGCCTGCGTACCATCAGAAAGTGGAAGAAGGGTAAGTCATGCAGCAATCAAAAGAACAGCGAGTACACGGTGTATTTGAAAAAATTTATAAAAACTATGATCAAATGAACTCTGTCATCAGCTTTAAACAGCATAAAAAATGGCGCGATAAAACAATGAAACTTATGAATGTGCAAAAAGGGTCTAAAGCATTAGATGTATGCTGCGGGACAGCCGATTGGACAATTGCGCTTGCAGATGCTGTTGGAGAAAAAGGCGAGGTCAAAGGCCTTGATTTTAGTAAAAACATGCTGAGTGTTGGAGAAACGAAGGTGAAGACTGGGGGCTACAAACAAATTGAATTGCTTCATGGCAATGCGATGGAGCTCCCTTTTGAGGACAACTCATTTGATTATGTCACCATCGGTTTTGGACTTAGAAACGTTCCTGATTATTTAACGGTGCTAAAGGAAATGAGAAGAGTAGTGAAGCCTGGCGGAATCGTTGTCTGTCTTGAGACTTCACAGCCTGAGATGATCGGATTTAAACAGGGCTACTACATCTATTTCAAATACATTATGCCGCTCTTTGGTAAACTGTTTGCCAAAAGCTATCAGGAGTATTCATGGCTTCAAGAATCAGCCAAAACGTTCCCTGGCATGAAAGAGCTGGCGGCTCTGTTCGAAGAGGCCGGGTTGTCTGATGTCTCGTATCATCCATTTACAGGCGGTGTAGCAGCAACACATATCGGAAAGAAGCTTTGAATAAACGATATTTGGGTGAAGATAATGAAACTAAAAGCAATGATCTCTTTTTTAAATCATGATATCGATATAATTGAAAAAGAGCTTGAACAAACAGTTCGCTCTGATTATGCATTATTAAGTGAAGCAGGTCTTCATTTGCTGCAAGCGGGCGGAAAACGAATCCGCCCCGTTTTTGTTCTCCTTTCAGGCATGTTTGGTGACTATGACATTAATAAAATTAAATATGTCGCCGTTGCCCTCGAGCTGATTCATATGGCATCACTTGTTCACGATGATGTTATTGATGATGCGGAGCTGAGAAGAGGCAAACCAACGATAAAGGCAAAATGGGATAACAGAATTGCCATGTACACAGGGGATTATATGTTTGCGAGATCACTTGAATACATGACAAAAATCAATCACCCAATGGCACATGAAATTTTGTCAAAAATGGTCGTCGAGCTTTGTCTTGGTGAGATAGAGCAAGTGAAAGATAAATATAATATGGATCAAAACCTGCGTACATATTTAAGAAGAATCAAACGAAAAACAGCCTTGCTCATTGCAGGCAGCTGTCAATTAGGCGCCATTGCAGCAGGTACAGATGAAAAAACACATAAAGCCCTCTATTGGTTTGGATACTATGTCGGCATGTCCTATCAAATCATTGATGATGTCCTTGATTTCACATCAACTGAAGAAGAGCTTGGCAAGCCTGTCGGAGGAGACCTTTTACAAGGGAATGTCACACTCCCAGTCTTATATGCACTGAAAAATCCGACACTAGAAGGTCAATTGAAGCTGATCAATAGTGAAACGACGGAGAAGCAGCTGAAGCCTGTCATTGAAAGCCTCAAACAAACAGATGCGATCGACCGCTCAATTCGAGTGAGTGAAATGTATTTGAAAAAAGCTTTTGAACAGCTCGACAAACTTCCTCGAGGACGAGCGAGAACGTCACTCGCCTCCATTGCAAAATATATTGGGAAACGAAAATTCTAATCAACGTTGTGTTGATTGGTTTTTTTGTGAAATTTTTTGTCAAAAATTGATTATTATAAAAAAAAATGATACGATCACTTTGTAACAATGTAAGCCTATACATACATAACGACGGGGTGGAAAACGTATATGGACAAAACATTTCTTATGGTCAAACCTGATGGTGTGGAAAGACAATTAATCGGTGACATTGTGTCAAGATTCGAAAAAAAGGGACTTCAGCTTGTTGGTGCAAAACTAATGAGTATTCCAAAGGAAGTAGCAGAAACCCATTACGGAGAGCATAAAGAAAAACCGTTTTTCGGGGAATTGGTTGACTTTATTACATCAGGACCTGTATTTGCAATGGTATGGCAAGGTGAACAGGTAGTCGACGTAACAAGACAGATGATCGGCAAAACAAATCCAAAGGAAGCGCTTCCAGGCACAATAAGAGGTGACTATGGATTGACTGTTGGGAAAAACATTATCCATGGTTCAGACTCACCAGAAAGTGCTGAAAGAGAAATTAACTTATTCTTCAAACAAGAAGAACTCACAAGCTGGGATCAAACCATCTCAAACTGGATTTATTAAAATTCAAGCCAAGGTGTTCATCTAATGAGCGCTTTGGCTTTTTTATATTGAACTTTCTACACGAAATTTCGCATGAGAAGATACAAATTTTCGATAAAAACAGCTATACTAGGACAAAGATAGATGAGACAGGAGAGGACATTGATGGATTCATATCAAGTATTTGTCGGGAAATGGAAAAAACTAACCGGGGTTGATTTAAATTTATATAAAGAAGCACAAATGAAACGGAGATTAACCTCACTTTATGATAAAAAAGGATATAAAGATTTTGAAGCATTCGCGGCCGCGCTTGAAAAGGACAGAGCACTATTAGATGAGACGATGGACCGCATGACGATTAATGTGTCAGAATTTTACCGAAACTATCAGCGCTGGGAAGTACTTGATCAAAAAATCCTGCCGCTGCTTTCGAAAAATGGCGGCACCTTAAAGATTTGGAGTGCAGCATGTTCGACAGGAGAGGAGCCATATACACTCTCCATGCTGCTGTCAAGCCATCCTCTTGTGAAAGACTTCCAAATTATTGCAACTGACATTGATGATAAAGTTCTGCAGTCAGCTCAAAAAGGCAGATATCATGAACGCTCTCTGCAAGAGGTGCCAGATCATATCAAGCAAAAATATTTCACAAAAGAAGATTCTTCATTTTACACTGTGAAGGATGAGGTTCGAAAGCATATTCAATTTAAGAAGCACAACCTTTTAGCAGATCCATATGAAAAACAGCTTGACCTCATCGTCTGCCGAAATGTACTGATTTACTTTACTGAGGAGGCAAAAGAAGAAATTTACTTAAAAATGAGCAGCAGTTTAAAACAAAACGGCGTATTATTTGTTGGTTCTACAGAGCAAATTTTTCACCCAGAAAAGTTTGGACTGACATCTGCTGATACTTTCTTTTATCAAAAGAAGGGTATGTAGCTGACTTTTTAGTAGCAAGTGTGTTATTATATTTTTACTTAAAAGCGTTAATGCGATGAAGGGAGATAAAGTCATGAGGTACTTAACAGCAGGTGAATCACATGGTCCACAATTGACCACAATTATTGAAGGAGTTCCAGCGGGACTTTACATAGAGCAGGATGACATCAATTATGAATTGGCTAGAAGACAAAAAGGTCATGGCCGCGGAAGAAGAATGCAGATTGAAAAAGACCAGGCAAAAGTGTTAAGTGGTGTTCGCCACGGGAGAACATTAGGTTCTCCAATCGCACTTGTTGTTGAAAACAACGACTGGAAGCATTGGACAAAGGTGATGGGGGCAGAGCCGATCACGGAAGAAGAAGAAAGTGAAATGAAGCGTCAAATCTCCCGTCCAAGACCAGGACATGCGGATTTAAATGGGGCGATCAAATATGGACACCGTGATATGAGAAACGTATTAGAGCGCTCATCAGCCCGCGAGACAACTGTTCGCGTAGCAGCAGGCGCAGTTGCCAAACAAATCTTGGCGCATCTAGGGATTAAAGTAGCTGGCCACGTTCTTGAAATTGGCGGAGTGAAAGCAGCTCATACAGCATATGAGTCTATTGAAGATTTGCAGAAGGTAACAGAAGAATCACCTGTTCGCTGCTATGACAGTGAAGCAGGTCAGAAAATGATGGATGCAATTGATGAAGCGAAGAAAAACGGCGATTCAATTGGCGGAATTGTTGAAGTCATCGTTGAAGGGATGCCGGTTGGGGTTGGCAGCTATGTTCATTACGACCGTAAATTGGACAGCAAGCTTGCAGGCGCTGTACTTAGTATCAACGCTTTTAAAGGGGTTGAATTCGGTATTGGCTTCGAGGCAGCCTCTAAAAATGGCAGTGAGGTCCATGATGAAATCATCTGGGATGAAGAAAAGGGCTATACGAGAAAAACAAACCGCCTAGGTGGCCTTGAAGGCGGAATGTCAACTGGTATGCCAATTGTCGTAAGAGGGGTTATGAAACCAATCCCAACGCTTTATAAGCCGCTTCAAAGCGTGGACATTGAAACAAAAGAACCTTTCTCTGCAAGTATTGAACGTTCTGACAGCTGCGCAGTTCCTGCCGCAAGTGTTGTTGCAGAAGCAGTCGTGGCATGGGAAATTGCCAATGCAGTTGTGGAGCAGTTTGGCCTTGACCAAATCGACCGCATTAAAGAAAATGTTGAAAAAATGCGCCAGCTTCAGAGGGAATTTTAATGAAAACACTGGAAGTTAAGACGTCTTCAGCCACTTATCCTGTATTTATCGGTGATGGGATTAAACGCAATATCGTTGACTTGATAACTTCCACTGGGCATTCCTATACGAAGCTCTTAATCGTCACAGATGCAGCTGTTGATGCCATTTATGGTGATGAGATGGTTCGCTTACTTCAAGAGAAGTGGCCTGTGAACAAAGTGGTTGTGCCAAGCGGAGAGCAGTCAAAATCCTTTGCCGAATTTGAGCATATTCATACGGAAGCCATTCAATGTCAGCTTGATCGTTCCTCCTGCATTATAGCACTGGGAGGCGGCGTAATTGGAGATTTGGCTGGCTTTGCTGCTGCCACTTATATGAGAGGCATTGATTTTATCCAAGTGCCGACGACGCTGCTGGCACATGATAGTGCAGTTGGCGGGAAGACAGGGATTAACCATCCGCTTGGTAAAAATTTAATCGGTGCGTTTCATCAGCCGAAAGCTGTGATCTATGATACTAGTATGCTTGAGACACTATCTCAAATTGAACGAAGATCAGGCTTTGCAGAAGTCATCAAACATGCACTGATTTCAAGTGAAGAATTTTTATCAGAACTCATGTCTATTCGTTCTTTGACGGATTTATCAAAAAGCGAGCTGGCACATATGCTGTATCAAGGCATTCAAGTCAAAGCGTCAATTGTTCAAGAAGATGAAAAAGAACAAGGTGTGCGTGCATTTTTGAATTTAGGCCATACACTGGGGCATGCCATTGAAGCAGAATACGGATATGGCGTCATCACGCATGGAGATGCCATTGCCATCGGCATGCAGTTTGCGCTGTATGTGAGCGAAAAGCAGCTGGGGCTCAGCCTTAATCGTTTAGAACTAAAAGAGTGGATGAAAGAGCTTGGATTCCCTGTACAAGTCACACAAGACATTTCCACGAAAATATTTGTTGACCGGATGATTGGTGATAAAAAAGCAAGAGGCGGCAGTGTTCAATTTGTTTTATTAAAACAGGTTGGAGACGTCACCTTACAGTCTTTCACAAAAGATGAGCTGCACTACTGGCTCGAAGAATGGAAACGGGAGGAGGGATGTCTATGATGTTTCGCGGCATACGTGGGGCTACAACTGTGATAGAAGATACAGAAACAGAAGTGTTAAACAAAACGAAGCAGCTGTTAGAAGCGATCATTTCAAGAAACCAAGTAGATCCAGAACGTGTCGTGCAGATCTTGATTTCAGCTACACAAGATATTCACTCCGTTTTTCCGGCAAAAGCACTTCGTCAGTTTGAAGGATGGACATATGTACCAGTTACTTGCATGCAGGAACTGGACATTGATGGCGGTTTAAAGCAATGTATTCGTGTCTTAATGACTGTCCAGACGGATACAAAGCAGGAAGACATACAGCATGTATACTTGGAAGAAGCTGTGACGCTTCGCCCTGATTTACAGTTGACAAAAAACAAGGAATTATAATACGATATGAACAGCCGAAGTTTACACACAGGTGTAAACGGCATTGCAAGCTTAGAGAAGATGAGAATGAGACTAGGGTAGTTGAGATGAGTAGAGTTGAGCAGAGATACGATACTTCTATTTAATCATACTGCCTAAAAGAGCAACCCTCTTTTAGGCTTATTTCGTATACTCATACAAACCCTCTATATGTCCCCTCATTCTCCTTAATCCCATTTAAGGAGTGTGCTTATGAATTCCCAATCAAACCTGACCCAATTTTTAAAGGACAGTGAGTCCTACAAAACGATCCCAATTGTTGAAACCATTACAGTCGATACGCTCTCACCGATTCAAATTGTTGAAAAACTCAAACAAGATATTGTGTATTTGCTAGAAAGCAAAGATGAGTCTTCCAGCTGGTCGAGATATTCCTTCATTGGATTGCACCCGTTTTTAACCTTACATGATGACCAAAACAAATACGTTGCACGTGACGCTGCGGGGCAGGAAGTCATGCAAAAGCAAGAGCTGAAAGAACTGCTGGATTGGATGAAAGAGCAATATCAAATCAAAACGCCAGATATTGATATCCCATTTACAGGCGGGGCTGTTGGGTACTTAAGCTACGATCTGATCCCAAACATTGAACCTTCTGTCAGGCCTCACCGCAGCGCATCGCTGGCAGAAAATTGCACATTATTTGTCTGCCAAACGATGATTGCCTTTGATCATGAAACAAATCATGTTCATTTTATCCAATACACTCAGCTGGCCGGACATGAAACAGAAGACGAAAAAATACGCGCCTACAAAGAAAAACAAAAGCAGCTTGAACAGATGATTCACAAGCTCCATTCAAAGGTTGATATGAAAGAACTGATTTTATCAGGGAATATGAATGAGCCGCCATCCTTTGAACATGTGACGTCAACCTATGAAAAAGCGCAATTTTTAAAAGACGTAGAAAAAATCAAAGAATACATTCGAGCGGGTGACATTTTTCAAGGCGTACTCTCGCAGCGATTTGATATCCCTGTATCAGTGAGTTCATTTGAGTTATACCGCGTGCTTCGGATTGTGAATCCATCTCCTTATATGTATTTTATGAAATTAAAAGATCGTGATTTAGTCGGCAGCTCGCCAGAACGATTAATCCATGCCAAAAATGGGCATTTAGAAATTCATCCTATTGCTGGCACAAGAAAACGAGGAACAACAAGAGAAGAGGATGCTGAACTAGCAAGAGAGCTGCTTGAAGATGAAAAGGAAAAAGCCGAGCATTACATGTTAGTGGATCTTGCCAGAAATGATGTAGGCCGTGTGGCAGAATACGGCAGTGTATCCGTACCTACCTTTACAAAAGTAGTGAATTTTTCACATGTCATGCACATCATCTCCATTGTGACAGGTAAGCTAAAGCGGGATACACATCCAGTTGATGCGCTTATGTCCGCATTCCCAGCAGGTACATTAACAGGTGCCCCGAAAATAAGAGCGATGCAATTATTAAATGAAATGGAGCCTGAGCCAAGGGAAACATATGGCGGCTGTATTGCCTATATTGGATTCGACGGCAATATCGACTCCTGTATTACCATTCGTACGATGAGCGTCAAAAATCAGACCGCTTCTATACAAGCAGGCGCCGGCATTGTGGCTGATTCTGTCCCAGAAAACGAATGGGAAGAGACTTGTAACAAGGCAGGAGCACTTCTGAAAGCCATTCAGCTTGCGGAACATATTTTCTCAGAAAAGGAGAGTGTGCAAGATGAATCACCGACTATCAGCTCTTGTTAATGGAGGCTTTCTATCAGAAAATGAAGCAAATAAACTCATGCATGATATGATGAGCGGCTTTTTAACAGATGCTGAAGTCGCTGCCAGTCTCTCGATTTTAGCGCATAGAGGAGAAACCGCTGAAGAAATGACGGGTTTTGTGAAAGCCATGCGGCAAAATGCGGCACCAATGGAACGATCGCTTGATGTTGTTGACACTTGCGGCACAGGAGGCGATGGACTCTCCACCTTTAATATATCAACTGCCGCTGCCATTGTCGCTTCCGCCGCTGGAGCTAAAATCGCCAAACACGGAAATCGATCAGTTTCTTCTAAAAGCGGGAGTGCCGATGTACTAGAGTGTCTTGGGATTCATATTCAATCCACACCAGAAGAAACAAGAAGACAAATACAAGAGAAAAACATGGGCTTTTTATTTGCACCATTGTATCATTCATCTATGAAACAAGTAGCCGCAGTCCGCAAGCAGCTCGGCTTCCGGACGGTATTTAATCTCTTAGGTCCGCTTTGCCACCCAATGCAAGCCAAAAAGCAAATCATCGGCGTTTACTCAAAGGAAAAGGCAAAATTAATGGCAGAAGCCCTTGCACCGTTAGAGCCAGAACATGTGCTGTTTGTTTGCGGAGAAGATGGGCTGGATGAATTAACGATTACAGCAAATTCATATGTGATTGAACTCAAAAAAGATGTCATGACAGAATATACACTCAATCCAGAAGACTTTGGGCTGCAAAAAGGATATTTATCAGAAATTCAGGTCCAATCACCGGAAGAGAGTGCTAAATTGATTCAGAATATATTGAATCATCAAACAGAAGGGGCGCCGCTTCATATTACAGCCCTGAATGCTGGAGCGGCTTTATATGTCGCAGGGAAGTCAGAAAGCCTCATGGCCGGAACATTAAAAGCGATTGAAACGATTAAAAACGGCGCAGCCAAAGAACAATTGGCTCGTTTAAAACAAAAAACGAGAGAGGAAGAGATCTATGCTTAATCAAATCATTGCCCGCAAAAAAGAACATATTCAAACATTGCAGTTACCAGTAGATGGACACTTTGAAAGACGATCATTTAAAGAAGCACTCATGAATCCTCATCGCTCAATTGGTCTCATTGCGGAGGTGAAAAAAGCGTCTCCTTCCAAAGGAATCATTCAACCGAATTTTGATCCTTTACAAACAGCAAAAGCTTACGAAAAATCAAACGCTGATTGCTTATCTGTTTTAACGGATGAACCGTTCTTTCAAGGGAAAAACGAATACTTATCCCTCATTAAAAAACACGTAGATCGTTCAATTTTAAGAAAAGATTTCATCATTGACTCCATACAGGTAGAAGAGTCAAGACGTATAGGGGCAGATGCCATTTTATTAATTGGAGAAGTACTTGAGCCGCAAAAGCTGCAAGAGCTCTATGCTGAAGCGAAAGAGAAAGGCCTTGATGTCCTAGTCGAAGTACATGCAGCAGATACACTGGAAAATATTTTAAAGTTGTTCACTCCTGAAATCATTGGAGTGAACAACCGGAATTTAAATACATTTACAACAACAGTCGAACAAACAAAAGAGATCGCACCCCTTGTTCCAAAAGATGTTTTACTAGTGAGTGAGAGCGGTATTCAAACATTTGATGATCTGGCCTTTGTGAAGAAACATGGAGCGGGTGCAGTTCTTGTAGGAGAATCATTAATGAGAGAACAATCACAAGAAAAAGCTGTTCAGACATTGTTTGGAGAATGAACAGGGTGAAGCCTTATGTAAAATATTGCGGGGCAGTATCACAAGATGATGTGGAATGTATTGCGCAATCTCACGCAGATGCCATTGGATTTATTTTTGCTCCAAGTAAAAGACAAGTCCAGCCAGATCAAGTGAAACAATGGCTCATCCAAACAAAGTGTGAGAAAAAAATTGCCGGTGTATTTGTAAATGAAAAGATCGAAAAAGTGTGTGAGATCACAAAACATATACCTTTAGATATCGTACAGCTTCATGGAGATGAAACGCAGGATGACGCTAAAGAAATCAAACAACAAACAGGGGCTGTCGTTTGGAAAGTGTTCCACCACGAATCCAATATCACAAACACGCTTGAAAAAATGACGGCATTTGCACCTGTTGTCGATGGCTTCCTCATTGATGCGAAAGTAAAAGGGATGAGAGGCGGCTCTGGAACAGCTTTTGCTTGGGAGGCGGTGCCTGCATACGTTCAGCATGCAAAACGGCTGGAGAAAACTTGCATAATTGCAGGCGGCATCACACCAGAAACGATAGCAGAGCTCCTTGCCTATGGTCCAGAAGCGATCGATCTTTCAAGCGGAATAGAAGAAAACGGAAAGAAAAGCAGCGCTAAGATCGAAGCGCTCGAAGAAAGGATGTTAAATGATGTACGCATATCCAAATGAGATTGGCAGATACGGAGAATTCGGAGGGAAATTTGTCCCGGAAACGCTCATGCAGCCACTTGCAGAAATCGAGCAGGCATTTCGTGAATTAAAAGAAGACCCTGCTTTTCAAGCAGAATATGTATCACTACTTCGAAACTATTCAGGCAGACCAACTGCGCTTACATATGCTGACCAATTATCAGCATACCTCGGCGGCGCAAAAATCTATTTAAAAAGAGAAGATTTAAACCACACGGGTGCTCATAAAATTAACAATGCGCTTGGTCAGGCCCTGCTTGCGAAAAAAATGGGGAAATCAAACATCATCGCAGAAACAGGCGCGGGCCAGCACGGAGTAGCTGCTGCAACGGTGGCCGCAAAGTTCGGGTTATCCTGCACGGTATTTATGGGGAAAGAAGATGTGGAAAGACAATCACTCAATGTCTTTCGAATGAAACTGCTGGGCGCTGAAGTCATACCTGTCACAAGCGGAAATGGCACACTAAAAGATGCAACCAACGAAGCCATCCGCTATTGGGTTCAGCACTGCAGTGATCATTTTTATATGATTGGCTCCGTTGTAGGCCCTCATCCGTATCCTCAAATCGTCAGCGAGTTCCAGCGCATGATTGGTGATGAAGCAAAAGAGCAGCTGCTTGAAAAAGAAGGAAGGCTTCCTCATAAAGTCATTGCCTGTGTTGGCGGCGGAAGTAATGCCATTGGAATGTACCGGGCATTTTTAGATGAAGAAGTAGATATCATTGGTGTAGAGGCAGCTGGAAAAGGAATCGATACGCCGCTCCATGCTGCAACCATCACGAAAGGAACCAAAGGTGTGATCCACGGGTCTTTGACATATTTAATCCAAGATGAATTTGGCCAAATTATTGAGCCATATTCTATTTCCGCTGGTTTAGATTATCCGGGAATTGGACCAGAACACGCATATTTACATGCGAGCGGGCGGGTTCAATATGTGAGTGCGACAGATCAAGAAGCACTAGATGCACTAAAGCTGCTGACTGAAAAAGAAGGAATTCTGCCAGCAATTGAATCTGCACATGCGCTAGCCAAGGCGTTTGAGGTAAGCAAGACGATGAATGAAGATGAAATCGTTCTTGTCTGCCTCTCAGGAAGAGGCGATAAGGATGTGCATACCTTAATGAACGTGCTCGAAAGTGAGGGGAAAACAAAATGATTAGATTTCAATTAGAGGAAGGCGAAAAATTATTTATCCCATTTATCACAGCTGGAGATCCGTCAGAAGATATCACGATTGATTTAGCTATCTCCCTTCAAGCTGCCGGTGCACATGCGATTGAACTCGGTGTTCCTTATTCCGATCCATTAGCAGACGGTCCTGTCATTCAAAGAGCCTCCAAAAGAGCTCTAAATCATGGCATGAATATCGTAAAAGCGATAGAATTAGCAGGGAAGATGAAAAAAAACGGTGTAAAAATTCCTGTAATTCTATTTACGTATTATAATCCTGTGTTACAATTAGACACAGAATACTTTTTCGCTTTACTGCGCAAAAATCATATTTCGGGACTCTTAACACCCGACTTGCCGTTTGAAGAGAGCAGCGAGCTGCAAAAGAACTGTCAAACACATGACATTTCATATATTTCACTCGTTGCACCAACAAGCAAGGAACGATTAGTAAACATTGTAGAGCAGGCAGAAGGTTTTGTATATTGTGTTTCATCTCTTGGTGTAACAGGTGTCAGACAATCCTTTGACGCGTCAATTACAGATTTTATTCAACAAGTGAAACAGCTGAGTCACATACCGGTTGCGGTCGGTTTTGGCATCTCAACAAGAGAGCAGGTAGACTCAATGAATAAACTGAGTGACGGTGTTGTTGTCGGAAGTGCACTTGTGAAAAAAATTGAAGAGCTTCAAGAACAATTGCTGGCAAGTGATACACGTCAAGAGGCTTTAAGAGAATTTGAAACATATGCAAAAACATTTAGTGCCCTCTATTCATTCAAATGAGGTGAAACATTTTGCAAATCAAAGATCAATTAAAACAGCTAAAACCGTATCAACCTGGGAAACCAATTGAAGAGGTCAAAAAAGAATATCAATTAGACAAAATTGTGAAATTGGCTTCAAATGAAAACCCTTTTGGATGTTCTGTACATGCAAGAGAGGCAATACAAGCTGAGCTCGAACATTTAGCGATTTATCCTGATGGATACAGCGCAAGTTTAAGAACGGAGCTTGCTGAGTTTCTTCAAGTAAGTGAAAAACAATTAATTTTCGGGAACGGCTCAGATGAACTTGTGCAAATTATTGCGAGAGCATTCCTTGACCAACATACAAATACCGTCATCCCATCTCCATCTTTTCCGCAATACCGTCACAATGCAGTGATTGAACATGCTGAAATTCGAGAAGTGCCTCTTTTAGAAGGAGGAGCTCACGATCTGAAGGGCATGCTGGATGCGATCGATGAAAACACGAAGGTTGTCTGGGTATGTAATCCAAATAACCCGACAGGAAATCATTTATCAGAATCTGAGATTGTGGCGTTTTTAGATGAAGTGCCAGCTCACGTGCTTGTTGTTCTAGATGAAGCGTATTTTGAATACGTGCGTGCGGAAGATTTTCCAAACAGTTTATCTTTATTACACAATTATCAAAATGTCATTGTCCTTCGAACGTTTTCTAAAGCATATGGACTTGCAGCGCTTCGAGTAGGCTACGGAATTGCATCAGAAGAGCTGATTACTGCCATTGAACCAGCGAGAGAGCCGTTTAATACCAGCCGTATCGCTCAGGCAGCGGCTCGTGCAGCGATCAAAGATCAAGATTTCATACAATCATGCAGACAGAAAAACGAAGCAGGTCTCAAGCAATATCAAGATTTTGCAGACCGTTTTGGACTATATATCTATCCATCTCAAACAAACTTTGTGCTGATTGATTTTAAAAGAGATGCAGATGAATTGTTCAATGCATTATTGAAAAAAGGTTACATTGTTCGTTCCGGGAAAGCACTTGGTTTTCCGACTTCTTTACGTATTACCGTCGGAACAAAAGAGCAAAATGAAGACATTCTAAGTACACTTGCCGATTTACTGCAAGGCATTCGTGCGTAGCATAACCAGAAAGTCATATCCTAAGGCAGGATATGGCTTTCATTGTACCAACCTCAATACATATAAGCTGTTGAAATAGGTTGTTTAATTTTCGCGAAAAATCAGGTGATGAATATGAATGATGCAAACGAAACAATATTAATCGCTGGACTCGGTTTAATTGGGGGATCCATTGCACTTTCGATTAAAAAAGAGTATCCTCATAAAAAAATTGTAGGTTTTGATGTTTCCAAAGAGCAAATGGTTGCTGCAACAAAGCTGGGAATTATTGATGCAACAGCTGATTCGTTTTTGGCTGGTTTAGAAGAATCTTCGACCATTATTTTGGCAACACCTGTCCAGCAAACAGTAAAGATGCTTAGTGATATTGCAGACTCTGGAATTGAAAGAGAGCTTATAATTACTGATGTCGGCAGCACGAAGCAAAAGGTCGTCCATTTTGCTGAAAAAGCGCTGCCTGAGCAGTACCAATTTATTGGTGGACATCCAATGGCAGGCTCTCATAAGTCAGGTGTTATTGCAGCAAAAGACTTTTTATTTGAAAATGCGTTCTACATTTTAACACCTGCAAGGGAAACAAACCGCCAAGCTGTTGATCAGTTGATGGATTTGTTAAAGGGGACAAATGCTCATTTCATCGAGATGACACCAGAAGAACATGATGCTGTGACAAGTGTAATTAGCCATTTCCCTCATATTGTTGCAGCCAGCCTTGTGCATCAAGCACATCATTTCGAAGAACAATTCCCACTTGTTAAACGGTTTGCTGCTGGAGGCTTTCGTGATATCACACGAATTGCTTCAAGCAATCCTGCAATGTGGAGGGATATTCTGCTGCACAATAAACACAAGATTTTAGACCGTTTTCATGAATGGAAAAAAGAGATTAACCGCATTGAAACCTTCGTAGAGCAAGAAGATGCTGAAGGATTGTTCTCTTATTTTCAAGAAGCAAAGGAATATCGTGATGGACTGCCTCTAAGGAAAAAAGGAGCCATTCCTGCTTTTTATGATCTGTATGTCGATGTTCCGGATCACCCTGGGGTCATATCGGAGATTACAGGGCATCTAGCAAGTGAAAATATTAGTATTACAAATATCCGTATTATTGAGACGCGGGAAGACATTAATGGGATTTTACGCATTAGTTTTCAAACAGACGACGACCGCAAGCGTGCAGAAATCTGTATAAAAAATAGAGCGAATTACGATACATTTTATGCTGACTGAGGTGACAAACATGAAAATTCATAAAAATGCTCCTATGAATGGAGAAATTCATATCCCAGGTGATAAATCTATTTCACATAGATCAGTGATGTTTGGTGCAATTGCTGAAGGGACCACAGTAGTGAAAAACTTTCTTCCTGGAGCTGACTGTTTAAGTACGATTGATTGCTTTAGAAAGATGGGCGTTGAAATTGAACAAAAAGGGACAGATGTTGTCATTCATGGTAAAGGACTGAAAGAGCTCAAGGAGCCGTCTGACATTCTCGATGTTGGCAATTCTGGTACAACCATTCGATTAATGATGGGAATATTAGCTGGTTGTGAGTTTCACAGTACACTAATTGGTGATGAGAGTATTGCCAAAAGACCAATGAAACGTGTGACGGGTCCGCTGAAACAACTAGGAGCCAAAATAGACGGCAGAGCAAATGGCGAGTATACACCACTGTCTATTCGTGGCGGTCATTTAAAAGGCATCTCTTATGAGTCTCCGGTGGCAAGTGCACAAATTAAGTCGGCTGTCCTTTTAGCTGGGCTGCAAGCAGAGGGTACAACAACATTAACTGAACCACATAAATCAAGAGATCATACAGAAAGAATGCTCTCTATGTTTGGTGTAAAACTAGATGAAGATGAACAAAGTGTTTCCATTGAAGGCGGCCAGACATTAACAGCAACAGATATATTTGTTCCTGGAGACATCTCTTCAGCTGCATTTTTCCTTGTAGCTGGATCAATCGTTCCTAACAGCCGGATTGTCTTAAAAAATGTCGGGCTAAACAAAACAAGAACAGGCATTATAGATGTGCTGAAACTTATGGGTGCAAATCTTGAAATCAATGAAGTAGATGCCAAAGGCGGAGAACCGTATGGTGATTTAACGATTTCTACTTCATCATTAAAAGGGATTGAAATTTCTGGTGACATGATTTCAAGACTCATCGATGAAATTCCGATTATTGCACTTCTTGCGACCCAAGCAGAAGGAACAACGATCATTAAAGATGCTGCTGAGTTAAAAGTTAAAGAAACCAATCGAATTGATACAGTCGTATCAGAACTTAAAAAACTCGGTGCTGATATTGAAGCAACAGATGATGGTATGAAGATTCATGGTAAAACTACGCTTCAAGGCGGCGCAGTCGTCTCAAGCTACGGAGATCACCGTATCGGTATGATGCTGGGAATTGCCGCATGTGTGACAAAGCAAGCAATTGAGATTGAAGATACAAATGCTGTTCGTGTCTCATACCCGAATTTCTTTGAACACATTGAATATTTAACGAAAACAGTCTGAGGAGGTCCTCAGGCTTTTTCTTTCCTTTTGCATATTTGTCAGAAATATAGCATAGCTTGTCTCAAGGTGAAACCTTGAAAAAAAACATTTTGTCCGATCAAAATAGTGTCTGCAGTTTACAAATCATCCGTTTCGTATAAGATGAAATGAAAAACAGTCTTTAAAACACAAAAATGAGTTCATTTTAAAAGAGCAACATATTTGCTGGATGTGTACCTGTCGATTATGATATGAAGTAACAATAGTTTAGGTTTTTGGAAACAGAAAGGAACGGTTTGATTTGAATAGTTCATTACAAGAAGCCATAAAATTAGTTGAGGCGGGTGAGACTGAAAAAGGACTCCAAACACTTGCTCAAGCAGAGAAGCATTTGCATGATGAAGAAAAGGCGCAAGCGGCTCAATTATATTATGATTGGGGAGATATCGATAAAGCACGGAATCTCATCAGTGATTTACATGATTTATATCCAGAGGAAACAGGTTTAACGTGTTTTTATGCAGAGCTGTTGATTGACTCTGATGAAGAAGAGAAGGCGATTTCAGTATTAGAAACGATTCCTGAAGATGATGATGCGTACCCAGAGAGTTTATTGTTAATGGCAGATTTGTATCAAATGCAGGGACTATTTGAAGTCAGTGAACAAAAGCTTTTAAAAGCGAAAGAACTACTTCCGAATGAAGCCATCATCGATTTTGCATTAGGTGAGTTGTATTTTTCTCAAGGCCTTTCAAAAAAAGCGGCCGATTATTTCTACAAAGTGGCAGATCAGCAGCATGAGGTTGGCGGTGTCAATGTGTATCAGCGGCTCGCTGAATCGCTCAGCACAGCTGGAGAATTTGAGGATGCACTTGAATGGTACGAAAAGGCAGTAAAAGATCAAGCAGACCCGAATACTCTTTTTGGCTACGGATTTACAGCAATGAGGGCTGGCAGAACGAAAACAGCCATTCAGCAGCTTACAGAACTGAAAGATATTGATCCGTCCTATTCGTCACTTTATATGCCTTTAGCGAAAAGTTATGAGGAAGAAGGACTATATCACGAGGCTTTAGAAGTAGTAAAAGAGGGTATTAAAGTTGATGAGTATAACAAAGAATTATATTTATATGGTGCCAAGATTGATTTGAAAAATGGGGATTCAGAAGATGCGAAAAAACTGCTTCAAGAAGCACTTGCTCTCGATCCGGGTTATATTGAAGCAGTTCAAACATTGCTGGCGATCTATTTAAATGAAGAGCTGTTTGATGAAATTCTGGATGTTATTAAAGAGGTTAAAAGCTTTGGGGAAGATGATCCAAAATGGAATTGGTATGCTGCATCTGCTTCTGTCGGGCGAGAAGAATACAAAGAAGCTGCCGAGTATTTCAAGCTTGCCCTGCCTGATTTTGATGAGGAGCGTGACTTTTTATATGAATACGCTTCGTTCCTTTTAGAAGAGGGCAGACAAAAAGAAGCATTGCCGTTATTACGCAAAGTTCTAGAGAAAGATGGCACGAATGAAGAAATTGAAGAAACGATTTTAAGAATTGAAGACGAAATTTCCTTATAGTTTGCAGGAATGAAGAACTGGTTTGTTGAATAATTCATGTATAGCAATTTAATTTACGATAGAGGAGGGAATAACATGCAGACCCCTGTTTCTGTCAATGAAAAAAAGGAATTTATCCGGTGGTTCTTAAACCATTATCAGCTAAAGCGAAGAGAGTGTGTTTGGATATTAAATTATTTAATGAGTCACGACTCTTTGATGGAAAAGGTTCATTTTGTAGAGCAAGCAGAATTTTGCCCAAGGGGAATCATCATGTCAACACACTGTGTGGATGAAGTTCCCTTTAGATTTTATAAAGAAAACATCATGACGACAGATGCTGAAAAGTCATTTCATGATATTCGTTTGAATAAACAGCAGGATTTGTTTATTCAATTGAATTTCCGTTCTGCTTATCGTTCGCCGGAATATGCGGCTGTTCTTGAAACAAATCCACATATTCCAAAGGATCTTTATGAGAACGAAAAAGATAAGGATCTTGCTGAGAAAGTGCTTGAGCACTCAATCGCAACTTTCCAAAAAGAACGGCTCATGAAAGAGATAGATGAAGCACTTGACCGTCATGATCAAGAAACATTTAATAAGCTGGCAAAAGAGTTAAGCCTATTGTCATAAACTGAACGAATAAGCCTTGCCCTATACAGGCAGGGCTTATGTCATGAAAGAGGGGAAATTGATGAGGTTTCAAGCAGAGGACGCAGATCGCTTTTTGCAATCTAAAGCTTACATTGATACCGCTATCATTCCATTAGTTGGGATTGATGCAGATCAAATGAAACAAACCGTGTCTTTAGGAGAGTTTACTATTCTTGTAGCAGAAGAACTTGAAAGACAGTTAAAAGGGCGGGTTTTTCTTTTTCCAACATATACATATTTAGAAGTGAGTGACCGGAAACAAGAAGACATATTCGCAATGAAGCAGTCGCTCAAAGATCATTTTCAGCATGTCGTATTGATCACATCTGATCACCAGTGGAAAGAGCATGCTGAGATCAGTGAATCGCTATTTTTGCTCAAACCGGTTCCGCTGGAGCATTTGAAGGTTGAATTAAAGCAAAAAGTCATTCAAGACAGTGTAGAACAAATTTTGAACTTTTTGTTACAAAAATGGAACCCTTCATAAAAACCCTTACATTTGCATTGTACATAGCTTTTTAGGATGTTGACCTTGTGAATAGATTGATATATTATGAGGGTGTCCTAGTTTTATGAAATTTTTTCTAATTCAGTTATAAAGTAGCTGACGACCTGAGGGGGGGAGAAAAAAATGAGCGAGAAGAGACATGGAGTGTCCAGGCGTCAATTTTTGAATTACACGTTGACCGGCGTGGGGGGATTTATGGCCGCTGGAATGCTCATGCCTATGGTTCGCTTTGCGCTTGACCCTGTGCTAAAAGGAACAGAGGATCAGGATATGGTTCAAGTTGTCAGTGTAGATGAACTGACAAAGGAACCGAAGCGCTTTGACTTTAAAATTGATCAAGTAGATGCATGGTACGAGTCAAAGGAATCTAGGTCAGCATGGGTGTACAAAGAAGGGGATGAAATTGTCGCTTTATCGCCAATCTGTAAACATTTAGGATGTACAGTGAACTGGAACAGTGATCCGAAAAATCCAAACAAATTTTTCTGCCCGTGCCATTATGGGCTGTATGACAAGGATGGTACAAACGTACCCGGAACTCCACCGCTTGCACCGCTTGACCATTATAAGCAGCAAGTGAAGGACGGATACCTCTATCTTGGAAAAGCTGTGCCGAAAGGGGAAGGGTAACGATGCTTAACAAGATTTACGATTGGGTAGATGAGCGGCTGGACATTACACCAATATGGAGAGATATCGCGGATCACGAGGTGCCAGAGCACGTCAATCCAGCACATCATTTCTCCGCTTTTGTGTATTGTTTTGGCGGTTTAACGTTTTTTGTGACAGTCATTCAAGTCCTTTCGGGCATGTTTTTAACGATGTATTACGTGCCGGATATTAAAAATGCCTGGGAATCTGTCTACTATTTGCAAAATGAAGTGGCATTTGGCCAGATTGTCAGAGGGATGCACCACTGGGGTGCGAGTTTAGTCATTGTGATGATGTTTTTACATACGCTAAGGGTCTTTTTCCAAGGGGCGTATAAAAAACCGAGAGAGCTGAACTGGATTGTTGGTGTGCTCATTTTCTTTGTGATGCTTGGACTTGGTTTTACAGGTTATCTTTTACCATGGGATATGAAGGCGCTGTTTGCGACGAAGGTTGGTCTTCAAATAGCAGAAGCAACACCTTTCATTGGTCAAGAGATCAAAACGCTGCTTGCAGGTCATCCTGACATTGTAGGGGCACAAACGCTGACGAGATTTTTCGCTATCCATGTCTTTTTCTTGCCAGCGGCATTATTTGGGCTGATGGCTGCCCACTTTATTATGATTCGTAAGCAAGGAATTTCTGGACCGCTATAAAATGCTGCGTTTGATGAATGTTCAATGAGGAGGGGATGACTTTGCATAGGGGAAAAGGGATGAAGTTTGTCGGAGATTCCAGAATACCGGCAGAAAGAAAACCTAACATACCTAAAGACTATTCCGAATATCCGGGAAAAACAGAAGCCTTTTGGCCGAACTTTCTTTTAAAGGAATGGCTTGTAGGTGCCGTTTTTTTAATTGGATTTCTTGTCCTAACTGTTGTTCATACGCCTCCGCTTGAGCGGATGGCTGATCCAACAGATACTGGCTATATTCCGCTGCCAGACTGGTATTTCCTATTTTTGTACCAGTTATTAAAATATGAATTTGCTGCAGGTAGCTACACTGTCGTTGGCGCGATGATTATGCCTGGAATTGCGTTTGGTGCACTTTTGCTCGCACCATTTCTTGATTCAGGTCCAGAACGCAGACCGTATAGAAGACCAATTGCAGTCGGGATGATGATTCTTGCAATCGGCGCAGCAACATATTTAACGTGGGAGTCTGTTGCAACTCATGATTGGGAAGCAGCGGCAAAACAAGGTGAGATTAAGAAAGAAGCAGAGATTGATACTTCAGCTGAAGAGTATAAAATTTATCAAGAGCAGACATGTATCTCCTGCCATGGGGATAACATGCAGGGCGGAGCAGCCGGACCGTCACTCGTTGACAACGGTCTTGCGCCTGAGGAGATCGCTAAAATCGCTGTAGAAGGAAAAGGCAACATGCCAAAGGGTGTCTTTAAAGGCAGTGATGAAGAACTCGAGAAGCTCTCTAAATATTTATCTGAGGTCAAATCAAAATAATTCAGTTGTTTAAATGCAAGTACAAGGATATACTCAAAAGAGAAAAAGCTGGCGCTGTCAGCTTTTTTCTGATTTTAACAGATCGTGAGTGAAGAGACATATGAGATGGATTCAATATTTGCTAGCGACGCGCTACATGCTTGTGCTGGTGCTTATGATCAATTTCCTTGGCACTGTGTACGGCTACTATTGGTATATTCCGCAGCTCGTAGAGACACCGGCTGTCTTTTTAGCTTTTGTGCCAGACAGTCCAACGGCCAGCTTTTTCTTTTTATTTGTATTACTTGCGTTTTTGATGAAACGAAATGCTCCTTATTTTGAAGCGCTTGCTCTTGTGACCTTGATTAAATATGGGTTATGGGCGGTAGGAATGAATATCTTTGTGCTTTTATCTGTTGATGATTTTCCGTGGGAAGGATACATGCTGATTGGGTCTCACTTTGCGATGGCGGTACAAGCCGTATTGTTTGCGCCGTATTATCGTTTTCAAATGCGTCATCTTGTGGTAGCCGGCATTTGGATCTTACATAACGATGTGATTGATTATGTATTTGGTATGATGCCCCGTTATTCTATGCTGTCTGCTTATTCAAACGAGATCGGCTACGTGACGTTTTGGCTAAGTATTGCGGTTCTTCTTATTTCGTATTATCTCGTTCTATCGAAAAAATCGGTCAAGCTGGAACTCCCTTAACAATGTTGGTCTAACCTTGTCCTTTTCTTCATACGCTGTAAGGAGAAGGGCTAGGAGGGACTTGCATGAAACGAAAGCCAATCGCGATGATTCTATTATTTTTTCTCGTATTACAGCCAGCTGTTGCCAAAGGTGAGGAAACAGCTGCTAACACGCTGCAAGAATTAACGGAACTATCAGATTCCATCTTTCAATTAACGAGACAAGCTAAATATGATGAGGCGTTACAAGTCGCATTGTATGTTGAAAAGACATTTAAAGCTGAGAATTGGCGTGGAACTTTGACGAATACGCAGATTCGGCAAATTACACTTGGCTATCAAGATATGATAAAAGGGCTGCCGCAGGAAGAATTGAATGAGCGCGAAAAACTTCGTTATGCCTCTCAATTTAGAATGCTGCTTGATGCGATTCAGTCGGATTCTGAGCCTCTTTGGGGTTCGCTCGAAAAGCCCATTATGGGATCTTTTCCTGCTTTGAAAAAAGAAGTAAAAGATCCAGAATCGACGACATTTTATGAAACTTGGAATGAGCTGGTTTCTTTATACGATATGATCTATCCAAGTTTAACCATTGATATTTCGTCTGAAAAGCTCCAGACGATTAAGCAGCACATGGAAGTGATTGAGCAAGGTGAATTTTTAAAAGCATCAAGTGGGACAAAGCTTGAACGTCTCACGAAGCTGGAAGAGGATTTATCGAGTGTGTTTGCTCACGTCGATGAAGATGAAGCGGATCCATCGCTTTTATGGGTCATCTTAACAACTGGGAGTATTATTTTATTAACGTTAACGTATGTGGGATTTCGGAAATATCGTGCTGAAAAAGAAAAGAAGCAAAAACGTCAGGCTGATTATCCTAAATCATAAAAAAAGAAGCCCAAAACTGGTGCTTCTTTTTTAATGCGGATTGAGCGGCTTTTTGTGTTCATCTAATGTAAAGCCTTCACCGAGTACATCATGCACGTCACTGACAGATACAAACGCATGAGGATCGACTGAGGTCACGACGCTTTTAAGGTGGACAAGCTCGTTTTTTGGAACGACGCAATAAAGAACGTTACGCTCCTGTTTTGTATAGGAACCGACCCCTTTTAAGATGGTGACACCGCGCTCCATTTCATCCGTGATTTTCTTTTGAATGATGTCATCTTTTTCAGAGATAATCATGGCGCCTTTGGCAGCGTAAGCACCTTCCTGCATGAAGTCAATGACCTTCGCAGCAACAAATACTGCGACAAGTGTATACATCGCTTCTTTATAATTTAAGTAGGTTAGAGAGATGGTAATGACGCATGCGTCGAAGATGAACATTGTTCGTCCCATTGCCACCTGATAATGCTTGTTGATCAGTCTTGCAATGATGTCCACACCGCCTGTTGTACCGCCGAATTTAAAGATGATTCCGAGGCCTGTTCCGATAAATACCCCTGCAAAGAGGGCTGCTAAGGCTAAATCGTGCTGGAGAGGCATATGTATTTGAAAGCGCTGGAAGATGGCAAGAAAGACAGAAAGACTCACTGTTCCTACAATTGTATAAGCAAACATCGTTCTGCCGAGCATTTTCCAGCCAATAAAAAAGATCGGAATGTTTAAGACGAGGTTTGAAATAGATGGATCAATGTGAAATAGAAAATATAAAAGCAGTGTAATACCTGTAAATCCGCCTTCCGCCAAATTGTTCTGCATATTAAAATGAACAAGACCGAAAGAAAAAATCGCAGATCCTATTAAAATAAATACGATATTTTTAAGACGAATTTCTTTTAGCAAGAGACCACTCCTTTTTTTGCTTAGACAGCGATAATATTATATGGTATGGGAGAGAAACAAGCAAACTGAGTCTTAAACATTTGTCAAATATTTATGATTTCGCTAACATGTAAGAGATGGATAGGAGGATGAGCTTCATGACGAAAGAAAAAACGCTGCGTCACGTGCAGCAAGAAGTAGATGATTACATAGGACAATTTAAAGAAGGCTATTTCAGCCCGCTTGCTATGATGGCCCGCCTGACAGAAGAATTAGGGGAGCTGGCAAGAGAGGTTAACCATTACTATGGAGAAAAGCCGAAAAAAACAACGGAAACAGAAAAAAGCATGGAAGAAGAAATTGGCGATGTTTTGTTTGTGTTAACATGCCTCGCTAATTCACTTGATATTTCACTAGAAGAAGCACATGATCGTGTGATGCATAAATTCAACACAAGAGATAAAGACCGCTGGACGAAAAAAGAAGGGAAGTAGAGACGATGACGAATGAAACCATCAAAGTAGTAATCGCTGGAGCAAGAGGAAGAATGGGGATAGAGGCTGTGAAGCTGGCGGAAGAAACAGGCCATTTTGAGCTGGTGGCAGCACTTGATCACGTGCATGAAGGAAAGAAATTATCTGATGTGATTCATACGACATCTCATGCGCCAATTTATACGGACATTGATGTATGTCTTTCAGAAACAGCACCAGATGTATTAATTGATCTGACAACACCAGAAATCGGGAAAGTACATACAAAAAAAGCACTTGAACATGGCGTGCGTCCAGTCGTAGGAACAACTGGATTTTCAGAAGATGACCTAAAAGAGCTTCAGCAATTAACAGAAGAAAAGGGCATAGGCTGTATTATTGCACCAAACTTTGCCGTCGGTGCGGTCTTAATGATGAAATTTGCCAAAATGGCAGCGAATTATTTTCCTGACGTTGAAATCATTGAGCTTCACCATGATAAAAAACTAGATGCACCAAGCGGTACGGGCTTAAAAACGGCTGAAATGATTGCAGAAGTAAGAGAAAGCAAAAAGCAGGGACATCCAGAAGAGAAAGAATTGATCGAAGGGGCACGAGGAGCAGATTATGATGGTATCCGTCTGCACAGCGTGAGACTTCCTGGTATGATTGCACATCAAGAAGTGCTGTTTGGAATGGACGGACAGACGCTCACCATTCGTCATGATTCTTATAACCGTGCATCCTTTATGTCAGGCGTGAAACTTTCAGTAGAACAGGTTATGCACATTGATCAGCTCGTCTATGGTTTAGAAAATATCATCGACTAATAAGGAGTGGATTCCTGATGAACATTGCTTTAATCGCTCATGATAAGAAAAAAAGTGACATGATTCAGTTTACCACTGCGTACCGTGATATTTTGGCAGATCATACACTTTACGCAACAGGGACAACAGGTTTGAGAGTGAAAGAAGCGACGGGGCTTCCCATTCATCGTTTCCAATCAGGACCACTTGGGGGAGATCAGCAGATCGGTGCTTTAATTGCTGATAACGCAATGGATCTTGTGCTCTTTTTTAGAGACCCGCTTACTGCGCAGCCGCATGAACCGGATGTATCTGCACTCATCCGGCTTTGCGATGTGTATAACATTCCATTAGCCACCAATATGGGAACTGCTGAAATTTTAGTCAGGAATTTAAATAAAGGTACGTTTGATTTTCGAGATGTAGCAAAAAACGGAGGAACAAATGAAACGACTTGATATCCTTGCATTCGGTGCCCATAGCGATGATGTAGAGATCGGAATGGGCGGAACGATTGCAAAATACGTAAAAAAAGGGGCGCGCGTCGGGATTTGCGACTTGACCCAGGCCGAATTATCTTCAAATGGAACGGTAGAGAGCCGCAAAGAAGAAGCAAAAGCCGCCGCCGCTATTTTAGGTGTCAGAGCGAGAATCCAGCTTACACTGCCAGATAGAGGGCTGTATCTAAATGACGAAGCGATGAAGGAAATTGCGGGCGTGATCCGAACATACAAACCAAAACTGATTTTCGCTCCGTACCACCAAGATCGCCATCCAGATCATGGCCATGCGGGCTCACTTGTAGAAGAGGCCGCTTTTTCTGCAGGTATACATAAATTTGAAGATTCATACAAGCAGCCAGCGCATAAAATAAGCCAAATGTATTATTACATGATTAATGGGCACCATCGTCCCGATTTTGTGATCGATATTTCTGAGGAAATGCACCAAAAAATTGATAGCCTGCATGCGTATAAAAGCCAATTTGTTAAATCGGCAAACTCAGTAGAGACACCTCTTGTGAACGGTTATATTGATTTTGTCAAAATGAGAGAGTCTATGTATGGAAGAGAAGTCAACAAAGCTTATGCAGAAGGGTTTATCACAAAGAAACCACTTTTGTTGGACGATGACTTACTTGGGGGGTAATTATGAAAAAACTGAAGGTCGGAATTACTTGTTATCCAAGTGTCGGCGGCTCAGGCATTATAGCCACAGAGCTTGGAAAACGTTTAGCTGAAAAAGGGCACGATGTTCATTTCATTACCTCTAGCATTCCGTTTAGGCTTAATAAAGTATATCCGAATATTTATTTTCATGAGGTGGATGTGAATCAATATGCAGTTTTTCAATATCCGCCTTATGACCTTGCGCTCGCAAGTAAATTGGCAGAAGTCTCAAAACGAGAAAAGCTTGATATTATTCACGCGCATTATGCGGTCCCGCACGCTGTCTGTGCGTTCTTAGCCAAACAAATGACTGGACACTCTGTGAAAGTCGTTACGACGCTTCATGGAACGGATATTACGGTTTTAGGCTATGATCCATCATTAAAAGAAGTGATTCGGTTCGCCATCGAATCATCGGATCGCGTAACAGCGGTGTCACATTCATTAGCTGCGCAGACGTACGATCTCATCAAACCAGATAAAAAGATTGATACGATTCATAATTTTGTTGATGAACGGGTGTATTTGCGTGAAGATCACGATTTGCTAAAGACACATTATGGTCTTTTACCGAACGAAAAGGTCATCATCCACGTATCAAACTTTCGAAAGGTGAAACGGGTGCATGATGTGATTCATGTGTTTCAAAAGATTGCTGAACAGGTGCAGGCAAAGCTGCTGCTCATTGGTGATGGTCCTGAGAAATCGGTTGTATGTGAACTCGTGAAAAAATTAGGACTGACAGACCGCGTATTGTTTTTAGGAAAGCAAGAGAAGGTTGAGGAGCTATATTCAATAAGTGATTTGAAGCTGCTTCTTTCAGAGAAGGAGAGCTTTGGGCTTGTGCTTCTTGAAGCAATGGCTTGCGGTGTTCCTTGTATTGGGACAGATGTCGGCGGTATTCCAGAGGTCATTACACATGGAGAAACAGGGTTTCTTGTCCCGCTCGGCGATATAGACGGAGCAGCAAAGCACTCATTGTCTCTGCTGAAAGACGAAGCGCTACATGAAAAAGTGTCAGCGGCAGCTCAGTCTAGTGTTCAGGCTCATTTCTCCTCAGATAAGATTGTGAGTGAATATGAGAAGCTTTACCTAGAATTGATCGAAGGTGATGATGAAGATGAATGAACCATTCACACATGCGATCCCTATATTACATACACTGCACGAACATGGGCATCAGGCTTACTTTGTCGGCGGAGCGGTGAGAGATGTTCTATTAGGACGGGAAATCGGTGATATCGATATTGCGACAGATGCAACACCTGATAAGGTTGAGTCTTTATTTGAAAAAACAGTAGATGTCGGTAAGGAGCATGGCACTGTCATTGTGTTGCATGATGGTGTCAGCTATGAGGTCACGACGTTTCGAACGGAATCAGAATATGAAGATTTTCGCAGACCGAAAGAAGTGGCGTTTATTACGTCGCTTAAGGAAGATCTTTTAAGAAGAGATTTAACGATTAATGCAATGGCCATGGATATAAATGGGGAAATTATTGATCATGTAGGTGGTAAACAGGATATAAAGCGGAAACGAATTCAAACTGTTGGAGATCCTGCGTGCCGCTTTCAAGAAGATGCGCTTCGCATGATGAGAGCTGTCCGTTTTTTAAGCCAGCTTGGCTTTGAACTCGCTGATGAAACGGCTGAAGCTATGAAAAAGGATAAGCATCTGCTTGCCAACATATCAGTTGAGCGCAAAAAGATTGAAATGGAGAAGCTTTTAAAAGGCCGTCATTGTAAGCAGGCCATTCAAGTACTCATTTCAACCAAATTATATGAAGAATTGCCAGGTCTCAAAGAGGAGCGTCTTCATGAATCCTTTCAAGCCTTTCCATATTACTTACTGGATGGACTAGAAGAGGTATGGGGGGCTTGCATCCATTTGCTCGGCCTAGATGAAGCGGAGGCTGCGGCCTTCTTAAAAGAATGGAAGCTGTCAACCAAGCTTTTGAAAGAAGCAGTAGCCATTAGTAAATACGTTGATTGTGACTGGGATGCGGAAAACATGTTTGAAGCTGGTGAACACGTGCTCTTATCTAGTTTGAAGATCACACAGCTAAAACATGAGCGCCGCATTTTCTTTGATGAGCTGGAGGCAGCGAAGCGTTCTTATGATGCACTGCCGATTAAAAAGCTCCAAGATCTCGCTGTTTCAGGAAAAGATTTAATGGCCTTTCGGCAAAAGACGTCTGGGAAATGGATTGCAGAGGAGCTCAATTTTGTGAAAAAAGCCGTTTTGCAAAACCGTTTAGAAAACCGAAAAGAAGCCATAGAGGAGTGGCTTAAAGCATGCGATCCGCAATTAGAAAACGATTAATTGAACTATTTACAGCATCCAGTGAGGATTTTGTCTCAAGTCAGCAGATTTGTGATGAACTTGGCTGCTCCCGAACAGCTGTGTGGAAGCATATGGAGGACTTGCGAAAAGAGGGGTATGAGGTAGAAGCAGTTAGAAGAAAAGGATACCGTCTGCTTCGTAAACCGGACAAAATTAGTGAGGACGAAATTCTGTTTGGTCTGGAAACAGAGAGCTTTGGCAGGCATATTTACTTTCAGAAAGAAGTCGCTTCAACTCAGCTGATTGCCCATGATCTTGTCAATGAAGGTGCGCCCCACGGCACAATTGTTGTCAGCGATCATCAGACAAACGGAAAGGGGCGTCTTCAAAGAACGTGGCATTCACCAAATGGGACAGGCATTTGGATGAGTCTTATTCTCCGACCTGAAATTCCGCTGCATAAAGCGCCGCAAATGACGCTTTTGGCATCTGTAGCCATCGCAGAAGCGATTGCGCAGCAAACAGGACTCAGTCCATCTATTAAATGGCCAAACGATATTTTGTTGAATGGAAAAAAGGTCGTTGGCATTCTGACTGAATTAAAAGCAGAAGCGGACCAGGTTCATGCGGTCATCATTGGGCCGGGCATTAATGTGAACCAAACAGCTGATGACTTTCCGGATGACCTAAAGAATGTCGCCACAAGTCTGCGAATGGAACTGAATGAAAAAGTGGATCGGGCTGCACTCATACAACAGATCATGTCCACTTTTGAAAAAAGGTATGATGATTATATAAAGCAAGGATTTGCGCCGATTAAACAATTATGGGAATCGTTTGCGATGACGATCGGTCAACATATTGTTGCCCGTACCGTCAATGGGCAATACACGGGGAAGGCGCTTGGCATCAATGAAGAAGGTGTTTTATTGCTTGAAACGGAGGACGGTATCCAAAAAATCTACTCCGCAGACATTCAGATCAAGGCAACTTGAGTGGAACACCCGGCACATTTTTGATATACTTCGTGTGGGCAGTATCTGCAAAGAACTGTACCTGTTAGGAAGAAAAATTTGATAAATTTCTGCCTTGATCCTAAGGGACTTGGACAGAGGGATGATTCGCCGCACATGAGAAATCAAAGCATGTGATGTGAGGCAAGCCATCTCCTCTCCAGAATGAGGAGGAACAAATGAAGACAAAGCTAGATTTTTTCAAAATGAAAGAACAAAACGAACCTATTGTGATGCTGACCGCATACGACTATCCAGCTGCAAAGCTAGCGGAAAAAGCGGAAGTCGACATGATTTTAGTTGGTGATTCACTCGGGATGGTTGTACTTGGACTAGATTCCACAGTTCAAGTCACGATGGATGATATGATCCATCACACAAAAGCAGTGAAAAGAGGCGCAAAAGACACATTTGTTGTGACCGATATGCCATTTATGTCTTACCATTATTCGTTAGAAGAAACAATGAAAAATGCAGCACGCATCATGCAAGAAAGCGGTGCTGATGCCTTAAAGCTAGAAGGCGGAGATGGAGTATTTGAATCCATTCAAGCTCTAACAAGAGGCGGCATTCCTGTCGTCAGTCATTTAGGTCTCACACCTCAATCAGTTGGTGTACTTGGCGGGTATAAAGTGCAAGGAAAAGACCACGAAAGTGCTCAAAAATTGATTGAAGACAGCTTGAAATGTGAGGAAGCCGGTGCAATCGCTCTTGTATTGGAATGCGTACCTGGCGAACTGACAAAACGAATTACCGGCATGCTGAAGATTCCTGTGATCGGAATTGGTGCAGGAGCTGAGGCAGACGGACAAGTTCTCGTTTACCATGATGTGGTAGGATACGGGGTGTCTAGAACACCTAAGTTTGTGAAACAATACGCGCAAATTGATACTGTTTTAGAAGAAGCGCTCATTCAATATACGAAAGAAGTAAAAGCACGCACATTTCCAGAGGACATGCACACGTTTCATATCAAAGAAGAAGTCCTTGATGGCTTATATGGGGGAATCAAAAAATGAATGTTGTCACCCATATTCACGAGCTAAAAGAGTTAATCAAGCAGCATCAAGAAAACCAGCATTCAATCGGCTTTGTCCCAACGATGGGTTTTCTTCATGAAGGACATCTGACGCTTGCGAAAGAGGCAAGAGGTCAAAATGATATTGTCGTGATGAGTATTTTTGTCAATCCGTTGCAATTTGGGCCAAATGAAGACTTTGAATCCTATCCAAGGGATATGGAAAGAGACCAGCGTCTTGCAGAAGCAGCAGGGGTGGATATTTTATTTACACCTGATGTGAAGGAAATGTACCCAAATGAACCATCTATTACGATGACGGTTCAAAAGCGGACAGATGTCTTATGCGGAAAAAAACGCCCAGGACATTTTGACGGCGTTGTCACTGTGCTCACAAAGCTGTTTCATCTTGTATCGCCAACAAATGTCTATTTTGGTCTAAAGGATGCACAGCAAGTCGCTGTGATCGATGCGATGATCAAGGATTTCTTCTTTGATCTTCACCTTGTATCTGTACCGACTGTCAGAGAAGAAGACGGGTTAGCGAAAAGCTCAAGAAATGTGTACTTGTCAGAAAAAGAAAGACAAGAAGCCCCCGCTTTATACCGCGCATTAAAAAAAGGACGGTCAGCTGTTGAAAAAGGTGAATGTGATGTTAGTCGTGTGTATCAGCTGATTGAAGAGGAACTTGTTCAGACGTGCGGAGAAATTGATTATATTGAGATCTACTCATATCCAGAACTTGAACCGCTTGAACAGTTAGCAGGTCAAGTCATTATGGCGGTTGCGGTGAAATTTTCACGGGCAAGACTGATTGATAATGTGATTTTCCATGTTCCTGAAAGCGGTGAAAAACATGTATAGAACCTTTATGACATCTAAGCTTCATAAAGCAACGGTAACAGAAGCAAACTTACATTATGTAGGAAGTATCACAATTGACGAAGATTTACTTGATGCGGCAGGTATGATGGCAAATGAGAAAGTACAAATTGTCAATAATCATAATGGCGCGAGACTTGAAACATATATTATTCCCGGCGAAAGAAAGAGCGGTGTCATTTGTCTAAATGGTGCGGCGGCGAGATTGGTTCAGCCAGGAGATGAAGTCATTATTATCGCTTATGGGATGCTGTCAGAAGAAGAAGCTAAGACACATACACCAAAAGTGGTCGTGTTAAATAAACAAAATCAAATTGAACAAATGATTGGGCAAGAGCCTGCGAGAACGATTTTATAACGCAAGCTCAGTGGAAACAGAACAGTTTCAGAAGAGAGGCTGTTCTGTTTCATCTATTTTGTCCAGAGTGTGTTTCACTTCAGGGTGAAACGAGGAATTGAGGTGTCCATTTTATGACCGATCAAAGGTTTGTTGTCGTTGATATTGAAACCACCGGAAATTCACCTAAAAAGGGTGATAAAATCATTCAAATAGCTGCGGTGGTCATTGAAAATGGACAAATTGTCGAACGGTATTCAAAATATGTGAACCCGGGTAAAGCAATCCCTGGATTTATTGAACAGCTGACAGGCATTCAGCAGCACATGGTTGACGATGCGGTGTTTTTTGAGGACATTGCCCAAGAGGTGTATGATCTCATACAGGGTGCTTATTTTGTTGCGCACAATGTTCATTTTGACTTGAATTTTTTAAATGATGAACTAAAAGCATGCGGGAAAAATGAGCTGGATGTGCTAGCAATTGATACAGTTGAGATTTCTAGAATTCTTTATCCTGAGCTTGAAGGTTATAAGCTTACTGAATTAAGTGAAGAGCTCATGCTTCCACATGACCACCCGCATAGGGCGGATAGTGATGCGGAAGTTACTGCCATGTTATTTTTAACTTTATTACATCAATTAAAACATACACCGAAAAATGTGCTGAAGCAGCTGCGCAGATTATCCTCTTATCTCCTAAGTGATATAGGACTTTTAATTAAGCAGCTTGAAACAAGCCATGCCAGCCAGGAAGATTCTTTGGTGGAAGTCGGCTCTTTTGCTGTAAAAGATGTCACCAATCCTATCAGTAGGACGACTCATTCAGTAGGTGAAGATGATGAACAGCTGTTTGAGGAAATCAAAAAGAAGCTTCCGCAAACCGTAGAAGGCTATGAAGTAAGAGAAGGCCAGCTCACAATGATGAATAAAGTAAGAGACGTGTTTCATGAAAGAGCCTATGCATTAATTGAAGCGGCACCGGGTATTGGGAAAACGCTCGCTTACCTCATCCCAGCTGCTCTAGAAGCGAGGAAATCAAGAAAACCTGTCATTATTAGTACATATTCTATCCTTTTGCAGCAGCAAATGCTTCAGCGCGATGTGCCGATGTTGAATCAATTGCTCCCGTTTGAGCCTGCTGCCTGTGTATTTAAAGGTCGGGCGCATTATATTTGTTTAGATAAGTTTGAGCATGTGCTTCATGAGGAAGATGATAACTATGATGTCGTCTTAACGAAGGCGCAAATCTTAATGTGGCTCCTTGTAACAGAAACAGGTGATTTATCTGAACTGAATTTACCGTCAGGAGCTGCCAATATCAAAGACCGTATTTCCTGTGTGCATATGCCGTTTACATCGAAAAAGCGCCGTTTTAAAGAGTATTGCTTTTATGAGCGTGCCAAAAAAAGGGCAAAAACAGCTGATTTAATTTTAACGAATCATCGTCTGCTCTTATCACAAACGGAGGCATCGTCTATCTTTCAGCATGCTGACGTGTATGTGATAGACGAAGCCCATCAATTTGAGAAAACAGCCAATGAAACACTAGGGGATAGTGCGTCTTATATCCAGCTACACGCGAAATTAACGCAGCTTGGCTCCTTGCAAGGCGGACTGTTAAAGAAACTGAAAAAGAGATTTCATCATGCAGGGTTACAGACAGACACCTTTATCGAAATGAATGAGTATCTCAACCAGCTTCAAATGGAAAGTGATGCATTCTTTAGCACCGTCCATTCATTTGTGAAAAGGACAAAACCGAAAGCCGATATCAATCGTCTCATTCATAGAGTACGTCATCATTCAAAACATGCTCAGTGGAAACGGATTAAAGAAACGGCAAGTAAGCTTTGTTCCTTGTTAATTGCTTGTGAGAAGCTGTATGAGCAGCAAAAAAATGAGCTTCTTCAAAAAAGTGATCAGCTGACAGAACACTTTGCCTTTGAAGCAGAGGAATACGACCAAGTCATGTCGTTTATGCATACTTTTTGCAGTACACTGTACCGGTTTATCTTTGAACCGAAAAACGATGAAACGGTTTGGATTGAAATTGATGCAAAAGGTGCCAAAAACGCTGTCTTTATGCATGCACAGCCGTTAGATACTGGGGAGCTTTTGGCTGACCGTTTCTTTATGAACAAAAAGAGTGTTGTCCTCACATCAGGGACGCTTACCATCAATCACCGCTTTGATTATTGCTTGGAACGGTTTGGCCTGCAAGATTTTTACCCTCATCTTGTGCAAATTGATTCACCTTTCGAACTTGAAAAACAGCTTAAGGTCATCGTTCCAGCAGACATGCCGCCGATTACGAACCGTGATGAACGAGATTATGTAAAGCAAGCCGCGCAATATATTAAGGTCATGGAAAAGCAGCAGCATGCCAAAATATTGGTTTTGTTTAATTCACATGAGATGTTAAAAGCAGTCTATGAAGAGCTAAAAACAGAAGGGATGCAGTCAGCCCTTTTTGCTCAAGGTTTGACAGGCGGAAGCCCCGTAAAATTAACGAAAATGTTCAAATTAGCAAAACAGGCCATTTTACTTGGTACGGGTAGTTTTTGGGAAGGTGTAGATTTTCCGGGCTCAGAGCTGACAACAGTTATCATGGCACGTCTACCGTTCCGGCCGCCTGATTCTCCGCTCATTGAAGCCAAATGTGATGCAGCTAAAAAACAAGGGAAGAATCCATTTAAAGCCGTCGCTTTACCAGAAGCTGTGTTAACGTTTAAGCAAGGAGCTGGACGATTGCTGCGCTCTGAAAAAGACATAGGCACATTGCTGATTTTAGACCGCCGAGTGAAAACCGCTTCATATGGAAAACTATTTTTAGAATCACTCCCTCATGCGCCAGTTCACGAGATGTCAAAAGAGTCACTTGAGGCGTATATAGAAAACCTTAACAACGAAAAGCCGCTGTCATAAGCGGCCTTTAGCTGGTGTGGGTTTGGAGTTAATTTATCGTAACGGCTTTTTGTGTTCCGTTGTAAAAATAGTATCGGTTCCCATGCAGAAAAGTATGTCTAACAATATTTACGTACCGAGGAGGAATTAGAAGTGGAAAGTAAAATAGAGGTACTTTCAACTGTTCAAATTAAGCATTCAGAAGACCTATACAAAATCGTTGACTTATTGAACAGAACGCTTAAAAGAGAAGATCTCATGTTTGGATTAGCATTAGATCAAGAAGACCAAAATCAAGCGGTATTTACGATATACCGCACATAGGGGAAGCTTGACATGAAAAAAATAGTCTGGATTATTTCATCAGTAGTGGCTCTCGTTCTGCTTATTGGCATCATCAGCTTTACGTGGATTTATCAAATTGCCATGGGACAAAGAGAACAAGGGCATGAAGCAGCGATCGAACGAGCAAAAGAACAAGCAAACATCGTACAAGTGGAGCAAGTGGAAACCTTTGTCGGGAAAGAAAAACAATTTATTGTTGAAGGGAAAAACAAACAGAATGAAATGACCTACGTTTGGGTTCCTGCCAGCAAAAAAGAAAAAGTGATCGCAAAAAAAGCAAAAGAAGGCATTACCTCAAATCAAGCAGTACAGGCCGTTCAAAAGGAGAACACGATCTCTAAGCTAAAAGAAGTCAAATTAGCGAGAGAAGGTGACGTACTCCTTTGGGAAGTGACGTACTTAAATGAAAACAATCAATATAGCTTCAGCTATGTCGATTTCTCGACAGGACACGTGGAAAAAAATTTAACACCGTAGTTTCTCCTGTCTTGCGTTGACCATGCTGATTTAGAACGGTTATAATAAAATGTATGAAAAAAGATTCACACCTGCCAAATAGGTGAGTTTCTTTCTGGCTTTGGAGGGAATTATGTTGAAAACAACGATTAATCAAGTGTTCAAACACGTCGATCAAGAAGTAACCATCGGCGCATGGATTGCCAATAAACGTTCAAGCGGAAAAATTGCATTTTTGCAGCTGCGTGACGGGACAGGCTTTATTCAAGGAGTCGTAGTAAAAGCAGAAGTGGAAGAGGAAGTCTTTAAGCTTGCGAAATCAGTCACACAAGAAACATCTGTCTATGTAACAGGTCAAGTGACAAAAGATGAGCGTTCACCGCTAGGTTTTGAATTGCAAGTGAAATCCATTGAAGTGATTCATGAAGCGACAGATTATCCAATTACACCAAAAGAGCATGGAACAGAATTCTTAATGGATCACCGTCATTTATGGCTTCGTTCTAAAAAACAGCATGCCATTATGAAAATCCGTAACGAAATTATTCGTGCTACATATGAATACTTCCATCAAGAAGGTTTCGTGAAAGTAGATCCGCCAATTTTAACTGGAAGTGCACCTGAAGGCACAACGGAACTGTTTGCTACGAAATATTTTGATGAAGATGCATACCTTTCTCAAAGTGGGCAGCTTTACATGGAAGCTGCAGCAATGGCACTCGGAAAAGTATTCTCATTTGGCCCAACATTTAGAGCTGAAAAATCTAAAACAAAACGTCATTTAATTGAGTTTTGGATGATCGAGCCGGAGATGGCTTTTGTTGAATTCAATGAAAACCTTGAGTATCAAGAAAATTATGTGTCTCATGTTGTGCAAAGTGTACTTGAAAACTGTAAAGTGGAGCTGCAAACGCTAGGCCGTGATACAGCAAAATTAGAAAACATCAAAGCACCATTCCCGCGCATCACTTACGATGAAGCGATTAAATTCCTGCAGGAAAAAGGCTTTGATGATATCGAATGGGGAGATGATTTCGGGGCGCCTCACGAAACAGCGATCGCCGAAAGCTATGATAAACCAGTGTTTATCACTCATTACCCAACATCATTAAAACCGTTTTATATGCAGCCAGCACCGGATCGTGAAGATGTTGTCCTTTGTGCAGACTTGATTGCACCAGAAGGCTACGGAGAGATTATTGGCGGTTCTGAGCGTGTTCATGATTTAGAGCTTCTTGAAGCAAGATTGAAAGAACATGGGCTTGATCAGGAAACTTACAAATGGTATACAGAATTAAGACAATACGGTTCTGTACCGCATTCAGGTTTTGGTCTTGGACTTGAACGTACAGTTGCTTGGATTAGCGGAGCGCCGCATGTGCGTGAAACCATTCCTTTCCCAAGATTATTAAACCGTTTATACCCTTAAGACGTGAAAGCCTCCAACAAATGGAGGCTTTTTCAAACGTCTTTTGAGGGGGGCACGTGAAATAAAACGTGATATACTTAAAGTGAAGAGGTGTATCCGATGAATAGGCAGCAATTTATTAATATGCAGCAAATGGGGTCGACAAGTTTGCCTAATTTGCTGATTGCTCATTATGAGCAGTTAGGACTGAATGAATCACAGATGATGGTGATGCTCAAGATTAAAATGAATGAAGAACAAGGCGTTTTCTTTCAAACATTTGAAGAGCTTTCTCATGGCATGACCATTTCAGCGGAAGAGTGCGCGTATATGGTTCAGCATCTGATTCAAAAAGGATTTATCTCGATTCAGCCATTTGAAGACAGGTCTGGTATTCAGCATGATCGTTACTCAGTAGAACCTTTATGGGGCGTGCTGTATGACTTTTTAGAAACAAAACAGGCGAAAGAAGCGCAAAAACATCAGGTGCAGGCTGAAAAATCTTTATATGCTTTATTTGAAGATGAATTCGGCAGACCGCTGTCACCTCTTGAAGGAGAAACACTTTCGATCTGGATGGATCAAGACCATCATGATGCTGAGATGATTCGGCTAGCACTAAGAGAAGCCGTTTTATCAGGGAAATTAAATTTCCGTTATATTGATCGAATTTTATTTGAGTGGAAAAAGAAAGGGCTGAAAACAGCGAAAGAAGCAAAAGAACATAGCCAGCATTTTCGTTCTCAGCAGAAAACGCCACCTTCAAACGAAGAGACGTCCACTTATAAACGACAAGTTCCTTTTTATAATTGGCTGGAACAATAACCAATAAAGGAGAAGGCATGTTATCAAAAAAACAAATCAATGAGTGTTTAGATATTATAGGAGATATGTTTCCAGAGGCTGAGTGTGAGCTTGTTCATGCCAACCCATTTGAGCTTGTGATTGCTGTTGCGCTCTCTGCTCAATGTACGGACGTGCTTGTAAACAAGGTCACCAAAACGTTATTTCAAAAATATAAAACACCAGAAGACTATTTAAGTGTACCGCTTGAAGAACTGCAGCAAGATATTCGCTCGATTGGTCTTTATCGAAATAAGGCTAAAAACATTCAAAAGTTGAGCAAAATGCTGATTGAAGAATATGGCGGTGAAGTACCAAAGGATCGGGATGAGCTTGTTAAGCTTCCTGGGGTTGGCCGGAAAACAGCAAATGTCGTCGTTTCAGTTGCTTTTGGGGTACCGGCAATAGCAGTAGATACACATGTAGAACGAGTCAGCAAGCGTCTAGGCATCTGCCGCTGGAAAGATTCTGTGCTTGAAGTAGAGCAAACCTTGATGAAAAAGGTGCCAAAAGAAGATTGGTCTGTGACGCATCACCGTCTGATCTTTTTTGGGAGATATCATTGTAAGGCGCAGCGGCCGCAGTGCGAATCGTGTCCGCTTCTTGATATGTGCAGAGAAGGACAGAAGAGGCTGAAAAAAGGATTGGTGAAGCTGGCATGAGCGGGGCAGCTGTTTTCACCTCATATGTCGAAAAGCTAAAAGAAAAAAAGGTAGAGATTAAAGGTGATCGAGTAGATATACTGAGAGCCAATCCGCTCGCATATGATCTATCTTCAGAACCTTTAACAGACGAGCTTCCATGGCAGGAAACGGAAGATTTTGTTCCTGTGATGTTTGAGCTGTGGAACGAATTAAAAGAAAAAATGCTTCCTCGTTTCCAAACAAGAAAATCCCGCTGTGAAGAAGATGATATGCTGCAAGGAATCGTCAGTATGATTGCGGTGTTTTACTGGATCAAAGGGGAGAGTGTCCAAACGTTTGAATGGGAACATATCAAGCAAGAGACATTTCCTGTTGCTCCGATTAATTGGACGGAACGTTTAGAGTTCATTTTGCTAAAACCTACTCAATATCACTGCTTTATTCAATTGGACGAGCTATACACCGAATTAAAAAAGCAGTATGGAAAATATGAAGCACTTAAGAAAATCAGACAGCAGCGTTAAAAAAAGCACTTGCCATAGGAGGCAAGTGCTTTTTCATTATTCATCTTCTTTTCGAGTAGTTGAATTTGATTGTGAATTGGAACTTTGAGAGTTGGCTTTCGCATCATCTTTCTTTTTATCTTTATTATCAGTTTGCGAGTTGCTGTTCCCATTTGTACTGTCTGATCCATCATTTGAAGACCCATTATTTCCGTTTTCTGTATTTCCGCCTTGGTTCTGATCTTTATCCTTATCTTGATCTTTTTTGTCATCAGGCTTTTGCTCATCAGTACCAGGAGGCTGATTTTTGTTATCGTCTGTTTGGTCTGTCTGCTCGTCGTCAGGCTTCTGCGGTTCTTCTTCTTCTTTATTCTCATCATCCGCTTTTTCTTCCTCATCTGCGTCATCCTTAATGGTGAGGAAGGTAGAAGCCGCTTTACTTGTGACATCATCTACAGTGGCTGTCACTTGGAATTTATATGTGGAGCCAGGCTTCACATCAGAGATGACCGCTTCTTTAGCAGAGCTGTTTTGAATTTCTTTATAGCCGCCATTATCAACCGCTTGCTTGACATTAAATGTAGCATCAGCATCGTCAGAATAGCCCCAAGTCAGTGTGATGGATTTTTTCTCTTCATCATACACCGCTTTTAAATCAGAAGGCTTATCGGCTTCTTTTTTCTCGTATGTCTCAGACACTTTTGTTGGAACCGTTCCTTTAACAAAGTATTCTGTTGTCTTCTTGTCACTTGGTGTATTCGGTCCAGCTAATTTTGCTGGATCGGATCCTTTTTCAACCGTAGCTTCAACGACACTGTCTGGTTTTTCAAATGAGCCGCTTCCATCATCAATTTGAGAAATCAATCGCTGGAAGACGATTTTGGCAACACGCTGCTCGTAATCATTCAGCCATATTTTTCCGTCTGCATCTTTTGAATTACCGATTCCAGTCCATACGGCTGCTGTATATTGCGGCGTATAACCGACAAACCAAGAATCTTTCGCACCGCCAGAAGGAATATTGTGTTTATTAATATCATCTTCTGTAAAGTTTGTTGTACCTGTTTTACCAGCTACTTGAACGTTCGGTACTTGCGCAAGTGTACCAGTTCCAGATTGGACAGCCGTTTTCAGCATATCTGTAATCATAAATGCTGTGTAATCACTCATCGCAGCTTTGGATTCTGGCGTAAGGTCAAGCTTTGTCCCATCATTAAATTCAACAGATGTAACAGCGTGCGGTTCATTATAGTATCCGTTATTACCGAATGCACTAAATGCTCCAGCCATTTTTAATGAAGACACACCATCTTCAAACCCACCAATTGAATAAGATTCTGGAATATCAGAAGGTAAGTCCATGCCTAAATTATTAGCAAATTGAGCGGCATTCGCTGAACCAGCTTCTTGGAATGCTTTAAGTGCAGGGATGTTACGTGATTGTGCCAAAGCACTTCTCATCGACATTTTTCCTAAGTGTCTTCTGTCAAAGTTGTTAATCGGTGTACCATCTGAGTACGTATATGGCGCATCATCAATTTGCTGATATGTTGACCATTTTTTGTTTTCAATGACTGGGCCGTAATCTAAGATCGGTTTGATTGTGGACCCTGGCTGGCGTTTTGCATCCGTCGCATAGTTAAATCCGCCGGCTGGTACATCACGTCCACCCCCAATGGCGCGTATTTCACCATTTTTCGTATCAAGCAGGGTGACACCCGCCTGCATCCCTTTCGTAAATCCAACTGAATCTCCATTGATGATATCATTTAGATGATCCTGTGCATTTCGATCAAGTGATGTATAGATTTTTAATCCATCAGTTGATGCATCCACTTTGGCTTTTTTCTGTACTTCTTCCATCACTTCTTCAATGTAGGCAGAGTACTTACTAGAGTTTTGGCTCTTATATTTACTAGCTGAAACAACTGTCTTACTGACAGGGGTTGCTTTTGCAACGTCATATTCTTTTTCTGAAATGTAGCCTTGTTTTTTCATAAGGCTTAAAACGATATTACGGCGTTTTTCCGCTGCCTCGGGATGTTTCACTGGGTTATAGGCAGAAGGACTCTGCGGCATCCCTGCAAGTGTAGCAGCCTGTGCAACAGTTAGTTTATTTAAATCTGTGACTCCGAAAAATTGTTCAGCTGCTTTCCCAACACCATAAGCATAAGGAGAGAAGAAAATACGGTTTAAATACATTTCTAAAATTTCATCTTTAGAGTATTTTTGCTCAAGCTGAATCGAGAGCCATACTTCCTGTACTTTCCGTTTTAACGTCTTTTGATTGGTTAGGAGGGAGTTTTTCACAACCTGCTGTGTAATGGTACTTCCGCCTTCAGCACCAAAGCCGTCCTCAACGTTTGCGACAAGGGCACCCCCGATACGGATTGGATCAATCCCGTGGTGCTTATAAAAACGTGCATCTTCAGTCGCAATAAATGCGTCTTTTACCACATCGGGTATATCTTTTATCGAGACATACGTTCTTTTTTCTGCACCAACTTCTGCAAACACTTTCTTGTCTTTATCATAAAGCTTTGAAGAGTATGGTGTTTTAAGCTTACTATCATCAATAGAAGGAGCGCTTGATGCAAAAACGGCAAAAGTTGTGATTCCGGCAACTAAACAAAGTAGACCGATCACGAGTAAAGATAAAAATATTTTTTTAAATAGACCTGCTTTCTTTTTGCCTTTTTTGTTCTTTTGCTTCTTATTGTTTTCTTGACTTGCTTTACGTCGCTGTTCACGACTTGTAAATTGATCAGACATCACATCTCAACCTTTCGTGTTAAACCTTTTTCGAACGTAATTGCTGATTGCTTTCATCCGAAAAATGAAGTGTCTCCACTACTTTAATATAATCAATTCTTGGCGAATATCCAAGTGTCATTATCTGGCCAGCTTCCATTAATTCGTCTTTGCTAATGGATTTACGGCCGTTTTTTTTCTGCCGCTCCCAGAAGAAGAAGAGATCTGAAGCGGGCAAATAATAAACGGAGCCAAAAGCGGATATAATAACGAAACAAATGCCGCCTTGCTTTTCAACCTGTTTCATATGCTCAATTTGATGGTCGTGAAAATTTTTGAGCGGAAACGAGGTAGTGCTTTTGGTTTCCTTTGCTTCAAAATCGATATAGCGGCCTTTATACACCCCGTTATAGTCTGTTGTGGATGATTGTTTAAAATAAGCTTCTTTAATGACAGCAGCACTTCTTTTTGGGTAATCCACATTCACAATTTGAACTGGGGTAGGCTTTTTATGAATGACTGCGATCCCGTTGACCAAATAGTATTGGTTCGTTTCATTTAAATCAGCCTCAAGCGTCATCCCGCGGTTACTATAAGAGGATTCGCCGCTGATTCTTTTTTTTGTCCCAATTTGTTGAATGGGCTGATACGATTTTCCGTTTGGATACCGAATCATCAAGTTTCAGCCTCCTTTTAATGCATTTTGTATTGGAGAGATCACCATGTTGTCCCAAGAAGAGCACATCATCACTCAGCAAATTTTGCGTGAAACGAAAGCAAAAAATAAAGACAACCTGACGAGGACAAATGCTTACAAGCGCTTTTATGACCGGCATCCAGAGATGAAATGGTCGCTGCTTGCTTCCTTTGTCTCGAGAAATGCAGGATGGTCCATGACAGATTTAAAGGGAGAACTCTTCCATCCAGGTTTAACGGATCAGCAGGGGCACCTTTTTTTCACAGCATATGAAAGAGCGAATTGGCTGATCTTTTCGGATGCTTACCCTCAGCTTCTTTTGTATGAATGGTCTAAGCGGTGCAGTAAACCTTTGTTTCATCTGCTGCCTTATTTCTCTGTGTCTCGTTTTATGAGCGCTGAGTGGGAACGTTTCTGGCTAAAGCGTGACACAGAGCGTCTGCTTTATGCACTCATCATAAATGAACAATATACTATACAATCTCCTATTATACAAAATCCTCTTCTGAAAAAGAATGTTTTTCACTCGATTCAATATCTTTTCAGCGAGTGGGGACATTTCCAAACCGTTGTTTTTCCAACGGTGGACGGGCATTTGTACGGCTTAACCATACGGAAGTTTTCCAATGTAAAGGAACGCATTACATTAGGTAAAAAACTAGCGAAACTATTATTTCGAGCCGATTTGTTTTCGGATTTTTATCATTTTTTGCATACCGTTCCGCATACGGGATCTCGGTTTGATTTTGAACGGTTTTTAGGGATCGCTAGAAGGTCAACACCTTTTCTTCGGACGGTTTATCCGGTGATGACACATTCATTAGACGATCAAAGGGAAGATTGGTTTCAAATGAAATTGAGTCCATCTTTATTTGAGGCAGAGCCGCTGCCAAAACAGATTGAGCTGACCGACTGGTATTTTCATAAAAAAAGACAGCTTCGTTTTCTTTTCTCATTAGAGCACTATTTTTTGCATAAATAAAAAGCAGGGGGTGCCTGCTTTTTTTTTACGTAGATGGACGATTAGGACCGCCGAGCTTTTTATCAAGCTGATCTGTACTGCTTTCTTTCCCTTTTGGCTTTTGCTCTTTTGGTGCTGGCTGCTTTTTCATGAAATCTACCTCCTTTTGTCCTTAGAATTTACACAATCGGACGCAATCATACAAAGAAGGACAAGCATCTGTCGAAAAGGAAGAAATAGCGCTTATCTACACTTAGATTGGCGATTTGCTTCTAGTTTTGTCATGTGTGAAGGAGGGGGAGAAAGAAAAGAGAATGTAACGAGAGACAATAAAGGAGGAATCTGATGATGAGTGAATTTGTATCAAAAGAATCCATTATGCAGTTGTTAGAGGAAATCGAGCGGAAAATTGATGCGGTGGAGGAAGAGCTGTCTCTTGCTGTGAAGCAGACAAAACGTGCAGCGATAGAAGAGCAGGAACAAATAATTGACCGGCTTGAATCAGAAGTAAAGGACTGTGAAGTGAAGCTTCATGCAGCCGAGTATAAACTGGCAGCAAGACCGGCATATCACGCCGGATAGCTTTTCTATTTGAGCAATAGGTAAACGTTTGATAGGATGGTTCATAGAGGTGAACACTTTGGATAATCAAACATTACTTGAACATACACAAAACTTGAGAATATGGATCGAAGAAGCGTATAAGCAGTACCAAAAGGGAAAGGCTGAAGAGGAGTACCCATCGTATGATTTTTATACGGATATTCAGCCGGCTGTTGTTACATTTGATCAGAAAATGGAAGAGTGGCTCACCGCTGCCATCTCATTTATTGAGCAGGCCAAACCTAGATATTTACACCAAGAACAGCTTGAAGCTGTAAAAGAAAATGGTAAAGAGGTTGTCCTGCAATCTTATTTTGGCAAACAGCACGCACCCCGTGTGAAAAATTTAGTTGAGTCAGTGGTTTACACTCTGAACCTTTTAATAGAAGAAATCAAAAAGCGCAGCTAAAGACATCATGCTGCGTTTTTCTTATGACTTCTTTAGGCACATCTTCTGCTCTTGGTCATAATATATGAGTGACATCAATATGTGTTGAGAGCGAGAGGAGCGAGATAGATGTTCCCTTATTCAAACCAGCAGCCTTATGAATTCAATCAATTCAAGCAAAGGCCTTTTCCGTATCCAGAGATGCAGCAGCCGCCTCCGCAGCCTCCAGACTATTTTATGCCGCCATATCAAGGTGGAGGGGGAATGAATCAGGCACCATCTACTGTTTATCAGCCGCCTTATGGATACCAAGAAAACGTGCCGCTTATGCAGCCGCCGCCAGGCATGATGCCCATGCAGCCGCCTATGAACCCTTATCCATTGCCAAGACCGCAAAAACAGCAGCCATCTCAATTTAAAAGTGTGCTGTCACAATTCAAAAAGACAAATGGGCAATACGATTTTAACAAAATGTTTGATACAGCTGGCCAAATGATGAGTACAATGAATCAAGTAGGCTCATTGGCGAAAGGATTTACAAGCATTTTTAAAGCATAATTAAACCCAATAGATTGATCTATTGGGTTGATTGCTTTGGCGCGGACACATGAAGCGATTGATCTTTCCACACACTCTTCATTTTCGTCTCATCTATTTTTGCCGGCATTAAAATGGTTTTGGTAAAACTTGAATACGAGGAAGTCGTTTCCGTTTTGATTTTTTCCTGTACTGATAAGTGTAAATATTGGGCTTTTACTTCTAGCGCAATATCCCCTTCGACAAAATGGTCTGGAAATTGAATCTCAATATACACATTTTGTTCATCCTCTTTCACATCGGTCGTAATGGATGCAAGTGAATGCGATGTGGTCATGAGTGCCTCTGCACTATTTAAAATCTCGTGAAACGGGGAGGATGCAAAAAATTGTTCAATCGCTTCATATAGCATTTCTTCATTTGCCAGCATTTCATGTTTTTTTTCGCCTTCATGTTTCATTTGAATCACCTCTCATCTACAGCCTATGCAGAGGGGGCTCAGGCGGTTATCAATTGATGAGAGGAAAAAATTATGATTAAATAGTGTTGAATGAAGCAAGGTGTATGGGTGCAAAGTTTCATACACTGAATAGATCTAGGAAGCAAAGCTTGAAGGGAGCAAATTGACATTGCTGAAAAAATTATTCGGTTTCGGAAAAAACCAAGATGATGTAAAGGAAGAAGTCATTTATTCTCCAGTGGATGGAGAGTTAATGGATATGACTGACGTACCAGATCCCGTCTTTTCTCAAAAGATGATGGGAGACGGCGTAGCAGTAAAACCAAAAAGTGGGACGATTGTGTCACCAGTAGAGGGTGAAATCATTCAGCTCTTCCATACAAAACATGCAATTGGCATTCGAACACTCTCGGGGCTTGAGCTTCTGATTCATATCGGACTTGAAACAGTTGGGTTAAATGGTGAAGGATTTGAAGCGCACATGAAAGAAGGGGATAAGGTGAAAATCGGGGATCCTCTTATTACGTGTGATTTAGAACTGATTGAAGAGAAAGCGTCAAGTACAGTGACACCGATTGTGATTATGAATGGTGACATGGTCGAACGACTTGATAAAGAACCAAAAGGCTCTGTAGAAAAGCAGATGTCCAAGCTCTTTACAGTGAAAATGAAATAATCCATGAATAGAAAAAACTACCCGCGGATAGGGTAGTTTTTTATTGAGCTGAGGACATTAATCCTCCATCGGAACCCAGCCTTGACTCGCTTCCATGACAGACCACAATCCTTCTGGAATGAGATACTTGTCTTTTTGGCTCCGTTTAATGACCGTTTCAATCTCTTGTTCTCTGCCTTCTTTAATCTTCTTAGCCCAATCTGGGTCGACGATCAACTCTCGTGCGACAGCGATGAGAGGAATTCCTTGATTGTAAGCATGGAGTGCATCTTCAGCTGTAATGACGCTGCCTACTCCAATAAGCGGAAGAGCATCGCCGCAGCGTTCTTTTAGCAGTTCCATACGTGTTTTATTAGAATCTGCGCCTCGTCTTGCTTTAGAGCCAATCTCTATTAAAGAGATATGCAAATAATCGAGGCTTTTTGTTTTGAGAACATCCACTAATGTAAACGTTTCTGTCATTGTTAAACCAGGTGTTTCTGGTTCTTCAGGAGATAATCGGTATCCAAAGATAAACGGTTTAGCCGCATGTTCTTTGATGGCCTCTTTAACTGCATCTACAACAGCAATAGGGAAAGCTAGACGTTTTTCTTCATTTCCTCCCCATTGATCTGTACGCTGATTGCTATGCGGTGAGTAAAATTGCTGTAATAAATAACCGTTTGCTCCGTGGATTTCCACACCGTCAAACCCTGCTTGAACCGCTCGTCTTGCCGCTTCTTTAAAGGAGTCGATAATATGAGTAATTTCCTCTTCTTTTAAAGCGCGTGCAATTTGTTTTCCATCTTTGAACACATCACTTGGCGCAACCACATCACCGTTTGGAACTAAATGAGGAAGAGCCTGAGAGCCGCCGTGATGAATTTGAATAATGGCTTTAGTTCCTTTCGCCTGGATAGCTGAAGCCAGTTTTTTCAAGCCTGGAATATCTTCATCTCTTGCGATAGAAGGCTGTCCTTCAAATGCCTTCCCATCTGGAGTCACATTCGCACATGCTGTAATCACCATGCCCATTTCACTTGATCTAGCTGTAATGAAATCAATTTCGTCTTTGGAAATAGTGCCATCGTCATGAGAACCGAAGTGTGTCATTGGAGCAACCACTAACCGTCCATCAATAGAGGCGCCTCCTGGAAACGTAAATGGTTCAAATAAAGGCTTAAATTCGTTTTTCAATCTGATCATCTTCTTCCTTGATAAAATCATTTCACTTTAGAAGTGTAATAGATCCTGTTACAACTGTTCAAAGTATTTGCTCATAAGCCCCGCATCAAAAAATTGCCGCCTAGTCATGCAAACAAATATTCGGTACACTAGAATGAGAGGTGGACGCAATATGAAAAAGAAAACAATGAACGAACTGATAGAAGAATTAAAGAAAGACGAACAGGTAGAACATTGGCATGAAATTGAAGCAAAGCCTGCACAGACCTCACCCGTTCCTGAAAGAGTGGACGACAGGCTAAAAAAGGCGCTTGAAAAACGAGGCGTGAAAGAACTGTATATTCATCAAAAAGAAGCCTTTGAACGAGTAATGAATGGTGAGCATGTAGTAACGGTTACACCAACAGCTTCAGGTAAAACGCTTTGCTACAATCTGCCTGTTCTTCAGTCGATTGCAGAAGACCAGACAAACCGCTCTCTTTATTTATTCCCAACAAAAGCGCTCGCGCAGGATCAAAAGAGTGAACTTAACGAGATCATCCACGAGATGGATGTTCCGATTCATAGTGAAACATATGACGGGGATACCTCCCCGGCCATTCGGCAGCGAGTCAGACAAGCAGGCCATATTGTCATCACAAACCCAGATATGCTGCATTCAGCGATTTTGCCTCATCATACGAAATGGGTCAGCTTGTTTGAGAATTTGAAGTATATTGTCATTGATGAGCTTCATACATATCGAGGTGTGTTTGGCAGTCATGTGGCTAATGTGATTCGCAGGTTAAAACGAATTTGTGCATTTTACGGAAGTGATCCGGTGTTTATTTGTACTTCCGCAACGATTGCGAATCCAAAAGAGCTGGCGCAGCAGCTCACAGGGAGCAAAGTACATCTTATTGAACGAAACGGAGCGCCTAGCGGTAAAAAGAATTTTGTGTTTTATAATCCGCCGGTGGTGAATAAACCATTAAATATTAGACAAAGCGCTGCCACTGTCGTCAACCAATTAGCTAAAACATTTTTAAAAGAAAAAATTCAAACGATCGTTTTTGCTAGAAGCAGAGTACGAGTAGAAGTGATTTTAAGTCATATTCAAGAGCTTGTGAAAAAAGAAATCGGTCCAAAATCGATTCGCGGGTATCGCGGAGGCTATTTGCCAAAAGAGCGGCGCGTGATTGAAAAGGGGTTAAGAGAAGGAGACATTCTAGGTGTCGTCAGCACGAACGCACTAGAATTAGGGGTAGATATAGGTCAGCTCAAGGTATGCATTATGACAGGGTATCCTGGCAGTGTAGCGAGTACATGGCAGCAGGCAGGACGTGCTGGAAGGCGTCATGAGGAGGCGCTCATTATTATGGTGGCAAGCTCCTCACCCCTTGATCAATATATTGTCAGACATCCTGAATATTTCTTTAATAGACCGCCTGAAGCAGCCAGAATCAATCCTGAAAATCTCATTATTTTAGTGGATCATCTAAAATGTGCCTCCTACGAGCTGCCATTTCGGACGGATGAACAGTTTGGCGGCATGGAAGTAGAAGACATTTTGCAATACTTACATGAGGAAGGGGTTCTTCATTTTAGCGGGAACCGGTATTATTGGTCAGATCAATCGTTCCCAGCGCATGGCATCAGCCTGCGGTCTGCAAGCCAGGAAAATGTGGTGATTGTGGATCAATCCGACGTAGCGAATGTTCGGATTATTGGAGAGATGGATCGATTCAGTGCAATGACATTGCTTCATGATGAGGCGATTTATTTACATGAAGGGGTTCAGTATCAAGTAGAAAAGCTAGATTACGAGCATTTAAAGGCTTATGTGAAACAAGTAGATGTAGAATACTATACAGATGCGAATTTAGCTGTTCAGCTCAAGGTACTTGAAATCGATCAGACAACAGAGAAAGAAGCAGTATCTGTTCACTACGGTGATGTGACTGTCAACGCAATGCCTACAATTTTCAAAAAAATCCGGCTCAGTACTGGTGAAAATATCGGCTCTGGTCCAATTCACCTACCTGAAGAAGAAATTCATACGAGTGCGGCTTGGTTTGAATTACATGGTGCTGAGCGGAGATTTGAAGAGAAAACACTTGAACAGCTGCTGCTTGGGATCGCAAATGTTCTTCAGCACATTGTACCTGCTTTTGTGATGTGTGACCGCTCAGATATTCATGTTGTTTCACAAATTAAAGCGGCACATACCGGTAAACCGACAGTCTTTTTATATGACCACTACCCTGGGGGAATCGGCTTAAGCAAAGAAGTCCAAGCTCGTTTCGATGAAATAGCAGGTGCAGCCATTCAGCTGATAGAGCGGTGCCGCTGTGAGAACGGCTGTCCATCATGCATTGGCATGGAAATGAAAGAGGTGAGCGGAAAAAGCAGCATTGTTGAATTGATGTCTGTATTTTAAGGGAAAGGAGGAAGGCACCTACTTATGTCTTTAAAAGGGAAATTAAATCGAATGAAGAAGCACCTATCGCACAACCAGCCAAACGAAAAACGGCAAAAAATAGTGGAAGGACAACCTCAGCCTGTGACGGCCGAAAACATCCCATTTTTAAAGGAATGGGAGCAATTGGGTGCAGCTCCTTATCACTTTGAGGATTCCTTTTGTCTCATTCGAGAAGTCACCTATTCATTGGATGATAAGCATGGACTCTACTCGTTTGCGGAACTGCCAAAGATCATCGAGGCATGGAACAAAAGCAGCATCCAGCATTCTCTATCGGCTAAAGGTTACAAGCCGCATGAACTGTTTTTCTTTGATACAGAAACAACTGGATTATCTGGCGGAACGGGAAATATGATCTTCTTGCTAGGACATGCACGGGTTTTTGCTGACAAAGTAGTGGTGAAACAGCACCTGCTCACAAATCCGGGAAATGAAGCGGCTCTTTATAAAAGCTTTCTCGATGAAGTGAACGTAGAATCACTCGTTACATATAATGGAAAATCATTCGATTGGCCGCAAGTGAAAACGAGACACACTTTGTTGCGGGATCAAATCCCTGCGCTTCCAGAGTTTGGCCACTTTGATCTTCTGCATGGGTCAAGACGATTGTGGAAGCATAAATATGAACGAATGGCGCTGTCTGTGGTTGAAAAAGAAGAGCTGCACGTTCACCGGGAAGGGGACACACCAGGTTTTTTGGCACCGATGATCTATTTTCACTTTTTAAAGGAACAAAACCCGAAGCTCATCGAAGGGATTTTGACTCATAATGAATTAGACGTCCTTTCGTTAATCAGCCTCTACATTCATCTATCCAAAAAAATTCTATCTATGGATGCGGTAAAGGAGCACGATGAGAAATACGCGCTGGCTAGGTGGCATCTTGCGCATCGTGATGTACAGGAAGCTACGAAGCATTTGCGGGAATTAACAGGTGCTGATTTTGAACATGCCAATCAGGCGGCTTTTGACCTCTCATTACAATATAAACGGCTAAAAGAATGGGATGAAGCAGTTCGAATTTGGGAAACATTATTTGAATCAAGTGATGTCCATTTAGCATTAAAAGCGGGTATAGAGCTTGCGAAGTGTAAAGAGCATTACCAAAAAAATGCAAGATCAGCTCTTTCCATCACGGAATCTTTATTATCTTTCCCATCGTTAAGCGAGCGAGACAAAGAAGAGCTTGAGAAACGAAAAAAACGGCTATTGAGAAAAGCTGGGCAATGAAATATTATTACCCGGGAAAGCGCAAAAAATGACAACGTTCGGCTCTCGGCCGAAAATAAAAATTGTTTAGCACTTTTATTGTAGAAAGTCCGCGAATCCTGTAAAATAACGTTAGATATTGAATGAGGAGCGTATAGCATGTATAAGGGTCTTTTCTACTTGTTTTTTCTTGTGGTCATTTTGGTCGCTTTTGTGTTTTCAAACTATAAAGATATTTTTCTTGCCAACTTTTAAAATAGGTTAATGCATTAGTACATGTACACCCCTTGATTCATACATTGTTAATGTAAGAAAATAAAGGAGAGGGGAATGCTACATGTACCATCATCATCATTGCCATCCGAATGTTACACAGCCAATTGTTCATCCGACGAATCATTGCTGTACACACAGCGAGTCAACAACAATTGTGCCGCATATCCACCCGCAGCATGTGACAAATGTTCACCACCATAATTTCAAACATGTTCACTACTTCCCGCATACGTTTTCTCAGGTGGACCCGACAACACATCAACACTTTAACTGCGGTGGACCTTGCTGTAACAGATAAAGTGAATGGGACTTTTATAAGTCCCATTTTTTAAAAGCAGGTGAAAAAATGAAAATTATTGCTGTCACAGGGTACAAGCCCTTTGAGCTTGGGATATTCAAACAAGACGAGCCTGCACTTCAATACATAAAAGCGGAGCTTCAAAAAAGGCTGACAGCCCTTATTGAAGAAGGTCTGGAATGGGTGCTCATCTCAGGCCAGCTTGGGGCAGAAATTTGGACAGCCGAAGTGGTGTTTGAACTTCAGGAGGAATATCCAGCGTTAAAACTTGCAGTCATTACGCCATTTTATGAACAGGAAGAGCGCTGGAATGAACAAAACAAAGAGTTGTATGAAGGTATTCTTGCACAGGCCGATTTTGTAGAAAGTGTCACTCATAGACCATATGAAAGTCCGGCACAATTTAAGCAAAAGAACCGCTTTTTTATTGAAAAAACAGATGGTCTTCTCGTCTTATATGATCCCGAGCATGAGGGATCACCGAAGTATATGATCAGGGAGACGGAAGCCTATACCGATTACCCCATTATGTACATCACGATGGATGATCTAAGAGCACAGGTTGAGGCGGAAGATCCGTTTTTTGATTAAAAGCAAGAGAAAATTTGACAACGTCACGTATTTCTGAAAAAATATACTATGAATTCACGATATGAGGTGAAAAAGATGCTTGCTGATAAAGTAAAGCTTTCTGCGAAAGAAATTTTAGAAAAAGAATTTAAAACAGGTGTCAGAGGATACAAACAAGAAGAAGTCGATAAATTTTTAGATATGGTCATTAAAGATTATGAGACATTCAACCAAGAAATCGAAAAACTTCAACAAGAAAACCTCCACTTGTCAAAACAGCTTGAAGAAGCTGTTGAACAAGGGAAAAGACAGCCTGCACAGTCTAATACAACAAACTTTGATATTTTAAAAAGACTATCGAACCTTGAGAAACACGTTTTCGGCAGCAAACTTTATGATTGAGTCTTGCTGAAAAAGCTTGTGTCAGATGTCATTGTCGTTTATAATAACGCTTATTGATTAACGTTCGGGTAATCGCTGTAATGCTATTTAGGGCATTGCAGAGGAAAGTCCATGCTCGCACGGTGCTGAGATGCCCGTAGTGTTCGTGCCTGGCGAAAAAATAAGCCAGGGCAGCCTGGGAAAGGCTGACGGCAGGAAAAATGCCTACGTCCTTTTTAGGATATGGCAAAGTATCCTTGAAAGTGCCACAGTGACGAAGTCTCACTAGAAATGGTGAGAGTGGAACGCGGTAAACCCCTCGAGCGAGAAACCCAAACTTGGTAGGGGAACTTTCTCAAAGGAACCAAACGGAGAGAAGGACAGAGAATTCTGTAGATAGATGATTACCACCTGAGTACGAGGCTTTTGCCGTTTGCAGTACAATGGAACAAAACATGGCTTACAGAACGTTAAATCCGTTATTATAAACATGATGAAACAAAGCTCTCCTATTTTAACATATGGAGAGCTTTTATCTTGAATACATAAAAGGACGAGAAAACAGGTGATAAATCAATGAAAACCTATACACTCATCGCAACAGCTCCAATGGGAATTGAAGCAATTGTTGCAAAAGAAGTAAGAGACCTTGGCTATGAGTGCACAGTCGACAACGGAAAAGTGATTTTCAAGGGGGATGCTCTTGCGATTTGCCGTGCAAACCTTTGGCTGCGTACAGCAGACCGAATTAAGGTACAAGTTGCTGAATTTTCGGCAAAAACATTTGATGAGCTTTTTGAACGGACGAAAGCCATTGACTGGGCCGCTTTTTTACCAAAAAACAGTACGTTTCCTGTCATCGGGAAATCTGTTAAATCTCAGCTTGCCAGTGTGCCGGACTGCCAGCGCATCGTCAAAAAAGCCATTGCGCAAAAGCTTAAATCCTCCTACAACATTCAGTCTGAATGGCTTGAAGAGACGGGACCTGAATATAAAATCGAGATCGCTCTTTTAAAAGATAAAGCGGTTCTTACGCTTGATACATCTGGTGTAGGTCTTCATAAACGCGGATACCGCATGGATCAAGGCGGAGCACCTATTAAAGAAACGCTTGCTGCTGCGCTCGTCTTATTAACGAACTGGACACCTGACCGTCCGTTTGTGGATCCTTTCTGCGGATCAGGAACAATCGCCATTGAAGCAGCGATGATAGGACAAAACATTGCTCCAGGATTTAACCGGGATTTTGCGTCTGAATCATGGGAATGGATCGGTGAAGACGTATGGAACAAAGCGCGTGTGGAAGTAGAAGAAAAAGCAAACTATGATCAGCCGCTCCGCATTATTGCAAGTGACATCGACCATCGTATGGTAGATATCGCAAAAATGAATGCAGAAGAAGCAGGACTGAGTGAACTGATTGAGTTTAAACAAATGCAAGTAAAAGACTTTCAAACAAAAGAAGAGTACGGTGTGATTGTCGGAAATCCTCCTTATGGTGAACGACTGAGTGATAAACCAGCAGTTGAAAAAATGTATCAAGGAATGGGTGAAGCGTTTAAGAACCTAGATACATGGTCCATTTACATCTTAACGTCACACGAAAAATTCGAAGAGTACTTCGGAAGAAAAGCGACGAAAAAGAGAAAACTGTTTAACGGATTTATTAAAACAGACTATTATCAATATTGGGGAAAACGCCCGCCTAGAAAGCAACCAGCCGAATCGTAAGAAATGGCCGCACCGAAAGAAGGTGCGGCTTTTTTGTGCTGAAAAGGTATAACTCTCAGCGAGACGGAATAAACTGAACTTGATTTTAAAAAAAGAGGTGTCTTCATGATTCATTATGATCAAATTCAGTTAATCCAAAAAGCACTCGCTTCGACTGCTCAAGAAATTGAAGGGCATGAAGGTGGACAATCTGCTCAGCTTACGGCAGCCATCGAAGATTTAGCGCTGGCTCAGGCATACATAGAACGTTCTGAGCATGCATTTTTAATGAAGGAAAGCTATCAACATCGCCTGCGCTCATAAAAAAAGATTGTTTTTCCCCAGCGTAAATGGTACTATTGAATGTCTGAATGATTCAAAAGTTGGGGGTTGAAGCAGGTGACAGCATCTCGTTTGCCTTTTTCATTATCAAAAGAACACAATTTTTACGAAGAACTGGGCAACTGGATTGGTGATGTGTTTTATGACATTTTGCCAGAAAAGGGCTTTGATCTTCGAGATGAACAAATATTTATGGCTTTTCAACTAGAAAGAGCCTTTAAAGAAAAAAGTGTGATGTTTGCCGAAGCTGGGGTAGGCACAGGCAAAACCATCGTCTATCTATTATTTGCCGTCACATATGCAAGGTATACAGGGAAGCCTGCGATTATTGCATGTGCAGACGAAACGTTAATTGAACAGCTCGTTAAACAAGAAGGTGATATCTATAAAATTGCCAATCACCTTGATATTCAAATAGATGCGAGATTAAGTAAATCGCATGATCAATATTTATGCTTAAAAAAGCTGGAGAAAACGATGCAGCGTGAAGATGATGAAAAGTGGCTCGATATTTATGAATCACTGCCTTCATTTGTTCATGAATCACATGGCATGCAAACCTTTTATCCGTATGGCGATCGAAAAGAGTATCCAGAGTTATCAAATGATGAATGGTCACGAATTGGCTATGACTCGTTTCAGGACTGCCTGACGTGCGATATGCGTCATCGCTGCGGTCTGAATTTATCAAGAGATCATTACCGGAAAGCGACAGATCTCATCATCTGTTCACATGATTTTTACATGGAGCATGTGTGGACGAAGGAATCCCGGAAACGTGAGGGTCAGCTTCCGCTGCTTCCTGAGCATAGCTCCGTCGTATTTGATGAGGGACATCTTCTCGAGTTTGCCGCACAAAAAGCGTTAACGTACCGAGTGAAGCAATCAACGCTCGAAACATTTTTGGAACGTCTTTTGCAAAACGACATACGCGAAGAATTTGCAGAGCTTGTTGAAGATGCACTTGCAACAAACGATGAGTTCTTTTATCTCTTAAAAACGCATGCCAAAGAAGTCAAAGGCTCGCACCGGCTTGAAATTGGGCGTGTCGATGAGGTGAAGCGTTCTGCAAGTGAATTGTGTGACTTGCTTGAAAAAATCGGGGAAGCGCTCGTGTTTGAATCTGAGATGTATACGATCGATCAATACGAATTATCTGTTGTGGAAGAATACATTGAACAAATGGCGTATTCTTTATCGCTTTATCAAAAAAATGCCATTAGCTGGCTGGAAAAACAGGAATTAGATACAACATTTGTTGTGATGCCGAAGACGGTCGCAGAGGTACTTGGCGAAAAAGTATTCTCGCAAAAAAGACCATATATTTTCTCTTCCGCTACATTGTCTGAGAATCAATCCTTTGATTATTTAGCTGAAAGTCTTGGGATTAAAGATTACTTATCAATGAGTGTCGCTTCGCCGTATGATTACGATGAACAAATGAAGATTTATTTCCATGGAATTCAGCAGCTCGCTGAGCAAGAGGCAAAAGCACAGCAAGTGATCACTCAGCTGAAAGAAAAAGGAGGACGATCTCTGATTCTCTTCCCTTCATTTGATGAACTTCATTTCTTTAGAAAACAACTTGAAGCAGCAAATGAATCACTGCCGTTTGACGTATATTTTGAGGGAGACGAGGAAATCAGCACGATTGTTCAAAAGTTCCAAGCTGATGAGACATCCGTGTTATGCTCAGTACATCTGTGGGAAGGGCTTGATATTCCAGGTGAATCATTAACAAATGTGATCATCTGGGGACTTCCTTATCCGCCGCATGATCCAGTATTTGAAGCGAAACGGAATGAAGCAAAGGATGCACATGCTGAAGTTGACCTTCCGTATATGCTGCTTCGCTTACGCCAAGGGATCGGAAGACTGATCCGGACAAGCCAAGACGCAGGAAGCATTCATATTTACTTTGATCGTAAGGAAGATACTAAGCTTCAAAGTAAAATTGAATCCGTCCTGCCAGTGAAGCCCATCATCACATCTTAAATAGGTGAAAACTTGCAAATGAGGAGGAGACCACGGTGTATCCTCCTTTTTCATTGACAAAAGAACATTCATTGAAGTAGCCTTGAAACGTACTTACATATTTTATTGATTGGGGGAACAAACGCATGAGTCTTGAAGCAACTGAGAAAGCGTTTTATCAATTACTAGGGAAAATCGCCCATTATACAGAGGCGCTCCATTTACTTTATTGGGACTCTAGAACACAAGCACCTAAAAAAAGTGCGGATTTTAGAGCTGAAACGATCGGTCAATTATCAAGTGATATTTTTAATATGAAGACTTCTGATGAAATGAGAGATCTTCTTCTCGCATTAAACAAACATCGAGATGAGCTGTCAAAAGATACACAGAAGGCGCTCGAATTATCACAAAAAGAGTATGATGAAAACAGTAAAATTCCGAAAGAAGAATTTAAAGAATACTCGATTTTGCAATCAAAAGCGGAGCATGTATGGGTAGAAGCAAGGGAGAAATCAGACTTTTCACTCTTTGCACCATACTTAAAACAGCTTATTGACTTTAACAAGCGTTTCATCCAATATTGGGGCGTGAAAAAAACGCCTTATGATGTGCTGCTCAATAACTATGAGCCAGATATGACGGTTGAACAGCTTGATCAAAAATTTGGTGCACTTCGTGACGCTATTGTTCCTCTAGTGAAAAAAATCGAAGCCTCACCTAATAAGCCGGATACTTCATTTTTATCGAAAAGCTTCCCAATCGATAAACAAAAGGAATTGAGTCTCTTTTTCTTAAAAGAACTAGGATATGACTTTGACGCAGGCCGCCTTGATACAACAGTCCATCCTTTTGCTGTAACGTTAAGCAGAGGTGACGTACGTGTGACGACCCGTTTTGATGAGCATGATTTTCGAATGGCGATCTTTGGCACGATTCATGAATGTGGTCATGCGATTTATGAGCAAAACATTGATGAAGCACTGAGCGGAACACTTTTATGTGATGGGACTTCGATGGGTATCCATGAATCACAGTCTCTTTTCTTTGAGAACTTTATCGGCAGACACGAAGATTTCTGGAAAACGTATTATCAAAAGCTGCAAGAAGCTTCTCCTGAGCAATTTAAAGATGTTTCTTTAGAAGACTTTGTGCATGCAGTGAATGAATCAAAGCCGACTTACATTCGAATTGAAGCCGATGAACTGACATATCCGCTTCACATTATCATCCGCTATGAAATTGAGAAAGCGATTTTCAATGAAGAAGTAGCGGTTGAAGATCTGCCTGCACTTTGGAATGAAAAATATCAAGCGTATCTTGGCATTACGCCTCCTAATGATGCACTCGGTATCTTGCAGGATGTTCACTGGTCTGATGGAAGCTTTGGCTATTTCCCTTCATATGCCCTTGGTTATATGTATGCAGCACAATTAAAGCAGCAAATGATCAAAGATTTACCAAATTTTGATGAGCTTATTCAAAATGGGTCTTTTGCACCGATAAAAGAATGGCTGACGGAACATGTTCACCAGCATGGAAAACGGAAAAAGCCATCTGAAATCATTCAAGATGCAACAGGCGAAGAATTAAATGTGCAATATTTAATCGACTACTTAACAGATAAATATACGAAACTGTATTTATCATAAAAGAAGGGCACCCTTTCATGAGAGGGGTGCTTTTTTGATGCTTGAATATTCTAAAAACGAACATTTTGTTCTGATCTATTATTTAAGTTCGGTATTTTTCTAGAAAAGTGCTTTCCAAGCGTCTGAAATCTTGTTATAATTTGAACACTATAACACTCATATAATCGCGTGATGATGGCACGCAAGTTTCTACCGGACACCGATACGATCCGACTATGAGTGAGCAAAATGAAACAGCTCTTGTTTTGAGCTGAAGATCCGTTGATCGTTTTCGCATTGCTTGCTCCTCATGGACAGCAATGCTTTTTTTATACCAAAATTGAATGTTTGCCAATATGCTAGGGGGAAGAATGATGGAATTGTTACGTCAAAAAATTGAGAACGAAGGAATCGTTCTGTCAAATCAAGTGTTAAAGGTAGATGCTTTTTTAAATCATCAAATTGATCCTTTGTTAATGCATGAGATCGGGCAAGAGTTTGCTAGATTATTTCAGCACGATGGCATTACAAAAATCATCACAATCGAATCTTCTGGCATCGCACCTGCTGTGATGGCTGGGCTTGCTCTTCAAGTACCTGTTGTGTTTGCAAGAAAACGTCAATCACTCACATTAACGGATAACCTATTAACAGCCAGTGTGTACTCTTTTACAAAAAAAGTAGAAAGCACGATTGCTGTCTCAAATACGCATCTTAGTGAAAATGATTGTGTGTTAATCATCGATGACTTTTTAGCGAATGGTGAAGCTGCGAAAGGACTTGCTGCGATTGCAAAGCAGGCGCAGGCGAAAGTAGCCGGTTTTGGTATTGTCATTGAAAAATCATTCCAGCCTGGAAGAAATGCGCTTGTGCAAATGGGCTACCGTGTTGAGTCGCTCGCTCGTATTGAATCACTTGAGGAAGGGAAAGTCACGTTTGTACGGGAGGTACAATCATGAGTGCCGCTAAAAAAGTCAAAACGCTCTCGCTGGGTATTCAGCATGTGCTGGCGATGTATGCCGGTGCTGTTCTGGTGCCGCTCATTGTTGGAGATGCGCTCGGGCTCACGCCTGCACAGCTGACTTACTTAATCTCGGCAGATATTTTCATGTGCGGGGCTGCCACATTGCTTCAAGTTTGGAAAAACCGCTTTTTTGGGATTGGTCTGCCGGTTGTATTAGGCTGTACATTTACTGCGGTTTCTCCCATGATTGCGATTGGCTCTAAGTATGGAATTTCGTCTATCTATGGAAGTATTATCGCTTCAGGATGTATTATCATTCTTCTTTCATTTTTCTTTGGAAAGCTTGTGAAATTTTTCCCGCCTATTGTCACTGGTTCTGTCGTCACCATTATTGGTATCACCCTCATTCCTGTAGCGATGAACAATATGGCAGGAGGAGAAGGAAGTGCAGACTATGGTTCTTTTGAAAATCTAGGACTCGCTTTCCTTGTACTGTTTATCATTGTACTGCTTTATCGATTCACGAAAGGATTTATGAAGGCGATCGCCATTTTAATCGGTATTCTTCTTGGGACAGCAGTTGCTGCGTTTATGGGGAAAGTGGAAACAGCTGAGGTGGCAAACGCTCAGGTTTTCCGTATGATTGAGCCATTTTATTTTGGGATGCCGACCTTTGAATTTGCACCAATCATGACCATGACGTTAGTTGCGATTGTGTCATTAGTTGAATCAACAGGCGTTTATTTCGCATTAGGTGATTTAACAAACCGGTCATTAAAAGAGAAGGATTTGGCTAAAGGCTATCGGGCAGAGGGGATTGCTGTGTTATTAGGCGGAATCTTTAATGCTTTTCCGTACACAGCCTACTCGCAAAACGTTGGATTGATCCAGTTAACAGGCGTCAAGAAAAACCAAGTCATTGTCGTCACAGGGGCATTGCTCATGTTATTTGGTCTTTTTCCTAAAATCGCTGCCTTTACGACGATTATTCCAAAATCAGTTCTTGGAGGTGCAATGGTTGCCATGTTTGGCATGGTCATTGCATACGGTATTAAAATGCTCTCACGCGTGGACTTTGCAAAGCAGGAGAACTTGCTGATCGTCGCTTGCTCCGTGGGAATCGGCTTAGGAGTTACTGTCGTACCGCAAATGTTTGAGCATCTGCCAGATTCGATTAAATTATTAACAAGTAACGGCATTGTGGCTGGAAGCTTTACCGCTATTTTGCTTCATATTATTTATCACATGATTCCTTTTAAAAAAGAAGCCGGGCATGACCTGGCAGAAGAACCTAAGCAATCTGTTATGTAAACCCCTCTCTTGGATAAGGGTTCAGATGATGGACAAAGAGCTAAAATGACCTTTTATTTTAGCTCTTTGTCTTCTTTTTAGCTTGATAAAAAACCTTTGAAGTCCTAGGATCCTGGGAAGGAGCGTGTGAGGGTTTGTCTACAAGCTGAAAGCCCGCATCTTTTAGATACGGGCTTTTTGTGATTAGCACTATTAATGTTGTACCGGCGGCATTGTTTCGTTAATGACTGCAAATGTATAGCCCCTTGCTTTTAGCTGTATAATCAGGCTATCTAAATAGTTTGTGGTAGAGGGTTGATCATGCATTAAAATAACTTTTGGTTCCCATGGTTTATTTTTCTCAAACATTTGCAATTGATTCAATACTTCTGGAACATATTGTGAGTTTTTATATCTCCAGTCAAGGCTATCAATCGTCCAGTCCCAGTAAATAAAGCCATTTTGGTTTAAACGTACTTTTTGATGATATGTTAAATTTGGAACACTGCCATAAGGAGTTCTTACAAGACGGCTGTTGACGCCTGTAACAGAGGCAAGAATACGCTGAGCTTCTCTCATTTCATTTGCGGGAGACTCGCTGTTCTGATAAAAGAGGTTTATATCATGCGTCATGCCATGAAGACCTAATTGATGTCCTTCTTGATAAAGTCTTTTCACAGCTGATTGGTGTGCTTGGATTTGCGGTCCAAGCATGAAGAACGTCGCCTTCACGTGATGTGCTTTTAATACATTTAACAGCTGATTTGATGTAGCAGAAGGACCATCATCAAATGTTAAAAAGACCGTTTTATTCGTTGCCTGTTGGTTTGGATTGGTCTTAAAATGTGTATCCAATGTTCTTGTAGACTGATCTTTTGCTTTCAGACTGATGCTTGTGTCACGGAAGTCACTGCTGGCAACATTTTTTGCTTGCCCATTTGTCGCCTGCAAATGGGGTTTAGACATATCCCAGATAAAAAAGAGAAACAGTGTAAGAAGCACTAAACCAATTACCTTTGAGAGAAGTATCGTGTTGTAGGGTGTCTTTTTTTTGGAAACCTTTTTCATTACAATCACTCCAGTCAATTAAATTTTGAGCCGAACCATGTTGTAGATCCTTTCTTTTTTCACTGTTTTTCTTGGTACTCATATTGATTAAGTATATAGTGGAAAAAATCCTTTTTATATGGTTGTTACTTTGTGTTGATCAGCAAAAAAAGGTGATCCATTCATGTTTAAATAAAATCATTCCGAATAATGATCGAAACGTTAATATTTATACGCTAAGATAGCAGCAGATTTGACCATTAATTCGAAGCGAAAGGGAGATTCCTTATGAAAGTGTTGTATAATGACGATTTCATTGAAAAAAGGGTGCTCATGTGGAAAGTGGAGACAGAGGCGATTAATCTCAAAAAACATAGAGAAAAGTTCTTACCACTACAAAATAAAGAAGAAACAAAAGAAATCAAAGTCAGTACAACTGAATCAGAGATTGGCTACTATGTAAAAGGTGAACGTGAAAAGTCATTTGCCTAACTAGACATGGAAAACACTATGTCCAGCGTAAACCCCTTATAATTATAGTGAAACCCCCACTTTTATTTAAAGTAAAAAGTAAAGGGGGGGATTCTACGGTCTGAACACTTCTCTTTTAGAAGTGTTTTTTGCATAAAAAAAGCAGGTTCGCTTGGCTTAGAACGAACCTGTGAAGGAGGAAAACTACATCATGTTTTCACCTATATTATCCAATATTTATCAATTGTCGTCAAGACAAAAAGTTAGCCGGAGGAAAATATTTTGACTGAATTGTGACGTTTTGGCATGTATATCCTTTTTTCGATAGGGGATATTAATCGAAAAAAGAGGTGAAGCCGATGGCGTACATTCTTTCTGTTGGAATGAGTCTGCCAAAACATCATGTGGATCAGAAAAAGGCGGCTGATTTTGCTAGATCCCAATTTAAACAATCGTTTAAAGATATCGACCGGCTGCTCAGAGCTTTTCAAAACGGAGAAATCGAGAGCAGACAGTTTGTGCAGCCAATTGAATGGTATCAGACGCACCACTCTTTTGAGGAGAAAAACAATCTCTATTTGGAAAAAGCATTGGCTCATGCAAAAGAAGCGGTCATACACTGTCTCCACGAGAAGGCGTTCCTGAAAAAACCGATTCCGTTTGATGAGATCGATGCATTGTTTTTTATTTCAAGCACCGGCCTTTCGACACCAAGTCTTGATGCAAAACTGATGAATGTTCTTCCTTTTTCGCCTTATACGAAACGAGTGCCGATCTGGGGATTAGGGTGCGGGGGCGGAGCGGCAGGGTTGTCCCGGGCTTACGAATACATAAGGGCATTTCCAGAAGCAAAGGTGCTGGTTGTCGCCTGTGAACTGTGCAGTTTAACTTTCCAGCCGCAAGATCAATCAAAAAGCAATTTAATTGGTACATCTTTGTTCGGAGACGGGACAGCCGCGGTACTCTTAACTGGAGAAAAAGGTGTATCAGAATATACTCATCTCAAAACAGTCCCTAAAGTAATTGGTACACAATCTGTCACAATGAAAGACTCTGAAGATGTGATGGGCTGGGAATTTACAAGTGACGGCTTTCGGGTTATTTTCTCCCGTGACATTCCTTCCATTATTTCCGGCTGGTTAAAAGAGCAGGTTGATCAATTTTTAGAGCAGCAAGGGTATTCGGCAGAAGATCTATCAGTTTTTCTTGCTCATCCTGGAGGAAAAAAAGTGATTGACGCCTATATTGAAAGTCTATCCTTACAAGAGGATCAACTTTTTTCATCAAAAGAAGTACTTAAACAACACGGGAATATGTCCTCTGCCACAGTTTTGTATGTGATCAAACATTATCTTGAACATCAATCCGCTGAAGCGGGAGATATGGGTCTTTGCGGAGCGCTTGGTCCGGGCTTTTCCTCAGAGCTGCTGCTCATGAAATGGGAGGAAGTCTTATCATGATCATTTGGCTCGTCATTGGTTTCTTCGTTTGTCAGCGGCTTATTGAAATGCTTGTGGCTAAAAGAAATGAAAAGAAAGTAAAAGCGATCGGTGCCATTGAATTTGGTGCAAGTCATTATCCTTATATGGTCGCTATGCATGCGGGCTTTTTTCTCTCACTTATGGTTGAGGTAAGGGGGTTAAACAGGCCGCCGTCGCGCTATTTTCTTGTGCTGCTCGTTATCCTGCTGGCCACACAGGTGATTCGATACTGGGCATTATGTTCTCTTGGGACGTATTGGAATACAAAGATTTTAGTTGTACCAAATGCGATGATGGTGAAAAAAGGACCTTATCGCTGGTTGAAGCATCCTAACTATGTAGTGGTGGCGATTGAGCTGATGCTGATCCCGCTTTTATTTAATGCCTATTTTACCGCCATTTTGTTCACATGTTTAAATGCGTGGATGATGGCTGTGAGAATTCAAACAGAAGAGAAAGCGCTCAATCAGTATTTGTTAAATTAATATTGAAAATCATTATCAATTGTGATACACTTTCATTAATGATAAGCATTCTCAATCATGAAGGATGGACGGTGATCACATGACAATGGTTTTCTTACTCGGTACGGTCTGTGTATACAGCCTATTAATTGGCTTCGTATTAAAAGGTGTTTCTAAAAAATCTGCTTCCTGATCGCAGTCAATTGCGACTGATCGGGCAGCAGATTTTTTTTATTTCCTCAGATCGGAAGAAAAATCTCTTCATTTTGTGTAAAATGGTATCACATACATAACTGACTTTTCTAAAAGCAAAGGGGTTTATCGTCATGGAAGACTTGTCTATTCGAGATTCGCTCGTTCATACTACAGGTGCTTTATATCAAAGCCTTCTCAAAAGGGATGATCATGAACGCGCAGCCAAACTTGCATCGATTATCAAAAAGGAAGCAGAAGAAGAAATGTATATCGCATTTACCGGCCACTATTCAGCTGGAAAGTCATCACTTGTGAATCATCTGCTTCATGATCACATCCTGCCAACGAGTCCAATACCAACAAGTGCAAACTTGGTCGTCGTGAGGAAAGGGGAGAGTGAAGTCAAGCTTCACACCTCAGATGGCCGTATTGCAAAAATGAGCGGTTCTTATGATAAAGAAGCAGTTCAGCGTTTTTGTAAGGATGGAGAACAGATTGAAATGGTGGAAATGAGCGGGGACTATAAAGGACTGGAAGAAAAGGTGGCAGTGATTGATACACCCGGGATTGATTCAACGGATCATGCTCACTTTTTATCTGCTGCGTCTATTCTTCATCAAGCAGATGCTCTTTTTTATGTCGTTCATTACAACCATGTTCATTCGGAGGAAAACATTCGTTTCATTCGCTCCATTAAAGAGAAAGTGCCAAATCTTTATTTTATCGTAAATCAAGTCGATCGACATGATGAGCATGAGACAGCGTTTGAAGACTACAAAAATCAAGTAGTTGATATGCTTCAAAAAGAAGGCATTGAAGAAGAACACCTATACTTTACATCTGTAACCGATGAGGCGCATCCAAGAAACGAAATGATTCGTTTAATCGAGAAACTGCAAGAATTACAAACATTGCCAGAAGCATCGCTTCGCGCCTATACCGAACAGAAAATAGAGCACGTTTTAAAAGAACATATTGATTCATTAAAAGAAGAGCTGCAGGAAGAGGGACTGGATTTACAGCTTCAAGAAAAAAGAAAAGAAGTGAAGGAACTTGAAGCGAAAAGAAGCTTCATTGAAAATGGAGCAAAACAGTTAGAAGATGAAGTGTCTTCTGAAGTCGAGAACATTTTAAAAAATGCAAATCTAACCCCATTTAAAATGAGAGAGCTCGCAAGTGACTATATTGAATCGAAAGCATCTGGCTTTAAGGTAGGACTGCTGTTCGCGAAAAATAAAACCGAGCAGGAAAAAGAAAAGCGGGCGAACGAGTTCTTAGCAGATGTCAAAGCAAGAATGAAAGCAGAAGTAGACTGGCATATTGCTGAGCTGCTCAAAAAAGAAGTCAAGAAGCATCAGCTTGGTGAAGAGCTATTAAATCAAGTGATGGCGTTTGAAACGCCTGTAGAAGAATCACTGCTTGAAAACGTGATCCATCACGGTGCGACATTTTCAAATGAATACGTTTTGCAATATGCAAAAGATGCTGGTGAAGCACTGAAAAGACAGACGAAACAAAAAGCAATACCATTGATTGAACAAATGACCGACATGCTGAACACCCAGCTCATGAATGAAAAGAGAAAGCAGCAAGATAAATGGACCCAGGCAGCACAGGAGCTCCAAGCGCTGGAGCAATGCATGGAAAAAAATGATCAAATCAGAAGAGATATTGAGCATGTCTGGGATATATGGCAAAACGGAACAAATGAGCAGATCGAAGAAGATTGGTTTTATGTGAAAAAACACCGGATGCAGCATGACGAGCTAAATCAGAATCAAACATCAACTCATACCGAAAAAAGCGAAAAAGAAAATCAGCAGCAGACAGCGCTTGATCAAATGCGACAATCACAGCATATTCCAACAGCGCAGTCGATTGACCAGTTTGAGCAGCTTTCTCAAATTTTAAAGCCATTAAACGCGCTTCAATCTCAAAGAAAGTCCTTTGAAAAACGAACAAAGCGGCTGCAAGCGAAGGAATTTACACTCGCCTTATTCGGTGCTTTTAGTTCAGGGAAATCTTCGTTTGCCAATGCCCTTGTTGGAAGAAAGGTGCTGCCATCATCTCCTACACCAACGACGGCCACGATCAATAAGCTGACGCGGCCGACAGAAGACCATCCGCATGAAAGCGTGAAAGTGATGTTTAAAACCGAGCAGGAAATATTAGAAGAGCTCGATCAAATTCTCGGTTTTTCTATAACAGAAGAAAAGGGAGATACGTTTCAAGCGAAACTCGAACGAACGCTGAAAAAAAGAGAGCTTGAACAGGATCACCGCATCATTGTTGACCATTTTTTAAACGCTCATGAAAAGTTCCGTGATTCCATTCAAAAACAAACACCGCTCAATGTCACCCTGCAAGAATTAAAGCCATATGTGGCAGAAGAGGCTGTTTCTTGTGTGGTGAAGGAAGTGACGGTGTATTTAAGTACACCTTTAACAGATAAAGGACTGACGATTGTTGATACACCAGGCGCCAGCAGTATGAATAAACGTCATACAGAGATTGCCTTTCAATATATGAAGGATGCTGATGCCCTTCTTTATTTAACTTACTACCAGCATTCTTTCTCAAAAGCAGACCGGTCATTTTTACGTAAACTCGGGCTTGTAAAAGATTCATTCAGCATGGATAAAATGTTTTTTATTATCAATGCAGCTGACCTCGCAAAAGATCAAACAGAGCTTGAAACCGTCTTTGACTATGTGAAAAATGAGCTCACAAAAGAAGGCATCCGGCATCCAAACCTTCATCATGTATCGAGTAAGGAAGAGATTGAAGGCAAGGGCCAGTCGCCTTATAACCAGTATGCACAGCTTAGAACACAGCTCGACTATTTTATTGAGGAAGAATTAACGAAAGATGCAATTGAGCTTCTGTATTTTGAAGCGAGTACATTATGTAGAACAGTTGACAAGCTGCATGAGACGCTTCATCAGTCGGAAGATGAAAAGCAAGCAGAAATGAAAAAGATAGACACATCCTATGAAGCGATCGTTGATCAAATGAGCCATATTAAACGATCTAAGCTAGTAACAGAAAGTGTGAAAAAGGACTTGCACGAACAGCTCTACCACATTGTTCAGCGCTTGTCACTTTATGCAAATGATCTGTTAAAGACAGCCTTTTATCCTGGAATATCTCAAGGGGACTTCAGGCAGGAGCTGAAAAAAGCGCTGGAACAAGCGTTAAAGGATTATGAATTTGAGTTTGTACAGGAGATAAAAGCGCTTGATATTCGAATGGAATCATTTATCACTCAATACTTCAAAGAGGAGTGGGAGAAAGGGTTACAGGCTGCGTGTGCAGAAGATCCTTACTTTTCTCTCCGGCTGTCGCCGCCAGATGAGAAAAATGCCGAGCTGAAACAAATTGAAGTGGAAGCGGATCTAACGCCGTTTGAGCCGCTCTTAAAAAAGCAAAAATCAACGAAAGCTTTCTTTGAACAAAACGGGAAGGCAGCGTTTATTGAAGCGATTCGAGATGTCCTTTTCCAATTAACGACGAAATGGGCAGATAAAGAAAAAGAAGAATTACAGAACAGATACGATATAATGGTGAAGACTTTTACTGAAAGATATGAAACAGAAGCGCTCAAGCAGCTGAGTGAACAAAAACAAACATTTACCATGAGCTTGACGACAGATGCGAAAGAGCAGGCGATGATAGAACAAGTATACAAGCAAACAAATGAATGGAAGAACCAGTTGAACACCATTTGATTCATGATAGACTATATAAAAAAGAAAGCAGTTGATAAAAAATGACGAGCGTACACGAAGAAATTTCCGCACATTCACAAAAACAGAATGCCCATATCAACTCTTTTCTTGCGCTTGAGCAGAAAAGAGAGCAGGCAATAGAGACTGCTGTTTTCAAGTGTGAGCAAAACGACCCATTTACAACTGACGAGATCAATGAAATTACTTCGAAGATGAATGAGCTTGCACGAGGCGGAATTGTTCCGCTGCGTAAGCATGTCACGATTGATATGATCAGGGAGTATGTCGAACGAAAACAGAAGTAAAGAGTAACTTTCTCTTTTTTGGTCATCTTAACAAGTGAACCGAGAAAGGGGAATGATGATGGAAAAAAAGCAGCATGCAAAAAAGCAGGATGAGCGTCACCCTAAACAAAAAGAGATGCTATCCTACGCTGAAGCAGAATCCAAAAAAATGCAATACGGTCAAAAGTAATCCCCCGGGTGCCGCTTCTTTTCCAAAAGAAGAAGGCGCCTTTTTTATGTCGAATTCGATGTTCTATGATAGAATAGGAGTATTGTTTTGAAAAAGGGAGTTTATAAGAATGAATAAACACGTATTGCTGGTTGATGGCATGGCGCTTCTGTTCAGATCGTTTTATGCAACGGCTGTCCATCGAAATTTTATGATAAATGATCATGGTGTCCCGACAAATGGAGTAAATGGCTATTTGAAGCATTTATTAACCGCTGTTCAGACATTTGAGCCAACTCATATTGTTTGCTGCTGGGATATGGGAAGCCAAACATACCGAAATGAATTGTTTCAAGATTATAAAGCAAATCGAGGAGAGGCACCTGCCGAGCTCATTCCGCAATTCGATTTAGCAAAAGAAGCGACAGAAGAATTAGGAATTGTAAACGTTGGTTTAAAGGGCTTTGAGGCAGATGATTGTATCGGCACGCTGGCGTCACTCTATCAAAATGAAGCACGTGTGACTGTCCTAACTGGGGACAGAGATTTGCTGCAAATATTGAATGAACAAGTGACGGTTGCTCTAATGCAAAAAGGAATCGGGAATTATAAACATTATACAAAAGCCTTATTTGAAGAGGAAATGGGCATCTCTCCAAAGGCGCTGATCGATATGAAAGCACTTATGGGGGATTCAAGTGATAATTACCCAGGCGTCAAAGGAATCGGAGAAAAAACAGCATTAAAATTTATTCAAACATATCAAACCATTGACGGATTATTAGAAAATGTTCATGAACTAACGGCTGCCCAGCAAAAGAAAATGCAAGCAGGATTAGAAGATTTGAAGCTTTCCCGTCTATTGGCAGAGATCAAATGTGATGTCCCGCTGAGCTGTCCAATTGATGAGACGAAGATGAACATCAATCAAGAACGGGCTGCTGCCATGCTGCGATACCATCAAATCAAAGGAATTGAACCGATGGTAAATCGGTTAAGTAAACTAGAGATCAGCTAAGCTAAGCTGATCTCTAGTTTCATCTTTTTGTATTGCTTTTCTTCGCTCTATTTTCGAGCTGAGATAGTGGCTGCTTATCTTTTGTTTGCGCATCACCTTGAGGGGTTGTCCCATTTGTGACACGACCTTTATTTTCTTTATCCAATCAGTATCACCTCATACATTAGCATAACCGAAAAAAAGCGATTCATCCTTTAGAAAGGTGAATCGCTTTTCTAGCGAGCTGATCAGCTACTTGATTTTCCTTGCTTGGAATCCACTTAATGAAAAATAAATCAAACTGGCTTTGAAGCTCGATCATCTCTTTTAAAAAATGCTGAAAGGCTGGATTTTTTGCAAATCCTGCATTGGCCGCACGGTCAACTACCTGTGAATCTGTTCGAAACGAAACAGATCGCAGTCCTTTTTCAACGCAGATTTTCATCCCTTCAATGAGAGCCGAAAATTCTGCTTCGTGATTGCTCATTGATCCAAGAGGAATCGAGAAAGATTCTGCTTTTCCATCATATTTAATGAAAATGCCGATGCCAGAAGGACCCGGATTACCTGCGCTAGCACCATCAATGTATATTTCAGCCGGCAATTTATTTCCCCCTTTCATCAAGCGGAACCATTCTTTTCGCTGCATACGCGTATGGTGTCGCAATCGCGGCGACGATAAATTTAATCACATAAGTCGTGATGAAGATTTCGATCCATACATGAAATGGATAGGAGCCAAGAAAGGCAATGGTTGTAAAGATCAGTGTATCAAGCAGCTGGCTGATCATCGTACTTCCAGCGTTGCGCACCCAGAGCGCACCATCGGAAGGAAATATCCGGCGAATAAACGAATATACATAAACATCTAACATTTGACTGATGATATAAGCAGCAAGACTGCCAAGTGCGACCCTTGGCATAAAGCCAAATATCGTTTCCAGCGACGTTTGAGAAATGTCAGATGGAGCTGGATGGAAAAGCAAAGCCTCCTGCATGACAACGGTTAGCGTTAAAAGGGTGGCAAAACCAATCCAGACAGCTTTTCTCGCTTCATTTTGTCCATATTTTTCATTCAATACGTCCGTTGCAAAAAACACACTGCCATATAAAATGTTTCCAAGTGTTGCCGTTAAGCCAAACAATTCAACGGTTTTGACCACTTGTAAATTTGCAGCAACCGTCGCAAAGCCAATCCAGACGAAAAGGCCCATCTTGCCAAATCCTTTATAAAATAGAAGAACAATGATAAAATTAATGATCGCAAATAAGATCCAAATACCTTCATTAAACAAGTGACATGAACTTCCTTTCTCATTGTAAAATGTAACTTTTTGATTATAGCATAACGTATGTTTACCTTAAAAGCACGGGAAGGCGATGTGATCAATGAAATTAAGAGCACACTATACAATGAAAGTGAAATCGATTGGGTCCATTGCTTTTTTCCAAGAAGATTGGTTGGAGCTAAAAGAGGCCTTGATTTTAGCCAAACATATCGACAAAAAAGAACCACAGTCACTCCTATCATTTGAAGATGAAAAAGGGGCGATGTGGTCTATTAAAGAACTTGAAAAGCTAAATGAAGAACTAAAGCTTGAACCTGATCAGCTTCAGGTCTATTTTGATGCAAGTTTTCACAAAGAAACAGGCGACTCTGGCCTTGGGGTTGTCGTCTACTATAAGCTTGGAGAAGATGCTTATCGTTTGAGAAAAAATCAGCCCTTCCAAGGAGTCACCAATAATGAAGCAGAGTATGCGGCTTTATTTGAGGCAGTCAAAGCTTTAAAAGACCTTGGAGCAAGCAGAAATTCTGTCACGATTAGAGGCGATTCACTTGTTGTCATGAATCAATTAAAAGGAGAATGGCCTTGTTATGATGATATACATAACAAATGGCTCGACCGGATTGAAGCGGCTTTAAAAGAGCTGAGGCTTACGCCAACATATGAAGTCATCGATCGTAAACAGAATGCAGAAGCGGATCAGCTTGCAAGGCAGATGCTTGCAGACGTTCCAATTGAAAGTAAATTGAAATTAGAAGCAGACGGAGCTGAATAATGTGGATAAAAAAACAGCAGTACAAGAATTGACGGATCTCCAAGACACGTATTGTTCAGATTGTTTGATTAAGAAGCACTTTCGAAAAGAATATGGCAAAAAATACGCCCACTCCTTTTGTATTCAGCAATGCACAGTAGGAGAGAAAATAAAAGAATACGGACAGACGCTGCTTAAAAAGTAAGCGGCTGCCGCCCCGGTTTTCCCTGCTCAAACATCCGCTCATGAAAAAAACGGATAGAATGTGTAAAAAAAGAACATATTCTGAAAAATGAGCCGATATAACTATAGAAAGTTTTGGTTGAGTTACTTTTTGACTAAGTGACGGATAATAGAGGAAAAGGGGAAGGCCGGCATGGATAATAAGGATTTCGAAACGGTATTACATCGAACATTTCAAGAGGTATACAGCGATCTAGAGCAGCTAGTAGATGTAGCAAAGAAGGGAAGACCTTTTCTCGAAAAAGATATTTCTGAAATTGAACAACGACTGAAGCAAAATATTTTAGCCATTGAAATTCAGCTGAAAATCAAATAAGAGAGGCATATGCCTCTCTTTATTTTGTCGTTTCATCATTGATTTAGTTGATTAAAGTTTTGTTACGTTTGCAGCTTGAGGTCCACGATTACCTTCAACGATTTCAAAAGAAACTTCTTGTCCTTCTTCTAAAGACTTGTAGCCGTCACCTTCGATAGCTGTGAAGTGAACGAATACATCGTCTCCGCCTTCAACTTCAATGAAGCCGAAACCTTTTTCATTATTGAACCATTTTACTTTACCGTTTTGCATATTGCTTTTTCCTCCTAGTACTGTAGCACACCTTTTGGCATACTAAAAAAAATTTTCATCACCTAACGACTTTGCAGTTGTTAAATGATGGTTCCACTATACACCATCAAAAGTAAAGCGTCAAGCAGGCGAGCCAAATTTTGAGCAGAATGTTTGATTTTTTTGTTTTTTTGGTGAATAACAATGAAATATAAAACGTTCTTTTCGGAACTTAGCATGCAGTTTGTCCGTATATAAAAAATAAAGAAAGAGGTGCAATCATGAATCGTTATACACTTGAAGAATTTGTTCAGAATACGCAGCAAGAAGATAAGGGAGAAGGTGTCTTCGAACTTGAAACATCAAGACTTTTAGAAATTAATTTGACTGACACCATTTGGGCGAAAACAGGTTCCATGGTCTCCTATCGAGGAAAAATCAAATTTGAGCGTGAGGGTGTTTTTGAGCACGGCGTCTCAAAGATGTTCAAAAAAATGCTCTCAGGAGAGGGGACCTCACTAATGAAGGCGACAGGTGATGGGAAATTATATGTGGCAGATCAAGGGAAAAAAATATCGATTCTTCGAATGGCTCAAGGAGAATCTATTTTTGTGAATGGAAACGACCTGCTCGCATTTGAACCATCTGTCCGCTGGGATATCAAATTGATGAAAAAAGTGTCCGGCATGCTTGCAGGTGGATTATTTAATGTCAAATTAGAAGGGTCGGGCTTAGTTGCCATCACAAGTCATTATGAGCCGCTGACGCTCATTGTTCAGTCTGGTGACTCTGTTTATACAGATCCGAATGCGACTGTTGCGTGGTCAGGGGATTTAAAAACTGAATTTGTGACTGATGTTTCCTTTAAAACTTTTATTGGCAGGGGAAGCGGAGAATCCATTCAAATGAAGTTTAGTGGAAGCGGCTTTGTTGTCGTTCAGCCGTTTGAAGAAGTATACACAACAAATGGAAATCAAGGGTGAAGAAAAAGGTGTCCGTCATTAACGGACACCTTTCAGCGTGTAGACAAACCCTCGCATTCTTTGTCAGTCCTGCGCGCTGGTGCTCACGAATGTCAAATTCGCTCCGCGCCAGTGCTCGTCCTTCCTAGACTGCAAAGGTTTTCTATCACGCTGAAAAGAAGACAAAGAGCTAAAATAAAAATCATTTTAGCCCTTTGTGAACAATCTGAAAGGTGTCCGTCATTAACGGACACCTTTTTATGATAATGCGCGAGCATAAGTTTTGTTATTCATAATGAGATCTGACTGCTCGACGATATCTTCCAAAATGGTTTGAGAAGAGTGTTTTAAGTGCAGTTTTTTCATGTTTTGTTTCATTGTTTCTAATTTTTCTTCGTTCTGCAGCAAGTTGGTCACAGTTTCTAAAATGTCTTCATGTCTGTTAATGACAATGGCAGCGCCATAATCCTCAAAGAAAAGAGCATTTTCCTTTTCTTGTCCAGGGACAGGCTTGTAAAGAATGACCGGGACACCGATTGCAGTTGCTTCTGTTAAAGTAATGCCGCCTGGTTTTGTAATCATACAATCTGTTACTCTGAACAATTCATCAATTTGTTCCACATATCCAAGCGCCTTCAATTGATCTGGGTGTGCTTGTTCAAGAACGCTAAGCGATTGTTTCAGCGCGGCGTTCTTTCCGCATACAACAACAATTTGTACTTCACTGTCGAGAAGCAGCGCCTCACATAATTCCCTCACATTTTTTAGTACACCGTGAGCACCGGCCATGATGAGAAGAACTTTTTTGTCGGATGATAATCCATATTTCTTATAGATCATCGATTTTGGCACGTCTGCTTCAAACTGTGGTCTAATAGGAATGCCTGTCACCTTGACATCGCTTGGATGTGTGCCGATTTCCATTAATTTTTGTTTCACATAATCGGTTGCAACATAGTAACGGTCGATGTTTTCATGTACCCAAATCTTATGGAGACAAAAATCTGTCATGACATTAAAAGTCGGAATCACTTTACCTGTTTTGTTCCGGTATTCTGGTACCACAATCATCGGGAATGTAATAATAATGATGTCCGGATTGTGTAACTGAATTAATTCATCGAGACGCTTATTTCCCATCTTTAAATAAAGGTTAAATTTGCGTTTATTGTAAATTTTATCTACACCGTAATAAAACAAGCGATAAAATTGTTTCCCAATGGAAAAGCTCTTCAAGTATAAATATTGAGTCACTTCTGACACAATGGGATTCGATTCTTGATACAAATTAGAAACTACAACATGTTCAAACCCTTTGGATTTGCATTCATCATACAGTGTTTTTGCTACCTGCATATGTCCATTTCCATAATTTGCGGTCAAGATTAATATTTTTTTATTGGTATTCAAGAATATTCACCTCAAATGTAATCAACAACAACAAAACTTCGTACGAAAACTATTAATCTCATAGGTCTACATATACAAAAAGATAACATATAAACAGTTAGAGCATATCATTCGTTACGAAAGAATTAAACTAATTTTAAAAAATAAACAGATTCAATTGATAATGGAAGACAGAGCCATTTGTATTTTAACACATTTTGACGATTTATCATCAGACCACAGTCTGTTTTATTCCCAAACGTATGGTGTTTCTTGATAAACATAATAATTAAGCCAATTCATAAACAATAAGGTGGCATGGGCTTTCCAGCGATTTACTGGGATTAATGTCTCCCCATCTTCTATAAAATAGTGGACAGGTTTTTGGACTGTATCATGTTTCAACAAATCTCTTTCATATTCCTGCATCAATGTATCTGTATCATATTCGGGATGTCCCGTTAAAAATACTTGTTTATCATCATCTGAAACAATTAAACAAACACCCGCTTCTTCAGACATACTCAAGACTTTCAAATTCGGCGTGTTTTTTAATTGTTCTGTATTAATATCTGTATGCCTAGAATGTGGGACATAGTATACTTCATCAAAACCTCTGACTAATCTTTCTTTTTTCTCTTTCACAATATGCTCAAATACGCCAAATTTTTTCTCAGGAAGCTTGATTTTTTCAATCCCGTAATGGTGATATAAACCTGCCTGTGCACCCCAGCAAATATGAAGGGTAGACGTCACATTGGTTTTACTCCAGTCCAAAATGTCCTGCAGCTCTTTCCAATAAGAAACTTCTTCAAAAGGTAAGTGCTCGATTGGTGCGCCAGTAATGATCATTCCATCAAATTTTTTATGGCGAATTGATTCAAAGGTTGTATAAAATTCATCTAGATGCTCTCTCGACGTATTTTTCGGTGTATGTGTACTTGGAATCAAGAACGTAAAGTACACTTGTAAAGGAGAATTACCGAGCATTCTCAGCAGCTGCGTTTCAGTTTGTATTTTTTTTGGCATTAAATTTAAGATCACGATATTCAAAGGACGGATATCTTGCTTGAATGCCCTTGTCTCATCCATGACGAAAATATTTTCGCTCTCTAGTATTTGTTTTGCCGGCAGATGAACTGGTATGTTAATAGGCAACTCGCCACCCCCTGAACCAAAGCTAATTTCATTTCATTATAGGAACTTTCTGGCGATATTTCAATGTTTCAATTATGTTACAATGAAAAATAGAGCAAAAAAGAATGCTGTTTCTGTAAAAAAAGGAGGCCGTTTTGTTATGATCACAAAGCATTTATCAGACATTGACATTGCCCAAAAGGCTAAGCTGAGACCGATTCAGGACATCGCAGCAAAGCTGCAAATACATGACGAAGAATTAGAATGCTATGGTTTCACAAAAGCGAAAATTTCTTTGACTATTTTTGATCGTTTAAAGAAACAAAAAGAAGGACACGTGATTCTTGTCACTTCGATGAACCCTACGCCAGCAGGTGAGGGGAAATCCACCGTAACTGTCGGCCTTGGTCAAGCCTTCGAAAAAATTGGCAAAAAAGCGATCATTGCGATGCGTGAGCCATCATTAGGTCCTACAATGGGGATTAAAGGCGGAGCAGCGGGCGGAGGATATTCACAGGTGCTGCCAATGGAAGAAATCAATCTTCATTTCACAGGAGATTTTCATGCCATTACATCTGCACATAACGCCTTATCTGCATTTATTGATAACCATATCCATCACGGAAATGAACTCGGCATCGACACGCGGCGCATTGTGTGGAAGCGGGTGCTTGATTTAAATGATCGTGCATTAAGACAGGTCGTTGTCGGACTTGGCGGTCAGTTAAATGGGTATCCTAGAGAAGACGGATTTGATATTACAGTGGCTTCCGAAATGATGGCGATCCTCTGTTTAGCAGAAGACTTAAACGACTTAAAAAAACGTCTTTCTTCTATTGTTGTTGCCTATAATCAAGAAGGCGAGCCAGTCACAGTGGGAGCACTTGGATATGAAGGTGTTCTGACGCTACTTTTAAAAGACGCACTCAAACCGAACCTTGTTCAAACGATTGAAGGAACCCCAGCCCTTGTCCATGGCGGTCCTTTTGCTAATATTGCACATGGATGCAATAGTTTAATTGCAACCAAAATGGCAGCAAAATTAGCTGATTATGTCGTAACAGAAGCTGGATTTGGAGCAGATCTTGGAGCAGAAAAGTTCCTCCACATTAAAACAAGAGCTGGTGATTTCAAACCTGGTGCAGTTGTCATTGTCGCAACAGTGAGAGCATTAAAGATGCATGGAGGAATGAAGAAAACCGAACTCAAAGAAGAGAATGCACAAGCCGTATTAAAAGGTATACATAATTTAGAAAAGCATATTGAAACTGTGCAAGCTTTTGGTCTTCCATATATTGTCGCGGTCAACCGGTTTATGACGGATACAAAAGAAGAAATTCAAGCGATAGAAGATTGGTGCAGCAAACATGGCCATCCAGTCAAAGCCGTGAATGTATGGGAAGAAGGAGGCGAAGGCGGGACAGCTCTTGCCGAGGAACTAGCAGCACTTATTGAAAAGAAAAAGAACAACTTTACCTATTTGTATGAAGAGAACGATTCCATCGAAGAAAAGTTATCTAAAGTGGCCAAAGTGGTTTATGGGGCAGATGGGGTCACGCTCACAACTAAAGCAAGAAAGCAGCTGGCTGCCATTGAGGAAAATGGCTGGGCTCATTTGCCGGTTTGTATGGCAAAAACACAATATTCTCTTTCGGATGATCCAGCTTTAATCGGCAGACCTAAAGGCTTTACCATTACGATTCGAGAGTTAAAGCCATCTGTAGGAGCAGGGTTTATTGTGGCCTTAACCGGAAGCATTTTGACAATGCCTGGCTTACCTAAAAAACCTGCGGCTCTCGACATGGATTTATTAGAAGACGGCAGTGTGACAGGACTCTTTTAATCGGGAGCATAAAAAGCGATTTTCTAAAAGAAGCATGTTACGATAGGAAAAAGTGAATCCCAGGAGGCTATGAGATGTCAATTTATGATATTCAGGTCAAGACCATTAACGGTCAGGAAAAATCGATGGCAGATTACAAAGGAAAAGTGCTCATTATTGTAAATACAGCAAGCAAATGTGGGCTGACTCCTCAATTTAAACAATTACAAGAGCTATATGATCAATATCATGAAAAGGGCCTTGAAATTTTAGGATTTCCATGTAACCAATTTATGAACCAAGAGCCAGAAGGAGAAGAAGCCATTCAAGAATTCTGTTCTTTGAATTATGGAGTGACCTTCCCTATGTTTGCGAAAGTAGATGTCAATGGCGAAGAGGCGCACCCGCTGTTCAAGCATTTAACAAGTGAAGCGAAAGGTGTGCTTGGGACAAAAACAGTGAAATGGAATTTCACCAAATTTATCGTGGACCAAAACGGAGAAGTCATTGAACGTTTCTCGCCGAAAACACCACCAAAAGAATTAGAAAGCTCAATCATCGCTCTGCTTAACAAATAAGATGCTGACAGTCATGCAGCAAAAACAATTGGAGGCAGCAGCCTCCTTTGTGTCAGACAGGCTGAAGAATGAACCGACAGGACACGATGCGGCTCATGTTGCTCGTGTACGCCAGCTTGCCGTCCGTATTGCAAATCAGGAAGGCGGCTCTCTATTTATCATCGAGATGGCAGCGATTGTACATGATGTCATTGATGAAAAGCTGTCAAGTGAATGGAAGGTCACTGAAAAACAGCTTGAGAACCAGCTCCTCTTGTGGGAATTGGACCCGCGTGATATCCGCTATATCATGGACATTATTACAACGATGTCTTTTCGTCATCGGCAAAAGCAGTTTAGGCCAATGACGTTAGAAGGGACCATTGTTCAAGATGCCGATAGGCTGGATGCGATAGGAGCAAGCGGTATCGCTAGAGTGTTTACGTATGCTGGCGCAACAGGTGAGCCCCATTATACAGAGGATACGCAGCAGCGCTCTGTGCTCAAGCATATGGAAGAAAAACTGCTCAAATTAAAAGACTTGATGAACACTCATGCAGGAAAACAGCTTGCTGATGAGCGGCATGAATTGATGAGTTTATTTATCAAGAAGTGGAAAGAAGAATGCGGCCTTACAGATGAGTAGGGTCTTTATGTGTGTAAGGAGGATATATCAATGAAAATAACAGCAATAGAACCAACGCCAAGCCCGAATACCATGAAGGTGATTTTGACAGAAGCACTTGCCGGCGGTAAAAGCAACAACTACAAAAAGGATCAAAAAGACGAAGCACCAGAAATGATCAAGCGTATTTTAAGCATTGAAGGTGTAAAAGGGGTTTATCATGTTGCAGATTTCTTAGCGGTTGAGCGAAATGCAAAGTTTGACTGGCAGGGTATTTTACAACAGGTCAGAGAAGCTTTTGGACAAGAAACAGAAGGTCTTCAGGAAGGATCTCAGTCAGGCGATGACACATTTGGTGAAGTGAAAGTGTTTGTCCAAATGTTTAATGGGATTCCAATGCAGGTCAAACTGTCAGACGGTGAAAGAGAAGAACGGTTTGGCATGCCTGAACGTTTTCAAGCAGCCATTTTAAAGCTTAGAAGCAGCTCAGACAATGTCGTGTTTGAACGTGTGTGGAAAGAACACGGCGTTCGTTTTGGAGAATTTGCTGATATCGGTCAGGAAGTCACAGAGGAGCTGCAAGCAGCCTATGATGACGAGCGTTTAGCCCGCTTAACAGAGGCGGTTAAAGAAGGTCAGGAAGCTGTAGATAGACAGGTGAACCGAAAGGCATATGATGTAACAGAAGAGATGCTGCAAGAGGAAGATTGGAAAAAACGTTTTGCCCATTTAGAGCAAATGCAGCCAGAGCTAAAGGACATACCTGTTTTAATGAAAGCAATGGAGGATCCAAAAACGTCTATTCGCAGACAAGCCGTTGTGAATGCTGGCATGATTGAAGATCCTGCCATTCTGCCTATTTTATATAAGGGGCTCGAAGACAAAACAGTGACGGTCCGCAGAACGGCTGGCGACTGTATTTCTGACCTTGGGGACCCAAGTGCTATCGAAGCCATGATCGCAGCATTAAAGGACCCGAGTAAGCTCGTCCGCTGGCGTGCAGCTATGTTCCTTTATGAAGAAGGGGACGAAACGGCACTTGAAGCATTAAAAGAAGCAGAGCAAGACCCTGAGTTTGAAGTCAGTCTTCAAGTGAAAATGGCGATTGAGCGTATTGAGCATGGAGAAGAAGCAAAAGGCTCAGTATGGAAACAAATGACAGAAAGTAGAAAGAATGCATCAGAATGATGAGAAAGAAGAACAAGCTGCCAATGAAAAGCAGCTTGTTTTTCTAAAAACGATAGACAGAAAAATTTTTTTAGAAAAATTATTTTGAATATTGTTGAAATATGCGAAAAAACTCTATATAGTAGTACCAATATAGAATATTGGAGGTCAGATTTTATGACACGAACCTTGCTGAGCGCTTGCTTCAGCAGCCATGTTAGTCATCAATCATTCATAGGTGGCTAAATAAACAGAAAATTTGTAAAATAAAATCAACTCAAAATTATGCAGTCAACAAGACTTGTAGTATAGGAGGCTTTTTAAACAGATGGCAGAACTACGCAGTAATATGATTAAACAAGGAATCGACAGAGCACCTCACCGAAGCTTACTAAGAGCGGCGGGGGTAAAGGATGAGGATTTCGGCAAGCCATTTATTGCCGTATGTAATTCCTATATTGATATTGTCCCAGGACATGTCCATCTTCAGGAATTCGGGAAGATTGTGAAGGAAGCTATTCGTGAAGCTGGCGGGGTTCCATTTGAATTCAATACGATTGGCGTCGATGATGGAATTGCCATGGGTCATATCGGAATGAGATATTCATTGCCAAGCCGTGAAATCATTGCGGACTCTGTGGAAACCGTTGTATCTGCTCATTGGTTTGATGGAATGGTTTGTATTCCTAACTGCGATAAAATCACACCAGGAATGATGATGGCAGCGATGCGCGTGAATATCCCGACTGTCTTTGTGAGCGGCGGACCGATGGAAGCGGGTAGAACAAGTGATGGCAGAAAAATTTCGCTTTCTTCTGTATTTGAAGGCGTTGGTGCATACCAGTCAGGTAAAATCAATGAAGAGGAATTAAATGAATTAGAGCAGTTTGGCTGTCCAACGTGCGGATCTTGTTCAGGTATGTTTACAGCTAACTCAATGAACTGTTTAGCGGAAGCACTCGGGATTGCTCTTCCTGGAAATGGAACGATTTTGGCGACATCACCAGAACGAAGAGAATTTGCGAAGAAGTCTGCAAAACAACTCATGGAGCTCATCAAAAAAGATATTAAACCACGTGATATTGTCACTGAAAAAGCAATTGATAATGCATTTGCATTAGATATGGCACTTGGTGGTTCAACCAATACCGTTCTTCACACATTGGCGATTGCGAATGAAGCAGGTGTTGAATATTCACTTGAACGCATCAATGAAGTAGCAGAACGTGTGCCTCATTTATCAAAACTTGCTCCAGCTTCAGATGTTTATATTGAGGATTTACATGAAGCAGGCGGTGTTACAGCGGCACTAAATGAATTGTCTAAAAAAGAAGGAGCTCTTCATTTAGATACAATGACCGTCACTGCGAAAACGCTTGGCGAGAACATTGCGGGGCATGAGGTAAAAGATTATAACGTCATTTATCCAATTGACAAGCCATTTACTGAAAAAGGCGGCTTAGCCGTTTTATTTGGAAACCTTGCGCCAGATGGAGCCATCATTAAAACGGGCGGAGTACAAGACGGGATCACACGCCACGAGGGACCTGCCATCGTATTTGAATCCCAAGAAGAAGCTCTTGAAGGTATCATTAATAGAAAAGTAGAAGCAGGACATGTTGTCATCATTCGCTACGAAGGACCTAAAGGCGGACCTGGCATGCCTGAAATGCTTGCACCTACTTCACAAATCGTCGGCATGGGTCTTGGACCAAAGGTTGCTTTAATTACAGATGGACGTTTTTCCGGCGCTTCTCGCGGATTGTCTATTGGACACGTCTCTCCAGAGGCAGCTGAAGGCGGCCCGCTTGCCTTTGTTGAAAATGGTGACCATGTCATTGTCGATATCGAACAGCGCATTTTAAGCGTAGATGTTCCAGAGGAAGAATGGGAAAGAAGAAAAGCAAACTGGAAAGGCTTTGAGCCAAAAGTAAAAACGGGTTATCTTGCTAGATATTCAAAACTTGTGACATCAGCCAATACAGGCGGAATCATGAAAATTTAATCTGATATCGAACATTTGAAAATTGGCTCTCTCTATAGTATCCTTTATTCACAACATAAGGATTATAGAGGGGGCTTTTTTATGTCAATGGCATATGAAGAATACATGCGCCAGCTCGTTGTACCGATGCGTCAAGAGCTGACAAGTGCAGGGTTTCAAGAACTAACAACGGAAGAAGAAGTAGAACAAACGATGCAAGAAGCAGAAGGAACGACATTTGTCGTTGTCAATTCTGTATGCGGGTGCGCTGCCGGCTTAGCACGCCCAGCTGCTACACAAGCTGTGATGAAGGCAGAAAAAACACCAGATCGAATTGTCACAGTGTTTGCTGGTCAGGACAGGGAAGCAACAGCAAAAATGAGAGAATACTTCACAGGGGAAGAGCCATCGTCTCCATCTATGGCACTTTTAAAAGGAAATGAACTCGTTCATTTTATTCCGCGTGACGAAATTGAAGGTCATGAAATGGAAGACATCATGCACAACGTCTTATCTGCATTCGAAAAACATTGCTAATACACATGTTGAAATGTCCTGTGTTCAAATCAGGGCATTTTTTCTTGATCATGATGGAGGAACCGCATGCTTATCACAACAAGCTTTAGAGCAAATGAACAAACAATTGAAACTGCAAAAGCCCTTGCAGAGGATTTACATGGTGAGTATGTAGAAAGGCGCAAACAATCCGTCAAGCAGCTTGCGATGAAACGAGGAGACGTCCTTGTTGTGGGGAAAGAAAGATTTGAATGGTATCAGCCAAATGGTGAAAAGTTCTTCTTCCATCCAAGCTCAGCGATGTTCAGGGTGAAGCGGCTTATGCGCGGAGAAAAGGATCCTTTAATCGAAGCCACGCAGCTTCAGCCGGGTGATTCCTTTTTAGATTGTACACTTGGCCTAGGATCAGATGCCATTACAGCCAGCATGAGAGTAGGTCCGAATGGAAGAGTCATTGGTATCGAGAAGAATCCCATGACAGCATTGCTAGTGCGAGAAGGATTAAACACATGGGAGACTGGGGTAAGAGAGGCAGATGAAGCGATGAAACGGATATCTGTTGTAAGTGGAGACAGTATCGAGCAGCTACAAAAGCTCTCTGATGAATCAATTGATGTCGTCTATTTTGATCCGATGTTTGAGGAGACGATTCAAGAATCTGCAAGTATTGCCCCGCTCCGTCATGCGGCAGAGCACTACTTTGACCACGAAACAGCCGTCCTAGAAGCACTGCGAGTGGCGAGAAAAAGAGTGGTTTTAAAAGATCATTGGAAAAGCACCCGATTTCTAGCAGATTCCTATCAATTTCACGTTTTAAAACGAAAAACAGCCCAATTTCATTATGGATATATTGAGAAAGAAAAAAGCCCTCGCTAAAGGTTCAGGTGTCAGACAATTCTTTTTAATTCCTTGTCAAGCATCTAAAAAAGCCCTTATTCAGGGCTTTTAATCTGTAATTTCCATATAGACAAAATAAAATAACGTCAGCAAGGAAGCCGTAATAAAAAACCCTTCAAGCATACCCATTCCTCCCAAATTTTAGTCGCCCTTACTGCCATTGTAAACGTTTTATTATGAAAAAGAAAGTCTCAAATCGATGACCAAATTGAATGACTGAAAATTCATTATATGCTAGAATAGCAGTATGATAACTTATGGAAGGAATTAGATATCATGAAGATGTGGATGAGAAAAACGCTTGTTGTGCTCTTTACGATTGCAACTTTTGGTTTAGTCTCTCCTCCGTCGGCTTTGATGACAGACAAGCCCTCTGAACTTTCTTCATCTGATAAAACACCTTATACAGCTGTTTATGATACATCAGATGAATTGCGCAGCTGGGAACGAACGCAAGAGGAAAGCAAAGAGCAGATAGACCCCTTTGAGCAATTTAAGCAAGAGGTGCTGTCAAGTGCAGAAAATCAATCCTTTCTCAAATTTGGCCGTAAAATCACACCTGTCATTGAGGACGAGTACAGAGAAGAAATTCAGCCGAAGATTGAACAAGTGTTAACCGACTATTTAACAAATTTCAAAGATGACGAAAAATTTCAAGATGTTGTGATAACTGATCAGCCTTCAAGCGGAAATGGCGAAAAAATCTTCCACATTTACAACCGTAAGACTGGAGAAGATTTGCTCCGTTTTCATGTCAGAAGAGATCAGCCGCCTCACAGCGGATATTGGTTTAACTTTCATTACCATACAGCAGAAGATGGATTCCAGACGCATCATGAACTCGGTAATATTTACTGGGATAAAAACACCCCACCGAGCTGGATGAGCCACTAGAAGGAGATGTCATGCCAATTGAAAAAATATACAATGAACGAAATGGTGCAGATTACAAAACAAATGTTAAACGATCGCGGAGTGAAAATTGAAGATATCGCACACATTGTGCTGAAGCTCCAAGAAAAATATCATCCAAACCTTCCACTTAGTGTCTGTATTGAAAATGTTGAAAAAGTGCTGAATAAAAGAGAAATTGTCCATGCAGTTTTAACAGGACTTGCCCTTGATCAGCTGGCAGAAAAAAAGCTTTTGCCAGAACCTTTACAGCACTTAGTTGAAACAGATGAGCCGCTATATGGAATTGATGAGATTATTCCGCTTTCCATTGTCAATGTATATGGATCAATCGGTTTGACCAACTTCGGTTATTTAGATAAAGAGAAATTTGGTATTATTCGTGAATTAGATGAAGGCCGTCCAGGGGAAGTACATACTTTCCTTGATGACCTAGTCGCTGCACTTGCCGCAGCAGCTGCAAGCCGCATTGCTCACTCACACCAAGATATTAAGGATGAAGAGCAGGAACGAGTGAATCAAGCATAAAAAGAAAAACATGTCTGCTCATCATGCAGGCATGTTTTTTTGGTTTCAAGAAAAGCCGAAATAAGGTAAACTACAACAAGAACATAAATAAAGGATGAAAAAAATGAAACAATACAAAGAGTTATGCCGTCATGTATTACAGCACGGGGATGAAAAAGGTGACAGAACGGGTACAGGTACAATCAGCACGTTCGGTTACCAGATGAGATTTGATTTACAGGAAGGGTTTCCTCTTTTAACCACAAAGAAATTACACCTGAAATCAATCATTCATGAGTTGCTTTGGTTTTTAAAAGGTGATACAAATGTCAAATATCTTCAAGAAAATGGTGTCCGGATTTGGAACGAATGGGCAGATGAAAATGGAGAGCTGGGCCGTGTATACGGGGCGCAGTGGAGATCATGGGCGAGCGGAGACGGCGAGACAGTGGATCAGATCGCAAAGCTGATTCATGATATTGAGCACAACCCGAATTCAAGACGACTGATCGTCAGTGCTTGGAACCCGGGGGAAATTGATCAAATGGCGCTGCCTCCTTGTCATTGTCTGTTTCAATTTTACGTATCAAACGGGAAGCTTTCCTGCCAGCTATATCAAAGATCGGCAGATATCTTTTTAGGCGTGCCATTTAATATCGCTTCATATGCTCTTCTAACGATGATGATTGCCAAAGTCACAAATCTTGAGCCAGGAGAGTTTATTCATACACTCGGAGATGCTCATATTTACCAAAATCATCTTCCACAGGTGAAAATGCAGCTAGAGCGCGAGGAACGCACGCTGCCTACGCTTCGCATTACAAGAGATGTAAAAAGCATTTTTGATTTTACCTTTGATGATTTTGTGCTTGAGAACTATGATCCGCATCCGCATATTAAAGGAGAAGTCAGTGTATGATTTCCATGATTGCGGCGACAGGAGAAGACAGAGTCATTGGTCAAGATAATCAAATGCCTTGGCATTTACCAGCAGATTTAGCGTATTTTAAAAAAGTCACAGGCGGTCATACGGTTGTCATGGGCAGAAAAACCTTTGAATCCATTGGACGAGCGCTGCCTAACCGCCGAAATATTGTGCTGACTACAAGTTCTTCATTTAAAGCAGAAGGATGCGAGGTTGTTCATTCAATTGCTGATATTTTGGCAATTGGGGAAAGCGAGACAGAGTTATTTATCATTGGCGGGTCTAAGCTGTATGAAGAAATGATGCCATATGCGGATCGTCTCTATATCACGCACATTCACCATGCGTTTGAAGGAGACCGCTATTTCCCGTATTACAATGAAGATGAATGGACGATTGTATCACGCGAAAAAGGCCATCGTGACGAAAAGAACCCCTACAATTATGAATTTGTCGTCTATGACAAAAAAGGATAAGTGAGTAGGAGGAGTACGGTTGTTTCGTTATTGGTTTTTAACGATGTATGTTGTTGTATCCTTTTTAAAAAGTATGAGGCATTTGTACGATCATGAATTAACGGATCCACGCATTTCCTATACGAAACGAATGCATCTCATTCATGAGCATGCAAAAAGATTTGCCCGGGGATGTATTGACCAATCAGGATCAGTCATGACCATTCATCAGCAAAAGAAGCTGCCAGATGGCCCGGTTATTTATGTCACAAAAGAGCTGAATCCAGTCACAACGACATTATTGATCGGCCACCTTGAGAAGCCATTTGCTTTTATGGCAAAGCCGAAGCTCTTTCGGTATCCGATTATAAAACAATGGCTCAAAAAAATGGCGGTCATTCATCAGAATCAAACGGATGAGGTCTTATTAGAAGAAGCAAAGGAAAGAATCATGTCTGGGCAGAGTATCTTGCTTTCAGAAGCATATCGTCACATTGCAGAGGCGCTTGCTGAAGAATACGATTGTCCGCTTGTACCGATTGAAACGAGTGGAACGGATCGTCTTTTAACGGGGAAGATCGTGAAAAGACTGCGCCCTGTTAATGTTGATATTCATATTAAAGCTCCTGTCATGATCAGTGATTACGCACAAAAGCGTGCATAGAAAAAACCAGCATCCGAATAGTGGATGCTGGTTTTTTCTATGCAGCAGGAACGTTCACACAATAGAATAAAATGCAGAAGAACATCGAGGCGCTGCCGCCGAGAACAAAGCTGTGCCAAATCGCATGATGATAGGGGATTTTCCGCCAAATATAAAAGATGGTTCCGACTGAATATAAAATGCCGCCTAACAGTAAGAGGCCAAATCCTGCACCTGTTAATTGGATATAAAGCGGTTTGATGGCAATGATGATCATCCAGCCCATTAATAAATAGACAAGGGTAGATACGATAATAAAGCGTTTGACGAAAAAGATTTTAAAGACAATCCCACCAGCAGCAAGCGCCCATACAATCGCAAGGAGTGTATAACCCAGTGCACCTTTTAGTGGTCCAAGTAAAAAGGGTGTATATGTACCAGCAATCAATACATAAATAGCCGAATGGTCGAGGATTTCAAAAATATCTTTTGTTTTTTGGTGCCGAATGCTATGAAGCAGGGTTGAGCTTAAATAGAGCAGCAGCATGGATGCACCAAATATCGAAAAGCTGATAATGTCTGTGACGGTGCCGTATTGAACAGCGAATAAGACGAGAAACACAATAGCTGGAATGGATAAAATAACACCAATGCCATGTGTAATGGCGTTTGCAATTTCTTCTTTTACAGTAAACAATGGATGTCCTCCTTTTATTGAACCGGTATATAACCATCAAGCGACTTCAGGAATGAAAGACCTTCAAGTGTAATCTTCGTTCCGGCCCTGCCTTTTCCTTTCGTCACGTATGCTTTTTTCTCAAGATCATCTAACCGGTTTCGCACCTGCTGAGGGGTCAGCGGGATGTCTCCTTGTTTGCTTAATTCAGACAAGATGCGCCTGCTGGCTGCTTCTCCTTTTTCATTGAGAGATTTAATGGCTTCCAGCAAGAAAACAAACTCTTGTTTTTCCATTAGTGTGAGCTGGTGTTCTTCCTTTTTCCCTTTCACGGCTGAGGGAAGGGGTGCTAACACAAAGGGCGGTAAATGATGTAAAAATACCGTGTGGCCCTCGAGTATGGCAGCAGCATAATGAACGATATTTTTGAGCTCTTGCACATTTCCTTCAAATGGATACTGCTGCAAGGCTTCCCAAACACTTGGATCAATGTCAGGAGCCATGTTCAGCTCTTGAAAGAAAGCATTTGTTAACACAGGAATGTCTGTTTTTCGTTCGGCTAAAGGTGGAAGAGCCAAATGAAGAACATTCAGACGATAAAACAGCTCGGGTAAAAAGGCAGAAGAAACCCTGAGTGCCTCTATTGATAAAGTCGAAGAAGCGATTACTTTTGTTGCAGGTGACGTTTCTAGAAAGTGAATGACCTTGTGCTGCATAGAAATACTTAATGCACTGATTTCATCTAAATAAAGAATTTGATTGTTTTTTTCTGTGAAGGCTTTCTGTAAGGTTTCTTCATTCAAGATGGGGCAATACATGTGTGTCAGTGATGCGTTCGCCATTTCTTGGGCGAATTTCGTTTTGCCTGTGCCGATGTCTCCTGTTATCAAGACCGGCTGCTCGTTTTTCGAAAATTGTTTTGCCAGATGAATTGCATGTTTAATATCTTGATGATCTCCATAGATAGACGCGAACGATTGAGTGGCCATGGGGTGATTCCTTTCTTTGTGGTTCTAATTGGTTCAATTGTAACACCCAATTAAAACAAATGTACAGGAAAATGAAAAAGTTTATAAAATTTATGATGGATCCATGATCTATTGGTTTATTTTTTGAATATTCATGTTATAATGACAAATTAAATAAGGTTAAAGAGAAAGGATCTTGTACATGAAACCGTTGCTCAAAGAAAATACGCTAATTCAAGTGAAAGACATCTTAAAAGCCCATCAAAATTTGAAGGATGTAGTCATTCATACACCACTTCAAAAAAATGAGCGACTTTCTGAACGATATGAATGCAATGTCTACTTAAAAAGAGAGGATCTTCAAGTAGTTCGTTCCTTTAAATTAAGAGGCGCTTTTAATAAAATGAGCCAGCTTCCAAAAAATAAACTAGAAAATGGCATTGTCTGTGCAAGTGCTGGAAATCACGCGCAGGGGGTTGCCTATTCTTGTAAATATTTAGGCATCCACGGGAAAATCTTTATGCCTGCTACGACGCCGAGACAAAAAGTATCACAAGTGGAGCTGTTCGGAAAAGAGTATGTTGAAATTATCTTAACCGGAGATACGTTTGATGATTCGTATCATGAAGCCGTAAAATGCGGAGATGAAGAGAAGCGCGAATTTATCCATCCGTTTGATGATCTGGATGTGATGGCAGGACAAGGGACGACTGCTGTCGAAATCTTAAATGATATCGAAGTGGAGCCTCACTTTTTATTTGCAAGTGTCGGAGGTGGAGGTCTGTTATCTGGTGTTGGTACATATATCAAAAATATCTCACCAGAAACCGAAATCATTGCAGTCGAACCGCTTGGCGCAGCTTCACTGCATGCCTCGCATGAGAAGGGCAAGGTTGTGACACTTGATTCGATTGATAAGTTTGTAGACGGAGCAGCGGTTCAGCGGATTGGCGAAAAGACGTTTACATCGCTTCAGTCTGTTGTCGATAAAATCAGTCTTGTACCAGAAGGGAAAGTATGTACAACGATTTTAGAGCTGTATAATCAATGTGCGATTGTAGCAGAACCGGCAGGCGCATTGCCGATCGCAGCATTAGATGCTCATCGCGAGGAGATCAAAGGAAAAAATGTTGTCTGTATTGTCAGTGGAGGCAATAATGACATCGGCAGAATGCAGGAAATCAAAGAACGCTCGATGATCTATGAAGGGCTTCAACATTACTTTATTGTCAATTTTCCGCAAAGAGCAGGAGCGCTTCGTGAATTTTTAGATGAAGTGTTAGGGCCAAATGATGATATCTCACGCTTTGAATATACGAAAAAGAATAACCGAAGCAAAGGTCCTGCGCTTGTTGGCATCGAATTGAAAGAAAGAGATGACTATGCGGCGCTGATTGAGCGGATGGATAAAAAAGGCTTCCACTATGTTGAAGTGAATAAAGATCAAGATTTATTCCACCTATTTATTTAGGCTTAACAGATAATTGGAAAAGAGGATTGATCGTTTGTGCTGCTCAAAACAATATGTTTTAGACGGATGGATGGAGCTCAGATCAAGGTAACAGAAGTCCCTGTTCTAAAGGGAGATGAGACGTATCGTTTCATGCTCACCTTTAGACTTGAAGCTTTCTTGAAAAAAGTCTATGTATCTAAAGGAAAGAGAGCTGTGTACTCTTTCAGAGAGGATGTGAAACGTAACGTCAAGTGGAGCACATATGAACAGATCTATCAGGAGCCTACACTGAAACACAATGCGTAAGCAGGAATCTTTGTCAAAAGGGGCAAGCCGCCATTTTGAAATGGCTGCTGCTCATTTTGGCAAGGATTTTTTTCGTGACAAGAAGAAAATGTGACAATTTCAAAAACGTTAGGTCAGTTGTTTTCAAGTGTGCAGGAAATAAGGTAATATCATAAGTAAAGACTAAGACAGCAAGGATGAGACGATAGTGAAACAAATTAAAATTGTAACAGATTCAACTGTGGACCTTCCGCAAGAAAAAATCAATGATCTTTCCATTCACGTGATTCCGCTCAATATCTCCATTTCTGGAGTTGATTATATTGACCGAGTGAATATACAGCCAGATGAATTTATTGAAAAAATGGAGGCCGCTGAGGAACTGCCGAAAACGTCTCAACCTGCGATCGGTCAATTCGTCGAATTATATGAAAAGCTGACGGCAGATGGAAGTGAAGTGATCAGTATCCATTTAACTGGTGGAATGAGTGGTACGGTTCAAACTGCTGAAAGCGCTTCGAAAATGGTAGATGGAAATATCACGGTGATTGATTCGAATTTTATTTCCTATGGATTAGGATTTCAAGTCATCAAAGCAGCAGAACTAGCCAAAAAGGGTGCAAGCCGTGAAGATATTATCACAGAATTAGATAAAATCCGTCATCAAACAAAGCTATATGTCACGATCGATACATTAGAAAATCTCGTCAAAGGCGGCAGAATTGGAAGAGGAAAGGCGCTGATCGGCTCACTTCTTCACATCAAACCTATTGCCAGCTTAACAGACGGGGTATATACGCCAGAAGCGAATGTGAGAAGCTACTCTGCGCTTGTCCGCCATCTGACAAAACAGTATGTACAGGCGGTGAAGGGAAAAACAGTTCAAGCCATTGGGATCGCACATGCTGATGCATTAGAACTCGCTGAAAAGCTAAAAAAAGCGCTGCTTGATCACACACCTGAAGCACTGATTGACATCGCCTACACAACACCGATTATTTCGTGTCATACTGGAAAGGGCGCAATAGGCTTTACTTTTTATACCGATTGATAGAAAAAGGGGATGGACATATCATGGATAGAAAAAGGAGAGCCTTACTTGGTGCGCTTATGATGATAAGCGTGCTTCTTTTAGTCTCATGTTCAAATGGACAAATCAAGGATGCTTTAAATTATCAAATAGAGCCGTTTGAGTTTGAAAACCAAGATGGCCAAAAGGTGTCATTGGATGATTTGAAGGGGAAAGTATGGGTCGCTGATTTTATTTTCACAAGCTGTGAAACGATTTGTCCGCCGATGACCGCTCATATGACAGAGCTGCAAAAACGGTTAAAAGAAGAAAAATTGGATGCGCATATCATTTCCTTTAGCGTGGACCCAGAGGTCGATTCACCGAAAAAGTTAAAGGAATTTGCAAAAGCCTATCCATTGTCCTTTAAAAATTGGGATTTTCTCACTGGGTATTCACAGTCAGAAATTGAAAAATTCGCAATGAAAAGCTTTAAAACCATTGTAAAAAAACCTGAAGATGAAGACCAAGTGATTCATCAGTCCCTGTTTTTTCTTGTCAATCAAGATGGGAAAGTGATGAAAAATTATGATGGCGTGCAAAACACACCTTATGATGACATCATCAAGGACATCAAAACGCTGAACCGAAGCTAGCATAAGGATGTTCAAATGGGCGAAAACATGATACACTTTTTTAATCAGAAAAAGGAGGGACATCATCGTTTGAAGGCTCGTTTGATTTTGATTGTGATGTCTCTAGCTTTTGTTCTTTCTGCATGTTCCGCGCAAGAGGCTGGCATAAAGGATAAACTAGAAGACACACCAAAAGTAAAAGAACATATTACCATCGCAGCGGTTGGAGATTCTTTAACAGAAGGAATTGGAGATCAAGATAAAAAAGGCTATGCAGGCATGACCCGTGACAAGATAGAAGCAGTGGACGGCGTGCAGTCTGTCACATTAAAAAACTATGCCATTAAAGGCAGTAGAACAGTAGATTTATTAAAAAGATTAAAAGAAAAAAAGGTGCAGGACGGACTGAAAGACGCTGACTATATTTTCTTTACGATCGGCGGGAATGACCTCATGCATGTTGTCCGTCAAAATGTGCTTAATTTGACGTTTGCTCCTTTTCAAAAAGAGCAGGGTCCTTTTGAAGAGCGCTTTAAAACCATTCTGTCTAGGCTGAGAGAACAGAATGACCATGCGAAAATCATGTATGTCAGCATGTACAATCCTTTTAAGTTCAGTTTGTCTGAGCTGCGAGATATTGATGAAGTCGTTCAAGACTGGAATGCCGCTGCCAAAAAGGAACTCAAAAAAGACGGCAATGCGGATATGGTCAATGTAGCAGATTTATTTGAAGAAGGTTCTGATGAAAAATTACTGGCAGAAGATGATTTCCACCCAAACCAAAAGGGGTACTCTCTTATGGCAAATCGTTTATTCTCCGAAGTGAAAAAAGAAGGACTGCCGAAGGAATAGGGTGAAACAGATGAAAAAATGGAAAAGCTTATTTTTTATTTTGCTTGCAATCAATCTATTGATTGTGATTGGATGCGGTATTTTGATGCTGCTGCCAGGCGGTCAATCCGCTTCAACCAAAGAAGTGAAAAGCGAATATGCTTTTAATATATCCAGCTCAAAGGAATCACTCACCAGCTTTGTGAATGATTATTTGAAAAATCAAGGATCAAATGATATGCCAGACTTTCATGTAGCAATCGATCAAGATGTGAAAGTAACAGGCGCAATTAAAGCTTTCTCTTCAACGATTGATGCAAACGTCTCATTTACGCCAACTGTTGAAGATAATGGTGATGTGCTTTTGAAAGTGGATGACTTTTCAATTGGACAATTGAGCATTCCGATTAGTTTTGTTTTAAGCTACATGGGTCAGTTCTATGAGCTGCCAGAGTTCGTTCATGTAAAACCGGATCAAAAAACGGTTGAAGTGCGTCTTTCAGAAATGCCGCTGACGAATGATATGTATGTCAAAGCAAACAAAATTGATCTGCAGAACGATGAAATTGAATTCTCATATTATCATCCAAAGCAATAGAATGTGTGAGTCAGGAGTGAAATCATGAAGCGAGTCTATCAATATTTTAGTTTACTGTCGTTTTTATTTGCTGCGTACTTTGGCATAACAGCTGTCAATGCTTTAAAAGCAGAAAATATCGATCAGTTTTACTTAAATATTGCCTACTGTGCATTATTTCTAGGCACGATGATTCTTGCTTTTGATTTTCAAAAGCAAGAAAAAGCTGAAGATGTCTCGTAAGGAGCCTTTTCCATTTTAGGAAAGGCTCTTTTTTATAGTTGCCGAGACAAAACCACCTTTGCCATAAGTTCAGGTTCTCCGTTCGCAAAACCATGAAGCAGAATCAGGTATGCACGCTTTGTTTGCAGATGAACTTTTGGGATATCAAGCAGTACACTTTGAGTGCCGGCGGCTTTCAATTCAAAATGATATTTATTTGGAGAGAAATGATGAAGGTGGGTGCTGTTTACATAATCAAGCTCCTTCGATATGATCCCTTGGTCTCGTTCATATATATCTATAGAAGGAAGGTCCGGAGACAGCTGTACAAATGTAAGTGCTGACAGGTCTTCTTGTTTGATCAAAGTAGTCTGCCGCTCAGTCAGCAGTGCAAAGCCTGCACGGGCACCTGTGATACATAATGTGTAGACCTCGCCGCTCTTAAATCGAATGCGGGAATGAAGAATTCTCTCATTTGTAGCCAGTTTGAACACTTCTATTTCATACATTCCCTCATCCCACTCCATATAAGCGGTTAAATGGCTGTAAGGCATTGGTTTCATTACCTGCTTCCGGTTCACATAAACAGCGAGCTCACTGAGATCTGGTGCAGCGTGAAATAATCGAATAAAGGCTTTTGATGAAGGGCTGCTTTGAAGATGCTCGTAGGTGTCAGCGAATGGCCGATATGGAAAGTCATAATAAAAGAGCTGCTGCATGTCATCAATCCCTTCTTTCTCATACAATGGTGTTTTTTGTAGCGTATGCATGAAAAAGACGATCTGTATAGGCAAAAGAAGCATAGAAAAAAGCCTGACGTATTCCGTCAGGCCGGCATGTTAAGAAGGAGAAGAATATTGATGATATTCAGCTAGTTTAATGAACGTTTTTTCATCCTCAATTAAACCACAAACACCGCACTGGACTTTCATTTGAGGACCTTGATAGCTCAAGTGAAAAGGAGACAGCTGTTCTCCTTCGTATCTTTCGACAACTGCTCCTGTTGCTGGATCTAGCTTGACAGGTTCTGAAAGCTGCTCAATGAGATTAAAGCGCGTTCTGTTTGTTTTACAGTTTGGACAAAGATAAGGGCTTGTCATGGTTCATTCCACCTCTTTTTATCCGTAGCATGTCCTGAGCGCTAAAATCTATGCTTAATCCTTTTGACTTTTATCCAGCTTTTTAAATAATTTGATCATTGTTTTTAGTTCTTCGTCATCAAATGATTCAAACCGCTCCATAAAGTATTCCGTTTTCTTTTTCTCAAAATGCTCAGTAATTTCCTTACCCTTATCGGTTAAGTGGATTTTGATGATGCGGCGGTCCTCTTTTGAGCGGATACGAGTGATCCAGCCTTTTTCTACGAGTGTGTCAGTCACAGCGGTAATATGACTTGCTGACACTCCAAGAATGGAAGCGAATTCCGTTACTTTTTTTGCCCCTTGCTCTCGGAGCAGATTTAAAATAAGAAATTCATTCCGAGATAATTCGTTTTCGAGCAGGCTGTTAATCTCATAACGGATCTGCTTAAATACGGTTCTCAGTAAAGTGTCCATTTCGTACATCATTTGTTTTCTTTGTTCCAATCATTAAACCCCCATTATATTTTAAAGATACGACAGAATGCTTTCTTTTATTTTGGTATACAAGTCGTATCATTTTCATTATTTTTTATCATGTTATAATATGATGATACCATTTTTTAAATGAAGGGGGCACTAATATGTCTGAAAAACAAGAATTAGCCACATTTGCAGGAGGCTGCTTCTGGTGTATGGTTAAACCTTTTGATGAACAGCCGGGCATTATCAAAGTTGAATCAGGGTATACTGGCGGACATACAGTGAATCCGACCTATGAGGAAGTATGTACAAATACAACGGGACATAGAGAAGCGGTTCAAATTACGTTTGATCCTGACGTGTTTCCATATGAGAAGCTGCTAGAGCTGTATTGGCAGCAAATAGACCCAACAGACGATGGCGGGCAATTTGGCGATAGAGGGGAATCTTACCGTACAGGTATTTATGTTCATCATGACAAGCAGCGAAAGCTAGCTGAAGCATCGAAAGAGCAGCTGAGCCAAAGCGGGATTTTCAAAAAGCCAATCGTTACAGAAATTTTAGACGCAGGCCCTTTTTATCCAGCAGAGGAATATCATCAGCATTATTATAAGAAAAACAAAATGCACTACGAACGATATCATGTCGGTTCGGGCAGAGCCGGTTTTATTGAGTCCCATTGGAGTGATAAATAATGGAAAATGAAAAAGAAAAGCGTATAAAAGAATTAAACCGCATGCAGTACGAAGTCACGCAAAATAATGGCACAGAGCCGCCATTTCAAAATGAATTTTGGGATCATAAAGAAGAAGGTATCTATGTGGATATCATTTCAGGAAAGCCGCTTTTTTCTTCTTTAGATAAGTTTGATGCCCACTGCGGATGGCCAAGTTTTACAAAACCGCTTGAAGAGGAAGAGGTAGCAGAGAAGATTGATACGAGTCATGGAATGGTGCGGACAGAGGTTCGCAGTAAAACAGCTGATTCTCATCTAGGTCATGTTTTTCCTGATGGACCAGGGCCAAACGGACTTCGGTATTGTATTAACTCAGCCGCTTTAAAATTTATCCCAAAGGATGATCTTGAAAAAGAAGGCTACGGGGATTTGAAACATCTATTTGATTGATCCATTTAAAAATCGTCACATGGAAAGCAGCTGCTTCCGTGTGACGATTTTTTATTTTTTATGATGTGTATGATGTAGTTGTTCAATGATGTGGAACAGCTTTTCTTTTGTAATGAGCGGTGCTTCTTTTGAGGTGTAATTCGTTAAGTCAACTTTTTGAAAGGCAGGGTGCAAATGTGGTCTCGGTAAAATGGCATAAAATTGTTCATGTTCAAACAGTGCATCTGCTTCGTGCGGGAATGTAAGCTCCTCGTGAAGCTTTTCGCCAGGTCTTTTTCCGACGACAAGAACATCTGGAGATTTAGCATTGATTTGAGCGGCATATTCATGAAACGCTTTTAGGAGATCGGCAAGCTGTAAGGACTCCATCTTGAGAATGAAGGTTTCGCCGCCTTTCATCATGATTGCTGCTTGAAGTGTGAGGGAAACAGCCTCTTCAATGGACATAAAAAAACGTGTCATATGAGGATCAGTCACGGTCAAAGGTTTTTCATTTAATAGCTGCTGGAGCATGATCGGAATAACGGAACCTCTAGATCCAAGCACATTGCCAAAGCGTACAGAGCAAAATCTCGTTTTTTGATTCGGAATACTTTCGTTTGCTTGGAAAAATAGTTTTTCTGAAATCAATTTTGTTGCACCCATGGCATTCGTTGGAGAAACCGCTTTGTCAGTGGAGATGTTGACGACATGACTCACTTCATGTTCAATTGCGGCTTCAATGACGTGCTGCCCGCCGATGATATTCGTTTGAACGGCTTCGAACGGATTATCTTCACAAGTGGGTACTTGTTTTAAGGCCGCTGCATGGAAAATGATATCCACACCCTTGACGAGCTGTCTCACGCGGCTTGCATCCCGGACATCTCCTAAAGCGAATGCGACCTCTGGATGATCTGCGTACTCATTTTTCATCATGTATTGTTTGCTGTCATCTTTACTGAAGACGATTATTTTCTTTGGAGAGCAACTTGTTAATTTATTCACGATTTGCCGGCCGATTGATCCTGTACCGCCTGTAACCAATATCGTTTTGTCACGAAAAAAGGTCTTCAAAGTCGTTTCTATCTGTTTAGACATATCTAATCCCCCAACTCTCATTTCTCTACTTTGCATCATATGTGAAAGAGCGGCATTCGTTTGAGGAAAAGAACCACTTCATGTATAAATTAGGTGAACAAATTATAACCATCTGCTTGTTGTCTTAATAGAATATGGAGAGATAAGAGATCAACTAGAAAAACGAGAGACCTGAATACTTCAGTACTGCGGTCAGCTCGGGCAGAGAAGAAAATTGTAGGGAGCTGTGCGCGAGGGGAGAAGAGAAGACATGTATAGGGGAAATCGTATTTTAGCCATGATACCTGCATTTAGAAGTCACGACGGCCAGCATGATGAACACATACGCATATTGGCAGAGAGGCCGCTTATCTATTGGACCATTCAGCCGTTACTGCAAATGATTGAGTTAGATGAAGTCATCGTTTCCTCAGAGGATGTCAATACGCAAATCATTTCATCTCACTACGGAGCAAATGTGATTGAACTGCCAAGCACCCATGTGACAGAACAAACGCCGTCACTGTTAGCTGTGAAGCATGCGCTTGCATATTTAGAGCGGGAGGGGAAAACCTTTGATATTGTGCTGTATCTGCATCCAGCGTCTCCTCTAAGACAGCCGGCAGATATCGAGAAGTGCTTGCAGCTTTTAGTGGAGGGGGGATATGACTGCACCGCATCTTTTACAGAGGCGTTAGAAAACCCAAATGAAACTTGGACACTGCATGAAAACAATGAAGCTACTTTATATAAGGACAATCATTCCTTTTTCATGCCAAAGCATGAGCAGCCTTATACGTATGGCCGGCTAAATGGTGCGGTATATGCTTTTCATGCTCATTATGCAAAAGAATGCATTCATTCCTTTTTAGAAGGATCTGTCGGAGCATATATGATGGATCACACGCGGTCACTTGTGGTGAAACAAGAGGCAGACCGGAAAGAGGCCGAGAAAATCTTATTGGCTCGCCGAGATGCGGAAGATCATGCATAAGCTGGCATTCAACGAGAAAAAGCGCCCAGTTATAGGGCGCTTTCAGCGTGTAGACAAACCCTCGCATTCGGTGTCAGGTCTGCGCTCCGGTGCTCACGAATGTCAAATTCGCTCCGCTCCGATGCTCGTCCTTCCTAGACTGCAAAGGTTTTCTATCACGCTGAAAAGAAGACAAAGGGCTAAAATCAAGATCATTTTAGCCCTTTGTCAACAATTTGAAAGCGCCCAGTTATAGGGCGCTTTTTACAATGTCATAAAGTCTTTGTGGCATCGTATCAAATGTATTCCAGCGAACGGTTTGCTCGTAGTTGTTCAGTGCAGCCGCCTTTCTTTCACCTGCATTTGATCCATAGTATTCCACCTGTTTTATTAAATCGTCTTCATCTTTGTAAAAAACAAAGCTTGAAAAAGCAGGCGGCGGATGCAGATCCGTCAATTGAAAACTTCCAGTTGCAGCAATGTCAAATGCTCTGTTATTAAGGCTCATATTTTGAATCATGGCTTTGTTTTTGTTATACGCAAATTGAGCCGGCCTATGCGGATTCAGAACAATCGCTGTCTGCTGATAGATGTCCGCCATTTGCTGAGGACTCAGCCAAGTCGTTATTAGTGTGAAATCACGATATTGTCTCCGTGATTTATTGAAGTGACGGTGCCATTCCTTACCTGCAACGAGAATACGCCATTTGTTTTGCTGCAAGAGTGTATCGATGGCTTTGATGCGGTTGGGATAAGGGTAGCCAACGAGTGCAATGTCATACGTGAACATCTCTTCTGGCGATTCATTTTTCTGAAAGACACGTGTATTTGCCGGAATGGGAAAGTAGTGCGTATTTTCAGCACCTAATTGTTTGTAAAATGGCAAAACCCCTTCATCGATCGTTAATATGAGCCGCGCATCACGTGCGCAAGCAGCTGACACATCTGTATAAAAGGGATCTTCTGTCATCCACAGAACGATCGGGATTTTTTCTTGTTTGAATTGATGAAGCACATCTTTCGGAACATGATCACCGATCATCATCAAAACAAAATCCGGAGAAAATGTCCGGATTTTGTGCATGTTAGTGGGTAGAGATTCTCTATCAATCTTTACACATGAAAAGGGGGAATCAATGAAGCTCTCTTCTACCCATTGATCAAACATGTGATAGATTCCGCCGTAGCCAGAACTGATATAAAGAAGCTTCATGATGACCCTCTCACATTAAGATGTGAATGTAACACTTTCAACTTTATCTACATCTAATAGAGTCGTTGCTGAGCCTGTAGGTGTGACAGAGCTTTCTTGTGTAACAAATACAACACCTGTTGAAGCATCGAATGATACAAATTGAACTGGCCCAATTAAATCTCCTGAGTCAGTGACAATGCTAATGACTGTTCCTGGTGCAAGTCTTGCAAAGATCCATCTTGCTGGCTGAGATACATCGAGTGTTGTAGCAGAATCTGAAGGTGATGCCTCAGCTGCCACTTCACTAAATAAATCGTTCAATTTTTCTTCCATTTGAACTCCTCCTTCTTCGAGATTAGCTGTTAATGCATGAGTAATTGGTTTGAAAAACACTTTCAATAGTTCCTTTTTTAATTCAGCACGCTTTTCGCTCATTTTTTCCCCATCCTTTCTTCATCAATTCAAACTCACCCCTATGTATATGCCGTTCATTTTTTTTGGCATAAGCAGAACGCTGATTCCTGATTCTTTTTTTCAATTAATCACTTCACACATTTTTAAAAATGTTTTCAAATGCTGAGGCTAAATGAAGTGGCGCTCATACTCTAGTAAAGATTAAATGTGAAGAGAGAGGGATTATAAATGGAATTTGAACAATTATTAGAAGGTTGGAACGAAGAATTACTAGAGTCGGAAGGAGTGCTTGAAGTCATCTTGATTTTACTTCTTCTTCGTCTTTTAGAAGAAAGTGGGGAAGAGAATGTGTCAGACATCAAAGAATTACTTCGTCCATGGCTTGAGCTTGGCATTCCAGTGCCGCGTGTTCATTTAGTCAATGGAGATGTACTTCAAAACGTAGTTGTCGTGCAATTGTTTGATACGGTTGCAGTCTTTAAAAACGCGACAAATCAGCTAAGAGTGAGTGTTCCTTATGTGAACATTGTCAGCTGGGGGGCTTTTTAATCTAATCAAAAAGGATAATGATCATGAAAGTATCGGTGATTTTAACAAGCTACAATAAACCAGATTTCATTGATCGTGTGCTAAAGAGTATGGTAGATCAAACGTATCCGCATTGGGAGCTTTTGATTATGGATGATGGCTCAGAAGAGGGCACCATTCAAAAGATCCAGCCCTATTTAAGTGATGAACGCATTCAGCTTTATTCGCACACAGTTCATCCGGCAAAACGGTTGTTAACCGCACGATATGCGACGCTTATTAATGAGGCATTAACCCGTATAACAGGTGAGCTCATTTGTTATTTAACCGATGATACCGTGTACGATAAAAATCGTTTGCTTAAAATGGTGGATGTTTTTCGGTCAAAGCCTCACATAGATATTGTGTATTCCTCGCAGCGGGTCGTGCATGTTGATCAGCATTTAGTGGAAACGATGAGTTTTATTCGAGAAGCAGATCAAATCTTAGAGCATGCGTCCTTTCAAGTGGACCATTGTTCGGTCATGCACAGAAGCTGCTTGCTTCCACTGATTTATGAAAAATACGGACAATATTGGGACGATGAGCCAAAGCACTGGCATCATGCAGATTCTGTATTTTGGATGAGGCTGAATCACTTCGCTGCGTTTTTTCCATTAAAAGATGTACTGGATACAACGTATAAAACGCCCCATTCCTTTCATCATCTGTTTTCGAGTATGCCGTATGATTTAATTGACGGAACGGTCATTGAAAAAGAAGGAGATTATTATCAGATCGCAGACGGGAAACTTCATGGAATTGAAAAACGCTGGATCAATGAAAAGAACAGGCGTGCGATCCGTGTTCCGTTGTTATGTGAGATGAAATATGAAATGAAAGAGAAGCTGGCGGTGCCCAATTATACAGTCGTCACCGCAGATTATGGGAAAACGTTCTTTTATATTGAAGATCAGAAAAAAAGACGGTTTGCTTCAAAACGTGACGTGCAATATTTTCAGTTTCACCAAAAAGAGATCTATTCGATTTCAAATGATCAGCTTCAGGCATTTGAGGATGGCAGCATCATTCAAGCTTCTCCTGTTTTCAGTCCGCCAAACAGGCGGCTGTTTAAATGGAAACAAGATGTTTATTTGCTTGTGCATCATACCTTTTGCCGAATTGATCCTGAGGTCGTGAAGCGGTTTGCTTTTTATCATCAGCCGATTAAGCTGTACCCGTCCCAATTTACGTTATTTCAGGAAGGAAAGCCGATTGTGCCGCTCTATAGGGAATCGCTGCAAGAATTCGATATGTCTCTTTATCAAACATCCGGACGAAAGCACTCCTCATAAGAGGGGTGCTTTTTTCGCAATGATTGCAGGAAGTAGAAAGGAAAAAGCGAAACATGAAAAGGACAGGAACCTTTTAGAAGAAATGATCAAGCCGCTGAAAACTCGGCAATTGATGCCGGTTTTTTGGCACTGAAAGTGAGGGGGAAAGAATGGGGAAGGTTGTCGAAAGAGCAGATTGGTTTGAATTGATTTTAGAAGCCATTGATGAAGCCATTCACGTTGTAGATGATCAAGGAATAACGATCTTTTACAATCATAATGCCGCTAAATTTGACTGTTTACAAAAAGAAGAGGTGATTGGCAAGTACATCCTTGATGTGTATCCCTCTTTAACAGAAAAAACAAGTACGCTCATGCATGTGTTGAGAACAGGAAAGCCCATTTATCATTCGCTGCAAACCTATTTGAATAAAAACGGAGAAAGAATTGAAACAGTGAACACGACATTGCCTATTATTGAAGATAACGAGTTAATAGGCGCGGTCGAAGTCGCAAAAGATGTATCAAAGCTGTCAGCCCTTTCCAATCGTTTAGGTCAAAAAAAGCGGACACAAGATGCGGCTGAGGCCGTACAAATGCATGATTTTGCTTCATTTTTAACAAATGATCCGCTTTTAAAAGAAATGCTTGAAAGGGCAAAAAAAGCAGCTGCTTATCCATCATCAGTTGTTGTCTACGGGGAAACAGGGACAGGAAAAGAAGTGCTCGTTCAAGCCATTGTCCATGAATCTGATCGAAAAAATCAAGTGTTCATTCCGCAAAACTGCGCAGCACTCCCAGAATCATTACTTGAAAGTTTATTGTTCGGATCTGTCAAAGGGAGCTATACGGGCGCGCTTGATCGCAAGGGACTTTTCGAATTAGCTGATGGGGGCACACTTTTTCTTGATGAACTGCAAGCGATGCCGCTCACGCTGCAGACGAAATTATTACGTGTGTTAGAAGATGGCGTGGTGCGCCGCATCGGTGATGCAAAGTCCATTCAAGTGGATATTCGGCTCATTACTGCGCTCAATATGGACCCATTCGAAGCAGTGAAAAAGCAAATTTTAAGAGAAGATTTATTTTATAGACTGCATGTATCATCTTTTCATATCCCGCCGCTTCGTGAAAGAAAGCAAGATATCACGCTGCTATCCCGCCACTTCATTCAAACCTATCGTCAGCAGTTTTCAAAAAACGTTACACGCCTTTCTGAAGAAACGGAACGATTGTTTATGGCGCACCACTGGCCTGGGAATGTCAGAGAATTAAAACATACAATAGAACATGCTGTGTTGATGATGCCAAAGGAAGCGGAAGAGATCATCCCTCTATACCTTCCGGCTCATTTACGTGAGCAAAAGCTGGAAAAAGAAACATCTGAATCCTCCTTAAAAAATCAAGTGTCTTCATTTGAACAAACATTGATTCAAGAAGCTTTACATCAGCATAATGGGAATATTAAAAAAACCGCCGCTGCTTTAAAAATCCCTCGACAAACGCTGCAATATAAATTAAAGAAATATGCAGATGCCGAAATATAGGCACAACATCCAATTGAATATGACGGGTAAAAGCTCCTTTTGTAAAGAATAGGGGCATTTTCCCATGTTGGCACATAACTTGCATAGTATAAAGTGAATGCTGATAGGGGGAATGGATATGAATCAGAAATTGTATGAACCGGCACGTCACTGGAAGGACATTGAGCTTTGGAAGGATGTACCTGAGGAAAAGTGGAACGACTGGATTTGGCAGCTGACGCATACCGTGAAAACGCTTGAGGATTTAGAAAAAATCGTAAACTTAACAGAAGAGGAACGAGAAGGGGTGAAGATTTCCACCAAAACCATTCCACTCAACATTACACCCTACTATGCCTCACTGATGAATCCAGACGATCCAAGATGTCCAATACGTATGCAATCTGTGCCAATTGCAGAAGAGCTTCATAAAACAAAATATGATCTGGAAGATCCGCTGCATGAAGATGAGGACTCACCTGTCCCGGGGCTCACGCACCGATATCCAGATCGTGTGCTGTTTCTTGTGACAAATCAGTGCTCCATGTACTGCCGTTATTGTACGAGAAGACGTTTTTCCGGCCAGATTGGTATGGGTGTGCCGAAAAAGCAGTTAGATGCTGCAATTGGATATATTAGAGAAACACCTGAGGTGCGGGACGTGTTAATCTCTGGCGGAGATGGGCTGTTAATCAACGATCAAGTGCTTGAATACATTTTGAAAAACTTACGAGATATTCCGCACGTTGAGATCATTCGGATTGGAACCCGCGCGCCGGTTGTCTTTCCGCAGCGTATTACAGATGAGCTGTGCGAGATTTTGAAAAAATATCACCCAGTATGGCTGAACACCCATTTCAATACAAGTATTGAAATCACAAAAGAAGCAAAAGAAGCGTGCGAACGTCTTGTGAATGCCGGCGTTCCTGTAGGGAATCAGGCCGTCATCCTTGCAGGTATTAACGACAGTGTGCCGATTATGAAGAAGCTGATGCACGATCTTGTGAAGATTCGGGTCAGACCATATTATATTTATCAATGTGACTTATCTGAGGGCATTGGCCACTTTAGAACACCCGTATCAAAAGGGCTTGAAATCATTGAAGGCTTAAGAGGGCATACGAGCGGTTATGCAGTACCAAGTTTTGTTGTAGATGCGCCAGGAGGCGGAGGGAAAATTGCCTTACAGCCAAATTATTTGTTATCGCAAAGCCCTGACAAAGTCGTCCTACGTAACTTTGAAGGTGTCATCACCACTTATCCAGAACCAGAGCATTACGTCGCAGGCCAGGCAGATGCGTATTTTAATGAAATTTATGAAGAGAAACAAGAACCGGCAATTGGTATTACCGCACTATTTGAGGATGAGGCGAGATCGTTTACGCCTGAGAATTTAAGCCGAATGAAACGTAGAGAAGCATATGAGACAAATCCTGAGCACGACACACTTAAAAACAAACGTGAAAAACGAGATGAATTAAAAGAGAAGAAATATCAAGCGCAGCTCAAAAAAGAACAAACCGTAAAGGAGGAGAAATAGCCTTGCTGACATGTGATTGGTGTGAGGAAAACAAAGCAAATGCGGAGCAGACAACAGTCTATTGGGAACTGATCACGGGCACACAATCAATTGAAATCATCGAAACGCCGTCCATTTCCTGCACGCACTGCGGGATGATCTATCAAAAAGATGAGACGGTCAAAGAGATTGAGGATCAATTAATTTTAGTGGATCAGACAAAACTTCCAGAAAAAATCTCCTACGAGGAATTAATGAGCATGGAGCGGTTATTAAAGCGAAATTACTTTGACTTTTCATCATAAGTTGTACCTCCGCCTATACAAGTCATCAAATTGCTGTATAATATAACAACAAAATAGTGTGTCGCGGAGGGAAAAACAGGTGAAGTCGTTTTACCATTATTTAATGAAGTTCAGACATCCAAAACCGAAAGATGAAATCAGCCATTTCGCAAATGCTGCGTATGAGGATCACAGCTTTCCTAAAGCTTCCACAGATTATCATGAGCTGTGCGCTTATTTAGAATTAAATGGTGATTATTTAAGCTCAATGACAACATTTGACGAAGCATTTGAGCAATACGAAGTAGAAGTCAAAAAAAAATAACACACAACCGCTTATCCGAATGGAGAAGCGGTTTTTTCATGAGAAATAAAATGGCGTTTTGCATGGTGTGGTTGCCCATGCAGAATTCCTTGCGCCGGCATACGATACGTTAAGACCAAAAGTCGGGCAAGGGGGAGACAGAATGAAGGCGAAAGCACCAAAATATCAAGTAGGGGAAATTGTCGTCGTTGTCATGTACGGCACAGTCGGAACGATTACAAAAGTCCATCAAATTGACCAGCACTATTTATATGAGGTCAATCATAATGAGGTGCTTTATTTTGAAACATCACTTCAGCTTTACGATGAGTACAGCGGAGTGATTGTCGACACAGAAAAGCTGGACATTGAATATGAGTTCCTCATTGGCGATGTTGTTTATGTAAAAGATTACGGAAAAGAGTTATTTAAAATCATCGGTCATCGGACTGAAATTTGGCGCTACCTTGAAGATGGCTGGGAAGATGTCATTTACGAACTCACGAGGCTGAAAGACGGAGAGTGGCTGGAAACAGAAGAGGAAGATTTAACGCTTGTCCTAAGAAAATATGAGATGGACCAGTTTGTTCATCAGCTTCTTTTTGTGCATTACGTCGGAGAAACCTCAAAAGAGTTAGAAGAAGATATGGTCCAAACGGCTCTATTACAGCTAAATGAGAAACAAGAAAGCGAATCTTCACTTGAATTTCTGGCTGTATCTATAGTGGATGAGCTTCTTGATATTTATAACGATTATAAAATTCTCTATGAATTTTTCAAAGATCCAGAATATAAGGATATGATGGATTTTATTTTGGAAAGTTTACACGAACATTTTGGTTAAAGAAAGACTTGTCCTAACACGAATAAAAAATAAGGCACACAGAAAAATGCAATCACATAAAACCATCCCCTCAAGATACGGCCCATCACCTGATCAAAAGTTTCTCCATCTAATATGCTTAACCATTTCATTCTTTCAAGCCCCTTTTCTTTTTGTTTACAGCATTTATATGTATGGAATGAGCCATTATGACAAACTGTAATAAAAAACAGCCGGCGTTCATACATCATAAAAAAGGAGGCGGAATGCAATGAAAGAAGCAGATTTGGTGATTGATACAGAGGAAATTGCGGAGTTCTTCTACGTGGAGCTGATCAAAAGAGGGTACATACCTGCTGAGCTTGAAACATTTGAGCTGGCTGACATTACATTTGAATATATGCTGAAAAAAGCAATGATAGTTGAAGAAGAGGCGTGGTAGGCACTATACTTTGAAGAGATTCTGAAGAGAGAGGGAGGGGAATCCTTCACGTGTACATCCTATTTCTTTTCATTTTATTTGGCGCTATTGCTGCGCTCATGGTATCTGGGGCTTTTCAAGATTTGGACAACCAGATCATCTTATGGTTTGAAAGCATCAGACTCCCTTTTTTAAATGATGTTATGCTGGTTTTGACGGATTTTGGCATCAGCGCGCTGCTCGTTCCAATCATGCTCATTTTTAGTGTGGTCTTGTTTATGTATAAGCGCTACTACTCTATCATGATGCTTTTTCTATTATATCTCACAGAAAAAACAATCAATCATGAATTAAAGGGGCTGTTTGCTAGAGAGCGTCCGGCCTTTGATCACCTTGTAGGTGAAACGTATTACAGCTTTCCGAGCGGACATTCGATGAATGCAGCCACAATCTACCCTTTTATTGCTTATCTATTAGTTGAAATGATCCCATGGCTGAAAGAAAGACAAAAAATCGTCTATTTGATCACAGGGCTAGGCGTCCTAGTCATTGGCATCAGCCGGATGTATATCGGGGTGCATTATTTGACAGATGTTGCAGGAGGCTTTGCGATAGGACTCGCTTTATTTCTCATTTGTAAAAAGATTGACGAAAGATTGCCTGTCATTCGACAAAAATAGAAGAAGGAAATTGACAGATCCCAGCCAATTTTATATAAAAGGGGAGGGATTTGAATGCAATTAACGTTGAGATTTTTTCAAAAGAAACCTTCAGCATTTCAGTTAACCATTTATCAGACACCTGAATATGGCGCTGCAAGCGGGCATCAGCCTGTGTACCGGACAAAGATTGGCGGCAGAACACACCTTGATGTACTGGAAAAAGCATTCTCGACATTTAATGTACATGATACAGTCCCTAATGATTACAATGCGCGGTTTATCACAACAGGTGATATTGTTGTGATTGATGATAAGAAAAAGGGGAAGTGCTATTATCAGCTCTCTCCGGCAGGGTGGAAACGCAGTGAACGATTAATGACGATAGGTTAAATAGATCATGAATGATACCAGCTTGAGATCCAGCTGGTATTTTCCTTTTTAAGCTCGATCGTTTATAATAAATAGGATAAAATACATAGTAAACGTAAGTGGAGGCTAAAAAATGAGTGTACATATTGGAGCAGAAAAAGGACAAATTGCAGAAACGGTATTGCTGCCAGGCGATCCGCTTCGTGCGAAATATATTGCAGATACATATTTAGAATATGTTGAGTGCTATAACGAAGTGCGCGGAATGTATGGCTATACTGGAACCTATAAAGGAAAACGTGTTTCTGTACAGGGCACTGGAATGGGCGTACCGTCTATTTCGATTTATGTGAATGAACTCATTCAAAACTACGATGTTCAAAACTTAATTCGCGTTGGATCTTGCGGAGCCATCAAAAGAGATGTCAATGTACGGGACGTCATTTTAGCCCAGACATCATCAACAGATTCACAAATGAATCGTGTGGCATTTGGACCAATTGATTATGCGCCATGCGCTGATTTTGAACTGCTCAAGAAAGCCTACGATACGGCAGAAGCAAAAAATGTCGCTGTACGTGTCGGAAATGTATTTACAGCAGACCAATTTTACAATGAAAAACCACTTGAGCTCATGGCTCAATATGGTATCCTAGCGATCGAAATGGAGACAACCGCTCTTTATTCTCTTGCAGCAAAATTTGATCGAAAAGCGTTATCAATTTTGACTGTGAGTGATCATGTTCTAACAGGAGAAGAAACAACGGCTGAAGAGCGTCAAACAACGTTTGATGAAATGATCTTAATTGCGCTAGACTCCGTTTTATAATAGTATAAAGGGTGTGCTACAATGTAGCGCATCTTTATTTTTTTAGAAGAGCAAAAGGAAGGTATGTCATGAAGAAAAGCTACAAAATACTCTCAATCGTATCGATTCTTGGTTTGACAGCCGCGCTATCAGGCTGCCAGTTGCTGGATCAAAAAAGCGGTACATCTGAATCAAACAAAACAAACGAACAAAAAAACGCAGCAAGTTCATCTCCCCAGCACAACTCAAACGATAAGGCAGATTCATCGAATCAAGAGCTGACGTTAAAGAGTGAATATTTCAATGACATCAAGGTTGTGAGCGGTCTGAAAACCATTCAAAATCCTGAAAATGTGCTAGCACTTGTCAACAAAGAATATGCATTACCAGGAACCTATAAACCTTCTGATCTTGTTGTACCAAAAGTAGAATTCTCTTTTTCGGAAGATATTGAAAAGCGATATATCCGCAAAGAAGCAGCGGAAGCGCTTGAGAAGTTATTCAAAGGTGCAAAAAAGGAAAACTTCGAGCTTGCTGCAGTATCTGGCTATCGCTCCTATGACCGTCAAAAAGTCATTTTTGATAGTGAGGTCAAATTAAAAGGCAAAGAAAAAGCACAAGAAGCAGTCGCTTTACCAGGCGAAAGTGAACATCAAACAGGTTTAGCCATGGACATTTCCTCAAAAAGTGCCGGTTTTGAGATCTCTGAAAAGTTTGGTGAAACACCAGATGGCAAATGGGTGGCTAAAAACGCCTATAAATATGGCTTTATCATCCGTTATCCAAAAGGAAAAGAAGACATTACGAAATACGAATATGAGCCGTGGCATCTGCGCTATGTGGGAAAAGAAGCCGCAAAAGCGATGCATGATCACGATTTAACATTTGAAGAATACATGAACAAAGTAAAGAAAATCTAAACAAGTTAAAGGCCTCCCAGCTATTCGGGAGGCCTTCTCTTATTCTTCTTTTAAAAAAAGAACAATCCTGCTAATGCGAAGCCGGTGATGAAACCGAGGCCGATGCCATACGCTGCACCCCAGCCATAATATCCGCCCCAATAGCCAAAGCCAAAGCCTCCGCGAGACCCGCCGACTGGACGAATATAAACTTTGCGGTTTGTCACACGCTCAATGCGTCCGACGTGTACTCTGCCATTACGGTCAGTGATTCTAGCGACTTTCCCCATGTGCTGCTGACAAAGCTTGTAGTAGCGCTCCATGTTTTTCCTCCTTATGACAAACTCTTTTCACTCTTATCCTATGCGAGAGACTTCATAGAGTTTGGACAAAACATATAGGAGATTCGCTCATTTTATACGGTACATTCAAATAGAATGTGGCTTAACTGCTTTCGGTGTGCTTGAATGAGATCGTAGTGTGTTTGCAGCGTCTCGTAAAGAGAAGGCGGTATGTGTTCAGATAATTCCATCTCTGTCGGTTCCTCCTGCACCATATGTTCATCGAATGAAAGAATCTGAATGTCACGGAATCCTGCTGCTGTTAACTGCTCCTTCCATTCTTCAAGCGACAAGAGCGAGTGAAAGCCGTAAAAATTTTGAACAACTGCCATCTCTTCAGGTGTAAGAGAGGCTTTTAACACAGCTTCATTTGCAATCAATTGACTGCCAGGAGCAAGCACACGTTTAATTTCAGCTAGTGCATCAGGCAGTTTGGTAAAGCTTAAAACAGATTCACTGATGAGTAGAGAGAATGCCTGATCTGGAAAGGGCAGCTGCTCAATGGATGCCTCTAAAGCGCGGATCGGCAGTTCCTCCCGCTTGAATCGCAGGTTCGCCTTTTCAATCATCAATGGATGTGTATCAATGGCCTCCACCTGATAACCTATATTTCCTAAATAGGCAGCCGTCTGTCCTGTACCGCATCCGGCGTCCAGTATACGTGCATGAGGCGGCAGTTTTATATGCTCAATCATCGTTTTTGTTAACTCAATTCCGCCAGGATGGGCACCTGATACGCCAAAATAAGCAAGCATTTCTACATAATCATTCATATAATCCCTTCTTTCCTTATCCTGTTCTTCTCTAAAGATTATGCAATAGAGGGGCAAATGGCTTATCTTTTCAAATAGAAGTTGATCCTTTGGTTGACGGATGAAGCATCGTCCTTGATAATAATGAAAGGAGATAAAGGTGGTGTTTTTTTGAAAAAACAAATGAAGTTCGTGGTAGCCATTCTAGTGACTGCTGCACTGTCCTCAGCGATTACATTTGTGATCACAAAACAAGGTGCTGTCAGCGTCTCAGGAGACGAGAAGTTTAGTAAACTCATGGCTGCGTATACGAAGGTAAAGGATGAGTATTACGAAAAAACGGATGATCAAAAACTAGTAGATGGTGCGATCCAAGGAATGATTGCATCACTTGATGATCCATACTCTACATATATGGATCAGGAGGAAGCCGAAGGATTTAACAATACCATTTCTTCTTCATTTGAAGGAATTGGTGCACAAGTAGAAGAGAAGGATGGAAAAATTTTAATTGTCGCGCCGATTAAAGGCTCTCCTGCTGAAAAAGCTGGTTTGAAACCTCATGATCATATTTTAAAAGTGGATGGAAAAAGCACCAAAGGAATGTCGGTCAATAAAGCAGTTTCTCTCATCAGAGGGAAAAAAGGAACGGATGTTAAGCTGCATCTCAACCGGCAAGGAGTCGGCAATGTAGATGTGACCATCACAAGAGACACGATTCCGCTTGAAACTGTGTATGCAAAACTCACAAAAGATAAAATAGGAGAAATCCAAATTACGTCCTTTGCTGAAACCACATCGAAAGAGCTGGATAAAGCAATTGATGACCTCGAGAAAAAAGGGGCAAAAGGTTTTGTCATTGACCTGAGAGATAATCCAGGCGGCATCATGACAGAAGCCATTGAAATGAGCAATGACTTTATTGATAAAGGGAAAGTCATCATGCAGGTTGAAGAAAAAGGGAAGAAACAAGTGTACAAGGCTGAAAAAGAACGCAAAGTCCATCAGCCGGCAGTTGTCCTTGTAAATGGCGGCTCAGCCAGCGCTGCTGAAATCATGGCGGCAGCTCTGCACCAATCTTCAGGCATTCAAATTGTGGGTGAAAAGACGTTTGGCAAAGGAACTGTTCAAAATGCGCAAAACTATAATGATGGTTCTAGTGTCAAGTTAACCATTGCAAAATGGCTGACACCAGACGGTTCTTGGATTCACAAAAAAGGTATCGAACCACAGGTGAAAGCAGCTCTCCCAAGTTATGCAAAGCTGCCTTACTTAAGCCCGAAAAAATCATATGAGCTAAATGACAATGGAGATGAAGTCAAAGCAGCTCAAAAAATGTTCCAAGCGCTTGGCTACAAAGCAAAAGCAAACGGTGAGTACGATCAAGCATTCCAGTCTATCGTCAAAAGCTTCCAAACAGACAACGATCTCAAGGCAGACGGTATTCTGACAGGAGATACAACGACCGTTCTGATGACAAAGATCCAAGATAAATTAAAGAACAACGATACACAAATGAAAAAAGCCATTGAAGTCTTGAAAAAAGAAATGAAATAAAAAAAGCAGTCCTCATCAGGGGACTGCTTTAAAATTGTATAAAAACATATAGAGTTTTTATGCTGAACACGGTTCTTTCATCACTTGCCAGTAAGAATACCTTCTTTTTTGATCCATGTAACGCTGCTATGTGTTAATATTTGTATGGAAAAAGACTGTTTTAAACTTGACAAAATAATGTAATTGTGCTATAATTTACTTTCTTGTTTTTAGAATATATAATAGGATTCTCCTGGCCAGGAGAATCCTATTTTTTGTTCTAAAATGAAGGAGTGTGTTTGTATGAAGAAAGATGAGTCCAGTGTCACTTCGTTAATATCGGCTTTTGCCAGATCCTATCATAGTCAATTTGATACACCTAAGATCTTTAATGATGATATAGCTAAAGAATTAATTTCTGAAAAAGAATTCAATGACATCAAAGAAAATATGGTTCAAGGCATACATTTCTTCAACAAAGATATCGCTCAAAAATTCGAAGGAAATACAGAAGAAATATTAAAATGGATTACACAAGTCCAGCTTTCTCCAATAACCTTATCACGTGCTGCGTATTGCGAAAAAGTATTGCTTCATGAGGTAGCGTTAGGAATAAAACAATATGTCATACTTGGTGCTGGATTAGATACTTTTAGTTTCCGGCATCCAGAATTAGAAAGCAGCTTAGAAATATTCGAAATTGATCATCCCACTACACAGGAATTTAAAAAGCAAAGATTGGACGAGGCTAAATTAAAAATCCCAAATAATCTTCATTTTGTTTCTATGGACTTCACCAAAAATTTGTCTTATCAAAACCTAATAGGTAAAGGATTTGATCACAAAAAGACGTTCTTTAGTCTTTTGGGTGTTTCATACTATTTAACGAAAGAAGAGGTTTCAAGCTTAATAGGTTATTTATTCACCAAGGTTCCATCAGGAAGTTCGATCGTTTTTGATTATGCAGATGAAAAACTATTCGAAGAAAAAGGAACCTCTAATAGAGTTGAAAATATGGTGAAAATGGCTTCAATAAGCGGGGAACCAATGAAATCGTGTTTTTCGTACCGTGAAATCGAAAAGGTGTTAGAGAAAGCAGATTTACTCATTTATGAACATTTATCACCTGATAAAATTAATGAACTGTATTTTAACAATAGAGAAGATTACCTATCAGCTTTTGAAACCATTCATTACATTCATGCCGTAAAAAATAAAGAATTGTGTTATGCAAAAAATCTTGTAGACTTTGCCTGCAAGATGAAAGCAGTCCTCATCAGGGGACTGCTTTTTCTTATCTTGTGACCGCTTCTGTTTTTTCATCATCCTTTTCAAATAGATCATTCATGACAGAATTGGATGTGACCTTCTTTTGGAAAAATGGATTCAAGATCAAGATGACGACGACGTTTGCTAGTAAACCAAGAAATCCTTCATAAAGACCGAACGTGACTTGTGAGATATTCGCTGTAAAGGTCACGATGATTCCAATGACTAACCCGGCAATCGTTGCTTCTCTCGATTGTTTTTTCCAGAACAAGCTGATGGCAATAGCTGGGAAGATTTGAACCATTCCTGAAACACCAATGAGCTGAAGCGTGACAAGTGCAGTTGGGAACAGCATCCCGAATAAAAGAGCGAGCCCGATGACGATAAACACCATCGAACGTGTAATGATGGTCAATCTTTTAGGTGACACATTCGGATGAATTAAGTCACGGTATAAATTATTGGCAAATAAATTTGATGCGCCAATGGCCATGATGGAGCATGGAATAAGGGAAGCCAGTGCAATTGTTGAATAAGCGAGTCCCTGCATCACGCCGCCATATGACGTTTGAATTAAATGAAGAAGAGCAAATCTTGGATTTGTATCTTCTGGTAAGACTAAAAAAGCAATAAATCCAAGGAAGATGACCAAAATCAATACAATATTATAAAGAGGCAAAAACATGCTGTTTTTACGGATGGCATCTGCGCTTTTGGCTGTAAAAACCCCAGTTGCTGCGTGTGCCCACATAAACAAAGCAAGAGCAGAAACGCCTGAAGCAGTTATGAACCATAAAATGCCTTTAGGACCGCCTTCAGGGATCGTTAGAAGCTGAGGCGCTTCTTTGGCTAACGTGTTCATCATCGGTGTCCAGCCGTTAAAATGAATAATTGGCAGTGAAACGACCATAAACAGCATGATCACCCAAACGAGAATATCCTTAATAATGGCTGTATATGTAGGACCTTTAATACCACTGAAAAATGTATAAAGTGCGACTAAAATAAATGAAATGATAACAACTGCATTCACATTAATATAATTAGTTCCAGCGACAGTTAACGTATCTTGAATTCCGCTCAGCTGAAGACAAATATAAGGAATCAGCATAAGCACCCCAACAATCGCAATCAAACTAGATAACAGCTTGCTGTCAAAGCGCTCACGTGCATAATCAGCAAGTGTTGTAAGGTTGTGACTTTTCGCCACCGTCCATAGTTTCGGTAAAAAGAAATAAGCAATAAAATAAGCTAGGACTGAATAGGGAATAGCGAAAAAAGCGACGCTTCCAGCTGTATAAGCTGTACTTGTAAGCCCTAAAAAGGTATAAGCTGTATATAAGTCTGCGCCAACGAGGAACCAGACAAGCAGTCCGCCAAATTTTCTCCCGCCGACAGACCATTCTTCTACTGACTGTCTTGATGATTTGTCACGACCAGCGGCAAATCCGATGACCACGACGATGAAAATAATACTTGCAGTAATCAATAAAGCTGTTAAATTTCCTTGCATTAGTCTGTTCCTCCATTTGAATGTTGCATCTTATAAATGATAAATGTGCAAATTGGTGTGAGTACAATCCATAGCAAGAGCCAGAAGTGGAAAAAGGGCAGCCCGATGACAAATGGATGAATACGATTCGCAAAAGGCAGCAAAGCGAGCTGTCCAATGAATGGAATCGCGATTAGCAGTGCCAGCATCAATTTTTTGTTCATAATTTCCTCCTGAATATTTTGTAATTTCATAATAATAGCAGTTGTCAGATTAGATCACAAGACCATTTTCAGAAAAAACAATCATTTTGATGAATATCATACTAATATAACGCTTTCATTCTTGAGAAAGGAGAGAGAGTGAAGATGTAAAGAGGGTGAAGGTGAAAGAAAGTATGTAGAAATAATATTTAAAGCAAATAAAAAAGCCCCAGCATATATGCTGAGACCTTGCCAATTTTTAAAGGAAATCAGAAACTTCTTCGATGTCGAAACGGTTGCTTTTATGAGCTTCTTTCGCTGCTTTACCAACTGAAATCAGCATAACCGGTTCGTAGCGGCCGCTTACATTAAATTCTTTGATGTACGCGTCTTTACTGAAACCACCCATTGCACATGTATCATAGCCCATTGCTTTTGCCGCAATCATTAATTGCATAGCAGCTAATGAAGCATTTGAATACGCTGCTTCGCGTGCATATTGCTCGCTTTGGTATGCGCCATTGATTTGAGTCATCAATGTTTCTTTAATGTCTTCTGTTATGAAGCCTTGTTCTGCCAGCTCACTGTAGATTTTTTCGCCATTTTGGTTAGCTTCTAGGTCACCTAGAACTGCAATAACAGCTGATGCCTGCGATACTTGCTTTTGGTTGTAAGCGATTGGAAGTAATTTTGCTTTTGCTTCAGCACTATGGAAAACAGTGAAATGCCAATGCTGAAGGTTCCAAGCAGATGGTGCTTTAGTTGTGATTTCAAGAAGCTCTGTTAACTCTTCTTTTGTCATTTCATGAGAAGTATCATACTCTTTTACTGAAGCTCTTTGTTTTAAGATGTCAATTGTTTTTTGATCGGTCGCCATATGGATATTTCCTCCCGTTTTTGCAAATAATATGGTACAATAAATAAAAAGTGAGAAACTTACTTATTGTAACTAGGGTTATTTTAAATTGTACACCGTTAGTTTGTCAAACAATCATGAAAAGAAAGGCTGAAATTTATGGAATTCCAATTATGTCCACACATTCAGCAAGCTTTTTTACTTCTAGGAAAAAGGTGGAACGGTCTCATTATACATGTATTGCTTGATGGACCAAAGCGTTTTAAAGACCTCACAGACACGATCCCGTCGATCAGTCAAAAAATGCTCGCAGAGCGTTTAAAAGAGCTCGAGCAAGAAGGGATTATAGAGCGGACTGTCCTGCCTGAGACGCCTGTCAAAGTCATTTACAGTTTAACTGAAAAAGGGAATGCGTTACATGAAGTGTTTCATGAGGTATCTCGGTGGGCTGGGAAGTATATAGGCTCTCACGAGAAAAAGGAACAAGCCTAGTTTCAGGTTTGCCCAAACATTTTGACTCCTGATGAATATGCTGATGTTAGGCACATGACAAAGGAGGAGAAATGCATGTACCCTCATACTCCGTATTTTCGAGGCGGCGCCCCTGGCATTCCGCCATATGAATCCAGAGTCCCTTTGTTTTTTGGTTTTGGCGCTCCTTTAGTCGGCGGACTGCTTGGCGGATTTCTAGGAAGTGCGATTTTTAATTATCCCCGTCCATATTACCCGCCGCCACCACCGCCTGCTCCACCACCTTATGGCGGCGGATATCCACCATATTATTAAAAAGAGTAAGCCTGCTTCCGTTTTTAAAGCAGGCTTTTTATAATGGAATATCAATTTCAGAAATTCCTGGATCATCATGTTTTAAAAACATAATTTCCAATATACCATCTTGATATGATGCCTTCGTTCCTTTACGTTTCACAGCAGCAGGGAGGACGACTTTCTTCTGCGTCCCTTCTTCAGGAAAATGATCAATAAACAGCAGATTGGCTGTATGTTTGATTTTGACTTTTTCTGTGTTCGGACGAGCAAGTTCAATTTTGACAAACACATGATCAGTCGTTTCGAACACTTCGACTTCTGGCTCTTTTTCTTTTTCGGCATCAGTTTCTCTCGTTTTTTGATTTTGAGAAAGGGGGTTCTGAAATGGGAACTGAGCAGGATAATTGGAGCCGAATACACTTTCCATGACTTGATTGACATACTGCTCAACGTCTTTAGGATCTGAATTCTTTAAGGCTTCTTTTGAGAACTGCTTTTGAAAAGGGAATAATCGGTTCCAGTCAAACATGCGAATCATCCTTTCTAAATGCCCTGAATTAGTATATGCCCATTCGCCTGCGTGCGTGCTATAATATACGTTAGATTTAGAAAGGGATGGTTACATTGAACGAACAGCAATCAAAAGGTGTTCTCTACACTGCAGCATCTTTTATACTCTGGGGTTTATTCCCGTTATATTGGAAGCTGATGGAGCATATTTCGTCAGGCGAAATTTTAGCGCACAGAATTGTATGGTCATTTGTGTTTATGTGCGGTATTCTTTTGTATTTAAAACAAGTCCGTCCAGCGATGCAGACAGTGAAGGGTCTCATACTGGATGGTAAAGCATTTTTTTCATTACTTTTATCTGCTATTTTAATTTCGGTCAACTGGTATGTTTACATTTGGGCAGTCAATCATGGTCTTATGCTAGAAGCAAGTTTAGGGTACTATATTAATCCGCTTGTATCCGTTCTATTAGGCATTATTTTCTTAAAAGAACGACTAAATAAATTGCAAACCATTGCCATCCTCATTGCCGCATTTGGGGTGATCCTTTCAACAGTTCAATACGGGTCATTTCCTGTTGTTGCTTTCTTATTAGCTCTTAGCTTCGGCTTTTATGGTTTGATTAAAAAAAGGATGAGCTTCACGAGCGCGATTGGTTTGACGATTGAAACGCTGCTTCTCGCACCGGCTGCACTTGTGTACTTATTATTTTTCTTAAAAGAACCTGTCGTGACTATGAATCCTAACAGCTTCGGGTCGCTCGGTCTCTTATTTTTTGCAGGCGTTTTTACAGCCGTGCCGCTTCTTTTATTCTCAGAAGGCGCAAAAAGAATTCCACTTTATCAAGTGGGCATTTTGCAATACATTGCACCGACAATTACGCTGTTTTTAGGGCTGTTTGTCTATCACGAACACTTATCCGCAGCTAAAATTGTGACATTCCTTTGTATTTGGGTGGCGATTTTACTGTTTACCACCTCTCAATTACGCATGAAAAAAACAGCGAATTCTCATTAAGCCAAACGAGCAGTTTGCTTTTTTTTGCAGGCGGATCATGTCATAATAAGTTGTTACCAAAACTGTAGAGGTGATCATATGTCGTCAGCTCATGAGCTTGCAGCCGCCTATCAATCTTTATGGAAAAATCGTCAGCTTGATGTTGATGATATGTCTTCTTTACACGAGGCTATATGTGATGATTTACTTGATGCACGAACACATCCGCGGGCAAGGAAATCATTACACCAAAAGTATGTGCTTGCTGTGGAGAGAATTTTAGAAAGTGAGCTTAAGCATGATCATCAGCTGCAGCTGATCAGCTTACATACGAAAAAGCTGCGAGAATTAATTCAAAATGAAGGAAGGAACCACTCATGAAACCAATTCAAACGGAAGATGTCACTGCACATCTTGAATCGTTTTTAAATCGTCCAGTCTTCGTTCATCTTGAAACGACAACTGGTTCTTATTCAGCTCATGTAAATGAACAAAATATGACGGTTGTTGCGTATATCCGCAACGCGAAAGTCGTCTATTCACAGGCGAAAATAAAAGGACAAGGTCCATACCGTGTTGGAATGAAAACAGAAGATGGCTGGATTTACGCAGAAGGATTAACCGATTATGTGTTTGATGACCAAGGCCGCCTGCTATTAGCTGGACACTTGCCAGACGGTAAACTAGCGATTTCATTACAAATTAGTGAAACACCATTTCAGGTGTAGAAGAAAGGGTGACAAGTCATGAACGAACATGTACTAGTGATGCTGCCTCACCCCGATGATGAATCCTTTGGGGTTGCTGGTCTCATTGCACAAAGCAGAAAACGCGGAATTCCCGTCACATATGCATGCGGGACACTTGGAGAAATGGGCAGAAATATGGGAAGCCCAACATATGCGAACCGTGAAACACTTCCTGAATTAAGAAAACAGGAATTAATCAATGCCTGCAAAGAAATGGATATCACAGACTTACGTATGCTTGGCCTGCGTGATAAAACATTGGAATTTGAAGACGACGAGTATTTAGCAGATGTGATGGAAACCATCATTGATGAAGTCAAACCGACACTCATTGTGACGTTTTATCCAGGACACGGTGTACATCCTGATCATGATGCGACAGGTGAAGCTGTGATTCGTGCTCTATATCGCAAGAAAAAAGAAGACCGTCCTGTCACATACTGCATGGCCATTACGAAGAATAGAGAAGAAGTCCTTGGACATGCGGATATTGTGATTGATATTACAGATGTTGCAGATATCAAATTAAATGCACTGAGAGCGCATAGAACGCAAACAGAGGGCATGCTGAGAGAGCTTGAACAAAAGCTGAAAAACAATGAACCAGTTGTCCAGAAATGGTTTGATGAAGAAATTTTGTGGACGTATCGATGGAATGATTAAACACAAAAGCAGCTGATATTTGTCAGCTGCTTTTGTGTTGTATTTAGTGGTTCGATACATATCGAAGGTGACGTTTTTGAATCAATCTGAGACGGATAAAGAGGACGATGGCGCCTGCGGCAAGCCCGGCAATCAGTCCGATCCAATAACCAAACGCCCCAAAGGAGGTATATGTGCCAATGAGATAACCGGCAGGAAGACCGATGACCCAGTAAGAGACAAAAGCAGCAATCAGCGTATAATTCACATCTTTATAGCCGCGCAGAGCCCCTTGAATGGGTGCAGCAATCGCATCTGACAGCTGGAAAAAGATCGCGTAAATCAAAAAGTGCTGTGTCATTTGTAAAACAGCTGATTCAGCTGTATATAAACCAGCGATCTCTGGTCTGAATAGCAAGATGAGGGCCGCCGTACATAATGAGAATAATACCGCCGTTCCAATGCCGATATAGCTGTAGCTTTGCGCGTCTTGATACCTCTTAGCCCCCGCTTCAAACCCAACAACGATCGTTAACGCCATTGAGATACTAAGCGGTAAAATATAAAGAATAGAAGCAAAGTTCATCGCTGCTTGGTGACTGGCGATAGTAATAGTATCAAAGTGCCCCATTAATAGCGTCACTGCGGCAAAGATACTCGTTTCAAAAAAGATCGCAAACCCGATCGGAAGGCCAATTTTCAGTATTTGCCCTATACGGGAGATATTCATTCGAGGCAGTTTTTGAAACAAACGAAATGAGGCAAATGGTTCTGCTTTAATGACAATAAAAATACTCATGATGAAAATCGCCCAATACGTCATTGCAGATGCAAGACCGGCACCCGCGCCCCCAAGCTTTGGAAAGCCAAAATTCCCAAAAATCAATGCGTAATTTAAAACAAAGTTAATAGGAAGTGCTGTGAGCGTGATGAACATTGTCACACGTGTTTTCCCTAATGCATCAATAAATGACCTTAGCACCGAATAACCAAACAGCGGAATGATGCCAAAAGCAAGAAAGCTGAGAAAATGCCGGGCAATATCCTCTACAGAGTGCTCGAGTCCAAGTCCTCCTAGTATGTAAGGAACGCTGATCGTACCAATGACAATCACAGCGATACTTAAAAGAAAGGATAAATAAATCGCCTGAAAGACAGCCCGGGGAACATCTTCTTTATGCCCAGCGCCCATCAGCTGAGCCACAATCGGAGTAACGGCCATCAAAATCCCGGCAAGTCCCGTATAAACAGGTGTCCAAATACTAGAACCGATTGCAACACCCGCAAGGTCTTCTGCACTCACTTTTCCAGACATCACCGTATCTAAAAAGGTAATAAGCGAAAGACCTGCTTGGGTGATTAAAATCGGAATCAAAATGGTTAAAAATAGTGTTAGCTTTGCTCGAATGCTATTCGTTTCTCTCATCATAAGTTCCTCTCTGAACAGAAATAACGAGAGGAATTATATCATGCTATGTAAAAAAATCAATTCTCCGTCGGATTATTTTTCTTAGATGGCTTCGTTTTTTTAAACATTTGGGCATAAATAAAAGAAAGACTGACAACACCTAAAATGCTGCAAGCATATTGGATGATTTTCTGAATGGTCATATTAAGCTCACCTCCATACAAATAGAATGTGCACAATTTGCTATTTTATAACAACAAGCGAAAGAAGGAGGGAAAAGATCAGATGATCCACCTGACGAACGAAGAAGTGATATTTAAAGCCGGGATGAGAACACATTTGATGAACATTATGAAGGATGCAAGTGACATCATTGATTCTCTTGATGAAACAGAGCAGTGTTTACTTTGTGATCTCGAAGCATTGCATGATCAGTTTAATGAAATGCATGCAGAGGCCTCGTCGTTTTATTTACAAGCGTATATGGAAGAATTCACACCAGGATTTGCTCAATTTTCTTTAGCCATTGAGAATTTATCAAAACAAAAGCATGGAGCACTCATTGTGATTCAAAGACGCGATGAGGTTGAGGATTTTATTCAAAAAGGGACAAACCTTCATGCGAAAATTAGTGCTTCCTTAATAGAAAGCATTTTCTACCCGGGAAATCCACTGCATGATGGCGCTCTTTTAGTCAAAGAAAATACACTTGTTTCTGCTGCAAATGTGCTGCCGCTTACCTCAAAAAAAGTGAGTCCTTCGCTTGGCACAAGGCACAGGGCAGCGATCGGACTCTCTGGTATGACAGATGCACTTGTTCTTGTCGTATCAGAAGAAACGGGGAAAATGTCGTTTGCGAAAGAAGGCGTGCTTTATCCGCTTACCGTAAAAGATCCGGAAATAAGAAAATAAAAACGAACGCTGCATTCTTCATTCGGAAGGATGCTTTTTTATTTACGGAGAAAAAACAGCCAATTAAGTAAAAAGTCATTTGATACAGAAAAATTTGTCATGTAGAATAGAACTATGAAACTAGCAGCGTGCTTGTTTTGACAAATTTCTAAACGTCAACTTAAAAATTCCTTAAAAAATGTTTATAAATACAACAAACAGCCGATAGAAACGATATGGCTTTGTTGTTTAGCATTTTGAGTTGGCTGCTTTAGCCTATTTGTTATTGCCCAACGTCTTCATGTCGAGTAATATAATAGAAATAAAGATAAAATAGTGCAAGAGAAGCAGAACCATTAAATGCTAAACTCAAAACTAGTACATAAATCTTATTGGACAAAATCACGAAAGGCGGAGATTCCTCTATGAAGAAAAAAGTAGTAACCGGACTCACAGTTTCAGCGATCGCTGGCTCAGCTGTGTTTGCTGCACCGGCAGAAGCACAGACGATCAAGGTGAAAAGCGGTGACTCACTTTGGAAGATTGCCGAACAGTACAATACAAGTATTTCGGAGCTTCAATCTCTTAATCAATTAAAAACGACAATGATTTTTGCAGGACAAAGCTTAAAAATTCCTGGTGAAAAAAGCAAGAAATCCAGTTCATCAACAAGGTCAAAAGCAAAGAAATCAAGTGCTTCAACGACTTCCAGCTATACTGTAAAGCTTGGAGATTCTTTATGGCTGATTGCAAAAAATCATAAAATGTCAGTTGCGAGCTTAAAAAGCCTAAACAGCTTAAACAGCGACCTGATTCGTCCTGGTCAAAAGCTAAAGGTATCTGGAAGCACGAAGACGAGCGGAAGCCAGTCATCAAATTCAAACTCATCTTCAAATTCCAGCTCAAGCAAAAAGACAACGAACTCAAATAGTTCATCATCTTCAAGTACATACAAGGTTAAATTAGGGGATTCCCTTTGGAAAATTGCAAATTCGCTAAATATGTCGATTGGTGAAATCAAAACATTGAACGGATTAAAATCTGATATGATTTATCCGAATCAAGTATTGAAAGTAAAAGGAACGGCTGCATCAAAACCAAGTCAGCCGAAACCTACTAAGCCAAGCAATTCAAACAGTAACCAGTCTTCTAGCGGGAAAACAAGCTCTTATACTGTAAAATCAGGCGATTCGTTATGGAAAATTGCGAATCAATTCAAAGTACAGGTTCAATCAATCCGCACAGCCAACAGCTTGAAAAGTGATGTGCTTAGAATTGGACAAGTCTTAAAAATCAATGGTGCAGCTTCCGGCTCAACTGGATCGAATGGCTCTACGTCTAACGGTTCAACAACTCCGGCCAACAATAACAAAAACGATGTACCAATGAACGCAAAGATCACGACAATGATTCAAGAGGGGAAAAAGCTGACAGGCGTTCCTTACAGATGGGGCGGTAATACACCAGCAGGATTTGACTGCAGCGGCTTTGTTTACTATCTCATTAACAAAGTTTCATCTGTATCCAGATTAAGCACAGCTGGCTACTGGAATATGATGACTCCTGTAAGCACACCACAAGTTGGAGATTTTGTTTATTTTACAACGTACAAAGCAGGACCTTCTCATATGGGACTATACCTTGGCGGAGGAGATTTCCTTCATGCAAGTGACAATGGAGTAGGAATCTCGAACTTAAGCAACCCATATTGGAAAAAAGCCTACTTAGGTGCAAAACGTTTCTTCTAAAAAAAGCCGATTTCGGCTTTTTTTGTTTGCCTGCTGCTGTGATTGTCCATACTGATAACAAAAGGGGGCAGTCATAAATGAAAAAGTCAGTGTGGATGATCATGATATGTTTGATCTTTACCGCATCAGCATGTCATGCACCGCCGAAAAAAGAAACGACAGAAGAAACAAGTGAAGTTTCAGCACCTAAACAAGCACCAGTCACAACGTCACTCATAAACGAAAGCGGGCAAAAAATAGGAAGCATTGAAATAAGAGAATCCTCAGAAAATGGGCTGGATCTGCATGTAAAAGCGAAAGGGCTGCCGCCAGGTCCTCACGGTTTTCATATTCATGAAACAGGAATATGTGAAACGCCAGATTTTGAAAAGGCAGGGGCTCACTTTAATCCAACCCATAGAGAGCATGGTTTTGACAATCCAAAGGGGCACCATGCTGGAGATATGCCTAATTTAGAGGTAGGAGCAGATGGACAAATTGATGTGGTTGTGAACGTACCGGATGTGACGTTAAAGGGAGGCCCGAATCAATTAATCGATCAAAATGGGCGAAGCTTTATCATTCATGCAGAAGCAGATGATTATTTAAGCAACCCTTCTGGAAACTCAGGGAAACGCATCGCTTGCGGATCGATCACAAAAGAAATGGTAAAATAACAGAAGTCTAACCTTTATGTATTGAGTGCATAAAGGTTTTTTTAGTATACTTGGTGAGGAAAATGATCGAAGAGAGGAATTAATCATACATGTTTAACGAACAATCACTCCCAGAAGAAATTCAAGCAATAATTGCAGCAAAAGCAAAAGTGCTGGAAGAAGAATTTCGTCCACTTATTGGAACAGGCGGCTATGAATCACAGGATACTTCTATCATTCAAGATGCCATGATTGCATTAGCATTAGGAAAAAATGTTCTTTTAAAGGGGCCGACCGGCTCAGGTAAAACAAAACTAGCAGAAACATTATCCGCTTTCTTTCAGCAGCCGATGCACAGTGTAAACTGCTCGGTTGATCTTGATGCTGAAAGTTTGATTGGCTATAAAACCATTCACAATGATGGTCAGGTGGCTTCGATTGAATTCATTGAAGGACCTGTGACAAAAGCAATGAAAAAAGGCCATCTTTTATATATTGATGAAATCAACATGGCGAAGCCAGAAACACTGCCTATTTTAAATGGTGTACTCGACTACAGAAAAATGATGACAAACCCATTTACAGGTGAGGTTGTTCGAGCAGAAGAAGGCTTTGGCGTCATTGCGGCAATCAATGAAGGATATGTCGGCACAGTACCTTTAAATGAAGCGTTAAAAAACCGTTTTGTTGTCATTGACGTTCCATATATCGGCGGCGGTATCCTGAAAGATGTACTGCAATCTCAATCTGTTTTAAAGGATGAGCGGTTAATTGATCAATTCGTTCAGCTCTCATCAGACCTCATTACACAAGCTCATAACGGACAGGTGAGTGAAGAAGCAGCATCCATCCGCGCACTCCTGGATACTTGTGATCTTGCGCAATACATTCCGCCGCTTCGTGCCGTTGAACGAGGCATTGTTGAAAAGCTGGAAGATGACCGGGAAAAAGCAGCGGTAAGAAATATCGCTCAAACATTATTCGAGTGAGGTTCTGACTTTTGAAATTCATCAAATTTAATGACAGCAGAATCGATTCATTTCTATTTATGGAATTAACGGATTTAGCCAAAACGTTAGCAAAAAGTGATGATGTCGAGCTTGAATACGGTGTGCAGTCCTACTATGAACCGTTTGAAAAGAAAATTTTCATCAGTCATTTTTGGGATGATCGTAAACAAGAAGATATGCTAGCAGGGCTGAAAAGTGATGTGTTCCTTCGTGCAGTAGGGACGGTTTATAGTGATCTTACGGTATTTCAGGAGATCATTCGCTATGCCCATACATTATCCATTCCTGATGTATGTAAACAATTGTTTATGCTGTTTGAAGATATCCGGATTGAAGAGCGGATTAAACATGACCGCCCAGGAACAAAAAAGGTATTTAAACGAAGAAGAGAGCTGTACCGGCGTCACTTTAAGACACAATTAACGATTAACCAAGAACGAAGTATTTTAACAGATGCACTTTTTTGTGCGATTTATGTGAAGCTGACAGCTGATTCTCCGCTCGAAGAGATTCCGCCTCTTCATGAGCAGATCAACCCGATGATTCCGTTTATTGAGTCAAGTCTTGAACGTGTGTATGATGCGGGTTCAACAGCAGACATCGCAGCTATTGTCAAAGAATTGACGGAAGGCTTCGATGAACTGCTTGAAAAGGATATGCTGAATACGTACTTTTTCTTCCCTGAATTGGACTATGAACAAGCGGCAAAAGAACCGCTGTTCCATGATTTAAAAAGAAAACCTACATTAAGTGAGGACATTAAAGTCGACCGAGAAAAAGAAGGCGATGAAGACATTCACCAAGAGTACATGGAAGTGTGGCATCGAGAAACCGAAGCGCCATCCAAAAGTTTCCTACAATTTGATTTAGAGCACGGCGGTAAAAGTGATCTTGGTAAGGATGCGGCAAGAGAAGGTGATGACGGAGATCAGGCACTCGGAACTGTCCAAGGTTCTGCAAAGCAAACACACCGAAAAGATTATTCAAAGCTTGAAGCGCTGGAAGAGGCTGAAGGTGAAGAAAGCGGAGCAGATGGTCATGAGAATGGAAAAGAAAACAAATATGCGTTTCCAGTCATGATTTCACCAGATCCTCCTAAGCCAGAACAAATCGATATATACAAGCAGCATGCTAAGGAAATTGAGCCTTATCAGAAACGCTTAAAACAAATGATCCAAAAAACACTTGAACATAAAAAATCATGGCCTAAAACAGACCTTCATGCAGGACGTCTCAGTAAAAAGCTGATTCGCTACTTTACAGAGTCTAACCCGCGTCTTTTCTATAAAAAACAGGCGCCGTCTTCTCAGATTGATGCTGTTTTCACCTTATTAGTAGACTGTTCAGCGAGCATGTTTGACAAGATGGATGAGACGAAAAAAGGCATTGTTCTCTTTCATGAAGCGTTAAAATCCGTGCAAGTCCCACATCAAATTGTTGGGTTTTGGGAAGATACAAACGACGCAACAGAAACAAGTCAGCCAAACTACTTCAACACAGTCGTGTCGTTCAAAGATTCTCTATTTGATGCAGGGCCTTCAATTATGTCCCTTGAGCCAGAAGAGGATAACCGGGATGGTTATGCGATCCGTCAAATGACAAAGATGATTTTAAAGCGAAGAGAAGAGCAAAAGTTTCTGATTGTCTTTTCAGACGGAGAGCCAGCTGCGTTCAGCTACGAACAAAACGGGATTGTCGATACGCATGAAGCAGTTCTTGAAGCGAGGAAAAAGGGCATTGAGGTGATCAATGTGTTTTTATCCAATTCGCCGATAGAAGAAGCACAGATGAAAACCATTCAAGATATGTATGGCAAGTTCAGCATTTTTGTACCAGATGTCGATACATTGCCAGATGTTTTATATCCATTACTGAAGAAACTGCTGCATAAAAGCATTGGGGCATAAGGTTTTGCCCCTTTCTTCAAATTATTTTTCGGAATGATTTAAATTTTTGGTTTTTCTGTGAATTTTTTATCTTTAATTGAACAAAGAATGTAGAAAGTAATCCAAAACAGTGGTAGAATATTATTGGAAGCGTTTTATTACATAAATTTGGTCATTGTGTTCTGGAAGTTATATCGAGATAGTGTTCAATCACTTGATGATCAAAGTTGGGGGTAGTGTTCAAAATGTTTCAAAATGATGTGAAACAACCGTTGAGTTGGGAAGAATTTCATGGTCCGAACCTCGGCTATGTGCTCGAGCTCTACGATCAGTATGTCCAGGATCCTACTAGTGTTGATGAAGATCTAAGAGGCATATTTGATGAACTTGGTGCACCACCGAGTGAAATGAAGGAGGAAATTGGGAAAAAAGAAAATAGCGTAGTTACTTCTGAACAAATCCAAAAGATAGCATCAGTCGTTAAACTGGCAGAAGACATCAGAACGTATGGCCATTTAAATGCTTCCGTCAATCCTCTTCGTAAAGAAAAGGAATTAAAAGAGCTGTTTCCTTTAAAGGAGTACGGTTTAACAGAAGAAGATGTCAAGAATATTCCGATATCTATTATTAGTCCGGATGCACCAAAACACATTTCAAACGGCATAGAAGCCATTAACCATTTGAGAAATACGTATAAGCGTACCATTTCATTTGAGTTTGATCACGTGCATGACTTCGAAGAGCGGAACTGGCTCTCAAAATCAATCGAGTCTGGTGAACTATTTAAGAAAAAACCAGCAGAAAAACTAGTTTCTGTATTCAAGAGATTAACAGAAGTTGAGCAGTTCGAGCAGTTTCTTCATAAAACATTTGTTGGGCAAAAGCGTTTCTCTATAGAAGGTTTAGACGCACTTGTCCCAGTACTTGATGAAATTATTTCAGAGTCTGTTACACAAGGGACTTCAAATATTAACATTGGAATGGCACACAGAGGCCGTTTAAATGTATTAGCACATGTGTTAGGAAAACCATATGAGATCATTTTCTCAGAATTCCAGCATGCGCCAAATAAAGAGCTTGTTCCATCAGAAGGGTCTATTGGCATCAGCTACGGATGGACAGGGGATGTTAAGTACCATCTTGGAGCTGACCGTCAAATCAAAGACGAAGATACAAAGAGTGCGAGAGTCACGCTTGCGAATAACCCAAGTCACTTGGAGTTCATTGATCCAATCATTGAAGGAAGCACGCGTGCCGCTCAAGAATCACGTACTCAAAAAGGCTATCCAGTTCAAGACGTTGAAAAAGCGTTAGCCATCTTAATTCATGGGGATGCAGCATTCCCTGGAGAAGGAATTGTGGCAGAAACATTAAATTTAAGCCAGCTTGTAGGCTATCAAGTGGGCGGAACCATCCATATTATTGCCAACAATATGATCGGGTTTACAACGGAAAGCAATGAATCCCGCTCGACGAAATATGCGAGTGACCTTGCAAAAGGGTTTGAGATTCCTATTGTTCACGTCAATGCAGATGATCCAGAAGCGTGTTTAGCGGCTGTTCAGCTAGCAGTAGAATACCGCAAACGTTTCAAGAAGGATTTCCTTATTGACTTGATCGGTTACCGCAGATACGGTCATAACGAAATGGATGAGCCTTCTACAACTCAGCCAATGCTGTACGATGCGGTCAGAAAGCATAAAACGGTCAAGAATATCTTTGCAGATAAACTTGTCTCAGAAGGTCTTTTGACAAAAGAGCAGCGTGAAGAAATCGAGCAGGCTGTGACGGCAAAAATAGAAGAAGCTTATAAAAAGGTGCCTTCAAAGAAAGAAAACACGATTCAAGAAATTGAACTGCCAGAGCCTGTATCAAACGGCTTCCCAGCAGTGGATACATCAGTAGAATTTGATGTATTGCGAAAGCTGAATGAAGAATTGATCAGCTGGCCGAATGATTTCCAAGTATTTGGCAAGCTGAAGCGGATCCTTGAAAAACGTGCAAAAGTGTTTACAGATGACCGTAAAGTAGAATGGTCACTTGGGGAAGCACTCGCATTTGCATCTATATTAAAAGACGGTACGCCAATTCGAATGACCGGACAGGATTCAGAGCGTGGTACTTTTGCTCAAAGAAACCTTGTTCTTCACGACAGTCAAACGGGAGATGAATTTATTGCTCTTCATGAACTGAGTGATGCAAATGCATCGTTTACTGTTCATAACAGTCCACTGTCAGAAGGCTCAGTCATCGGGTTTGAATATGGTTATAACGTCTATTCTCCTGAAACGTTAGTGATTTGGGAAGCTCAATTCGGAGACTTCGCAAATGCGGCTCAAGTGTATTTTGATCAATTTATCTCAGCCGGCCGTGCAAAATGGGGACAAAAATCAGGTTTAGTTATGCTGCTGCCGCATGGATATGAAGGACAAGGTCCTGAGCATTCAAGTGGAAGAACAGAGCGCTTCCTGCAATCAGCTGCTGAGAATAACTGGACAGTTGCGAACCTGACAAGTGCAGCGCAATATTTCCATATTCTTAGAAGACAGGCGAAAATGCTGCTTCGTGAAGAGATTCGTCCGCTTGTCATTATGACACCGAAGAGTCTGCTTCGTAACCCGAACACATTGTCTGAAGTCCAAGAATTAACGGATGGACAGTTCCATCCAGTTCTTGAACAGCCAGGTCTTGTACATGATCACGAAAAAGTATCACGTCTCGTGCTATCTAGCGGGAAGGTATCCATTGATATTAGTGATCGTTTTACTCAAATGCAAGAGCCGAAAGATTGGCTTCACGTTGCAAGAGTGGAACAGCTATATCCGTTCCCAGCCAAAGATATTAAAGGAATTTTAACAAAGCTGACAAACTTAGAAGAAATCGTATGGGTGCAAGAAGAACCACAAAATATGGGAGCTTGGGGATACATTGAGCCATATTTACGTGAAATTGCGCCTGAAAAAGTAAAAGTACGTTACATCGGCCGAAGAAGACGTTCAAGTACGGCTGAGGGTGATCCAACTGTGCATAAAAAAGAACAAGAACGAATTGTATCTGATAGCTTGACTCGCAAAAACTAAGGGGGAAATGAAAAATGGCGGAAATTAAAGTACCTGAATTAGCGGAATCAATCTCGGAAGGAACGATTGCTCAATGGCTAAAGCAGCCGGGCGATTATGTGGAGCAGGGGGAGTACCTGCTGGAACTTGAAACAGATAAAGTCAATGTCGAACTGACTGCTGAAGAATCTGGTGTATTAAAAGAAGTGCTGAAAGATTCTGGTGACACTGTACAAGTTGGAGAGGTCATCGGAACGATTGCAGCAGGTGAAGCTGGCGGAAGCGAGTCCGCAGCTCCAGCACCTGAGCAAGCTTCTGCACCAGCTTCGAAAGAAGAACCGGCAGCTGCTCAAAAAGAAGAAGCAGTGAAAGAAGAGCCGAAAGCTGGTAATGGCAGAACCATCGCTTCTCCTGCAGCTAGAAAATTAGCGAGAGAGAAGGGATTAGACTTATCTGAGATTCCAACCGTAGATCCGCTGGGCAGGGTACGAAAGCAGGATGTCGCTTCTTATCAAAAGAATGAAGCACCTGCAAGTGCACCGAAAGCCGCGCCAAAAGCAAATGCTGCGGTGCAAACTGAACAACCAGGAAAGCCAGTTGAACGTGAAAGAATGTCACGCCGCAGACAAACAATTGCAAAACGTTTAGTTGAAGTTCAACAAACGGCTGCGATGCTCACGACATTTAATGAAGTCGATATGACAGCTGTGATGGATTTAAGAAAGCGTCGTAAAGATGCCTTCCTAGAGCAAAATGATGTCAAGCTTGGCTTCATGTCCTTCTTTACAAAAGCAGTTGTAGCAGCACTGAAGAAATATCCGCTGCTTAATGCAGAAATTCAAGGTGATGAGCTTGTCGTAAAGAAATTCTATGACATCGGCATCGCTGTTGCTGCAAACGAAGGACTTGTCGTACCGGTTGTCCGTGATGCAGACAGATTGTCATTTGCGGGGATTGAAAAAGAAATTGGTCATCTTGCGAAAAAAGCAAGAGATAACAAATTGTCTCTTAATGAGTTACAAGGTGGATCATTCACGATCACAAACGGTGGAACATTTGGTTCTCTGCTTTCAACTCCGATTTTAAACAGCCCGCAAGTTGGAATTTTAGGGATGCATAAAATTCAGCTTCGTCCGGTCGCGATTGATGAAGAACGTTTTGAGAACCGTCCGATGATGTATTTAGCTCTTTCTTACGACCACCGCATTGTCGATGGTAAAGAAGCAGTTGGATTCCTCGTTACGATTAAAAATCTGCTTGAAGATCCTGAGCAGCTATTACTTGAAGGATAATCTTCAATTATAAAAAGCTAGCACCCTAACAGGGGCTAGCTTTTTTTCTTTCACTGTCATGTTGTCCTCGTTTTGACCAATACGTCGCAAGACAGGAACCAGATAAATTATGCCACACACTAAAAATGGCACTTGGTACGGCTGCGAGCGGTGAGAAGTGTGCTGTTGCTAGCGCTGCACCTAGCCCGGAGTTTTGCATGCCTACTTCGATCGAGATCGCTCTACGTGAAGGGATATCCATTCTGCACCACTTTGCGATCAGGTAACCAATTAAGAGACCAAGTCCATTATGTAATATAACAACGGCAAATATCAGCAATCCAGATTGAAGAATCTGCTCTTTATTTGCACTGACAACTGCTGCAATGATCAGCACAATTCCAGCAACAGATACAAGCGGCAATGCTTGAACCGCATAGTTTACTTGTTTTTTGAAAAATACCTTAACGATAACCCCTAAGATAATAGGAATTAGCACAACTTGGACAATCGACAAAAATAATGCCTCCGGTGATACAGGTAACCATGATCTTGCAAAAATATAGATAAAGAGAGGCGTTAAAAAGGGAGCAAGAAGGGTCGATATAGTTGTGACCGCTACGGATAATGCCATATTGCCTTTTGCCAAGAAGGTCATGACATTGGAAGCTGTACCGCCCGGGCAGCAGCCCACAAGAATAACGCCTACAGCAATTTCAGATGGCAGCTGTAATCCGTAAGCTAATAGAAAGGCGATCAGCGGCATGAGTGTGTACTGCGCCAAAACCCCGATTAGCACATAGAGAGGTTTTCGAAAAAGCTCCTTAAAATCTTCACCAGATAATGTAAGCCCCATCCCAAACATAATGACACCTAGTAAAAACGGAATATACGGTCCAATCTGAGAAAATACGTCAGGAAAAGCAAATCCAAGACATGCAAAGATAATGACCCAGATTGCAAAGGTTCTTCCTGCAAATTGACTAATGGTTAAAAGAATGTTCATTCATTGCTTCATCTCACTTTCCTCGCATATCTTTCCTATTTTAAACGAATTTTCTGAAAAAACAACCCATTCTTTATAAAGGTGTTAATAATAAAATTATGTAAACTAAAAATACCCCATATAAGCACTTGCCTATATGGGGAGCATCGTCTTAAAAAGGGGTCCATTTCACTTGCTGTGCTTGCTTAAGCCTTGCTTCTGGTTCACGCCAGTCGACTACATTCCACCAACGATCTACGTACTTCGGTTTTTCATTCAGATATTGAAGGTAATAGGCGTGCTCCCATACATCAAGGGCTAGGAGAGGGATCACGTCCCATTGTGACAAAAATTGATGGCGTTCTGCTTGTAAAATCTCTAATCGCTGAGATCTGGGCGCCCATACGAGAATAGCCCAGCCAACACCCTCTACTTGTTTGGCCGCTGCTGAAAATTGAGATTTAAATGCATCATAGCTGTCAAACGATTGTTCAATGAGATGAAGCATTTGTCCGGTGGGTTTTCGTTTTCCTGAAGGACTCATGGAAAACCAAAAAATACAATGTAAATAATGCCCTGCACCATTGAAGGCAAGCTCCCGTTCCCAATGCTTGATCATTTTAAAATCATTGGTTCTTCTTGCATTTTTTAAGGCTAGTTCAGCTTGGTTCAAACCATCAACATATGATTGATGATGCTTCTGGTGATGCAAATACATAATTTCTTTTGAAATAAACGGTTCTAGTGCATCATACCGGTAAGGGAGAGGGGGTAACTTGTGACTTCCAGCTGCTACTTCTCGCATGTCTTCTTGTAGGTTCATGTCCTTAGCAATACGTTCTGCCAGTTCGTACCACTCTTGTTCACTAGAATATTCATCATCCATTGAGAACCATAAATGGTCTACTTTCTGACGGATGTTGTCATCTTGAATCGCGGGTTGAATGGAGCTAAGCCACTCTTTGAGCTGCAAACGGTACTCTTCCTTATTCATTCTTACGCCTCATTTCTTCTAAAAATGTGGAACAAGCCATCATGGGAAAGACATATGGGTAGCTATGATAGGTGATGTAAAATTGCTTTGGCAGGCCAATGCCTACTGGATAGTGCAAGGCTTCACTCGTGTGCTGATGATGAATCAAAAATGAGATGGCTTTTAAAATCGTTTTGTCATCTGGCTTCTCATATTGTAAAAGTGCCTCTGCTGCCCAAGCCGTCTGAACCACTGTGCCAAACGGAAGGGGGACATACGTTTTTACCTCTGCACTTTTACACGATTCTCCGAAGCTGCCATCTTCTCGCTGAATCTGCTTTAAAAACCGGCATGCTTTTTGAACAGCAGGATGAGTGGAGGGGATGCCGGCAGCTTTTAGACCTGTTAATGCTGCCCACGTTCCATAAATATAGCAAACACCCCACCTGCCAAACCATGATCCATGTTTCTCTTGATGATCTAGGAGCCACTTGACACATTGATCTTTTTGCCTCTGAATAGGCGTTGACATGTTTTTCTCTTCAAGACCAATGAGATGAAGCACGCGGCCTGTAATATCGGGTGTCGATGGATCAATTGCTGCATCCTCCGCAGATTCAAGAGGCAGATGTCGAAGCAGGAAGTGATCTTGATTTTTTTCAAAGGCAGAGAATCCGCCGTCACGGTTTTGCATGGAAAGAAGCCAATAAAATCCTCGATTCCACTGAACTGGTGCGTATGTTTTCGGAATGGCTTTTAAGACAATTTGCGTATCATCACAATCAGGGTTATTCGTATTGATATCTGAAAAACCAAAGCCTCCCGGAGCAGCATGCCGGTTATGAATCGCCCAATCTGCTTTCTTCATTTGCTGCCGGTTCAGTAAGTATGAGAAAGACTTTGTGATGACTGGGTCTTCTTGTTTTTTGCCAGCTTTTTGAGAAGCATAACTAACAAGCGCTGTATCCCAAACGGTGGATGTGGAATTTTCTGCATACATTCTGCCCTGACAGTCAGTGACTAGCTTTTTCATGCCTTTGACTGCTTTTAAAATGAGATGATGTCCTGGGGAGTACCCAAGACTCATAAGTGCGTAGACCATAAAAATACTTGCACTTAAATAGCTGTACAGTGTGCCATCTTTTTCGAGGCGGTCAAACATATATCGCTTTGCTGTTTCATATCCGAAAAAGTCCAGCCGGCTGTCGAGTGCTGTATACGATCGCATGTAAGTCAAAAAGTGATGAGTGGAACGTTCTTCTCTTGCCATAAACCAATCAAATGGATTCTTAGACATGTTTGCATCAAGGTGTGCTAGGCTTGGAAACTTCTCATGAGAAGTATATCGTTTGTTGAGTGCAATCATCATTGGCACAAAGTGAATTCTTGCATATGCACTAAGATGATAGAAATGCAGCGGAAAGTATGTAGGAATGAGTAAAAAGGAAAGTGGTGCATAGAAGTATGGCCAAGGGTGCATACCGTTGACGGCGAGCATCCACTTTGTCATAAAGTGAACGTTCTTTAATCCGCCTTTTGATCGAATATATTGCGCTGCTTTTTCCATATGAGGCTCATCTTGTTGAAACCTGCCTGAAACGAGCATTCCGCAATAGCCCTGCACAGTGGCAGTTAGATGTCCCGTTTGATCATGATACAAAGAAAAAGACCCATCCTCATTTTGTTTTTCGCGTATCGCTTCTGCTAATTGATGAACCAAAGCCTGATCCGAATCGCCAACAGCCTTTAACAGCATAATCAAAAAAGCATTTGTCATCATTGGACCTTCAAAACAGAAAACAAAGGCGCCATCTTCTCGTTGTCTTCGCTGCATTTCTATGTGCAATTTTTCGATATATTCGTTTACTTTCAATTTAAAATCTTGCATATACGGCCATGCTCCTTTCCTTTCATACTATATTCAGGAGCCGGCCTGTCACATGCAAACACAAAAAAAGCCGATGACAGGGTCACCGGCTCAGCGTGTAGACAAACCCTCGCATTCGGTGTCAGGTCTGCGCGCTGGTGCTCACGAATGTCAATTCGCTCCGCGCCAGTGCTCGTCCTTCCTAGACTGCAAAGGTTTTCTATCACGCTGAAAAGAAGACAAAGTGCTAAAATAAAAATCATTTTAGCACTTTGTCAACGATCTGAGCCGATGACAGGGTCACCGGCTTTCTTGACGTCATTAGTCTTGGAGATTAATCCATACACTCTTGACTTCTGTATAGTTGTTAAGGGCATATGATCCCATTTCTCTGCCAAGACCTGATTGCTTATATCCTCCAAACGGGGAGGCGGCATCAAAGACATTATAGCAGTTGACCCAAATCGTTCCTGCTTCAAGACGTGCAGCGATATCATGGGCATGCTTTAAGTTTTCTGTCCAAAGTCCTGCTGCTAATCCATATTCAGACTGGTTGGCTCGTTCAACCACTTCATCAATAGAATCATAAGGAATGGCAGATAAGACAGGTCCAAAGATTTCTTCTTTGGCAATGGTCATTTCATCTTCTACATCTTTAAAAATAGTAGGGGAGACGAAATAGCCAGCCTCATAAGGGCAATCGCCCCCGACAACGGCTGTCGCCCCTTCGGATTTACCTTTTTCAATATAGCCTAACACGCGTTCGTGCTGTTCTTTACTTACAAGAGGCCCAATTTGCGTATCTTGATGAAGACCAGCGCCTTGTTTGAGGGATCCTGCATATTTGGCCATTTGATCGACCACTTCATCATATTGGCTCCGGTGAACAAAGACTCTGGAGCCCGCGCAGCATACTTGACCTTGGTTAAACATGACGCCATTTAAAGCACCTGGAATAGCTTTCTTTAAATCGGCATCAGGTAAAATAATATTCGGTGATTTTCCGCCAAGCTCTAATGTGACCCTCTTAATGGATTTAGCCGCTTTCTCCATAATTAATTTCCCAACACTTGTTGACCCTGTGAAGGCCAGCTTGTTCACGTCAGGATGATCAGTTAAGGCTTCTCCGGCTGTTTCGCCAAAACCAGGAACGATGTTAATTACGCCTTCTGGGAAGCCGGCTTTGTCCACTAATTCTGCTAAGTAAAGAGCAGAGAGTGGAGTTTGTTCGGCTGGCTTTAAAACGATGGTGCACCCTGTTGCAAGTGCGGCGCCCATTTTCCACATAGCCATGAGCAGCGGGAAGTTCCATGGGATGATTTGTCCTACAACCCCAACCGGCTCATGGCGGGTATAATTAAAATATCCTTGACTGACAGGAATGGTTTGTCCATTCATCTTTGTCGTCCAGCCCGCATAATAGCGCATGTGCTCAATAGCGAGGGGGATATCTGCATTTGTTGTTTCATTAATTGGTTTCCCGTTATCTAAAGTTTCTAGCTGTGCAAGCTCTTCCTGGTTTTCTTCCATTAAATCAGCAAGCTTGAACATGAGGCGGGCGCGTTCAGCGGCAGACATTGTGCGCCAAGGACCATGAAAGGCCTTTTTTGCAGCTTTTACTGCCTCATCAATATCTTTTGCACCTGCTTCATAAACATCAATAAGGGTTTCGCCTGTGGCTGGGTTAGGAGTAGCAAAGGTTTTGTTATCGTGACTTGTGACAAACTGACCATTAATGTAGAGTTTTTTCGTCCCTTGGAGAAAAGATTCGAGTTTTGAACTAATTTGAAGTGTTGTAGAGCTCATAAATAAACAAACCTCCTTAAAGATATGGATTGTTTTCTGCGAGTTCTAGGTGGGAAAAGCGGACATGCAACGAAACTGTATACGCACAAAATGTAAACGTATACAATTATCATATTACACGACATGTTTGAAAGCAATCCATAACACTCATTGCATTTCTCGAAAATTTGGCTACAATAAATGTATAGATGAAAAAAGGAGTTTTTAAATCATGATCCATCAAAACTGGCAAACGGCTCAAACGTTAAAACAAGTAAAATGCGTACATACAAATGCGAAAAAATATATGGTCGACCGGGCATTAACGGTTGGAAGCACATATGAAGTGAAAAATGAAACAGAAGAATTCCTGTTTGTCGTAGACAATACGGGTAAAGTAGGCGGGTATTACAAGGAGTATTTCGAAGATATTTCAGCTGAATGATTTTGAGGGTCATCACTCATACTAAGAAAAACAGTAAAGGGTGATGATGATGAAAAAGCAGCAAAATGACGAGCAGAAAAATCAAAATGCATGGCATGAACACGAGGATGCTGATATGGCGATTACGCTCGAACAGATTTCCGATGTGTATGCCGAGGGAACGATTGATACACCAAAAGACGAATAGTCATTTAAAAACAGTGATTTGGCATAATCACTGTTTTTTTATTGGAATGATGCAGCATTTTTCTCGAAAAGAACTGAAACTTTTTTCCTGTTTTAACAGTCTAAATAAGTAGAGGAAAGAGCATCGGATCAAAAAGAAAAAGTTAAATGAAATTTAATCTATTCGTAATGGAATAACAACCATTTATAGCGTATTCTAAAAGTGAGAATAAAACGTACCCACAGAGCCGTGTGGCCGTTTTGTCATAAAGGAATTTGATGCAGGAAGAGGGGGTTTACGTGGGTATTTTTTCTGTCAGTAAACAAAATGATAAGAAATTCGAATCCTTATTGATTGAAGGGGAAAGAATTGAGGCTGTTTACAGACTGCGTCACGACCAAATTTGCTTTACCAATAAACGACTGATCTTTGGCGATAACCGCGTATTTTCTAAGAAGAAAGTCAGGGTCTCCTTGCCGTATCGATCAATTGAAAGTTTTGCCATACAAGAAGCTGGCGTGTTTGATCAGGACACAGGTATGCTGCTTGTCACAAGCTCAAAAGTATTTGAACTCGACTTTTCTAAAGAGACGGATTTGAGTGATGTGCAAGCCATTTTGACAAAACATCTTTGCTGATCAATCTTGCGATTACATAGATCATATGCACTTTTCTCATTCTTCGTTCTTATTTTTATAGATCGCACATGGCTAAGCCCTTCCCATTCTGATGGGAAGGGGTTTTTTCTGCTTAATTGTTTGAATGATAACAAAAAAGGATAAAGATGAAACAGATACAGAAAGGAGAATGAACAATGAAAGTATTAGTTGCAGGAGCAAATGGACATACAGGCAGACTGGTCGTTCGTTATTTAAAAGAAAAAGGACATGAGCCGCTTGCTCTCATTCGAGATGAAAAACAAGCTGATGCACTAAAAGAACTAGGTGCAGCACCTGTCATCGGTGATCTTGAAAAAGATGTGACACATGCTGTGAAACAAGCAGACGCTGTCATCTTTGCCGCTGGTTCAGGCTCAAAAACAGGTGCAGATAAGACCATTGCGGTCGATCAAGAAGGTGCAAAACGCCTCGTTGATACAGCGAAAAAAGAAAACATCCAGCATTTTGTTATGCTTAGTGCCTATAATGCTGATGATCCGAACCAAGGAAAAGGGCAAGGAAGTATGGAAACTTATTATGAAGCGAAAAGAAAAGCTGATGAGTACTTAAAACAGTCTGGTCTTTCCTATACGATTGTCCGCCCAGGTGCCCTGCTGCATGAGGAGAAGACAGGAAAGATTGAAGCTGCCGAACATATTCCAGATGATCAAAACATCAAGATTTCAAGAGAGGACGTAGCCATTGTGCTTGTGGAGAGCTTAACAGAATCCAATGTGAAAAATAAGTCCTTTGACTTGAATAAAGGCGATAAATCAGTAGAAGAAGCACTTCGTCATCTATAAGAGAAGAAAGCTGCTGCCAAAGAGGCGGCGGCTTTTTTGATGTTTTCTTTTCCCTTTCAGCGGGAAGGTAATGAGAAAGGAGTGATTGACCGTGGGCTTAACGAAAGAACAACAAGCTGATTTATACGAAAGATTGATTCAATTAAAAGAAGATGTGAAGGGATCAAAAAAGAAAGAAGAATCGATGCTCGTTGAATCGAGTGAGATGTCAAATGGTGTTGGGAATCATATCGCTGATCATGGGAGCATCTATTTAGACCGCATGACAGAACAAACGCTGGATCAAGTCGATGATCAGCTTGAAGATGAAATCAATGCAGCACTGAAACGAATGGAAGACGGAACATATGGGATATGTGAGAAAACGGGGAAAGAGATCCCATACGAGCGTTTAAAAGCAGTTCCATATACACGTTATTCAATAGATGCAAAGAAAAATGAAGAAAGTACTCAAGATCCAAACGAATTTGACCGTTCATTCTCCGATCAAATGCGCGATTTAACAAATAGAGAAACAATGGATCAGATGCATTCAGATACGTATGAAAGATTAGAGGAAGAGCAAGATGCTGATGTAGATGAGGAAAAATAGGATCATAAGCAAAGGTTAAATTTTTTCAGAATAATTTTTTCTTATGCACACATGATCAAATAGCTTGTATACATGAGTATTTCATAGAAAAAAGATCTCTTGAAATTTAATAAACTTTCGTGTAATATAGTTTAAAGGCTGCGATGTGCGTAATGTTAATTAAGTTTTAACCTTTAAGCTGTAATAGGGAGTTTTATATTGAAGCCGGAATGTCATGCCTCCTTAGAGAGGAAGACAGGAACGTTTCTGCAAACACCCACTTTGAGGAGTGGTGGTTTAAAACTTTCTTACTTAGATTACGGCATCCGCAGCTTTTCCTAGGATGATTCAAGCCATTTTCCATTTCGGAAAATGGCTTTTTATTTTGTGAAAAAACGAAATTGTACAGTCAGCAGGAAGAGGCATGAATGTATGTTAAAATAGACAAAACAAAAGACGGAGAGGGAATTGGATGTTAGAACAAGCAGAAGCACTCCTGAAACAATACTTTGGCTTTGACGCCTTTAGGCAGGGACAGAAACAAGCCATTGAATCGATTGTAAACAAACAGAAAGATACCGTCTGTATTATGCCGACAGGCGGAGGGAAATCGGTTTGCTACCAGATTCCTGCCCTGATGATGGAAGGAACAACGATCGTTGTATCCCCGCTAATTTCTTTAATGAAAGATCAAGTCGATGCGCTAAATGAGATGGGCATACGATCGTCCTTTTTAAACAGCACACTTTCAGCTGCTGAAATGAATAAAAGGCTGAAAAAATGTGAAGATGGGGAATATCAGCTGCTTTATATCACACCTGAACGTTTACAAAATGAGCGTTTTTTTCAGCTGCTTGATCGGTTAACGATCCCTTTAATTGCGATTGATGAAGCGCACTGTATATCTGAGTGGGGGCATGATTTTAGGCCAAGCTACCGCTTTATTCAAGAATGCTTAAATCAGTTAACAAAAAGACCAGTGATTGTTGCATTAACTGCTACAGCCACGAAAAAGGTTCACCGAGATATATGTGAACAGCTTGGCATGAACGAAGAAGAAACCATTTTTACTGGGTTTGCTAGAGAAAATTTATCTTTTCAGGTGGTCAAAGGAGAAAATAGTGACCGTTTTATCACACATTATATGAAGAAAAATAAGCTTGAGTCCGGCATTATCTATACTGCTACAAGAAAAGAAGCCGAAAACATTTACAATCGGCTAAAGAAACAAAAGATCAAAGCTGGCATTTATCATGGCGGGTTAGATGACGATGTAAGAGAAGAGCAGCAAAACCTGTTTTTAAACGATGACATCCAGGTCATGGTCGCTACATCTGCATTTGGCATGGGAATTAATAAGTCAAATGTCCGTTTTGTGATTCATCATCAAATCCCAAGGGATATTGAAAGCTACTATCAAGAAGCTGGACGCGCCGGCAGAGACGGGCTCCAAAGTGAATGCATTTTACTATTTTCGCCGCAGGGCGTACGAATGCAGCGATTCCTCATTGAACAGTCAACAGAAGATGAAGTGCGCTATCAGCATGAACTGCTTAAATTAAGACAAATGGTCGATTACTGTCATACTGAGCAATGTTTGCAGCAATTTGTGATGGCCTACTTTGATCAATCAGCAAGTCCTCCTTGCCAAAAATGCAGCAATTGCCTTGATGAAAGAGAGCGTGAAGAGGTTACTCGAGAAGCGCAAATGGTTTTATCGTGTACGGTTAGAATGAACGAGCGGTTTGGAAAAATGATGATTGCTCAAGTACTGGCAGGCTCTAAAAATAAAAAAGTGCTTGACCTCGGTTTCGACCGTCTTCCTACATACGCTTTAATGAAGCGGCAATCAGCCCAGCAAATCAGTGATTTCATCGAATTTTTAATTACAGAAGAGTATTTGCACATGTCTGAAGGGGCTTATCCAACATTAAAAGTGACACATAAAGGAAAAAAAGTGTTAGTCGGGCAAGAGGCTGTGTATAAAAAACAGGCAGTTAAAAGAGAGGCGATTCAAGAAAACGATGCATTATTTGAGCAGCTGAGAGCGGTGAGAATGAAGCTGGCGAGAGAGCAGGGCGTTCCGCCATTTGTTGTATTTTCTGATCAAACCTTGAAGGAAATGTCAGCCGTTCAGCCTAAAACAGAAGAAGAACTTCTCCATATTAAGGGAATAGGCGCTCAAAAAAGAGAGAAATACGGGGATGTTTTTTTAGAAGAAATCCGTTTATTTATAGAAAAAGAGAAAAATAAAGAGATTGAAGAAGAAAAATAAATTTTTTTTCGCTGCGTTTGGACACGTTTTCAACAGGAGGTTTCTGATCCTTTCAAAACCTTGATATGGCGGGTAATCGAGCTGTTTTGTGGTCTGATTTACCAATGGAGAGAGATGTTTCATGTAAAGGAACTGTAATCTAAAACATATCGTTTTGTTATTGAATTGACATTTACATATGTTACGATAGCACTCGTTAGCCGCCATAAAAAGCTAACAAGGGAGGATTTACTTTATGAAGAAGACAATTATGTCCTTGGTTGCTGTTGCAGCAATCTCAACAACAGCATTTGGAGCACAGCAAGCTTCTGCAAAGGAGATCACTGTGAAGAAAGGTGATACACTTTGGGGAATCTCTCAAAAAAATGGTGTGTCTCTAAAGGACCTAAAAGGTTGGAACAATTTATCTACAGACATGATTTATGTAGGTGATAAATTGACAATCTCTTCAAAAGAGAAAACTCAGGAGCAGTATAAAGTCCAGAAGGGGGACAGCCTCTGGAAAATCGCTCAAAAATTCAATGTGTCAATTAGCGATATTAAGTCTTGGAATAACTTAAAGTCAGATATAATTATGATTGGTTCAACACTAAGTGTTGCTGGTCAAAGCTCAGCTCCGGTAAGCTCAGAGCCTGTCCAAAAACAGGAGCCTGTCCAAAAAGAGCAAACAACACAAAAAGCTGCTCCTAAACAGGAAGCACCGAAAAAAGCTGCTCCTAAACAGGAAACAGCTAAAGCAGAATCATCTTCTGCTAGTCAAAGTGTACAAAAAGAAATGACTGTAACGGCTACGGCTTATACAGCAAATGATGGTGGCATCTCAGGTATTACTGCAACAGGGGTAAACTTAAACAAAAACCCAAATGCGAAAGTGATTGCAGTAGATCCTAATGTCATTCCATTAGGAAGTAAGGTTTATGTTGAAGGCTACGGTGAAGCCATCGCAGCAGATACTGGCGGCGCAATTAAAGGTAACAAAATTGATGTACATGTACCAAGCGAATCCCAAGCAAAAAATTGGGGCGTAAAAACAGTCAAAGTGAAAGTACTTAACTAGTAAACAATTGTTTTTTGGAAGAAAGCATCAGGTGGCGGCCTGATGCTTTTATTGTACCCTTTTTTTGGTTAAAAAAACACATATTTTTCAGAAAAATTTGCATTTTCGACAAAAAACAGCGTATATTCCGTCATACACGCTGTTTTTTTGTCATTAGCTGTCCACCCAATAAATTTCTCCGCTTTGTTCTTTCCAATTGATTTGGACATCAAATTGGTGCTTTTCATAAAAGTGAATCAATCGGTCCACGTGATTCCAATCTCTTTTGACGAGGTCACCTGTGATGACTGGGATGTTCTGCTCTCTTGCGATTTCTTTTAAATGCTTCATACAGATTGAGCCATACCCATTATCGGGAGGTCCTTTAATATCGGCAATATGAATCTTTCCTTCTTCAGGATATTCCGCGATTAAGGAAAAATCAGATTGTCCGCGAAAAGCTTTTTCACAATCGGTCAGCATGATTTTACATGTATCAGCATTTTCAATGGCAGAGACAATCATCCATTCATCTTCTTTCGCCTGATCAATGCCAATGATCTTTGCTTTTTTCGAAATATCTTTCATATTTTCTTGCATTCGATACATTTGGAACTGCAATTGCTGTAATTCTTGCTCTAACGTCTTCACATCTTTTGCTGTTTCCTGTAAGATTGACAAGTCCATTACTCCTTTCATATAAGAAATCATAAAAACCACATAAATTTCCATTCTAAAGGAAGTGGATGAATCTTTCAACCCGTTAGAACGCCAGTAATCGGCAAGTTTGTCTAAAATTCGACGAAGACAGCGAATTCATTGACTTTATAGAGAAAGTTAAATAACATACTCTTAGTCGGAACTAATAAAGAGAGGTTTTCAAACATGAACGAACAGAATCAAAAACCGAAAAATTTCACCGGCATTGTTGTCATTTTAACAATTGCCATAAACGGATTAATCGCTTTATTATTTTTAATGCCAAAAACAGATAAATTTAGTCATCTGGATATTACATTTCTGCCGTTACTGAATGCCGTGATGAACAGCTTTACGTTTATCTTCTTACTTTCAGCACTCATTATGATTAAACAAAAGAACATTAAAGCACATAGACGATTTATTTTTGCTGCATTTTCAACAACACTTGTCTTTTTAATTTCCTATGTGACATATCATTCAATGGCAGCTGATACACATTTCGGAGGAGAAGGGATCATCCGTCCGATTTACTTCTTTATTTTGATTACACATATTGTGCTCTCAGCTATTATTGTACCGCTTGCACTGATTACACTATTTAGAGGCGCACAGATGCAGGTCGAGCGTCACCGTAAAATTGCCCGCTGGACGATGCCGCTTTGGCTTTATGTTAGTCTCACTGGCGTCATTGTCTATATCATGATTTCTCCATATTACAGCTAACGTATGTCCAACTGGACATACGTTCTTTTATTTACAAGATGAAGTGCTTTGGATAGAATGGAAATTGGGTATCCGACTAGCACGGTATCTTCCCATCTATAGATTCACATCATTTCTGGCCGTTTGCTCGTATGGAGATCAACAATTGGACGAAACGGGGGTTATATGATGACTGAACAATTGCAGTATAAACCGGGGCTTGAAGACATTGTGGCAAGCGAAACGTCCATATCATACTTAGATGTGGAGCAAGAGGAAATTGTGATTCGCGGGTACGACCTCATTGAGCTGGCACAAAACAAGACATATTTAGAAACAGCCTATCTGCTTATTTATGGAAGATTACCAGATAAGTTGGAATATCACCAATTTCAGCAAGATATATCCTCACAAACGAGCTTACATCCAACCATTCAAACCATATTAACGAATCTTCCAAAAACCACTCACCCTATGGATGCGATGAGAACGTGTTTATCTGCTCTTTCAGGGTATGATGACGCATTACATGATCGATCTGAAGCGTGCCAAGAAAGACGTGCAGTTCGATTACTAGGACAGCTGCCGGCCATTGTTGCTGGAAGCTATTATATTCTCACAAAAGACGCCGTTATTTTTCCAAATCAGACCAAACCCTACACTGAAAACTTTTTATCCATGCTAACTGGACGCACCCCGACACAAGAAGAAATTACCGCTTTTGACCAAACACTCACATTATATAGCGAACATGAGCTGCCGAATTCAACGTTTGCGGCTAGAGTGATTGCATCCACGCATTCTGACATGTATGGTGCTTTTACTGGAGCGGTCTCTTCATTAAAAGGTGACCTCCACGGAGGAGCAAATGAAGCTGTCATGCACATGCTTCTTGAAGGAAAAACAACAGAGGGATTTCTTGCGCTCATTGAACGAAAATTAGCCGCAAAAGAAAAAATGATGGGCTTTGGCCACAGAGTATACATGAGAAAAATGGACCCGCGAGCCGCTCTTTTAAAACGTTCATTGAAAACGCTTACCGAATCAAAGGGAGATACAACACTATATGACATGTGTGTAGCAGGAGAGGCCTATATGAAAGAGCAGAAAAACCTTTATCCAAATCTTGATTATTATGCTGCACCTATTTATTACGTGCTCGGAATCCCTATTTCACTTTATACACCCATTTTCTTTGCTGCAAGAGCTAGCGGATTAGCCGCACATGTTATTGAACAGCATTTGCATAATCGCATTTTTAGACCGAGAGTCCGGTATTTAGGACCAAGAGGATTAAAGGTTTCAAATGATGATGGAAAAACGGGGGAATGAACATGAACAAAACAGCAGTCGCCAATCAAACAGATCAGCTATTAGAAGAAATCGCTGCTTATGCAGTAGACGGAGAAATTACGAGCAAAGAGGCCATTGAAACAGCGCGGTATGTGCTCATAGACACACTCGGGTGCGGAATGCTGGCTCTTAATTTTCCAGAATGTACGAAGCACCTTGGACCTATCGTACCTGGAACAGTTGTGCCTAACGGAGCAAGAGTTCCCGGCACTTCGTTTGTGCTAGATCCTGTTCAAGCGGCTTTTAATATTGGCTGTATGATCCGCTGGTTAGATTATAATGACACGTGGCTTGCACAAGAGTGGGGGCATCCGTCAGATAATTTAGGCGGAATATTAGCTGTAAGTGATTATATCAGCAGAACACGCCTTGCAAACGGAGAAGAGCCGCTAACGATGAATGACGTACTGCATGCAATCGTCAAGGCACATGAAATTCAAGGCGTGCTAGCTTTAGAAAATTGTCTAAATCGAAATGGCTTGGATCATGTGTTATTTGTTAAAGTGGCAACAAGTGCAGTTGTGTGTGCAATGCTTGGCGGAACAAAAGAAGAAGTTCAGCATGTGTTATCACAAGCGTTTGTTGATAATTCCCCGCTTAGGACGTATCGCCACGCCCCAAACACAGGATCGAGGAAATCATGGGCAGCAGGGGATGCAACAAGCCGCGGAGTGAGACTGGCAATGATGACACGTAAAGGGGAAATGGGCTATCAAACGCCGCTTAGTGCAGAGAAGTGGGGATTTGAAGATGTTCTTATGAAAGGAAAGCCGCTTACGCTCGCCCAGCCCCTTGGATCATACGTCATAGAAAATGTTCTTTTCAAAATTGCTTATCCTGCTGAGTTTCATGCACAGACTGCTGCAGAGGCGGCTGTGATGCTGCATGACGCTGTAAAAGATCGTTTAGATGATATTGACCGGGTAGAGATTACCACACACGAGTCAGCGATTCGGATTATTGATAAGAAAGGGCCGCTTTATAATCCGGCAGACCGAGATCATTGTTTGCAGTATATTACAGCCATTGGACTGATCTACGGTGAACTAACAGCTGACCATTATGAAGAAGAAACGGCGCAAAATCCAGCCATTGATCGTCTTCGTGATCGAATGATTGTGAAAGAGGATAAACGTTATACAGAGGATTATTTAGATCCGAAAAAGAGATCGATTGCTAACTGTGTACAAATTTTCTTTAAAGACGGGACGATGACAGACCGAATTGAAATTGAATACCCGCTTGGTCATCGCAGAAGAAGACAGGAAGGCATTCCGCTGCTTGAAAAGAAATGGGTCTATCATTTGAAAACAAGATTTCCACAAAAGCAAGTGGATCAAATTGTATCACTCTGTCAAAATCCAAATCAATTAAAAACAACAACAGTACCAGCATTTATGGACTTATTCGTTATATAAGGGGGAGCTAGCGTGTGGATCGTGAATGAAGAAAGAAGTCAGGCTGATTTAGCCGCAGCCTTTAAAGAACAAATGAACAAATCAGCTTTATTTCAAATTCCAGGCGTTCACGATGGAATGTCTGCGCTCTATGCGAAAAAAATGGGCTTTCAAGGGCTCTATTTATCAGGTGCCGCTTTTTGTGCCAGCAAAGGACTGCCAGACCTCGGCATGATCCATTCAACAGAAATGGCAGAAAAAGCGAAGGAAATTATTCGAGCTTCCCAGCTGCCGCTTTTGGTCGATATGGACACAGGTTATGGCGGTGTTTTAAATGCAGCAAGAGCGGCAAAAGAAATGGTTGAAAGTAAGGTGGCAGCTGTTCAAATTGAAGATCAGCAAATGCCGAAAAAATGCGGGCATTTAAATGGGAAATCACTCGTTCCAGTAGAAGAAATGGTCGCAAAAATCAAAGCCATCAAACAAGCGGCACCAACGCTTTTGGTGATTGCAAGAACCGATGCAAAGTCCGTAAATGGAATGGAGGATGTCATCCGCCGGGCCAATCTTTACGTAGAAGCAGGAGCGGACGCTATTTTTCCTGAGGCACTCATCACAGCAGAGGACTTCACGCATGCGTCAAACCATATTAAAGGTCCGCTCCTTGCAAACATGACGGAGTTTGGCAAGACGCCTTATTATCATGCAGATGAATTTTCTATATTTGGCTTTCAAATGGTCATTTACCCTGTGTCATCACTTAGAGTTGCTGCAAAAGCGTATGAGCGTTTATTTACAGAAATCATGGAAAAGGGAACGCAGCAGGGGATACTTGGGGATATGCAAACGAGAAAAGAGCTGTATGAAACGATTCATTATGATGAATATGAGGAAATGGACCAGCATTTAGCAAAAACGATTCTCCCGGAAATCGGGAAAGAACAGCGGTAAAATGAAAAGCATTTCCTTTACGGAAGTGCTTCAGCGTGTAGACAACCCCTCGCATTCGTTGTCAGTCCTGCGCGCTGGTGCTCACGAATGTCAATTCGCTCCGCAAAAGTAGCTGTCCTTCCTAGACTGCAAAGGTTTTCTATCACGCTGAAAAAAGACAAAGGGCTAAAATAAAGATTATTTTAGCCCTTTGACAACAATCTGAAACACTTCCTTGACGGAAGTGCTTTTTTTACGATGATGGTGAGGATGAAGAAGCCAATTTCATCTTTTCTTCAACTGTTTTCGTTTTTTCTTTTACTTTTTCAGCGTAAGTGAAATCACCGTAGCAATACGGATAGCGGAAGTTATCTTTATTGCCGCCGCACGTATAGACCTTGGGGTTTCGTTTCACTTGCTTTTTGGAGTATTGCTTTGCCAATTTCTCGGAATGTTTTCCCCCGTTTTTTGCAACAAAATCAATATAGCCGATTCCCATGTTATAGCTTTGAATAATGGTTTCCAAATCAACGCCTTTTTTCTTCCCATGCTTGTACATAGTCGAAAAATGATGGACTCCTTGTTTAATGCTTTTCTCAGGGTCATTGATTTCATTTCGTTTCAAACCAAGAGATTCAGAGGCTTGCATTGGATCTCCGCCTCTGCCTTTTGATTCTTGATACATCATACCGAGGATTAACCCGGTATACTGATCTAAATCTTGATCTCTTAACTCTGTTTCTACAAGCGGTTTGTAATCATCCAATCTCGACAAAACAACTGATTCCGTATCAATCGGCAGCTTTTTTAACTCCTTTTGATTAAAGGAAAAGATAATGGCTGCTAATACGAAAACAAAGAGAAAAATCGTGAAACAGCCTGAAATGGCAAAACATCCTGTTTTTTTCTTTTTCAAGGTCAGTTCACCCCTGTTTTGCCCCGCTTTTAAAAGGGAAGTACAGCCTTTTCATTATGCCATATCCTGTGCAGGATACCAAGTGAAAACCTTATAATCAATCATATCCAAACGTAAATTCGGGTCTTGTTTTCAGCCTGAAGCAAAAATAAACAAAACCGATAATCAGCCAAATCATGCCAATGATTAATGCATTTGTACTGATGCTCGTTAACAGCCAAATGCAAAACGCTGTCCCGCATAGAGGGATCACTGCATATCTCAATGTATTCAGTACACCTCTTTGTTTTTGTCTGACGAAATAGTACGCAAAAACAGACAAATTCACAAAGGTAAATCCAATTAACGCGCCGAAGCTGATAAAGGAATAAATGACTTCAAGTTCGCCAACGACTGCGGTTAAAGAGAAAGCTCCGATTAATAAAATATTAAAAACAGGGGTTTTTAATTTCGGATGAATATACCCGAAGAAACGCTTTGGTAACGATTGATCTCTTCCCATTGCATATAAAAGCCTTGCTGCACTCGCATGTGACGATAAGGAGGAAGAAATGACAGCGACCATTGTGCCGGCTAAAAAGAACGAGTGGAGAAATGCGCCGCCCACAAATTCTGCAATTTCAAGTGAGGCTGCATCAGGATGTTTGAACTGCTGAAAATTTGGAAACACCTGCTGCAAAAAATAAGATGTCAAAGTAAACAGTACGCCTCCAATCGCAACTGTTAAGAAAATGGCAAGCGGAATCGTCTTTTTGGGTTTAAGGGTCTCCTCAGACATAGTCGAAATGGCATCAAATCCCAGAAAGGAGAAACATAAAATGGTCGCTCCTGAAAAAATAAGCGCTGGATCTAAGCTCGCTGAATAAAAAGGCCGGGCTGACAATAACTCTCCACTGCCAGCGTTTTGCGTGAGCCCATAAATAACAAACCCAACAAAGGTGACGGCGACAATGACCTGAAACGTCACAAACAGCGCCGTAATGTTGGCTGTAAGCCGTATACCGATGACATTGACAGTCGTTATGGCGATAGCAAGTATGATGATCCAAATGTAATGAGGTACATCAGGAAAGGCTGCGGTTAAATAAGCACTTCCGATTGCAAAATTCACCATAGGCAAAAATAAATAATCCAGTAAAAGTGTCCAGCCCACAAGGAAGCCGACATGAGGATGAATACTTTTTTGCGCATATGTATAAGCAGATCCTGCTTTTGGAAAAGCCTTCACCATATTCCCATAGCTAAGCGCTGTCAATAGTAATGCAAGTAACGTAAATATATAAGCTGCAGCTACGTGTCCTTTCGTCAGCTGAGCAACAATGCCGTATGAATCAAATACGACAAGTGGATCCATATAAGCAAGCCCGATCACAACAAGTGGAAAGACAGTCAGGCTGCGTTTTAGTTTTGGCTCTTCAGTCAATTTGCCTATCAGCTCCTCTAAAAATGAATAAATAATGCTCATTTTAAAAAGAATGCTACCAAGTGTCAATGCTATTTGAATAAATCTTTTTTCTAAAGTGTGCCCGCTTTGCACGCCGGACGTTTTAGTATATGATTAAGTCGTGATTTGACTAACAAGAAAGGTGAAGCGAAATGAAGGAAGAACTGAATACAAATCAAGAACAGGAACGGATGGAGCTGGATGAAGAAAGTTTATTTCTTGTCTCCCAAACGTTTAAAGCCTTATCTGATCCGACACGTATTCGTATTCTGCACCTCTTGTCTCAAGGTGAATACTCGGTAAATGATATCGCGGAAACGCTGAATCTCATGCAATCAACAGTTTCTCATCAGCTGCGTTTTTTAAAAAACCTTCGTCTCGTGAAATCTAGACGAGCAGGGACATCGATTTTTTACAGTCCTGAAGATCAGCATGTGATGGAAGTACTTGAACAAATGATTCATCATGCACAGCATGACTGATAAAAACCTTCCTACTCATATAGGAAGGTTTTTTACGCATGATGCATACGTGATGATTGTTTACCTGCTTTCATCATTTGATAAGAAAAAACAACATAGTAAGCAGCTAACAGAAAAAAGCTGAGCATGGTCATGGCATCATCACTCACAATATGCTGATACAGTTCAACGACACCAATCTTTGTGAGCGAATGGTTCGTCAGCTCACCCAGCTTAAAACTAAGTCGAGATAAAAATAAGCATAAAATGAAGCTTTCAATCCATTTACTCGTTTTCACATAAAGACGGCCATTTTCTTCTTTCATGCGGATCGTCTCATAGGCATGAACGGCCAGACTGCTTCCAAAGAGCATACCAATAGCGGCATAGATGAAAATGCTGTGATTTTGCCAGCCTTCTAATAAGAGAATAAGGGCAGTGAGTCCAAATACATACATTCTCATCAAAAGACTGATCGGGCGCACAATCTGATAGCGCCGCATTCGATTCATTCGAAAGACGATGCAGATCAGCAAAATGCTCCCAATTATGAATAACTGCCACACGTGATGTGTCATGATGCAACCTCCTCCTGCATGTGCAGGGATGTAAACGAATGCTGGCTGTTCCTTATCTTTACCATTCTTTCATTTTTTATCAAATCAAAACCCATAATTATGAAAAAGGGGAAAAGGCATGAAAATCGATCGTATTTTGTCTATTGTGATGCTGCTCATTAGCAAAAAGCAAGTACAAGCGAAAGACCTTGCTGAACTTCACGAAGTGAGCGTGAGGACGATTTATCGCGATATTGAGACCATCAATCAAGCCGGTATTCCTGTTGTGACAACACAAGGAGCAGGTGGAGGTATTTCACTTGTTGACGACTATCGTTTAGAGAAAAAATTATTTACCGATGATGACATTGAGCTTATTTTAACTGCCCTTGAAAGCATGACGAGTGCATACTCCTTTAAAGAAAGTGAACATGTACTGAAAAAAATCAAATCTCTCATTCCGCCACAAAGCGATGAAAGCGAGAAACAGCACCATGTCTTTATTGATTTAAGCTCATGGGGGAAAGACAGCCAGGCAGAAAAGAAGCTTCAGCTGATCCATACCGCTGTCTCCGCGCATCAATTCATCCAGTTCACTTATCGAAACGCAAAAGGTGAAACACTTCCACGTAAAGTGGAGCCTTATACGCTAGTCTTAAAAGGAAGGCATTGGTACTTGTATGCGTTTTGTTGTGTGAAACATGATTTTCGTCTATTCAAGCTGACCAGAATGACAGACCTCATCACCATTTCAGCATATTTCAGGCCGAAAAGAATCAAAAATGAAGAGAAGCCTTGGAATGACTCTTGGCATGAAGAACCTTCAGTCACAACCCTCACGCTCAGGTTAACGGAAGCATCAGTTGGCAAAGTGAAGGAATGGGTGGATGAGAACGAATTGATCATATGTTCAGACGGGACCTATCTGGCAGCATTGACTGTGCCGCAAGATGATTGGCTGCACAGTTTCCTATTCCATTTAGGACCGGACGTCGACATTGTTTCACCTCAGCACATCAAGGAAGCATTTGATCTCCAATTAAAACAATTTATGAAGCGATTAGAAACTTGACACACCGTTGTCAGGTTTCTTTTTATATGATGGGAGAAAAGGAGATGAGAATGTATGTACGATATCGTCACATTAGAGAAACAATGGATCAAAGGGTTGTCTGTTCGAACAACAAATGAAATAGAGAAAACAAAAGAGCGGAAGATTGCACCGCTCTGGCAGGATTTTTTTGCGCAGCAGCTACATGGGGGACAAGCTCCAGTCATAGGGCTGTATTCAGATTATGAAAAAGATGAACATGGTTCTTATTTATTTACAGCGGGGCAATTCGCGGATCAGCAGATCGAACATGTAAAAAAGATTCCTGCGTCCACCTACGCAAGATTTCAAACGAGAAAAGGACCGATCGAAGAGGTCGTGCTTGAAACATGGCACAGGATTTGGACGTGGGATCAGCGTCAATACCGCACTTATACAGGTGATTTTGAATGGTATGATGAAAGATCTATTGATCCAAAAGAAGCGCAAATTGATATTTATATTGCGGTTGATGAAAAAATGATTGCTAAAACTAATGCTATTAGTTAATATAAAACTAACGATATTAGTTTTAGGAGGGCAATCATGAGATTAACAACTTTTGACCGTCTGCACCAGCTTACATTGATGCCGCGATTATTTCCGGTAAATTGCTATGTCTTTGAGGAAGAAGAAGGACTCATCTTAATTGATGCTGCTTTAAAAATGGCGGCGAACTCGATCATCGAATTTGCCCGTAAAAAGAACAAACCCATTCATAAGATTATTCTCACTCATAGTCATATGGATCATATCGGCGCATTAGATGAGGTGAAGAAGGCTTTTCCAGAGGCAGTCGTCTATTTATCAAAACGTGATGCACGCCTTTTTGAAGGGGACTTTTCCTTGCTCCCTGATGAACCCCAGCAAAAAATCAAAGGTAGTTTTATGAAAAATATTCATACAAAACCAGATGTGCTTGTCGAAGAAGGAGATGAGATTGGGATGCTCAAAGTGATTGCAACACCAGGGCATACACCTGGAAGCATTTCTTTATACGATGAAAAGTCAGGAGTTGTCATTGCAGGGGATGCACTTGTGACAAAAGGCGGATTATCGGTTACGGGTGAGTTTCGGTGGAGCTTCCCGTTCCCTGCATTTGCCACATGGGATGCAGCATCCGCATTAAAAAGCGCTGAAAAATTACTAGCGCTGCGCATATCCTGTCTTGCTGCAGGACATGGTGATCTTGTTATAGAGCCTCATGAAAAGCTTCAAGCTGCCGTTAAAAAAAGACAGCACCAGCTAAAAAAAGGAGGGCAGTAAACCGTGTCTCCAAGAATGGGAATTACACAAGAAAAAATTATGGATACAGCGGCTGCATTTGTTGATGAAGAGGGTTTCTCCGCTTTGACTATTGCTACATTGTCTAAAAGGCTGAATATCAGGCCGCCTTCTCTTTACAATCACGTATCCGGCCTTCATGAGATTCAGGCAGCACTTGCAGTAAAGGGGCTGTCCATGCTTTGTGAGGAAGGGATGCAAGTCACAGAGGGACTAGAAAAAGAAGAAGCTGTTTTAGCCTTTGCCAGACAATATGTGCAATTTGTCCGAGAACACCCCGGTCTTTATGAAGCTGCCTTTTCACATATGAACGAAAAAGAAGTACGCCTTGCAGCAGATCGCCTTGTTCAGTTTGTTCAATCCATTATGTCACGCTTTGGTGTAAAAGAAGAAGAAATGACGCATGTCGTCAGAGGACTGAGAAGCTTACTGCACGGCTTCGGTGATATTTCTAATAAAAAGGGATTTCAACGAAAAGAACAGCTTGAAGAAAGTGTGAGCTATGCGGTTCGGCTCTATATCACAGGTGTATTGCAAAAAGAAGATCTGTCTATTTGACAGGTCTTTTTTTATAGCAAAACGATATCATAAAGGAGTGTCCCTCTGGCACAATTTTTTAGCGAGAAAAACGAATAAAGATTTGACAGTTTTGTGAAACATGGTATGCTTATTATGTGAAATAATTCACATAGAGGAGTAGAGGCAGATGAAAAGAAAGCCTGTTTATGTGGAAACAACCATTCATGCACCTTTAGAGAAAGTATGGGAATATACGCAAAATCCAAAGCTTCATGAACAGTGGGATTTGCGCTTTTCAACCATTTCATTAAATGGACCCCAAGATGAACAGCCCCAAACTTTTTTGTATGAAAAGCATCTTGGATTTGGGGTAAGTGTCACAGGGACAGGAGCATATCGAACTAGAATGATGGATGAACGGAATGAACGGGCATCCTCGCTTAAATTCAAATCGTCACACCCATTGTCTTTTATCAAAGAAGGCGGCGGCTATTGGAAATATGTGAAAACGAACGATCATATTGTGTTTCAAACGCAATTTGATTATGAACCGAAAGAAGGAAAAGGATGGGCGTGGGCAGATCGATTTCTTTTTCGCCCGATGATGGGGTTTATGACGGCCTTTAGTTTTGGCGCACTAAAGACGTGGCTTGAAAAGGGTACGCACCCTCGGTTGTTACTGGAGAGAACACTTGCCCATTATGGAATTTGTTTGCTGTTTGCCATCGTCTGGCTATGCCAAGCGGTTATCCCTTTTTCACATTCTGCTTTTGATCATAGTACCGGATTTCGGTTGTTTTATGCCCTTATAGGCGTATCATGGCTGATACCTAAGCTATCAAAGAAATATTTGTTCATTCTTCAAAGTGTGTTTCTGCTGCTGATGCTTTGTATCGGGATCCTATCCCCCCAAACGACACTCCATGAGCCGCTTGTGATGAGTGCATTTTTGATTCTATCTATTGCAGGAATGATTAATTTAAAAGATTGTTTAGATGTATTTTCGATCAAACGAAAAAGGGGAGGTAGACATGGTCGTTCATCGTCATCAAGTAAAGGATTACGATAAGCTTCATCCAAAATTAAAAAAGAGATACAACCGTGCGTTTACCGCAGAAGGCACTATGGAGGAAATAGGCGGCGGAACGAGGCTCATTCGATTTTTCTTCAAAATTGGTCCACTGTTTCGCTGTTTTTTCCCTGAGAGAGGAAAAAACATTCCTTTCCGGATTGTGAATAAACCCTTTATGACAAATAAGGGAGAGGAAGGCATGCACTGGTTTCGTACGTTTTATTTTCCAAAGAAGGAACGGCACTTTGATGCAGATATGATCATTGATCAGAAGAGTCATAAAGTACTAGACTATTTTGGAAAGCCTAGACTTCTTATGTCAGAGCTTCATTTTACAGTAACAAAGCATGGGTTCCTTCACATTCAATCCGGCCGGCAGAAGCTGCTCATGTTAGGACGTGAGTGGCCGCTGCCTTCATGGCTTTACGGTGTGTCAGATGTCACAGAAGGCTACGAGGAGCACGCGGGTGAGTATACCATTGATGTGCATGTGAAAAACCGATTGTTTGGGACCCTTTTTACATATAAAGGCCGGTTTACTGAAAGGGTGATGTCTCATGATGAATAAATGGCATTTGATATCAAGCCTCGTCTTCATGTACTGTTTTATCACCACCCGCTTGATGACAGGTCCGGTCGCAGAGTTATTTGTACTGATAGCCATTCTGTTTTTCCTACCTGCAGTTTTGGCCTTTTTTGTGAAGGAAGAGAGGGAGAGTAAGCCGGGGATACTGCTCTGCTTTTTAATGAAAGCCTTTCCATTAGCTGCTCTTTGTGCAACGGCTGCATTCATCTATCATTCTGCCTTTTTTGCATCGGGATGGTTTTTGTATACGATTCTTTTGGCGTTATATGGCTGTACTCGTTTGCTGAAAAGGGGATTCTTTCCGCTTCATGAATTGATCATCGATGGTGCATGGATGTATCTCGCTTTAGGAGGGCTTTGGTTTTGGCTGTACACGGCAGATATACAGGTGATGACCTTTTCACCAATCATCGTGGTTTTGACTGCTATTCATTTTCATTACTCGGCTTTTTTTATCCCGCTTTTCTATGGATTATTAGGGAGACAGCGAGAAAAAGAGACAGCTTTATACAAAGCGGCTGGCTGGGCGATTTTGCTGTCGCCTGTGATGATTGCTGTTGGGATTAGCTTCTCCCGTCTATTTGATACGTTCAGCGTCACGCTATATGTCATTGCACTCTACTTGTACGGTATTCTTTGTATGAAAACAAGGTTTCGATCGGCTGTGGCAAAAGTGCTGATTGTGTTTTCTAGCTGCGTCTTAATGGGAACGATCGTGCTATCTCTTCTTTATTCCGCTGGCATGCTCATGCGCGTGACCTATATCAGTATTGATCAAATGATTTGGTTTCATGGCAGTATTAATGCCCTTTTTGTTATTTTACCAGGTTTGATTGGATGGCTGATCGAAGGACCAAAGGATCAATTGAAGCAGAAGGACTTTCCGATATCAAGAGTGCATGGCCGTTTTCATTTGATCTCTTTTCAAAAAGAAAGAATGCATGATCAAGAGAACCTCGGTTTAGTCGATTCACTTGATGATTTAAATGGAACGACATTTTCAGCTGATAGGGTGTCACCTGTGATTCGAAGGTTTTATGAGAATCCGGCGGCCTTTACGTTAAAAGCAGCAGTCTGTTTTCATTGGTGGGTGAGGCCGTTTGTTTTTTTACTTCAGCCAGTTTTTAAGAAAATAGGCCAGCTCTATTTGGGGACATCTCGTATCCCGTATGAAATGAAGGGGCGTCTGACTACATTTCAACATCCTAAAGAAGGGCGAAAGAATGTCAGGGCGTGGATTCGTTATAACGAAAAAGGGGAGCAGGTTTTTTTTGCACTTTATGCTCATCATCACGATGCAGCTGCGGGCTATATGAATATTGCGCTGCCGCTTCCTTATTCTCAGCTGACCGCCATTTTAAAACCTTTTAATGAAAAGGAAGACTTTCTCTTAAAAAGTGCATGTCCAAAAGGCAGTACCGGTGACGAAGGGTTGTATTTGCATACACCTTTTATCACCATGAAACTGCCAATGGAAGAAAGCTTTCATATGAATCCGGAGACAGATAAAAGTCTCACAGCGGTTCATCAAATGAAGCTATTCGGTATTCCCTTTTTAACGATTCATTATCAAATTGACAGCGGGAATCCTTCCTGTTAGTCAATGATGTCACATGGTTCACCGTGCCGAATGATATTCACAATTGCTTGCCCATCACTGGGATGGTGATCTGCATACTGGACTGGCAGCAGTGCAAAAAATACATAGTAGATTGAGAAGTAAGCAAATTGATAGAAAAATTGATGTTCTGGCAGGATATCATTGGCGATCATCGTATTCAGTATGAGAACACTGAGCAGGTTGCATAATGATCCGCCTAGGTAGACAAGAATGTGCGAGAATCGGTTATTTTTCCTCATTTCTTCATAATGGCAAAATGCATCTAGAAAATAGATTCGTCTAATTTCAACAACGCCTATTTTCAATACTTTTTTGCCTCTGCCAAGAGCAAAAGAAACCTTTGCGCCAAACATCCATGCGACCATAATATGGCCAAGCTGATGCAAGATGGCGACAATTGGAAGAATGACGAAAAACGACCAGCAAAATGTCCACATATCCGATAATGTAAACAAGTGTTAACCCCTCCCCAATATATTTGGGAGGAAGCAGTAGGATTATTTGCCATTTTACTGAATTCATTTTCAGGATGCAAATATTTAATACACGACAATAAATTTATTATGCAAACTAAAAAAGGGTTTTGTGTTGAATCGGCTTTTTGACTCACTTTTTTACGAAATGAATGTGCTACAATGAAAAAAACATAGATGACTCTAGTAAATGAACCTACCCTTGAATGAAGAGGAGAGAATCAGATGGCAGATATTGAACAGTTTTTGGCGTTAGATATTCGTGTAGGGACGATCATTGAAGCAGAATTCTTTGCAGAGGCAAGAGTACCTGCATTGAAACTCAAGATTGATTTTGGTGAAGAGATTGGTCTAAAGCAATCCAGTGCTCAGCTGACAAAACGTTATACGGCTGAGAGTCTCACTGGCAGACAAATCGTAGCAGTCGTCAATTTTCCTCCAAGAAGAATTGCAGGGTTCAAATCAGAAGTGCTTGTCTTAGGGGGCATGCCGTCAAAAGAAGACGTAGTTTTACTAGCCACAGATGAGCCTGTTGAAAATGGAACAAAAATAGGATAAGAAAAAAGACATCTTCCTGAGAAGATGTCTCAGATTGTTGACAAAGGGCTAAAATGATCTTGATTTTAGCCCTTTGTCTTCTTTTCAGCGTGATAGAAAACCTTTGCAGTCTAGGAAGGGCGAGCACCGGAGCGGAGCGAATATGTTATTCGTGAGCACCAGCGCACAGGACTGACAAAGAATGCGAGGGTTTGTCTACACGTTGAAACCGCTCAATAAATGAGCGGTTTCAGCTTGTAGACAAAGTCTACAAGCTTTTTTGTATAATAAGGATATTAACATTTCTGTGGGGGATGAACATGTTATCGAAACGTGAAGAAGAAAGAAGAAATCAATTAGAAGTAGTGGCATTAGATGAATTAGTGCCTGAAGATCATCTTGTACGGAAAATAGATCAAGCAATCGATTTTGACTTCGTTTATGATCTTGTCAAAGATCATTATAGTTCCGACAATGGCAGACCAAGTGTGGACCCCGTTGTTCTCATTAAAATGGTTTTGATCCAATATCTATTTGGCATTCGCTCCATGCGTCAAACGATTAAAGAAATTGAAACCAATGTGGCTTATCGTTGGTTTATTGGGTATGGATTTTCGGAGAAAATTCCGCACTTTTCTACCTTCGGTAAAAACTACGTGAGACGTTTTCACGATACAGATTTATTCGAACAAATTTTTTATCGAATCTTAAGAGAAGCGATGAAAAAAGGCCTCGTTGACCCTTCTGTCGCCTTCATTGATTCAACACATGTCAAAGCGAATGCCAATAAGAAAAAACTTGAAAAGAAAATCGTTCGAGTTGAGACGAGAAGTTATCAAAATCAGCTTCATGAGGAAATTAATATTGATCGTGAAGAACATGGAAAAAAGCCTTTACCCCTTCAGAATAAAGAAGAAATAAAAGAAATCAAGGTCAGTACAACTGACCCAGAGAGTGGCTACTATGTAAAGGATGAACGTGAAAAGTCATTTGCTTATTCATTTCATACAGCTTGTGATTCAAAAGGATTTATTCTAGGATCACTGGTCACAGGTGGCAATGTTCATGATAGTCGTATGTTAGATTCACTCGTATCAAAGGTGACAGAGAAAATCGGAAAACCAAATGTAGTCGCAGTAGATGCTGGATATAAAACACCTTACATCGCTAAGTTTTTAATGGATCAAGAGATAAGACCAGTCATGCCTTACACTCGTCCAAAAACAAAAGCTGGTTATTTGAAAAAGAATGAATACGTGTATGATGCATATTTTGATTGTTACATTTGCCCCAACGGGCAAATTCTCTCCTATCGTACAACGACTAGAGAAGGCTATAAGCAATATGCGTCCGACTCAGAAGTATGTAAGTCCTGCTCGTTTTTAGATAACTGTACACAAAGTCAAAATCATACCAAACAAATTCATCGGCATATTTGGCAGGATTACCTAGATGAAGCAGACAACCTAAGACTCACTGAAATAAATAAGAGCATCTATGCAAAACGGAAAGAAACAATTGAACGCGTTTTTGCGGATGCCAAAGAAAAGCATGGTATGCGTTGGACGAAACTTCGTGGACTAAAAAAAGTTTCAATGCAAGCGATGCTTACTTTCGCTGCCATGAACCTTAAAAAGCTAGCAAACTGGACATGGAAAGGACCATGTCCAGCGTAAAACACATGATATTTTTATCAAAAAATGTGAAAACCCCACTTTTACTTTAAGTAAAGGAGGGGTTTGTCTACGGTCTGAAACATCTTCCTGAGAAGATGTCTTTTGCGTATTGAGGCGGAATAACCACACGCCACATTCGTGTGTGTCTCAAGGAGACATGTTACCCGACTTACACAATTCAGCTCATCGCTTGATTAATATAGCATGAGGTGATCGGAATTGCAACCATTAAATGATTTACTTCAGTTTTTCACGTCATTTCAGCAGAAAAATGACAAGAAATCAATTATTTGGATTATTTTTTCAAAAAATATTGAAAAGTCAGATCAGATTTTATAAAATGAATTCATCTTAGTTTGTTTAGTCGATAAACTAAGATGAATTCCAAGTAATGATTCGACCATTAAAGGGGATGATTCCATTATTCAAATCATTTGCTGTGTATGTGGGCTAAGCTGAAAAGATTAGATGTTCAGCTTCATTTTTACAACAAATTGAAAGCGCTTTATATTCCTTGCATTGACTGCTGCTGCCCTCCATCATCTGTTCATTAGAAGAGGCTAAGAGAAGAAGGGAGAAAGCTCATGGTAAGTGAGAATTTAAAAAAGGTTCGTATGTCTGAAAAAGTGGGATATGCTTCAGGAGATTTCGCATGTAACTTAATTTATGCAACTGTCTCTACGTATCTATTATTTTTTTATACAGATGTGTATGGTTTATCAGCGGCGGCAGCAGGAACGATGTTTTTAGTTGTCCGCGCCATTGATGCGCTTGCAGATCCGTTTATTGGTGCATTGGTGGATCGAACGAACAGCCGTTTTGGCAGGTTCAGACCTTACTTGTTATTCGGTGCGTTTCCTTTTGTGGTACTTGCTATCCTTTGCTTTACAACACCTGATCTTTCTGAAATGGGTAAACTCGTTTATGCCTACATCACGTATGTTGGTTTATCGCTTACATACACATTCATCAATGTTCCTTATGGTGCTTTAACATCCGCAATGACAAGAAATAACCAAGAGGTTGTCAGTATTACGTCTGTTCGTATGCTTTTTGCTAATCTCGGAGGTCTAGTTGTTGCTTTTTTTGTTCCTTTTCTTGCGACTTTTTTGAGCGGTAAAACAGGAAATACAGCCCTCGGCTGGCAGATGACGATGGCTTTTCTCGGCGTTCTTGGCGGTGCATTACTTATTTTCTGTTTTAAAAGCACGAATGAACGTGTCACGCTTCAAAAGCCGGAGGAAAAAATTAAGTTCAGTGATATCTTTGTGCAATTACGTGTGAATCGTCCGCTTGTTGTATTAAGCATTTTCTTTATTATTATTTTTGGCGTGAACTCGATCAGTAACTCTGTTGGGATCTATTATGTGACGTATAACCTCGGCAGAGAAGATTTAGTGAAATGGTACGGACTCATTGGCAGTCTGCCAGCTTTAATGGTGCTGCCGTTTATTCCAAAACTGCACAAGCTGTTAGGAAAGAAAAAGCTGCTGAATTATTCATTGTTGCTGAATATCGTAGGTCTTCTTGCATTACTTGTGATACCGCCGAGTCAAATCACTTTAATACTGATTTTTAGGCTCGTTGCAGCTGCAGGAAGTATTACAGCCGGTGCTTACATGTGGGCGCTCATTCCTGAAACCGTTGAATATGGCGAATATAAAACAGGGAAAAGGATGGGCGGGCTCATCTATGCCATCATCGGATTTTTCTTTAAATTTGGGATGGCATTAGGCGGGATTGTGCCAGGGCTTGTACTCGATCGCTTTGGCTATGTTGCGAATCAAATGCAATCACCAGAAGCTTTACTTGGCATTTTAATCACGACAACGGTGATTCCTGTATGCTTACTGATTTTAGCGATGGTGGATATTAATTTTTATAACCTAGACGAAGAAAAACATAAAAAAGTCGTACGGGAGCTTGAGAATAGAGACAAAGTGTATATCGATCATATGGACGATTTTAAAATGTAGGTCTCTGAAAGAGGGGGAAGTTCAATGAAGATTACCAACCCAGTGCTCAAAGGGTTTAATCCTGATCCAAGTATTTGCCGTGTAGGAGAAGATTATTATATGGCCGTTTCTACATTTGAATGGTTTCCAGGGGTGCAAATTTATCATTCAAAGGATCTCGTCCATTGGCGTCTTGCTGCGCGTCCATTGCAAAAAACGTCGCAGCTGGATATGAAGGGGAATCCTGACTCTGGCGGGGTATGGGCGCCGTGCTTAAGCTATGCCGATGGGCAGTTTTGGCTTATTTATTCAGATATCAAAGTAGTGGATGGCCCATTTAAAGACGGTCATAATTATTTGGTCACGGCAAGTGAGGTGGACGGCGATTGGAGTGAACCGATCCGGCTCAACAGCTCCGGCTTTGATCCATCTTTATTTCATGATCACAGCGGGAAGAAATACGTCTTAAATATGCTGTGGGATCATAGGGAAAAGCATCATTCCTTTGCAGGTATTGCCTTGCAGGAATATAGTGTGGCGGAAAAGAAGCTCATCGGTCAAAGGAAGGTCATTTTTAAAGGCACGCCGATTAAACTGACAGAAGCACCGCATCTGTATCACATCGGTGACTACTACTATTTATTAACGGCAGAAGGAGGTACCAGGTATGAGCATGCAGCAACGATCGCCCGGTCCCCGCATATTGAAGGGCCTTATGAGGTTCATCCTGATAACCCGATTTTAAGTGCTTTCCACGCGCCTGAACATCCGCTTCAAAAATGCGGGCATGCTTCAATCGTTCAAACGCATACAAATGAATGGTATCTCGCTCATCTCACTGGCCGCCCGATTCAGTCAAGTAAGGAATCTATTTTTCAACAGAGAGGGTGGTGTCCTTTAGGAAGAGAAACAGCGATCCAAAAGCTTGAATGGAAGGATGGCTGGCCTTATGTTGTAGGCGGAAAAGAGGGGACGCTAGAGGTTGAAGCGCCAAAGATCGAAGAAAAGGTTTTTGCACCAACCTATCATACAGTCGATGAATTTAAAGAATCAACACTAAATAGACATTTCCAAACATTAAGAATTCCGTTTACCGATCAGATTGGTTCGTTAACGGAGAAACCTCAGCATTTAAGGTTATTCGGCCGCGAATCTTTAACGTCTAAGTTTACCCAAGCATTTGTTGCAAGACGCTGGCAAAGCTTTTATTTTGAAGCAGAGACAGCTGTTTCGTTCTTCCCAGAAAACTTTCAGCAAGCCGCTGGTCTTGTGAATTATTATAATACGGAAAACTGGACAGCACTCCAGGTGACATATGATGAGGAACTTGGCCGCACGCTTGAACTATCTGTCTGTGAAAACCTTGCCTTTTCTCAGCCATTGGCACATAAAATTATCATTCCTGACGAGGTCACTTATGTCTATTTAAAAGTGACCGTTCGAAAAGAGACGTATAAATATTCTTATTCATTTGATCAGAAAGAGTGGAAGGAAATTGATGTACTGCTAGATTCCATCCATTTATCCGATGATTTCATTCGAGGTGGGGGGTTTTTTACAGGGGCATTTGTCGGTATGCAGTGCCAAGATACGAGCGGCGAGCGTCTTCCTGCTGATTTTCGCTATTTTCGCTATGAGGAAACAGATGAATAAAAAAGACAACTCGCTACGAGCTGCCTCTTTTTGAATAATATATAGATCATGTTGTGAGGGTAACATTTTGCAGAAACGCTTCTATGACAAGAGATGTCATCCCCAATACTGGTGCATTGTGTCCTAATGATGAAGGGAGCAGCTCTACATGTGAGCTGAATTGCGTATCCATTCGCGAGGATACCTCCTCCTCAATCACATGTAGAACCGCCTGATGTGATTCGATCACTTTGTTTCTTAAAATAATGGCTTGCGGGTTAAAGGTATGCAGGACGTTTGTGAGACCGACGCCAAGGTAAAAACCCAAAGTTGCGCAGGGCATTGAGCGTTTTCATATCATTTAACTTGGCCAGCTGTTCAAGGTCTTGATGGGTGATGTGCTGATCATCTGTTTGAAGAGACTGAAACAAGGCCTTCTCAGAAGCATACAATTCCCAGCACCCACGGTTTCCGCAGCTGCATGTCGGTCCGTTAAAATCGATCGTCATATGTCCCATTTCACCAGAAAAGCCATACGCTCCTCTGTATAAATGATGATTGATGATGATGCCGATCCCGATGCCAGTACCGATGCTTGCATAGATCAAATGGTCATAATGTTTAGCGGCACCAAAGATTTTTTCACCATATGCACCGGCATTTGCTTCATTTTCAATGAAAATCGGTACTTGGAATGTGTCTTGGAGCGTGGTTTTCAGATCAACATTTTTCCATTTGGAATGCGGCGTAAACACGATTTGTTCACCTGCATTCACTAAACCATGTATGCATAGGCCAATACCAATGAGCCCGTATGGAGAAGAGGGCATTTGTGAGATGAGCTGCTGTATTAATTCAATTAATTTACGTATCGTCACCTCAGGAGAGCTGGGTGGGAGCTTGATCTGCTCTTCGTAAAGAATGGACCCTTCAAGGTCAGTTAATATGCCATTGACGTAATCAACGCCGACATCGATTCCGATGGAGCAGCCAGCACGTTTATTAAACATCAGTAAAACCGGTCTTCTCCCGCCGCTAGACTCACCTTGACCGATTTCATAGACAAGATGTTCTTTCATTAACGTACTTACTTGAGAGGAAACAGTCGATTTATTTAATCCAGTGCGTTCAGATAATTTTGCTCTCGAAATGGGCGCATGCTGGAGAATTTCTTTTAATAATAGTTTTTGATTTATTTTTTTGACAAAGTTCTGATCAGCGATATCCACGTTATCCACTCCATTTGTTTCGTCTTTAGATTAAGTTGAGAAGAGCTGCTTTTTTCAGCATGTATTCAGTAAGATAGATGATTTTAACTTTATTATAACGAAAATATTTCTAAAAAACTAAAAAATATGGAAAATTCAAAGTGATTTTCTCATAGATTGATCATTAGTTTGTTGGATCAACTTACAAAGTGGACTCAGGAGGAATGAAGAATGGCTAATTCAAATATGAAAACGTTATACAGCTTAGAAGGGATCGGCAAAATTCAATATGAAGGAAAACAATCAAAAAATCCACTCGCCTTTCAATACTATAATCCAAGCGAAGTGATTGGCGGAAAAACAATGAAAGACCACCTGCGTTTTTCAGTCGCTTATTGGCATACATTAACTGCTGATGGAACAGACATGTTTGGAACTGGCACGATGCAAAGAGCGTGGGATTCCTATAGCGGAATGGATTTAGCAAAAGCTAGATTGGAAGTCGCTTTTCAGCTTTTTGACCTATTGGATGTTCCGTATTTTTCATTCCATGACCGTGACATCGCGCCAGAGGGGGAGACGCTTCAAGAGACCAATCAACAATTAGACATCATTTTAGAAAGAATGAAAGAATACATGAAGCAAAGCGGAGTAAAGCTGCTGTGGAACACAGCCAATATGTTCAAGCACCCTAGATTTGTTCACGGCGCTGCGACATCTTGTCATGCAGATGTCTTTGCCTATGCGGCCGCACAGGTCAAAAAAGGCATTGAAACCGCCAAAGAACTCGGTGCAGAAAATTATGTTTTCTGGGGTGGACGAGAAGGGTACGATACGCTGCTCAATACAGACATGAAAAGAGAGCTTGATCACATGGCGGCTTTCTTGCATATGGCTGTTGATTATGCAAAAGAAATTGGGTACACTGGTCAATTTTTAATTGAGCCAAAGCCAAAAGAGCCAACCACGCATCAATACGACACAGATGCAGCGACATCCATCGCCTTTTTAAAACAATACGGATTAGACTCACATTTTAAATTAAATATCGAGGCCAATCATGCGACACTGGCGGGTCATACGTTTGAGCACGAATTACGGGTCGCAAGAATTCATGGGCTGCTCGGTTCTGTTGATGCAAACCAAGGCAATTCGCTTCTTGGATGGGATACAGATGAATTTCCAACCGATCTGTATGCGACAACTCTTGCCATGTATGAAATTTTGCAAAATGGCGGGCTAGGGTCTGGCGGTCTTAATTTTGATGCAAAAGTGAGAAGAGCTTCCTTTGAACTTGAAGATATTTTATATGCCCATATTGCCGGGATGGATGCGTTTGCAAAAGGATTGCGGGTCGCTCATAGACTCATAGAAGACCGTGTGTTTGAAGATGTGATAAAGCACCGGTATCGCAGCTTTTCTGAAGGAATTGGACGTGACATTTCAGAAGGGAAGGCAAACTTTCATACATTAGAAGAATATGCGCTGAAACATCCTTTGATCAGAAACGAATCGGGAAGAGAGGAACAGCTGAAAGCCCGTTTAAATCAATACTTGTTAGAAGATTAATTGAAGGGGCTGATCTGTTTTGAAGGAGTGAAAACATGAAATATGTGATGGGAATTGATCTTGGAACGAGCGGGGTTAAGGCGATATTAGTGGATGAAAGCGGGAAGGTGTGCTGCGAAGCCTCTAAGCCGTACCGCCTCATTCAAGAGAAGCCTGGATATTGTGAGCAGCACCCCGAGGATTGGGTAAAGCAGACAATGGCTGTGATGAAGGAACTGATGGCAAAGCAGTCTGTTCAGTCAAGACAAGTTGAAGGCATCAGCTTTTCCGGCCAGATGCATGGATTAGTTCTATTAAATGAATCTCGCGAAGTGCTCCGCCCTGCAATTTTATGGAATGATACACGAACGACAGCACAATGTGCACACATGACAAAAAAGCTGGGAGACCGGCTGCAAAAGATCACAAAAAACCAGGCGTTAGAAGGATTCACACTGCCAAAATTATTATGGGTAAAGGAACATGAACCACATATTGATCAGCAAATCGACCTGTTTTTACTCCCAAAAGACTATGTCAGATTTCGTTTAACTGGCGCTGTCCATATGGATTATTCTGATGCGGCTGGCACTTTGCTGTTAAATATCGGTGAACAGATGTGGAGTGAGGAGATTTGTCAAGCATTTGATATTCCTCTTCATATTTGTCCGCCGCTTGTTACATCAGAGGCGGAGGTTGGTACACTTTTGCCGCACATTGCACGTGATGTTGGGATGAAAGAAGGCGCGAAGGTTTTTGCCGGCGGGGCAGATAATGCTTGCGGAGCAATTGGTGCTGGCATCTTGTCCTCTGACCGCACGTTATGCAGCATCGGCACATCTGGGGTCATTCTCTCCTACGAAGAGGATCATGAAAGGGAGCTTCAAGGGAATTTGCATTTGTTTCATCATGCAAAAAAAGACGCTTTTTACACAATGGGTGTCACCCTTTCCGCAGGATATAGTCTTAACTGGGCAAAACACTTACTGGCTCCTGAGGAATCGTTCCAATCACTTTTAGAAGGTGCGGCTCATGTAGCGCCAGGAGCGAAAGGATTGCTCTTTACTCCCTATTTAGTCGGGGAAAGAACACCTCATGCGGATTCGATCATTCGCGGCAGCTTGATTGGATTAGACAGCAGGCATGAAAGGGCACATGTTGTCAGAGCTGTGTTAGAGGGAATTACCTTTTCGCTAAATGAATCTATCGCATTATTCCGGCAAGCAGGAAAAAACATAGATTCTATTGTGTCCATTGGCGGCGGTGCGAGAAGCCGGACTTGGCTTCAAATGCAAGCAGACATTTTTCAGGCTGAAGTCATCAAGTTAGACAATGAACAAGGGCCTGCTATAGGTGCAGCCATGCTTGCTGCGGTTGGCTGCGGATGGTATCCGTCACTTGAAGTATGTGCACATCAGTTGATCCATCAAGCTGCCGTTTATGAGCCAAATCAGCTGCTCGCAGAAGTATATGCCGATCTATTTCATTTGTATCAAAGGATTTATACACAAACAAAAGACATCCATGCCGGGTTAAATCAGTATCGTTCCATCTAACAGAAAGGTCTGTATGAAAGGAGGTGATGGGTTTTTCATCTTAGGGATGACAGAACAATACGGATGAAAAAAGGAGAGGGATGGAAAATGAATTTGAAAAGATTGAGGCTGTTGTTTGTGATGTGTATTGGATTTGTGCTGACACTCACGGCTGTGCCGGCTCATGCGGAAACGATTTATGATAATAGAATAGGCACACACAGCGGATACGATTTTGAATTATGGAAGGATTACGGAAATACCTCGATGACACTCAATAACGGCGGGGCATTTAGTGCAAGCTGGAACAATATCGGAAATGCCTTATTTCGAAAAGGAAAGAAGTTTGATTCCACTAAAACTCATCATCAACTTGGCAACATCTCCATCAACTACAACGCAGCCTTTAACCCAGGCGGGAATTCCTATTTATGTGTCTATGGCTGGACACAATCTCCATTAGCTGAATACTACATTGTTGAGTCATGGGGCACATATCGTCCAACAGGAACGTATAAAGGATCATTTTATGCCGATGGAGGCACATATGACATATATGAAACGCTCCGTGTCAATCAGCCTTCTATCATTGGAGACGCTACCTTCAAACAATATTGGAGTGTACGTCAAACAAAACGCACAAGCGGAACGGTCTCCGTCAGTGAGCATTTTAAAAAATGGGAAAGCTTAGGCATGCCAATGGGAAAAATGTATGAAACAGCATTAACTGTAGAAGGCTACCGAAGCAACGGAAGTGCGAATGTCATGACGAATCAGCTGATGATTCGATAAAAGCATATGAAAAAAGCCAGCAAAATAGACTGACATAGCAGATTGAGACACAAATAAAACACCCTTATTAGGTTGCCATGCTACCAAATGTTTTTGGTGCGTGGTAGCCTAATTTTTTTTGGATACGCTCTTCATTATAATACTTGATGTAACGGTCGATTCGTTGCCTGACATCTTTTTCTGATATAGAGTTGAACTTTGTAAACATAAATTCCTCTGATTTTAAGCTGGAATGGAATGATTCAATCACTGCGTTATCCCAACAGTTACCTCGTCTAGACATACTGCTTGTGAGGTTCCTTACCCCCAGCTCCTTTTGATATGCATACGAACTGTATACACTTCCTTGATCTGAATGCACAAGTACACCTTTAGGCGAATTCCTTTTCTCTAAAGCTGCTCTCAATGTGTCCAATATGAGTGATGTCTGTTGGTGATCATCTAGGGTGTAGGCAACAACTTCGTTGTTGTACAAATCCATAATGGTCGAAAGGTAGAGCGTTCTTGGTCCATACTGAATATAAGTAATATCTGTTACCCATTTTAAATTCGGGTGTATTGCGGTGAAGTTTCGATTTAATATATTTGGGGCAATGATGACAGATTCCCCTTTTGATTTCCATTTCCTTTTACGCTTCACACGACATTGAAGATGGTATTTTTGCATGATGCGCTGTATAGTATTTCGGTTTCGTTTGATATCATATTGACGCTGAAGTAGCTTTCGGATCTTACGATGGCCGTACCGGAACGACGTTTCGGTACATAAGGAAATAACAGCCTTCTCCACTTGTGATTTTTTACGTATTCCTTCGGATACCCAACGATAATAGGTCGATCTGGCGACCTGCAAAATACTTAAGACAGACTTTACTGTATATTTCTTCCGTAATCTCTCGATCAAATACAAGGTTACTCCCTTTTCAACTCCTCTACGATCTCCAAATACTTTTTTAGAATTTCATTCTCCATCTTAAGGTGTTCAACCTGCCTATTCACTTTTTCCTCTTTGGATACATTGTCAGGTCCATGCCCGAAGCTATATTGTTTTCCAATTGGCTGATCGAATCGATGTAACTGATTTCCTCGATACCACTTCATCCATGTTTTAATCTGAGATACATTCTTTATATGATATTTATCCATAATTTGTTGATTGGTAAACTGCCCGCTTAATTTATCTTTCACAACCGCCCATTTTATTTCAGCTGAATATTTGTTTTTTTTCATAAAAAATACCCTCCAAATTAGCACTTAGTTTAAGTGTATCACTTGAAGGGTGTTTTTTTATGTCCCATTTGACTAGGTTAGTCTAAAAAATGGCTGGCTTTTTTCTATGATAATTTTTCAACTTCCACTCTGCCAGAAAAGAACGTCGCGCCGCCGCCCATATCTGCCAATCGATCAGGTGTTAATCCATTCACTAAATGCTTCTTGCCTTTTTGATCTGCCCATAATCCTTGACTGACCACAACACCAGATAATACATTTTGACCGACTGACACGACAAGCTCACACTCTCCTCGGTCGTTCAACACACGTACCATGTCACCATCTTCAATTTTTCTTTCCTTTGCATCCTGTTCATTCATGTGAAGCTTCGGAAATTTCTCAAGCTTTTGATGCTTTTCATGAAGTGAGAAGGTGGAATTCAGAAAGTTATGGTTCGGTCCCGGTATAAAGGTAAGCGGATAATCGCTTTCCTGATAAAGGGGCACATAGGTTGGAAGTGCTGGATACCCGTCTTTTTTCATTTGTTCAGAATAAAGCTCAATTTTCCCGCTTGGGGTTTGAAGCTTTAATTCCTGGAAAGGTCCACGTTTCGCTTTGATCCATTTTTTTTCTTTTAATGCTTCGTATGAAATGTCCTCATAATGCGGATTTTCTGGATGATGAAGAGCTTGTTCCATCAGTTCAGCATCTGTCTCGCGGAAGGCTTCATCTTCAAAGCCCATCGCATGGGCAAGCAGGCGGAATACTTCAGTATTGGATTTGCTTTCTCCGTAGCGTTCAATTACGGGCTCCTGAATTTGAATATAATGATGCCAGTATGACGTATAAAAATCCTCGTTTTCAAAGGCTGATGTCGCCGGCAGGACAATGTCTGCATACGCCGCTGTTTCTGTCAGGAATAAATCATGAACCACTGTAAATAAATCCTCTCTCAGCAAACCTTCTCTGACTTTATTCGCTTCAGGTGTCACAACCGCTGGGTTGCACGAGTAGATAAAGAGAGAATCAACGGAAGGCTCTGCGTTTGTCAGCACGCTGCCCAGCTGATTCATATTAAATGATCTAGGCGTGCGTTCTTTTAATAAATTCGGCCGCTGAAGAGCTGTTTCATTATAACTGAGAAAAGAAGAGTTTGATTTCATCGCTCCGCCGCCCTTGTGCAGCCATTGACCAGTCAGGGCAGGGAGGCAGGAAATGGTTCTAATACTCATCCCGCCATTATCATGGTGCTGTAAACCATTCCCAATGCGAATAAGAGAGGGCGATGTCTCAGCGTACATTCTTGCAAGTGTAATGATATCGCCTTTAGGAACACCCGTGATCCGCTCAACTGTGTCTGGATCATACTGCTTTACATGCTCGCGCAGCTCCTTATGGCCGACCGTGTAAGCCTCTAAAAAGGCTTCATCTGTACGTTCCTCTTTAAAAAGGACGTGCATGATGCCAAGGGCAAGTGCACTGTCAGTACCAGGCCGAAGCGGAATGAACCAATCTGCCATCCGGCCGGTTTGGTTCTTGTGAACATCAATTACGACAATCTTCGCTCCTTGCTTTCGTGCTTTTTGTGCCAAGGTGATTTGGTGCATATTTGTCGACACGGCATTGATGCCCCAAAAGATAAATAGTTTCGTATGAATGGTTTCTTCAGGATCTGTCCCAATGCTTGCGCCCATTGTATATTTATAGCCAGTCGTTCCTGCTGACTGACAGATTGTCCGGTCTAACTGACTTGAACCAAGACGATAAAAAAAGCGGCGGTCCATTCCTTCTGCGTTGAGATTGCCCATGTTTCCATAGAAGCTGTAAGGCAGAATGCTTTCTGGTCCTTTTTCTTCGATCAACTTTGTCCATTTTTGCCGAATGGTTTCAATGGCTTCTTCCCACGTAATCGGTGCAAACTGACCTTCGCCTTTTTGGCCAACACGTTTTAAAGGAGTGGTCAGTCTTTTTTCATCATATAAACGGGCTGTGACATTACGCACTTTGTTGCATATATTTCCTTGTGTGACAGGGTGGTCCGGATCTCCCTGCACTTTCACGATCTTTCCATTTTCTTTATGTATTAAAAGACCGCACTGATCCGGGCAGTCTAACGAACAAACTGATTTGAATATTCCGTCTTTCATCGCTGTATAATCGGTCATGTGTTTTCGGCTTCCTTTCTGCATTCCGTTATCACTTTGTATGGACTTTATTTTAGCATGTTCGGAGGTGGAAGGTAAGAAAGAGATGATGAATTGAAGAAAATGAAAAAAAGCCCCTGAAAAAGGGACTTTTAAAAACGGGTGACTTGTACAGGAAATTCTTTTACCCCAAAAACAAACGTGCTTTGAATAGGTTTTAGCTCATCTGTAGCGCAGGTGATGTCTTGAAACGTATGGAGTAAAACGTCAAGCGCAATGTTGCTTTCAAGCCGGGCAAGCGGTGCACCGAGACAAAAGTGAATGCCAAACCCAAAGCTTATATGAGGATTTGATTTTCGGTCAAGGCGGAACGTATCTGGATCTTCAAACTTCTGTTCATCCCGATTTGCCGAAGCAACCCAGCTTATGAGGTAGTCTCCTTTTTCAATGCGTGCGCCTGCAATTTCAACATCTTCTGCGGCGATTCGGCCAATGGCTTGAACAGGGGGATAATACCGTAACGTTTCCTCAGTCAATTGAGGAATAAGAGAGGGGTCCTGCCGAACTGATTCAGCGATATGCGGCTGCTCTGTCAGCAGTCGTACGGCATTGGTTATTAAATTGGTCGTTGTCTCATTGCCTGCAACGAGTAGTAGAATACAAAAGCCAAGCAGTTCATTCTCCGTTAAACGCTCTCCATCGATTTCCGCTTGAATAAGAAGCGAGATCAAGTCATCGGCAGGTGTTTCTTTTCGTTTTTTGATCAAATGAGCAAAATAAACGGACAGCTCCTCTTCAGCGCGTTTCTGCATATCTACAACAGCCTGAATGGCTTCCTTTGATTCATCCTTAGCGCCTGCCACAAGGGCATCAGAATGTTTTTTAATCAGCGCTCTGTCCTGCACCTCTGCACCGAGAAGCTCAGCGATGATCATTACTGGCAGGGGAGCTGCTAAATCTTGCACAATATCAAACGTACGTTGATCCTTGACTTGATTTAATAGATCATGTGTCAGGTCTTTGATCTTATCTTCTAATTGTTTGATCGCTTTTGGGGTGAACGCTTTATTCACAAGCGCTCTCATCTTTGTATGTTTTGGAGGATCCATCGTTAAAATACTTGTTTTAGACGTGCTTCTTCCTCGCTGTGAAGAGAACACTTTAGGCTGCTTTAGAACAGACTGGATATCCGCATATCGAAAGAGATCCCAGCACTTTCTTGTCTCATCATATCTAATATCACTCTCTGCACGCAGCTCATTGTAAATTGGGAATGGGAAAAGAAGGTCATCGGTAGAACGGATTTCTTTCATTGGAATCACATTGACATAGTTTTCTTTCACTTTCATTATGAACGCTCCTTTTTCACATGATTTCTCTTTCACGGTATCACCAGTAAAATATCATTTCAACGGACATGTTTTCTAAAATATGTCAATAGTCTAATCGAAAGATTCAAGCACATTCACTATATAGGAAAATAGAAAGTCATTAAAATGAGAGCGCTTTCTGAAAAATAGAATTGAAGTCACCGAAACCAAAAATAAAATGGTGAATCCAGTCGAACGAAAGGGCCCTATGATTCAAATGATCATAGTTCTTTTGATCTAAATCGCTGTATTTGAAAAACACGGCTAACATACTTGCAGCAAGCTTCCGGCCATCCATTCGGGACTTTTGAAAAGCGCTGGCTCTTTCTTGACACGATTTCTCATCATGTTACGATTACTTACGTGCGAAAAACACGAACAAAAAGCGAACAAGGGAGAGGATCAATATCATTGATCAAAAGAAAGTTGCTTTCATTGGAGCAGGTTCTATGGCGGAAGGAATGATTGCAGGGATTGTGCGATCAGGACAGATGCCGCTAGACCAAATTTACGCCACAAACAGACAAAATCAACTTCGATTGAATGAACTAACGAAACGATACGGAATCCAAACAGCCGCAATGGATTCATTTCCTTTTGAAGAAATGGATATGTTGATCCTGGCCATGAAGCCAAAGGATGCTGAAGCAGCCCTTGAATCATTAAAACCTCATATTCGGCCAGATCAAATCATCATGTCTGTCCTTGCAGGTGTTAAGCTATCGTATATTGAAGACATGCTGCACGAAGGCCAGCCTGTTATGAGGGTCATGCCAAATACATCAAGTACGATCGGGGCGTCAGCGACTGCTTTATCTGCTGGACGTTACGTGAAAAACGACCATATGAGCATAAGCCAGGCTCTTTTATCTGAAATGGGCGAAGTCTATACCATTCAGGAAGAGCAAATGGATATTTTCACTGGAATTGCTGGAAGCGGGCCCGCCTACTTTTATTTCTTAATGGAAAGAATCGAAGAAGCAGGAGAAGAGGCAGGTTTATCAAAGGAATTGTCTCGCCAAATTGGCGCGCAGACACTCCTCGGTGCGGCAAAAATGCTGCAAGAAACAGAGGAAAATCCTTCTGTCTTAAGAGAGAAAATTACGTCACCAAATGGAACAACTGCTGCAGGACTCAATGCATTAGATGATTTTGGCGGAGGAGAAGCGATCAAGCAGGCTGTCAAACATGCTGCCAATCGATCAAAAGAGATAAGCAATCAGCAAAAACAAAAAGTATCTATATAAATAGAGCTCAGGTACAGGAGTGATTAGGTGTACGCAGATAAAGAGAGAAAACGAATTGTTGTGAAAATTGGAAGCAGCTCTCTTACTAGCTTTCAAGGTGAGATTAGTTTGAAAAAACTAGAAAACCTCGTCAATCAAATTGTGAAACTCAAAGATGAAGGACACGAAGTCATTTTGGTTTCATCTGGTGCGGTTGCAGCTGGTTACCGAAAACTAGGATTTATTGATAGACCCAAAACACTGCCGGAAAAGCAGGCATCTGCCTCAATTGGGCAAGGGCTTTTAATGGAATCATATTCTACTTTATTTTTATCACACGGTTATATTGCCTCACAGCTCTTAATTACAAGAAGTGATTTTTCTGATGAAACGCGCTATCAAAATGTGCGTAACACAATGAACGTGTTATTAGATCGAGGCATCATCCCAATTATTAATGAAAATGATACAGTGACGATCAATCGGTTGAAGTTTGGAGACAACGATACATTGTCTGCAAAAGTAGCTGGACTCATTGATGCGGATTTCCTTGCCATTTTATCTGATATTGATGGCTTGTATGAAGATAATCCTCATACAAATCCAAACGCGAAGAGAATTCTTGAAGTGACAGACATCACAGAAGACATCGAAGCAGCTGCTGGAGACGCAGGCAGCAGCGTAGGTACAGGCGGAATGAAATCAAAGCTCGATGCGTTTAAAATATCAATGGCCGCAGGGATCAACGGCTTTTTAGGAAAAGCAGATACGCCTGCCATTTTAGACAAAGCCATCAATGGGACAGAGGACGGTACTTATTTTACCGCTGACGAAAATGTAGCGCCGCTCAATTATAAGAAGCAGTGGATTGCCTTTCATTCTGGACCAAAGGGTGAGATCGTGGTTCAAGAGAAAACACAGGAATTCCTTATGCACCGAGAGGGAAGCCTTGATTCTGATGGGATTGTCAACGTAAAAGGTTCGTTTAAAAAAGGCGATGTTGTCCGTATTTTAGATCAAGATGGAAGAGAAATAGGTCTTGGCATTGTGAATTATGCGTCAGATGAACTCGCACGTAAGAGTGATTTGTTACAAGATGAGATCGTGCATGTCGTCGATCTTGAAGCATTTGTTTGTCATTTAGATTTATCGATTCCAGTTTGTTAACCAAAAGGGAGGAATTCCATGACACTGACAGCTGAAGTTGTCACATCGGTCAAAGAAAAAGCGAAAAAAGCAAAGCATGTTTCAAAAAAACTAAGTTTACTTCAAACAGAGGAAAAGAATAACGCGCTTCTTAAAATGGCAGAAGCATTAGAGCAAAACAGCCGCTTTATTTTACAGGAGAATCAAAAAGATTTAAATGCCGGGAAAGAAAAAGGCTTCTCAGAGGCACTCTTGGATCGATTAATGTTAAATGAAGAAAGAATTCATGAGTTTGCTGAAAGTTTGCGGCTCGTGACGAGATTAACAGATCCTGTTGGAGAAATATTGGATGAATGGACTCTTGATAACGGCTTACACGTAAAAAGCCGAAGAGTACCGCTCGGTGTGATCGGGATGATCTATGAAGCGAGACCGAACGTCACTGTCGATGCAGCAGGCCTTGCCCTTAAGGCAGGCAACTCAGTGATTTTAAAAGGCGGTTCCTCCGCTATTTCTTCCAACAAAGCCATCGTCAGTGTAATCCATGAAGCATTGGATCAAACAAAGATTCCTCGTGATGCGGTGCAATTGATTGAACAAACAGATCGTTCATCGGTTCAGGCGATGTTTCAACTAAAAGAATGGATCGATGTGTTAATTCCGCGAGGCGGAGCTTCGTTAATCAAAACGGTGGTAGAAGAATCCACTATCCCAGTGCTTGAAACAGGGACAGGAAACTGTCATGTCTTTATTGATCAAACCGCGAATGTGAAAAAAGCCATTGAGATTGTGATCAATGCAAAAACGAATCGTCCGGCTGTATGTAATGCACTTGAGACGCTGCTCATTCATCGCGATTGGCTGAAAGAGAATGCAGCCTCATTAAATGAAGCTTTGCAGGAGCATCGTGTCACTGTACATGGCGACCAGGCAGCAGAGTCTTACTTCTCAAACGCGGTTCCTGCTGGGGAAGTGGATTGGACAGATGAGTATTTAAGTCTGGATCTTGCAGTAAAGGTAGTCGATTCAGTTGAGGAAGCCATCAGCCATATCGATCAGTACGGCACAAAACATTCAGAAGCGATCGTGACAGAAGATGAAAAAAATGCACTCACGTTTCTAAACGAAGTCGATGCAGCGGCTGTTTATCATAACGCATCGACTCGCTTTACAGACGGCGGTGCACTTGGCTATGGAGCTGAAATCGGCATCTCCACGCAAAAGCTGCACGCCAGAGGGCCAATGGGACTTCCTGCACTCACGACAACTAAGCTGCTTCTGTCTGGTGACGGTCAGATTAGAAGCTAGAAAGATTCAAGAAACACTACCTTTTTTATGAGGTAGTGTTTTTTAGTGAGTCTATACGAATGATTGAATATTTAAATCACAATCTATATATTTACTTTTAAAACTATAATTGGTAGTCTGGTTACAAATCTTGATTAACTATGGAGAATAGCAAGTTTCATTAGAGAATAAATCTAAAATTTAGCTGAGTTATAAAAGGAGAAATGAGATGGATTCACTTACATTTTACGGAACAAGCGATGCTCAAGGGGTACCTAGATTGTTATGCAAGTGTCCAGTTTGTAAATCGGGCTTACCAGACAATCAACGAACTAGACCGAGTTGTGAATTTCATTTAGGCAACAAGAGCTATCTTATCGATATTTCACCCGATTTCAAGATCCAGTTTCAAACTTATAATAATAGAACAATTCCTTCAGTTGTGTTTATAACTCATTCTCATAACGATCATATCGGTGGTTTAGGTGACTTTGCAGATTTATGCTTCTGGCATAATCAACAAGTACAAATAGTGAGTCCTCCAGATGTAATTAATCAGTTAAAGGAGCGATTTCCTTACTTAAACAATAGAAAAGGGCTAACTTTTGTAGGAACAACGAAATGGGTAAGTGATGGCAATAAAATTTCTTTTCATAAAGTAAATCATGGTCATAACGGTTCGTCTTATGGAATTTTAGTTCAAAAAATAAATGGATATAAATGGGCCTATTTATCTGATTCCTTTCAAGTAACTGATGAGCAATGGTTGCCTTTCTACCACCTTGATTCATTGATATTCGGGACTTCTTTCTGGAAAGAAAATCAGCCGCCCAATAAAAGGTCGGTTTATGATGTGAATGAAGCAATGGAGTTAAAACAAAAGTTACAACCGAAAAAAATGATCTTAACACACTTATCACATGACATAGACATCATTCAACGAGGTGAATACTTACCTGAGGATATGATGTTTGCATATGACGGTTTTAAAATAACGCTAGATTAATAAAAATCATAAAGTCGATCTTCGAATAGTAGAAGGATCGACTTTTTGGTTGAAAGGATCTCAATTATTTGTTATTGGTTTCATGACCTTCTCAAATTTAAAAAATTCAAATTCCTCTGGTGCTAAAGGTTCATTGCCTTGATGTGCTTCATGAGGTGCGTTTGGATCTGGATGGTGTAAGTGATAAAATTCAACGATTTGAAAGCCGCACTTATTGACATAAAAATGAATGTTGCGTTTTTCAAAGTATGGAGTCACAACCTCCCATACAATCGTTTCTGGATATTGCGCCTCGATGGCTTTCCATGCTGCCTGACCAATGCCCTGGCCGTGAAAGGATGATGAAATGTATAGCAAATCAACCGAGTTGTGATGTGTCTCTTGGTTGATTTTGATCACAACGCCTCCTGCCTTTTCACCATTTAGCATAATATGATAAACAATGTGTTCATTCGAATGAAAAGATTCATCAATCACTTCATCTGGAGGAATTGGTCCATCATGCGCATCGCCAAATGCATCGATCACACCAGCTGTAAAAGCTTTTTGGAGCTCTTTTTTCATTGAAGGGAAGTCCTCTTTATTTGCTTGTGCTAATGTTACTTCATGTTGAGTTATTTTGTTCATTTTTTTATCCTTTCCATGCGTAGTGATGTTTCTGGATGTTATAATAAAGGATGGAGTTACTCCATAGTCAAGAAAGGAGCCTTCATCATGATCAATGATGTGCAAAAAACGTTTTTTACTGGAGAATTTGCCAAGCTATTTGATGTCAAAAAAGATACGCTTCTGTATTATGATAAAATCGATTTATTTAAGCCGGCTGGTGTTCACGAAAATGGATACCGTTACTATACACTTGAGCAATTTGACCATTTTATTGCGATTCAATCCTTGCGGGCTGTTCAATTTCCGATCAAAGAGTTAAAACAATATTTCACAGAACCTTCCCGCGAGAGACTGCAAAGCCTAGCGGCCGACCAAATAAAAAAGGTCAAACAAGAGATTGAAAAGCTTCAAGACATCCAAGCTTTTCTTATGCGGGTGATGGAGACGACACATGAATTAGCAAATGTGAAAATAGGGGAGGTCCTGTTTCAAGAGCTGCCAGAAGAACCTGTTGTACTAAGTGCATCAAACCCGATCGACTTCAATACACCTGTAGAAGAAATATCACGTATTGTAGGGGAATTTTTAAAGGGAGTTGGCATAAAAGGGGCTGCGGCAAATGGTTCTGTCTTAAAAAAGGAGCAGTTCCGTAAGCGGCACTATCATCAGTCAGATCAGCTGTTCTGCCGAATGGATGGCCCGGGGGCAGTCAAAAAACCTGGCGGGCTCTATGCGGTGATGTATGATCAAGGAACATTTGATGAGATCGAATCTGCTTATTCGCATTTGTTAGATGAAATCGAGAAAGAGGGCATGATGCTGGATGGAGATGTATTTGAGGAGTATTTACTTCATTCGCTCATGTCTAAAGATGAAGCAGAGTATATAACGAAGCTCAGTGTAAAAGTGAAGAAGCGAGCAGATGACAATTGAAAAGAGGATAGACAGCATGTGACATGCGTGTCTATCCTCTTTTTTTAGTGTTATCCCACTTGATTTTCGGCAAATTGACTCATATATAAGTCTGCATAGAAGCCTTTTTGTTTTAAAAGTTCGTTGTGCGATCCTTTTTCAATGATGCTTCCATCCTTCATGACTAAAATAAGGTCTGCATCCTTAATCGTTGAAAGTCTGTGTGCAATCACGAAGCTCGTTCTGCCTTTCATCAATTCATTCATTGCTTTTTGAATATGCATCTCTGTCCGTGTATCCACACTGCTTGTCGCTTCATCTAATATCAAGATCTTTGGATCAGATAAAATGGCACGGGCGATGGTTAACAGCTGGCGCTGACCTTGAGACAGGTTGCCTGCATCTTCTGTTAACAGTGTGTCATATCCATCTGGAAGCGTGCGGATGAAATCATCTGCATAGGCATGTTTGGCGGCTTTGATGACATCCTCTTTGGAAACGTGCTGCCTGCCATAGGCAATGTTGTCGTAAATCGTTCCTTCAAAGAGCCATGTATCTTGAAGAACCATCGCAAATAATTCTCGTACTTGATGACGGCTGAGGTCAGTTGTTTTGACACCGCCAATGCGTATGGAGCCTTGATCTAATTCGTAAAAACGCATTAAAAGATTAATGATGGTCGTTTTTCCCGCGCCTGTTGGTCCGACAATGGCAACCGTCTGTCCTTCTTGCACATCTAAATTCAAATCTTTAATAATCGGATGATCTTTTTCATATCCGAATTGAACTTGTTCAAAGCTCACATCGCCTGAGAGTGATGCAAGATCAATTTCCGCATCTTCTTCGGTACTTTCTTCTTCCTCATCAAGGATTTCAAAGACCCTTTCAGCAGAAGCGATCGCCGATTGAACTAAGTTTGCGACGCTTGATGCTTGCACAAGCGGCTGAGACATTTGCTGTGTGTATTGGATAAACGCCTGCACATCCCCGACACGAATATTCCCGTTAATGACAAGAATCCCGCCGGCTACACTGACTGCCACATAACCAAGGTTCCCGATAAAGGTCATCATTGGCATCATTAAACCAGAAATGAACTGCGCTTTCCTTGAGGATTCATACAGCCTTTCGTTTAATTCATCAAATGTATCGATTGCTTTCTTTTCGTAGCCATACGCACGAACTGTCTGATGTCCTGTGAACATCTCATTGATATGTCCATTGATCGTGCCAAGCTCTTTTTGCTGCGCTTTAAAATGCTTTTGAGAAAATGACGTAATGCCGCGAATCGCAAACAGGCTGAGTGGCAGCGTCAAACAAACAAGCAACGTAAGCAGCGGACTGATGAAGAGCATCATGACGACAATCCCAATGACTGTAATCACAGATGTAATCACTTGGGTGAGCGCCTGCTGAAGCGATGTATTAATATTATCGATATCATTCATCACACGGCTTAGCGTGTCCCCGTGGGTTGTTTTATCAAAATAACGAAGGGGGAGACGTGTGAGCTTGTCATTTGCTTCCTGCCGTAATTCAGCAATGGTCTGTTGAGACACACCAGCCATGACATATTGCTGAACGAATGAAAAGAGGGAAGCAACGACGTACAGCGCGACAAGCAGCAATAAAATCCGTGAAATGACATCAAATTGAACGCCTGTTCCATTCGTAAAGCTGTCAAATAGGGAAGAGGTGGCATCCCCAAGCAGCTTTGGACTAATGACGTTAAAGACAGTTGAACCAATTGCTGCAATAAAGACGATGATCAGCTGAAATTTTCTTGGTTTTAAATAGCCTGTCAAACGAAGCAGTGTTTTCTTAAATTCCTTTGGTTTTGCGGCTGGCCCTTTAGGGTGGCCGCCTTTATGGCCCATGCCGGAAGACATTTTCTTACTCAACCTCGCTCACCTCCTGACCTTCCTGTGATGCAACAATCTCTTGATACACAAGATTGTCCTTTAATAATTGTTCATGTGTTCCGATACCTGCGATTTTCCCTTCATCAAGTACAATGATTTTATCACTATGCTTCACTGTACTGATTCGTTGAGCCACAATGATGAGGGCTGCATGAGCTTTTTCTGCTTCTAATGATGCCCGCAGCTTCGCATCTGTTTTGTAATCAAGTGCTGAAAAGCTATCGTCAAACAGATAGAATGATGGTTTTCGCACTAGCGCCCTTGCAATGGAAAGCCGCTGCTTTTGGCCGCCGGATAGATTGGAACCACCTTGATCAATTTCTGCATCGATTCCGCCATCTTTTTGCAAAACAAATTCTTCGGCCTGCGCAGTTCGCAGCGCCTGCCAGACGTCTTGATCGCTTGCATCCTGTTTGCCAAAGCGTACATTCTCGGCAATGGTTCCGCTGAATAAAACAGCTTTTTGAGAGACATAGCCCATTTGGTTTCTCAGTTTCTCCTGAGGCAGTTCTCTAATGTCTAGACCATCTAGTGTAATCCGGCCTTCTGACACTTCATAAAAGCGCGTCATCAGCTGGAGAAGCGTTGTTTTCCCAGAACCCGTACTTCCGATGATGGCTGTCGTTTCACCAGTTTTGGCTTCAAACGTGATACCTTGAACGGCCGGTTTCTCAGCATTTGAGTAATAAAATGACACATCCTCAAAGCGAATGGAATGGGCGGGCTCGTGAAGCTCAGTCATAGATTCTTCTTTATCTTTAATCTTTGGTTCCATGTTTAACACTTCATTCATGCGTTTAGCTGATGCTTGTGCTCTTGGGACCATAATAAAGCTCATCGACAGCATAATCAGTGCCATTAAAATCATCATCGCATATTGAATGAAGGCAATCAGATTCCCAACTTCCATTTCTCCGGCATCAATTCGGTTTGCACCAAGCCAGACAATACCGATATTCGTGAAGTTCATGATAATCAGCATAAATGGAAACAAGTAAGCCATTAATCGGTTGACTTTAAGACCAGTGTCTTTATAGGACGTGTTGGCTTCTTGGAATCGCTCCTTTTCATCATCCACACGGTTAAATGCACGAATGACGCGGATGCCTGAAAGAGATTCCCGCATAATTAAATTCAGCCGGTCTGTTTTTTTCTGAAGCTGGCCGAATAGCGGGATGGCTTTTCTTGACACCAAATAGATGAATCCGCCAAGAAGGGGAAGGGCTGCTAAAAAGATAAGAGACAGGACAGCATCCCTGGAAACAGCCAAAATAATTCCGCCCACAAGCATGAGCGGGGCCCGCGTCATCATTTGTAAAATCATGATCGTCACATCTTGGACTTGTTTCACATCATTTGTTGATCTAGTAATAAAGGAAGATGTGCCGATCTTTTGAAATTCTTCTAATGAAAATTGTTCGACATGCACAAACAGCTGTCTTCTCATATCACGGCCGAAGCCAAGTGCTGTCTTTGATGACAAGTAAGACTTCCAAATGGTGAGCAAAATGGCAAGTAAAGAACAAGCCACCATCCAGCCGCCAACCTTCCATATGTAAGCAATATCTCCCTGGACGATACCGACATCAACGATATCTGCTGTTAACGTCGGTAAATACAGCTGGAGCATACTGCTTAAAAAGGTGAGAATGACAATGGACACTACGGACAGCCGATACGGCTTTAAAAACGATAAAATTGATTTCATACGAATACCTTTCTTCCATATAGTCTTTTGTTCTGTAACCCATCATATACAAAGAGGGATTATTTCTACAAATGAAATGTCTTGTTTTAGTGAATTATTTATATTGTTCAATTTTAGAAAAGAAATCCTTCACAAACACATAAAAATCATGGGCAGAAGGAGACATTTCGCGCGTTTTAGATGCAATAATTCCAACCGTTCGTCTCACTTGAGGAAAATCGATCGGAATTTTCACTGTAAATCGCGGTGTTGTTTCATAAAAGGCGCTTTCGGGTAATAAGGTAACACCCATACCTGCCGAGACGAGACCTTTAATCGCATCCAAATCTTCTCCTTCAGATGAAATGGTAGGCTCATAGCCTGCCTGCTTGCAAGCATCAACCGCAATTTGTCTCAGCACATACCCTTCAGGAAATAACACGAAATGATCCCTTCTTAAATCACTTAAATGAATACTCCTTTGTCCGCTAAAGGGGTGGCTAACCGGTAAAAGGGCATATATGCTTTCGGAAAACAAAATATTTCCTTCTATTTGAGAATCGTTTGTCGGTACGGGTCCTAAAAAGGCGAGATCGATATCTCGATTTTTGACCGCTTCAATGAGAAATTTATAGGATCCTTGACGAAGTAAAAAATCGACCTCTGGATATTCTTGCTTAAAGGCGGAGATGACAGAAGGGAGCACTTGGCTTGCTAGACTTGTAGGAAAGCCAATATTCACCGTTCCTTTGTGCGGATCTAAGTATTCATCAATTTGCTCTTTCGCATAATCAATGGCTTTGAGTGCAGTTCTGACATGATCTAAAAATTGTCTGCCGATCTTCGTTAATTTGATATTTCGTCCTTCTCGTTCGAATAAGGCCACTCCAAGTTCTTCTTCTAAATTCGCAATCTGCCGGCTGATGGCAGATTGGGCAACATGTAAGTTTTCAGCCGCTTCTGACACGTGTTCACGGTCTGCGACTTCTACAAAATAACGTAACTGACGAAGCTCCATTTTTGCACTTCACACCCATCTATCTCAAAAAGAGATTGTTTTGATCTAAATTATATATTGTTTATATCAATTTGAAAACTTAAAATAAGTTACAGAGTTTGTGAGATTTTATTACTGTGAAAAAACGGATCTTTTAAACGGGGGAGAGAAACGATGACTTATAATCAACTACCACAACCACAAGGTCTCTACCGTCCTGAATTTGAACATGATGCATGTGGAATCGGACTGTACGCCCATTTAAAAGGGGAGGCGACACATAGCATCGTCAAAAAGGGATTACAAATGCTGTGCCAGCTTGATCATCGCGGCGGGCAAGGCAGTGATCCGTATACAGGTGATGGTGCCGGTTTAATGGTACAGCTGCCAGACGCTTTCTTTAGAAAGAACTGCAAAGAATTTGCACTTCCTGAAAAAGGCCGTTACGGGGTAGGAATGGTCTTCTTTTCAAAAGATGATGACGAAAAAACGCGTCAAGCCATCGAACAGAAAATCAACGGGTTCATTAAACAAGAAGGCCAAACATTAATTGGCTGGAGAACGGTTCCTGTCGATCCGGGAAAAATTGGTACTGTCGCAGCGAAGAGCTGTCCGGTTGTGAGACAGGTCTTTATCGGAGCAAACGACAACATCACAGATCGTTTGTCATTTGAAAGAAAATTATATGTCATCCGTAAACAGGCTGAGAACTGGGGAACAAGAGAGGAAAAGCAATTTTACTTTGTCAGTCTCTCGAGTCAAACCATCGTATACAAGGGGCTTTTAACATCAGATCAAGTTGATGCATTTTATCTTGATCTACAGGATGAAACATTTGTTTCTGCATTTTCACTTGTTCATTCAAGATTTAGTACAAATACATTTCCTACATGGGAAAGAGCCCATCCAAACCGTTACTTAATTCACAACGGAGAAATCAACACATTAAGAGGAAACATCAATTGGATGAGAGCAAGAGAACAACAATTCGTATCTGAAGCCTTCGGAGACGATTTAGACAAGATTTTGCCAGTGCTGAATGCAGACGGAAGTGATTCATCCATTTTAGACAATGCCTTTGAATTCTTTGTGCTTGCAGGCCGTGCACCTGCTCATACAGCAATGATGCTGATTCCTGAGCCTTGGACGGAAAACACGCACATGTCGAAAGAGAAACGGGCATTTTATGAATACCATAGTTCTCTCATGGAACCGTGGGATGGACCAACAGCCATTTCCTTTACGGACGGCAAACAAATCGGGGCGATCTTAGACCGAAACGGATTGAGACCGGCAAGATATTATGTCACGAATGATGATCATATCATTTTCTCTTCTGAGGTTGGCGTAATTGACACAAATGAAGAAGATGTGAAGTATAAAGATCGTCTTGAGCCTGGCAAAATGCTGCTCATTGATCTAGAAGAAGGACGAATTATTTCTGATGAAGAAGTGAAATCGACCATTGCGAATGAACTTCCTTATCAAAAATGGCTCGATGAAGAAATGGTCCACGTCAATCGCTCGGAAGAAAATTCAGAAAATTCTAGTATAATGGATGATTTATTGACGCGTCAGCGTGCGTTCCATTATACGTATGAAGACATTCAAAAGTATTTAATTCCTTTACTAGAGGAAGGCAAGGACCCAATCGGTTCAATGGGAAGTGACACACCGCTTGCTGTGTTATCAGATCGTGCGCAGTCTCTTTTTCATTATTTTAAGCAGCTGTTTGCACAAGTCACGAACCCGCCGATTGATGCTATTCGTGAGCAGCTCGTGACATCAACCATGACTTGGTTAGGTGCCGAAGGCGATATTTTACATCCGAATGAATATTCATGCCGAAGAATTAAACTTTATACACCGGTCTTAACGAGCGGGCAATTTAACGGCTTGAAAACGATTGTTCATAATGCCTTTAAAAGCAAAACCATTCATACACTTTTCACCGATGATTTAAAGCGCGGGCTGGATGCGATGTTTGAAGAGGCAGAAAAAGCGATCAGAGAAGGTGTCTCTTTATTAATCCTTTCAGATCGTGAAATGACAGAAGAAAAAGTACCGATTCCACCACTTCTTGCGCTAAGTGCACTTCATCAGCACCTTGTGCGTCAAGGTCTACGGACAAAGGTCAGTTTGATCGTTGAATCTGGAGAGGTGAGAGAGGTTCATCATTTTGCCGCACTGATTGGCTACGGCGCAGATGCGATTCACCCTTACCTTGTCTATGAAACGTACAAACAGCTGATTGCAGACGAAGCGATTTCGATCAGCTTTGATGAAGCTGTTACAAAGTTTGGTAAAAGCGTGACAGAAGGTGTCGTCAAAGTCATGTCCAAAGTGGGAATTTCTACTGTGCAAAGCTATAGAGGCGCGCAAATCTTTGAAGCAGTCGGGATTAGTGAAGACGTCATTCAAGCGTATTTCACAGGAACAGCTTCTCAGCTTGGCGGGATTGATCTTGAGACCATTGCTCATGAGGCGAAACTTCGCCATGAAGCAGGGTATCAAGCAGCAGCTGACCAGACACTTGAATCAGGCAGTGAATTCCAGTGGAGAAAAAATGGAGAGCATCATGCCTTTAATCCAAAAACGATCCATACGCTCCAATGGGCATGCCGTAATGAAGATTACGATCTATTTAAACAATATACAAAAGCAGCGGATGAAGAAAGAATCGGCTTCCTCAGAAACTTGTTTGCATTTCAGCCAAAACAAAAGCCAGTTCGTCTGGAAGAGGTTGAATCTGCTGAATCCATTGTGCGCCGCTTTAAGACAGGGGCCATGTCATTTGGATCTTTAAGTAAAGAAGCGCATGAGGCACTTGCGATTGCGATGAACCGAATTGGCGGTAAAAGTAACAGCGGAGAAGGCGGAGAAGATCCTGCCCGCTTTACAGTAGATGAACAAGGTAATGACCGCAGAAGTGCAATTAAACAAATCGCTTCTGGCCGATTTGGTGTGAAAAGTCATTACTTGGTCAATGCAGATGAACTGCAAATTAAAATGGCGCAAGGAGCAAAACCTGGAGAAGGCGGACAGCTGCCAGGAAATAAAGTGTATCCTTGGGTGGCTGATGTACGTGGTTCTACGCCAGGTGTCGGATTGATTTCACCACCGCCGCATCATGATATTTATTCCATTGAGGATTTGGCACAGCTGATTCATGATTTGAAAAACGCGAACCGTGATGCACGCATCAGTGTCAAGCTTGTATCTAAAGCCGGCGTTGGCACGATTGCAGCAGGTGTAGCAAAAGGAACTGCGGACGTCATTGTCATCAGCGGTTATGATGGCGGTACAGGAGCTTCACCGAAAACGAGTATTAAACACACAGGGCTTCCTTGGGAGCTTGGATTGGCAGAAGCGCATCAAACCCTTGTGTTAAATGGTCTTCGCGAGAGAGTCGTTCTTGAAACAGACGGAAAGTTAATGACTGGCCGCGACGTTGTGATGGCTGCGATTTTAGGAGCAGAAGAATACGGCTTTGCGACAGCTCCGCTTGTCGTGCTGGGCTGCGTCATGATGAGAGCATGTCATTTAGATACTTGCCCAGTTGGTGTTGCCACACAAAACCCAGAGCTTCGTGAAAAATTCATGGGTAACCCTGATCACATTGTGAACTTCATGATGTTTATTGCAGAGGAAGTAAGAGAAATCTTAGCAGAACTTGGCTTTACATCAATGGATGAATTAATCGGACGTACGGATGTCCTGGCGGTCAGTGAACGAGCAAAAGCTCACTGGAAAGCAGGTCAGCTAAACCTTGAAACACTGCTTTATCAGCCAGAAGGAGCGCGGACATTCAGAACACCGCAAAATCATAAAATTGACGAATCGCTGGATATGAATGAAATCCTTCCTTATGTGCAAGAAGCGCTGAATCATCAAACACCGGTTGATCTATCATTGAACATTCGCAATATTAACCGTGTGGCCGGAACCATTACTGGCAGTGAAGTGTCTAAGCGCTACGGGGAAGAGGGCTTGCCAGAGGATACGATCACACTCAGATTCACTGGTTCAGCTGGACAAAGCTTTGGCGCATTTGTGCCAAAGGGCATGTCTCTCTATTTAACAGGTGATTCAAATGACTATATCGGCAAAGGACTCTCAGGAGGCAAAATTGCTGTCAAAACGTCTGATCATTTTGTACAAAATGGACATGAAAACGTCATTGTAGGAAACGTTGCATTTTACGGCGCAACTAGCGGAAAAGCTTATATTAACGGGCGTGCTGGTGAACGATTTGCTGTTCGTAATTCAGGTGTACATGTGGTTGTTGAAGGAATTGGAGATCACGGCTGTGAATACATGACTGGCGGACGTGTCGTTATTTTAGGAGACGTTGGGAAAAACTTTGGTGCAGGTATGTCTGGCGGTGTGGCTTACATCCATACATCGGATGCAAAACAGTTCAAAAGAATGTGCAATATGGAAATGATCATGTTTGAAAAGCTCACAGATCATGAAGAAGAACTAGAAGTAAAGCAAATGATCAAGGAACACCTTGATTATACAAACAGCTCAAAAGCAGCAGCACTTCTTGAAAACTGGGAGCAAGAAAAGGATCAATTCATCAAAGTCATTCCGAGAAATTACAAAATGATGCTTCAAAGTATTGAAGAACAAAAACAAGCGGGCCTCAGTCATGATGAAGCGGTGATGTTTGCCTTTGAAGCAAACACAAAACCAAAAAATCAAGAAACGGCAAACGGGCAAAAAGCAGCCCTCGCTCATTAAGAAAGGGGAGAGGACAATGGGCAAAGCAACAGGTTTTATGGATTATAAAAGAGAAAAGCCAAATGAACGTGACCCTCTCGCTCGTCAAAATGACTGGAAAGAATATTCAGCTCCTTATACAGATGACGTATTGAAGAAGCAGGGCGCTAGATGTATGGATTGCGGAACACCGTTTTGTCAAATTGGGATGGAGATCAGGGGCGGCGTGTCTGGCTGCCCGATCTACAATTTAATTCCAGAATGGAATGATCTTGTTTATCGAGGGAGATGGAAGGAAGCACTCGAAAGACTGCAAAAAACAAATAATTTCCCAGAGTTTACTGGGAGAGTATGTCCTGCACCTTGTGAAGGGTCATGTACAGTCGCTATCAATGATCCGGCTGTTTCGATTAAAAATATCGAACGCACGATCATTGATAAAGGTTTTGAAAATGGATGGATCACACCAAGAATCCCTTCAAACCGTACAGGGAAGAAAATTGCCATTGTCGGCTCAGGACCAGCAGGACTTGCAAGTGCTGATCAATTAAACCAAGCAGGACACGCTGTAACAGTGTTCGAGCGTTCTGACCGCCTTGGCGGACTGCTGACATACGGGATTCCGAATATGAAGCTCGACAAAGAAGTGGTCGAGCGAAGAGTCAAACTTCTAAGACAAGAAGGCATTGACTTTGTGACGAACACAGAAGTCGGCGTGGATATTACTGCTGATGAATTGAAAGAGCAGTTTGATGCAGTTATCCTTTGTACAGGCGCACAAAAGCAGCGTGATCTGTTGATTGAAGGCCGGGAAACAAAAGGGATTCACCTTGCGATGGATTATTTAACCCTCGCAACAAAAAGCATGCTTGATTCAGGATTTAAAGACAAAAACTTCATTGATGCAAAAGGAAAAGACGTGATTGTGATTGGCGGAGGAGACACAGGTGCAGACTGCGTTGCAACCGCACTTCGCCAAAAAGCAAAAAGTGTTGTTCAATTCGGGAAGCATCCAAAGCTACCGGATACACGTGTAGGGGATAACATGTGGCCAGAACAGCCTTATGTCTTCTCGCTGGATTATGCTTATGAAGAAGCACAGGCAAAATTCGGAGAAGATCCGCGTCAATATTCAATTCAAACCACAAAAATTGTGGCAGATAAAAATGGGAAATTAAAAGAGCTTCACACCATTCAAATGGAAAAGGTGAAAAACGAACAAGGGAAGTTTGAATTTCATGAGATTCCAGGGACAGAGAAGGTATGGCCTGCTCAGCTCCTCTTTATTGCAATTGGTTTTGAAGGAACTGAACAGCCGCTTGTGAAACACTTTGGCGTGGACAGCAAAAACAATCGCATTGACGCAAAATACGGGGAATATACAACAAATGTAGAAGGCGTATTTGCAGCGGGAGATGCAAGACGCGGGCAAAGCTTGATTGTCTGGGCAATTAATGAAGGCAGACAAGTGGCGCACGAGGTAGACCGTTATTTAATGGGGAGTTCGGTTCTGCCAAAATAGGTCAAACAAAGGGTGTTACAATATAAAGAAAAGCCATGACCAACGTGTGGTCATGGCTTTTTAGGTATGGTTGATCAACACTTTTTTACGTTTAAGCTGCGATACGACTAAACAGAGGAAGACAATCAGAACAAAAAGGGAAATGGTCAAAAAGCCAAACATATATGAGCCAGTCAATTCTTTTAAACTGCCAAGAATATTAGGTAAAAAGAATCCGCCAATGCCTCCAGCAGCCCCAACAATTCCGGTCACAATCCCAATTTCTTTATGAAATACTTGAGGCACCAGCTGAAAAACAGCGCCATTTCCCATCCCAAGGCACATCATCCCTACAAATAAAAGCGCAATGACCACAGGTAAAGCTGGAAGACTGCTCACTCCTCCTAAGCAGATGCCGATGATTCCGAATAATCCAAGCAGTACTTTCATTCCGCCTATTTTATCGGCAATGAGACCGCCCACAGGCCGAAAGAAGCTGCCTGCCGCCACACAAAGTGTCACAAAATCACCAGCATGAATCTTTGAAACCCCATATTGATCTACAAAGAAAATACTGAGGAAACTGGAAAGCCCGACAAATCCTCCGAATGTGATCGCATAAAGCAAACAGAAAAACCATGTCGATTTCACTTGAAATACTGAAAAGTACGATCGAATCGGCTGAGGAGCGGGCTGATTTGGTGCATCTTTTGCAGTGAAAATAAAAAACAAAAAGACAAGACTTAACGGAATCAAAGCGAGCCCCATTACGGCATGCCACCCGTAAATCTCCGCAAGTCTTGGACCAAATAAGGTGGAGATTAGTGTTCCACTATTCCCGGCGCCTGCAATCCCCATGGCTACTCCTTGTAAGTGAGGAGGATACCAGCGGCTTGCCATTGGCAAAGCAACAGCAAAACTTGCTCCTGCTACTCCAAGCAAAATCCCAATCAGTACGAGCTCTGAAAGGGTTGTACCAGCGATAAACCCCCAAATAAGCGGAATCGTCGTTAAAAGCATTCCTATCACTGCAGTCTTTTTAGGTCCTATTCGATCGGTGAATAAACCAAGCACAATCCGAAAAAAAGAACCAGATAGAATTGGAATGGCCACAATCATGCCTTTCTCTACGGTTGATAAAGCAAAATCTTGCGCAATAAAAGCACCCAGCGCCCCTAACAAAACCCAAATCATAAAGCTCACATCGAAATATAAAAAGGAACCAAACAATGTCTTAGGATGACCACTTGATTTTAATTCTGAGAGTTTCATAAAACGCCTCCTCTATTTTGAATTTTCTGACTTAAAGATAACGAGTTCACTTATGTAATGAAAGTATTATGTGAGAAAAATTGACATGAATAAACACTTTTTTACAAGTGTATGCCATAATCAATCCATACAATGTGCTCGAGCACGGGGCTTAGAAAGGTTGATTTCAGATGGCAAAACGCAAACTTGTGTTTATCGGAAACGGCATGGCGAGTATGAAATGTATCGAAGAGATCATTCAAAAGCAGCCAGAACATTATGCCATAACAGTCATTGGAAAAGAGAAGCACTCTGCCTACAATCGCATAAAACTTTCGGCGATTTTACAAAAAAGCGAATCATTAGCTCAAATTGAACTAAAGGAAAAAGAATGGTACACCGCGCATGACATCACATTGTACAAAGGAGAATCAGTTGTACATATCGATACAAAACGAAAGTGTGTCATGACAGATGCGCGCCGGGAAATTCCTTATGACAAGCTTGTCATTGCAACGGGTTCATCGCCGAATTTTCTTCCTATTCAAGGTGTGTCCAAAAAAGGGATTTACGCTTTTCGGACCATTGATGATTATGAGGCCATTTGTGCGGATGCGGTGCATGATCAACAAGCAGCAGTGATCGGAGGCGGCGTGCTTGGTGTGGAGGTGGCTGCAGGTCTGCAGATGGCGGGGCTGGAAACCACCATCATTCATCATACGGAGCGGCTGATGCAGCGCCAATTAGATGAAACAGCTGCCGGATTATTACAGCGCCAACTCATACGAAAAGGCATTCAGGTGAAAACAAATGCCCATACCATTGCATGCTTAGGCGGCGAGAGGGTAGAAGGTGTTCTATTGAAAAATGGCGACATCGTGGATGCTGATCTTGTTGTTTTTACAACAGGTATTCGTCCGAATATACAGCTTGCAGAGAATCATGGCATACACACGAGAAAGGCCATTGTTGTCAATGACGTGATGGAGACAAATATCCCGAATATTTATGCGATTGGAGAATGTGCAGAGCACAAAGGGATGGTGCATGGCCTTGTTCAGCCTATTTATGAACAAGCAAGCGTGCTCGCTAAGCATCTTTTAGGAGAAAAAATCACACATCCACCCAAGCCCATTTACTCAATAAAATTAAAAGTACCTGATTTGCCGATTTATTCTGCTGGATGTATTGAACATCATTCTCCGTTTATGTCAGCTGTGACTTATTTAGATGAAGAGCAAGAAGTGTATAAAAAATTCGTCTTTGAACGTGAGGCGCTGGCAGGCATTTTATTCGTCGGAGAGCTGGAAAATGCAGATCAGTTTTTGCAAGATCTGAAAGTGGGACGTGATAAAAGTGTGGTCATGAAAGCCCTTCATGAAAAGCAATCATCCCCACTAGATTCATTAAAAATGGAAGACCTCGTCTGCCAATGTCAAACCGTTACAAAAGGGACGATTTTAAAAAGCATTTCGGTTCATCAGCTGACAAATTTAGAAGAGGTGAAAAAACAAACTGGGGCAGCAACTGGGTGCGGCGGCTGTCAAGAGCTCGTCCGTGCTTGCTGCCAGTTACCATCACATGAACAAACGGAATCGCAGGTCTTTTTTTGTCCATGTACAGCAGTAGATGAGCAGACCATTTTTTCGTTTATTAAAAAGCAGCAGCCGGTGAATGCTGAAGAAATAAGAAGACATTTTCAATGGAAAACGAATCACGGCTGCGGCATCTGCCGGCCGGCCATTCAATACTATCTCGAGCAATTTCAAGGATCGGTGGAAAAAATCGGCGCTGCTGAACAGGAAGACATGTTGATTCCTCAATTATATGGAGGCCGGCTTGATCTGGATTTTTTGAAAATCATTACGTCTTTGTTAGAGAGCAGGCTGATTGAGCAGGCAGAGCTGACAAAGCATAAACGAATACGGCTCATCGGTGTGTCAAAACAGGCGGCACAAATCGTCAAAAATCATTGGCCAATTATGCCTAATGAGAAAAGAAGACTATCGCATATCCTTTCATGCGATTGCAGTGATCCAGTTGTCACGTCACTTGTGATAGAGCTGGAAAGACAAGTGGAAGATACACTTTTACCAGCAGTCACCTCCGTTCATATCACCGGTGCTTCCTGCACGTGTAAACTTGCTCCAATTGAAGACATCTGTCTGAAGAAGCAGCTGGGTGAATGGAATATTTATATAGGAGGCCAGCTTTTTTACACCTTGTCTCATTCAAGTGAGCTTATTCCTTTTTTAAAAGCGCTGCTTGAAGAGTATAGAAAAAATGCTTATTTTCAAGAATCCATTGGTGATTGGCTTTCCCGGCAAGGGAACATTTCTATTCGAGAAAAGTTACTTGATGAGGAAATAAGAGAAGAGCTCTGTGCGCAATTTGACCAAAGCAGACAAGGAAAAGTAAGACATAAGGATGTGAAGGTATGAGTCAATCTTTTTTACAATATGCCCAGCAAAAATCAAAGCAGGAAGAACAAAAGCGAGTGTTCCCAGCCCAATGTCCTTTTTGCAGTATGCAGTGCAAAATGCAATTAATCGAGCAGCATGTGGAAGGGAGAACACGCTGCCAAACGATTGGTGTACACAATCCAACTACGCACGGAAGACTTTGTATGAAAGGACAGCATGCCCACCAGCACGCGCTTCATAAAGATCGCCTGAATCACCCGCTGATCAAAAGAAACGGACAATTTGTAAAAGCAACATGGCAAGAGGCTCTTGAAGAAATCAAAACAAACATAGAATCCCTTCAGCTGTCGCATGGCCATGATGTGATCAGTGTGTACGGAAGCGCCTCAATTACAAATGAAGAAGCGTACTTACTCGGGAAATTTGCAAGAGTGGCGCTGAAAACGAAATACATCGATTATAACGGGAGACTATGTATGTCTTCGGCAGCAACTGCCGCAAATCAAACATTCGGACTTGACCGTGGTCTGACCTTTCCTTTAAGCGACATCAAGCATGCACGGGTGTTGATATTGGTTGGAACGAATATAGCGGAATGTCAGCCAACCTTCCTGCCCTACATTGAAGAGGCGAAAAACAATGGCGCATTTCTCATCGTCATTGATCCGCGGAAAACTCCGACAGCCCAATTAGCCGATTTACATGTCAACCTAAAACCAGGGTCTGATGCCGCACTGGCAAACGGCATATTGCACATCATGCTGCATGAGCATTTAATCGATGAATCATTTATTCATCAACGAACATCAGGTTTCCAAAAACTAAAGGAGCACATCTCACGCATCTCCCTGCCAGAAATCGTTGAGCAAACCGGCGTGACGATTGATGTGATGCAGAAAATAGCAAGGAAATTCGCGCAAGAAAAGACAGGCATGATTTTTACAGCAAGAGGCATTGAGCAGCAAATAGACGGTACAGCCTCTGTCCGTAATTTCCTGAATATTCTGCTTGTTACTGGGAAGATCGGCCGCTTTGGATGCGGCTATGGCGCAATAACCGGCCAGGGAAATGGCCAGGGAGCAAGAGAGCATGGGCAAAAAGCAGATCAGCTTCCAGGATATCGAGATATCTCAAACCCTGCTCACAGAAAAGAAATGGCTGAACGATGGAACATTGATGAAAAAGAACTCCCAGGAAAGGGCGTGTCTGCTTTTGAGATGTTTGAAAAAATGCAGGCAGGTGAAATCAAAGCGCTCTTTTTAATGTGCTCAAATCCTGTCCAGTCAGGGCCGAACGCGCACCTAATTCAGCAAGCCATCAAGAACTTGTCCTTTTTTGTTGCCGTTGATTTATTTATGTCTGAGACAGCTGCGCTGGCAGATGTAATTTTACCGACTTCGTCATATTTAGAGGATGAAGGTACCGTGACAAACATAGAGGGGCGCGTTACGCTTAGAGAAGCAACATATCCACTTAAACACCAAAGAAAGCACGATTGGCAAATCATTTGTGAAATAGCAGCTGTATTAGGCAAAGGCAGCCATTTTTCCTTTTCATCTGCAGAAGAGATCTTTGAGGAATTAAGAGCCGTAACGAAAGGTGCAAAGGCTGATTATTCAGGCATAACCTATGAAAGGCTGAGGAAGGAACAAGGCATAAAGTGGCCTTGTACTCATTTAGAAGACCCGGGAACTGAAAGATTATTTGAACATGCATTCTCACATTCTGACAGTTTAGCGAAATTTGCCGTTGTCACACACGGAAAAAAGGCTGCAAAGGAACCCGTCAGTCAAGAATACCCTCTTTATTTAACGACCGGCAGGGTGATGGCTCATTACCAAACTGGCGTTCAAACAAGAAGGAGCACCTCTCTTGTTGCCAGACAGTTTGAAGCATATGCAGAGCTTCATCCTGACACAGCGAAAACGTATGGACTTCAGCACGGGGAGCTCGTGACCATCAAGTCAAAAAGAGGAAGTGTCATCATCAGATGCCGCATATCAGACACCATTCGAACAGATACCGTCTTTGTTCCATTTCACTGGAGCAAACATCAATCAATTAATCAATTAATCGATGATCAACTAGATCCGCACAGTAAAATGCCAGGCTTTAAATATTGTCCTGTACAGCTGTCAGCCTGCGTGAATGAAAAACTATGTGAGAAATTTTAACATGTATTTTCCATCTATGTTTAGATTATGGTACTTTCTAAAAAATGATCACATGAGGGGTGTTTTTTCATGAAAGAAAAACTCGTATTAGTGGGGAACGGTATGGCCGGCATTCGAAGCCTTGAAAACATTTTAAAAACAGACGGCGAACGATTCGACATGACGGTATTTGGGACTGAACCGCATCCTAACTATAACCGAATTCTTTTGTCGAAAGTGCTTCAAGGGGATACGAAAGTCGTAGATATTACGTTAAACGATTGGAACTGGTATCAAAAGCATGATATTCAGCTGTTTACAAACGAGACCATTGTGAAGATCGATACAGAGAACCAAACAGTCACCAGTGATCAAGGACGGACCGTACATTATGACCGATTGATTTTAGCAACAGGGTCACTTCCATTCATCCTGCCAATTCCAGGGAATGATAAACAAGGCGTAACGGCTTTTCGTACATTGCAAGATACTGAGGAAATGGTCAATGCCTCTACGATGTACAAAAAAGCAGCAGTCATCGGAGGCGGACTTCTTGGGCTTGAAGCAGGACGCGGTCTATTAAACTTAGGCATGGAAGTGAGTGTCATTCACCTTGGCTCTCATTTAATGGAACGCCAGCTAGACCCTATTGCAGGCCAGCTTCTTCAAAAAGCATTAGAAGAACAGGGGATGAAATTCCTGCTTGGAAAACAGACAAATGAGATTTTAGGAGATACAAGAGTAGAAGGTGTATCATTTTCAGACGGCACTACACTTGAGGCAGACCTAGTCGTCATGGCTGCGGGAATTAAACCAAGTAAAATGCTTGCAGAAATAAGCGGGCTTGAAGTGAACCGTGGGATTATCGTCAATGATTTTATGGAAACAAGTGTCCCGGGCATTTATGCCGTCGGAGAATGTGTGGAACACAGGGGACAAACGTACGGATTAGTTGCTCCTTTATACGATCAAGCGGCTGTACTTGCCAAGCATGTATGCGGCTTGAACCCTGTTCCATATGAAGGCTCTGTTCTGTCAACACAGCTGAAAGTATCAGGAGTGGATGTATTTTCAGCTGGTGATTTTATTGAAAACGATGAGAAAAAGGCGATTAAAATTTTTGACGAACAAAAAGGCATCTATCAAAAACTCGTCTTCCAGCAAAACCGATTAGTAGGCGCCGTCATGTTTGGAGAAACAAGCGACGGACCTCGTTTATTCTCGTACATTAAAGAAGGAATAGATATGTCGGATATGGAGAAGGTATCTGTCTTAACCTCCAATGATCCGGCGCAAGAAAGCATGATTGACAGCATGGCAAACGACCATATCGTTTGCGGCTGTAATGGCGTGTCAAAAGGGCAGATTGTAGAAGCCATTCAGAAAGAAGGCTTAACAACGTTTCAGGAAGTCAAGCAATGTACAAGTGCCTCACGATCTTGCGGAGGCTGTCAGCCTGTTGTCGAAGAGATTCTTTGGCATACGCTAGGTGAGGATGCAAGCCGGACAGCCCAAAAAGAAACCATCTGCGCCTGCACGACTCTTTCACGAGATGAAGTCATTCATGAAATCAAAGAAAAAGGCTTGCAGCATGTCAAAGAAGTGATGAATGTACTTGACTGGAATACAGAAGAGGGCTGTTCAAAATGCCGACCTGCACTGAATTATTATTTAGGCATGCTTTATCCACTTGAATACAAAGATGAAAAGAGCTCACGCTTTGTAAATGAACGCATGCATGCCAATATTCAAAACGACGGCACCTATTCAGTTGTTCCGCGAATGTACGGCGGCGTCACTAATGCAAATGACTTGAGAAAAATAGCCGATGTCGTCGACAAATATGAAATACCGCTTGTGAAAATGACTGGCGGTCAGCGTATCGACCTTCTAGGTGTCAAAAAAGAAGATTTACCTAAAGTGTGGGCGGATCTAGATATGCCATCGGGTTATGCATATGGGAAATCTTTAAGAACAGTTAAAACATGTGTTGGAGAACAATTTTGCAGGTTCGGCACGCAGGACTCCATGGCTCTTGGAATTGCACTTGAAAAGAAATTTGAAGGTCTTGCGACACCGCATAAAGTAAAAATGGCCGTCTCTGCTTGTCCGAGAAACTGTGCAGAGTCCGGTATTAAAGACCTCGGTATTGTGGGGATAGATGGAGGATTTGAATTGTACGCCGGCGGAAATGGCGGCACACACCTGCGGGCTGGAGATTTATTAATGAAGGTCAGTACAGCAGAAGAAGTAGAGCAAATGGCCGCAGCATACCTGCAATATTACAGAGAAACGGCAAATTATTTAGAAAGAACCTCTGCTTGGGTTGAACGACTTGGGTTAGATCATATTCAATCAGTACTCCTGGATGATGAAAAACGAGCAGCCTTAATCGAAAGAATGGACATTGCGCTTTCAACATATGAAGAGCCTTGGCAGGAGCTTCGCGAGAGTGAAAAAGACACGAGACAATTATTTCAAAAAGCGACGGCTTCCGTATAAATCAATTGAAGGGATGAGATCATATGACAGTTTCAGTTGTTAAAGTTCACATTGGCACCCTATCAGATTTTCCGCTGCAGCTAGGGAAAACAGTTGAAGCCGGTACACTTAAATTAGCTGTTTTTCAAACCTCTAATAAGCAGTTCAAAGCCATTGAAAATCGCTGTCCACATAAAGGCGGCGTTCTGGCTGAAGGCATGGTCAGCGGGAATCACGTTTTCTGCCCAATGCATGATTGGAAAATTGATCTTTCCTCAGGAAACGTTCAAGCACCCGATCACGGTTGCGTTAAAACATATGAAACATTCGTTGAAGGGGACAATGTCTTTATTTTATTGCCTTCATAAATGGTTTAGATCCTTCCTTTCATGTATATGCTGTATGTAAATGCAGCAAGAAAGGAAGGAATTTTTGTGCCGTTCGTTAATATTTTGATTGAACTCTTTATCGGATTTTTTGCTTTATTTTTTATTACAAAGTTATTAGGGAAAACACAATTTGCACAAATCACACCGTTTGATTTTATTTCTGCACTAATTTTAGGCGAAATGGTCGGAAACGCCATTTTTGACCCAGAAGTCCGGATTCAGCACATTTTATTTGCTGTTGCAGTATGGGGCGTTCTCATTTATACAGTTGAATGGCTTTCGCAGCGCTTTAAATCCATTCGCGCTTTTTTAGAAGGAAGACCTACTCTTGTAATTGATAAGGGGAAGATTCACTACAACCGGTTGAAGAAAAATATGCTTGATATCAATCAGCTGCAGACACTGGTTCGCGCAAAGGGCCATTTTGCTCTGAATGAAATTGAATATGCTATTTTGGAAACGGACGGTTCTATCAGCGTTCTTCCGAAAATGAAATACGCACCAGCCACAGCAGAAGATGTGAACGTGAAGGGAAAAGAAGTGAAATTGCCTAGAACATTTATTATTGACGGCGAAATTTTAAAAAAAGATCTTCAAGAAGCCGGCTTTGATGAATCCTGGCTGAATGAGCAATTAAAAAAGCAGCATATTTCCTCTTATCGAGACGTCCTATTTTGTGAATGGATTGAAGATGAAGGGATTTATGCGATGCAATATGAAAAGTCTAAAAAAACATCCACAACATAAAAGGGACTGACCCCATAAGATGAGACAAATAAAAAACACCTTCAAGTTTGAAAACGGATCGTTGTGATCTGATATAAAACATGGAGGTGTTTTTCTATGGGGACAAGAGTGAGTTATCCGGTTGAAGTCAAACAGAAGGCTGTAGACATGAGATTGGCAGGCGTACCTATGAAAGAGATCATGCAAGAATTGAATATCAAAAATAAAACGCAGGTTCAAACATGGGTGAGGTGGCATCATGCTGGGGATACACACCGGTTCGAACAGCCTGTTGGAAAACAATATACCCATGGAAAGGGTCCCGAGTACTCTTCCGAATTAGAGAGACTGCGGGCAGAAAATCGCTATCTGAGTCAACAGAATGAAGTTTTAAAAAAGTACAACGAATTGGAAAGGAAGTTGATAAGGAAACGTCAATCAAACTGGTAGAAGAATTGCGCAAAAAGATGACAGTACAGGACATCTGTGTCCATTTAGGCATCTCACGCGCTTCGTTCTATAGATGGAAAAAGAATCTGACTCAGAATCATTCTAAAAGACAACTAGAGAAACAAATCGGCACGTTGTGCCGAGAGCACAAGTATCGATATGGATACCGAAAAATTACAGCCATACTAAAAGTGGGAATGCGTATTAACCATAAAACTGTTCAACGTATCATGCAGAAAAACCAGTGGCAATGCCGGGTTAAAATGAAAAAGCGTAAGAAGAATGGGCAGCCCTATGCCGTGGCTGGTAATATACTCGATCGGAACTTTCAGTCTGATCGCCCTCTTGAAAAACTAGTAACGGACATCACGTATTTGCCTTATGGACAGAAACAATTGTACCTTTCCAGTATATTGGATTTATATAATGGAGAAGTGATTGCTTTTACGATTGGTGATAAGCAGGACACAGACTTTATCTTAAACACACTTGATCAGCTCCCAGCACTGCCTGAGAACTGCGTGTTACATAGCGACCAAGGTTCTGTGTATACATCTTACGAGTATCAGAAAGCTGTTCATATAAAAGGCATTACCATGAGCATGTCCCGTAAAGGGACACCCGCTGATAATGCCTCCATCGAATCGTTTCATTCCTCACTAAAGTCTGAAACGTTCTATCTTAACAGCATTGATCGAACTACGACCAACATCGTAGAACGCACTGTCAAAGAATACATTTATTATTATAACAACATTCGTATTCAAACGAAACTAAACAACCAATCACCGATAAACTATCGGCAATTGGCTGTATAAAGGTGTTTTGATCCCTGTCTCAAAAACGGGGGTCAGTCCCAAAACGTGGGTGTTTTTTTGTGCGTGTACGGAATAGGATCAAAAAGAATGTTTGATGAAAACGTTCACAAAATGAGGGGGAGATATGTGATGAAATTTAGAAACATATGGATGGTCATGGTCTTGTCTTTCTTTCTTTTTGACCCAGCTTCACTTCAAGCAGCAGAAGCCGGGCATAACCGCGTCCTTGTTGTTGATCAAAAGGGAAGCGGGACATACCGCACCGTTCAGTCTGCCATTGATGCGATTCCAGCAAACAATCAACAACCGGCAACGATCTATATTAAAAATGGCGTATATAAAGAAAAAATATTGCTTCCGCAAAATAAACCACACGTATCCTTTATTGGCGAAAACCAGCACAAAACGATTCTTACGTATGATGATACAAATGCAAGCACCGGCAGTACAACAAACAGCTCAAGCACAATGATTCGTGCAAACGATTTTTATGCAGAAAATATCACTTTTCAAAATACAGCTGGCAGACATGCGGGTCAGGCAGTTGCGCTATATGTGTCTGGCGACCGGACTGTGTTCAAACAAATACGTGTGTTAGGCTATCAAGATACACTTTATGCAACAGGCACAGGGAGGCAATATTACGAAAACTGCTATATTGAAGGCACGGTCGATTTTATTTTTGGATCAGCCACAGCTGTGTTTAAAAGAGCTGAAATAAAAAGTCTTGGAAATGGGTATATTACTGCAGCATCCACAACAGAAGCACAAAGGTACGGCTATGTATTCATAGATTCTACGTTGAAAAAGGGAACGGCAGCTGCGCAATCGGTTTATTTAGGACGTCCGTGGAGACCTTATTCGGCTGTGACATTCCTCCATACAAAAATGGATGACCATATAAAAGCCGAGGGATGGCATAACTGGGATAACCATGACAACGAAAGAACGGCCAGGTACAAAGAATTTGGATCGACAGGAGCAGGAAGCAGCCCAGCAAACCGCGTAAAATGGTCAACCATTTTAACCCAAAATGAAGCAAGTCAAATCACAGTTCAGGCTGTTCTTGGCGGAGCCGATGGCTGGAATCCAGAAAAGAGGTAAAGGGCTTGTCAGTTTTCGTCAAAGAAAGCTGACTTTTCTGTTTAAAAAACCTTTGAGAACAAACGTTCTTTTGTGTATAATGAACATATTCTTCTAAAATTGGCTGCAACAAAAAGGAGGGATTGCGTGAAGCGTTTTTCACAGCTCATGTTTTTACAAATATGTATCCTGTCGATTTTATTTCTCCCTTTTTCAGCGAAAGATGAACAACTCAAAGCTCGTGACGATTCACTTCAATGGATGACAGCTTTAGACGAATTCATACGAACAGCACCTGATTTAGAGGGCGCGATCTCTGGCATCAGCGTCCGCGATACTTCTGACTCCTCTCTTCTTTATGAACATCAAGCCGATATTCGTCTTACTCCTGCTTCTAATATGAAACTGCTCACATCAGCCATCGCACTTGATATACTTGGAGAAACACACACATTCCCTACAGACATCTGGATGGATGGTTCCATTCAAAAGAAAACGCTACATGGCAGCCTTTATCTTCGCGGCACCGGCGATCCAACTTTATTAGAGGAGGATTTTGCAGCACTCGCCAAACAAGTCAAAAAGGCCGGAATACATACCATTCGCGGACAGCTTGTGGCAGATGACACTTGGTTTGATGACACGAGATACTCGATTGACCTGCCTTGGAGTGATGAGGATCAATATTACGGGGCACAAATTTCTGCTCTCACGGCTTCACCGAATCAAGATTATGATGCAGGGACCGTGATTCTCGAAGTAAAACCAGGAAAAAAAGCAGGACAGAAAGCCGCCTATGATATGATTCCGAAAACGGATGTCGCTCAAGTCATCAATCAAGTGAAAACAGTTCCAGAAGGCGGAAAAAAGAAAATTTCTTTTAAGCGCTCTCACGGAACCAACAAGATTACGCTGACTGGAACTATTCCGGTTAAAGCAAGCTCATCTAAACAATGGGTAGCTTTATGGGATCCGGCCGCCTATGCTTTAGACTTAATGAAACGAGCGTTAAAGGCGGAAGGGATTCAAGTAAAGGGACCGCTGAAATCGAAACAAGTTCCTAAACAAGCCAAAAAAATTGCTTCCCATACATCGATGCCATTATCAGAGCTGCTTGTTCCTATGATGAAATTAAGCAACAATACCCATGCAGAAATTTTGCTAAAGGAACTAGGCAAAAAAGTGAAGAACAAAGGGAGTTTTGAAGCTGGTCTGGATGTCATGAATGAACGGCTTCCTGCGTTTGGCGTTGATCCTTCGCTTACAGTGCTGCGTGACGGATCGGGGATATCACCTATTAACCTTGTCTCCGCTAACCAGTTCACTTTATTTTTGGCAAACATTCAAAAGGAAAAATGGTTTAAAACCTATGAACATGCGCTCCCTTTAGCAGGGGCAAGTGAACGAATGGTGGGGGGAACGTTAAGGAACAGATTGAAGGAACCAGCTACACTAGAAAAAGTACGTGCAAAAACAGGGTCGTTAACAACGGTCAGTACACTTTCTGGATATATTGACACGCAGGGCGGAAAAACGCTCGCTTTTTCCATTTTATTAAATCACCTTGTTGATGACGAAAAAGGGAAAGAGATAGAAGACCGTATTGTCAGCATACTAGCTGAGAATCTTTAGATTTAGAGAGAGAAGGAGAACCATCATGACGTTAGATAATAATCAATCTTTAGTAAAAACCATGTCCATTTTTCTCATCCCGCTTTTGCTAAGTAATATTTTGCAATCGATCGGACAATTAGTGTCAATTGTTCTTGTCGGAAGATGGATTGGAGAGGATTCAGTAGCTGCCATTTCTGCATTCTTTCCGTTTTTCTTTTTACTCGTTTCTTTTTCCATTGGTATTGGATCGGGAAGCTCGATCCTTATTGGACAAGCGTATGGAGCAAAAAATGAACAGAAATTAAAAGAAATTATTGGCACAACGCTTTCATTCACTTTTTTAATCGGAGTATCTTTAGCGATCATTGGAGGTTTTTTCGCAACTGATATCTTAAACCTCATGGGAACACCCGCTAATATCGTGGAGGAAAGTGCGGCATATGCCAGAATTCTATTCATCTCAATGCCGATCTTATTTCTTTATTTTGTTTATACGACCTTCTTGAGGGGAACAGGGGATTCGAAAACACCTTTTTATTTCTTAATGATTAGTACGGCAACGAATATTTTGATGCTGCCCATTTTATTATTTGGCTGGCTGGGACTGCCAGCGTTCGGCTTATACGGCGCTGCGTATGCTTCTGTGATTTCAACAATTGTGACGTTTATCATTCTACATATCTACTTATATAAGACAAAGCACCCGCTTCGCATTGATTCATCAGTTAGAAAGCATTTATTGATGAAAGGGGATCTATTAAAAACGTTATTAAAGCTCAGTATCCCATCAAGCATTAATATGATCCTCATTTCTTTATCAGAAATTGCCGTTATTTCTTTCGTCAACGATTATGGATCACAGGCGACAGCTGCCTATGGTGTTGTCAACCAAGTCGTAAGTTATGTGCAGATGCCGGCAGTGAGTCTTGGTATTGCGGTCTCGATCTTTGCAGCACAATTCATTGGTGCAGGAAATATGAATCGACTGAAAGATGTCATTAAAATTGGGTTAGGTCTTAACTTCGCCATAGGCGGATGTATCATTATTTTCGTTTATATTTTTGCACCGCAGATTTTATCTATCTTTTTAACAGATCCTAAGACGATAGACATTGCCTATAGTTTGGTCGTCATTACACTATGGAGCTATCTCATTTTTGGAACGGCCCAAATTGTTGCAGCCACAATGAGAGCAAGCGGGACGGTTCTTTGGCCGACGATCTTTAGTATTTGTTCCATTTGGCTTGTAGAAGTACCAGTCGCTTATGTGCTATCACACTATACATCTCTTGGCATTAAAGGAATATGGATTGGCTACCCTGCTGCTTTCTTTGTAAACTTACTCCTCCAATACAGCTACTATCAGCTCGTATGGAAGAAAAAACAAATTGTCTCGCTTGTTCAATCATAATGTAAAGGTGTAAGGCAGCATATACATACGAAGATCTCTCACTTTTAAGGAGGCCGAATCTTCTATGTTTTTGAATCAAAGAAGTGAACTGAGCTCGCACAATATCGGTGACTTTTCTTATGCCGGACCAGATTTCCAAGTGCTGACGTGGGGGGAAGGAACGACATTACATATTGGGAAGTTTTGTTCTATCGCAAACGAAGTGAAAATTTTTCTAGGCGGGGAACACCGTACTGATTGGGTCACAACGTATCCGTTTAATCAAATTTTTAAAGAAGCTGCCCATATTAAAGGACATCCCAAATCGAAGGGAGATGTTCATATTGGACATGACGTATGGATTGGATATGGTGCGACGATTATGTCAGGAGTATGTATAGGAAACGGGGCCGTGATCGGGGCAAATAGTGTGATCACAAAAGATGTGCCGCCATATGCAATTGCCGCAGGAAATCCCCAGCAGCTCATGAAATATCGATTTTCATCCGAAATAATCGAAAAACTGCAGTTATTAGAATGGTGGAATTTAGAGTTTTCAATGATCCAATCTATATTTCACCTTTTGCAATCTCATGATATTGAACGTTGTATAACTGTAATAGAAGATATAAAAAAGAAAGGCTGAGAAAGCCTTTCTTTTTTAGTTTAGCTAAGCCGTATGATGGTCAAGCTAGCACCTGCAGCACCGCCCCCGCCAACTAAAATAGCTGTGACAATTGCCCCAAAAAACTGCAGTGAAATGGTGCTTCCAGCTGTTATATTGACGATTAAAGTATTATTGAGAAACGAAGTAGAGATAACCGGTGATTGAACAGAACCAGGCACAGTATCTCCATTTAAAAGCAAACGTGTATTAATTAAAAGAGCTGCTGTGGTGTTAACTTGATACGTAATATAATATTTACCAGTTTGCAATACTGTAAAAACAGTGCTCGTTCCGTTTGCGGTAAAGTTAGTAATGTTTTGAAAATTCGGAAGAGGGATATTCGTTCCACCAGCTACAGTGATAATGGTAGATCCAGAACTATTAGCAGCATAAAGTGCTGTATCCGTAAAACCACCTGTTCCAGTGACACCAGTAACACCGGTCGCACCAGTAGGTCCGGTTGATCCGGTAATCCCCGTTGCACCAGTACGACCAGTAGCCCCAGTGATACCCGTCGCACCCGTGGCGCCTGTGATGCCTGTAGAGCCAGTAGGCCCGGTTGATCCGGTAATCCCTGTAACGCCGGTAGCTCCAGTTGACCCAGTACTACCTGTGGCACCGGTAAGCCCGGTTGATCCAGTAATCCCCGTGGCACCAGTAGGTCCAGTTGACCCGGTAATCCCCGTGGCACCAGTAGGTCCAGTTGATCCGGTAATCCCCGTGGCACCGGTAGGTCCAGTTGACCCGGTAATCCCCGTGGCACCAGTAGGTCCAGTTGACCCGGTAATCCCCGTGGCACCAGTAGGGCCAGTTGATCCAGTAATCCCCGTGGCACCAGTAGGACCAGTTGATCCGGTGATCCCCGTTGCGCCAGTAGGACCAGTTGATCCAGTAATCCCCGTTGCGCCAGTAGGTCCGGTTGATCCGGTGATCCCCGTTGCGCCGGTAGGACCTGTTGGTCCAGCACTACCCGTTGCACCAGTAGGACCAGTTGGTCCAGTGCTACCTGTAGCACCGGTAGCTCCAGTTGATCCGGTAATCCCCGTTGCGCCAGTAGTCCCAGTTGATCCAGTAATCCCAGTAGCACCGGTATCTCCAGTTGATCCAGTGATCCCCGTAGCGCCAGTAGGTCCGGTTGGTCCAGTGCTGCCAGTAGCCCCCGTATCTCCAGTAGCTCCAGTAACCCCAGTAGCGCCAGTAGGTCCGGTAGCCCCAGTAATCCCAGTAGTACCGGTAGCCCCAGTTGATCCAGTGATCCCCGTTGCGCCAGTAGGTCCGGTTGATCCAGTAATCCCAGTAGCGCCGGTATCTCCAGTTGATCCAGTGATCCCCGTTGCGCCAGTAGGTCCGGTTGGTCCAGTGCTGCCAGTAGCCCCCGTATCTCCAGTAGCTCCAGTAATCCCAGTAGCACCAGTAGGTCCGGTTGATCCAGTAATCCCAGTAGCACCAGTAGGTCCGGTTGATCCAGTAATCCCCGTTGCACCAGTAGGACCAGTAGGCCCGGTTGATCCGGTAATCCCCGTGGCACCGGTAGGACCTGTTGATCCGGTAATCCCAGTGGCGCCAGTAGGTCCGGTAGCCCCAGTGATCCCCGTTGCACCAGTAGGCCCGGTTGATCCGGTAATCCCCGTGGCACCGGTAGGACCTGTTGACCCGGTAATCCCAGTGGCCCCGGTAGGACCAGTTGATCCGGTAATCCCCGTTGCGCCAGTAGGTCCGGTTGATCCGGTGATCCCCGTTGCGCCGGTAGGACCTGTTGGTCCAGTACTACCCGTTGCACCAGTAGGACCAGTTGGTCCAGTGCTACCTGTAGCACCGGTATCTCCAGTTGATCCGGTAATCCCCGTTGCGCCAGTAGTCCCAGTTGATCCAGTGATCCCCGTTGCGCCAGTAGGTCCGATTGATCCAGTAATCCCAGTAGCGCCGGTATCTCCAGTTGATCCAGTGATCCCCGTTGCGCCAGTAGGTCCGGTTGGTCCAGTGCTGCCAGTAGCGCCGGTAGCCCCAGTAATCCCAGTAGTACCGGTATCTCCAGTTGATCCAGTGATCCCCGTTGCGCCAGTAGGTCCGGTTGATCCAGTAATCCCAGTAGCGCCGGTATCTCCAGTTGATCCAGTGATCCCCGTTGCGCCAGTAGGTCCGGTTGGTCCAGTGCTGCCAGTAGCCCCCGTATCTCCAGTAGCTCCAGTAATCCCAGTAGCACCAGTAGGTCCGGTTGATCCAGTAATCCCCGTTGCACCAGTAGGACCAGTTGACCCGGTAATCCCAGTGGCGCCAGTAGTCCCGGTTGATCCGGTAATCCCCGTTGCGCCAGTAGGTCCGGTTGATCCAGTAATCCCAGTAGCGCCGGTATCTCCAGTTGATCCAGTGATCCCCGTGGCCCCGGTAGGACCAGTTGATCCGGTAATCCCCGTTGCGCCAGTAGTCCCGGTTGATCCGGTGATCCCCGTTGCGCCGGTAGGACCTGTTGGTCCAGTACTACCCGTTGCACCAGTAGGACCAGTTGGTCCAGTGCTACCTGTAGCACCGGTATCTCCAGTTGATCCGGTAATCCCCGTTGCGCCAGTAGTCCCAGTATCTCCAGTAATCCCAGTAGCACCAGTAGGTCCGGTATCTCCAGTAATCCCAGTAGCACCAGTAGGTCCGGTTAATCCGGTAATCCCCGTGGCCCCGGTAGGACCAGTTGATCCGGTAATCCCCGTTGCGCCAGTAGGTCCGGTTGATCCGGTGATCCCCGTTGCGCCGGTAGGACCTGTTGGTCCAGCACTACCCGTTGCACCAGTAGGACCAGTTGGTCCAGTGCTACCTGTAGCACCGGTATCTCCAGTTGATCCGGTAATCCCCGTTGCGCCAGTAGTCCCAGTTGATCCAGTAATCCCAGTAGCGCCGGTATCTCCAGTTGATCCAGTGATCCCCGTTGCGCCAGTAGGTCCGGTTGATCCGGTGATCCCCGTTGCGCCGGTAGTCCCAGTAGCTCCAGTAATCCCAGTAGCACCAGTAGGTCCGGTTGATCCAGTAATCCCCGCTGCACCAGTAGGTCCGGTTAATCCGGTGATCCCCGTTGCGCCAGTAGGTCCGGTTGATCCGGTGATCCCCGTTGCGCCGGTAGGACCTGTTGGTCCAGTAATCCCAGTAGCGCCAGTAGTCCCGGTTGATCCGGTAATCCCCGTTGCGCCAGTAGGTCCGGTTGATCCAGTAATCCCAGTAGCCCCCGTATCTCCAGTATCTCCAGTAATCCCAGTAGCACCAGTAGGTCCGGTATCTCCAGTAATCCCAGTAGCACCAGTAGGTCCGGTTGATCCAGTAATCCCCGTTGCACCAGTAGGACCAGTAGGCCCGGTTGATCCGGTAATCCCCGTGGCCCCGGTAGGACCTGTTGATCCGGTAATCCCAGTGGCGCCAGTAGGTCCGGTAGCCCCAGTGATCCCCGTTGCACCAGTAGTCCCGGTTGATCCGGTAATCCCCGTTGCACCGGTAGGACCAGTTGGTCCAGTACTACCCGTTGCACCAGTAGGACCAGTTGGTCCAGTGCTACCTGTAGCACCGGTAGCTCCAGTTGATCCGGTAATCCCCGTTGCGCCGGTAGGACCTGTTGGTCCAGTACTACCCGTTGCACCAGTAGGACCAGTAGTCCCGGTTGATCCGGTAATCCCCGTGGCCCCGGTAGGACCAGTTTCACCTGGTGCTGCTAAAAGTGTGTAATCTGGCGACGTATCTGGCGTACCTGAAGGTGGTGCAGAATCCACAATATACGTACCACCACCATAAGTGACCACCTGACCTACTGTATATGTTGGTGCCATAACAGGATCATAGGCTTCAACACCACTTAATCCAATCCCAGTAGGCCCAGTTGGTCCAGTTTCTCCAGAAGCAGCCAAAAGAGTGTAGTCTGGGGAAAGTCCAGGTATACCTGATGGAGCGTCAACATTGGCAATGTAAGTACTGCCATCAAACGTGACCACTTGCCCTGCATCGTAATCTTGTGATTGTGAGGGATTAAAAGGAAGGACGCCGGTTAACCCGCCAGCAAGTCCAGTAGGTCCGGTTGGCCCAGGGGGACCTGCTGGGCCTGCCGGGCCTGCCGGGCCTCTTGGTCCAGCTCTTTGATTTTGTTTTGATTGTTTTTTTCCTTTTGCAATGTGGCAAGCTTGATTCCCTTGAGAAATATTTTGTTTTGAATATTCTTGTTTAATGAATGGACAGTCTTTTTTTCGAGGACGGTCATGACGTGATCTTTTGTAATGAGGCTGTTCATGGTATTTACCGCAAAAGGGACATTTGTGTTCGAATTGATTGTACAAATTGCCCATCTCCTAGAATTGATATTTCATTCTATGTGCAAATTTTCAAATTGGAAGTAAAACCTAGAAAATCATCATTTCGAAAATCATCGAATCAAATCATTTAAATCTTTCATGGATTTGTGTTATGGTGTTGAAAGTATAAAATAGTATGATTTTTGAAAGAAATGGGGACATCATTTATGAGTCAATCAGTTTTACAAGGCAAAGCCTATTCCGTTTTAAATTTATCCTCAGTGACAGAAGGAGGTACCATTAAAGAATCTTTTGATCGTAGTATGGATTTAGCAAAGAAGGCGGAGAAGTGGGGTTATCATAGATACTGGCTGGCAGAACACCATAACATGGAAGGGGTAGCGAGCTCTGCAACGTCTGTTTTAATTGGATATATTGCGGGAGGAACCGAAAAAATTCGAGTAGGATCTGGCGGGATTATGCTGCCAAACCACTCTTCACTTGTCATTGCCGAACAATTTGGCACACTTGAGACATTGTATCCGGGGAGAATTGATTTAGGTCTTGGCAGAGCACCAGGGACAGATCAGTTAACAGCAAGTGCGCTTAGACGTAATCTTCATAACGGAGAAGATTTCCCTGAGCAGCTTGAAGAACTTCGTCAATATTTCAAACCGACCGGTCAGGTGAAAAAACATGTAAGAGCTGTTCCAGGAGAAGGCCTGGACATTCCAATTTGGCTCCTTGGTTCAAGCGGTTTCAGCGCTAGACTTGCAGGAGAACTTGGATTGCCATTTGCCTTTGCAGCACATTTCTCACCTAAAAATACAATTCCTGCATTAGAGTTGTACAGACAGTCATTTAGACCTTCTGATGTATTAAAAGAGCCTTATGCCATGGTCGGTGTAACGGTTTTTGCTGCAGATCAAACAGAATGGGCTGAATATTTGGCAACCTCTCATTATCAGCGGTTTTTAAGTCTCATTCGCAACACGCCAGGAAAACTGAAGGCGCCTGTCGACAGCATGGACGGTCTTTGGAGTCCATATGAGAAGGCGATGGTGGATGAACAATTAAGCTCGACTATCATTGGGGATAAAGAAAAGGTGAAAATAGAATTAGAAGCCTTTATAGAAGCTACTCAAGCAGATGAAGTGATGATTAATTCGGATATGTTTGACCATCAAGAAAGAATGCGCTCGTATGAAATCATCGGAGAGATCTTTCAAGAGGCACAAGAAAAATAAACATAAATAAAGAACTGCACAGAGCAGTTCTTTTTTATTTAAGCTTTTGTAAAAATGCGAAATGGTTGTCCGATTGGCAGAACAATACGGCCAAAATGTGTATTAAGGACAACAGCTGCAGAACCATAAAATGAAAGCAGGGAAATGATCAATTCTGCAATACCAGCCATGGTATGAGTCACATCATACATCACACCAAATGTACTAAGGGAAAGACCAATGAATAAGAAATCAATAAAGACGAAAATCAAAAATAACACTTTATGTGTTTCCATTGCACCAATCGTCATAAACAAGCTGAAAATCAAATAACCAATAAACGAAAAGCCTAGCTGTTTTGGATCTGCTGCTCCCGCAAGCGTTTTCCCAAAGACGCCGGCTTGAATGAGCCAAGTGGTTCCAACGCCCATCCAGAAAAGACCGAATGCGCCAAAAGCAGTGGCTCCAAAAATATTATGATGCTTTGAATCTTGTATGGACGCGATCAGCTGCGCGATTCCTCCAAGGAAGATAGCCCAAGGTAAAATAAGGGAAGTGCCATCTGTGATTCCTAGTTTTTGTGAGGACGCAACGAGCGTCACCACTGCTAAACCAAACAAACCAAGTGGTGTTGGGTCTGCAATTGATAATCGAATTGCTTGAACATTCTGTTTTTCCATAATGACCTCCTACAATTTGCACTTACAAAAGATACTCGAATTCGATAGAAACGTCAAGCTCTTTTTTAGTAGATACTTGCATCGTCTTCCAAATAAATCTATATTGAATACATATCAAATGTGATAGAAAAAGAGGGATAACATGAGTAAAGGCTTATCTGGAAAAACGATTGCCATTTGTGGAACAAGAAAAACAGAAGAAATGCGTACACTTGTCGAAAAACAAGGAGGACAAGCCGTTATTCGCTCTCTTCAAGGAACCGTATTTTTAGCCAAAGAGGATTTAAAGCCAGGCATAGAAACCTTTGTGAGGCAAGGGGCCGACTGGGTGATCTTGACAACAGGCATCGGTACAGATACATTGATTGAGAGTGCAGAAGAGCTGCAGCTTGGTAAAGAATTTATGAACATTCTATCAAACGCACATATTGCTTCAAGAGGGTACAAAACCTTTGCTGCGCTGAAAAAACGCGGAATTCAGCCAGAGGTCTCTGATGAAGACGGAACGGTTCGTGACTTGATTTCAAAGCTTGAAGACAAGGAGTTTCAAGGAAAACGCGTGATGGTGCAGCTACATGGTGAAAATGCACCAGCTCTCATTCAGTTTTTACATGAAAAAGGGGCAGATGTTTTGCCGCTTTTACCATATCAGCACACACCTCCTGAACCAGAGGCAGCTGAAACGCTGCTGCAAGAAATGAAAGATGGACAAGTTCATGCCGTCTGTTTTACAACCGCTGTCCAGGTCCACGCCTTTTTCAAATTAGCCGCAGAATGGGGCAGAAAAGAAGAATTGCAAGTATTATTCGAGCAGGACGTACTGGCAGTAGCTGTCGGGAAAGTCACGGCTGAAGCTTTAAAAGAAGAGGGAATAGACCGAATTCTTGCCCCGTCACTTGAGAGGATGGGAGCAATGATTATAGAATTATCCCAATATATGAAAAAACAATCAGCACACATATAAAAAAACGCCTTTCACCAGATCAGTGAAAGGCGTTTTTGTTAGATTGTCCGTTTTCGATTCGTCCGAATTTTTTTGAATACAAAGTAGAGAACAATCAGGACGATGGCAATGACCATAATAGGGGTTGTATAAGCATGAGCAACACTTTGAATATGATCCCATTTTGTCCCAAGCTGCATGCCAAGGTAGATAAATAAGATAGACCAAGGGATGGCAGCTAATCCTGTCAAGAAAACAAATTTCAAAAAAGGCATCTTGGCAATACCCGCTGGAATCGAGATGGCATGACGGACAACAGGGATAAAGCGGGCGGTAAAGACTACACCGGTTCCATACCGGTCAAACCAGCGCTCTGCAGTCGCGATATGATGTTCATGGATGAATAAATACTTTCCATACTTTGTTAAAAAAGGTCGTCCGCCGTACAGACCGATCCAGTAAATAAAACACTGGGCGAGCGTACCTCCAATGACGCCGGCAATCACAGCTCCAACAAAACCTATTGTGCCTGTTGATACCATATATCCGCCATAGGCAAGTACGATTTCACTCGGAATGATTTCAATCATCAGTCCAAGTGCAACACCTGCGTAACCTAGGCTTGTCAGCCAGGTCAAAATTTCATTAAACAAGGTTCCCATTCATTTCACTCTGCCTTTAAATACGAATTTTCTTCAAGCATCCTTATAAGAGCCTATGCTTGTTTTGCTTTTCTCATGAGTATGCTTTCTATATGCCAGCATGGCTTGCGGTCAAGTCTATGTTAAAAAGCTCTCGTCTAGCAGATTTTATCATACCATATTTGCCGGCATTTAGACGATCTACTTGATATATGAAAAATGGTCATCATAAAAAATAGGCTGCATCCGTTTTTTCAGCAGAACATGATATAATTTGCTAGATGAAACGAACGGGTGGTGCACAAACATGTATTTAACAATCGCAGAAACAGCTGAATACTTGGAAGTATCAGAAACGTATATTGAAAAATTAATCCAGCAAAAAAAGATTCGTTACGTATTTGACGGGGAATCTTATCTCATTTATCAAGGACAGTTTCAAACACATTTGAAGCAGCTCGAACAATATAAAGAGCTCGTCCAAGAGATTTTAAATGAACCGATTCCGGAAGACCCCGATGTAAAGGATGAAGATTAGAATATCTCTTCAGTTGATTCAACATGGATCAATGGCCCCGGGTGATAGATAGAATAATCTCTATTTCACCTTATGCTTTCTCGAATGAAAGATGAAAGAAGCAGAATGACCATTCATTTGCAGTAAAAGGAAGTAAAAACAATGGGGACAACTACTTTATGTGAAACCTGTCAAAAAAACGAAATGAACGTTGTAGAATCGTCTGATGAACCGAAACAGCCTTATCCATTATGCCATCAATGCCACGAAAGACTACTCAGCTATTCATTACGGCCTATTGACTGGTATAATCTAGCTGTTCTCCATTCTCCTAAACAATTTTTACTCCCGCGATGATTTTTATGGAGAGGACGGACAGGCTTTCCGACTAGAGGAGGACGTCGTCATCACAAAGTAGGTTTTATGAAACGGATCATGCCGAAGTGAAATCACGAATGTTAGAGATCACGGCTGATGTTCTAGATACATTTGCCGCTGAATGGGTCAGGGAACTTTTGGATCAGACGGACGAAGAATTCCTTTACCCATTTTCGTGGGCAGCAGCCAGCAGTTTGCCGGGAGATGAGGGATTGCACCATATATTAGAAAATTGAAATCAATCAGTGAAAAAGAATTGCCGTTAGAGGCTTTTATTTGCCTGCATCGTTTCCTTTCTCACAAAATATTGGATTGGATGGAGTCAAATTGCACCCATTTTCACGATCAGTGGGGAAGGCTGGCAGCCGTCAGCTGCCCAACCTGGGAGAGAATGAGATCTTGGCTAAACAAAGGAAGACCTTTCAGCTTCATTGCACTAGATACAATGGCAAACTGTGCAAAAGGGAATAGACCGACAATATTCACCTAAAATCCTTAAAACTGATAAAAATGAAGTGGAAAAGATTTTACATGATGTTCATCAAAAAGATCCGGTTCCACGAGCGAAAATGAAAGTATCCAAAATTTTGGAGAATAAACAAGACATATTCGAATAAGCCTTTTTATTGGCTGACTCCGGTTTGAACAATCTTCATGTGGCAATTAACTTGTACTTCTGCATCAGGATAAATGCTTTTCCATTTTCCTGGTGTTACTGCTTTGTCTTTTGATCTATACCTCAGGCCCAGCCCAAGCGGATCTATGTTTTGCTTTTTAAAGGATTGAACAAGGTCTTGTCCTTGCTGAGCGACACGTTTTTCTACTTCTTTTTCAACATGGTCCAATATAGATGGTTTATCAATCTTTTTGGACTTCATGAATTCTTTTAATTCACCTTTCAGTTTGATATCAATCATGATCTGAGGCTTCTTTGTTAGGTTTTCCGTCGGTTTAATTCGGTAAGACACATGGGATTTGATATTTTCAATGACGACATGGGTCTTTGCATGATCAGCCAATTGAAATTCGTAGATGCCATTTTTATGATTTTCAATCATCGCTTTAAATGTGAACGTGTCTTTTCCGGGGATATGACCGACCATTTTTTCATGATCAAACAGAGCGACTCCTGTGATCTTGATGCCATTGCCTTTTTTCTTAATGTAGGGGAGGTATGCATCGACCCCTTTTGCCAGCATCTGATTCATAAAAATATGCTGATTGGTAACAGGTTCATTGCCATTTCGCATATTTTGGGCCAACAGATCAGAGAGATATACACCTATATTTAAGTTCGTTTGATTCATTTTTGTGTATAATAACTCTTTAACTTCTCCGTCTACAATCGCAAACACTTGGCGTGAACCAATAATAGGATCACGATAAATATAATTCATTAAATCGATCATGCCGACTTCTTTTGCTAACTTTTCACTGACTAAAATAACGAGCACCTGGCCCATGACTACTGGAAAAGGTGATTCTTCTGACACGAGAAATTGAATATTACTAATGGTGTTTGACTTTGCGCTTAATATTTGATAACTTCCTTGCTCTTGATTTTTAAAGACAGGGAAGACAAAGAAGCCCTTCATTTCTCCATCTTCCAATAAATCAAATCCTGCCGCCTGAGAGATATTTAATTCATCTAAAAGGCGGGGCTCTGCACAGCTGGTTAACAAAAGACTACACAACATGAGGCCCGTAAGTATATAACGTTTCATGCTCGTTTTTTTCCCCTCCTTTTTTTCAGCATCAGTCCAATGACCATACAGATAATCAATCCATAGATCATAATGAATCCGCTAAATTCCACCCATTGATTAAAGGTTTCAAAAGAAGTTGCACTGGCAAAAAACGAAAACATGATCAGAATGAGGATGCTGAGCCCGATGAACGTGACGCGCTGGCTCGTATGAAGCATTCTTTTTGCCATTCGGCTCGCTGCCCATAATGGAATCGCGATATTTGGAATGATCAGAAGCAGCCAAAGAGACACTTCAATAAATTCAAAGCGCTGGATAAATGGAAGCTTCACAATGCTCGTTAACGTTAGCGTCGGCCATTTTGTTAATTTGAGCTGAGCACTTGAGTAATACGCAATAGAGACGAGAAAAGTGAGCAAGCTTAAGCATGTCGTAAATAATGCCCCCATGTGAGCAAATTTTTGAGATGTCTGAGCTTGTTTAATAAAGGGATAATAGACAAGCAGCGTGCCAAAACCAAACATGGATAAGGAGGCATCTTTGACTCCCACAAGCATTTGCGAAAATGTATGATCAAACATTGGGAACATGAAACGAATATGACTATATTTCATGGCATAAAAACAAATAAACGTCATCCAATACGTCAGTACAACACTAAAAAATGCCCATCCAGCAATGGTTCTAAAGCCGCCGGTATGAATGTAATACACAAGCAGCATCAGTACAGATGCAAACAAAAGACCAGGGATTTCTTTAAACAGCCAAACATGGATCACATCCATGTAATGGATAAGAACGGTCAGCGACAAAGAAGCAAAATATAAGATATAAAGAATGTTCAATAATTGCCCAATCCATTTGCCAAATACATATTGCGTGATTTCACCAAATTCATCCGAAGGGGCCTTTTTAAACATCAAGTACATGAGAAAGATCATCCCATTGACGCTCATGCCAGAAATCAAAATAGCGATCCATCCATCATTATTGATAGAACGAACAAGGTTTGTTTGAAAGTTTAAAATGCTGACACCGACTTGATTGGCATTGATGAAAAAAAACACAAAATAAGGGGATACTTGAAATTTCTCTTTGACAGAAGAAGAGCTCATGCCTTCACTTCCTTATTCATAAAAATCATTTTTCCCCTTGCGGCCTTGCTTCGGCTTAGAGCGATGGATGGTTTCATTTTGCGGACGTAAATTTTCCGGCCTTTTGTTCAAAAAACGGAGCTGAGGACGAATCAAACTGCCCTTTAAATCAGCAAGGCGCATTGGAAAAATAGGCTCTAAATACGGCCGGCCAATTGAAGTTAATTTCATTAAATGGGTGAGCAGAAAAGATCCCATCACAGCAATACCTAATGCGCCCCAAACCTGTGCTGCAACTAAAAAAGGAAATCTCAGCAGCCGAATGGTACTGCCCATTTTGTATATAGGCGTGACAAATGAGGCGAGAGCAGACAGGGCAACAATAATGAGTAAAATATTGCTCGTTAAGCCTGCTGCTACAGCAGCTTGTCCAATGACAATCCCTCCAACAATCCCGAGCGTCTGACCGACTTTAGCTGGGAGCCTTGAACCTGCTTCTCTTAGTAATTCAATCGAAATCTCTAAAAATAGTGCCTCAATGATCGGAGGAAATGGCACAAGATAGCGCGAGGAGACAATGGTTTCTAATAAATCCTTAGGGATCAGTTCATAATGAAAGGTTAAAACGGCAACATATAAAGGTGTCGCAAAAATGGAAAATATCACAGCAAATATGCGTAACAGCCTAAAGCAAGAAGCTGCAATCCATGACATATTGTAGTCTTCCATCGTGGAAAAATACTCAAGTAAAATAGTTGGGGCAAGCAAGACATGAGGCGAGCCATCCACTAATATGGCAATTTTCCCTTCTGATAAGCCTGAAGACACGCGGTCGGGTCTTTCTGTATTCAAAAACAACGGAAAGATCGTATTGGATACATCATAAAGCATTTGAGCGAGGTAATTCGCATCTAAAATCTGATCATAATCAACGTCCTCAATTCGTTGAAGAACCGTTTCGATGTTTTCCGGGTTGGCGATTTCTTCAATATATAACACGGCAACTTTTGTTTGAGAGAGCGTACCAACCGTCTTTTCCTCAACTTTTAGGTGAGGCGTCGGCATCCGCCGTCTGACCAAATTTAAATTGGTATCTAAAACCTCCACAAATGCTTCCTGAGCACTGATAATCCCAAATTCAATCTCAGGCGGACCTATTTGTCTGCCTTTCTTTTCTTCAATCGGCAAAAGAAGCGTTTTGCCCCAGTCTGTCTCAAGTCTAATCGCAATACTGCCCCGGTGAAGGGCTTCTTGCACTTTTTGAAGATCGCTCGTGATGACAGCCTGCTCAATGGAAATTCGTTCTTTCAGCTCTTCAAGAGTGGGTGACAGGTGCAGTTGTTTGAGGGAGGGGAGAATTTGTTCATGTAGAAGATGTCCATTAATCAATGAACGAAAAAAGGAAATCCTATACAGAAAATCTCCATCCCGAGACAGCTCATTTGTAAAATCAGCAGAACGTGACAATGCTTCAAATACTGAATTCGGGTCCTTTTGTTGTTTGTTTTTCTTCAGCATTTGGACCAGCTCCTTCGGCGATTTGCCTCTATTATCTAACCGATTGTCTAAAGATATGCATGAAAAAAGCGTTCAGCTTGATGGGCTGGACGCTTTTTTTCCATATAGAACGGCTTCTAATAATAAATCAGCTAGATGGACGGCACGCATGCTTGGTGAGTGCCCTGAGCGTTTGATGCCTGCTGCCATTTGCAGCTGACAGCCTGGATTAGACGTAACGATGGCAGCGGCCTTTGTTTGAGTGGCTTCTGTCATTTTATGATCTAAGATTTGCATCGACATCTTTGGCTGCAAGATGTTGTAAATGCCAGCTGAGCCGCAGCACCGGCCCGAATCCTTCATTTCTTTAAATGATACACCTTGAATGGCCTTCATCAGCACCCTTGGTGCATGCTGTACACCCATTCCGTTCCGCAAATGACAAGAATCCTGATAGGTGATGACCTGCTCTGGCAAAGCAAGCGGCATGCGGCGGTGAAATTCCAGCTCCACTAAAATGTCTGATATATCCATGATTTTCTTTGAGAAAGCTTCACTTCGCTTTTGAAAATCCGGATCATCACAAAGCAAATAATCATAATCACTTAAAAAAGCGCCACAACCGCCTGCATTCATGACTATGGCATCCGCATCTATCTCTTCAAACGCTTCAATATTCCGCTTTGCTAACTGTTTCGCTTGTTCTTTTTCACCGCTATGGCCATGGAGCGCTCCGCAGCACGTCTGAATAGGAGGGACGATGACGTCACAGCCTGCCAGCTGCAAAAGCTGGATGGTCGCTTCGTTTGTGCTGGAAAAAACGGTGTCCATTAAACAGCCAGTAAAAAAGGCGACCCGTTTTCTCGCTGGGCCGGCGGCTTTGTATTCCGTCAAACGGCTTTTTCGTTGACGCGGCACCTTTGGAAGCGCCTGTTCCATCAGGCGTAAGTGCGGTGGAAGCACCTTCAGCATGCCAGTTTTGCGGGCAGCCGTTTGGAGACCAGATGTTTGATAAAAACGAAGAAGTCCTGCTGCTTTCCGCATTCGGCTTTGTGAAGGAAAGAGACCTTTAAACACGACACGTCTTACAAGTTTGACAGGAATGGATTGTTTTTTGTGCTGCTGAATGATGTCTCTTGCATCTTCAAGTAACCGTCCATATTTAACGCCGGAAGGGCAGACCGGTTCACATGCACGGCAGCCAAGACAAAGATTCAGTGAATGCTCGACATCTTCATCTGGCTCAATGACGCCGTCTCTCACCGCCTTCATTAAAGCAATTCGGCCCCGGGGAGAGTGTGTTTCTTGTTGACCAGATTCAATATAAGTAGGGCAGGAAGGAAGGCAGAATCCGCAGCGCATGCAATTGAGCATCTCTTTTTCGTCCATTTGCTGCTGAAATGCTTGCTGAATCTCTGTTTGTTTAGAACTCATGAGACCACCACCCGCTTTCTTGCGGCTTTTCCGAACACTTTATCAGGGTTCATGATATTTTCCGGGTCTAGCGCATGTTTGATCGCTTTCATTGCAGCAATGCCTTCTTTTTTAACCTTTAGTTCTAAGTAAGGGGCTTTCATAAGACCCACGCCATGTTCACCCGTAATGGTGCCGCCAAGTGAGACTGCTTTTTCAAAAATGGCCTGAAAGGCTTCTTCCACCCGTTTCATTTCTTCTTCATTTCTTGCATCTGCTGCACAAGTAGGATGCAAATTGCCATCACCTGCATGACCAAATGTACAGATTTTCACTTTGTACTGCTTCGCAATGTCTTCGATCGCCCGCACCATGCTGGCAATTTCAGACCGGGGAACTGTGGCATCTTCTAAAATGGTCGTCGGGCTTAAGCGGGCGAGGGCAGATAAAGCGGATCGTCTCGCTGTTAAAAGTGCATTTGCCTCTTCTTCAGAATGTGCGATATTCACTTCTTTTGCACCATGCTGCTGACACACTTTTGCGATGCGCTGCATATCACGGGCAACCGCTTCAGGATGGCCGTCTTGTTCGATTAACAGCACCGCTTGAACGTCAGTCGGCAAACCGATTTTTGCAAAGTCTTCAACGACTTCCAGAGTCGGCTGATCCATAAATTCTAATGTGGCGGGGATGATACGCTCTGCAATAATCGCCGACACTGAAGCGGCGGCTTCCTCTAAACTTTCATATAAGCAAAGCATCGTTTGTTTTGTTTCTGGAAGCGGCAAAAGCTTCAGCGTGGCCTCAGTGACAATCCCGAGCGTTCCTTCTGAACCTACGAACAAACGGGTCATATCATACCCGGCCACGTCCTTTGCAAGCTTGCCGCCTGTTTTGATGATGTCACCGTTTGGCAGAACGACTTCAAGTCCAAGGACATAATCTCTCGTCACTCCATACTTTAACCCCCGGAGACCACCTGAATTTTCATTAATATTTCCGCCTAATGTAGAGATTTTCATAGAGCTTGGATCAGGTGGATAGAAGAGGCCTTTCCCCTCTACTTGGCGAATAAGTTCCTGTGTGATCAAACCAGGCTGCACCGTTGCTGTCAGGTTTTCTTCATCTATTTCTATTAATTGGTTCATTCTTGTAAACAGCAGCACAAGTCCGCCTTGAGTGGGACATGTGCCTGCACAAAGGTTCGTTCCTGATCCTCTCGGCACGATCGGTATGTTATATGAAGCGCAGAGCCGGACAATTTGCTGGATTTCCTCAGCCGTATGCGGGCTTACGATGACATCTGGCATATGCTGAAAATTTGGTGTTGCATCATAAGAGTAGACAAGCCGATCAGCTTTACTGTCCTGCACGTAAGATGCGCCAACAATCTTTTTTAATTGGTTTAAAAATTCAGAATGTAACATACGTATTCAACTCCTATTGATGAGACGTATCGTTTCTTTCAGTATAAAAAAAGAATCGCCTCATGCCTATGGACGATTCTACAAAATATCGGGCTGTTTGCTTCGTTTTTTTGGATCATCATCTAATAGCATGAAGGCTAAATAAAAGAGCATGGCATCTTGCATGCGTTTTGGATCAAGTGTCGTTAAATCTTGGATTCGTTTTAGCCTGTAATGCAGTGTATTGATATGGACATGCATCGCTTCTGCGGTATATTTCAATGAACAATCTGATGTCATGAGTACCCGCAATGTTTTCACTAATTCAGGATAGGGGAGAAGAGGGGCGATCGTTCGATCAAGAAACACTTCTTTTGTTTCCTGACTTACTTCCTCCATAAAAAGTTCGAGCGTTAAATCTTCATCAAATACAATCGGCGTATCAGCATGTGCCATTTTTAATGCTCGAAAGGCTTGTTGAAACGATTGCTTCATCAAATGAGCAGCTGCTGGTTTTCCCGCACCAATCAAAACCCCAGGCGTGCTCCGGGCCGTGAGGGAGGCATGGATGTGAAACAGGCGCTGCTGCAAGGCTTTACGATCATCTGCTGTTGATTGCAGCATGAGTAAAAAGCGGCCATGCCCCCAGCGGACGATGATCTCCTGGCTGTTGAGATGCAGCGTTTCCTTCAATTCTTTGTATTGATTTTGCTTCATAAACGATTCATCCTGACAATCGATCAGGACAACTGCGCGCTCCTTGTTGATATCAAGCTGAAGCCGCGACGCTTTTTCAGTGAGATCAACCGCTGTCTCTGGCAGATGAAGCCAGTCGAATACAAACGCTTCGAGCTGACGTTCATCCGTTTCAGTTTCTTGAAAAAATTCATGTTCATGAATAAGCAACTCGGTCATTTTTCTTAATATTTCGCCAAAAGGAGATACATGTACAGGATCTCCTGTCATTCCAATGACCCCGATGACCTCTTGCTTAAAATAAATAGGCAGATTGATGCCAGCTTTGACGCCTTTCATGTGCTGCTGGTCATCCTTTGTGAGAATTCGTTTCTGTCCTTCAAAAGATGTCAGATACGCTCCTTCATGAAATTGTCCAACGCGCGCTGGATCTGTTGCTGCAATGATGGTGCCGTTTGTTTGTGCGATGATGATTTCCTCAGTCAGCACCTTTTTAACCTCGTCTACGATTTTTTCTGCCAGTGTCATTGTGAGCAAAACGTACCCCTCCGAGATGTTTCTTTTGACACTATCATACCATCATATGCTGGGACATATCTTTCTTTTCATGAGTTATGCTAAAATAATAAACACACATGAAGGAGAAGAAAGGAGACATAGCCATGTCACTGCAAAATCGCTTACAAGACTTACTGAAAGAAGGACAGGCGCTGACCGACTTTGAATATGATGAAGCGGTGCGCCGCAATTGGACATTAGAAGGGGCGCGAATAAAAGAAGAAGCCCGTTTTGGCGATGTATATATAGAGCGTGTAGACAAGGAATCAGAAGACATGATTCAAACAGAAAACGCCTCATTTCTAAACACACCGCTTACATATGTGAAAAAACATCAAAAAGAATTCATTTATATCGAATCCAAGTGGTTTGATGTCGTGAAAGTGGATGGCTTGGCCATTGAATGGGATGAAGTGTTTCAAACGTATACTGTGCTGTTCGGTTTAAAACGTCCTAAAAAAGACACGAATATTCTAAAGGACGTGCTATCGCCATTAAATGGTGCTCAGCTTCAATTTAATGGCCAAGATGGCTTATTTGATGTGAACTTACAGATTCTTGAGCTTGAGGATATTCACGAAGATACGGCTTTCATTGACGTCATCTCGGCCGTATACCGATTTTTATTCCGTATGATCGTGCAGCTTGAAATCAATGAATCAAAAAACGGCTCAAATTCCTGAGCCGTTTTTTTGTCCCTCTATTCATTTGATGAAGGCGTGACAAACCGCACGTCATGCTCTTTTCCATATTGAAGATAATCTTCATTTGGCTCCTGATTGGTCACGACGATATCAATCTCGTGCAAATCACAAAATGTGGTCAAGGCGTAATGATCGAATTTGCTATCATCCACTAATAAAAAGGTTTTGGCACTTTTTTGAACGAGCGTCTTTTTAATATCGGTTTCAAGCGGAGACGAATTCGTGACGCCGTGATCAATGGATAAACCAGTTGACGCGATAAAGGCTTTATTGACATTGTAAGCTTTTAAGCGCTCAACACTTTGATACCCAACGAAAGAATTCGTTTTTCTTTCAAGCATCCCGCCAGTGGAAAAGATGGTGAGATTTTCATAAGGCATCGCTTGTGTAATGAAATCGACATTATTGGTCACAATGGTCACCTGTTTCTCCGTCAAATAGGGGAGCAGCTCAAGCGTTGTCGTACCAGAATCAATAAAAATCATATCTCCGTTTTCCACAAAAGCAGCAGCCGTCTGACCGATCAATTGCTTTTTACTGAGCTGACGGACCTTTCGCTCTTGATACACCACTAACGTTGAGTGGTTCACAGCCACTCCGCCATACACTTTTTTGAGTACGCCGGACTCGACCAAAGCCTGTACATCTCGGCGTATCGTGTTTTTTGAGACACCAAAATGTGCCACAAGCTCATCAAGTGAGGCAGATTCCCGGTCAAACACATACTCTTTGATTTGCTGAATCCGTTTTGTTTTTATCATACTTCATATCTCCAATCAATCCGAATGTCCTTTTTTCATTATACCAATAAATTCTCTTACATGGATTAGGTCAATTGATTCTCTTTTCTCCTTTGATATAAAAGCGTATGATAGAAAAAAGAAAGAAACCAGAAAGGAACTTTCACTTCTATGAATCAATCAAACAACCCATTTTCAAAGCTTGCGAATTTTAGAGAAGTAGGGGGGCTTCAAACAACAGATGGGATGGTGATCAAACAGGGAATGATTTATCGATCCGCAGACTTATCCCGTTTGTCGAAACAAGACATCGAGATATTCTCAGCACTCGGAATTCAAACCGTTTGTGACCTCCGTACAGCCTCAGAACGTAAATCACATCCGCCAAAGATCAAGGAACACGACAAAATCGTCCATATTCCGATGCAGCCTGACAGTAAGATGCCAAGTAAATGGACCATGTTTCGTATGCTGGTAACAGAAGGGAAGTCTCTCTCATTTACACCGATCATGAAAGAGTTATATCAAAGCATGCTGACAGAGCGTAAAGAAGAGATTCGGCAGCTGTTCACACTGCTTTCAGATCAAAGCCATTACCCGCTGATGCTTCACTGCACGAGTGGCAAGGACCGTACAGGTTTTTTATCTGCCCTGATTCAGTTGGTGGCAGGTGTACCGCTGACTGTCGTTTTAAGTGAATACATGCGTTCCAATGAAGGCGTGCAAATGCTCGTCAGAAGGCAGGAACGATTTGTCCGATTGATGAGTTTATACCGGGTGTCAAAAGAACAAATTCAGCCGCTTGTTGGTGTGCAGCAAGATTATCTTGAAGATGTGCTGCACGAAATGCTGGAGACATACGGGAGTGCAGAGCGGTATTTAATTGAAGCCTGCAAAGTCCCTGAAGCTCAGCTCAATGAAATGAAAAACATTCTGCTTACACCATCTGCTGGCATTCCATCACAAAAAGCGGAATAAACTTAAGATGAGGTGATGCAAAACATGCTGAAAAAGATCAGTATGACAGTTTTAACACTGATGTTGATGTTTGTATTTTTATTGATTCCTTCTAGCAGTCTAGCAGCTCGTGCAGTGCCAAAAGGGAAGCTTGAGAGCACAAGAGAGATGCGCGCGGTATGGATTGCATCTGTTTATAACTTAGATTGGCCCTCAAAGAAGGGGCTGCCTGTAGCAGAGCAGAAGCAAGAGTTTATTCGTTTGTTAGACGAAATCAAAGCGATGAATATGAATGCCGTCATTATGCAAATTAAACCAACAGCAGACGCCTTTTATCCTTCAGCATACGGGCCGTGGTCAGAATATTTGACTGGAACACAAGGGAAAGATCCGGGGTACGATCCGCTTGAGTTTATGATCGAAGAAGCTCATAAACGCGGCCTTGAATTTCACGCTTGGTTTAACCCTTACCGAATCACAATGAATCATACTGATCTCAGCCGTTTGTCTGCCGATCACCCTGCAAGACAACATCCTGATTGGACGATTACGTATGGTAATCAGCTATATTACAATCCTGGTATTCCTGAAACTCAGGACTTCATTATCGGCGGTATCGAAGAAGTTGTGAAAAACTACGATATTGATGCAGTGCATATGGATGATTATTTTTATCCATATAAAATAGCCGGTGTACCATTTCCAGATCAAGAAACGTATGAAACATATGGAAAAAAAGCATTTACTCATATAGAAGATTGGCGAAGAGATAATGTGAATCAGCTGGTGAAGCAAATCAATGACACCATTAAGAAAGAAAAACCGTATGTGAAATTTGGTATTAGTCCATTTGGGGTATGGCGCAACATAAAAGATGACCCGACTGGTTCAAACACCACTGCAGGAATGACCAACTACGATGATTTGTATGCTGATACAAGAGAGTGGATTCAGCAGCACGATATTGATTATGTTACTCCGCAAATTTACTGGAGCATCGGCTTTCAAGCTGCCGCTTATGATGTGCTGACGAAATGGTGGTCAAATGAGGTGAAAGGGGAGCCGGTTCACCTGTACATTGGGCAGGCGGCATATAAAATTAATCAAAACAGTGACCCTGCTTGGTCTGACCCGGAAGAATATTTTAGGCAGATTGAGCTGAACAGGCAGTCACAGCTTGTGCAGGGAAGCATGCATTTCAGCTTGAAGGATCTCAATCGCAACCCTTTGAATGTAAAGGATCGATTGATAGAAGAGTCATACCGCAAACCAGCTCTCATTCCAGAAATGCCTTGGCTTCATCAGAAAACACCTAAAAAACCAATCATTCAATCTGTGAAAAAGACATCGGATGGTACGGCTTTACAAATCAAAAATGATCCGCATTCTACCGTATCCTATTATGCAGTCTATCGATTAACAAATAAAGGAACATATGAATTGCTGCAAACGGTTAGAAAAGAAAAAGGCGCCATAACAACGATTAAAGACCTCCCAGTCAATCAAAAGAAAATGGATACTTACAAGATTACGGCTCTGAATCGTCTTCATCACGAAAGCAAGCCTTCTACAAAAATAGTGAAATAACAGAAAAAGCATGAGTGAGATTTTCTTCGTTCATGCTTTTTTTCTATTATTCTTGTTTTAATTTTCTGAATTCAATCAAGCTTGGCATGAAGCAGCTGCTTGATTAATAAATATGATAGAAAAGAGCTAAAGGGGGAAGCAAGATGGATTTTGAATTAACGAAAGAACAACAAATGATCCGCCAGATGGTCAAAGATTTCGCCAAAGCAGAAATTGCACCACTCGCTCAAACCATTGATGAACAGGCCGTATTCCCAGCCAAAACGTTTCAAAAAATGGGGGAGCTCGGCTTTATGGGCATCCCCTTTCCAGAGAAATACGGCGGCTCAGGAGGAGATACGATATCATATGCACTCGCTGTAGAAGAAATCGGAAAACAGTGCGGTAGTACAGGTCTTAGCTATGCCGCAGCCGTCTCCTTAGGCGCAAGCCCGCTTTATTACTTCGGTACAGAGGAACAAAAGATGGACCACCTTGTCCCGCTGGCTTCTGGAACAGCACTTGGTTCCTTCGGATTAACAGAACCAAATGCAGGGTCAGATGCAAAAGGGACGAAAACAAAAGCAGTCAAAGACGGACAAGAGTATGTCATTAGCGGGGAAAAGTGCTGGATCACAAACGCCAATTTTGCCAGAACCATTATCGTCACTGCTGTCTCGGATCAAGATGAAAACGGCCGCCCGATCATCTCCGCCTTCATTGTGGAGAAAGGGCAAAAAGGGCTGACCATTACAAATCCATATGACAAAATGGGCGTGCGCGGTTCAGATACAGCAGAAATCATTTTAGACGGTGTACGTGTACCAGCCCAGAATATTTTAGGAGACCCAGCGAAAGGCTTTAAGCAATTTTTATATACATTAGACGGGGGGCGCATTTCAATTGCTGCGTTATCAGTTGGCATCGCACAAGCTGCACTAGATGCTTCGCTCTCGCATGCAAAAGAAAGAAAGCAATTTGGGCAGACCCTTTCTTCCTTCCAAGCGATTCAGTTTAAGCTGGCAGATATGGCGATGCAAATAGAGCTCGCTAGACAAATGGTTTGGAAAGCCGCTTGGCTGAAAGATCACGGCAAGCCGTTTACAAAAGAAGCTGCCTATGCCAAACTCTTCGCTTCTGAAATGGCGACAAAAGCAAGTCTTGATGCTGTTCAAATTCACGGGGGAACAGGCTACATGAAAGAATGTGGTGTAGAACGGCTTGTGAGAGATGCCAAGCTAATGGAAATTGGAGAAGGGACCTCTGAAATTCAGCGTCTAGTCATCGCAAGACAACTGTTAGCGTAATCCGATAATGAAAACGCTTACCATCAATAGAGGAGGAAAGCCATGATGTCGATTCATCCACAGACAATCGGCTCGTTATTAAAAGAGAAAAAGGATCAGCATCCAGGACATGAAGCCATTGTGTATCCAGAACGTTCTTTACGTTATTCATATGAAGCGTTTTATCGAGAAGTCAAGGAAACCGGAAAAGGTCTTATGGCATTAGGGGTTCAAAAAGGGGATCATATCGCCATCATGGCGCCCAATGTACCCGAATGGCTCATGCTGCAATTCGCCTGCGCGTCGATTGGAGCCGTTCTTGTCACCGTGAATACAAACTTTCAATCACAAGAACTCGCTTATTTACTCAAGCACTCTGATAGCAGCATGCTGTTTATCGTAGACGGATTCAAAGAGACATCCTATGTCAAAATGCTTGAAGAACTCATACCGGAGCTTCAAAACGCTCATCAAGGAGAGATCACATCCTCATCTTTTCCTTATTTAAAAAGTGTCGTCTATATAGGTGAGCACACGCCAAAGGGCATGCGCAGCTGGAACAGTATTCAAGCAGCTGCCAAAAGAACAGAGGATCATGAGTGGGAGAAACGAATGGATGAGCTTGCACCTGATGATGTCATTAATATGCAATATACTTCAGGCACAACCGGCTATCCAAAAGGAGTTATGCTCAGCCATACAAACATTGTCTGCAATGCCAGCCAAATCGCAGATTGTATGAAGCTCACCCAAAAGGACCGAATGTGTATCCCCGTTCCTTTTTTTCATTGCTTTGGATCCGTTCTTGGCGTGCTTGCGTGTCTCACAAAAGGAGGAACGATCATTCCAATTGAATCCTTCCACCCAGAGCGAGTTCTTCAAACCGTAGAAAAAGAGAAGTGCACCGTCCTTCACGGCGTCCCGACAATGTTCATTGCAGAGCTCGACCATCCGAATTTTCACCAATACGATCTGTCCACATTACGAACGGGCATTATGGCAGGATCTCTTTGCCCATCCCATGTGATGAAAGCCGTCATTGAACAAATGGGACTGAAGGAGCTCACGATTGCTTACGGCCAGACCGAAAGCTCTCCTGTCATTACCCAAACAAGAACGGATGATTCATTTGAAAGGCGGGTTCAAACGGTCGGCCGGGCGCTTCCTCACATTGAAGTGAAAATCACCGTTCCAGGCACGCCGGAGGAAGTACCAAGAGGAGAACAAGGAGAGCTGTGTACAAGAGGCTATCATGTGATGAAAGGCTACTATAAAAATGAAGAAGCCACAAATGAAGTGATTGACCAGGACGGCTGGCTTCATACGGGTGATTTAGCAGAGATGGATGAGGACGGCTATGTGAAAATCACAGGACGGCTGAAAGATATGATCATTAGAGGCGGGGAGAATGTTTACCCAAAAGAGATTGAGGATGTTCTTTATACTCATCCGGATATCCTTGATGCACAGGTCGTTGGTATACCTGACGAGACGTATGGAGAAGAAGCCGCCGCATTCATTCGGCTTAAAAAAGGTAGGACGGTGACAATTGAGACACTCACCAGCTATTGTCAGTCGCAAATGGCTCGCTACAAAATTCCTAAATATTTTTTCATCACTGACGAGTATCCAATGACCGCATCAGGGAAGATTCAAAAATTTCGTCTGAAAAAGCAGGCGCTTGATCTAATAAAGGAGTGAAGGCAGTGATGTTTCAAAAAGTACTGATTGCAAATCGAGGCGAAATTGCTAGGCGAATTATTCGAACGTGTAAAAGGCTCGGAATCCACACCGTCGCCGTTTATTCAGAAGCAGATCAGCATGCACTTCATGTGCAAGAAGCAGAAAGCGCCTATCCGATTGGAGGCGCGAAAGTATCTGAGAGCTATTTAAACATGGAAGCCATCATTCGTGTAGCCAAACAGACAAATACAGATGCCATCCACCCAGGATATGGCCTCTTATCAGAAAATGCAGCCTTTGCAGAACGCTGCCGCAGCGAAGGAATCGCCTTTATTGGCCCATCCGCACAAGTCATTCAGCGAATGGGGAATAAAATTGAAGCAAGAAAAACGATGGCTCAAGCAGGTATCCCCATTGTACCAGGCGTTTCAGCTCCGCTGCATGATGCAGAAGAAGGGGTCAGTCAAGCGCAGTCACTCGGTTATCCGATCATGCTCAAGGCATCAAGCGGGGGCGGAGGAATTGGCATGCAGCTCGTGCAAAATGACGAGGAGCTGTACAGGGCTTTTGAAGGGAATCAAAAAAGAGCGCAAAGCTTTTTCAACGATGGGACGCTGTATATGGAAAAGGTCATTGAAAACGCTCGGCACATTGAAATTCAGGTCCTTTTTGATTCCTTCGGCCATGGGGTTCACTTATTTGAGCGCGACTGTTCACTCCAGCGAAGACATCAAAAAATCATTGAAGAAGCACCAGCCGCCTGTCTTGATGAATCAGTAAGACATCAGATGGGGGAGATGGCCGTCAAAGCAGCCAAAGCGATTGGGTATGAAAATGCAGGAACGATTGAATGTTTAGTTGATCAGCATCAACACTTTTATTTCCTAGAAATGAACACAAGATTACAAGTAGAGCACCCTGTCACAGAAGAAATTACAGGCATTGACCTTGTCGAGGAGCAGCTGAAAATCGCTGCATGTGAGCCGCTTTCCTTTAATCAGGAGGATATTCATCAAATCGGCCATGCCATCGAGGTTAGAATTTATGCGGAAGATCCCGTCACCTTTTATCCATCACCAGGAACGATCACTCGGCTTTCCACACCTGAAGCTCCGTATATCCGTCATGAGTCAAGCGTGACAAATGGAAGCATCATTACCCCTTTTTACGATCCAATGATTGCGAAAATGATCGTTTACGGTGATACACGAAAACTTGCAATAGAACGATTAAAAGGGGCATTACAAGCATATGAAATAGAAGGGATCAAAACCAACTTACCGCTTTTAAGGGAAATGGCCGGATCTTCTGCTTTCTTACAAGGCAGCATCACCACCGATTTTCTCATGAAAAAAAGGGAGGAAAACCGTTCATGAAAACTGTCACAATTCAAATGGCTGGAAACTTATGGAAGCTCCTTGTGAAACAAGGTGATGAAGTGCAAAAAGGACAGGAGGTTGCCATCTTAGAATCAATGAAAATGGAGATTCCGATCGTTGCTGAAGAGGGCGGGATCATCAGTAAAGTGTATAAGGCAGAGGGAGAGTTTGTCGATGAAGGAGAGGTTCTTTTAGAACTATCAGAATAGGAGGGAGCCAGATGGCATTACCAAAGAGTGTGCTTATCAGGGAGGTCGGGCCGCGGGACGGACTGCAAAATGAATCAGTCTGGCTTGACACAGGCGAGAAGCGAACGTGGATTGATCTGCTCGCAGCAGCCCAGCTCCCTTATATTGAAATCACATCATTTGTTCATCCTAAATGGGTTCCAGCCTTAAAAGATGCCAAAGAACTCACCCAATCCTTTAACAAAAAAGACGGCATCACCTATGCAGCACTCATTCCCAATGAAAAAGGCTTAGCTCATTTTTTTGAAGCCAATCTTGACACAGGCGCTATGTTCATCTCTTCGAGTGAAACACATAACAAGAAAAATATGAATCAATCCATCCACGAAACACTTCCTGTTATCAAACAAATGACAGCTGATTTAAAAGCAGCAGGAAAAAACACACGCGCGTATATTTCCACCGTGTTTGGCTGCCCATATGAAAAACAAGTGCCAATGGATCAAGTCCTCCGGCTAACGGATATTTTGCTTTCTTATGGCATTGATGAAATATCTCTCGGTGACACCATCGGTGAAGCCCATCCGCTTCAAGTAGAAAGACGCTTAGACATTTTACTCGAACGTTTTCCTGCTGATAAAATCGCTCTTCATTTTCATGATACGAAGGGGATGGCTCTTGCGAATATTTATACGGCATTAAAAGCAGGGATCACCATATTTGACTCCTCCAGCGGCGGGCTTGGCGGATGTCCCTATGCACCTGGTTCCAGCGGAAATGTGGCGACAGAAGATGTGGTGCATATGCTTCAAAAACTAGGAATTGAGACAAATATTCACCTTCCTGCATTAATTAAAGCGGCAGAATGGATTGAAGCAAAAGTAGATCGAACCCTGCCTAGTCACTGTTTACGTGCTTATCACTCTCAGACTACTTCATAAAGGATGAATAACATGACATCATTGATCCATTTTTCGATACAAGATGAACAGATCGGCATCATGACCTTAAACAGGCCAGAACAAGCGAATTCCCTATCTGCTCCAATGCTGGAGGAGATCAATCAAATCATTCAAGAAATCAAACACGATGAAAGCATTCGCTGTCTTCTCATTACAGGAGCCGGTTCAAAAGTCTTTTGTGCTGGAGCAGATTTAAAAGAACGACGATTGATGACAGAAGCAGAAGCAAAAGGAGCTGTTCTTTCGATTCAGCAAACCTTTATCGAGATTGAATCTATTCCTGTACCTGTCATTGCAGTGATGAACGGACACGCACTAGGCGGAGGACTTGAGCTCGCGCTCGCTTGTGATCTCCGCATTGCACGAGCCGGAGCAAAACTCGGCCTGCCAGAAACAGGACTAGCTATCATACCAGGAGCCGGAGGGACGCAGCGCCTTCCGCGCCTCATTGGACTCGGTAAAGCAAAAGAACTTATTTTCACAGGCGCATCAATACAAGCAGAAGAAGCCATTCAAATCGGGCTGATTGAGCATATCTCTGTAGCAGATTCCCTCATGAACGATGCCATCTCTCTTGCAAAACAAATCATCAAAAATGGCCCGCTTGCCTTAAAAGAAGCGAAACAAGCGATTCAATCAAGCCTTGATCACGATTTGCATACAGGTTTGACAAAGGAATACGAAGCGTATCTACGGCTCATTGAGACAGAAGATCGAACGGAAGGTCTTCGAGCCTTCCAAGAAAAACGAACGCCTCAATACAGAGGCAGGTAGCAAGAAAGGGGAATGGGTATGATCGAAGGATATGAACTAAAAAAACGGCAGATTCTGAAAGGCGGGGCAGACCGATACCATCAAAAAAACAAAGAAAAAGGAAAATTGTTTGTCCGTGACCGCCTCCAGTTGTTATTAGATGAGGATTCTTTCATTGAGGATGCCATGTTTGCCGAGTGTCAAAATGAACATTTACCAGCAGATGGTGTTGTCACAGGGACAGGGCGGATGAATGGGCAGACTGTTTGCGTCATGGCAAATGATTCTACCGTCAAAGCAGGATCATGGGGCGTCAAAACGGTAGAAAAAATCATTAGAATCCAGGAAACAGCCGAAAAGCTCAACTGCCCAATGCTGTATTTAGTTGACTCTGCGGGTGCTAGAATCACCGATCAAATCGCCATGTTTCCAGGCAGAAGGGGTGCAGGCCGCATTTTTTATAACCAGGTGAAGCTGTCTGGACGTATTCCGCAAATTTGTTTACTATTTGGTCCTTCGGCAGCCGGAGGTGCTTACATTCCTGCTTTTTGTGACATCGTCGTCATGGTCGAAGGGAATGCCTCAATGTACTTAGGCTCACCGCGAATGGCCGAAATGGTGATTGGAGAGAAAGTATCCCTTGAAGAAATGGGCGGAGCAAAAATGCATTGCAGCATTTCTGGATGCGGCGATATTTTAGCAAAAACAGAGGAAGAAGCCATTCAAATCGCCCGCACTTATTTAACTTACATGCCTGCCAACTATACAGAAAAACCAAAACCGGCAGCCGCAATCGCACCTAAACCATCAGAGATCACCATCCAAGACCTCATTCCTAAAGGGCAGAATACCTCTTTTGATATGTATCAGCTTATTGATTTACTCATTGATGAAGGATCATTTTTTGAAATCAAAAAGCTATTTGCCGCAGAGCTGATCACAGGATTTGGCCGTATGAATGGTCAGCCTGTTGGTCTTATTGCCAACCAGCCTAGGGTAAAAGGCGGCGTATTATTCCATGACTCGGCCGACAAAGCCGCTAAGTTTATTCAGCTATGTGACGCCTTTCATATTCCACTCCTTTTCCTTGCCGATATACCGGGGTTTATGATCGGAACAAAAGTGGAACAAGCAGGTATTATCAGGCATGGGGCGAAAATGATCTCCGCCATGTCAGAGGCAACCGTTCCGAAAATATCCGTCATTGTTCGTAAAGCATATGGTGCAGGTTTATATGCAATGGCAGGACCAGCCTTTGAACCGGACTGCTGTCTCGCACTTCCATCAGCACAAATTGCTGTCATGGGGCCAGAAGCCGCTGTAAATGCGGTCTATGCGAATAAAATTGCCGAACTGCCTGCTGAGGAAAGAGCGGCATTTATTCAAGAGAAACGCAAGGAATACCAGGAAGACATGAATATATATGAGCTTGCCTCTGAAATGATTGTCGATGGTGTCATCCCGTTTGACCATTTGCGAGATGAGCTTTGTCATAGATTACGAGCCTATACCTCTAAAGAGATGACATTTACAAGACGAAAACACCCGGTTTATCCGGTCTAAAGGAGGCGGGCCTCATGATGAACCTAAAACCAGCGTGGAAACCCGAAGAGCAAATGATGAAACAAACACGCCTTTACAAATGGATGCATTCACTTGGTTTTTCTACTTATGATGCGTTCTATCAAGCTAGTATCGAGCGGACCGATTGGTTTTGGAGAGAAGCCGAAAAGGCGGTCGGTATCGTGTGGAAGGAGCCGTATGAAGCTGCATTAGGCCAAGATTCATTCATGTGGCCCAATTGGTATAAAGGCGGCAGGCTCAACGTGGTCGAAACGGCTGTTGACAAATGGGCAGAGAATGAAGAAACCCAGCATCAACCAGCTGTGATGTGGAGAAATGAAGCGGGAGAAGAGAGAAGATGGACGTTCCTCGAACTTCAAGAAAAGGTCAATCGTCTCGCTGCTGGTTTTTTGAAGAAGGGAATACAAAAAGGAGATGTAGCGGTCATTTATATGCCGATGCTTCCGGAAACAGCTGCCGTCATGCTTGCCTTTGCAAAGATTGGTGTCATTTTTAGCCCGGTTTTCTCTGGCTATGGAAGCGAGCCTCTTGCCGTACGTATTCGTGCATCAGGTGCAACCATTGTCGTCACAGGCTCAAGCGTGACGCGCCGGGGAAAGACAATCAACATGCGTGAATGTGCGGCAGAAGCGATCGACAAAACCAAGACTGTCCAAACAGTCATTGTACATGCTTCCTCTTCTACTGAATATAAAGAGGATATTCAGTTAAACGATTTGTTAAAAGAGGAACCAATGAATAAAACGACTTATCTTTCAAATGAAGATCCCCTTATGATCTTATACACGTCTGGAACAACCGGTACACCAAAAGGGGCTGTCCATACACACGCAGGCTTTCCTGTAAAATCGGCTTTTGATGCCGGTCTTTGTATGGACGTTGCAAAAGGAGACCGTTTGTTTTGGCTCACAGACATGGGCTGGATGATGGGGCCCTTTCTCGTCTTTGGCGGTTTGATCAATGGAGCTGCAATTGTTTTATATGACGGCGCCCCCGATTATCCAAATGAACAGCACCTTTGGTCATTCATCCACGAGCAAAAAGTCACCCATTTTGGACTTTCACCTACTTTTGTTCGTTCTGCGATGCAGCAAAACCTTTCAGACATTGAGCTGCCGCATGTGAAAGCCATCATATCTACAGGTGAACCGTGGAATGAAGCACCATGGCAATGGCTTTTTGACACCATTGGTCAAAAGCACATTCCCATCTTAAATTACTCAGGGGGAACAGAGGTTTCTGGCGGTATTGTAGGAAGTACGCTGCTTCGTCCAATCAAACCGATCCTTTTTAATGCGGCCATCTTAGGAATGGCGGCAGATGTGTATAATGAGGCAGGAGAGAGTGTTCTGAATGAGGTGGGGGAGCTTGTTGTGAAAAAGCCGTGGGTCGGCATGACATGTGGGTTTTGGAAAGATCCGGAGCGATATGAAGACACCTATTTTAAACGATTTGATGGGGTGTGGACGCACGGTGATTGGGTGATGCAATCAGAGGATGACGCATTCCATATCACGGGCAGATCGGATGATGTCATTAATACAGCAGGTAAACGCATTGGTCCAGCTGAAATTGAATCCATTCTTGTCGGGCATCCAGCCGTACATGAGGCTGCTGTGATTGGAGTGAAAGATGAGGTGAAGGGAGAAGCACTAGTTTGTTTCATTGTGGCCAGTTCACAGACTTTCGAAGAAGCAGCACTCATTCAAGAGCTCAAAACACATGTTGGTTCATATGCGGGAAAAGCGCTCACTCCAAAGGAAATTTATCTTATTTCAGCTTTACCGAAAACAAGAAACGGAAAAATCGTCCGGCGTTTATTAAAAGGAGCGTATGAACAGCAGCCTTCACCAGATCTATCTTCTTTAGATAATCCAAATGTCTACAAAAGCATTTGCGAATACTTGAAAAGGAAACAAAGTCCATAAAAAAAGACAGGAGAGATCCCTGTCTTTATTATTGCACATGAAAATTCGTGCCATCTGTTGTTTCTTTTACAATACCTGCCCGAATCACAAAATCACCGAAATGTTCATGTTCCTCGCGTTCTTTTGCATAGCGGGGGAGTAGAGAGCCAAGCTCGTTTAAAATGTCTTCTTCCCCTACATTTTCTCGGTACAGTTTACTTAATCTGCTGCCATCAAACGCAGCGCCAAGATACATGTTGTATTTGCCAGGTGATTTCCCGATAAAGCCAATTTCACCAAGCGCATGACGGGCGCATCCATTTGGACATCCAGTCATACGAATCGTGATTTCTTTATCACTTAAGCCATTTTCTTCGACAATCTCTTCAATTTTGTCAATTAAGCGCGGGAGGTAGCGTTCTGCCTCTGCCATCGCTAAGCCGCATGTCGGAAGAGCAACACAGGCCATTGAACTGCGGCGAAGTGCAGAGTGCTGCTGTCCATCTGACAAACCAAACTCCTGAATGAGCTGCTCGATTTGTTTCTTTTTATGAGATGTGACGTTTCCAATGATCAAATTTTGATTCGCTGTTAAGCGGAAGTCACCTGTATGAATCTTTGCGATTTCACGAATGCCTGTCATCAGCGGATAATCATCGTAATCCGTGATACGTCCGCCTTCTACAAACATCGTATAATGCCATCTGCCATTAATGCCTTTTACCCAGCCATAGCGGTCACCGTTATGATCGAAGTGATAATCTCTTGCGTCTAATAGGGTAAATCCAAGGCGGCGCTCAAGCTCTTCTTTTACATTCTCAAGACCGAGGCGGTCCACTGTATATTTAAAGCGGGCATTTTTTCTCACCGAACGGTTTCCGTAGTCCCGCTGGATGGTGATCACTTGTTTGGCAATCTCTACAACTTGTTCCGGTGTACAAAAGCCAATTACTTTTGCAAGCTGAGGATAGGTCGCTGTATCACCATGAGTCATGCCCATTCCACCGCCAATCGCGACATTAAAACCGACTAATTGATCATTTTCAATAATTGCAATGAAGCCTAAATCCTGCGAAAAAACATCAATATCGTTAGCAGGGGGGACCGCCACACCAATCTTGAATTTTCTTGGCAAATAAAGTGGACCATACATCGGCTCAACCTCTGTATCAGGCGTTGCTGCTACCTTTTCCTCATCAAGCCAAATTTCATGATACGCTCTTGTTTGCGGAAGCAGGTCATCACTTAATTTTTTGGCGAGCTCGTATACATCATGGTGCACTTCTGATTGATAGGGGTTTGATGTACACATGACATTACGGTTCACATCGCCGCAAGCAGCGATCGTATCAAGCATAGTGGAATGAATGTCTTGAATGGTCTTTTTCATGTTCCATTTTAAAATACCGTGAAGCTGAAAGGTTTCACGAGTTGTCAGCTTTAACGTACCGTTTCCATATTTATGAGCAAGCTCATCCATCACAAGCCACTGTTTGGATGTAGCGATTCCGCCAGGCAGGCGGACGCGCAGCATAAATTGATAGGCAGGCTCAAGCTTTTGTTTTTGCCGTTCATTTCTCAGGTCACGATCATCCTGTAAATAACTGCCGTGATGCTTCATCAGACGGTTATCATCATCAGGAATACCCGCTGAAATCGGATCAAGCATCACTTCTTTTAAAGTACCCCGTAAATAATCACTTTTTTCTTTGATTTCCTCTACGTCGCTCGGAGGTCCATCCGGCGCTGTTAATGCTGTCTTCACCATGTAAGTAAAAGCTCCTTTCTTTCAAGCATTCAATCAATATACGTCACGCTGATAGCGTTTTTGCTGCTGCAAGTTGGCTAGATAGCTTTCAGCTTTCTCTTTGCTCATCGCACCTTCTTCTTGGATGATTGATAGAAGGGTATTATGAACATCATGCGCCATATGTTTTTCATCTCCGCAGACATATACATAGGCACCTTGCTCCAGCCATTCGAATAATTCTTTACTTTGTTTCTTCATTTGGTGCTGGACATATACTTTTTCCTCTGAATCTCTTGAAAAAGCCACATCCATTTTCGTTAACACGCCATCTTTTAACCACTTTTGCCATTCGGTTTGATATAAGAAATCCGTCACAAAGTGCTGATCACCGAAGAACAACCATGACTTTCCATCTGCACCGACTTCCTCACGCTCCTGCATAAAGGAACGAAAAGGGGCGATGCCTGTGCCTGGTCCTACCATAATGATCGGTGCATCAGGGTTTTCAGGCAGCTTAAAGTTTTGATTGTGCTGGATATAAACAGGCAGCTTATCACCTGGCTCTAAGCGCTCCGCACATAAGATTGAGCAGACACCTTGACGTTCTCTTCCGTGAGCATCATATCTCACAGCACCGATCGTCAAATGAACTTCTTCTTCATTTGCTTTCAGGCTGCTTGCAATGGAATAAAGGCGTGCCGGTATTTTTCTTAAAATGGCAGTGAAGTCTGCCGCTGTTCCTTCAAAAGGACCGAAATCACGAGCAGCATCTACTAAATCTCTTCCTGCTATATATGCTTTTAACTTTTCTTCGTTTCCTTCTTCTAAAAGGGCCTGCAAGGCTTCGCTTTTTGTAAAGGACGCCATCTTTTGAAGAAGAGGTTTTGTTAAGACGGTAATCTCAAAATGAGAGATGAGTGCTTCTTTTAAAGGAAGCGTGTCGCCGTTTTTATGAACGGTTACGGCTTCCTCTGCATTCCATCCGCATGTTGTGATCAATTCATCAACAAGCGCAGGATCATTTGTTGGATAAATACCAAGGCTGTCACCCGGCTCATAAACAAGTCCTGATCCTTCAAGAGAAAGCTCCAAATGACGGGTTTCTTTGTTAGAACCGCGGCCATTTAGATTGATATTTTCAAGCACTTCAGCATAAAAAGGATTTGTTCTTGAGTATTCAGATGCAGCCGTTTGAGTGTTTGCTCCCGCTGATTCCTGCGGGGCTGCTGCAGCTCCGCCTTCGCTAAGTGATGATGCCACCCCTTGAAGCCATTCAGAAAACGGCTCATCATAATCAAGATCACAGTCCACTCGATCGAAAAGACGCGTTCCGCCAAGCTCTTTTAAGCGCTCATCAAATTCTTTACCTGTTTGACAGAAAAATTCGTAAGAGCTGTCACCAAGTGATAGGACAGAAAAACTTAAATGATCGAGCTTTGGTGCCCGTCTGCCGTGAATATATTCATGGAAAGAAAGGGCATTATCAGGCGGATCTCCCTCGCCATGTGTGCTGACGATAATCAGTAAATTGTTTATTTTTTTCAGACTATTTGGTTTAAAATCTGACATAGAAGAGAGCGTCACTTGAAAACCTTTCTCTTCAAGATGCTGCGCTGTCTTTTTTGCTAACCCTTCAGAATTGCCTGTTTGCGAGCCATAAAGGACGGTCACATCTTTGCTGACAGGCTGCGCTGGTGCTGCGGCAGAAGGAGAAGGGGCTAGGGCAGTATTTTCTAATCCGGCTAAAGCTGCCTGTGCTGATAAATAACCGGTAAGCCAAATTTTTTGCTGATCTGTTAAAGTCGGAAGCAGCTGATTAAGCAGTTCTGCCTGCTCCTGACTAAACGGACTGTTCAATACATGAAGTTGCAACGATATCCACCTCACAAGGAATATAAACATAGATTAATTCGATAGGAATTATATATATAGGTTCAATTTGAACTTTACCGAAAGTTTGCCATTAAGTAAAATATATAATATTGATTGTTATGATTAAGATTTCTAATACCTTTTTAATTAAACCGGATATAAAATTCAAAAAATTTATTCAAACCTCGTTTTATTTTTGAGATAATGACATAAAATTTACATATTTTGAAAGAGGTAGGTTAGATGTCACAAATTAAAGCGATCCATGAAAAGGGGAGCTACAGATGGGTTATACTCATAATAGCTACCTTTTCACAAACGTGTGCAACATTTGTAAATTACGGAGTAGGTCCTTTAGCAACATTTTGTCAAGAAATATATAACTTATCACAATTTCAAACAGGTTTAATTGTATCAGCTGTAAACATTGGTCCTATATTCTCTATGCTAATATTCGGTAACATAATGGATAAATACGGCGAGCGGTGGGTTGTAGGAATAGGCTCAATCTTACTAGGACTTACCATGTTAATAACAATTCCTATTAATGATTATGTATACCTTTTGATTGTTCTTGCTTTTGTCGGGGTTTGGTATGGGACGGCTCAACCAGGGGGGAGCAGTGCAATCATCAATTGGTTCCCTAAAAACAATAACAGAGGACTTGCAATGGGGATTCGTCAAACTGGAATACCACTTGGTGGTGCTTTAGCTTCAACATCCCTACCTTTTTTCTTCTATAATTATGGTTTATCTTCAGTTAAATTAACACAAGCTATTGTAGCAATTGCAGGTGGTATAATCTTTTCAATTTTCTACAAAGATCATGGAATGACTGCGCAAAGACAACAGAATGATCGTTTTTTTGAGAAAATTAATAAGATCAAAGCAAAATCGAGTCTTTATCCAGTATTTTTTATTGGAATGAGTATGATTTCTTTACAATTAATCATATTAGCTCACCTGATGAGTTATCTAAGCAATACCTTACATATATCATTAAGTATTTCTGGAACGTTGTTAAGTGTGGTTTTAATTGGTGGTGCAATTGGACGGATATTGTTAGCATGGATGAGTGACAATTTGTTTAATGGAGATAGAAGTAAGCCATTACAACTTACAATATTATTAACTGTCATTATTTTAATTGTTCTAGTTTACTTTTCGAATTATCTTCCACTATGGGGACTTTATATAATTTGTTTCATTTTAGGTTTTTTAGGAGTGGGATGGTACAGTTTATTTATTGTGCTAATGTCTGAAAAAGCAGATAAAGAGTTTATTGGATTAACTGTAAGCTTTGGTTTAACTTTAAATCAAATTTTTATTGTGCTGGCACCCTCCCTATTTGGTTTATCAGTGGACTATTTTAATGGATATAAACTACCGTTCTTCCTATTAATATTGTTTATATCAATAGGGGGTATATGGCTTAACTTATCGGAAAGAAACAATAAATGTCAAACACAAAAAGAAACTGAAAACAACCTTTAAAATAGAAAAAATACATCTTTAATGAACATCAAATGATGTTTTCTGCTTTCTAAAACTTAAAATAATCCTTTTTCTTAAAAAAGGGGAGAAAAACCTTAGCGTTTTTCTCCCCTTTGAAATTACGCTGTTGGAAGTCCTATCACAGCTTTCACTTCTAAATATTCCTCGATCCCAAAGTCTCCCCATTCTCTTCCGATACCAGATTGCTTAAAGCCGCCAAATGGGGCAAAGTAATCTGTTTCGGCGTTGTTAATGGTAATTTGACCGGCACGAATATGTTCAGCTACATATTTTAATGTTTTTTCATCTTTTCCAACCACATAGCCAGCAAGACCGTACACTGTATCATTGGCAATCTCAAGGGCATGATCCAGGTCTTGATATGTGATCACACTCATGACGGGTCCGAATATTTCCTCTTGCGCAATGGTCATATCATTTTTCACATTTGTGAAAATAGTATGCTTGGCGAAATATCCTTTGCCTAGTCCGTCCGGCTTACCAGTTCCCCCAGCAAGCAGGTGAGCACCTTCTTCAATTCCTTTTTCAATATAAGACTGCACGGTATCCCATTGCTTTTTGGAGACAAGCGGACCAGTGGCGTGATCTTCTCGAGGATCACCAACTGTAAACTTCGGCAGAGCATTCAGCAGCGCTTTTTCAAATGCGTCTTTCATTGATTCAGGAATCAGCACACGTGTAGCTGCGGAACACACTTGACCTGTATTCATCGCAATATGATGAACGGCTGTTTCGGCTGCCTCATCCACATCTGCATCATCTAAGATGATAAGAGGGGATTTCCCGCCGAGCTCAAGAGCCACTTTCTTAATATTGTCTGCAGCATTTTCCATTATTTTAGAGCCGACAGCACCTGATCCCGTAAATGAAACAAAGTCAATATCAGGGTGTGAGCTAATGCCGTCACCAATGACATCACCAGTTCCGTTTACTAGGTTGAAGACGCCTTTCGGTACGCCAGCTTCATCAATGATGTCTGCAAGAATCATTGCGGCAAAAGGTGTAATTTCCGCAGGCTTTAAGACAACTGGTGAGCCTGCTGCAATGGCACCCGCGATTTTAAGTGATGTTTGATTTGTTGGGAAATTCCAAGGTGTAATCAATCCGCTGACACCAATCGCTTCTTTTATAATAGTGTGCCCGCCGCGGTCCTCAGTAAATGTATACGATTTAAGTGCTTCCGCTGCTTTAGAAAAATGTTCATGTCCCATTTTGTAATGAACCTCTTCCGATACTTTCAGCGGTGCACCGAGCTCTTGTGTCATGACTTCAATTAGTTCATCCTTACGCTTTTCGTAGCCACGCACAATGTTTTCCAGCATCTTTACGCGTTCATTTCGAGATGTTTTTGAGAAAGAAGGGAAGGCGGCACGAGCAGCTTTGACTGCCTTATCTAAATCTTCTTTTGTTCCTAAACTAATGGTGCCAATGACTTCCTCTGTAGCAGGATTGATGACTTCCGTCGTTTCGTTTCCTGTTGATGCGATCCATTCTCCGTTAATAAAATGTTTCTCTTGATTTCTCATTCTGACATGTCTCCTTTTTATATGTGATTCCATTCAATATTCTGTTTTCAGGTGATATAAAACTGTACCCACTGTGAAAAATCTAAAACGATGCAACTGTAAAAGAAAAAGTTTCTGATATAATACGCAAAGTGGGACATATGTCCTTTTCAACATCAGGGCATCTATCATTTAATGGAACTAGACTGAAAAAGAAGGAGCATTTGAACGAATGAAAGGTGTTATTTTCGCTTTATTAGGAGGCGCTTGTATTACACTGCAAGGCGTCGCAAACGCAAGAATCAGCCAGGATATCGGGACATGGCAGGCGGCAACCATCACGCAGCTGACCGGCTTTATGATCGCACTGATCATTTTACTGATCGTACGTGACGGACACTTTCGAGAATATCGAAAGGTGCAGCCGCTTTATTTAGTAGGCGGTGCATTTGCAGCCATTATTATTTTCAATGAAGTGACTGCGATTCAAATGATCGGTGTCACACTGACCATCGCTGCTTTACTCATTGCTCAGCTTGCTTTCACCTTTGCAATCGATGCAAAAGGATGGTTTGGTGTACAGAAGAAGAAAATGAAATGGCCGCATTATGCAGGAATTCTATTGATGATCGCAGGCGTAATCATTTTAAAGCTATAAAGGAGGGCGTCAGATGGAGGAGCTTCATGATGAATCTCTATTTTCCACTTATCTCAAGGCACATGAATTAGAAAACGTCTTTCATCAGAAACTCATATCACACGTCAGCTTATGGCGCTATGAGCAAGGTGAGCTGATTTGTTCAAAGGGAGATCAGAGGGAGCATTTGTACTTGTTAGTAAAAGGGAAATTAAAGATTTTCACCACCACAAAAGAAGGGAAGACCTTTATTCTTTGTTTTAAACATCCTCTTGAAGCAATTGGAGATATTGAATACGTTCAGCAGACTGATATGGTCAATACAGTGGAGGCTGTCACAGAAGTACATATGCTAAGGATTTCTCATCAAGCGCTCATGCGCCATGCGAAGGATGACCCCCGCGTGTTAACCTTTTTACTAAAGGGCATCACAAACAAATTTTATACGAAATCAAACGATTTGAGCTTCCACCTTTTATACCCTGTAGAGGTCAGACTCGCAAGCTACTTCTTGTCTGTGTTAACAGGGGATAACAGCGCGAGCGCACTTCGTCTTACTGATGCGGCGAGCTTAATTGGTACAAGCTACCGTCATATTAACCGGGTGATTCAGCAATTTTGTGAAAAAGGGCTGATAGAGAGGCGAAGAGGGAAGATTACGATTCTTGACCGGGAAGGACTCTTAGAAATAGCGGAGCGAAACATTTATGAATAGAAGAAATGAAGGGATTCAGACATGATCATAGGAATAGGATTAGCCATCATAGCTGGCGCACTCGTCAGCTTACAAACCATTTTTAACAGTAAGGTCAATGAGCAGACAGGCTCTTGGTCAACGACCACTCTCGTTCTAGGTATGGGCTTTATTGCTTCACTTTTGATGGGTCTTTTGCTAGAAGGAACCGGCATGTTTCAATCAAGACATATGGAAGCGTGGTACTGGATTAGCGGAGCCATTGGAGTAGGGGTGGTCATCTGCCTCGTTCAAAGCATCAAACGTCTCGGTCCGACTTATGGAATCTCGATTGTCCTGATTTCACAGCTCGGCTCCGCGCTGTTGTTCGATTCGCTTGGCTGGCTTGGGTTAGAGAAAGTGGAATTTTCTCCCGCAAAACTATTAGGTGTCATTGTGATTGTTGCGGGGATCCTGGTGTTTAAATTGACCAAATTCGAGTCAGCAGAAGAGGGAGAAAAAGGGCTGCCACAAGAGTAGCTGCCCTTTAGATCAACCGCCGCCATAGAACAGTTATCGCGGATAAACCATTTAAAAGGAGCCTTTTCATCAAAGGCTTTTTTTTCTGCCCATAGGACCCCGCTTTATAGGCTGCTTTGTCCTTCGCGACAAGAATACTATAGGCGATTTTACGTTCTATTGCCTGAGTAAGTGATAGCGCAAAAGGGGCACTATCAATAACCAATATCGACTCTGTATTTAAAAAACTAGACCTCGCATCTAAATTATATGTGCCAATAATACTTAAATAATCATCAATGACCATTGATTTCGCATGAATGGAATACGGGCCTTCATATTCGTACAAATGAACGCCTGTTTTCATCAGTTCCTTTTTCGTGCTTAAGTAACCTGCAAAAGCTAACGGATTTGGCGTCGCTGTAAGAGAATTCGTAACAACTGTCGTTTGAATCCCGCTGGCTAAGGGAGTGAGGCCGTCTTTCATGGGTCGTGTCGGGATGACATAAGGCGTCTGTATGAGCACAGAACGCTTTGCCCGGTGAGCTAGATCGTTTAGTTTTTTGAGCACAAGAGGACGCTTATTGAAACGCTCCACAGGATTTGTAAAAAATGCAATCTGCTTTACTGAGATGCCATCTGCTGCCCAATTAAAGGACGACATCACAAAAGGTTCTTTCGCATGCACTGCCTCCTGATAGGATCTAAGCAGTTTCTTTCTTAGTTTTAAGCCTTTCTTTGCTTTTTGTTTGGAGAACACAGCTTTTGTTCTTTTCGTAAAGTGATGATTCCATAAATAAACGAAGTATTGCTCCATTTCATCTAATACTTTTCCTTTTTTGTCGTTATAAAGCAGCACATCGCGGTCAAATGCAAAATCTTTCGGGGGCTGATCTGCAAAGTATTTATCACCGATATTTCTTCCGCCCATCACAGCCACTCGGCCATCTGCCATCAGCAGCTTATCATGAAGGCGGTTATGCCACGTCCATGGCTTAAATAACCGAAAGGGCTCATAAAAACGAATGGCCATGTTCGGGTGATTTGCCACGGCATACCGTAAATCTTTTAGCGGTCCACGCAAACTGTGGCAGATGCCGTCTAAAAGCAGCTGAACTTTCACCCCTCGATCAGCAGCTTCAATTAAAGCACCTAGTACCCATTCGGCTGTTTTCCCCTTTTGGATGGAATAATAACTAAGGCGGATCATCCTCTTTGCCTCACGAATCATTTGGATTCTGGCCTGACCAGACTCAAATCCATCGTCAAGAAGCATCACTTGATTTGTGCCCTGATTGTCTCCTGAGATCGAAGAAGCTTTATAGATACAATGTTCTTTGCATGTTTTTTGGATCGGTAAATAAAACAAAACAAATGCGGTCAAAAAGACATAAACGACATAGAGAAGGATCAGATAAAACAAAAGATGAAGCATACGGATCAGCTCCTTTCACATAGACACAACTTTTCTTTAGTTTATGTCAAAAATAAAATTTCACTCATTTTCGCCTTTCATCTAAATACATGACAAAAGAATCATCTTGTTTTTATTGGGCATTTAATTATAGTATGAAATGAATAAGGGGGAATCGATTTGAATGAATCATTATTTAACATCCCAAGTGATGTATATCAAACGTTAAGTGAAACAGAACGATATTTACTCAATTATATTCACCAGCATTTAGAGGATATCTCCACCTTATCCATTGTCACTTTAAGCGAAAGAGCCAATGTATCAACGGCCACGATTGTCAGACTGATGAAAAAAATTGGCTATAACGGCTATACATCCTTTAAATATCGATTGAAACAAGAAAAGAAAATGACAGATGCAAGCGACCAGCTCAAAAATATTGATGAAGACATCAAACTAGCAATTCGGAAAAATGAAGAAGAGGTTTTAAAAACGATACAGCTGCAAAGTATTGGACAAATTGAAGATGCCGTTCAAAAAATACATAATGCAGACAAAATTTATATTTTCGGCAGAGGCTTCTCAGAGATGATTGCCAAAGAGATGACCATCAAATTACAGCTCATCGGGAAAACATGTGAAGTACACGACGATCCGAATATCATTCGGCTGAAATCGCGAGACATTGAAAAAAGTGAGCTTGCCATCTTTGTTTCATTAAATGGCGAAACAGCTGAGCTTGTTGAAGCGTGTCAAAATCTCAGTATGAAGCAAGTCACAACTATTACGGTGACGACAAGAATAGATTCTACATTAAGCAAAATATCAGATATGACACTAGTCGGATATAAAGGGGAACAATCTTTCTTCCCAGATTATGAAGTCAGATCCCGCCTGTCTCTTCATGTCATTGCCCGCATTTTACTCGATGCCTATGTGATCCGAATGAAATAACCAATAAGAAAGCCTTCGAGACTTTGATCTGGAAGGCTTTTTCTCATGAAAACCTTTACACATTCTGAAAACATTTTCACTGAATCGTATGAGATACTTTCTTTAGAGAAAAGAAAGAAGGTGAAACCAATTGATTTATACCTGCACCTTAAATCCTGCTATTGACCTATATATTGCATTAAAAGAAATGCGGGCAAATGCAGTCAATCGCACAGAAGATGAAGATTATCAGCCGAATGGAAAAGGCGTGAACGTGTCGATTATGCTAAAGAAATATGGCTTCACCAGCACCGCATTAGGATTTATTGCTGGGTTTTCAGGCTCTTATATTGAACAATCTTTAAAGGATCTCTCCATTCAAACCGATTTTATCTCGGTTGAAGGCATTACACGCATTAATGTTTTTATCAATACGACAGAAGAATACAAGCTCGTGAATCAAGGCCCAGCGATTGAAGAAAAAGCGCTTCACGCCTTTCGTGAGAAAATTGCGGCTATCCCGCAGGGAGGCATCCTCATCATGTCAGGCAGTCTGCCAAAAGGCGTTCCTGCCAGCATCTTTTCAGAAGTAGCAGCTATTTGTCATCAACAGAAGGTCAAGTTCATTTTAGACACAAGCTCCGCAGCTGTTCTTGAGACGCTTCAATACAAGCCGTATTTATTAAAACCGAATGAAGAAGAAATTGCTGCTTTTTTCGGCAAAACACATCCTTTGTCAGAAAAAGAACTCATTCAATCAGGAGAGAAACTCATTGAGATGGGTGCAGAGCAAGTGCTGATTTCCCGCGGGAGAGAAGGAGCTTTATTCATTACGAAGGACGCAGTGTTTAAAGGAAACGCACCAACAGGCACTGTCGTAAACACAGCTTGTTCTGGAGATGCGATGCTCGCAGCTTTTCTTAGTAAACATCTTGAAGGACATTCACCTGAAGAATGCTTACGCTACGGCATTGCAACGGGAGCATCCACTGCGTTTTCAAAAGGCTTAAGTGATTTACATGATATTGATTCATTGATTGAGCAAGTACACATTCAGAAGATATAAGGGGGAATAACACATGAGCCGTAAAAAAATTGTCGCTGCAACCGGCTGTCCAACAGGTATTGCACACACATTTATGGCAGCTGAAGCATTAAAAATCGCTGCTGAGCAGCTAGGGGTCGACATTAAAGTCGAAACGCATGGTCAAGTAGGAATTGAAAACGCTTTAACTGATCAAGACATTATGGAAGCAGATGGGGTCATTGTGGCAGCCGACAAAGATGTAAATACAGATCGTTTTCACGGCAAACCACTTATTGAAGTGCCTGTAGCCAAAGGCATTCGCACACCTACTGAGCTGATTCAGAGCATTATAAATGGAGATGCTCCCGTTCATCAAGTGAAAGGAAGAGCTTCTGGAACAGAGAAACCATCTGCTCCTTCATCCTCTCAACAAAAGTCGGCAAATAAATGGATACACACCATTTATAAACACTTGATGAACGGTGTATCACACATGCTGCCATTTGTTGTTGGAGGCGGTGTCTTAATTGCCCTTTCTTTCTTATTTGGGATCTACTCTGCTGATCCTAAGCACGAAACGTATCATCCGTTTGCTGCCTATTTGAAAAGCATTGGCGGACTTGGCTTCAGCTTAATGGTGCCAATTTTAGCAGCATTTATCGCTGATTCGATCGCTAGACGCCCAGGGATGGTCGTCGGATTTATAGGGGGTCTCCTTGCAAATGATGGAGGTGCTGGATTCTTAGGCGGTATTATCGCAGGTTTTGCAGCAGGATATATCATTTTATTGCTTCAATTTTTGCTTCAAAAATTACCAGCATCACTTGATGGATTAAAATCAATCTTCATCTATCCTGTCATCGGTATTTTCTTAATTGGGGCTGTCATGACCCCGCTGTTAGTACCAATCACAGGGCTAAATAATTCCTTAATGGACTTTCTCTCATCTGTACAATCCACAAATCCGCTGCTTTTAGGCTTAATTGTTGGAGCAATGTGTGGATTTGATATGGGCGGTCCATTTAACAAAGCAGCCTATGTCACAGGAACGGCTTTACTTGCAGAAGGTAACCTTTACTTCATGGCAGGTGTGTCAGCAGCATGTATCACACCGCCGCTTATCATTGCGATTGCCACAACGATTTTCCGAAAACATTTCACGCCACAAGAACGAAATGCAGGGGCAATCAACTATATTCTAGGAGCGACACATATTACAGAAGGAGCCATCCCATTTGCGGCCAAAAACCCGGTCGTTGTCCTGCCAATTATCATGTTTGGCTCGGCCATCTCTGCTATATTGACATATTTGTTTGGCGTACAGGTTCCAGCTCCGCATGGTGGATTCCTTGTTCTTCCGGTCGTCACAGGTGCATTCCAATGGGTGCTTTCCATACTAATCGGCTCACTCGTAGGTGCGATTCTCTACGGACTTTACCGTAAAAAAATAGACAACCCCGCAGTTTAAAACGGAGGAGGAGAAATGATGGAACATATCTATATGAATCTTCACGAAACAGCTTCTTCACAGGCTGGCGTGTTCTCAGCCATTGCTGACATTGCCTACAAAGCAGGTATTTGCACCTCACCAGAGGATGTCAAAAAAGGGTTAGCGGAAAGGGAAGCACTGAGTACAACCGGATTTCAAGATGGATTTGCCATTCCGCATACTCAAACAGAAGCCATCACGAAACCAGCACTTGTGATCGTCCGCACGGAAACAGGTATTGAATGGGACGCTTTTGATGGGAAGCCTTGCTTTTTCTTCTTATCCTTACTGATCCCTAAAAGTGAAGCAGGGACGACTCATTTAAAAGCTCTTTCAGCCCTTTCACGAGGCTTAATGGATGAAACGAAACGTCAAAAACTGCTGGAAACAAGAACAAATGAAGACATGCTTGCTGTATTAGAAACGGATATTTTAACTAGAGAGGATGTTTGATCATGCCTTTACTTTCAACAACACCAATGCTTGAGGCTGCGAAAAAAGAACAATACGGAATTGTGGCATTCAATGTACACTCCTTTGACAGTATCTATTGGGTGCTCGAAACTGCTGCAGAATTAAAGTCACCTGTGATTTTGCAAACAACGGTTGGAACGGTTCAATCTCTTGGAGCAAAAGCGATTGCAGATACAGTGAAGGCGGCTGCTGATCAATATCAAATCCCAATCGGTCTTCACCTGGATCACTGTACAGACTTTGATGTGATTCTCACCTGTATCAGGGCTGGATATACATCCGTTATGATCGATGCATCTATGCACTCATATGAAGAAAATGTACGCCGCACAAAAGAAGTCGTGGATCTTGCCTTAAAAGTCGGTGTAAATGTCGAAGCAGAGCTAGGCAAGGTAGGCGGTGTAGAAGATGATATCGTCGTCGACGAAAAAGATGCTGAAAAAGCCGTTCCATCAGAATGCCGTCAATTTGTAGAAGAAACTGGGGTGCCTACTTTAGCGCCTGCGATTGGTACTGCCCATGGCATTTATAAAGGGGTGCCGGATATTGACTTTGACCGCATTGAACAAATTGCAGCGCTGGTCGATGTACCACTTGTCCTGCACGGTGGTTCCGCTGTACCAGATGAGGACGTCAAGCGATGCGTTGCACTTGGTATGGCAAAGGTGAATGTCTCAACTGAACTGAAAAATGCATATTCCGAAGCGATACGTGATCATTTCTCAAACGAACCTGAAAGCTTAGATCCGCGTATGTATTTACAAAAAGCAAAACAAGCAGCAAAAGACATGGTCCAATCGAAAATACGAATCGTTGGCAGTGAGGGCAAAGCCCATCCGTTATATCAATAAGAAAAAAAGCAGAGCCGCTATCGCTCTGCTTTTTCACATTATTCGTTTTCCTTCATTTCATTAGATGTGCGTACCCGTGCATTTCCCATAAATACGACCGTAATCGCCGCAAGTGCAATCGGGAATAATGCAAGCAAAAATACGTACGTAATACTTTGTGACATCGCATCGATGACTTTATTTAAAATATCAGTCGGAATTTGTGAGCGGGCACCTTCTTGGAAAATAGCCTGTGGATCGCTTATTTGAGAAGGGGCTCCTTTCATTCCGCTAAAGGCATCAGCTAAACGATTTGTCAGTACATTGGTTTGAATCGTTCCGAAAATTGTTACACCGAGCGTCATTCCAAGTGATCTCATAAATGAATTGGTCGAGTTTGCACTGCCTCGGTAGCGCGGCTCAAGATCATTCATTGAAGCTGACGGCAGAAGGGAGAAGCTGAACCCGACGCCAAAGCCTGATATCATCATAAAGAGTGTGAGCCACAGTCTTGCTGTATCTGGTGACATATTGGCAAGCAGCAGCATCCCAGCGAAAAATGAAATGACAGAAATAGTCATAAGACGTCTGAAAGGCACCTTCGTCTGCATCGTTCCGCCAATCATACTGCCAATGACTGATCCAATCATCATCGGTGTTAAAATGAACCCTGCACTTGTCGCAGATTCACCGTACACCGCCTGCACGAAAATAGGAATAAAGACAGCAAGAATAATAAATGTCCCGCCATATAAAAACGCCAAAATTTGAGATGTTGCAAATAATCGATTTTTAAACATCCAAAATGAGATAATCGGCTCCTCAGCCTTACGCTCAACAATAAAGAAGATCGTACCGAACACAAGAAACACAGCAAAAAGTGTGAGGATTTGCACCGAATCCCAAGCATAAGATTTACCGCCAAGCTCAAGCGCGAACATTAAGCTGACAACCGCAACGACAAGTGTAATAGCACCTGACCAGTCGATTTTCTGCTTACGATGTTCAAGCGATTCCTGATAGTATCTAGCGATCAAGAAGACACTGACAATACCAATTGGCACATTAATATAGAAAACCCAATGCCAGCCGATCGAATCCGTAATAATAGCACCTAAAAGCGGTCCGAGTACACTTGATAAACCAAAGACTGCTCCAAACATCCCAGACATTTTTCCGCGCTTTTCAGGCGGGAAGATGTCGAAGATAATCGTAAATGCGATCGGAAGAAGTGCACCGCCCCCAAGCCCTTGAATGGCTCGGTAAATAATGAGCTGATCCATCGTTTGTGCGATACCGCACAGCGCTGATCCAATTAAAAAGAAAATAAGTCCAAACAGAAAAAAAACGCTTTCGACCATACATATCAGAAAGCTTTCCGTAAATAGGCATTCCCGCCATCACTGCCACCATATAAGAAGCCGTCACCCAAGCAAATTTATCAAAACTGCCTAAATCTGCTACGATGCTTCCCATTGCTGTTGCAACAATGGTATTGTCCATCGCTGCCATAAAAATCCCTAACAGCAAACCGATGACAACAAAGCGAGTGGATGCCTTGCCTTTATCCACATGATTCATTTCATTTACCTCCTGCTTACGTTCTCTCATTATTTTTGCTATGATCAACTTAACCATAAAGTAAGAGAACATTTATCTTGATGATCAAGATAAATTGATTTTAAAGGGAGGAGAACAAGTTGTCAATAAAGAACGAGGCTGAAGACAGAGCAGCCCAGATCATACATACAATGAGGCGGCTCGCCACACGAACCGTCTTGTTCCACCAAGCGGCCGCTCAATCGCTCGGCCTTTTTCCAACAGATCTCAAATCCGCCGATTTATTAAACGAACTCGGCCCTCTCACAGCAGGAGAATTAAGTGAAAAAACAGGTCTTAGCTCAGGTGCGGTGACAGCTCTTATTGACCGGCTTGAAAAAGCGGGGTACGCCAAAAGAGAAAAGGACCCAAAAGACAAACGAAGAGTCATCATTGTTCCTCTAACAGCGGGGAAATCACAGGTAAAAGAACTCTTTCGATCCTTATCAACATCAACGAAGGAACTCACAAATGAATACAAACCAGAAGAATTAGATTTAATTATTCAATTTATAACTGAAGCAGCAGATATCATGGAGCAAGAGCTGCAATTGCTGAAGTCTAAATCGTAAAAAGTACACTGATGCGGGTGTGCTTTTTCTAAGTGCATTCCTAATTCATGTATGGATTGCCTCGACTAGTGACATCTTCCTTACCATGAAAGTGCTCTATAACACTTTTTTATAATGGAGTAGCTCAAAAAAATGTTCTATTTAAAAGATTGTTCTAAATATCGCATCATAATTATTACTGACAAAAGAGGAGCTAAAGTATTCTATTGAAACATTGTTCATTTACATAATAAGTATTGTTTTTGTGTCTTAATTCCTATTTAATGACAAACTTTGTATTGGTAAAATTGACCTTGTCAATGAATAGGAAGGAGTGAATTCTGCTGGGGAAGATACTTGATGCAAAAGCACTAACAAGTGCCATGGACACAAGGGCAAAACACTACCAGGAACTCCGCGAACAAATGGTAGATTTAAAAAAGGCATTACAAGGTGTGGCCAATCTCGGTGATGATTTCACTGGGAAAGGAGCCGATAACATTAAAAGCTTTTATAAAGAGCTTGCTGGAAATGTAGACATGTTTATCAGCTTCATTGATAAGCAAAAAGCCTTTCATGAAGGTGTTTCTGGGACACTGGATGATACAAACTTTGGCGGCGATACCTTTGTAGAAGAACACTTTTTAGACAACGCAGTACATATGGGCATCAAGAATGCCAAAAGCATTGTAAAGGATCAAAAAAAGGCACTCAAAACGATTTTTCAAGACATTGATGACCTCATTTCCCTAGAGGTATTTGATAGCCAAACCTTTGATGAAAAAATAGATGATGCGGAAGATGAACGAAAAAAGACGGTCAAAGAACTAAGAGAGCTTGATCAAAATTTAAAAGATGAATATGCTTTGTCAGAGACGGAGCAGCAAGCTACAATGGCATTGTATGCTGAAATGATGAATGCGACAAATGACGGAAAAGCGATTTCGCCTATGAATTTTGACAAGAAAGCGTATCAAAATAGCGAAATCTACAAGGCAAAGAGCGATATTGAGAAGCAAACTTCTGAATATCTGAAAATCAAAAAAGAACAAGAAGAAGCTCGTAAGATCGCAAAGGAACAAGAAGCCCTCGCCAACCGCCCTTGGTATGAAAAAGCCCTCGATTATGGTGGAAACATCGTGAATGAACTGACTGGCGTGAACGATGCAAAACGTGCCGCAACAGGCGTTGATCCAATCACAGGCGAGGAACTCACCGCAGGCCAGCGAGTCGCGGCAGGAGGCATGGCAGCAGCAGGCTACATCCCAATCGTCGGCTGGGCAGGCCGCATTTTCAAAGGAGGGAAAGCAGTCTATAAAACGACCCAAGCCACATCAGCCGCAGTCAGGGCAGTTGACATCTATAAGACATCACAAAAATCCTTTGACGCCCTGAAAACATCGCAAAAAGGTTTATATGGACTCACCGCCACCAACGGCTTCAGCGAAGCAATTACAGGCCGAGACATGTTTGGAAATAAGATCCCGAAAGAACAGCAGGAAGCGAGCATGAACGCGGCTCTGGGGATGCTTTTGCCGATCGGGGCTAAAGGGTTTCATGGGAAGATGGGGATTAGGGGTATAGATGATGCTTCTTTAACCAACAAAAGTAATTTATATAGAGGGGATAGTTTACTACACTCTCCAACTAGACCAAATGGAATTGGTAAACCTCATATATCAAGTTCAGGTGATTTAGTACCAGCTAGTAAAAAAGGTTTATATAAAGGACGAGAAGTGACTGTTACAGAGCATATACTTGGAGGTTATAGAAAAGGAGCTAAATCTAATAGCCCTTATACTAGTTTTACAAATAACAAAAATGTTATTGGAAATTATGGAGAAAATGCAATTGAACTAAACATATCAGCTTTAAGGAAAGATATACAGTCTGGAAAGCTAAAAGGTGTTGTTATACTTTCTCCAAAACAAATTCAAAAGTTGATTGAAAGAGATGTTACTTGTTCTGATTTTTGGAAGAAAAGAGCGATTAATTGGACTAAAAGGGATAATGAGTATTTGATTAAAGGGGAAGTTCCAAGCCAATATATTAAGGTTTCACCTAAGGAGTGAGAATTGTGAAATTATACTTTCTAAACGAGTTTTTAGGAGATATACGCGATATTAATGTTGATGGTATGTGGGTTAATGGTGAGATTACCCCTTCAAATAATATAGACAAATTTAATGATTTTTTCGCAGCACTTGTTGATGAAGAAAATGATTTTGTAGAAACAAATTTTAATGAAGAATGGTTAGAGGATAACAATTGGTACATTATTGATGATGAAAATAAAAGAAGGGGGATATATATACCTGCAGTTTATCCTGATAGGGAAATTAGCTGGCGGTGGAGATGATTTACAGAATTTATAGATTATATAAAACCTTGATGGGCTAATGCCTTTCAAGGTTTTTGGTGTTTATTGGACTCTGGACTCCTATCCGAGAAAAAAACGACCAAAAGGAGAATGGGGACCTTTTTTCCTGTGTGGATCATCGTATATAGAGACAAGCAAAACTAGGCACTCACAGCTTTTATGGTGAGTGTTTTTTGAATGAGGGATACTTCACATCATTTTCTTTGAATATAGATCTGAAAAAAGTATAGATGTTAAACAGTGAAATAACCAAGCCATTTTAACGGCGAACTTCTTCATAAGAAAATGAAGTGGGTACAATAAACAGAAAAACATCCTCTAATAATGCATAGAGAATGCTGCTCTGTTTAGAAGGGGGAAATAATTTTAATTTATTTGTTCAATCAGATTCACAAATTCGAGTTCAATATTCCCCTTTAATTTTAAAAAATGACCCACGAATCGTTCCAGCAAGTTTAGACTTCTGCCTAGCAAATTTAAATTTCCCTTCTAATTCCTTTGGTACTTCCATCCCTTCAGAAAGCTTAAAACCAACAGCACGTTTTTTCGGGTCATCCACTGTATACAGGACGTTAATTGCAAGACCATCCTCATAAAAGACGTAGGTCCATTTGATATTTTCTACTTGAAAACTTGCCGTTTCTAAAGGCTTGGCTGCAAACTCTAGTTCACGTTCTTCTTTTAACACTCGGTTCACATAATCAAGGGTATCCTGACTTTCGCTGGCAGGTAATACCGTAAATTCATGCTTATATTTGTTCATAAAGTAACGAGCCTCATTCGCTCGTAAGCCAGCAAGTGCTTCTGCTACAGGTGAAGACTCTAAACCAATCGTAGACACATTTTTAAAATCAACGATATAGGCCATTTCTATCCCTCCATATCCTTCTTATTTTCGTACAACAGGAATCCACATCTCACCAAGTAATAAGTCGTTCCGCTGCCCCATCTCTACCACTGCATTTGGTCCACCGACATAGGCGAAATTCTTTGCTTCAGGCAAGACTTGACCAAATGCAATACCAGTAAGCGTTTGATGCAATTCATCAGCGGTTTTAGCTTCCCCTTTAACGATTAGATATTCCCCTTTAGGGAATTGAATCACTCTGTCTGCTTCTGGTAACGATTCCTCTGTCATGACCCCGACATAATGCATCAGCTTGTTATTTACCGGTTTACGATAAAAATATAATCATTTGTGGCAATGGCTTTTAAGGTGTCAAGCTTACCTTCTTGTGTAACTGCTTGCCAAAAGTCTGCTTTTTCCTTCGTGATGCCCGCATAGTCTGTGTAATGACTCTTAAGTTCAGTTCCAATTCCTAACACGTGAAAGCTGTCTTTTTCTTCTAGTATATAATCTGCCATATTCAACACTTCCTTTTGAAAAATTGATCAAATGTTTTTTCTTTTCACTTGATAAATATATAATAGGCTTAAACCATGTCAAAAAATGATACTGTTTAGGGGGAACAGATGAAAAAAGTTGAACGGATAAATACCATCATGCGGTATATTAACAACCGCGCCAACTTTACAATTTCTGAAATCATGAGAGAATTTCATATCTCTCGTTCGACAGCAATTAGAGACATCCGAGAAATTGAAGCTATGGGGATGCCGCTTGTCGCTGAAGTCGGAAGGGACGGGGGATATTTTGTGATGAACAATTCCGTCCTGCCAACTGTTCGTTTTACCGATAATGAGATTAAAGCTCTTTTTATTGCCTTTATGGCCACAAGAAACCAACAACTCCCTTATTTAAAGAGTCGACAGTCTTTAGCTGAAAAATTACTAGGACTCATCTCAGAGACCCAGCAAGATGACCTTGTTCTGTTAAATCGCCTCTTGCTATTTGAAGGGACTAATCCGAATAATCCTGATCTGCTTGATTTGACAGATCTCCCTCATCCCATGTTAGAAAAATTAATCCAACTGCTTATTTTGGATCGATATTTACTGATTACCATGAGAGAGGAGAAAGTGATGAAGTCCTATCCTATTTACCTCTTGAACCTTTATCGTGAAAAAAGCCTTTGGCTGATTGAAGGCTTTGATTTAAAGGAAGAGAAGAAACGGATTTTGCCTGTCGACAACCTCACAGATGTAGAACCATGCTCTACAAAAAATAGATTAAGCAGGAAAAAGATTTTAGAAAAACTAAGTAAGCAGGAGGAAGTAATCAACCTTGTCCTTGAACTTGGTCCAAAGGCAATGGCACAGTTCAAAAAATACCATCCTTTCAAAATGTCAATTTCTTATACGAATCCTTACCAAACTACAGCCATTTTAAAGACTTTTATCGATGTTAATCATTCAGAAGAAATAACGGAAATGACAAATTGGCTACTTTTCCTAGGCAATGGTATTAAGGTCCGGGAAATGCCTGTAGAAATCAAGAAAAGTTTACAAGAGAGACTACTCCTATATTGTCCATAATCAATGCTGGTTAGACCTCATACTAGATACATGAAAGTGAGTCGTATCAAAAAATTCTTGCTCCAAGTTTCGAACAAAATCTCAATGAACCACCAATCTTAGTTCCATCTTCTTTAGATCTCAGCTGTTGAAGAAAGATAAATATGCTTTGTCAGAGATGGATCAGCAAGCTGCAATGGCATTGTACACTGAAATGATTGCAACAAATGACAAAACAGCGATTCCTATGGATTTTGACAAAAAAGACATTAAAAAACATAAAAGGGGGTTATTTTATTGAATTCTTATGATGAAGATCTAATAAAAGATTTGGAATTAAAAGACCTTCTTAAATATGTCAAAGTACATAAAAATCCAAAAATTTATTTAGACTTAATAGAACAAAAATTTGATTTTGCTGGTTCAAAAATAGATTGGTTACAAACCAATAAACATTATAGTAAGAGCTCAAATCATGAATCGTTACTTCCTGAAGCTCTTCTATTTATAACCGAATTAAAAGAAAAATATTTAGCTAATAACTTACAAGTAATTTACATAGGGGATAACCTTACAGAGTTTGGGTACCAGTTTGAATTAAAACATTTAAAAGAGTTACTAGTCTATTTTTTAGATATCCCACAGCACCACTACTTTATATCCTTAGAAGGCGATTGGTGTATTTGTATTTCATTTGAAAACGATTTGGATTTCGGATTTAGTTTAAACAAAAAATAATTTTAAGCGTCACATATAGGAAAAATAAAAGATGATAAGAAATGAAAAAACCTTGACTGGCTTTATACCATTCAGGTTTTTTGCGTTTATTGGTTCTCAAATAGTATACAAGCCTCAAAGCACACTCAAATGGTGTGTTTTTCTTATGAAAAGAGCACACAATCGCTGCACAGCACGTGCTGAAGACATTTGGACTTCTTTGATGCATGTGAGTTGATTAGACTTATAAGCAAAGGGAAGAAAGGAGGAATTCCAACTGTACTTAACCAAAAGGGGCACGACGTTACTATCTATGCTGCTTCATACGACATCTTATTTATCAATAGAAGATTTACAGAATCGAATGAATGTCTCGACTCGAACCGTTTATGCTGAAATCAAACGAATGAACAGCTGGCTGGAAACACATCAGCTTAGTGGTGTGCAGCGAAAAGGCCAACTTGGCTATTATTTAAACCCTCATGAAAAAGAAGTCATTATTCAAAAAGCTGACACCATGCTTGTTGGTCACGATTATGAACCATGTGTAAAGGAACGAAGGGCTATCTTGCTTTTATCCATTGCATGCAGCGAGCATTGCCTAAGAATTGATGATTTTATGAAGATGACAAAGGTGAGCCGAAATACATTACTCGAGGATATGAAACAGCTAAAAGAAGCGCTTTCAAAGCAGGAGATCACACTCCGCTATCAGGCAGCAAGCGGCTATGTCATTTCAGGAGACGAAAGGGCCATTCGATTGGCACTCAAACCTTATATACATTTCATTCGCACCATGATAAAAAACGAAAAAACGTTTCCGTCGTTTTGGTTAAAGGGACCTATTTCATCCAAACGGGTACACCATCTCCTCCAGCAGTCAGAACAAGAACTTAAGCTTGAATTTGCAGATGAGATGCTGGATCAGCTCTCTTTGGATCTCTTTTTTTACTTTAAGCGGATGAAGCTGGGGCATGCTGTACACATTTCAAACGAAGAAAAGCGAACATTGCAGGAAACAGAGGAATGCTTGGCGGCTATTCGTTTCATGGCACAGATTCAAAAAGAGGCCAGTCTCATTGTTCATGATGATGAGATCTATTTTCTTAGCACCTTATGGCTCAGTGCAAAAAAACAAAAACTTCCATCAATTAAAAAACCAGAAGAACATCTCATTCGCACCATCGCCAGACAAATGATATTTGACTTTCAGCGATATGCTTGTATTTCCTTTCAAGAACCTAAAGCATTGGAGCAAAACTTAACAATGCATTTAATTCCAGCCTATTACAGGCTCATCTATCACATTGGTATGATCAACGAACTGACGGATTCTATAAAAAAAGCACAGCCAGAAGTGTTTGAAATCACTCAGAAAGTTGCATGTCATTTAGAAAAGGCGGCCTGTTCAAAGTTGAGTGACCATGAAATTGCATATCTCGCCATGCATTTTGGCAGCTGGATGAGAAGAGAAGGAATTTCATCCATTGCCAGGCGGTCTGTATACATTGTCTGCGGAGAAGGAATCGGCACAAGTAACATGCTGAAAACTCAGCTTCTCGAATTAATCGGCTATATTGAAGTACGCGGACTTTTATCAAAGCGTGCATATGAAGAATTAGCAGCCGTTGATGCAGATTTCGTTGTGTCCACAACACCTATTTCGTTTAAAGGAAAACCAGTTCATCTCGTTCATCCTATTTTAACTGCCTATGAGAAAAAAACATTACTTCAATACGGGAAAGGCTCCGAAGCGAAGATTGACGAGAATCATGTAAACGCTTTATTCAACATCATTCAGCAGCATACCATCGTACAAAATAAACAAGCACTGCTTCATGACATTCGGGAGCTGCTACATCCCACATATGTATCCTATCAGAAAGGGTGGAACCCAGTGTTAAATGATTTATTAACAGAACAAACCATCAAGCTCCACCAAACAGCAGACACATGGCAAGAGGCGATTACAAAAGCGGCGCAGCCTTTACTTGATCAAAATGCTATTAAACCAAGTTATGTAGAAGCCATGATACAGTCTGTTCATCAAAATGGTCCTTATATTGTCATTGCACCACAAGTGGCCATCCCACATGCCAGGCCAGAGGATGGCGTGAACAAATTGAGCATGACGCTCATGTCATTCAAACAGCCCATTTCGTTTTCAAAGGATGGAAAAAAGCAGGTGCGGCTCGTCATTGTGTTAGCCGCTATTGACAGCATGAGCCACTTGAAAGCACTCAAACAGCTGACCATGCTGTTAAGTGAAGAGAAACGGACGAAACAATTGATTGAAGCAGAAAATTTAGCATCTGTTCAAGAACTAATTGATCAATTTTCACAAATATAAAGGGGGAAAAGACAATGAAAAAAATTCTTGTTGTATGTGGAAACGGGTTAGGAAGCAGCTTTATTGTAGAAATGAATGTCAAAAAAGCATTAGAAGAATTAGGCATTAAAGCTGAAGTGGATCATACCGATCTCAGTACAAGTAAAAATGAACAAGCAGATCTTTATATCGGCGCAGCTGATATTATTGACCAGCTGAATGACGGCACAAGAAATGTGGCTGGCTTAAATAATTTATTAGACCAGAAAGCCATTAAAGACGTCCTTCGTCAACACATTTAAGTCATGAAAAAGGGGGATTCACATCATGATAGAACTGATCATGAACGATATATTGGGTACACCTGCCATTCTTATCGGTTTGTTTGCACTAGCCGGTTTACTTTTGCAGAAAAAATCAGCCGCAGACACTGTGTCAGGCACCTTGAAAACAACCATGGGTTTCTTAATACTAGGGGCCGGCGCTACAGTCGTCTCTGATTCACTCGGGGTTTTTCGAAAGATGTTTGAAGCAGCCTTTCATATTCAAGGGGTTGTCCCAAATACAGATGCTATGGCCGCTATTGCTCAAAAGGAATTCGGTACACAGACAGCACTCATCATGATTTTTGGTATGCTGGTCAATTTGTTACTTGCAAGATTCACACCCTTTAAATACGTCTTTTTGACTGGTCACCACACGTTGTATATGGCGGCGATGCTCGCCGTCGTTCTCTCGACAGCCGGTATGCACGGGTGGCTGCTCATCTCCATTGGCTCAATGATATTAGGTGCAGCTATGGTCATTGCACCCGCAATCCTTCAGCCGTTTACGAGAAAAGTCACCGGAAGCAATGATCTCGCACTCGGACACTTCAGTACTTTCGGGTATTTTACTGCTGGAATGATCGGTAAATGGGTTGGTTCTCCTGAAAAATCAACGGAAACCATTCAAGTCCCTAAATCACTAGGTTTTCTAAGAGATACATCTGTTGCCATTTCGATTACGATGGCTTTACTGTTCTTTGCGATTGCACCGTTTGCAGGAGTTCCTTTTATAGAACAAATTAGCGGGGGTACGAACTTCGCTGTCTTCATTCTCATTCAGGCGATTACGTTTGCTGCTGGCGTGTACATTATTTTAGCAGGGGTACGGATGGCCATTGGCGAGATCGTACCTGCGTTTAAAGGGATTGCCGATCGATTCGTGAAGGGGGCAAAGCCGGCACTTGATGCGCCAACCGTTTTTCCATTTGCGCCAAATGCGGTCATTATCGGTTTTTTATGCAGCTTTGCAGGAGGCATCGTATCCATTTTTCTTTTACCTTTGTTTGGTTTAACTGTCATTGTCCCTGGTCTTGTCCCGCACTTTTTTTGCGGTGCTACAGCAGGCGTGTACGGCAATGCAACAGGAGGGGTAAAAGGTGCTGTTGCTGGGGCCTTTGTAAATGGATTGCTTCTTTCCTTTTTACCTGCTTGTTTATTACCTGTGTTAGGAACCCTTGGCTTTGAAGGGACAACGTTTGGAGATACAGACTTTGGTATCATCGGGATCTTGATTGGATTGATCAAGTTTTTATTTCAGCTGTAAAAAGGAGGAGCGAGAGAATGACAGCCGTTTTTTCCCCTTCACTGATGTGCATGGATCTAACGCACTTCCGTGAACAAATTCATCTTCTCAACACAAGAGCAGACCGGTACCATGTCGACGTGATGGATGGGCATTATGTGAAGAATATGACGTTATCACCCTTTTTCATTGAACAGCTTCGGAAACTGACAAATTTACCGATTGATGTTCATCTAATGGCCGAACATCCGCAGGAATTTTTAATCGATGCATGTATTGATGCAGGCGCAACGATGATTTGTTTACACCCAGAAGTCGTGCAAAAAGATGCCTTTCGAATCATCCGGCATATTCACCAAAGAAAATGTGATGTTGGCTTTGTTCTAAATCCCGCCACACCAGTTGCAGCATTAGATTCCTTTATTCATTTAATAGACAGAGTGACGATCATGACAATCGATCCAGGCTTTGCCGGGCAGCCTTTTATTAAAGAAATGCTTCAAAAAATTAAACAGGTGAGAGATATCAAAAAACATGGAGGATACTCGTTTTCAATTGAAGTAGACGGCTCTTGTAATGAGAGCACGTTCCGGCTGCTTGCTGAGGCTGGAAATGAGATCTACATCATCGGCACCTCAGGTTTATTTGGACTTCATAAAGAACTCGACACTGCTTGGGAAAGAATGAAGCAAATATTTGCAAAAGAAACAGCCTCAATCGAATCACGTTAGTAAAAGAGAGGATGAAAACCATCCTCTCTTTTACGCAAATTTTACTAAAACACAATTCATTCACCAAAACTTACCCAAAAACAAAATAAAAATCAAAAATTCAAATTGAAAGCGCTTTATTTATGTGTTATCCTTCAAATATCTTTAGTAAATATTTAGTCAAATAACGATGAGGAGTTTGCCTATGACCACACTCAAAGATATTGCTCATGATGCAAAAGTGTCCGTTTCCACTGTATCCCGTGTGTTAAATGGCGATCAAACGCTTGCCGTTTCACACGCAACGAGACAAAACATCCTCGACATTGCTAAGAAGTTAAACTATACCCCAGTGAGAGCAAGAAAAGCCGATCAAGCAGAAGAAAAAAGCCCATCTGAATCCCCAGTCATCGGTGTCGTTGTCGCTCAATCCATTGACGAAGAATTAAATGATCCCTTTTTTTCATCGATTCGAAAAGGAATTGAAAAAGAATATGCCAAACAAGGCTTGTCCACTCTCCATACCTTTCGCCTAAGAAGCATGGATAAAGGGGCAATGCTAAAGGATATTGACGGTTTGATCGTCATTGGACGAATCAGCCCCGATACGGTTGAAAAAATGACAAATCGAATGAAACACATTGTTTTTATCAATCATTATGCGGATGAAGATTTGTATGATTGTGTACATGTCGATTTTGTCAGAGCGGCAGATCGCGCCATTCGCCATCTGCAATCTCTCGGCTATACACATCTAGGCTATATTGGCGGGAAAGAGCGGGAGCATTATTTCGAAGGAAACGCTGTGATTGAAGACGAAAGACAAACGACGTTTATGAAAAGAATGCAGGAAGCGGGCGCTCTTCATATGGAAGACATCCACATTGGTGAATATTCGATGCAAGAAGGCTATACGCTTATGCAGCAAGCGATCAAAAAGGGAAAACTGCCGCAAGCCTTTTTCATTGGAAGTGACTCTATGGCAATCGGCGCAATGCGCGCTCTGCATGAAGCGGGTCTACACGTACCTTCAGATGTATCGATTGTTGGGTTTAATGACATTGAAGCCGCGTCATTTTCAAGCCCGCCGCTTACGACCGTCAAAGTATATACAGAAGAAATGGGGGAAGTCGGTCTGAAGCTTTTGCTTGAGAGAATAAACGGAAGAAAACTTCCTCTAAAAGTCGTCGTGCCAACAACACTCATCGAGCGAGACAGTACATGCCTCGTCCATGAAAGGAGGTGAACCATAGATTTCAGCACACAAAAAAGAGACAAAAAAGCAGAAAGCAAGCTGCTTAGCATGATGGCCAGATCATGCTAAGAACAAGGCAGCCTGCCGGTTTGCTCTCTTATCTCTTAGAAAAGAATAGAATTCCAGTATAATGGACTTCCTTTGTTTCCGCAACTGCATGAATTCTACCGATTATCGTCTGAATTTTCAGTGATTAAAAGGAGGAAACCATGAATAAAAAAATCATGCTGCTGACTGCAGCCATGTTCTTGACCATGATTTTGTCTGCTTGCGGTAATAACAGCTCATCTGAAGCAAATGGAAAGGTCACCTTGACGCTATTTTCAACGATGAGCAACAGCGGGGAAAGAAAAGCATTTGAAGAAGTCATTCGTGAGTTTGAGAAGGAGCATCAACAGATTCGAATCGATGCTAATTTCCCAGGCAACAGCTATGAAGATATGATCCGCGTCAAAATGGGAGCAAACGATATGCCAGACCTGTTTGATACACACGGCTGGGCCAAACTGCGCTATAGCGAGTATGTGGCTGATTTAAAAGAGATGGATTGGGTCAAACAGCTCGATCCTTCACTCGACCAAATTTTAAAAGATCAAGATGGCAAAGTGTACGCTTATCCGCTGAATCAAGCAAAAGACGGGCTAAGCTTTAATGCCAATCTATTAAAGGAATATGGCATAGAAGTCCCTAGAACACTTGATGAATTAAAATCTGCTTTGCTGACAGTGAAAGAAAAAAGTAAAGGTGATGTTGTGCCGCTCTGGATACCAGGAGGAGATAACTCAAATATTGCCCAAGTCTTTGATGAGCTGGCGACGCCTTTATTAATCACCGATCAAAAGCATCAATACGGAAAGGAACTTGAAAACGGATCATTTGATTGGTCTCTCTATACACCGCTTGCCCGGTTCATGAAAGATCTGAAGGATCAAGACCTTTTAAACAAGGATGTCCTGACAGCGAAACTCTCTCAAGCGCCTGAACTCATGGCACAAAACAAAATCGCCTTCACCTTTCTCGGGGGATCTTTAGGACCTGAAGCGACAGAGCTGAATTCATCGATTAAAGTAGGCACGATGCCTGTTCCAGCCATTCATGAAGGAGATGAACAAAGCTGGATTGGCGGAGAACGGTTTACTGTTGCTGCTTGGAAAGACTCTAAGCATCTAAAAGAAGCAAAACAATTCATCGATTTTTTAGCAAAACCTGAAAACGCCAAAAAAATCGCAGAGGGGACATCCTCTGAAACAGCTCTAAAACAAGTGAAAGCGAAAAACTATTACTCTACATTTTACGATCAATACAAAGAGGTGAAGATTGAACCGTATTTCGATCGAAAATACTTACCAAGCGGAATGTGGGCAGTCATGGCAACAACCGGTCAAGAATTATTAGCAGGCTCCATCACACCAGAACAGTTATCAAAGAAAATGGAAGAGGAATATAAGCGTTTGAAAAAACAATAGCCGATGGATGCTGAAAACAGGAGTGAAGCCAATGAATGACATCACAAAAGCAAAGCAGCCAGCCGCATTCACCTCTTTACCAAAACAAAAGATACAAAAACGCCAGAATTCATCACTTTGGTGGATGTACATGCCAGCTGTTCTCGTCGTCAGTACCTTTATCATTTATCCTTTTTTGAACGGCATTCAGCTTTCTTTTACGAATTGGAACGGTTTTTCACAAACTTATCAATGGATTGGTCTTGAGCAATATCAAAGGCTGCTTCAGGATCAAGCGACATGGCTTGTGGTCAAAAACACGCTTCTCTATGGAATTGGGAGCACCATCTTGCAAAATATCATCGGACTTGGATATGCTCTTTTATTAAATCAAAGCTTAAAGATGAAAGCCATCACAAGAACGGTCATCTATTTACCTGTCATGATCAGCCCGATTGCGATGGGCTATATTTGGTATTTTGTGTTTGCTTACCAAGGCGGTGCCTTAAATGATGTGGTGACGCTTTTTGGATTTGATCAAATAAATGCGCTCGGCAACCCGGAATTAAACACATGGATCATTGTGCTTGTCAACACATATCAATTTGTGGGGATTGCGATGATCATTTATTTAGCAGGACTTCAAAGTATTCCTAAGGATTATTATGAAGCGGCGCAATTAGACGGCGCATCGGGCTTCCAGCAATTCAGGCGGATTACATTGCCTCTGCTGATGCCGTCGATCACCATTAATGTTGTGCTGAATGTCATTGGAGGGCTCAAGCTCTTTGATGTCATCGTGGCACTCACGGGCGGCGGACCTGGAGATTCCTCGCAATCCATGTCGACCTTTATGTATGATCTGTATTTCAAACGTCAGGATGCAGGCTATGCAGCGACGCAAGGGGTTTTCATGGCGGTCATCATCCTTGTCATTAGTGTCGCAGCGCTGATTTATTTCAAACGAAAGGAGACCGAGGTGTGATGGATAAGGCCTATAAGCGCAAGAAAAGATGGTACTCCGTCCTCGCACTATTGATCACATTGCTACACCTCATTCCATTTTATATTTTGGTGACGACATCATTAAAGGGGATAGGAGATTTTAGTTCAAAATGGCTGTTTCCAAAAGCGCTGCATCTTGAAAACTTCCGCACAGCATGGACAGAGGCTCAGCTTGGCCAGTCCTTTTTGAATACAGTGATCATTACGTTCAGTTCCGCTGTATTGCTCATTATGTTTGGATCTCTTGCAGCCTATCCGCTTGCAAGAAGGAACACAAAGCTGAATAAAGCAGTCTATGTTTTATTTATTGCCATTATGGTCATTCCACCGCTTACAGCCCTTGTCCCGCTCTATAAAATGGTCGTTCAAATCGGGATGATGAACACCTACCAAATCGCTATTTTAAATAATGTGGCTGCTTTTTTGCCGCTGACAATTTTCTTATACGCAGGCTTTATCCGGTCGACAATTCCAAAGGAGCTTGAAGAAGCTGCCCGTATTGATGGAGCAGGGACACTTAGAGTTTTTTTCACAGTCGTTTTTCCGCTTCTGAAGCCCATTACCGCTTCTGTATTAATCATTGCCTGCGTGTATATTTGGAACGACTATCAATTTGCTATCTTCTTTTTGCAAGATAAAGAGATGCATACACTCACAGTCGCCTTATCCCATTTTTTTGGTCAAAATCAGCATCAGCTTCAGCTTGTTGGGGCAGCTGCACTCATTGCGATGCTGCCAATGGTCACGATGTTTTTACTTTTGCAAAAATATTTTATCGCAGGGCTTTCACAAGGCTCTGTCAAAGGCTAGCCCAATATGGATGTAAAAAGGAGAGTCGTCTATGTCTAAAATTACATTTATCGGTGCAGGGAGTACCGTGTTTGCTAAAAATATATTAGGAGATTGTCTGTTTGTTCCCGCCCTTGCCGGCTTTGAATTCGCATTATATGATATCGACCACAACCGGCTGAAAGAATCAGAAACAATGCTGTCGCATTTAAAAGCAAATTACGGTGCAAACGTGACCATCCAGTCTTATCACAACCGTAAAGAAGCCTTAAAGGATGCAAAATATGTCATCAATGCCATCCAAGTTGGAGGCTATCGGCCAAGTACTGTCATTGATTTTGAAATACCTAAAAAATACGGATTAAGACAAACGATTGCGGATACGGTAGGGATCGGCGGCATTTTCCGCTCCCTTCGGACGATTCCTGTCATGCTTGACTTTGCAAAGGATATGGAAGAGGTTTGCCCAAATGCTTTATTGTTAAATTACACGAACCCAATGGCCACACTGACAGGTGCGATGCTTCGCTATACACAGGTTCAAACGGTTGGTCTCTGTCATAGTGTGCAGGTGTGTACAAAGGACCTATTTGAATCTCTTGAAATGGATCATGAAGGCATTGAAGAAAAAATCGCCGGCATTAACCATATGGCATGGTTATTAGAAGTAAAACGGGACGGAAAAGACTTGTATCCAGAAATCAAAAGACGAGCAAAAGAAAAACAGCAATCGCGGCATCATGATATGGTTCGTTTTGAACTGATGGATAAATTCGGCTACTATGTCACAGAATCCTCAGAGCACAATGCCGAATACCATCCATATTTCATCAAATCACGGTACCCAGAACTAATCGGTCAGTTTAACATTCCGCTCGATGAATACCCGAGACGCTGCGAGGAACAAATCAACAATTGGAATACAATGAAGCATGACCTTGTGGGAAACACACAGATCACACATACCCGCTCAAAAGAATATGGTTCCCGGATCATTGAAGCGATCGAAACGAACGTTCCCTTTAAATTTGGCGGGAATGTTCTGAACACTGGCGGGCTCATTGACAACCTGCCTGAAAAAGCTTGTGTAGAAGTACCGTGTGTGGCAGATCGAAGCGGCATCATGCCATGCTATGTCGGAGAAATACCTGAACAATTGGCAGGACTCAACCGAACGAATATCAGCTCACAGCTGATGACAATTGAAGCAGCAATCAGCGGTAAAAAAGAACACATTTATCAAGCTGCTCTACTGGATCCACACACAAGCGCTGAACTATCAATTGATGACATCGTGAATCTTTGCGACGACCTCATTGAAGCGCATGGGGATATACTGCCAGCCTACAAAGGGGCTACACAGTATAGCGTTTCATCACCATCGTCAAATTAATCATGCCAATCTATCTTTTTTTAAAAAAATAGTAGTGGGTGAAAATCACAGGAAAAAGAATCAAATGGATGAATTGAAAGTTTGTTGACGCTTTCATCTGTTTTGCAAAAAAAACACACTGTCTTCATAATGAAAGAATCCGAAAAACGAAGGAGTCATTCATTATGAAAACATATGTGAAAAAGTTTATTGAAGAACTAAAAGAATCCATGAAGCATTATGGTGAATCTATCATTAAAATTAAGTCAAATCTATAATAAATGGACAAGAAAAAAAGACCTGATGTGCAAATGCCATCAGGTTTTTTTATACAAAAAATCACAAATAAATAGAAAAAATTCAGAAAAACAATTGACTGAAAGCGCTTTTAATATTATGATTACCTCAAACTTAACCATAAGTTACCCAATTAATTATCACTATATTGGTTAACTCATGATAATTTGATGGAAATAAGGAATGAATAAAAGGAAGGTGACAAACAACGTGTCTAAAGAAGAAATTTTATGGGGCATCGCGCCTATTGGATGGAGGAACGATGACATCCCAGCACTTGGCGCCGAAAACACACTATCTCATTTATTAAGTGATATTTGTGTCGCTGGCTTTGAAGGAACTGAAGCAGGTGGTTTCTTTCCAGAACCAGCTGTCTTGAATAAAGAACTAAACCTTCGCAATTTAAAAATAGCTGGAAAATGGTTTAGCAGTTATATAATCCGAGATGGTTTATCGGCTTCAATACAAGCATTCAAAAAGCATTGTCAGTACTTGCAAGACATTCATGCTAGTGTAGCTGTTGTCTCAGAGCAAACGTATTCCATTCAAAAAGAAAACATCAACATCTATCAACATCAGCCATCTTTCACAGGTGAGGAATGGGCTTTGCTTTTAGAAGGTCTCAATGAATTAGGTCAAATAGCAAACAGTTATCATCTCAAACTAGTCTATCATCATCATCTCGGAACAGGGGTACAAACCTTATCAGATGTCACACGTCTTTTAGCTGGAACAGACCCTCGGTATGTTCACCTTCTATATGATACTGGACATATTTACGTATCAGATGGCGATTATTTATCCTTGCTCAAACTGCATATCGACCGTATCCAGCACGTGCATTTTAAAGATGTGAGAAAAGAAGTGATGGAAAGCTGTCGTCAAAAAGAATTGTCTTTTTCTGAATCTTTCTTAAATGGACTGTTTACAGTACCTGGGGATGGCTGTATCGATTTTAATGAAGTATACCGTTTGTTAATCAGTCATGGCTATAAAGGGTGGATCGTCATTGAAGCTGAACAGAATCCTGCGATTGCCCATCCTTTAGAATATGCATTAAAGGCTCGTCAGTATATTGATGAAAACTTGGCTATTCATTCTTAAAGAGAACAGGAGAAAAGACCATGAACAAAAGTCAACAAACCAATTTAAGATCTATTATCCTAATTTCGACCTTTGGAGGACTTCTTTTTGGTTATGACACTGGTGTATTAAATGGTGCATTACCTTACATGTCTTTACCGAATCAGTTAAATTTAACAGCATTGATGCAAGGGATTGTGACAAGTGCATTATTATTAGGTGCAGCATTAGGTGCAGTCATATGCGGACGTTTATCAGACCGGTTCGGGCGCCGTAAAACTATTTTTTACTTAGCCGCTCTATTCTTTTTTTCTACATTAGGATGTACTGTATCACCAAACGCTGAAGTAATGGTCTTATTCCGATTCTTATTAGGACTTGCAGTTGGAGGAGCTTCAGTCATAGTTCCAGCCTTTTTAGCTGAAATCTCTCCAGCAGAAAAACGCGGAAGAATCGTCACACAAAATGAACTGATGATCGTATCCGGTCAATTACTTGCTTTCATCTGTAATGCATTGATTGGAAATTTATTTGGAGAGAACCCGTATGTATGGCGCATCATGCTACCAATTGCGGCGATTCCAGCCATTATTTTATTCTTCGGTATGCTAAAAGTGCCAGAGAGCCCAAGATGGCTTGTAACAAAGGGGAAAAACAAAGAAGCACTTCAAGTACTTCACCGCATTCGCTCAAAAGGAGCGGCGAAAACGGAGTTGCTCGAAATAGAGAACGCTTACAGGGAAGAAGTGAATTTAGATAAAGCGACTTTAAAAGATTTATCCACGCCTTGGATTAGGCGGCTTGTGTTTATCGGCATAGGAATTGCGGTTGTACAGCAGTTCACAGGGGTGAATTCCATCATGTATTACGGAACAGAAATTTTAAAAGATGCAGGTTTCGAAACGAAGGCAGCTCTAATTGGGAATATCGGGAATGGTGTGATCTCTGTTCTTGCTACATTTGTTGGAATTTGGCTGCTTGGCAAAATAGGACGTCGCCCTATGTTAATTTCAGGCTTGATTGGAACAACCTTCACATTACTGTCTATCGGCATTTGCTCTAATCTTTTTGCAGGAACAGCCTTTCTTCCATATTTGATTTTATTTTTGACGATTACATTCCTTGCATTCCAGCAAGGCGCCATCTCTCCTGTCACTTGGCTCATGCTGTCAGAAATTTTTCCTCTTCGGCTGCGGGGGCTTGGTATGGGGGTGAGTGTATTTTGTCTATGGATGGTGAACTTTTTAATTGGTTTGACGTTCCCAATATTACTTGCTCAGATCGGCCTCTCGATGACTTTCTTCGTTTTTGTCGCTTTCGGAGTCCTGTCTATTTTGTTTGTGGTGAAGTGCTTACCGGAAACAAAAGGGCTGACACTTGAAGAACTAGAAATGAATTTCCGTAAGCACGATCAAACATCCATTGACATCACGACAGATCATCAAACGCTGTCTTAAATAAAAGGGATGAAAACAAAGACCGTGTCGAACCAATTTGATGAAAAAGGAGTTTCAACAGTAAGGAGTGTTCAATAGATGACCGTCATAGATTCAAAGCTCATTTCAATGAAAAGCATACTGCATGAAGCAAAACAAAAACAATATGCAGTAGGACAAATGAATATCAATGGTTTGCAATGGGTGAAAGCCATCTTACTTGCGGCAAAAGAGGAGCGATCTCCTATCATTTTAGCAGCTTCTGACCGGCTCATTGATTATTTGGGCGGCTTTCACACGATTGTAGGCATGGTTGAAGGGTTAATGAAAGATTTGGAGATCCATGTCCCAGTTTCTTTACATTTAGATCATGGCATGACTGTCTCTCGGTGCAAAGCTGCCATTGATGCAGGATTTAGCTCAGTCATGATAGACGGCTCTTCCTATCCTCTTTCACAAAATATTGCCATGACAAAAGAAGTTGTTCATTATGCCTCTAAAAGAGGTGTATCTGTCGAAGCTGAAGTTGGCTCAGTTGGAGGAATGGAAGATGGCTTGATAGGAAATATCATCTATGCTGATCCATACGAATGTGTGCGCCTTGTTAGAGAAACAGGAATTGATGCCTTAGCCGCAGCACTCGGTTCAGTGCATGGCCCTTATCAAGGAGAACCGAAGCTAGGTTTTGATGAGATGAAGCAAATAGCTGAACTCACAGACGTTCCGCTTGTCTTACACGGCGGTTCAGGCATTCCTGTTGATCAGATTCAAAGGGCTATCTCCCTTGGTCATGCAAAAATCAATGTCAACACTGAATGCTTGGAAGCCTGGAATCAAGCTGTCCGAGCTCAACTAACTGAAAACAAAGCAACCAATGATCCACAAACAATTTTAACACCTGGTACAGAAGCCATTAAACAAGCTGTCAAGATGAAAATCCAACAATTTGGATCTAGTCAGCGTGTTTGATCACATCTAGCAGACACTCCCATAGATAAGATGAAAAGGAAGATTAAGCATGATAAAAATGAAAAGAATCCAGCAAATAAAAGAATATGTGATCCAACATCAGTCTGTCTCGTTAGATGATCTTGTCACAACCTTTGGGGTGTCAAAAAATACAATTAGAAGAGACGTTCAAAAGCTCGTTGAAGAAGGACATATCCAAAAAGTTTATGGGGGAGTAGCAGCCAATCATGCAAGGCTTGAATCTTTTTATGACAGACAAACACGAAACCAACTTCAAAAAAGATGGATTGCAAAAGATGCGGCTCGATTAGTAGATGATGGCGATGTCATTTTTATTGACTCTGGGACCACAACATTAGAAATGATTCATTTTATAAAAGAAAAGGAATTAACGGTTGTCACGAACAACTTAGATTTTATTGTACAAGCATTGCCTTACACTCAGCTTCAAGTCATTTCAACTGGCGGCCAATTAGAGCGAAAAACGAAATCATTTTCCAGCCTTACTAATACAAATGATGTACTTCAATACAACTTCGATAAAGTGTTTATGGCCTCAACAGGGGTCTCTATTTCAAATGGAGTAACAAATTCATCGCCAGTAGAAACAAGCATGAAGGAAATGGTCGTCAAAAAAGGTAGAGAAGTGATTCTATTAGTAGATCATACAAAATTCAATAAATATGCGATGTTGACATATTGCCAGCTGGATGAAATTGACTACTTAATCACTGACGATTCTCTGGATACCTCCTATACAACCTTTTTCAAAAAGAATCATATCAAATGGATCGTTGCTCCTTCACAAGATAAAAGTCAGCAAACCTTATCGTGAAGGAACATGTCAAAAATATTTTCAGATAAGGCAGGGAACAAAATGGACACAATCAGATTAACGGTGAGTCAAGCATTGGTCAAATTTTTAAATGCCCAGTACGTTGAATATGACGGTGAAAAAAAGCCTTTTATCAAAGGAATCTTTACTATTTTCGGTCACGGAAATGTGTTGGGGCTCGGTCAAGCCCTTCAAGAAAACCCTGGAAGGCTCGAGGTATATCAAGGAAGAAATGAACAAGGGATGGCACATGCTGCAACGGCTTTCGCAAAACAAAAGCAACGTAAACAAGTAATGGCCTGCACCTCATCCGTTGGGCCTGGCTCTGCCAATATGATCACAGCTGCTGCAACGGCAACAGCGAATCAAATTCCACTTTTGCTTTTCCCAAGTGATGTCTTTGCCACACGACAGCCAGATCCAGCACTTCAGCAGATTGAGCAAACATATGACTTGAGTTTATCGACGAATGATGCCTTTCGGGCTGTGAGTAAATACTGGGACCGGGTTTCAAGACCAGAACAGCTCATGTCCGCACTGATTAACGCCATGCGTGTTTTAACAAATCAAGCAGATACTGGTGCGGTCACAATTTCGCTGCCTCAAGATGTTCAAGGAGAAGCATGGGATTACCCGCTGTCTTTTTTTCAAGAGCGGACGCATTTTTTAGACAGATATGCACCTTCAGCAAGAAGTATTCAAGAAGCAGCGGCACTCATTCGTAAGAAAAAGAAGCCTTTCTTGATTTTAGGCGGAGGGGTGCGTTACTCAGAGGCGGCTGACGAGTTTATCCAATTTGCTGAAACTTTTCATATACCCTTTAGTGAAACACAAGCTGGTAAAAGCTGTGTTGAAAGCAGCCACCCATTAAATGTAGGTGGACTTGGTGTCACTGGCAATAGTGCTGCCAATGAACTCGCTCAGAAGGCTGACCTTATTATTGGTGTCGGCACTAGATTTACAGACTTTACAACATCATCTAAACGGCTATACGCAAACAGTGATGTTTTAACGATCAATCTATCCGATTACCATGCATCTAAATTAGATGCAACAACAGTCATTTCTGATGCGAAGATGGCACTCCTTGCATTAAAGGATGAACTGGCAAACTATCAAACAGGTTATCAAAATGAAATCAAAGAAGCAAAGCAGCGCTGGGCACAAGAATTACATCGGCTTCATCATATTCAATACACTGAAACAGGCTTTACACCTGAAATCAAAAGCCACTTTGATCATGAATTAGATGAATATAAGGAAAAACTTCATACAACGCTACCTCAAACGACTGTACTTGGCTGTTTAAACGAATGTCTTCCATCTGACGCCATTATTACATGTGCTGCAGGCAGTCTCCCAGGAGATTTACAGAGAATGTGGGTGACAAAAGAGCGAAACACATATCACCTTGAATATGGATACTCTTGCATGGGCTACGAAATTGCTTCTGCACTTGGAGTAAAAATGGCTGAACCAACCAAAGAAGTGTATGCCTTAACAGGTGATGGCAGTTATTTAATGCTGCATAGCGAACTTGTCACAAGCATTCAAGAGGGCTATAAAATGAATATCATTCTTTTTGACAACTCCGGTTTTGGCTGTATTAATAATTTGCAAATGGGCCATGGAATGGACAGTTTCGCGACTGAATTTCGAAAAAGAAACAAGAAAACAGGACAGCTTGATGGAGAGATTATGAGAATCAATTTTGCACAATCAGCAAAAGGTTATGGAGCAAAAACATATGAAGTTCATACACTCGATGAATTGAAATCTGCGGTTGAAGATGCTAAAAAGCAGACGGTCAGTACCCTGATTGATGTGAAGGTACTTCCAAAAACTATGACAGTAGGTTACGGTGACTCATGGTGGAACGTAGGTATCTCAGAAATCTCTGATAAAGAACAGATCAAAAAAGAATATGAAGAAAAACAGCAAAAATTAAAACAAGCAAGACAATATTAAGAAAAGCTACATGAAAGGTGTGTGCATAATGGCTGATTTAATTGTACCGAAACAAAAAAGAGACAAAGAGGGAAAGGTGCTGAGCATCACACCTCAATCAGCAGGCTGGATCTATATTGGTTTTGAGGTGTACACATTGGCAAAAGGTGAAAACCTTCGTAAAAAAACAGGTGAAAATGAGGTGTGCATTGTCATTTTATCAGGGAAACTTCATCTCCAAACGAAAGAAAAGACATGGAAAGAAATTGGCAAACGAATGAATGTTTTTGAGAAAACACCTCCTTTCTCCATTTATATACCAAACGATGATCATTACGAAATTGAAGCCATAACAGATATTGAGATCGCCGTTTGTAGTGCACCTGGAAAAGGCACATATCCAGCTCGTCTGATTCTTCCTGAACAAGTAGAGGTTGAACATAGAGGTGCAGGTAATATTGCAAGACAAGTTCACAACATTTTACCCGAACATGAACCAGCTGACCACCTGCTTGTTGTGGAAGTATTTACACCGGAAGGAAACTGGTCGAGCTATCCGCCGCATAAACATGATCAAGATAATTTACCGCACGAATCTTATTTAGAAGAAACGTATTATCACAAAGTAAACCCAGAACAAGGTTTTGTTTTACAAAGAGTATATACAGATGATCTTTCACTAGATGAGACAATGGCTGTAAGAGATAGTTCCGCCGTTCTTGTACCAAAAGGATATCACCCTGTGTCAGCACCACCTGGCTATGAAATCTATTATTTGAATGTCATGGCAGGTCCAGTGAGAACTTGGAAGTTTCATAACAATGCTGAACATGAATGGGTGATGAAAAACAAATTGAGTATGAAAAGGGAGGGGCGCTGATGCTAGACTTAACATTTAAACAAGATCGGCAGCTTGATGTTATTGCAATGGGTAGATTATGTATTGATTTAAATGCGAACGAACTGAATCGGCCGATGGAAGAGACGATGACTTTCACAAAATACGTCGGGGGGTCTCCAGCCAACATTGCCATTGGTTTAGCAAGGCTCGGTATGAAATCTGGATTCATTGGAAAAGTCGCTAACGATCAGATGGGACGTTTTGCAACAAGCTACTTGGAAAAGAACAACATCAATACAGACGGCATTGTCATAGATCAAACTGGTGCTGTCATGGGTCTTGCTTTTACTGAAATTAAGAGTCCCGAAGAATGCAGTATTTTAATGTACCGAGACAATGTAGCAGATTTAAAAATCGATGTCCAAGAAGTATCTGAACAATATATCAAAAAGGCGAAAGCCTTACTCATCTCAGGCACTGCGCTAGCAAAAAGCCCGTCAAGAGAAGCAGTATTTGCGGCACTTGATTATGCACGTAAGCATCACGTAACTGTCTTCTTTGACCTGGATTATCGTCCATACACTTGGCAAACCGAGCAAGAAACAGCGATTTATTACAATTTAGCTGCTGAAAAATCAGACGTGATCATCGGCACAAGAGAAGAGTTTGATATGATGGAAAAACTCATAGCAGATGGACCGTCAAATGATGAATCGACCGCCAAAAAATGGTTTTCACACCATGCCAAAATCGTTGTTATTAAACATGGGGGTGATGGTTCCATCGCTTATACGCAGGATGGACAGTCATATCGAGGCGGCATCTTTAAAACAAAGGTCCTCAAAACATTTGGAGCGGGTGATTCATATGCTTCAGCCTTTATTTATGGACTGATGAACAACATGTCCATTGAAGAAGCTATGCGTTTTGGAAGCGCTTCTGCCTCCATCGTAATTTCTAAGCATAGTTCATCAGATGCCATGCCCACAGTTAAAGAAATCAAAGACTTGATGAACAAAACAAAAGTTGAACAAACACAACCAATTTAATCGTAGAGGAGAGAATACCATGGCTAAAACAACTGTCAAAACATTAAAAAATTATATTGGAGGAGAATGGGTAAATGCTGAAACAAGTCAAACTGAACCCGTTTATAATCCAGCAACAGGGAAAATCATTGCAGAAGTTCCCCTATCAACAAAAGGAGATGTAGAACGAGCAGTTCAAGCAGCTAAAGAAGCGTTCACCAGCTGGTCGAAAACCCCTGTACCAAGACGTGCACGTATTCTCTTTAAATATCAGCAATTATTAGTCGAAAAATGGGAGGAATTAGCCGAACTGGTTACGCTCGAAAATGGAAAAAGCTTAACTGAAGCACGCGGAGAAGTACAGCGAGGCATTGAATGCGTCGAATTCGCAGCCGGTGCCCCAACTTTAATGATGGGAAAACAGCTGCCAGATATTGCGACTGGACTTGAATCAGGCATGTACCGCTATCCTATTGGCGTCATTGGCGGCATTACGCCATTTAACTTTCCAATGATGGTTCCTTGCTGGATGTTCCCGCTTGCCATTGCCTGCGGAAATACATTTGTCTTAAAACCTTCAGAACGTACCCCAGTTCTTGCGGCACGGTTAGCAGAGCTGTTTGAAGAAGCGGGTCTTCCAAAAGGTGTTCTTAACATAGTCAATGGGGCTCACGATGTCGTTAACGGCCTGCTTGAACATCAAAACGTCAAAGCTATTTCATTTGTCGGCTCTCAGCCAGTCGCAGAATATGTCTATAAAAAAGGAACAGAGCATGGCAAACGTGTCCAAGCACTTGCAGGGGCTAAAAATCACTCTATTGTCCTAAAAGACGCAGATATAGATGCGGCCGTCAAACAAATTGCCGGCGCTGCCTTTGGCTCTGCTGGAGAAAGATGTATGGCTGCAGCTGTTGTCACAGTAGAAGAAGACATCGCTGACGAGCTCATTCAAAAATTAATCGCTGAATCCAATCAAATGGTCATTGGAAATGGCATGAACGAAGATGTTTTCCTCGGCCCGGTCATTCGGGAAAGTCACAAAGAACGAACGCTTCAATATATTCAATCAGGTATTGAAGAAGGAGCGAGTCTCATTCGTGATGGCCGCAAAGATCGTGAAACAGAAGGAGAAGGATACTTTATCGGACCGACTATTTTTGATCATGTAACAAAAGAAATGAAAATTTGGCAGGACGAAATTTTCGCTCCAGTTTTATCCATTGTTCGCGTTTCATCGCTTGCTGATGCTATTGAAATTGCCAATGAGTCTAAATTTGCAAACGGTGCCTGCCTTTACACTGACAGTGCATCAAGTGTGAGGGAATTCCGCGAGAATATTGATGCAGGCATGTTAGGTATTAATGTCGGCGTTCCAGCACCAATGGCATTTTTCCCATTCTCAGGTTGGAAAGATTCATTCTATGGCGACCTGCACGCAAATGGCACGGACGGTGTTGAATTTTATACTAGAAAGAAAATGGTCACCGCTCGTTATATGTAATACAACATACTCCTATCAACTTCAAAACAGCTGTGCGAAAAAGCACAATAACAGGAGGTAACAAGATGGAATTAAAGATTGGTGTTATTGGTATAGGTGCCATTGGTCAAGATCATATGAAACGAATTACAAATACGCTGTCTAAAGGAAGAGTGGTGGCTGTTACTGATGTAAACAGACAGCAGGCGAAAGCCATCGTAGATGCATTCAGCCTTGATGCACGTATTTATGAGGATGGCCATCAACTCATTCAATCAGATGAGGTAGATGCCGTTATCGTCACATCATGGGGGCCGACACATGAAGAATATGTGTTAGCTGCTATTGAAGCTAATAAACCTGTTTTTTGTGAAAAACCACTTGCAACCACAGCAGAAGGCTGCATTCGTATAGTCGAGGCTGAAATGAAGAAAGGGAAATTACTCGTACAGGTTGGATATATGCGCCGGTACGATTCGGGATATCGCGCTTTAAAACAAGTACTGGATGAAGGACAAGTAGGTGAACCATTAATAATTCATGCTGCACATAGAAACCAAACCGTCCCTGACACATATACAGGAGATATGTCAATTGTCGATACATTCATTCATGAAATCGATGTCCACCGCTGGTTACTAAATGATGAATACGTATCCGTACAAGTCATTGCACCTAAAAAAACGCAGCAAGCGGCTGAGCACTTACAAGATCCTTTATTAGTGATCATGAAAACGCAGCAAGGAACCATCATCAATGGCGAAATATTCGTTCATTGTCAGTACGGCTATGACATTCAGTGTCAAATTGTCGGTGAAAAAGGGATTGCAAGTCTTCCTGATCCTGCCAGTGTCGTTTTGCATAGTCAGGCAACACGATCTACAAATATCTTAACAGACTGGCAGCATCGATTTAAAGCAGCCTATGACGAAGAATTGCAGGATTGGATCAATTCCTCCTTAAAAGGAGAAGTAAATGGACCTACTGCTTGGGATGGATATGTAGCTGCCGTAACAGCAGATGCTTGTCTTAAAGCAAAGGCAACTGGTAAGACAACACCAATCCATCTCCAAGAACGTCCAGCCTTTTATCATCAATCATTTGTTCCTGAAAAAGTATAATCAATTCAAAAGAAGAGGCTGCTGAAAGCAGTCTCTTTTTTCATTACCAAAAAGAAAAAATGCAGCTCCATCATCGGAGACTGCATTTTTGTTGTCTTCTAGTCAAAAAGTAAGGGTTTTCATCATGATTACAGCAAGGATTTGCACTAGAAATCATTCTTTCTATTCATTCTTCATCAGTACCTATCAACATATTTTGAAATTGGGCCTAAACCCCAATATTAGGAAGATGAAAACAGGAGGAAATGAAACGATGAGGACGAGGATGAAGTGCGGCGTTGGTTTATTGATTTTTGCTTTGGTACTGAGCTTTTTACCGGTATATGATGCGAGTGCGGCAAGCACAACAATTGCAAAACGTGTTGGAAATGCAAACCCGCTCATAGACCACCATTTAGGCGCTGATCCGTTTGCGCTCACCTATAACGGAAGAGTGTACATTTATATGTCGAGTGATGACTATGAATATCACAGCAACGGAACGATTAAAGATAATTCTTTTGCCAATTTGAATAGGGTCTTCGTCATCTCTTCAGCAGATATGGTGAACTGGACAGATCATGGCGCGATTCCAGTAGCCGGGGCTAATGGGGCAAATGGCGGCAAAGGGATTGCTAAATGGGCAGGTGCTTCCTGGGCTCCATCAGCGGCGGTGAAAAAAATCAATGGGAAAGATAAATTTTTCCTTTATTTCGCGAACAGCGGCGGAGGAATTGGTGTTCTGACAGCAGATTCCCCAATCGGCCCATGGACAGATCCTATCGGAAAAGCGCTCGTCACGCCAAATACACCAGGAATGTCCGGGGTTGTATGGCTGTTTGATCCAGCCGTTTTTGTAGATGATGACGGCACTGGGTATTTATATGCCGGCGGAGGCGTACCAGGCGGTTCTAATCCAACTCAGGGACAATGGGCAAATCCTAAAACAGCAAGAGTCTTAAAACTAGGGCCTGATATGACAAGTGTTGTGGGCAGCGCCTCGACCATTGATGCTCCTTTTATGTTTGAAGACTCAGGGATGCATAAGTATAACGGAACCTATTACTATTCCTATTGCATCAACTTTGGCGGCTCCCACCCAGCAGATAAACCACCTGGTGAGATCGGATATATGACGAGCTCAAGTCCGATGGGTCCCTTTACGTATAGAGGGCACTTCCTGAAAAATCCGGGTGCATTTTTCGGTGGAGGCGGTAACAACCATCATGCTGTGTTCAATTTTAAAAACGAGTGGTATGTCGTGTATCATACCCAAACGGTCAGCTCTGCCTTATACGGGGCAGGAAAAGGCTACAGATCTCCGCATATTAACAAGCTTGTGCATAATGCTGACGGCTCCCTTCGAGAGGTTGCAGCCAATTTTGAAGGGGTCAAACAGCTTTCCAACCTGAATCCTTATCAGCGGGTAGAAGCTGAAACATTTGCTTGGAATGGACGCATTTTAACAGAGGCCTCCTCAGCTCCAGGCGGACCGGTCAATAACCAGCATGTCACAAACATTCAAAATGGAGATTGGGTGGCTGCCAGTAACGTCGATTTCGGATCAAACGGCGCAAGAACATTTAAAGCGAATGTAGCATCAAATGCAGGCGGAAAAATAGAAGTACGCCTCGGAAGCCCTGACGGCAGACTCGTCGGGACACTAAATGTCCCTTCCACAGGCGGAACAAACAATTGGCGAGAAGTAGAAACGACAGTAAACGGAGCAGCTGGCGTGCACAACGTATTTTTTGTCTTTACTGGAACAGGTTCAAACCTATTTCAGTTTGATTCCTGGCGGTTTACTCAATAACAAAGGATGACAAAATGATAGGAGAGTGGAAAAATTTGATGTCAATGATTAAAAAACCAATCTGTACTTTATTGATCTGCTTCACCATGCTGTCTGTCATGTTCATCGGACCTGGCGTCACTGAAGTTTCAGCAGCAGATGCCAATATTAATATCAATGCAGAAAGACAAGTGATTCGCGGCTTTGGCGGAATGAACCACCCGGCTTGGATTGGTGATTTGACCGCACCTCAAAGGGAAACCGCTTTTGGCAATGGGCAGAATCAATTAGGGTTTTCCATTCTAAGAATTTTTGTAGATGAGAACAGAAATAATTGGCACAGAGAGGTCGCCACAGCTAAAAGAGCAATAGAGCATGGAGCTTTAGTGATCGCTTCACCTTGGAATCCTCCAAGCCATATGGTCGAGACTTTCAACCGTAATGGTACAACTGCAAAGCGCCTGAGATACAATCAATACGCTGCATATGCTCAGCATCTGAACGATTTTGTGACGTATATGAAAAATAATGGCGTCAATCTCTATGCGATATCAGTACAAAACGAGCCCGATTATGCACATGAATGGACATGGTGGACTCCTCAGGAAATTCTGCGTTTCATGAGAGAAAATGCCGGCTCCATTAATGCCCGCGTGATTGCGCCAGAATCCTTTCAATACCTTAAAAATATATCAGATCCTATCTTAAATGATCCGCAGGCGCTTGGAAATATGGACATTCTCGGAGCCCATTTGTATGGAACCCAAATCAGCCAGCTTCCGTATCCTCTGTTCAAACAAAAAGGAGGGGGGAAGGAGCTTTGGATGACAGAGGTCTACTACCCGAATAGCGATAACAATTCAGCCGACCGCTGGCCTGAGGCATTAGGGGTTTCAGAGCATATTCATCACTCGATGGTAGAAGGGGACTTTCAGGCATATGTTTGGTGGTACATCCGCAGATCCTACGGCCCTATGAAGGAAGATGGCCTGATCAGTAAACGCGGTTACAACATGGCGCATTTCTCCAAGTTTGTACGCCCGGGATACGTCAGAATTGATGCAACGAAAAGTCCTGAATCAAATGTTTTCGTATCTGCCTACAAAGGAAACAATCAGGTCGTCATTGTCGCAATTAACAAAAACAATTCAGGAGTCAATCAGCACTTTGTGATGCAAAATGGAACTGCTTCGCAAGCATCAAGATGGATTACGAGCAGCAACAGCAACCTTCAGCCCGGTACAGACTTAAATATATCAGGTAATCAATTTTGGGCTCATCTCCCGGCTCAAAGTGTGACAACATTTGTAGTCAAACGCTAGAATCAATTGAATTACCAAAAGCCAATTTTCTCATTTCAAAAGAAAATTGGCTTTTTTTATGCAGATAGGAAGTTGATTTTTCACTATGTACTTACATTGGGTATAATAATGGCAATGACTTCAGGAGAGTGATCAATGTATGCCAAAGCATCAAAGCAAAGTATTAATGATCGATGACGAAAAAGAAATTTTGGAATTAATCAACACAGTATTAACAAGAGAAGGTATAGATTGTGTCATAACAGCTTCAACTGCACGTGATGGGCTCACGAAATTTCATCAAGAACAACCCGATCTTGTCATACTTGATATTATGCTGCCAGACGGTGAAGGCTATGATATTTGCAGACAAATCAGAGAGACCTCCCATGTTCCGATTATCTTTTTATCAGCAAAGGGAGAGGAATCAGACAAAATTGTAGGACTTGCCATCGGCGGGGATGATTACATTACAAAACCGTTCAGCCCAAAGGAAGTCGCCTACCGGGTGAAAGCGCAGCTGAGACGGCTCTCATACTTGCAGTCATCTCAAGCCGATCCCGTGATCAAAAAAGGGCCGTTTGAGTTAAACGAGCAGCAAGCAGAACTGACGAAAAATGGCGCAGTCATTGAGCTTACGCCGAAAGAACTTCTGCTGATGACCTACTTCATGCAGCACCCGAACCGCATCATCAGTAAAGAAACGCTTTATCAAACCGTTTGGGGGGAAGAATTCTTCGGTTCTGACAATACGGTGATGGTTCATATCCGAAGACTTCGGGAAAAAATAGAAAATTCCCCGTCAACACCAGAGTTTCTCGTCACCGTCAAAGGGCTTGGCTATAAATTTGTTGTAAAGGATGCGTAAGGATGAAATGGCGATTAACAGGCAGGTATATGGTTTCTGTCATTATCGTGACCATAATCACGGTCTTTATCAACTTATTCGTATTTATGATTTGGCTCGTACTTCAGGCAAACAGCCAGCATAACGAGGAAAATACGCCCGAAACCTTCACAAGATCATTTGAACAATACGTCTCTTTTTCTGATCAAGGAATCACCGTAAACAAAGAAGGACAGAAAGCCTTAAAACAACAGAATGCATGGATTCAAATTTTAGACGAAAATGGACAAGACGTGTATCATGCGCAGGCACCTAAAGGATTAAAGAACAAATATACACCGATTGACATCGTGAACTTACATAAATATAAAGATAAGCAATTATTATCGACCATTTATGCAGGCGAAAAAAAAGTAAAGGGCAAAGAATACAGTTACTTTATCGGATTTAAAGATCCTTCCATCGGAAAATACCTATTCTCGTTTGACACGAAGGATTTAGTAACAAGATTCAATATCGGGACGATGATTTTATTATCAATTGATGCCATCATAGCTTTACTCATTGGTTACTTATTCAGCCGGCAGCTCACAAAACCGCTCGGCCGTGCCATTCATAGCATCCAGCGGCTGGCAAACGGAGATTACACGATTCATCTGCCTGCTAAAGGAATTTATAAAGATGTCTTCTATAATGTCAATCACTTATCAGAGCAGCTCGCTTCAAGCAAAAAAGAAAAAGACAAACTAGAGCAAATGCGGGAAGAATGGATCAGCCATATTTCTCATGATATTAAAACGCCGCTCGCTTCTATTCAAGGCTATGCAGAAATCATGAAAGACCCAAAGTATCCTCTTTCAAAGCAAGACATCAGACATTACGCGGGCATCATTGAGAATAAATCATTGTATATCAAAGATGTTATGGAGGATCTGAATTTAACGACAAGGCTGAAAAATAACGGCGTCATGCTCAATAAAGAGCTGGTCAACATCGTGTCACTGCTGCGGGAAACGTTAATTGATATTTTAAACGATTCAAGATATGCGGATCAGACGATTGAGCTTCAAACGAATGAAGACAAGCTCATGCTGAATATTGATAAAATCCTCATTCGTAGAGCGGTTACCAATCTGATTTTAAATGCCCTCGTTCACAATGATCCTGATGTGACGATCATTGTACAGCTTGAACAAAAAGAAAAAACCCATATCACGATTAAAGACAACGGCAGTGGAATAGAAGAGGCAGAGCTTGAAAAAGTGTTTGACCGCTATTACAGAGGGACGAATACAGGAGTTTCACATGCTGGCTCTGGTCTTGGGATGGCCATTGCAAAGGATATTATCGTCAAGCACGGCGGAGACATCACGATCCGCAGCAGTGTAGGAAAAGGAACAACAATTGATATCCAACTACCAGCATAAAAATAGACAAAAAAAACGGTTCTGATCAACAACAGAACCGTTTTTTTTCACCTATTATTTATTCTGAAAACACTTTGATGCCTTTCACAATGTTCCAAATGAAGAAGTAGATGGCAATAAGAAATGTCACTGCATATGTCGCAATTAAGAAAGGCCCCGCATGGCTGATATCTTTCATACCAAGTAAACCTGAACCAAGAATGCCAACACCAAAAATCAAATAAGGTATGACATGCGTCCATAATGATTTTTTCGCATGGTATTTCACTTCGTCCTGACCTAAGAAATAGACGATAATTGGGAACAAAAATGGTGCGAAAAAGATACTGAAGTAACATAATGATGACAAGACTTTATTTTCTCTCAAAACGTTTCACCTCTATGATTTATTAACTACTACAAACACATTGTACTACCTCAACCTTAACCTGTATTAATCTGAACCTTACAGCAACCTTAAAAATGTTTACCTGTTAAAATAATTTATAAACGACATACTATAATATAGGTATTTAAATCTATTTTACCGAAAAAAGTAGTTGACTTTGGTTTATCCTGTGTTTACAATAAAGTCGTAACCGATGCAGGAGTGTTACTGATATCATCAGGCACCACCAAGTCAGGTAAACATGTTGTACATTTGTACGTTGTTTGCTGAGATTTTGGTGTTTTTTTTATGCTTTTTTAGCAGTTTTAGGTAAGGTGGGATGAAGATGTTCACCGTCGTTAAAGTTTTAAACAATAATATCGTATTAGCTCTAACAGACACTCAAAATGAAGTAGTTGTTTTTGGTACAGGAATAGGCTTTAAGAAGAAAAAGGGTGATACACTTGATGAGAGCGCTGTCAGTAAGACATTTTATTCTGATCAGACGTCTCCATTAGAATCTCAACTTACCGCTATCCCAACTGATATTCTTTTATTAACTGAAAAAATCATTCATATGGGCGAAGAGATGTTGAATAAAAAATTAGGTTCTAGCATGCTGTTTTCGCTATCTGATCATCTTACCTTTTCTATTCAAAGACATCAAGAAAAAATGGAATATGAAAACCCGATTGTATGGGAAATTCCACATCTATATTTTCAAGAATATCAAATTGGGAAAAAAGCACTTAAAATTATTCAAAAAATGATGGGGATTACTTTTCATGATACAGAGGCTTCACTTATTGCCCTTCATTTTGTAAACGCTCAAATAGATGGTCAGTCTATGGGAGATACGATCAAAATGACCCATCTCACGAAGGAAATCGTTAAGATTATTCAAAACATTTTCGAGATGGTATTAGATAAATCATCGATAGATTATTCGAGGTTTATCACTCATTTGAGATATTTTATTGTCAGACAAGAAACAAATCAACCGCCGCAGCAAATGGATGATTCATTAAAAGAATTAATTCAGGATCGTTATATGAAGAGCTATGCATGCGGTTTAATTATTAAAGAAATGTTAAAGCGGGAATTCAACTGGAATGTCACGGAAGACGAACTTGTTTTTCTAGTCATCCATATTGAAAGAATTACAAAGAAACATCAACAAAATAAATGATCTCATTTAGGCGTGTTATGAAAAAGCATTAACCTAAACAAATCTCCATTTAGTAGTCTTTCTAATGGTGGATTTTGTTTAGGTTTTTTTTGTGAAAATGAAGGGGTGAAGACATGGGAAACAAAGAATTGGCGCAAGAAATTATCAAATTAATCGGTGGAACCGGCAATATATCTCAAAGCTGGCATTGTATTACGAGGCTGAGATTTAATATCAACGATGAAAAACAGGTGAAAGTAGATGAACTGAAAACAGTAGACGGTGTGCTGGGAGCGCAATTCCAAAGCGGACAATTCCAAGTCATTATTGGAGCAAAGGTTGCAGAAGTCTATGAGGAAATCGACCATCTGATTGGAGAGAGCAGCAATGATTCTACTCCTGCTAAAAATACGTCAAAAATGAATCCAATCGAAGTCGTATTCGATGTCATTAGCGGGATTTTCACACCGATTTTGCCGGCGATTGTTGGTAGTGGATTGATAAAAGGGATCATGGCTTTGTTCGTTAGTTTAGGCTGGATGACGGAAAAAAGCTCTACCTATGCTGTACTTCAAATCTTTTCAAATGCTGTCTTTTACTTTTTACCTTTCCTCATTGCGTATTCTGCAGCGAAGAAATTTAAAACACGAGAATCTCTTGCGATGGCACTCGCTGGGATTTTATTGTATCCGGCAATGGTGGAAGGTGCAGCAAAAGGGGCAGATCCACTTAGTTTTTTAGGATTGAGTATTCCATTAAATAATTATACTTCTTCTGTCTTACCGATTATTTTAGGAGTGCTGCTCCTTAGCTTTATTGATAAGTGGATAACGAAAGTGATTCCAAAATCCTTAAGCATCGTGTTTACACCGGTACTGAGCTTAATGATCACGGCGCCTCTTACACTAGCTTTCATAGCGCCTATTGGAAACGTTTTCGGTCAGTATTTAGAGATCTTTTTCACTTCTTTATTCCATTTTGCTGGGCCGATTGCAGGTTTATTAATGGGAGGCCTCATGCCTTTAATTGTGCTAACTGGGATGCATTACGCATTCTTCCCAAGCACGTTTGCCAGCTTTGAAAAAGTTGGTTACGATATCATGCTGCTTCCGATGAACTTTATTGCCAATATGGCACAAGCAGGCGCCGTTTTAGGGGTCATCATTCGCACAAAACGAGTAGAAACAAGGTCTTTGGCGTTATCAACATTGCTTCCGAGTTTCTTTGGAATTACAGAACCAGCCATTTATGGAGTAACACTGAGATTGAAAAAGCCTTTCTATGCTTCATTAATAGGCGGCGCAGTTGGCGGATGTTTTTATGGTTTATTTTCAGTCAAAACGACAGCATTTTCAATTCCAGGTATTACATCTCTGCCAACCTATATTATGAAAGGCACAAATAATTTCCAGCTGGCTTTAATTGGAATAGCGCTGAGCTTTTTGGTCTCACTGCTTGCTACTATGTTTCTTGGCTTCAAGGAACCTGCCACAAAGGATGAAGGTCAGCCGGAAAAACAGGAAAAGCCATCTAAAAATCCAGAAAATGCAGTCAATCAACAAGCTGCCCGGCAAGTAAATCCTTATGAAGTACAAGCACCTATAACTGGTAAAGTCGTTCCTTTATCTGACGTAAAAGATGCCGTCTTTTCAAGCGAAATGATGGGCAAGGGAGTAGCGATTATGCCTGATAAGGGGGTGGTACAAGCACCATTTTCCGGAAAAGTAGTGACCGTTACACCTACTAAACATGCAATAGGTTTGGTGTCAAATGATGGGGTTGAATTATTAATACATGTAGGGATTGATACCGTCAGCCTAAATGGTCAATTCTTTGAGGGATTGGTGGAAGAAGGAGATGAAATCAAGATCGGGGATCATTTATTATCATTTGATATAGAAGGAATTCAATCAAAAGGATTAGATGTCGTGACACCTATGATCGTCACTAATTCCTCGAAATACCTGGATGTTATCTATACAGGTGACTCTTATGTCAACGCAGGAGAAAATAAACTCTTAATGCTTATTCATTAATCATAATAGAAGGGATGATTGAAATGAAAGAATTAAAAAAAGGATTTTCAGATAATTTTCTATGGGGTGGCGCAACCGCTGCCAATCAAATAGAGGGTGCCTATTTAGAAGGCGGAAAAGGGCTGTCAACTTCAGACTTCGCTGCATATAAAGATCCTTATGCACAAGGAAAAGTGAACAACTTTACATTCGATGTGAGTTCAGCTGAACTAAACAAGTACAAGGAAAGTCCTGATGCATTTGATTTCCCAAAAAGACGCGGAATTGATTTTTATCATCGTTATGAAGAAGATATTGCACTATTTGCAGAAATGGGATTTAAAGTATTTCGTTTGTCTATCTCATGGGCAAGAATCTTTCCAACAGGCTTAGAGGACAAGCCGAATGAAGAAGGATTGGCTTTTTACGATAAAGTATTTGATGAATGTGCGAAATATGGAATTGAACCGCTAGTAACGATGTCTCATTATGAAATGCCGATTACTTTAACAGAAAAATATAATGGATGGATGAGTAGAGAGCTTGTCCCATTGTTCGAAAAATACGCACGTGCGATTTTAGAAAGATATAAAAACAAAGTGAAATATTGGATTACGTTTAATGAAATGAATATGAACCTCAACAGCCTTTATACAGGTGCTGGAATTTTAGAGGATCTAGTAGACCATAAATTACAGGCTGCTTACCAAGCATCTCATCATCAATTTGTGGCAAGTGCCTTAACAGTGAAGGCTGCGAAGGAAATCATTCCAGATGTCCAAATTGGCTGTATGATTAACCAGATTGAAGCCTATGCAAAAACAACAAAACCAGAGGATCAGCTGCAGGCAGTCAAATCGAATCAATTGAATATGTTCTATCCTGATGTTCAAGCTAGAGGCGAATATCCAACATACATGGTGAAATACTTTGCTGATAATCAAATCAAACTGGATATTGAAGAGCAGGATGAACAAATTTTAAAAGAGGGCACTGTTGACTTTGTTGCGATCAGCTATTATATGTCCCACGTAGCAGAAGCACGTGAAGATGCCGCTGAACTAGCGGGTACGTTTGACAGTCCGATTAAAAACGAACACTTGGAATTATCACAATGGGATTGGCCGATCGATCCAATGGGTCTGCGCATTTCATTAATTAAACTGTACGACAGATACCAAAAGCCTTTATTTGTTTGTGAAAATGGACTGGGGGCAAGGGATACATTGACACAAGACGAAAAAGTACACGATGATTATCGAATTGATTATTTGAAAAAACATATTGAACAGATGAAAGAAGCCGTAAAAGAAGGTGTTGACTTAATGGGGTACACACCTTGGGGCTGCATTGACTTAATCAGCTGCGGAACATCTCAAATGACTAAACGCTATGGTTTGATCTATGTGGATCAAGACGACCTAGGAAATGGTACACTGAATCGTTACCGCAAAGACTCATTCTTCTGGTACAAAAATGTAATCGCATCAAATGGAGAAAACCTATAAAAACAAAATGAATAATGTAAAACACCATCTCAGGGCGCCTTAACCGGCTGTATGCGATGGTGTTTTGTTTTTTACGAAAAAGGAGTAACGGCGGAGTATGACTAGAGGAGACTTGCCAAACACTATGAAGAACACAACATTTTACCAAAAGAATAGATGTCATTACAAAATTGTGGGCATCATTTTCCATATGAATTCTTCTTCATTCATACTTTTCGCTAAATCAGAAAACTCTTTTGCCATTTCAACACCGAAAGGGCCCTTCATTTTAAAATCCACCTGTAATAAGTATGCCATCGTCATTCTCCTTATGTTGAAGTTGTAAAATAGAGTTCCCCGAGCACTTCTTTCATTTGATACTGCTCTCGCAGAAATTCCTTCTCCATAAAAAGCCGTACATCTGATTGGTGAACTTGCAGGATCAATTGGACCGTTGTTCTAATGGCGGACTGTGTTTAGGTTTTTTAGCGATTGAATTGTTTTCGAAGAACTAGGCATGAGACAGCGAATACTGCGAAAGCGCCCGCTGATCCAGCAGCAAACACCAGCTCAAATTGTTCTGGTTTGGACTTGAATAACAAAGGGACAGAAAGAATGAGAGCCGCACCACTAAAGCTCAATCCTAATATGAACGTTGCCAATAATTTATTCATAGAAACACCTCTTACACTCAGAATTAGAACAATGGAAACGACTGATTCAAGAATCATTGTGATGATTCGACATCCTTTCACTTCCTAGTTGGAGTGTATCATATGGTGGCGGGCGATTGGTTTCTATTCATTAAAACACACAATTGTGAAATAAACTTTTAAACGAACACTGTTCTTTACGAACGGTGTTCGTTATAATATAAATGTGATGTGGCTTTAAACGATTTCCATAAAGAAGAGGAGATGCATACGATGACGGCATTATTTAAGAAACAAAAGCAGATCGCTATTATTGGAGGAGGGCCTGGGGGGCTAACACTTGCCTTAATTCTGCAAAATTACGGTATACAAACGACCATCTATGAGCGAGAGATGCATGACAAGAGTCTTGAAAGAGGGGGATCACTGGATATTCATGAAGAAACAGGTCAAAAAGCTTTAAAAGAAGCAGGAGTTTATGAGGAATTTCAAAGGAACGCCCGCTATGAAGGAGAAGATTTCCGTTTACTTGATAAATCAGGAAGAATTTATTTAGATGAAGAAACGGAATCAGATCAAAAAGGAACCCGCCCAGAAATTGATCGTGGTGTTTTGTGCGAACTGCTGTTAGATCAAATTGATGCTGAAAACATCAAATATGGATATAAACTAGAAAGTTGCATTTCATTAGAAAGCGGCATGACGGAGCTTCATTTTGAAAACGGAGTTGTTGAGACAGTTGATCTTGTCATTGGGGCAGATGGTGCTTTTTCTCGTGTGCGTCCTCTGTTAACAGATATTGATATTGAATACGCCGGACTCACGATGCTGGAACTGAATATCCTCAACGTAGAGATGAACCACCCTGATTTAGCTGAATTTAATAAACGTGGTAAGATGTTTGCTTTAGCTGACCACAAAGGACTGATTGGTCAGTTAAACGGAGATGGACGAATCAAAGTGTATGCAAGCCTTATGGTAGAGCGTAACTGGATTGAGACTTGTGGTATTCCGTTTCATCAAGCGAAAGAAGCAAAAGAACAATTATTAGAATTATTTAGTGATTGGGACGATCAGCTGAAAAATTATATTCGTTATGCAGAAGATGCCATCATTCCAAGACGGATTTATACGCTTCCTGTCGGTTTTAAATGGAACCGCCATAAAGGAGCAACGCTTATCGGTGATGCCGCTCATGTCATGTCGCCATTCGCAGGGGAGGGTGTAAACATGGCGATGTTTGATGCAATGGAGCTTGCACTTGCGATTGTTCGAAATCCTCATCATATTGAAAAGGCTATTGAAGAATACGAAGACAGGATGTACGAATATTCATCGGAGAAAGCTCATGAATCGGAAAAAAGTTTAAAGCTGTGTTTTTCAAAAGAGGCTGCCGTCAAGCTTGCTGAAATGATGAATTCTTTTCAAGAAAACGGTGATTGATGCTCAATTTACTATTTGACTTTGACATGTTATAAAGAGATTATGAACAATTCAAATCGTCGTATTATAAGTCGTCGGTCTCGGCCGGCTAAAGAGCCCTTAAGCCGTGAACTCATTGTGAAAACTGCCTATGAGCTACTAAAGGAGCAAGAGTTAGAGGGCATGAGTATGCGTAAGGTGGCTAAAGCACTCGATACGGGACCTGCATCCTTGTATGTCTACGTGAACAATTTCCAAGAACTAAGTGCTTACGTATTGGATTATGGTCTCGGCCAAATGGTTTACCCAAATTCAGTGAATGGCACATGGAAAGAACAGTTATTTGACATATTGCATACTTATTTCCTACTGTTATTCGAAAAACCTGGTCTTGCTGAAATTTCTCTTTCCACCATCCCGCAAGGAACGAACTTTTTACAGTTGACCGAACATATTCTCGCTGCATTGCATGAAGGCGGGATCAAATCTACATCTGCTGCATGGGGAGTAGACCTGTTACTGTTATACGTATCTTCCGTAGCATACGAAAAGGTCTCTTGGAAGAAACATGGCTCTTCGCAGATTTCAGATACAAAAAAAGCATTTCATGATGCAGACAAAACGCGGTTTCCTTTCATCCATAGCCTAAAAGAAGAAATGTTTGCAGGTGATACCGTATCAATGGAACGGTTCAGGTGGGGAATTGAAGTCATTTTGTATGGAATCCAGCAAGAAATCAATTAGAAAGGAGCACAAGCAAAAAGCAGTCAATGGCTGCTTTTTTTATATTTTCTTAACTTTTTCAACATATATAAAATATCTATATAATGTGTTCTACCAAAAATAAGAAAAAAGCATACCCTTACTTTAAGCTTAAACATATCAAATTTCTTCTTGCCCTTCACTCACAGAAATATATGAGTAGTCTTATAGTAATTCTCAAGTTTTATTAAAGGGGAATATTCCGTGAAAAAATAAGGGATATTTACATTTGGCATAAAAATCAAAGTTCTCTTGAATTGGAAATAAATCTTAATGCTCATTTTTTCAAATCAATTTTTATTTTTTCTTATTAATAAGTTACTTTGTGCTTATCTTTGATTTGGAAATCTCGAATTCAATTTAAAAAATATGTTAAACAAACAAAGAATCTTGTTGTATTATGTAAGTTTTATCAAAACTAGTACTTTAATGCTACGTGTTTTTAAAGATTTGAGTGAATTTACAGTATATGTTTTCCTCTAGTTTATAGGTGTCACAGTCTTTCGACAAAAGGGCCTATACATAACTTAGGGAGGGATTTATATTGAGTAAAAGTTTTGATTATAAAAGGAAAATGAACAGAGCGAAAAACAGGCGTAGAAAGCAAGCTGTTGCCATCTTGTCTGCTTCGGCGGTTTTATTTAGTCCAATTTCATTCAAAGGGGTCATACCAACATTTGGTGTTACACAAAACGTCGCTTCAGCTGCAACTATCAGTGTTTTTGACAATGAAAAATTAAATGGAAGTTTGAGTGATGATGGGAAGTTAAATTTAACTTATGAGGGAAGTGGTTTAGCTAACTTAGATTTACTAACATCAACAAATATCGTATTTCAAGTTCCTGATGAATTTCAAGAGGCAATCAATAGTGAAGAATTCAAAAACTCATTAAAGATTCAATACAGTGTACCGTTCGTAGGGGTAGGAGGCATTACTGTCCCAAAGAAAGGTGAAATTGCCCCTGAGGATATTGAGATATCTGGGAAAAAAATATACGTGAAATATAATAATATCTTCAGCTTAAATTTATTAAATAAAGGTGCTTATCAATTTAACTTAACTGCAGACATTCCTGAATATCCTAACTCTATTGAAATTCCTGATAACGGTATCTATACATTTGCTGCAACATCAACAGACAATATTCAACTAAATATATTACAAAACAGTGATGCAAAATTAGAAATATTAGCCCCAGATAAAGACGCTGATGCCGATGCGGATGCTGATGCTGATGCTGACGCGGATGCCGATGCTGATGCCGATGCTGATGCCGATGCGGATGCTGACGCTGATGCTGATGCCGATGCTGATGCCGACGCGGATGCCGACGCGGATGCCGATGCTGATGCTGACGCGGATGCCGATGCTGATGCCGATGCTGACGCTGATGCCGATGCTGACGCTGACGCGGATGCCGATGCCGACGCGGATGCCGACGCTGATGCGGATGCCGATGCTGATGCTGACGCGGATGCCGATGCTGACGCTGATGCTGACGCTGATGCCGATGCTGATGCCGACGCTGATGCGGATGCCGATGCTGATGCTGACGCGGACGCGGATGCCGATGCTGATGCGGATGCCGATGCGGATGCCGACGCGGATGCCGATGCTGACGCTGATGCTGACGCGGACGCGGATGCCGATGCTGACGCTGATGCGGACGCTGATGCCGATGCGGATGCTGACGCGGATGCCGATGCGGATGCTGACGCGGACGCGGATGCCGATGCTGACGCTGATGCGGACGCGGATGCCGATGCGGATGCCGACGCTGATGCCGATGCTGATGCCGACGCGGATGCCGATGCGGATGCTGACGCGGATGCGGATGCCGATGCGGATGCCGACGCTGATGCCGACGCTGATGCCGATGCGGATGCTGACGCGGATGCCGATGCGGATGCCGATGCTGATGCCGATGCTGACGCTGACGCGGATGCCGATGCCGACGCGGATGCCGACGCGGATGCGGATGCCGATGCGGATGCTGACGCTGACGCGGATGCCGATGCTGATGCCGATGCTGATGCCGACGCTGATGCCGATGCTGACGCTGATGCTGACGCGGACGCGGATGCCGATGCTGACGCTGATGCGGACGCTGATGCCGATGCGGATGCTGACGCTGATGCCGATGCGGATGCCGACGCTGATGCCGATGCTGACGCGGACGCTGATGCTGACGCGGACGCTGATGCTGACGCGGACGCTGATGCCGATGCTGATGCGGATGCTGACGCTGATGCCGATGCTGATGCCGACGCTGATGCCGATGCCGATGCGGATGCCGATGCCGATGCTGACGCTGATGCTGACGCGGACGCTGATGCCGATGCTGATGCTGATGCGGATGCCGACGCTGATGCCGATGCTGACGCTGATGCCGATGCGGATGGTAACGGTGATCCTAATCACCAGGTCGACTTACCCGTCACGTCGAATAACTGGTTGACTTCCTCCCTATTAGGATTATCTGCATTATTTGCTGGCTTATTGACTAGAGTACGTAGAAAAAATAATAGAGTATAATCAAAAATAAATTTATACTGCCTTGCCTATTGCATAGAAACTATGCAATAGGCAACTTTTAATGGAGGAAATCTTATGTACAATGAGAAAAGAACAAACTCTTTTGCTGAAAAATTAGTTCAACTTAAACAAGCAATTATAAGTGAAGAAAAGAAATTGATGCCCTCAGTTAAATTGCATTTTGGCAGAAAACAAAAATTTGTTTTGTTCTTATCTCTTGGAAATATGGATGAACGAGCAATTGTGTTTTCTGGTATTGGGAATACTGTGGAATCTGCATGGAAAAGTGCTGCAAATAAAGCCGCTAAACATATGAAAAAGCAAAAAATATTTGATTTTCTCTGGTTAAAGGCTGATCTTGTAAATCATATTGAAAGCAAACCATATACTATTTGGACTAGTCAGATCGCAAAAATGAGAAAAAATTACTTCAGAAAAGGAATTTCCTTTGACCCTCTCTTTAACACGGCATTTCTGGAACAAGAGATTAATGGAAATGCTCTAATAAAAGAATCCACGCACTCACATAAAATGTCTTTAAACGAAACAAATATTATCAACTATCTAAAAAAAACAGGAAAAAAACAAACTGCATTCACAATTCGTGATAATCAAATAATTTACGAGTTCACAACAATTTCTTATTTTTTGGAAGATAAACTTATAAAATTAAATAATAAAGAACAGTTTAACGGATTTCGATTAATTGAACTGACAAATAAAGAAATAAAGCATTTAATAACTTCAAGCGCTAATTTTTTAGCAAAGCAAGTAAAGGATAATGGAGAATTTATTTATGGTTATTTTCCTTGTTATGATAAAAAAATTAATTGGTATAACAGTTTACGCCATGCAAGTACATTATATTCAATGATTGAAGCTTATGAAGTTATACCAAATTTATATGTCAAAGAACAAATAGAAAAAGCACTTGATTATTTAAAAAAAGAACTAATATATACCGCCACGACAAATGATGTAGCATTTGTCGTTGATTGGAGAAATCAACAAGAAATAAAATTAGGAGCTAATGCAGCAGCAATCTTAGCATTAACAAAATATATGGAGGTTTTTCAAACAACAGATGATCTGCACTTAGCAAAAAAGCTGGCGAATGGTATTATTCATATGCAAATGGATAATGGATCGTTTTCACATGTTTTGAACTACCCCTCTTTTCAAGTAAAAGATGAGCATCGCATTATTTATTATGATGGAGAAGCTGTTTTCGCATTAATGAAACTCTATAATATTGATCGAAATGAATCGTGGATTAATGCTGTAGAAAAAGCTTTTGCTTATTTTATTAAAAATGATTACTGGAAACATCACGATCATTGGTTAAGCTACTGTACAAATGAATTAACTAAATTCCGACCAGAAGATCAATACTTCCAATTTGGTCTTCAAAATGTGAAAGAAAAACTAGATTTCATTTATCATCGTCAGACAACTTATCCGACCTTTTTAGAATTGATGATGGCGGCTTATGAAATGGTGAAATTAATATATAAACTAGAAAAAGATTATTTATTAATTGATTTTCCAGTAGAATATTTAAAAAAAGCTATTGAACATCGAGCTTATTATCAAACTACTGGCTTTTTTTATCCAGAATTAGCAATGTATTTCAAGAGACCGAAATCAATTATCGGTTCCTTTTTTATTAGACACCATTCTTTCAGAGTCAGAATAGATGATATCGAGCATAATTTATCAGGTTACTGCCGCTACTTTTTAAATAAAATTTCTGAAAAGAATAGAGTGGGAACAAGATGAGACGGATTATGAGTCAATTGTTGATTTGGATTGGTGTGATACTAATTATTTATTGCGGAATTCAAATATTCACTTATAAATGGAATTCAACTGAGGAACTTCATCATGCTCAAAAAATATTAACAGAACAAAAAAAGCATATTGATAAGCAACCAGACTCTATACGCTTTTCCCCTAATGAAGGTGACGTTATTGGCATTTTAAAAGCCCCCTCTATTCAATTAAAAGTCCCTATCCTAGAGGGAACTGATAAAATACAGCTTAGTAAAGGTATCGGCCATCATATCAAAACAGCATTCCCAGGCCAAATGAAACAAATTCTATTATCGGGCCATAATGATTCTTCTTTGCGAACGATTGGTCAACTAAAAAAAGGAGATGAATTGACAGTTGAAATGCCTTATGGTGAATTCCACTACGTTATGACAAAAAGTAAGATTGTACACGCTGATGATCGAACGGTTGTAGATCTTAGTAGTAAACACGAAACATTACTTTTATCTACATGTTATCCCTTTCATACAATCGGCCAAACTTCACAGAGGTATGTTCTTTATGCAAAAAAACAGCAGTGAGATTAAATTTCAATAGTTGTTAAAACGTTTTATATTGAAATTAATATAGATGAAAAGTGATAAAGATTACTTGAAATTTATCACAATCAAAAGATATGAACTGTAATTCTGTAATTGGGGGATATTCATCTATGTATAAAGAGAAAAAGAAATTACTCAAACAACTAGAGGAATTAAATGTTTATGAGAGAAAAGTTTATGACGAAATCGCATCTAAAAAAAGAGAAATCAATAAAAGATTGCGAGAATTAGATGAAGTTTATCATAAAAACTTTGTACCGAGACATGTAAAAATAAATGGAGAAATGGAAGATCGTTTGATTGCTTATTACGAAGCAATTCAATTATTTGAAAAAAATCCTGAAAGAGCTTTTTCGAGTAATGAAATAAGGCAGCTAATATTTTTAAAGACAGGTTACAAAATCCCTTCATTCAGTTATTTTTATCGAAAACTACGAGCAATTAATCCTTATATAGTTAGAGTAAGACATGGTTATTATAAATTTTCTCCACATTCTAAAGATGATAAGGAATCGTAGCTTTATGATATTAAGCAGCAACGACAACATGCACTTCTTGAAGTGTTGTAATATTATCCATTGAGTTTTATTTACTTTAGAAAATGATATCTTAGTTTTACCATCTATTCATGTAGGATAGATGGTTTTTTCGTGCGGACTCAAAATAGTTGTTAAAAATTTTTCTTTAGCAGACCAATGTGCTTGGCAATGAATGAAATTCAGTCCTGAATATTCCCCTTCCGTCTTCAAATCTTCAACAACATATATAAAAAAATCTATATATTGTTTTTATATATAAAAAATTATATAATCTAGTGGAATAAACAAATGAGGTGCTTAGGCATGGAAAATATAAAGAATTTATTAGAGAGCTATATTCCTTTAGCAAAATCTACGGCAAAAATGTTTGGACCAAATTGTGAAGTCGTTATTCATGATTTAACGAACCCACAAGCATCTGTCATGTTTACAGTCAATCATCATGTGACGGGAAGAAAAATCGGTCAATCATTTGATCATTTGGTAAAGACTGTTTTACAATCAGAAGATTTTAAAGAAGATTATCTTGCTGGGTATACATTTAAAACAGAAGACAACCGTACCATTCGTTCTTCGACTTCATTAATTCGTGATTCGAAGCAAAAGGTGATCGGGGCATTCTGTATCAATTTTGATGTTGAAGCATTGAATCAAATGCAGCAATTTATGGATACTTTTCTTTCTACAAAAGTTGAAGTTCAAGAGAATGAAACAACATCAAATGATGATCTTGAAAATGTGGAAGGAATCGTAGATCAATTGATTCAACAGATCATTCAAAACAGTGTTCACCCAGTTATGAAACGTCATGAAAAAATTGAATTAATAAGGTTCATGGATGAAAAGGGAATCTTTTTAATGAAAGGTTCAGTTGAGAAGGTCGCATCTATGTTAGGAATTTCTAAAGTCACCGTCTATAGCTATTTGGATGAAATCAAACATAAATCGAATGAAGGGGAAACGAAATGAAAAGCATCCTCGAGGTAGGGAATCTAAAATCCAACGGACACTATGCATTCGCAACCATTCATCAAAACACGGTCTATGTTTCAGGACAATTTGCCATCAATCCCGAAACGAGAGAAAAAGAATTCGGCCCCATTGAGGAAGAGACATTACAAGCGCTTAAGAATGTGGAGATGATTGTAGAAGCAGCCGGAAGTAAAAAAGAAAAGATTTTGCGTATGACATTATACATTTCTGATATTGAACTATGGGACAAAGTAGATGCGGTTTACACTGAATTTTTCGGTGAACATCAACCAGCACGTACTGTTGTACCAACGAATGAATTACATTTTGGTTTCAAAATTGAAATTGATGCTATTTCTTATATTTAGAATATTTTTTTGCCCATGATATATAAAAAAGTATATTTTATATAAAAAATTATCCAAAGGGGTTGATGATTGATGAATCAATTGATTTGTAACCATTGCGGTAAAAAGTATGAGATGACACCAACTTTATGGAAATGTGATTGTAACGGCGTATTAAACCTGGTGAAAGATACCCCTAAAATAGATATTGCGGCTTGGAATCACTACCCAAACTCATTATGGCGTTATGTTGAAACCATGCCATTTTCAAAAGGTTCTAAGACTTGGGAATCTGTGACAATGGGTGAAGGTCAAACTCCGTTAATCGTTTTAGATCCTCATGAGCCAAACACTTATGTAAAAGTTGATTATATGATGCCTACGCTATCCTTTAAAGATCGAGGAGCTGCTGTTTTAATGACAAAGGCAAAGGAATTAGGGGTAGCAAAAGTCATTGCGGATAGCAGCGGGAATGCAGGAACGGCGATTGCCGCTTATGCAGCTCGTTGCGAGATTGCATGTGACATCTATCTAAGCGATGAAACTTCACCTAAAAAGGTCGCTCAAATAAAAGCCCATGGAGCACAGGTTAAAGAAATTCGCGGTACACGCGAGGACATTGCTGCTGCTGCCCAAAAAGCAGTAGACGCCGAAAACGTTTTTTATGCAAGCCATGTGTATAATCCCTATTTTTTTGAAGGAACAAAAACATACGCTTATGAAATCTATGAACAAATAAAAGGAGCACCTGATGCTTTAATCATTCCTGTTGGAAATGGTACTCTCCTCCTAGGTGCGTATTACGGTTTTAAAGAGTTATTTGAAAATGGTTTGATTCATAAAATACCGAAAATCATTGCCATACAAGCGAAAAACTGTGCTCCTCTTGTGAAAGCTTATCAAAATGCGAAAGAATCAGCATCGCCTGTTACGAATACAGGAACCTTGGCAGAAGGGATAGCCATTGCTGCCCCGGCGCGCTCCAAACAAATTCTAGAAGCTGTACAAGATACCAATGGTACATTTATAGATATTGAAGAAGATGAGATATTGAATGCACGCTCTAAACTAAGTGAGAAAGGATTTTATGTGGAAGTGACATCTGCAGTCAATTTTGCTGGCTACCTGAAATATAAAAAGGAATCAAAAGAAACAATCGTCATCCCTCTTTGTGGTGCAGGAATTAAATCAAAATAACCCGATATGACTATTACAACTGATCCGGAATTGGCCAGATGATGATATAGATAAAATGAACGCTCTCTATAAATAGAAGGGTATCTCAAAAGAGATGCTCTTTTTCTTGCCTGAATGTACAATCCCTTTTGCCCAAAAGTACAATTTTACTTCACTATTTCATTACGTAGAATAAAGAGGTGAATATCATGAATTCGATGAAAAAGGAGTAAGTGAATGGCTAAATTTTTATATAACTTAGGAAACTTTGCTTTTACTAAGCCTAAACGAATGTTAATCGGTTGGTTACTTATTTTAGTAGCTGTAGTGGCAGCAACAATAGGGACAGGCGTTTCATTTAATGGAGATATGTCGATTCCAGGAACAAAATCTGAAAAAGCGATGGATCTCTTGGAAAAGAAGTTCCCAGCAGGTGATGATGGGGGAACGATTCGTCTGATATTTAAAGCACCTAAAGATGAAACTTTAGAAGCAAAGAAAGTGAAACATAAAATTAATGAGACGATAAAAGAAATTAAAAAGGATAAAGCAGTTAAGCAGGTGACCGATTTATATCAGACCTTTACGATAAGTAAAGATAAGAAGATAGGATATGCTGATATTACGTATCGAGTGAAAGCGGATAAGGTAAAGGAATCCTCAAAAGAGAAAGTATTAAATAGCATAAAGATTTCAAGAGATGCCGGCATCCAAACGGAATTAGGCGGCTCCGTCACATTCTCTGAAATTGAAGTAGGCGGGATTTCTGAAATCATAGGGATTGTCTTTGCCTTCTTGATTTTAGCCTTTACATTTGCTTCACTTTTGGTCGCAGGATTACCAATATTGACGGCTGTGATTGGGTTAGTAATAGGTGTTATGGTCATTTTAATCACCTCAAACTTTGTAGACATGTCTGCATTTAGTCTCACATTAGCGGTGATGATTGGTCTTGCAGTAGGAATTGATTATGCGCTGTTTATCATTTCAAGATATCGACAGCTGTTAGCAGAAGGCTACAATTTGAATGAGGCTGCTGCTAGAGCAGTGGGTACCGCAGGAAGTGCTGTATTATTTGCGGGCGTCACTGTTATTGTTGCATTATGTGGACTTGTATTAGTTGACATACCGTTTCTAGGTATCATGGGTCTTGTGGGAGCCTTTATGGTACTATCTGTTATGCTTGTTTCTCTCACGATTGTTCCAGCTATACTAGGGCTTCTTGGAGATAAGGTGAGTCCTTCCAGGAAAAATAAGTTATTTTCTAAATTACAGCCAAAAAAAGAGAAAAAAACAATGGGCTGGGGAAGATTTATTCAAAAGCATCCGGGTAAAATAATGATAGGTGTCATTTTATTGACAGGATTGATAAGCTGGCCAGCACTTCATATGGAGCTTGGTCTTCCGGATAACGGGATGAAGGGCAAAGAAACAACTGAACGTAAAGGATACGATCTTTTAGCAGAAGGATTTGGCAAGGGGTTTAATGGACCACTTGTTGTCATCATAGATGCCTCTCAAGCAGATAAAGCGATGAAGTCCAAGTCCATCGAGGAATCATCAAAATTGTTAGAGAAAATGGATGGTGTCAAACAAATCACGCCGGCGATCCCTGATCAATCGGGTGAATACGCAATGTTAACAATCTTACCTAGAAGTGGTCCGGAGGATAAAGAAACGAAGCAATTAGTGAAAGACATTCGAAATGAATCGAGTGTGACTGACACAAAGTTTCTTGTGACTGGTTCTACTGCCGTGAATATAGATATTTCAGATAGACTCAGTGAAGCATTGCCAAAATTTGCAGGAGTCATTATTGGATTTGCTTTTGTGTTAATGATTCTTGTATTTAGATCACTCCTTGTTCCATTAAAGGCTGTACTAGGATTTTTAATGACATTAACTGCTACATTAGGTTTTGCTGTCTTTGTTTTACAGGATGGACACCTTGCCCCATTGTTTGGAATACCTGCAGCAGGTCCTCTGTTGAACTTTATGCCTGTACTAGTAACAGGAATATTATTTGGTCTTGCGATGGATTATGAAGTATTTTTAGTTAGTAGAATGAGGGAAGAATTCCTTCTATCTCAGGATGCAAAGAAATCAGTTATTTCTGGCTTACAGCATAGCGGCAGGGTTGTAACTGCAGCAGGCTTAATTATGATTTTCGTTTTCGCAAGCTTTATTTTTGCGCAAGACTTGATTATTAAAACAATGGGATTAACATTGGCATTTGGGGTTTTATTCGATGCATTTGTCATTAGAATGACCTTTATCCCTGCTTGTATGATGCTATTAGGGCGTGCAAATTGGTACTTACCTAAATGGCTGGCACGATTACTCCCGCATATTGATATTGAAGGAGAGTCAATTGCCCAAAAAGAAAAGAAGATTATATAATTTATTCTTTTTGAAATGTTAAAATTCTAATACCGCCATTGCCTCTTTCACAGGCGGGCGGTATTTTTCGTGTTATGATAGGATTTGGAAGGTGAGTGTTTATGGGTAAGAAACGGATAGACCCATTTAATGAAATGATATATTCCCGAATTCCCACGCTATTATGGGGCATTCTTGTGTATGCTGCAGCGATGATTTTTCAGTTTTTAACAGTATCTTTATCGCTTTCAAGTTTGTTTTTTTCTGGCCTTTTTGCAATTCATCTGATTTTTCATTGGTGGTCATATTATTGGTTCCAGAAGAAACCTTGGATTTATTTCTTCATACAAGGAATCGTTATTCTACTTTGTGTTTTAGCCATGCCAGCTGCCTCTCCTGTTATTTTAATTGGTCTTTTACCGATCATAATTGCTCAGAGCATCGGTGTATACTATCATACATTAAAGATTATTTTGACAGGCCTTTGTTTTTATGTGCTTTTTTTTCTAGCTCTTATTTTGGCTAATGATACAGATGATCTGACTGTCTACATTCCGATTTTATTTCTTATCCTTATTGTGGTCGTTGCGTACTCTATCTTATTTTTTAGACAAGTAAAGGCTAGAATTCGAACTCAAACGTTTCTAAAGGAACTCGAACTCGCACATCAGCAGGTGGAAGAGTTAACCCTTGCTAATGAGCGTCAAAGAATGGCTAGAGATTTACATGATACCCTTGCACAAGGGCTTGCAGGCATTATTATGCAATTGGAAGCTGTTCAAGCACATTTAGAGAATCAAAATACTCAGCGTGCTCAAAGCATTATCAAGGGCTCAATGAGCCAAGCGCGAAAAACATTAGGTGAGGCACGAATGGTGATTGATGATCTTCGGAAGGATCGTCATGACCAATACGATTTAACTGAAACAGTGAAAAATGAAGTCAATCGATTTACGACAGCAACGAATATCCCAATTCGTACAAAGATATCTGTCCCTCAGAATATGTCGCCTTTTTTTATTGAACATACTATTTACATTATAAAAGAATGCTTAACGAATGTTTCAAAACATGCCAAAGCAAGCCATGTCGAGTTAGTGATGGTACAACAAGGTGATCACATCCATTTGGAAATAGCAGACAATGGAGTAGGGTTTGATGAGAAAAAACGAGAATCCACTTTTGGACATTACGGCATCATTGGTATGTCAGAGCGTGTCCGGCTGCTTGGTGGAGAGATCCAATTGAAAAGTAAAAAAAATGAAGGTACACAAGTAATAGTGAACATACCTTTGAAAAAGGAGTAAATACAGTGTCTTATCGAATTGTGATTGTTGATGATCATTATGTTGTGAGAGAAGGATTAAAATTAATTCTTGAAACAGACGAAAGATTTGAAGTTGTTGGAGAAGCAGAAGATGGGAGAAAGGGGATAGATGTGATGAAAGAAAAATCCCCTGACCTTGTATTACTTGACCTCAACATGCCTATGATGAGCGGGCTTGATATGCTTAGAGAAATGCAGACTCTTCAAATAAAAGTTCCCGTACTCATTCTGACTACTTATAATGAAGAGAAATTAATGATTCAAGGGTTACAGCTTGGTGCAAAAGGCTACCTCTTAAAGGATGCCAGCAGAGAAAACTTATTTAATACAATTGAAGCAGCCATCAGAGGAGACATTTTACTTCAATCAAATGTGGCCTCAAAGGTATTTGAATCAACCACCCACAAAGAACCTCAAGCAAAATTGAAAACAGAAAATCATTTGCTTACCGAAAAAGAGATGCTCGTTTTGCAAGCAGTAGCTAGAGGGTTCCGGAGTAAGGAAATTGCATTTGATATGGGAATTTCCGAAAGAACTGTAAAAGCACATTTAACAAACATTTATCAAAAATTAAATGTGACATCAAGAGCTGAAGCAATTAAAACATCAATAGAATTAGGAATCATTCATTTTTAGATTTCATTCTCTTCATAGGGGAAGCCGAATAAGCATAAGATCGCCTAAAGTGCATGAATGATTTAGGTACAAGAAAAGCATGGAATTAGACTCTAAAGAATGTATGTGGGCTTTGGGGGAAGACGTCTAATAAACAATGCAGTAAGATTATAAACAAAGGAGAAACCTATGCCACATGATCTTCTAAATCAATTATTAAAGATAACAGATGAAGAGGAACTGATTCTACAAAACAGAAGAGAGGTAAATAAAGAAATTTATACCAATCAGTCTAATTTTATTATAGAAAGTCAAAAATTTCTCAATCAAGAGAGTATGATTACGGTTCGAAAACATACACGCTTTGTGGATTTTCCTAAACATAAACACGACTATATTGAGATTAATTATGTTTACAATGGAGAGTATAACCAAAAAGTAGGGAATCAAAAAATAAATTTGCAACAAGGGGAGCTGTTATTTTTAAACCAGCATATTGAGCATGAAACTCAAGCTTGTGCAGAAGAAGACATTATTATTAATTTTATCATTTTACCTAAATTTTTTGATTTTATCTTTTCGTTTTTAAACACTGAAAATAGAATTAGTAATTTCTTAATTAACAGTTTATATAACAGTACTCAAAATGGACAATTCCTCTACTTTAAAGTTTCAGAAGTAAAGAGCATTCAAGATTTAATAAAAAAAATTATTATTGAAATTATGTCTCCTGCTTTTATGTCTGAATCCACCATTAAATTGTATATGGGTCTTTTAATGGTGGAGTTAATTAAACACGCTGATAAGGCCGAACATACAGAAGACTATCCTGTACAACATTATTTAATTGTTGAATCATTAAAGTATATTGATGAACATTTCCAGAGAGCATCACTGAATGAATTAGCCTCAAAATTAAGCCAGCCCGATTATGCTTTAAGTAAAGAGATTAAAAAGGCTACCAACTATACATTTAAAGAATTACTTCAAGAAAAACGTTTGATTAAAGCGAAAGAGCTGCTGGAAAGTACAGATATGCCAATTGCCTCTGTTATAGATCAAGTTGGATATGATAATGTAAGTTATTTCTATCGGATTTTTAAAAACAAATATCATCAGACACCAAAGCAATTCAGAGAACACTTAGCAAAAAAATAAGATGCTGCTAAATGTTCTTTTTTTATTTTCAACAATTGCAAATAAGGACAATAAATAATTAATTTTAGACATTATTTTCTCCTTTAAGCTGGCTTAATATAAAGACATAAGCAAATGCTTTCATACAAAGGGTGATGGATTATAATGAAGAAATGTTGTTTAGCAGTTGATATTGGTGCTTCTAGTGGAAGATTAATAGCGGGTCATCTTGAAGATGGACGTTTAAATCTAAAAGAAATCCACCGTTTCGAGAATAAAATGATCCAAAAAAATGGACAGTTTTGCTGGGAGCTCAATCGATTATTTGAAGAAATAAAAAAGGGAATTCATCAATGTAGTGAGATGGGATTATCTCCAGAAAGTATCGGTATTGATACATGGGCAGTAGACTTTGTTTTACTAGATGAATGGAACCAACCTTTAACAGATTTTGTTGCCTATCGCGATTCGAGAACAGACGGGATGATGGATGAAGTTTTTAAAACATTCATGAAGGAACGTCTGTATCTAGAGACAGGAATTCAATTTCAAAAATTTAATACGATTTATCAACTTTATTCAATCAAACAAAATCATCCGGAAATTTTAGAAAATGCAAAATCTTTTCTAATGGTTCCTGACTATTTTCATTATTTATTAACAGGAAAAAAGGCAAACGAATACACAAATGCCACTTCAACTCAGCTGGTTAATGCTTTCACAAAGAAATGGGATCATGAAATATTAGATCAACTAGGCATCAATAAAGAAATGTTCCAAGATATTCATACACCTAAAACAGTGCTGGGTACATTGACTGAAGATTTAATAGAGGAATTCGGCTTTAATATGAAGGTTATTCTGCCAGCCACTCACGATACTGGTTCAGCTGTCATTTCGGTTCCTGAGCAGGAAGAAACAATCTATATTAGTTCAGGAACGTGGTCTTTAGTTGGTGTAGAAAATCATTTTCCAATATGTATTACAAAAGCTTTAGATTACAATTTCACCAATGAGGGCGGCATTGATTATCGCTATAGATTTTTAAAGAATATTATGGGACTTTGGATGATACAAGAAGTGAAAAGAAATTATAAGGATCAATTTTCTTTTGCAGAGCTGGTCGTCTTAGCTAATCAGGCTCAAACATTTAAATCCATCGTTAATGTAGATGATCCACGGTTTTTAAAGCCAGAAAATATGATTCAAGAGATTCAAAGTTATTGTGAAGAAACAAACCAGCCAATTCCATCTAAACCTGGAGAAGTAGCAAAATGTGTGTTTGACAGTTTAGTATGCAGCTACCAACAAGCCATTAATCAAATTGAAGAAATTTTTGAAAGAACATTCAATCAAATTAATGTGATCGGAGGGGGTAGCCAAAATGAAATGTTAAATCAACTAATTGCTGACGCAACAAAAAAAGTAGTATACGCTGGTCCAGTTGAAGCAACCGCAATTGGAAATATTGTAACGCAGTTAATGGCAGTTGGCGAAATTGAAGATATAAAAGAAGCAAGAACAATCATCAAGAACTCTTTTAAGGTTAAAAAATACACACCTTTAACAGTAACGACACCGTAAAAAAGAAAGGGAGAATATCAAATGACAATGAGAGAAAATTATGAGATTGCGAAAAAAGAATATGAAAGGTGGGGAATCAATGTTGATGAAGTATTGGAACAATTAAAAAATGTTCCGATTTCCATTCATTGCTGGCAGGGAGATGACATTGCTGGATTTGAAGTAAATAAAGGAGAATTGTCAGGTGGAATTGATGTAACGGGAAACTATCCTGGTAAAGCAACGACACCTCAAGAACTAAGAGCAGATTTAGAAAAAGCGTTGTCTTTAATCCCTGGAAAACATCGTGTAAACTTACATGCCATTTATGCGGAAACTAATGGAGAAGTCGTTGAAAGAGATCAATTAGAGCCAAGACACTTTGAAAACTGGGTGAAATGGGCTAAAGATCAAGGTGTAGGCTTAGATTTCAATCCAACATTATTCTCACATGTAAAAGCAGCAGATGGTCTAACATTGTCTCATCCTGATGAACGAATCAGAAAGTTTTGGATCAATCATTGTATCGCCAGCCGCAAAATCGGCGAGTATTTTGGTAAAGAATTAGGAACAGCATCCTTAACAAATATTTGGATTCCAGATGGTTATAAAGATATTCCAAGTGATCGACTAACGCCTCGTCAACGATTAAAAGATTCGTTAGATAAGATTTTTGAAGAAGAGATCAATGAAAACTATAATCTTGATGCCGTTGAAAGTAAGTTATTCGGTATTGGTTCTGAATCTTATGTAGTTGGGTCGCATGAATTTTATCTTGGATACGCATTAAAGAATAATAAACTATGTTTATTAGATACAGGACATTTCCATCCGACTGAAACTGTATCAAACAAAATTTCATCTATGCTGCTTTACAGTGACAAGCTTGCCCTTCATGTTTCTCGTCCTGTTCGCTGGGACAGTGATCATGTTGTGACGCTGGATGATGAGTTACGTGAAATTGGCCTCGAAATTGTTCGAAATCAAGCATTGGATAAAGTGATGATTGGCCTTGATTTCTTTGATGCAAGTATTAACCGAGTTGCAGCATGGACAATTGGAACAAGAAACATGATTAAATCATTATTATATGCAATGTTAGTACCAAATGAACATTTAAAACAGTTACAGGAAGATGGAAACTTTACAGAAAGATTAGCATTAATAGAGGAATTCAAAACGTATCCTTTCGGTGCAATCTGGGATTACTATTGTGAAAAAATGGACGTACCTGTAAAAGAAACATGGCTGGAAGAAGTGAAACAATATGAGCAAGATGTATTAACAAAAAGAAACTCTGTTTTAGCCTAAAAAAATCATGAAAAGCTAACTAGTAAATTTACAAAGAGATACAGTCAGGCCTGCTTTTACTTTTCAGTCATCAGCCGACCAGATAAATCTAAATATTCGTTAAGAGGAGGCTTTAAAAATGAAAGTGAGCTTATTTATTACATGTTTAATTGATACTTTCCAGCCGAAAGTCGGTAAGGCAACAGTTGAAATACTTGAACGCCTTGGTTGTGAAGTATCATTTCCTACATCACAAGTATGTTGTGGCCAGCCCGCCTATAATAGTGGCTATGTAGCCGAAGCCAAGCAAGCAGCGAAAAATATGATTAAAACTTTTGAAGATGCAGAGTATATAGTAACTCCCTCTGGTTCTTGTGCAACGATGTTCCACGAATATCCACATATATTCAAAGGAGATGTTCAATGGGAGGAGCGAGCAAGGCGTCTTGCTGAGAAAACGTATGAACTAACTCAATTTATCGTTGATGTTTTAAAGGTTACAGATGTAGGGGCACGTTTAAAAGGGAAAGCGACCTATCATACATCTTGTCATATGACACGTTTGCTAGGTGTGAAGGAAGCACCTTTTACGCTGCTTTCTAATGTAAAAGATTTAGAAGTTGAGCACCTTCCCAACGCCCAAAATTGCTGTGGATTTGGTGGAACTTTTTCAGTGAAAATGATGCCAATATCTGAACAAATGGTAGACGAAAAAGTAGAAAGTGTTGAACAGACAGGTGCGGACTATTTAATTAGTGCAGATTGTGGATGTTTAATGAATATTGGAGGACGAATAGAACGTTTAGGAAAATCAGCGCGGGTACTACATATTGCAGAGGTATTAAATAGCCGTTAATTCAAGGGGGGAACACGACATGAGCATGAAAATTAGTGATAAAAAATTTAATGAACGTATTGATAAAGGAATCCAAGATTCTACGATGCGTGAAGCTGTGTCTACAGCTCAAGAACGCCTGTATACACGTCGTTTGGCAGCTAGTGAAGAGCTTGGGAACTGGGAAGAATGGCGCGATTTAGGGGAGCAAATCCGCCAACACACGCTGGAGAATTTAGATTATTACTTAATGCAATTAAGTGAAAATGTGACAAAACGCGGGGGACATGTCTTTTTTGCGAAAACAAAAGAAGAAGCCGCTCAATACATTAAGGAAGTTGCAGAAAAGAAACAAGCCAAGAAAGTCGTGAAATCCAAATCAATGGTAACCGAAGAAATAGAAATGAATAAAACATTAGAAGACATAGGTTGTGAAGTGATAGAAAGTGACCTTGGCGAATACATTTTGCAAGTTGATGATCATGAACCACCTTCCCACATCGTAGCGCCGGCTCTCCATATGAAAAAAGAACAAATTCGTGATGTAATTCAAGAAAAACTAGGTTATGGAAAGTCGGAGGATCCTTACGAGATGACAAAATTTGTTCGTAAAATCCTGCGCGAAAAATTTCTTGAAGCAGAAATCGGTGTCACCGGTTGTAACTTTGCCGTTGCAAATACAGGATCAATCTGTTTAGTGACCAATGAAGGAAATGCAGACCTTGTCACTGCTATCCCTAAAACGCAAATCGCTGTAATGGGAATGGAACGTCTTGTACCAACAATGGAGGAGCTGGATGTACTCGTTGGATTGCTTTGCAGAAGTGCAGTAGGGCAAAAGCTAACTAGTTACATTACGACAGTAGGGCCTAAATATGAAGAAGAGGCAGATGGTCCAGAAGAATTTCACCTTGTTGTCGTTGATAACGGCCGTTCTGAAATCTTAGGGACTGAGTTCCAACAAGTATTACAATGCATCCGTTGTGCAGCGTGTATTAATGTATGTCCAGTATACCGTCATGTCGGAGGACATTCTTATGGCTCTATCTATCCGGGGCCAATTGGTGCAGTATTAAGTCCACTATTAGGTGGATATGACGATTATAAAGAACTGCCATATGCATCATCTCTTTGTGCAGCATGTACTGATGCTTGTCCAGTTAAAATTCCGCTACACGAACTACTTTTAAAACATCGTCAAGTAATTGTTGAAAAAGAAGGACGTGCCCCTCTAGGTGAGAAACTTGCGATGAAAATGTTTGGAATGGGAGCATCAACTCCTGGTCTATACAAACTAGGTACAAAAATGGCACCTACAGCTATGATGCCCATTGTATCAGGAGATCGAATTTCCAAAGGAATCGGCCCCTTAAAAAATTGGACTGACATCCGAGAATTCCCAGCTCCAAGTAAAGAACGTTTTCGAGACTGGTTTGATGATCATAAAAAAGGCGGGGGAAAATAATGAGAGGAACAGCTCAAAATCAGGAAGTTTTTTTAAATCATGTTGCTAAACAATTGGGACGCGAAAGACGAATAAGTGATGTTGTACGACCAGAGTGGAAGAATAACGTCAACTGGGATGTAATGAAAGGTTATACAGAAAAGAAGTTAATCGCTACGTTCACAGAGCACTGCAGCAAAATTCATACCACTGTTTTTGAAACAACAAAAGAGCACTTAGCTGAAGCTTTAAAGAAAATTGTTGCTGAACATGGCGGGGGGCCTGTGATGACAGCCCAGGATTCACGTTTCAAAGAATATGGTTTAACAGATTTACTTGAAAAAGAATGGCCGGAAGAAAATATAGAGGTAAATGTATGGGATTCAAAAAAAGGACGTGAAGCGAATCATTCCCTCGCCGAAAAAGCCAATTTTGGTATTACATTCTGTGACTATGCACTGGCCGAGTCAGGAACAATTGTTGTAAAAACTCATGAGGGACAAGGGCGGGCACTTCACTTTTTGCCAACTGCCTATGTCACGATTATCCCGCGTGAAACGATTGTGGCACGTATTACACAGGCTGTCTTCGACCTAAACCAACGTGTGGAAAAGGGAGAGGCTGTTGCTTCTTGTATTCACTTTATTTCTGGACCAAGTAATTCTGCAGATATCGAAATGAATTTGGTCGTGGGTGTGCATGGACCTTTAAAAGCTTTTTATTTGATTGTGTGAGCATGGATGATATAAAAAATAGAGTTTCCATTTGGAATCTCTATTTTTTTATTTTGTTTATGAATGAGAATACATCGTAGTAAAGGAGAGCAGGAGGGAGGCAGTAAAATAGCCAAGCTTCTCAAAGAAAGCTTGGCTATTTTTTTATGCGCTGTATCGTTCCTTTTCAATTTCTTTTAATGATTTTCCTCTTGTTTCTGGCGCCATGACTAAGCCAATAATTGCAGCAATTACAAGGAACCCAATCATAATAGAACCTGATATTTTAAATCCTAATGTAGAAATCATCGTTGGAACCACAAGTGATATAAGTCCAACGGCTACACGAGCTGTACAAAAAAGAAATCCTTGTGCCTTTGCACGGTATTTTGTATGAAATAACTCACTTGACCAAAGCCCATAAAATGCTTGAGCACCAAAACCAGCTGCAGTTCCCCATAATATCACAAATATAAGCAGTTCAGTCATGCCCATTCCGCCATACGTAAGAGTAGCCCAAGCAGCAATCCCCATTGCCGCTCCAATGCCATACAATACACGTCTGTTTACTTTATCACCTAGTTTAATAAAGACAAAGTACGTTCCTAAAACGGTTAAAATCCATAAAAACGCTTGTAATAAATTTGCTTGTGATGATGAAAGCCCTCCAACCGTCTGATAAATATAAGGCATGAAATATCCCATTACACCAGCTACTAAGTTCCAGAAGCAATAGATCCCTAGTAATAAAATAATGGCATGACGGTTTGCTTTGATAGTGAATAATTCTTTGACTGGACTTTTTAATTTTTCACCATTTGCTCTTTGATTCACTTCTTTTTGTTTTTCTTCTTCCCATATTTTTGATTCACTAATTTGTTGTTGCATAATCCAAGTAATTAAAGCGATTACAAATAATTGACCAAAAATAATGCGGCTTCCTAAAAGACCTAACGGAGCCAAGGCGACAGAGAGGAGTAGCGAAATAGCTGGACCAACCGACCACGCTAACTGTCCCCATCCTACACGAGCTGCACGTTCATTTTCAGGCGCTTCTTCTGCTATATACGTCCAAGCGGCTGGAATGGCAGCTCCTACGGCTATTCCAGTAATAATGTATCCAGCTAACAACATGGGGAAGTTAAAAGACAACATCGTTAATAAGACACCAAACATATAGACCAATAAATCGTATTTATAAATTAACTTTCGGCCATATTTATCAACCAGAACGCCTCCTATGAGGGCTCCTGCTGCAGAAGCAAATCCATTAGCACTCAGCGCTCCTAATAATCCCAGTTTAAAATCATTTAAATTTAAATATTCCATCCAGAGTGTCAGGCCGCCAGCAGCAGCTACAATGGATGCTGCCTCCAAATAATTTGACATTGCCACAGTAATAGTAGACTTTAAACCGCCTTTTGCATTACCAGCCATATTTTAAATCTCCTCTCAAGTACCTTCAAACGATGATAAATCCGTTTGAATGCCTGTATTTTTGCTGTCTTTGTTTTCCTAAAAAATTATGCTAAGTAAAACAATTCATTTAAATCTACAGAGCGTGGACTGTTATCTGAATTTGTCTCCATGAGAGGCGCCATGTAATCCCACCATTTTTTACAAATAACACTTTTAGCCATCTCGTTCCATCTATCTTCATTTTCGATTTCCACATAAGCGAACAATTGACCACTTTCTTTTTCTAAGAAAATAGAATAGTTATGAGCACCATGCTGTTTTAATGCGTCTACCATTTCCGGCCATATTTCATCATGTCGACGTTTGTATTCATCAAATTGATCCTTGTGTACAAACATAATACTGGCTTTTCTTATCATCTCTTTCGCCCCTTGTACTGTAGAATAAATGGGAAAAATAAAGAAAGCGCTTGCAAAAAGGGGATTTAATCTTCACAATAAAGTGATTTTCTCCCTAATTTCTGCAAAATCTTTATTTCCCTTTGTTTATATGGTCATATTATTATAAAAACAAAAATAAAACAACATTTTTTTATTTTTTATTTTTGTTAATGTTGATTACGAAGGGATTTATCATAAATAAGACAAGATAAAATGGTGGACATAGAAAAAGACAAACCTATATAGATTTGTCTTAAACATGTGTATTACAAAGGGGAGACCTTAATCTTCTATTTGGATGGACTATGAAGCAGATTCACTCATCAAGGCTACAGAAGTAACATTAATATTTTTATCACGTAAAATGGCATGTGCGTCATTGCTTAGTTTATCGTCAACAATAATGCGGCTAATATCACTTAATGAAGAGATATGAGAAAATTCACGGGATCCAAACTTACTAGAGTCGACCATTAAAATGGTTTCATGTGACCGCTCAATCATTTTTCTTTTTAAGAGAGCCTGCAACTCGTTTGAATCACTTAAACCGCTATTTAAGTCAATACCCTTACAAGATAAGAACACTTTATTCACATGATAATTTTCCAGTGAGCGCTCTGCTAGAGGTCCTACGTAGGACAACGATTTAGGAAGGAGGAGACCTCCTGTTGAAATCACCTGAATTTTTTCTTTCTTACTTAATTCTATGGCAACCTTAATGGAGTTGGTGATAACAGTCAAAGGAATATTCGGAAGGATTTTTGACATGTACCATGCAGTGGTACTTGCGTCAAGGATCATACGGTCACCTTCTTCAACTTGCTTCACAGCTTCACGTGCAATCACTTTCTTTTCTAATACATTCGTAATTTCTCGCTCTGAAAAATCAACTTCTGATTCTTTTTCCTCAATACTAACTGCTCCGCCGTGGCTTCGCCGCAACTTATTTTCTTTCTCTAATTTTTCAAGATCACGGCGAATCGTTTCATCTGTCACAGAAAAAATTTCGCTTAATTCTGAAACACGAATGCTGGATCGTAAATTAACTAAATCTACTATTTTTTGATGCCTTTCAGCTAATAACATGTGTAACTTCCTTTCGCTTTTAAATATGAATAAAAGAAAAACAGCATAAAATTGCTTATAAGGTTGTTGTTTTGTTTTTATTTTTGTTTGTTTTCATCATAACATACTTATAACTTCAAAAAAATGATCTTAAACAGCAGCAATGAAACAGCATTTATCAACCATAAAATAACCACTCATATCACAACCAAAACAAACATAAACAAAGATAAAATGTTTGTTTATGTTGACTTAATGTATTTCTCAAAGTAATATGAGGATGTAAACGCTTTTGCATTAATTTATCAAAAGAATAAATTTTATTTAGAAAGATATATCAATGAAAACAAGGGAGAAGATGGAGATGAAAGACCTTCTGACAAAGAAAGATATACTAAAAGCACCTTTCCTTCAAGAAATGACAAAAACGACAGCAAACCTATACCGCTTAGGTTGGGATGAACGAAATGGCGGGAATATTAGTTATTTATTAAAAGAGGACGAAGTAGCAGAGTACCTTGACGTTCATGATGTAAAACGAACGGTGCCGATGATTTTTGATGGTGCTGAGTTAGCAGGGAAATATTTTATTGTGACGGGTTCGGGGAAATATTTTAAAAATGTAATAGATGATCCTGCCGCTAATCTTGGTATTATTCGTATAACTGAAGATGGCAAATCACTTGATATTTTATGGGGATTAGAAGAGGGAGGCGTTCCAACAAGTGAGCTCCCATCACATTTAATGAGCCATATTGAAAGATTAAAAGCAGATCCAAACCATCGTGTGATCATGCACTGTCATGCAACAAACCTTATTGGTATGACATTCACACACAGCTTGGATGAAGCAGCATTTACAAAAACTTTATGGCAGATGTGTACCGAATGCATTGTTGTATTCCCAGAAGGAATTGGTATTATTCCATGGATGGTTCCAGGAACTGATTCAATTGGAGAAGCTACAGCTGAAAAAATGAAAAATGTTCGTTCAGTTATTTGGCCACACCACGGAATTTTTGGTGCTGGAACTACAATGGATGAAACATTTGGGTTAATTGAAACAGCTGAAAAAGCTGCGGAAGTATACACAGTTGTATGTGCACAAGGAAGTGTGAAACAAACCATTACAGATCAACAGCTTCAAGACTTGGCAGATGCATTTGGTGTTGTGCCAAGACAAGGAGTTTTAAATCTATAAAAATAGTTCTTCCGACAATCCAATATTAGGAGGTTTCAGTAAATGAACTCACAAACCAATGTTAAACAATTTCAAATGTACATTAATGGAGAATTTGTAAATGCTAGCTCGGGCGAAGTGATACAGGTGTTAAATCCGGCAACTGAAAAAGTGATTTCAGAAGTGCCAAGTTGTTCTAAAGAAGAGGTTCAAGAAGCGATTGAGTTTGCAGAAGCTGCACAAAAAGAATGGAAAAAGAAACCGGCTGCTGAGCGTGCAAAGTATTTAACACGTTTAGCTGAAGAAATTCGAAACAATAGAGATTTTCTTGCACGCGTCATCTCAGAAGAACAAGGAAAAGTACTTGCTCTCTCTACTACAGAAGTTGATTTTACTGCTGACTACATTGATTATATGGCAGGTTCAGCAAGAACGTACGAAGGGGAAATTCTTCAAAGTGACAGACCAAATGAAAATATAATGATCTTTAAAGAGCCAATCGGGGTTGTAGCTGGCTTTTTACCATGGAATTTCCCATTCTTCCTTGTAGCGAGAAAGGCTGCGCCTGCATTGGTAACAGGGAATACCATTGTCATTAAACCTAGTAGTGATACGCCAAATAATGCAATAGAATTTGCGAAATTAGTAGATAAAGTGGGTATTCCAAAAGGGGTATTCAATCTTGTAACAGGGCGCGGAGGTACAGTGGGAGACGAACTTGCTTCAAATGAAAAGATTGGTTTAGTCAGTTTAACAGGGAGCGTGGATGCAGGTGTAAGTGTCATGAAAGCTGCAGCTCAAAATGTAACAAAAGTCAGTCTAGAGCTTGGCGGTAAAGCACCAGCTATTGTAGCAGAAGATGCAGACATTGATTTAGCCGTAAAAGCAATTGTCGACTCGCGTATCATTAATACGGGACAAGTATGTAACTGTGCTGAACGCGTATATGTTCATGAAAGTATCGCCGATACATTTATCAAAAAAATTGTCACAGCAATGAAAAATGTGAAATATGGCAATCCTCTCGAAGATGAAGATTTAGATATGGGGCCACTTACAAATAAGCAAGCAATAGAATCAATTGAAGCGATGGTAAACCGAGCTGTTGAAGAAGGGGCCCACGTGTTAACTGGTGGAAAACGTGCAGATGTGACACCTGGATATTACTATGAACCAACGGTCCTTGTGAATGTAAAACAAGATTCAGAAATTGTCCAGGAAGAAGTATTTGGCCCGGTTCTCCCGATTATGACGTTTAAAGATTTAGATGAAGCAATTGAGCTTGCGAATGATTGCCAATATGGATTAACATCATCTATCTTTACACAGAATTTAGATACAGCAATGCGTGCTGCAAATGAGTTACTATTTGGAGAAACGTACATTAACCGTGAAAACTTTGAAGCCATTCAGGGATTCCACGCAGGTCGTAAGAAATCTGGAATTGGCGGAGCAGATGGTAAACATGGTTTAGAAGAATTTTTACAAACTCATGTTGTTTATTTGCAGCATAATCCAAAGAAAAGATAAGAGAAAGACAACCTAAGAGTATCTCAAGAGAGATGCTCTTTTTCTTTTGCCTGAATGTACAATCCCTTTTGCCAAAAGTACAATTTCACTCAACGTCTAACTATTTTTTCATTTGTTCTTCTCCCCAATAGCAAATCGCATCTAATACAGGGATCAATGATAATCCCTTTTCCGATAAACTATATTCTACTTTTGGAGGCACTTGAGGATATTCTTTACGATTAATTAATTGATCTGCTTCAAGTTCTTTTAGTGTATTGGTTAATGTTTTAAAAGAGATTGCCCCAAGCATTCGTTTCAACTGATTATAGCGAATAGGAGCATTATTTGCATATAAAGCATACAGTACCGTCATCTTATATTTCCCGCCAATTAATGATAAAGTGTACCCAAATCCAGTTTCTTTTAGAACAGCATGAGCTGTAAAGGATTCTTTGGTCATTTTACACTCTCCTTTAGGTTAGTATCGCACTTTAATTACCGTACTTGTAGTACGTTATAGCATACAATAAAATGAATGTACATCAAAATATGATGAAAATAACAAAAAAGGGTGAATGAATCATGAAAACAATTGTCTATGCACATCCTTGGGATGGAAGCTATAATCATGCCATTTTGACTTCCATTACAGAAAATCTAGAAACAAAGAGAGAACCATTTCAAGTGATCGATTTATATAAAGATGGGTTTAATCCCGTTTTTTCAGCTGAGGAATTGAAGTATTTTCATAAAGGAGAAACGCCTGATCAATTAGTTAAGGATTACCAAAAGAAATTAAGTCAGTCAACTGAATTAATATTTATATTTCCTGTCTGGTGGTGGGATTTACCTGCAATTTTAAAAGGATTTATTGATAAAGTCATGTTAAGAGGTTTCGCATTCTTGGATGATAAAAACACCGGGGCTTTAAAAGGTTTATTGACAAATATTAAAAAAACAACCGTGATCTCAACATCTACAACAGATAAGGATTATATAGAATCTGAAGGTGGGAATGCGATTCAAAGCGTTTTTATTAACAGAACTCTTGCTGACTTGGGAATTAAAAATGAAGACACCAAATGGATCCATTTTTCGAGAGTTAACTTAACAACAGATGAAAAGAGGAAAGTATTTTTAAACGAAATATCCCAAAGTATTTAAATTACTGTAGCAGCCAATAAGGAAAGGCACAACCTTTACGACCGATCTAATTTATTGAGAAGGTGGTAGAGGTTGTGAAATTAAATATCGACACTCAAATATGTATTCTCATTTCTTAGTTTACATAATATATATTCTAGGAAGTTAAACGTTGAATGAATTTCTTTTGTCTCATAATTAAGTATACTTATCTTATTGAGACAAGAAAGGAAATTTTATTGATTCATCTAAATGCTTTTATGATATTACGCTGCAACGTTTTTTATCACAGCAGCGCCATATGGCATGAGCATTGCTGTCAATCGTTCATGATTGCGCCAGTTGATGTTCGTTTGTGACTGTTTGTCAAATTCAATACTTTTTTCACGTTTTAATATCAAAACGTTCATCTAACAGTACATTTGCAAAAATGCTCATCAATCTCAATTTGTATCCATCCATTTCACCTCTCACCAAAAAAACTTCTTTTGCCTAACACTTTTTCATCACGTTCCTCCCTCCTGTTATTTACGAATCAGCCAGTCTCATTTATAATCGAGTAGATTTGTTGAATAATATATATCTTTAAATGTGAGGGATTAGATGGAATTAAAGTGGTATCAAGCAATTATTGTGATCTTTACGATGTCTGGGATCTCCATTTCTACATGGTTTTCACGGACACCGGAAGTGAGAGATTTATTACAAGCAAACACAGGAACAATGGGACTTATTTTACTCGGTTTATCCGTTGGTTCAATTGTTGGGCTTGTTCTTTCAAATGTATTCGTCCGCAAAAAAGGCGGCCGAGTGGCGATTGTGATCAGTGCTTTTTTGATGTTCCTTGGATTTACTACTCTTGCCATTGGTTCAACGCTCTCTTCTATCCTTGTCGTCACTTCTGGTCTTTTTCTTTTTGGAGCAGGCTCTGGCATGTGCAATGTGGCAATGAACTTAGAAGGAACAGAGATTGAGTACAGCATCAAGAAAACCATTCTGCCTATATTGCACGCTTCCTTTAGCATTGGAACTTTAATTGGAGCAGGTGCTGGTATTCTTTTTATCCATTTAGGGGTTTCTGTATTGATACATCTTCTCGCTATTGCCCTTCTGCTTTTCCTTAGCATATTGATTTGTACACGATTTATCCCGCACGGAACAGGAAAGGATCAGCATGAGAAGCAGCCCGATACAGTTGAGTCTACTCAAACGGCATGGCTGAACAAACGAACGATATCTCTTGCGATGATCGCCTTATGTCTTGCGTTTGTCGAAGGCTCCGCCAATGATTGGATTCCACTTGCAATGGTGGATGGCTACCAAGTGTCACATTCCATGAGTACGGTCATCTATGCTTTGTTTTTGTGCGGCATGATTAGCGGCAGACTGATCAGCGGGCGTTTGATCGATCGCTTTGGCAGAGTGCTATTGCTAAGAGTTGCGATTTTATCAGCAGCTGCCGGCCTATTCTTAGTCATTTTGAAGATTTCACTTGTTGTATGTATGATATCGATCTTTTTATGGGGACTTGGCGCCTCTTTAGGCTTTCCGCTGACCATTTCTGCAGCTGGCGATGATAGCCGGTATGCTGTCAAACGCGTCAGTATTGTGACTTTATCAGGTTACACAGCCTCCCTTTCCGGCCCTCCTATTTTAGGGCTGCTTGCCAATCAGGTTGGACTGCTTCATGCCTTTATCTTTGTTCTAATTGCCATATGTATTGCAGGAATCTTTACTAAAGCTGTAGCAAAACCACATTCATTACAAGCGACTAAAAGTGTCTGATCCTTGATCATGGCACTTTTTTTAAATTTAAAAAATAAAATTGAAACCTTTCATGAAGTGAAACAGTCCTATAGATGTCGTGATGTTTATCGCTTTTTTAATGAGGGAAAGTAAAAAAATAAGACTTTTCAAATAACTGAAAACGTGGTAAGATCATGAAAATAACCAGGAAGGGGTGAGAAAAATGAAAAAAAATATGCTATTAAAATTAGGTGTTTTATTCATAGCACTTGCAAGTTTTCATTTGTTCTCAATGCCTCATTCCGTTCAGGTATACCACCATGCTAAGGTGGTTGCCGATCAAGAATCACATGAAATGAAAATCGTCCAGACAATGGGCGATGAAAAGAAACAAAAACATGTGAACGCAGTATTTGCCGCATTTACAGCACTGCTGATTATTGGCAGTATGACAGCTGGATTTGCACGCATCACTCATACTGATCGATTTGACCGGAAAAAGAAGCATTTACTTGCAGTGTTCTATCAATCTTCTTATTTCCGACAAGCTCGTGTTTAACCCAACCATCTAAATCAAAACAAAAATTGGGAGGTTTTACACGATGTTATTTTTCTTAAGAATTTTCATTCTAGGTCTTTTCTCTGTCACTTCACTTTCTCTTTTTGTCTACCAAGGAATTGAAGTAGTGCACGCCATTACAAGTATGTTTGGCAACCACGAGAGCTAAATGACCCGTATATAAAAGAAACCCCCTGCGACTGGCAGGGGGTTTTCGTTTGCTTATTTATTATCATCTGGTGCAGGTTCAGGTGTCAGAAGGACATGCGTCACTTCTCCCTGCTCTTCCTCATCTACAATAAATGATCCATTGCTATAGCGGTCATTTGCTCTTAAAGTAGAAATATCAAGTGGAATCGTTGTACCTTTTTCGGTATCTATCTCAAGTGTATCGTTCAGCGCTGCAGCGATCACAGCCACAATACGGTGCGGGTTTTTCTTTAATTCTCTCAGCATAAGAACGCCGCGTTTTGCTCTTGAAGTTTTATCAAATTCAGAGAGGTTCATTCGCTTTACAGCCCCTCTTTGTGTCGTGAGCACAAGGACATCGTTTTTTGGATCAATAATCTGGCCAGAGACGACCTCGTCCCCTTCCTTCAAGTTGATTCCTTTGACACCGGCCGCTCTCGGTCCAACAACACTTACTTCTTCTTCATCAAACCACAAACCGTAACCATTTTTCGTTGCAATAAACAATTCCTGCTGTCCTGTTGTGACATGAACATCGACGAGTTCATCGTCACCTTTTAGGTTCAAAGCAACAAGCGGTTTCGAATAACGCTGCGCTTTATATTGAAGAAGCTCTGTTTTCTTCACCATTCCGCCTTTCGTAAAGAATAAAAGATATGACGTTTCATCAAATTCATTTATTGGAATGGCTTTTTGGATTGATTCCTCGCGATCAATCGAAATGATATTCGTAATATGCTGCCCCATGTCTTTCCAGCGTATATCTGGCAGCTGATGAACAGGACAATAAATGTAGCTTCCTTTATTCGTAAACAGCAGAAGAACATCCGTTGTGTTCATTTCAAACTGATGAATCAAACGGTCAGTATCCTTCATGCCAAAGTCCTTACCGTTAGAGGCAGCATAGGAGCGCTGGCTTGTTCGTTTGATGTAACCATCCTTCGTGACTGTCACATAAACATCCTCTGATGCGATCATCACTTCAAGGTTAATCTTAATTTCTTCGATTTTTTCCTCAATAACGGATCTTCTCTCATCAGCATATGTCTTTTTGAGCTTTTTCAGGCTGTTTGTAATGACCTTCAGCAGCTTTTTCTCGTTCGCTAAAATGTCTTCAAGCTCTGCTATGCGCACATCTAGCTCTCTTGCTTCGTCTCTTAATTGCGTAATATCTGTATTCGTTAAACGATATAACTGGAGTGAAACAATCGCTTCTGATTGTGCTTCTGTAAAGTCATATTTCGCCATCAAGTTGTTCTTTGCATCTCGCTTATCATTAGAAGAACGGATTGTGGCAATGACTTCATCTAAGATGGAAAGTGCCTTAATTAAGCCGTCGACAATATGGTGACGTTCCTTCGCTTTTCGAAGCTCGTACGCTGAGCGGTTCGTCACCACTTCTTTTTGATGGGCAATATATGCATCTAGTACAGTGGTGAGCGTCATTAAGGTCGGTCTTCGATTATGTATCGCGACCATATTAAAGTTATATGGGATTTGCAGATCTGAGTTTTTATATAAGAAATTCAGCACACCATTTGCATCTGCTTCTTTTTTCAGCTCTACTACAATTCGAAGCCCAGTACGGTCTGTCTCATCTCGAACCTCTGAAATGCCTTCTACTTTTCTTTCAATTCGGAACTCGTCCATCTTTTTGACAAGGTTGGCTTTATTCACTTCGTAAGGAATTTCTGTGATCACGATTTGCTGGCGTCCGCCGCGGATGGTTTCAATCTCCGCTTTGCCTCGAATCATAATCTTTCCTTTTCCTGTTTCATACGCCTTCTTAATACCGTCTACCCCTTGAATGATACCGCCTGTTGGGAAATCTGGCCCTTTGATGACCGTCATTAAATCCTCAACCGTACAATGCGGCTGTTCGATTCGTTTAATAACGCCATCAATGACTTCTCCCAAGTGATGCGGCGGGATATCTGTGGCATACCCAGCTGAAATCCCTGTTGATCCGTTCACAAGAAGGTTTGGGAACATCGCAGGTAATACAACTGGCTCTTTGCTTGTATCATCAAAGTTTGCGACAAATTCGACCGTTTCCTTGTCTAAGTCCTTTAAAAGCTCTGAAGCAATAGCAGACAGCCTTGCTTCCGTATAACGCATGGCAGCAGGCGGATCACCATCGATGCTCCCGTTATTCCCATGCATCTCAATCAGTACATTTCGTACTTTCCACTCCTGACTCATTCTTACCATCGCTTCATAAACAGATGAGTCTCCGTGCGGGTGATAGTTACCAATCACGTTACCGACTGTTTTAGCGGCTTTACGGAAGTTTTTATCCTGCGTATTTCCTTCTGCGTACATCGCATATAAAATTCTTCGTTGTACTGGTTTTAGACCATCACGTGCATCTGGAAGCGCTCGGTCTTGGATAATATATTTACTATAGCGGCCAAACCGGTCGCCAATTACTTCTTCTAATGGTAAATCATGAAATCGTTCTTGTTGTGCCATGTTTAAACCTCCTCAGCTAGCGACAAGTTTTCATTTTCAAGAATGTTGCTTTCCTCATCAAGTCCAAAGGCGACATTCTTTTCAATCCATTTACGGCGTGGTTCTACTTTGTCACCCATTAGAGTTGTGACGCGGCGTTCCACACGTGCAGCATCATCAATTTTGACCCTGACAAGTGTTCTCGATTCTGGATTCATTGTCGTTTCCCATAGCTGGTCGGCATTCATTTCACCTAACCCTTTGTAGCGCTGAATCGTGTACCCTTTTCCAACTTTCTTCAATACGTCATCCATTTCTTCATCAGACCATGCGTACTCAATGATTTCTTTTTTCCCTGAGCCTTTGCTGACTTTATATAAAGGCGGAAGTGCAATAAACACTTTGCCATGCTCAATCAGCGGCTTCATATAGCGGTAGAAGAATGTTAAGAGAAGCACTTGAATATGCGCTCCATCTGTATCCGCATCTGTCATGATCACGATTTTGTCATAATTGATGTCTTCTATATTAAAGTCGACACCAACGCCTCCACCAATTGCATGAATAATGGTGTTGATTTCTTCGTTTTTGAAAATATCAGCAAGCTTTGCTTTTTCTGTATTGATGACCTTTCCGCGCAGCGGCAGCACCGCCTGGAATTTACGGTCGCGCCCCTGTTTTGCTGATCCGCCCGCTGAGTCACCCTCTACTAGGTATAGTTCGTTTCTTGCTGGGTTTCTAGATTGGGCAGGTGTTAATTTTCCGCTCAGCGTGGCTTCAGACTTTTTCCGTTTCTTGCCGCTCCTTGCTTCTTCACGGGCTTTTCTAGCAGCCTCTCTTGCCTGCTGCGCTTTAATCGCTTTTTTCACAAGAAGAGTGGCTGTTTCCCTGTTTTCTTCAAGGAAATACGCAAGTTTTTCAGAAATAACAGCATCAACAGCTGAACGTGCCTCACTTGTCCCAAGCTTTCCTTTTGTCTGCCCTTCAAATTGAAGCAGCTCTTCAGGAATTCTGACAGAAATAATAGCAGACAGTCCTTCGCGAATATCAGTGCCTTCTAAATTTTTGTCTTTTTCTTTTAAAAGGGCGACTTTGCGAGCATATTCGTTAAAAGCTCTCGTCATGGCCGTTTTGGCACCAGACTCATGTGTTCCGCCATCTTTTGTTCTGACGTTATTGACGAAGGAAAGGATATTTTCCGAATAGCCATCGTTAAATTGAAAAGCAAAATCTACTTCAATGGACTGATGCTCTCCTTCAAATGAGACGACTTCACTCAGAACATCTTTTTCTTCATTTAAATAAGCAACAAAGGCTTCAATGCCCGTCTCATAATAAAACGTTTCTTGTACATCATGCCGTTCATCGATCAGCTCTATTTTTAATCCTTTTAATAAAAAGGCAGATTCTCTTAAACGCTCTGATAATGTATCGAAATTATAGGTCGTAACACTGAACATGGCTGGATCCGGCTTAAAATGAATCAGTGTTCCCGTTTTTTTCGATTTGCCGACTTTTTCAAGTGATGTGACAGGTTTACCGCCGTTTTCAAAGCGCTGATGATAAATAAATCCGTCACGTTCAATTGTGACAGTGAGCCATTCTGAGAGCGCGTTCACAACAGATGCCCCAACTCCGTGAAGTCCACCACTTGTTTTATATCCGCCTTGACCAAATTTTCCGCCTGCGTGCAGGACCGTTAAAATGATCTCGGGTGTCGGTTTTCCAAGCTTATGCATACCAGTAGGCATTCCACGCCCTTTATCTTGGACGGAAATGCTGTTATCTTTATGTATTTTGACAATGATATGATCTCCATGGCCAGCGAGCACTTCATCAACAGAGTTGTCTACAATCTCATAGACAAGGTGATGAAGACCGCGCGAATCCGTAGATCCAATATACATCCCTGGACGTTTACGGACCGCTTCAAGCCCCTCTAGCACCTGAATAGAATCATCGTTATAATCTACTTGCTGCTTTTTAACCAAATGCTTAATCCCCTTTCACTAACAAACATAACCGGCTAATCATCAAATGATCTCTCTAGATTTTAATGATGATCATGCTGCTCATTACTGTCCACTTTAATAAGCTGCATCATCATCATGCATGTGTCATTCACCAATACATGCTCTTTTGCACAGCTATGAGAATCATTCTACATTCTGCAATCAGAACTAGAAGTCCATTATAAACAAGACTGTTTCATAAGCCAAATGCAATCATATGATGGTTTTAGCAAAACAGAACAAATGTTCTGTTTTTATCTTATCGCTCTTTTTCCCGATATGCAAGGCCGCCGATATGTCCCTGTCGCCTTATTTTATCGCTTTCTTTCAGAATCGCAAATATATTTCTGCAACAAAAAAGCAAAAATCCTTGAAAAACCAAGGATTTTTGACGATTTAATGAGTTTTTGTCATCGCTTGAGCCACCTTGATACATAAATCCATGATGGCGACCTTGCCATTTTCCTCAATCAGCCTTTTCGCTTCTTCGTGATATATGCCTTGCTGCGCCCAAAAAACAGGTGCGTCTATTTCGAGAAACTCTTCTGCCACCTCTGGTAAAAACGCTGAACGTCTAAAGACATTGACGATATCAACAGGCTCTTTTATATCTTTTAAAGAAGCGACTGCTTTCACACCGAGTGCTTCATCGATCGTTGGATTCACTGGAATGATCTCATAACCGGCATCCTGCATCGCCTTAGACACCATATAAGACGTCCGGTGCGGCTGATCTGATAATCCAACAACAGCAATTCGTTTACTGCTTTTTAATATACGGCCGATTTCTTCTTTCGTAGGATTGTTCATCAAGACACTCCTTTTCCTCCATTTTAGCGAATTTCTGCTTAAAAACAAAGCCGAATCCATCTGCTTTCGATTTTTTCAAAAAAAGTTCCCCATGTTTTTCACAAGATCATGTTAAAATGTAAGACAAGAGGGAGAAAATAAAGGAGTTATGCAGATGTTAATTGCTTTGATGTTTATTTTGGCTTATCTTCTCGGCAGTATTCCATCCGGTCTCATTGTCGGGAAAGCTGCAAAGGGTATCGATATCCGTGAACATGGCAGCGGAAACCTAGGTGCGACGAATGCATTTCGTACACTTGGTGTAAAAGCAGGGTCTATTGTGATTACTGCTGATATCCTAAAAGGGACGCTTGCTTCAGCTTTACCGTTTTTCATGCAGCTGGACATCCATCCCTTATTAGCAGGAGTTGCTGCTGTTATCGGTCACAGCTTTCCTGTCTTTGCAAAATTTAAAGGGGGAAAGGCAGTCGCTACATCAGGCGGTGTGCTGCTATTTTATGCCCCATTCCTATTTATCACGATGATCGCTGCTTTTTTCTTATTTTTATACATTAGTAAATATGTTTCACTATCATCTATGCTGACCGGGATCTATACATTCATTTACAGCATATTCACCAAAGACCTATTCTTAATCATTGTTGTTGCCGTTCTTGCTGGCTTTGTGATCTACAGGCACATCGCCAACCTCAAACGAATTCTCAACAAAACTGAACCGAAAGTCAAATGGCTCTAGCCGTTTCATCCATTTAAATGTGTGGTAAAAGTAAAGAAAAGCTGTTTTTGCATCCTGCATTTTAAAAAACAGCATGACTTCAAAAAGGGGCGATCACATTGAAATTAACGATAAAAGAAGATGCACTCAATTGGTACAAGGATGAATTAGATTTAGAAAAAGGTGATCAAGTTCGCTTTTTTGTGAGATATGGCGGGTGCAGTAATGTACAAAAAGGCTTTTCTCTCGGCGTCACAAAAGATGCACCTCAAAATGCCGGCGCAACCGCTGAAATAGAAGGTATTACTTTCTTTATTGAGGAAAGTGATATTTGGTACTTTGACAACCATGATCTGCATATTGATTATAACGAGTCCGTGAAAGAACCAGAATTTCATTATGAATAAAACAAAAAGATACCTCATCCCTCGGGTATCTTTTTTGTTTTACACTTCAATATACAGCCCATACTCTTGATTGTTTCCTAAAGATCGTTCCTTTTGCAGAATTCTTTTTTGCGGCTCACCAATCAAGTCAAAATGAGAAAACCCTTCGCGGTCATGAATCCATTCTTTTTTTAGTCCATGTCTTTCTCCCCACTCAACTAACCGCTTCATATCCTGACAGGCTGCTTTTGTGACAGTATTGGCATTTGGAAAACGGTCATCGAGCCAGTAATGTGTTAAAAAAGCAACTTTTCCTTGCTGGACAGCTGTTTTCCAAGCGTTTAAATCGCTTCGTTTAATACCAAAAGCCATAAATTAAACCTGCTTCTTCGACTGTTCATATACTTTATGCCAGGCAGGAAAGGCTTTTCTAAATTGAATCGGTCTAAAGGTGTCTTTATCCACACATATATGTGAGGTTGTCCCTGTAATCGCTGTTTGTCCATCAGGTTTTTGAATTTCATAGCCATACACCGTTTTGAGACCATTATATTCTTCAATCCATGTATGAACGGTTGCTGTTTCACCATACAGCAATGGTTTTTTATATTGAACCTGCAAGTCTATCACAGGTGCAAGAGCACCATCTGCTTCTAGCTGCGCATAGGAAAACCCTAATTCTTTAATCAATGCTGTTCTGCCGACTTCCATCCAAATTAAATAATTGGCATGATACACGATGCCCATTTGATCTGTTTCTGCATAACGGACTTCTATTTCTTTTTTGGATACATACACGTTTTCATCGCTCTCCTATCAAAACCTAAGGTCTGTCTCTGCCATTTTACCACATTCCAAATGGTTCTTCTAAAAAGAGGCAATAAAATAAACCAGGAATCCCTGGTTTATTCGGTATAGCCATTCTTTCTTGCCGCTTCTTCGTCCTTGATCTCAGAACGCATCGCGTCAATACTCATTTTGCGGTTTTCGTTTTTTTGTTTGATCATTTGCTTTTCTGTCTCTGTCGAAACGGACATCGCTGCTTCAGATTCATCGATATTGTCAAGTGTGTTCTCGATCATATCTTGCAGCTTTTCAACATTATCAGAACGATCATCTGGATTGGATTGATATGACTCGTTATTCATGATGATTCCCCTCCTTATTCGCCCTTCGTCTGTATCACATCAGGCTGTTCATTTGATTTATTATGCATCTTTTTACCTTTATTCCGTTTGTATGCTACAGGTTTTGTCCCTAAATGGTCTGGTGTAAACTGCGCTTGTTTATCATGCTCTCTACCCATTATTCATCCCTCCCTCTTCTTTAGAATGAACGAAAACGGATAATTCATAACTTATTTCTGTCTAAATCGCTCTTCCAACTTTTCTTCAAGCTGGTTTAAAAATTCCTCATTGCTTAATAATTCTTTTTTATTTTCAAGCACAAGCTCTTCAAATGTGCGTCGCTTTCTTCTTCTCATTCCACTCACCTCCATATATGTATGATTACATTTTCGCCAAAACATTTAGAAAATAAGCAAAAGAGCTGAATCATGATAGATCCAGCTCTTTTTCAATTTCTTTTTTTGTCAGCATTTGATGCTTCACAGACATGATGCGTCCTTTTTCATCTAATATGTATGTCGTTGGGTATGAAAGCACCTGATATCTTGCTTGAATGCCTTTTTGGTCCAATAAAACAGGAAAGCTCACCTTTAATTCTTTTGTGAATGATGCCACATGATCCACACTCTTTTCAGTGGTCGTTAAATTCACCGCTAGTACTTCAACTTGGTCATGTTCGCTCCTAATCGCGTCTAGATCCGGCATTTCCGTCCTGCACGGCTTACACCATGTCGCCCAGAAATTGACGAGCACCTTTTTCCCTCGGTAATCAGATAACGAGGCGGTTTTGCCATCAAGTGTTTTCAGTTCAAAATCAGGGGCTTGATCCCCTTTTTCAAGACCGATTGCGGGCTCTTTTGGCCCAAATAAATTCCACGCAAGTAAACCAATCAACACAAGTAAAACAGCGCTTGCCATTCCTTTTTTCCACATGATTGATCCTCCACTATTTTAAAAAAGAAGAGAAAGCTGTTGGATCGCCTTCTCTTCTTTGCTGTATTAGTTGCTTGCCAATTTTTCGCGAAGTACCATTTGAAGGATACCGCCATGACGATAGTAGTCAATTTCGACTTCACTGTCAAAGCGAACCACCACTTCAAACGTTTTCTCGTTTCCATCTGTGTCAATTGCTTTCACAGTGACGAGATCACGCGGACGAACTGTTTCGTCAACATGAACTTCAAATGTTTCTGTTCCTGTCAGGCCATGAGTTTCTGCACTTTCTCCGTCTTTAAACTGCAGAGGAAGTACGCCCATGAAGACAAGGTTACTTCTGTGGATACGCTCAAAGCTTTCAGCTAGAACAAATTTAATGCCAAGAAGGTTTGTTCCTTTTGCAGCCCAGTCACGTGAAGAACCCATTCCATAGTCTTTACCTGCTAAGATCGCTAGACCTGTTCCATCCTCTTTATAACGCATGCATGCATCATAAATCGATGTCACTTCACCAGTCGGCCAGTAAGTTGTATAACCGCCTTCTGTTCCTGGTGCAATTTGGTTCTTAATACGGATGTTTGCAAAAGTACCTCTCATCATGACATGGTGGTTACCACGTCGAGATCCATATGAGTTAAAGTCTCTAGGCGATACGCCTCTTTCTTGCAAGTATTTGCCCGCCGGTGTGTCCTTACCAATCGCTCCAGCAGGAGAAATATGGTCAGTTGTGACAGAGTCACCGAACTTCGCAACGACACGCAAGCCTTTAAGCGGTTCAACTTTACCTGGTTCAACTGATAGGTTTTCAAAGAATGGCGGGTTATCAATGTATGTGGAATTTTCATCCCATTTATACAATGCATCATCCGTCGTTTTAATTTCATTCCAGCGTTCGTTGTTGTCAAAAACAGTTTCATACTCTGAGCGGAATAGCTCAGGTGTGACAGTGCTTTTAACAACGCTGTTGATTTCGTCCATTGATGGCCAAATATCATTGAAATAAACATTTTCGCCATTTTTATCGACACCGATAGGATCTTTTGTTAAATCAATATTCACCGTACCAGCAAGTGCATAAGCCACAACTAATGGTGGAGATGCAAGGTAGTTCCCTTTCACAAGCGGATGAATACGACCTTCAAAGTTACGGTTACCTGATAAAACAGAAGTGATCAGCAGATCATTTTCAGAGACTGCATCTTCAATTTCTTTCTCAAGCGGTCCTGAGTTTCCGATACATGTTGTACAGCCATATCCAACAATGTTAAATCCGAGGTCTTTTAAATATGGAAGAAGTCCCGAATTCACAAGGTATCCTGTTACAACTTTAGAACCCGGCGCTAGCGACGTTTTCACGTAGTTTGGCACTTTCATACCGAGCTCACTTGCTTTCTTCGCAACAAGACCTGCTCCGATTAACACGTACGGATTCGATGTATTCGTACAGCTCGTAATCGCTGCAATCGCAATCGCACCTGTCTTCATCACAGCTTTTTCACCGTTTGCAAGATCAAATTCGATTTGTTTATCTAGCTCTGATTTATCTAAGCCAAACCCTTGGTTACCAGCCGGGCTTTCGATGTGTTTATGGAACGTCTCTTTCATTTGAGAAAGTGGAATCAAATCTTGTGGACGTTTTGGTCCAGATAAGTTTGGCTCAATTTTAGAAAGATCAATTTCCACAACATCAGTAAAAATCGGTTCTTCTGCATCTGGCGTATAGAATAAGCCATTTGCACGAGAATATTCCTCAACGATATTAATTTGCTCTTCATCACGTCCAGTAAGGCGCAGGTAAGCAAGCGCTTCTTCATCTACTGGGAAGAATCCGCAAGTAGCACCGTATTCTGGCGCCATGTTCGCAATGGTTGCACGATCTGCTAATGGCAATTGTGCAACACCAGGTCCGAAGAACTCAACGAACTTGTTCACTACGCCTTTTTCACGAAGGACTTGTGTGACTTTTAATGCAAGGTCAGTTGCAGTTGTTCCGTTTGGAAGCTCTCCAACTAATTTAGCACCAATCACTTCTGGTACTGGGAAGTATGAAGGCTGACCAAGCATACCAGCTTCCGCTTCGATACCGCCAACGCCCCATCCAAGTACACCAATACCGTTAATCATCGTTGTATGAGAGTCAGTACCAACTAATGTATCTGGGTATGTGATGATCTCGCCATCTTCTTCAATCGCATGAACAACACTTGCTAGATACTCTAAGTTCACTTGGTGAACAATTCCTGTTGCAGGCGGCACAGCTTGGTAGTTGTTAAACGCTTTCTTTGCCCAGCTAAGGAAGTTATAACGCTCTGCATTACGTTCGAATTCTAAATCCATGTTAATGTTTAATGCATCTTCAGTTCCAGCTTTATCAACTTGTACTGAGTGGTCAATCACAAGGTCAACTGGAATTTCAGGGTTGATTTTATCCGGATCCCCGCCTACATCTGCCATTGCTTTTCTTAAAGAAGCAAGATCAACGACTGCTGGTACACCCGTGAAGTCTTGTAAAATAACACGAGAAGGTTTAAACGGAACATCAATTTCTTTTACCTCGGCAGTTCCCCATTTTGCCAAGTTTTCAACGTGTTCCTTCTTGATCACTCTACCGTCTACTTGGCGAAGCACTGATTCTAAAAGTACCTTAATGGAATAAGGCAGCTTAGAAACATTTCCGATTCCTTGTTTCTCTAGTGCTTCTAACGAATAATAGTGATACGTTTTCCCATTTGTCGAAAACGTTTTTCTAGATTGAAAAGCGTCTTGTTTAGCGACTTGCTGCTGTTTCGACATGTCCAAAATCCCCCTTTTGATGATCAAGATCAATTTCAATTCTCAGAAAAATCGTCGTATTTCACCACAATTTTCTCACAATTTCATCTTAAAACAAATTCATACATAAGTAAATAACAATGCTTTTATTAAATTCAATAAGTTTAACTTATCATTAGGAAATGATTACTCTTCATAAACGAAGCGGGGCGGGCTCATACTACAAATGAGGTGATAGAAAATGACAAAACGCAAAGCTAATCATGTCATTAATGGCATGAACGCAGCCAAAAGCCAGGGTAATGGCGCAGGCTATATTGAAGATGATCAGCTCGTTTTAACAGAAGAACAAAGGCAAAACAATAAAAAACGTAAAAAGAATCAATAAGAAGGAGCCAAACATCATGACGAATAAAAACACAGGGAAAGACATCCGTCAAAACTCTCCTAAGGAGCATCAAGGCGGTCAGCCTGAGCCGTTATCAGGCAGTAAAAAAGTGAAAAACCGCAACCATACAAGACAAAAGCACAATTCTCATCATGATATGTAATTATTTCCCTCTCATCCCGTGAGCACACGGGATGTTTTAGGTCTTTCACACATTTCCATTTTCATCATATGATTTATTATGAGATGTGATGGAGGAGTGTTTATGGAGAATGAAAAGCAGTCGAATTCCTCTGATTTTCTTGAAATAGATGATTGGCTCAATGTTTTAATGGATGATCCATTTGCCTGGTATGATGAACACCTCCCAATTGATCTTTATGAAACAAGCCGTGATTATATTATCGAAATCGATGTCTCCACCTTATCGATCACTGATGTAAAGCTGACCTTCGCTGGTCATGAGCTGACGTTGACTTACACAATACAAAAGCCAAATGGTGAAGGCGAACAGCCAATTGAAAAAAGCGTGATGCTCCCTTTTTATTTAAACGACAAAGACATTGAAACAGATTATGAAAACCAAATCATATCGATAAAAATTAAAAAATGTTCCGACCATCCAAGCGGTGCATTTTCCTTTCAAATCCCTCACTTCAAACATTAAGAGCCCACCTTCATTTAGGGGGGCTCTCTTCCCGTTCGTTTCAAGTCAATACCTTTTTGCGAACCACCATGGCCAAATAGTAGAGTCGCTATATGATAATGTATTCTTTTTCTACTAATTGGTTTGGGTCATTTCTCGTAAATGGACGGTTATCAATGAAAAAGGGCGTTTATAGAGATAATAGACATACATTTTTGTTATTTTCTTCTATCCTCTCTTCATGTAATATAAAATAGAGAGATAAGGGGTATAAGGAGTGAGAACATGTTAAGCGGCTGGTTTTTGTGGTTCATTTTATTTTGGGGTACAGTGATGATCGGATTACTCGCAATCGGTGGCTTTTTTATGTTTCGTAAATTTTTAAAACGATTGCCAAAGGAAGATGGTAAATCAGAGCTTGATTGGCAGGATGAATATATTCAAAAGAGCCTTCACCTATGGCGGGATGAGGACAAACAGCTGTTAAATGAACTCGTATTACCTGTGCCAGAGCTGTTTAGAGATGTTGCCAAAGAGAAAATTGCGGGTAAAATTGGCGAGCTGGCATTAAAAGAACAGGCTGCCAGCATTAATTTAGACTTAATCATTCGCGGCTACATCATGGCTACACCAAAGCGGGATCATAAGTTTTTACTGAAACGCCTTCAAGAAAAAAACATTGATCACTCGCCATATGAATCGCTATTAAAATAACCTCCTTTTTAAAGGAGGTTTCAGACTGTTGACAAAGGGCTAAAATGATCTTGATTTTAGCCCTTTGTCTTCTTTTCAGCGTGATAGAAAACCTTTGCAGTCTAGGAAGGACGGCTACTTTTGCGGAGCGAATTTGACATTCGTGAGCACCAGCGCGTAGGACTGACAAAGAATGCGAGGGTTTGTCTACACGCTGTAACCTCCTTTTTAAAGGAGGTTTAATTCATTTGAATCTGCTGCGGATCTAATTGTTTAGACAGCTTTCTAAACGATAAATACATGGCAACCCGCCAAGGCACGATCATGCCAAAGGCAAGAATCCAAAACATCCCGCTTAATGAACCATAATCAATAGAAGAGCTTAGGATGGTCTTCATCCCGATACGAAGGACAAGAAGTCCAATGAGAATGAACACAAATGCTTTTGACCGTTTTAAGTAGATGTCATTGCCTCTAATTTCAAACTTCGATGTTTTGATTAAAAATATGGAGAAAAACATCCCCACTGTGATCGCTTCTAGAAATTCAGCTCCAGTTACCCGAAACATAGGAACAAAAAACATCAGTGCGCCAGTGCTCATGAAAATAGGAGGTAAAATAATTTTTTTCGCAGTTGCAGGTTTTGCAGATGACTTAATGCGAATAAACATGACGGCCACCGCCATACATACCGCAATTATAGAAGAGATCAAGATCATCATATCAAATCATTCCTTTATTCTTTAAGGTCAGCCTATGTATAATATACTCCAATTGACGAAAAAAAACCATTCGCCGCGACTGTGGAAAACGATTTCAAAAGCCTGTAAAGCCGCCAAACAATGATGAGAACATGATGATAATCCATGTCAGAAGATCAAAGAACAGCAAAATCCCTACCACAATCATAATGATCCCGCCAATTCGCATGATAAGCTGCTGACGCTTTCTGATCCACCCCATTTTCGTAATGAAAAAGGAGAGAATAAAAAACGGGACGGCAAATCCAAATATATACGCAATCATATACATGACCGCCGACTCAGGATTGTTACTCGCCAGTGTGATGACAGCGGATAAAATAGGTCCTGTACAAGGTGTCCATCCAGCGGCAAAGCCCATTCCGATGAGAATGGATCCAAAAAAACCAGCAGGACGATTTTTGAACTGGATTCTCTTTTCGCCCATGAGGAAAGAGGGCTTAAATACGCCAAGAGTCATAAAACCAAAGAAAATAATGAGGATGGCTCCAATTTGACGAATCGCTTGATGATAATCATTAAAAAACTTCCCGACAAACGATGTCCCAAAGCCAATCGCAATAAATATAATAGAGAACCCAACTAAAAAAAATAAAGTATGAAGCAGACTTCTTCTTCTCAGCATCACCTTCTCGGATTTCACTTCATCTATACTAACGCCCGTAATATACGATAAAAATGCTGGATAAAGCGGCAGACAGCACGGTGAAATAAAAGAAAGAAATCCTGCTCCAAATGCTAAAAAGTAATTCAAATCTGTCAAAAGAACACCCCCTTCTTACAATATACAATAAGAGATGACAAAATCATTTCATTTTTTTTACATCACCTCAATAAAGATGGTCTATTCTCTTAAAACCTTATATAATTTAATTTGACATCAAGATAATGAATCCTTTAAATTTGAAAATAAACCTTAAAATGGATATAATAGAATCGATTCTTTTTATCAAGATTTGCATGAAAGGAACATGACTTTGGTAAAAACATCATTATTAACTCAAATCGAAGAAAAAAGAGAAGAGCTGATGAAAGTTGTCTTGCATAATGGGATGACATCAACAGTGACCATCGAACATAGCCAGCAGCTAGATCATCTCCTCTTACAATATCAACGACACTTACACTCAAACTCAGCCAACTAATCATACTTCATGATATCAAACATGCCGTACCATTTTTAGAACAGTTGATATGTGTGACCATAAACGAAACAAAAACCTCTGACATAGGGGTTTTTTGTTTTTCACATGCTCTTGACGCCATAATAAAAACCACCTTCCCTGCTTCATTCATGCAAGTACAGTGGTTTTAAGCGTCTGATGAAGGTGAATTGAATAAAGAAAGGACAACGCTTGTCCATTCTTTAAAACCATGTTCCATCTATGATCATAATATCGTACGTATTATTTCGCTTGGTTGTTCATGGCTTTCATCATTTGATTGATTTTCTTCTGGGACGGTTTCATGCCCATTTGCATCATCATCATTCGAAGCATTTGTTCATTAATCGGTGGATTCTTTTTCAAATAGCTCATCATATACTTACGAGCAATAAAGAATCCGAGTGCAACTCCTGCAAGCAGTGCAACAACGCCTACAAGGATGACAACCCATAAATCCATAATTCTTCCTCCTTCATGTTGTCTCGTATAAAGTGTACTAAACAAAAGGCTATTATACAACATTTCACGTTCAATTTTATTTTTTTAAACAAAATTCCTCACTTTTACTGGATTGAGCCATCCGTGTTTCTTTGAACTAAAGTCCATCGCAAGAAAACAAGGGCTGATTTTTCTCAGCACTTCAAAAAACACCGCTTCTGCCTCATAACTGCCAGTGGCAGACATTTGAATATACCGGTCCTTAATAATAAATGCTGCAGTTCCTTTTCCATCTGGTAAGGAAGCGCTGTAAATCGAGCCTATTTGTGTATAGTGAATGTTCGTTAAGTTATTCATTAGACGCTGGTGCATATGAAAAGCAGGGATTCGTTTCGTCACATAATCCACTTGCTTCACAAGCATAACCAACTCATCGTCAGTGCGGTTCGTCCAATGTAACGACTCAAACAAATGAAACAAAATCGATTCTCTGCCAAAATAGTGATGCGCAAATTCATCCTCAATCCAATAAATATAATAATGACGTTCCATGTCTATCCCTTCCTTTCACATTTCGTCAATCTCGTTTATTGCTTGTATTATACAAAAATGTGAAAGAAAGAATTGTCTATATATGAAGCAAGAAGAAACTAGTTTTGTCAAAAAAACAAGAAAAAAGAAAAAAGTTTGCAGAGCGGATGAAAATGCTCTGCAAACAGATAGCAAAAAAGCATGATGCTTGGAGTTCGTTTATTTATTCAGCTTCGCTTTCACACGGCTGACTACATTGCTGACAGTAAAGCCGTATTTCTCGATAATGGTTTCTCCTGGTGCAGAAGCGCCAAATTTATCAATTGCAATCACGTCACCATCAAGACCAGTGTAACGCTCCCAGCCAAGTGAAGCACCCATTTCAATCGCAATACGTGCACGTACTGCTTTAGGAAGAACGGATTCTTTGTATTCGTCTGACTGCTGATCGAAGCGATCCCATGCAGGAAGGCTGACAACAGATGCGCGGATACCTTCTTTTTCAAGTGCCTTTTGTGCTTCAATGGCTAAACCAACCTCAGATCCTGAAGCGAGTAGAAGTGCTTCTGGCTGTGCATCAGCTGCTTCAACCACCACGTATCCACCTTTTTCTACGCCCTCATATGCCTTCTCTGGTGCCTGATCAATCGTTGGAAGGTTTTGACGAGTAAGAACTAGTGCTGTCGGTTTATCCGTTGAAGATACAGCTAGTTTCCACGCTGCAGCTGTTTCATTTCCATCTGCTGGGCGGATAACGGAAAGATTAGGCATCGCACGCAGTGAAGCAAGCTGTTCAACCGGTTCATGCGTCGGACCATCTTCACCAACAGCGATACTATCATGAGTAAAGACGTAAGTGACTGGAAGTCCCATTAACGCAGCAAGACGAATTGCTGGTCTTAAGTAATCTGAGAAAACAAAGAACGTTCCGCCGAATACACGAAGACCGCCGTGAAGTGCCATACCATTGAGCGCCGCACCCATTGCAAACTCTCTGACACCGAACCAAATGTTTTTGCCGGCATAATTATTTTTACCGAAATCATCCGTGTTTTTAATCGTTGTTTTATTTGATCCAGCAAGGTCAGCAGACCCGCCAATAAAGAAAGGTACTTGCTTTGCAATGCCATTTAACACTTCGCCTGAAGATGCACGGGAGGCAAGGCTTGAACCTGCTTCATAAACAGGAACCTCTTGATCCCAATTTTCAGGAAGCTTTCCTTCAATCGCAAGCTTCAGCTGTGCTGCCAGCTCTGGATATTCTTTTTCGTATTGCGCAAACAGTTCATTCCACGCTGCTTCTTTTTTCTGTCCAGCGTCTTTGACAGCTTCTTTAAAATGATCGTACACTTCAGAAGGTACATGGAAATCTTCTTCAAACGTCCAAGAGTAAGCTTCCTTCGTCAGCTTTGCTTCCTCGCTGCCAAGCGGTGCACCATGCACACCAGACGTTCCCGCACGGTTTGGCGATCCGAAACCGATCGTTGTTTTCACTTCGATTAATGTAGGTCTGTCTGTGCTTTGCTTCGCCTTTTCAATAGCAGCTGTTACTTCTTCGATGTTGTTGCCGTCTTTCACGTAAAGAACTTCCCAGTTCATCGCTTCAAAACGATTCTTCACATTTTCAGAGAATGAACGATCTAAGTCGCCATCTAAAGAAATGTCATTTGAATCGTAAAGAACGATTAAACGGCCTAAGCCTAAATGACCAGCAAGTGAAGCTGCTTCAGAGGAAATTCCCTCCATTAAGTCTCCATCTCCGCAAATGCTGTATGTATAGTGGTCTACAACATGGAAGTTGTCTCTGTTATAAGTTTCCGCAAGATGTCTTTCTGCAAGCGCCATTCCTACTGCCATCGCAATTCCCTGGCCTAAAGGACCCGTTGTCGCGTCTACGCCTTCTGTGTGTCCAAATTCAGGATGTCCAGGTGTTTTGCTTCCCCATTGGCGGAATTGTTTTAAATCGTCAATGCTCAGATTGTATCCGCTTAAATGAAGCATGCTGTATAGAAGCATAGAACCATGGCCCGCGGATAAAACAAAGCGGTCTCTGTTAAACCAATTTGGATTTTGCGGACTTACGTTTAAGTGATTCGTCCATAAAGCGTACGCCATTGGTGCAGCACCCATCGGCATTCCTGGGTGACCGGAATTCGCTTTTTCAATTGCGTCTATGGAGAGAGTACGTATTGTTGCAATAGATTTCAATTCAATCGTTTCCATATAAATCCCCTTCCGTATCTTGTGTACACCATTATCATAAATCTACTGTCCTTTTTTCACAACTATTTCACGCTGAAAAAGAAGGATTTTGTCACATTTAGTTTATCGATCACCTAAAAAGTTATGCAAATATGAAAAAAGACGAGAATATTCTTCCCATCTTTTCAAAATTCAAGAAATCACAGCCTTAATGAAGGTTCTGATCTTTTTCTCTTTTTAATTTTTCTGGTGTAACATCGTTTCCTTCAGGGTCAACAATTTTGACAGTTTTCAGTGTATTTTTCATAGAAGAACGAAAAGCTTTCAAATACTCTTCTCTCAACTGCTTTTGTTCTGTTTTTTCAGCGTCTGATAAACCGGTCTCTTTCGACTTTTTTGAAAGCTCATTTATTCTTGCAAGCTGTTCTTTAGAAATCATGACAAACTCCTTTAAAGCATTTTCTCTACATACTACTAAATATCAATCATTTTGACAACAAATCACGCTTTAGATGGTAAGGCCTTTTTCATATTCTTGATACCTTCTATGCACTGTTGCTTTTGAAATGTCAAAACCTAATGCCTGAAGAGTGGCGGCAATTTCGGCGAACGTCATGTTATTTTTTCTTAATCGAACAATTTCTGAAATCGGCACTTCAATACGCTCACGGCCAGGTGCATGGTTCTGCTGCCTTAAATTCAGTTCAGGCTGATATCCGCGCTCAACAGCCCTTTTCATCCCCCGCTTGATTTTCAGGTTATGAATTTTCCGTTGGTACTCTTCGACGATTCCTACAATCTCGATGACCATTTCATCTGCTTCTGAAAGCTCAAGCTCTCCTCTATGAAACACGCTGTATACCTTTACGTTCTCTTTAAATAGACAATGAAGAAGCGCAATTTTTGCTTGTCCTCTTCCAAGACGTGTTTCATCTTGGATAAGAACGGCATCGATCGACTCTTCCTTCAGTGCAGCAAGCATTTCAAACACGCCATCACGATCTAGCTCATATCCACTTGCTTTTTCTTTGATGACTTTGACCACATTCATCTTGTGCATGGCAGCTAAAGCCAGCAGTTCTTCTTCTTGTCTTTTCAGCGAGGTTTCCTGCTCTTCTTTCACAGTGCTTACTCTCGCATAAATGATTGCGTTCATGTCTTCAATCGACCTTTCTACTGTACTGTTGCAAGCTGATATACGACTGGATGCTCTTTTTTCACGGGTATGACAAGAATGTCTCCAGGCTGGATTTCTGTTGAAGCAAGATCATTGTGTTCTGTTACCCAGTCAATAAATGCATTTTTGTCGATTGATTTGCTGTCGTTTACTTGATCAGCTAACCCCCAAAGAGTATCTCCTGATTGAACCTCTATTTTAACATACTGATTTGAATCATTATGGCTTGTGACTGCAATAAGTGAGAGAAATATGCCAACGATGAATGAGAATACCCCAATAAAAATAATAGATTCTTTTAACCTCATAATGTCATCTCTCCTAACAGAATATGCGTTCGCTCTTTCTGTCTCTCATTATAAATACGAACAAACGTTTCTGTCAAACGTTTTTTCGAACCTATGTTTGTACTGTTAGGAAAAACATGCTATAATTTCTTTAAAATTGACGTTTTGAGGTGCAAAAGATGACGAAGCTATCAAAAAGACAACTCGATATCCTGAAATTCATCAAAGATGAAGTAAAAAGCAAGGGTTATCCCCCATCCGTCCGTGAAATTGGAGAAGCTGTCGGTCTAGCATCCAGTTCAACGGTCCATGGACATTTAGCTAGACTGGAAACAAAGGGCTTAATTAGAAGAGACCCGACAAAACCTAGAGCGATCGAAGTACTAGATGAAGAGGAAATGAATATTCCAAAGAGTGCTGTAATGAACGTTCCAGTCATCGGAAAAGTAACGGCAGGCCTGCCTATCACAGCTGTTGAGAATGTAGAAGAATACTTCCCTCTTCCAGAGACATTTGCTGCACCAGACGAACAAGTGTTTATGCTTGAAATTATGGGAGAAAGTATGATTGATGCAGGTATTTTGGACAAGGACTATGTCATTGTGCGCCAGCAAAGCACCGCTAACAATGGAGATATTGTGGTCGCCATGACAGAGGAAGATGAAGCGACAGTGAAACGTTTTTATAAAGAAGATACACACTTTAGATTACAGCCAGAAAACCCATCAATGGAACCGATTATTTTACAGAATGTGAGTATACTAGGTAAAGTGATTGGCGTATTTCGAAATATTCATTAAAAAAAGCCGGTATTTCATCAGCTGCTGATGAGAACCGGCTTTTTCTTATGCACAAGAATAGGCAAGAATACTTGAGCTTGGGAAGGAACCAAATGTAAAGTTCGGCCATATAAAGCCAGTTGTTCGGCCAAAAGGCTGTGAAGAAAGAACGAACATTAAAAATACTTGGCCGTTTCTCAAAAGCACAATCGTCCATCTTCTATTACATCCCGCTGCAAATTGTACAGCTTGATGGCCTCCCCCTGCACCTTGCCCAAATAGAAATGACTGCATACTTTGAGGCTGAGAGAGTGCTTGCTGATACTGCGAAATCATATGCTGCGGCGGTGCTGGCGGTGCCGATTGTCCGCCTGACCCTTGACCTGGCCAAGTACCTCCTCCAATCGGAAACCCAGGAAAACCTCCAATTTGAGGAATAGAAATCGATGGCCATCCCTGCATCTGCCTATCATACGAGTAACCATTCCCTATACCTTCATACGGATGATACATACGAAACACCCCTTTCTTTAGACATTCGTCACGACAGTATATGTCTTAAATAAAAAAGAGTGTTAAACGTCTAAATAGAAATTTTCCAAAAGACGTTTCGTTCTTCTTTAGAACGGTTAAATAATGATTAAGAAGAAAAATAAAAAAAATGAAAACTTTTTGTCTCCCTCAAACGTTATATAATTAGAAACAAAAGAAATAAAAAACATTTAGATTTAATACTTGTAATATCACTGTAATTATTGTAACATTTGTAACATAAGAAGTTTTCATTGAGAAAAGGAGGCAATCGCCTTGAAAAAATTATTTGTTTTATTAACTGCTATTATGCTTATGATCTCATTACAAACGACAACATTGGCCGCTTCGAAGAAATCAGCCTCTTTGACAAATAAAGAAGCGTTACATATTGCCCTTGATGCAAGAGAACATTTTTGGAGTGCAATGTCAGGCTACAAAATGAAAGACCATTCAAATGTCAAATTAAAATCTTTTACCTATCAAGATATGACGTACAACTATCTTTCTAAAACATTTGATACAAAGAAAAAATTAAACAGCTACCTATCTCAAGTTTTCACTCAAGATGCCATCAAACATGGTTTAAAAGATTATCATTTCATTGTTCATAAAGGCAAAATGGCTGTTCCAGTCGGTGACGGAGACAACATGCTTAATTGGGAAAAAGCCACACCTAAACTTGTTTCTAAAAAACAAACGGTTCGCACATATGAATTTACTGTCCCAACACTTGATGGACGCAAAGTAAAACGAACTGTTACGTACGAAAAAGTACAAAAAAATTGGAAAGTCACACAAATTGACGCTGTCATTTAAATAAAAAACCAGGCCTTTCATCGGCCTGGTTTTTATATTGGAGAAAATTCAGTCAAACGGTCCAGCGCGTGAGCAAGTGATGATGCCGTGCGAAATTCATTAAAAGGAAGCCCGAGCTGCACTGCTGTTTGGGCAATTTCTGGTCTAATCCCTGAAATGGTCGTCTCTACTCCAATCAACCGAAGTGACGTGACAAGATCAAAGATTTGATGAGCCACCATTGTATCAATCATGACCACACCCGATAGATCAATACATAAATGCTGAACACCTTTTTGTGAACACTGATTTAGCGTATTTTCTAAAATAATTTTTGCTCTCGCTGTGTCAATGTCACCTACTAAAGGCAATAACGCAATCTGGCTTTTTAAAACAATTACCGGTGAGCTCAATTCGTAAATCATATCTCTTTGAGCCACGAGTTTTTCGGTTGTATTTTTCACATATTGCTGGATAAACACATGGATTGAAATATTAAACGCTTCGGAAATTAAATCATACCAATAAAAGATGCGGTCAATATCAATGTCATTTTGACGCTGTTTGATAAATTCTTTTAAGTAATGCAAAACCACTCTTTGATTGGACATGTATTCTCTCACGACATAATCTAATGGTGTATTTAAATGCTTTGGGTCACTGGCTAAATCCTCAGACCATTTTTTAAATTCAGTATGTAAATACGTCTTATCTTCAATAATAGCTCGTATAAAATGCTGGTAATAATCTTGATTCTGCCGTTTTAGCTCTGCTATGATGCTGGAATCTGTTGAACGATATATGGATTCTGGATCATCGTCCTCAATTGATTCATACCATGTTTCAGTCAGCTTCTCTGCATGCTGCATAAAAAAATCGTATAATGCACGGTTTTTATCCATAAGCAAATGTCCCTTCACATTTTCTTCTTGTCAGTCTTTGTACCTGATAGATTGATTGTACCACTGAATCTTTTGTCCCTGCTAGCTCGAATAGGCTCTGAGGATAAACAAAAGAGCCCCTAAGGAGACTCTTTCCGATTTATTTCACAATGAATAATATTCTTTTCCCATCAGGAAACCCGCTGATTTGGTGCCCGACCCATGAGCCTGCTCCCCTATTATCTGATGGGCTGACATATTGTACACTTGCGCCTTTTCCTCCCTCAAGACAAACCGCCATCGGCCATTCATCCCGGTCAAAGCCGGGTTTTGTCGGAATTCCTTTTAATGATTCTTGCCTGCGGGCATCTGCTCCATTTCGGTCAATGGTACACACATCTGAATGCCCTTTTCGAATGGCTTCTTGAATATGACTGCCTGTTTCAGGGTACCTTTCCTTTGGAAATTGAACGACATGATCATATCGATCAGCCCCTTTTGCTGCCTGCTTCTCTCCAAATCCGCCTAACAACGTGCCCATCCATATCACAAAACATAAGGCGACAGCAGCGATCCAGCCTCTTTTCATCTTCAAAAGCGCGTGACCTCCTCATCCATCTTAAGCATCTTGACTGAAAGGAAATGTGTCATTTTAATGTATGAGTGGTACGCAGATGACATGAGAAAAAAATGATGAGGGCTCTCAATCTCAAATCTCTCAGGTTAGACATATGAATCCTATCAATTCACTTCATAAAAAAAGCTTGTCCCCTATGAAGGAAACAAGCTCTATTTTTTATTGCGCTTTCGCATAGTTTATAAACTCAACAAAGGCAGCTGTCGCTTTCGGCCCGCCATTTATCGTTCCGTTTGAATACCCGGCGTTATGAACTCCAACGATTTGCTGGTTCTGATCCAGCATGGCAGAACCTGAATTTCCGCTGAATGTATCAATCGTATAGTATGCTAGATTCGTATCTTCTCTCGTCACAGGACCTGACATCTCCCATTGTGACACCTTACCAGTCGATCTCATTTTATCACCAGGATATCCTGAGATTTTAATGGTTGTCCCAGTCAAGTTTGTCACCTGGCGGATGGATCGGTAGCCGACCGTATTGCCAATGTTCGTATCGGTTTTAATCACGGCAAAGTCATATTGGCTTGCACCAGTATTAATATACCCGCTTGGTACATAGAACTCAGTCATTTTTGCAGAACCGTTCACCGCAGTACTATCATTCATACCAGGATATACAGTCCCTTTCTCACTATAGCTTCTCGATGCCGTATTGTACACGCAGTGTCCGTTTGTCAAAATTTTGTTAGGAGCAATGAGTGTTCCCGTACAGCTTGAGCCGCCAAATGTAATATAAGCAATCGAATTGTATGGTGCCACTCTTGTATTTGCTACTTTGGTTCTGCCATCGTCTCCAATGACGACTTTCGTTTGAAAATCTTTTAAATATTTTGATAGTGGTTTTACTTTTTCGCCAACAGTAGAAGAAAGATCATCCACTTTGTCAAAGGATGAGGGGGCTTTCGTATCATTGTGGAAATCACTTGAAGAAATCACTTTTCCATTAGAAGTCACCATGTCATAATCAGACGTTAGTACTGAATCCGATGCAGCATGGGCAAAACTAGGCACACTTAAAGCACCAAAAACGAGAAGAGAAGGGAGTAACATTTTCACCTTTTTCATCATATTCCTCCTTTATGTCCTATATCAAAAATCATACGATTGTTTCATATTGGAGTAAATGAGAGAATATTCTTATTTTTTACAAAATATTTCATTTCGAAATTAGGTGTTTTGTATCTTCCCAACCTTCATTCTATCGATCTATTTCTATGAGAACAGAAAAAAACCGCCTAATTGGCGGTCTTTCCTCCTTGTCAGCTCCACACATCTTTTACATATCTATTGTCATTTGCAAGGGCTGTCAGCCAATTTTCAGCTGTTTCCTTCGAGCATTGTTTCTCGTTTTGATAGAGATCGATCAGTGTAGTTTCTACATCTGGAGCCATGACTTTTCCGTCTCCGCACACGTACAGATAAGCACCTTGATCAAGCAATTCAATGAGCATGCCCCCGTCTTCTTTCAACAAATGCTGGACATATACTTTTTGCTCATCGTAACGAGAATAAGCACGATGGATATGGACAATGCCGTTTTGCGCTGCAAGCTGCATTTCATCAAAATATAGGTCATCTTCTTGAGGGTGACGGCAGCCAAAATATAAGTGGGCTTCGCCTAGCTGCTTCCCTTCCTTCTGCCACACTTCTCTTGCCTGAACAAATCCTCTAAATGGAGCAATTCCTGTACCTGGTCCGATCATAATCATTGGTACTTCTGATGAAGGAGGGAGCTGGAATCCAGCCTGCGCTTCATGCAGGAAGCAGGCTACTTCTTCTCCTTCTTTTAGATCACATAAATAGGTTGATGCGACTCCGGCATATTCTCCGTGGCCGCTCCACGCTTTGCCTTTTACAACTGCTACTGTGATACTGACCTTTTCTTCATCTACTTTTGGCGAGCTAGAGATCGAATAATAACGCGGCTTCAAACCTGGTAAAAGCGCCAAAAAGTGTACAAATGGCAGTTCACACGCTTCATATTGATCTAATAAATCCAGCATGGTTACTCGTTTCTTTAAGATGGCTTCTTGATATGCTTCACCAGCCATTTGTTCAAGTTCCACGCGGTGAGGCGGACATACCGTATGTGCTGCAAGCTCTCTTAGCTGTGTACGTGTCGCAGGTTCTTGAAGCTCAACATGCGAGGCAAGTAATTCTTTGATTGGAATCGGCTGATCTAAAGGTAAATGACTTGCCTCTTTATCAGATGAAAGCTTAATGCGCTGCTCTGGATCTAGTTTAAAGCGGCGGATCACACGCTGAACGAGTGCATCACTATTTTTCGGTACAATCCCAATATGATCCCCTTCTTTGTATGCTTTTCCAGCAGGCAATTTCAATTCAATATGTCTTGTCTGCCTCGTGCTTTTTTCTGATTGTAATTCTTCATTTTTCAATACAACGGCTGAAAAGGCATCATATATTTTAGCTACAGGACGCTCCACTAGATCATTCGTATAAGAAACTGATAGGTTTGGTTTTTCCTTCCCTTTTTCTTGGAAGGTGAGCTTAAATTCTTTTGCAAGCTGTTCGAAGACTGTTTTCTGGAAGATTTCTTTATCCTCATCCATATCACCGCCTGCATCACCTTCTCTTAAATCAGCTACACGTTTGGCTCCTTTTCTTTCTAGAGCTTCATCAATCAGACGGGGGATCCGCTGGTACGTACTCGCCCAATTTCGATCTCCGCATCCAAAGACAGCAAATGTCACGTTTGATAAATCCTGCTCTTCATCCTGCGTCAGCCAATCCACAAATTGCTTCGCATTGTCAGGCGGATGTCCGTTGTATGAAGCGGTCACGATGAAGACAGCACCTGTATCTGGCAATTGGCGTGTAAAGTCATCAAGCGGCGCAATGGTCACATCAAATCCTTTTGCTTTCCCGTCTTCAGCCAGTTCGTTCGCTATTTGCTTTGCCGTACCAAGATTTGATCCGTATAAAACTAGTAGCGGTGTACCGTGACTCGCCACTTTTGACTCACTTGGTTTGGTGCTTTCCTTCGGTTCTTCTTTCAGTGGTGCCATAAAGAATTGCTGCTTCCTTGGCCGCACTTTGATTTTAAAATCGTTAGGTTTAATTGTGAGAGATTCTTTTAAATCAAGCTCATAAGATGTGTGATCAATTAACTCTAAATTGTGCAGGACCATCGCGAGAACCATCGTAGCTTCATGCAGGGCGAACTGCATACCGATACATGCACGCTGTCCATTCCCAAAAGGTTTATAGGCATGCTGCGGAATTTTCTCAGGATGTGCAAACCGCTCTGGTTTAAATTCTTCAGCATCCTCGCCCCATACTGCTGGATCACGGTGTAATTTAGGAAGCAGAACAGAGACACTTTGATTCTTTTGAATCGGATATTTCCCCCCAATTACTGTGTCCTCTTTCGCATAAAGAGAGAACGAAGGCGCTGTTGGCCAGAGGCGAAGAGCTTCATTTAACACCATACGAGTGTAGCTTAGCTTTTGCACCTGTTTAAATGCTGGAAGCCCGCCCTGCAGCACTTCATCTGCTTCTTGGACGGCTTTCTTTAATTTCTCTGGATTCTTCAGTAAGAAATAAATCGCAAATGATAGCAGCCCGCTTGTTGTTTCGTGCCCCGCAATTAAGAAGGTGATGATTTGATAACGGATATTTTCATCGGATAAACGTTCACCTGTTTCTGGGTCCTCTGCATGCAGCATAAGAGACAGTAAATCATCGCCTGTTTTATCTTGTTTTCTTCGTTCCTGAATAATGTCATCTACTAATTGCTTCATAAAATCAACATGCTGGTCAAATTCTTTTCTTCTTTTGATCATCAGTTTATCTGCAATTGGCAATCGGCTCGACTGCTCCATTGCTTCATTTAAGCCTTTCAGCATGCTTTCGACGAACGGATGCTGATTTTCTTTATAAAAGCTGTTAAAGCGAAAATCAAAACCGCAAAGACCGATTGTATCTAAAGTCAGCTTTGTCATATCCTCAGCTACTTCAATTTCTTCATCGCGGCCTGTTCTTTGCCATTTTTGCACGAGCTGTGTGGCAATATCGAGCATCATTTCATGATAGCCCTTCATGGCCTGCTGGCTGAATGCAGGCATCAAAATTTGATGAGCCTTTCTCCAGTTCGGTTCTTCTGTCCAGCTCGTAAATAACCCATCTCCTGCAAATGCCCTTACTTTATTGAGACTAATTCCAATAAATTTATCAAAACGGCTCTCGTCACATACTTCCTTAACAAGTTCATGACTGGAAACAAAAATACTTGTATCATTTGAAAATTCAAACTGAAAGATCGGTCCTAATTCATCTGCCAGCCGCCAAAAAGTTTGAGAAGGTTCACCCTTTTTTATATGAGGAATATTCTTAAAAGGTCCGTATGTTTTTGGTTTCGGAATGATTGATGTTTGCTTCATATGCCCACTCCCTTTATCTCTTTATGATGCAACGCTGATGGCACGCCATAAACATTGCTCAATATCCTCTAAAAATTCAATTGTTGGCTCTATTTCTTCGGCAAGAATTTGTTTATGCAGCTGCACAAATGCACCAAATACAATAGATAAAATGGTTCTGCCTGAGAGGTTTGGGTGAATCCCATCCTTTTTCCCTTCTTCAAAGATAAGGAATAGCTCATGTAACAAATCCTGCATTTTCTCTTTGCTTGTCTCGTCTAAATAATGGGACTGTTTATCAATCTCTAAGAAATACAGCCCGCTTGGATTCTCCTTTGTAAATAAAACTAAGCAATAAAATACATGCTTAAAGTACGCCCGAATACTTAACTTTGGATCTGGACTGTTTGTGTTCATTTTTTCGATAAATGCTGAGAGGCTGCGCTGGTACAAAATATTGACGAGTGCCTCCTTGCTGTCAAAATAACGGTAAATAGTGCCCGCTCCAACGTTAGCTCTTTTTGAAATCATCGGCATTGTGGTGCCATCAAAGCCTCGTTCAATAAATAGTTCCAGCGAAGCCTTCATGATTTGTTCTTGTTTATCAGTCACTGCTGGCATTTCATCCCCTCCTTTTAAAACTACAGGAATGAATGTTCATTCCGCTGGCGATATATTATATTAATATTTTAAATTCATCTATTTATACTTAAACATACTTATTTTACTCTGTCACCACATTTTCTGAAAATAATAATAATTGAGAAATGATACCTAGTCACACGACATCCAAAGGGCTTATAAAGATTGTCAAATGTGTGTCACGCAGGTGTCATCAGCACTATACATTCATTCCTGATCGATTGGGGAATGAATATGGTCGTCATATGTATCAATATATAAGCTTCCATTACTTGAACGGACAGCATAAACAATGTCCTTTAAGGACAGCTGCCTTTTTTAAGCTCTTCTTCTATCCATTGCTCTGTTAATTGATTTTCTTGTATGTTTTTTTGGATGAGTTTCCCGTCCATGATGACTTCAATCGGCATGTAACGCTCTGTCTCCATGAATAAATGAAGATCCTTCCGCGTGACTTTTTCAAACGAAGGGTATTTTTTCACTGACATATGCCCATCTGTTTCAATCATTGCAAATTCAACTTCGCTAATATTAAAGATGTCTTTTTCTCTCAGCTGCTGATTTAAATAATCAAGGGTATATCTCATCCCTTTCATATTCCCTTCAATAATTTTCCATTTTGTATGATAAGTGACACAAAGGAAATCGTTGTGTGCTGAAGCGGGAGCGTTGTATTAAACGCCAGGTTCGCTGCAATTGAACCTAAGCTGATGGCTGCTATAAAATCAAAAATATTCATTTGCGCAATGGTTTGTTTCCCTAAAAGACGTGCTCCTCCAAATAAAATCGCAAAAGCAAACATCGTCCGAAGAATGACTTCAATATGGCCAGGCATGCAAGTATCCACCTTTCAATTGCATCAAAAAAAGCCTTTTCCTTAGAAAAGACTCTTTGTTAGATTATGCATTGATTTCATCATTATTCAATTGGGCAGTACCGCTTTGTTCAAATTGTGATCGCAGTTCAATAATTGAGCTATTCCTCACATGATCTGCTTCTTGCTCAAGAAGCCATGTATAAAATCTTGCTTGCTCCGCTGTCTGCAAAGCCTGCATATATTTTTGCGAGGTACGCTTCTCTGCAACGCGCTGCTTCATCCCGCGCATCTGCTTCCAGAATTGATAATAAGGGAGCTTGAGTTTGGTCATAAAGCCTTGATCATCCTCAATGACATACCCCTCTTCTTTAATTGTGTTATCATGAGAGACCGCCTGATACCATTTATAAAAAGACGTCCAATCATGGAAAACAGCCACTTCCTGCTTGCAGGATATTCCAAGCTGTTCACTTAATCTTTTCACTTCAGCGAATGGTGCTTTTTCATAGCTTAACTGCCGCTTCACAATATCAAGTAAAATGAGTTGATCTTGTTCATATGTGATAATATGCGGATCTTTTTCTGGCAAAATGACTTCAAACACAAGAGATACATGGTGGTCACGGACATATGATTTAATGTAATCAGCCTGCACATCACTGAAGGTCTTATTAAATAGCTCTTCGACCCATGAAGCATGCTGATTTTGTTTCACATGTGATGTATAGGATTTGGATGTAAACACCAATTCATCTTCCATTTCATTATACCCAACAGTTCCTAAGTATCCATTTGCTTTATCATATACGGTGACAGGGAATTGAAGATGGTTCACTAAATGCTGCATTCTTGTCTCCGGACGCTCATCAATGTTAAAAAATTTATTGTAGCTTCTAGACACAATCTGCTTAGAAACCATATTGACAAACAAACCTCTTGCTTTCACATTCACATCATCCCACTGCCGTTCACTAAAAGCCTTTTTCGTAAAATTAAAAGATGAAATATGGTGCGGAAGCTTTAATTCCTGTACATATTCATGCTGATCTAAATGAGCTAAAAAATCATCCAGTGAAATATCTGGCTGAACAGCAGCTGATTGTTTTTTCTCAGATGCTCTGTAAACTGGATTGTCAATTTCATGGGTCTCAATCCCGTCAGCTGTGATTTTCAACACCCGCAGCTGCCCCCCAAATTCAACCTGACCTTCTAGGTTATAAGACCTTTCCGCTGCGTGAATAGGCAGTCTGTATAAATTGCGATGCCCGTGAATTTGGATGATATCCATCCCAGCCGTATTTTGAACAAATAAGTGATCAATATCATCTGAATATTCTCCTACGCCGTGAATGAGCTGCTGTGTTGAGACATGCAGAAGTTCTTCAGGCAAATGAGCGAGCCCGCCATGTGTAACAAGAAATGTCTGATCATGGTACGTAAAATAAGTCAGCTGATGAAAGGTTCTGACAAACTTTCGTACTTCCTTCAAATCAAAGTTTGCTGCTTCGATTTCAGGCACTGTATGACGATTAAACATATTGCTTCTGACTTTTTCACCATGTGCAAACCGGTATAAATGCTGATCATGATTGCCTTCAATGACGATGACATTCCGGCATTCTCTATGGGCGAGCATCCATTCTAATACTTCTTTGTTTTCTATTCCTCTATCAAGCAAGTCACCTGCAAAAATATAAAGTTCGTTTTCTTTGATGTCTCCTTGCAAATAGGTGGTAAGTGCGGTGTAACAACCGTGAATATCTCCGAAAACATGAATGGCCTCATATTGATCAAAGGATCGAGGCTGATAAGTCATCACTTGCGGATAATCCTCCGGCTGCAAAACAGTCACCCATGATGGGACCTTTTCTGTTTTTAACCGCTCGTTCATTTGATACAAAACAGATTCCCGCACCACTTTGTGAGATTCACGTGAGCGATTTTGCAAAAGAGCTGTTTCAAGGGGTACCTGCGTGAAATCGACGACATACACCCTGTAACGATAAGATGTCGCTAAAGACTTATATTGAGAAATCGATTTACTTGAAATATGTGTCGCATCAATTACAGTAAAGTCTCCGCGCTCCATACGGGCTGTGAGTAGATCGAATAATAAAGACCAAACTTTGTGGTCATGCTTGCTTGAAATGTCTAGTTTCCCATTGACTGATAGCTGCGGCGGCTGAGTTAACAGCCGGATTTGATCCGCTGATAAAGTGTAAGGCTCTAAGCCTTGTTCTTTGATCCATGTTGATTTACCTACGCCTGGGAGACCTCGTAAAAGGACTAAAGTTCTCATATTGGTTCTCCTTTAATGAGTGATATTTTACCTATTATAGATAAATTATGGATAAATCTCAATCTTTTATTGATTATGGTAATATATAGGTAGAAAAGGAGGTTTTACGTATGTCTAATGGAGAGAATGTGGCATTCAACATGGGAGATCTTCTATTTCAAGTGTTCTCTCTTCTATTCATTGCCTTTATTGTGACAATCATTGTTATCGCATTTCGCATGATTAGAAGAAAACGAATGGAATTGAAAAAAATCGAGGCAAGATTAAACAAAGTGATTGAAAAAAACGATTTAAAAGAGTAAAAAATCCGGAAGTTAACCGGATTTTTTTGTTTTCATTAAGATACCTTGACGCTGCTGCATCAAAAAGAAAAAGACGCCTAAAAGAACAAGCAGACCGCCAAGCATTTGAAGCAGCGTAACTTTCTCTCCAAGCAGCCATACAGCAAGGATCGTTGCCCCAACAGGTTCACCTAGAATACTCATTGAAATGGTAGTCGCATTAACATAGGTTAATAGCCAATTATTAATGACATGAGACATCGTGGGAATAATGGCGAGCAATAAAAAGATTCCCCACTCTTTAACCGGATAGCCTATAAAAGGAGTTTGCTGAAGCAAGTTGAATAAAATTAAAAAAAGACCGGCAAAGCCAAATACACAAAAACTATAAATCCAATGAGATATTTTTCTTACAGCCTGTTGGCCTATTAACAAATAACAAACAACAGCGATCACACTCAAAAAGGATAAAAGATCTCCTAAGATGGCTTCCTTGCTATGACCAATATCTCCCCAGCCTATCATGAGGGCACCTACAATCGCCCCACACATCGTTAATATTGCAGACATTGTTGTTCGTTCACGGAAAATGAGGAATCCGCCTAATAAGGACACCATCGGCTGAAGGGCGATAATAATGGTAGAGCTTGCCACTGTCGTCAGCTTCAGTGAGCCAAACCATAACACAAAGTGAAGCCCTAAAAAGAAGCCTGAGGTACATAGGAAAAACCAGTCTCTGCGCTTTATCGAGAGAAATTCTTTTTTTCTTGGCAAGATAAACGGCAGCATGAGAGCCGCCGCAAAAATCATTCGATACATACTTAAAATAGCAGCAGGTGCATTTGACCATTTCACAATGATTGCAGAAAACGAAATAGCAATAATTGAAATCACAAGCGGCAGTGCAATTGATTTCGTTTGAGCAGTTGTCTTCATTTCCATTAGCAGCTTCCTTTACATCAGCAGTAGATGAGCAGTTCATCTTGTATGTCGTCATCTTACTATGTCCATTCACCTAGTGGCAAGATGATTTTTTAAAACTGGCGTGAGCTTTTCGGATGGAAAAAACGCCCTTTTCATAGGGCGTTATTGTTGTTTATTCTGAAATCAATTCACGAATTCTCTCTTCAATAGGTGTTAACGGCCGGCCTAGTAATGTTTCGAAATCTTGGCTTTCGACAGCTAAAGCACCATCGCGTATGCCGCTTTGAATGGCTTTGACAAATGGCACTGCTTCTTTCGGTACACCATTTGAAGCTAAAAAGTCTCCAAATGTGTCTACATCTATTTTTTCTACTTTGATTTCTTTTCCACTCACCTTACTAACAATTTGTGCAAGTTCACTATGCGTCCGAAGAGGTCCTGACAGTTCATATATCTCCTGATCATGTATGGGAAGTGTTAACGCATTTGCTGCCGCTTCTGCGTAGTCATTTCTTGTTGCCCAGCCAACCTTTCCTTCGCCAATTGGACTTAAAAATGGTGCGCCGCTGACTGACGCCAGAATCGTATCTTTTTCGTTTTCAACATACCAGTTGTTTCTTAAAAATACATGAGGAATGCCAGAGGCCAAAATGGCTTCTTCTGTTTTGGCATGGTCATTTGCAAGGACAAGCTGACTCTCTCTTGCATTGACAACACTTGTATAAGCAATAAACCTCACATTTGCTGCTTTCGCCGCTTCAATTGCTGCTTTATGCTGCTCGACGCGGTCACCATCCGCTGTTGAAATGATCAACAGACGATCAATGCCCTCAAATGCTGATGTCAGGGTATCTGGCTGAGTAAAATCTCCACGGCGTACATCCACCCCAGCATCCTTCAAATGTGCTGCTTTTTTCGGATTTCGAACACTGACTGCAATTTGTTCAGCCGGTACTTTTGTGAGCAAATGCTTGACGACGAGCGATCCAAGTTGTCCTGTTGCACCTGTTACTAATAATTTCATTTGTTTGACCTCCTCATTTTTCGTTCAACGGTGATGTGCATACGTTATAATCAAAATGGTTACAACAAAGGTGTAAAAAAAGCTCCTAAGTACGAGCTTTTTTATTCCGCCTCTGTTAATAATTGCTGAATTGTCACTTGCTTTAGGTGATTCTCAAGTGCAGCTTGTGCTTCTTTTAGTTCATGCCGAAGTCTCGTGTCCATCGCTTGACCAATCGGGCATGCGATGACGGGCTGATGAAAGTTAAATAATTCTTCATCCTCGCTTACATCCACAGCGCGGTACACATCTAACAGCGTGATGTCCTCAGGCGGTCTATTTAAATAAGCACCGCCCACACCGCGGCGAATTTCAATGAGACCCGCCCGTTTAAGCATTGCCATCATTTTTCGAACAATGGCTGGATTTGAATTCACGCTCTCTGCAATAAAATCACTAGTACACTCTTTTGGAACACCTGCAATAAATGACACAATATGAACAGCAATCGGATACCTGCTGCTAATTTGTTTCACAATCTTTCACCACCGTTGTAATCAATATAGTTACAATGAGTGATTTTGTCAATCAATAAACGGATTTTTCTTTCGTTCCCAATCCTCATATGTCATGATATCGTAGTCTTCTGCTGTATCAAGTTCAAGCGGCGCAATGCATTCAAGCAGATTCTCATCTGGGTCAAGAAAATAGATCGCTGCATGAAATTGCGGCGGATTATCGAGAACTAAAGGCTGTTTTTCTTCTGAAAAACCAAACATTGGGTGAATGCTGATGCCTCTTTCAATCAGCCAGGCTTTGATTTGTTCGATGCTGGATGTTTTAATTCGGAAGGCTACATGTCGAGTTGCTACGTGATATGGAATAGTGGACATATCTGCCTTCCATATGCCAAGCCAGCTCTTTCCTTTCTCAATCCATAAAAAGGCTACTCTTTCATTCTCATGAGCAAGTGTCAATCCCAATTTTTCATAAAACGCAATCGATGTCTTCAAGTCACTCACAGGTAAATGTGCTTCATACAAACCTTTCATCATCATCAAAATCACTCCTTTTCTATCTTCTATTCTGCAGGAATTGATGATATTCTGCCTCAGCAAAACGATGTATTTTATCCCTAACATTGGTTTGAGAGTACTTGTATGTTTAATCCATTGCAGATGGGGGAAGGTGTTCAAGTAAAAGAAAGGAGCGGTCCATATGCCTTGGACGATGAACGATTATCCAGCTTCATTTCAATCATTAGACAACGTCATTCGGAAAAAAGCGCTTGAGATTGCCAATAAAATGATTCAGGAAGGCTATGAGGAAAATAGAGCCATTCCAATTGCAATCAGTCAAGCGAAGGAGTGGAAAAAGAATGCCACCGAGAAAGAGATAGAAAATTTCTCATCTCATGGTTCTGTCAAACCTTCAGAGAGCAGCTCCGCAAGACCAGAGCTCATGGATCATGCGCAGCATGTAGTGAAACACGAGGAAGGCTGGGCGGTTCAAACAGAGAAAGCGAAACGAGCAAGTGAGGTCAAAGAAACAAAACAAGAAGCCATTGACCGGGCAAAGGAGATTTCAGCTAATAAAGGAACTTCCGTTGTCATTCATCGAAAAGACGGGACGATTCAGGACGTGTTAAAGCCGCAATAAGACCGCTCGTCAGCGGTCTTGTTTTATGCATTCTTTTCTTTTTTCGCTGGAGTTTTTCTTTTCTTAGGCGCTGCTTTTTTCGCTTTGGCTGGTTTTGATCGGTCGATCGAAGCCTGTAGTGCGGCCATTAAATCTGTCACATTGGCTGCAGGATCTTTTTTGCCTGTCGTTTCTGGCTGAACGGTATGTTCTCCAGATATTTTATCGCCAATTAAATTCATCAGCTGTTCTCTGTATTCATCTTGATATGCCGCTGGATCGAACGTTGTGGTCAGCTGCTCGATTAAAAGGAGCGCTGTATCTAACTCTTTCTTTACAATGTTCTCCTCTTGGGGGATATTCGGCACATCTGATACTTGTCTAATTTCGTCAGGGAAATGAATGGTTTCCATCAGCAAAATATGTTCATAGCACCTAACGATCGCTAATTGCTCCTTAGAGCGAATCATAATCTTAGCGACACCAATTTTCCCCGATTCCTCTAAAGCTTTTCTTAATAATGAATAAGCCTTCGCTCCGCCGGTATCCGGTGATAAGAAGTAACTTCTTTCGTAATAGATTGGATCAATCTCCTCAATCTTTACAAAATCAATGATTTCAACGGCTTTTTCTTCATTTTCTTTTCGCAGTTTTTCCAGCTCTTCATCGTCCAATTCAATAAATTTATTTTTCGCATATTCATACGCCTTCACAATTTGTTCCGGCGCTACTTCTTCACCGCAATTGGCACATACTTTCTTGTAGTTAATGGGCGTGTGACACTCTTTATGCAGCTGTCTTAATTTAATGTCTTTGTTCTCTGTAGCGGTAAACAGCTTGACTGGAATATTGACCAACCCGAAACTAATGCCGCCTTTCCATACTGTATGCATCGCGCTTCCTCCGTTCTTTTCTCCTTACTATGTAATGTTTTCATCAGACTTATGTATGTGATTGAAAATTTCATCCCACTCTAAGAACACACGATATAAGGAAGTGACATGCACAATGAAACCTATGCGATTAACACCTGCACATGATATACCTGCCGGTGCAGACTGGGTGTATGAATTAAAATATGATGGCTTTCGGGCTATTCTTGTCTGGGAAGAAGACGAGATTCGTTTAGAAAGCAGGACCGGAAAACAGCTAAATGAGCAATTTCCTGAAGTGATGGATCGATGCGAACAATTAAAAGACCAATTTGCTCCCTTTTTACCGCTGACACTTGACGGAGAATTGGTCTTTTTACTGAGTGAACAGCAAAGCGAGTTTGCGAAGGTTCAGCAAAGAGGCAGGCTGAAAAACAAAGAAGCCATCCAAAGACAGGCTGAACGATTTCCGTGTCATTTCATTGCATTCGATCTATTAAGCAGCAAAGGGAAACCTCTCGTTGATTCACCGTTGATGGAAAGAAAAAATCAGCTGCAACAATTATTCCAAGAAGCAAATCTCCCCTTATCAGTTCAGCTGGAGCACCCTTCCCTTTTGCAGGTCATTCATACAGACCCCGACTCTGAATACATGAAAAACTTAATGACGACGTATTTAGCAGAAGGACTAGTAGCGAAAAAAAAGTCGAGTAAATGGTACGACAATACTCGTTCAAAAGAATGGCTGAAAATGAAAAACTGGCGGTATGTTTCTGTCATTATCACCCGTTTTGACAAAGAAAATGGCTATTTTCAAGGTTCCATTTATCAAGATTCGGCTCTCATCGAGGTTGTCCAATTCAAGCATGGTTTTTCTAAAGAAGAAGAACAAACGCTGCGTACACTATTTCAGACAAAAGGCCAGTTAACAGGAGGAGGATCTTTATACGAAATCCCTCCTTCTATCGTTGCCAGCATTGCGTGTATATCCTTTGATGGATCGGCGTTAAGAGAGCCGCGCTTTTCTTCTTTTTTACTAGATGCTGATCCAGCAGCATGTACATTTCAGCAAATGCTCAAACAGCTGTATCCACTCCCTGCTGCTATAGACGTCACTCACCCAGAAAAACCGATTGTCCCGGCTCTTCAACTAAACAAGGCAGATTACTTACTTTATTTAAGACAAGCGGCTCCCTACCTGTTGCCCTTTTTACGTGAAAGGCGTCTTACTTTAATTCGGTATCCACATGGCACTGGAGACGAATTCTTTTATCAAAAGTCGACACCTGATTATGCGCCGGATTTTGTTTTAACAGATGAAATTGACGATATTTCTTATACGGTCTGTAATGATCCTCGTACGCTTCTTTGGCTTGGCAACCAGCTGGCAATGGAATTTCATATCCCTTTTGAGACAAGAGATACGGATCGGCCGACAGAAATCGTCTTTGATCTAGACCCGCCATCTGTAAATGAGTTTCATCTAGCCATAGAAGCGGCCAAACGAATCAAAGCGCTTTTAGACGGGCTTTTTCTCACAGCCTTTATTAAAACAAGCGGAGGTAAAGGGCTTCAAGTCTATATTCCTTTAAAGAAAAACGCCTTCACATACGAAGAAACAAGACAATTCACCGCATTTATATGCCAATTTTTATGTGAGCAAGCACCGGATCTTTTTACTCTGGAACGTCTTAAGAAAAAACGCGGCAATCGCTTGTATTTAGACTACATTCAGCACGATGCTGGGAAAACAATCATCGCTCCATATTCTCCAAGAGGAAATAAACTTGGACTTGTTGCGACACCGCTTGAATGGGACGAACTCTATCATGATGAGCTTCATCCTTCTCTTTTTACGATGCCGGCTGTTATAGAGCGTTTAAAGGAAAAAGGCGATCCGTTCCGCCGCATGAGGCACCTTGTGAATGATGATGCTTTTAGACAAGTCTTACATCAGCTTGCACACATGTGACCATCTCATCAGATGGACATTTGCGGTCATGAAGCGTTACACTTATTCATTAGAGAGGAAGAAAGGGATGACTATTTTGACCGCACATTCATTTCGAAATACAGCTTTAATTTTCATATGTCTTTCCGCAGGAATTGTGGATGTGATTGGCTATTTAAGCCTGGGGCATGTGTTTACAGCCAATATGACAGGTAATATTGTGCTGCTTGGCATTGCAGCAGGAAGTTCCTTGCAGCTAACAGCTCTTCATTCGATCATTGCTCTAAGTGGATTCGTTTTAGGGGTTTTACTTGCAGTGGTGATAGGCGGAAATCACGAGAAAACGTTTTGGCCAAAAGCCGTTACACGCATTTTTATCATCGAATTGATGATTTTGCTTCTATTTGCTCTCATGACCATTTTCCCTTATACACAAGGTGCTTACTTTATGTTGATCATCCTTTTAAGTATGGCGATGGGCATGCAAACGGCGGCCGCTCGTAAATTGAATGTTGCTGGGATTTCCACAACTGTTCTCACGAGTACACTTGCTAACCTATTTGAAGATGCAGCCCAGCGCATATCATACCGGGAAAAAAGAAAGGCCCCTATCCAGCTTGTAAGCTTGCTGCGAATAGGCTCTATTGCCTTCTACTGCCTAGGTGCAGCTATTGCTGCATACACAGATCGTTACGATCCGTTTATCATCATTTGGCTGCCGATCATCATTCTAGGCATCATTGTGATCACTGCTGGATTGAAGCACTTTCACCAATTGAAATAGCCTCTCTTCAGATGGCTATTTCAATGATTGTGATTTTACACTAATAACTCCTTACATAAAAACCAGGAGGACGTCCCGTGATGAATGTAGAACCATATGGATATCCAGAAAATGCCCCGAATCCTCCGTACCCGGGAAAACCGCCTAAGCCAGAGAATACACCAGGGCTCAAATAATACCCGCCAAAGCCGATATGGGAACCGACCGGCCCAATATGTGCCCCGCCTCCGCTAAAACCGCCTCCATGAAAACCGCCATAAACCCGTGGATACATACAATCTCCTGCCTTCGAATCAGACCTTATCTCATCATATGCATGACAAATGGGGCGGTGTTCCTGCTTTTTCATTCCTTCTATGTACATTAGACCAATTTGTTAAAATTTGAATGAAAAGTCCTGAAAAAAATTAAATTAAGCAAAGAAAAGTGACCTTTTTAACTTGTTGCTATGCCCTATGTTTATTTAGAATAATGGAGCAGGTAATAAATTTGCACACCCCCTTTGTTGCGAATTCTTCTTATTAAACGTTCTTGGAGCGTTTAATAAGAAGAGCCTATTAAAACACAAAAAACCCTTGCTGACGATCATCAACAAGGGCGAGAGATAAATGGTATTAACCACCAATGATTTTTTCTGCAACTTCGAATGAACCTGCAACGTTTTGCGATAGAACAGTCGCAGCGACCGCTAAACCGACAACGAATAATACTTTTAATCCTGTTTTCATCTTAAATCAACCCCATTCTTTTCATATGTAAATCCGCTTCTAAACTTTTGTTCAAGTAAAAAACAGACTGCTCATAAAGTGCTTGCTTTTCACAATATTTTGCTGCAAATTGTGATAGCTCTTTTACTTCATGATATTCATTCTTCTCTTCTAACTTTCTTAATTTCTCATCAATTTGCTGAAATCTTTGTGACGCATGCGTTAAGTAAAGATCATGTACGATGCCTATTTTTAGCTGAAACACTTCATGAGAAGCATCTTTTATTCTGGCATATGCAGCCTCTATATATTGGCTTGCACGCTGCTTTTCACCAATCACACAGAGTTCCCGGCTGATCAGATACGTAGAATGGAAAAAGAAATCTGAATCATAATACTCTTGATGGGACAGTGCTTTTTCAAGATGACGTATCGATTCCTTCGGTTTATTCCAAAATGAATATAAAATGGCCACATTGTGATGAAGCTGAGCCAGCATAAAATCATCCTGCTCATTTGTCAAAACTTCTTCCGCCAAACGATAATTCTCAAGCGCCTCTTCATACCGGCCGATCTCCGTTAGATTCGCTGCTATGAGGGAGTATGAAAGGGCCGTTCTTCTTTCATACTGCTTGTGCCGCTTATAGACGTGCAGCGCTCTGCGGATATAGCTTAATGAGAGCATGATATGACTGAGCCGGTAATAAAGCCATGCCACTTTAAAATCGAAATCAGCACGTTCTATCTCACTTGGAATTTTATCTAAGAGCTTTTCAGCACTTTGATACATTTGCAATGCAACCTCATAATTACCTTGATGCTGCTCATACACACCCTCATAAAAATCAAAATAATAGGCAAGACGATTAGACAGGTCATCTTCTTTTTTTCCATAATGACCCTCTATGCTTTTCGTTGAAACATTGCCCTTTTGACCTCTTAAATTGTACATAAGAATGTGATGCCTCTTCTCAAGAAGAGAATAGTATATGAGGATATCCGCATCGTCAATTTCCTCTACCGCTTTTTTCGCTTTGGCAAATAACCGTTCTGCCTCATCTGCATGATCTTTTTTGATTTCCATGTTCCAGTCATTTAATAGTGATGCCAATTCCGCAACAGGAACTTTGCTCATTCTACACCCCCAATCACCTTCAGCTGCAACACATATTTCACTAAATATGGAACTTCTATTAGCAATTGCTAATTAGTCCATTTGACATCATTTTAATATGAATCACTTGAATCTTCAATAACCGTTTCCATTGAAAGTGCGTTTCTTTCTCCTAGTCAATGATATTTGCGAAAAAATTCCGCCTTTTTTTAAAATAAACATCTTGAGATGAAATGAAAAAAGCCCAATGTCGAGGCTTTCTAATCTGATGATGGTTCATAGCAGCTTTTCATTTATCCAGTTTCTTTATATAATATGATCAATCACTTACACGCCTCAGTAGCTCTAGAAGGGAAGAGCGCCGTAAAACAAATTGTAGCTGGCGGGTCGCAAGGCAAGGGTTTCAGAAGCACCGAAAAGCACATGAGCTGAGACAGGTGAAATTCCTGTCGGTGAAATTCCGTAGGGAAGCGTGTTGCCCCTAGCCTATGCTTACGAAAGGAGTGCGGGTTCGAATCCCGTCTGAGGCTTATGAGGTAGATGGATTGGGAGGATAAAATATCATGCATGTGTTTGAAGAATATATCAGCAAAATCGGTAACCCGGAGCTGAAGCAGCGCACTCAAGACATCTTACAATGGGTAGAAGACACATTCCCTCAATTAGAGCCAAGAATTGCTTGGAATCAGCCCATGTTCACAGATCACGGCACATTTATTATTGGGTTTAGCGTGGCAAAACATCACATTTCTGTCGCACCAGAAGCAAAAGGAATTGATCAATTTTCAGCTGACATTGTACAAGCTGGGTACGAGCATGGGAAAAATCTGTTTCGCATGAAAGAAAGCTTGCCAGTTGATTATCCTCTCCTAAAGAAAATCATCGAATTTAATATCGAAGACAAAGCGGATTGTTCAACGTTTTGGCGAAAATAAACAGTACCCCGATCTCAGCTTTACAGATCGGGGTATTTTACTGCTGCAAGTTATTTTATTCTCTTCCCTACCAATTTTTGTTCAACCCATTCATAACATGACAAAAGGGCATGAACGTTCTTTTGGCATATCGGCAAATATACAACGGCGACGGCTGTTAAACACGCTATAGCAGCTCCTGCTAAGACATCAAATGGATAATGAACACCTACCCAAATCCTTGAAAAACCAACAGCACACGCAATGATCAGCCAATACATATGGCGTTTGTGAAACAGCCAAAAGATCACGCAAATCGAAAAAATAAAGATGGTATGATCACTCGGAAACGAGTTATTCACTTCCTTTTGAATCAAAAGATTGACGCGGCTCATTTCTGCAAAGGGCTGCTGATTAAAATAAAACACCCCAGCGATTTTCCCAAGTAACTCGGCGAGCACGAAGGTCAGTCCGGCAGAAACGACCATCGCTCTATTGTACCTGCTGCGATTTTGAAACCATACGAACAGACACACAAGCACTGCCAGCAGCACTGTATATTCAGCTAGTCCAATAAATATTGGATTCAAGTAACCATGATCGATACTGAGCTCATTCACCCACCTAAATAAATCTTCATTAAGTCCCCGCATCTCATTTCATCCCTTTTTACTTGATTTACGATAAGGATAATTGAAATGAGATGTCTGCCTCCATCGATCGAACGAACAAACCATGGAATCATATGACATGTTTGTCACTTTGCTGTCACCTGAACATCGTGTACTAACTAAAAACTCATCAAAGGCTATTAAATCATAGAAACAAAACTGCTATAATAGAACTTAAGTTTGCATTTTATCAAAAAGGGGTTACTGCATATGATCAAAACGGTAGACGGCAATATATTAGAGGCAAGCGAAGACATCATTTGTCACCAGGTGAACTGTAAAGGCGTCATGGGAGCTGGATTAGCGAAACAAATCAAAAGCAAATATCCGAATGTGCACAAAGATTATAAACAGTTATGTACAGAACAAGGAGATGACTTGCTAAGCTCCGTTCAACTCATCACAACAAAAGACGGAAAAACAATTGCCAACTTATTTGCCCAAGCTGGATACGGAAGAACAAGACAGCAAACAGACTACGATGCCTTACGCAGCTGCTTTCAACACCTAAAGGATACAGTGACACAATCATCTGAGGAGAAACACCAAACGTCCATCGCCATTCCATACGGGATCGGCTGCGGCTTGGCTGGCGGCGATTGGACGATTGTGGAAGAGATGATTGAAGAGGTGCTGGGTGATTGTGAAGTGACGGTTTATCGGTTTAGATAATGGAATGAGGTTTTTTGAAACATATATGAGAAATACCCTCCTTTATTCGGAGGGTATTGTGCGTTAGTTATCGTCTTTATTTTTTATATAATTTAATACGGCTTCTTTATCTTCTTCATCTTCAGGGAGATATCCCAAATTTTCATATTCCCAAATAGCCATCCGTTGATAGGTATTGTAATGAGAGTTCAATACATCATCATAATTAAAATCAATGGTAAATTGATTCCTATTCTTGATTTTCAGCGTTAAATTTGTCCAAGTTTTTTGCTCGTTAATTTTAAATTCATCTCTGAGTTTCTTAAAAGAATCCTGTAAATTAATTAATAAGTCATCATATATATTTTCACTGACCTCAAATATATCAGGAATATCATGAGAATAAATATATTCTTGTTGTTTGTTTGTATTAAAGAAAAAATAAACTTCACGAGAGTCATCCAGAATTTCCGCATATAGCAAATATTATTTCATTTATTGTATTCAAAATTTCTTGATAAACTTCATTCGATGGTTCCATTTCCATTGAATTAACCTCCTGGCTTATTTTCAATCGATACCTTTTTAACTCTCCTAGCTCCAATTTTATACTTAATTTTAAATAAAGTTGGTCGCATAGAATCTCCTTCATATCTAATGCTTTCTATGGAAACTGATACTGTCTCAGGTGGGACTTTCCTCAAGGCTGCCAACCATTCCTGCTCCAACTGATACCATTTCCCACCACTACGATTAATCTGTGAACTCATCGGCACAAGATTATCAATACCCCCAGACCCTTTAAAAATAGATGCGATTAAATGACCTCCGTCATCATCCAGTAATCGATCTGGCTTACCTGAATTGGATTGGGCATATTGGTTTCTTTTAACCTCTCCGTATTTTAAATCACTTGCTTCGACTTTGACAATACGTCCGTAGTGATCGTTCGTAAAAGTTGAGAAAAATTTAAAAGGCAGGGAGAAAGGCAAGGTAAAATATTCAGGAATAAAATGGTAATATATGACGATTTTTAAGAAATTCATTAAATAGGGCATACAATCTAAAGGTGTTGTACGTACTAAAAATTTTGTTAAAACATCAGATTGGGATTGCAAAGATTATCTCTATTCAGTAAGTAATAAATAGTTTATTTCGTCACGAGGTATCTCTTCAACAAAAAAACCTTGAAAGGCACTTTGCCAATCAAGGTTTCAATAAATTACATTATATCAATCTCTTTGCCTGTAGTCTTGCTAATCAGAACCTTTAAGGGTTCTCTTATTCATAATTTGTAGTAGCAATAAAATCAAAAGCACCAGTTGAACTAATTTCATTGTTATATTCAAAATTATATATTAAAATTACTGCGTTATATGATTTCTTTAGGTTTATACTTTTCTGGATTTTTGGGATGACAATCTCTTCATACGAACACCCATTTAATAATGATGAAATATCACTACTACTATTCTTATAGACTGCTTTTTCTATTGTATCCTCATCTGTTTCATCCATATCAATATTAAAATCAATGAAAAATTTGGAAGGTACAGACTCGCCATCCTCATCATACTTTAAATCTACATACTCTTCTATAGAGTCCCCTTCTTTAATAGTACCTAGCCAAATAGAAACCCATCCTTGTTTTTCCATTATAATATCCTCCTACTTTAATTTTAGACCTTCCGGTAAAGATGAAACCCCACCCTCTAGTCTATAATTAGCCCAATTATTAAGTCGTCTTACAAATGTATCATAGTCGCTAGAAGTGTCTATTATTGCTAACAATTCATTATGTGCCTTAGTTGAGCCTAATCCACCATGGACACCGTTTGGATTGACGAATTTAACATCAGATATTGCTGTTCGTAAATCTTTAATCTCTTCCGCACTAATATTCCAATGCTTAAATTGCGGCGCTCTTGAAACTAAGTGCCACTCATGTAAACCTCCAGGTTCTCTAAGCTGACGTTCAATTTTCTTTCTAATTCTTTTATCTTTCCAAAGTTCGTCTAGTTCTTTACTTGTAAGGGAATTGAAAAATTTATTAAAGTTCCCACTTTTTGCAGTTGGTATATCATCGACAGTTAATTTGGTTATATCATTAGCATTGTCTATACCCTTAGATCCTTTATTAGATGAGGTCAAATGACCTCCATTACCTTCTGAATTGTCTAGTCGCTTCGCCATGGAGAGAAGCTTATTTTTGATATTCTCACCATCAAACACATTATAAGGCAGTTTCCCTCCACCTGCTAGTTGAAACTTTGGTGAATATGGCAATAGATTTGGAATGGTGACGTTATCGATCGATCTTGCTCCTTGTTCAAGCCCTTTCTTCACCGTTGTTTTGGCCGCTGTAGTCCCCGTTTTTGTAATGGCACCTGCCCCTTTAGAACCAAAGACGATTTCTGCTAGAGAACCAGTTGCATAGGCGAACCAGTGTGATCGAGAATATGCATCACCATCGATGACTTCTTTTTGGAATGAGTCTGAAATCGACTTTCCAATCGCTTTCGATGTTTCAATTGGATGTGAAACTGCCGTTACGACCGATTCAACGGCACCTCCAGGATCTGTCACAAGATCATAGATGCCAACTACTGTATCTTTGGCCACATCATATAGACCAACTGCTGCTCCTTTTACAACATCAACAAATCCCTCTGATGCTTCTTCCTGCGCTTTGATCTGGAGAAGCTGGCTGTAATACATTTTTTGATCGTAAGAAAGATTTTCATATCCAATTTCGTCTACAATCTCAAAGTATTTTTCCTCTGATATACACGAAGGATCGTTGAGTTTTTCTTTCAATTCTTTGATTCTTCGTTTCTCTTTTTCTTCTTTTTTCAATTTTAAATATGCTTTCACCTGTGCATCGATTTTATCATGATTCTTGTACACATCTGTCTCATGAAATTCTTTTGAATCGTAATACATGGGCTGCGCATTTTTCCCTTTTCCTGTAGCAGCCATCATTTTTGCATAAAAGGTTGCAAGATGTTTCTCAATCGCTTCTGATTTTTCGTATTCAGTTTTTAGGGCATGATCTAATTTATGTACAGCATCAATTGCCTCTTTTCTTTTTTTATTCGCATCGTCTAAATGTTCATTGACCTCTTTACTTGAAAATACATTCAGTTCTATGAGATCACTGATGTCATCAAAAATAGTGGATAGGGCTTCTTTTTGTTCCTTGACCATATCTTTATTATTCTGAATCCCTTGTTTCAGTTGAGCGTTTAAGAAATGCTCATCAATAAATGTACTCCCGCCTAACGATTCATCATCAAGCTTTCCTTTTACCCCATCTAAAAAAGCTTTTTGCATATCAATAAAATCAAGATAAGTGTCTGTGTAAAGCGCAAGATCCTCATAAAAGGCTTTGATATTGTCTGCACCTTTTCCAGTAAATTTATCACCTAATCCCGACACACTTTTTAATGCTTTTTTCACATGCTGCATTTCGTCTCGAAGCTCCTGATAGGCTTTTGACCTTTGTTCGACAGCTGATAGTAAAGATGGAGCATCTAATATTTTCATATAAAAAAGACTCCTTTAATGGCGTATTCTTTTACTAGAATACCATAAGGAGTCTTACACTTTAATCCACTTTATCGTTTTTTAACCAATTATCCTCCGTAGTGGCGGATTAAATCTTATCCCTTTTATGATCCTGCCCCTCTAGAGAAAAGCAACACTACATCATTTTTCTCATCTGCCTGAGTTTGTTGTCCAGCAGGCATTCCAAGAATTGCACCTAATAGCAAAGCGGTAGTAATCATCATCATTATTTTTTTCATGATCATATGACCTCCTTTCCTATAAGCGTACAAGATTTCAAAGCCAATTCCAAGAAGTAGTTACTTTCTTCATAAAGATTTAACTTCTTAACTTGATACGGTGCTCTCATTGCTTAACCTCTTTTTCTTAAAATTCACCTTAAATAATACTCTCAACCTCACTAAGAATAAGTTCGCCTACATTTACTACAAGTGGATCTTCATTACTTTGTAAGAAATCGGATATTTGTTGCACCAGCCCCTTAATATTATTATTGATTGGCATATTTGGGTTCAATAAGAGAATGTTATTAATCGTATCAGCTACTTGATAAAGCGCATCTTCATCTTTTGTTTTTTCAATGTGATATTGCATCTTTTTAAAAAACCATTCAATTTCGTTCAAATCAACCATCGGGTAATATTGAATTTTATACAGATTCTCTTCATCAAGGACGTCCAACTCAAATATGGCTTCAAGTTCTTCTTTGCTTAAATTAACTTCAGAAAGTTCATATTCACCCTCTGCTGCTTCTTCATCAACAGTGTACTCAGCTGTATAAAGCCCCTGAATGAATTCATCAAAGGAATCTGCTAACTTAAAGTCTTCTTCCATCTCAACATCAAAATAATGAATTCCAGGATTCTCTTTCGTTTTTCGATAATCCATAGCTACCCAAGTATGGCCATCCCCGTTAATCAAAACAAGCCCTTCTGGCAGCTCCCACTCTTTTATTAAATAGGCACTATCCATGATCCCCTCATCTTCTGCAATTCCCAAAAGATGATTAAATTGAATATGATCCTCAGCCCATGCATTAGAGTGAGTGGTTGGAAAAGCATTATGAACTATATAACCGCCATTCTGTTCCAATATGAGCTTTTTATATGTAACAGGTAAAATTACTCCAAGCTTTTTTTCTGCTTTAGCTATTTTTTTCTCATTTATCTTCTCCAACGTATAATAGCCTTCTTCATCTATTTCCCAAAATGGTTTCAAGGTTTGTACCCCCAAGTATAATATGCACATAAGTGTAACATTTTTAATGGTTTTGTTTAGCAACTTTGGTTTTGCACGCGCTAGAAGAACAATCCAGTTCGATTCTTGGTTAGGGAATTATATGAATAGATGGAAAATAAGAACTCACAAAACCTTAAAAATGCTATAATATGAAAAGTTTTGAAATAAAAATAAATAACAGGAGGTTAATTTCATGTTAGAACTGTTGAGTGTTATTTTGACTATCATTGCTGCTGTTTTAGGAATCATTGGATTTATAACGGCTCGTGATAATAAAACAAATATATCTGTAAAAGGAGACGGCAATAAAATTAACATAGGTAAAACAAAGATCATCAATAAAATAATTCAACCTACTGTACATCAATCTCATAATATAATACATAGAGTAGAAAAATCTTCTCAGAACTCGAGTACTGAAAAAGAAATTTCAAAATTCCTTGGATGGTTGTTTGTTTCAATTTTGTTTGGATTAATTTATTTTAGTTATCTAAACTTCTTTAATATGATTCTAATAGTGATATTTATAATTAGATATACCTTCTATATCCGGGCTTCTTTTGCAATCAAAACACTGAATAGGTCATTTAATGAATTAAAATTTACGTTAGCTTTTATAAATATGTTTTTTTTACTTGGTCTGATCATTTGTTTACTATTAATACCTATACCTAAAGAACTCATTGAGGTTGATAAAGATTTGAAATTCAACATATCCATATTTTCTCAGGGGATGAATTCTATTTTATCTTGGCTAGGAAGTGTAATTCCTTATATTATAAACAATTTTGGTAAAGATTCTTTAAATTATTTAATTGGACGGAGTATTGGATTTTTTCTTATTACCTTCTTCATTATCATGTCAACTACAAAAAGAGCATTACCGACAGTAAAAAAAGGGGAAAAACCATTCATAATATTTTTAGAGAGTATTTTCATAATGATATTTCTTATCTTGCTTATATTTTGCTTCCTGTTTCCTTGGATTGCTTTTGCTATTAAGGATCAATTATATCCTTATTGGGATAAATGGTTAAATGGTTAAAGTTAAGCAAATAAACTTTCAATATAAAATTTGAACGGAAGTCTCAATTAATTTAAATCATCTGTTTCGTTTTTATGGAATTAAAAAAACCCTTCAATTGAAGGGTTTTAGCAATTAACCATACTTTTTCTTTTTTTACTTCAAATTTAAAACGATCATTTATAAGCTTGTTTATTTGAGAGTTAGTATCAGAAAAAGCGAGATGGTTTTTTTATAAAGTCAAAACCGAATTCTTTCAAAAGATCGATCAGAGCAGTTTTGACATAGGATGATGTAACTCCATCCACACCCTTAAACGACAAAGTGATTTTCTCGTCGTTTCTAAAAGCACACTTAATCATTGTCTGTATAAGTTGACCATCATTATTGGAGTAACAACGTTCAAATATTCTAAAACTTTTATTAAAGACCCATTCGAAAGATGGGTTTTATTTATTGCCAAATAATGAACAAGAGTTCCCTCATAATAATCTCAAGGAGATAACCACCATAAAAGATGACAACTTGAAAGATCGGAGATCAATAAATTTTCAGTTATGATTCTACCAGAGCAAGTCAGCCTGCTTCCCGATTTATAAAGTAACCACCTAGACAAAGTAAAAAGGCCGTTTCTTGTCTGGATCAGATCGAAGATAAAAGTTGCATTTATTTTCACTCAAAGAAAAGATTTTTCTTATTAATACTGAAGGATATAGCTAAAAAAAATCAAGCTTCTAATTGCAAAAATTCGATAATATTATATAATTAAATCACATCGAATTACCAAAAGTTCTTTTAATACAAAGAAAAATTCAGTTAAAATTCGATATTACGAACTAAGAGGTGTCAATCGAATGGATAATATATTGAAAAATATCCCCGGCTTAATAAGAGCTTCCCTAGACGGAGACAAAAGAACCGTTGAACTCACAGCCATTAGTTTAATTAGAAAAATTAAAAAAGAACATCCTAAAATTAGCCAAGAAATTGCCGAAATAATAACTACATACAGTGCAGGCGCCTCACTAACTAGATCAATGGGAGTTACTCCACCACCTGCTGACAATGATTCTTTTTTGTCTCTTGTAAAGGTTGAAGAAATCAAAGACTTATCAGATAAACTTATTTTAGAACAGGAAACAGACGAAATGATTCAACGTTTTGTAAGAGAAAGAGCAGTTTCTCAAAAATTATTATCAATGGGGATTAAACCACCAAACAGCATAATTCTCTATGGTCAACCTGGCGTTGGAAAAACATTAATATCAAAATATCTTGCAAAAGAATTAATGCTCCCGCTTATAACATTAGATTTATCAGCAACAATATCAAGTTATCTAGGTAAAACCGGACAGAATTTAAAAAAAGTATTAGAGTACGCTAAAATGTCACCTTGCATTTTATTGTTGGATGAGTTTGATGCTGTGGCAAAAAGAAGGGACGATCCTTCAGACCTTGGAGAATTAAAAAGAATTGTAAATGTTCTTCTAAAAGAATTAGAAGAATGGCCGAGTAATTCAGTATTGGTTGCTGCAACAAATTTTCCAGACTATCTAGATAAAGCAATTTGGAGAAGGTTTGACTTAAAAATAGAAGTCCCATTGCCAGGAAGTGAGTCGAGAAAAAGGTTGTGGAAAGAGTTCTTGAATGAGAGTAATACACCATCGCTCACCCCAGATTTATTAGACTTAATAAGCACAACCGTAAACCAAATAAGCCCCTCTGATATTAAACAAATCTGCGAAAAAGTAGTTCGACGAACAGTTGTTGACAACGGTGATCCTAACCTATGTTTAATTCAAGAATTAAGAAGAAGATTTGATGGAAATGCAGGAGAATTTAATAAGGTAATGTCTCTAAAACTTAAAGAAATATACGGAAGAAAAATAAGCCAAGCTAAAATAGCCGAGTTACTTGGAATTAGTACTTCTACAGTGAATCATCACTTAAAAAAATAGAGGAGAGATTTTAAATGGATAATAACGAACCTAAGTATTTACCCATTATTGGATACGGAGAAAATTTAATTGAGCCTTCCAAGAAAAAGTTTGGTAGTAACCCTCCAAAATTCCCTCAAACGTACAAAGAAGCTAGAACAAAAGTTCAAGAAGATTTAAAAAAACTAAGAAGCTCAATATCATCAATTCCACAAAATAAAAAAATGGATGAGGTAGTTGTCACTGTTAGGCTAAATGAAAAGTTTCTTGCAAAGTCATATACTCCAAATTCTCTATTTAAAGCATCCCATTTTGAAAATATCGGATCTCGAAGATGGAGAAAACAGCTAGATGATGAAAATGATGTTCTAAGTAAGATGCATTTTGTTAAGATCACCTCAAGCAGTCTTGATGCCCTTGAAAATGCACTTAGTAAAGAAGAAAGTGATTTAACAGGCAGTTTTAAAAAAGATGTTCAAAAACTTGAAGAACTTTCAATTTTACAAAAAAACGAAGTCATACAAGGGTTCGATCATGATTGGCAGGAAGGAACTGTTGAATTTGTTTTGCATCCATTCGGAAATGAAAACAAAGAAGTGATTGACAAATTTTCGAAGTTATTGAAAGAGAATGGGATTGATATGGATTCCCTTAGAATAAAAGAATATCACGAAGGTCCTATTTTTATTAGTGCTTTTGTCAAAAGGCAATTATTAAAAGAAGTAGCTGACTTCAATCCATTAAGAACTGTTCACCCTTTAAGAGTAAATTTGTTTCCGTCAACTAGAAGTTTTGACACAAATGAATTGCAGTTATTTCCGCCTAAGGGTGAGTATATCTCTCCTTTAAAAGTGGGTGTATTCGATGGTGGTATAGACGAAAGTAATCCTTTTTTGTCCAAATTTGCAAAAGAAAATGAATCGGTTGCATCTGGTCCTATCCTACCTGGAATAAAGCACGGCACTCAAGTTGCTGGAGTGATCTTATATGGAGATTTAAACCAGTATGATAATAACACACAATTAGAAGATCCTTTAGTGACGGTCGAGAGTTTTAGAGTGTTGCCGCAAAGCGACCCTAGAGACTTTGATTTATATGAGGCAATTAATTTAATTGAAACAGTAGTCCCTTCGCGAAAGGATATAGATGTATACAACCTATCCTTTGGTCCTATAGGTCCTATTATTGATGATGAAATAAGTAGATTTACATACTCGTTGGACAGACTTGCTTGGAATTATAGAAAGTTATTTGTTGTAGCTGTAGGAAATGACGGTGATAAGCCTTCTCCAATGAATAGGGTTCAAGCTCCTGCAGATCTAGTAAATGGTCTCGGTGTAGGTTCTTTTACTTACGATTATGGTAGCAAAGAAAAAGTTAGAGCTTTTTACAGTTGTATTGGCATGGGGAGAGAAGGATGCAAAGTAAAGCCAGATTTGGTCGCTTTTGGAGGGGATGATAAATTTCCAATACATCTTTTAGCATTGGATATGAATAAGAAGGAATTATCTGCAGGTACTAGCTTTTCATCCCCATTTATCGCAGGAAAGGCTGCAGAAATTATGGGAAGATGTAATCAATTCGATTCCTTGTCAGCACGAGCTCTATTGATACATTCTGCTATTCATCCTGAGAAAGTTGATGACGAAATAGGGTATGGATTTTTAAATAAAAATGTTGATGATATCCTAGGGTGTGACGAGAATAAAGTAACCATTGTCTACTCAGCATCTATTAATCCTAAGGCCGTTGCGAAATTATTAATTCCAGTACCCTTAAATTCAAATTTAAAAGGGGAAATTTCCTTATCTTGGACTTTTGCAACGTTATCCAAAGCAAATGCATTACACGCAGAAGATTACACTGAATCAGCTATTGAACATACATTTTATCCACACTCCAAAAAATTTTCGTTTAGCAAAAAAGGTAAAAGTAAAATTTTACATATAGAGAAAGATGCAGATAAGATCAAAGAATTACTCAGGGAGGGTTGGCAACAGAGTCTACAGCCTGTATCTAGTTCTCCACACCAATACCAAACAGAATTGGCTAGGCGCGGAGAATTAAAATGGGATACTGTAGTTAAGAATTGGAAGAAGATGCGAAGTTCTTCTTTAGAGCAACCTTTCCTTTTACTTCATGGAATGGGTAGAAACGGTAGTAGTTATGATCGAATGGATTATTCCGCAGTTATAACAATTCATGCTCCAAAATATGCTGGGAACTTGTATGAAGACATCTTAAATGAATATAAGGTATTGCAGCCAGTTTCTATACGATCAAGAAACCAAGTGTTATTAAGAGTTTAGTATAATTATAGCGTGATGCCCTTCTAACCTATATTTGAAGGGTTTTTATGTTCAACAAACTGTCAAAAAGATGAGACAGTGATGAATAACAATTGACAGGTTGAGTTTATAAAAAGCTAAGCCCTCTTCCAAGAGGGCTCATTACTTTAATAATGATTCTAGCTTTGCCTTTGTCTTCGGACCATAAATGCCGTCTGCTGTGTGCCCATGCATCAACTGGAACCGCTTGACCGCATTCGCTGTTTTTGGCCCATAGTAGCCATCAATTCCGTTATTTTTTGCGCCTTTGTCCGGGTAGAAATACACAGCAGCCAGAGCTTCCTGCAATGCTTTTACTCCAGCGCCCTTTGTCAAAGGCTTGGTTACTTTAATAATGCCAGATGGTAAGTTAAATGACTTTTTAGACGTGCTTTTCTTTGGCTTGGATGATGTATTTTTGAAAGGTGTCGCTTTCGTCGGCTTCGCTGTTGCCTTTTTACTCGTATGAGCGGTTGCAATACCTGCCTTGAAGCTGTTCCAGCGATTAAGCAGCTTTCGTGGACATTGTTTCCCACTCCATCTCTTATGAGGCACAACATTGGCTAATGGAATGCCTTGTTCTGTCATCAGCTTACGAATGAGCCATTGAGCATTTTCAACCGATTTTTCAAAATTTCCGTCTTCATTTTCACAAATCTCAATTCCAATTGACTTCATGTTTCCGGTTCCTCGGCCATCTCCTGCATGCCATCCGTTTTCATTTAACGGCAGATGTTGATAGATGCGATTTTCATCCACCGTATAGTGCCAGCTTACACCTGTACTAGATCGTTTCACAAACGATGCGTGACTCGCTGCGTTTGCCCCTTTTGCTGTGTTAGCTGTGTTATGAACCGTAATATATAAAGGTTTCATATAGTTGCCAGGACGGTTCTTGTTGCTTTTCGGAATAAAATCTTTAATGATTTTTACCTTGAGCTGAGTCGGATCGCCGCCAAGATCAATAACAATGGCTTCTTGTTCAGTTTTGTTCATGCCCTTCAGTTCTGTTTCCCTCTTCTAGATCTTCAATAGTACAGTCATCAAATGACATTGCTTGTTTAACCATTGAAGTTTTTGTTGGGTATTGTTTTATGTTCTCAACACGACAAAGGAAAGAGAAAACAAGCTCAATGAACAAATCGAAGCGCAAAATGAAGTGTTAGCAAAGTTTAGTGAAAAGTATGATGTCGTTATCGACAAGCTCGATAAAATTGAACGGAATTTAAAATAGGAGGGAACATTTATGAAAAACTTCGCATCCTTCAGGAACCCATGAGCCGCTTTCTCAATTTCTTCTGGTGTCATAAAGTCTCCATGTGCATCAGCTACGTTTGGTTCGTATACAATTCCATACACAAGACGTTGCACATCATCAGCCTTCGCAATGACTTTGATCTCTTTTTGAAAGTCTGGCTGTTTTTCTGACTTCATAAAAAAGAACTGCTTTTGATTAGTAGCCTTGTCCACGTATGAAACGTGTGTGATCTTTGCATTTATTAATTCCCTTGGCATATGTTCACCCCCTTTCAAAGAAAAAACTGTCTTTTAATCAGACAGTTTTTCACCACTCATATAATAATCGCCAGTAATTTTTTGCAGCTGTTTAATTAACTTAATTACTGATGAACAGTATCTCATAGCTTCCTTATAATCAAGAAACACTGCATGTGGGTTTTTAACAATATCATTTCTTAGACTCCATAAGCCCAAAATGTTATTAGCCATATTCTGAGAAATATGTTCTTTGTACAGAAGATCTCTCACTATTTCAGGTATATCTCTTAAGTTATTCTCGCTTAATCTAACTACTACATACCTTAATTCTGCCTCAAGCTCCAGCCAAGCTGTATAAACAGCTTCCTCAGGAGACTTTTTTGCCAAACGCTCATAATGCTTTACATATCCAACATCCAGTCCGTTTGTTTCAGCATTATTATGACTATTTTTATTGGGGGCACTTTCATGTTGCTCATCTTCTTTTACATCTTCATTTTGCTCAATTTCATCTAAAGTTTTTGCAAAATCAAGATGAAGAATATCTTTATATTTAAAACTCAACAAATTACCAACTCTACTAAGAATTACTGTTATAGGTTGTTTTAAAATCAAAACCACTATAATAGTTGCTAACGAACCTGAAGTAAGTATTGAAGAAAAGAACTCAAGCCAACTCATATTTCCCCTCATTCCCAAAGTAATGAGGATATTATACTATTTCATTCCATGTTTTGTAAGACTCTTCTTCTAATCTCTTCTTTTTCCTCAGCTGACAAACCTAAAATGACAGGATCAACCACAGGACCAACCGCACAATGACAGTTTACTCGCTCTTTTGGTGTGAGCTGTGTATCCCTCGGAAACATGCACCGCTCTCCGCTACCTGGTATTTCAAATTCTTCATCGAGAGGGATGATCGTTCCATCGAGTTGCACATGACTTTCTCTTGACTGATTCTTTTTCCCTCCACTGTGCTTCCACTTCTTCCCCGTCACAGCTGGAGATTGAACATAAGATTCATGTTGAGCGACGGAAGAAGCGGTCAACACTTTAGTTATAGCTGTCACACGTGCGCGCTTCCGACTGAATTCAGGAATGTCCTTCAGCTGCAGTTCAATCTCCTGGATAGAGCGGCCATCTTTGATGCCCTCTTTCAACCTTTGTTCAATGGCTGTATGAGTATTCAGCTGCATCAGCTGCGCCAATTCCTGTGACCATGATTCAATCCACTGTTCAGATTTCTCAGAAAGCACCTTGAATGGAATATCTGCATCGATGGAATTCATGATTTTCTCGGCCAGCTGGGTGACGGTAAGAGTCAGAAAGACAGCAGTTTTCCGAACAGCTCCGCAAATTCATCGGCTGCAAACAAGTCATTTTGAAAGAACGCTAAAATTGATTCTAACGTCTCCGAATCATCCTTGGATAAAAACCATTCAGTTCATTCAAAAACGTCCTGCGTTGCAATCTGAGAAGTTTTGCGGTGGTTTTCTCATACTCTTCCACCAAAGAGGGAACGTCCTTCAGTTCAGGGAAATCAGCCACCGCAGCTTTGAGTTCCTCGACCTCATCCGATTCCGCTTTTTGCACAAAGGCATTGATGTTTTTTATCAACTGATCGATCTTGCTCATTTACGGATCTCCTCTAGTTCATCCCTAACATCTTTTAAGAGATGGATCAGATCTTCCTGGGAACCCGCAGATTTTTGAAGAACCGTATCAAGCAAGCTAGTTGATGCCTTTGGCTTCGCCTCAATTGGTCGGTGATATTCTTCCTCTGGCCATTCTTCAAGTGTCTTACCAAGAATACGGCCAGCCAGATCACGCAGGTCATTCGGTGAAACCGCTCCTGCTTGAATAAATGGTGTAAGAACCTTTGCAATTTCGAGCGGATCACGAAAATCAGGACCATTTAATATGAGCCGCACATGCCAGAGATCAAGATCAGGAAGGAAGAGCGTATTGAGCTTGCCAGTGATGATCATTCTTTCCGGCTGAAATACCTGTTCTTCAGTTGTCTTACGAGCGGTGTCAGCTGTGGCCTTGTTATAATCCTGTGATTCGCCAGTGTAGATCGGCGGCAGACGGAATGAGGAACGTATCTTGTTTCTCGTTTTCTCATCATATTCAAGGAACAGCGCATCCTCCTGGAGAATCTCGGCCAGTGATTTTATATCCACCTTTACATTAGCCGGCTCTTCATCGTTCGATAGCTCATCCTTCTTCGGAATCCCTTCGACTTCTAGCAGCAGGAATTTATGTGCATTGTCTGACCCCTCGATGCCGTTCATGTATTCCTGCAGCTGTTCATATGACGATTCAGACAGCATCCCATTTTCCACTGTGATGGCTGCTGGCACATGCCGCCCCTGTTTAAAGTACAGATAGTTCAACTCTTCAGCTTTGCGGGCTCCATACATATTGACGATGTTACCAATCCAACGAGGAACACCATATGTACCGCTGCCTATCTTGAAGTGAATGACTTCGCTTGCTACAAGTTCAGGGGGAGTTTTTTCGCTATATTCTCCCGTAGCAGCGTTCATTGTTCTTGGATCGCCGTACTCTTTGAAGAATACTTTTTTAGTGTTTATCTGCTGCACATACTTTCTGAACCGCTTCATTTTTTTGAGAGATTTGACTTGACCCTGATCGGTATATTTAAAGTCAATTTCGACAGGATCGCCTATCTTACATATTCGCATGTGTTGAGCATCTAAATATTCAATCCCTGATGGTTGCCCTGTGCCATTACGTAACACTTCAAGAAAGCCATTCCCTGTCCGCTCCCGATCTTCTATCACATATCCTAGAACCACTTCGGCTGATTCATCATAGTTCATGTATCGCACAAGTTCCTCTAGCCTCGTCCATTCTTTTTCAGCAGCGCCTTTCTTTCCTTCTGGTGCATCCTCAGCGTTGAAATCAAAGACATATTCGATTCCCAAGCCAAAACCTAGAATGTTGGTTTTATACGCATCGATGCATTGCTGAAGAATGGTAGAATACTCAGCTATTTGTTTGAGCTCTGTGATATTGTACGGCGGCTCGATCAATCCATCAGCCTCATAGTTAAAACTATCATCGTGAATTTGTTTCGTAGTTTGAGAAATGTCTGCTTTAAACACAGTAGCTTTCACATGTTTTGTCATAGCCTTCTCATCGACCTCCTTTCTCTATTAGGGCGTTTCCGCTCTTTAGGCTGCTCTTTCAGATCGGTGACTTCATAATCATCTAACGCATACCAGATGGCTGAAAAAGTATGAGGGTCAATCTGAAACTCATCCTTTATGATATTACCGTGCTTGTCCGTCTTGTAAGTGAGCGGCTGAAGCTCATAGATCGTGTTTTTGCATGAGTCGGAACATATGATTTTCTTGAACTGCTTGATCTTTTTGGTGTACTGCAAGCGTGATCCCTGGAACTTACGAGCAGCCACCATGTTGTTTCCCATCTTCCTGAAGTATGCGATGGTTTTCGGTTCAGCTGCATCCGCTTTGATCAGCTCTTTTGTTTTTGTAAATTCGATGAGCTTTTGTACAGTTTCATCATCGGTTGTGCCTTTTTGATAATACTCCCAATAGATGTATAGATATTTCTTTTCGTGATGGACGGCCATTCGAATCAAAGCGTTATATGACTCTACGAAACCAAAGTCCATTCCCGCTCTAAGCAAAGGCCGATTGATATTTGAGATGGCCAGCATCACATCTTCATGCGGCTGCACCTCGAATTGAGGAAGAACACGAATTCCGTTAATGCCAAAATGACCTTTTCGGGCTATGCGATAAAGGTCTGGATCGTATTCCTTTAGTGCGTCCAGCTGCTTGATGTAACTGACCGGAAGGAACAAGTTATCTTCAGCTGTAGAATGATGATAGTACGTATCGTTGATAGCGATAGTACGTTCCTTGTATAGTGTCTCGTCATCAAGGGTGAAGCGGTTGTTTTGATCGTCCTTAAAGAAATGTCTGTACGTCCAATTATCCTGACCGACAGGGTTCGTTGATAGGATCATGTGCAGCTGCAGCGTTGGATGACGCAAACGACCAAGCAACTCCTTGAATCCTTCGTACTTTACCTCTGAACATTCTTCAATCCATATGATCGAGATGTTGTTGATCGACTTCAGCTTGGCAGGCTTGTCCAGACCTTTGAAAATGATCCGTCTCCCATTGTGGAATTTAAGCATGAGCGGTGATGTCCGGCATTGAATGACATGATCAAGTCCAAGATCATTCACGATCTCTTCAAATAAAGAGAAAGTCGAATCTCTATGTGTGTCATAGACTTCACGAATCACAAGGGCTGTTCTCTTTTCATCAAGCAATTTTAAAATGAGTTTCAAGGCAATGTGATAGCTTTTAGATGATCCATAACCACCCACTAGGAACTGAAACTTCTGATCCCAGTCAAAGAGAAAATCTTCAAAGTGTGGATTGACTTCCTTCTCCATCAGTTGCATCAGCCATCACCTTTTTTCTTTGCTCTCTTTATAGTAATTTGAACCGAATCATCGACAGGTCGAGCGGTGATCCGCTCCAGCTCTGCCTCTCTCGTTCGGTTTGCAAGATCAAGACCTCTGAGTCTCAATTCATGCTCTGACATAGTTTTCATTATTTCAGCCTTCTTCACACTGGCTCTATCACGTTGTACTGTCACACGTGTCAGAGCTTCTTCAATGCTCAATATCTTATCTAGCAGCGGTGAGTCTGTCTCCTTGATCTGGACCACTGCTAGACGTTCATTAGTTATTGGAACAGCTTTAATCAGCCCATTCTTATCCGGAGCTTGAACAACGTCTTTCATTTTCCGCATTAGCTGCAAGACTGTCCGCTGCTTATCAGTCAATCCTTTCTCATACTTATTGATTAAGCGCATCATTCTTGTTTCACGAACGCTCAATAATCGTATTGATAGATCAATTTGGTACAAAGGATCAGTCTCAATCTCAGTAAAAAGCTTCTGCTCCTTTTCATCCATGTACTCAAACATGATCGTTCACCGGTTTTGAATGAATTCTTATTCCCTTTAGGAGCTGCGCCACCCCTATTGCCTTTAGCATTTTGATTACCAGGTGGCGCTTTACCCCCTTTATTACCTCTGGCGTTTTTACTCCCTTTCGGAGCGCCAGGACGTTTAGTAACGTTACCATTCAATTTCTCATCCCAAGAGTCTTGGTTCTTCCATTTGCGGATAAGCGTTGGGGAACACTCTAATTCTTCAGCAATGTCTTTCAGTAAGCGGGTTCCATTGCTTTCCTTCCACAGATGGAATGCCTGATCTCTTTTAGGATTTCTCGGTCTAGCCATTACATATCACCCACCTCCGAGCTGCTGAATTAAGTTTGAGTTTGTTTTTAAAAATGAGTATTTATTCCCGTTCCAACTAGGAGACTGTCCTTCATATAAATAACAGCAACACATCTAAAAGGAGATTGATTTAAGTGTATTATTATCAACCGTATCAGTATGTTCCAACTCAGTATGATTATCGTTACTATTTCCCTCCACCCTCTCAACAAAGCGGGCTTAGAGATTTATCAATGTACGTAGGTCAATGGGTCACAGCAACAGTAGATGGCATTATACAAAACCCTACAAGAATATTTATTCACAACTCATTCCTAGATACTCAAAACCGTGAAAATGTAACCTTTATATACGCACGAACTGCGAATAACAAATGTGTTGGCAGATCAATCACAGTTCTAGGGGATAGAATAACCGTCGAGTCTGGTGTTTCTCCACTAAGATAACTAAAATTTATGTTTCTGAAGCTCATTGTCTAGTTCTATGAGCTTCTTCAGATCTTCCACTGAAGACAGTTTGATGTTACCTTCTTTAAAATCTCTCACCCATTGAGAGATACAAGCCTGTGCAGTTTTGCAGTAGTTCTCTTTATACCTTCAGTCTTGAATAATAAGCATTTCCATCTTTTCTTCGTCAGAAAGGGAACTTCTATTGTCATTCTCCCTGACCTCCATTAAAAAAGTGGATAAGAGCGTGATATTTTCCCACAAACACGGTCGCGGGGAGTTTTTTTGTTGAAAGAAAGGTTGTTATAAGCACCCTCTTTTTATGTAAAAAGTCGACTTTATAAGTCGACTTCTGCAGCTAATCAATATTATTCAGTGCATTGATTACTGCCGCTTCTAGACCTTCTTTACACATTCTTGTTGAATCATGCGCTTCTGAAGGATCCGAAGACAATAACTTCTTATCAGTAATTCCTCTCCCAAATATAGATAAAAACAAATCCAATTCATACTCCCCACTGCAATTCAAATTTTCGGTATCATACTCACAGCCATAACCGTGAAATATCTTTCTTCGATAATTTGCAGCATATTTTAATCGTACTGTAGTCGAATACCTTCCGTCTTCAAACTTTTCACCATGGGGGAACTCCACTGCCTGAATAGTCCCATCTATCCACCGCTCATTCCCTTTACATCTTATCCTCTCCTGACTACTTCATCCTCATGATCGTCAAAAGCAAGCCCTTGAAACTTAATCGATAATTTATCAGTAATATCTTTTGCATCCATTAATAATTTCACCTCATAAAGTATTTTGACTAGTCACAAATTATTTTATCTAATCAAAAGGATATTAATCTGTAAATAAAAGTTAATCAATCTACATAAAACCACATTCTGTTAATCTTTTCTGTTATTTTTTCATCATTACTGCAGGAATCCTCATTCGAGGGTGTAGCGTCCTTAAACCCTAATCTCCAGTGGAAGAGATTACATAAGAATTTTATTCCTTATAGAAGATATAGCAAGGAGTATCTAAAAAGTACAGAATCGGTAGATAATCTTGGGAGAACTTAATTGTTTTTCTATAAACCTTATTGAAATTTCACCTTATTTATTAAGTGATACAAAGGACAAACGTTGATGGCCTCCAACAAGATGGCCTGTTCTTTCGTTCCAAACTAACGGATCAACGTATCCAAATTTCTTCATGGAATTTTTAAGAGCATCGTACTCAGGATCTCCTGGCAGCAGATCGATGCGGGGATTATATAGTGCAGGGTTAATTTTATGTACGGGGATTGTTTTGATATTCATCGCTGTTTCCTCCTATAAAAACAAATGATGCCGCTCTGGAGGCGGCATCAGCTGCTTACTTGATGTAAAATTCCGAAGTGTAGAATGTACCGACAGTTTCAACATGGTTGCCATGTTTGTCGTATCGCTCTACATCAACCTTGAATCGATACGTACCTTTCTTGTTACCAAATGACTCTTTGATGTCAAATTGGTCATAAAGTTTTTCATCTGGGTTAAGCGGGTTCGGGGAATTGGTTTTAATCGTCTCCCACTTACCATTAACCTTGCTCTGTGGAATAAGGTTTGGCCCACAAATGTAATCATTGTGATTCTGAATCGCAACAACCACAACCTTGTCCTTTCCTAAAGTATGATTCGCTTTTTTTGGATTAGCAGATACACCAAATTTTGATGCCATGTTCATCATCTCCTTTTTTGTTTTTGCGCTCCTATCCCTCACCAAAGCACCTGCAGCCATACACCCAAAAGACGACTGTTCCCAATAATTTATCGTTTTCTCCGAATACGGCCGCCTTGTCGTTGGTATGTTTCGCGTCTCGTTCCCATGATTTCTTCCCAATCCCTATTAGTAATGAGATCAGCATCGTTCTCCTTCTTTCTATTAGAACCAGGAGTAATGCTTTTAAATTGCTTCGTTGTTTCTACTGATAAAGAATCTCTGATCTTCATGTTCATACTCTCCTTGCCGAATAAGCACCACCTTACGCTATTCGCTTTAATAGATTTTTGAATGATGACTACACTCCGAGAGGATGCCAAGTACAGTCAATCATCAAATAAAATGAAAAACTGTCCTCGATACGGCCGCCGCAGACCAGCTGCTATCCAGGCTCAGAATGTCCCTCTCGTATGGCCACATTCCTCAACACCTTTGTTCCGTATCCAGATACGCCATTGATAAGGGAAAGGCGCGTCTCCCAATAAAAAAAGCGGACACCAATCAAGGCACTTAGAGTGCTCAATGATCAGCGTCCGCAGGTTCTTCCTTCTGGACAAAATATTCACGTTCGTTTTGCTTGTCTCTATCATACGATGATCCACGCAGGAAAAAAGGTCCCCTTTTTATCCCCCTTTTTGTCGGGGTTTTCTCGGCTTAAAGCCCAAAAAAACAAACACAAAAAAACCTTGAAAGCCAAGGGCCAATCAAGGTTTAAAATATTTTCTAGATATTATTTATTACTTCATCTACAGATTTACTAAACATATCAGGGTCTTCATTCTTTATTTCAATTAATAGTTCTTTAATATTATCTACTATGAATGGATCTTGTTTTGATAGTACATTGCGATAAACTAATCTCACTTCAGGATGGTTTAGAATCCTATAATGTAGAATTTCAATCCATTCTGAAGCTTGGTTAAGAATCTGGGGAATCGCCTTAGCAATGTAACTGAGCCCTTCTTCTGTATTATTTTTATATAACCTTTCTATTCCATGAACTAAACCAAACATAACTTCAAATTGTTCAGTATCGTCATCAAAAACTAAACATAAATCCGGGATAACCGAAACACTTCCATAATCAAGTACTTTTGCCAAAGACTCTTCAAACTCTTTTATATTATTTTCGTTTTCTAAAAGTCGATTATCGTATAAGCTTTTTAATTCCTGCTTAAGATTCAAAGGAATTCAACCCTTCCATATTTACTTAATGAACAAATCAGGATACTGTTCTCTATTTTTATTCATTACGGTTTTTAAACCTTGTCTTATCTCAGAATTGTATAAACCATCTTTTATATATATTTTCCGGGCATCCCAAATATCATGAGCTAATGCATCGCGATAATTGAGTTCTAGATAATCCTTCAGTTTTTGCCCGGATAAACCATATGTATATGTCTCACGGTGTCTACCACCAGTACCAGGATGTGGTTGTTCCATATTCATACTGATACCATTGTTCCTTTTTATACCCGACTGTTTCATTTTTGCATCGGCCGGCATGTGATGAGGAGTAATATTATCAAAAGCTGTTCCTTGCTTAATTAGTTCTTTATACGTTCCAACTTTCCCTTCGTTAGGAAGCAGAGTTTTCCCAGTATCCTTAACCCCCATCTTACCATGAAATCCTTTTGTTCCAAACGGTAAAAGCATCCCCAGCGCCGCATTCATACTCGCTTCCTGCTGTTCTTTTGAGATCTTATTTCCAAACATGTCTCGGCCTGTAATCGCTTCGCTGAAGCCGTTAGTTGCGGTGAGTCCATATAAGCCTTTTTGAGATGTTTTTAATGCGTCAAAGGATTTTTGTGATGTCTTGTAAATATCGATCGCTCTTACTGCAGCTGATGTGGCTTTAGAAGTTTTATATATCGCTTTTCCGCCTTTAAAAATGCGCCCTGCCCAACCGACAATTGGGATGTAGCCGGCTGCCGCCATGCCGCCTGCGGCGACACGCTGGCCTGACGTTAGTTCTTCACCTGTGATCGGGTCAACACCTGTAGCGGCACGTTTTGCATCGTTCACGCCAGTCAGTTCATTTACGATGTTTCCACCATAATCGAGCGCTTTTTCATACCAAGAACGGTTGGCGAGGGCCTCTTGTTCCTTTGCGATCTCACGGGCTTCTTCTTGTTCTTTTTTGATTTTGAGATATTCAGCAGTTTGCTTCTCAATATCGCTTTTTGCCTTATAGATTTCACTATCTTGAAATGCTTTTTTATCAAAATTCATAGGTGAAATGGATTTCCCGTCATTCGTAGCATTGATCATTTCTGCATACAATGCCATTGTAGCCTTCTCCTCAGTCTCTGACAAAGCATATTCATCTTTTAGATTTTGATCAAGCTCTATTAAATCTTTAACCGTCTTTTTTCGTTCGTCTTCCGCATCTGCAATCTTTTCATCAAAGGTTTTACTATCAAATACCTCTAGAGATATGAGGTCATCAATATCTTCGAAAATCGTTTTGAGTGCCTTTTTTTGATCCTTCACAATGCTTTTGGCATTCTTGACTCCCATATGTACAGCGTTGTCTAAAAAGTGTTCTTCTACAAAGGTGTCACCGCCAAAGTTTGTATCATCAAGTGTCCCAGAAACACCTTCATGAAAGGCTTTCTGCTTATCGATGAAGCTGATAAACATGTCTACATTTCCGGCGAGCTCTTTGTAGAAACTTTTTATGTTATCCGCACCTTTCCCAGTGAAATCATCACCCAGGTTTGCCACGCCTTGAAGTGCCTTTTTTAAATCAACCATTTGTTCGCGGAGTTCCTGATAATGTTTCGCCCTTGCGTCCATGGCACTGGTTAGTCCTTTAGCATCAAGTATCTTCCCCAGCAGAGTTCACTCCTTCCTATTCATTGACAAGGTCAATTTTACCAACACAAAACTAGTCATTAAATAGGAATAAAGATACAAAAACAGCACTCAGATGATTCCAAGTGCTGTCGAAAGTTTAAACGTAGCTTGCTTTTTCAATTTGTAATATCGATCTTTCTTTAATCCTAGCTCTTCGCATACCTCAAGATCTTTGACGATTCGTGAAGTAAGGTACTTCATGCGAATAATGTCTTGTTCAATTTCATCCAAACTACTCTAGTGCTCTTTCTATTTGCCGCACCTTCAGCTCCGAACAAACATTTTGATCTTTTAATTTTGGAAATAAAGCTAAGATGCCATTTGCTTTTTGCTCATTCAAGTTCTCTTGTTTAACTTTTAATGATTTATAAAGCTTCAATTCATTTATTAATGTCTTACGTACCTGCTTTTCATTGACCTCAGGAATAAGGTATAATTGGTTGGTTAACAAATTTATACCCTCCCTCTAAAAAATCTTATAAGCAGGCTCTTTAATTATATAATTGAATTATTGTTTGTAGTACTATCGTTCGTAAATTCCTCGTTTGTAGAATCTTGATCGACCTCTTCAATCGACATTTTTATATTGCACAAGTCTTCTAACTTGATAATTTTTGTTTATGTACATAACTTTGGCTTAGGGTTATTTCCTAATAAAATTAATTCTTTGTTTATAGCGTGTAGTACATACCAAGATTTTTTATTTAAATCACTTTCAAGATTATTTTGTTCATTAGCTAAATCAATGTCAGAAACGAGTATATATTTTTCTTTTGTCCAATATAAAAATTTTGAAATTTGCTTCATTAAAGCTGGTATAGGGAGACATAAAACGGTCGTACACCCTATTATAATTGCTAATTTTCCAATTGGATTTACTACAAATACATTTGTTACAACTGTTCCATTCAACGGAAAATAATAGCATAATAAACAAATCATGAAAAGTATTACTAATAATATTCTTACTCTTAACCGATTAAGTTTTGAAGGGAATTCACTATTAATAGCATAAATTTAAAAAAAAGTTGGAGCACCAATTGCAAAAAAAATTGATCCTATCATGGGAGATAAATCTGGATCCCCTGTCCAGGACGGTACATCAAAAATATAAAGTATAGACAAATTAATCAATACCCACCATAAAGTCTGTCCAAGATATTTAATACTTAATAATAGTATAACCATATCTTTAGTTAACAACTTTTGTTCAAAGATACTTGATGATAATAAATTAATAGGTCTTATTAATTTGAAAATGATAATAAAAAGTATAGTTGCAGGAGCCAAATTACCTGGTATCCCCATCGTTTTAAGAAATCCAAAATAGTCCATAAATACACACCTTTTCAATATTCTTCTTTATTGAATCGGCATTTTTTAGATTTTTTCAAGTAATTAGGAAGCTCTATCTGCTAAATATCTATTCTGTGAGAACTTGTATAATTTAAATTTGTGAACTGGCCATCTCGTGTAGTGATCTTGGTTTTACCGTACATTGGGGTTTCAGCCAACACCACATTGTTGAAATTTCAAAGACACTTTTTTTGTTGGTGAATTGTGGGTGGTGCCTGCTTCATTTTGAAATATTAAAAACATCCCAAAACAAAAACCCCCTGAAGCCAATGGCTCCAAGGGGTTTTCTTTATTAATACTGAGACATATACTGATCGCGTTCCCATGGGTGTACTTGGGTTCTAAACATATCCCATTCGATTTCTTTTGATTCGATGAAGTGCTCGAATAGGTGATCGCCTAGTGCGTTGATCATGACTTCGTTTGATTTCAGCAGCTCGAGTGCTTCTGCAAGTGTTGCAGGAAGGTCAGAGATGCCGTTTTCAAGGCGCTCTTCTTTGTCCATGACATAGATGTTTCTGTCGATTGGTGCTGGTGCTTCTAGTTTGTTTTTGATTCCGTCTAGACCTGCTGCAAGTAATACGCTTAGTGCAAGGTATGGGTTTGCAGATGGGTCTACGCTGCGCACTTCTACGCGTGTGCTGATGCCGCGTGATGCCGGGATACGGATCAATGGGCTGCGGTTTTGTGCACTCCATGCCACATAGCAAGGTGCTTCATAGCCAGGTACAAGACGCTTGTAAGAGTTTACAGTTGGGTTTGTGACCGCTGTAAAGCTTGTTGCGTGCTTGACGATACCAGCGATAAAGTGTCTAGCAGTCTCGCTTAATTGTAAATCTGCTTTTTCATCAAAGAATGCGTTTTTACCATTTTTGAATAATGATAGGTTACAGTGCATACCAGATCCGTTTACACCGAACAATGGTTTTGGCATGAATGTCGCATGAAGACCATGCTTTCTCGCAATGGTTTTGACAACGAGTTTGAATGTTTGAATGTCATCACAAGAACGGATCGCGCCTGCATATTTGAAATCAATTTCGTGCTGCCCTGGTGCTACTTCGTGGTGAGATGCTTCAATTTCAAAGCCCATTTCTTCAAGCTCAAGTACGATATCACGGCGGCAGTTTTCACCTAGATCAGTTGGTGCAAGGTCAAAGTATCCGCCTTTATCATTTAGTTCAAGTGTTGGTTCGCCTTTTTCATCTAATTTAAATAAGAAGAATTCTGGCTCAGGTCCAAGGTTGAAATCACTAAATCCTAGTTCTTCCATTTCCTTTAAGATACGCTTTAAGTTGTTACGCGGGTCTCCATCAAATGGTGTCCCATCTGGCTTATAAATGTCACAAATAAAGCGTGCAACTTTACCTTTTTCTGCTGTCCAAGGGAAAATAACAAATGTGTTTAGATCTGGGTATAGGTACATATCTGATTCTTCGATACGTACGAATCCTTCAATAGATGAACCGTCAAACATACATTTGTTATCGAGAGCTTTTTCTAACTGGCTCACAGGAATCTCAACATTTTTAATCGTTCCGAGAATGTCTGTAAATTGCAGACGGATGTACTTTACGTTTTCCTCATTTACTAATTTTACGATATCTTCTCTTGTGTACTTTGCCATTTCGTAAAACTCCTCCCCTACAAAAGGTAAAATGTGTATAGCAATGCTTTTGCTAATTGGTTAACGGAAGAACCTTGACATATCCCCCTGCCTAAAGGTCGTTCCTTGTTGGAAACGTCCAGCCTGAATGAGTTCCTTCTTCAGTAGCTTCCTGAGTTCATCATCTGTCAAGTTGTGCTTAGCTGCAGCTTTTTCCTCCGTCTTTGTATTAGACGATGGATTTTCTGCTTCAGCTTTGGCAAAAAGTTTTTTGATTCCTGCCATGTTTACACCTTGTTCGATGAGGTTTTTAATTTCTAGTAATTTATCAACATCATGAAAAGAAAATAATCGGCGGTTTCCATCACTTCTTGCTGGAAATACTAAACCATTTTCCTCATAATAGCGAATTTGTCTTGCAGATAATTCTGTTAGCTGCATGACAATCCCAATTGGGAATAAAGGCATTGAGCGGCGAATGTTATCACTCATCTCAACTGTCTCCTCCTCTTTGCTTAAATTTATTATATGTCATGTTATATTATGTGTCAACAAGATGTTAGGAATATTAACATGGATTTTTTTATTGAGCAGGTACTTCAATAAAACCTTGTTCCAATAAGGCATCGACAGCACTGCAAATCGCATTTTTCACATGGGCATACGTGAGTCCGCCTTGAACATAGGCAGTATAAGGCGGTCTGATCGGACCATCGGCTGATAATTCGATACTAGCTCCTTGTACAAAGGTGCCCGCTGCCATAATGACATCGTCTTCGTAGCCTGGCATATAGCTTGCATGTGGTGTGACGTGACTATTAATCGGAGATGCATACTGGATTGCCTGACAGAACGCAATCATTTTTTTAGGATCCCCAAATTCGACTGATTGAATCAAATCCGTTCTTTTCGCATTCCACGCCGGGTTTGTTTGGAATCCGAGCTTCTCAAGAAAACGAGCCGTAAACACTGCGCCTTTTAAGCTTTGAGCTACAACATGCGGCGCCAAGAAAAAGCCTTGATACATTTCCTGAAGGGCATACAGCGATGCACCCGCTTCACTGCCGATGCCTGGAGATGTCATTCGATAAGAGCAAGCTTCTACCCATTTTTCTTTTCCAACGATGTAGCCGCCTGTTTTGGCAAGGCCTCCGCCTGGGTTTTTAATGAGTGAACCGGCCATGAGGTCAGCTCCGACATGACATGGCTCTTTTAATTCAGTAAATTCACCATAACAGTTATCTACAAACACAATGATTTCTTCATTAATCTCTTTCACAAATGAAATCATTTGCTCAATTTCTTCTATAGTAAAGGATGGTCTTGACGCATAGCCTTTTGAACGCTGAATGCCGATGACTTTTGTTTTAGAGGAAATCGACTCTTTTACTTTCTCATAATCGACGGATCCATCTTGTCGTAAATCAATGGCTTTGTAGTCAATCTGGAAGTCTTTTAATGAGCCTGTCCCTTCTTTCCCGCGAATCCCGACAATTTCTTCTAGCGTATCGTATGGTTTTCCCGTCATATAGATCAATTCATCGCCAGGTCTCAGCACACCAAATAAGGCAATGGAAATTGCGTGTGTACCGGAAATAATTTGCGGACGCACGAGGCCGCTTTCTCCTCCGAAGACCTCCGCATAAATCTTTTCTAATGTGTCTCTCCCCATATCATCGTAGCCATATCCAGTCGTCGGATTAAAGTGAGAGTCACTGACTTTGTGCTTTCGATAGCTTTCAAGCACCCGCCACTCATTTTGTTCGCTCTTTTGATCAATTTGCTGATGCACGTGTAAAATCTCTTGTTCTGTTTCTGCTGCTGCTTTTTCTAAAATACTGCCGTGTTTTAATGTGTGAAACATCTTGATTTAATTCCTTTCCAACATATACTTCTTGATTTGACCTAAAATGGTCTGATCCTCACCACTATATCCGGTGATGTCATATATCTCTGCTTCTTTTTGAAATTTTAGTGATTCCACAAGCGTTTCTGATTTTAATGCGGAAATGAGCTTGCCTTCATGCGCTGGAATCTTTACATGATATGGCTTTAAAAAGGCTTTTTTCAGCTCTGCCATAATATCCGCTTTTAACCTTTTTACATCTTCCTTGCGCTTAGCACTGATTAAGATGTGGCGATGTTTTGAAGATGGGATGAAATCTGGTCTAATTTGATCTTCCTTGTTATAAACAGTCAGCATCGGAATTCGGTCCGCTTCTAATTCTTCTAAAAGCTCATGAACCGTTCGTTCATGTCCTTCATAATCCTCATTAGAAGAGTCGATGACATGAAGCAGATAATCGGCTTCCTTCACTTCTTCAAGGGTGGAACGAAATGCGGCAATCAGTGTAGTTGGAAGGTCTTGGATAAAGCCAACTGTATCTGAAATCAGCACACTGTAGCCAGATTCTAATGTCATCTTACGTGTCATTGGATCAAGTGTCGCAAACAGCAGGTCCTCTTCATGACTATCCGCTTCTGTTAATTGGTTAAACAAAGTTGATTTTCCGGCATTCGTATACCCGACAATGGCAATTTGGAACACACCATTTTTCTTTCGGCGCTCCCGGTATCTTGTTCGGTGTTCTTTGACTGCAGATAACTGCCCGTTAATTTCATGAATGCGGTTTCGAATATGACGTCTGTCTGTTTCAAGTTTTGTTTCACCTGGACCTCTTGCGCCAATTCCGCCCCCTTGTCTTGAAAGGCTGATCCCTTGTCCACTTAGTCTCGGCAAGGCATACTGAAGCTGGGCAAGCTCTATTTGCAGCTTCCCCTCTCTTGTACGGGCTCTTTTTGCAAAGATATCTAAAATCAATTGCGTACGATCAATAATTTTTACATCTAAAGCAGACGCCAAAGCTTTTAGCTGGCTTGGAGAAAGCTCGTCATTAAAAATAATGACATCACATTCGAGTTCCTCGCAAAGCACTTCAAGTTCTTCTACTTTCCCTTTACCGATATACGTTGCACTGTCTTGTCTATTTCTCTTCTGCGTCATCACACTGACAGCTTCACCGCCAGCTGTTTTGGTTAAGGAAGCTAATTCTTCCATTGAGTATTGAAAGCGTTCATCCGTTACATGCGGCAATTGGCAGCCGACAAGGATCGCTTTTTCAGTCATTTCATGTTCATTCAACGTTAGTTGTTTCCTTTCTGTACTTAAGTTTTCAGTAGTACCATCATACCAAACACATCACACGTATACCACTATTCGGATGGTTTATTTTAGTGACTCTTTATAAAAAGGATACGCCATTTCAAGAAGGCGTATCCTCTTTCATTTGAAGATCGTGACTTTTAATGGTCAGCAGATCTTTTTTATCATAATGATCCACAAGAAGCAGTCTCATCGCCTGGGTTCGTATGGCTTTTTCAATGGTGTTTCGCACAAACCGGCCGTTGCTGAATTTTGCCGGGCTTGTGGTACTTTTAATGTGCATTAAATAATCCCGCAGCTTCCATTCGGCTTCTTGTGTAAATACATATTCTCTGTCTGCCATCATTCGTTTTGCAATATCCATGAGCTGATCGACTGTATAATCAGGAAAGCTGATGTTGATTGGAAATCTTGATTGCAGACCGGGGTTTAAAGAAAGAAAATGATCCATTTCCTTGGAGTAGCCTGCAAGAATGAGAATGAATTCGTGCTGTTTGTCCTCCATATGTTTTACAAGGGTATCAATCGCCTCTTTTCCAAAATCCTTTTCTCCTCCGCGTGCAAGAGAATAGGCCTCGTCAATGAACAAAATACCACCTAGTGATTTTTTAATTAAGTCCCTTGTTTTTTGCGCTGTATGACCAATGTACTCTCCAACAAGATCACCGCGTTCTGCTTCAATTAAGTGACCCTTTGAGAGCACATTCATTTCAAAGAAAAGCTTCCCGACAAGTCTTGCAACTGTGGTTTTTCCTGTGCCTGGGTTTCCTTTGAACATCATATGAAGCGCTTGTTTTCCTACCTTTAACCCTTGTTCCTGCCGTTTTTGATTAACAAAAATCCAAGCATAAATCTCTTTTATGTTTCGTTTCATTTCATCCATACCGACAAGGCTGTTCATTTCACGCTCTATTTCCCGTAAGATGCTGTGTTTTGCCTCATTTTTCTGCAAGGCTTCTAGGTATTCTGCTTCTGAGTCTGCATCAACCAATACTTGCTTTTGTCCGTTAAGTATAATATTGATTTGGCCGTTGTTTTTATATGTGACAGCTCGCTCCAACGTATTCACCTCTCGCTCTTCTCTCTTTATTCTATTCGGGTGGAGCTGTAATCGTGACAATCGCCCGCTTAAGCCCAAGTTTGCTGTCAAAATGACCCGAGAAACCGAATATTGTAGGGATTTCTGCGGTTTCCCAGGAAATGATGTGCTATTTCCATTGTATTCATCCCGTTTGGGCGGACAAACCAACAATTTGCTTTTTCTTAGAAAAATGTAGCTTTTTGATCACAAATGATGCAGAAAAGAGTCTCAATGATTTCCGCATTTTGTACAGGCAATTCTTCTATTTTCTCATAAAATAAAGACGAGGTGATGAATAGATGGTGAAAATTTTTATTGATCCTGGCCACGGAGGAACAGATTCTGGAGCTAGTGCTAATGGACTTTTGGAGAAAAATATAACACTTCAAATCGCGCTTTTATTGAGAGACATTTTGATTAGTGAATATGATGGGGTTTCCGTCCGCTTAAGTCGTTCAACTGACCAATCCGTCACTTTGTCCCAGCGTACGAATGCGGCAAACAGCTGGGGGGCAGACTATTTCGTGTCTATTCATATTAATGCTGGCGGGGGCACAGGGTTTGAAAGCTATGTGTATCCAGGCGTTTCAGCACCGACTACCACGTATCGCAATGCCCTTCATGATGAAATTGTCCGCTCGGTTGATTTCGCTAACCGCGGCAAGAAAACGGCGAACTTCCACGTTCTTCGAGAAACTTCTATGCCCGCTATTTTAACAGAGAATGGTTTCATCGATACGGCAGCTGATGCTAATAAGCTCCGCAACGCAACCTTCCTTCAAGGCATCGCTCGCGCTCATGCGACTGGTCTAGAAGAAGCCTTTCAATTGAAAAAAAAAGCAAGTAATCTTTATAAAGTGCAGGCAGGAGCTTTCAAAGTGAAAGCCAATGCAGATGAATTAGCAGCTACACTTAAATCCAAAGGCTTTGACGCGTTTGTTGTATTAGACGGCGGCATGTTCCGAGTGCAAGCCGGGGCTTTCCGTACAAAGCAAAATGCAGATGATCTCGTCGCAAGATTGAAGCAGGCCGGTCACGACGCATTCGTTTTCCAATAAGCTGAAGCTGTTGTAACGAAAAAAACCGGCTCAAGTCTTCTGCTGAGCCGGTTTGTTGTGTATTCATTTACGCTAAGATGTTAACGACAAATTGAGACCATGTTTCAAGACGATCGAAGTATTCAGGCTTTTTCAAATCGGCTGCTTTCATCCATTTTCCTGAGATTTGATCTGTTTCTTTTACTTCCACATGAGCACCCGGAGATAGCTCAAGCGCTGATAACAGTCCGATGTGCACACGGCCGACACTGTTGTCATCGTCATTGATTAACCCAAGGGTTTTCATTTCAAGTTTGTCTTCTTCTTGAATTGAAAGTTCTTCGTCCAGCTCACGATCTGTATTTTCTTTTAGAATCTCAGCAAAGTTTTTTCCTTCGATGAAATTCATATGCCCCCCAAAGCCAAGAGATAACTTATGATGTAAGCGAGTCTCTCCTCCGCCTTGAAGTCTTTCGTATACATACACTTCGTCCTCACGCTTAATCACGACATAAGGAATCGGCTGCTTGAAGTCAGGATTTTCTTCTGCATCGCCTCTTCGCATTTGCTCGAAGTGCTCTTCGATTTCTTTCATAATGGTGCTGATTGTTTTCTCTTCACTATTCACACCATTAAACGCAAGTGATTCGTTTTGGAACACCCGCGTACGCGGTGCAACTAAAATGATTTCGTCCATTTTTCCCATGTTCGGTAACCTCCAGTATGTAACACATTGTTAGAAATGGCAAAAAGCCAAAACGAGTGATGCGTTTTGACTTTTACGCTTTCCTTATGATTCATCTCCAAAGAAGAAGTCGTCATCTTTTAACGGCTCAACTGTTGCTTTTTTGTAGCCGTTCCCTTTCATTGAGAAGAAGTCATGCGACTTTGTTTTTGTATTGAGTCCATTCAATACAATAGGATTGATCTCTTCTTCTTCAAAGTAAGGGGCAAATCCAAGGTTCATTAACGCTTTATTGGCATTGTAACGAATGAACTTTTTCACATCATGCGATAAATTGACTTGGTCATAAATATCTTCAGTGTAATGAAGTTCATTTTCATAAAGCTCGTTTAAAAGGTCAATAGAGAAATCATACAGCTCTTTTTGCACGTCAGGTGTTTGTTTGTTGTAAATTTCTTGTGCTAATAATCCAACGTACACACCGTGAATCGCTTCATCACGCAAAATTAAGTTGATGATTTCACCACTTTGCATGAGCTTTCCTTGTCCATAGAAATAAAGCGGGTAGTAAAAACCACTATAAAATAGGAAGCTTTCTAAATAAACAGAAGCAACCATTGCTTTAAAGAGAGAAATAGGATCGTCCTTTTGAATCGAACGGTATAAACTGACAATCATATCTGCTTTCTTTTGCAGGAATTTATTCTTCTTGACCCATTCAAACACTTCACTGATCGTTTCAGTTGGTGCGAGTGTCATGAAGATATTTGAGTATGATTTCGCATGCACCGCATTTTCCATCATTGCCATAAAGTTGAGTACAGCTTTACGCTGATGGCCGTCCACATGTTCAGCAACAATCGGCATCCCTGTATTTCCTTGTTCTGTATCAAGCAAAGTCAGTCCAGCAAGTACCTTCATGTACGTATCCCGCTCTTTTTCACCTAAATATTTCCATGTTAAGAGATCTCCGTTTAAGGAAATCTCTTCTGGAAGCCAGAACTGCTTCACATTTTGGTTGTAAAACATTTGTGTAAAATCGTCTTCGTGTTTTGACCAGTTGGCTGCATCATAAATTTTTGTCACGTTAAACTCTCCTTTAATCAAACAACACAAGAAAGACAGCCTTCCTGCCCTGTATCCTTCGTTCTTGCATAATAAAGTGTCTTAATGCCTTTATGGTGTGCATAAAGATCGATGCGGTTTAAATCACGCGTTGTCATCGTATCTTTTAAGAATAGTGTAAAGCTGATTCCTTGATCGACGTGCTGCTGAATTGTGGCGATCATATCGACCACTTTAAACATGTCCATATCGTACGCTTCTTTATAGAAGAACCAGTTTTGTGCTGAAAGACCTGGCATTGGGTAATAGGTTTTGCTGTTGCCGTATGTTCTTTCTTCGATACGTTCCATAATTGGCATCACAGAGGCTGTTGCCGATTGAACATAAGAAATGGAACCTGTTGGTGCAATACATAAACGATAGCTGTGATACATGCCATGTTCCGCTACAAATTCTTTGAGTGCGGCCCAGTCTTCTTTAGTTGGAATGTGCATGCCTTCAAATAGTGCAGCTGCTTTTTCTGTTTTTGGTGTGAAATCATTTTCCACGTATTTATTGAAGTACTCACCAGTTGCATAGCCAGAGCCTTCATAACGATGGAATGTTTCTCCTTTTTCTTTTGCAAGCTCACTTGAGCGTTTAATTGAATAATAGTTCACCATCATAAAGAACGTATTTGCGAAATCTCTTGCTTCTTCACTTTCATAGGCAATTTGGTTTTGAGCTAAATACCCGTGAAGATTCATCGCGCCAAGTCCGATTGACTTCATCGCCTTGTTCGCTTTTCGAACAGCCGGTGCATTGCGAATGTCTGTTGTTTCAGACACAAGCGTTAGTGAGTCTGTTGCAAGCTTAACCGTTTTTTCGATCGATTTGTTTTTCATGACATTCATGATATTTAATGAACCAAGGTTACAAGAAATATCAAGACCGATTTCATCTTCTTGATCATAGTCCGTGTAAGAAGAAACTTCTGAAGCCTGGAGCACTTCTGAGCAAAGGTTTGAGAATTTCACTCGTGAAATATGGTTCAAAGCATGCTCTCTGTTTACATTATCTTGGAACATGATATATGGATAGCCTGATTCTGAGCGTAGAACAGCCAATTTTTCAAGAAGCTTTCTCGGATTGACTTTTTCTTTTTGACTTTCGGGTTTTCTACAAGCTCGTCATACATTTCTTCCATGTCCATCTCATCAAGATGCTGTCCATATTCTTTATAGACTGTATGCGGATAGAAAGTGTAAGCTGTTTTATCTTCTCTAGCAAGCTCGATAAATTTATCCGGGATGACGACTCCAATGGACAGAGTTTTCACACGCACATCTTCATCAGCAGAGATTTTTTTCGTATCTAAGAAATCATTGATATCTCTGTGGAAAATATTCAGGTAGGCACTGCCTGATCCTTGTCTTTGCCCCATTTGATCTGCATATCTGAATGCATTATCAAGAAGCTTCATCACGCCGACAACACCTTTTGTCGCGTTTTCGACATCTTTGATTGCTTCGCCTTTTGCACGAAGTTTTGACAGGTTCAAACTGACGCCGCCGCCTAGTTTTGACAGCTGCATGGAAATATCAATCGCTCTTGAAATATCGTTTAGTGAGTCATTCACTTCAAGCAAGAAGCAGCTCACAAGCTCACCGCGTCTTTTACGTCCAGCGTTCAAGAAGGTTGGTGTACTTGGCTGGTACTCTTGATTGATCATCAGTTCTACAAACTCAAGAGCTTTTTCTTTATCCCCGCCCGCAAAGAAAAGTGCTACAACTGAAATACGGTCTTCATAGCGTTCAAGGATTTTCTTTTTATCATTTGTTTTCAGTGCATAGTCATTGTAAAACTTAAACGCACTCATAAATGATGGGAATCTAAATTTTTTGGCATATGCAGCTTCAAAGACTTCTTTAATATCTGCCATGCTGTATTGTCTTAAAAATTCTTCCTCATAGTAGTCGTTTTCTATTAAGTAATCAATCTTCTCTTCTAGATTGTGAAAAAAGACCGTGTTTTGATTAATGTAATCTACGAAATAACTATGTACAGCTTCTTTGTCCTTATCGAACTGAAACTTTCCTTCTTTTTGAATCATAATTTCGTTATTTAATTGTATCCACTTTGGAACCTGATTTTGTGACAATTCTTTCTACCTCCTGTGTAAACAATTCAACATCCCTTTTTGTTCCGCTTAGTTCAAAGGTGTGCAAAATAGGAACTTGATATTGTTTAGAAATCGTATCGGCGCTTTTTGCAAAATTATCTCCCCACACTTTGTTGCCACTCACCGCAACACCTAGTAAAAGGTGAGCATTTTTCTCTAAAAATGACTGAGTGGTACTAGGGACTTGTCCAAATCCTGTCGTAAAGGTGACGAGAATAAACGGCGTATCCAAAAACTCTTCTCCAGTCAATTTTCGTTTGTCTGTAAAAGGGGTCTTGTCCAAAAAGCGTTGAACATTTCCTGTTTTTGAATCAAATACGATTTGAATCAATTCCATCACGACCTAGTTTTTAGTATTGTTGATCATTTCGCTATTCACTATATATAGTATACTATGTTTTTTCAAAACACAACATATAGATGTTCAAAACGAAAAAAATCAACCAACCCGGCCGAACCTTCATAGCCGAACTCGTACGTTCAAATAAATAGAGCAGAACAGGATCTAAAAATAGACTGCTCTACTCCCTATTCAACTGAAACCGAAATCTATCATAACACGAAAAAAAATCGCTTAGTAGACTAGACTTTTTGTTTTATTTTTTGTAGGCATTGCACTGTAAATCTTCTGACACTTCTGTAATTTCCACTTCAACACCTAATTCTTTTAGCACCGCTTCAAGCGCAGAGACGATTGAAGCTTCTCTCACTAATTCTTTCCCATTTACAGAAACACTTGTTCCATATTCGAAACAGGAATCGTCTTCACAAGTTTGTTCCCAATGATTAATTTTAATTTTATGTGTCATGAACTCATCCTTTTCTGTCTAGATGTCTGATGCATGATTATAGTGTAGCGGCTTCACATTCATTTGTAAATTTACGTGCTTACTCTTCTTCATCGAGGTCATCATCATATTCTTCATCATCCCATTCATCTATGTATTTCGTTGTAACGAGAGTCAGCTCTCCTTCTTTTTCATCAAACCGGTACACATGTACTTGATCATCTTTCACAACAGCAAAATGATTATTTTTTAGTGCAGCAGATGATGGTAAAACTCCATCTGCATTTTCATGAGAATGGTTATTCCAACTTTCTTGTCTCGTTTCAATGTTTGAGATAGCGCACGATCCAAACAAGACAACAATTCCAATCAAAAGGAGGATCACTCTAATCCTTCTTAATTCAAGCTCTGCATTTTCCATATGAATCCCCTCACCCTTCTAATATCCAATAAGGAATGATACGGAAAATTGGCAGAAAAGTTTCATTGCATACAAAATAGCCCCTCTGCACTGACAAAAAACGTAGCGGGTTCCGGCCGGTTTATTCGCAGAGGCATGGGGCTATTTAATACAACCTATCCTATTCTAATTCTAGATTTACATTCTTTTGAGGCGCAAATGTAGAAATGGCGTGTTTATAAATAAGTTGCTGCTTCCCTTCTGTTTCAAGCAGCACCGTGAAATTGTCAAACCCTTTCACTTGACCGCGAAGCTGAAAGCCATTCAGCAAGAATACTGTGACAAATGTATTGTCTTTGCGGATCTGATTCAAAAACTGCTCCTGAATATTAATCGGTTTCATGTTTCGTCCTCCTTGATTCTGATAACTACAGTTTCGCTTTAAGTCCAAGCTTTCCTGCTATATATGCGAAAATTTCCTCTTTTTTGTCTGAAAAGTGGCAAGGCGGTGTCATATCAAACCAAGTGACCGCCATCTTATTACGGAACCACGTGAACTGACGTTTCGCATATCTACGGGAATTTTGCTTTAATTGCTGGATGGCTTCATCAAGTGAGCAGTCACCTTGAAAATAGGCATACAGCTCTTTATAACCAATGGCTTGAACAGACTGACAATCCTTCAAGCCAGATTGATAAAGTGCTCTCACTTCTTCAATTAAGCCTTCATCTATCATCATATCAATTCTTTGATGAATGCGCTCGTACAAAAGCTCTCGATCCATTTTCAGTCCAATGAAGGCTGTATCATAAAGAGGAACTTCTTGATGCCCGTTTTGCATCTCCGACATTTTCTGACCTGTTGTATGAATCACTTCCAGCGCCCGGATCACGCGGCGGACGTTATTCGGATGAATAGCGTTTGCCGCATCAGGATCTACTGCCTTTAGCTTTTCGTGCAGCAAAAGCGCGCCGTGCTGCTGTTCAAAGAGCGTCATTTCTTCTCTAAAAGCAGGATCACTTTTCTCATCCGTAAATGTGTAATCATATAAAACAGATTGGATATAGAGGCCTGTTCCGCCGACAATCATTGGCGTTTTCCCTCTAGCGGCAATCTCTTTGATCTTCGAACGAACCAGCTGCTGAAATTCAGCTGTCGAAAAAGATTCGTCCGGCTGTTTAATATCAATTAAATGGTGCGGAATGCCATTCATTTCTTCGGGGGTGATTTTAGCTGTTCCGATATCCATCCCTTTATAAATCTGCATAGAATCCCCGCTGATAATCTCTCCATTAAATGCTTTGGCTATATCAATGCTCAATTTGGTTTTGCCGACAGCCGTCGGCCCTACTAACACGATTACTGGCTGCTTCGCTTTATTCATAACATCACTCACTTTTACAAAACTGCCTACAGTATAGCATAACTTTTCTTACTCTCCTATATCCTGCCCATTACCAGCCAAGCGGTTCATTACCAACCACTTCATATGTTTTTCCTTTTAAACGATGCTTATGGGTTGGCCGATTCTCATCTGGACTATAGACGACACCTCCATATGGGATAGGAACAGAATCGAGATAGGCAGAATAGGTGACTTCCTCAATCTCGTGATAATGCGTTCCATCCACTCTCGGAATTGCAGGCCCTGTGATACCGTAGTACCTGTGGAAGTGTCCTCTTTCAAAGGAAGTGATTCCCCGATAAAAATGAGTATGCCGGTCAGTGCTGCTTCCATTCACAGGCTGAGAAATACCTTCTATTAAATGATAATGCCCCTCCGTTACATCTGTACGAGCTTTATATGCATGAGCATGCGGCGGACACTTTGCCCAATCAGATGGATACAGGCCCATTTCTAACATTCCTCCTTATATTAGGCGTTCATCCAAACACATGTAGGCGACTGGAATACACTGATGTCAGTTACAGTGATTTTATGAGAAAGGAGCCTTTTATTATGAATTATTTTGACGCACCTCCGTTTATTCAAGAAGACATGAGAAGACCTTTTGGATTTGGGAGACCTGGTTTTGGATTTGGCCGACCTGGTTTTGGATTTGGCCGACCAGGCTTTGGATTTGGAAGACCTGGATTCTTTGGACCTCCATTTTTAGGCGGCTTTGCTGGCGGCCTGCTTGCTGGATCTTTGCTTGCACCAGGATTTGGATATCCTTATCCCCCGCCATTTGTGCCATATGGACCATACCCTTGGTATTAAATATGACGTTTAAGTGAAAATATCCGTTCATAAAATGAATCGATTGACACACTCTTTTTTCATGGGTTAACATTTACTTTACCGACTCTTCAGTAAAGTAGGTGTTTTTTTTATACTTAAAACCAAAAAAGAGCAAATTTTTGATACAGCTGCCAGCACGATTTTAAAAGAAGAATTCAGCAGATGGCAGAGCATGCAAATATGACCAAAGCCGGTCTGCTTTATCATTTTTCAAGCAAGGAAGAGCTCATCCAACAAATGAATGAGCACGCAATTCTTTGCTTTCGTCAGCAGCTCGTGACGTATCAAGAAACATACAAACACGAAAAAGCGCCTTATGTACGCGCATATCTATTGGCCACATGACATGATCTAAATATGCAGCATACGCCCCAGCTATGTACAAGTATGCTCTGGCTACCATGTCATTTGATGATGCGCTGCTGCATCCTGGCGTGCTTTTTATGCGGAGGTCAAAGAAAAAGCAGCTGAGGAAATAAGCGATCCTGCACTGAGTCAGCTGATCCGCCTTGCATGGATGTAATATGGTTTTTAGAAATGTTTCAGCTCGAACCGCTGAAAAGAGAGGAAAAAACTCTTTTACTTCAGCGGATTTTACACCTATTAGAAGGAGGGATGATCATGATCCTCGGTTATCTTTTTTTGGCTTTGGCCATTTTCTCAGAAGCCATTGGCGCCGCGATGTTAAAATTATCTCATGGTTTTACGCGCTGGAAGCCTAGTGCTGTCGTTGTGGCTGGCTATACACTTGCTTTTTATATGCTGGCATTGACGCTGAACATCATTCCGCTCAGCATAACTTACGCAACATGGTCTGGGGCTGGTACGGTCCTCACAGCTATTTTTGGCGTGCTCTTTTTCAAAGAAACCTTGAACCAAAAAGCAGTCAGTGGCATGGCGATGCTTGTCTCAGGGGTCGTACTATTAAATATGTCATAAAGGATGTGGGAGATGATGAAAGGAATACTCTACTTAACAGGAGCCATTTTGACAGAGGTTTTTGGCAGTACAATGCTGAAGCTTTCTCAAGGCTTTTCGCAGCTACTGCCGAGTATCGGGGTACTGATCGGATTTGGATGCGCCTTTACTTTCCTGAGCTTGGCACTTAAAACCATCGAGCTCTCGTCTGCCTATGCAACCTGGTCTGGCGTTGGAACAGCTCTCACTGCTCTTGTAGGACTTGTGCTGTTTAACGAAACGATCAGCACAAAAGGCTACATCGGCCTTGCACTTGTCATCTGCGGCGTAATTGTCTTAAATCAATCCAAGAAGCAAAAGAACGAAACCAAAGCACAACTCGATCAAACCGAATGAACGTCATAAAAAAAGGTCATTTTCTCCATATTTCTAGAGAAAATGACTTTTTTGTTTTTAACGGCCGACTTGAATGGTTTCTTCTAAGGAGATGTTCACATTCCCCTGAACAGCTCTTGAAATCATACAAGAGCTTTCGGCTTTATGCGCCAGCTTTCGGGCCAGCTCAATATCATGTGCGGAAGCGGATTCTTTGAGGATGATGACAGGCCGATGAATGATTTCCTCATAAGTAAACACACCATTTGTCACATCTACGACAGCTTCAGAGCTCATCGATAAATCCTCTTTCTCTAATTGACTCCGCTCCATCATGGCTGCAAGCGTAATGATATAACACGTAGCCGCTGCACCTAAGAGCATCTCATCTGGATTGGTTCCAATACCTGGACCGTCCATTTCCTTTGGAATCGAAATCTTTGTTTTTAACTGTTCACATGCGATTGTACCCACATCGTTACGCAGACCGGGCCAGCTTGCCTGAAGATGAAAATGATGACGCGCCATATCCGTCTCTCCTTTTGTTATCACTATTCATAGTGTAACAAGAATTCCCCTGCTTGTCTTAACATGTGCACAGCCCTTATGTATATTCTTCATCCAGCACTGTCCGAATTGCCCTGACATAACGATAGAACGTCTCGTTTTTTGTACTCGACCGCCTCCGAAAATCGAAACTGTCAAATAAAGCTTCACGCTGACTTCTACTAATCTCAAGCTGCACACTTTGCCCTGTTTTTGTAAGATTATTAATATTATGATTGCTTGTCCCGCTCAGGGTTGCGTGTGCGACAGCTAGTTCAGCAGAAAACCCGTTCCGCTCTAATGAGTTGACAATTTTCTCTGCACGGTCGTAATCTGTTCCGCCGACGAGAGTATGGTCAATTCCTTCCTCGCCTTTGTATCCATGCACCGCTAAGATGTAATCATGTGCTTTTGCCTGCGCGACGCCGATTGGCTCATCAAAGTTTGTACTTGTAATATGAAGTTCTGATGCATTCTCTCTTAGACCTTCAAATAAATACGTCGAAAAATCGTTGTCAAAAAAATGGACGATCTCGCTCACGCCGCCTTCGATCCTCCCGCCATGAGGTGACATCACAAGAAGGCGGCTGCCGGGCACTGGGTTGGCTGTAATGTTATAGCTGCTTGTTGATTCGTTTTCTTCAAGTTCTTTAAAATTTCGATAAATATCATTTGAACCGCTTTCGTCTTCCCCACCTGATGACACTGGCTCATCATGTTCCTGTGCTTGCATGGTATAATAAACGCCCCATCCGATCGCAAGCAGGAGAAGCAAAGCAAAAAACTTCTTCATTCCCGTTCTCCTTTAACAGATTTCTAAGCCGTTTCTATGATTTATATTGAATCATCATTTCTTATCATTTTTTCCACATTTTCTCTTCACGTTTGATCATAACACTCTAGATCATGAGATTCCTCAAAAATAAGATAATTGCATTTATATACACAGAAACGCCTCTCCTCTTTGAAAACAGAGTTAGAATAGTATGACAAACAAATGACGTTATGTTTAATATGACCTAGTCCTATCCAGTCTGTTTTCTTTAATTCGGCTTTTTTTGATAAGGATTTGATTTTTTCCATCTGTCACGCATCACATTTATATGAGCATTGACCCTGTCCACAGCCCTCCTTTTTCTGCAAAATCCTTTGTTTCACTGGTTCTCTCAGAAGAACTCTCCCACCTATCATCGGCAGATTCTACGTGATTTCCACCTTTTTCTATTATTTTACAAAATGTAAGCGCTTTTCTTTCTTTGAAAGACATAAGCAAGCCGCCAATATAAAGAAAAGAAGGGACAAGAATCCGAACCAAGCAGTTCTCATTCTCATAACGTAAGAGTGTACGAGAATGGATAGCTGGAATGGAGGGCATCACATGTTTGGATTTTCTATGGTGCAAATGGTGAGAACACATGCTAGTAAACTAGATCAGCCTTTAAGAGAGACCGTTCTTCACCTTTATAAACCCTTTAAATGGACGCCATGCTTTCTTCATCGTTTTTTCGAAGGCAGGCTGAAGAAGAAAAAGAAGCTTCGTGTGATCATTGAATTTAAGGAAGGTGCAGCTGAGGCAGGGATTCAAAGCACAAAACAGGTCATGAAAAAAAGCAGAAAAACAAATATAAAACGGCATTTTTCACATATCGACTGCTGCGCTGCTGATTTAACGCCTGCTGCTTTAGAAGAGCTATTAGCAAATGGTGAGCATATTCGTAAAATTTATTTAGACCGGAAAGTTCATGCGCTGCTGGATGTAGCCACACAAGCAAGCCATGCTGAAGAAGTCATCCGAAACGGGACAACTTTAACAGGAGAAGGTATTACGGTCGCTGTCATTGACACGGGAATTTATCCACATGAAGATTTAGATGGAAGAATTCGAGATTTTGTGGATTTAGTCAAACAAAAAACAAAGCCTTATGATGATAATGGCCACGGTACTCACTGCGCGGGAGATGTCGCGGGAGATGGAGCCGCCTCAGACGGCTTATACAAAGGACCTGCTCCAAAAGCAAATCTGATTGGTGTGAAAGTGTTAAATAAACAAGGGGCTGGATCACTTTCTACTATTATAGAAGGTGTTGAATGGTGCATACAGTTCAACGAAGACCACCCTGATGATCCAATTCATATTATCAGTATGTCGCTGGGCGGGGCTGCGCAGCGTTATGATGACGAACAGGACGATCCAATGGTGCGTGCTGTCAATGCGGCTTGGGATCAAGGGATCGTGGTATGCGTCGCTGCCGGAAACTCTGGCCCTAACAGCCAGACGATTGCAAGCCCTGCTGTTAGTCAAAAAGTCATTACCGTCGGAGCCTACGATGACAGGAATACACCAGAATCAAGTGACGATGTCGTGGCACCATTTTCAAGCAGAGGACCAACTGTTTACGGGGAGGCAAAGCCTGATATCCTCGCACCAGGAGTAAACATCGTTTCTCTCAGATCACCAAGATCCTTTCTGGATAAACTTGATAAATCAAGCAGAGTCGATCATGATTATACAACGTTATCTGGCACATCGATGGCAACACCGATTTGTGCTGGTATTTGCGCTCTACTGTTAGAGCATTCACCAGATTTAACGCCGGATGAAGTCAAAACCCTTTTAAAAGAAAATACAAGCAAGTGGTCTGGGGATGACCCGATGATTTATGGAGCAGGTGCAATTGACGCAGAAAAAGCAATCAAAGAATAAAGAAAAAAGCCCTTTACGTTTTGCGTAAAGGGTGTTGTTTGTCTCATTTTTAAGTGTGAAGTCTTTCATCTACTTGAGCAGCTGACATGTTATGCTTCGTTCTCATACATCTCATCTCCTTTTTGAATGTGCGTACGCGCTTCGATCACAATCTCAAAAAAAGTGGAAGATTCCTTGTACATGTCGCGTTCCTTATAATAATTAGCCGCATCAAGTGCTAATTCCTCTAAATCAGCAAACATTTTTTTATTTCTCAGACCAAAAAGGGCCGACCTCAATTGCTCACAGCCGTCTTTCTCTATATAGAGCGCCTGCAAAAATTGGAATTTCAACTGATAAATTTCATCTTCCAATACACAAGCCTCTTTCATTCCTGTAGATATGGCCTCGCCAGCCCGCTGAATATCTCCAAGTTTAAAACATGTAAGAGCCAGTGAAAACAACGATTTGATCATCGTGGATGCTTGATCTTTCTGATAAAGTGAAATGGCTTGTTCAAAAAAGACAGTCGCTGTATGGTACATTCCCATACTATAATGACAAGTGCCTAAGTTATTAAGAGCCATTGCTTTAAAGTAAGAGGTGCATTCTTTTTGTTCCATCGCTTCACAGACTTTTAACGCTTTTTCTAAATAAGGAAGCGCTTTTTGATACTGATTCACATCAATCCAATTACCTGCCATGACAAAATCACATTGAATGCTTCTTTTACCATAAAGCTGATGTTTCTTGTAGATGTCTCTTGCCTTTTTAGCGTAGTGCATGGAGAAATAGGTTTGTTTCATATGATAGTATACTTCTGCAATTTTATAGTAAAATTCAGCTTTTTCAATTTCATCTGTCACTAAAATCAGTTGATGTTCCGCATGCTTGTAATATGAAATGGCCTCGATATACCGGCGCTGGATAAACGCATACATTCCATGAAAAAAATGAAAATAATAGCCGAGTAAGCCTGTCATTTCATCTTCTGCATCGTCAATTTCTTTAGGAAGAGACACTGCTTGAAGCGTTTCACTCCCTGCATGGACTGGCGCTAAGTGCTGAAGCATCATTTGATGGCGAAAATCCATTAGAGAATAGTATAGGAGTAAATCTTGATCCTCTTCCATATCATGAATTTCTTCTTCAACAAGGCGCTTCATGTCGTTTGCCTGTTCAACTTCAAATTTGCAAATATGCGTGTACCATTGATTGATCTTTACACCTACTTCGGAAGATGGTATTTTATGTGCCATCCACTTCAGCCCCATTCTATCATATCAAACTGATAACTATTATTTTACATAATTTATGTTTTTAAGGCAAATTGTAAGTTATTACATATTTTATGTTCAAATCGCATATTCCTATCTTTTTTACCAAGTTTAAATAGAGTACTTTTACCCATCAAAACTTTTTTACGAAGACGGATCGAATTCTCTTAGTACTTCTTTTAACGCATTAATATAACGTCTGAATGCTTTTTTCTTTCCTTTTCTCGTATCAAAATTGTCAAAAAAAGCTTCTCTTTGCGCTGTACTAATTTCAAGCTGAACGCTTTCACCACTCGCATTTCGATTATTTATATTTTTAGGGTCTGTACCAGAAAGCCGTTCGCCTTTTTGTACCATTTCTGCGGAAAATCCCCGATCCTTTAGTTCTCGTACAACTGCTTTTTGCATTTTTTCATTTGTGCCGCCAACGAGCGTGTGTCTTTTATCACTTTTATAGCCGTGGATGGAAATTGAAAAAGGATACGTTTTAATCATTTGAACCAAAATGGGTTCATCAAAATTGGTACTCGTGATATGCAGGTCCCGGTTATTGTCTTGCTTTGTACCTTCGAACAAATACGTAGAGTACCTTTCTTGAAAGGCTTCTACAATTTCACTTGTTCCTGGTTCAATGTCACCTCCATGAGGAGAAAATACGAGTAAATCACTTCCGCCCTTTTCATGAAATTCTATCTCATACCCTTCTCTTTCATGTCGTATGAGCTGTTTAAAGCTTTCATATTGATCACCTTTTTTTCGCTCTTTTTGATACTTTTCTACCTCGTTATGATGCTGCTTTTGCTCTTTTTTTTCTTGAACAGAATGGCTGCATTTCACCATTAAAAGAGTACACAGAATAAGAAAGATGAATCCACATATTAGTAACCTTTTCATTTCACCGCTCCTTTTTTCTCTTAGGTGTCATCTTACCGCAATATTTTACTATCAATGACTTAAAAAATTCAAAGGTTGTCCGGCTCATTTGAATGAATCAGGAGAACTTACCTGTTTTTCATATGATGTAGGTATTTCAGAGGTCTTTAAATTTTTGTTGTGAACGTAAAAACTAAATCATATGACCTCATTTCAATTTTAGTTAAAACCACCTACAAAAATGGCAATATTACTCTTTTTTAAAAACAAAAAAGCTGTAAACAAAAGAAGTAGTCCCCTTCTGCTTACAGCTAGTCTCTGTATATCATCATTACATTCTTAATTCATTCTCTAAAGCTGTCATCACTTCATCTTGCGTGAGTCCCTGTGCAAGTGAAATCTCACTCACTAACATGCCTCTTGCATCTTCAAGCATCTTCTTTTCACTTGAATTTAAGGCTTTCTTCTGATTTCGTCTCATTAGATCTTTGACAACGTCTGCACCATCTTCGATCGCACCTGTTTTTAGCTTTTTCAGATTTTCATCATATCTTTGCTTCCAAGTAAGCGTGTCGTCGTTTGTTTCTTCTGCAAAATTGTTCATCACAACTTTCAGCGTTGCTTGATCTGCTACCGGACGTATACCTAGTTGATTGATTCTGCCTTTTGGAACCATCATCTGCATATTCGGCATTTGAATCAGGAAATATTCCTGCGTCTTACCTAAAATCTCTTTTTCCTCCATTCCTTCAATCACACCGGCTCCATGCATTGGATAAACAATTTTATCACCTATTTGAAACAAATCCGCCACCTCCGAAAGTATTCACAATAACATTATAACACATTTCATCAGAGGATAAAAATTTATATTTTATCATGTTAATTTAGCACTAGTCAATTCTTTTTATTTGAGTTTTTTCAGAAAAAGCCTTTTTTTATAAAAGAAGCGAGAGCATCCAGTCCTCATCGATCTTTCTTGCATATACTAGCATTGAGTCACATTTAGGAGGGATGACAATGTGCAAATGCAAGTGCAAACATTCCCACTCACACTGCCATAAAAAGCATGACGATCATTGCCATGAGGATCCATGTAAAGAAAAAAAGTTTTGTCATAAAAAAGATAAATGGTTTGAGAGCGATTTTTGGGATACCTCTCGAAGCTACGATCCCTGTTATTTTCCTAAAAGTGTCTGCAGCAGTTGTAAAAAGCGTCGCAGAAGAAGACACAGCTACACAATTTAACGCTTGACGCTTTACCTGCTTTTCCTTTTCCCGGCTGAAAAGCCGGTTTTTTTCTTTCAGATGGATAGGCTCATGAAGCAGATCTGTCTCATAAGATATGGCAACCTGACATAAAGGATGAGATATACATGAACGATATGAACAGCCAAATGAATCATTATCACCAAGAAAATCCCTATCACACATTTGAAAATGTGTATACAGCCAATCATGAGCATATGGTCGCGCCAAACATGCATGGTCATATGAATATGCCAAACCATTATCATAGCGGCAAAAAAGATGTGCATAACGCGCACCATCCACATCATCATTCAGTTTATTCACCGTTTCCAAATCAGCATGATACCTTTTCAAAGCATGTTCCAATGAAAGACCACCATCATCTAGGCCATTATGGTGGATATGGGATGATGCCACATCATCCATACGGTTATCAAGATATGCATATGATGATGCCAACAAACCAGCAAATGCCAGGCCATTATTATGGAATGAATCAACCAAATGCGCTATTTCCCCGCTATTACTAAAGAATGACAAAATAAGGGTATAATATCCCATTTAATACCATATGGTAATATGGTAACATTATAGGTAAATAATGGGTGTAATCATCTATTATTTACCTATATTCAACAAGGGGGAAGGAAAAAATGAAAAAAACATGGACGATTCTTATGATGGGGATGCTCACATTGGTTATGGCACTGTCAGTACCGCTTTCTGCATCTGCTGAAGGAGTCAAAACAGAGGAAGGCAAAGCAACAACCAATGCAAAACCAGCTGCACTTTACGCAAAAATTACAGGAGCAAGTAAGCAGGAATGGTCTTTTTCTGACATTGAGCTGACGTACAGCCCAAATTCTGTTCTAAGTCTTGGTGCGGTTGAGTTCACTCTGCCAAAGGGTTTCCAAGCAACAACTAAAGACATTATGAACGGTAAAGCATTAAAAGACCGCTACATTTTGAACAATGGACAAACCGTTCGTATTCCGCTTAGATTGGATTTACTTGGAATGTCCAAATATACATTAAAGCTTTCACATAAAGTACTCCCTGCTGCAGGTACATATACGTTCCGCGCAGAAAATCGAGCCATCAGCATCGGTTCTACATTTTATGCAGAAGATACGATTGATATTAATACACGGCCAGTTGTGGTCACACCGCCAAATCCTTGCGGATGCTAAATAAAAAAGCGCTCTGATTAGAGCGCTTTTTTATATCACATCACCCGTTTAAACATCTTTTCCATTTCATAAGTCGAGTGATGAATGATGATCGGCCGGCCGTGCGGACAAGTGAATGGGTCCTTCGTTTGCCGTAGTTCATCTAATAAGGCTTTGATTTCATCATGACGCAAATGACGATTTGCTTTGATTGAGCCTTTACAGCTCATCATAATCGCCGCTTCTTCTCTCAGTTTCTTGATATCAACACGTTTTTCATCAAGCACTTGCTCTATAATCTCTTCGATCAACTCAGCCTCTTCACCTTTTGGAAACCACTGCGGATGCGACCGAACGATGTAGCTACCTGAACCAAAGGGCTCTAAGAAGACCCCCACTTTCACTAGAATATCCTTATGCTCTTCAATGATCAGCATATCGTTTTTAGAGTAGTGAAATGTTAAGGGGACGAGCATTTCTTGCACTTCCTGTTCGATCTCCCCCACCTTCTCACGAAAATACTCATACTTGATTCGCTCTTGAGCCGCATGCTGGTCGATGATATAAAGCCCTCGTTCATTTTGAGCCAAAATATATGTGCCGTGCATTTGCCCAATTGGATACATCACAGGGACGCGTTCGTTTTCAGGAATCGTTTCTGTCACTTCTTCGTGCAGTACCGTCTCTTCAAGTGAAGCGGCGGATTCCTCTAAATGAACACGTTCAGATGAGGTTTCTTCATAAAATACTGGTGATGATGCTTCTGTCTTCTCTTGTTCAGGCATTCCGTATGCATCGGTATGACTTGTCTCGTATATGACCGACTCGTGCGGCTCCGGCTGATAGGTTAGCGGTGTTTCCGCTGGGCTTGAGTACTTTTGTTTCGCATCAAAGGTTAAGGATTGCTGCTCATTTTTCACAGCTGGCATTGGTGCTTTTTTTGGTACTGAAGCACTTGGAATGAGCTGCTGTCTTTGAAATACTTCCTTAATTCCTTGTTTAATCAGATCATGAAGTTCCTGTTCTTTACTTAGCCTCACTTCTAGCTTCGAAGGATGAACGTTCACATCCACTAGAATGGGATCCATCTTCATCTCAATAAATGTAATTGGATGACGGCCAATCGGAAGCAGCGTGTGATACCCTTCATGGATTGCTTTCACGAGCGGAAAATGTTTAACATATCGCCCGTTTACAACAGAAGACATATAATTCCGTGATGCCCTCGTTACTTCAGGTAACGAAATATATCCTTTCACTTCAAAATCAAGTGATTGTACGTGAAGCGGCAGCATTTTTTTAGCCACAGCTGTCCCGTAAATGGCCGCAAGTACATGACGCACATCTCCGTTTCCATTCGTCTGTAGCAGGACTTTCCCTTGATGACGCAAACGGATCGATACTTCGGGATGAGCTAGCGCAATTCGATTGACAACATCCGATATATTGCCAAGTTCCGTATGAACGGTTTTCATGTATTTTAGGCGGGCTGGCGTATTGTAAAATAAATTGGTGACCACAATCTCGGTGCCGCGGCGGCCAGAGGTTTTTTTCTCCGAAATGATCTTCCCGCCTTGCAAAGCTAAGTGCGTTCCAGCTCCTTCGCCAGTACTTGTTTTCATTTCTAGATGAGAGACGGATGCAATACTTGGCAGCGCCTCTCCCCTGAATCCGAGCGTTCTGACACGAAACAGATCATTTTCGTCTTTGATTTTACTCGTTGCATGACGCTGGAAGGCGAGCTTACAATCTTCAGCATCGATTCCAACACCATTATCAATAATCCTGATAGAAGAAAGACCTGCTTCTTCTACATCGATTTCAATCACTGTACTTTTTGCATCGATCGCATTTTCCACAAGCTCCTTTACAACAGAAGCCGGGCGCTCGACCACTTCACCTGCAGCAATTTTATTGGATAGGTCATCGGATAACTGAATAATCTTTGCCATTTCTGCTCACCTCACCTTACATTATAATTTCTTTTGCAATTCATACAGCTTTGTCATCGCTTCAAGCGGCGTCATATCCATTAGGTTGTAAGACTTTAATTCGTCGATGACCGCTTGATCCTTCTGTTTTAGCGCAGCTTTCGGCTGCGGTTTTTCTTCTACTTCAAAGAAAGAAAGCTGCTGTTTTTCTACAGTCTTTTCTGCTTTTGGTGCTGCAGATACGGTTGGAGTCACGTCATGTGATCCGCTCTCAAGCTCCGTTAAAATAGTCTGGGCTCTATTAATGATGGCATCTGGCAATTCAGCAAGCTGCGCTACATGAATACCATAGCTTTTATCAGCTGCACCTTCTTTGATTTGATGTAAGAAAACGACCATGCCTTCATGCTCTTCAGCTCGCACATGAACATTTTTCAGCTCGCTTAATTGGGATTCAAGGACAGTGAGCTCATGGTAATGTGTGGAGAATAGGGTTTTGGCTCCAATATGATTATGAACAAATTCAATGATCGCCTGCGCAAGAGCCATTCCATCATAGGTGCTTGTCCCGCGTCCAATTTCATCAAATAAAATCAAGCTGTTTTTCGTTGCGTGCACCATCGCATTTTTTGCTTCGAGCATCTCTACCATAAAAGTACTTTGACCAGAAATCAAATCATCTGCTGCACCAATACGTGTAAAGATTTGATCGAAGATTGGAAGCGTCGCCTTTGACGCAGGAACGAAGCAGCCAATCTGCGCAAGAATCGAGATGAGTGCCATTTGTCTCATATACGTACTTTTCCCTGACATATTCGGTCCAGTGATGAGTAAGGTTTGTCTGCCTTTTCCCATGTGGCAGTCATTCGGTACATATTCCTGGTGATCCAGCACTTTTTCAACGACAGGGTGACGGCCATCTTTGACATCTACTTCATCCTCTGAGAATTCCGGCCGGATATAACGGCGCTTTTCACTGACAGTCGCAAAGCATTGAAGCGCATCAAGCTCGCTCATTTGTTTTGCAAGCAGCTGTAATCTAGGAATATAGCTTTTTACTTGCTCCCTGAGAGCTGTAAATAGTTCATATTCCAATTCGTTAATATTTGATTCTGCTTCAAGAATCAGTGCTTCTTTTTCTTTTAATTCAGGTGTGATATACCGCTCTGCATTGGCAAGCGTTTGTTTTCTTTCGTAACGCCCTTCCTCCAGCAGATGTGTATTTGCGCGTGTCACTTCGATATAATAACCAAACACTTTATTAAACCCGACTTTTAAGGAGCGAATGCCAGTATATTCTCTTTCCTGCTGTTCAAGCCGTGCAATCCAGTCCTTTCCGTTTCGGCTGGCATCACGGTATTCATCTAATTTTGCATTGTAGCCATCTTTAATCAAATTGCCTTCTTTTATCGTCATCGGCGGATTTTCATGAAGGGCATCTTCTAATAAATCAAGCAAGTCACCACAAGGATCAATCTCATTCGCTCTTGATTTTGCCATTTCCTCTGGTAATGAATGAACGAGTTGTTTAATATCTGGTACTTGTTTTAAAGATTCTTTGAGCTGAATGAGATCACGGGCATTCACATTGCCAAATGCCACGCGGCCCGCTAAACGCTCAAGATCATATACTTGCTTTAATCGTTCGCGCAGATCCTCTCGCTCAAAGAAATGATCCATCAGAATTTGCACCATTTCCTGACGCTCGTTGATTTGCGAAAGGCGAATGAGCGGCCGGTCGATCCATTGCTTGAGCAGTCTGCCGCCCATCGCTGTTTTTGTTTCATCTAACAGCCATAATAAAGAGCCTTTTTTGCTTTTTGAACGAATCGTTTCTGTTAATTCAAGGTTTCGTTTTGAATAAAGATCGATTTTCATCGTTTGTTCAAGCTCAAACACTTGAACTTTCTGAAGATGATCCAAGCTTCTTTTTTGCGTTCTTCTTAAATAGGCATATAGTGTTAAAAATGCTGTTTTTAACTTTTCATCAAGATGGGAAATGAGCTGTTCAGCTTCCTCTAATAATGCATCACTATCTTCGTATGAAATGGTCGCTTGGCAGCGTTCTTTAAGGGTTTTGATTGTTTCCTCATCCAGCTGCTTTGACACCACAATTTCTTTTGCACCGACAGAATAAATTTCTGATACGACTTCATCTAATCGATCGATGAAAGCTGCCATGTTTTCACCTGTTGATAAATCAGACAGCGCAAGACCGTATCCATTTTGAAAGCTGGTAACAGACGCAATAAAGTTGTTCTCGTTTTCACTTAAACCTTTACCATCCATGACGGTTCCCGGTGTAATCAGTTGAACGACTTCCCTTTTGACTACACCTTTTGCCGTTTTAGGGTCTTCCACCTGCTCACAAATGGCGACCTTGTAGCCTTTTGAAATCAACTGTTCTATGTATGCAGAAGCAGAATGATAAGGAACGCCGCACATTGGAATTGTGCCGCCGTCTCTGCTTGTTAACGTAATTTCTAGTTCTTGCGCGGCTTCCTTTGCATCATCAAAAAACATCTCATAAAAATCGCCTAGGCGAAAAAATAAAAAGGCATCTTGATAATCTGCCTTGATCTTTAAATATTGCTGTATCATGGGCGTATAACTTGCCATATTTCTAATCCCTCACTATATTACTTTCGAATTCATACCATCTTCAATTATAGCATAAAAAATCACCTTTTTTCTCCTAGATCAGGCACAAAAAAACTAGGGGGATATGCGCCCTAGTCATTCCTTACTCTTCTGGCTCACCTGCTAGGAATTCTGGATGAATACCCTCTAACTCCTCATCCACTTCTTCTTCCCACTCGTGATCATCTTTTTCTTTCCAGCTTGAATTGACCTCTACGACAATTTTTGTTTCACCGACTACCTCAGCAATGAATTCACGCTCTGCCTGAACGATAATTTTATTGCCATTTGGAGAAATGGTCACTTCTAAGCAATTGGGCTGCTGCAACACTTTCGCAATTACTTCGTGCTCATCATCAAGGAAATTTTTATCTTTATATCTCAGTTTAATGATGTCTACATACTTCACACGCTCTGTGACGACTTCTGTTTTCGTGTTGTCGGCGTAAGAGTACCATACGTTAATATCAAATGTTCCTTCGATCTCAACGGTTTTACCGACCTTTTCAGCATCATACTTATGATTAATGATCCAACCACCTAGGATGCTGGTTGGTTTTTGCGATGGAGAAATGGTGTGTGTGCTTTGGGTGAATTTCCTCCCTTTTGCAACCACCGCTTTTGTAATAATTTCTCTGTATTCAGACATTCCGGCATGCCTCCTTGTTCTTGATCGTTTTATCTTATGCTGGGCATTCGTCTAGTGTGTCACGATTTTGAACTTCATGTTCAATTAAATTCATTTCTGTTTCAGTGTATGCATGGTCGCCCATAAACTTGCCTTGAAAATTGGAAAAGTTGGAGAGTGAGAGATTGGGGTTGACTGAAATGGGGTCATTTGATGTAATAAAGATAGTAGCCCTTCTTTATATAAGGAGGAGATATTATGAAACAATTTAATATTATAATAAACATTTTTGGATTAAACATTGAGCTTCAGTTCAAATCTTTTAATCTGTAAAATCAATTCATTTTTAGTTGATAACACTTCAATATAATATTTATTTTTTACGAAATATAAGGGCTACTGCATCAACATTTTATTGTTGATGCAGTAGCAAAATACAAATAACATATATTCTATATAATAAAAACCCCGCATCTGCGGGGTTTTCTCATTTTATGGAGCAACTTGGTGATGAGTTTTTTACTTTTGAACCGGTTTCTCCTAATAAGAGGTCACCGCCGGTTGAAAGAATGATTTCATCTGTTACTTGATTCGAAATTGTGTGCGCTACAAGTTGAAGCAGGGAATTGACTTCCATTTGTGATTCTTTGAATTCTTGAATCACTGGGATGTCATCCAGTTCTTCTTGCAGGGCATCGATTTTTTCTTCGACTTGCTTTAAGGCTTCATGTTTGCCGTAATGCTTTAAGTTCACAGCTTGTTTTTGAAGCGCCTTAATTTGATTAATGATCGTCGAAATTTTTGTATTTTCATTGATTTGCGCTTCTGCTTTTTTGAAGAAATCAACTTCTTCCGTTTCAGAAATCATTTTAGCGAGCTCTCTTGCACGCTCGACAATTTCTTTCTTTGAATAAAGTGTCATTTTAATTCACCTCGATAGCTTCTCCAACCATTTCTCCGTCAAGAGACCAAGTTTTGGCTTGTGTGATTTTCACTTTGACGATGTTGCCAATCGCTTCTTTTGGTGCTTTAAAATTCACAAGCTTGCTTTTACTTGTATATCCGGCTAGGATCTCAGGGTTGTTTTTACTTTCACCCTCTACTAATACTTCGACAATCTGCCCTTCATATTCCTTCATTTTTTTCGCAGAAATTTCATTCACAAGTGCATTTAGGCGCTGCAAACGTTCTTTTTTCACACGCATTGGCACGTTGTCTTTCATTTTCGCTGCAGGCGTTCCTTCTCTTGGAGAATAAATGAATGTATAAGCAGCATCAAACTCAACCTCGCGATAGAGGGAAAGTGTTTCTTCAAACTGCTCATCTGTTTCATTTGGAAATCCAACAATAATGTCCGTTGTTAATGAAGCATTCGGCATAGCTTCTTTGATTTTGCGCACAAGATCAAGGTAACGCTCACGGTCATATTTTCTCGCCATAAGTTTCAGCACAGAAGAACTTCCGGATTGAACTGGCAGATGAATATGATCAAGAAGATTTCCGCCCTTGGCAAGCACTTCAATTAAGTGATCATCAAAATCACGCGGGTGACTTGTTGTAAAACGGATACGCGGAATATCAATTTTTCGCAGCTCATCCATCAGGTGGCCAAGACCATATTCCATATCATCAAAATCTTTTCCATATGCATTCACGTTTTGACCAAGAAGGGTAATTTCCTTATATCCTTCTGCTGCTAAACGTCTGACCTCTTGAATAATTTCATCTGGGCGGCGGCTTCTTTCCTTGCCACGCGTGTAAGGCACGATACAGTATGTACAGAATTTATCACAGCCGTACATAATGTTCACCCAGCCCTTGATTTTACCTTGACGGGCTCTCGGAAGATTCTCAATCACATCGCCTTCTTTTGACCACACCTCAACGACCATTTCTTTTGAAAGGTAGCATTCAGATAACAGTTCTGGCAGGCGGTGAATATTGTGCGTGCCAAAAATCAAGTCAACAAATGGGTGTTTCTTCAAAATACGGCTCACGACAGATTCTTCTTGTGACATACACCCGCAGACACCTAAAATTAAATCTGGCTTTTCACGTTTTAATGCTTTTAAATGACCAAGCTCTCCAAACACTTTATTTTCTGCATTTTCACGAATAGCACAAGTGTTTAATAAGATCACATTTGCATCTTCCGTTGAGTTTGTTGGTTCATAGCCAAGCGCCATAAAAATACCAGCCATCACTTCTGTGTCATGCTCATTCATTTGACAGCCATATGTGCGAATATAAAACTTGCGGCCGTTTCCTAACCCTTGAAACTGCTCGTCAATTTGAAATTGATTGTATTCGACTTCTTCTTTACCCCGTTTTTTTGCATCTTTTAAGGAAGGCGGAATATACACAGCTTCAAAATATTTACTGTAGTCCTTCTCGGATTTTTTGTCCGATGAACTTACTTGTCCGCTCGCTTTTCTCTGCTCTTCATTCATGAATTTGTACTCCTTTCAAACCAAGTTCCACCCTACAGTATAGACTATTTTGTGATGAATTGAAAATAAATCATATACGGTTCTTCTATGAAAATTGCCTATTAGTCATAACCATTTTTCACAAAAAGAAAAAAGAGAGCCTGCGCTCTCTCAATCAAGTATGTTTAGTTTTTTTGCTTCTTCTTCAATGATTGTCAGTGCCCGGTCTAGTTCTTCTTTTGTGTGCTCGGCTGTGATGATGGCTCTAATTCTTGCCTTGCCTTTTGCTACAGTTGGGAAGGTGATGCCTTGGGCAAACACGCCTCGTTCTATTAAAGCCTTTGAGAATCGAAAAGTAAGTGCTTCGTCTCCAATCATGATTGGGATAATCGGTGTCTCTGTTGGTGCGACTTGAAATCCTAGGCTGATGACCTTTTCTTTAAAATAAGCGGCGTTCTCCCAAAGTGTATCGATTCGCTCCGGTTCATCTAACAGCACTTCAATCGCTTCTTCACACGCTCTAGTCACAGCTGGCGGATGTGAAGTGCTGAATAAAAACGGTCTTGCTTTATGTTTTAAATAATCAATTAAAACCGCTGACCCCGCCACATAGCCGCCGAGGACTCCGACAGCCTTACTAAGTGTCCCGACCTGAATGTGCACTCTGCCGTCGAGTTTAAAATGGTTGACCGTCCCGCGGCCATTCTCGCCAAGCACGCCCGAGGCATGCGCATCGTCTACCATCACAAATGCATCATATGCTTCGGCGAGCCTGACGATCTCAGGAAGTGGTGCGATATCTCCATCCATCGAGAATACACCGTCTGTAACGATGAGGCGGACGCGGTAATTCATTGATTTTTTCAAAATCTTCTCCAGCTCTTCCATATTGGAATGACCGTATACCTTTTTATCTGCTTTTGTTAATCGAATGCCATCAATAATTGAGGCATGATTCAGTTCATCCGATATGACAATATCATCTTTTGTCAAGATACTGGATAAGACCCCTTGATTGGTCGTAAAGCCTGATTGGAACACAAGAGCTGCTTCTGTCTTTTTAAATGCAGCAAGCTTTTTTTCAAGACGTTCATGCATCGTCATTGTGCCGGCGATGGTACGTACAGATCCTGTACCCGCACCGAATTCATCGATTGCCTCTTTTGCTGCTTTCATCAGCCTTGGGTGTGAGGTGAGGCCTAAGTAGTTATTTGAGGAGAGTTGTATGACAGATTGTTCATTTAATGTCACAGTGGATGATTGTTTTGAGTCGATCTCTTTCAAAGTTTGGTGGGTGCCTTGCTGCTTCATTGTGTCCAATTCATCTTGTAAATACGTGAATTCTTTCATCATTTCTTCCCCCTTTGATATGATGGCATCATCAGTACGACTTTCCCGCACGTACCGCTTTGCATAAGTTCAAATCCCTTTTCGAACTCTTCAAATGGCAGTGTATGAGTGATAACTTGCTTTACATCAATGGTATTCGTTCTTAACAGCTCAGATACTTGACGCCACGTCTCAAACATTTTTCTCCCCGTGATCCCTTGCACGGTTAATCCCCTAAACACAATTTGATTCGTAATATCAATTGTCACTGGCCGTTCTGGCAAGCTTAGTATATTGACTTTCCCTCCATTTGCACAAGCTTCGAGTGCTTGATTAATGGCAGCTGGATGACCTGACATCTCACACATCACATCTGCCCCTTCCATCCGCGTGAGCTGCTTAATTATCGCCACTGGATCATCTTTTCCAATATCCACGATATGATCTGCACCCATTTTCCGGGCAAGATCGAGCCTGTATTCATTTTTATCAACAGCGAACACTTGAACAGCCCCGGAGGCTTTTGCAACAGCAATTGCCATTAAACCGATTGGTCCGCAGCCAAAAATCGCCACTGACTTACCTGAAACAGGTGTGTGCAGTACAGTATGAACAGCATTTCCTAGCGGCTCTTGTATAGAGGCAAGCTCAACCGGCATTTGAGCTGGATTGTGCCACACATTTTGTTCAGGTACTTTGACATATTCAGCAAAACAGCCATCAATGTCTACCCCTAAAATTTTCGTTTCACTGCACAAATGCTGCTGCCCTGTTAAGCACATATAACATTGATTACATACAACATGCGTCTCAGCTGATACAAAGTCCCCTACCTTTGCTCGTGAGACTTGCTTCCCCACTTTGACAACTTCCCCTGTAAATTCATGTCCAAAAATGTAAGGCGCTTTGACTCTTCCCTTAGCCCAGTCATCCCAATTATAAATATGCACGTCTGTTCCGCATATCGAAGTGGCTTTCACTTGGATTAAAACTTCATGATCTTTGATTTCTGGAATCGGCATCTCCATCAGCACCGCTCCGTAAGCGCTTTCTTTTTTAACAATTGCTTTCATCGTTCCACACATGACGTACAACCCCTTTGTTAAAAAACTTCTCCCAATCAGATTTTAACACGACTTATTTTAGTCGTAAATACCACTGTCTACTAGAAAAAGACAAATGAACACCCCACATATTTTTTTAGATATTTTTCTAAAAAAAAAAGCAAATCTCCTTTCGATCGGAGATTTGCTTTCATCGTCAGCGTTTCTTTGAAACGGCAACATATAGTGCTGGCACAATGAATAATGTCAGAATTGTTGAGAAAAAGACACCCGATACAATGCATATGGCCAGCGGCTTAAAGAGTGGATCATGACTTAATGCAACAGGCATTAGTGCAACAAGTGCCGTAAATGCTGTTAAGAGAATCGGTCTAATCCTTGCTCTTCCTGCTTCAATGACAGCTGTCTGTTGATCAAACCCTTGCTTGCGCCGCTGTTCTATAAATTCGAATAGGACGACCGCATTTCGGACGACAATACCAGCCAATGAGACAATCCCCATTGTTGCCATAAAGCTGAATGGTGTTTGGGTGACAAACAGTCCGATAATGGCTCCTGATACGGCTAAGTAAACCGTTCCTAGAACTAACAGCGGAAGCATTAATGAATTGAACTGGAATGCGATGGTCACGTAAATGAGCAGCAAGACTACTGCAAATAAGAGACTTATTTCAATAAAGAACTGGGTCTGATTTTCATTTTCTCCACCTTGTGAAATGGTCAAATCCTTCGCTGCAGCGCTTTTCCCTACTTGATTGACGACTTCTTTCATATCGTCTTTAAACGAATCTGATGCGCCGGGATACGCCTTCAGCGTAATGGTCGGAACTCCATTTTCATGTGGAATGCTTTCGTACTGCTCTGTTTCTTTTTCTTTTACATATCGGCTAAGCGGCTCAAGTTGAGGCATACCACCCTCATTTGTCTTCACAGGCACTTTCATTTCTTTTAGCTTCAAACCATTTTGATGTCTGCCTATATCCTGTTTCACCACTAAATCGATATCATTTGTTCCTTGTTGAAAGGTACCTAATGGCATCCCTTCTGTCACAAGACCAAGCTGTCTGCTGACAAATTGAGCACTGAGCCCATCCTCTGCCATCCGCTCGCGGTTTAATTCAAAGGAGATCGTTTTCACCGGCTGATTGACATCGACCGTAATCAAGCTTGCTCCTTTGTCTTTCATTTCATTTGTCAGCGTTTCTTTGACATCAATGAGCTTTGAAAAAGATTCACCTGCAACCGTTACTGTCACTGGCGCGCCAGTTGGCGGCCCTTGTACAATGGTTTTCATAAAGGTTTCAGCCTCTTTGAATGTCTCTCGCAAAGGCTCGGTCATACGATCTATCAATGCCTTACTTGTCATCTGATCATTGTCTACTCTCACGACAACTTGACCCGTGTGGTCACTTGCATTTGAAATACTTTCATTAAACAGGTTCGGCACACCGCCGCCTGCAAAAATCGCCGTTTCTTCAATTCCTTTTTGCTGTTTGATCTCTTGTTCTATTTTCTTTAGTGTTTCATTTGTTTGGTCTAATGTTGTTTCACTTGGAAGCGTGACAGTGACGACCACTTCTTTCTTATTCGCCGCAGGGAAAAATTCAAATGGTGTGGCGAAAATAAGTAAAAAAGCAAGCGTTGCAACGAGCAAACCACTTAGTCCAATAACGAGCGGCCGCTTCACTATATTTGTCAGCACACGGTCTGCATAGAAATCAGCCAGCCTTTTTAATGGTTTCCCTAGGAATCCCGGCTCTTTTTGACTGTTTTTGTTCTTTCTTTTCCGGTTCACAGTATATTGATAGACCGGTACAAGTGTCAGAGAAATCACCATGGACGCAAGCACAGTCGTCACTAGAACAGACGGTAATGCCCGAATAAATGAACCGTTTGCACCTGATAGGAATACAAGCGGCAGGAAGGCAAACACAACAGCTAGTGTTGATGTCAAAATGGACCCTGCGACTTCTTTCACCCCTGCAATTGTTCCTTTAAGCGGACTTTCGTATTTTTTCATTTGTCTTAAAATATTATCATTGACGACAATGGCATCATCGACAAGTATCCCTAAAGCAATGATAAAGCCGATGATCGAAATTTGATTGAGGTCCACTTGTAAAAATGGCAGCGGAATCGTTCCAATTGTAATGGATAGCGGAATGGCGAGTGAAACGATAAACGCCCCGCCAATCGTGAGTCCAAGTGTGGTAACAATTATGACAGCAATGACCGCAACAATGGCTTCTTTTATTAAATCATTGAAAATGGTATCCACTTCACTTTTTTGTGAATAGTAGCCTACCCACTCCACCCCATTTGGCAGCTGCTTTTCTTTCTCAATGACATCACTGACTTTGTCATACATTTTAGGAATATCAAGCCCTTGTTTAATATTCACAGTAAATGAATAAGCGGGCTTTCCGTTATACGACACAATATCACTTTTCTGTTTTTCTACTTCTTTTAAACTGCCAAGCTGACTAATTGTGACCGGCTCTCTTTTCGTTTTTGAGAAAAGCTCAATTTTTTTAACTTGATCAAAGCGGTCATATGTATCGATGGACAGCTTCACCTTCTCTTTGCCTGCCCGAATATCGCCTAGTGGAGATGTGTCAAATTCCTGATTGATGGCATTTGTGACATCAGTTACATTGAGCCCTTCACCCTCCAGCTTGTTTGAATCTAAGTTTAAAATCGCTTGTTTGTCATTGAAGCCTTTGATAATGACACTGTCTACCCCTTTGATGTCCTCTACTTTTTCCTTCAATGCACGCAGCGATTGCTGACTCTTTGCTAAGTCCGATGATTCATTTGACACAATCATATAAGAGCCAACCGGCACGCTGCCGAATTCATCCTTTACTTCCGGCTCCATCACCCCGTCAGGAAAAGACGACGCAGCACTTGTGGTTTCATTCTTAATTTGACTTGCCACCTTTTGAAAGTCGGCTTGGTCCTCAATTTCAAGCACAATATTTGAGAAACCAATGGCAGAAACCGAGCTCGTTTTCTCTACACCGTTGATATCAGATAGGGCTGATTCCAGTTTATTGGTGACATCTCTTTCCACCTGTTTTGCATCTGCACCAGGAAAAACGGTAGAAATCGTGACGAGATTCGCCTCGAATTCTGGCAGTTCTCGTTTAGGAAGCTGCGCGAATAAATAGCCGCCAGCAATGAGAACGATAAAAAATAAAATAAAAACAAGCTTTCCTCTTTTCAAAAAAGCTTCAAACATTATTTCACCTACTTAAATATTTATTTTTGATGAAGTAAATTCAACTTAATCTTAATTTATCATCACGGTGAAAAAATGCAAGCTCTAATATGTCATTTTTATCTATTTCACGAACTGAATATGTTATATAAGAAATGTATAGCGGTAAACAAAAACAACCTGCTTACATGATGTAAGCAGGTTGAAAATAATAAAATTAGAATTATCGTGGTTCAACAATCAATTTGATGGCTGTTCTTTCTTCTCCATCGATCAGAATGTCAGTAAAGGCTGGAATGCATATCAAATCCACTCCGCTTGGCGCGACAAATCCCCTTGCAATGGCGACAGCCTTAACCGCCTGATTCAGTGCTCCAGCGCCGATTGCTTGTATTTCCGCTGCACCGCGTTCACGTAAAACGCCGGCTAATGCTCCTGCTACTGAATTCGGATTTGACTTTGCTGAAACTTTTAAAATTTCCATTTCTGCTCCCCCTTAAATTTACAATGGATAAGTGAGTGTTCATTAGAACAATCTTTGTTAGATGATGCTATTTTTTTGAAAATCCATCCCCAAAATGTTTTTCAAAAATAGCAGGCTACCTACCATTTTTACTATATTCACGATAGAGGGCGCATATTCCTTCTTTCTGATTAATATTTTTCTGAAATAAATATGTGAACATTTATTCAAAGAAAATATGGTCATCATTTATCAAAATTCGATCAATTTTGACAGCTTTTTTCGACTGTTCGTCAATTTCTACGATTACTGCACTTAACGTCGTTCGGCCTTCTGCAATTTCAAACCGGACTGGGAGACTTGTTTTGAATCGTTTAATGATCGTTTCTCGGTCAACACCTAAAATGCCATCATAAGGCCCTGTCATCCCGACATCTGAAATATACGCAGTTCCTTTTGGCAATACGCGGTTATCTGCTGTTTGAACATGTGTATGCGTGCCAACGACACATGATGCACGGCCGTCTGTATACCAGCCCATCGCCTGCTTTTCACTTGTGGCTTCACCATGAAAATCAATAAAAATAAACGGTGTCCGTTTGGATGCTTCCGCAATTAATTCATCTACTTTTTGAAATGGGCAGTCAATTGGCGGTAAAAACGTACGTCCTTGCAGGTTGATGACAGCCAATTCTTTTCCTTGTTTTTTAATAAACGTGAGACCTTTTCCAGGTGTGCCTTCTGGGAAGTTAGCAGGGCGGACCATATTAGCTGCATCATCGATGAAATCGAAAATGTCTCTTTTATCCCATGTATGGTTGCCCATTGTGAGCACATCAGCTCCTGCTTGCAGCAGCTCATGATAGATTTTTTCAGTTAGACCTTTCCCGTGAGCAGCATTTTCTCCGTTGACAATGGTAAAGTGCGGCTGATATTTTTTCTTCAGCTTTGGCAAATATTCTTTCAGTGTGTCTCTGCCAGGTGAACCGACAATATCTCCAACAAATAATATTTTCATGCGCTTTTGAACCCTTTCTCTTTTAAATTGATCTTCTTATCAGTGTTGCATATTTACACAAAAAAATAAAGCGGCGCTAAGCGCACCGCTCTATTTTGCATACTCTACTGCGCGAGTTTCTCGAATGACTGTCACTTTAATGTGACCAGGGTAATCGAGCTCGTCCTCAATTCGCTTACGAATATCCCTTGCTAGACGGTGAGCTTCAAGATCATTAATTGAATCTGGCTTCACCATAATACGTACTTCACGTCCAGCCTGTATCGCAAACGATTTTTCAACACCTTCATAAGATTCAGAGATATCTTCTAATTTCTCAAGTCTCCGAATGTAATTTTCAAGCGTCTCACTTCTTGCACCAGGGCGTGCTGCAGATAATGCATCAGCTGCCGCAACAAGAACAGCGATAATAGATGTCGGTTCTTGGTCACCGTGGTGAGAGGCAATACTGTTGATGACAACAGGATGCTCTTTATATTTCGTCGCAAGCTCAACGCCAATTTCTACGTGGCTTCCTTCTACTTCATGATCAATGGCTTTTCCAATGTCATGCAGAAGACCTGCTCGTTTTGCAAGCTTTGCATCTTCTCCAAGCTCTGAAGCCATGAGACCTGCAAGATGTGCAACCTCAATTGAATGCTTCAGGACATTTTGTCCATAACTTGTACGGAATTTTAAGCGGCCGAGAATTTTGATCAGATCCGGATGCAGACCGTGAACTCCGACTTCGAATGTCGTTTGCTCACCCATCTCGCGGATATAATCATCGACTTCACGGCGTGATTTTTCCACCATTTCTTCAATTCGTGCAGGATGAATGCGGCCATCCTGGACTAGCTTGTCCAGAGCTATCCTCGCTGTTTCACGTCTAATCGGATCAAAGCCCGATAGTATAACAGCTTCAGGTGTATCATCTATGATCAAGTCAATACCTGTTAACGTTTCTAACGTACGGATATTTCGTCCTTCACGTCCGATAATACGACCTTTCATCTCATCATTTGGAAGATTGACTACAGATACCGTTGTTTCAGCCACATGATCTGCTGCACAACGCTGTAACGCAAGTGAAAGAATGTTTTTCGCCTTTTTGTCAGCCTCTTCTTTCGCTCGGTTTTCAGATTCTTTCGTCATGACTGCAATGTCGTGGGAAAGCTCATTTTCAACTTGATCCAGAATGATTTGTTTCGCTTCATCTCGAGTTAGACTTGAAATACGTTCCAACTCGGCTTTCTGCAAACGAATCATATCATCCACTTTGCTTTCCATCTCTTCAATATGTTGTTGTCGTTCATTCAGAGAATGATCTCTCTTCTCCAACAGGGACTCCCGTTTATCTAAAGATTCGTCTTTGCGATCAAGATTTTCCTCTTTTTGAAGTAAACGGTTTTCTTGTCTTTGAAGCTCATTTCGTCTTTCACGAACTTCTTGCTCCGCCTCTACACGAAACGAATGAATTTCATCTTTCGCTTCCAAGAGCGCTTCTTTCTTCAATGCTTCCGCATCACGCTTTGCATCCTCAACAATTTGTTCGGCCATGTTTCTTGCGCCGGATATTTTTGCTTCTGCAATGGTTTTACGAACAAAGTAGCCAACAACTAAACAGATTAGGCTCAGCAAAATGGAGATGATCGTAAACATCGTAGGCGACATATTTTCACCTCCTCTTGCTATGAACTTGGTTTTACAAATAAAGTGTCGGCATGTACATTGTTTTGTGTCTCAACATACAGGGCCTTCACAGGGAATGAGATCCTCACTGCCCTTGTCAAGTTTAAATTAGTTATCAATCATGTTAAGAAAAACAAGTGATACATTCCCATTGTAATTGTGTCGGAAATACTTGTCAAGCTAGCCATCTTAGCGTTTGCAAAAGCAGATCAGAATTATTCTTGATTCAGCAGCTGATATACTTTATTGTTTACTTGGCCCAGTTTAGTGTTATTTTGTATATTTGAAAACAAAACAACGATGGTTTGCCCAGATTTGCTAAAGCTGTTCAAAATGTTGAAGCCCGGCATGACACCATGGCTTGAATAGCTACCGGGAGCAACATAAAATCCCATTCCGTATGTGGAGCTGCTTCCTGGCGTAAACATCTTTTTATAGCTCTTCTGGGAATACAGTTTGCCTTCTATCAGGGCTTGGTCAAATTTGTACATATCTATAGCACTCATATACATATCTCCAGCACCGTACAGCTGAGATAGATCGGGCATATACGGTGTAACCGCTTTGCTGCCTTTCAGCTTATACCCGACAGCAGGATAAGGTTCTTTTTTATATGTTTTGTAAAAGCCTGCATGCGTCATCCCCGCCGGTTTAAAAATATGATTCGTTATATATTGTTCATAGGACTCACCGCTCACTTCAGCCACAATATAAGCAAGAACAGAATAGTTGGAATCCTTGTAGCCCCATACGCCCGGCTGACGATGAATTCCCTGACGTTCTATGTCTTTTATTAATTCGTCCGGAGTAATTGCGCCATTTCCTTCAATGTGTCCGTTTATTCCCGATGTATGTGTCAGCAGATTTTTCAAAGTAATCGTTTGTCCGTTAGGGAAATGAGGTAAATACGTACTTACCGGATCGCTTGTCTGAAGTTTCCCCTTTTCCTCAAGCTGCAAAATAGCGGTTGCAATCAGCGCTTTTTGTGACGAACCGACATAAAAAGATGTTAATGGATTATTTTGAATTTTTCGTTTACGGTCTGCATAACCAAAACCTTTATTTGTTACAATTTCTCCATTTCTAACAATCATGGCTGTTCCGCTGAAACCAATCTCATTTAAATAACTGCTGATTTTGTGATTGCGGTCCACTGTTTTGATTTGTTCCTCTGATTTTTTGGCGATTTTCCTTTCGACTTCTTTTTTCTGGCTGTTTTCTAAAGCTACTGCAGTTTTTTGAAACTGGTTATTCTCTTCACTATTTCGATGAAGCACATTCCACATCGTTAAGCAAATCATCGCTGCTAAAAAAACAAGCACAAGTTTTCCCCTCTGACTCGGTTTTCTCTGTCTGTGTTTGGCAGTTCTTCTGCGGGTCGGGCTTGTCATTATTTTTTCCTCCCAAAATAAATTCCATTTTGCATACTTTAGACGGATGAAGTACTGAAAAAGTTGTCGAAAGTTTTTTGCAAAAATAAAAAAGGCTGAGTTTTTTCACCCAGCCTTTTTATCATTTCATACTGATTTTATTTTTATTCTAATTCTAATTGTTCTAGCGCCTCTTCAGATTCCTGCTGCGCTGCTCCGTTATTATCCAAGCCGTAATGTTCACGAATTTGCTCCTGGATCATCAGCATGATATCTTTATTTTCTTTTAGGAACTGTTTCGCATTTTCACGGCCTTGTCCAAGACGCTCCTCTTGGTAAGAATACCAAGCACCGCTCTTTTGTACGATATCTAGCTCGCTTCCAAGGTCGATGATTTCTCCCTCTTTTGAGATCCCTTCACCGTACATAATGTCTACTTCGGCAATACGGAATGGCGGTGCTACTTTGTTTTTGACCACTTTAATTCTCGTTTTATTCCCCATAATGTCATTGCCTTGTTTCAGCTGTTCAGCACGGCGCACTTCTAAACGAACAGACGAGTAGAACTTCAGCGCACGTCCACCTGGCGTTGTTTCAGGGTTACCGAACATGACCCCAACTTTTTCACGAATTTGGTTAATAAAGATGGCAATTGTTTTTGATTTATTGATAGCACCTGATAGTTTACGAAGTGCTTGGGACATCAAACGCGCTTGAAGACCAACGTGTGAATCACCCATGTCTCCTTCAATCTCTGCTTTTGGTACAAGAGCAGCTACAGAGTCAATAACAACAATATCAACTGCCCCGCTGCGGACAAGAGCTTCTGCAATTTCAAGTGCTTGCTCTCCTGTATCCGGCTGAGAAAGTAATAGTTCATCAATGTTGACACCTAGTTTTTGAGCATAAACTGGATCGAGTGCATGCTCTGCATCAATAAATGCAGCTTGTCCTCCCTGCTGCTGAACTTCAGCAATGGCATGAAGGGCTACTGTCGTTTTACCAGAACTCTCTGGACCATATACTTCGATAATACGGCCGCGGGGATATCCGCCTATTCCAAGCGCAGTATCAAGTGCTAACGAACCACTAGGTACTGTTGAAATACGTGTATCTGTTTGCTCTCCTAGTTTCATAATAGAGCCTTTACCAAACTGTTTTTCTATTTGTTTAAGAGCCATATCTAAGGCTGCTTGACGATCACTCATTCTATTGTTTCCTCCTTTATCAATTCCACTATCTATACTATACCTTGTTTTACGTCATTTGCCAAGAAAAAAACGAACACATATTCGTTTTTTTCTCGGCAGATTTTTTAAGAAAAGAGTGGTTTCTATTAGAAAAAACACTCTTTTATAAAGGAGTAAACCTAACAAAAAACAAAATTAACTCTCTTTTAATAAGTTGAGTAAGTGATGCAGACCATATTTCACAGCACGCTTTCGAATGCCCGACCGGCTGCCTGTAAACATCCATTCAAACACGTCCGTCTGGTCTTTTGTCGATAGTCCAATGAACACTTTTCCAACAGGCTGACCCTCTTGGGTATCAGGACCTGCTACACCCGTAAAGCTAATGCCAATATCACTTCCGGTCAGCTTTCTCACCCCTTCAGCGAGCTCTAAAGCACACTCTTTGCTGACAGCACCACGAGAAGACAATGTTTCTTCCCGGCAGCCAAGTACCTGCTGCTTGACTTGGTTTGTATAACAAACCACACTTCCGTTCAAAATGGATGATGCTCCTTCGAGATCTGTCAGCCATTCGGAGAACATTCCGCCAGTCAGGCTTTCTGCTGCTGCTACTGTTTTCCCGTGTTTGTGCAAGGCTTTGGACGCTTCGCGGACAAGTGATGTATCCCCATATCCGTAGAAGTACTCTCCTACCCGCGCTAAAATTTGCGCTTCTGTTTCTTTTAACAGACGCTCTGTTTCTTTTTCATCCTCATGCTTAGCAGTCAGCCTTAGCGTCACTTCACCATCAGATGCGAGTGGTGCAATCGTCGGGTTGGTTTGGGCATCAATTAAATCTTCTAGGTCTGTTTCAAGCTGCGATTCACCGATTCCGAAGAAGCGCAGAACAACAGACACGATTTTTTCCTTTAAGCCAAGTTTCTCAGAAATCAGCGGCTTTGCCTCGTTTTCAAACATCGGGTGCAGTTCACTTGGCGGTCCAGGAAGAAGCATATAAAACGTATCGTCTTCTTGAACAAACATACCCGGGGCCATCCCGAAACGGTTCACGAGCACATCAGATCCTTCTAGAACGAGTGCCTGCTTACGGTTGTTCGGTGACATAACGCGGCCGGTCTTTCGAAAGTAGTCTTGAATCGATTCAAATGCTTCTTCATCTAGTACAAGCTCTTTGCCAAGCGTGCTCGCAATGGTTTCTTTTGTTAAATCATCTTTGGTTGGTCCAAGACCACCTGAAAAGATAATAAAATTAGATCTTCCCTGCGCCACCTGAATGGCCTGTTTTAAACGCTCTGGATTGTCACCAACTGCTGTGTGATAATAAACATTCACACCAATTTCAGCTAGTTGTTTGCTGATGAATTGTGCATTCGTATTCGTAATTTGCCCTAGCAATAGTTCGGAACCGACTGCAATAATTTCTGCTTTTCTCTCTGACTTCAAAGCGTACACGTCCTTTTTAGTTAGAATTCTTTAAAGCTTCCCAGTTTTTTGCAAAGTAATCCCAGCCTGAGACAACAGTGAAGAACACCGCTACCCACATCGCTAGATCACCAAACGGGAATGACACAAGTTCAAACGGCAGGTTATGCAGTAAAAGTGCAGAAATCGCAATGATCTGCGCCCATGTCTTCACCTTTCCAAGCATATTCGCTGCCACCACTTCACCGCCTCCGGCTAATACAAGCCTTAGACCTGTTACAGCAAATTCACGGCTGATGATCACAATCGCCATCCATGCCGGTGTGAGGTTGTATTGAACAAGTATAATTAAAGCAGCTGAAACAAGCAATTTATCTGCAAGCGGATCTAAAAATTTACCAAAGTTTGTCACCAAATTAAGCTTACGTGCGTAGTATCCATCAATCCAGTCAGTTGTTGAAGCGACAATAAACAGGATCGCGCCAACAAGGTGCGTCACTTCGATGCTGACGTCACCAAAACGTGCAACACCCCAATCTAATGGTGCAAGCATAATGATCATAAAAACAGGGATCAAGGCGATCCTAGAAAGAGTTATTTTATTCGGTAAGTTAAACATGAAATCCAATCCTCCAATAATGCAATTTTTTATGTATATATAATAGTAGGAACAAAAGAAAAGTCATCTACTTGCTTAAGATGACTTTTCCTTTCCTTTATTCACAATCACAATGTTTTGTGTCATGGTGTTCTTAGGGTCTAATTCGTACTTAAGTGTCTCGTCATTTACCTTGATATCAATTCCAGACGCATTGCCTAGACGGATATCGACCTGAGAAAGATCAGACAGGTCTGTTTTAAACGATTCGCCATCTTTTAGTTCGCCCATCTTCAGCACTTTTCCAGATTCATCTCTTACGCGCAGCCATGAAGCTTGCGAGGCAGAAATGGTTAACTCCATTTTGTCAGCACCTGATACTTCATACGTTGTTGTCGAGCCTTCTGTATTCGTCGCCTTTAAAGAAACAGTTTCATCGTCTTTTGATGAATCGTCTTTTTTAGATGATTTCTCTTTATCATCTGACGAAGCTTTTTCTTTTTTCTTTTGATCTTTTGCAAGAGATGAATCCTCAGATACTTCATATTTAGATTCTGATTGCTGAGGGGCCGCCTGATTATTCTTCTGTCCGCTATCATGATTGACCGCCTGCACGATCACATAAATGATGGCAATGACCACAATGATGCCTCCAATAATTAAAATTGTCGGCAATAGTTCAAGCACTTTCGAGGCAGGCTTTGGCAGCTCTCTTTGCGGCTTAATATTCGATAATTTATCAGATACTTCATCGTTATACGTGCTTGGAACATCTTTACGAAATTCTTCGAACAATTGTTCAGGGTTCAGTCCAACGGCTTCGGCATATTGTTTAATAAACGCTCTGACGTAAAATTTACCTGGAATAATATCATAGTTTCCTTGTTCGATTGCTAGCAAATAGCGCTTTTGGATCTTGGTCACCGTCTGAAGATCCTCCAGCGACATCCCTTTTTCCTCTCTGGCCTCAACGAGCCGTTTTCCCAATTCAGTCAAAACAAACACCTACCATTACCATATTAAAAATCGAAGCCGGAAAAACCAGAATGATCAAACACTTGTGGTTCTTCAGCGTGTTCATATGTAATCTCTTCGTCTGCGCTATTACGCAATTCAATGATATAATCGAAATCATCCATTGTATATTCTGAATTTTGAATAAAGATGTCTGGATGCTCAACCACCTTCGTTGCCGGCAGTCTCATAATTTCCCTTAAAAGCTGCAAATGCTTCTCAGAACCTCTTCTTGTTGACACAATCCCATCAATAATAAAGACGTTATCTGGGCTGTATTCATCTGCAATCAGCTGACTTCGGATCGTCTGTTTCAAAAGAGTTGATGAGACAAACAGCCATCTCTTGCTTGCACAAACACTTGAAGCCACAATTGATTCTGTTTTTCCGACACGCGGCATTCCGCGAATCCCAATCAATTTATGTCCTTCTTTTTTAAAGAGTTCAGCCATAAAATCAACAAGAAGACCGAGCTCGTCTCTTTCAAAACGGAACGTCTTTTTGTCATCCGCATCACGCTGTATGTATCTTCCATGACGAACAGCTAAGCGGTCACGAAGCTTCGGCTGTCTTAATTTTGTTACTTTTATCGTTTCCATTGTATTTAAAATTGATTCAAGCCGCTTAATTTGATCTGTGTGGTCACAGCGTAAAAGCATTCCGCGTCTTGATACATCAACACCATTGATTGTCACAATATTAATTGAAAGCATCCCCATTAGAGAAGAAATGTCTCCTAAAAGTCCGGGACGGTTTACCTGTATCTCATATTCAAAATACCATTCGAGCTTTGCCAAATGATATTACCCCCTTCATTGTGGCAAATTTTTACCTTCCTTTATCATAAAGCATTTTCACATTTTTAGAAAGCACAATGTTGTGAAACGGTTAAAATAAAAAGAGAGGCACAAACGACCTCTCTTTTTGTTTAGTGCGAGCTATTATTTTCAACCAGCTTGACCATCATATTTGCAATGGCACGCTGCTCATCTTCTGATGCAACGCTCCAAAGGTCAGCAAGTACTCTTTCCTGCTCGTTCTTTGCCTCAACTTCGTTAGCTAGATATCCGCCAATTTCATACGCAAGGTTATTGATGGTCTCATCTTCTAAACCTTTATCCTGCGCATGATTTAAGCGATCACCTAAAAAGTTTTTCCAATGGTCCCAGTTCTCAAGTACAGACATGTCGATTCCTCCATTCGAAAAGATGAATTACAGCCATAGCTTTTGTCATGGAGAGACGAATTATACACGTTTTTTAACAGTACCAGCCGCCATTGACAGATAAAATTTGACCGGTGATATAACTTGACTGTTTTGAGGCGAGAAACCAAATGACATCTGCAACCTCCTCAGGCGATGCAAGCCGGCCAAGCGGAATGTCTTCTTCCAGCATTGCGATGTCTTCCTGCGTAAAACGATTCATCATGTCTGTTTTGACAGCACCTGGTGAGACAGCATTTGCTCTAATTCCACTTGGAGCAAGCTCTTTGGCTAACCCTTTGATAAACGCATTTTGCGCACCTTTGACCATGCTGTACAGCACTTCACACGATGCTCCCGTTTCTCCCCATATCGAGCTGACCGCAATGATATGGCCTGCTTTCTTTTGAATCATGGCGGGTAAAAGGGATTGGGTAAGCTCATATGGACTTGTGACATGAAGCTGCACCATACTGGCTAATACGTCTTTTTCTGTGTCTGTCACCAATCCGACATGGCTCATGCCGCTATTTAAAACAAGAATATCTGGAAAGAGCGGCAGACGGCTGACAAGCTCATCCGCTCCGCCCGTTTTAGATAAATCTGCTTGAACGACGTGCGTTTGAATGGAATATGCCTCATCCAAATGAGCGGCGAGGCGCACAGCTGCCTGTTCATTTTTATGATAATGGAGCATCACATGGCAGCCTTCTTGGGCAAGCTTTTTGGCTGCTGCCTGCCCAATCCCGCCACTGGCACCTGTTATCAGCGCCCAACGACTCATCACATTGATTCCTTCTTTCTATATAGAATACCTATTCTTTTCGTTTAAATGGGAACCAGTTGGCTGATCCGAACAATTTCACCATCACAGGTACGAACAATGGTAGCACAATGAGTGCGTACAGTAAAAGTCCTGTGAGGACAAGTGTTGCAATCTGCAGGAGAGACAGCACACCTGATGGAAGCATTGCGGCAAATGTCCCTGCCAAAATAACAGCAGCAGATATAATGACAGACCCCATATTTTTCATTGATTCGGTCATAGCAAACTGGATGTCTTTTGTTTTGTATTCATTGAACCGCTCCATTAAGAAAATCGAATAATCGACTCCGAGCGCCATTAATATCACAAATCCAAAGAATGGTACAGGCCAGCTAATGCCTGGATATCCGAAGAAATGGGTGAAAATAAATTCTGTTACACCGATTGCTGTAAAGTAAGTCAATATGAGTGAACCTACCAAATACAGCGGCATGACAAGCGAACGGAACAGAATCACCAAAATAAGGAAGATGCCGATGATCATGTAAAGCACTGTCTTATTGAAATCTTGGTCTGACAGCTGTTTCAGATCAGCATTCATACTTGATACACCTGAGACACCAAATGATACATCTTTTAGGTTTGTTTCAGGAAGTGCCCGCTCGACAGAAGCTTCCACTTGTTTTATCGTTGACAGGGCTTCATTTCCATATGGATTTTTTTCTAAAATGACATCAATTTTTGTCATCTTGCGATCGTCTGACAAGTATGAATCAAATACTTGCTTGAATGCTTTACTTTTCAAGACGTCCTTTGGAATAAACCAGCCGGTCATGTCTTGATCTGGTGCATTCTTCAGTTCGTCTAAGTAGTCACCTGCACCCATTAAGCCGCTTGAAATTTTCTCCAGTCCATTTACGCTTTTGTTCAAGCCGTCTGTCAGCTTGGTCAGGTCATCCCCAAAGCCGCCAATCTTTTCTTTCATTTGCTTTTGGCCATTAATGATGTCGCCCGCTCCATTTGCAAGCTTTGGCATATTATCGGCTAATTGACCTTGACCTTTAGACGTTTGATCCAGTCCATTTTCAACTGCATCTAAGCCAGCAATGAGTTCATCAATTTGATTCGTCAAGACTTTTTGCTGCTCTGAAGCTTTTGCAATAAAGGCATCAGCCGCTTCAAGCTGCTTTCTAGCTTCTTTCGCTTGTTTGGCATAGCTGTCTGCCTGTTTCGCCCCTTCTTGCAAAGTCGCAGAAAGTTCATTGTACGAAGCTTTAATCGCTTGATACGATTGATTTTCTTTTACCTGCGGGATTTGCTTTTCAAGGGTACTAAATTGAGTATTTGCTTGTTTGATTAACGCTTTTACATCTGCTGCGGCAGAGGATGACGTATCCACTTGCGCTAATGCGGCCTTTAATTCTTTGGAAATGCTTTTATACAGTGAAACTTGCTGATTCACTTGTGCGACTTGAGCCGTTAATTCCTTTTTCGCACCTTTGATTTCATCTTTAATGGCTGCTACACCTTTTTTGTTTTGATCGATGCCGTTTTGCAATTTTCTTAAGGATTTTTCAACATTTTGAATCCCTGTTTGCACAGATTCTGTACCAGAAATCAATTTGTTAATGCCTTTTCCTGATGATTTGATTTGCGGCGTTTGATCCTCAATGGATTGACTCATTGTCGTCAGTGCATCTTGGATTTTTTTCAAGCCTTCATTGCTTTTATCAAGTCCTGTGTTCAGTTCTTTGGCTTGTGATTTCACGTACAGATCACTCAGCCCTTTACCTACAGGACGGGTGGCACTTCTGACTTTACTGACGCCATCTGTTTGTTCGATTGCACGGCTGAGTTTTTCAATGGCAATCAGCCCTTCATTGTTGTCTAAAACATCAGATGATTTCACAACCACTGTTGCTGGAAGTGCTTCACCCGGTCCAAACTTGTCAGAAATAGTATTGAACGCTTTGACTGATTCATATTTAATGCCAATTTCATCTAAATTGTTATAAGAAAGGGTTCCTTTATACATCAGAATTGGCGGGAGCGTAATGATTCCTACGATTAATAAGCTGAAAAGCGGTTTCTTAAATGAAAAGCGGCCTGCTGTTTCCCACATTTTTGACTGCGGGTGGGCAATATCGCCTTTAATCGGCCAAAATAACACCTTTCCTAAAACTGCCATAAAGAACGGCACAATCGTGAGAAGAGCCACAATGAGCACAGCAACCCCAACTGCTACAGCAACAGCTGATTTATAAAGCTGGAATTGTGCCAGACCAATACATGTAAAACCGATCAGAACCGCAATTCCGCTGAATAAGACGGTCTTTCCTGCTGTTTTATACGTGATGAGAATCGCCTCAATTTTATCTTTACCGTGGGCGATCTCTTCCTTAAAGCGGCTGAGTAGCAGTATGCAGTAGTCCGTTCCAATTCCAAACAAGATCGCGACCATAAAGATCTGAGTAAAGGTCGAGAGCGGAAAGTCTACATATTTCACTAAATAAGCCACGATCGATTGACTCACCAAGTAAGAGAGTGCGACTGTGACTAATGGAACGAAAGGCGCCACAGCTGATCTAAAGACAAGAATAAGGACAATGAGAATAAACCCAATCGTAATGTATTCTGTTTTCTTCAGGCCTTCCTGCGAACTTGTGATAACATCATCATCAATTAACGGCTGCCCTGTCATTTCAAATTTCAGGTTTAAGCTTTTCAGCTTTTCATTGACTCTTTCTTTAAATTCGGACGCTTTGATTTTGTTTGAGTCATATGTAACTGGAACAAGAAGCGTCGTTTGATCTTTAGAGAGCATTTGTTTTTTGATATCTTTATTGGCTTCAAAGTAAGAAGTGATGTCCTCTATGTGGAGACCTTGATCCTTTTCTAAAATGTTCATTGCCTTTTTTAAAGATGATTCTCTTTCTTTTACAATGTTCTTTTCTTGAAAGACAATGACGACTGATTTTTCTGTATCGCCGTTTTCAGACATTTTCTTTAATAACTGATTGGCATAAGAGGACGGATAGCCGTCTGGTACAGAAATTTGCCCTTTTTCTTTTGTTAATTGCGCCATATTAGGAGCGGTGATGAGTAACACTGCTGCTAATACGACCCACAAGATCGTGATCAGCCATCTACCCTTTATGATTGCTCTCATTCGTTCTTTGTGCCTCCTCTTCGATGATCACTTGATAGATCTTTTCATATGTTTGAATAAATGATTCCATTTCTTTTTCTTCAAACTTTTCAAAATAAGACCGAACTAGGTCTTGAAGCTGCTTTTCCATTCGTCTAACCACTTCTTTGCCCTCCGGCGTGACATACAAGTGAACATTTCTTCTGTCAGCTTGATCATGTTCACGAAAAATATAGTTTTTCGTAAAAAGACGATTAGTCATGGATGTTACAGCACTTTTGTTTACATTACATACATAAGCCAGGTCCGTAGATGTACATCCTGGATGTAGATTGATGTATCGAAGCGAGTAATATTGATCAAGCGTCAGCTCTTTATCAAGCTTTTCGGTGATCATACTCGATACTTTTTTCTCCAACATGAGATAGACATCTGTATACCTCTGGATAAGCTGGGCAATTTTATTTTGTTCCATACGCTGCTCCTTTTTAGTTTAAGTGTTTAACTATTAAAGAGTTTAACTAATGGCCAAAACAATTGTCAATCAATATCCTCGTAGATAAAGCGGTTTTTCAATGAACATAAAAAAGACAAACTCTGCCGATATGAGTTTGTCTTTTTAAATTTATTTTGTTTTTGGGACGACTTTGAAAACAGACATCCGTTCTTCATCAATTTCTTCATCTAAAATTTGCTGAATATCAGTCAATTGAATTTGTTCCAGCATTGTGACGACATCAAATAAGCTCATGTCTAAGAATGCATATCGAGTAAATTGGTTCGCAATATATTCTGGAGAATTCATGGCTTTTAAAAAGCTGCCGATTTTCTTCTTGCGTGCAAGTTCAATTTTCTCTTCTGTCATGAGGCTTTTTGCTTGAAGAAGGGTTTCTTTTAATACCTTTGCGAGTTGATCAGGATCATTTGTATCTCCGCCAACTGAAGTGAAGCCAAAGCCGCCCTCTTCTGTATAATCGTAGCTGAATGTTTCATCAATTAAGCCTTTTTCATACATCTGTTCATATTGTAAGGAGCTTTTGCCAAACAGCGTCTCTAATATGAGGTTCATCCCAAGCTCATGCTTTAGCAGCTGGTTTCCTTTTTTATGCGGATTCTTTGTTTTCAAACCGAACATACATTTAGAGCCTTGTACGTTCATTGGAAGTTCGTATTCTTTCCGGTACACACCTTCAGGCTCATTGATGTCTTTTCGTTTGATCTCCGGCTGGTCTGTAAACGGTTTTTTCGCCTGATTCGCTCTGACTTGATCTAAAATTTGCTTCGGATCAACAGGCCCTACGACGAATAGAAGCATATTGCTCGGGTGATAGAACGTTTCATAACATTCATACAAATGATCTTTTGTAATAGGGGCAATGCTCTCTACTGTTCCAGCAATATCTATTCTCACAGGGTGCTCTTGATATAAATTTTCAATCAGACCAAAGAATAAACGCCAGTCCGGATTGTCATCATACATGTTAATCTCTTGACCAATGATGCCCTTTTCTTTTTCGACTGTTTTTTCAGTAAAATAAGGCTCTTGAACAAAATCAATGAGTGTCTCAAGGTTTTGTTCAACATTTGAGGTGCTTGAGAATAAATAAGCCGTTCTCGTAAACGTTGTAAAAGCGTTTGCGGATGCTCCCTGTTTACTAAAAGTATGAAACACGTCTCCATCTTCTTTTTCAAACAGCTTATGCTCTAAGAAATGGGCAATTCCGTCAGGCACTCGAATCATGTCTTCTTTGCCAAGCGGCACAAATTCGTTATCGACAGAGCCATATTTTGTTGTAAAGGTCGCATAGGTTTTGTTAAACCCTTGCTTTGGCAGCACATAGACGTCAAGTCCGCTTTCCATTTTTTCGTGATAGACCGTTTCTTGCAGCTGATCGAATTGAATTGTTTTCACTGTCATGAAGCACCCTCCGTTCCTTTAAGAAAATAGGTCGTATCCCATTCAATTTTCTGACCCACTTTGATGATGTCCTCTTTTGTCACGCGGTCTAATGCTTCTAAAAAGGAATCAAGGGTTTCCCCAGTTGGCACAACGGCATGCTGATACAAATACTCTGCTGTTCCATAAGATGTATCGATCGTTTCAAGCAGCTGGTTTTTGACGACTGCTTTTGTTTGATTAATTGCTTCATCTGAAAAATCACCTTTTTGCATCGCTTCAAATTGTTCTTTGATGATGTCTACTGCCTGCTGGTAGTTGCCGACTTCAATTCCTGACATGACCATCATCAAGCCTTTAAAGCTCTCAAGTCTAGACACAGCGTAGTACGCAAGGCTTGCTTTTTCTCGAACATTAATGAATAGCTTAGAATGCGAGAAACCGCCGAATATGCCATTAAACAAATGCAGCGCCGGATAATCTTTATCTGCAATCGTTGTATGTGTGCGAAAGCCGATATTCAGCTTGCCTTGTTTTACGTCCTCTTCATCAATGACTTCTTTTGGTTCATTTTGAGGTCTTCTTGATTCAGTTTGCTTTTTGACTGGCTTTCTTTCACTTGTTTTAAAGTATTGGGAGACCATACGGCTGATGTCTTGTTCATCAACATCTCCGACAACATAAAGATCAAGCTGGTTTGATTGAAGCGCATGCTCATAAGCTTCAAAGAGTGAGTGAGCTGTGATTGCATCGATGTCTCCCATTTCACCATTGACGTGCAGTGCATATGGTTCACCTTTACACATTTCCTGCACGAGTCTTAAGTTCGAATAACGCATTTTGTCATCATAAACTGCCTGAATTCGCTGTTTTAATGTGCGTTTTTCTTGATCTACATATAATTGACTAAACACCCCTTCTTCAACATACGGGTGGAATAATAGCTCAGATAGTAAGGCAATCCCTTTTTCTAGTAAAGGGGTTTGATCCTTTAAATATTTTTCATTCGCCATTTCTAGGCGAAAGGTAATGATGTGATTCTCACCTTTTTTTGCCATGTCTGCCGAAACGGTTGCTCCATAGAGCTCATCAAAATAGGCACGCAGTGCTCCTGTTTTCGGCATTTTTTCTGTTCCTCTTAACAGCACATGCGGGAAAAGAGAACGCATGGTGACGTCATCTTTGGATAACGGTGCAAGCATTTTAAAAAGGATTGTCACGGTTTTAAATTTTTCTGTTTTGACAATATGAGTATGAAGACCCGGTGTGTCCAGTGTCTTCTCTTGTAAGTACGTCATGAGAAACCTCCTTTGTTCATCCTATTTATTATGTATTAGAACATAGCTGATATATACGTGAAACAGCCATTTAATAGACATTATATCAATCAGAGGAAAGGATAGGAAATAAAAACGCCTCTGCTCATAGCAGAGACGCCAGTCGTTATTTCATTCTAAACGGCCACCAATTCCATTTACCAAAAATACGAACCATGACCGGAATAAAGAGAGGCAATACAACAAAAGCATATAATAAAAGTCCAATGAGTACGACCGTTGCAATTTCAACAAGCGATAATACTCCAGATGGCAGCATAGCAGCGAACGTACCCGCTAAAATGGCCACTGCAGAAATAATAACAGAACCCATATTTCTCATCGCTGATATCATCGATGCTTGTACATGTTCTCCCTTCCATTCATTAAAACGATCCATGAGGAAGATGGAATAATCGATCCCGAGCGTCACAAGAATGACAAAGCTGAAAAATGGGACAGCCCAGCTGACACCATCGTAGCCAAAAAATGTTTTAAAGATCCATTCTGTTACCCCGATTGATGTAAAATACGTTAAAATCAGTGAAAGTGTTAAGTATATCGGCATGACGATTGACCGTAATAAAATAATTAAAATAATAAAAATACCAATTAACATAAAGATGACAGTTCGAATAAAGTCACCGTCAGACGTTTCTTTTAAGTCCACATTTAAACTTGAGATACCAGATACACCGTATTTGGCATTTTTGAGTCCACTGACAGGTAAAAAATGATCAAGGGTTTCCTCAATTTTCGCGACACCTTTCATCGCTTCATTGCTGTATGGATTCACATTTAAGATGACTTCAAAAGTCGTTAATTTACGATCTGGAGACATATACGTATGAAAGATTTGTTTAAATTCTTGGCGTTTCAGCACTTCTTCTGGAATAAACCAGCCCGTTACTTCTTCATCAGGCGCTTGCTGAAGCTGCTTTAAATAGCCGTCAGCCTCGGTGAAACCGCTTTTGACCTGCTCAAGCCCTTCAATGCTTTCACCTAATCCATCTGTTAACAACGTAAGTTTTGATGAAAGCTGGCTAAATCCTTTTTTGATGGCTTTTTGGCCGTCTGTCAGCTGATCTGCACCATCTTCAATTTTAGGCATTTCTTTAATCAACTGTTTTTGGCCCTCATTTGTTTGGTCAAGTCCGTCATAAATTTGATCAAGCCCATCCATGAGTGCTTTCACTTGACGTTTTACTTCTTTTTGTTTGCTTGATAAGGTTTGAATCACTTGATCTGCTTGCTTGATCTTTTGCTTAAAGTGAGAGGCTTCCTCTTCATATACACTCATTTGCTCCCCTGCTTGATCAAGCATTCCTTTTGTTTCTTTGAATACTTTCTTGATTTCTTTATATTCATCCATGTCTTTTACTTCTGGAAGACGATTTTCTAGTGCTTCAAATGATAGATTTTCATAAGACTTCTTTACTTTCTTAATGGTTGTCATCAGCTGCTCATTCGATTTCGCATGGCGTTCCAGTGTATTCACCACTCGCTTTAGCTCTTGAATCATCGTTTCGCTGCTGCGATATTCTTGCTCTAATTCTTTTTTCGCTTTTTTGATTTTACTTCGAATGGTGCCGACGCCTTCCTTACTGCGTCTCACCCCATCTTCTAAAGAGATTAAGGATTCCCTGACTTCTCCGATACCGCTTTTGATTGCTTTTGTTCCATCAATCAGCTGGTCAATGCCTTGAGCGGATTCTTCAATTTTTGGTTTTTGTTTAAGAAGGGCGAGATTTGTTTCGGTCAAACCATCTGAAATTTTCCCAATTCCTTCATGGCCTTTGCCAAGTTCTCCTCCAAGCTCTTTCGCTTGAGAAGTGACATAAAGCTGGCTCAGCCCGTCCCCAACAGGACGCGTGACACTGCGGACTGTTTTGACTTCGTCAATGTCATTTAGTTTACGAGTCAGTTTTTCTATCATGACAATCTTTTCTTGATTATCTAGCTTATGATCATTTTCGACAAGCACATTCAGCGGCAGCGCTTCACCAAAGCCAAATTGCTCTGATATCGTATTAAATGCAGACACCGACTCATACTTATTCCCAATTTCATTTAAACTGTTATAAGATAGAGTGCCATCGTACATCAGAATAGGAGGTACCGTAATAAGAGCAACTAACCCTAAGCTGATCAGCGGCCTTTTAAATGAAAAACGCCCAGCCCATTCCCACATTTTACTTTGCGGGTGCCGAATGTTTTCTCTTTTAGATGGCCAGAATAGAGATTTTCCGAAAACAGACATAAAAAAGGGAACGATGGTGACAAGGGCAATCAGCAGAATGCCTACTCCAACGGCAACACTAACGGCTGATTGATACAATTGGAATTTAGCAAATCCAATACTTGAGAAGCCGACTAACACGGCTAAGCCGCTGAAAAATACCGTTTTCCCTGCACATCGATACGTGACGATAATCGACTCTTTGACATCACGGCCTTGACTGATCTCCTCTTTAAAACGGCTTAACAGCAGGATACAATAATCCGTTCCGATACCGAACATAATGGCTACCATAAAAATCTGAGTAAAATTAGATAGAGGAAATTGTGTATATTCTACGAGAAAAGCCACAATACACCGGCTGACAGCGTAAGAAATGCCTATCGTAATGAGCGGAACAACAGGTGCCAATATCGATCTGAAAACAATGATTAAAATAAAGAAAATAAAGATCATCGTGATAAGTTCAGTTTTCTTCAGACCTTGTTGAGAACTTTGAATGACATCTGAATCCACAAATTTTTGACCCGTTATTTCATATGAGACATGATAGGGCTTTAAAACTTCCTCAATTTGTTCTTTAATCTTCACAGCTTTTGTTTCGTAGTGGTCGAATTTGAATGGAACAAGAAGTGTACTTTTATCCTTTGATAAAAGTTGTTTTTGAATGTCCGGATCTACATGAAAATACGAAGTAATTCCGTCAATGTGGAGTTCTGGGGCATTTGTCGTGAGTGCAGCTAAAGCCTTTTTTAATTCCTGCTCTTTCGCAGGGAACAGATGTTGTTCGGAGAATACAAGCACACCTGTATCTTTTTTCCCGTTCTTATCTGACAGCTTATCCAATAGGTGAAGTGCCTCAGCTGTTGGTGTCCCCTCCGGAACCTTTAATTGCCCTTTTTCTCTCGTTAATTCCTCTAAATCGGGCGCAGTAATAAACAGAATCACAGCTGTTATCATCCACACCACTAATACAATCCATCTTGCTTTAATTATTTGCAACATAGCTGCTTCAAGCTCCTTCTAGTTCTTCAATCAATTTGCTGTATTTGAGCGTGTCTGAAGTGCTGACTGCGTCTCCTTCAAATGGCAGGATGACCTATTCAATTGTCCTTTCGTGTTGAAGAAGCATATCTCCATCATCAGCACGCGAGCTCAATTTCTGCCTAAAGAAAGACAGAAAATGAATGTTTTTGAACACCTCCAATTTGGGATAATTTAAAAGATATTACTATACATTAGTTTAACTATCAAAATTTTACATGTCAATTTATAAAAAAGAAAAAAGATGGCAAAATACCATCTTTTTTCTATATTTTAAACCGTTTTCAATTGTTCACTCTCATCCTTTTCATCTGGCTGGATGAAAAAGAGGACCAAAAATAGTGAAATGAGACTGCAAATGGTCGAGAGAATAAAAACAATGGAGTCTCCTTTATCCATAAGATAGGCAAAAATCGGAGGTCCTAAAGCAACACCGATAAAACGCATACTGCTATAAAATGACGTAATGGTACCGCACTGCTCTTTTTCAATTCCTTCAGTAATCAGCGCATCAAGGGCAGGAAGGACAATACCAATGCCAACACCGCCAATGCTTAAACAGATAAACAATACGTAAAAGCTGTGATTCCACCATAAAAAAATATAAGAAAGTGATAACAAAGCCATCCCTACGATTAAAAAGATTCTCATTTTTCCTTTTTCTTTTCCAATCGTTTTTCCAGCAATGTAGGAACTGATTGATAGAAAAAGGAGTGGAATACTCAGCAGAAGCCCTTTTTTGACGCCCTTTATTTGATAAGCCGCCTCTAGGTTATCGGATAAGTAAAAGAGCACACCAAAAAGAAGAAACATAATAAAACCGCCAATAGCAAAAATGGCATAAAGCCATCGTCCCTCATGCTTAAAAATGGTCTTTGTTGATTTTAAAAATTCTTTAAATGTAGGCGGATCCTCCTCTTTTTTCGCCGACTCTACCATGAACAGTACCATGAGAAAGCTGATAATCGAAAAGAACGGAATGAACCAAAACGGCACAAACCAAAACCATGAAGCAAGAAGTGCCCCAATAATAGGGCTTAGTACCTTTCCTGCTGTGTTAGAGGTTTCAATGGCGCCAAGTCCTGCACTCACCTCTTCATCATCATGAAACAAATCTCCAATAAACGGCATAACGACAGGTGCGGCTCCAGCTGAACCAATCCCTTGAAGGACCCTGCCAAACAGAATCCACATATAAGGTTCTTTCATGATCGTTGAGGCGACTGCTGCCACAGCTCCCCCAAGTCCGGCGATTAAAAGACACGGCAGCAGTACCTTTTTCCGCCCAATCCGGTCTGATAAGTAACCGGCGATTGGAATACATAAGATGGCTACAACCGAATATACCGTAATAATGAGAGAGACTTGAAAGGAAGTAATCGAGAGTTTCTTTTCTATCTCTGGCAATACTGGTATTAACATCGAGTTCCCTAGTGTCATGATTAGAGGCACCGATGATAATGCAATGATATTCTTTTGACTGACTGTTTTCTCGCCCAACATCATTCACCCAATTCTATATACTGTTACGTATTAGTGTGGCAAGTTTGACGAGTATTATGTATGGGCAAACAAAAAGCAGCCGCCTATAGAAGCGACTGCTTATTAAAATCGTTTGCGTATGACATGAAAGCTGAATTTATCCGCTCGAAAATAATTGAGGGAGTATAAGACCGGCTGATCATCCTGATCATAGTGCATTTGTTTCAATAATAATAACGCCGTTTCAGGGTCACAATCTAGAATCGGTGAGACCTGATCGTGGTAGCCAATTGGTTCAATATCAGCAACTGCATATTTAATCCCGCTGTGCGGTTCTCTTCCAAACAGCTCAAAAAGCGACTCTTCTTCATGTGTAAAAGAAGCAGGAAGATGTTTAACCGGAATTTTATCTAAACAATAAACAACAGGCTGCCCATCTGCCGTTCGAACGCGTTCCATAGAAAAAATCCCATCAGATTTTTCACACTGAAAACGAATGACATCATTCTCTGTTGGTTCCCCTTCTTGCGAGGATAAAAAGATGGTGCCAGGCGTCATATTGACCTGCTCAATCATTTTCGTGACACTTGTCAGCTGTTCTATGCCTGTCGAAAAAAGCGGTCTTGAATTGACGAAAGTCCCTACCCCATGCCTTCTAATTAAATACTTCTCTTCTTCTAATATACGAAGGGCTTCACGCAGTGTCGCTCTGCTCACACCTAAAAGCTTTGAGAGCTCAAACTCAGAAGGCAGCTTTTCTTTTTCGGCATAAACACCTGTTTGAATATCTTCTTTAATACGGTCAATCACTTTCAAATATAAATGGCGATTGTCTGTTTTGGTCGACATGTTTTCCCTCCGTCTAATCAATGCAAATGATAAGATGAGAAATCTCTATTCCGAGATAAGTTGAACATAACTATATCATGTTTTTGCAAATAAATAAATAGTCTGACATCCAGTTGACATAATCATACTATCGTTTACTATTTTTCAGGAAAGCTCTCTTCAATTTATGAAGAGAGCTCGTCATACTGTTCTTTTGAGAGAAGAACTTCTCTCGGTTTACTTCCTTCATATGGGCCTACCACGCCTCGCTCTTCCATTGCATCAATGAGACGTGCCGCCCGGGTATAACCGATGCGGAATCTTCTTTGCAGCATAGAAACAGATGCCGTCTGCATGCCGATAATCAATTCAACTGCTTCATCATACAGATCATCTTCTACAGCCGCAAGCTGATCCTGCGTTTCTTCGCTCGGAATCATTTCCTCTTGGTATTGAGCTTTTTGCTGTGTGATCACGTGATCCACAACATGTTCCACTTCTTCATCTGATAAAAAGGCGCCTTGCACACGAACCGGCTTGTTTGCACCAACTGGTAAAAACAGCATGTCCCCTCTGCCCAGCAGCTTTTCTGCGCCTCCCATATCAAGGATCGTCCTTGAATCTGTTTGTGAGGATACACTAAAGGCAATGCGGGACGGGATGTTAGCTTTAATGACACCTGTAATGACATCAACAGAAGGTCTTTGTGTGGCGATAATCAAATGAATTCCCGCAGCACGAGCCATTTGAGAAAGTCGTGTAATGGAATCTTCCACATCAGAGGAAGCGACCATCATTAAATCTGCAAGCTCGTCTACAATGACAACAATATAAGGAAGCTCCGGCTGTTTAGCATCTTCTGTTTGATTCATCCGTTTAATGTAATCATTGTATCCTTCAATATTTCTTGTCCCCGTATGCGAAAACAATTCATAGCGGCGTTCCATTTCGCTGACTACTTTTTTAAGGGCCTGCGAGGCTTTCTTAGGGTCTGTTACGACAGGAGCCAAAAGATGCGGAATGCCGTTATACACATTTAATTCAACCATTTTTGGATCAATCATCATCATTTTCACTTCATGAGGTTTCGCTCTCATGAGAATGCTTGTGATAATACCATTGATACACACACTTTTTCCGCTTCCAGTCGAACCTGCTACAAGCAAATGCGGCATTTTGTTCATTTCAGCAAGCACAGCTTCACCCGAGATATTACGGCCGAGTCCAATGAGGAGCTTAGCATTTGGACGGTCATTTTGCTTCGATTCTAATACCTCTTTTAATGAAACCATAGCAATTTCTGCATTCGGAACTTCAATGCCGATGGCTGATTTACCAGGAATCGGCGCCTCAATACGAATGTCTTTTGCTGCAAGGGCAAGGGCTAAATCATCACTTAGATTGACGATCTTGCTGACCTTTACACCGACATCTGGATAGACTTCATATTTGGTCACAGCTGGACCTAAATGAACCTGTGTGACTTTTGCTTTCACACCAAAGCTTTGAAATGTTTTTTCAAGCTTTCTGGCATTTTCATAAATATTTTTCTTATCTGTTTGCTGACCTGAATGCTGGGGCTCTGCCAAAATATCAAGTGACGGCAATTCGTAATCTTTGTTTTCAAGTTCTGTAAATGTCATCGGCGGAGCCTCTTTTGGTTCATCGGCTGTATCTGATTGAACTGATGCACTTTGCACAGAGTCCTGAAGAGGCGCTGGCTCTTTTGCCGCCTGCTTTTTTTGAACCGGCGGGGTGAGAATGTCATCTCTGTCTGCAAAGCTTGAAATAATCGGCTGGCTATTATCAGAAGACGGCGTTTCCTCTTCGATCAAAATCAGATCATCCTCTTCTTCTGGAATGCGTGAACGTTTTTTCTTTTCACCTGTTTTCTGAGAGGATGCGCTCTTTTTTGCCTGCCTGATTCCTTTCATATCTTCAACAAACGCTTTCCACTGCTTCACCATAAATTGTGATACAGGAATCGTCACTTTTTTCACCATTTCCTGAAGGGATCGGTTTGTAATCAGGACGATTCCAATCAGCATCAGAACAATCGCCATGATTTGCGAACCTGCTTGCGCAAATAAGAAATAAGAAGCAGCAAACAATACGGCGCCGATCATGCCGCCTCCTAAATCAGGCGATCCTGTTTCCCCTTTCATATCCATCAAGAATAGCTCAAATGTATTTCTAATCACACTTTGAGAGCCAATGACGCCAGCAGATGAAAGATGCTGAAAGAGCTTTACATGTGACAAAAGCAAGATACTCGCAATGATGCAGTAGAGACCTGCTTTTCTTCTTGTTAAAATATCTGGGATTTGTTTTTTCCAGAAAATCGTCACACCAAAAAGAAATAATCCGATAAGGCAGAGAATGAACCATTCACCTGCAAAGAATCGGAATAGATGTACAAAGGTTTGTCCAACAACGCCCAGCTGTAAAATGGCAATGATCGCTATGGCAATACAGACTAACCCATTTAATTCATATTTCAGTTTTAGCTGTTTATTTTGTTTTTTTCTCGTTTTCCGTTTTCTCTTTTTAGCCATACTCATCACCTTACTACGAAAGAAAATATAACCTACCGAAAGATCAGAAAGAAAGCAGCCTGGTTTTGGCTGCATCTTGTTGTAAGTTTTCCCTTTATTATAGCATAGAATCATTCATATGAGTCGGTTTGATTGGTGCCTAAATGTAACTTCAACCGCTTGCCTGGTGCAAGCTCTTGATTGAGAAAATCCATTGGATTGGTACTCATGACTTGAACGATTTCTGCTTCATCTTCTTTCATTTCAACCATCACTGGCACACCTTGAATGTTTACCTGCTGGAGTTTGCGTTCTCCCTGTTCCTCAGCGTAAATGGCTTCATATGGCATAGGCGTATATAAAATCATTGGATCAGCCCCTCGTTTTGAGATGCTCTGTCTCCGATAAGTTCATTCAACTTTTTAATCGCTTGTCCTACACCGCCCACTTCATTCATGAGCCCGTATTCTGCTGCCTCATGACCAACGACATTTGTTCCGATGTCTCTTGTCAAATTGCCTTTTGAAAACATAAGCTCTTTAAATTTCTCTTCTGTAATGTTGGAATGGCTTGTGACAAAATTAATGACTCTTTCCTGCATTTTATCTAAGTATTCAAAGGTTTGCGGAACGCCAATCACAAGACCTGTTAAACGCACAGGATGAATGGTCATCGTAGCTGTTTCTGCAATATACGAATAGTCACACGATACAGCAATCGGGACACCTATGGAGTGGCCGCCGCCAAGCACAATCGAGACAGTTGGTTTCGATAAAGAAGCAAGCATTTCTGCAATCGCAAGTCCTGCTTCAACATCTCCCCCTACTGTATTTAAGATGATCAGAAGACCTTCTATTTTCGGGTTTTGTTCAACAGCTACGATTTGTGGAATGACATGTTCGTATTTAGTTGTTTTATTTTGCGGCGGAAGCTGCATGTGGCCTTCAATTTGTCCAATAATGGTGAGGCAATGGATATTTGTATCTTGCGGCAGCTGCGGAACGGCTGTTTCACCGAGCTGCTGTATTTTGCTCATAATGCTGTCTTTTTCTTCTGGCTTTCGCTCAGGCTGCTGTTCATTCTTTTCGTCCATTTGTCTCCATCCTTTCCTCAAACTCTTCTCCTATTATGAACAAATAGGGCATATTCCATCCGCATTCCTCATGCCACATCAAAAAAGCCCAAAGAGCTTATACTCTTTGGGCTTTTCTCATCACACTTCCATAATAATTGGAATGATCATCGGCTTACGTTTTGTTTTTTCATATAGGAATTGATTGAGCACATCGCGCATGGATTGTTTCAATGTTGACCATTCAACAATTGAGTTTTCCGTTTGCTCTTTGACAATCCCTTTGACCATTTCTGTTGCTTTCACAATCAGCTCTTCGGATTCTCTTACATAGACAAATCCTCTTGTGATGATTTCAGGTCCAGAAATTAATTGTTTCTTTTGTTTATCGAGCGTAATGACAACAATCAAGATGCCGTCTTGAGACAATAGACGTCTATCGCGTAACACGATGTTTCCGATATCACCAACACCAAGACCATCGATTAAAATGTTCCCTTGGTGAACTTTTTCACCGATTTTGACGTTCTGTCCTCTAAACTCAACAACATCTCCTTTATCAATCAAGAAAATGTCACTGCGTTTCATGCCTACTTCTTCAGCAATACGAGAATGTGCTTTTTGCATACGATATTCGCCATTCACCGGAATTAAATACTTCGGTTTTAGTAAGTTCAGCATTAGCTTTAACTCTTCTTGGCAGCCATGTCCAGATACATGCACGCGTTTTTGCGCAAAAATGACTTGTGCTCCGCTTCTTGTAAGGAAATCCACTGTTTTAGAGTATGTGAGTTCTTGTCCAGGAAGAGGTGTAGATGCAATCACAACCGTATCATCTTTTTCAATATGAAGCTGTTTGTGATTTTGCTTCGCCATTTTTGTTAAAGCAGCAAGCGGCTCTCCGTGGCTTCCAGCGGTCAGGATGACTACATCGTTTTTCGCCATTTTCTTCACTTCTTGAACGGGTACAAATAACTCTTCGTCTGCTGTAACATAACCAAGCTTGATCGCCAGTTGAAGAGTTGTCATCATATTCTTCCCCGCAACGGCAAGCTTACGTCCATTTTGAATTGTTGCATTAATGATCTGCTGCACACGGTTAATATTAGATGAAGACACAGCAACAATCACACGATTTTCAGCATTGTACATCGCATTTGAGATTTCGTCTTGGACGAGCGCCTCAGAAGGTGTATAGCCTGGTTTTTCAGCATTTGCACTGTCTGAAAGCAGTGCTAAAACGCCGTTGTTTCCAATTTTCGCAATCTCTCCGATGTCACAGGCTTGGTTAAGCGCTGGGGTTTGATCAAATTTAAAATCACCTGTGCATACAATTGAACCAAGAGAGGTTTTGAAGCTGATCCCAACTGAATCAGGAATGCTGTGATTCGTTCTAAAGAACGATACTTTTGTTGTTTCAAAAGTAATAACTGATTTCGCATGTACCTCACGCAAATCAGCTTTTTGATTGAAGCCATACTGCTTTAATTTTTCTCGAAGTAACGCAAGGGTCAGCTTCGTTCCGTAGACTGGTACAGACAATTTGCTCAAGCAATGGAATACGCCTCCGATTGCTTCATCATGTCCGTGGGTAAGAAAAATTGCTTTCACCCGATCAGCACGCTCTGTTAAATAAGAGATATCGGGAATGACGACGTCAATGCCCAGCATTTCATTTTCTGGATGCATTAAACCTGCATCTACTACATATATGTCCGAATCAATCTCAATGACATATAAGTTTTTCCCGATTTCTCCAACGCCTCCGAGTGCAATAATTCTTACGTTCTCTGTATTTTTCTTTTTCAAAATTCTTATCCTCCTAGTCTCAAGCCCGTCCATCATCGCTTAATGCTATTATAACTGAATCTAATTTTAGAAAACAAGACGAAGTCACATTTTAAGAAAGTGTTTATGTATAAAAAACGGTCATACTCAGGGACATCTGAGAATGACCGCTTACGAAATCTTTTGTTTTGATCAGCTGTTTAAAACGCTGCTTAAATCCAGCCTCTCTTCTTCTGACAATGGCAAAAGCGGGAGACGAACAGATCCGACGTCTAGTCCTTTCAGCTGAAGGGCTGTTTTGACAGGCGTTGGATTTGGCGCTGAGAAAAGCTGTTTCATGATAGGAAGCAGCTTTTGGTGGATCAATGCTGCATTAGCGGTTTGGCCTGAAGCATAGCTTTTCAGCATTTGCTGCATATCCAGCCCTACGATATGAGACGCAACCGAGACAACTCCTTTTGCACCAACAGATACAGCCGGAAGTGTTAAACTGTCGTCCCCTGAATATACGTCGAAATCTTCTGGCGTCTCTGCAATGATTTTTGTCATAGCATCAAGATCGCCGCTTGCTTCTTTGATGGCAACAATGTTAGGTATTTGCGCAAGCTTAATCGTTGTTTCTGGTGCTAATGAAGCTGCCGTTCTTCCTGGTACATTGTAAAGCATGACAGGAAGAGATGTAGACTCGGCAATGGCTTTAAAGTGTGCATACATGCCTTCCTGTGATGGCTTGTTGTAATAAGGTACGACAAGCATCACTGCATCAACGCCCGCTTCTTCTGCTTTTTTCGTTAGTTTGATAGACGCATTTGTATTATTACTGCCTGTTCCTGCAATGATTTTACAACGACCATTTGCTAATTTGACCGATTGCTGAAAAAGAGCAACTTTTTCTTCATTCGATAAAGTTGGCGATTCGCCTGTTGTCCCTGCAACAACTAAGGAGTCACTGCCGTTTTTTAACAAGTAATCAATGAGAATTGATAGCTTTTGGAAATCAATGTTGCCCTTTTTATCAAAAGGTGTAATCATAGCTGTTGCGATATTTCCGAAATTCATTTTTTTCACCTCATCATGATTCAATCACATTTATCTTGAAAGTTCAAACACTTCATGCAGGGCATTGACAGCCGCTCTCATGTTTTCTTCGTTCACTAACACCCAAATGGTCGTATGACTGTCAGCCGATTGTAAAATCGGAATGTTTTGCTCGGATAGAGCCGTTACAATTTTTGATGTGACACCTGGTACACCCATAATGCCTGCGCCAACAGCTGATACTTTCGCACAATTTGTTGTCACAATTGGCGTATAGCCAAGATCTTTTAGGATCGACGTCGCCTTTTCTGTCATTGCACCTGTCACTGTATACACAATTTCACTCGGTGTAATGTTGAAGAAGTCGACACTGATTTGTGCGTTTGCCATTGCTTTGAAGACCTCTGTTTGTACGCTGTACTGTCCTTCTTTTGCAGGGACTTTGATTTGCGTCACATCATTGACATGTGCAATACCCGTAATGAGGCGGTCATACACATCATGGCTCATTTTATCGGAGTAGTGTGATGTAACGAGTGTGCCCTCATCATCAGAGTATGTTGAACGGACCCTCATTGGTACTTTTGCCTGCATCGCAATTTCGACAGCTCTCGGGTGAATGACTTTTGCCCCTTGATATGCGAGGTTGCAAATTTCCGTATATGTCACGACTCTCAGCGGTTTTGCATTTTCAACAATGCGGGGATCTGCTGTCATAACGCCTTCTACATCTGTAAAAATATCAATAAAGTCTGCCTGCAATGCAGCGCCTAAAGCAGCTGCGGACGTATCACTGCCACCTCGTCCGATTGTTGTCACGTCTCCATTTTTCGCCGCTCCCTGGAACCCAGCAACAACGACAACATCATGTTCAGACAGTGCAGCCTCCAGACGTTCGCACTTCATGTCAATAATTTTCGCACTTGTATGCTCCTTATCTGTCACAAAGCCTGCCTGAGCTCCAGTCATCGCTACAGCCTTTAGACCGTTTTCATTCAGCATACTTGAAAACACAACAGCTGAGATATTCTCTCCGCAGGAAACAAGCAAGTCTTTTTCTCTGTTTGTCATATGCTGCGCGCTGCCGTAAAGCAGACCAAGCAGCGTATCTGTCGCATAGGGATCGCCTTTTCGTCCCATTGCAGAAACGACGACAACCGACTTATAGCCTTTCTCTTTTGCAGATAAGATATGTGCAAGTGCCCTTTTTCTACCTTGATCATCTTTGACAGATGTACCGCCAAATTTTTGGACAATTATTTTCACTGTTTTCACTCCAAGTTCATTCTGACGTAACAGAAGAGAGCAGGCGAAAGATGCCTAACTCTCTTCTGTTCGTCCTCATCATCCATTGAATGTTAAACTAATTTTAATGCTTTTAAGCTTTCTGCAATTTGAACTGAGTTCCATGCAGCGCCTTTAAGCAGGTTATCAGATACAATCCACATATGGAACCCGTTTGGACGGTCCAAATCTTTCCGAATGCGGCCGACAAATACGTCGTTTTTCCCAACAGCATCTGCAGGCATTGGATAAATCTGCTGAGACGGATCATCTTGCAGCGTAATTCCTGGTGCATCTTTTAGAATTGATTTGAGGTCTTCCACTGTTGCATCATTTGATTCTAGTTCGACGTAGACAGATTCTGAATGACCTGTTTCAATTGGAAGCCTTACGCATGTTGCCGCTACTTCCAGCTCAGGCATATGCATGATTTTTTTCGTTTCGTTGATCATTTTCATTTCTTCGAATGTATAACCGTTGTCTTGGAATTTATCAATTTGCGGGATCGCATTAAATGCAATTTGATAAGGCATGACTTCTGGTGTTACATCCTCTTTATTTAAAATGGCTTGTGATTGGCTGTATAGTTCGTCAATGGCTTCATGTCCCGCACCTGAAACTGCTTGATACGTAGAGACAATGACTTTTTTCATTCCATACGCCTGACGAAGCGGTTCTAAGGCCGCTACCATTTGAATCGTTGAACAGTTAGGGTTTGCAATGATCCCTTGATGATCATACAAATCTTTTTCGTTTACCTCTGGTACGACAAGAGGGATGTTTTCGTCCATACGAAATGCACTTGTGTTGTCAACAACAATCGCACCTCGTTTGACTGCTTCAGGAGCCAGCGCTTTAGAAACATTTCCTCCAGCACTGAATAATGCGATGTTCACTCCTTCAAAGCTTTCAGGTGTTGCTTCCTGAACAGTGTACTCTTGACCTCTGAATGTCACTTTTGTTCCAGCAGAACGTTTTGAGGATAGTAGAGTAAGTTTATCCATTTCAAAATCTCTGTCAGCTAGTGTTTTTAACATTTGTTGACCGACAGCTCCAGTCGCTCCAACTACAGCTACATGCAATCCTCTTCCCATCAGTAAAACTCCTTCCGACCCATCCATGATTCTTTTCTTTCGGATGGCCATCCTATGACTTTTTACATTTTATTTTACCATAGAAAAGCAAGGCTTGAAGCATCTTTTTTGAATCTTTCATGATTTTCTAGTGAATCTATTATTCGTTTGGTCCAATTAAAATTGGCTGAATTTGTCTATGCTGGAGAGCCTCTTCTACTGTTTGAGATAGCAGATCCATGTTCGCGACCATAGAGGTCGGTTTTTTAAATGGATCATCCTGACCAAACGGAATAAAGAAAATATTCTTTGTCGACATCAGCCTCATCAGATTTGTACCATTTAAACCTAGCGCATCATTTGTTGAGATACCTAAAACGACAGGTCGATGATTCCGTATGGTTGCTTTAGCAGCCATTAAAACAGGACTGTCTGTCATGGCATTTGCAAATTTCGCCATCGAGTTTCCAGTTAAAGGAGCAATGACCATACAATCAAGCGGCAGCTTAGGTCCGAGCGGCTCTGCTTTCACGATTGAGTCAATCGCTTGAAATCCAGTCAGCTTCTCAATCCGCTCGATCCACTCGGCTCCATCTCCAAATCTCGTATTCGTGCTCTGCACCGTGTACGACACCACTGGACGCACCTCTGCCCCTTCTTTTACAAGCGCTTCGATTTGCGGAAAAACAGCTTCATACGTACAGTGGGAACCTGTTAAACCAAAGCCGATTCTTTTCCCTTTTAATGTTGTCATGATTCCATCCCCCTTTTTTCCTCCGCAAGTTCACATAAAAGCCCGGAAAGCACTTTTGCAATGATTTGTCCTGCTGTTTTTGGTGCAACAATCCCCGGGAGTCCTGGTGCAAGAAGTGCCTTCACTCCGTGCTTTTGTGCAAAGTCAAAGTCTGTTCCGCCTGGGCGTGAGGCGATATCCAAAATGAGTGTCTTTGGTGTCATGCTGACGATGACAGATGAATCTAATACAAGACTTGGAATGGTATTGATGATAATATCAACATCCGTTACTTCCTCTTTTAACTGGTCCATTGAAAATGGATTAAGCCCCATCTCAAATGCCCGCGCTAAATGTGCTGTGTCTGCCGCCCCTACTTTTACGTCTGCCCCTAGTGCCCGAAATGTGCGGGCAATGGTGAGTCCTGTTCTTCCAAGTCCGAGAACAGCGGCATGAGACCCGTGAATCGTATAGTCCGTTTGCTGAATGGCCATCATGATAATTCCTTCAACTGTTGGAATAGAGTTATATATGGCAATATCATCTCGCTCAAACAGCTTCACAAGCTTCCGGTTCACCTGCTTTGCCAGATTGTCTAAGTACGTATTTGAAATACCTGAGTACAAGATACAATGGGCAGGGGTTCTTTCTAAATATTTGGCTTCCAGCAAGACCTGCTCGTTTGAAAAAACTGTAGCAACAACGCCTTCATCCGTTGCCCCAGATACCGGCAGGATCATACTGTCTACTTGTTCGAATGGAAGTTCAGACATTTTCAGCTTTTCAGCACCGATAAATCCATGATCCAGCTGGTCAAATCCAACCAAAAATACTTTGGCATGCTGCTGTGACAACTTGCGAATAATTTCAAGCTGCCTTGCATCTCCCCCGATCACCGCAACCGTTAAACCGCTCAACATACTGACCGTTCACCTTCTTTATTTAAAAAAGTCTGTAATATTTTCTGAATCTCCCTTTCAGCATATGAGGAGAGGATTCAGCCTGTGAACGAATCAGAGAGAGAAAAGAAAAAGAGCACCCTTTATTGCGGGTGCTCTTTTTCTCCGTGCGGCTGAAGTTCTGCAGGCACATCGAGAATGATCATATCTGATCCTATTTTTTGAATGTGATTCCACGGGACGCGGATGTCATTTCCTTGTTTTCGAAAGCCAAACCACTTCACGGAAGGTATAATGAGTGCTGTAATTTGACCGTCCTGTTCATTGATTTCAAGGTCGGTTTGTCCAAGCACACCAAGCCGCTCCGCTCTTTTAATATCGACGATCTCTTTTCCTGACAGTTCACTCAGCCTCAAAATCGCATCACTTCCCTTCCGTATCATATATGCACCAAAAGGAAGAAATAGACCGTCCTGCTCTTTTCAAGTTATGTATGATGCGAGTTGGTATACCAAACAGGCTTAAGTTGATGAAAGCCATTATGATCTGTCAGCATTCTCTCCACTCGTTTCACCATGTCTTTTACATGCCCCGGATCATAGGAAAGCGTCCAGATGATAGATGAAAAGCAGCTCATTGCTGTATAGATAGAAAAAAGAAGCCAAAAATCGTTTGTGGACTGCGTACTCACGTATTGATCCAGTTGTCCAGCTGAGAACGGAATGCTGCTTTCTCGGCTAAATAAGGACAATTTATAAAAGTCATGAACCGGGTCGCCCCAGTCGGATTGATCGAAATCAATCACACCGGCATATTGATTACCTTGTATGATGATATTCCCTAAATGAAAATCATCATGCTGGAACTGGTTAGGCCTCTCTTTTACCGCATCAACATTCGACTTGATAAAATCTAATACAAACTGATCATTGGAAAACGTCACGCCACTTGATTGATAGGCATGTACATACCGTTCATGTTTTGCTATGACTTTCTCATCCCACGGACGAACATGAGAAGATGCACGGCATGTATGCATCAAACTTAGCTCTCTCGCTGCCCGCCTCCCGATTTCATACTGCTCTTCATTTGTAAGTAGATGGATGGAGTCTCTAGCATTCTCGCCTTCGATAAAGGAGAAAATACGATAGGTACAGTTTAGTTCAGCACTCATTCCAATCTCAATTACTTCAGAACAAAGAACCCCTCGATCTTTTAAATTCCGCTGAAATGATGCTTTTCTTTTATAGCGCGAATACGTTTGAATGTCTGATAACTTAAGCACCAGCTTTTCACTAGATGATACTGTAACCAAAAAGATGCGATCTCCCGAAAAACCAGATGTCATGGCTTGGAAAGAAATAGCTTGTGTCAGAAGTGGAGAGAGCTGTTTCAGCTTTTCATGTTCCATGAAAGCAGAACCCCTTTCTTCTTTACCTACAATAAAACGGCAGACTTTTTTGAGTCTGCCGTGTTGTTTACATTATGATGGCTGATCACCCGTCGGACTAATAAGCGAGAGCGCATAATCTTCTGTAAAGATGCGTTTAGATAAGTTATTCACGCCGTCTAATGTGACGCTGTTGATTTCATTAATAATTTCATCGAGTGTCCGATGTTTGCCAAGGAGCAGTTCATTTTTACCGTTTCGGCTCATTTTGCTGTTTGTGCTTTCAAGGCTGAGCATAAGGTTGCCTTTCATTTGCTCCTTAGAGTTCTCTAGTTCTTTCTGCGTGATTCCCTCACGCTTTAAGACGTCTAATGTTTGTAAGATGGTCTCAGAGAGCAGGTTTAGCTGCTTGGCTCCAGTTCCGCCGTAAATCGTCAGCATTCCATTATCTGCAAATGAACTGTGATAGCTGAAGACGGAATAAGCAAGTCCTTTATCCTCTCTTACATCTTGGAATAATCGGCTGCTCATGCTTCCGCCAAGAACATTATTTAAGACGATTAAGTCATAGATGCCCTTATCTCCAGCTGGAAGGCCATTAAAGCCCAGGCATAGGTGCGCTTGTTCCGTTTCCTTTTTGCGTGTGAGCTTGTCATAATGAAATGCTGGAGCTTCTACAGGCTGCTTTTTTCCTTTTCCTTCATAAGAACCGAACAGCTTTTCAACCTCACGAATAAAGGTCTCATCTACGTTCCCTGCAACAGAGATCACGACGCGGTCCGGCGTATAGAATTCATCCATATATTTTCTAAGCGAGTCTCCGTTAAAGGTAGAGAGTGTTTCCTCTGTTCCTAAAATCGGATATCCTAATGAATGATCCCCATAAATGGCTTTGCTTAATAAATCATGAACGATGTCATCAGGAGTATCCTCATACATTTTAATTTCTTCGTACACCACATTTTTTTCTTTTTTCAGCTCTTCTTCATCAAAAGCTGAGTGAAAGAACATGTCGCTTAATACATCGAGGGCGTAGCCAGCATGTGAATCAAGCACCTTCGCATAGTAGCAAGTGTATTCTTTTGATGTAAAGGCATTCACTTGACCACCAATGCGGTCAAAGGATTCTGCGATATCACGTGCAGATCTTGTCTTTGTCCCTTTAAAGAACATATGCTCTAAAAAGTGTGAGATCCCATTAATTTCAGGTGTCTCATGTCTTGAGCCTGTGCCAATCCAGACGCCAATTGCGACAGACCTTACAGTGGGATTGTTTTCGAGTACAATTCTTACTCCGTTTTGGCATGTATACGTTTTGACCAAGTTTTGCTCCTCCTATTCAACAAACAGATCGCATCACGGATGTCTTTTTTCACTTAGGAGGTCAGAAACCGTCCCTAATTCATATCCTCTTTCCTTGATTTGAGTGATAAGTGCGTCAAGACTTTTCGCTGTTGCATCTGTTGGATGCATTAATATCATCGCCCCATTGTGAATTTTCCCAAGCACCCGCTTTTGTAAAATAGCCGGGGATGGTTTTTGCCAGTCGATGGTGTCTACTGTCCACATAATGGTTTCCATGCCTTCTTGTTTGGCAAGCTTGACTGTTTCTTCTTTAAAGCTTCCGCTTGGAGGCGCAAACCATTTTGGTTTCTTCCCAAGGGATTCTTCAATTTGGCGATTTGTTTTCGTTATCTGCTCTAATGCTCGTTCTCTTGTCAGTGTGCGCATATCTGGGTGATTGTATGAATGATTTCCAATTTCATGACCATCTGCCACGATTTTTTTAGCAAGCTCTGTGCTTTTTTTCACCCATTTGCCTTCTAAGAAAAAGGTCGCCTTGACTTGATGCTTTTCCAGCGTTTTTAACATGTTGATTAAATGCTCGTCACCCCAAGCTACGTTGATGAGGAATGCATTCATTTTTTTATCTGGATGTCCCTTATAAATGGGCTCTGGACCAAGCTCATGTAAATGAATAGATGGTTTTGTTTCTTTCAACACAAGCAGCTTTTCATCGAATGACCCCTGTTTCTTCATTTTTTCATAAGAGGCATCGATATCAACTGTCTGTCCATTTAAGCCAGGCATCTTTTTCCACACTTTATCAATCTTAGCATTTTGCGCCTTTACTTCATAGTCAGAAGACTTCGATTCAATTTCCTGATATAAAATATCTTTTGAAACAGATGCAATCTCGGCATGCTCTTTCATTGATTCAATATATGTAACAGCAGCCGGCTGCTTCATCGTTTGATATGACACGAGCAGTAAAAATACAAACACAATGAATGGTAACGTTTTTTTCAATGGTTGTCCCTCCCCTTACCACAAATTATGATGGGGAGAAACAAGCTAGAACTATTGTTAGCCCAAGAAAAGAAAGAAGCCTGGCACGGATACCTGGCTTCTAACACATTTTATTTGATCTCATTAAGACTGCTTTTCTTCTTTTTCCTTTTCTTCACGTAAAACAGCTTTCCGAGAAAGGTTCACACGGCCTTGTTTATCGATTTCAGTGACTTTGACAAGTAATTCATCGCCAAGTTTCACGACATCTTCTACTTTGCCCACACGCTCAAGCGCAAGCTCAGAAATATGAACAAGTCCATCTTTTCCACTGAAGATTTCAAGGAAGGCACCGAATTTTTCAATGCGTTTGACTTTACCTAAATAAAGCTGTCCTACTTCAACTTCTCTCACAAGATCTTCAATGATTTTCTTCGCTTTTTGGTTCATATCTTCTTCTGTAGAAGAAATAAAGATTGTACCATCTTGTTCAATATCGATTTTCACACCGGTATCTTCAATGATTTTATTGATTTGTTTACCGCTTGGTCCAATGACATCGCGAATTTTATCCGGATTGATTGTCATCGTTAAGATTTTAGGTGCATAACGAGACAATTCTCCTCTAGACGCAGGAATCGTTGACAGCATGCTGTCTAAAATTTCCATTCTGCCTTTTTTCGCTTGTTGAAGAGCCTCTTCTAAGATATCTTTTGACAAGCCATCGATTTTGATGTCCATTTGAAGGGCTGTGACACCTTTTGATGTACCTGCAACTTTAAAGTCCATATCTCCAAGTGCATCTTCCATTCCTTGAATGTCTGTCAGCACTGTGTAGTATTCCCCAGATTTCACAAGTCCCATTGCAATTCCTGCAACTGGTGCTTTAATTGGAACACCCGCATCCATCATCGCAAGTGTGCTTGCGCAAATACTTGCTTGTGAAGTAGATCCGTTAGATTCTAATACCTCTGAAACGAGGCGAACCGTATAAGGGAAATCTTTTTCGGATGGAATGACTGGTTCTAGTGCACGTTCACCTAGTGCACCATGTCCGATCTCACGACGGCCTGGGCCGCGCATTGGACCTGTCTCACCAACACTGAATTGCGGGAAGTTGTAATGGTGCATAAAGCGTTTTGATTCTTCAACACCTAGACCATCAAGAATTTGCACATCGCCAAGTGCACCTAATGTACAAATACTGAGTGCCTGAGTTTGTCCTCTTGTAAATAGGCCTGAACCGTGCGTTCTTGGCAGCAGTCCTACTTCTGAAGAAAGTGGACGGATTTGATCTACGCCGCGTCCATCTGGACGTACTTTCTCTTCAGTGATCAGACGGCGAACTTCGTTTTTGACAAGCTTATTTAATACATCTTTCGCTTGTTTAATCGTTGCTTCGTCACGTTCTTCTGCTTCAAACTTCTCAACTACAGCTTTTTTCACAGCACTGATCGCATCCTCACGCGCATGCTTCTCATGTACTTGAATCGCTTTCAGCAGGTCAGCTTCAGCAAGTGCTTTTACTTCGTCTGCTAACGTTTGATCTACTTCATATAAAGGAATATCGATTTTTTCTTTACCGACTGCCTTCACAATTTCTTCTTGGAATTCGATTAAGCGTTTAATCTCTTGGTGACCGTACATGATCGCTTCAAGCATTGTTTCTTCCGGTACTTCATCAGCACCAGCTTCTACCATGTTGATCGCATCTTTTGTTCCGGCAACCACAAGATTGATGTCACTTTGTTCAAGCTGCTCCACATTTGGGTTAATGATCAGCTTTCCATCCACTCGTCCTACTGTAACGCCGGCGATTGGTCCCTCAAATGGAATGTCAGACACACATAAAGCTAAAGATGAGCCAAACATTGCAGCCATTTCAGATGAACAATCTTGATCCACACTCATGACGATACTAATGACTTGTACTTCGTTTCTAAATCCATCTGCAAACAGCGGACGAATTGGTCTGTCAATTAAGCGGCTCGCAAGGATAGCCTTTTCACTTGGACGGCCTTCTCTTTTAATGAAGCCGCCAGGAATTTTACCTACTGCGTATAGTCTTTCTTCGTAGTTCACAGTGAGCGGGAAGAAATCAAGTGGTTTTGGTTCTTTAGAAGCTGTGGCTGAGCTAAGCACAGCCGTATCTCCGTAGCGTACGAGGACCGCTCCGTTTGCTTGCTTTGCAAGCTGGCCAGTTTCAACTGTCAGTTGACGTCCAGCCCAGTCTATGGTGAAGACATGTTTCTCTTGTCCCATTCTGAGATAAACTCCTCTCTTATCGTAAAATTTTAGTTAGTTCTTATTATGAACAAAATGATTTTCACATATCAATGTGAAAGCTGTATGTAGAAGGGTATTTGCCATTCTTTCAACATTTTAACCATAAAATATTAGTGATTATACGATAAAAAAGCGGGAATCCTCCCGCTTTTTACGATTATCGACGTAAGCCTAGTTTGTTAATTAACTCACGGTAACGAGTTACGTCTTTATTACGTAGATACGTAAGAAGATTACGACGTCTACCTACCATTTTCAAAAGACCGCGACGTGAGTGGTGATCTTTCTTATGAGTACGTAAATGCTCGTTCAAGTTGTTAATTGATTCTGTTAGGACAGCGATCTGAACTTCTGGAGATCCAGTATCAGATTCGTGTGTTTTGAACTCATTAATTAATTGCGTTTTACGCTCTTGAGTAATTGCCATCCTGTTTCACCTCCAAATCATGTTAGCCCCATCTACCTCGCAGCCGTCGGTGAAGTCGGCCTGCCAAGTAAGTGGTTTTAAAGCTACAGGAATAATCATACTAAAAATATGCTGAATTTGCAAATGGTAGAGCAGTTTTTCTATGATTTTTTTGTTTGCTTATGCTGATCTTGAAAAAACTGAATCGCTTCTTCTTTATCTTGACTGATTTGAGCCGTCAGCTCCTGGATTCCGTTAAATTTCCGTTCACTGCGAATGCGCTTGAACCATTGTAATTTGATCGGCTGGCCATATATTTCTTCGTTAAAATCAAAGAGGTTTACTTCAATGGCAGGCTGATCAGGACGTTTTTCATAAAATGTTGGTTTATAGCCGACATTACAAACGCCGTCATATACTTTACCTTTTACTTCTGCTCTTACTGCATATACCCCTGTTGGCGGAATAATGTATTCAGCAGATAAGCCGACATTAGCTGTCGGGAACCCGATCGTCCGTCCGCGTTTGTCTCCATGGATGACAATGCCGCGAAGCTGATAAGGTTTGCCTAAAAGCTCGCTCACATATTCAACATCCCCATTTTTTAATGCCGAACGGATGAGAGTGGAGCTGACTTTTCGGTCTTGATTGGACAGCTTAGGGACGATGGTTGCATTGATACGGCCTTTTCCGTATTCGTCGAACGTTTCCATTGTGCCCGCACCAAAACGGCCAAACGTAAAATCAAACCCCGCTACTGCGTGCTTCACATTCAATTCATCCAAATATTGATCCACAAACTCTTGTGGAAATAGAGCTGCAAAGCTCTCGCTGAATTGTACGATGTATAAATAGTCAGCGCCCAGCTGTTCAATAAAATCAATTTTATCCTCAAGCGGTGTAATTAAGTCTTTTGGTTCCCGTGCCTTTTGCAAAACATGTGATGGATGCGGATGAAAGGTCATGACTGCTAAGGCCAATCCTTCTTTTTCCGCAATGCTTTTTGCTTCATCAATGACTTTTTGATGCCCGAGGTGAACACCGTCAAAGTACCCTAAAGCCATGACAGACGGGACTTGATCCTTTTGATTCAATGTATGTGGGTGTGAAATATGTATAGTCTTCACGAGATGTCACCTTTTCTTTAAGATTGCTTGTCCTGAGATAAGATCTTCGCCGGCTTCATCAGGTTCTGTTTGGTCGGATGCTTCATATAAATCGCCAGACAACGGCCTGAAGGAGCAAATACAGCGACACGATCCGCCTCTATGAAATGAGCAAATTCATCAGGCATTGGCAGGACTGCACCGTTTTCCACTTTACTTGCTAATGTATCATTTATCTCCCATTTCGGCAAATGATTGAGCGCACGCTCGACCGGGACAAGGTGTTCATCCACAGTTCCTGCCTCGCTTATCTCTCGCAGCTCATCCAGTGTGATACATTCATCAAGTGTAAAATCGCCAGACCCAGTGCGAATGAGATGTGACATGTGGGCTGGAAATCCTAGTTTCTTCCCGATATCAACCGCTAAGGTTCTCACATACGTTCCCTTTGAGCATAGAACGGTGAATCTAAATGACATACAGCCATCTTCATATGTGACAGGTGTAGTCCGCTCGATACGGTGAATGGTAATTTCACGGCTCGGCCGTTCAATTTCAATGCCTTCTCTTGCATATTCATAGAGCTTTTTCCCGCCAATTTTCACAGCAGAAAACATAGGAGGAATTTGTTCAATGATTCCTTCAAACTGCTTCAGCGCCGCATCAATTTCTTTTTCTGAGATCGGTTTTTCTACCTTTTTTTCTTCTACGATCTCACCTGTTTGGTCTTCTGTTGTTGTAGAAAAGCCAATCGTGATCTCTGCATCATACGTTTTCGATTTATCTGTTAAGTATTCTACAATCTTCGTTGCTCTTCCGATACAAATAGGCAGAACACCTGAAACCTCTGGGTCGAGGGTGCCTGTATGGCCGACTTTTTTTGTGCGCAAAATTTTTCTTACTTTAAACACACAGTCGTGTGAGGTCATGCCTCTTTCTTTATGTAATAAAAGAACACCATTTATCATCTGCGTTCTCTCCTTTCATAAACGATGAAAAAGGACAGACGATCATCGCCTATCCTTATTTCAACGTCTTATTCGTGATCTTTTGTGTTTAATTCAGCAATCAGGCTTTCAATTCGGTTTCCGTAATCTACGGATTCGTCGAATTCAAAATGCAGTTCTGGTGTTTTGCGAAGTCTGATTCGATTGCCAATTTCAGAGCGGATGTACCCTTTAGCCTTTGCAAGACCTTTTAAGGTTTCCTCTCTTTTCTTCTCGTCGCCAAGAACAGAAATGTAGACTTTGGCAATTTGCAAATCACCGGATACTTCGACATCAGTTACAGTCAAAAAGCCGATTCTTGGATCTTTTAGCTTTCTGCCTAAGATGTCGCCCAATTCTTTTTTCATTTGCTCACCCACACGGGTTGCTCTCATACTCATGATCTTATCACCTCTAATTAAAACCACTCAGTTTTCGTGATCGTTCGTTCAATTTCAGGAAAAGAATCGATAAAGCTTAATACACGCTGAAGCTCCTTTTCCACTTGAACCCGAGATGAGGAAATCACGGCGATTCCGATTGATGTACGCTGCCATGTATCCTGGTAATCCATTTCAGCAATGGTTACATTGAATTTATGACGCGTTCTTGTCAATATTCGCTGAAGAACCGCACGTTTTTCCTTCAGTGAGGATGCATCATAGATCATGCACTCACATTCGGTATAACCGATCATTTTCTTTCGATTTCTTGCATAACGAATGATTCCATGACATCACCTTCACGGATATCATTGTATTTCTTAATGGTAATACCACATTCATAGCCTTGTGAAACTTCTTTCACATCATCTTTAAATCGTTTTAACACGTCAACTTCGCCTTCAAAAATAACGACGCCGTCACGGATTAAGCGGATTCCGCTATCTCTTGTAATCGTTCCTTCAGTTACATAGCCGCCCGCAATTGTACCGATTTTAGATACTTTGAACGTTTGACGAACTTCAACTTGACCGATGACTTTTTCTTCATATTCAGGGTCAAGCATTCCTTTCATCGCAGCTTCAATTTCATCGATGACTTTATAGATTATGCGGTGCAAGCGGATATCTACGTTCTCTGTTTCAGCTGTGCTCTTCGCATTTCCATCAGGACGTACGTTAAAGCCAATCACGATGGCATTAGAAGCACTTGCTAAAATGATGTCTGATTCTGTAATCGCTCCAACACCCGTATGGATGATTTTCACTTTTACGCCTTCGACTTCAATTTTTTGAAGAGCTGCTGTTAATGCTTCAGCAGAGCCTTGTACGTCTGCTTTCACGATCAAGTTGATATCTTTTACGTCACCTTGTTTGATTTGCTCAAATAGGTCGTCTAGAGATAATTTTGCTTTATCTGAACGCTGTTCGTCCAGCTGTTTAGAAGCACGCGCCTCACCGACTTGACGAGCTGTCTTTTCATCTTTGAATACAAGGAACTGATCCCCTGCATTCGGTACATCGTTTAAACCAGTGATTTCAACAGGTGTAGATGGTCCTGCTGTTTTCACGCGGCGGCCGATGTCATTGACCATTGCACGTACACGGCCAAATGTATTTCCGACAACGATTGGGTCACCTACATGAAGTGTACCTGTTTGAACAAGAAGGGTTGCAACAGAACCTCTTCCTTTATCAAGCTCAGCCTCGATGACAGTCCCTTTTGCCGCACGATTAGGGTTGGCTTTCAGTTCTGCTACTTCGCTGACAAGAAGGATCATTTCGATCAATTCGTCAATGCCTTCACCTGTTTTCGCAGATAGTGGAACGAAAATGGTTTCGCCGCCCCAAGCTTCTGGTACAAGACCATGCTCGGTTAATTCCTGCATCACGCGGTCAGGGTTCGCTGTTGGTTTGTCAATTTTGTTAACAGCGACAATGATTGGCACTTCTGCCGCTTTCGCATGGTTAATCGCTTCAATTGTTTGAGGCATGACACCATCATCTGCTGCAACGACTAGAATGGTCGTATCCGTTACTTCGGCACCACGTGCACGCATCGTTGTAAATGCTGCGTGTCCAGGTGTATCAAGGAACGTAATTTTTTTGCCGTTTTCTTCAATTTGGTATGCACCGATATGCTGCGTGATTCCACCTGCTTCGCCTTCGACGACTTTTGTCTTACGAATGCTGTCAAGAAGAGTTGTTTTCCCGTGGTCAACGTGTCCCATGATCGTTACAACTGGAGGGCGTACTTGCATATCTTCTTCTTTATCTTCAACTTCATACTTTTCAAGTTCAGTTTCTTCTAAAATAATGACTTCCTCTACTGGAACACCATATTCAGAAGCGATTAATTCAACTGTATCTTTATCAAGTTCTTGGTTGATCGTTGCCATGACACCAAGCATCATCAGCTTTTTGATGATTTCAGCTGTTTCTTTTCCAAGCTCATCAGCCAGCTGGCCGACGGTCATTGAATTTGTAAATTCAATTTTTTCAGGAAGCTCTTTTTTAGGCTTCACAGGTCTAGCTTGCTGATGCTGCGGTTTGTTATTTCCACCGCGTTTATTTTTGTTTTTATTTTGGTTGTTGTTTTTTTTGTTTTTATTAAATTGATTATTCTGCACGTCATTCTTCTTTCTATCATTGTTTTTGTTAGATGATTGTTTTTTTTGTTCTGCGGGTTTCTCGTTAGCTGTCTCTTTTGCTTTGGCTTTTTTATAGATAGCGTCTAGCTTTTTCACAGTGTCGTCTTCAAGCGTCGCCATGTGGTTGTTCACTTCCACGTTCATATCCTTAAGCGCTGCTATAATATCTTTACTTGAAACATCTATGGCTTTTGCGTATTCATATACTCTCACTTTAGCCATTCGTTCACCCCCAAATAAATTAATCGAGCAAGCTTATGAGCTTCTTAGCGAAGCCTTGGTCAGTGACAGCGACAACTACGCGAGCTTCTTTCCCAATAGAACGTCCGAGAACGGAACGGTCTTCAACTTTTCTAACCGGAACATTATAAAATTTGCATTTGTCAGATACCTTTTTCTCTGTGTTAGATGAGGCATCTGCTGCAAGAAGAACCAGCTTAGCACGCGCATGTCTAATTTCTTTGATCACCAGATCTTCTCCTGACACGACTTTACGAGCTCGATTTGCTAGACCAAGCAAAGGATACCATTCAGATTCATTCATTAGGTTTTTTCACCTTTTCAGCTAGTTCTAGTAATTCTTCAAATATGTGTTCGTCAATCTGTGTCTGAAATTGCTGCTGTAAACTGCGTTTGTTCTTTGCCGCAAGAATGGTTTCTTTATCGAGAGAAAGGTAAGCTCCGCGTCCGTTCATTTTTCCGGTAGCGTCAACAGACACTTCTCCTTCTTTAGAACGAACAACACGGATCAGTTCTTTCTTTGGTTTCATTTCTCCCGTCACGATGCATTTTCTAAGCGGGATTTTTTTTCGGCTTTTCACCTTTAATATCACCTCTTATTCGTCAGATTCCTCAGCTACTGGTTCAGCCTCTAAGAAAAGAGATTCAGAGTCTTCAGTTCTTGGAAAAATACCGAGTTCCCTTGCATCTGTTTCGCTTTTAATGTCAATTTTCCAGCTGGTCAGCTTCGCTGCAAGACGGGCATTTTGACCTCTTTTACCAATCGCTAATGACAGCTGATAATCAGGGACAATGACTGTTGTCGCTTTGTCTTCTTCATTCACAATGACATCAAGTACTTTTGATGGACTCAGCGCATTGGCAACAAATTCAACCGGGTCATTAGACCAATGGACAATGTCAATTTTTTCGCCTTTCAGCTCATTGACAATTGCTTGTACACGCTGGCCTTTTGGTCCAACACAGGAGCCAACTGGATCAACATCAGGATCATCTGTACGAACAGATATTTTAGAACGGTCCCCAGCTTCTCTAGCAACCGATTTAAGCTCTACAGTACCATCATAAATTTCTGGTACTTCAATTTCAAATAAACGCTTTAAAAGACCTGGATGTGTTCTAGACACATAAATTTGTGGTCCTTTTGTTGTTTTTTCTACTTTTGTAATGAACACTTTAATGCGATCATGTGGTTTGTATTCTTCATTTGGCATTTGTTCATTGACAGGAAGAAGGGCTTCGATTTTGCCAAGTGACACGTAAATGAATTTACTGTCAATCCGCTGAACGATTCCCGTCATAATGTCTTCCTCGCGGTCGATGAACTCAGTGTAGATCACACCACGCTCTGCTTCTCTCACACGCTGCGTCACAACTTGTTTCGCTGTCTGAGCTGCAATGCGTCCGAAGTCTTTTGGTGTGACTTCGATCTCAACGACGTCACCAACCATGTAATTCGGGTTAATATTGGCTGCATCATCTACAGAGATTTCAAGGCGAGAATCATACACTTCATCTACAACATCTTTTCTAGCGAACACACGAATTGTTCCCGTTTCGCGGTTTAAATCAACACGAACATTTTGTGCTTGATTAAAATTACGCTTATATGCAGAAATGAGTGCAGCTTCTATCGCTTCAATTATAATTTCTTTACTAATACCCTTCTCTTTCTCAAGAACAGTCAGGGCATCTAACAACTCACTACTCATTTTTATGGTTCCCCCTTATATCAATGAAAAGGTTAATTGAACGAAACTGCTAATCTTGCGTTAGCTATTTTTTCGTATGGAATATTGATCTCTTTCTTTCTTGTCTTGATCTTCACTGTCACTGTTGCAATCTCACCATCAAAGCTTGTAAGCTCACCTTCAAATGCTTTTTCACCATCAATTGGTTCATATGTTTTCATGAAAACATTTTTTCCAAGTGCTTTTTCAAAATCAGCTTTTTTCTTTAATGGGCGCTCCGCTCCAGGAGAGGACACTTCAAGAAAGTAGTTTTGGCTAATCGGATCTGCCTCATCAAGCTTTTCGCTCAAGGCTTCGCTCACTTTGGCACACTCTTCGATATCGACACCTTTATCAGAGTCAATAAACACGCGAAGGAACCAGTTTTGACCCTCTTTGACAAATTCAACATCAACGAGTTCAAGCTGTAAGCCATCTAAAATTGGCTGCACCATTTCGCTTACGACATCCACTACTTTTTTGCTCATTCTCTTCCTCCTTGTGCTTTCGATAAACGCTCTTATCAATCATTCTGCATAAAAACCCTGCTTTATGTGAGCAGGGGGAGCAGAAAACGGATGAATAATGTCGAGACAAAAATTGCCTGTTCAATACAAAAGAGCGGGTTTCCCCACTCTTGTCTCGGTAATCGTTAGCATTTCCATAAAAACTATACCATATCCAATTTTTTTATGCAAATGAAGTTCCTCCTTATAATAGGTACTTGCTCAACGATTACTGCAGCATGTTCAGTACCATTAATACCTCTCTCTTCCTTTATATATAAACGGAAAGCCACTATGAATAGAGCGGACTGGTAATAATGCACCTGAATGCAATGAGCGAAGAACAGAGCTCCCCTATGAAAGAAAGTAACATCTACACTAAGCCATCTCTATTTCCAAAAAACATTTTGTATGACACAGTATGGTTATTTATATAGAAGCAAAGAGTGTATCAGTAAACAGCCTTCACTTTCAAATTTTTCATCCCCCCTAATGGATAAGTACTTTAACGTTAAAGAAATAAGCACTTTGCCTTTGTCACTCACTTCAGAGAACCGCGTTCTAATTTTTAGGGAATAGCAATGTAAAGATCATTCATATTGAACTCCCCGAAGAGCAGGCGGAGACTGAACGGATAACCTTCATATTATACATGAGAAAGAACCATGTTTATATGGAATGAATTTATCCAGACTGTTTAATCAGCCATGCATGTAAAAGTAAAGGTGTCTTCTGTGCTGAATTGCTATATTCATCTGGAACCTGCCTTAACGTTTGTTGTAAATTTTCATTTCCTATTAACGATAAAAATTCCATACTAAATGGGCTAAACCCTCCAATTATAGAAGTACCAATCTTATACATCATATCTTTTCTAGTTTTGGTCATATAGGTGAGTAACTGCTCGAACTCAGATAATGTCAATGAGGCGTGATATTGATCATATAAATACAGTTCTTCTTCTTTGTTCTCAACTGAACTCAATCCACTTTCTATACTATCTCGATTTAAATCAACTATATAAATAATAGATTCATTTGATAAATAAGGAAGTAACTGTTCTAATAATGCTAAAGGATCTTCAAATAGCCCAAAACACAGATGTATTAAAATCGCATCATAACTTTTCGCATGTGATGAAAAATTTTTGATATCTGTACAAATAAAATTAGCTTTTAAATTCAATTGATTTGCACAATGTATGGCTTCTTCAGATGAATCAATTCCAGTCAAATCAGCTTGAGGTAATTGCTTAGATAAATACTCAAGCATCTGCCCTTGTCCACATCCTATATCTAAAATAGAGGCAGGGGTTTTTTTGAATGTTAGTTGATAATAAGAAATGAAAGTTTCAGCTGATAGACATCGAGTAAATGGCGTTTCTCGATTATCATAATTTGAACTTATTTTTCTTTTTTCTGAATCCAAAAACCATGACTGCGCCAGAGCTCTTTTCCCTTTAAGCTCTTTCATCTTTTCTTGTATTATCACAGGGTTTACCACCTTTATAAAAAGTCTCACCAATCAGTTTCAGATAATACGGGAGGTTTCGTTTTGAAGTTCTTTATTTTGCGAGGTTGAAAAAAATGAATGAACAGATTATGTGAAATATGAAATGCTATCGCTGCTAGAATACCAAATGTTAAGTATGAAATAACTGTGATTAATGTAAAAAGCGACATATAAGCAATAGACTTAACACCGCCTATTGGTATATGCAGCAAGATAAATCCTATTGAACTGATACAGATCGATACCGCTGCAGACTCCACAGAATTTGTTAGTAATAATAACGGAAGAAAGAACCGCCAAATCAATTCTTCTGATAGAGCCGTTAATGGAAGAAAAAAGATTGAATCAACATTGACAACATATCTGCCTCTAAATGCAACAACTTTGTTTTTTAATTTCCATAGAACTGACGGTAATAGGACACCTAATAAAGAGAAGAATAAAACACCATACACATTTTTATTATTAGAAATTTCAACTAAGAGCTCTTGAGAAAATGCTCCACAGCATATAGAAGCTCCGATAATCGTGAATCCATCATAGCTCCTCTGAGGAGTGATATATGTTATTAACTTTCGATCGGATATTGGTTTATCTCTCTTGATTTTGATCACCACTTTAGAGCTTAAGGGACCCAAAAAGTGAATGAGGATCCCTAAAGCTGCTACCATTGAAATCATCTATTTAAGTACCCGCAATCAATGTATAAATTGGGGCATCATCTACTCCATTAAATCCACCGATCAGTTCCATTAACTCATCATCGATAAACCCTCCGAATGGTCGGCTATTAATCTTCTGTGCAGTAGATAGCAAAATCATATTTTGCATGACATGTCCTGCCTCCATAAAAACGAAGCGATAAGAACGATGTCCATACTTAAATCGAGAACGCCAAAAATTAGCTGAAATGACTACAGCAAATGCAAAATCTTGAACGGATTCTTCTTGTAACATTATTTTCTCAAATTCTTTTTCAGAGTAATCACCCATTTTGGTCAATCCTTTTCTATACGGATCGAAATGATAAATACCTTTGACTAAAGAATCCACTTTGTTGGCTACAATAAATAGATCTAGAGGATAAAGTGCCCCGCCAGATGGTATAGGGCGTCTAGGTCCTTCTTTACGCTCTACCAATCCATAACTCTTCTGTAAAACTGTTGAGAGTTGTTCTAATGAAACACTCCCCCCGCTAAAATAATCTGCACTTCTTCGTTCCTTAATGACATCATCTAAAGTTATATTTGTATTTAATGGTTTAGGCAGTAAAATTAAAGGTAGGTCATCAAATCTTTTACTTGCATGTGTAGCAATCTTTTGCAAAGTTTGAGATCGCAGCAGCCCTGCAACACCAGGTGCGTCCCATGCCATTGAACCCCTATAGATTTTTGTTGCCTCAAACCAATTTTCAGAAGGATCATCAAACCGTAATGCTTCGTTTCCATACACAACATCAGCCAAATTAGTAGCATGTCTTTCAATACTATTCATATATTTAATCACCTTTCTACGATATTAAGGAAATGGATGCGGAATTGGATTCAGTTCTTCTAACTTAAAAGGTTTATCTACTAAACCTAAATGATAAGAATGTTTTAAAATTCGTTCTCCGCCCAACATTCTACCTCTATAAAGAACGTCAATCGGTTTATATCCAGGAATAATTGATTTTACAACATAGGCACCAGCATCTTTTATATCAGGGCTGGTTAAATCAAAAGTTGCCACATGATATCCTTGTTTTGATAAATGACTGACAAGGTTAGTCCATAAAATGTCTGGAGAACGATCATCAAACGGTGCATAGTCTTTAACGCCCACTAATTTCTCACTCGCTGTTAAAAAATCAGCTTCTTTCACAATAGCTGTTCCCGCATAGAGTTTAATATGATCTTCAAAACTGTTAATATCTCGATGATAATCTACATCCAATAAGGCGTTCCCTAATCGTTGTTCTGTTTTTACCCAAGTTCTTGTATACATTCCCTCTATTGCAGCTTTCTCACATGCTCTTTCAATTGAATGAGCAGAGGCCGCGCCAATAGCAAATGGAGCTAAATCTGTATGAGGATTTCTTATCACTGCCAAAATAGTAGGAACACCAGAAAAAATGCTCATGTCTACTAAATGCAAATCAAGAGAAGTAGGTTTAATATATCTTTCATAGAAGTGTTTTAATCTAGGTGAGGTATTAATATCGATCTGCGGTAAACTTAACTTATTGTACCAAGTAAGCATAAATGCATCTCTTTCAATTGTTTCAAATAAACCTGAGATTGCAGCTTCTTGATATGTAATACCACAAGCTAGTCCATTACTAGTTGCATGACCAATATTGGGGTCTCCTGGCCACTCAGTATAGTTTGCAATATGAATTAATTGAGCAGGCGTCCAAACTTCTTCATTATTTTCAGCAATATGACCTTTTCTCCACCATAATTTTGTATCTTCATTCCATCTATCATGAGGAAAATCCGGGTCCTCATATTGAGTGACAGCATACATCTCCCACTTATCAAAGCCAATTACTGATTTGCCTTCATTGATTAAGTCCTTTTGAGTACCAAAACATACAACATCAGAGTTTAAAGGTAAATAAGCGGCACTATATCTTTCCACCGTTTCACCTATAGCTGCTAATCTGGCTGCAGCTGGATTAGCAGATCCTCCCCCATTATATGAATTAGATGGTACTCCAAATAAAATATTGCTGTCTGTACCATGCGCTCCATATGAATGACCCCATATATCATCAACGTCTCTGAGTTTTCTATACTCTCTACGGACTATCCCAACATAAGGATCTGCCAATTGATCGAGTATTTCCCATGACTCTTCTAACGTTGTCCATTTATTAGCCATAATTAATTATTCACCTCACCATGAAACCAAACTTGAGGAAAACCTGTATCTGCAGTTGGGGAACACTTTGGGCATCTAGGAACTCGATAAACACGATGATGATTACATGAGACACCTTTATCATCTAAATTAATTGTTGTAAATCCACCTGGTGTTGCACTTGGTGCGTAATCTTTTAGTGTGAGCCATTCTAAAATTAAATTACTTGCAATTCCGATTTGAACTAAATTAATCGGCATATGATAAACCGGTTTCTTTTCAGGATTTATAGGTTTTATTTTCATTAAGTCTGATCGCAATACTTCGTCAGAAAAATTTGCTGATTTTCGAAGGTTATAGCAATGTAAACAAGCTGATTGATGTGGCAAGAAAAATGGACCTACCCAAGATGTCTGTCCATCATATGGCACAATGCTTAACCAAGGGATGTGGTCTTCTAATGCCAGATCATTTATTTCTTCAAAAATCGGATCTAAATGAGAGTTGCCGATAGCAACCCTGATATCTGGCTGCTTATTTAATTCTCCTTTAAGCACTACATGTAGCCCTGCCTCTTGCAAATGACGAATAAATTCAGCAGCAACTGGGTTATGATCTCGCGTAATAACTTCAACAATCCCTGTTTTTAAACGATCTAGTATATCTTCAACCAATACTTGTCCACCGGCTCTTTCATAAGACAAAAGCGCAGTTAAATCAAAGGTCATATCCGTCTTAACACACATTCCGTTCGCAACTAAAAATTCGAGGACATGTTTTAATTGATCACTCTCTACTTCGAAATTCTCCTCCAGCTCTTTAACGGAAACCCCATTATCTTCCATAAGATAATCAGAAATTTCTTGAATAAATTCAATAATTCCGTCACCTTCAATTTTGGTGACAGTTTGCGCTTTTAAACCAATCAAACTGTCTTCTAGTTTACCTAGCGTAATGTGTGGTGCTAATTTATACCTCGTCATTTCTTGGTCTTTGACAAACATATATTATTCCTCCTTAAGAATAATTAATTTGTATTTTAGATAATTGTGCCCGATTTGGGGGGTGACCAATTATTTGTTCCAGCGTGTTCGTAAATGGCTGTAAATGTTTTGAAGAAGAAGCTTCTTGAAATTCGGCTAACCATTCTAATACGTCTAAAGGCATATTGTTCTGGGACAAAATTGATATGACCTCTTCTTTACTTTTACAATACAATTCAATTTTCATGTTTAAATCCTCTTCAAAAATATCCTTCAGCCTACTCATACTTACTAACTCTGGTCCTGTTAAATCATATGCCTTTCCAGCGCGATTCCTAACATCCTGTTTAGGGATCAAACATGCCTTTACAACATCTTTTGTATTGATCCAATTAACTCCCTCGGGAGAAAATGCAGTTATTAATTTACCAGTAGCACCTGCCCATCCTCTATAAAGTTCTATATTAATATCAAGCGGTGAAGTCCTATAAAGTATGCTATTCTGATAGATTTTCAATAATTCACTTTCAAGAGAACCTAGTTCATCCTCGACAGTATGCCTTCTATTAGATAAAATAATCGTTTCCGTTTGAAAATCAGTATTATTTATAAAGAATTCTTTGTCATAACTAACAGCCCCGCCCAAATCAATTATTTGAACAGGATAGTCTTCATACTCAACTTTCATCTTCTCTAAATAGGCTTTTATTGGTTCTCTAATCCCGACATAATGAATACTCATAAAGATCCCCTCCCTCTTTTCTCTTTCCTGATTATCAGTGAATGGTGAAAATCTAAATCAATCAAACTTATAATAGAAATAGTAATCTTCTATTTGAGTTCTTCATAACATAGTAACCTCAACTTTTTTCATACATTTAATTAACTTAATATCTAAATACCCAAAATATTTGATTCAAATTAACACCAACCTTTAATCCAAAAATAACATAAAGACCATATAAAACCTTAAAATACATTAAATTTTAAATATAGTATTATTTTCCATAGTCATATTAAACCACATTTTTTCAGTGGTATCAACGGACTTTTCAGAAAATATAAAACTTTCACACTCACATATTGACAAATAAAGACTTATGAACCATCATATGTAATATATCAACTACATATCTATGTTGATAAATTTTAACTAAGGAGGTCTAAAGATGACTAAAATTACAATCCCAACTGCTTTGGCTGCTAAGGTACATGGGGAAGGTCAACATTTATTCGAACCAATGGCTGCGCGCTGCACTTGCACAACAATCATCTCAAGTTCTTCAACTTTCTAATCAACTTTAGTTTTTTCGACATATCATTGAAAAGATCGCTCGCCCACCTAGCGAAGCAGACTTAGCTAGGTGGGTGGGCATTTTTTATTTGAAAATAGAAGTTTCCACGTTTATTTTGCTTAACGAAAACCTTGCATCCAGTTAATGGGACAGCAAGAGATAGTGAATAAAACAAAAAAAGGCTATTGAGATTTTTCTCAATAGCCCCCACTGTATTAAATATCGATTACTTCCACACCGCTTAAATCTGCCCCTTCTCCTTCTAAAATATGATAAGTCATTTTATCCATTGTCACTCCAATAAAGTTTAATTTTTTAATCGTACATGATTTAAAATTAACATTGATTAATTTAGAATTCTCAAAAGTAATGTTTTTAAAATAACAATTTTCAAATAAAACATTTATTAAAGATGATTCATCAATACTAATGTTGGGTAAATGACAGCCATATAAGGATGAATTCGTTATCTCACAATGTTCAAAATGAGATTGAGTCAAATCACTCTTTTCAAAGGTAGATGAGGAAATTTTAGAATGGCTAATATTAACTTTTCTCAGATAGCACCCATTAAAATCTGAATGGCTCATTACTTTTTGTACAATCGATAGCCCCTTAAAATCGCATAACTTATATTTAACATTTATAAACGTTAACCAATCTAAATCAGCATTAACAAATATTTTTTTCACATGCTCTACGCGGTTATGATCATCAATTACTAATGTATGATTATCAATGCTTATTTCGCCTGATTTCAGCTTTTCAATAAGCATATCCTGAACCTCTGCATCTTTTAATCCATCATTTTCGAGTTTTAATTTAACATTTCCAAGCAGCTCTAATAATTCTTTTTTCTTTTCTTCATATGTTTTGTCTTTTTTATATGGCCGAAAACAACTTTCAACATACAGTTCTAACTCTTCACTTAACATTGACTCACTCCTTTTTTTCAGACAGCATACAAGCATTGATTTTGCGGTGCATAACATTTAGCTGAAATTTTTAGAGACTAGCCTCTTGCTCGCTTTATATATTTTTTATAGCCAACCAACGAAAGAATAAACCCTAACAGTGTATAGCCTATAAGGACTGCTGTAACTAAGATCAAATTCTCTCCCCCTGGTAGTGTTGATACTGATTGCACTAAACCTTGATGTGCCCAATACTGCGGGAAGAGCATACCAATTATTTTGAGATAACTAGGTAATTGATCAAATGGAGTCCATAAGCCACAAGCAACTGCTGTCCCTAAAGCAATCATGTTTGTCATCACTAAGCCTGTATTCTCAGTTTTAGCAAATGCGGCGATGGCAACTCCCCATGAAGTCACTTGCATTGATAATAGAACAACTACTAAGAAATACGAGCTGTATTGTGTTATTTCAATACCATATAAATAAACTCCTAAAATGGTTAGCAACAAAACTTGAAATAAGATAATGATAAAAAATGGAACGCACTTTCCAAGAAAAAAATGATGCGGCTGTAAAGGAGTACTTGCTAGCCTTGCCACAATTCCTTTCTCACGATCTTTTACAAAACTAATGACAATTGAAATAATGACAAATGTGGAGAAAAACACGCTCATCCCTGTCACTGATTGAGAAGCAACTAATGTTTTTTGTGCTTGAGAACTACCTGATGTAAATAATTCTATTAAAAGAATAATTGAAGCAACTGGTAATAAAATGGTCCAGAACAACAATGATCGATCTTTCACCTGTTTTATAGATTCGATGCGGACTAGTGGCCACATAAAAATCACTCCCGTTATATTCATTTGATTCCCTTCTATATAACTCTTAAATAATCACATTTTTTATTTATTTTACCATTTGTTGATGTGACGAATTAGAATTAGTCACATAATGTTGACTAATTACGTATGATTTTAAATCACGGTACACACAAATTAATTCTGTTCGTTAGATTTATGCTCTTTCTACATCAGTTACTCTTTTAAGTTATTTTAATTGAAAAAAATACGAGAGTGCTTTTCATTCATAAAGACATTTTATTGTAATTGATCACGTAAATCTGTTCCTGTTAATTGAAAAAAGACATCTTCAAGTCTCGGTCTGTATAAAGATAATTGTTGGGGAACGAGTGATTCCTTTTTACTCAGTTTAGCCAAATCTTCTAAAGTATCTAATGGTTTTGTAGTTTTAATTAACACTCCACCTTGATGAGTAACAAAATCATACCCGAGACTAGTTAATGTTTTATTAGGAATCATAGATTCAAAAAAGACAGATGTTTCTGCGTAACGATTCAAAAGCTCATCTATTTTGCCTTCTTCAACAATGTTCCCTTTATCAATGAAAGACACATAATCACATAAACTCTCTATTTCCTCCATATAATGACTAACATAGATAATAGTTCTTCCCTCTTCCTTCAATTTATTAATGATGTCGAAAATATAGCGTCTTGATTGAGGATCTACCCCCACTGTCGGTTCATCTAAAAGAATTAACTTAGGAGCATGCATTAGAGCGCAGCCAATATTCAAACGACGTTTCATTCCTCCTGAAAAGCTTTCAACTATATCATTTGCTCTTTCCCACAATCCTACATCTTTTAGTGTTTTTTCTACTCTTTCTTCTAATGTTTTCCCTTTCAAACCATAAATTTGTCCAAAAAACTCCATATTTACTTTAGCTGTTAATTTTTCCTCTAAGCTGATGTCTTGCGGGATGTAGCCGAGCGCACTCTTAGACTCACCAACATGCTCAACTCTGCCTTCATAAGATTTAATGATGTGAGATATAATTTTCATCAAGGTTGATTTACCAGAACCATTTGGACCTATTAATCCATAACAAACTCCTTCTGGAATTGTTAATGTAATACTTTTTAACGCTTGGGTAGTCCCGTATTTTTTACTGACGTTTTCTATTTTCAACATTCGGCACTCTTTCCTTCCATGTCATTTATTTTTTAAAATGGCTTCAATAACACTCAAATATTCTTTGTAGGCGTGCTCTCCTAAATTTGTTATACTAACGATTGTTTTTGGTTTTTTATCCACAAATGTCTTTGTAATTAGCACATAGCCTGCATCCTCTAATTTTTTTAAATGCGAGCCCAAATTACCGTCTGTTACAGATAAAGAGGCTTTTAAGAAGCTAAAATCACATTTTTCATAAATCATTAGTAAACTCATAATCCCTAACCGAACTTTTGGATGGATTAAATCATTTAAACTATTGACATTACTCATTTCCTTGTCCTTTTCTTTTTAAAATCACACCAGTTAATAACAAACTTCCTCCACCAATAAAAGCGAAGATAATGTTCATTAAACTAGGAAATAATAAAAATGTAGTTACACCTAAAACACTTAGCCAGAACCCCATAATAAAGATCTCTTTAGCCAGAACAATACCTAAGAGTAAATACATGATAGAAACCAATAAAACAACATAAAAGGGTAAATTATTTAATGTATATGGTAATAAACCAACACATATTAAAAAAATAAAGATACCTAAAATAATTCCAAGACCAAGCCATGTGTATTGTAATTGAGTTCTTAAAAACAAGGGCATTGGTATCATTTTCTTTTGTTTAAAATATGTAGTTAAAGTGATAACCCAGCCCGCAATGCCTAAAATAAGCCAAAAGACACCTGCAGTTATTGAATTAGCAAAAAGTAAAGGTATTGAATATCCCATTATCCAAATGAGGCCCCAAATGATAAAATAAATACTGGTTTGTTTGCAATACTCTGTTTTATAGTTTGTAATCGTCTTGATATGAGATAAATTCTCTAATATTTCTGAATTATTGAATTTTTCATTAGGCATAAATAAACTCCTCTTCCACAAAGAACTCTGTACTACAGAGTATATAATTAAATTTCCATTTAGTCAAGTTATTGGAAATACCTTTTTTATGAATTAAAATAAACCACCTCCTTCCTAACGAATCTCCAAATACCTTCTGCTTCTTGATCGTTTCTGAAAACCTTATTCAATGGTTGGTCTCAAACCGCTTCATATTTTAAAATATAGAAAAAGCGATAAACAAGCATTTTAAATTTTCTATTTGGAAAGTAAGAACTACTAATTGGAGTGAGCTATATAAACAGTTCCTTATTCAGCAGGCATTCGTCATCGATTCTTTTCATTCATTCTTTTCGCATGTTCACTGATAAGTGCTGCCTCCCTGCTTCCTTTTATAATGCGGAAACCGTCATAATCCGGATAGAGCGAATCATCGTCCTGAATGCTTGTTAAAATCCAAAATTGACTGCCAGCCCCTCCGAGCCGTTCTACCGCTGACAGCCAGCTTTGATATACGTCAGGACGAGCTGATTGATTTTGATAGCCAAACTCTTCTAGCACAACTGGCTTTCCGATTGACTTCCCGCGGGTGATATGGTCTTCGATCCATTTCACTCCCCAGTCAGCAGATTTGCTCCAGTGATCTGGGTACAGATGATAGGTTCCATAATCGATATTAGGAAGAGAAGTTAAACGGTCCCAATCGACGCCTTCTCCTCCTCCGTAAAACCAATCTTCATGTCCTGGTATGTGAAAGAATCCTTCATCTCCTACTGCAACAAGATGGTGACGATCCAGTGATTTGATCCAAGTACTCATTTGATCTGCCCATTTGACTAGTACATTTCCCGTTGGATCTGACTGCATCCGCGGCTCGTTGGCTAATTCCCAAGTCATAATAGCTGGATCGTCTTTATATTGAACACCTGTATACGTATTGGTTCTTTCTAATACATAGCGCACATAATTTTTGTAAGCTTTTTGAATACGAGGATCTGTATAGAAGGCATCATGCGATCCTGCCCCGAACCACTTCACATATTGATTCATACCGCCAAAGTCATCCCAATTGTTCACTAGTGGGATCACAAGCTTTATTCCTTCCTGTCCTGCTTTATATATCACATAATCTAGTTTTTGAAAACCAGATTCTTCATAGACGCCTGGACTAGATTGTAAGACTGAGTTTTCTTGAGGGGCCCCATCGTGAAAGCCCCAAATCCTGATGACCTTTAAATTCATTGCTTTCATATCATCGAACACAGCATCTACCATCTTTTTAGATTTGTAATGGAAGTAGTAATTATTTGTACCGGCGAAGTAAAATGGTTGATTGTTCAGCGTAAATTGTGTACCAGACGTCTGCACATAAGCGGCGGCCTTCACCGTAAGCGAAAACCAGCCGGACCATATAGCGGCTACAAGTATGAAGCAAGACACTCTTTGAGCCCACTTTTTCATTTACATTCTCCTCACAATCTATCTCTATCCTTCTTGAGGCAGGATTACGTCTAGTTGAAACGGTGTTTGTTCATTTGAATCAAGTTCAATCGTCTGCTGTTTGAGCATTTTATTTTCTTTACCGATTCGAATCTCATATGTTCCATGAAATGCTGGACATGTCACATTGCCATTAGCATCTGTTTTTTCAACTCTTTGGGTCGTCCACTCATTTAGAAGCTTTTCATAACGTCGTCCTGCTTCATTTAAAGACCAATCATAATTCACGATAGCTGCATGTTCACCTCTCCAATGAGCACCTGCCCAAAATCCCCACATCAGCACTCCTTTTACGGCTGGATGACTAAATGCGACGCGATATAAAGCCTCCAGGTTATCCGCTCTTCTATTAGGATCAGGATGAACAGAATCGTACTCTGTGACCCATATTGGAAGACCAAGCTCAGCAAGCACATCGAGCCTCTCTTTGACAATGACTGGATCGACCCGTTCTTCAAAATGGCCTTGAACCCCAATCGCCTCAATAGGTGCGCCTAACTGACGCAGTTCATTGATATGCGCTTTATAGGCATGGTGTTCACCATAAGAGATCACATTATAATCATTCACAAACAATAGTGCTTGAGGGTCAATTTTTTTCGTTTCTTCATACATCCACTTCCAAATATTTTTCCCAAATCGATCCTTAAAAAATGAACCATGCATCATTTCATTGTTTACATCCCAATGACGGAACCTTCCCTTAAAGTGATTGCCCGCATGCTCAAGCCGGTTTTTCATGGCTTCATATACTTCGTGATTCGGCAGTGACCTCAGCCAGCTTGGATTCGCATCCTCTACCTCCCAAAATAAAGCGTGCCCCCTCACTGGAATCTGATGCCGATCTGCAAAATTCAGCATCGCATCTGCTTTTTCGTAGGTGATTTTCCCTCTTTCTGGCTCATTCGCATACCATTTTGCTTCATTTTCAAAAACAGCCCAATTAAAATGCTTCACGAAAAAATCAGCATATTGTTGATTAAATAATACTTGATCATTCATCGCTGAACCAAAGGCGAATTCATGTCTGATTTGCTTTATTTCAATCTCTATACCTGCTATTGGCTTTTTTTCGCCGTTTGTCACGTTGATCACAAGATCTCTTTGTCTATGCTCTGAGATTCGATCATCCGCCTCTTGTTTCCACCTTAGATTTTCCTGCCCATTTTCGCCCCTATTGAATGAATGATGAAGAAAGCTTCTTTCTTTGACCATGTAAACTCACCCTTATTTTCATTGGATTGATATACCTATTCAAACTGCCGGCTAGAAGCCGGCAGCTTGATTTTGACTTCTTAGTTGATCAGACGATGGTATTCAGCATAGGCAGTGGCCATATCCACTTGAGACCAGAAGCGGTGATAAGTGAAAACTGGTGCGCCATTCTCCCATTTCCCTGTAGCTTCATTAAATGAAGACTGATATTTACTTTCGAGTGAAGACCACGCTGGATCTTGTTTAATCTTCGGACGAAGATCAGCAAAACTCGTATAGACTCCATTCCCTCCTCGCTGCGGGTCAGAAGGAATGGTGCTGGCTCCAGGAATCTGATTTCCTTGACCAAATGTCCCGTTCCATCCATTTGGGAAATACACTTCTTTTCTAAAGAAACGGTCATAGTCTTCTCTATCTTCCTCTGTCACTATGCCGACGCCATCATTGTAATTCCATGCAACCTCTAGGAGCTGCGCGGCTGCATCTTTCGCTCTTGCACCAAGCGCTGTATAATCACCTGTTTCCAGCTTTGTGGCTGCAGCAAAGAATATCAAAGCTTTGGCTAGACTTCCTAATACGCCTGTATCCTGAGTCGGATCTTTAGTTACAGCTGTTAAATTTGGATTTCCTGTTGCAGACTGGAACCCATTCCAAGTATCAGGCTGGCCGCTCCAAGCAATATTTCCAGGAAGCCAAAACTCTCCAGGCGCACTTGTTGTAGCAACCGAAACATTCGTTCCCCCTAGAATTCTTTGTCCCTGCTCATCTAAGAAATAACCCTCTTCATCCGACACAGGACGGCTGCCGATAAACATGTAATCTAAGGCATAGCTGACCCATTTTGTTATGACAGATTTGGCCATTTGGACATTTTCAGATGTTTTGTCGCCATCTTTTACAAAAATATAATAAAGCTCTGCTACGCGCTCCATAGGCCACGCCTGCATTCCAAACCAGTTATTTGAAGGCGGGTCAAGGTAAACAGGTGCATCTTCATATGCCATATCATAAAAAGTACTTCTTCCTGCTGGATAAGCGCTGTAGTCTCCATTCCAGCTATTGGTTGCGCCTCCTGCTATGGCTCCTTCTTTCGATTGAAGCCATACATAAAATTCAAGCTGTCTCTTTAATGTTTTTTCCCAATCGCTTGCCCCTGTTGCTGAAGATGGCTTTAAGCCTCCTTTATCAGAGGATAAAGCATAAGCGGCGACAGGATTTTGATATCCCTGATGACAATGACTCGCTCCGATACGCCATGACCAGTTTGCATAATCCCCAAGTCCTCCGCCCCAAGAGGTATACCACGCCATTAAGTAATGACAGGCACCCTTTCCGTTTCCAGGATACGGATTCCCCTGCTTTCCGCTTCCAATCGTTTGAAAATATTTATCGTACATGCCGTAACGGAGAAAATCCCCCATTTTTTTCGCTTTATCAAGATAAGCTGACCGATTATAGCCGAGCTCCTTTGCCCAATACATCGCTTGTATCGCACGTGCATCAGCATCCGTTGCATTCGTATAGCGCCACTGGGCAGCTGGAGCTTGATTTTCTTTTGTGAACAAGCTCATGAAGCCTTCATTCGGCTTACCAAAAGATTTATCGTCCTGTGATGGATGAGGAATGGACTCCCATACTGATTCCTGCGGACCACGCTGGAATGTGTTCACATAGGCGGCTTTATGTGATGGGTTGAGCAAGTTGCCATAGCCATACCAGTTATCTACATCAAGGAGCCAGTGCATTAAATACGTTTCATTCGTCCCATAGGTTGATTTCAATTCACTATCAATTGGATCTTGACCAGCAGGACGAGCACCAGTCAGCTGGCTTGGGTATTGATCCGGAAATGGTTTCTCTGCTGCGTATGTGGCTGGGCTGGACGGATTGTAAGCGTCCATATGCGGCTGCTCATCATTTCCATCTTCATTGACTGGGATGATGTACTTCTCCATATTGTCCCAAGCTGCCTCTAATTTGCTCCAGTCCCCTGTGTAATGTCCATACAGCACCTCAAGCCACAGCCAATAGCTATACGCTTCTGAAGTTGTCATATGCCCGTAATCAGGTGCTTCACAAATGAGCGTCTCGATTGAATGATACGGAATTCCTTCTGGTGAAAAATATCCATTCGCATCGCTTTTGATTTGATGATAAAGCGTTAAAAACCGTTCTTTGTTTGACAAGTCCTTCACCCTTTCAATAAAATCGTTGAATTTTTATTTGTCTGGAAGTGTGCCAAATACTAAAACACCATCGTCAAAGACAGGAATCTTTGTTGTTTTTTGCATATTGGATGTTAACCCTTGATAGGAAAAATCATTTGAGGCATCCCATATATTCGATCCATTTGGAGCAGATAATCGAAACTGTATTTCCTTCTTATGCTCAGATTCTCCTATAGGAGAAATAGCTACGCCTGTAAAATCGATTTCTGCAAAATAGACGCGGCTTGATGCGTCATATACCTTTAAAGACGATAAGGAAGCGCCTTCATTGTAGGCTGCTGTTACTTGAATATCCTTTTCAGTGAACCCCTTTGCAAAGACCTCGCTCAGATTGACGTAATATCTAAAGGATAGTGTTTGACTGCTTCTTGCCGGCCAGCCGGATCTGTTGTACAGCACTGCTTTCACTTGAGTAGATGTTGTATCGTTATGCATCACAGCTGCCTCTACAAAAAACTCATCCTCCACTTGTTCTTTAGGCGGGAAATTTGGCAGCTTTGATTGCCCTTGACCAAACAGCTGCACCATTTTGGCGATATTTCCAGTAAAGGCGGCATTGTAATCAGTCGCCACCTCGTTAGATATATAATCAGAGATGTCATCATCATATTGATCCTGTGCATCAGGACCTCCAACAAGCGCTCCATAAAGAGTGTGCCGGTGAGATGGAGGATTTGTCAGCTGGTTAGACCATGAGCCATGTGCAGTTCGGTGGTGCGGGTGCTTCGGCGGATTCTGGCCAAACCCAACAACATAGCTTCTATTCAGCGGATTATCACCCAGCATATAGTGAGTTTGCTTAATCGCAAACGATTGGTATCGATTCTTCTTTTCTTGATCAGATACCCAATCAGCATAGACAAAGGCTAAAAATGCTGCATTGGCGGCATAACGAAGTGAACCCCATTGTTCAAGCCATGCTAAACCGCCAGGCGTATAGGTGATTCTTTCTACTTTTCCATTTTGAACAAGACCTGTGGTCCAGTAATCAAGGTTGCGCTCTGTCGATTCTATAAATCTGTTTTCTTTCGTGATTCTTGCTAGTAAGATTTGTGAAGCAAAAAAAGTATTGTCCCATGACATGGTAAACGTATAATCCCAATCCTTCGGCCATTCCTCTACCGCTTTTAATGCTTTGTTTAAATAGGTTTCTTCATTTGTCGCCAAGTACAGCCAGATTCCGCCCCAAATAAGTTCGTCAACATAGCCGCTCCAAGAGTTGTAAAATGGCTGCGCATTGGTGACACAATCTGTATATTTGCCGCGATACCTGTCAGCAAATGCATATAGCTGTTTGGCATGCGTCAAAAGCTTTGCTGCATAAGAAGCATCTGTTTCTTTAAAAATGATAGAACCTGCTGCTAAAGCCGCCGCAGTTTGTGCAGCTACTTCTGTGCCAGGACAATGTTCATCAATTTTAAAAGCTGGCCGGTTCATCGGCATCACTTCTGCTGGCCCCCACCAAGCATGATCAGCGTTTCCATCACCTACTTGCGCCCAAAATTCATTCGGTCCTGTATGTGCTTTCAAAAAATAATCTGTTGCCCACTTGATTTGATCTAAGATCTCCTCAAGCAGCTCCGCTTCCTCATAAGCTTCTCGGTATTCATATACTGTCCATGCAAGCACGGCTGCTGAGTAAGCCATCGGAAGTCCAAATTTCACATGATCTCCTGCATCATACCAGCCGCCAGTTAAGTCATGCCCAACATCCTTCCCGTCCTCTAGTCCAGAATCTCCCCGCCAGTTAAGACGATTACTTTCCGGAAGCCGGCCTGACCGTTGCGCTTCATAAAACAGCATGGATTTTTGGAGAACCTCTACATAGTTGTAAGATGCCATGTCTCTATTGCTCACCCCTTCTTTTTAGTAAAACATTGATCAATAGACGCTACCGCCTCCTTTTTATCCTTCATTTCGTGATCTGTACAGTTTTGAAAAGAATCAAATATGTTTCAAAAATAAGCATAGTAAACAGCAATCAGCTTTACGCTCATCGAAGATTTTCTCTTGATTCTCCTTCTGACTGTACCCAGAATGATCATATGTCGCTTGAGAACATTTCAGACGGCGAATTTCTCTTTTGAGCTCTATTTGGGTAGAAAGAATGACATACAATCTCTTCTCTTAAAACATCACGCTAAATCAAGATATATGAACGAATAAGAAAATAATTCCAGTTGATGAGAAATCTTTATTAGTTAACATAATAAAATTATTGTATATATAGAAAAGAACGCCCTTTTAGGGCGCTCTTATTCATCATGTTAAAATAAAGAAAGCTGGTTTTGATCAGGAAGTGATTCTAAACAGCCTTGACGATCTAAATATTCAAGGATGGTCTTCGACACTTTTCCGCGTTTTTGTAAATCTTCTTTTGAGAGGAATTCCCCATCTTGCCGCGCGCGGACAATATTTAACGCAACGTTTGTACCGAGACCGGGGATCGAGTTAAATGGCGGTATTAATCCGTCTCCGTCAATGATAAACTCTGTTGCACTTGAGCGGTAAAGGTCAACTTTTTTGAAGTGGTAGCCTCTTTCACACATTTCAAGTGCAAGTTCTAGTACAGTTAATAGGTTCTTTTCTTTCGGTGATGCATCTAAACCTTTTGAATTAATATCGTCCATAACGGCTCGAATCGCATTCGATCCTTTTGTCATCGTTTCAATATCAAAGTCATCCGCACGAACGGTAAAGTAAGCCGCATAGTACAGGAGTGCATGATGCACCTTGAAATAAGCAATACGAACAGCCATTAATACATAAGCAGCCGCGTGGGCTTTAGGGAACATGTATTTAATTTTTTTACAAGAATCAATATACCAGTTTGGTACATTATTATTCTTCATTTCTTCTTCCCATTCAGGAGGAAGCCCCTTTCCTTTACGAACAGATTCCATGATTTTAAAGGCAAGTGACGGCTCTAAGCCTTGATAGATGAGATAGACCATAATATCATCACGGCACCCAATTACTTCACTTAGTTCACACGTTTTATTGTGAATGAGCTCTTGCGCATTTCCAAGCCAAACATCCGTACCGTGTGATAGTCCAGAAATCTGAACAAGCTCTGAGAAGGTCGTTGGTTTTGTATCCTCTAGCATTTGCCGAACAAATCTTGTCCCAAATTCCGGGATACCGAGTGTGCCTGTTTTACAGCCAATTTGCTCTTCTGTGACACCTAGTGGCTCTGTCCCTTGGAAAATCTTCATGACTTCAGGGTCATCTGTTGGAATCGTTTTTGGATCGATTCCGCTTAAATCTTGAAGCATACGAATAACCGTTGGATCATCGTGCCCAAGAATATCCAGCTTCAACAAGTTATCGTGGATCGAATGGAAATCAAAATGTGTCGTCTTCCAATCGGAACCTGTCGCATCTGCTGGGTATTGAATAGGGGAGAAATCGTAAATGTCCATATAATCCGGCACAACGATAATCCCGCCTGGATGCTGGCCTGTTGTCCGTTTTACTCCTGTACAGCCTTGTACAAGCCGGTCGATTTCAGCGCCTCTCATATGAAGGTTATGATCTCCTGCATAGCCTTTTACGTAACCATATGCTGTTTTTTCTGCAACGGTACCAATCGTACCTGCTCGGTATACATAATCTTCACCGAACAACTCTTTCGTATAGTTATGTGCGATCGGCTGATATTCGCCTGAGAAGTTCAAGTCAATATCAGGGACTTTGTCTCCTTTAAAACCTAAGAACGTTTCAAACGGAATATCATGGCCATCTTTTTTATACGGCGCTCCACATTCTGGACAGTCCTTATCAGGAAGGTCAAAGCCTGAACCAACAGATCCGTCATTAAAGAACTCAGAGTGCTTACAGCTTGGGCATACATAATGAGGTGCAAGTGGATTCACTTCAGTAATCTCTGTTAATGTCGCAACAAGAGAGGAGCCGACAGATCCCCTTGAACCAACGAGATATCCATCATCAAGTGATTTTTTTACGAGCTTATGAGAGATTAAGTAAATAACGGCGAAGCCATGACCGATAATACTTTTTAATTCTTTCTCAATACGGTCTTCTACGATTTTCGGCAGGTCTTCTCCGTAGATGCTGCGCGCCATTTGATAGCTCATTTCCCGTATTTCTTCATCTGCACCTTCAATTTTTGGTGTGTAAAGATCATCTTTGATAGGTTTAATGCTTTCGACCATCCCAGATACTTTTTGCGTATTTGTGACGACGATCTCTTTCGCTTTTTCGTCTCCTAGGAAGGAGAAGGCTTCGAGCATTTCATCTGTCGTTCTAAAATGAACTTTTGGCAGTTCATGGCGGTTCAGCGGATTCGCTCCACCCTGTGATGAAATTAAGATTTTACGATAAATTTTGTCCTCTGGATGCAGGTAATGTACATTTCCAGTTGCCACAACTGGTTTATTCAGCTTTTCGCCAAGTTTGACAATGTTTGTGATGATTTCTTTTAACGCACGTTCATCTCGAACAAGCTCAAGCTGCAGCAGGTGCTGATATACTTCTGGCGGATGTACCTCTAAATAGTCATAAAATGCTGCAATGTCTTCCACCTCATCAGGTGACTTTTGCATCATTCCTTCAAATACCTCACCCTTATCACAAGCAGACCCAACAATTAAACCTTCTCGATATTTCTCAAGCTGGGAGCGCGGAATACGCGGGACCCGGTAGAAATAATGAATATGAGAAAGTGAAACAAGCTTAAATAAATTCTTAAGACCTGTCTCATTTTGAGCAATCAAAGTCGCATGGTAAGGACGTGAGCGCTGGTAAGCATTCGACTGCCCCATGTTTTCATTCAATTGGTCGTGATAGGCAATTTCTTTTTCAGCCGCATCTTTTAGCATCTTCAGCATGAGATAGCCTGTCGCCTCTGCATCATAAATTGCCCGGTGATGCTGCGTCAGTTCAATATCGAACTTTTTACAAAGGGTGTTCAGCCGGTGATTTTTAAATTCTGGGTAAAGGAACCGGCCAAGTTCAAGTGTATCAATGACAGGGTTTGACGCTTTATCTGTTTTTAACAACCGTTTATACGCAGCATTTAAAAAGCCCATATCAAAGCTCGCATTGTGCGCAACAAGGATATCTTGTCCAATCCATTCTTTGAAATCCCGTACAACGTCGACGACATCTGGTGCATCTCTCACCATATCATCGGTGATACCTGTTAATTCGATGGTGGTCGCTGATAACGGGTGATGGGGATTTGCAAACGCCTCAAAGCGGTCAATGATTTCCCCGCCTTTTATTTTCACTGCTGCCAGCTCAATAATCGTGTCATAAACAGCTGAAAGTCCAGTTGTCTCTACGTCGAATACGACATAGGTCGCATCCTCTAACAAGCGGTGCTCTGGGTTATATGCAATCGGTACCCCGTCGTCCACTAAGTTGATTTCCACACCGTACATCATTTTGATGCCATGCTTTTTACTCGCTGCATACGCATCTGGGAAGGATTGTACAACGGCATGATCTGTCAGGGCAATTGCTTCATGCCCCCATTTTTTTGCTTGTTCAACAAGTCTGCCAATGCCAGTGACAGCATCCATTTGGCTCATAGGGGAATGTAAATGAAGCTCCACACGCTTTTCACCCTCAGGTGCTGTATCTTCTTTCAGCTGCGGTTTCATTTCATTGACATCATTAGCGATCATGACAAGATCTCTGACAAACGTATCATTTTGAATGCTTCCTCTTGCTTTCACCCACATGCCTTTTTTCAATGATTTCATCAGCTGAGCATCTTCTTTTTCTCTTGCAAACATTTTGATCAAAATACTGTTTGTATAATCTGTGATCTTAAAGATACAAAGTGTTCTCCCGCTTTTCAGCTCACGCGTTTCTGCATCGAATACGTAGCCTTGAACGGTAATTCTTCTTTCCTCGTCCATGATACTATCAAGCGTACGAATTTCTTCATTATCTTTGATTTGATAGCCAATCATCAGAGGGCCTGACGGAGCTTCATTCTGCTCCTCACTTTCTTTCTTCTCCATCTCAGTGAGGGCTTGCATGGCTCTTTCTTGATCTTCAGCAAGCTTTTGTTCTCTAAACTTCTGAATCTCTTGATCTGATACAAAAATTTCTGTATCAAATTGCAACTCTGGAAAGCCCACTTGTTTAAATGCGGCCTGGAGCATCGGACTGTACTTCTTCTTAATAGCGAGTGCCTCTGTTTCGCTTTTCGTTTTAATGATGATTTTATGTCCAGACAGCGATGGTTTTTGCTGCTGAAGCAAGCTGATGATTGGGGGAGAAATTCCTTGAAGTTCTTCCACACAATGTGACCAGTACGATTGCACGAGTTCTTCAGATATGTGCGGATCACTCACTTCAATCGTACAAGTGATTTGTGCAATATGTGAAAATGCATTTGTCAGTCTGCTGAGAAACATGGCGTATACTTTGTAAGGCAAAAGCGCTTTAAATTTAAAAAGGAAATGCCATGTTTTCGTCGCCTTGTGCACCGTCAATTTGACGATTTCTCCTTCTTCAAAGTAACGACTGAGGTCATCATCTGTCATTTGAATCTGATTGAGTAATATATGAAATTGCCGCCGTGTGATCGGTAATTGTTCATCCAAGACAGGACCCTCCTTTTGTCAATCAGAAAGGTACCTCTTTTCTACAGGAGGTACCTTCATTTTTTTGTTCGTTTTATGCTTGGCGTATAAATGAAATCAAATCATCAACAGATACTTCATGTGATTCACCTGATTTTCTAAACTTCACTTCTACTATACCTTCTTCTGAACGTTTTCCGCAGCTAATGCGAATTGGCAGTCCAATTAAATCACTGTCTGCAAATTTTACTCCCGCACGCTCCTGGCGGTCATCGAAAAGTACGTCAAAGCCTTCAGCTTCTAAGCGCTCGTACAACGTTTCAGCTAGTTCTTTCTGCGCATCGTTTTTCATATTTAATGCAAGGAGGTGAAGATCATATGGTGCCACTGTTTCTGGCCAAATGATTCCTTTCTCATCGTGATGCTGTTCAACAATCGCTGACAGCGTTCTAGAGATACCGATGCCATAGCAGCCCATAATCATTGGCTGCGCACGACCATTCTCATCGAGGTACGTTGCATCCATTGACTCAGAATAACGAGTGCCCAGTTTAAAGACTTGTCCTACTTCAATCCCTTTAGCAAACTGGATTGTACCTTTCCCATCTGGAGAAACATCTCCTTCTTGAATCAAGCGAAGATCTGTGAATTCTTTCACTGACACATCACGTGCAGGGTTGACATTGACATAATGATAATCCGCTTCGTTTGCACCAGCGACTGCATTTGTCATTCCTTTCACAGCAAGGTCCGCATAAATATCGACTTCTGCTTCCAGTTTAACAGGTCCGATAAATCCAGGCTCAGTTCCAATGACTTCCAGCACTTCTTCACGTGAAGCAAGCTCGACAAGCTGTGCTCCTACTAAGTTTTTCACTTTCACATCATTTACTTCATGGTCGCCTCTAGTAAGAATGAGAACATACGCATCATCTGCTTTAAACAAAACAGATTTAATGCAAGCAGAAGGATCAACTTCTAAAAATCCAGCCACATCTTGAATGGTTTTCGCTTGCGGCGTGTGGACTTTTTCAAGCTCTTTGAAGTCCGCAGGATTTGCTTCTTCTCCGTGATATACAGCCTCAGCCATTTCAATGTTTGCAGCATATGAGGAAGTATCAGAATAAGCGATGGTATCCTCTCCGACTTCTGAGAGCGCCATGAACTCATGCGTATCTTTTCCTCCCATTGCCCCAGAATCTGCAATGACTGGTCTAAAATTGAGACCCACTTTTGAGAACACATTAGAGTAAGCCGTAAACATTTTGTTGTATGTCTCATCAAGGCTTTCTGGTGAAGAATGGAATGAGTATGCATCCTTCATGATAAATTCACGTCCGCGCAGCAGTCCAAAGCGCGGTCTCTGTTCATCACGGAATTTTGATTGAATTTGATATAGCGTTAAAGGAAGTTTCTTATAAGATTTCACTTCGCTGCGTACTAGTGATGTGATCACTTCTTCGTGGGTTGGACCAAGCGCAAATTCGCGGCCATGGCGATCCTTCATACGCATCAGTTCTGGACCGTATGTATACCATCTTCCTGACTCTTGCCACATTTCAGCCTGCTGCAGCACTGGCATTAGCAGCTCAGCTGCGCCTGCCTTTTCCATTTCCTTGCGGACGATCGATTGAATATGCTGGATGACTTTATGCGCAAGCGGCAGATAATGATAGATTCCACTTGTATTTTGTCTAATAAACCCAGCTCTTACTAAGAGTTGATGACTTTTTGCCTCAGCATCTGCCGGCACCTCTCGAAGAGTCGGAATAAAAGTCAGGGATTGTCTCATGTCGTTACACCTCATTTATGAAATAGGACTTCTCACAAAAACTCTTGTTTCCCGGAATGAGAAACAAGAGAGAATGGTTTTTATAAAAATAACCGCTGAATGTCATTCCACGTTACCACTAACATTAACAGCATGAGGAAAGCAACACCGATAAAGACAACAAGTGCTTCCTTCTCACGATTAATTGGTTTACCGCGAATGGCTTCAACAACTAAGAATAGTAAACGTCCTCCGTCTAATGCAGGAATCGGTAACAAATTCACGATGCCAAGGTTGATACTGAGGAACGCCGCAAACTGCATTAATGTTAACACACCTTGTTTGGCTACTTCTCCTGTCATGTCATAAATTCCAACAGGACCTGCTAACATATCTAGTGAAAATTGTCCTGTGACAATTTTTTGCAAGTTCGTTAAGATCAGACCTGCCGTTGAAACGACAGTTGTTCCAGAAGATGATATGACTTTCAAAAATCCATTTTCCGTTGGCGGATATGATCCGAAACGGCCAATGCTTTTCCCATCTGCTTTCACAGCTTCTGGTACAACCTGCACAGTGCTTTCTTTGCCGTCTCGGTCAATAACGACATTCATTTTTTTCTCAGGGTTCTTTTGAACTGTTTGAACGACGTCTGTCCAAGAATTCATTTTCTCGCCGTTAATGGACACGATGTGATCTCCCTGCATGAGTCCAGCTTCAGCCGCCCGGCCGTCTTTCGTCAGCTTACCGAGTACAGGATCATCAACGGTTACCCCTTGAATAAAACCTAAAGCAACCAAAATCACATACGCCAGGATAAAGTTCATAATCGGTCCAGCTGCGATGGCTTTAATTCGCTGCCATACCGTTTTTGAACCAAATTGACGATTGTATGGTGCGATTTGAATTTCTTCACCATCTGCAATATAGAAGCTTGTTTGACTGACATTGTAGCCAGTCAGAATATCTTCATTTCCAGCTTCATATCCCGAGATTCTCATGGCATGATCTAAATCAATCTGCTCAACTTCGATGACAAGTGCATCAGGATATTTTTCTTTATCATTTAAAATGATCTTTTCTACTTCATTTTGCTCATTGAATAAGAGCCCCACTGTATGACCTGGTTTAATTTCGATGACTTCAGGGTCCTCTCCAGCCATTTTAACAAATCCGCCAATAGGGAGAAGTCTAATGGTATAAACGGTTTCTTTTCGTTTAAAGGAGAAAATTTTCGGCCCAAAACCAATTGCGAACTCGCGGCATAAAATCCCCGCGCGCTGCGCCATAATTAAATGGCCAAGCTCGTGGAAAAAAACGAGCGTTCCAAAAATAATAATAAACGCAATCACTGTATTCACGAACATACCACCTTATGTGAGGATTGATTGAACAAAGTCTCGTGTATCTTTGTCCACTTCATGGATATCTTGCAAACTAGGCGTTGAAATCACATGATGTCTGATTAGTGCCTTTTCAATCAATTCTTCAATTTGCAGGAACGTTACTTTGCCTTTCAGAAATGCATCGACTGCCATTTCATTTGCTGCATTAAGTACAGCAGGCATTGTCCCTCCTATTTTACCTGATTCATAAGCAAAATGTAAGCAGCGATACCTGTCAAAATCCGCTTTTTGGAAATTCAATTGTCCAATCTCCCAAAGGTTCAATGATTTCGCTTCTTGTAACGGCGCCCTGTCAGGGTATGTGAGTGCATATTGAATAGGTACTCTCATGTCAGGTGTCCCTAACTGAGCCATGACGCTTTTGTCGTGAAATTCCACCATCGAATGGATAATGCTCTCTTTATGTAGCAGCACATCAATTTGTTCATAAGGGATATCAAACAACCAATGTGCCTCGATCACCTCGAGCCCTTTATTCATCATCGTCGCTGAATCAATGGTGATTTTCGCTCCCATCGACCAGTTCGGGTGGTTCAGCGCTTCTTCAACCGTAACACCTTCAAGTTCAGTTCGTTTTTTATCTCGGAAACTACCGCCTGAAGCTGTCACGATTAAGCGTTCAATATTTTTAGCTTGTTCACCTTGCAGGCATTGAAAAATAGCGGAATGCTCACTATCGACAGGAAGTAAAGGTACATCATAAGTTTTGGCGTACTCTTTTACTATATGACCAGCTGTTACAAGTGTTTCCTTATTTGCGAGTGCAATCGTCTTTTTTTGTTCAATGGCCTTTAATGTTGGAACAAGTCCAACACTTCCTACAAGTGCATTGACCACTACGTCCACTGCATCATAGGTCGCTGCTTCAATGTTGGCTTCATGACCAGCAGCCAGCTTCACATCGTATGCAAATGAATGATTTTTTAGCATGTGATAGGTTTCTTCGTCTACACAGCCGACGAATTCAGGCTGAAAGCGCTCAATGATTGGAATCGCCTTTGCTATATTTCTGCCAAATGTCATGGCTTCCAGCTTAAACTTGTCAGGGTGCTGACTGATCACATCTAACGTTTGTTCTCCAATTGATCCTGTTGCGCCTAATAGTGAAATATATTTCAAATTGCCACTCCTTCTCTCGTTCAATAAGTTTCTATGAGGTTAGCTGGCAAACGTTGCAAGCAGTAAGTATAAAAACGGCAGAACGAATAAAAAGCTGTCAAACCTGTCCAAAATCCCGCCATGGCCAGGGAGAATTGTCCCTGAATCCTTCACGTGATAATGACGCTTTAAAGCAGATTCCACAAGGTCGCCAAGCTGTCCGAAGATACTGAGTAAAAGAGTAATAAACATCACAAGCAGATATGATGGCAAAAATCCTGTAACCGCCTGAAACACAAGTGACAACACGACCGCTGTGACGATTCCGCCGATAAATCCTTCTACTGTTTTGTTTGGGCTGATTTCTGGCCAAAGCTTTCGTTTCCCCATAGATTTCCCAATAAAATAGGCTCCTGAATCAGTAGACCAAATAATCACTGCTGCGAAGAAGATCGCACTCATCCCGTATAAGCCTCTAATTTGGATAAAGTAATAGAAACTAACGCCAATATATAATGTGGCTAATACAACAAAAGCAACCTCATCGAATGTGAAAGAGTTTTTGCTCAAAACTGTATAAGTTAAAAGTATTAAGACTGCAAATAAAGCAATCTGCATTTTTGATGCGTCCACGTTTGGGAAGAAGCTGTTGTCTCCGCCCATTAAAAGCCAAAGCAATATTAAGCTGACAATACCAGGAAAGCTGAAAATCGAGATCTTTTTCATTCTTAAAAGCTCAAAGAGAGCGACACTTCCCATTAAATAAATCAGCAGGGTAAATGGCATCTGTCCATATATAACTGCAAGCAAAAAGACTGCAGCTGCCAAAACACCCGTCAAAATTCTTTGTTTCATCTGCACCACCCTCTAAAGTCCACCGAACCTCCGGCCGCGGCGCTGGTACTCTCCGATAGCGCCTATAAGGTGCTCATCAGAAAAGTCAGGCCATAGCACATCCGTAAAGACAAACTCGCTGTACGCAATTTGCCAAAGCATAAAGTTGCTTAATCTAATTTCTCCACTCGTGCGAATGAGCAAATCCGGATCTTGAAGAGATTCTGTCATTAAATAAGCTGAAAACATCTCTTCTGTGATGTCTTCTGCTCGAAGCTTACCTTCTTTGACCTTTTCAGAAATTTGTCTGCATGCGGAGACGATTTCTGTGCGCCCTCCATAGTTGAGCGCAAAGTTCAAAACGAGCCCGTCGTTATTCGCCGTACTCTTTACTGCGTTCTCTACCGCTTTTTTCGTATGCTGCGGGAGGCCGTCTGGATCACCTGTTAAACGCACACGGACATTCTCCTCGATGAGTTCAGGCAGGTAGATGTTTAAAAATTCTTCAGGAAGTTTCATTAAAAAGTCTACTTCTAGTTTTGGACGTTTCCAATTTTCCGTAGAGAAAGCATACAAAGTCAGCACTTTGACATTCAGCTCATTTGCAAGCTTTGTCATGCGCTTGACGACTTTCATTCCTTCATGATGACCTGCTACCCGTGGAAGAGCACGTTTTTTCGCCCATCTTCCGTTCCCATCCATGATAATGGCGATATGTTCAGGAATTTCTCCATTTAATATGTCTTCTTTTGTCAGGCTTTCTAAGTTGGAAGCTGCTGTTTGCTGATTCTTCCAATTTTTGAGTATATTGAGCATGAGATTCCTCCATCACCCAAAAAGGTTGCGTTCCCGCTAAATAATATAGTCATCAACAGTATTAACAAAAAAACCCCCTGTAAACATGAAGAGGGTCTTTTCACTATTATCTATTGTACATAGTTTTTTCTTAAACTTCCATGATTTCTTTTTCTTTATCTTTCGTCACGTCATCAATTTTAGCGACATATTCATCTGTCAATTTTTGGACATCTTCTGTTGATGATCTTAATTCATCTTCAGTGATCTCCCCATTTTTCTCAAGCTTTTTCAAATCATCGTTTGCATCACGACGCACGTTACGAACAGCTACTTTTGCTTCTTCTGAGTATTTTTTTACGACTTTCACAAGCTCTTTACGTCTTTCTTCAGTTAGCGCAGGAATCGCAATACGGATCACATTTCCGTCACTTGTTGGTGTGATGCCAAGATCAGACTTTTGGATCGCTTTTTCGATATCACCGATTGCTGTTTTATCGTAAGGTGTGATAATCAGCATACGTGCTTCTGGCACCGTGATCGACGCAATTTGGTTAAGCGGTGTTTGTGCACCGTAATAATCCACTGTCACTTTATCAAGCAGTGAAGCATTCGCGCGGCCTGCACGAACAGTTGCAAGCTCACGTCCGTATGCTTGTACGGCTTTTTCCATTTTTTCTTTCGTTTGGTTCAACACTTCTTTTGACACGTTATTTCCCCCTCACGATCGTTCCGATTGATTCGCCGTTTACGGCACGTTTAATATTTCCTTCTTCCATAATGGAGAATACGATTAATGGAATGTCATTGTCCATACATAATGAGGACGCAGTAGAATCCATTACAGCAAGCCCTTCTTTAAGTACATCAAGATATGAAAGCTTATCATATTTTACTGCATCCGCATCTGTACGAGGATCAGCACTGTAGACACCATCTACATTATTTTTCGCCATTAAAATGACATCTGCTTCAATTTCTGCTGCACGAAGTGCTGCCGTAGTATCTGTAGAGAAATAAGGGTTCCCTGTTCCAGCAGCAAAAATGACGACACGTTTCTTCTCAAGATGACGGATCGCTTTTCTTCTTATGTATGGTTCTGCAACCTGTCTCATTTCGATAGAGGTTTGCACTCTTGACTGAATGCCAAGCGTTTCTAGGCTGTCCTGTAACGCCAGTGAGTTCATCACTGTTGCCAGCATCCCCATGTAGTCTGCTGTTGCACGGTCCATTCCTAGATCACTGCCTGTCTTTCCGCGCCAAAGGTTTCCTCCGCCTACAACGACTGCCACTTCAACATCAAGCTCTGCAATTTCTTTTACTTGCTTTGCAATTGATTGAATGACAGTTGGGTTAATTCCATTTCCAGCATCACCCGCTAGTGCTTCGCCACTTAGCTTCAGTACAATGCGATTATATTTCGGTTTGCTCATGATAACCTCCAAGTGTAAACTATACCGTCTCTTATTATGCGTAAGAAACTGCCTTTTGTAAATCAATATCCTCTAAAAAATAGGGAACACAGTGCTTGTGCTCCCTAAAAAAGCCCCAGAGAGCTTTTCAAACATTATTTTTTCACTTGGCTCATAACTTCTTCAGCAAAGTTGTCTTGACGTTTTTCAATACCTTCGCCCACTTCATAACGAACATAAGTTTGAACAGTTGCGTTTTTCGCAGCTACAACTTGTTTCACTTTTTCATCTGGGTTTTTAACGAACGCTTGGTCAAGTAAGCAAATTTCTTCGAAGAATTTGTTTAGACGGCCTTCTACCATTTTAGCTACGATGTTTTCAGGCTTTCCTTCTTGAAGCGCTTGCTGTGTTAGTACTTCACGCTCACGGTTTGCTTCTTCTTCTGACACTTGGTCACGAGAAATGTATTTAGGGTTTACAGCTGCAACGTGCATTGCGATGTCTCTTGCAAGTTCTTCGTCAGTTGTTCCATTAAGAACGGCTAACACACCGATACGTCCGCCCATGTGCAGGTAAGAACCGAATGCAGCATTATCTTCTTTTGTGATGACAGAGAAACGGCGTAGAGTGATTTTCTCTCCGATTTTCGCAATTGCAGATGTGATATGCTCTTCAACTGTTGAACCGTTTTCCATTTTAGAAGCATGAGCTTCTTCAAGTGTTGCAGGTTTAGCAGCAAGCAAATGATCAGCAAGTTCGTTAAGAAGTGCTTGGAATCCTTCGTTTTTCGCAACGAAATCCGTCTCAGAGTTCACTTCTAGGATCACGCCTGTGTTGCCGTCAGTTTTGATAAGAGTTAATCCTTCTGCCGCAATACGGTCTGCTTTTTTCGCAGCTTTTGCGATTCCTTTTTCTCTTAGAAGGTCGATTGCTTTCTCGATGTCACCATCAGTTTCTGTTAACGCTTTTTTACAGTCCATCATACCTGCACCAGTTTTTTGACGCAGTTCTTTAACTAATTGAGCAGTAATTGCCATTTTACATTTCCTCCTTCTATGTTAAAACACGGATTACTAGGTGAAAAAAAGGTGATAAAAGGCATTTCCCTCTTATCACCTTTTGAATAGGTTACGCAGTTGTTGTTTCAGTTTCTGTCGTTTCTTCTACAACAGCTTCTTCTTCGCCTTGTTTAGACTCAAGAATCGCATCTGCCATTTTAGCAGTTAGAAGTTTTACAGCACGGATTGCATCATCGTTTGCAGGGATCACAACATCAATTTCGTCTGGATCACAGTTTGTGTCAACGATACCGATGATTGGGATATTCAATTTACGAGCTTCTGCAACTGCAATACGCTCTTTACGAGGGTCGATAATGAAAAGTGCATCTGGAAGACTCTTCATGTCTTTGATTCCGCCTAGGAATTTTTCAAGACGCTCTAATTCTTTTTTCAGTTGAACGACTTCTTTCTTAGGAAGAACTTCGAATGTACCGTTTTCTTGCATTTTTTCAATATCTTTTAAACGTTTAATACGTTTTTGGATTGTTTCAAAGTTTGTTAAAGTTCCACCAAGCCAGCGTTGGTTCACATAGAACATACCAGAACGGATTGCTTCTTCTTTCACTGAATCTTGTGCTTGCTTTTTCGTACCAACGAAAAGGATTTTTCCTCCGTCAGCAGCAAGGTTTTTCGTGAAGTTGTAAGCTTCCTCTACTTTTTTCACCGTTTTTTGAAGGTCGATGATGTAGATACCGTTACGCTCTGTAAAGATGTAACGCTTCATTTTTGGGTTCCAACGGCGAGTTTGGTGACCGAAGTGAACACCAGCTTCTAGCAATTGTTTCATAGAAATAACTGACATTTTGTTGCCTCCTAATATAATGGTTTTTTTTCCTCCGCTTAAGTCATGTTCACATAAAACTGCGCCACGGCAGCACCTTTATACGAATCATTAAGCGTGTGTATTTAACACCAAGAAATAATATAACACATGATGGACTGACAATCAAGAATCCTTTACAGCTTTCCGCTAAATTTTAATAAAAGCTCGATTTCTGTCTTGCCAGTTTTCATTTCTTTCGCTATTTCTTCTAGTGACCGCCCTTCATCATATAGGGTCTTCACTTGGTCCTCGAATGTTTCTTCTATTTCACTTTTAGAAGGCAGAGAAGCCTCTGTTTCAAGTTGTGGAACGGGTTCGTTTACCTTCTCTTCCTGCACCTCAACTTCGCTAAGGAGAGCCGACAGGTGCTCTGGTACGGGATCTTCACTTTCGACCGATTGCTGGGATTCAATTGGTGGTTGTGGCTGCTTTGGTGTCTGAAGATCCGATTTCAGCTCTTCAGCAGAAAAATCAGGGGAAGCGGCTGCCACTTTTGATAGTTTGTCATTCTCTTCTTTGACCTCCATCAAAAATGCAGCCAGGGTATTTTCCGTTTCTTCTAGAAGTTCTCGCTGCTTTTGTTCTGTTGCCTTCAGCGAATTCATTCTCGTATATAAAATAATCACAAAATAAATAAGTGCAGCATGAAGCATGAAGCTAATCAGCCATAACATATTTTTTCACTCACTAACTCTTTAAGATTGAATGGCTTTATCAAGCAGATGCTTAAGCTTGAACAAGGCCTTTGAATGAATTTGCGAAATGCGCGAAGTAGATAAATTGAGCACTTGACCGATTTCCGTTAATGTCAGTTCTTCTTTATAGAAAAGACTGATCACAAGCTTTTCTTTTTCTGAAAGCTCTGTGATTTTTTCAGAAAGCTGTTCAATTAATTCATCTTTCAGCATTTTCTCTTCTGGAGTCACAGACTTCTCGTCGCGAATCATGACTTGGACGTTCTCTCCGTCTTCTTGATCATGCAGCTTCTCATCAATTGAGAGCAGATTTGCAAAGAATCCTTCATTCATCGTTGTGACGACATCCTGTTCACTCATGCCGAGTTCCTCAGCCACCTCTGTCGGCGTCACATTACGCAAATAACGCTGTTCAAGCTTTTCAATAGCCGCTTCTACTTTTTTTGTTTTTTCTCTTGATGTACGAGGCAGCCAGTCCTCTTTACGAAGACCGTCGATAATGGCCCCGCGGATTCTGAAGGATGCATATGTATCAAACTTCAGATCTCTTCCGGGATCAAATTTTTCAAGGGCATCATATAAACCGAGCATCCCTAGACTGATCAAGTCTTCTTTATGCACTGACTTCGGGAGACCGATGGAAATTCTTCCAACATGATATGTGACGAGCGGCATATAGCGGCGCATAAGATCATCTCCAGCAGCTGGGTCTTTCCACTCTTTCCATCTAGCCCATAGCGCCTGATCTTCGTAATTTAAGGATTGCATCTTTATCCCCCTATACTTCCTTAGTTATATCTTCATAATGCCTTGCTTCACAGTACGGATCTCAAGCTCTGCCGTAAGCGGATCGAATTCGATCGTGCGGCCACTGTTTCCGCCTGTATCCTCACTAATAATCGGGATATGATGAAGAGACAGATGTTCTTTTACAGCTGAAACGTTTCTAGGTCCAATTCTCATTAGATCATTGGTTGACTTAAACTTAAACATTTCCGCTCCGCCAGCAAGTTTTGCCTTTAGCGCATGTTTGCGTGCGCCTGCTTTTAAGAGCAAATCAATTGTATGCTTGACACCTGTATCTGCATATTTAGCCAAGTTCTCCACCGCCCCTTTTGAAAGAGAGGAATCTGGAAGCATAACATGGACAAGGCCTGCCAGCTTTTTGTCTTGATCAAACAAGACAAGCCCTACGCAGGAACCAAGACCGGATGTCCGAATGCGGTCCGGTGATTTAACAAGCTGAACATCCGCAATACCAACCTTTACAACTGCCGGAATTTGCACGTTCATTATAGGTTACCTAATGCTTTGAATAGTTTTTCAAACGATTCAAAGTCTGGTAATAGAAACATATTTCCTTTCAGCTCTTGCTTATTTTGATCATCAAAAATAGATGTATCAATCACAATCGCCTGATCACCAAGAGGACTGAATTGCATCAACCCTTCACTAATGACAGCCCCGAACATATCGAGCGTGACATCTGGAACACTTGGGTAAAGCTGCAATTTTGTTAAATCGGCAAGGGCTGATAAATAAGAGCCCGCTAAAATATTTCCAAGTTCATGAAGTGCTGACGTCCCCATCTCATGTTCATGAATCGTATCAATATCAAATGCCGGATCCTGGACAAGCTCTCTTACAAATTGCTCTGCTTGCTCAAACGGCATAATGAAAAAGATTGAGCCGGTTAAATCCCCTTCCATTCGCAGGAAAATACTTGCAACAGGAAGGTCTGCACCGCCAAAGAAATCCATTAAATCTTCAAACGAGAGAACCTTGACAAAAGGAACAGCCATATCGATTTTGCGATCCAATAGGTTGGCAAGAGCAGACGCTGCGTGGCCTGCCCCGATATTCCCAACCTCTCCTAAAATATCTAGCTGTTCATCTTTAATTTCGTTGAAAATGCTCATTTCACATCCCCCTTAATGAACAGGTGCACCTTGAACGCTCTTGTCGAGGACAGCACCGGCATGAATGATATTGAAAAGACGCTGATCATGCTTAATGATACCTGTCACCCATGACTGTCCTTCTTTTTCAGCTGATTCAGGAGAAGATTCTACTTCTTCCTGATGGACGGTTATGACATCATTTGCTTCATCAACAATCCAGCCGACTTCAATGTCACCAACTTGTACAATGATCATTCTTGTTTCATCTGTAATTTCGTTGTCAGTAGAACCAAGTCTGACTCTCAGGTCAATGACAGGTGTCACGACACCGCGTAAATTAATAACACCGCATATATAAGGGGCAACGCCAGGAACTCTTGTCGGCTGCTGCCATTTTTCAATGGACTTTACTTCTGATACTGAAATGGCGTATTCTTTTTTGTTTACGATAAACACAATCATCTTTTCGCCAGTTTTGATATCTGTACTCATTTCAGACCGCTCCTCTATTGTTTTTTACTTGATCAGTGCATTACAGTCAACGATGAGTGCAACTTGACCGTCACCTAGGATCGTTGCGCCGGATATCGCAAATACGTTTGGCAGATAATCTCCTAGTGATTTCAATACAACCTCTTGCTGACCAATAAATGAATCGACCACAAATGCTGTCAGCTTGTCTCCTTTACGAACAACAATGATGTGCAGTTCTTCCTCTAATTCATTCGCATTTGGTACGTGGAATTGTTTCTTCAAGTACACGACCGGTACGATAAATCCGCGGAAATCAATCACTTCACGATCATGCGTTTGCAGGATGTCACTTTTCTTAATGACAGCCGTTTCAATAATAGAAGAAATCGGAATCGCAAATGTTTCCTCTTCTAGTTTTACAAGAAGAACGGAAATAATCGATAATGTAAGAGGAAGCTGGATCGAAAATAGTGAACCCTGTCCTTCTGTTGAGTTAATGCTCACAGATCCGCCAAGTGATTCCAGCTTGTTTTTCACAACGTCAAGACCTACACCGCGGCCTGAGATGTCAGAAATCGTATCAGCTGTAGAGAATCCTGCTGCAAAGATCAATGAATCAATTTGATGATCTTCAAGTGTTTCTGCTTCTCTTTCTGTGATAACCCCGCGCTCTAATGCTTTTTCAAGCACCTTTTTACGGTTAATCCCGCCGCCATCATCTTCTACTTCAATGAAGACGTGGTTTCCGCTATGGTACGCTTTTAATAGAACCGTACCTTTTTCCGGCTTGCCTTTTTTCACACGTTCTTCTGGTGATTCAATCCCGTGATCTAGACTGTTTCTAAGTAAGTGCAAGAGCGGATCACCAATCTCGTCGATCACTGTTCGATCAAGCTCCGTCTCAGCACCCTCAATAATAAGCTCAATTTTCTTATTAAGCTCTTTCGTCAATTGACGAATCATACGCGGGAATCTGTTAAAGACAGTTTCCACAGGTACCATTCTCATGTTCAGGATGATTGATTGCAGGTCTCCAGAAATACGAGTCATTCTTTCGACTGTGTCTGTGAGTTCGTTATTTTCTAGTTCTTTCGCAATCTGCTCTAATCGGCCTCTATCAATCACAAGTTCTTCAAATAGATTCATAAGAGAATCAAGACGGTCGATGTTGACACGAATTGTTTTCGTTCCGCCGGCAGCTGCACCGTTATTGCCATTTGCTTTTGGCGCATCATTTGCTGGCGCTTTCGCAGCAGGAACGGATACTTGTTCTTTTTTCTGTTCAGGCTGCGCCTCTTGTTTTTCAGCCGGAGCTGCTTCTTCAAATGCGGAGACTTCAGAGATCTCAACCTTCTCAACCTCTGAGATCGCCGTGACGATTTTCTGCACTTCGTCCATCGGCTGTTTAGAAAGATAAGAAATGCTGAATTCAGATTCAAAATCTTCTGATTCTAACAGTTCTGCATTTGGAACGGTTTTGACAACCTCGCCTGCTTCATTTAATCTTTCAAAAATCATATAGACACGAACGGCTTTTAGTAAGCACGCTTCACTTAATGTCACGTTGAGTTCATAGCATTTGAAGCCTTGCTCTCTCGCTTCATCAAGAACTGTTCGTTCAAATTCGTTATAATCTAAGTCATTAGCAGCAGCTGATGCATCTGCTGTTTCAACGCTAGAAGCTGCCTCAGCATGGCTTCCTGTCACATCTAGCTTTTTACTAATCTCTGTGACATCACGTTTCCCGTCTCCTCCTTCTGCAATCGATTGAACCATTGCTTCAAGATGATCGAGTGCTTCGAACATCGTATCCATTGACTCAGGAGTGACAATCATTTGTTCATTACGGATAGCATCAAACATGTTTTCTAAATGATGCGTTAAGTGAGCCATATCATCAAAGCCCATCGTTGCACTCATACCTTTCAATGTATGAGCGGCTCTGAATATATCATTCACTAGCTGCAAGTCGGTTGGGTTCTTTTCTAAATCAAGAAGTTTTTCATTACAAGTTTGTAAGTGTTCTCTGCTTTCATCTAAAAAGATATCTAAGTATTGGTTTACATCCAACGTGTTCACGCCCTCTCTTTTTTCATGGAGCTTATAATTGCATGTGCGATGTCATCCACATGCCTTGTTTCATGTGCAAGGCCTGCTTTAATGACTGATTTAGGCATTCCGAAAACAACACATGATTCTTCTTTTTCTGCAATGACTTTCGTATGACCGCTTGCGACCATTTTTTTGACACCTTCAGTACCGTCACTGCCCATACCTGTCATAATGACAGCGATTTTCTCGTAACCCTTTATGCTGCTGATGGATTCAAATAAATAGTTAACAGATGGCTTGTGCCGGCTTTCCGTGTCTTCAGGGGACAGCCTGATAACAAGTGACCCCCCTTGGTCATGAAGTGACATATTCATTCCACCAGGAGCTATGTAAGCCACTCCATTTTTCGCGATGTCTCCATCTTGCGCTTCTTTAATCGTAATTTGTGATAAATGATCTAACCTAGCAGCAAGTGATGCTGTGAACCCTGCTGGCATATGCTGCACAATCAATATAGGTGCCTCGATGTCCTTAGGCAGCTTCGTGACGACTCGTTGAAGCGCCCTTGGTCCTCCTGTAGATGTTCCGATAGTAATAATCTTTCGGAGTGAGCTGCCTTTTACAGATGGCAGCCGGGGTGCAGCCACTGGACTTGGCGGCTTTATCACCGGCTTAGGAGACACCTTCTCTTCAGTGCGTTTCCTTGATAGTCCTGCTGCAAGTACCCGCTCTACAATTTGCCCCCTCACTTTGTGCAGATCGAGCGAAATACTTCCCGAAGGCTTTGTCACAAAGTCAAAAGCACCTAGTTCTAAGCAATGGATGGTTAAATCTTTTCCTTGCTTTGTCTGGCTTGACACCATAATCACGGCAAGGTCGTGTTCAGCCAGAATTTGTTTTAATGCTTCTGTTCCATTTAAAACAGGCATTTCCACATCTAATGTGACAACATCTGGATTCAGTTCCTTGATCCGTTTTAAGGCATCTTCCCCATTTCGCGCCGTTCCGACGACTTCTATTTCTTGCTCGGCACTTAGAAAATCACTAATGAGCTTTCTCATAAAGGCCGAGTCATCTACTACTAGCACTCTAATCATGAGTCCACCTTCCTCCTTTTAAAAAAAGAGGACAACTTATCTATAAACGTATGCTGTTCTCTCCGTGCCTCTCTTATCTGCTGATGATATAGTGTTTCTGCCAGCATCTTAATGGTTTTACTCAGCCTTGAATGAGGCTGCTTCATATAAAATGGAATTTGTTCTGATACTGCTTTAGGAACCGCAGGATCATCAGGCACAGCGCCAGCAAATACAAGTTTTCTGTGAAGAAAAGATGTGACCACTCCTGCTAATTTCCGGTAGGTTTCAGACCCTTCTGTCGGGGTTTTGCACCGGTTAACAATGATTTGAACAGACCGTTCAAACTGATGAATGGTTAAGTGTTTAATCGCGCTGTAGGCATCCATGATGGATGTTGGCTCTGGCGTAGTCACAACGACCACTTCTCCTGCCGATAAGACAAAAGGCAGCTGATCTTTTGACAAGCCGGCTCCCATATCGAAGAAAATACAATCGAAGTCCTGCATCATTCTTTCCATCTCTTCCAAAAAGAACGACCATTGATCTTTATCTAAAGAAAACAGCTGTTCAAGCCCGCTTCCGCCAGAAATGTAATATAGGTTGTCCGTTCCTTTTGTCATGGCTGCTTGGAAGGATTTTTTTCTAACGAGAACATCTAATATAGAACTAGTCGATGTTTTCCCTAGTAAAATATCAATATTCCCCATCCCAAAATCAAGATCAATCACTAACACTCTTCTCTCTGTACTTGCGATAGACAGTGCCATATTCAGGGTCAAATTCGATTTACCTACCCCGCCTTTACCGCTCATGACGGCAATGGTTTTTGCCTGTCCGCCGGCGTTAAGAGGAGCCGGTGTGATGATTTGACTCTGCTGAACTAGTTTTCTTAACCCTTCTGCTTGGTCGGGCTTCATGATTGTAAAACCATCCTTGTAAGTTCAAGAGGAGAACCTTCAAGAATATCCTCAGGCACATTTTGACCATTTGTTAAAAAGCCAAGTTTGATTTGAGAGTCAGCAATGATTTGAAAAATGGTTCCCATCGTGTCCGTTTCATCTACTTTTGTAAAAATGAATTGATTGATTGGAACGTGTTCAAAGCGTTTGACCATGGCTTTCATGTCTTGATACTTCGATGTGGCACTCATCACGAGGAAACTTTGAATGCTCTCATCAAATGGAATAATGTCGGTCAGCTCTTTGATATACGCTTCTTCTTTAAAGTTACGGCCTGCTGTATCGATGAAAATATGATCATACTCTTTAAAGGTCTGTTGGGCTTTTACAAAATCCTCTCTTGAATAACAAACCTCAAGCGGTGCATTCAGCAGTTCAGCATATGTTTTCAGCTGTTCGATCGCTGCAATCCGGTACGTATCGGTTGTAATAAAAGCGATTTTCTTTTGCTGCTGAATGGCCGTTTTAGCGGCCAGCTTTGCAATCGTTGTCGTTTTACCAGCTCCGGTTGAACCGAACAGTACAATGTATTTTGAAGAAATCATCGGCTCATCAGAGGTTTTGGCTGGCAGCATATCTGTCAGCAGTTGTTCAAGTTCTTTTTTTATGTGATCTTCTTTAACCGCACCCTTTGTTAAAAGACCCTTCAGGCATTCGTCTCGAATGGCATCATCAAGCCCTTGATCCTTTAGCTTTTGATCGATTGCTATGAGAGGGTCAGGCAGAATACCCGCATGCCGTTCATTCCTCACATATTCTAAAGGCTGAGTATGAGAAGGCGCTGGTTTCGCCGCCTTGGGAGCAAATGAAGGCTCTTCGGGCAGCTTTTGAACTTGTTCCTTTTTTGGTAACACTGGAAGAGGCGGCGCAGGGTTTAACCCTTTACCAGCTCTTTCCTCGAAATCTTGATCCAGCACTGCAATCACTTCGACCATTTGCTGTTTCTTCAAACCGAACAGTTTGCGTTTGACAACGGTTTTAGAATTTAAAATAACGGCATCTTTCCCAAGCTGCTGCCTGATTTGAATCGTTGCCTCCTGCATAGAATTTGCTGTGATTTTTTTCATTTTCATTAGATATCCACCACTCCGATGCTCTGTACTTCCACATTCGCTTCTAGTTCGTTATAAGATAGTACCGGTAAATCTGGGAAATATCTTTCTAACAACTGCTTAACGTACATTCTTATAGGAGGTGAGCATAATAGAACCGGCGTTTCCTGACGAAGCGAAAGCTGTTCAATTTCTCTCGCCACTGATTGAATCACACTTTCAGAGGATTCTGGATCTAACGATAAGTAGTTGCCATGCTCTGTCTGCTGAACGCTGTCTGCAATCACCTTTTCTACTCGGCCCGAGCATGTCACGACTTTGAGCGATTCATTTTCTCTTGCATACTGTGCGGTAATCTGTCTTGCCAGCGCCTGTCTAACATACTCTGTTAATAAATCTGTATCAGTCGTTAATTTTCCGTAGTCTGCAAGCGTCTCAAAAATGGTGACAAGATTTCGGATAGAGACCTTTTCTTTCAGCAGCTTCGCCAGTACTTTTTGAATATCACCGACTGCCAGCGGATTTGGTGTTACCTCATCCACTAAGACAGGATAACTTTCTTTCAGATGATCGATTAATTGCTTCGTTTCTTGGCGTCCGAGCAGTTCGTGTGTGTTTTGTCTAATCTTCTCTGTGATGTGAGTAGACACAACAGACGCTGGGTCCACAACCGTATAGCCTAGCATCTCAGCCTGGTCTTTTTCTGCTTCTGATATCCATTTAGCCGGCAGGCCAAAGGATGGTTCGATTGTTTCAATTCCTTCAATCGGATCATCATCAGGCGTTGGGGACATCGCTAAGTAGTGATCAAGCAGCAGCTCTCCTTTTGCTACTTCGTTCCCTTTAATTTTCAACCGGTATTCATTTGGGTTCAGTGCAATATTGTCCCTGATCCGGACGACTGGAATGACAAGACCAAGTTCGAGGGCAAGCTGCCTTCGGATCATCACAATTCGGTCTAACAGGTCACCGCCCTGATTTGCATCAGCGAGCGGGATGAGACCGTAGCCAAATTCAAATTCAATGGCATCCATTTGCAGGAGATGAATAACACTTTCTGGACTTTTCATCTCTTCTACCTCTGCTTGTTCCTCCAGTACCTCTTCGATTTCTTCTTGGTCTTGTTTGTTTTTCGACATCATGTATGCGCCAAGGGCAAGTAAACCTGCGATCGGCCCTGTCAAAAGGATGCCGATTGGTGTAAACAGTCCAAGAAGGAAGATCGTGCCTGCTGTCACATAAAGCATGGCTGGGAATGCAAAGAGCTGCCCTGTAATGTCTGATCCAAGGTTTCCGTTAGAAGCGGCTCTCGTCACGACAATCCCTGTTGCGGTTGAGATGAGAAGTGCCGGAATTTGCGAAACGATTCCGTCCCCTACCGTTAATAGGGTAAAGTGGGAAGCTGATTCTTGAATCGACATTCCTTGCTGAAGCATCCCGATAATGATTCCAAATATAATATTGATGATGACGATGATAATACCTGCGATGGCGTCCCCTTTAACGAACTTACTGGCACCATCCATCGCTCCATAAAAGTCTGCTTCTCTCGCTACTTTTTCACGGCGGTTTCTTGCTTCACTTTCGGTCAGCATTCCTGCATTTAAATCTGCGTCAATACTCATTTGTTTACCTGGCATCGCATCGAGTGTAAATCTTGCCGCAACCTCTGATACACGCTCTGCCCCTTTTGTGATAACAATAAACTGAATGATAATCAGGATAAGGAAAACAACAAGACCAACGAGGATATTTCCTCCAACAACAAATGAACCGAACGTTTCGACAACCTTTCCAGCATCTCCTGTTGAAAGAATAGAACGTGTTGTAGAGATGTTAAGCCCTAAACGAAACAGCGTTAAGAGCAAAAGCAATGATGGAAAAATTGAAAATTGCAGTGGTTCTTGCATGTTCATTGTGGTGAGAAGCACGATAAGCGCAAGAGAAATATTAATAATGATTAAAATACTTAATAAAATGGGCGGAAACGGTATGACCAGCATCGCCACAATTAAAATAACACTGAATAAAACAGATAAATCTCTTGCTGACATGCCTGTTCTCTCCTTTTAAAACCAAAAATTCATAAAATCTTTTGTTTCGTTTTATAGACGTAAGCTAAAATTTCTGCGATGGCCTTAAAGTATTCTTCCGGCACCGCTTGGTCGATGTCGACCTGATCATAGAGCGCCCGGGCAAGCGGGCGGTTCTCTACAGTCATGACATCATGTTCTTTCGCAATCGTTCTAATTTTCAAAGCCAAAATATCCGTTCCCTTTGCCACAACATAGGGCGCGTCCATTTTTTCTTCATCATACTTTAAAGCAATGGCATAGTGGGTTGGGTTTGTAATGATGACGTCCGCTTTTGGGACTTCCTGCATCATCCGTCTCATGGCCATTTCCCGCTGACGCTGTTTAATCTTTGATTTAATGAGCGGGTCACCCTCTGATTTTTTATACTCATCTTTGATGTCTTGTTTGGACATCCGCAAGTTTTTTTCATAATCAAATTTCTGATACATATAATCAAGCCCTGCCAAAATCAAAAGAGCACCAGCAGCATACAGCCCCATAATTAAGGTCATCTTTGCAACGAAATGAAGGGTTTCCTCTGCTGTTAATAAAGGAAGCCGCAGAATTTCGTCAAAGTGCATCCAAAGAGCAATAAATGTCGCAAAGCCAACAAAGCCAATTTTCAAAATGGATTTTAAGAGCTCTACGAGGGCTCGAATACTGTATATCCGTTTAAACCCTTTGATTGGGTCAAGCTTTTCTAATTTCGGTTTGATCACTTCTGCCGAAAAGAGAAAGCCGACTTGTAAATAGTTACTGATAATCCCCGCCAGCATGCCAACACCAAGGATTGGCATGAGGAGGAGCCCTGTTTCCTGAAGCAATTCCAAGAATAGTTGATGAATATTAGATGTGCTAACCTTCATTAGCATGGTTGTTGAATAAAAACGTTCTATGAGCGCAATAATCCGCTCTTTCATAAAAGGCCCAATAAAAAAGAATGATAAAAAGATTAATAGAAATGAGATGGCTGTATTGACGTCGGTACTTTTGGCAACCTGTCCTTTTTTACGTGAATCCCGCCTTTTTTTCGGCGTTGCTTTTTCTGTTTTTTCACCTGCGAAAAATTGCAAGTCTAGTCTAAGCCTTGTCATCATGACGAACCACCGACCAATGCTAAGAAATTCCTCATGGTGAGTACAATCGTTTCAAATGTATTTTGGACAACACCGAAAATGACGCCCATACAGATGATGATCATGATAAAACTCACACCTATTTTAATAGGAAGTCCGACCACAAATACGTTCATTTGCGGAACTGTACGTGCCACAATCCCCAGCGCCAAATCGACTAAAAACAGACTTGCCACGACAGGTGCCGAGATTTGAAAGGCGATGATAAACATTTGGTTGAAGCTCTTTGCGATAAAGTAAGCAAAGGATTCACTGCCGAAATTCAGCGCATATTGATCAACTGCAATGTATTGAAAGCTGTAATAGATTCCATCAAGCAGCAAGTGATGTGCGTTTGTTGCCAGCATCAACAGCAATGTGACCGTATAAAAAAACTGTCCCATCAGCGGCGTCTGCGCCCCTGTTTGCGGATCAATAATATTGGCAATCGCAAAACCCATTTGAAAATCAATGAATGAGCCGGCAATCTGAACTGCGGACACCATGATGTATGCAATCAGCCCCAGCAGAAGTCCGACCATTGCTTCTTTCACCGCAAGCATCATATAAAGACCGTCTATGTCGAGTGCTGGCGGGTCTTTTATGGTGCTAAAACTAATGACAGCTAAAAACAGTGAGAACCCAACTCTGTGTACAGCTGGGATCGTTCTATGCGCTAAAAGCGGTACTGTCACAAAAAAAGCGGTGATTCGAATAAAAACTAAAAGAAAAGCAGGGAATAATTCTATGATTGACATCGCTTTTTAACCTGCAAATCGATCTAAATTCGAGAACAGCTCTGTCGTAAAGGACACGATTGTTGAAAGCATCCATGGACCAAACACAACAAGCCCAATGAGTACAGCAACAATCTTAGGAATAAACGCAAGCGTCTGTTCTTGAATTTGGGTTGTCGCCTGAAACACACTGACAATCAGTCCCACAATAAGTGCGAGCGCTAGAAGCGGCCCACTCACAAGCAATACTACATACACTGATCTTTCAGCCATCGTAATAACAAATTCTGAACTCATGTTTTAAGCACCTACTCTAAAAGCTTTGCAGCAAAGATTTAACTATCAAATACCATCCATCGACTAAAACAAATAACAATATTTTGAAAGGGAGCGATATCATAACCGGCGGAAGCATCATCATCCCCATTGACATCAGAACACTTGCGACCACCATGTCAATAATTAAAAATGGAATAAAGATCATAAAACCGATTTGAAATGCCGTCTTTAATTCTGAAATGGCAAAAGCGGGAACCATCGCCGTTAATGGAATATCTTTAATCGATTCAGGTGTGTCCATTTTTGCGTAGCTAAGAAATAAAGCCAAATCTTTTTGTCTTGTATGTTTACTCATAAACTCTTTAATAGGCACTTCGGCTTTTTCATACGCCTGATTTAACGTGATGTCATCATTTAAAAGCGGCGTCAGCGCCTCTTTATTAATCTGTGAGAACGTGGGTGCCATGATAAAAAATGTGAGAAACAAAGCAAGTCCAACAAGCACTTGGTTTGGCGGCATTGAGTTGGTTGCAAGTGATGTTCTGACAAATGAAAGAACAATCACAATCCGTGTAAAACACGTCATTAAAATGAGAATGCCCGGTGCAACCGAAAATACAGTTAAAAGTAATAGAAGACGGACAGATGTGCTGATATTTCCTGCACCGCTGGAATTAAATAAATCGATAAACTCATTCATTTTGTTTCGGGCCTTTCTTTCTGACTTCTGATTGGGTCTTTTTCAATTCGGCTAACTGCGCCTTTAAATTGGCTGAAAAAGAAGAAGTGGTCGGCTGATCATGTTTCTTTACCTGCGATGTGAATTTTTGAACCATTTTTGGTAAATCGGTTTTGCTTTCCATCGCTTCTTCATATTGTTTCACGATTGCTTCACATTCTTGTTCATCATCAATCTCTTTTAGCAGCTGGATTGAGTCTGCTACGCCGACAACTAATACGCGTTTGCCCACTTTGATCAGCTGGACTGAACGGTTTTGTCCGACTGTCGTTCCGCCAATATTTTCAACATAGCGAAATGGTTTAAGTAAGCGGTTTTGCTTACCAACAAATCTCACCAATCCATAAATAAGCAGGATGACAAAAAGTAAGGCACCAATCATTTTGACAAAATCCATAATGGAGACAGAAGAAGAGGGAACTTCTTCTGCCGGATTCGTTTGATTGTCAGTGGTTTTCTTCTCTGTATCCTTTTTGCTTTCTTTCTCACCTTTGATCCAGTCATTCACTGTGCCATTCTCAGGATCTTTCGTTTCGGCAAACAGTGAGGCAGGCTGCATCGTCAAGAAAAGCATAAAACTGATCATTGCTATACATATCAAACGTTTTTTCAACAAATCTTACACCCTTTTTTAGCCTAACGTTTTATTAATTGCTTCAAGTACGCGGTCTGCCTGAAATGGCTTCACGATAAAGTCTTTTGCACCTGCTTGGATGGCGTCAATAACCATTGACTGCTGTCCCATAGCAGAACACATGATGATTTTTGCAGAAGCATCAATTTGTTTAATTTCTTTTAGTGCAGTAATTCCGTCCATTTCTGGCATTGTGATATCCATTGTGACAAGATCAGGAGATGTTTCTTTGTATTTTTCAACTGCTTGTGCGCCGTTTTCTGCTTCTCCTACTACATCAAATCCGTTTTTTACAAGAATATCCTTGATCATCATTCTCATGAATGCTGCATCATCTACGATTAATACCTTAGTAGCCATTTACTTATTCTCTCCCTATATGTTTGTTTATTTTAAATTAGAAAGTCTTTCTGACTGACTTAAAATATCAGTCACACGAACACCAAAGTTCTCATCAATGACAACGACTTCCCCTTTGGCGACGATTCGTTTGTTCACTAGAATGTCTACTGGCTCACCAGCAAGTTTGTCCAGTTCAATGATACTTCCAGCTGAAAGCTCAAGAACTTCTTTCACACTGCGCTGGGTTCTTCCAAGTTCCACCGTAATGGAAAGCGGAATGTCCATCAGCATGTCAAGGTTTCCAAGCTGGCTTGTTGTATGCTGAGGCTCACTGAACGATTCAAATTCAACTGGCGCCACATTTACAGGTGCTGCCGGCTTTGGCTTCGCCTGTCTTTTCGGCGGTGCTGCCTGCTGCGCTGGAGCAGACTGCGTTTGCGGAGCTGCCGGCTGAGGTTCAGGTGCACTCGCTTGAGCTTCTTGCACCGGCTCTTCTTCTTGCGCAGGGTCTGTTAATTCTGCAATTAAATCCTTCGCAAATGTAATAGGATAAAGCTGCATAATATTTGAATCGATGAGTTCACCTATTGTTAATCTGAAGGATACTTTGACAAGCATTTCTTCAGCTGGAATGCGGTCTGTCCCTTCTCCTTCTTTCACATCAAGTAATTCGACGCGCGGCGGAGAAATATCAATCTTTTTATTAAAGACAGTCGACATAGATGTCGCAGCAGAACCCATCATTTGGTTCATTGCTTCTTGCACTGCACTTAAGTGAATCTCGCTTAAAGAAGGGTCAGCATTTGTCCCGTCTCCGCCCATCATTAAGTCCGCAATGACTGCTGCATCTGTTTGCTGGACAACAAGCAGGTTACTTGCGCTGAAGCCTTCCGTATAATTCACTTCAATAGCGACATACGGATGAGGAAATTCCTCATTCAGCATACTTTTTTGAATCACTGTAACAGTTGGAGTTGTAATCTCCACTTTTTGATTTAATAGGGTTGAAAGTGCTGTTGCAGAGCTGCCAAATGAAATATTTCCGATTTCTCCAATGGCATCTTGCTCCATTGCAGAAAGGATTGTATCAGGCTCTATATCGTCATTGCTGCCTCCTTTAAGGAGCGCATCGATTTCGTCTTGTGATAATTTACTTCCGTTATTCTCCATCTTCTTCACCTCTTATGTCGTGATCTAGAATTTGAATCGCCTGTTTCCGATTCACGCGGCCGGCCTGTCCCAAGAATTTCGGTTTATTTCCGACCATAACAGTAAGAGGCGCATTTACTGGTTTGTCCAAGGCAATACAATCACCTATTTCCAAATTCAAAAACTCTTCCACCGTCATTTCCGATTGTCCCAGCTCTGCGACTACCGGTATTTTTGCCTTCATAATCCGTTTTTCAATGGCCTTTGTTTCTTGCTGTTTTGGTTCATTTCGTTCAGACTGCATCCAGTAGTGTACAGACAGCTTCGGAATAATAGGCTCTAATACAACGTGAGGAATACATAGGTTTATAACCCCGCTTACCTCGCCAATCTGTGTATTAAGAGAAATGACGACAACTGTTTCGTTTGGTGACACCATTTGAACAAACTGGGGATTTACCTCGAAATCTGCCATTTCAGGCTCGATGTCAGTTATGGACTGCCACGCTTCTCTGTAATTTTCCAAAGCTCCCTCAAACATGTTTGAGATAATCTTTGTTTCAATTTCTGTAAGTGATTCTGTCTTATTATGACTAATGCCAATCCCGCCCATCAGCCTGTCCATCATCGCATAGCCGATTGTTGGGTTCACTTCAAGCATGATTCTTCCTTCAAGCGGGCTGACATAAAATAAGTTTAATAATGTCATATTAGGAATCGAACGAATAAATTCTTCGTATGGTACTTGGTCAACCGAGCTGACAGTAATTTGAATATATGATCTTAGCTGCGCTGAAAAATGCGTGGTGAGCAGTCTAGCGAAGTTATCATGAATTCTTGTTAAACTTCGAATCTGGTCTTTTGAAAAGCGCAGTGCACGTTTAAAGTCATACACCTTCACTTTTTTCGTCGTTTCTTCTTTTTTCAGCTCTTCTGCATCCATTTCGCCTGTTGAGATGGCGGATAATAATGCGTCGATCTCATTCTGGGAAAGCACTTCTCCTGACATTTCTTCACCTCCATCGCGTTAATTAATCGCCTCTATTGCAGATTAAAGGAGGTTATATATACTTCTTTCACCTTGCCATCTTGCAAATAGTTATTCACTTTGTTTTTGACTTGTGTTTTAAAATGTTCTCTGCCTTTTTTGCCATCAAGTTCATCTGCATTCGTGTCTGATAAAATGTCGATGACAGCATCTTTTACTTGGAAACTTCTTTTCTCAAGCTCTGATTTTGCTTTTTCAGAGTCCGTTTCAATATTCAGGACAAGTTTGACAGCATTTCCTTCAGATTTTAAATTGGTGATAATCTCAGGAATTTCAACAGAAGCTTTTACAACTTCATCTGCTGTTGGCTCTTTTTCGGCTTTTGCTTCGTCTGACCCATTCAGCAGAAAAACGATGCCTGCTCCAATTCCGACGATGGCAATAATCATGATTAGCATTACTACGACTAATTTCTTCTTCATTCAAACTCCTCTATTCCTTGATTCAATGAAATGACTTGGATTTTTCTGTAGAAAGAAATGATTTTCTCTTGAAGCTGCTCTTCATCTTCTTTCACAACGAATTTCTTTCCATTGGCCAAAGTAATGGTCGTGTCTGGAAAACTTTCGATTTGCTCGATATGGAGAGCGTTCAGCATAAATCCTTTGCCATTTAATCTTGTCACTTCAATCATATTAAGCAGAGAAGCGAGCATCCGCTCCCCCTACCTCCTATCGTTTCAGATTCACAAGCTCTTGCAGAATTTCATCAGATGTTGTGATCGTCTTTGCATTCGATTGGAATCCACGCTGCGCGATAATCATTTCGGTAAACTCATCTGTTAAATCAACGTTTGACATTTCAAGTTTCCCTGTTTGAAGTTCACCTGTCCCTTGACTTCCAGGAGCGATGGCATTACTTGGCGCACCGGAACTGAGCGTTTGGCGGTATAGGTTATCCCCAATCTTATCTAATCCTCCTGCATTACTGAATGACACAAGTGATATTTGCCCAACAGTACGAGAAACGTTGTTCTCAACAACAGAAACGGTCCCATCTGGCCCAACACTGACACTTGACACATTGTCGCTTGGAATGTTGATTCTTTGCCCATCCATGCCAAGTAGATAGTTTCCATCAGGTGTTGCCAAATCCCCATTTGAATCAGGTTTGAAGTTCCCTGTTCTTGTAAATAGGATTTCACCTTGCTTTTGAATACGGAAGAACCCATCTCCATTAATATAGAAATCATATGGTTCGTCTGTATTTTGAGAAGAGCCTGGTTTCATGATTTTATCAATAGAAGATAAAGATGATCCTAAACCAACTTGTTTTGAGTTAATTGAACCAGAGTTGTTCGTCGGTCCGCCTGAACTTGAAATGGTTTGACTGACCATATCTTTAAACGTGATACGGCTCTTTTTGTATCCATGTGTATTGACGTTGGCTACGTTATTGGCTACCACATCTAATTTTGTTTGGAAGTTTTTCATTCCGCTAATTCCTGAGTAAAGTGAGCGTAACATTTATTTTCCTCCTCGAATTACTTCGTTTTTTCTCCAACTGCTGTAACATCCCAAGGGCTGATTTTCGTTCCATCTTCTAAAATCAAGAAGTACTCGTTGTCTATGTTTTTAACAGACTTCACAGTGCCCGATATCTCTTTATCATCCAATTTGCCCGATACTTCTTTACCAATCCAGCCTACATACGTCGTAAACGGATCTTGGTGTGCAACAAATGTAGACATGAGCTGATTCAGCTTGGTGATCGAATCGTTCATATTGGTTTGCTGTTCTAAAGATGAAAATGTCGCAAGCTGCGTGACAAACTCACGGTCATCAAGCGGGTTTGTCGGATCTTGGTTTTGAAGCTGTGTGAGCAAAATTTTCAAGAATTGATCTTTGCCGAGCGTATCTGTTTTCTTTTCTGCTTTCGAAGAAGTGTCTGCTTGTGCGGCTGTTCTATTCGTAGCATCAACTGTTGCCATTAGATCTCCTCCTCTTCTTCATCTGACCCAACAAGAGCATCCAGCATATCTTGGAATTCTGCTTCCTGTTCATCAGTCTGCTGGAAATTCTGTCCTTTTGGCTGCTGCTGCTTGTTTTCTTCGTTAAATTGTTGCCCAAATAACGGCTGCTCATTTGATTGAAGCGGTATATGGAAACGGTCCACTTGAACCGACATATTTGGAAGCGCCTGCTTAAGCTGCGGCAGATGATGCTCTAACAGCTCTTTCGCTGCTTGCGTCGAGGCTGTAATTTTACTCGCATACATACCGTTTTGCTTCGTTAGCTGAATGGTAATAAACCCAAGATTTTCAGGATTTAATCGAACGGTAAAGCGTCCGCTTGAATTGCCAAACGGCGTGAATTTCATTTGCTTCCACGTGTTTAGAATTTGCTGATCAACTGTTCCCGGCTTTTCATCAGTCGTTTGTGTCTGCTGAACAGGAGCCGCTGACTGCAGTTGGAAAAACTGCATATGACCTGGCAAAAGTGTATGGGTCATTATTTTTTCAGAAGCTGGTGCAGCAGCGCTTTGTCCTTTAACGACTTCTTTTTTGATGAGCCACTCAAGAGATGCATTCCCTTTTGCCGGAGAAGCGAGTGTAGATTCTTGTTTTGGAGAGATTAGTTCCTTCAACTCTCCAAGTGAAATTTTCCACTCTTTGTCAGACCCTTTCGCATTCGCCATCATATGGTCGATTAACTGATTAAAGTGCTTTAGCTCACTTTGAGTCATCGAATTCAGCTTTGGCGCTGAACCCTGCGAAAAGAACTGCTCTTTTACTTGCTGAATGAGTTTCTCATCTACCCCGTTTTTCGAAAGGAAGTGGATAAAGTCTTGACCTTTTCCTTCAATATCCTGCACAAGTTTCGCATCAAAGCTTGGCGGCTGTTGATTGAGCAATTGATAGATGAAGAAGTGGACTTGTATGAGCTGTTCACTATGTTCAGAACCTGGCTTTTCAGCTTGATCACCGTAAATGGAAGATTCCATTTTTTGAAATAATTCTTCAAGCGATTTGAGATCAGATGATTCAAGCGTTTGGCCTTGTAGTGTTTGAAGCGCACTTAGTAGGTCTGCGCTCATTCCTTCTTCAGGTGACTGCATCCATTTTTCAACAATTTGCAGCGCATCATTGATAGAAAGAGAGGCAGCAGCGGCTGTCTCAGCATGAACAGGACCGCTTTGAGCGCCTGCTCCGCTAAGCAATTGTTTAAATAAACCTCGTGCAGATGCCGCGCCGTCTCCTTTTAGCCCTGAGAGACCTTGAGAAGATTGCTGTAAGGCTCCAATATCCAATAGCTTCACTTATTGTCCACCCCCATTTTCACTTTCTTCTTTTTTGGCAAGCTCTTTTGTAAACGTTGCTGCCTTCTGAGGTGTCAGTTTTGCTAATATGTCTGTCAGTTTATTTTTGCTCAGCTCTTCAAGGATTTTTAACGCCTCTTTATCACTTAATTCTGATAAAATTTTGGCGGATTTCCCTGGGTCCATGCTTTCATAAATGCTGGCGACCTTTCCTTTTGTCTGCTGATTAGAGGATGCCGCTGCATCAGAGGACGCCCCTGCTGAGTTATTACCTGACGTGTTATTTGATGAGCTGTTATTTGATGAACTGTCATTAGCTGACGTATTCTTTGCATCATTTCCAGATGTTTTTTCAAGTGAGTTGATTTTTTGGTTGAGTCTTTTAATCTCTTCATCACTTGTTTTCAAATCTTTTTGTGCAATTTCGAGTTCATTTTTTTGCTCTTTAATGGTCTTTTTCAGTTCTTTCAACTCTGCATCGCTTTGATCTTTAGGTGAAGATGACGTTTTTGAGGTGTCATCTGAACCAACCAAGCTGCTGATCCCCGGAATGTTTTGGAGCGGTTTTTTTAGATCAAAACCTGCCATATAAAGGATCGTGCCAGTGACAATCACAAGCACAATCAATGGGATGATGACAATAAACAAGATCCATTGAAATTTCCCGCCGCCTGATTCCTTCGTTTTTTCCTTCTTAGGCATTCATCTCGACTCCTAATGTCCTTGAAACATGAATTGGCTGATAGAGATATCATCCATTTCTTTCATTTCAATTGCCTTATGTTCAAGGGAGAACTTTTCAAATTGCTTTTCTTTCATTTTTTCAAACTTTTTAAACTCAATGTTTTTTTCAGTTAAATCAGATTGTTTTTCATTCATTTGATGGCGTTTCATGATCACAAGCTGCTGATAATGCTGGATGGTGTTATCTAAGTTGGTCACAAATTGCTGGTAATGACGCATTTCTTGAACACTCATTCCACTTCTCAGCTTTTCTTCTTTGCTTTTTTCCATTAGCTCTTTTTTACTCATATTTTCATAGAGTTTTTCAGCTACTTGCTCAAATGCCGAAACGGATTGTTGGTATGCTGCGAGTGACTTGTCTTTTTCACTTTCTTTCAGTTCTAAGAGCTTTTGAAATTTGTATTGATATCTCACTGTTTTTGTCAATCCTCTCTATTCATCAAACTGAGCAATAAACTCACACTGTCTTCAATAGATACAGCCTCTTCTACATCCTGCTTCAAAAATGAAATCAGATGAGGATAAGCCTGCATGGCCTCATCAATATCTTTGGAGGAGCCTTTTTTATATGCTCCAATATTAATGAGGTCTTCAGCGTTTTGATAAGTGGATAAAAGCTGGCGGAACCGGTTAGCCGCTTCCTTGTGATCATGACTTGCGATATTGCTCATGACACGGCTGATACTTTTCAGAATGTTAACAGCGGGAAATTGTCCTTTGTTGGCTAGGGCACGATCAAGTACAATGTGCCCGTCAAGAATCCCCCTCACTGTATCAGCGATCGGCTCATTCATATCGTCCCCATCAACAAGCACTGTGTAAAACGCTGTGATGGAACCAAGCTGATTTGTTCCAGTTCGTTCGAGCAATTTTGGCAGTATAGCGAACACTGAAGGTGTATATCCTTTTGTTGTTGGCGGCTCGCCAGTTGCGAGTCCTATTTCCCTTTGCGCCATGGCGACCCTTGTAACAGAATCCATCATGAACATGACATTTTTGCCTCTGTCCCTGAAATATTCCGCAATAGCTGTTGCTGTATACGCAGCTTTCAGTCTCGTCAGTGCAGGCTGGTCAGAAGTTGCGACGACAACAATTGATCGCTTCAGTCCTTCAGCACCTAAATCCTTTTCAATAAACTCACGAACTTCACGGCCACGCTCTCCAACAAGGGCAATGACATTCAGGTCTGCTTCTGTCTGCTTTGCGATCATCCCCATTAAGGTACTTTTTCCAACACCGCTTCCGGCAAAAATCCCGATCCTTTGACCAGTGCCAACTGTGAGCAGACTGTCAATGACTCTAACACCAACACCCATCTTTTCTCGAATAGGCGGCCTGTCCATCGGATTTGGAGGTGACTGATCTGTTGAAACAGGTGCAAGTCCCTTTGGAAGCATACTGCCATCAAGCGGATCACCGAAGGCATCAACGACTTCACCAATTAATCCTGTCCCTACTTTGACCTTCAGCGACTCTCCCGTCGCTTCAACAAGACTTCCTGGTGAAATATTGGATGCTTCAACATAAGGCATGAGCAGAATGTTTTCATCTCTAAACCCTACGACCTCTGCTTTTATCGGATGGTGCTTGCTCCCTTTTTTATGAATGAGACATACATCACCGATCGAACTCTCCGGCCCCTTAGATTCAATCATCAGCCCAACCACTCGATTGACTTTACCAAATCGTTTATAAGGATCGGCGGTTTCAATCGTTTCTTTTAGCACATCCATTTTCATTTGTGATCACCTGAATCAATGACTTCTAATAATTTTTCTTTCAACTGATTCATTTGGGTGTCAACACTCGCTTCCACTTTTCCAAAACTTGTTTCTACGTAACAAGTTCCTTTTGGCGCTTTTTCATCCGAGTAAATGGCAAGGTGTGTATCCTTTTGAAGGATTCTAATCAATTCGTCTTTATATTCCATCACATGCTCGTAATGTTCAGGATCAACATAGATGGAAATATCATCATATTCTTTCACTTCTGCAATGACCTGCTTCACAAGAGCCAAAAATTGATCTTTCGTGTCCTCAGCTGCATTCCAAACGCGTTTGGCGAGTTCAAAAGCGAGTTCCACAATTTGCTCAGCAGAGCTTTCAATTTTTTCTTCGTAATCCTGCCTTGCAAGACTGACGATGTCATTTGCTTGATCAAGAATAGCTTGGTACTGCATTTTCGCATCCGCTTCGCCCTTTTGGAAGCCGTCTTGATAACCTGCTTGTTTCGCGTCTTCAATGAGCTGCATTCTTTCTTCTTCAAAATCAGTTCTGCGCTGATTGATTTCAGCCATTGTTTTTTCCAGTTCACTGTTCGCTTGTTCTAATATGCGGCTCGCTTGATCTTCTGCATCACTAAGTACTAGCTGCGATGCTTCGGTTTCATTGACAAGCTCTTCTTCGTGATGTTCTCTTTTAAAGTTTACTTGCTGTAAAGGAATCGTTTGCCGTCCTTGTTCAGGAATAACAGATGTTATATGTTTGATAATCCTAGACAATGATATCGTCTCCTCCGCCTCGAGCTATGACGATTTCTCCAGCTTCCTCAAGTCGTCTTACAATGCTGACAATACGGGTTTGTGCTTCCTCGACATCTCTAAGCCGGACAGGCCCCATAAACTCCATTTCTTCTTTGAATGTTTCGACCATCCGCTGTGACATGTTGCGGAAGACAATTTCTTTGACCTCTTCGCTTGCCACTTTGAGTGCGAGCAATAAGTCATCATTTTCAACATCTCTGATGACGCGCTGAATCGCTCTGCTGTCAAGAGTGACAATATCTTCAAAGACAAACATACGTTTCTTAATTTCATCCGCAAGCTCTGGATCTTGAATTTCGAGTGTGTCTAAAATGGTCTTCTCCGTAGCACGGTCTACACCATTTAGCACTTCCACAACCGCTTCGACTCCGCCTGTTTGCGTATAGTCCTGCGTAAAGGTTGAAGAGAGCTTTTGTTCAAGAATACGTTCCACCTCATTGATGATCTCTGGAGATGTGCGGTCCATTAAGGCAATACGTCTTGCAACCTCAGTTTGCACTTCCTCGCCTAACTCAGATAAAATTTGTCCAGCCTGCACTGGATCCAGGTAGGAAAGGATAAGTGCAATCGTTTGTGGATGCTCATGCTGGATAAAGTTTAAAATTTGTTCTGGCTCAGCCTTTCGAGCAAAATCAAATGGTTTCACTTGAAGAGAGGATGTCAGCCTGTTTAAGATGCTGTCCGCTTTATCCTCACCAAGCGCTTTTTCAAGCACTTGTCTTGCGTACATAAGACCGCCCTGCGATATGTAGTCCTGCGCGATGGCAATGCTGTGAAACTCTTCAATGACTTCATCTTTTTTAGCAGTATCTACACTTCGTACATTGGAAATTTCTAATGTTAATTTTTCTATTTCGTCTTCAGACAGATGTTTGTATACAGATGCTGACACGTCTAGCCCTAAGGAAATCATTAGGATTGCTGCTTTTTGTCTGCCTGTTAGTCGATTTGGATCTTTTCTCGACATGTGTATTCCTCCTAATCCTCGGACAGCCAGCTGCGTAGCAATTTAGCAAAGTCTTCTGGTTTTTCTTTTGCCATTTTTTCAAGCTGATTTTTTCTCACCATTTCTTCTGTTTCTGGCTCAGTATCAATATCAGGAACATCGATTGGTGTACGTTCATCAAACTCAAACTCTTCTTCCTCATCTCTTCTACGCTTGCGCACAAGAAGAATGATAAGAGCGATAATTGCAAGTAGAAGCACACCGCCTACAATATAAACCCAGATTGGAATATTGTTTGAAGGGTTATCTGCCGCAGTTTGCTGTTTACCGTCTAATTTTGATACAGATAAAACGATTTTGTTATCTAAGTCTGCTTGAGTGAGCGCTTGACCATTTGTGTATTCTTTATCAATCGATGTGCTAATGATCGTTGAAAGAATCTTTTTGATATCATCTTGTCTTTCAGCCGTTAAAGAGTTTACATCGTTTGCAGTTGGTGGTTCGACCAATGCTTGAATGCCAACATCTCTAATTTTATAAGGACTTTCTTTGATATCTTTATGAATGCGGTTGACTTCATAATTGATGCGATCTTCGCTCTTTTCGTAATCTCCGCTTCCATTCGCTCCATCGGCACCTTGATAATTTGTGACATCATCGTCACCTGTTCCAGCAGTGCCTCCAGCTGCTGCGCCATTACCTGAATAAGTTTCAGCAATCTTTTCAGCGCTGACAGCAATCCCCTGCATGTTTTCTTTATCAACAGGTTCTACAAGGTCTTCTTTTCTTTTTTCTTCAGTAAAATCAATGTCTGTTGTGACCGATACAGCCACTTTATCTTGACCCATCATTGTTCCGAGCAGCTGCTGAATTTTTCTTTGAAGATTCTTTTCGATTTCCTCTTTTTTCTGCTGCTGTGCATCCATTCCACTTGCATAAGAATCGGAGCTGGTGTTTAAGTCGTAGTAGTTGGAATCTTGGTCCATAATGACAATGTTTTCTGTTTTTAAATTCGGCACACTTTTTGAAATAAGATGATAAAGGCCTTTTACTTGCTGCGGTGTGAGTGTGTAGCCCCGCTCAACTTGCAGCACAATGGATGCTGATGCATTACTTTGCTCTTCTCCAACAAAAACGGAATCTTTTGGCAGGTTAATCATCACTTTTGAATCTTTAATCCCATCAATCGTGTTGATCAGATTGGATAGTTCTGTCTGAGTTGCGTCTACTTTCAGAACATCAAATTCATTATCTGTTAAACCGAAGCCTGAATTATTTGCAAAGAAGGAATAATCAATGTTGCCTGTCTTAGGAAGCCCTTCGGATGCGAGTGTTACTTTTAAAGAATCTGCTTGCTCTTCTGGAACGAGAATCGTTGTTCCGTTGTTTGCAAGTTCCGATTTAACGTTTTTGCCATCTAGTTCCTGTTTGATTTGTCCAGCTTCTGCCTCAGACAAGTCTCTAAAGAGAGGAACCATTTTTTCAGAAGAAGCAAAGATGCTAACAACCGTAATAATGATTGCTAGGGCAGCAACGCCGCCAATCATGAGTATTTTTTGTAATTTTGATCGATTTCGCCAAAACTCAACTGTTTTTGTTCTTAATTGCATTAAAGTACGATTCATCTTAACCCCCGGTCATTCCATTCAGTCTTTTTTTGTCCACCAGCACCTCCTACATCTGCATTCTCATAATCTCTTGGTACGCTTCAACTGCTTTATTTCGAAACTCTGTTGCAGCTGTGAGTGTAACACTCGCTTTTTGTGAAGCAATCATGACTTCATCGAGATTGACATCTTTTCCTTGTGCAAGCGCATTTGTATACTGGTCTGATTTCAGCTGTGATTGATTTAATGCCTCAATGGAATTCTTCAGCACATCAGAGAAATTCGTTTGACTTTTAGGCGCAGCCGCCTGGACGGGCGATGCATTCGTCAATTCACTTGCTTGTTGAGCAGTTTGAAGCTGGAAAGGAGATATTGCATTAACCAATTGTTTTCACCTTACTTTCCTATTTCTAAAGCTTTCATCAGCATGCTTTTGTTCGCATTTAGAGCAGTCACGTTTGCTTCATATGATCTTGAGCTGCTGATGAGGTCGACCATTTCTTTTAATGGATCGACATTTGGCGTTTGAACATATCCATTTTCATTGGCATCGGGATTTGTAGGATCATATTGAAGGTTGAATGGAGTTTCGTCTTCAGTAATCTTTGTTACTTTGACACCGTTTCCTAATTTGCCGCTCGAATTCATACTTGAGTTCAATATAGATGAAAATGATTCACCTGACGGCTGTAATGTGACAAGCTTACGTCTATAAGGCTCCCAGTTGCCATCAACCTGTTTAGCTCTTGTTGTATCCATATTTGCAAGGTTTGAGGATACAACGTCCATTCTGAGCCTCTGTGCCGTTAATGCTGAGGCCGAAGCGTTCACTCCTGAAAAAATCGACATCACTTACCTCCTGTCAAAACTGTTTTAAGAGAATTGAATTTCCCGCTCATTCTTTCCACCAGTGCATTATACTGAATTTGGTTTTTAGCGAGTTCACTCATCTCTTGATCAATATCGACATTATTTCCGTTTTCTTGATAAGAAGTACGGTTGCTCGAAACAACTGAATAATTAGACCCTGTTTTTGAAAAATCAATGTGACCTTGGTATGTTTTTTTAGCATCTAATTTGATTGACGCATCATTTAGCATGTCATGGAATGTGACGTTTTTCGACTTGTAGTTCGGTGTATCTATATTCGCGATATTATTGCTTATGACTTTTTGCTTAACATTCGCTCTGCCCAAGGCATTCTCAAGGTTGCTTATCGTTCCAGAAAATATATCCAAAACCATATACCTCCAATCATATGTATTTCATTCCATTTAATCATGTCGAGATTTGTAAAACCATATGTTCATTGTAAGAAATAATAGGATTAAAGTCTATGATGTATATGTAAAAAAAACTCGTAATATATATCTATTTTACGAATAGGTATAAAGACCTAGATTCAAAGCACTACAGATTTGTAAGGGGTTTCTTGAAAAAAAGAGTGACATTTTTCGCACAAATCCTCATTTTTTCACATAAAAAAACCCTTTTCAGCATTTATTTCGGCCAAAAAGGGTTTTTGATTAATGAGATTTTAAATTTTCCAGTTCAATTAAAAATTTGTTGTTTAACACTTTGATGTACGTTCCCTTCATTCCAAGAGAACGAGATTCGATTACGCCTGCACTTTCTAACTTACGTAAGGCGTTTACGATCACTGAGCGTGTGATCCCTACACGGTCTGCAATTTTACTTGCAACGAGAAGACCTTCGTTTCCATCAAGCTCTTCAAAAATGTGCTCAATCGCTTCAAGCTCACTGTATGAAAGAGAGCTAATCGCCATTTGGACAACTGCTTTGCTTCTTGCTTCTTCTTCGATTTCCTCTGCTTTTTCGCGAAGAATCTCCATTCCAACAACTGTTGCCCCGTATTCAGCAAGAATTAAATCATCATCTGTGAATGTATCTTGCAAACGGGACAGGATTAGCGTACCTAAACGATCTCCTCCGCCGATAATTGGAACAATTGTGGTTAAACCTGATTGGAATAAGTCCCGGTTTTCAATCGGGAAAGCTGTATATTCACTGTTAATATCAAGGTTTGAAGACGTTTCAGGGACATTGAATAGACTCTTTGTATATTCTTCAGGGAACTGACGATCTTCAAGCATTTTTTTCATACGTGCATTTTCAATCTGTTGATTAATGGAGTAGCCAAGAAGCTTTCCCCTTCTGCTTAATACGAAAATGTTTGAATCAATGACATCTCTCAGTGTTTCTGCCATTTCTTTGAAATTAACTGGTTTCCCCGCTGCATCTTGCAGCATCGAGTTAATAATCCTTGTTTTTTGTAGTAACGCCATAATAATGATCCTCCTAGATTACTTTATTCATTTGTTAAAGTATAAATTGACTTAAATCTTTGTTATTTGCAATCTTTCCTAGCTTCTCTTCGACATACTGAGGGGTAATGGTCACTGTCTCCATCGTAATATCAGGCGCCTCAAATGAAAGCTCTTCAAGCAGCTTTTCAAGTATGGTATGAAGCCTTCTTGCACCGATGTTATCTGTCTCCTGATTGACATGATAAGCCACTTCGGCAATCTTATGAATAGCATCGTCAGAAAATTCAAGAGATATACCTTCTGTTTCAAGTAAAGCTTTATATTGCTTTAATAATGCATTATCTGGTTCCGTTAAGATTTTCACAAAGTCTTCTATACTTAATTTATCTAATTCTACACGGATTGGGAAGCGTCCCTGAAGCTCTGGAATCAAATCTGATGGCTTTGCCATATGAAATGCACCTGCTGCAACAAACAGCACATGATCAGTTTTAACGGCTCCATATTTCGTCATCACAGTTGAACCTTCTACAATCGGTAAAATATCACGCTGAACCCCTTCACGAGAAACATCTGCAGATGATGCACCACCGCTTTTGGCGATTTTGTCGATTTCATCGATAAAAATAATTCCTTGCTGCTCTGCTTTGTAGACCGCTTCCTGACTGACTTCATCCATATCAATCAGTTTTGAAGCTTCCTCAGCCGTTAACGCCTTTCTTGCTTCTCTGACAGTCAGCTTTCTGCGTTTTTTCTTTTTAGGCATGAGATTGCCGAGCGCATCCTGCATGTTCATACCCATTTGCTCCATACCCGAGCCTTGAAGCATATCAAACATGGAAGGCTGCTGTTCTTCTACTTCAATCGTAACGTAATGATCTTCAAGTTCTCCCATCGCCAGCTGATGAGCGATTCGCTTTCTTGTCGATTCGAGTTCCACTTCTTCATTTGAATGATCTCGATCACGGTCATCTTCATCAGAACCGCCAAACAGCATCTCAAACGGATTTTTCACAGACTGGCTTTTTTTCTTGCCAGGAACAAGTAAATGAACAAGCCGTTTATTTGCTTGTTTTTCTGCTTCCTCTTGAACATCTTTCATCTTTTCTTCTTTGACGAGTCTAATCGCTGTTTCAACTAAATCTCTCACCATGGACTCTACGTCACGGCCGACATAACCCACTTCAGTAAATTTCGTCGCTTCCACTTTAATAAAAGGCGCACCAGAAATTCGAGCAATTCTGCGGGCAATTTCTGTTTTCCCCACACCTGTTGGACCGATCATTAAAATGTTTTTAGGAACGACTTCATCCTTTAGCTTATCATGCAAAAGACTTCTTCTGTAACGGTTTCTTAAAGCCACCGCCACTGCTTTTTTCGCATCAAGCTGACCAATGATGTATTGATCAAGCTTTTCAACTATCTCTCTTGGGGTGAACGGCTTTTTCTCCATACGTCTCATGTCCTTTCTATTCAAGCTCTTCTAAAGTGATTTGATCGTTCGTGTAGACACAGATTTCTCCGGCCGTTTCAAGAGCGGCCTTTGCAATTTCTCTCGCTGAGAGATGATCACCTGCATGGGTTTTGAGTGCTCTCCCGGCGCTAAGCGCATAGTTGCCGCCTGAGCCAATGGCCAAAATCCCATCATCTGGTTCGATGACCTCTCCTGTTCCAGAGACGAGCAGGATGCTTTCTTTGTTCATGACGATGAGCATAGCCTCAAGCTGTCTTAGCATCTTGTCACTTCGCCATTCCTTCGCTAGTTCTACGGCTGCCCGCTTTAAATTACCACCATATTCTTCAAGCTTTGTTTCAAACTTTTCAAAGAGTGTAAAAGCATCGGCTACAGAACCTGCAAAACCTGCAAGCACCTTGCCTCCGAAAAGACGGCGCACTTTTTTTGCTGTGTGTTTCATCACGACAGCCTGCCCGAAAGTGACTTGACCATCGCCAGCCATTGCACTTTTTCCTTTATGCTGAACGGCAAAGATGGTTGTTGCATGAAATGATGACATGAAAAAACCTCCTTTTAGGATCGTTTAAAAGCCCTTGGGTGATGAGACATGTACGTGTTTCTTAAAGAATCTTTTGATACATGCGTGTACACCTGTGTAGATGATAAATTTGAATGACCGAGAAGTTCTTGAACACTTCTCAAATCCGCCCCCTCGTTTAAGAGATGCGTGGCAAAGGTGTGCCTTAACATGTGAGGATGGATATGTAATGTACCTGACGCCTTTTTCATTAATTCAGTGAGAATGAATCGTACACCTCGGTCTGTAAGAGGCGTCCCGCGCTGATTCAAAAACACATGAGTATCAGCGCGGTCTTTCCCTTTAGATTTCAGCTTCTGCCTTCCATCCTCTAAATAAGTAATGAGCGCTTCATGAGCATATGACCCAAAAGGAACATACCGCTGCTTGCTGCCTTTCCCATGAACAAGCACTGTATCCATCGATAAATCAAGATCAGATTCTTTTAATGAACATAACTCACTAACCCTCATACCTGTTGCATAAAGAAGCTCTAAAATGGCTTGATTTCTTTGCCCAAGCGGTGTACTGATATCAGAAACTGTAAAAAGCTCTTTTAGTTCCTCTTCATACAAAAATGAAGGAATCCGCTTATCCTGCTTAGGTAAGCTAACGAGTAAAAAAGGATTTTCTTTCACAAGCTGTTCTCTTAATAAAAATTTATAAAAGCTGCGAAGCGCAGAGACTTTCTTACTAATCGTTCTTCTTGTCAGGCCTTTTTCATAAGCTTCTGTTAAATAAATTCTCGTATCTTGATAGGATACCTCTTCAAAACCGTCTATTCCTTGAATGTTCATAAATCTGACAAACTCTTCAATGGCTTCTGTATATCCTGAGATCGTTAAAGCTGAATAGTTTTTTTCAATTTGCAGATATTCAATGAATAAGTGGACAAGACGCTGTTTATTCGTCATTTTTACACCTCTTTAAGGCTTTTAAATGGTATCACATATCTTGCTTTCCGTGCAATGTTTTACTACAGAGATTTCGAAATAGTTTGAATAGTTTCGATTGCGCGCTTAGCGTACTCTGCATAACGTTCTTGTTTGTTTTTAATTCGAACACCTAGATCTTTCAGCAAACCAAAATTCGCATTCATCGGCTGGAAGCTTTTCTTGTTTGTCGATGTGATGTAGTGAGCCATACTGCCAATCGCCGTTTCCTCAGGAAGTGTCACAAGCTCTTCTCCTTTGACAAAACGAGCGGCGTTAATGCCAGCCACAAGTCCGGACGCGGCAGACTCGACATACCCTTCAACGCCTGTCATTTGTCCAGCAAAGAATAGATCACCTCTATTTTTAAACTGATAAGTCGGTCTTAAAAGGCTTGGCGAGTTAATAAATGTATTACGGTGCATCACGCCGTAACGAACAATCTCTGCTTCCTCAAGACCTGGAATCAAACGGAATACTTCCTTTTGATCGCCCCACTTCAGATGTGTCTGGAAGCCAACGATGTTATATAAAGTACCTGCTGCATCATCCTGTCTTAATTGAACAACAGCGTAAGGTCTTTTTCCTGTTTTCGGATCTTCCAGTCCTACTGGCTTCATTGGACCAAACAGCATCGTTTTCTTTCCTCTTTTCGCCATGACTTCAATCGGCATACAGCCTTCAAAGAAGATTTCTTTTTCAAATTCTTTTAATGGCACAGTTTCAGCAGAAATGAGCGCCTCATAAAAACGATCGAATTCTTCTTCTGTCATTGGACAGTTTAAATAAGCGGCTTCGCCTTTGTCATAGCGTGATTTCAAGTACACCTTATCCATATCAATGCTGTCTTTTTCTAGAATTGGTGCTGCTGCATCGTAGAAATAGAGATATTCTTCTCCTGTTAACGATTTTAATTCTTTTGAAAGTGCTTCTGATGTCAGCGGGCCAGTCGCGATAATTGTCGGACCTTCTGGAATGCTTTGCACTTCTTCTTGAAAGACAGTAACATTCGGATGATTTTTCACACGGTCTGTCACGTTTGCTGCAAATTCATGACGGTCTACTGCAAGCGCGCCGCCAGCAGGAACTGAGCTTTCATCTGCTGCTGCGATAATGGCTGAATCTAAATGACGCATTTCTTCCTTTAATACACCTACTGCATTTGTCAAAGCATTCGCACGCAGTGAGTTGCTGCATACAAGCTCCGCAAATTTATCTGTGTGGTGAGCCGGCGTTTGTTTCACAGGTCTCATTTCATATAAATTAACTTTAATTCCTCGTTTAGCGATTTGCCATGCAGCTTCACTTCCAGCTAACCCGGCTCCGATCACATTTACAAATTGACTCATTGTACAACTCTCCTATTTCGTAAAGTCTGTTTGATGACATAAAAAAGCAGGTGAACAAGGCTGCTCACCGCTATTTTTGTTGTTCCTCTTTATAATCACAGTTCACACATTGAACTTGAACGCCTTTTTTCAGCTTTTTCTCTACAAGCATATTTTCGCATTTTGGACACTTTCTTTCAATTGGTTTGTCCCAAGAGACGAATTCACACTCTGGAAAACGATCACAGCCGTAAAAAATGCGGCGTTTTTTTGATTTTCGTTCAACAATGTTTCCTTCATGACACGACGGGCATTTGACACCGATATCTTTGACAATTGGTTTTGTGTTACGGCAGTCAGGAAAGTTAGAGCACGCCATGAACTTGCCGTATCTACCCATTTTGTACACCATCGGATGTCCGCACTCTTCACAATCAACACCTGCGTATTCCGGCTCAATCTCAACTTCTTGCATCTCTGCTTCAGCTTTTTCTACCCGTTTGGCAAAGTCTTGATAGAAGCTGTCGATAATACGAACCCATTCGACCGTACCTTCTTCAACACTATCAAGTTCCTTTTCCATTTTCGCTGTAAATTCAACGTTAATGATTTCAGGGAAGAATTCAATGATTAAGTTGAGTACAATCTCTCCAAGCTCTGTCGGAGTAAATCGTTTGTTATCAAGTGCGACATAGCCGCGCTTTTGAATCGTATCTAATGTTGGTGCATACGTAGATGGACGGCCTATACCGAGCTCTTCAAGTGTTTTGACCAATCTTGCCTCAGTGTAACGCGGAGGCGGCTGTGTGAAGTGCTGTTCAGGTTCGATATCTTTTGAAAGAACTGTGTCCCCTTCTTTCAGATCAGGAAGCATTTTGTCCTTTTCCTCTAGCTGGTCGTCCTTTCCTTCCACATAAACCTTCATAAACCCAGGAAATTTCACTTTACTTCCATTCGCACGGAAAGTAAGACCGTTGTGATCAAGGTCCACACTCATTGTATCAAGAACAGCCGGCGCCATTTGGCTTGCCACGAATCGTTCCCAAATCAATTTGTACAGACGAAGCTGATCGCGGCTTAGCACGTGCTTGACATCTGCCGGTTTTCTTAACGTAGAAGTCGGGCGGATGGCTTCGTGAGCATCTTGTGCATTTTCATTCTTTTTAGCTGTTCGTTTTGTTGTGTTTAAGAAATTCTTGCCGTACGTCTGATCAATGAAGGCAGATACTTCTTCAATCGCTGTATTGGAAATACGTGTTGAGTCCGTTCTCATATATGTAATGAGACCGACTGTACCTTCCTTACCAAGATCAATTCCTTCATATAATTGCTGTGCAATCATCATTGTCTTTTTCGCACGGAAATTTAATTTTCTTGCAGCTTCCTGCTGTAAAGTTGAAGTCGTAAACGGAACAGCTGGATTACGTTTACGCTCTTTTTTCGTTACTTTCTCTACAGAGAATTTGCTTCCTTTTAATTTCGAAAGGATTTCTTTTACATCTTCTTTTGTTTTCAATGGATGTTTTTTGCCATTGAGGCCAAAGAAACTCGCTTCGAAGCTTTCTTTTCCTTTAAGGAATGTACCATCAATTGTCCAGTATTCTTCTGGTTTAAATTCATTAATTTCTTTCTCGCGATCAATAATCAGGCGGAGTGCAACTGATTGAACACGTCCTGCACTTAAGCCTTTTTTCACTTTCTTCCATAAAATCGGACTGATTTTATACCCAACGAGACGATCTAAAATCCGTCTTGCCTGCTGCGCATCAACTAAGTCCATATTGATCATACGTGGATGCTTAAAGGAATCTTTAATCGCATCCTTTGTAATCTCGTTAAACACAACGCGGCAGTCAGAAGAGAGGTCAAGGTCAAGACTGTGGGCTAAATGCCAAGCAATCGCTTCTCCCTCTCTATCGGGGTCAGCTGCGAGATAGACTTTCTTTGCTTTTTTCGCTGCTGTTTTTAATTCTTTTAAAACTGGGCCTTTCCCGCGAATCGTAATATATCTCGGTTCGAAGTCATGCTCAGTATCAACACCGAGCTGACTTTTCGGTAAATCCCTTACGTGTCCCATTGAAGCTTTTACTTTATACTTTTTTCCTAAATAACGCTCAATCGTTTTCGCCTTTGCTGGCGACTCAACGATGACTAAATAATCAGCCATACTTAAAATCCCCCTTAAGAGGTGTTCTCTCTTTATACATTTCACAATTCATATTTATGTTAATTGCACCTATCTAACAGGCAATCATTAAAAATTCTTTATGATGAACATCATTATAAACACGAAAAACAAAGTGTAAACTTAAATCCTCACTATTATTAAATATTCCGATGTCTTTTGTCAAACGATATTTTATGAGAGTTCAGTATATTGAACGCTGTGAAAGGAGAATTCCTCTAAAATATCCTTTGTGGAATGAACAAGCTTTGCCCCCTGCTGAATGAGTCTTGCAGGACCTGTGGAATTAGAATCAAAGATGGAGCCGGCAACCGCAAATACTTCTTTGCCTTGCTCAAGCGCTTGATAGGCTGTAATAAGAGAACCGCTCTTTTCTTTGCACTGAATCACGATGGTCCCTTTCGTCAATGCACTAATTAAACGATTTCTCATTGGAAAATGCCACTTTTCTGGTTTGACATAAGGCGGATGCTCTGACAAAAGCAAATGATGTTCGCCCATGTATTCAGCCATTTGCACATGTTCTTTTGGGTATAAATGCTGAAAGCCGCCTGCTATAATGCCGATTGTTTTCCCTTTTTTCCTGATGCACTCTTTATGTGCCAGTCCATCGATTCCTTTAGCTAAACCACTGACAATCATCCACTCTTCCTTGACAAGCTCACCAACAATTTTCTTCACACATGCTTCTCCATAAGACGATGGAACTCGCGTGCCGACTACACCTAAACTTTTTTCTTCATTTAAGTATGATACGTTTCCTTTTAGGAATAACACAGGGGGAGGATCATAAATATTTTTTAGTGTGCTGGGATATAAGGGTGATGTGATGGGAATCATGTGAATGTTTTGCTTTAAATAGGCTTGAACGATGTGTTGAAAAATGGGGAATTCATTTTCTTCAGCTTGTTTTAAGCGGGTAAAGTCGATCGTTTGTAATGCTCGATCCTGTTTAAAATGATGTGTTTCTTCATTTATATATAGTTCAGGATCGACTTTCCACCATTTTGTCAGTAATGAGGGTGAGATGAGGCCTTTTAAGCGGTGAAAAATCATTCTTTCGGACACGTTGTACATACCATTCCTCCAGTTTAAGATAGAAAGAAGAAGACTTGTCAAAGAACAAGTCTTCTTGTGTCATTAATGCGTTTTACAAGCTTCGAAGAGATTCTTCTCTTTTAATACTTTAATCAGTGTTTCTCCCATGACAGATGGTGTTTCTGCCACTTCAATTCCACATTCACGCATTGTTTTTACCTTTTCATCAGCTGTTCCTTTACCACCAGAAATTATAGCACCAGCATGTCCCATACGTTTTCCTGGAGGCGCCGTTTTACCGCCAATAAAGCCAACGACTGGTTTAGTCATATTCGCTTTTACCCATTCAGCTGCTTCTTCTTCAGCCGTTCCGCCGATTTCACCGATCATAATCACAGCATGCGTTTCAGGGTCTTCATTAAATGCTTTTAAAACATCAATAAAGTTTGTCCCGTTTACCGGGTCCCCCCCGATTCCTACAGCTGTCGATTGACCAACGCCAGCTTCTGAAAGCTGATGTACCGCTTCATATGTAAGCGTTCCAGAACGAGAAACAACACCCACATGACCTTTTTTATGAATGTAGCCGGGCATAATACCAATTTTACATTCTTCAGGTGTGATGACACCTGGGCAGTTTGGTCCAACTAGTCTTGTCTTTTTCCCTTCCATATATCGTTTCACTTTGACCATGTCAAGCACTGGAATATGTTCAGTGATACAAATGACGAGATCGACTTCTGCGTCAACAGCCTCTAAAATGGCATCTGCTGCAAATGGTGCTGGTACATAGATAACAGAAGCGTTTGCTCCAGTTGTCTGCACTGCCTCAGATACAGTATTAAATACAGGAACTCCTTCTACTTCAGTTCCACCTTTTCCAGGTGTGACACCGCCAACAATATTTGTCCCGTACTCAATCATTTGTTTTGTATGGAACAATGCGGTTGAACCGGTGATCCCCTGAACAATTACTCTCGTATTTTTATTAATAAATACACTCATTTAGGTTCCCTGCCTTTCTGCTCTACTTGACTAAAGATACAATCTTTTCTGCCCCGTCAGCCATAGACTCAGCAGAAGTGATATTTAAGCCTGAATCACTCAGGATTTTCTTCCCTAATTCAACGTTTGTTCCTTCAAGACGTACAACAAGCGGTAATGTTAAGCCGACTTGTTTCGTCGCTTCCACAACACCTTCTGCAATCACATCACATTTCATGATGCCGCCAAAAATGTTCACGAAAATCCCTTTGACATTTTGATCAGATAAAATGATTTTAAATGCTTCCGTTACTTTTTCAGCTGTTGCACCGCCGCCAACATCTAGGAAGTTTGCAGGGTCCCCGCCGTAATGCTTGATGATATCCATTGTAGACATCGCAAGACCTGCTCCATTGACCATACAGCCAATATTTCCATCTAAAGAAATGTAGCTTAAGTCATATTTAGATGCTTCAATTTCTTTTGGATCCTCTTCATCAAGGTCACGGTATTCTAATATATCTTTTTGTCTATATAAGGCATTGCTATCAAAGTTTAATTTTGCATCAAGTGCCATGACTTTTCCATCGCCTGTTACAACAAGTGGATTAATCTCAGCAATTGAACAATCTTTTTCAATAAACGCATTGTAAAGGCTTGTCATAAACTTAACAGCTTGGCCAATTAATTTTGTTGGAATATTAATTTTAAATGCTACTTCTCTCGCCTGATAGCCTTGCAGGCCAATCGCTGGGTCGATGACCACTTTGACGATTTTTTCTGGCGTTTTTTCTGCTACTTCTTCAATTTCAGTACCGCCTTCTTCAGATGCCATCAATACAATTCTTGATGTCGCTCTATCCAAAACTAGTCCAACATAGTATTCCTTTTGAATATCGCAGCCTTCTTCAATAAGTAAGCGTTTTATTTCGCGCCCTTCAGGCCCTGTTTGATGTGTGACAAGTGTCTTGCCGAGCAATTCCTCTGCAAACCCTTTCACTTCATCTTTCGTTTTTGCAATTTTTACCCCGCCTGCTTTACCACGGCCGCCTGCATGAATCTGTGCTTTTACGACATATACAGAGCTCCCTAGCTCTTCTGATGCTTTTACGGCTTCATCAGGTGTAAATGCTACTTTACCATTTGGAACTGAAACCCCATATTTTCTTAGGATTTCTTTTCCTTGGTACTCATGGATATTCATTTCCCATCCTCCCAACATATGTAGAAACAAAAATTATAAAATAGACTGCGCTTTCATTTTAAAGAATAAAAAAGAGAATGTCTAGGGTTCTATGTAAAATCGTAAAATCCTTCTAAACATTCAAACTTTTATTTTATTAAAAATATAAATTTTTCAGTCAAATCACTTATTTTACCTTATTTTTTCATTTTTTGGTCTAACCTGTAGATAAACGAAAAAATTTCTGCTACAGTATCGTATAACGCTTCAGGGATCTCCTCATCTAATGTTAAATGGCGCATGAGTTCGACTAAATTACGGTCTTCCTGAATTGGGACTCCCGACTTTTTTGCTTCTTCAATAATATGATCTGCCACATAGCCGCTGCCTGTTGCAACGACTTTTGGCGCCTTTTGCTTTTCTTCATCGTAATGCAGAGCGACCGCTCTTCTAAGCGGTTTTGAATCCTTCATACTCGTAAGTCCAGCCCTTTCTCGCTGATTTTATGAAAGTGTTCATCTAGAAATTGAGACGGATCTACTGGCTCTTGTCTCTTTTTTGCTGTAATTCCCGTTAAACTGTATCCCAGCGCATTTAAATTCTCCCGAACAGCCGGAATCATCGGATTAATGGTTCCTTGCAGTTCATGGGCTGTCTCGACAGTAATGGCCATGACCTTTTGCTGAATCGTACAGTCTATTAAGGTTTCTTCAAGGTTTTCCATGTTTAAATAAAACATCAGGCGGCACTGAGAAATATCAATAGAGCCATCTTTTTTCTTATGCCCCTTTAGTATAAAGGTTAAATCTTGAACACTATGTTTTGAGAATAGAGGATAGGAAACCATCATTTGACTGACAGTTTGGTTCTCCTGCTGCACAAATAACTGCCCATTCAATCTATGAAATAATTGATCCACTTCTTTTTTAATAGGCTCTGGTAAATCAGCCTGTCTCACATCATTTAAGGTAAGCTTTAATTGGTGCAGCTCCTGACTTTTGACATCCTGACTGCCTTTTTCAAGCATTTTCAGCATTCCAATTTCATCACGCACACCGATTGCCTTTTTCATCGTCATAAGTAAATCGAGCACATCGGTTTTATTGCTTAATGTTGGTTCAGTCTGCTGCACCGCCTGAGCCAAAGCTTTCGCCTCTGCTTTTGACAGGAAGGGAAACTCTTTTTGCAGTACAGCTGCTTTTGCGTCAGGCTGAGAGCCTGCTTGCTGGAGTCCTTGAAGCAATGCTGTGAGCTGTTTTAAGTTAGGTTCTTGCTGCCCGTCTGCACCTTGTTTCATCAAACTTGCCAGTATCCGCTCAATTTGCTGAGGCGGGATTTGCAGCTCTTCTTTTGGACTTGTTGACTGCTGCACGTTTGTCTGAAGAACTTGGGACGGCTGACGCTCTTGAACGATTGCGGCATGGCTATTTTCTTTTTGCTGGGACGGATTGAGCTGAGTCGTTACTGGTAAACTGCCGCCTTGCTTCGCCTCGCCTTCTCTCGCTGCTAGAAGGACCGATAAGAGCTTTTCTGCATGAACGGCTGTCTCTGCATCTACAACTGACCGAACGGCTTGTGTTAGGGTCTGTGTGGCGTCTGTGTGCTTCGGAAGCTGTGTTAATTGATTTAATAGCGCTGTTATATCCTGATGAAGGGCAGAGGGTGATTTTACGGCTAAAATAGATTGAAGCACCCCTTGCTGGATCGGTAAATCTTTCTTTAAAGCAAAGAGGAGTGCCTGGAGCCCTTTCTTCACATCAGCCCCTTGAAGCTGTTCGATCCACTTCACTGCCGTTTTTAACTCTCCTTCATTAATGACGGACTTTTCCTTTAAAAAAGCTGTAGCCGTCAGCATGTTTTCAAGCCCATTTTTCAGTGAGAGACCTTCTAATAGTTTGGCTGCTGCATCCTTTAATGTCTTAGGATCTTGATCAAATTGCTGAACGGGTCTTAGTTTATTGAGGCTGCCCCCGCCCTCTTGTTCAAATTGGAACCAATAAAATGCGTCTGCTTTAAGCTGGGCCGCCAGCTGCGCTTTTATTTTCGTTGAGCCTATTTGAACAAGGGCTGTATCATCTCCAAGCATTTTTAGTACTTTGCCGAGAATCAGCCGATGAACATTTTCCTTCCCTTCAGTGTTTAATGGAACCGATTCGGCCGTATTCAGCCGGCTATTCAGTGCTGTATGTATGTCCTCAACTCTTGTCATCACAGGCAGCCTCCTTAGATTAAAATTTATGATATAACAGATTTCACCGGCGCAAACGATAATCGGTGGATGGGGGCAGCACCATGTGTTTGAATCGCAGCCAGATGCTCTTTCGTTCCGTACCCTTTATGTTTTTCAAATTGATACTCAGGATACTTACGCCCGTACTCTTCCATCATCTGATCCCTTGTCACCTTCGCAATACATGCACCTGCTGCAATGGATGCACTTTTTGCATCTCCTTTGATGATCTTCTCTTGGTGAGTAGAAAGCGGAAGTGTCATGGCATCTATGAGTAGATAATCTGGTGTATGAGTTAACTGCTCCACAGCTCTTACCATCGCCAGTCTTGATGCTTCATAAATATTGATTTCATCAATCGTAGCCGCATCCACAATGCCGATTCCGATATCAAGTGCTTCTTTTTGAATTAAATCATAATAAGCCAATCTTTTTTTCTCAGATAATTGCTTTGAGTCGTTTAAACCGAGCAGGACTGTATCTTCCTTTAATATAACGGCTGCTGCCACAACCGGGCCGGCGAGCGGTCCTCTTCCTGCTTCATCTATTCCAGCAATACATGTGTATCCCTGCGCCTTTGCTTTGTTTTCAAATTGCAGCATGTTATCCCATGCCGCGCGAAGTGCTTGCTGCTTTTCTCTCTCTTTGTGCCACTTTTCTATCAGTTTTTGGACACTTTTTCTCGTATCATCTTTCACAAGTTCGCGAATGTATGACTCGTCGCCTGCATGCTTTTCTATTTGTTCTTTTATTTGTTTCACCGTGTACATAGGCTTTTACGCAGCCTCCTTCTTTATATCGGCAGTTTTTCGCAAAAAATAAAGACCCGCATGAGCTGCGTGTCTCTTAGCTTTCAGGCTTCTCAAAAGTGAGGGGACCAAATTTTTCTGTCCGAATATCCCGAATAATGATTTCGGTGGTTTTGTCATAGTTTATGAATCCCCCGCTCATTAGACAGCCGCGCTTAGTGCCAATTGCATCAAACAGCTCAACCGTATCTTCAGGTATCTCCGCTAGGTCATAGCGTTTTTTTAATCGCTCTGGGTAGTTCTCTTCTAGAAAACGAAGTGCATACACAGCGACATCCTGTAAGTTGATGATCGAATCCTTGATCGCTCCAGTCACCGCAAGCCTGAGTCCTACTTGCTCATCTTCAAACTTCGGCCAGAGGATTCCAGGCGTATCGAGCAGTTCTAGTTCTTTCCCTACCTTTACCCATTGCTGTGATGTCGTAATACCAGGCCGGTCTCCTGTTTTGGCAATGTTCTTTTTTGCTAAACGATTGATTAAGGTCGATTTACCGACGTTGGGAATCCCGATAATCAGTGCTCGAATGGCACGTGGTTTGACGCCTTTTGCTTTCATGCGGTCGAATTTTTCTTTTAAAATTTCTTTTGAAGTCGTGATGATCTGATTTAACCCTTGTCCATCGACAGAGTTAATAGCAAGTGACCGAACGCCTTGCTGCTCAAAATGCGCCTGCCACTCCTTTGTCATACGAGGATCTGCTTTATCTGCTTTGTTTAAAAGCATGATTTTGGGTTTGTTCTGAAGGATTTCTTCGATCATTGGGTTTCTAGAGGACATCGGAATTCTTGCATCGGTTAATTCAAATACGATGTCGATGAGCTTTAATTTTTCTGTGACTTCACGTCTTGCTTTTGCCATATGGCCTGGAAACCATTGAATCGTCATATGTGCACCTTCTTTCTTCTACCGTTATCTTTATACATTGTACAAAAAAAGAGCCTGTTACAGGTAACAAGCTCTTTCCTTTGATATCATTATCGTCTGATTTCTTTGATACGAGCCGCTTTACCGCGAAGTTCACGTAGGTAGTAAAGTTTCGCACGACGTACCTTACCGTGACGTACAACTTCGATCTTAGCGATTTTTGGTGTGTGTACAGGGAATGTACGCTCAACGCCTACACCGTAAGAGATCTTACGAACTGTGAAAGTTTCGCTGATTCCACCACCACGACGCTTAATTACAACACCTTCAAAGATCTGGATACGCTCACGAGTACCCTCGACAACTTTAACGTGTACACGTAAAGTGTCACCAGGACGGAACGCAGGAAGATCAGTGCGTAATTGTTCTTTTGTGATTTCTTCAATCAAATGTTGCATCGTTTTCAACTCCTTCCAACAGATGCTCATGTCCTCTTTCTTCATTGCAGCGGAACATCGTTTTCAAACTTAGATCAGCAAGCCGTCCAAGTCACAAGTAGTATCATACCATACCTCTATGCCGTGTGCAATACAATCTAGTCATTATGAAGCTGCCAAATCCATCTTTTTTCTTCATCCGTTAATGTTTTGCAAGAATCGATCAAATCTGGCCGTCTTGTATAGGTTCGTTTCAAGGATTCTTTGCGCCGCCACTCTTCAATTTTGGCATGATTTCCAGAGAGAAGCACATCCGGCACTTTTAGTCCTTTATAATCCGCCGGCCTTGTATAGTGCGGGTGCTCAAGCAGACCTGTACTGAATGAATCTTCGATGTGAGACGCTTCTTTTCCAAGCACATGAGGCAAAAGCCTGACCACACTGTCTGCAATCATCATCGCTGGCAGCTCTCCGCCTGTGAGGACGAAATCTCCGATTGAGATCTCATCTGTGACAAGATGCTCCCTGATGCGCTCATCGTAGCCTTCATAGTGGCCGCAAATGAACATAAGATGCTCTTCTTTTGCAAGTTCTTCTGCCTTCTTTTGTGTATATCTTTCCCCTTGAGGACAGACAAGAATGATTCGGGGTTTCGTGCTTGCTTTCTTCGTTAAATCTTCTACCGCATCAAATACGGGCTGCGCTTTCAGTACCATACCAGCACCGCCGCCATACGGATAGTCATCCACTGTTTTATGTTTATGATCCGAATACTCTCTAAAATTGACGACTTGAAATGAGACAGCTTCTTTCTCCTGTGCTTTTTTTAAGATCGATGAGTGAAGCACACCTTCGAACATTTCAGGAAAAAGGGTTAAGAAATCGATTTTCATTCGTCAATAAGTCCTTCCATCACTTCAATGTGTACGGTTTTGGATGAGATATCGATCTTTTTGACGACAGATGGAATATAAGGAATGAGGGCATCTTTTTTGCCTTTTCTTCCAACCACCCACACATCATTTGCCCCTGGCGTAAGGATTTCTTTGATTTGGCCGATCAGCTTGTCCTCTTCATCGTATACTTCACAGCCAATGATTTGATGGAAATAAAATTCTCCTTCGTCTAATGACCCGAGGTGTTCTTTTTCTACCTTTAAGATTGATTCTTTCAAATGCTCTGCTTCATTTAATGAGCTGATTTCTTCAAATGTGAGCAAATCAAACTGTTTGTGCTGCCGGTGTGATGCGACAGTCACTTTCAGCGGCTCGCTTTGACCTTGCTTAAAAATATAGAGGACGCTTCCCTTTTTGTAGCGCTCTTCTGGGAAATCCGTCTTTGACACGACGCGTACTTCTCCGCGCACTCCGTGTGTATTGACGATCTTTCCAACATTCAACCATTCTAGCTCCATGTTCTCAATCACCCCTGACGTATTTCCACAATGGTGCCGTCTTTCACGACGATGACATTATCTTGCATCTTGTCATCCCATTTATCACCTATTTTTACTTCAACCAATGCATCCACTTCTGTTTCTTTCATTTCACTTCCAAGCGGCAGAATATGCAGCTGCTCTACTTGAAAATCAATTTGCCGGATCTTCTCTTGCCTTTTATCGATCGCTTTTTGAAATTGAGGGATGGCTTCTTGCTGATGTGGTTCTTTTTCATGTTTTTTTAGTTGAAAATATAGTTGATTGCATTCACGTTCTAGTCTTTCTTTTTTCTCCAAAAAAGTCGTTAACAGTTTGTCCTTACTGCTTTCAGTTAATACTTGCATCACGGTGACATGTTGAATGATCTGCATCTTCCTTTTTGTCCCCCTATCCGAAGGCATTTGTCCTCTACAGTATAACGAAAAATAGATTTAAACGTGTAAAAAAAGGGGAGGTCCTAAGCCCTCTCCCTTTTTAGTCAGCAATCTCAAGTTGAACTTTCTTAGAAGACTCTGCACTTGCTGCAAAAATGACTGTTCGTATCGCTTTTGCTGTACGTCCCTGCTTTCCGATCACTTTTCCGGTATCTTCAGCATTGACAGACAGTGTGTAAATCACCTGCTCATCTTTTTCTAATGAAGATACGTGAATATCTTCAGGGAAATCAACAAGTGGCTCGACGATGGACACAATCAATTCTTCCAAGGACAGCTCATTCATTATTTGCTGTTTTTCGCATTATGAAATTTTTCAAGAATTCCTTGGCTTGAGAAAAGGTTGCGAACTGTATCAGATGGTTTCGCACCATTTTGAAGCCATTTAAGCGCTAATTCTTCGTTGATTTTCACCTCAGCTGGTGATACCACTGGGTTGTAAGTTCCAACTGTTTCGATGAAACGACCGTCACGTGGTGAACGAGAATCTGCTACAACAATACGATAGAAAGGAGATTTTTTTGCTCCCATACGTTTTAAACGAATTTTTACTGCCATTTTACTAGCACCTCCGAAAATATTTCAACAAGATAGTATATTAACAATGATAAAAGGGTTTGTAAAGTGTTTTTTCTTAACAACGGTTTTATCATGTATAACCAATTACATAAATGGTAATTTAAAGCCCTTTTTCTTTCCTTTGGACATGTTGGTCATTTGCTTCATCATCTTTTTCATTTCATCAAATTGCTTTAAAAGGCGATTGACTTCCTGTACAGATGTTCCGCTTCCTTTTGCAATCCGTTTTCTGCGGCTTGCATTGATGACCTCTGGCTGTTCTTTTTCCTTGGTTGTCATTGATTTAATGATCGCTTCGATATGATTGAGCTGCTTTTCGTCTACTTGGACGTTTTTGAGCCCTTTCATTTTACCGGCTCCCGGCATCATTTGGATCAGTTCATCAAGAGGACCCATATTCCGAACTTGGCCAAGCTGCTCGAGGAAATCATCGAGCGTGAAGCTCATTGTCCGCATTTTTTGCTCAAGCTCTTTCGCTTTATCTTGGTCGACGTTTGCCTGTGCTTTTTCAATCAGCGTGAGCACATCTCCCATGCCAAGAATTCTTGATGCCATCCGCTCTGGATGGAATGGTTCAATCGCATCAAGCTTTTCTCCTAGTGCAGCGAATTTAATCGGCGTGTTGGTGACAGCTCGAATAGAAAGTGCTGCACCGCCTCTTGTATCACCGTCTAGTTTTGTGAGAACGACACCTGTTAAACCAAGCTGTTCATTAAAGCTTTTCGCGACATTGACAGCATCTTGACCTGTCATAGAGTCAACAACTAGGAAAATTTCTTCTGGATTTGCTACTTCTTTTACTTTCTGAAGTTCATCCATTAATTCTTCATCGATATGAAGACGTCCTGCTGTATCTAAAATGACATAATCATGGTGTTCTTCTTTCGCTTTTTCAATTGCCTGTTTGGCAATTTCGACAGGGCTGACTTGATCACCTAATGAGAACACCGGCATATCAAGCTGTTTCCCAAGCGTTTGAAGCTGCTGGATTGCTGCTGGTCGGTAAATATCAGCAGCCACCATCATCGGCTTGCGATTATGTTTTTTGCGAAGTAAATTGGCAAGCTTCCCAGTTGTGGTTGTCTTACCTGCCCCTTGAAGACCAACCATCATAATGACGGTTGGAGATTTTTTCGCTACAGCGATCTTACTCTCTTCTCCGCCCATTAATTCAGTGAGTTCTTCTTTTACAACTTTAATGACCTGCTGTCCAGGGGTAAGGCTTTTCATGACCTCTTGTCCAACTGCCCGCTCACTTACTTTTTTCACAAAGTCTTTGACTACTTTAAAATTGACGTCAGCTTCAAGAAGGGCAAGGCGTACCTCGCGCATCATTTCTTTTACATCTTGCTCTGACACTTTTCCTTTGCCGCGGATTTTTGAAATCGTCTGCTGCAGTCGGTCGGCTAATCCTTCAAATGCCATACTGTGCCGCCTCCTAATCTAATTTCTCAAGCGATTCAATTAAAGCTTCTGCTTCTTCTGTTTGCGCAGAACCAGCTACAAGCTCTCTCATTTTTTTGAGAAGTTCTTTACGCTCTTTAAATTTCTTAAACAAGAGCAGCTTTTCTTCATATTGTTCAAGCATCGCTTCAGTCCGTTTAATATTATCATAAACAGCCTGCCTTGATACTTCATATTCATCCGCAATTTCACCGAGGGAAAAATCGTCTAGGTAGTAAAGCGACATGTAGCTCTTTTGCTTTGCGGTCAACAACGATTGATAGAAGTCAAACAAGTAATTCATTCTCGTTGTTTTTTCAAGCGTCATGGGCTCTCTCCCCTTTGTTAAGTTCATTCCCTTTACATCAACTAAGTTTACACGGTTCTCTTCTGTGTGTCAAGTTTTTATCTTGTCACTTCTTGAAGCTGCGCATAAATAAAAATGCCAGCAATTTTGCCGGCATTTTTTGTTAGTTTTGTTGATCAATTACGTCTGAGAATAATCCATACACATACGATTCTGCATCAAACTCTTGCAGATCGTCCACCTTTTCCCCTAAACCGACAAGCTTCACAGGAATGTTCAGCTCATTTCGAATTGCAAGAACGATCCCGCCTTTTGCAGTACCGTCAAGCTTTGTTAAAGCAATCCCTGTCACATTTGTCGCTTTAGAAAATTCCTTGGCTTGTGCCATGGCGTTTTGACCCGTTGTCGCATCCAGAGCGAGCAATACTTCATGAGGTGCATCTGGAACCTCGCGCTCAATGACTCTCTTGACCTTCTCCAGCTCTTTCATCAAGTTGACTTTGTTTTGAAGTCTTCCTGCTGTATCGCAGATAAGGACATCCGCATTTTTCGCTTTTGCTGATTGAACGGCATCATAGATGACCGCTGCTGGATCAGAGCCTGCCGTTTGTTTGACGACAGGAACACCTGAACGCTCTCCCCACACTTCAAGCTGCTCGATGGCACCGGCACGGAACGTATCACCTGCTGCTAAAATGACGGATTTCCCTTCTTTTTTCAGCTTGTTTGCAAGTTTGCCGATCGTCGTTGTTTTTCCAACACCGTTGACACCTACAAATAAAATGATATTCAAACGCCCGTCTTCAATGTTCAGCGCAGAGATTTGTTCCTCTCCGCTATTGTAAATGTCAACCAATTTTTCAGAAATGACCGCTTGTACTTCACTTGGGTCTTGAATGTTTCTTAATTTCACTTCTTTTTTCAGCTCATCAATCAATTCCATCACAGTTGTGAAACCGACATCAGCGCCGATCAGAACCTCTTCCAGCTCTTCAAAAAAGTCTTCGTCGACTTTGCGGTAGCGGGAAATCAGTTCATTTACTTTTCCTTGGAAAGAGTTTCTCGTTTTCTCGAGTCCATCTTTAAACTTTTCTGATACTGAATCGGTTTGCTGCGTAATTTTTTCTTTTAATTTCTTAAAAAAGCTCATTGGTTCAAAAACCTCCTTTAATTACTGGACAAGCTCTTTCGTTTCTTCTAGTTTGACAGATACAAGCTTAGAAACACCTGATTCCTGCATGGTCACGCCGTAGAGCACATCGGCTTCTTCCATTGTTCCCTTGCGGTGTGTAATGACAATGAACTGTGTTTCCTCACTGTATTTCTTTAAATATTGCGCAAAACGGAAAACATTTGCTTCATCAAGCGCCGCTTCTACCTCATCTAATACGCAGAATGGAACAGGTCTCACTTTTAAAATAGAGAATAATAAAGCGATCGCTGTTAAGGCTCTCTCTCCGCCTGAAAGAAGGCTTAAGTTTTGCAGTTTTTTCCCTGGCGGCTGCGCGACAATATCAACGCCAGAGTTGAGTAAATCATTTGGATCTGTCAGCTTAAGATCTGCTCTTCCGCCGCCAAATAATGCTTGGAAAACAGATTCAAAGTGACCGCGGATTTGAGAGAACGTCTCAGAGAAACGCTTTGTCATCTCTTGGTCCATTTCTTCGATGACTTGGAATAATGTATTTTTCGCTTCTGTCAGATCATTTCGCTGTTCTGTTAAGAAGAGATAGCGTTCATTGACACGTTCATACTCGTCAATGCTGCCTAAGTTTACTGTTCCAAGCTCTTCAATGGCTAGTTTGATCAGCTTCACTCGTTTTCTTGCTTCATCTGGCAATAACGTCAACTGATACATCTCTTTTGCTCCTTCAAACGAAAGTGCATATTCATCGTTCAAATAAGCGATCAAGTTATCGAGCTCGACTTCCATACGGCCTAGCTTAATCTCTTCATCTTTTAAGCTTGTGGTAAGCTGCTTATAAAGACGCTTTTGTTCTTTGAGTTCACGTTCAGCAAATTCTAATGTTTCAGAAAGAGCGAGACGCTGTTTACGACGCTCTGAAATGAGGGCGGTTGTTTTGTTTTTGTTTTCCAGCTTCTCTTTCGCCGCTTCTTCCAGTTGTTCTGCTCCGCTTGAACTAGATGACATTTCACTTGATAAGAGTGACAGATCTTCTTTTGTTTCCTTCAGCGTCTGTTCAGCTTCTTCTAATTCAGCCATTAAGCTCGAAAGCTTTTCTTGTTCATTCGCTAAGGACTGCTCTTTTTTGGCAAGCGAGATTTTCAGCTCTGTTAATTCAGCAGAAATGGTTTCCTTTGTTGAGCTTTGCGTCTGCTTACGCTTTGTTAATGTATTGATCTCTTGATCAAGAGCCGTCAGTTTCTCACCTATAGAGGCTTCAAGAGCGATCTGCTTTTTGTCCTTATCCGCGAGTTCAGTAGAACGCTGCTGCAATTCTTCTTTTTCTTGATCATAGAGTTCAAGATGAGCATTGATATTTTTTTCTGCAACTTGCAGTTCGTATAGCTTCCCTTTGAGATCTTGCTGCTTTTCACGAAGCGTTTCGCCGCGCTGACGCAGTTCGTTTAATTGGCTTTCGTTTGCTCCGATCAATTGCTTCGTTTCTTTTGTTTCTTTTTCAAGGATCGTTGTTTTCTCTTCCATTTCAACGAGCTGCTTTGTTAACGTTTCGATCTCCCGGTTTCTTGAAAGAAGAGAGTTGTTCTTTTTCTTTACGCCGCCACCAGTCATTGAACCGCCGGGGTTTACGACATCTCCATCAAGGGTCACGATACGGTAACGATGTCCAAGCATTTTCGCCAGTTCATTGGCGCCTTTTAAGTCTCTAACGATCAGCACAGTTCCAAGCAAATTCTGAATCACCTTTTGATACTTTTCATCAAAGGAAACGAGGTGACTCGCTACACCGATAAATGAAGCATGCTGCTCTGCTGTTTGAACATCTCTGAGCTGAATGGTTCTTTCTTTGATCACGTTCATTGGCAGGAAGGTTGCACGTCCATATGAATGCTGCTTTAAGTATCCAATCGCTTGTCTCGCAGCTGCTTCATTTTCTGTGACGACGTGCTGCGTGGCTGCACCCAGCGCAATTTCAACCGCTGTCTCATACTGCTGATCCGTTTGAATCAGCTCTGCAATGGCACCATGAATACCGCCTAACCGTTCTTTTGCCTTTAAGACCTCTTTCACTCCTTGAAAAAAGCCTGAGAAATCTTCCTGCATGGATTCAAGCATTTCTTTTTTGGATTTTGCCTGCTGTACGTATTGATAGGCTTGGTAAAGAGCCGTTTCTTTTTTCTCGTATTGACGTTTCATCTGCTCAAGCTTTTGTTCTGCTTCTCTAAAACGTTTGACTTGAGCCAGAATGTCTTCTTCCAGTGCTGCAAGCTGCTGCTCAGCTTCTGTTTTCTTTTCTTTGACAGACACTCGTTCTTCGATATGTTTTTGGTTATTTTGCGTCAGGCGTTCTAGCTGCATCGCTGCTTGGCGCTGCTGTTCTTCTAGTAATTTACGTTCATTACGGATGGAAGCCTGTTCATTGAGCAGATCAAAATAATCGCTTTTCAGCTGTTCAATTTGACCTTCCACATCTTCACTATGAAGAGACAGTTGATGCTGCTTTGTGTTCACTTCATCTTTTAGCTGCTGCACTTCTTTTTGCAGGCTGTCCCGCGTGATTTTCTGCTGCTCAATCTTTTCGGTTAACAGCGCCTGCTTTTCAGTTAAACGAACGAGCGTTTCTTCTAGCTGTCCTTGGTTTGCGGCGGCATTTTTTTTCCGTTCTTTTAGTACTTCTTTTTTTCCTTCAAGCTTTTCTAATTCTTCACTTGTGAAAAGAAGAACTTCTTGCAGGTCATTAATTGATTCGTCAAGCGCTTGAATGCGGTCTCTCGACTCTTCAATTTTGGCTTCTTTTGCTTGAATATCTGTAGACTGCTTCATTTCATCTTGTTTGAAGCGCTCGACTGCTTCACCAAGTGTTGTCCATTTTTCATGAAGTGCTTCGATGTCATGGACAGTTAGGGCGATTTCGACATTTTCAAGCTCTTCTTTTTTTTGCAAATAGTCCTTTGCAATGGATGCTTGCATTCTTAATGGTTCTACTTGATCTTCTAGTTCATGCAGAATATCTTCTACTCGGTTTAAGTTGTCCTGCGTTTCAAACAGTTTATTTTCGGCTTTTTTCTTTCTTGTTTTATATTTTAGAACGCCAGCCGCTTCTTCAAAAATACTTCTTCTCTCTTCTGCCTTGCTTGATAGAATTTCCTCTACCTTTCCTTGGCTGATGATTGAAAAAGCTTCCTTTCCAAGACCTGAATCCATGAAAAGATCAATAATATCCTTTAAGCGGACAGATTGATTGTTTATGAGAAATTCACTTTCTCCTGAACGATAGACCCTTCTTGTCACACTGACTTCATGAAAATCGATCGGTAAAAAGTGATCTTCGTTATCTAACGTTAAAGTCACCTCTGCTAGATTGACTCTTTTTCTTGAGTCACTCCCTGCAAAAATGATATCTTCCATTTTTCCTCCGCGGAGGCTTTTCGCTGATTGTTCTCCAAGTACCCAGCGGATGGCATCGGTAATATTACTTTTGCCGCTTCCGTTTGGTCCAACAACAGCTGTGACCCCTTTAACAAAGTCCACGGTCACTCGCTGTGCAAATGATTTGAATCCTATCACGTCTAAACGTTTGAGGAACATGAGAGTGATCCTCCTTATGTATTTAAAGTACTATCATCTTACCATATGAAGTGAAAAAAGATGATGGAAAACAGAGTGAAATCCCCCTGAATAACGAGGGGGATTTTATTGGTTCATATGATGTTTCTGCAATTTAGCAAGTGCTTCCTGTGCAGCGTGCTGTTCTGCTTCTTTTTTAGAGCGTCCATTTCCAATTCCGAGCACTTCACCTCGAAGGGATACATTTGCTTCAAATTCCCGGTTATGTGCAGGCCCTTTTTCATGCAGGATGCGATATTCAAGCACACCTTTTCCATCGCGCTGTACAAATTCTTGCAGCTGGCTTTTAAAGTCCATGACGTGCGAGAATGCTCCATCGTTAATTTTCGGATAAACGTACGCTTCTAGGAACCGTTCAACCGGCTCAAGTCCTTGATCTAAATAAAGTGCACCGATAAACGCCTCGAATACGTCCGCTAAGAGTGCTGGGCGTTTTCTGCCGCCTGTCATTTCTTCGCCTTTTCCTAAAAGAACAAGGTCTCCGAAGGACAGCTCGTGTGCCAGTGATACAAGTGACGGTTCACATACGATCGCCGCTCTTAGTTTCGTTAAATCTCCCTCGCTCATCGCTGGATATTTTGCAAATAAGAATTGAGAGATGGTCAATTCTAAAACAGCATCTCCTAAAAATTCAAGTCTTTCATTATCCTCATATGGCTTTTTCCGGTGTTCATTCACATAAGAGGAATGGGTAAAGGCTTGATATAGAAGCTTTTCATTTTTAAAGTGTACAGAAATGCGCTGCTGGAATTCTCTAAATTGCTCTAGTTTTTTGCTCTGTTTCTGTTTGTCTTTATATTGTTTTGGCATAGCAACCTCCAGGTAGGCGTAATCGCCTTTAAGGATACTGATTATATGGAGTCTCTCTTTCTACATGCAGGGAAACATTGCTCCCAGCATCTGAAAAAGGCTGACAATTGATCAGCTGAATGTGTTGAAACTAACATAAATTTTCAAAGTCCCGTCGAAAGTAGACGGGACTTTGTTACGCTTATTGCTGGCTATTTATGTAGTTCACAGCGTCACCGACTGTTGCAATTTTTTCAGCATCTTCGTCAGAAATTTCCATATCGAACTCATCTTCAAGTTCCATAACTAGCTCAACTACATCAAGGGAATCAGCGCCTAAATCTTCTTTAAATGAAGCTTCCATTTTCACGTCAGCCTCATCAACGCCAAGGCGGTCTACAATAATTTTTGATACACGCTCTAATACGTCTGCCATTGCCTTTCACCTCCCCTCAAAGTATTATAGTTGATTCGTTTTTAAAAAACTAGAGAAAACCTAATGAAATTTTGATATTTCTTAGGACATGACCATTCCGCCATCTACTTGGATGGTTTGGCCTGTAATATAACCTGCTCCTTCTGAAGCTAAAAAGACAACAACGTTACTGATATCTTCAGGTGCACCAAAGCGTGCGAGCGGAATTTGCTTGAGCATTTCCGTCTGTACATTTTCATCAAGCTTGTCTGTCATATCTGTTGAAATAAAGCCTGGAGCTACTGCATTAACAGTAATGTGACGGGTTGCCAGCTCTTTTGCTGTTGTTTTCGTTAATCCGATGACACCAGCTTTTGCTGCAACATAGTTTGCTTGTCCAGGGTTTCCGCACACACCAACGACTGAAGCCAAATTGATGATTCTTCCGCTTCTTTGCTTCATCATTTGTCTTGTCACGGCTTTTGTACAGTTAAAGACACCTTTTAAGTTTATGTTAATGACATCATCCCATTCATTCTCTTTCATTCTCATGAGCAGGTTGTCCTTTGTGATCCCTGCATTATTCACAAGAATGTCAATTGAACCAAAGGTATCAATCGCTTGTTTCATCATGGCTTGTACTTCTTCAGCATTTGAGACATCAGCTTTCACAGCAAATGCCTGCTGGCCGAGTGCTTTGATTTCATCTACGACTTCATTTGCTTTTGCTTCGTTTCCAGAATAGTTCACGACAACATTTGCACCACTTTTCGCTAGATCGATCGCGATAGAACGGCCAATCCCGCGTGATGCTCCTGTTACAACGGCTGTTTTATTTGTAAGCATCAAGAATCCCCCTTGAGTGTTTGAATGGCTGCTTCAATTGTTTCTTGATCTGAAACGGAAATCGTCGTCAGGCGGCGATTCACTTTTTTCACAAGACCTGAAAGCACTTTGCCAGGACCAATTTCAATAAATGTTGTGACGCCTAAATCAATAAGGCGTTCCACACTTTCTTCAAAACGAACTGGAGAATACAGTTGTTCAATGAGTTTTGTCTCAATTTCATCACGAGATGTCACGATGTCTGCTGTTACATTTGAGATGACTGGAGTTTTGGCATCCGCAATATCCAGCTTTGACAAAACATCTGTAAATTTTTCAGCGGCTGGTTTCATTAATGCGGAATGGAAAGGTCCGCTCACTTCAAGGGCAATTGCACGTTTTGCGCCTTTTTCTTTCGCTTTCTCTGAAGCAAGTTCTACTCCTTTGGCTGTACCAGAGATCACGATTTGACCAGGACAGTTTAAGTTAGCGAGCTCTACAAGGTGACCGCTCTCTGTCACTTCTTTTGTCACTTCTTCAAGTGCCGCTTTGTCTAAGCCAAGAATTGCTGCCATAGCGCCTTCTCCTGCTGGAACAGCTTCATTCATTAATTCTCCGCGCTTTCTGACTGCATAAACAGCATCTTTAAACGAAAGTGCGCCTGCTGCAACGAGGGCAGTGTATTCGCCAAGACTGTGTCCTGCTGCATAATCTGCTTTGATTCCGCTCTCTTCAAATTTCTTTAAGATGGCGATACTTGTCGTTAAAAGAGCTGGCTGCGCGTTAAAGGTGAGCGTCAGTTCTTCTGCATCCCCTTCAAAAATCATAGAAGATAAGTCAAACCCGAGGGTATTGTCTGCTTCTTCAAAAACAGCTTTAGATACTGCTTCTTGGTCAAATAAATCTTTTCCCATGCCAATTTTTTGAGAGCCTTGGCCAGGGAATAAAAATGCAATTTTAGTCATGCTGCTTTACCTCCATTAAGACTCATTCGTCGTTTCTTTTTGGACTTCTTGATGGATGATGGCTGAAACGTCTTTTTCTACGATATCACGGGCTTGACGAATTGCATGGAAGATGGCATTTTCATCAGAGGAGCCGTGCGCTTTAATAACAGGTGCCTTTAAACCAAATAAAGCGGCACCGCCATATTCGGAATAATCCATTTTAGATTTCATCTGCATCAATTTTGGCTTCATCATGCCTGCTGCTATTTTTGCTGTGAAGCTGGATGTTAATGTTTCTTTCAGCATTTTAAAGACAGAAAGGGCTGTGCCTTCAATTGTTTTAAGCGCAATATTTCCTGTGAAACCATCTGTGACAACAACGTCAGCAACACCTTCTAATAAGTCACGGGACTCTACATTTCCTACGAAATTCAAGTTTGATGCTTTTAATAATTCAAAGGTTTTTTTCGTTAAATCGTTGCCTTTTTTATCTTCTGTTCCTACATTTAACAGTCCAACACGCGGATTGCTCTTTGGGAAAACACGCTCTGCGTAGATGGATCCCATCATGGCATATTGCATGAGATGTTCTGGTTTAGCATCAACGTTGGCACCAACATCTAGTAATAAGAAGCCGCTGCCATCCAGTGTTGGCAAAGTTGGGGCAAGGGCTGGCCTGTCAATACCGTCAATTCTGCCTACGATAAACAGCCCAGCTGTCATGAGGGCGCCAGTATTTCCTGCTGAGATGCAGGCATCTGCTCGTCCCTCGGAGACTTCCTGCGCCATTTTCACCATAGATGAATCTTTTTTACGTCTGACTGCACGCACTGGTTCATCCGTCGGTTCAATGACTTCTTTTGCATCTAAAATCGTGATGCGGTCGTTGTTTGTTATGTATGGTTTGATTTTGTTTTCATCGCCGACAAGTGTAATCTCGATATCTGAAAATGCTGTTAAGCTTTTTTGCACACCGTCAATAATGGCTTTAGGGGCATGATCTCCCCCCATTGCATCGACTGCAATTCTCATATTACGTGCCACCTTTTACTTTTGTTTTGAGCGATACATGACGAAGTCACCTGAGAAGACAACTTCCTCACCAACATAGCTGTTTACTTCAACTACGGTTCTTCCTTTTTCTTTATCATGTGAGGCTACTTTGGCTTTAGAGACGACTCTTTCGCCTTGTTTCACCTGCCTTGTAAACCTGATATTCGCTTTTGCTGTCAAAGCCAGTTCATCGTCAATGACGGCAACTGCCAGCGAATTTGCCTGGGCGAAGAGATGATGTCCCCTGGCAATTTGGTTTCGGCTGAATACATGCTCTTTTCTCACTTCTAAAATGGAAATGGCTTGGTCATCAAGTTCTACATCAATCATTTCTCCAATCACTTCATCCAGTGGAAGTGACTTTACTTCATCCTCTAATGTCTTTTCGGCCACATGCTTAATTCTTTCGCGTAATTCAGGGATCGACAGCTCTAAACGATCAAGACGAACCGTTTGTATGCTGACACCGAATTTACTTGCCAATTCTTCATCAGTAATGAATGGAGTCGAGCTGATCGTTTGCTGGAGAAGCTTTTGACGTTCTTTTTTATTTAGTTTCATATGCAGACACCATCCGTACATTTATGACTAGGTACTAATAGTAGTATATAATCTCATAGATGATAAATCAATCCTTGTTTCAAAAAGACAAGAAAATTCCTCCAGCGTTTGATCAGCTTAATTTATCTCCTCCCAGCACACCGCTGTCTATCAGCGTTTGCCGAAGTTCTTTGTATTCGGGATCAGTCCAAAAGGCGTCCGATTGGACAAGATCTGCTGCATCTTTTCTAGCTGTTTCCAGCGCTCTATAGTCGTGAACCATATCTGCTACCTTAAATTCTGGCATCCCGCTTTGTTTTTTACCGAAGAAATCGCCGGGTCCTCTTAGTTCTAAGTCCTTTTCAGACAGCTCAAAGCCATCGGTTGTTTCGGACATGATCCGCATCCGCTCTTTCCCTGTTTCGGATTTTGGATCAGCCATTAAAATACAAAATGATTGATGCTCTCCTCGTCCGACCCGGCCTCTTAGCTGATGAAGCTGAGACAGTCCGAAGCGGTCTGCATCATAAATGACCATGATGGTTGCATTCGGTACGTTGACCCCGACTTCAACGACTGTAGTTGAAACGAGAATTTGTACTTCATTTGCGGTAAAGGCTCTCATGACCTGATCTTTTTCATCACTTACCAGCTTCCCATGCATTAAGCCGATTGACCACTTGCCGCGGTATGCCTCAGTGAGCATGCTATGGACATCAAGCGCATTTTGGACATCAAGCTTGTCTGATTCTTCAATGAGCGGACAAATGATATATGCCTGTCTGCCTTTTCTCAGCTCTTTATCCACAAAAGCAAGAATTCTCTCAAGCATGTCATGCTTCACCCAATACGTTTCGATTTGTTTTCTGCCAGCTGGCAATTCATCAATGACGGATACGTCCATTTCTCCAAAGACAGTGATCGCAAGTGTTCGCGGAATAGGTGTGGCGGTCATAAACAAGACATCTGGGTCCTGCCCTTTACTTCGCAGTTTTTTCCGCTGCTCGACGCCAAACCGGTGCTGTTCATCTGTGATGACAAGACCGAGCTGCTGAAATTCGACTTCATCTTGAATGAGTGCGTGTGTGCCGACTAATATGTCAATCTCGCCTTCTTTTAAACGCTCAAGCAATTCTCTGCGTCGCTTTCCTTTCACAGAGCTTGTCAAAAGGGCGATATTCAGTCCCCATTTTTCAAACAGCTGGTAAAGTGAATCGGCATGCTGCTCTGCCAAAATTTCTGTTGGGACCATTAATGCACCTTGAAAACCTGATAAATGAGCGGCATAAAGCGCAATGGCTGCAACAGCTGTTTTCCCTGAACCTACATCTCCTTGAAGCAGCCGGTTCATTCGATATGGAGACGCCATGTCCGACATGATTTCATCAAGTACTCTTGATTGTGCCTTCGTCAGCGTAAATGGCAGGCTGTTAACAAACTCAAAAACAGCCTCTTTGGAAAACGGATGCTGGATGCCTGATGTTCTCTCTCGTTCTTTCTTTCTAATCGCCTGCATCTTCAGTTGAAAAATGAGAAATTCCTCGTACACAAAACGGCGTCTTGCTTGCTTGAGCGAGTCTCTTGTTTCTGGAAGATGGATGGTTTTTAATGCTTCCTGATAGGACATGAGTTTATAGGCAGAGACAAGCTGCTTTGGCAATGGATCTTCAGCTTTGTCTGCATAAAGTGACAAGGCCTGCTTTACAAAGCGTCTCATCATTTTCACAGTCACATTTTCTTTTACTGAATAAACGGGCTCTATACTGCCATCTTGCTCGTGCGTCCCTTTTTTAAATTCCTGCACCATGATAGATTGACGGTTTTTATCCCATTTTCCTGTAACGGAAACTGTATCACCTAACACAAGGCTTCGTTTTAAATATGGGCGATTGAAACAAATCGCTGTAATGAGAAAACGCCCGACAAGCAGCCTGAATGTCAGCCTGCTTCGTTTTTTTCCATAATAGGTGAGAACGGGCTCACTATGTACTTTTCCTTCAACTGTGACACGTTCGTCATGTTTGACTTCTTCTAAGTTACGAAGCTCATAGTCGTCATATCGATAAGGAAAGTAGCCGAGTAAATCGGCTACTGTGTAGATTCCAAGTTCATTGAGTGTTTTTTCGGTTTCCTCTCCAATCCCCTTCAGGACAGAGACATTATCTTGCAGTTTCTGTATCACGAGATGAGGTCACACCTCCGAAAATCTTCTTTTCAAGCTCTCTTGCTGTCGGTGTCGCAGCGAGACCGCCTTGTGCAGTTTCGCGAAGAGCTGTTGGCATCGTTTGACCGATTTTGTACATCGCATCAATGACTTCATCACAAGGAATGCGGCTTGTGATGCCAGCAAGAGCCATGTCTGCTGCGATCATGGCGTTAGATGCACCCATTGCGTTTCGTTTCACGCAAGGTACCTCGACAAGTCCCGCTACTGGATCGCAAACAAGTCCAAGCATATTTTTCAGTGTAATCGCCATTGCTTCTGCAGATTGCTGCGGTGTACCGCCTGCCATCTCGACAATCGCTGCTGCCGCCATACCTGATGCAGAACCTACCTCTGCCTGACAGCCGCCTGCTGCACCGGAAATGCTCGCGTTATTCGCCACAACAAAACCAAATGCGCCAGAAGTAAATAGGAATCTGACCATTTGTTCCTTTGTTGGCTTTAATGTTTCTTTTACTGCAAATAACGTACCTGGTACAACACCTGCTGAGCCTGCTGTAGGCGTGGCACAAATGGTTCCCATTGCGGCATTGACTTCATTTGTTGCAACAGCTTTACTGACAGCATCTAATATTGTATGACCAGACAGCGTTTTGCCTGATGCGATGTAGGCTTGAAGTTTGACTGCATCTCCGCCTGTTAAGCCTGATAATGATTTCACACCCTTCAGCCCGTTTTCAACGGCCTGTTCCATCACTTCTAGGTTGCGGTACATCTGGGAGAAAATTTCTTCACGTGACTTCCCTGTCACTTCCATTTCTTGCTCAATCATAATTTCTGAAATGGAGGTATTCCGTTCTTCTGATAGCTGCACGAGTTCTTTGACGTTTTTAAACATCATTCATAACCTCCTTGTTGTTACTCTGCAATTTGTGTGACTTGAATAATGTTTGGCAGCGTTTCAAGCTCTGATAGGACAGCTGGGTCAATATTTTGATCCACTTCAATCGTCATCAGTGCCTCTTGCCCGACATCTTTACGCGCCACTTCCATATGACCGATGTTGATGGCGAATTTCGCTAAGACATTGGCAACTGCCGCAATCGTCCCGTAGCGATCGTTATGAACCACAAGAATAGCAGGATGATTCCCTGAAAGCCTGAGCTCAAAGCCGTTTAATTCTGTGATTTCAATTTTACCTCCGCCGATGGAAATCCCGATTAGTTCAAGGCTTCCGTTCGCATCTGAAATCTCTACTTTTGCTGTATTCGGATGCGCCGGCACCGCCTCTTCTTCTTTAAATTCAATGTCGATCTCTTTGCTTTTTGCAATATCGATCGCTGTTTTGATTCGTTCATCAAATGTATCAAAGTCAAGAACACCGCCAATAATGGCGACATCTGTACCGTGTCCTTTATACGTATCTTTAAAAGAACCATAAAATGAAACGACAATTCGTTTCGGTTCTCTTCCAAATAAGCTGCGAGCTACTCTCCCGATACGAGCCGCACCCGCTGTGTGCGAACTTGATGGCCCAATCATGACAGGTCCAATAATATCAAACACACTTCTAAATTTCATAGGTCTTCCCCTCTCATCACCACTCACGTATGGTTTGGTTCTTTCTTTAGACTAATGGATTCATTCGTTTCCCGCAACTCATTTCACCGTGGAATGGCTAGTAAAAAATTGCAAAAGAAGAAGAAGGGCTTTATTTGCCCTTCTTTCATTATTCAACCGCCAAAATATACGAATAAAGCGGCTGTTTTCCATCGTGGACTTCAACTTCTACATCTTCAAATGTTTCTTCAATAAAGGCTTGCAGTGCATCCAGCTCATCAGATGATGCATCTTCTCCTTTAATGATGGTGACAATCTCATCATCTTCTGTCACCATTTTGGTGAGAAGTTCTTTTGCTGCATCTAATTGATTTTTCGCTGTTAACGTGATTTTCCCGTTGAACAGACCCATATAGTCACCTTTCGCAATGTCGATTCCATCAATTTGAGTATCTCTCACTGCAAAGGTAATTTGCCCGCTTTTCACATGGTCAATCGCTTCTAGCATCGCTCTTTCGTTGTCTTCATTTGAAGCTGCTTCATTGAGAGAAAGAAGTGCCGACATTCCTTGAGGAACGGTCTTCGTCGGAATGACTACGACCTCACGGTTTGAGACAGTTGCCGCCTGTTTAGCTGCCATGACAATATTAGAATTATTAGGTAAGATAAAGACGGTTTCGGCATGTACGCTTTCTATTGCTGTGACAATGTCTTCTGTGCTCGGATTCATCGTCTGTCCACCTTCAATGACGACGGAAGCTCCGATACTTTTGAACAAGTCAGCAATTCCTTCTCCCATTGCGACACTGACGACGCCAAAGCGCTGTTTTTCAGCAGCAGGTGCTTTTGGTGCAGCAGGTGCGTGTTCTCTTTCTTCGTTCACGATTGAGCTATGCTGCTCTCTCATGTTTTCAATTTTCATATTAATCAAGCTGCCGTAGCGCTGTGCATAGGATAAGACCTCTCCTGGCTGCTCTGCATGAATATGAACTTTCGCGAGTGTATCATCAGACACCACAAGAAGTGAATCTCCGAATTCACTTAAGTCTTCTCTGAAGGCATTCTCATCAAAGGACTGTTTGTCTTCTTCAAATTTCACCATAAATTCAGTACAGTAGCCAAATTCGATATCTTCTGTGTTCATATGGCTTTGCGCACTTTTATGATGCTCTGCACTAACGAGTTCTTTTAGCGTAGGTAAAGAAGCCGCTTTAGGAGGAAGCTCTTCTCCTCTTAATGAAGCAAGGAAACCTTCATATACACATAAAAGTCCTTTACCTCCACTATCGACAACACCCACTTCTTTTAAGACAGGAAGCAGATCTGGCGTTCGATCAAGTGATGCTCTTGCTTCCTCAATCGTTAACTCTAGAACGCGGTCAATTTGATCTTCTACTGCCGAAACAGCAACCGCTTTCTTTGCTGCATCCTTTGCAACTGTTAAGATCGTTCCTTCAATCGGTTTCATTACGGCTTTATATGCTGTATCAACACCCGCCTGTAAGGCAAGAGCAAATTCTTTTGCATCAATCGTTTCTTTTTGTTCAATATGTTTACTGAAACCTCTAAAGAGCTGGGACAGGATCACGCCAGAGTTTCCTCTTGCGCCCATCAATAACCCTTTCGAGAGGGCCACGCCGACCTTCCCAATATGATCGGTATTTGTTTCTTCAACTGCTTTGGCCCCTGAAGTCATCGACAAATTCATATTTGTCCCCGTATCTCCATCTGGCACTGGAAAAACATTTAACGCATCCACAATTTGTGCGTTTTGAGAAAGATGGTGAGCACCTGCAAGAATCATTTTTGCAAATGAGCGGCCATCAAGATTTCTAATAGACAATATATTTCCTCCTTACTACGGGTTCGTAACTTTTACTCCTTGTACATAAATGTTGACCGAGTCAACAGAAAGTCCAATTGTGTGATGAATCGTGTATTTGACTTTCGTTTGAACATTATGTGCGACTTCTGATATTTTTGTACCGTAGCTGACAATGATGTACATATCAATATGAATGCGGTCTTCTTTTTGACGCACAAGAACACCCCGGCTGAAGTTCTCTTTGCGGAGAATATCCGTCAAACCGTCCTTGATTTGATTTTTGGACGCCATGCCAACAATACCATAGCAATCGATCGCAGCGCCTCCTGCCACCATTGCAATGACTTCATTTGATATATCAATTTGTCCGTATTTCGTTCTAAGTTCAATGGACACATTGGTTCCCCCTTTTTGAGAAATTGCCCTGAGTTATCACTATTTTACTATAAGACCTTTCTTTTTAAAAGAAATCATTCAATCCGACCCAATCCTACTTATACTATAGCCTTGATTTTTTATCAAGATGTCAAGGTATTTTTCTTGAAAGAGGAGTAAACAATCCTTGCAAACCCCTTGAAGCTGTGGTAAATTATTAAAGTATCTTGAGGCATCTCTAAGTACGTATATGAAGAATATGATGATGTTTTCGCAGTTAGGAGGGAAACAAATGGCACGTAAATGCGTTATTACAGGCAGAAAAACAAAAGCTGGGAACAACCGTTCTCACGCAATGAACTCTACAAAACGTACATGGGGCGCGAACCTTCAAAAAGTTCGTATTCTAGTGGACGGTAAGCCTAAAAGAGTATATGTATCAGCTCGAGCTTTGAAATCTGGTAAAGTTGAGCGTGTATAAGCAAGAAGAGTAAACGCCTGCTACAATAAACTGTAGCAGGCGTTTTTATGTGGAAATAAAGGAGATTACTCATTAATCTTTTTTAAATGAACCAAGCATCGCACGGACAATGCCGCCAAGAAATCTAGGCAGTTTGATTGTATAAAATTTCATTTTGTCCCCCTCCTAAAAGTACCGCTTGCAGCACAATTGAGCTTAATCAGCCATCCACATTGATAGGTTGGTCAATCTTTGCTTCTTACCATTATTAATATGCCTTCATGAAAAGAAAAAGTACCATTTGAGTGGATGAGTTCGTTACTAATACATAGTGTGGAACCAGGCTCAATATGACAATTTTTCAGAGGATATTTGAAACCTTTTAATGTCAGCTTTTCAACCGATGGACCAAAGGGCAGAAACGACACATATTTTTTATCAGGGTCTTCTTTTACTTCGTATGTACCAGGTTCAAACATTTGAATGATATTTTGCTTATCTACAAGAGTGATGTTCTGCTTGTGCTGAATGCCTTGATATAGAAGGTGAATATTTCCTAGAAAGTGATCAGCCCTTCCTCCTGTAATGCCGTAGATGTGAATATGCGCTGGGTGCTGGCGCATGGCCCAGTTCAGCGCAAGCTCTAAATCGGTTTCATCCTTTTCAGCCTGAAATACATTCAAGGCAGGCAATTTCTTTTTCAGCTCGCAAAGTTCTTCTTCTGTCACACTGTCAAAATCACCAAAAGCCTTGGCAGGCATGATGCCGTGCTCTAGTAAAAAGAGCGTGCCCCGGTCTACACCGACCCAGAGAATATCGTCCTGTGCTTCCTGTTCAAGGGGCGGGATATAATCAAAAGGGCCGCCGGCTACGATATGTATGTGCATGATATACGCTCCTCTCCATGTAAAAAGAACCAAAGATCAGAGTGACTTTGGTTCCTTTTTTTACGCTTCTCGAATGGCCTGAATGGCGGCTGCACGGTTGTCTTTACCGTATACCGCTGAGCCGGCCACAAGTAAGTTAGCGCCCGCCTCTTTACAGCTTTTTGCAGTCTCTACATTGACACCGCCGTCTACTTCTATGAGTAAGTCTGATAAGCCCTTTTGTTCACTAAGTGTCTTCACTTCTTTTACCTTTGTGAGGACAGATGGAATGAACGCCTGTCCGCCAAAACCGGGATTCACCGTCATGAATAAGACAAGGTCTACATCCTCTAATACATGCTCAATCTGAGAAACAGGTGTGTGCGGATTCAAGACGACGCCGGCTTTTACACCTTGTTCTTTTATATGCTGTATCGTGCGGTGCAAGTGCGGACAAGCTTCTACATGGACAGAAATAATGTCAGCACCTGCTTTTGCGAATGCAGGAATATACCGGTCTGGCTGCTCAATCATTAAGTGAACATCGAGCGGCAGCTTTGTATGCGGTCTGATTGCTTCCACCACATTCGGCCCAAATGTAATATTCGGTACAAAATGGCCGTCCATCACATCGATATGAATGTAATCCGCTCCGCCTTGTTCCACATCACGAATATCTTTCTCCAAATTGGCGAAATCTGCTGATAAAATGGAAGGGGCAATATAAACCATGATTTAGTACCTCGGCTTTCTGTCTTTGATTTCAGTTAAAAACTCTAAATAATGCTGATAGCGATAATCTCTGATTTGCTCTTGTTCGACCGCGCCTTTTACCGCACAGCCAGGCTCTTTCACGTGCAGGCAGCCTCTAAACTTACAATCTGCACTCCGCTCTTTGATTTCTAAAAAGTAAAGGCCTAAATCTTCCGCTTCGATGCCGGTAAATTCGAGTGAGCTAAAGCCAGGTGTATCTGCAATGAGCCCTTCTGCTGTACGAATGAGTTCAACATGTCTTGTCGTATGCTTCCCCCTTCCAAGATGGGAGGAAATATCATTGGTTTTCAGCGCCAAATCAGGACTCATCGCATTTAAAAGGGAGGACTTGCCTACACCAGACTGACCGGCAAATACAGTGATTTTATTGTGAAAATGCGGGGTCAGCTTTCCAATTCCGTCTCCCTCGATCGTAGATGTTACATGAACATCATATCCAATTTGCCGATAGTCCTCTGCATAGCCTTGAATCCTTTCACGCTCTTCATCTGTTTTCAATAAGTCCATTTTTGTGATACAGATAATCGGCTTAATATCATTTGCTTCCACAAGCACTAGAAATCTGTCTAATAGTGATGTGCTAAAAGTCGGTTCTGCCGCAGAGAAAACGAGCACCGCTTGATCGACGTTACTAATAGGCGGACGAACCAGTTCGTTTGTCCGCTCTTTTACTTCTAATAAATAGCCTTCTTTATCGTTATCCGCTTGATATACGACATAATCTCCCACAAGAGGTGTGATTTTGTTTTTTCGAAAAATGCCTCTCGCTCTGCACTGAATCACTTTTCCACTTTCTAAAGACTCATCGAGCACATAATAAAATCCGCTTAATGCTTTAATAATTTTGCCCTCAGGCATAAAGTCCCTCCTTTATTCATCGTCAGGGTATTCGATTGTTTTAGAGCTTACGACTTTATCATCAACCGTCACTTGATAGTATCCTTTTTGACCTGGTTCAATCTTAAATTTAATGGTCCGTTCAGTTGGTGCAGTGATGTTAAAGGTTTCATATGAATCAGAAATGCTATGCTCAGCATCGTCAATGGAAATCTGAACGGTCATCTCTTGCCCTTCAGTGACTGGCTCATACGGGATGGCAATCTTCTCAGTTACCGTTTTAGCCGGTTTTTTCTTCGGTCCGAGTGAGAAGGTGATCTTAACCGTATCCCCTGGTTTCACAGCAGTTCCTGCTCCCGGCTCCTGCTTCATGACCTCACCTTTTGGTACATCATCAGAATACGCTTCTTTTTCATCAAGCTTTAATCCGTTATCCTCTAAATAATTCGATGCAGCCTGTTTACTATATGTCGTTAAATCCCGCAAAGTAATATCGGCAGGACCTATGCTGACCGTCAACGTCACTTCTTCATCTGCTGCCACAAGCTCGGTACTCGCTGAAGGTTTCTGTTCCATGACAATCCCAGATTCGGTGTCATTATCATTTACTTCCTCCACAACCACTTGCTTAAACCCTTTTTTCTCTAGTAATTCTTTTGCTTTATCAACCTTTTCACCTGTTACATCAGGTAATTCAGTCTTTTCTTTGCCCGTACTTTGGTAAAGCTGAATGTCAGTTCCTTCTTTTACCTTTGTGCCGATTTTCGGGTCTGTTTTGACAACAAGCCCTTTTTCAATTTTCTCATCAGCGATCTCAATTGGTTCAGAGGCAACGGTAAAGCCGGCCTTCTTCAAGGTGTCCTCTGCTTTTTCAATCGTCATGCCAGATACATCAGAGACCTCAACATCTTTTGGAAAGAGCAGTCCGGGAAACACAGTGATGGCTAAAATGGTCGCAGCCGTTAGAATAAACAGGATAGATGCCACAACCCAAGGCCATTTTTTCCGTTTCTTTTTCGGCTTTTGTTTCTCTTTTTTCTTCGGTTTTTGCACCGGATGGACAGCTGTTTTTTCATTGTCTTGATCGACTTGATGATCTTGAATGATTGGGATCGCTTTCGTTGCTTCATGATCCTCTTCAATGACAAAGCGTTTTTCTTTTAGTCTTGAAGGGTCGAAAGCAGTTTGCAGATCTTTTTGCATTTCAGATGCATCTTCATATCGATAAAATGGATCTTTGGCCATCGCCTTTAAAATGATGTTTTCCACGCTTTGTGGAACAGAAGGATTCCATCTTCTTACAGATGGCGGCTCTGATTGCAAATGCTTCAGCGCAACACTGACAGCTGATTCCCCTTCAAATGGCATGCGTCCAGAAATGAGTTCATAGAGCACAATTCCAAGTGAATAGATGTCTGACTTTTTCGTCGCAAGACCTCCGCGGGCTTGCTCTGGAGACAAATAGTGCACGGATCCTAGGACCGAATTTGTGTGGGTGATGGTCGCTGAGCTGAGTGCAATGGCAATCCCAAAATCAGTGACTTTAATATTCCCCATGTTGTCTATTAATATATTGTGAGGCTTAATGTCCCGGTGGACGAGCTGCTTTGCATGGGCTTCTTCCATTGCCGCAACCACTTGCTCCATAATGCGAACGGCTTCTTTCGGATGAAGCGGGCCATTGGCATGTATGTATTCTTTCAGCGTCATCCCCTCGACATATTCCATGACAATATAATAAATGTCATCTTCTTCCCCTACATCGTAGATGCTGACAATATTTGAATGATCTAAACTTGCGGCTGATTGCGCCTCACGCCGGAAACGTCTAATAAAATCATCATCGCTTGCAAAGTCAAAGCGCAAAATTTTAATCGCGACTTCGCGATCTAAAATCATATCCTCCGCCAAATAAACGTTTGCCATTCCGCCTCCGCCTATGACGCGAAGAATCTGATAACGGCCGCTGATCCGTTTTCCGATCAACACTTGCTGTCACCCTCCTCTGGCTGGGAGGAGATTTCTAACAATACTGCTGTAATGTTATCTTCACCGCCGTTGTCATTCGCTGTTTGGATTAATGCTGTTACTTTTTCATCTGGTGCGGTCGTTTGCGTTAAAATATGAATCAAATTCTCTTCTTCTACTTTATTTGATAAACCATCTGAGCAAAGCAGGATTTGATCTCCAGGGTCCACTTCAAAGGTATGGGCATCGATTTGAACGTGTTTATCTGTTCCTAATGCTTTCGTAAGCACATTTTTTCTTGGATGATATTCTGCATCCTCTTTTGAAATTTCACCTGTTTTCACAAGCTCATTTACAAGTGAATGGTCATCTGTTAGCTGGGTCAGTGCTCCTTCTCTTAGCAAGTAGCAGCGACTGTCGCCAATATGGGCAATTGTGACCGTTTGCAAATGAACGAGCGCACAAACAATGGTTGTCCCCATTCCTTGGCACTCCTCATTGTTTTTCGCATGTTCATATACTTGATCATTAATGTCACTTATTTTTGAGATTAACCAGCTTTCTTGCTCTGCTGGTTTTGCTGGAATTGAAGATGTTTCTTCCCAGTATTCTTTTAAAGAAGAGACGGCCATCCTGCTGGCGACATCACCAGCAAGATGACCTCCCATTCCATCTGCTACAACAGCTAGAAGGGTGTCTTCTTTTGCTTCAAAAATACCTGCATCATCTTCATTATGCTGACGGACTTTTCCTGTATCGGTTTGAAAGGCTGCCCTTATCAACATTCGTCACCTCGTCTCTTCCTGACGCTCCTTCGCTCTTAGCTGACCGCAAGCAGCATCAATATCATGGCCTTGCTCTCGTCTAATTGTTACGTTTACGCCGCGTTCTTTCAGCGTTTTTTCAAATAGGAAGATTTGTTCTCTTGGTGTTCTTACATAATCCCTTTCCGGTACATAGTTCACCGGAATGAGGTTCACGTGGCACTTGATTCCTTTTAATAAGTCTGCAAGCTCTTCTGCATGATGCACTTGATCATTTACTCCGCCAAACAGGCCGTATTCAAAGCTGACACGTCTACCCGTTTTTTGAATGTAGTATTCAATGGCTTCCATTAATTTTGGCAGCTTATATGCCTTATTGATCGGCATCAGACGGCTTCTGATCTCTGTGTTCGGTGCATGCAGAGAGACAGCAAAATTGATTTGCATTTGCTCATCAGCGAATTGATAGATCTTTGGAATGATTCCGCTTGTCGACACTGTAATATGACGCGCGCCAATATTTAAGCCGTTGTCATGGTTGATGATTTTAAGGAAGGCAAGCATTTCGTCAAAGTTATCAAACGGTTCGCCAATTCCCATGATGACAACCGAGCTGACTCTCTCATCTGTTTCGTCAAGTGCCTGCTGCACTTTCAATACTTGAGCAACGATTTCTCCTGCTTCAAGGTTTCGTTTTAACCCGCCAAGTGTAGATGCACAGAATGTACAGCCGATTCGGCAGCCAACCTGAGTTGTGACACAGACAGAGTTGCCGTATTCGTGGCGCATCAGTACTGTTTCAATCGTATAGCCATCATGTAATTCAAATAAAAACTTGATCGTTCCGTCTTGAGACGTTTGTTTGATCACAGTTTTTAATGTGGTGATCGCAAATTGATTTTTTAATTTTTCTCTTAAATCCTTTGAAAGGTTAGACATATCGTCAAAGGATGTCACACGTTTCTCATAAAGCCACTCGAAAATTTGGGCTGCGCGGAAAGGCTTTTCGCCTTGTTCTTTTAACCATTCTTTCATTTCGTGAAGCTCAAATGAGTAGATCGACGGCATTTCTGTCTTCAGTTCTTTTCTTACTTTTTGTTCTGTCATTTTTTATCCCTTCTTTCTCATGCTGCAAATAAAGAAACCATCTGTTCCGAAATAATGAGGAAGAATTTGTACACTTCCGTTTTGAACAAACGGAGCAACCTGCTCAGGCAGCCGTTCATTAAGAGATAGATCGGGTTCGAAGTCTTGGTGTTCTTGTAAAAACGCATGAATCACTTGTTGATTTTCTGTTGGGTCCATTGTACACGTACTGTATACAAGGGTTCCGCCCGGTTTTAAAAGCGGGGCCGCTTTCTTTAAAATGGCCTGCTGGATAGCCGCAAGCCTTGCTGAGTCTTCTTGTGACTTTGTATATTTCATATCTGGTTTTCGTCTAATGACGCCAAAACCGGAACACGGTGCATCAATGAGAATACGGTCAAACGAAGCTTCGCTGTAATAGTCTGCCGCTTTCCTTGCATCAAGTGCTTTTGCCTCAATGTGAGTAAGGTTCAGACGTTTTGCTGCTTGTTTGATGAGTTTCACTTTGTGTTCATGTAAATCAAGAGAAACAATTTTGCCCTCATCGTTCATACGTTCTGCAATATGTGTTGATTTTCCGCCAGGAGCCGCACAGGCGTCAAGCACCGTTTCTCCCGGCTGAGGGTCGAGCGCTCTTGCGACAAGCATCGAGCTTTCATCTTGTATCGTCACATAGCCTTCTTGAAAAGAAGGGGTTGAGACGATGGACCCTTTCATGAGCTTAAGTGCATCTTCAGATAAGTCGCCAAGCTCCGTTTCAATGCCTGCATCCATTAGTTTTTGCTGCAGTGCCATGCGGTCAGTTTTCATTCGATTGACACGAAGGGTTTGCTTTGGCGGAACTAAATGAATGCGGCACATGCTTTCTGCCGCTTCAAACCCGTACGCCTGAACCCACTCCTGCACAAGCCATAATGGGTGGCTTGTCTCAATGGACAGCCGCTTTACGGGATCTTTGATCGCATCAAATGACGGAACGCCTTCTCTTTGCACGGAACGAAGAACACCGTTCACAAGTGAAGAAATGCCTTTGTGCCCGCGCTTTTTCGTTAGCTCGACAGCTTCATGAATGGCTGCACGATCTGGTATTTTTTCAAGATACACCATTTGATAAAGAGACATCCGCAAAAGCTGCATCACCCATGGAGCGACCTTTTGCGGTTTTTTCACAAAGGGCATCAGCATATAATCTAATGCCAGCTTATTTTGCAGTGTACCATATACAAGCTCTGTTAACAGCGGTTTGTCCTGATCAGCTAAGTTTTTATCTTTCATGACTGACTGCAACAGCAAATTACTGTAAGCTTGATTTTGTTCGAGTTTGATTAAAGCGTCCAGCGCTACTTCTCTCACATTACTTTTCTTCATTCATTAGCCCTAATTTCTGTCCAATTTCGATATTTGCGCCTCTTAAGAAGTCTTCGCCGCTCATTTTTTTCTTACCAGCTGGCTGCACACCTGTTAATAAAAGGCCTTGCTCATTACCCGTTGCAATGACCGGACCTTCTTTTTGAAGCTCAATCACTTTCCCAGGTTCTTCTTGCGCTTGAAGCGGAACCTTTTTCGCTTCCCATACTTTTAGATGAGCGCCGTTCCATTCAGTATAGGCAACTGGCCAAGGATTTAGCCCGCGAACTTGGTTGTAAAGCTCTTCACCGGTTTTTGTCCAGTCTAATCTTTCTTGCTCCCGCTTAATATTTGGTGCGTATGTGGCCGCTTCTTCATTTTGCGGAATTGGAGAAATAGACCCGCTTAGAACATTTGGCACCGTATCTTTTAGCAGCGTGGCACCAGCTGCACTTAATTTATCATGCAATGTTCCGACATTGTCTAATTCATCGATTTCTACTTCTACTTTACTGATCATGTCACCTGCATCAAGTCTTTCCACCATGTACATGATGGTAACGCCTGTTTTCTTTTTACCTTGAAGGATCGCATAATGGATCGGCGCGCCGCCTCTTAGTTCTGGCAGGAGCGAGGCATGAACATTGATACAGCCAAACTTAGGTTCATCGAGTAATCGCTTTGGTAAGATTTGTCCAAATGCCGCTGTGACGATTAAATCCGGCTGTAATGCAAGCACCTTATCAATTTCTTCATCAAGGCGCACCTTTTCAGGCTGCAACACAGGAATGCCGTGCTTTAAGGCTTCCACTTTTACAGGAGGCGGTGTGAGCACTCGTTTTCTTCCTTTTGGGCGGTCTGGCTGCGTGACAACCCCTACCACTTCGTATCCTTCTGTTATCAGTGTTTGCAGCACAGGTACTGAGAAATCAGGGGTTCCCATAAATACGATACGTGCCATTTTCTTCACCCTTCCATTTCCGCAAGTTCTTTTTCTGTATACGTTTCAATGATTTTTGACGTAAATAAAATGCCGTCTAAATGATCAATTTCGTGCAATAAAGCTCTTGCTAAAAATCCGTCTGCTTCTATTGTAAATGGTTTACCTTTCTTATCAAAGGCTTTTACCTTCACATAGTTCGGTCTCTCTACAGTGCCGTATAAAGATGGAAAGCTCAGGCAGCCTTCAATATCTGTCTGGCTTCCTTCTACTTCAAGCACCTCTGGGTTCACTAAGTCAATTCTGCCAGGTTCTTCCCCGATATCTACAACAGCGATTCTTTTTGAAATACCGATTTGTGGTGCTGCTAGTCCAACTCCATCCAGCTCAAGCATTGTATCATACATATCATCCAGCAGTTTTTTAAGCTTTTTATCGAACGTATCGACACGCTCTGTCTTTTGTTCGAGCACTTCTGCCGGATGTATGACTATTGGTTTTACTGCCACTTACAGCCCTCCGTTTTACATCATCATATATGGATTCATATCTATTGAAATCATCAATTGTTTTTGTTCCATTTCCTTTTGATAATGGTCTTGTATTTTCCGTAGTAAACTTGCCAGTTCATTTTCCCTTTTGTATTTTATCACGCATTGATAGCGATATCTATCTTTGATCTTAGCGATTGGCGATGCAGCCGGGCCAAGGATTCGAGTATTCGGTGCACAGTTCATTTTTAGGAACTGGACAATCTGGTCAGTGACATGTGCTGCCTTCGTCACTTCTTCGTGTGACACTGTCACCATCGCCAAAAAGTAATACGGCGGATAGGACTGGTGGCGGCGATGCAGCATCTCCTGTTCATAAAAGGCTTCGTAGTCATGCTGCTTCGTTAACTCAATACTATAGTGAGAAGGCGTATACGATTGAATAATAACCGAGCCCGCTTTTTCATGGCGCCCTGCCCTGCCGCTGACCTGCGTGAGCAGCTGAAATGTTTTTTCACTTGAACGAAAATCAGGGATGTGAAGGGATGTATCCGCACTGAGAACACCAACAAGTGTGACATCTGGAAAATCCAGCCCCTTTGCAATCATTTGCGTCCCGAGCAAAATGTCCGCTTCTTTATTACCAAAAGATGTGAGAAGCTTTTCGTGAGCACCTTTTCGAGACGTTGTATCCACATCCATTCGAATTACACGCGCCTCAGGCAGTACCTTTGTCAGTTCCTCTTCTACTCGCTGCGTGCCAGTTCCAAAATAGCGAATATGCTCGCTGTGGCATTCTAGACATTCAGCAGGTACTGGTGCTTCGTGACCACAATAATGGCACTTCAGCCTTTTTTGATAGCGGTGATAGGTAAGAGAAATTTCGCAATGAGGACATTGCTCCACATATCCGCAATCACGGCACATCACAAAGGATGAATAGCCTCTTTTGTTCAGAAATAAAACGGCTTGTTCTTTTCTTTCAAGCACCTCTTTTAACCTGAGCATTAATTCTTCTGAAAACATGGAGCGGTTGCCATTTCTCAGTTCTTCTCTCATATCAATTAACGAAACGTGCGGCAGCTGCTGCTGGTTGACGCGGTGCTTGAGCGACAGCAATGTATAGACGCCTTTTTTCGCTCGTGCATACGTTTCAAGAGAAGGTGTTGCACTGCCTAATACGACTGGACATTGATGCCGCACTGCTCGCTCAATGGCGACATCCTTGGCATGGTAACGAGGCATTTCTTCTTGTTTATAAGAGGATTCGTGCTCTTCATCTATAATAATCATGCCTAAATTTTCAAATGGAGCGAAAACAGCAGATCTTGCGCCAACGACAAGCTTGACTTCCTTGCGATGAATCTTCCGCCATTCATCATATTTTTCTCCTGTCGATAAGCCGCTGTGAAGAACAGCCACATTTGAGCCAAATCGTTCTTTAAATCGCTGCACCATTTGAGGGGTTAATGAAATTTCAGGAACTAAAACGATCGCTTCTTTCCCTTTTTGAAGAACATGATCAATTGTCTGCAAGTAAATCTCCGTTTTGCCGCTTCCTGTCACTCCGTGCAGCAGAAAGGTTTCGTGCTGGTCCTCACTGACTGCTTGATGAATATGTTTTGCCGCCTCTCTTTGCTCAGGCGTGAGATCAAGTGAAGCAGATGGTGTAAACTCCCGGTCACGGTAAGGATCCCGGTAGACCTCTTCATAGCTTTCTGTTAACAGCCCTTCTTGAATAAAGGTTTTAAGCGTTTGAGAACTCGCGCCTGTTTGCTGCTGCAAGTCTTTCGCTAAAAAGGTTGTCTCTCCCGCTTGAAGCAAGTAAGAGATCAGCGCCTTTTGTTTTACCGCATTTTTCTTTAGCTGCTGCTGCTTTTCTTCAAGTTTTTCTTTCGATACAGCCAACTGGAGCATGCGGACCTTTTTCTTTCCAGATTTTTGCGAGACATGGTATCTCACCTCTAGATGACCTTTTTGGACATGCTTTTGAATCTGTTTTAATTGTTCAGCCGGGATGTCAGCATAAAGAATGCTCTCTCGCTGACCGAAAAGCTCTTTCAATGACTGCGGAAGTTCTTCCTCTGATAGCACCTGTATTTCTTTTTCATACTTTGCCTTCATGGCTGCGGGCAGCATCGATTGAAGTGCCGTAATATGATAGGACAATGTTTTTTCCGTCAGCCAGTGGGAAAGCTCCAGCAGCTCATCTGTCAGAACAGGTGATAAATCAAATAAATCGACTATCTCTTTGATGCTTCCTGTCTTGATGTCTGTTTCCTCTTTGACTTTTGTCACAAACCCTTGAATCTTCCGCGGGCCAAAGGGAACGACCACCCTCATTCCCGCTTTGACGAGATCTTTGAATCGATCTGGTACACGGTAATCAAATGGCCGGTCAATGGCTTTCGTTGTGACATCTACAATGACTTCAGCAATCATGCGCGATCACGCTCTTCTGGAAGCAGCTGTATTGCCTCCTTTAAAATTTCAAAAGCGAGGTCTTTTTTGCTCATCATCGGCAGCTCTTTTTTCGTTCCATCTGCTTTGATGATCGCTGCCACATTGGTATCTGTGCCAAATCCTGCACCTTCTTTAGTGACGTTATTGGCCACAATCATATCTAGGTGCTTGGATTCAATTTTCTTTTTCGCATAATATTCTACATCCTGCGTTTCAGCTGCAAATCCGATCAGCACTTGATGCTCTTTTCTTTTCCCCAGCTCTTTTAAAATATCTTTTGTCCGGGTGAATTCAATGTGCAGTGTGCCGTCCTGTTTTTTCATTTTATGAGCATATGTCGTGACAGGGGTGTAATCGGCGACAGCTGCTGATTTAATAACAAGATCAGCTTCTCCGTATACATCTAGCGCAGCTTGATACATCTCTTCAGCTGATTCAACGTGCACTACATGCACATGGTCAGGTTCAGTTAAAGAAACAGGTCCAGAAATCAGCGTCACATCTGCCCCCATTTGCTGAGCAGCCTCTGCAATCGCATAGCCCATTTTTCCACTAGAACGGTTTGTAAAGAACCGGACAGGATCGATCACTTCACGAGTAGGACCTGCTGTCACCACGACTTTTTTACCTGAGAGCGGCAAGCTTTTTGGCTCTTCAAAAAAGGCCCGGATGTGTTCCACAATTTTTTCAGGCTCTTCTAGTCGCCCTTTTCCAATGTACCCGCAGGCTAAATAACCTTCACTTGGCTCAATAAACCGGTAGCCGTCTTCATATAATGTGCGAATGTTCCGTTTGACAGCGGGGTGATCGTACATATGCACATTCATCGCTGGAGCGATCCATACAGGCGCTGTTGAAGCAAGCAAAGTCGTCGTCAGCATATCATCTGCAAGTCCAGCGGCCATTTTACCAATCGTATGTGCTGTTGCAGGGGCAACAAGAATGAGATCGGCCCAGTCAGCTACGTCAATATGCGCAATGACTCTTGGATTGTTTTCTTTGAATGTATCTACATATACCTCATGCCGAGACAGTGCTTGGAAGGTTAGCGGAGACACAAACTCACGAGCAGATTCCGTCATAATCACTCTGACATTTGCGCCTGCTTGTACGAGTTTACTAGTAAGTGCTGCTGCTTTATATACGGCGATTCCTCCGCTGACACCAAGCAAAATATTTTTTGACTGTAACATTTGTTTGTCCCCCTTAACGGCCTTTTTCACAAATTCGTCTACAATTCAAAAAAGTCAAAACCAATCATAGTTTTGACTTTTTTGAACGTATCGTATCTGCATTGCAGAAGCGATGTGTTATTCTTGATCCTCTTTTTCAAATGTCAAAAGACCAGCGTCGATTTCTTCTAGTGCTTTGCCTACGAATTTGTAAGACTTTGTGTTTTCAATCTGCTGATCTTGATGGATCTGCATTTCACGTGCACGGCGTGCCGACACTGTTACAAGTGTATATTTTGAATCAAGTTTGTTCATCAATGAGTCAATTGAAGGATCTAACATGGTTTATTCTACCCCCAGCATTTTTTTATATCTTGGTGCGACTCTGTCTCTGCGCAGGTGTTCTGCAAGGACGATCGCTTTGATTCTTTCACAAGCCAGCTCGACATCATCATTTTCAACGACATAGTCATAAGCATCCATCATTTCAATTTCTTCTTTCGCAGCGGCCATTCGGTTTCGAATGAGCTCCTCAGACTCTGTACCGCGTGTAATGATGCGGTTTTGAAGTTCTGAAAGGCTAGGCGGTGCAAGGAAAATAAAAAGACCTTCCGGAAATGCTTCTCTTACTTGAAGTGCACCTTGCACTTCAATTTCAAGGAAAACATCTTTTCCTTCGCTTAATGTCTGTTCTACATAGTCAACAGGCGTGCCGTAGTAATTCCCGACGTACTCTGCCCATTCTAACAGCTTTTTGTTTTCAATCATATGTTCAAATTCTTCCCTGGTTTTAAAGAAATAATCGACACCATTTCTTTCACCTTCACGCGGTTTGCGTGTCGTCACAGAAATAGAGTATTCAAATTTCGTATCTTCCTGGGAGAAAATGGCTTGTCTGACCGTTCCTTTTCCAACTCCCGAAGGTCCAGAGAGAACGATTAAAAGTCCTCTTTCTTTCATAATGGCGTATTACCCCTGCCCTTCATCTATGATTTCTTCTTTTACAGAAAGTCTTTGCGCGACAGTCTCAGGCTGAACGGCAGATAAGATGACATGGTCACTGTCCATAATGACAACAGCACGGGTTCTTCTTCCGTATGTAGCATCTATGAGCATGCCTCGATCTCTTGCGTCTTGTATCATTCGTTTAATCGGTGCTGATTCCGGACTGACGATCGAAATCATCCGATTCGCTGAAATGATGTTTCCAAATCCGATATTGATCAACTTTATGGTCATCTTCTTTCGTCCCCCTGTAATATAAACGTCTCTAGTCTCGCCGAAAGAGACGCACTGTAAACAGCATACACAATGACTATTCTATATTTTGCACTTGTTCTTTTATTTTTTCAATAGCACTTTTCATTTCAACCACCAGCTTTGTTAAATGATGATGGTTCGCTTTTGATCCAATGGTGTTCACTTCACGGTTGAGCTCCTGTACAAGGAAGTCAAGTTTTCGGCCGGCAGCACCGCCTTGCAGCAAGATTTGCTGAAACTGCTGAAAATGACTTTTTAATCTCGTAATCTCTTCTGTAATGTCACACCGGTCAGCAAAGATGGCTGCCTCTGTAGTCAGTCTGCTCTCGTCAAGCGCCTCTCCGATCCATTCTTGCAATCGCTGATTCAATCGTTCTTTGTACTGACTCACAACCTCTGGTGCAAAGACTTTGATTTCTTCTGTATAGGCCTCTAGTTCAGAAAGCCTCAGTTCACAGTCTTTTTGAAGGGATGCTCCCTCTTGCTCTCTCATGAAGCAAAGCTCCTTGACAGCAGCCTCGCAAGCTTCCATCAGCAGCTGCTCTAACTGTTCATTTCGGCTGGCTGACTCTTCCACCTGAACGGCAAGCTCCAGCCCCAGTAAGTCATGTGCATGCTGAATGCCTGAAATGTGATAGCGTTTCTCGAGGTCTTTTGCGGCTTTCATGTATTCATCAAGCAGCGGCCAGTCGATCTGTAAGGACCGGCTTGCTAGTTTACCGCCTTCAATCGTGACAAACAGCTCAATTCTACCGCGCTGCACGTGACGAAGAATGATCTTTTTTAATGTATCTTCGAAATATAAAAGCGGCCTCGGCAAACGGGCATGAACCTCTTTAAAACGGTGATTGACCGATTTTAGCTCAACTGAAACTGTCAGTTCTCCATCCGTTTTACTCGCTTGGCCGAATCCCGTCATACTGCGTATCATGTTAAAACACCCAATTCTTTCATATTAATAAAATGAAAAAGGTAATAGCAGACACTATTACCTCAAAATTATACCATAATCAATTATTTTTTTCTTGTCAAAAGTGATCCTGCCAGTAAAAAAGTTGGCAGTGCAGACATCCCAATGATCAGCAGCCAATCAATCGGTGCAACCGCGACCGTTTTGAAAATCGGCTGAAGCGGCGGGTAATAAATGACCACAAGCATGAGCAAAAGTGATGACAAAACCGCACCGATCAGATAGAGATTTCCAAATGGATTACGTTCAAAAATGGACCGTTCACTGCGGCAGTCAAATACATGAATGAGCTGCGCCAATACAAGCGTACTAAATGCGACAGTTTGTGCATATTGCAGGTTGTTTGGATCGCGGTGATACACAAATATAAATGCCAAAAGGGTCGCAAGCCCGATGAGGAATCCTCTTGAGATGACTTTCCAGCCAAGCCCTCTAGCAAAAATGCCCTCTTTCACATTCCGCGGCTTTCTCTTCATGACATCCCCTTCTGGCTTATCCATGCCAAGTGCCATAGCCGGCAGACCGTCTGTGACAAGGTTGACCCATAAGATTTGTATAGGAACGAGCGGCAGCGGCAGCGCGAGCAGCATCGCAAACAGCATGACCAAAATTTCTCCGACATTTGATGCCAGCAAATAACGGACAAACTTACGAATGTTTTCATAAATATTCCGGCCTTCTTTAATGGCGGATTTAATGGTCGCAAAGTTGTCGTCAAGTAAAATAAGAGAAGACGCTTCTTTGGCTACGTCTGTTCCAGTGATGCCCATGGAGATGCCGATATCTGCTTGTTTAATGGCAGGCGCATCATTGACCCCATCACCTGTCATCGCCACAACATGCCCATTTTTTTGATAGGCTTTGACAATTCTCAGTTTATGCTCAGGGGAAACCCGGGCAAAGACGTATACATTTTCAGCCATTTGCTCAAGCTCTTTGTCGCTCATCTGATCAAGCGCTTTTCCGTCGAGCACCTGTCCTTGCTTCGGTAAAAGGCTCAAGTCTTTGGCGATCGCTTTGGCCGTTTCTACGTGGTCGCCTGTAATCATGACCGTTTTAATCCCGGCATCCCGGCACTCTTTAATCGCTCGTCTGACTTCAGGACGCGGTGGATCGATCATGCCCTCTAACCCGATAAATGTTAAATCGGTTTCAGCCTGCTTTACAGAGGTGATTTTTTCTGTCAGACCGACTTTTTTATACGCAATGGCAATGGTTCTAAGCGCCTGTCTTGCTAACCCTTGAATCGCAGCTTCTGTTTCTTGCCTGCGGGTGGCTGAAAAAGAAGCTGTGCGTCCGCCGTGCATGATATGACTTGAACGGTTCATTAGTACATCCGGCGCACCTTTTGCAATGACATACCGCTCTTTTTGATTCGTTTCAACGACGACTGACATCATCTTTCTTTCTGAATCAAAAGGAAACTCCTCAATGACATGAAATCCAGCTTCAATGAATTGCTCTGTAAAACCCGCTTTACGTGCTGCGGTAAGAAGCGCCCCCTCTGTCGGATCGCCATCAAGCCTCATCTCTCCGTCTTTTTCAACGATGGTCGATGTATTACAAAGCGCCCCGTATAATAACACCTTCTGCAGGCTTGGATGCTTGTCGGCATGGACGATTTCTCCGTTTAAGGTAAAGTCACCGGATGGCTCATAGCCTGTGCCGGAAATATTCCACGTTTTCCCCTCTGCCCATACATGGGTCACGGTCATTTTATTTTGCGTCATCGTTCCTGTTTTATCTGAGCAAATGATTGACGCGCAGCCGAGTGTTTCCACCGCCGGGAGCTTTCTGACAATCGATTTTTGTTTGATCATCCGCTGCACCCCTAGGGAAAGTGCGACAGTGACGATCGCCGGCAGTCCTTCTGGAATCGCCGCAACAGCAAGAGATACTCCCGCTAGGAACATATGATACAATTCATGCCCTTGCACAATACCGAGAACCACAACGAGCACCGTTAAAAATAAAGCAGCCACAATCAGAATTTTCCCGAGCTGCTCGAGACGCCTTTGCAGCGGCGTTTCCATATTACCTGCTGCATCCAGCATACCGGCAATTTGCCCCATTGCCGTATTCATTCCTGTACCAATGACAACCCCTACGCCGCTTCCTCTAGTAACCAGCGTCCCCATAAAGGCCATGTTCGTCAAATCTCCAAGCGAGACATGGCTGCTTGAAAGAGGACTTGCGTGTTTGACCGCTGGGATAGACTCGCCAGTGAGAGCGGACTCCTCAATTTCTAAGCTCTTTGTTTCTAGTAATCTAATATCTGCCCCAATCCGGTCTCCGCTTGAAAATTTCACAATATCCCCTGGCACGAGATGTTTAGACGGGATCTTGACCCATTCATTATTTCTCCTTGCATACACATGCGGAGTTGATAATTCTTTTAACGCTTGAAGGGATTTTTCCGCTCGGCGCTCTTGATAAAAGCCGAGTACACCATTAATCAAAACAATGGCTACAATCGCAACCGCATCAATGTATTCTCCTAAAAAGGCAGAAATGATTGTTGCTGCAAGCAAGATTAACACCATGAAATCTTTAAACTGTGCTAAAAAAATAATCAGAGCCGACGCCTTTTTTCCTTCCTGCAATTCATTTGGCCCGTGTTTTTCAAGCCGCTTTTGTACATCTTTTTCTGACAGTCCGTCACCTATCGATGTATTCATTGTTTTTAATAAATCGGTTTGGTTCAGTTCATGCCAATTCATTTGACCTCGTCCACTCCTCTTTTGTTCTCTCTCATATGCAGTGTTCTATAAGCCAGTTTATTCAGACTCGTCCTAAATCATGCTATAATAATAAGACTGCCTAAAGAACGAGAAAACGGAAGGTTCTTTCAGTAGATTTGTGTGAAAGAAGAGGGTGTATCCAACATGTCATTTGACGGCATTTTTACATATGGTATGACAAATGAATTGCAAAAGACATTAACTGGCGGGAGAATTTCAAAAATCCATCAGCCATATAAGCACGAGCTGATTTTTCATATTCGGGCAAACGGAAAAAATCATAAGCTCCTTTTATCGGCTCATCCGAGCTATGCGAGAGTGCAGCTCACAGAGCATCAATACGACAACCCAAGCGAGCCGCCAATGTTTTGTATGCTCCTCAGAAAGCATCTTGAGGGCGGCTTCATTGAACGTTTTGAACAGATTGGGTTTGACAGGGTGATTGTGCTTCATGTGCGAAGCCGAAACGAAATCGGCGATGAGCAGACGCGTAAGCTTTACATTGAAATCATGGGACGTCATAGTAACTTCATTCTTGTAGAGGATGGAACGCAGCAGATCATTGATGGTTTGAAACACCTTTCTCCCTCTGTGAACAGCTATCGAACGGTGCTCCCTGGTTATGAATACCTTCTGCCGCCTGCGCAGCAAAAATTGAATCCTTTTGACGTGACAAAAGATGATATTTTGAAGCATTTACGCTTTCAAGAAGGCAAGATCGCGAATCAAATTGTCGATACCTTCTCTGGGGTTTCCCCGCTGTTTGCAAAGGAAGTTGTACACCGGGCCGGTCTTGCCAATCAAGAAACGATTCCAAATACACTGCTCGACATGTTCCAGCTCATTCGCATGCATTCTTTTACACCGCAGCTCACAAGAAAAGACGGGAAAGAGTATTTCTATTTATTAGAGCTTCAGCATGTCCATGGCGAGATGAAAACATTCGACTCACTCAGCCAGCTGCTTGACCGCTTTTATTTTGGAAAAGCTGAGAGAGACAGAGTCAAACAGCAGGCGTCGGACCTTGAACGGTTTGTCGTCAATGAAAAGAAGAAAAATGAAAACAAGCTGAAAAAGTTAAAAAGAACCCTTGAAGAATCTCAAGATGCACACAAATATCAGCTCTATGGCGAATTGTTAACAGCCAATTTATATGCGATCAAAAAAGGGGATAAAGAAGCGACTGTCATCAATTATTACGATGAAGACGGCGGAGAAATCACGATTCCGCTCAAAACAAACAAAACCCCTTCTGAAAATGCCCAGGCATATTTTACAAAATATCAAAAAGCAAAAAATGCTGTAGAAGCTGTAAATGAACAAATTAAGCGGACACATGAAGAAATTGCTTATTTTGAAGAGCTGATTCAGCAGCTGTCCTCTGCTTCACCGAAGGATTTAGAGGAAATGAGAGAAGAGCTTGTTGAAGGAAAATATTTGCGCGCCAAACAAAAGCGTCTCGCCAAAAAGAAAAAACCGGCGGCCATTCAGCTCGAAACGTATGAATCATCCCAAGGCATACCAATTTTAGTGGGAAAAAACAACAAACAAAACGAGTATTTGACTACAAAGGCAGCTGCTCGTGATGATGTTTGGCTGCATACAAAGGATATCCCTGGATCACATGTCGTCATCCGCCACCAAGCACCTGATGAACAAACGCTGCTTGAAGCGGCTCAAATTGCCGCCTATTTTTCAAAGGCAAAAGAGTCCAGCTCCGTACCTGTCGACTATACAAAAATCCGGCATGTGAAAAAACCAAACGGAGCAAAGCCTGGCTTTGTTACGTATGATCAGCAGCAAACATTATTTGTCACGCCTGACGAAGATCTTGTGCTTAAGCTGAGAAAATAAATAAAAAATGCCGATAAAATCTCCTATAAGGATTTATCGGCTTTTTCTTTGTCGTTTTTTTCTTTCGATGTAAAGGGCATCAAGTGCGTCAATATCCTCTTGTTCAAGCAAGGATTCAATTGCCGCAGCCAGCTGTTTTGTCCGGGCTGGGCTAGCACCGCTTGTAGAGACTGAAATCGTCACTTTTCCTGCTTTGACAACCTTCGGCATCATCACATTACCGAGCTCAGATTGGCTCACACAGTTCACGAGCTGGTGAGGCTGCGCTGTTTGTGCAATCCATTCATTTACCGAAGGGTCGTTTGTAGCAGCTACAATGAAAAACGCATCCTTCAAATCTTCAGCGCCCACCTTCTTTTCCTTCCAATTCAATGCGTATGTATCAATGAGGCACGCCATCTCTTCAGAAAGATCAGGACTCACAACAGTTAGATGGCAAGACTCCGTACACAATGCCTTTGCTCTTCTTAATGCGACAGATCCGCCGCCGGCGATGACCACTTGTTTATTGGTTAAATCAAGATGGACTGGAAGCATGGCTTTCTCCTCGGAAACGAAACGCATCGTCTTTGTTTAAAATGGTTTCTTGCACTCGTTCAATATAAGCCGCTTTGACATGCGGATGAAAGCCAATATACCGGCATACCCGGACATCTTTCAGCCTCTTTCTCGCCTGAGCGGCTTCACTTTCAATTTCTTTCATTAAAATCCCCGTAAACAGTAAGTAAGGAACGATATAAACAGGCCCATCGTCATCTTCTGATAACTGCGCGAGAACATCTCGATAATTTGGCTCACATGCTGTAATAAAACACGGAAGAACCTCTGCATGCGGAAGCAGGCTTCGGACATCGTCTGCAATGCCAAACACATCTCGCTTCACATCCGGATCAGAACTCCCGCGGCCAATTAAAAGAATCCGTGCGCGCTCGCCTTGATATCCTGCTTCTTTAATTCTTGCGGCAACCGCTTTTGTTACTTCTTGATTCACCCCGATCGGCTTTCCATATGTGACCTTCACTTGCGGGAAACGCGCGCGCACTTTCTCAATTTCGACCGGGATATCCGATTTGGCATGCATGGCAGTCAAAAGGAGGAGCGGGACGATTGCAATGTGTGTCGCTCCTTTTTTCACACAGGTCTCAAATCCTTCTTCTATAGAAGGGTCCGTCAGCTCTAAAAAACAAATTTCTTGTATATCTGCTTTCACTAACGGCATACAGCTTTTCATAAAAGAAATGGCCTTATCTTGTGCTTCTTTCACCCTGCTTCCATGCCCAACATAAAGGACAGCTTGTTTCATGCGGCTCCTCCCTCTCACTTGTTTTCATCAGACGAAAAGACACGATGTATATACGTGTCTTTTCTCTATCATTCTCATTTCTCAATTAATGCGGGTTCAAACCAGTTCAGCTTTTGGTGAAAATGAACGACATCTCCAACAACAATTAAACTTGGATGCTCGATCCCTTCTTTTTCAACGGTTTCAGACAGTGTCGCAACCGTGCAGCAAGTTGTCTTTTGCCTTGTTGTGGTTCCCCAGTGTATAAATGCAGCGGGTGTTTCTGGGTCCCGTCCATTTTTCAAAAGCAGGCGCTGCACTCTCTCCACGTTTTTGACACCCATGTAAATCACAAGAGTATCAATCCCTGTAGCCAGCGCCTCCCACTTTTCTTCAAAATGTTCATCCTTTTGATAGTGGCCCGTGACAAAAGCTACATTTGAGCTGAATTCACGATGTGTCACAGGGATGCCCGCATAAGCAGCCGCTGCAATCCCAGAAGTAATTCCCGGGACGACCTCATAAGGAATTCCGTGCTCAGCTAAGCATTCGATTTCTTCACCGCCGCGGCCAAAGACAAAGGGGTCGCCGCCTTTTAGACGAACGACAACGTTCCCTTCCTTTGCATGAGCCACAAGGGCTTCATTGATGGCTTCCTGCCTCATTGTATGATGATTTGGCAGCTTGCCGCAATAAATCAATTCCGCCTCCGGTTTGGCATGGGCAAGAATTTCTTGATTGACAAGACGATCATATAAGATGACATCTGCCTGCTGTATCGCCTTATGGGCCTTTAATGTGATTAAATCTGGGTCACCGGGTCCAGCACCCACAATGTATACTTTCCCCATCTTGCTTTTCTCCCCCTGCCATCAGGCGATTATTTCGTAGTTCCTTTTACATAATCAACAAGACGCTGTTTAGATTCCTCACGGGATAATTCCCCTGTATCTAATACGAGCTCAGGCGCAGCAGGCTCTTCATACGGTGAATCGATTCCAGTGAAAAACGGAATTTCGCCGTTTCTCGCCTTTTTATATAACCCTTTTGGATCACGCTCTTCACACACGTTCAGATCACATTTGACAAACACTTCGTGAAATTCTCCATCTTCGACCAACTGTCTGACAGTATGGCGGTCTTCTTGAAATGGAGAAATAAAAGCAGTGATGACAATCGTCCCTTGCTCCACAAACAATTTCGCCACTTCTCCGATCCGGCGGATGTTTTCTTTTCTGTCATCATCTGAAAACCCTAGATCTTTATTGAGTCCGTGCCGCACGTTATCGCCGTCAAGAACTGTGACTTGGTAGCCTTGTTCAAACAGCTCTCTTGCAGCTGCATTCGCGATCGTTGATTTCCCTGACCCGCTTAGACCTGTAAGCCAGATAATGCCGCTCGTATGATTGTTTTTTTGTTGATATTCTTTTTTTGTAATTGATGAATCATGCCACACGATATGTTCGTTGCTCATATCATACCCTCCCATTAAGATACCGTCGTTTTTAATCCTTCGATTAATGTTTCAATGACTTCTTTTCGGCTGAACGTGCTTGGTGGTAATTCACCGTTTCTCAGCATTGTTCGAACCTTTGTACCTGAAAGAATGACATGCTCGCTTTTGTCGTGAGGACACGTTTTTGGTGTGGCCATCGCTTCACATGTATTACAGTAGAAGCTGTGTTCAAATTTTAATGGCGTAATGCCGATTTCTTCGCTTGTAAATTGATCAAATAGTTCCTGCGCCTCGTATGTGCCGTAATAGTCACCAACACCTGCATGATCTCTTCCGACAATAAAATGGGTGCAGCCATAATTTTTCCGCACTAGCGCATGAAAAATGGCTTCCTTTGGTCCAGCATAACGCATTGCAGCAGGAAAAACACCTAAAAAGACGCGGTCTTTTGGATAATAACCGTCCAATAACACTTGATAGCTTTTCATTCTTACATCTGCTGGGATGTCGTCAGATTTTGTTTCACCGACAAGAGGATTTAAAAATAAACCATCGACTGTTTCCAGTGCTGTTTTTTGAATATATTCATGAGCACGATGAACCGGGTTTCTCGTTTGGAAACCAACAATGGTTTTCCAGCCGTTTTCTTGAAAATGACGTCTTGTTTCTTCTGGCTCATACGTAAATTGAGGGAATGGTTTTTCACTGCGTTTCGTCAGTGTAATTTTTCCGCCAATGTAAGTATCGCCGCGTTCAAATAATTTTTTCACGCCTGGATGATTGCGGTCATCTGTTTTATAGACATTCACCGCTTCTTTTTCCTTATCTGGTGTGTATTGATCCTCTACTTCAATGACCCCATATACAGTTCCATTGTAGGATAAGCGCACGATATCGCCTTGATGGATTTCCGCCGCCTTTTCTTTTGTCACTGGCAGTGTAATAGGAAGAGACCAAACGACACCACTTGCTAGCCGCATATTGCTTACAACTGCTTCATAATCCGCTTTTGTTAAAAACCCTTCAATTGGACTATATCCGCCAATTGCAATGAGTTCAAGGTCTGCAAAGGAAATCGCATCTAGTTCAATTTCCTTCGCAGCCGTGCTGAGATCATATTCTTCATTTACTCGATTAATTAATACGCCACCATGTGGTGTTAAACTCATTTGTTCATCTTCCTCTCAATGTTCATATTTATTAGATGTTAATAGTCGGATTTATGGTTAAATCCCGCCGCCCTGTTCATGAATAGAGCTGCTTTCATTTTTGACTGCTTTCATCAGACTCAGCGCACCAAGTGAGGCAAGCAGTACACTCATCATGATAAAGATAGAGTAATAGTCTCCTTTTAAGAAAAGGCTCACAAGCAAATACGATAGGCTGAGTGATAAGAAAGGTGAGACCACCCATACTTTCAGCATTTTTTTCACCACATGTTTGTGAAAAATGTTAGGCCCGCCTTTTGCCATTCCAAGCCCGATAATAGACGAGGAGGTGATTTGCGTAAGTGGAACGGGCAGCCCAAAAATAGAGCTGACGATGACAAGCCCGGCACCGGTACTCGAAAGTAAAATCCCTTCGCCTGTTTGATAGCGGGTAATTTTCTTTCCGTTTGTTTCCAGTACTCTTCTACCTAGCAAGAGGGCCCCTGCTGCGACAAAGATTCCGCCGTAAAGTGTTCCCTGCCCAACTGACAAAACGCCTGAAGCGACGAGCGGGCCGACGGCATTTGCCACATTGTTCATACCGGCTGAAAATGCCTCTAAAAATCCGCTGAGGATTAATACGACAGATAAAATAGCTGTGCCTTTTTTAGACAGCTTCCGTTTAGGGAACATTCTGATGATTTTGACGACAGCAAAGGTAAAAAGAAAGGCGAAAAGCGGGATGATAACCCAAAATGCCACAATCACTAAAATGGATTTCACAAACAAAACTTTATATGCGACTGCCACACCAACTACAGCCCCTACTGTGACCTCACTTGTTGATAAAGGAATCGCCATCAGATTTGCTATGAAAAGTGATAGTGCAGCAGAACCAATGATAATACAAACGATTTCAAGTGTAATGACTGATTCTGGCATAATACCAGAGCTGATCGTTTTGACGACCTCACCGCCGCCAATCACTGAACCTGCTAAAATCCCAACTGCACAAAAACTGAGTGCATAAATGGGCTTTTGAATGGCACCTGATCCATACGCAATGCCCATAGAAGCAGCTGCTCCGCTTGCGCCTATGTTTAAAGCAAAGAATAGACTAAATAAAATTGCGGCGATTTCCATACATTATGCTCCCTTACTCATGTAATCCGCACTCTGTCTTTGCTGTGCCTGACCATCTGCCAGAACGCAGATCATCTGCAGTAAATGCTGGCTGTGTACACGGTGCACAGCCGATACTTGGATATCCTTGGTCATGCAGCGGATTATAAGTAAGTTCCTCTCTAGATGCATATCTCCATATGTCCTTCCACGTCCAATGGATGAGGGGACATACTTTCACTGATTTGAATTTTTCATCCTTATTTAAGAAATTCGTCCCTGCTCGTTTTGGTGACTGCTCTCTTCTTAAACCAGAAAGCCATGCTGGATAACCAGACAGGGCTTCTTGCAAAGGAATGACCTTACGCATATGACAGCAGCTTTGAGGATCAGTTTTCCATAATTGATCACCGTGCTGCTCATTTTGCTGTTCAACCGTCAGCTCAGGCGTTTTCAGTACAATATCTAAACCCGGATATCTTTCCTTTACCGCATCAATTGTGTCGTAAGTTTCTTTAAAATGCAGACCTGTATCTAAAAAGACAATTCTCGCATCTTTTTTTACTTTTGCAATCAGATCAATCAGAACAATGCCCTCAATCCCAAAGCTGCACGCATATACGAGCTGGTCACCATAATGACCGTACGCCCATTTCAGTACAGACAGGGCTCCTTTATACAAATCATCCTCTTGAAATGTAATGGACGGCTCTTGCCAATTTTCATAAGTTAACATGATTTCTCCCCTTCCGGAGTACCGCTCATATTGCTATTTTCCGCACTACTTTAATCTAATTTTTTCGTTTTTTTCCACTTGAATCACTTGACCGTCCTGAACAATTAACGTAATTGAACCGAATTTCATATCCCCAATCAGTTCTTGCATATGCTTTACTAAGTCCTCATCCTGATTTTGTTTCACTTCCATCTCCTCTTCCTCCTCACCGTTAAAATAAAAAAACTTTCTTTCAGTCCGAAAGAAAGATGAGGAAGCTCGCAATTTCCTTATCTTTCAAAATAGAATCATTTTGCAGGAAGTAGCACCTTGCGAATCGCAGGTTGCCGGGTTTCATCGGGCCAGTCCCTCCACCTCTCTGGATAAGAGTTTCAATTTGTCTTAAATATTAACACAATTCAAACAAAAGTCAACCCGACTTTATTGATAGGATTAGTTTTTATTAAAATTTGAGTCTATTTTACTATTTTTACCCAAATAAAAAAGCCGTGCGGGCAGGCACAGCTTTAAAATTGTTAACGATGGACTTTGACTTTTCAGACCGTTTCTTCCATCCAAGATTCAGAGGAAGGGTCTTGTCTCCAGCGTTTTAGTTTGTTCATCGCAGACGGCTCAATCGCTTTCAGTTCAAGTGCCACGTCTGTCAATGTGTCATAGTCTGTCAGGGTGACATATGGAATATTTTTTTCTTGAAAAGCGGCCGCTGCTTTTGGCAGTCCGTATGTGAAGATTGCGGCAACTCCTAGTACCTCGCAGCCCTCAGCTTGAAGAGCAGCAACCACTTCCAGCACACTGCCTCCTGTGGAGATAAGGTCTTCGACGACGACAACCTTTTGGCCTTTCGATACGGCCCCTTCAATTTGATTTCCTTTGCCGTGTGCTTTCGGCTTACTTCTGACATAACACATCGGGATGTTCAAGCGGTCTGCTGCTAATGCCGCATGCGGAATGCCTGCTGTTGCAGTACCCGCGACAACCTCTGCTCCCTTGAAATGAGTGAGAATCAAATCTTTTAGACCTTCCGCAATGTCGTGTCTGACTTCTGGATATGATAATGTGAGGCGGTTATCACAATAGATCGGTGATTTTATACCGCTCGCCCATGTAAACGGTTCGTCTGGTTTTAATGAGACCGCTTTGATTTGTAATAGATGTTTCGCGATTTTTGATTTCATCTGGCAGTCACTCCCACTCTTTCAAAATTTGATGATAGGCTTCTAATGGTTTATCAGCTTTTGTGATTGATCTTCCGACAACAATTTGTGAAACACCTTGCTCTTTTGCATAGGCAGGTGTCGCCACACGCTTTTGGTCATCGGTTTGATCATTCGGTAAGCGAATCCCTGGCGTTACAGTGAGAAAAGAGGGTGAGATATGTTCATGAAGTGCTTTAGATTCATGAACAGAGCAAACAACACCGTCCAGTCCACTTTCATATGCTAATTGTCCGTACCGGATCACAGCCTCTTGCAGCGGACGGTCAATGAGTAACTCGCTTCTCATCATGTCTTCTGACGTACTAGTCAGCTGGGTCACTGCAATAATGCCCGGACGGCTTTGTCCAGCAGGAGTCCCGCTTTCAAGTCCCTCTAATGCAGCCTGCATCATTCGTTTCCCGCCAGCAGCATGCACATTGACCAAATCAACGCCAAGTGTGGCAAGCCGGTTCATCGCTTTTTGGACCGTTGTTGGAATGTCATGTAATTTTAGATCGAGAAAAATGCGGCAATTTTTTTCTTTCAGCGCTTCAAGGATGGCAGGTCCTTCTTGGTAAAACAGCTCCATGCCGACCTTCACAAATAATGGTGTCCCTTCAAAGGGATCTAAAAAGGCAAGCGCGTCCTGCCCTGATGGAAAATCAAGCGCGATGATGGGCAAGTGCTTCATGTTTCCAGCTCCTTCCGATACATTCCTCTACAGATGAATAACCATATGCTGCTAACACATTTGGCAGCTCTTCAATGATTTCCGGGCAAATAAATGGATTCACAAAATTCGCTGTACCGACAGCGACTGCACTTGCACCTGCTAGTAAAAATTCAAGTACATCTTCAGCACTTTGCACTCCGCCCATCCCGATAATCGGAATAGAAACCGCTTGACTCACCTCATGCACCATACGTACAGCGACAGGTTTGACAGCTGGTCCTGATAATCCGCCTGTTTTATTGGCAAGGATGGGTTTCCCCGTTTTTAAATCTAAACGCATCCCAATTAATGTGTTAATCATGGTGAGTCCATCCGCTCCAGCAGCTTCAATCGCTTGAGCAATTTCTACAATATTGGCTACGTTAGGTGACAGCTTGACATAGACAGGTACGGAAGAGACTTTCTTGACTGCTTTTGTCAATGATGCTGCCATATTTGGATCTGTACCAAAGGCGATTCCGCCGGTTTTAACATTTGGGCAAGAAATATTCAGTTCAAGGGCATGAACATTTTTTGCTTGGCTGATTTGCTTGGCTACTTCAACATAATCTTCAACCTGTGAGCCAGCAACATTCGCAATAATAGGCGTATCAAACTGCTCAAGCCAAGGCAGCTCATTTTCAAGCACGCCTTTTAGACCTGGGTTTTGAAGGCCGATTGCATTGAGCATACCAGCTCCTGTCTCGGCTACCCTTGGAGTCGGATTGCCAAATCTCGGTTCAAGGGTTGTGGCTTTGATCAGGATACCGCCCAGCAATGATAGGTCATATAAGGATGCAAATTCTCTCCCGAATCCAAAGCAGCCTGATGCAGGGATAATTGGATTCTTTAAAGATAATCCCGGTAACTCAACGTTTAGCATGACAATGCCACCTCCTCTGCTTTAAAAACAGGTCCATCAAGACACACTTTGACATAAGGTTTGTCGAGCTGATCGGTATGACAGACACATGCAAAGCAGGCACCAATCCCACAGCCCATTCGTTCTTCCATCGAAATGTAGACAGGCTTATCAGGATACGTGTCTTTCAGCGCTTTTAGCATAGGTGTTGGACCGCAGGAAAGCAGCACATCAAAACTCAGGTTTTGCTCTTTTATCACATCTGTTACAAAGCCTTTAGCACCGTATGTGCCATCAACCGTTGCAATAAACGTATCGCCGAGTGCTTGAAATTTTTCCTCGTAAAATACATCCTTTTTCGACTGAAAGCCGAGGACATGCTTTACGATGACGCCTTTTTTCGTTAAACGCTTGGACAGTTCATATAGAGGTGGTACGCCAATTCCGCCGCCGACTAGTAATGCCGTCTCTCCGGGCTTGACGACTGAAGGATCATACCCGTTTCCAAGCGGCCCTAATACATCAACTGATTCTCCCTCCCGCTTTTGGGAGAGGAGCTTTGTGCCCTCTCCTTCTGCGCGGTAAATGATGGTTGCTTCTTTTTGCTCGGCATGAATGTTGGCAATACTGATCGGTCTTCTCAGCAGCGGTGTCATCGATTCACTGACCTTAAGATGAAGAAATTGGCCAGCCGTTTGAAAGGAGTCCACAAGGTCACCTTTTAATGTCATTTCGTAAATATGATCAGCGATCTGTCGGTTCGAGACGACCGTCAAGTATGCTTTTTTCATATCGTTACTGTCACCTCAGCATTCGTTTTCACTTCTGGCATTTCATCCGCTCTAAATGTCATACTCTCAAGCACTCGTAAAATGGCTTCTGCTGTATCTAGTGACGTTAAGCAAGCCACTCCGTTTTCAACAGATTCACGTCTAATTCTAAAGCCGTCTCTTGCTGGCTGTTTTCCTTTTGTTAATGTGTTGATCACGAATTGGGCTTCCCCGTTTCGAATGACATCAAGAAGATTTTTGCCTTCTTCTCCAATTTTGCCGACCACACTTGATGGAATGGAGGCTTGTTTTAAATAATTCGCCGTTCCTTCTGTTGCTAAAATATGATAGCCGATCGAATGGAATCTTCTTGCGATCTCAAGTCCTTCTTCTTTATCCTTATCAGCCACTGTCAAAAGAACTGTTCCGTCATTAGGGATTTGAATGCCTGAGGCAATCAATCCTTTATAAAGGGCTTTTTCGATCGTGACATCTTTCCCCATGACCTCACCTGTTGATTTCATTTCAGGTCCGAGTGTAATATCCACTCTTCTTAATTTTGCAAAAGAGAAGACTGGAACTTTGACGTACACTCCTTCTTGCTCTGTGTGAAGTCCTTCTTCGTAGCCATAATTTTTGAGTTTGTCTCCTAAGATGACTTTCGTCGCAAGGTTGGCCATCGGAATGCCTGTAATTTTACTTAAGAAAGGAACCGTCCGGCTTGATCGCGGGTTCACTTCAAGTACATACACTTCACCTTTTGATAGGACAAACTGAATGTTCAAAAGCCCAATAATGTTGAGTCCTTTTGCAAGCTTGATCGTGTATTCTGCGATCTTTGCTTTGATGTCCTCAGACAATGTTTGCGGCGGATAGACCGCAATCGAGTCACCAGAGTGAACTCCGGCTCTTTCAATGTGTTCCATAATGCCTGGGATTACGACAGTTTCTCCATCAGACACGGCATCTACTTCAATTTCTTTTCCTGTCAAATACTTGTCAATTAATACTGGATGCTGCGGGTTGACCTTCACCGCATTCTCCATGTAGTGAAGAAGCTCAGCTTCTTGATACACAATTTCCATCGCACGGCCGCCTAATACATAGGAAGGACGGACAAGGACTGGGTAGCCGATTTGATTGGCAATTGCTACAGCTTCAGGCACAGACGTTGCTGTTTTCCCTTTCGGCTGCGGCACACCGAGTGTTTCTAACGTTTGTTCAAACTTGTCCCGGTTTTCTGCGCGGTCTAGGTCTTCTAGAGAAGTTCCAAGAATTTTAACCCCTCTATTTGATAATTCATCTGCTAAGTTGATCGCCGTTTGTCCGCCGAACTGAACGACGACTCCTTCAGGCTGTTCAAGGTCGATGATATGCATGACATCTTCTACAGTGAGTGGTTCAAAGTAAAGCTTATCTGAAATACTAAAGTCTGTTGAGACCGTTTCAGGGTTGTTGTTAATAATGATCGCTTCATAGCCTGCTTGTTTAATTGCCCACACTGAGTGAACGGTCGCATAATCAAATTCAACCCCTTGTCCAATTCGGATAGGACCTGAACCTAATACGATAACGCTTTTCTTGTCTGTACGTTCTGATTCATTTTCATCTTCATACGTGCTGTAGAAATATGGTGTCTCTGATTCAAATTCTGCCGCACATGTATCCACCATTTTGTATACAGGTACAATGCCTGCTTCATGTCTTAGCTTGTAGACATCCGCTTCTTTCATATTCCACTCACGGCTAATGTAGATATCTGAGAAGCCTTTTTCTTTCGCTTCTTTTAATACGTCTGTATTGCCTTTGTTTTCTTTTAATGTTTTCTCAAAGGCGATGATACCTTCCAGCTTATGAAGGAAGAAGTAATCAATTTTTGAGAATTCATGTATTTGTTCGACTGTATAGCCTCTTCTAAGCGCCTCAGCGATATAAAATAATCGTTCGTCTCCCGCTTTGATAATCCGTTTTTCAAGCACTTCATTTGTGATGTCTGCTTCATCTTTTAATTCAATGTGATGCACATCGGCTTCAAGTGAACGTACAGCTTTTAGAAGAGACTCTTCTAATGTGCGGCCGATCGCCATGACTTCACCAGTTGCCTTCATTTGCGTACCAAGACGTCTGTTCGCAGATTCAAATTTATCGAACGGCCAGCGCGGTATTTTTGAAACGATATAGTCAAGTGCCGGCTCAAAGGCTGCATAGGTTTTACCTGTGACTGGGTTCATCATTTCATCAAGCGTTAAGCCGACAGCAATTTTCGCTGCCAATTTGGCAATTGGATAGCCTGTCGCTTTTGACGCAAGCGCAGAGGAACGGCTCACACGCGGGTTTACTTCGATGATATAGTATTGAAAGCTGTTTGGATCAAGTGCCAGCTGTACGTTACAGCCGCCTTCAATGCCAAGTGCACGGATCAACTTAAGCGACACATTTCGAAGCAGCTGATATTCACGGTCACTTAACGTTTGGCTTGGGGCTACAACAATACTGTCACCAGTATGGATGCCGACAGGGTCAAAGTTTTCCATGTTACAAACAACGATTGCATGGTCACCGCTGTCTCGCATGACTTCATATTCAATTTCTTTAAAGCCAGCAATGCTTTTTTCAAGTAAGCATTGTGTGACTGGGCTTAGCTTCAGACCGTTTTCAACGATTTCCTTCAGTTCTTGCTCGTTTGTACAAATTCCGCCGCCCGTTCCGCCTAATGTATAGGCTGGTCTGACGATGACAGGGAAACCGATTTGATCCGTAAACGCCATTGCTTCTTCCAGGTTATGAATGATTTCACTTTCTGGTACAGGCTCATTTAGTTCATTCATTAAATGACGGAATAAATCTCTATCCTCTGCTTTTTGGATGGCTGACAGCTTTGTACCGAGTACTTCAACGCCGCATTCAGCTAATACGCCAAGCTCTGACAATTCAACAGCAAGGTTTAATCCAGTTTGCCCGCCAAGTGTTGGTAAGATCGCATCAGGCCGTTCTTTTCGAATGATTCGTGTTAAAAATTCTGGTGTCAGTGGTTCGATGTATACCTTATCAGCCATTTCTGTATCTGTCATGATGGTCGCAGGGTTAGAGTTCACAAGAACGACTTCATAGCCCTCTTCTTTTAGCGCTAAGCAAGCCTGTGTACCTGCATAGTCAAACTCCGCTGCCTGACCGATGATGATAGGACCTGATCCGATTACTAAAATCTTTTTGATGTCTACGCGTTTTGGCATACTTCTTCCCCTTCTTTCTCAGTCGTATGAATCATTTCCATGAACTGGTCAAATAAGTAGTTTGCATCTTCTGGACCCGGTGATGCTTCCGGGTGGTACTGAACAGTGAATGCTGGTGCTTCTTTATGTTTTAATCCTTCAATCGTATTGTCGTTTAGGGCAATATGTGTGACTTCGAGCACGTCTTCGTTAATACTGCTAACCGTGTAGCCATGGTTTTGAGACGTCAGTGTCACCTTGCCAGTTGCTAGTTCTTTCACCGGATGGTTTGATCCTCTGTGGCCAAATTTCATTTTTTCTGTACTTGCACCGCATGCTAGAGCAAATAATTGATGTCCGAGGCATATACCAAAGAGCGGCACCTTTCCAATCAATTGCTGAATCATCTCAACGGCTTCCGGTACATCCACAGGATCTCCAGGTCCGTTTGAAAGCATAATGCCATCAGGCTTTAGCTGCAGCACTTCATCTGCAGTGATGTTGTATGGCACCACAATGACGTCGCAGTCACGTTTATTGAGCTCGCGCAAAATGCCGTGCTTCATGCCGAAATCGACAAGGACAATTCTTTTTCCTCTGCCTGGGCTTGGGTACGCATTTTTCACAGATACTTGACTCACTTGATCTGTTGGCAGCTGCAATGTTTGAAGGCGGCGGACAACGTCTTCTACTTGTTCATCAGGTCCTGCAAACGCGCCTCTTAAAGTCCCTGCACTTCGAATCATTCTAGTCAGCTTCCGTGTATCGATTCCGCTCAGCCCCGGAATGTTTTTCATTTTTAAATATTCATCGAGTGAATATGAAGAGCGCCAGTTTGAGGGCTTTTCACAAAGCTCTTTCACAATCAGCCCTTTCACAAACGGTGTGATCGATTCAAAATCGTCACGGTTAATGCCATAGTTGCCGATAAGCGGGTAAGTCAGTGTGACAATTTGTCCGCAGTATGATGGATCAGATAAAATTTCTTGATAGCCCGTCATCCCTGTATTAAAGACGACTTCTCCGACTGATGGTTCTAAGCTGCCAAAGCCTGTTCCTTCGAATACTGTTCCGTTTTCTAGCACTAAGCGTCTCTTCATTTTACTAGTCTCCCCTCTTCATAAACGACTTTCCCAGATGCAAGTGTCATGACCGGCCACCCTGATACAGTCAATTTGTCAAACGGTGTATTTTGCCCTTTAGATAAGAAGCTTGTTTTATCGATTGCCATTTCTTTGTTTAAATCAATGAGTGTAATATCAGCTACGTGTCCTTCTTCAAGCTTTCCGTATGGAAGAGAAAATGCTTCTGCTGGTTTGATTGTCATATAATCAACAAGTTCTTTTAATGTCCATTCGCCTGTTTTGACAAATCGTGTATACAGAAGCGGGAACGCTGTTTCAAGTCCCACAATTCCAAACGGGGCACGCTGCATGGTTTCGTTCTTTTCTTCTTCTGTATGCGGCGCATGATCTGTTGCGATGAAATCAATCGTTCCATCTAACAGTCCCTCGATCAATGCCTCGCGATCCTCTTTTCCTCTGAGCGGCGGGTTCATTTTATAATTTGTATCAAGACCTGGAATGTCCGTATCACACAACAGCAGGTGATGCGGTGATACCTCAGCCGTCACACGGATGCCTGCTTTTTTTGCATCGCGTACGACCCGCACAGATTCCTTCGTACTGATATGACATACATGATAATGACAGTTCGCTGCTTCTGCTAAAAGAACATCTCTTGCAATATGCACCGATTCACAAATGGACGGTATTCCGTTTAACCCATTTGCTTTTGAAAATTCTCCTTCATGAACGCACCCGCCGTATATGAGCGAGTTATCTTCACAGTGCGCCACAATCGCTTGATCAAGACTTGCTGCCTGTTTCATCGCTTCGTACATCATGCCTGCTGTTTGGATACCGACACCGTCATCTGTAAAAGCAAAGGCGCCTGCTTCTTTTAGTGCTGCAAAATCCGTCATCTCTTCCCCAATTTGCCTCGTTGTGATGGAGGCGTATGGCAGCACTCTCACAGATGAGGTCTCTTCGATTCGATTCATCAGCCATTCCATTTGCTCTTTTGTATCTGGAACCGGCCTTGTATTCGGCATCGCTGCAATCGTCGTATATCCGCCTCTTGCGGCTGCTTTAGAGCCTGTTTCAATCGTTTCCTTTTTCTCTCCGCCCGGCTCTCTTAAATGCACATGCAGATCGATCAAGCCTGGTGACACAAATAGCCCTGCTGCATCAATAACCTCTTCTCCGTCTTCTCTTTCTAGGTGACCAATCGCTTGAATCACTTTTCCTTTTACCCTAATATCCTGCTGCACTCTTTCACCTGTGCTTGTTAAGATAAAACCGTTTTTAATGAGATATGACATAGACAGAATCTCTCCCTTTTTGATGTAGTGTGCTTTTTTGAAAAGCTCTTTTTAATACGGCCATTCGGATATAAACACCATTTTCCATTTGTTTGAAAATCCTTGACTGCTTGGACTCTACTAATGAATCATCTATTTCAACACCTCTGTTTACTGGTGCTGGATGCATAATAATCGCGCGTTCTTTCATTTTGTTTGCTCTGTCTACTGTTAATCCATAAGTTGATAAGTAATCTTCACTGCCCATTTTTTCAGCGTGCCGTTCATGCTGGATTCTAAGCAGCATCACCACATCAGATTGTGCGATGGCTTCATCTACTTGGACATACGTTCCGTGAGGGTTTTTTTCATCCTGGAAGGAAGCAGGTCCTGAAAAGAGAACTGTCGCTCCCAGCCTCGATAAAACCTCAGCATTTGATCTTGCCACCCTGCTATGTTTGATGTCTCCATGAATCGAAATCGTTAAGCCTTCAAAGCCGCCAAACTCTTCAAAGATGGTCATGAGGTCAAGCAGTGATTGGGTTGGATGCTGTCCGCAGCCATCTCCTGCATTGATGATGGGAATTCCAACCTTCCCGATCAGCTCGTTATAATATTCATCGGTGCTGTCCCTGATCACACATGCCTTTACTCCGATCGATTCGAGTGTTTTTACCGTATCGTAAAGTGTTTCGCCCTTTTGAACGGAGGTGCTTGCCGCATCTAAGCTCAGGACATTCATCCCTAATTTCTTCTCGGCTACTTCGAAGCTAAAACGTGTTCTTGTGCTTGGTTCAAAGAAGAGGTTTGCCACAAATTCTCCGGCTAATCCATGTTCTTGTTTCCCCTTTTTGAGTGCAGCTGCTTCTTCAATCAGCTGTAAAATCTCTTCTTTTGATAAGCTGCTCATTGTCGATAAATCATTCATTTTTTCTTCCCCCTCTAGTTTTTCATCACTTTCAGGTTCAAAAAAACCCTAAGCCTCGGCAGCTTAGGGTTCTCCAAAAGAAGCAGCGGCACTTTTGTGCATTCTGCTCCATTTAGAACCCTTGTCAGCCTCACTGGACTTCTTTTAAAAGGTTTTCTGTATTTGATTCATTTGAGTTGTCATCTTCTGCTTTTTGATGCGGCAGGATCAAATTTAACAGGACACCCGTAATCGCAGCAAGTGCCATTCCAGATAGGGTGAGATTGATTTGTTTCACCTCAATGAATGCCCCGCCAATCCCAATGACTAGGATGACTGATGCGATAATGAGATTACGCTTTTCTTCAAAATTCACTTTATGATCAATCAGAATTCTCAGGCCGCTTGAAGCAATGATTCCAAAGAGCAGGAACGAAACGCCTCCCATCACTGCGGACGGCACTGTACTGATTAATGCTGAAATTTTTCCTACAAAACCGAAGCAGATCGCAAACACGGCTGCTCCGCCGATGACGAAGATACTGAACACTCTTGTGATGGCAAGTACGCCAATGTTCTCTCCATAAGTTGTTGTTGGTGGTCCGCCAATAAGTGAAGCGAAGATCGTCGCCGCACTGTCTCCTAAAATAGAGCGGTGAAGACCTGGTTTTTTAATAAAATCTTGTCCTACGACCTTACTTAACACCACTTGGTGGCCGATATGCTCAGACATTGTGACAAAGGCAACCGGCACCATCACTGTGAGAATGCTTAAGGTCACAGCAGGTGTATAGTCGACAAATGGCACGACGAAGTCTGGTACAGCAAACCATTTTGCGTCAATGACCGGCTGGAAGTTCACGATGCCTTGTGTTAAAGCAAAGAGATAGCCGCTGATGATGCCGATTAATACTGGGATTAAGCTAAGGAATCCTCTTAGGAAAATCATACTGATAATCGTGACAGCCAGTGTGAAGCCAGCAACCATTAAGTGCTTGAGGCTGTAAACAAGCTCGGTTGCATTCGGATCAACATACATCGCCATGTTGACTGCTGTTCCAGCGAGTCCAAGTCCGATGACCATAATGACTGGTCCTACGACAACCGGCGGCAGAAGCTTCATCAGCCAGCCTGTACCGAGCCATTTAATGAACAGGGCGATGAGTGCATAAGCGACACCCGCCATGAAGGCGCCAACCATTGCGGCTCCAGGGCCGCCTGTTGCTTTCACATTCAGTATGGGGGCGATGAAGGCAAAGGACGATCCAAGATACGCCGGAATTTGTCCTCTTGTGATGATTAAGTAAACAATCGTTCCCACACCGCTTGAGATGAGCGCGACGGCTGGACTCATATCAATGATTTTTGGTACAAGAATGGTCGCACCAAACATCGCAAACAAATGCTGCAGGCTAAGTGACAGCCATGTGAATGGTTTTGGGATATCTCGAATGCCTAAATTGGCTTTTTGCTGACTCATGATTTTCCTCCTAGATGTGTCCTTTTTCATTAAAAAAGCCTCTTTGCGAGTATGCGCAAAGAGGCCTAGATTAACCGGACACGTCATGTTGGCCGTGTGCTCGGTGTCTCTGTTATTGCCCTCTTTGCAAACTCTCTGGAATGCATTTAAAAAGGTTATTTTTCATATATAGCGACAAGGTCGTTTTGATCTACTTCATTGAGCTGAACCATGACTGTCTCTGCTTTTGAAGTCGGAATGTTTTTCCCGATATAATCCGCTCGGATCGGCAGCTCCCGGTGTCCCCGGTCAACGAGCACAGCCAGCTGAATGGAAGATGGTCTTCCTACATCCACAAGGGCATCCATAGCTGCTCTGACGGTTCTGCCTGTAAACAGGACATCGTCAACAACAATAAGTGTTTTGTCATTAATGTCAGCTGGTATGTCTGCACCCTTTACAAGCGGGTCTTGGTTGTCTGTCTTTTTTGTCAGGTCATCACGGTATAGCGTAATATCAAGTTCACCTACAGTGACTGGATTCCCTTCAATTTGCTCGATGCGCTCTGCAAGGCGCTTTGCAAGATGTATGCCTCTTGTCTTGATCCCGGCAAGGATGACATCCTTCATCCCTTTGTTGCGCTCAATCATTTCATGTGCAATGCGGGTAAGCGCTCGTCTGATCGCTTGTTCATCAAGAATGACTGCTTTTTGTTCCATCTTTACACCTCTTTTTGACAAATAAAAATCCCCTTCTGCAAAGGGCAGAGAGGGGCGTTCATTTGTGCATACTCGTGCACAAATTGATCCGTCATCCTTCTCAGCCTCTCTGGACTGTTTTAAAGAATCTCAATTTCTTCGTTTATTATTTCAAAAAAAGAACGGCCTGTCAATCGTTATTTCTTAATGAATCGATAAAAGCCTGCATATCAGCTGGAATTGGTGCTGTGAACTCGATATATTCTCCTGTTCTAGGATGATCAAATCCTAAAACACCTGCATGCAGCAGCTGTCCATTAAAATCGACTGTTTTTCTCGGTCCATATTTCGGATCTCCTGCAAGAGGGTAGCCGATATATTTCATATGAACACGAATTTGGTGTGTTCTTCCTGTTTCAAGACGGCATTCGACAACTGTGAAGTCTTTAAAGCGTTCAATCACATCAAAGTGAGTAACGGCTTGTTTTGCATTTTCTTTTGTAACCGTCATGCTTTGGCGGTCTTTTTTGTCTCTGCCAATTGGTGCATCAATTGTGCCTGTATCATGCTGGATAATACCGTGGACAACAGCCGTATACTTTCTTGTGACAGTTTTAGCCACCAGCTGATTGACGAGTGACTCATGTGCCATATCGTTTTTAGCGACCATTAACAGCCCAGACGTATCTTTATCAATTCGGTGGACAATTCCAGGACGCATCACACCGTTAATCCCTGATAAGTCTTTGCAATGTGCCATCAGTCCATTTACAAGTGTTCCTGACACATGACCTGGCGCTGGATGAACGACCATTCCTCGTGGTTTATTTACGACTAACACATCTGCATCCTCATAATAAATATCAAGATCCATTGGTTCTGCTTCTACATCTAGCGCTTCCGGATCTGGAATCTCCACTTTGATTTGATCCCCAGCTTGTACTTTGTAATTGGCCTTTACTTGTTTCCCGTTTACTTCGATCAGCCCTTCTTTTACCCATTGCTGGACTTGGGTTCTTGACCATTCTGGTTCTGTCGTGCTTAGAAATTTATCTAGCCGTTCACTCGTTTGTTCTTCTGAAACGGCAATATTTACTTGATTCATGTAGTTGACTCCTTATTTTTCTTTCCATCTAACAGCATTTGAATGAAGAGCAGAATAACCCCTACACAGAGAGAAGAATCTGCAATATTAAAGATTGGGTAATGATAGTCCCCAAATACGAAATGAGCAAAATCAACCACTTCCTGACGGAAAATACGGTCGATAAAGTTTCCGATCGCTCCGCCAAGCATTAAGGCCAGCGCTACTCCCAGCAGCTTGTCCTTTTGTCCATGTTTTTGTAAGTAATAAACAATTCCCGCAATAACAACGAGTGTGATCACATAGAAAAACCACATTTGCCCTTGGAGAATTCCCCATGCGGCTCCTGAATTTCGGTGAGACGTGATATAAAAGAATCCATCAATGACTGGAACAGAATCACCGAGCATCATATTTTTGACAATGAGCCATTTTGTTAATTGGTCTAAACAAATGATAACGAATGCGATTATGTAATAGAACACACACGTTCCTCCATCTTCATACTTTGATCTTTAAGCATTTTATCAAGAAAACAGGAAGGAGTAAAGAAACTTTAGTTGACAGACAAAAACCTCCCTACATGTGGAAGGCTTCAAAATGAGAATCATTTGATTCGTAAGGATAAGGAGTGAATGCTTTTTTCTCGTATTGCTTATGATATAAAAAGTCGTCAGCCGTGCGGGCGGTAGGAAGAATACTCATTTGTTCAAGCGGAATCACATCTCCTGTTGCCTCACATATGCCATAGGTTCCTTGTTCGATTTTTGCAATAGCGAGAGACACATCTTGCAGCTCTTCTTTGATGTGATAAAGAAGCGTGGTCGTTTTGACCTCATTCAATGTGACATGCTCAGCGGGTGAACGAAATGATGCGTATTCAAACAGTTTAGATTGCAGCTCTTCTTTCATTTGAAGGAGTTCCGTGTAAATCGTCTCTAGATCGCCATTCATGTCGCTATTTCAACTCCTGCCCTGTCGTGATAATCATATTGTTGCCCCGCCTGGTCACTTTAAAGCCATAAGATTTTTCCTTTCGTTCTAAACGCTGTCATTTTCTCATAAAAGAAAACGCCCCGCATATGACGGGGCGCCAGCTTGTGATATCGCATTGTTAATTTTGGTAATATTTCTCCACGATTTCAGCATTTTTCAGCGACAATGTTGGGTATTTCGGATTTGCACCAACGTCTTTTGAAATAATGCGGGAACGTTCGCACAGTTCTCCTTCTGCTTTTTGAACCACAATTCGTCCTGATGCATATTCAGGCGCTGATGTATCTGCATGCTGCTCATCTTCTACCGTTAATTCAGAGATGATAAAGAGCTGCTTCACATCTTCTTTAATGGATGCAAGAAGGTTTTTCACTTCGTCTGTCGCATAAAGCGTCACACTTGCTTCAAGTGAACGTCCGATGACTTTCTCGTTACGCGCAATCTCCAGCGCTTTTAGCACATCATCACGTACCTCCATAAAGCGGTCAAACTTCGCTTCTGTCGCTTCAGCTTGAGGAACTGCCACACCTTCTGGCATATCTGTTAACTGAACACTTGGCTCTTCAACAAAGCTTAAGTGGCTCCATAATTCATCTGCGGTATGCGGAAGAATTGGTGCAGTCAGCTTTACTAAAGCCATTAATGTTTCGTAGAAGACCGTCTGCATGCTGCGGCGGTCTGGATGATCGGCATGCTCAATGTAGACGACATCCTTTGCAAAATCAAGATAGAAAGAGCTGAGCTCAATCGTACAGAAATTATGAATCGCATGATACACGACCGCAAATTCGTAATCATCATAAGCTTTTTTCACTTTATCAATCAATTTGTTTAATTTGATCATGATGTATTGATCCACTTCGCGAAGCTCTTCTACCGGCACGGCATTAACTGCTGGGTCAAAGTCAAATAAGTTCCCATGCAGGAAGCGGAAGGTGTTACGGATCTTACGATAGACTTCTGCTACTTGTTTCAAAATATCATCAGACACTGGATGATCGGCTTGATAGTTGACGGAAGATACCCAAAGTCTAAGAATCTCTGCACCAAGCTGCTTCGCGACCTTTGTTGGATCAATCGTATTGCCTAATGATTTACTCATCTTACGTCCTTCTTTATCAAGCGTAAAGCCATGGCTTAGGACACCTTTATATGGTGCTTTTCCAGTGACAGCCACTGCTGTTGATAATGAGGAGTTAAACCAGCCGCGATATTGGTCAGAGCCTTCAAGGTAAAGATCTGCCGGACGGACTAGGTCGTCTCTTTCTTCTAAAACGGCTTGGTGAGAAGAACCGGAATCAAACCATACATCCATGATGTCCTGCTCTTTTGTGAATTCACCATTCGGGCTGCCTGGATGTGTAAAGCCTTCTGGCAATAGCTCTTTTGCTTCTTTTTCAAACCAAATATTTGAGCCGTGCTCTCTAAATAATTGAGATACATGCTGAATGGTTTCGTCCGTGATGATCGGCTCACCATTTTCCGCATAAAAGACCGGAATTGGAACGCCCCATACACGCTGTCTTGAAATGCACCAGTCACCTCTGTCACGCACCATATTGAACAGGCGTGTTTCTCCCCATGCTGGAACCCATTTTGTTTCTTTAATATTGTCTAATAACGCTTCTCTAAAGTCTTTAATAGATGCAAACCACTGAGCTGTCGCACGATAAATCGTTGGTTTTTTCGTTCTCCAGTCATGCGGGTAGGAGTGCGTGATAAAGTCGAGCTTTTTCAGCGCACCTTTTGCTTCAAGCTGTTCTGTGATGGCTTTATTGGCATCCTCGTAGAATAATCCTTCAAAACCAGGCGCCTCATCTGTCATCACACCTTTTTCATCTACTGGACAGAGCACATCAAGACCGTATTTCATACCGACAATAAAGTCATCTTCCCCGTGGCCTGGTGCTGTGTGAACACAGCCAGTTCCCGCATCAGTTGTCACGTGATCGCCAAGCATCACAAGAGAATCTCTATCGTAAATTGGATGTGCAGCAACGATTTTATCTAATTCTTTACCTTTTAATGTTTTCACAACTTCGTATTCTTCAAAGCCGAGTGTTGTTACTACTTGTTCAACCAGTTCAGATGCAACGACATAACGCTCAGCACCGACTTGAAGAACACTGTACTCTAAGTTTGGATGAACACAAATGCCAAGATTTGCAGGAAGCGTCCAAGGTGTTGTTGTCCAGATAATGAATTGTTCACCGTTTTCAAGAACGCCTTTGCCATCTTTTACTTTAAACGAAACGTAAATCGATGGTGAACGTTTGTCTTTATATTCAATTTCCGCTTCAGCGAGGGCTGATTCACTTGAAGGAGACCAGTTAACAGGCTTTAATCCTTTATAGATATAGCCTCTCTTCGCCATTTCACCAAAGACAAGGATTTGCTGCGCTTCGTATTCAGGCTTTAACGTGACATATGGATTGTCCCAATCTGCTCTAACGCCTAATCGCTTAAACTGGCTGCGCTGACCTTCAATTTGCTTCCAAGCATACTCCTCGCATAGTTTGCGGAATTCTGCTGTAGACATTTCTTTGCGTTTGACTTTTTTATTTTTAGTGAGAGCTGTTTCAATTGGCAGCCCGTGTGTATCCCAGCCCGGTACATATGGTGCATGATACCCGTTCATTGATTTAAAACGAACGATAAAATCTTTTAGGATTTTATTGAGTGCATGCCCCATATGAATGTCACCATTCGCATATGGAGGTCCATCATGCAAAATAAACGTCGGGCGTCCTTTAGTCCGCTCTAAAACCATTTGATAGATGTCTTTCTCTGCCCACTCCTCTTGGATTTCAGGCTCTTTGTTCGGCAAGTTCCCTCTCATCGGGAATTCTGTTTTCGGCATTAATAAGGTGTCTTTGTAGTTCATACCCATTCCTCCACATGCAAATTCTGATTAAAAAACAATAAAAAAAGCCCTCTCATCCCATAAGGGACGAGAAGGCTTGTCTCGCGGTACCACCCTTTTAGACAAGCGATATGAAAGAGCCGCTTATCCACTCTAAAATCGTAACGTGATCAGACGCCTTTTCTTACTCGTTTTTTTCAGAAAAGGAACTAAAGGGGTGATCTCATGGCAGCGTCTCGTAATGTCAGGCTTCCACCATCCCTGATTCGCTTTATTACGCATGTGACAGCTGCGAGTGTCCCTTTCAAACGTTTATCTCTTGTTAATTTATGATGGTATTATATGCAACATGAGCACGTCATGTCAAGATGATGCGCTTATTCTTTTTCGTCAAAGACAGCGTCTACTTCATATTCCAGTAAATGATCCCAATCGTCATTTTTCAGAAGATCAAGCTGCGCTTCGATGAGCATTTGGAAACGAGTTCTAAAGACCTTCGACTGTTTCTTCAGCTCTTCGATTTCCATTGCAATTTTTCTTGATTTTGACAGCGCTTCGTTGATAATACGGTCTGCATTTTTCTCTGCTTCACGAATAATCAATTTTGCTTCTTTATCTGAATGACGCTTTACGTCTTCTGCTGCTTCCTGCGCCACAAGAATCGATTTGTTTAATGTCTCTTCAATTGTTGCAAAATGACCTAGTCTTTCGTCAAGCTCGTTTACTTTGTCTTCAAGCTCGTTCTTTTTACGAAGTACGATCTCGTAGTCTTTACGTACTTGGCTTAAAAATTCGTTTACTTCATCTTCGTCATAGCCGCGAAAGCTTTTTGTGAACGTTTTATTATGAATATCATTAGGTGTTAATGGCAACCTCGCCACCTCCAGATTCAAGTTCGTTATGTCAGAAGCTCAAATGTTACTTTGAATTTATCTTTTTTGGTCTTCCCATCAATCGTTTTGAGGCTAAAGCGGCCAAATCCCCGAACAGAGAGCTGATCGCCTTCACCGATTGTAAAAGAAGGGTCCTCTGTGACTTTCCAATTGACTTTGACAAGCCCATTTTTGACTAAAAGCTGTGCTTTTTGCCGAGACTGACGGCTGACAGCAGCACATACAGCATCAAGCCGAAGTGAAGAAATGGTATCTTCTTTAATATCAGTCTTCGTCATCACTGGCTTTATTTCTGCCTGCGTGATTTCCTCTAATGAAACGGATGCTCTGCCGACATGTGTCAGCTGCGCCCGCACAAAATCGGCGACATCACTTGTACAAATAAACTGCACATCTTCCTCTGAAAATAATAGATCTCCGAATTTTTGACGCTTCAAGCCTGTCCCAATCAATGAGCCGAGAAGCTTCGGGTGTTCTAAGGAAATAAACTTTTTCGCATAGTTCACCCGAAAATATGACAGCTCAACATCTTGAATAGAAGGTTCTAAATAATCAGGATAAATGAGGGCTCTTTTCCGCTCCGCTCCCTCATACCCGCCAAAAAACATGATCCCAAGTTCTTCGCCATGCTGAATGACGGACTCAGTAATAAATTGCTCACGCGGATCAAGGAAATCTGTTAATTTCATTCGATATTGGTCGAGTGCGATTTTTTTCCAGCCTAACACTTGGTCGACAAATGGCTGTTCGTCTTTTCTAAAATGCTGATAGATATCGCTCATTTTGTTCCCCTCTTATGTAAAAGAGCCTGGCAGTGCCAAGCCCGGCAGCCTGTTTACATGAAGCGCACAATCATATTGTAAAGACCCGTTAGTCCATATGATGATGCAAAACGAATCACAAGCAATGCCACAATCGGCGAGATGTCAATCATGCCGATTGGCGGAATAATTTTACGAAATGGTTCTAAATACGGTTCGCAAATATTTGTCAGAAAACGGCCAATCACAGTTTCTCTTGCAGATGGCACCCATGACATAAAGATGTAAATAATAATTGCGAATGAGTAAATCGTTAATACAGTCTGTAAAAACTGGAAAATGTAATATAGAATCACTATGATTTACCACCTCTGAGGTTCTTCCTCTGTCAATAGCTCTGATATTGTACCAGATACATCTACATTATCAGGTGTGCAGAGGAATATATTCGAGCCAATACGCTGGATGTCTCCACCGATTGCATAAACGGTTCCGCTTAAGAAGTCAATGATTCGCTTTGCTTGATCATGCTGAATGCGCTGCAAATTCACGACGACTGCACGTCTGTTTTTAATATGGTCTGCAATCTCCTGCGCTTCTGCATAAACACGCGGCTCACTTAACACCACTTTAGAGGATTTTTGCACGCTTTGCAAGCTGACGACATTTTGTTTTCCTGTCTGCGGGCGATCTTGAAATGCTGCTTTGTCCTTCGTTCCTTTTTCTTCTTGAACGGGTTCTCTTTCTTCATCAATATATTCGTACTCATACTCTTCATCGTCGAGAGTGAAAAAGCTTTTAAACTTATTTTTTATGCTCATGTCACGCACCTCCTGTTTCATTTCCAACAAGTGAAGAGCCAATCCGAACGAATGTCGCACCTTCTTCAATTGCGATTTCAAAATCATTTGACATGCCCATCGATAAATGCTGACAAGGTGCATTTACTTGGTTAAGATGTTTTACTTCTTCTCGAAGATTTTTTAATGTTTTAAAACAGTTGCGAATCACAGTGTGATCATCTGTAAATGGAGCCATCGTCATCAACCCAGCCACTTCAATGTGTTTGAAATCAGCCAGCTGCTTCACAAATGGAATGACGTCTTCACTTTTTAAGCCGTGTTTTGACTCCTCAAGTGATGTGTTCACCTGTACAAAACAGCGGACTGTGTGATCCGCTCTTTTTTCAATTTCATTCGCAAGAGACATCCTGTCGAGCGAATGTAAGTAGTCAATTGACTGAATGACAGATTTCACTTTTCGTGTTTGTAAACTGCCGATGAAGTGCCAGCTAATGTTTTCATCGGTTATGGCCGCCTGCTTTTCAAGTAACCCTTGGTCACGATTTTCACCAAAGTGCATAATTCCTGCTTCTTTAGCTTCTTGTGCTCGTTCAATTGAGACATACTTTGTCACAGCGACGACCGATACATCTGCTGGATGTCTACCGGCTCTTTTACATGCTTCGTTTATTTGTTCATTTATTTGTCTGAGATTCTCTCGTACATTCAATTGCACTTATGCCTCCTTAAACCCGACAAAAGACATCATACGTCCTGTTTTCCCTTGATCACGCCGGTGTGAGAAGAAAAGCTGATCATTGCAGCTTGTGCACATCGAACTGACATGTATGTTTTCTTCCTTTATTCCTGCATGAAGCAATACGTTTTTGTTAAATGTTTTCAAATCAATTTTATATTGTCCTGGTGAAATCTCGGAATACACATCCTCTGTTGAAAAAGGAAGCTGTTTCACTTGATCCATGACTGCGTCATCGACTATGTAGCAGCAGCTGCCAATGGATGGTCCAATGACGACTTGAATATGATCGGCCTTGGCATCTTCTTGGCTGACCCATACATCAACCATCTTTGCACCAATTTGCTTGACGGTTCCTTTCCAGCCGGCATGAGCCGTTCCAATTAATCCGTTTTGCGGAGCTAGAAAATAAAGCGGAACACAATCAGCGAAACAAAGAGCGAGCATCATGTTCGTCTCAGACGTATATAAACCGTCTGTACCAGGCAGTGCCTCATGATAATGAAGACTTCCTCTTCCTCTTTGCTCCTTGGTGACTTTTAGGATGCGATCCTCGTGTGTTTGGTCTGCAAACACCCAATCAGAGAGCGGCACAGCAGCAGCATCTGCTATGACTTGACGATTCATTTGAACACTAGAAGCATCATCTCCTACATGGAGTCCAGTGTTCAATGATTGATATGGAGGTAGGCTGAAGCCGCCGTTTTTTGTGGTAAACCCGGCCAATACCTCTTTACCAGAACATGTCATGTTCGTCCAATCATGAATGGTCATTGCATATGGTGATTTCTGCTGAAAGGGGTCATATTTGTATGTCAAAGCTGCCTCCCACCTTTCATTCATCTCTCTTTATTTCGCTCCTATTTTACCACAAGACATGCATAGACAGTTAGTGTGATTCATTAAATATTACACTCAAATGTGCCCTTTCTGCAGGTTTTTTTACAAATTGATATGAAAACGTAATCTTTTTACCCGAAAAAGACATTGTTTGCTAAGAATGAAGAGTTTGTTTTAAGGAAAAATTGAATGATTCATTGAGGAATTATACGAATTAAGAAGACAAGCGGACAAGTATCACATCTTCGCCAATTTTTACTATATTTCGCCATGGGACAATCATTTCCTCTTCTTTTCCGAAAAATCCCATCATTTTACCTGTCCCGCCAATAATAATCGCTTGGATTTTACCGCTTGTGACATTAATATCAATGTCCCCAATGGTGCCTAGTTTTTTCCCGCTGGATACATCGACGACATCCTTGATTTGGAATTCAGAAATACTGATCATCTGTCCTTCCCCGCCTTTCGTTTTCTACTATAATATGTATGATGGAAAAGCAGGGACGCAGACCAATAGTTTCTTTTATCTACAATTTGCTTAAATGCGGACGGCCATTTCTCCACATGACATCTACCGGACATTCAAAAAAAGAAGAAAGCAAGCCGCCTGTCATCATTTCTTTTGTTTCTCCTTGATCAAAAACAGCTCCATCTTTTAATAATAAGGTGTGCTGAAAAACAGGCAGAATCTCCTCTGCATGATGGGTCGTATAGAGCAAAGTAGGCGCATCAGGCCTAGCTGCAATAAATGAGATGGTCTCCAGCACTTGCTCTCTTGCTAAAAAATCAAGACCCGTCACAGGTTCATCTAAAATCAAGAGCTGCGGATCATTCATTAAAGCCCTCGCAATCAAGACTTTTTGCTTCTCTCCCTGTGAGAGGGTTTCATATGTTCTGTTGGCATATTTGAATGAACCAAACGCTTTTAATAGATCAATGGCTTTCTCTCTCATTTCATCTGTCGGGGTTTCATAAAGCCCGATAGAAGCAAATGCGCCGCTCAAAACAATTTCAAAAGCATTGTCGTCTCTGTGCAATTTCTTTTCAAGTCCCGCTGAGATGAGACCAATTTTCCTTCTGAGCTTTTCACCAAGAGCTTCCTTGCCAAAGACATGCCCCAGCACTGTCATCTCGCCTGATGTGGGGAAATAATAGGAGCAGAGCATATTTAATAAAGCGGTTTTTCCCGCACCATTTAAACCGTAAAGCACCCAGTGTTCCTGCTTATTTACCTGCCAGTCAACAGACTGCAGCAGCCATTTCCCATTTCTTTTTAATGAAACATTCTTCAATTCAAGTGACACCATAACTTCCTCCTGAGTAAAAATTCTGAATATACAAACAATGAATGTTTACAGCATATCGTAAATGCTCTTTCTGGTAAACCTCATATAAAAAAGCTGCTCCAATGGGACTGACCCCCGTTATTGAGACAGGGATCAAAACACCTTTATACAGCCAATTGCCGATAGTTTATCGGTGATTGGTTGTTTAGTTTCGTTTGAATACGAATGTTGTTATAATAATAAATGTATTCTTTGACAGTGCGTTCTACGATGGTGGTTGTAGTTCGATCAATGCTGTTAAGATAGAACGTTTCAGACTTTAGTGAGGAATGAAACGATTCGATGGAGGCATTATCAGCGGGTGTCCCTTTACGGGACATGCTCATGGTAATGCCTTTTATATGAACAGCTTTCTGATACTCGTAAGATGTATACACAGAACCTTGGTCGCTATGTAACACGCAGTTCTCAGGCAGTGCTGGGAGCTGATCAAGTGTGTTTAAGATAAAGTCTGTGTCCTGCTTATCACCAATCGTAAAAGCAATCACTTCTCCATTATATAAATCCAATATACTGGAAAGGTACAATTGTTTCTGTCCATAAGGCAAATACGTGATGTCCGTTACTAGTTTTTCAAGAGGGCGATCAGACTGAAAGTTCCGATCGAGTATATTACCAGCCACGGCATAGGGTTGCCCATTCTTCTTACGCTTTTTCATTTTAACCCGGCATTGCCACTGGTTTTTCTGCATGATACGTTGAACAGTTTTATGGTTAATACGCATTCTCAATTTTAGTATGGCTGTAATTTTTCGGTATCCATATCGATACTTGTGCTCTCGGCACAACGTGCCGATTTGTTTCTCTAGTTGTCTTTTAGAATGATTCTGAGTCAGATTCTTTTTCCATCTATAGAACGAAGCGCGTGAGATGCCTAAATGGACACAGATGTCCTGTACTGTCATCTTTTTGCGCAATTCTTCTACCAGTTTGATTGACGTTTCCTTATCAACTTCCTTTCCAATTCGTTGTACTTTTTTAAAACTTCATTCTGTTGACTCAGATAGCGATTTTCTGCCCGCAGTCTCTCTAATTCGGAAGAGTACTCGGGACCCTTTCCATAGGTATATTGTTTTCCAACAGGCTGTTCGAACCGGTGTGTATCCCCAGCCTTATGCCACCTCACCCATGTCTGAACCTGCGTTTTATTTTTGATATTCAATTCTTGCATGATCTCTTTCATTGATACGCCTGCCAATCTCATTTCTACAGCCTTCTGTTTGACTTCAACCGGATAACTCACTCTTGTCCCCATAGAAAAACACCTCCATGTTTTATTTCGGATGACAACGATCCGTTTTCAAACTTGAAGGTGTTTTTTATTTGTCTCATCTTATGGGGTCAGTCCCAATTTAGGAACAGCTTTTTTACAAGGTTACGAAATTTCAATTCGTACGCCTTCTTTTATATCAGGAAACGTGTGCGGGGATGCAAATACAGCTCCTGGTAATACTTCATCAAACGGCTCTTGGAAGTAGATCGAAATATGGCCGAGCTCTTTAAAGTTGTCATTTGCTTTATTGCCGAGGGCTGTGATCGTGTACGTTTGATCGCCCACTTGAATGGTTCCGCCCAGCTTCAGCGGCTCTTCTTCTAGATGTTCGAACTCATGAATGACAGACATATCTCTTAATTCCTGCGGCGCTGCGGGTCCAAATAAAACAATCAGCTTATCTTCTTTAAATTGCGGGACTAAGATCCCAATTTCTTTTATAACAGATTGTGTTACCATGTATCTCGATTCCTCCTTTAATACGTTTAATACATACCGAAGCTGGCAACGTATGCGATCACAACAGATAGAACCCCTGTAATAAGACGGCTATACAAAACAGCTGGTACCCCATATTGTACCGTTTCCGGCTTCGCTTCACCAAGTGACAGCCCCACTGGAATAAAATCACACCCTACTTGACCGTTGATGGCAAATAGTGCAGGAAGTGCAAATTGAGGCGGAATGTTTCCTAGTGCGATTTGACTACCAATCAGAACACCGATGACTTGGGCTATAACTGCTCCAGGTCCTAAGACAGGTGATAGGAACGGCAGTGTACAGACCACAACGAGCAGTAAGAGCCCCCAAAGAGATCCTGCCAAAGGTGATAGAAAATGGGCAATCAGATCACCGATTTTTGTATAATTGATAATTCCAATTAACATACTGACAAATGCCATGAATGGAATAATGTTTTTCAAAAGCATATCAACAGAATCACGGCCGGCCTGATAGAACGTACCGGTGACTTTCCCGATTCCGCGTGAGAATCTCATCAGGAAATTGCCTTTTTCCTGCCGCTCAATATTTTCCTCTTTCAGCTTTGCATACGTTTCTTTGAAATTCTCTTTGTCAATCGACTCACTGCTCTCCTGACCTTCTGCTTTCGACTCACCATCAGATGCTTCTGCATAGGAAATATCTTTTTCTGTTACGCCTGATACGAAGATATCTTCTGTAATATGTTTAGCAAGCGGTCCAGAAGGAGAGGATGGCAAAACGTCTACAGTAGGAATGCGTTTCATTGGATAAAGTCCGATTCGCGCTGTTCCCCCGCAGTCAATGACAACACACATCATTTCATCTTCTGGTATAGAGTTTTTAAAGCCGTCACATGCTTCTGTCCCTGTCATTTCTGCAATTTTACGTGCAACCGGGTGAATGCCTCCCCCTGTAATAGAAACAACCTTTCTTCTTTTACCAGTTGGTTCAAGCTCTAAGCCTTCTCCCCATCCGCCAGCACCTTTTGCAACAAATACTTTGTGGTTTGTCATGTCTAACCCTCCCCTATTGTGAATTCGCTTTCATTTTTCCTGCTAAATATTTTGTAATCCATTCAGTAATGATTCCGCGTAGTAAAATGACGACGATCCCGACTAAGAAGTAGCGAACAGCAAGCTCTGACATTGAATATCCAGCTTCTTTAATCCCGTTCGCAATTCCTAAGTAGACAAATAGTTCTCCTGCGTTGGCATACGGGAACAGTGATGTCACCGGATGAACAAATGAAACAGCTGAATCATAGAATGCTGGTTTTTGTTTTTCAGGTAAAAAGCGGCCAAACGTATAAGCCATTGGGTTTGTCAAAATAAGAACGGATAAGATCGGCATTAACGTGTAGCGCAAAATGGTATACTTCGCTGCAAACTGAATGGCTCTATTCACTCGCTCTTCTCCAATAAATTTCATGACAGCATAAGTGAAAGTCAGTAACACAACAAGCGTTGGAACGATACCTGTAATCAGACCCATGAATTGCTTTCCGCCGGCTTCAAACATTCCGATAAAGTGCTCTCCAAACCATTGAATCCATTCCATGTTTCATCTCCCCTTTCTTTAGTTCACATTTGTTATATTTTTTTTCGAAATCGAGACAAGGGCCTGCTCAGCCGCCATGGAAAGTGCTTGCATGACAGCTGGCGCCTTTTTGCGCTTTTTCAACGTTTTCTTCATCATGTGGTGCTCGTCCAGCACAGCCCCTACATGCTTGCCTTCATATGCAGGGACTTCTTTAAATTTAGATAAGATCGACACGCCGCCAAGCACATGGCATTTTTGAATGATATACGATTCATCCACAATGATGAGCGCAATGGCCCCAGGGCCAACTTTGCGCCGTTCCATTCCTGAAAATAAGTGATAGCCCTGTTTCCCTCTGTAGTCATCAATCAGTGAGTCCATGCTTTTGCGGTAATACTTAATTTGAATAAAAGATAACCCATACTGCACGATGAGAATGATACAAAGTACGATTGCTAATTTTTCCATAGCTTCACGTCCTTATGATTGAAATAAGTGATCTTGTAATGAACGCAGCTTCCAGACAGTTGTGTTTGAATCAAGCTCTACATCATCATGAGTGAGGAACTGTCCTAATTTGATGTCTTTTTTCGCAACAACTTTTCCGCTGATTAAGCCAATTGGAATGTGACCGTTCGTTTTCATGTCTTGATGTGTTTCAAGTACACCTCTTACGGAGTATCCGCCAATTCCGTCAAGTGATTCCCCTGCTTTAATATCTCTTTTCGCAACAGCGACTGTTTCTGACACTGGTACACCAATCGGGTGGATCGATGAATCATGCTGTAAGACCGCTTTTGCAATGGTAACAGGTGTTTCAAGACTCGCTAAGTGGAAAGGACGGTAAAGCGTGTAGTGAGGACCTTTTCCAACTTTTAAGTAACGAAGCTCTTCATCTACTGGCTCTAGGTCACTCTTGACGATAACGAATACGCCTGGTGCTAGCCCATTTACATATTCAACGACTCCGAAGTTATCGAGCACGCCGCCTTGTTGTTTTTGATTCAATTTATCTGCTACATTCTCTAAATTTGCTTCGACTCCGTGCATACCGACCTTATCTGGCAAAAGCCCTGTCGCGTTACTTAATAAGTTCATTTCTGCCATTGTTTTTGTTCCGTCTTGGAAGGCAGCGAGCATATGTGCACTCATATGTTTACTATCTGCTTCTGCTTTACACGTATCTGGATTTGCTTCTGGGAAGAATGGGTTGTTCTTGCCTTTCCCAGCAACGAGCACCTCAAGTCCCATTGTTTTTGCAAATTCATATAATTCTAGAGTTGCTGCCGGTTCATCTCCAGCTGATCCAGAGTAAACAAGTCCTGCATTTGTGAATAATTTATGCATCACCAAACCGATGGTAATATCAACTTCTACATTTAAAAGAACGAGATGTTTCTTTGAATTAAGCGCTTCCAAAGAAATGTTTGCTCCGACCTCTGGCACTCCTGTTGCATCTACGACAACTTCCACAAAATCTGATTGAATCACTTCTCTATAATCATTTGTGACGACCATTTGATGCGGCTTCGCATGCTGCTTGTAAAAATTCGCTGCCTTCTCTGCTGCACTAAGGTGAATATCACATACACCTGCTACAATCATGCCTGGAATTTTAGAAATTTGTGAAATAAGTCCAAAACCCATTTGGCCTGCCCCAATAATTCCTACTTTGATTGGATCTCCACTGCGTTCTCGAGCTAACAACTGTTGATAAATTGACATCTAAATCATCCTTTCAGGTTTTCTTGCTTCTCGGGTAGATTGCTAGAAAAATAATCTGAAACTTTTAACAAACGTTATAAAAATTAACAAAAATCTGTTTCTTGTAACATTTGTTATTTTATTTATCATTTGTTATGAACTTAGTTTATATGATGTGTCAACTTTGTGTCAAGCTAAAATCAATAAAATTTTCAATTTTTTTGAGTCTAAAGACTCAAAAAAACTACCTAATCATATTAGGTAGTTACTTTAATAAGGCATCTCCTGTTCGTTCATCCGTAATTAATACATGAATTAATCCACCTTCTAATGCTGCCCGAATCGCTTCAATTTTTTCTTCTCCTCCAGCGACACCAATGACTAGCGGGATTTCTTTCAACTTTTGCGGGCTTATGCCCATTACCCTGTCGTTCCATGGGTGGGGATACACTTCTCCTTGGTGATCAATAAAGTTATAGCAAATGTCACCCGCTACATCCTTCGCTTGAAGAATATCCTCCTCACCGCTTGTCATATAAGATTTCACCATCGTTGAATGCTGCGGAACCCCGCCAATCCCGACAACCGCAATATTTGATGATTCTCCTAGTTCAATCACTTTTTTGATTGACGGCTGCCGTATCAGTACATCCTTCGCTTCTTTGGTATCAAGCATGACAGGCACATGTAAAAACTCACATTTAGATTTGAGTGCCTCTGTGCATCTCGCAATAATATAATTGGCATGGATATCAACATCTTCGTTTCCCACACCCCCGACAAGCGGAACAAATGTCACGGATGGGTAGTGCTGAACTGACGTAAGCGCTTTCGCCATTTCATGCAAAGTGGTTCCTGAGGAAAAACCGATGACTTGTCCATCCTTCATGACTTTTAATAAAAAGCCTGCCGCCGCAGCGCCGATTCGGCTTTTTGTTGTTTCTTGGCTGAGCGTTTCCACACAGACGACTTCTCGCAGCCCGTATTTCCGCTCTATTTTTCTTTCTAAAGATCCATATTGTTGATTCATTTCATCATGAATAATGATTTCCACGATTCCTGCTTCACGTGCTTTTGCCAAATATTTCGATATGAGCGAACGGCTAACCCCAACAGCATCTGCTATTTTAGATTGAGTGGCGCCTTCTTCATAATACATATGCGCAACCTTAATGAGCAGCCTTCTTTCATCATGGAATGTCATAATAACCCTTCTTTCCGCTTAAGTGTTCCCTAACAAATGATATCTAAAATAACATTTGTTAAAAACAGATTAAATGAAAAAAATAACAGAGTCAATACTAGAGACGCGCTCTTTCCAAGAATGAAAAAAGCCGCACATGAAGCGGCGGCTTTAAAAGATGTTTTTATTCATTTGTTTGATGGCTGCTTTTTCAAGTCTTGAGACTTGTGCTTGAGAAATCCCGATCTCTTCAGCGACTTCCATTTGCGTTTTTCCTTGGAAGAAGCGTTTGCGGAGAATCATTTTTTCTCGATCATTCAACCGGCGCATTCCCTCTTTTAAGGCCAATTCCTCTACCCATTGTGTGTCTTTGTTCCGATCATCACTAATTTGATCCATCACATAAATCGGATCTCCTCCGTCATTATAGATCGGTTCAAACAAAGAAACAGGATCTTGAATCGCATCTAGGGCAAAGACAATTTCCTCATGAGGCACTTCCAGCACTTTGGCAATGTCTTCTGCCGTTGGCTCCTTGCTTGTCTCACTAATCAGCCTCTCACGAACCTGAAGCGCTTTGTAGGCAATATCTCTTAGTGAACGAGATACCCGAATTGGGTTGTTATCACGCAAGTATCGACGGATTTCTCCTATGATCATAGGGACCGCATAAGTTGAAAATCTGACATTGTGGCTTAAATCAAAATTATCAATTGATTTCATTAATCCGATACAGCCTACTTGGAAGAGATCATCCACATACTCGCCTCTGTTGTTAAAACGCTGAATCACACTTAAAACCAACCGCAAATTGCCATTGACTAGCTTTTCTCTTGCTGTATCGTCACCTTCATCTTGCAGCTGTCTGAACAATTTTCTCATCTCTTCGTTTTTCAGAACAGGCAGTTTGGAGGTGTCGACTCCACAGATTTCCACTTTATTTCTGGACACTTTTTTCCCTCCCTACAGGAGCTGTTGTACAAAGTTCAGTATCTCCTTGGGATGGAAAAATATGCACGAGTGATGATGAGAATCATGAGAAAAGAAGTTGATACCTTTGACAGCAAAGGGACAGAGCTTTCAAAAAAATTTTTTTAGACCATTTTGTTAAATTCTTTTTGTAATCGTTTAATAATTCTTTTTTCAAGCCTTGAAATATACGACTGGGAAATGCCTAGCATGTCAGCGACATCTTTTTGGGTTTTTTCTTCACCGCCAACCAAGCCGAATCTGAGCTCCATGATCTGCTTTTCGCGGTCATTTAATTGTTCCAGCGCTTTTTTCAAAAGTTTTTTATCTACATTTGCTTCAATATCCCGTGTGATAATATCATCATCTGTTCCAAGTACGTCTGATAAAAGCAGTTCATTTCCGTCCCAATCAATGTTGAGCGGCTCATCAAACGACACTTCTGAACGAATTTTATTATTTCGGCGCAAATACATCAAAATCTCGTTTTCAATACATCTCGAAGCATATGTCGCAAGCTTGATCTTTTTTTCTGGGTTAAATGTATTGACTGCCTTAATTAGACCAATAGTTCCAATACTAATTAAATCCTCAATATTAATCCCTGTGTTTTCAAATTTTCTTGCGATGTAGACCACCAACCGCAAATTTCTTTCAATCAGGATAGCCCTTGCTGTTTGATCACCTTTTGGTAATTTGACAAGCAGTTCCTGCTCTTCATCCTTGGATAATGGCGGCGGCAGCGCCTCACTACCACCAATATAATAAATCTCATCACTCTTAAGACCTAGCTTCATGAGGAGTTTATACCAGTAGTAAGTGAGTTTAAATTTTAATTTTTTCATCTTCTTCTCCCTTCTAAATATCAAGTTGACCTCGTAAGATAAAAGACATCACCAATCCTTAAGACACCCCTTGGATGATTTTTCCGTCTAACATATCTGGATGAATGATGGATTGAAATTCCTGATCTGCTGATAAACCGCTCAGACTCATGCCTACAAAACACTTGGCTGGCTGGATCATATGTGTTTTTGAATAAATGATGACCGTATCTGGTTTTAAGCATAGAAGAAACCCGTGATCATGACCGACTGCTCGATATGGAACAAGTCTTAAACGGTCAAGAAGCGGAAATTGATCATCGAGCTTTTGCATCACTTCAACAGGATGAGACTGCTTCATAAGCTCTATAAATGGCTCTCCGCAAATGGACATAAGTTGATCTGCTTGAACGATCATCACAGGTGTTTTCGTCATAGGATCATACAGCTGATTGCCAGAATCGACGAGTCCCTTTAAGCGGATGGTCTCTCCTTGAATGTGTATCTCCGCAAGGACTTGTTCATCAAACTGTCTTTTTTTCGCACCGACCTCTCCTAATCGTTTCTTTGAAAACAGCCAAATCGCAGGAAAGCCGGTTAAAACGAAAAGCCAGCTAATGGGATCACCAAAGCCATCATTTTGTGAAATCAGCAGCCCGTCTTGAATAACAGTATTGGTTTGTAAAAACGAATGAACCCCGATCATGCCTCCTCCCATCAAAAATGTGACAAAGTAAAAAGCAAACAGGTTTTGAAAAAAGAATCGAAATCTTTGAAATCCAAAAGTTGCAAGCACGATCAAGACAGAAAAAAGCAGTTTGCCTAGAGGGTGTGACACAAACATTGCAAATGGTGTAAAGAGCAAGAGAACAATGCTCGATCCAATCAGAGCTCCTAACATATATCGCCGTTTTTTTACTTGTCGTTTGAGAATAAATGCAGTGAGTAAGAGAAGCAATAGATCAAAACAAAAGTTTAACAGCCAAATCACATCTAAATAAATGACCACCTTCTGCTCCTTTCATCTGAAACAAAGAATCAAAAGCAGTACTTGCACTTGTTTGTACCAGTATAAAACAGCCAAGAGATGGAAGTCTGTCAATTCTTGTTGGGGATGATAGAGAACTTTTGGTGGATTGTTATTGTTTTTGTCGAGGAATGAGAGCACAAAGAAAGAGAGTGTGCTTCCGGACAAACTTACAAACAATCATTCGAAACGAAAAAGACACGCTCCAAGGAGTCGTGCCTTTCTTAAGGGTTATTTTTCATTGATATTTAATGTGCCTGGAGCCTTTTGTCGTGTGACATTTCCATAATCATCCCGCACAATCACTTCAATGACTGCTCCTTTTGCTTTGGCAGTAGAGGTAGCTGTCCAGTAGCCTTCATATCTTCCGTTAGCTACCTCGCGAAGCGGCAGCTCTGTTGTATTTTGCAGCTTTGATCTCGCGTTTGTCAGCGGCATGTGAATGACAAACGTTGCGTCTAGCTTTTCTCTGCTGTTAAATGAAATTTTAACAGACTCACCTGATGATAGATTGACATTCTCTGCTGGTGTCAGCTTTGAAATCTCAGGTGCTTCGTATTGAACATCGATATCGACTTTTTTAGTCGTTTTGTTTCCTGCTGCATCTTTTGCTGTAACTTTGATCGTATTTTCCCCGTTCTCAAGCAGGATTCTTGCAGAATATTCCCCATCTTTTACGGCTGCTTTTTTTCCATTCACAGTGACTTGATCAAGATGATCATCCGTTACCTTTCCTTCTACAGTGAGTGATTCTTTGTTAGACTTTTCCCCTTTTTTTGGTGTATCTATCGTTAACACTGGGGCTGTTTGATCAATGATCACCTTGACTGATTTGGATTTTTTCGTTGCGCCTTTATCCGTAACAGTAGCAGCCGTGAATACATGCTCTCCGCTTGACACTGTAACCTTCTCTTTGAAAGCACCCGACTGATCTGCTTTCACTTTAGCAATCTCTTTATTGTTTTGATAGATCGCTACATCAAGCCCTGGAGAGGCTTTACCTTCGATCTCCAGTTCATCTTTGTTCGTGATCGTTCCAGCCTTTGGAGATGTTATTTCTGGCACATCTGCTTCATATTGGACAAGCGCACGAATCATATAATTCCCCTCTTCTTTTGGAGAAGGAGAAAAGGCACCGCTTGTCAGCTGCCAGCTTCTTTCAGCATTTGGTCCATCTTCATCTGTTGCAAGGCCTGGAGATTCCGTATTCTTTTTCGTTTGAATATAGACAAGATAGAAATCTCCATTCACCGTAATGGCTTGATCTTCTAAATCTACTTTTGTCCATTCACCATTACGCAGCGCATTTGCTTTAAAAGGTCCCGCAATTTTCTCACCTGGAGCGCCGTCCTTCCCAGAAGCATCATACACTTCAACCGCAAATTCATTCCCGCCAGGGGCTGGCCACTCTGTTGTCCAGAAACGGAAAAGCCCCCCTGTGACCTGTGCTTGTTTCTTCCCTTTTTCTAATGAAAATTTCACCGCCCAGCCATTACCAGGATCATAGAACGCCCGCGCATTTTCAGCTGTTCCGTCATCGTAGCCGATTTCGCCGGCAAAACCGATGAAAGGTTCCAGCTTGATTGCTTTTTCAAGCGGCTTTTCTGTCACATCGGCTGTAAACGAATATCCTTTAAACCCTTTCGCAAATACTTTGACTGTATACACACCGCTCAATGCCTCTAGAGAAAACTCGCCAGATTCATCTGTTTTCACCGGCTCAATTTTCGCATCCTCTACAAGATAAACCGTAGCATCCTTTACTTTTTCACCCGTTGTTTCATTGACAATTGTGCCAGATATCGTTCGTTTTTCTAATGGCTGTAACGAGAAATTTGCCTCTGCCTGATCATTTGCAGAAATATTGACTTTTTGTGTGCGTGATTCAAAGCCATATGCTTCAGCTTTCACTGTAAATTCCCCTGCACCATGAGAAAGCTGATATCTCCCTGTCGCTTCATCAGTGTACGTGGACTTGCCGCTTTCAAGAACACTGATTTCTGCCTTCATCGGAAGAGCTTTGATAGACGGAGCATCTAAGCTTTTTTCCTTTTTCATCTGGACATGTTTTTCTTTTAGTTTAGCAGGCTTTGCCCTTTTCGGATCGACGGGTTTCTTCTGCTCCCGTGATGGCTTTTCTTTTTTGATGATGCCAAGCTGTTTCTTTGCCTTTTGAGGCAAGGCTTGATCTGTTATTTTCACATCATCTAAATAAAAACCGTCTTTTGTTACACTGCCATCCGTTCTTAGCTGAAAAATAACTCTCACGTTCTGACCTTTGTAAGCAGATAAATCTACTTCTCCTTTTGTCCATCCACTTGTTTTGCCTGTGTAGGCTGCCACTTGGACAGCATCTTCCCCCTCAGGCTGCACATGAATATGCACATAGTCATAATTTGCTTCAAGGTCATGCCAGTATTGATATTGTAAAAAGGAGGAGCCTGACTCAGGTACAGCAATCATCGGCATAGATAAATGAGCATCTGTTTGATTTTCATACGGACTGTCTAGGTTTGTGGCGTAGACATGATCTCCAGTAAAGGCTTGTTTCGGACCTGTGGTCGGCTTCCCCCACTGCCAAGGATCTTTTGTTCCACCACTGAACCACCCACTTGGCCAAGCTTCAAAATCTTGCGAGTAGCCAGTCGTGATGGATGTTTTAATCGGAAGCGTATACGGTTCTGATGCAGCTTCATTTCCTCCAAAATCTTTCACCATCCATCGGTATGTGACGTTTTCTCCCTCAAGTTCTGGGAGCTGGACAACATATGTCCCTTTTAAATGATTTCCATCCGTTCGTTTTGCTTGCAGCGTCTCCCTTTTCCCTTGATCCACTTGATAGCTCAAGGAGACATTTGTCACAGCTACTTCATCTTCTGCTGTAATACTTAGAGGTGTTGGCGTAGAGGCAAAAATTTCATTCGGTCCTTTATGAGAAAAAACAGGTGGTTCTGTATCTTCTCCTTCTTTTGTTACCTGTCCTTCAATCTTGCCAATTCCATCTGTTAATGCTGTGATGGCTTCTTTTGCATCAACTAATCCTGCCCCATAGCCATTGTTAGGGGATTCCGGGAATTGTTGATCTGTCAGCGGTTTTGCAGTATCAATGAGAATTTCTTCGATCTCTTCAACAGACAGATCTGACTGTACTTGGCGCAGAAGAGCCACAACAGCTGAAACATGCGGACCTGCCATCGAGGTTCCATTCCAGCCATCCTCATACCCTTTCCCAGGAATAGAAGAACGAATGTTTACCCCTGGGGCAGCAATATCTGGTTTCATGACGCCATATGGAGAAGGGCCTTGCAAAGAGAAAGAACCCAGTTTGTTGTTTTGATCTGTTGCACCCGTCGCAAAGGCTTCGGGATAGTTCGCAGGATTTGCAATAGATCCCTCACCGCCAGGGTTAAATAAATCCGTATTACCAGCTGAAAACTCTGGGAAGATGTCCGCTGCTCTCCAAGCATTGACCACATCTTTATACCAATCATCAAGACCAGGCCCACCGCCCCAAGAATTATTGACCACATCTGGCGCCTTTTCTGGATGAGGGGTTCCGTTTTCATCTTTTGGGGCTAAAATCCATTCACCTGCGTCAAGCAGATCAGCATCTGATCCACCATCTTCTGAGAAAGCTTTCACCGCAATCCATTTTGCACCTGGTGCGACTCCAATTTGATTCTCTCCATTTGGCTCAGAGCCAACCATCGTTCCCGTTACATGTGTACCATGCTCTAAATCATCGTATGGCGCTTTAGAACCTGTCGTTGCATCGTACCAATTGAATTCATGTGAAGGTTCATTTGGACGTGCAGGGTCAAATCCGCGGTATTTTTCTTTTAATGCAGGATGATCCCATTCCACACCTGTGTCAATACTTGCCACAACCGTACCAGTTCCGTCATAGCCTAAAGCCCATGCTTCTGGGGCATGAACTTGAGAAATGTTCCACTCGATTCCATCTGCTGCTTTGAATTGTTTGTTTTTCTTTGAAGTCTTCAAATCAACAGGACGATGGATTTGACGGATTTCATTTGGCAGCACTTGATCTACTTCTGGGAAGGAAGCCACCTTTTCCATGACTTCTTTCGTTCCCGTCACAGCGAGACCATTCACAATATAGTACGAATGAAAATCCTTCACTTGCTTTTTCTTTTGTGCCTTTTGTAAATAAGCAAGCAGCGCTTCCTGCGTCTCTTCAGACGTCGCTCTTAGTTCTGATACGACTGCTGATCTTTTTGTGTACTGCGTTTTAGCTACTGTTAACTTCTGTTTTTTGGCTTTTGACACAGCATCCTTCGCCACTTTTTTGACATTGGTTTGTTCCTTCATTTTGACTAAAAAGGTCACCTTGTCTTCTTGTTGAAACTGTTTCATTAATCTAGATGAGATCTTTGCTTTTGTTTTCTTGGAGGAAACAGCTTCCTCTTGATATGAGGTAGAAGTCGATTTTGCTTGAACCATCCCAAAGCTTGTCATCGTTAAAGTACCAATCACCAAAAGACTCATCAAACGATAGCCGGCGGTTTTGCGAAACTTCACTTTCAATCAAATCCCTCCTCCTCAAATGGTCAAACAGTGTATGGGTTTCACGCCTCCCTTTCCTTTGTTCATGACAAGATTCATGGTGTTCTATTTAATGTAGTCAAATAAAGTTCATCATTTTGTCGCTTTTTGTAATAGGATTTAAAAATGATTCTTTTTACTTAATCACTCTAAGTCGAAATGCATATGTTGAATAAAGTTATCAAGACACATTTAATACTTTTTGATCAGAAGAGATGCGGGTTACTTAATATATTGGACATGAAAAAATCCCCTTCCAGTGGAAGGGGATGAGTGATACTCGATTAGCGTTTATTACGGTTGCGCAAGAACGTTGGGATATCCAGCGTATCATCGCTTGATTGTGTATTTTGTCTCGGTTGAGATGATGGCTGCTGATGTTCCTCACGTTTTACTTCACGCTTTTGAGGAATGGATTGATTTTGCTTTAATCCTTGTCCTAATGGATTTCTTTGTGGTTTTGTCACTTCTGGCTCTTGCTCAATAAATCCAGTAGCGATAACAGTTACCACAATTTCATCCTTCAAATTATCATTAATGACAGACCCGAAAATCATGTTTACATCTTCATCAGATGCAGAAGCAACAATGTCCGCTGCTTCTTGTACTTCATAAAGACTTAGGTTCGTACCACCAGTAATATTCATGATGACACCTTGTGCACCGTCAATCGCCGTTTCTAGAAGTGGTGAAGAAATAGCTTTCTTCGCAGCTTCAGCAGCACGATTTTCACCTGTTGCGACACCAATACCCATAAGAGCAGAACCTTTATTGGACATGATCGTTTTCACGTCAGCAAAGTCAAGGTTAATTAAACCTGGTGTAGCAATAAGATCTGAGATCCCTTGAACACCTTGTCGTAGCACGTTATCTGCTGCACGGAATGCTTCAAGCATTGGCGTGTTTTTATCAACAATTTCAAGCAAGCGATCGTTTGGAATGACGATTAATGTGTCAACTGCTTCTTTCATAGAAGCAATTCCTTCGACGGCTTGAAGCTGACGCTTTCTTCCTTCAAATGTGAAAGGACGAGTCACGACTCCAACTGTCAATGCACCAGAATCTTTTGCGATTTTTGCAATGACAGGTGCAGCACCCGTACCAGTTCCACCGCCCATACCAGCAGTAACAAAGACCATGTCTGCGCCTTTTAATACTTCTTCAATCTGTTCTTTGCTTTCCTCAGCAGCTTTTTTACCGACTTCAGGATTCGCACCTGCTCCAAGCCCTCTTGTCAGCTTAGCACCGATTTGCATTTTCGTTTCTGCTTTTGATAGATTTAAAGCCTGTGCATCTGTATTGACTGCAATGAAATCGACACCTTGTACGTCATTTTCGATCATGCGGTTGACAGCGTTATTTCCGCCTCCACCTACTCCGATTACTTTAATTGATGCTAGGCCGTCTATATTTGTTTCAAACTCCAACATGCTGAATCCTCCTAATCCGTCGAAAATCTAATTCTATTCCCAGAACATATTAAATAGTTTTTTCATTTTGCCCGGTTTTTTATTTGTCTCTTCTTGTGCTTTTTGTTTTACTTTCGGTCTTGGCTGCGCTTCTTTCACTTGTTGTGCAGAAGAAACCGGCTCCATGGATGCGCCTACTTCATGAAACGCCTCATCCGGCATTTGGAATCCAACCTGTCTGCCCTGAATCTTTGCATTGCGATAAGCAAAGTGAATTAGACCCACTCCTGTCATATACTGAGGTTCTCTCACCCCAATATAATTCGGACTTGCAATTCTAACATTGTTTTGCAAGACCGTTTGTGCAAGAGAAAGGATACCTGGTATAGCTGCCTGTCCACCTGTTAAAACGAATCCGCCAGGCAAATCTTGGACACCCATATTTCTTAATTCCTCTGCCACAAAGAGCAAGATTTCTTCCAGCCGAGCTTCGATGATATTAGCCGCTTCAAGCTGTGTATACGTCTGTTTCTGATCGGTACCGATAACAGAAACTTCAAATGTTTCCTCAGACGATGCCTCATCATAAAACGCATGTCCAAATTGTTTTTTGATTCGTTCAGCTTCTTCAGTAGACGTTCTAAGTCCTATAGACAAGTCTTTTGTAATGTTCTCTCCGCCCAAAGGGATACTGTGAGTAGAATAGAGATGCCCGTTTTCAAATACGGAAATCGTTGTAGATCCGCCGCCAATATCGACGAGAGCTACCCCTAGATTTTTTTCATCTTTCGATAATGCTGCTGAGCCCGATGCGAGCGGCTGCAAGCAAATATCCATAATTTCAATTCCAGCTCTTTCTACACATCGGAGCCAGTTATGTAGAATCGTTTTAGAACCTGTAATTAACGATCCATCCACCTCTAGCCGAACACCAAGCATTTTTTTCGGATCAGTGATCTCATCTCTTCCGTCGACGATAAATTGTCTCGGGATGACGTCTACGACGAGATGTTCTTGAGGAATAGATACTACCTGTGCAGCATCTAAGACACGTCTCACATCTTCAGCATGTATTTCTTTGTTTTCACTAGATACTGCGACCACGCCGCTCGTATTCTGAATATGAATGTGGTTTCCGTTAATTCCGACAATCGCCTTTTGTAAAGGAAAACCTACCATTCTCTCAGCCTGTTCAAATGCTTGTCTAATAGAATGAACTGTCTCATCTATATCAACAATCGATCCTTTTTTTAACCCTTCTGAAGGGACATTTCCAACACCTATAATGTTAAGCGAATCATCCGCCATTTCTCCGACGATGACTTTTATATTGGATGTACCGATGTCAAGGCTGACGTAAATTTCATTGTTGTTCATTCTATGGCACCTCCTCACATATCAATACTTTCTATTCTATTATTTGCTGAACAACAATACAATGAATGTGTTTTTACAAGTGTGTAACAAAACTTAAAAAATCAACATTTTTTATTAGGATTACTGAAAATATTCGTTACATCATATGTATATCCTTTTTTATGACTCACTTTTTTTCTTTTTTTCTCTAGAAATTGTCCATTTTGTTAGTAGAATTCTTCGAATAACTGCTATATTTTGAAACAATCTAACGCCGAAAGCAAACATTCCGACTAAATACAAGTCTACACCAAGATGGACGCCCAGAAAAGCTAAACTTATTGCAAGTATAATATTAAAGAAAAAGCCTGATACAAACACTAGTTCATCGTATGCCCCTTGCAGATGTGCCCTGATTCCACCAATCAATGTATCAAGCGCAGCAAGTACAGCGAGGGAAAGATAATTAGAATACTCATTCGGTATCGTAAAATTTGTTAAGAAACCGATCGCAACTCCTATGATTAAGCCAAGTACAGGAAGCCACATTAAGATTTTCCCTCCTTTACATCGTCAAGAGGTTTCAACTCGTTTAACTGAATTGCACCGTCATATGCTTTTAATTGAATTTGCTGCTTCGGCTGGCTAATACTTAAGCCGAAATTTTCCTGAGCAAACAAATCACCAATATCTGATACATTTAAACGGCTGTATAATTTGTCGGCCTGGTCGCTGATCATCTTGATGGTCACTTCATCACCATCTAAGCTGTAGCCATCCATTTTCGTCGTGCCATTAATATCTCGAATCACACTTGTATTAATCACACGGTGGTCATTAATGGAAATATGTTTTGCCCCATACATATTGGCTTCGTTGATTAGCTTTTTCAGAAGATCAGGCGGGATATTTTTCACTTCTTCTCCGGTCAGATCCTTGGAGAAGAGCTGAGAGATGTCAACTTCAATTCCCTCCCCTGTCACTTCTGTAAAACCAGCCTTTTCTTTTAAATCTTTTAATGTTTTAGTTAGTTGAGCTTCTTTTGATTGATCTCCTTGACGACCATACTTTTTCAGCATTTCATCGTATTTATCAATTTCTTTCAGTAAATCCAATTCTTTACTTTTAGATGCAGATAAATCCTCTCTTAGCTCCCACACATCGCGAGTATCACGAACTTTGGGCTTTTGCAATGAATTAAATTGGATGGAGACCATGATGCCGAATATCACCATTAAGGCTGTCAAACTAAGTAAAGGCTTCTTTTTCCTCAACACCACTCACCTTTTCACTTTTAATCTTTGTGTTTTAAAAGAGGATTCATACGAATATCCTTTTTTTCAATCGTCATCGAAATGTGATCACTTGTCAGCTGATCGACCACTCCTCCTGCAATATTTAATGCAGGTATTAACACAGCCGGATCACCAATAGCAGAAATAACAAATGGTGCTGGATGCTGAACACCGTCAACTGTGACAACTGGGCCGTTACAATGTATGTATGATTGGTGTGTAATTCTCTGTCCATTAATAGATACGGCAGAGGCTCCTGATATAAACAGTTCGTTTATCACATGAAAAATGTGGCTCTCATGAACAATGTAATTATTGACATTTTGTCCACTTGGGATATAAGATGCATCTTCAAGGGATACTTTTACCCCTTTTCCTTTTACACCGATCTCTCCTGTAAACATCCTGTATTTCTCAACATCTTCCAATACATTAAAATACTGTTCTTTTTCATTTTTCAAATTGGACTCAGTAGCTTGAACCTGTGATTGAAGGCTGTATAATTCTTTTTCAAGTTTCTGATTCGCCTTTTCTTGCTTTGTCAGCTGACTTTTCAAGGAGTATTCTTTTTTCCATTGCTCTGTGCGAATGACATCTGCCTGATGCTGCTTAGTATATTGGTATGAAAAAGAAATCAGAAAACCAAGAACAAGCATGACAATTGAGAATATAACTGTTTTGCCTCTCAACGTTCATCTTCCTTTTTCTTAGATTTAAACGCTTCAAAATACGTCGCGACTTCCATATGGATTGTGCCTTTTTCAGATGGCGAAAGTTCTTTTACAATGGCCGGGTAGGTTTTCATTTTATCAGCGAATGTTTTAATTGACGCAATCACGGTGTTTCCGTCATTCATATAAAATTTAACGAGCCACTGGTTTGAGCTTGTCGGCACATAATATATTTCTGAGATGAGTTCCTGAATAGAGGCTGGCAGCTGATTTAAAGATCTAACCGTTTGCTTCAGCTTCTCTTTATTGTCCCAATCAACAAAAATAGGCCCTGCATGACTTGGTGTGACTTCTTCTGGTAATGCTGTCCCATTTTCAAGAAGCTCATAGTATAGATTTCCCTTTTGAAGATACGCAATATTGGCATATTCTTTGACAGCAATACTAACCTTATTTGGAAAATGTTTTTTGATACTGACACTTTTAATCAGTTTGTTTTGCTTCATATGATCTGCTGTTAAATCTTTATTTAAATTCCAAAACTCCGTTTCGCCTTCTTTAATCTGGGAAAGTTTCACAAGCTGTTTTGTAGGGACATGCTCGTTACCCGTAATAGTTAAAGAAGAAATTTTACTGATTGGTGTCTGCAAATAAATAATGATTAAAACCATGATAAAAAACAGTAGAATAAAAGAGATTAGTCTCCGATTCGCTTTCTGCTTCCTTTGTTCTTTAATTTTAGGAATTCGTTCTTCTATATTGACGATCTTTTCATTTTCATGATCAGGCCGCATATATATTCTTCACCCCATTCAAAGCTGCTTGTCCACACCTTTGGGTCATCTTTTGATGAGAAAACAAACGGCATGAAAGAATGCCGTTTGTTTTCCTGTGATGCCATCATTCATAAAACTTGCTTTTAATTTGCTTCACCGATAATTTCGACTTCTGTATGCATATCTACATTGTAGTCATCTTTAATTTTCTTTTGGATGTACTGAATTAAGTCCAGCACGTCTTGAGCAGTAGCCCCGCCAGCGTTCACAATGAAGTTTCCATGCATATCAGAGATTCTTGCTCCGCCAATTTGGTACCCTTTTAAATTCGCTTTTTCTACAAGCTGTCCTGCATATTCAGGCAGCGGATTTCGAAAAATACTTCCGGCACATGGTCGATTATATGGCTGTGTTTCCTTGCGATAGTCTTTATTTTGCTGCATTTTCTTTGTGATTTTCTCGCGATCATCCTGTTTGAGCTTAAACACGGCCTCGAGAACAATGCCTGGTCGTTCCTTTTGAAGGACAGACGTTCTATAGCTAAAGTTCATCTGCTCATTTGTTAGCCACTCGATGCTTCCATCTTCAAATAAGATTCTAGCTTTCACAAGAATCTTACTGATATCAGATCCGTGCGCACCTGCGTTCATATAAACAGCGCCGCCAATAGACCCTGGAATACCAGCTGCAAATTCCAGCCCTGAGAGCCCCTGCTTACTAAGAGACGTTGCAAGCCTTACAACAGAATAGCCGCCGCCAACTGTAATTTCTTCATCATTTACAGTTAAATGATCAAGTCCAGCGCCTAACTTCAGGACGACACCACGTATTCCTTTATCAAGTACGAGTAAATTTGATCCTCTTCCAATAACCGTCCAGTCCGCGTGGTGTTTTTTTATCTGATCCATGATCGTTTTAACTGAATCGATATCTTTAGGAACGATCAATAGATCTGCCGGCCCGCCTATTTTCATTGTCGTATGATTTGCAAGCGGCTCATTTTCAAGCACTTTACCGACTTGCGCTTCTAATAATTCATTCTTCAAGTTCTCCATATTACCCTCCGCCTTACCTAATATCATTCCATCATGTAGTCGTAATTTCTTTTAATACATTATATAAACGTCCAGCCGCATCTGGTACTCCAAGTTCTTTTGTTAAACGGCTCATTTCGTTTAATTTTTCTTCATTACCAGCAATTTCATCAATGGCATGAAGGAGGCTTTCTCCAGAAAGCTCTGATTCTCTTAAAACGATTGCAGCGTCATGCTTTTCTAGTGATCTTGCATTGACTTCCTGGTGATTTGCCGTCACGTATGGGCTTGGAATAAAAATAGTTGGAATTCCAAGGGCTGTCACTTCAGCAATCGTTGTGGCACCGGCTCTTGCAACAATCACATCAATCGATTTCAAGTACTCCGGCATTTGATGCAAGAAAGGCTTTGTGATCATATTAGGTGCTGCACCTTTTTCCTTTAGTTCGTTCAGCACTTTTTCATAATGAACCTCACCTGTGATATATAAAAGCTGATAGTTCTTAGCCTTTAATGCATCTTGCATGTCAATAACTGCTCTATTAATCGGCGCAGCCCCCCGGCTCCCGCCAAAGATAAGAACCGTTTTTTTCGTTTCATCCAGCCCAAACTCCTTCAGAGATTTCCCCTCTTTTATAGAGACGACTTCAGAGGCTCTAGGGTTTCCCGTAAATACAACCTTTTCAGAAGGAAAATGTGCCTTTGCTTCTTCAAAGCAGATGGCTACCTTATCAACATATCTTGCTAGAAACTTATTTGTGATACCAGGCAGGCTGTTCTGTTCGTGAATAATGGTCGGGATTTTCAGCTTAGAAGCTGCATAAACAACAGGGCCGCACACATAACCACCTGTTCCAATGACCGCATCTGGCTTAAATTCCTTTAAGTAAGATTTGCTTTTTTGAACGCCTTTTAGAAATCTCATCACCGTTTTTACGTTATCAAAGGAAAGCTTTCTTTTAAAACCTGAAATTTCTATGGACTTGAAAGGGATATTTTCTCTTTCTACAATTTTCTTTTCAAGTCCATTTTCAGTACCAATATATAAAAATTCTACATCAGGATGCAGTCTTTTCACTTCTTTAATAAAAGCTAAGGCCGGATAAATATGTCCGCCTGTTCCGCCTCCACTGATTACTATACGCATTATACCATTTCCCCTCAATTTTTTTCTGCTCTGAACAAAGTATAAACCCTGTTTTAAACAACAGGGCTCCGTTAAAACCTGTAAAGAAGAGTCAAAAAACATGTTTTCAATACAAAATCTGTCATTTTTACTCTTCAAATCATTTTTTTGTACTTTTGCAAAATAAATGTCATCATGGTTTCATGAACTAGCAGCATTAATATCTAGCGTACCTGCTTACATTCAAGAGTACGCCAATTGCCATCAGCATTAATGTCAGTGATGAGCCGCCATAACTTAGGAATGGGAGCGTGATACCTGTCACAGGGATAAGTCCAGTAACAACTGCGATATTAATCATCACTTGAATGGCAACCATTGAAATGATGCCAACTGCTAGGAAACTTCCATATAAGTCTGGCGCTCCAAGTGCTATTCTTATGCCTCTCCATAATAGAACACTAAAGAGCAGCAAAATGAGTGATCCTCCTATAAAGCCAAGCTCTTCAGACAATATTGCAAAGATGAAGTCTGTTTGAGGCTCAGGTAAATAAAAGAATTTTTGTCTACTTTGACCGAGACCCATTCCGAACAGACCGCCTGGACCAACAGCGTATAAAGATTGAATAATTTGAAACCCACTGCCTAGTGGATCTTCCCAAGGATTTAAGTACGATGTAATTCGTTTTATGCGGTAGGGCGCTGATAAGACTAGTGCAGCAAATCCGCTGAGCCCTAATAGACCGAGAAATATAAAGTGAGCAATTCTCGCACCTGAAACAAATATCATAATAATACAGGTTCCAACCATTACCGTCCCTGTTCCCAAATCTGGCTGCAGCATGATGATGGCAAATGCAGAAAACACAATGCCTAATGCTGGTGCGAAACCTTTACGAAAGGATGTGATATTTTTTTGTTTTTCAGATAAGAATTTTGCAAGAAACGCAATCATCGCAAGCTTCATAAATTCAGAGGGCTGAATACTAAACGCTCCGACACCGATCCAGCTTCTTGAGCCATTTCTCTCCATACCGATACCAGGAATAAGTACAAGCAGCAAAAGGAGAAAACAAACAGCAATCAATATCTTTGACCAAGTCCGCCACGTCCAATAATCGACTCGCATAATGAAAAACATCGCGATAACTCCGATTCCGGCAAACAAAAGCTGTCTTTTTGCAAAATAAAACGAATCATCAAATTTATACGATGCCCACACAGCACTAGCGCTGTACACCATAATTAAACCAATCGTCAATAAAAGTAACGTAATGACAACAAGCAAAAAGTCCGGAGAAGTTTTCTTATTCGTCAAGAGACCGACACCCCAAGCATAATTTCATTTGGGCTGTCAGTCATACGAGAGACAAGCCCTTATTTAAGCATATGCACGGCGTTTACAAACATGTCTCCACGTTCTTCAAATGTTTTATGTTGATCCCAGCTTGCACAAGCCGGGGATAATAAAATCACGTCTTCTTCTTCAGAAATGTTAAACGCCGCAGGTACTGCTTGTTCAACATTATCGACATGTTTTACGTGATGTATTCCCAGTTCTTCACCAAGCTTCACAAACTTAGGTGCCGTCTCACCAAATGTGATAATTCCTTTTACATTTTTCATAAAAGGTTTCAATTCATCAAATTCATTGCCGCGATCAAGCCCGCCAGCTAGTAAAATGGTCGGCTGATTAAAAGCTGACAATGCTTTACTTGTTGCCAGTATATTGGTGGCTTTACTATCGTTATAGAATTTTCTGCTTTGAATTGTATCTACAAACTGCAGACGATGCTTCACTCCACTAAATATCGTGAGAACGTGTGCGATTGCTTCATTTGAACAGCCTGCATTTTTCACAACACAAATAGCCGCCAAAATATTTTCTTGGTTATGCTCACCAGGAAGAACAACATCCTTTAAGTCGATGATATGTTCATTCATGTAGTAGATCGCACCATTTTTAATATACGCACCATGTTCTACTTGCTCTTTCACTGAGAAAAACACTTTTTTTGCTTTTGAAGCTTCAGCCAGTTTTACGACTGATGGATCATCGAGGTTAATAACAGCTATGTCATCTTCAAGTTGATGTGCGTATACTTTCTGCTTTGCTTTTTCATATTCATCACGAGTGTGGTGATAGTCTAAATGTGCATCAAAAATATTTAATATTAAGCTGATTTTAGGTCTGAAATCAACTGTTCCCATTAACTGAAAAGAAGAGAGTTCAGTTACGATCCACTCATCGCCAGCTGCCTTTGCAGCGACTTCGCTGGCCACTGTGCCAATATTACCTGCCACTAAAGTTTTTTGACTGTCTTGTTTCAACATTTCATAAATCAAAGTCGTGGTAGTGGTTTTTCCATTTGATCCAGTGATCCCAATAAAAGGAGCCGAGGTTAAATGATAAGCTAATTCTATTTCCGTCCAAACTGGAATTCGTCGGCGAAGCGCTTCTTGAACCATCACATTTTCATATGGAATTCCTGGATTTTTAATCAAAATCGTAATTTCTTTATCATCGAACATACGAAGAGGATGGCTGCCGCAAACGACATTAATCCCCTTTTCAGAAAGAAGCTGAGCAGGTTCATTTTCTTCAAACGGCTTTTGGTCATTTACTATGACATTTACTCCATGCTCATGAAGAATTGAAGCTGCCGCATATCCGCTTTTTGCAAGACCTAATACTAGTACATGTTCGTTTTTTAACATTTGCATCTTATTCAATTATAACCACACCTCGATGTAAATTCCTAAAACAGCAAGTAATAAACCAGCAGTCCAGAAGGTGACAACTACTCTCCACTCAGACCAGCCAACTAACTCATAGTGGTGGTGAAGCGGACTCATCTTAAAGATTCTTTTTCCAGTTGTTTTAAAGGAGATCACTTGAAGAATAACGGATAACGTTTCGACAACAAATACTCCTCCAATAATGACAAGTAAAATTTCAAGCTTTGTTAAAATCGCAATTGCTACAATCGCTCCGCCTAAAGCAAGCGACCCTGTATCACCCATAAATACTTTTGCAGGATGCGCGTTAAACACAAGAAACCCAAGAACGGCTCCAGCAACAGCTACTGAAAAGATCGCTACATCGTACTGTGATTGATTCCAAGCCAATATAGCAAAGGCTCCAAAGGCAATAGCCGCGGTTCCAGATAATAGACCATCCAGTCCATCCGTTAAGTTCACGGCATTAGAACCTCCGACAAGCATGAAAACGACAAGGATAAAGTAAGCCCATCCTAAATCGAAGCTCACATCTGTTCCTGGAATGCGAATCGTCGTTGCAAACTGATAATAATGGAAGACTGCATAAAAAATCACTGCGATCACAATTTGACCAATTAATTTCTGTTTCGATGTTAAACCTAGGTTTCGTTTCATCGCTACTTTAATATAATCATCTAAAAATCCTAATAGACCGTAGCCAAGCGTAACAAATAACAATAAAAACATTTCTGGACTAATCTCAGAAAATTTGTTGATCATCACAATCGTTGTAATGGTAATAGAAAAGATAATCATAATTCCGCCCATTGTCGGAGTACCTGATTTCTTTTGGTGAGACTGTGGCCCTTCTTCTCTAATACTTTGACCAAATTTAAGCCTTCTTAAAAACGGAATAAAAATCGGGGATAAAAGAACACTGATTAAAAATCCCATTATGATTGTAAACAATATCACCTGTTCAAGCATCGTTCTTTACTCCTTCCGAATTTCCAAAGCCGTTTTCCATCAGAAAATCACATTCATTATTAAGGTATTCATTCGCGTTCTTCGTATGTTGTTTTTGTACAAAATGCTTCATTTCATTACACTCTTTTCATCATTTTAAGATTTGTTTAGATCTAAAATAGCGTCCATAGCAACCTTTGCATCATCAAAATCGTAAACTTGATCGCCGACGATTTGATATGTCTCATGACCTTTACCCGCTATTAAGACTGTATCGCCTTTTTTCGCATTGGCAATTGCAAAAAAGATGGCTTGTTTGCGATTCACAAAACTATGATAATATGCGTCTGGCACCCCATTTTCCATATCCTTTAAAATAGCTGAAGGATCTTCGCTTCTTGGGTTGTCTGAAGTAAATACAGGTTCATCTGCATACTTCACAGCGATTTGGGCCATTTGAGGACGCTTTGTTTTATCACGGTCGCCGCCGCAGCCTATCACACAGAAAATTTTGCCCTCTGTTAATTCTCTACACGTTGTCAGGACATTTTCTAAGCTGTCAGGTGTATGGGCGTAATCGACGATAACAGGGAAATCTTGATCACAGTTCACAAGTTCAAATCGGCCTTTGACTCCCTCCAGCTCTTCAATAGCACTTACAATCGTTTCAAATGTTAAGCCAGATACAATCCCTACTGATACAGCTGCTAGAATGTTGTACACATTAAACTTACCGATGAGGGCAACTGTCACATTTTTTGTGCCAATTGGAGTGATCAAATCAAATTGAGTCCCCTTCGGTTTGATTTGAATATTCTTTGCCATTACATCTGCTTTTTGCTCTAAGCCATATGTCATGACTTCGGCAGCTGTCACTTTTTCATAATAACTCGAAGCGTCATCATCTGCATTTAAAATCGCATGCTTCGGCTTATCGTGATGAAAGGCACTGCCAAGCTGTGAGAATAGCAAGCTTTTCGCATGTTTATATTCTTCCATTGTGTTGTGATAATCAAGATGGTCCTGCGAAAGGTTTGTGAAAACGGCAATATCATAATCACATCCATGTACCCTGCCAAGATGCAGTGCATGTGATGATACTTCCATAATGGCTGTGTCTACATCTTGGTCAAGCATCTGTTTAAAGGTTTTTTGAAGTGTGACACTTTCAGGTGTAGTGTTTTTCACATCGAGAATGTCATCATTCACCTTCATATACATCGTACCGATTAAGCCCGTTTTCTTTTCGGCTTTTCTCATCATTTGTTCAATCATGTGTGTTGTCGAAGTTTTTCCGTTTGTTCCTGTGATCCCGATGAGATTCAGCTTATGTGTTGGCTGCTCGTAAAACGCATCAGCTATTCTTGCAAGAGCTCTTTGAGAGTGTTTTACAATAATGACTGGTACATTTGATATGTTAAGAGGGTGTTCTGCTACAATCGCTGCAGCCCCGCTTTCCACCGCTTTTTCAGCATAATCGTGTCCATCTACTGTATAGCCTTTTATACAGACAAAAAGGCTTCCTTTTTTCACCTCTCTTGAATCCATTTCAATGGAAGTGATATCAGGATTTTCGTTTATTAGTTCGTTGTTTTCACTTTTAAAGTATGTAAGGAGTTCTTGTAATTTCATTTCATATCAAACCTCTCAAATTCGTTCACGTGCATGTCTTGTGAAAAAAACACACAGTCTATATTTTATCGTAAAAAAAAGGATACATCCAGCGTATTCCTTAAGTTTCTCTTGGAAAAAACACACTTTAGGCTCTTTTTTTCAAACAGGCCTTCTCTTTCAACAAAAAGAGGCAGCCGAATGAGTGCGGCTACCCTCTGTTCATTCTTTATTATTCATCGTTTAAATATAATCTGATGGTGGAGCCTTCTTTCAGCTTAGTCCCGGCAGCAGGTGATTGCTTCACCACTTTACTGCCAGTTCCAGAAGCATCGATCTTAAGGTTAATCAAGAGGGATTCAAGGTCTGAAACAGATCCCCCTACAAGATTCGGTACTTCAATGGTTTTTGTGTCCAGCCACTGGTACTTCTTTTCAATTTGCCCTTTTCTTTTTTTCACACCCATCTCAGGCAGGCTGTCCCGCATAATATGACCTACAATTGGTGCAGCAACTGTCCCGCCAAATTGAATAGTGCCTTTCGGGTTATCTACAGCCACATATACAACGATACTCGGATCATCAGCAGGCGCAAACCCGATAAACGACACTATGTGGTTATTTTCCATGTACTTGCCGTCTTTTACCTTCTGTGCTGTCCCTGTTTTTCCGCCAACTCGATATCCTTCAACAAATGCATTTCGGCCAGTTCCTTGAGCGACTACACTTTCAAGCGCATATCTGATTTCTTTGGATGTTTCTGCTGAAATCACTTTCTTTTTGGCAATCGGTGATTGCTTTTTCACTACCTCTTTTGTGATTGGATCTATCCATTCTTTTGCAATGTACGGCGTGTAGAGTGTTCCGCCATTTACCGCAGCTGCTACGGCAGCTACTTGCTGTATCGGCGTAACAGATACACCTTGACCAAAGGCAGTTGTCGCCTGCTCTACAGGGCCAACCCGGTCCAGCGGGAACAAAATGCCCCGGCCTTCCCCTTGAAGATCGATTCCTGTTTTTTGGCCAAACCCGAAATTTTTAATATAGGAAAATAATTTATCCTTTCCTAGACGGTCACCTAGTTCAACAAAACCGGGGTTACAGGAGTTTTGAACCACTTCTAAAAATGACTGTGATCCGTGGCCGCCTTTTTTCCAGCACCTAAGCCTTGCACCATCTACTGTTACAGATCCGCTGTCAAAAAAATGATCGCGCTTTAAATTGACTTTCTTCTCTTCTAGTGCTGCTGCAAGCGTAATAATTTTAAACGTCGAACCTGGCTCATATGTGCTCCACACCGGCAGATTTCGGTTAAACACTTTCGAGTCAACTGATTGATAATCCGCTGGATCAAAATCCGGTCTGCTCGACATCCCAAGCACTTCACCGTTCTTCGGATTCATCGCAATTGCAATCATCCCGTCTGGGTTATATTTTGCCTGTGCGTTGTCTAATTCCCGCTCTATAATGGTTTGCACCTTCGCATCGATAGTTAACTTCATATCAAGACCATCTTTAGGCGGGGTATAGTCATCTGCTTCATCTGGCATTTTCTGCCCTTTTGCATCGGAATAGAACTTGACAGAGCCTTTTTCACCTTTTAGGTCATCATCATAATAGGCTTCCAGTCCAAGTAACCCTTGATTATCAATTCCAGCGAAGCCCAGCACATGAGAAAGAAAACTGCCGAACGGGTAGTGTCTGATGCTGTCTTCCGCAACATAAACGCCATCTAAATCAAGCTCTCTGACTTCTTTTGCTTTTTCATGAGATACTTTTCTGCCTTCTGGAGAAATTCGTTCGATGGATGTTTTCTTTGTGACGTGCTTGTACGCTTTCTCTTCAGACATATTCAGTACTGCCGCCAGTTTCTTGCTTGTTTCTGCCGGATCTTTAATTTGCCGCGGGACGACCAATATAGATGGGGCACTTTTGTTCGTCGCAAGCTCTACCCCATTTCGGTCCAAAATATCTCCCCTTTCTGGTTCGAACGGGAGATTCCTGCTCCATGAATCTTTTGCTAAGCTTGTGAGCTTCTCGCCCATAATAAACTGTACATATCCTAATCTAGTATCTATGATGAAAAAAATGATCACCCCAAACAGCAGCACGAAAAGCAATCGTTTTCTCACTGTTACACTTGATACTCGCACGCCCGGTTCACTCCTTACATACATATGGCTTGTTTCCATCATATGCAAGCCCGTCCTTATGTAGAACGTCTCGTCTATCCCGCTCGGCAAAAGAAAAAACCTAGCAAGTGGTTTGCTAGGTTTTGCAGTTAATTCGGGCTTTTAAATGTCACAGTGACGACTTTATCTGAAATCTCCGCTCCACTTTTCACACTTTGTTTGACAGCATATCCTTGTCCTATTGTTTCGATATGCACACCGGAAATGGATGCATATTGAAGGACTTCCCGTCTCGACCAGCCTGTCATATCAGGCATTTTTATCGTTTTTCCTGCTGTTTTCAAGAAAACTTTCTGGCTTTCAGAGAATTCAGAGCCTGCACTTGGCCACTGTCGTTTAATGGAGAGGCCTTCGCCGATGACAACAGGCGTTACGTTTTTGTTTTTGGCTTCTGTTTCCGCCTGCTTCACTTCTAAATCTAAGAATGAAGGCATTGTTTCTTGCTTCACTTTTTGTTCGCCTGATTTTTTATCGTCTGTTTTTGTTGGTGCAATATTTAAATATAGCAGACTATTTTTCATCACTGGGTTAAAGATTTGTGCAACTGGGGCAGAGCCAGTTTCTGTATCAGACAGCTGCGGCTGCTGTACAGCTACATAAACGAGCAGCTTCGGATCATCTTTTGGCGCCATTCCCATAAATGAAAAGACATAATCGTTTCTTCCCTTGAGATAACCGCCGGCACCGCCAATTTGTCCTGTACCTGTTTTCCCAGCAACGTCAAATCCTTTGATTTGGTAAGGCTGGCCTGTTCCAATCTTCGAGGAAACCACCTCACCTAAAATGTCACGGACTTGCTTTGCTGTATCAGAGGAAATTGGTTTTCCAGCTACTGTTGGTTCGTGCTGTAAAATCGTTTTGTTTGTGTTCGGGTCTGTAATATGATCAATGACATATGGCTTCATCATCGTTCCGCCGTTTGCTATCGCTGTCGCTGCTTCGATTTGTTGAATCGGTGTAATGGCAGATGCTTGACCGTAAGCCGTCGATGCTTTGTCATATTCGTATCTGTAATTGATTTTACTAGACGATTCGTTCGGTAAGTCAATACCTGTTTTGTCATAGAAATGGAACTTCTGCAAATATTGTTCGTAGCGCGTGAAGCCTAATTTTTCTTTTGCCAGCTTTGCAAAAGCTACGTTAGACGAACGGAGAACACCTTCATGAAAGTCAATTTTTCCCCAGCCATTTCCATTGTTGTGGTCTTTTACAAGGCCTCCCCCTACTTTATAAGTACCAGATTGATATTTATCATTGCCTTGGTAGACCCCTTCTTGGATTGCTGCAGCAAGTGTAAAGATCTTCATCGTTGAACCTGGTTCAAACGCATATGAAATGACATCATTGTTATAATTCGTAATGTCTAATTCATTTAAATTAAAGCTTGGCCGCTGTCCCATCGCGAGCACCTTTCCCGTTTTTGGGTCAACGACTGTGGCAATGATTTTCTTCGGTTTATATTTTTTGGCAACCTGCGTCATACTTTCTTCAAGGAACGCTTGGATTTTTTGATCGATGGTCAGCGTGACATTTTTTCCATCCTTCGGAGCGACAATGTCTTCTTTACTATTTGGAAGAGCCCATCCGCTTCTGTCACTGTTATATGTCACATAGCCGTCTTTTTCTTTTAAAAATTTGTTCAGCGCCTTCTCAAGTCCCATCGCGCCTGACATGTCCTTCGTTGCCTCATCTAATCTTGCATAACCGATCAAGTTGGAAGCAAACATGCCGTTTGGATAATATCGCTTCGTGTCTTTTTCAAATGCGATTCCTGGAAGCTTTAGCTTTTCAATTTTTTCCTTTGTTGAAAAACTGATGTCTTTTCCAGCTTTACCAAACTCCACTTGGAACGCACCTTTAGTATTCAGACGCTCTAAAATTTCGCTTTCACTCATATCAATGACTTTTGACAACTCTTTTGCTGTCTTTTCTTTGTCGACGACATGCATCGGGTGCTTTGGATCAACTGTCATTTTCTTACTCATGATCGCAATGAGCTTATAGACAGACGTATCCTCTGCAATCACATTCCCATTTCGGTCTAAAATAGACCCTCTTTTGGCTTCAAGTGTTTTCTTCGATTGGTATTGTTCATTTGCCTTTGCGGCTAACACTTGGCCATCGACCGTTCCTGTAATCTGAATATAGATAAAACGTGCAAGGATGATAAAGAAAAACAGGGCGAAGCAAATACTCGCAATTGCCGCGCCTCTGTTCATCATTTTATTCTTTTTGGGCATCGCCATCTTAATCGACCTTCTTAACATCTTTCGAAATGGTTAAGCCTGCTTTTTTCGCAGTATCAATGACTCTCTCCGGTTCACTCAGCAAGTCTTTTTCTTTTTGAAGCTCAGTGATCTTCTTCGATTCTAAAGTTACTTGCTGTTCTAATTTCTGTACTTCGATATTAGCGTGATAGACAGCAAAGGCTTTAGAAATGATGAGAATGGAGCTGCACATAAGAGCCATGACAAACATGACAAGTAAGATTTTTTCACCAAGTGTGATAGAACCTCTTCTTTTAATAACAACCGATTGGCCTTGCTGCTCTGTTTGATATTGTTTTACTTCTCTTTGGTAAGCCAAATTACTCATAAGAAACCTCCTTTTTATCATCATCTATGGTGTCGTTTTACTTTTTCTCTGCAATTCGGAGCTTCGCTGAACGGGCACGGTTGTTATGTTCCAGCTCTTGTTCTGATGCAACGATTGGTTTTCTCGTGATCAGCTTCAGTTTTGGTTCAAGTCCTTCTGGAATCACTGGTAGTCCGTGCGGAAGTTCTGGAAGAGAAGACATTTCTTTAAATGTACTTTTACAAATCCGGTCTTCAAGTGAATGGAATGTAATGACAGAAATTCTCCCCTTCGGATTGAGTAACTCTATTGCTTGTTCTAGTGCTTCTTCAAAAACTTTCAATTCATCATTGACGGCAATTCGGATCGCTTGAAACACTCTTTTTGCTGGATGTCCGCCAGTTCGTCTTGCAGGTGCGGGAATTCCTTCTTTGATAATGTCGACAAGCTCACCTGTTGTTTCAATTGGTGCTTTTTTTCTAGCTTCTTCAATTTTGCGTGCGATTTGCTTGCTGAATTTTTCTTCCCCATATTTGTAGAAAATCCGAACTAGATCTTCAAATGGCCATTCATTCACCACTTGTTTTGCCGACAATGCGGCTGTTTGATCCATTCGCATGTCAAGAGGTGCATCATGGTGATAACTAAAGCCTCTCTCTGGTGTGTCGAGCTGAGGAGATGAAACCCCAAGGTCAAAAATCACACCGTCTACGCTTGTAATGCCTTGTTCATTCAGACGTTCTTTTAAATATCGGAAGTTGCTCTTTATGAAAAGAATGTTCGCTTTTGAATCTGCGAGCTTCTCTCGTGCATGATCCAGTGCAGCATCGTCTTGGTCAAATCCAATCAATGTACCTTTTTCTGATAGTTGAGATAGTAAATATGAGCTATGACCTGCTCCGCCCAGCGTGCAGTCTACATATGTACCGTCTTCTTTGACGTTTAAACCGTCAACTGTTTCTTTTAATAATACTGTCTCATGTTGAAACATGATGTTATGGTCCCACCTTTTTCAAATAGAAATGAATGTGTAGAAAGCTTGCTGCACAAGGGATTATTATATATCAAACCCAATCATGTTTTCAGCAATTTCAGCAAAAGAATCTTCTTGCTCTTCTGTATATTGTTCCCAGATCGACTTACTCCACAACTCAATTCGATTTGAAACGCCGATGACCACACATTCTTTTTCGAGTTTTGCATATTGGAGTAGGTTTGATGCGATGTTAATGCGCCCCTGCTTGTCCAGATCGCATTCAACTGCGCCGGAGAAGAAGAACCGGGTAAACGCACGTGCATCTTTTTTCGTTAGCGGCAGTGCTTTGAGTTTCTCTTCAATTAGTTTCCACTCACTCATAGGGTAGCCAAATAAACATTGATCAAGCCCTCTCGTCAGCACAAACTGTTCTCCGAGACCGTCTCTAAATTTAGCAGGGATGATCATGCGCCCTTTTGTATCAATCGTATGTTGGTATTCACCCATGAACATGATAATCAGAGCCCCACTTTCTCACCCTTACTCTCCACTATCCACCACTTCTCTCCACAAAACTTATTTTACACTGTTTCTACATAAAAAAAAACCCTGAACTAGTCAGGGTTCATTAAAACTTTATTTCAAAGTTTGACAATTTGCTGCTTGTTTTGAAATGAAAATGGCAGATTTTTGAACGTTTTGAAGAATTCTGGTCCATATTTGTTTAAAAAGTACATGATGTTCCAAATTCTTTCTTGCGGGGCATCTAATGGTTTTAAGCTGTTTTCAATCCGTTCAAAATCTCGAAGGATATATCCTTCCTTCTCTTCCACACGCTGCGCCACCTTTTGATAAACAAATTGAAGCTGGTCTTCGATAAATTTGGCATTTTTATCTAGCAGCTGCTCGAAGTTTGGTTCAACCTTCAGTGCTTCTTGCCTCAATACACCATGAACATTCGCTAATTCACATTTCGCATGATCAACGGCTTGAACAAAGCTGTCTGGAAGGCTTTGCTCAAAGTGAGCCTCTTTCTTTTCTTTTACTCCGTTTGTGAGCACTTCTTCTAGAGAAAGTTCTCTGACCGGCAGCTTCTTATCGATGTGCCTTTCAAGAATGGTCACGTGCAGTCTTGGAAGAACGGGTGCCATCTTTAATTCAAAATGCTCAAAGATTCCTTTCAGTTCTCCCCAATAGTTGACTTCACCGTGTCCTGCCATAAAAGCAAGTGTTGGAAGAAGGGTTTCCTGCATTAAGGGACGCGTCACCACATTGTTGCTGAACCGTTCTGGGTGCTCCTCAATTTCCTGCAAAAGCTCTTCTTTTGTCCACGTAAGCCCCACTTCTGATATAGAAAACTGGCCGTTTTCTTTTTCAATAAGGAAACGCTCTTCATCATATTCGTAAAACAGATTCGCCTGAGTGTCACCAGCTTCAATGATCGGCTGATATCCCGCTCGTTTCATGGCAGCCTGCGTTTCATTCAAACGAGCTGTGACTGCATCATTTGTCTCGACAATGTGCTTGAATAACGTACGCTCAAGTGGTTTGACGCCTAAGTCTCCTGAATTAAATAGAAGCAGTCCATCTTCTTCAAAAAGGTCGCATACAATCCATTCAAAGAAATCCGTAAACGTTTGTGATTTGCGTAAACATCGAAGAAGCTGATCAAGCAAGTCATTAGTATACGCAGATTCTTCATACGTTGAAAACACATCGCGGAGCCATTTTTCTGTTTTTTCTTGATGCAGAGGTGTTCTTTTGGCCGCAGTTTTTTTGACGTTATGTAATGGCAGCTTTTGCTTGACTGGACCTTTTTCGCCGGATGTGTAGACAAAATTAATTTCATCTACGTCATGATCCTCACCTGCTACCCAAAAGACTGGAATCACAGGAACGCCAAGCGCTGATTCTTTTTCTTTTGCGAACTGAATAATGGATATGATTTTATGTATGGTATAAAGCGGTCCTGAAAGTAGGCCGGCCTGCTGTCCTCCAACCACCATGACACTCCGCTTGTCACGGATCTTTTCAATGTTCTGACGCATCGCTGCCGATTCAAACTTTGCGTGGTATGCGCTCATATAATCCGCTAAAGCCTCGCGCGGGAAGCTCATTTCCATGAGATCGTCGTATCTTTTTTTCCATGTGTCTTCAGAATATATATCATAATCAAAAAAAGCAGTCATCTCTTTTTTTTCTTCTATATAATCACGTATGAATAAATTCTGACTTCGGATGGAAAGTTCAGTCAATTGCATGTTTAGAACTTCCTTTCTTCAATAAATAGTTAGTTTCCCGAAAAAAGTATAGCATGTAAATGAACTCACTCAAAAGATTTTGTTTGCTTTTTTTCCAATACTTCCAAGCTTCGATTAAAGAAAGTAAGATGTGGCGCCAGAATCTCTTGAGCTTGAGCCTTTTTTAAAAGATAGCCAACGATGGCTTTTCTTTCGGTTTCACGGCCTTTGACGATATCTTGAAGCATTGACGATTGATTGGCGGCCGTTTTTTTACAAATTGAAACGACGTGTGACCAGAGACGCTCTTCTTCAGCCAGCCCTAGAATGGACAATGCTTCTTCAAATGCACATTTCATCATGTATTCATATGCAGGATTTGCGATCAATTCTCCATTTTTCACACGCAATAAAGCCGTGAGCGGGTTAATGCAGACATTGACCAGCAGTTTTTCCTCCAGCACTTTTTTCCATTCATCCGTATAAATCATCTGAAAATGGACCGGCGTTTCATTTAAAGCCTTTCTCACATCAGCTGTATCCTCAGGGTGAAAAGCCCCCCACTTGATGACACCGATCCCTGTATGGTTCACTGCATGGTCTGATACCTTCATGGCCCCGTGCTCTACGACACCTATATATATTGAATGCGACGTGTCCCAGTTTTCTAAATCTAATAAGTGGGCCATGCCATTTTGTAAAAATAAGATTCGCTGACGAGGTAATGTCGATAGTTCATCAAGCACCTCTTGCAGATGATGATATTTCACTGTCACAATCAGCAGATCAAATCCTCCTGTAATCCCTGCCCTTGCCTCCGCAGACGCCTGGAATGTCTCTCCTTTTACCGTTCGCTTAATTCCTGATGTTCGAATCTCCTCTGCTTGTTCTTTTCTTCTTGTCAAAACAGTGATGTCATGATGCTGTGATAAATAACTGGCACAAAGCAGACCAATCGCACCGCCGCCAATGATTCCAATGTTCAACTGCAGCACTTCCCTTTTTCTGTTTACTTCATCATATCAACCATTTTAACAGTTTCAAGCCGCGATGCAAAAAGCAGCTAGCGCGCCGCGATTGAATTTTTTTAATTTAAAAACTATAATAATAAGTGTAAAAACTTTTTGAGGCGGATGGGATGAAAACGCCTTCATTGACATCACTGTCGACATTATGTGTGTAAGGGGGAAGATCATATGACACAAGTAAAACGACTTCTAATCAATTACAAAACTTTAGAGGAATTTAAACAATTTAAAGAATATGGTATACAAGAACTATCCATGCTTGAAGACCTTGAAAGTAATATGATTGAAAATGACAGCAACTCTCCATTTTACGGGATTTATTTTGGAGATAAGCTGGTCGCACGTATGAGCCTTTATCAAGTGGACGGCTCGACGACAACGTATTTTGACCACAATCATGATTATTTAGAGCTATGGAAGCTGGAAGTGCTTCCTGGGTATCAGCGTAAAGGGTACGGCGAGGCACTTGTTGATTTTGCCAAATCTTTCGGATTGCCAATCCGGACCAATCCTCGCGTCAAATCTGCCGGCTTTTGGGATAAAATGGGCTTTGAAGCGGTCAAATATGATATGGAACGCGATAAAGGTGAAAATCCACTCATCTGGGAACCTGCCCATATTCAAAAGAATACAGGTGAATCTGCTTAATACTGATGGCAAAACGCCCCTCCTTTCTCTAGACTAACCTAGTCAAATGGGACATAAAAAAACACCCTTCAAGTGATACACTTAAACTAAGTGCTAATTTGGAGGGTATTTTTTATGAAAAAAAACAAATATTCAGCTGAAATAAAATGGGCGGTTGTGAAAGATAAATTAAGCGGGCAGTTTACCAATCAACAAATTATGGATAAATATCATATAAAGAATGTATCTCAGATTAAAACATGGATGAAGTGGTATCGAGGAAATCAGTTACATCGATTCGATCAGCCAATTGGAAAACAATATAGCTTCGGGCATGGACCTGACAATGTATCCAAAGAGGAAAAAGTGAATAGGCAGGTTGAACACCTTAAGATGGAGAATGAAATTCTAAAAAAGTATTTGGAGATCGTAGAGGAGTTGAAAAGGGAGTAACCTTGTATTTGATCGAGAGATTACGGAAGAAATATACAGTAAAGTCTGTCTTAAGTATTTTGCAGGTCGCCAGATCGACCTATTATCGTTGGGTATCCGAAGGAATACGTAAAAAATCACAAGTGGAGAAGGCTGTTATTTCCTTATGTACCGAAACGTCGTTCCGGTACGGCCATCGTAAGATCCGAAAGCTACTTCAGCGTCAATATGATATCAAACGAAACCGAAATACTATACAGCGCATCATGCAAAAATACCATCTTCAATGTCGTGTGAAGCGTAAAAGGAAATGGAAATCAAAAGGGGAATCTGTCATCATTGCCCCAAATATATTAAATCGAAACTTCACCGCAATACACCCGAATTTAAAATGGGTAACAGATATTACTTATATTCAGTATGGACCAAGAACGCTCTACCTTTCGACCATTATGGATTTGTACAACAACGAAGTTGTTGCCTACACCCTAGATGATCACCAACAGACATCACTCATATTGGACACATTGAGAGCAGCTTTAGAGAAAAGGAATTCGCCTAAAGGTGTACTTGTGCATTCAGATCAAGGAAGTGTATACAGTTCGTATGCATATCAAAAGGAGCTGGGGGTAAGGAACCTCACAAGCAGTATGTCTAGACGAGGTAACTGTTGGGATAACGCAGTGATTGAATCATTCCATTCCAGCTTAAAATCAGAGGAATTTATGTTTACAAAGTTCAACTCTATATCAGAAAAAGATGTCAGGCAACGAATCGACCGTTACATCAAGTATTATAATGAAGAGCGTATCCAAAAAAAATTAGGCTACCACGCACCAAAAACATTTGGTAGCATGGCAACCTAATAAGGGTGTTTTATTTGTGTCTCAATCTGCTATGTCAGTCTACTCTGTGAGGGGCGTTTTCTTATTTAGCATATTCTTTTAAGTTGATATTCTGTTTGACTCTTTCAACAATCCCAATGAGTGCCCGGTAATCTTCTTCTGTCATTTTTAATTGCCGCTTCAAGTGTTCATTTTCTTCCGTGAGCGACTTCAGTTGATGCTGCGTGTCCGCTAGTTCTTCGCGTAAATCAGCAGAGCCAGCAGGTTCTTTTTCAAGCTGCTCTAAGAACTGAATCACTTCTCGCAAGGTCAATTCAGCCTGATCTGAAGTTGCCTTTTCTTCTATCGTTAACGTATTTTGTGGTAAACCCGAGGAATGAATCCCAATCTTTTTACGCAGTTCTTTCCGCTGTTTTTTCGCCAGCTCAATGCCTGCCTGATATTGTTTTCTGACGTATGAATTCCACCTGAATCCACATGCTGCAGCCGTTCTTGACAACGCTTTTCCGACTTCTTCAAATGCGGAAAGCTGCGTTCCTCCATCTCGAATGTGTCTTAAGACGACTTCTGCTAAAAGTAAATCTTCATCTTGCGTCCATGCGTCCTGCCTTGTAATCGTCAATTGATCATCCCCCCTGAATCTGAATACCACATCATATGCGCTTACTAGAGTAGATAGACTATTTGCAGGAGAGAAACCTAAAAAATAGACAAATAAAAAAACGCAAGGGAAGATTCCCTTACGCTTTTTTATCAAGCATTAGTTGCTTTTTACGTCTTTGCCTTTGTATGTTCCGCAAGATTTGCAGACACGATGAGAAATTTTCATTTCACCGCATTCTGGGCAAGCTACCATACCAGGTACTTGTAGTTTGAAATGCGTACGACGCAATCTTTTTTTCATTTTAGAAGTTCTTCTAAAAGGTACAGCCATTATTCCCACCTCCTTAAAGAGTTAAGATTCATTATTTTCTTCTAAGAGCTTCTTCAAGCCTTCCAGACGCGGATCAATTCGGTTTTGATGTGCATCTTCCGAAATGACCGCCCAGTCATTCCCTTCCTGTGGTGCAGCACCTTTTACGTCTGTTTGGTCGCAAAAGATTTGCATCGGCACTTCAAGAAGAATTTCTTCCTTGACTATAGGCGTTAAGTCGATGATATCGTCTTCTACAACAGATACGTCTTCATCTTCTATATCGTCTGTCTTATGAAGTACAAATAGTTCTTTCGTTGAAATCGCAAATGGATAATTTACATCAACAAGCGTTCTTGAACAAGGCAATGTCATTTCACCTGTGATGGTTAAATCAAATGCGACTTGCTTTGATTCGATCACTCCAGTCCCTTTCACCTCTACTGGTGAAATGCGACGTATATCTGAATGAAGGCTAGTAAGTTCATTTAAGTCAACCGTCTCATGAAAATCGAAGCTGTTTTTAGCTTTTTGATGTAACTGATAAACTGTCCATTTCAATTGTATCACCTCTAAGAGCAACAAACATGATTATAGCTTTCATCATGCTATTTGTCAATATTTTTTCTTTACAGTCCTTTGTGATGTCAGAGCGTTGTTTGACATCAGTTCACGGAATGCCTACACTGAAAAAAATGGGCTTCATTTTTCCCTTATGCTACTGTAGCATAGACCATTTAACCATAGCAAGAAAGGCGGAACATCTATTGAAAGCAACAGGAGTCGTTGTCGAGTACAATCCATTTCATTATGGGCATGCCTATCATGTTCGCCAGGCGAAAACACATACCTCCTCAGATGTAGCCATTGCCGTCATGAGCGGATCTTTCCTCCAGCGCGGAGAACCTGCCATCGTCTCCAAATGGGCACGTACAAAAATGGCATTGCAAAACGGTGTAGACATCGTATGTGAGCTTCCATACATCTATGCAGTGCAAAAGGCAGAAACCTTTGCAAATGGCGCTGTGTCTATTTTAGACGCTTTAAAATGCCGCTCCCTTTTTTTCGGAAGCGAGGACGGGGACATTAAAGCATTTGAGCGAACAGCTCACGCTTGGCATGAGAAAAAAGAAGAAATTGATCTTTTCACAAAAGCAAAGGTCAAAGAAGGGCTTAGTTATCCGGCAGCCTCTGCCGCTGCGTTTCAAAAGATCATTGATCCTAAACACTTACTGGATCTGTCTAAGCCCAATAACATTTTAGGCTTCCACTATGTCAAAGCCATCTTAGAGAGATCTCCTCACATAGAGCCCTTTACCTCTCAAAGAATTGCATCCGGTTATCATGATCAAGAGCTTCCTAAACATCAGAAAATCGCAAGCGCGACAAGCATCCGAAAAGCCTTAAAAGAGAACGGGTCATTTGAAACTGTCGCCTCTTATCTCCCGGAAGCTTCGCTTAAGCAATTACATGACTATTATTCTTCTTATGGTCTTTTACATACGCAAGAAGACTATTTCAGCTTCTTAAAACATGTGTTTCACACAATGGATACAGCAGAACTAGAAGGCATCTATGAAATTGAAGAAGGTATCGAACACCGCATGCAAAAGGCAATCACACATGCGTCCTCCTACGAGGAATATCTATCACTTGTGAAAACAAAACGATATACGTGGACAAGGCTGCAGCGGATGAATACGCACCTTTTAATGAGGGTGAAGAAAACTGTTATGCATGAGCTGCTAAAGGAGAAACACGCGCCATACATTCGTTTACTTGGTATGTCAAAGAAAGGTCAGCAATACTTATCTCTTGTCAAAAAGGAATTGGACGTACCGCTTGTCAGCAAGCTGTCTTCCTTTTCACATCCTGCCCTTGATCTTGACATTCGCGCTTCCCGCGTCTTCAGCCTTCCCATCAGCGAACCAACGCAAACAAAGTTAACAGAAGCAGAATTTAAAACCTCACCGATCCGCTATGATGAAGAGACTGGTCTCTTCCAATCTCGATAAAAAGAGCAGCCTTTTGATAAAGGCAGCTCTTTTTTCACTTAAGATGCTTTCTCTTTTAACTTGTTTAAATAGTTCAGTGCGTCCTGCATTGTGTCCACAGGAACGATTTTCATATTACTTTTAATATCTTTCGCTGTTTTCACTGCATTTTTGTAGTCTGAATTTGGATCACCTTTATCGTTTGGTGCAAAGAAGATATCTTTTCCTGCTTTATCTGCTGCAACAACCTTTTGATCTATTCCGCCAATTGGCCCGACCGTACCATCAGCGTCAATCGTTCCAGTCCCTGCAATCGCATAGCCATGTGTTTCGTCTTCTTTTGTCAGCTGGTTATAAATTTCAAGTGACATCATTAAACCTGCCGACGGGCCGCCGATATTTTCAATATCCACCTTAATAGAAGGCGACACTTTCACATTTCGGTCTGTAAATAAAGATACGCCAATTCCGACTCGGTTCGGCTCTTCTTTAAAAGGCTTCAACTTCACTTTCTGCGTAATATCCTTGCCGTTTCGTTCAAGGACAAAACGGACAGATGTACCAGCTTTTTGACGGCTGATATACGACACCATTTTATCAGCAGAATCATACGTCTTGCCATCAACGCTTTTAATCCGGTCGCCCACTTCAATTTTGCCGTAAGCAGGCATGCCTTTCATGACGTAGCTCGCATATACCCCATTAAACGTATAATCTACTTTTTTGCCTGCTTTTGTATACGCTGCAATCATGGCATTTTCTTGAGAGCTTTTCATCAGCTGAAGCTGTCTTTTCATATAATCTTCATCCGACTCTCCGTCCGCTTTAATATTTTCTTCTGGGACGATCTCGTCATATTTATTCATTTTCGCAAGCAAATACGTATACGGATTGGCTGGACCTACTTTTATCGTCATAAGAGAGAAGCTGCCCTTCTCGCCGTATCCACCATCCACTTGAATGTGAGGGGCAATCTCTGTTGCATCACCCGGCTTTGTCACGTAATACGGCAGTTTGACAAAAGTTAAGCCAAATAAGACAAGAACAATGACAAAAAAGCTGAGCCAGCGAATATTCAATTTTTTCATTCGATTAACACTCCCATTTATCAATGACATCTTTCAGTTTACCTGTTAATTGGTCTGCGGCGAGCTCACCAGCTTCAATCATCTCCTGAACCTGTGTGAACGAACTGGAGCTGAATGTTTCAAGCCTCGGCCGAATCATGAGATCTGCATGAATGGTTTGATGACGGACCAATTCATTTTGAAGGATGTCCAAACTTTGCATAATCACATCCGATAATCTCGTCGCCTTTTCTGTTTTTTTCACCCTAGATACATCAGAGGCGATAATAAGGTCTGCGCCCATTTCTTTTAAAACAGACACAGGAATGCGGTCAACAACCGCTCCATCCACTAGCTGTCTGCCGCCCATTTCGTGGGGAACAAACACGCCTGGAATGCTGATGCTTGCTCTGACTGCTTGTGAGACAGACCCTTCTTTAAACACAACCTTTTCCCCTGTTTCGAGGTCACAGGCAACCACCGCAAGGGGCATTCTTAATTCTTCGAATGTTTTCCCATATGTAAACGTGTGAATCAGCTGCAAAATTCGATTTCCTTTTAAAAGACCGATTTTTGGCAGTGTATAGTCAGCATAATACTTTCTTCTGAAGACAAGTGCAAGTTTTTTCATTTTTTCTACATCTTGTCCTGCCGCATAAAAGCTCCCAACAAGTGCGCCAATGCTGCTTCCAGCAATCATATCTACCTGTATCCCTTGCTTCTCAAGACTAGACAAAACCCCGATATGCGCCATTCCCCTCGCACCCCCAGAGCCTAGTGCAAGCCCGATGATCGGTCGCTTCATGAAAATCCACCCTCCTCTTTCTATGCATATATACGAATCTATAGGTCTAAACATGCCCCTACTGCTCGTATAGTAATAGAAGACAGGCTCGGCTGGTTTCTTTTTCTATAATCACGAGCTCGCCAATAGATCATAACGGCAAGGGGCGAAATCTCCATGAAAAAATGGAACACTCTGTTCATCGCTGCTTTTTTTATTTTCTTAACAGCTACTGTGATTACACACCCACAAGCCTCTTTGCAAGCATCGAAAAATGGACTTGCAATGTGGTGGGAGGTTGTATTTCCATCATTGCTTCCTTTTTTTATTTTGTCGGAGCTATTAATTAGTTTTGGGATTGTCAGATTTGTCGGGGTATTATTAGAGCCATTTATGCGCCCCATCTTCCGGGTGCCGGGTGTAGGCGGATTTGTACTGGCTATGGGAATGGCTTCAGGGTTTCCTTCTGGTGCGAAATTAACGACAAGACTGAGGCAGGAAAGGCAGCTGACGCGGATCGAAGCAGAGCGTCTCGTTTCCTTTACAAATTCATCGAATCCATTGTTTATTTTCGGTGCGGTGGCTGTTGGTTTTTTTCATCATCCAGCTTTAGGCATTGTATTGGCCAGCGCTCATTATTTAGGGAATCTCGCTGTCGGTGTGACGATGCGGGGATATAAAGCGCGGCATGATGCCCATCTAAGAAGCCGAAAGAAGCTTTTATTTCCGCCGTTTAAAGAGGCATTCAATGCTCTTCATACAGCAAGACTCGCAGAGAAAAGACCGCTCGGCCAAATTTTAAGTGATGCAGTCATGTCATCAGTCCAAACACTCTTTATGATTGGCGGCTTTATTATCTTATTTTCTGTGTTTAGCAAAATGCTGTCAGTTGTCCATGTGACAGACCTTTTATCCATCGGGCTCGGATATATGCTGCAAACAATGCATCTTCCGCCAGAATTAGACCTTGCCATGATTGCCGGTTTATTTGAAATCACATTAGGAAGCCAGATGACGGGGTCACAGGAAGTCACCCTTCTCGCTAAAACCATTGTCGTCAGCTTTATTTTAGGATTCAGCGGGTTTTCTGTTCAAGCGCAAGTCGCCGGCATTTTGGCGGCAACCGATATCCGCTTTAAACCGTTTTTCTTCGCCCGTTTGCTTCACGGGATTTATGCAGCTGTTTTTGCCTTTTTATTATTCAAGCCTCTATATGTCTCTCGATCAGACATGGCTCTCCCAGCGGGTGCCTTTGATGCAAGCCAGCAGGTCGTCATGTTCAGCAGCGTGCTTTGGAATCAGCTTGTGAAAGCCGGTCCCTTCATCACACTTTGCAGTTTGATTGTGTATATCGCGCTGTACTATCGGAAATTAAAAAATGGATGAGTGCCGGGTGCACTCATCCATTAAATTTTTCCTTCAGTGCTGCTTCTACCTCTTTTGGTACAAGATCGTTGACTGCCCCATGATATTTCGCTACTTCTTTGACAATGCTGGAGCTTAAGAAGGAATATTGATTGTTGGTCATCATAAAAAACGTTTCAATTTCATCGTCTAACACTTTGTTCATTGAGGTGCCTTGCATCTCATACTCAAAGTCCGTCACAGCTCTTAGTCCGCGTAAAATGACTTTGGCTTCTTTTTGCTTCGCATAATCAACAAGCAGGCCGTGAAACGATTCAACTTTGATATTTGGCAGCTCCTTCGTTGCTTGGCGAATAAGCTCACACCGTTCTTCAACAGTAAATAACGGTTTTTTAGATGAATTATTTAGTACACATACATACACTTCATCAAAAATCTTTGCACCTCTTTTGATGATATCCAAATGCCCCAATGTAACTGGATCGAAGCTGCCCGGACAAACGGCTATGTTCCCCATGCTAATTTCCCCGCTTTCTATAGATCGTAATACCAGTCAATCCGTACAGTTCCTGTCTTGTGATGTGGAGCTGCCCTGCTTCTTCTGGCAGCTTCACATCTTTATCATGCTCACACACGATCACGCCGTCATCTGTTAACAAGGCGTGCTCGTCAATCATTTCAAGAAGTGCTTTTAGCTGTTGATCTTTATAGGGCGGATCAAGGAAAATGGCTTGAAAGGATTCCTCTCGTTTCACAACAGCTGCAAGTGCACGCTTTGCTTCATTTCGAAACACTTCACTTTGATCCATTAGCGACAATTGATTCAGGTTTCCTTTAATCGTCTGAATCGCCTTTATATCTCGATCAACGAATATGCAATGATCGAATCCCCTAGAAAGCGCTTCAATTCCTAAACCACCGCTTCCTGCAAATAAATCAAGAGCCCATCCGCCATCAAAATACGGGCCGATCATATTAAATATTGATTCTTTTACTTTATCTGTCGTCGGTCTTGTTGATTGACCTGGTACCGCTTTAAGTGTGCGGCCTTTTCTCGTTCCAGAGATGACTCTCATTTTTCCACCACTTTTTCTACTTGCTTCTAATCGTCATTGTTTATGACAAAAAATTCAACATTATCTTACCACATCACTCCTCAAGGAACAATGCACTGATATTCATTCATTTTCTATGTATAGATCAAGAAATCCGGGGTCATACTACTTATAACAGCATCTGATGTGGTGCTGTTGCCAACCGCGGAGAAGACTTACGTTTCCCCATAAGTTCTTCCTCCGGTTTCTCCTCTCCCTTTGCCTTCTCCTTAATGAATCATTAAGAATAGAAGGACCCCGCGGGTGATGCCGCGGGGATTTTTTTGTGTCTTTAAAAGCCCACCTTATAATCATACTCTTTTGCTTTGTCCAATTTGGATTCGTACTCTAATTTAATAAAAGGTTTATATGAAGGCTCAACACGTTTCACAAATGGTAACGAGCTGAGCTTAGCCATATGGCGCTCAAGATCATCCATATCACAATAGATCACAGCATATTTCATTTTCCTTGAAATATAGTGAACATTCCCGAATTTTCTCAGCGCTTTTGACTGCTTTAACGAATGCAGCCAGACGACCATCCCTTGACGTTTGGTTTCCATCTTTTCACCTGCCGCTTTTCAATTCTTTTCATTCATTATGTAAAAGACGAGACATTCAAGTCTCGTCAAGATACTTTACAGCCGCAGCTGCCACCTGATCCACAGCCACCGCCGCATGATGATAGACCATCAAAATATGGGTTCCCTGTTGGAACTTTAATATATGCTGATACAGCTTGACCGATTTCAATACTAATCTCATCTAAGATGGATTGAATCGCTGTTTCTGCTTTTTTGAAATCAACCACTGTATCGTGAAGATCTAGCTTTCTTTTGACCTCACGCATTTCCTTTGAGATCGTTCTATAGTCCGGATGATATTTGCCGAACCGCTGCACATCCTCATACTGCTCTTTTACTTTTGTAAAATGGGCAATAATTTGTTGGGCTTCTTCGTCTTGCTGGAGACGCTTAAAGCAGTTGCGGTAATGTTCAGCCTCCTCCGACTGAAGAATCATGGCAGCCAATTGATTTGCTTCCTCTTGGAGCTCCACAGATTCGATTGTCGCATACATAAATGTTGCACCTCCAATTCATAGTTTACCACGAAACCTATGGATCAGAAAATGCTTTTACGTGACAAATACATCCCATGTTTCTCTTTTCTGTTTATATTCTGGATGACGGGAATTCAGCACAACAGTCATTTTATGCTTTCCTTTTGAAAGATGCTTGACCACAAATGCCGCAGTATACTCATTCCCTGCACGTTTCCCGTCTACATACACTGTAAAATATCCCGCCTTCTCGTTCTTTTTCAGACGCTCTGGCTGAAGATGAAAATCTTGAAGTGTACTTTCTATATAGACAGACGACCCTTGCACTTTGTATTTCAAAAAGCCTTGCTGCTTCATTTCGCTTTGGGCTTGCTGCATGACTGGTACTGCTGGGTCTTGCTTAATCACTTGCTCTTCTCCATGTTGACTTTGACACCCGGTGACAAGAAAAAGCAATGCGCCTATTGACAGCATCCATTTCATCATCTGATTCTCCTTTCATCTACTTTTATAGGATGCTCAGGAAATAGACATCTTAATCAACTCAAAAAAAGCCTCAACCGGCTCCATTTTGATTGCGCATTGCTTGGAACATTTGAATCATCATTTCAGCCATTTGGACGCTATTGCTCAACTGACTCACACGATGAGGAATGGTTTTTTCGTAAAAGTTCATTTTATCTAATTCAAAAGACGATAGATTTTCAGGATGTCGCGTCAGCTGTCTGTACCAGATAGGACGCTGCCTTATGAATTTGATTCGCTCCTCTTCGGCCATGACAAATTCCTGTACTTCTTTTCGCACCAGAAGCATCCCCTTTCACTTAATCTTTCCTGAAGGAGAATGGGTGCTGACTGCCTCCAGATGAATCTTTCTTTGAACCATTGGATGAAAATTGGCCGAGCAAGCTTTGTAAAGAGGAAATAGACTGGCTCATTTTGTTAATCTGTTCATTCATTTGATCAGCGTCCATTTTTTTCACAGCAGAAACCATTTTAGACATAAAATCTGCTTTTCCTGCTTCACTTGGCTTAGAGGCTTTTTCTTCTTTCGTATCTTCAGATTTCGATTGCCGGTAAGGCGACCACATCTCATCTTCCTCACCAAACATGACCCAATTCTCGTATACACTCTGCCAGCTTTTTTCTTGCGTATGCACTTCTTGAATTAACTTCGGATGGCGTCTGACGAATTGTTTAAATTCATCAATGGATGTTTGTTTTTGCTTGTTTGTCATATCCTCACCCCCCATACAAATGCCTACTATACTATATACACCAGCATCTGTTTTGGTGAGCCTCTTTTTAACCATCAAAAAAACAGCTGCGACCATGCAGCTGCTTTCGTTTTAAGAAGTTTTCTTGATGAAATTTTGGGTGTAATATTTTTCTTTCACCCCTACGCCAAGATGCGTGTAATCTTTATTTAATAACGCCTTCCTGTGACCTTCACTATTGAGCCAGCCCTCTACCGCTGCAGGTCCATCGACATAGTTATAGGCAATGTTTTCACCTGCGAGCTGAAAGCCCACCTCGCCTCTTTCTAACCGGTCTTTCAGCGTACCGTATTTTTTAGATTCATGGGAGAAATAATGATTCTCTTTCATGTCCTCACTGTGCATGAATGCCACTTCAGAGGTTTCATCATCCCACTTTAAGATCGGCAGGTTGTACTTATGGCGGATAATATTGGTCATATCAAAAATTTGTTTTTGACTGGAAGCTTCGATATCTTTCCACTTTTCGCCTGATATTGCCTCAGGTTCTACCAATTGACCTCGGTAGACCACCTCATACGGCTTTTGTTTCACAAATGTATCTGCGTTGAAGGCCCTGATACTTGAAAGGGTGCTTTCAAACTTATCCATGTAAAGCTGAACATACACATCATCTCCCACTTTCACAGTCGGTCTTGTATTCATATCATCTTCTGAGAATTCAAAGCGGTATGAATTTTGTTCATCCTCTACATGAATGTAAGGTGCAATTTGTGTTTTCTTAAAGACTTCACTCGTGGCTTGACCGATTTTAAACGGTTCTACAGTCAGACCGTCTCCTGTTGCAAACAAGGTCACCACTTTACTATCCTTTACCCCTACTTGAATATAGTGCTTCTTCGATTGGTTGTAAATCCACCAGTCATAATCATATGCGGAAGGATCAATTCGATCTGGTTCTCCCAGCTGTTTAAGCACTTCGTTTGAAGATTTCCCCATAAAGGACATGAGCCCCTTTTTTGGGATGTTGATCGGCTTATCGCTAGATGTTTCTTCATTAGACACCTTCGGTTCATCGCTGTTTTCTTTTTCTGGTGAAGATCCATATTGAATAAACAGAACGTACGTTCCAGATATAATCAGGAGGATGAGGAGTGTTTTGAGCACAGTTTTCAAATAAACACCTCCGTTAAATTGGCAAGGTACAAAAAGTACCTTCTACTGTCATTTAACGACAATACAGCCTATTTAACACGAATTTAAAATATGCCCCTCTTAATGAAGAAATCCTTGTCCATGATCTTGATCCTGTTGAGAGATTTCTGTCAGTGCCTCTCCCGCGCGATCATTTGATAAATCTTCGACTGATAAATCTCCTAGAGCGACAATCCCTGTTAATGCCCCGTTTTTTACAACAGGAATGCGGCGGAGCTGATGCTCTGACATGAGCCGGACAATTTCTTCAAGTGTTGCATCTTCTTCAGCTGTTAGTACTTCCTTTGTCATCAGTGAGCCCACTTCCTGTGAGTTTGGCTTTTTTTCTGCAATGCCTCTAAGCACAAGGTCACGGTCTGTTACTATCCCAACGAGCTGATCTCCGTCAACCACTGGAATAGCACCGATATCAGCATCTCTCATTTTGACTGCTGCTTCATACGTATTGTCATCTTGCTGACATGTCACGACTTTTTTTGTCATAATATCTTTGATTTTTTTCGTTTTCATGTTGATTCCTCCATCCGTTATTTTCTTTATTACTGTAACCAGCTTATAAAAGAACATACCTTTCACAGTTGAAAGTTTAACGCTTTCATACTATGATTGTCAGTAAAGGGAAATTTTATAAGGAGGGGTTTAGGGTGAAGTTTGAAGGTACGGGGATTGAAAAAGTATCAGCTGACTTAAATAAATTAGATTTCATTATGGAAAGTGAAGGATTTGTACGAGCCGATCAATGGGATTATGAGCGTGTGACATACGACAGAAAGTACAGCATGGTAGAGGGAACCTTTTATTTACGAATTTCCGGCTACGCTACTGAAGGAGATGTCGGTTCCAAAAAAGCACACATTCAGCTTCTAACACCATTACTTGGAAAACACTATTATCCACATGGCGTTGAATACGGCGAAGGCGAAGAATTCCCTAAGTCTCTCATTCAATCAAGCAAAAAAACGCTTGAGCGTCTGAATGAAAAACTAGCAGCCATGACGGCTGAAGCATAAAACAAAGGGCTAAAATATTCTTTATTTTAGCCCTTTTTCTAAGATGAAAGCACAGCCATCTGGGACTGACCCCCGTTATTGAGACAGGGATCAAAACACCTTTATACAGCCAATTGCCGATAGTTTATCGGTGATTGGTTGTTTAGTTTAGTTTCGTTTGAATACGAATGTTGTTATAATAATAAATATATTCTTTGACAGTGTGTTCTACGATGGTGGTTGTAGTTCGATCAATGCTGTTAAGATAGAACGTTTCAGACTTTAGTGAGGAATGAAACGATTCGATGGAGGCATTATCAGCGGGCGTCCCTTTACGGGACATGCTCATGGTAATGCCTTTTATATGAACAGCTTTCTGATACTCGTAAGATGTATACACAGAACCTTGGTCGCTATGTAACACGCAGTTCTCAGGCAGTGCTGGGAGCTGATCAAGTGTGTTTAAGATAAAGTCTGTGTCCTGCTTATCACCAATCGTAAAAGCAATCACTTCTCCATTATATAAATCCAATATACTGGAAAGGTACAATTGTTTCTGTCCATAAGGCAAATACGTGATGTCTGTTACTAGTTTTTCAAGAGGGCGATCAGACTGAAAGTTCCGATCGAGTATATTACCAGCCACGGCATAGGGCTGCCCATTCTTCTTACGCTTTTTCATTTTAACCCGGCATTGCCACTGGTTTTTCTGCATGATACGTTGAACAGTTTTATGGTTAATACGCATTCCCACTTTTAGTATGGCTGTAATTTTTCGGTATCCATATCGATACTTGTGCTCTCGGCACAACGTGCCGATTTGTTTCTCTAGTTGTCTTTTAGAATGATTCTGAGTCAGATTCTTTTTCCATCTATAGAACGAAGCGCGTGAGATGCCTAAATGGACACAGATGTCCTGTACTGTCATCTTTTTGCGCAATTCTTCTACCAGTTTGATTGACGTTTCCTTATCAACTTCCTTTCCAATTCGTTGTACTTTTTTAAAACTTCATTCTGTTGACTCAGATAGCGATTTTCTGCCCGCAGTCTCTCTAATTCGGAAGAGTACTCGGGACCCTTTCCATAGGTATATTGTTTTCCAACAGGCTGTTCGAACCGGTGTGTATCCCCAGCCTTATGCCACCTCACCCATGTCTGAACCTGCGTTTTATTTTTGATATTCAATTCTTGCATGATCTCTTTCATTGATACGCCTGCCAATCTCATGTCTACAGCCTTCTGTTTGACTTCAACCGGATAACTCACTCTTGTCCCCATAGAAAAACACCTCCATGTTTTATTTCGGATCACAACGATCCGTTTTCAAACTTGAAGGTGTTTTTTATTTGTCTCATCTTATGGGGTCAGTCCCATCTGGCTGTGCTTCTTTTATTCATATTTCGGAATAAGCGCATCTGGAACGGCATCTTTCGCTCTTTCTTTTCTTGCCCAGTCAAAGAAGACAACAGCAAGAATAGAGCCGTACACAATCTCCTGAATAATTTTCATTAAAATCGCACCTAGCTGCTGGTCCTCTAGCAGCGGCAAGGTGTGGAACATATCAGGGCCAGTAAGAGCAAGGCCTGCAAGCATATCACTTGGCACACATAAATGCAGTGCTTGTATCCATGCGCCGGCATCAGAGTAGGTTGCATAGATCGGTGCTTCGCTAAACATGATGAGTGCACAGGCCGGTGTCATCAATATCCCGTCTGCCATGATATATCCAAGCTTCAAAATGCCTGTGATCTGCGGATGACTTTGAACTTTATGGACAAGCGGCCACCACATGAAAAAGGCAGCGATAAAAATAACCACCGTCATCAATGCATGGTAAAACGGATCTGTTTTCACAAAATCAAACACAAGAGGAATGTGATACAGCGAAAACAAGCCGTTAAATCCAAGCAGTGCAATTAAAGGTTTGGAAAACAACCGGAAAACAGCTTGAATACCTGGTGTTTGAATGATCCGCTCCCAAATGGCTGGAGGCAATCCTGTAATAAGGAGAGGCGGGATGACTAAGTACAGCACCGCCATTTGCGCCATATGTGCACTAAACATAATATGCCCCATTAAATCAATTGGGCTCCCTTTCACAGCATATAACAAAACAAGCCCCGTCAGAAACAACGTCTTCTCTTTCACCGTCGCACGGTGCTTTCCCTTTGTCACAAGAAGCAGATAAAGAGCAGCTGCTATCACAATACAAGTCAAATAATAAGGGCTCCATAAAGCCCGAAATCCGAAAATTTCTAAGTTCTCCATTGCCGCGCCTCCTTCAAGGGCAAAGCGGGTTTACCACCATATAATGGTCAAAAAGGCTAATACGGTAATAAACGCAACAAACACACCTGAGTATAGAAACAAGGCGGGTGTTTCATGCCCTTTTTGGTTCATGTGCATAAAATAATAAAGCTGAAAAGCTACCTGAATGACTGCAAGCAGTAAAATAAATGGGACTGCGAACCAATTTCCAACATCTTCTGAGGCGATCGTTAAAAACGCAACAAATGTTAATCCAATCATCAAGCCGAAAGAAATGAGCTGATGCTTCATTTCTTCGGCATTTTTCTTTTTACGATATACAAGGTCGACTTTGGACTGATTTGTGTTTTTATTTCCCACTCTTATCCCACCATTCCCATTAAATATACAACGGTAAAGATGAAGACCCACACAACATCAATGAAGTGCCAATAGAGACTTGCCACATAATATTTCGGCGCATTGTATAAATCGAGTCCGCGTCTCATATTTCGAATCATGAGAGCGGTAATCCAGCAAAGTCCGAAGGCGACGTGAGCTCCGTGAGTTCCTACAAGTGTATAGAATGAAGAACCAAGAGCAGAGCTGGTAATCGTAAATTCATACGCATGCACATAGTGATAAAACTCATAAATCTCAACGCCTAAAAATCCAGCACCTAAAAGGACTGTGATACCAAGCCAAAGCTGCATCTTTTTAAAGGCAAAATTTTTCATATGATACATGGCATACACACTCGTTAAACTGCTCGTTAATAGAAGCATTGTGGCAATAAAGACAAGTGTGAGGTCAAACATATCAGTTGTTTTTGCTCCGCCTGCATTTGAGTTTTTCAGCGCCAAATAAGTGGCGAAAAGCGATGCAAACAGAACGGTTTCTCCTCCAAGAAACAGCCAGAACCCGACAAACTTATTCTTCCCTTCTAACGTGGCCTTCTCAGGAGAAGCCGGAAAGGTTTCCGCCGTCATTTTTTGTGGTTCCATTATGCTTTCACCCCTTTATCATCGTCGTCGGTCAAATCTTCTTTGTGAATATGGTATCCATGATCATCTTTCAGAGACCTAACCAGCATGGTCGCAAACGTAATACCAAGACCAATGAAGATCACCGGAAGCCCCCAGCTGTGCTCTTGACGATACATGAAACCAAACGCTGACACAAATAGACCGAATGAGATAATGACAGGCAAAATGGAGTTATTCGGCATGTGAATATCATCGAGCGGTTCAGATGCTGTCATTCCTTTTTTACCATCCATTTTTTCTATCCATAATGGATCTAGTCCTCTCACAAGCGGAAGCTGTTTAAAGTTGTATTCTGGCGGAGGCGAAGACACTGCCCATTCAAGTGTTCTTCCATCTCCCCAAGGATCGCTCGATACACGCTCTCCTTTTGCTGTTGTCCAGATGATGTTAATCAGCATGATCACAACAGCTACAAACATAAACAGTGCCCCAATCGTACTGACTAAGTTCCCAAGCTCGAGACCCTGACCTGGCAGGAATGTAAAGACCCGGCGCGGCATGCCCCATAAACCGAGAAAATGCTGGATAAAGAAAGTTAAATGGAAACCGACGAAAAACAGCACAAAGCCAATTTTTCCAAGTTTCTCATTCAGTATTTTTCCAAACATCTTCGGCCACCAGTAATGCACACCTGCTAGAATACCGAATACAACCCCGCCGATAATGACGTAATGGAAATGTGCCACAACAAAATACGTATCATGGAACTGATAATCCGCTGCAGCTGCCGCAAGCATGACCCCAGTTACCCCGCCAAGTAAGAACGACGGAATAAAAGCAACAGAATAAAGCATCGGCGTTGTAAACTTCACATTACCGCCCCATATCGTAAGCAGCCAGTTGAATACTTTAATTCCTGTTGGCACCGCAATTGCCATGGTCGCTACAGCAAAGATCGCATTGGCGATAGGTCCAAGCCCCGTGGTGAACATGTGATGCGCCCACACCATGAATCCAAGGAAACCAATCAATACAGTAGCGAACACCATGGACGAGTAACCAAACAATCTTTTTCTTGCAAACACCGGAATGATCTCAGAGAAGATCCCGAATGCCGGCAGGATCAAGATATATACTTCCGGGTGTCCGAAAATCCAGAACAAATGCTCCCAGATGATTGTATTTCCTCCAAGCTCTGGATTGAAAAAGCTCGTGTCAAACATTCTATCAAGCATCAGCATCGCAAGCCCTGCTGTCAGCGGCGGGAATGCGAATAAAATAAGTGCGGAGGCGACAAATGTCGTCCAAGTAAAGAGCGGCATTCTCATATACGTCATACCAGGCGCTCTCATATTAATAATCGTTGCAAGAAAGTTAATCCCTGCTATCAGCGTACCAATACCCGCAATCTGTAAACCTAAAATGTAAAAATCCATTCCATGACCTTCTGAATTCAGCGTGAGCGAAGCGTATGCAGTCCAGCCTGCATCAGGTGCTCCGCCCATAAACCATCCAAGGTTTAAGAAAATTCCTCCGAAAAAGAACAACCAAAAACCAAGTGAATTCACAAACGGAAATGCTACGTCACGTGCACCAATTTGAATTGGTACAACCGCATTCATTAATGCAAATAACAGCGGCATAGCTGCAAGGAAAATCATTGTCGTTCCATGCATCGTCATGATTTCATTGTAAACCCCTGCACTGACAAAATCATTTTCAGGGATGGCTAGCTGAATACGGATAAACATCGCTTCTAGACCGCCAACCAAAAAGAAAAATCCCCCTGCCACTAAATATAATATGGCAATTTTTTTGTGGTCAACCGTTGTCAAGTAATCCCATAAGACAGCGCCAAACCCCCGCTTTTTAGCTATTGTACTCACCATGAAATCCCCCTCTTATCTCCCATTTGCCCCTTTTCATATAGATGTCTTTCTTCACGATCCTTTAAGCAGACTATGTCTGACAGATGACGACTTCTCGGTTGTAGAGACATATTCGGGAGCTCTTAACAATAACTTCACATCGATCACATACCCTCTTGAATATCTGCTCTAGTTGTTACTCGATTTTAAGACCTTTTAAATACTCGTAAAGTGCATCTGCTTCTGAGTCATTTAATTTTGGGTACGTTCCTGTCATCTTATTACCTGGTTTAAAGCTTTCTGGATCTTTCAGCCATGCTTTCACATTTTCTTTGTTCATGTCTTTAATTCCAGCTACTTTCGTCCGCTCTCCGAAGGTCGCAAGGTTTGGTGCTGTCCTTGCTGCTTCCGGCCGTTCGTCACCAGGCTCTACCGCGTGACAGCTTAAGCAGTTTTTCTCTTTAAATAGCTTTTCACCCTCTAAAGCGAGATCATTTGTGGATTCAGGCTTCTTGTAATCAGCCATTTTTTTCGTCCATCCTAAAAATTCATCTTGAGAAAGCGTTTTAACTTTAAAATCCATTAAAGCATGTGACGGCCCGCACAGCTCCGCACATTTCCCGTAGAAATATTCCCCTGCATCTTTCGTTCGTTTCGAGTCAAAGGTTAAATAAAATTTGTTCTCATTATCTGTGTTTGTATCAATTTTACCGCCAGCCGATGGAATCCAGAATGAGTGTTTGACATCGGATGCTTTCAGCTTAAAGTACACCTTTTGATCTGTTGGTACGATCAATTCCTGACTTGTGACAATCCCATAATCAGGGTATTCAAATTCCCACCAATATAAACTGGCTCTTACATTGACAACAAGTGTCTTTTCAGGATCTCGTTTTTTCTTATCCATGGCGCTTGTATCCCCTAATTCAAGCGTGTATGCCACAACAGGTACAACGAGAATAATGAGTAGAAGAATCGGAATCGCTGTCCATGTGATTTCCAGGTTGCGGTTCCCTTCCACCTGCTTTGGAATCGTATCTTCTCCCACTTTAGAACGTTTGAATTTAATGATGACGTAAAAGAAAATGATCGATACAACAATGACGACAAGAACCATAATGAGTGTACTCAGTACCGTTAGGAAAAACTGTTTATCTGCTACTTCCCCAACAGGCTTGAGTGTTGATAAGTATGGTTCACCACAGCCCGCCAAAACGAGCGTCAGTAAGAGAAACAGTGAATAAACACGCCATTTTCTTATCATAATTTGTCCCAACCCCTTTTGCTTGATCTCCTTTGCCTTTCGCTTTTTACCTCTTATTTATAAAATCACTTCTCACCCATCTATAACCCCCGCCTCTTATAAAAGCACTTACATTTCCTCTTTTCATAAAAAAATGATGTTTTTACTCAAAATACCATCTATGTATAAACAGAAAGCCGCCTAAATAGAACTGAATATCAGGCGGCTTTCATAGTTGTTAGAAAATGTTGTGTTATAAGATATAGCCATTGTTTTGATGTGATCAAAGTGTATTTCACTCTAGAATAGTGTAATAATAATCATCGCTACGAAGAAGATGGTTAAGTAGTTTAATGAATAAACGAACATGAGCGTTGACCACTTCATGATGTCTTTCATTTTAAAGCCCATAAGGCCAATAATGAGCCATCCAATATTAAGCAATGTACCAAGTGCGACAATCGGCCATCCTAATCCACCTAAGAAAAATGGAAGCGGGAGAAGACATGCTGTCCAAATGATGATCTGGCGTTTTGTGACTTCAAAGCCATAAACAACTGGGAGCATTGGAATGCCCGCCTTACGGTAATCTTCCGTTTTCTTAATCGCAAGTGACAGGAAGTGCGGGATTTGCCAAATGAACATAATCATAAACAAAACCCAAGCCGTTGTGTCGATTGTACCTGTGACAGCTGTCCAGCCGATTAATGGCGGAACCGCGCCAGATACACTTCCGATGACTGTATTGATGGTGTAATGGCGTTTAGACCACATGGTGTAAAGAACCGCATAAGTAAAGACTCCAATAAATCCAATCACTGCTGATGTAATGGTTGTCATCAGAAGCATAATGAGTCCTAATACAACAAGCAGAATGCCAAATGCATACGCTTGCCCCGGCTGAATTTTACCTGTAACCGTCGGTCTTGTTTTTGTTCTTTCCATTAATATATCAATATCACGGTCAAACGCATTATTAATTGCGCATGAACCGGCAATAATAAGAGAAGAACCAATCATTGTTAACAGCACAATATCAAGATTTCCAAGAAAACTCATATCTGTAAAATAAAAAGCAAGCCACATTCCAGTAAATGTCGTAATGAAATTGGAATTGACGATGCCCATTTTAATCAGAGCAAGAAAATCTTTCCACGCTGTTGTTTCTTCTATTTGTCCATGAATAGCTGCTTCCGCGGCTGTTTTGGAATTTGCCAATGTGTATAACCTCCCTTGCCCAAACCTTCAAACGAACGAATGACACGTAAAATCATTACAACTCTATCATACAAGATAAACAGCTGTAAAAAAACATCCTATTAAATAATAAACGACAAACTTGAAGTTATTTGTGAACTTTTCGTGAATTTATTAGGATATATGTGTGTTTCAGAAGGCGGTGCAAAATGAAATATTCTCTCCTCTATTTCTATCAGACTGTCAAAGAAAGATCAAGCACTCTAAATCTGTAAACTTTGTGAACTAACATGTCATTTTTTTGTGAACTTTGGTCATTATGAATTGCAACAGAACACGCATTTGGCTTAAACTTGAGAGCATGTGAGGTTTTCATTTACATCAGAAGTTTTTTAGAGAAGGTGAAATAATTTGATGAAATTTGCTTTAAGGCTATTGAGCGTGATCACAACGTTTGTGATGCTGATCGTACTGATTGGCGGTGCGCTTGTGACGAAAACCGGTTCGGGTCTTGGCTGCGGTAGACAGTGGCCCCTTTGCCACGGTCGTTTCTTTCCTGAAATGAACCCCGCTTCCATCATCGAATGGAGTCACCGCATGTCAACAGGGGTTTCCACCATCCTTGTTTTGGCACTGGCGGTCTTATGCTGGAAAAAAATTAGTCCAGTATTCCGTGAAACCAAATTTTTGGTCATCATGTCCATTATATTCTTAATGCTTCAAGCGCTGTTAGGAGCTCTTGCCGTCGTATTTGGTTCTAACGCACTTGTGATGGCACTGCACTTCGGTATTTCACTCATTTCATTTGCTTCAGTATTACTGCTTGCACTTCTTGTCTTTGAAGCAACCAGATCTGAAACAAAGCTTGTGAAGCCGCTTCATATCGGCAAAAAAATGCAGTTCCATATTTATGGGTTGATCACGTATACGTATATCGTGGTATATACGGGCGCTTATGTGAGACATACAAAGTCAAGCCTTGCTTGTTCTGTCTTCCCGTTTTGTTCAAAAGACGGTGCGCTTCCAACGTATTTTAATCAGTGGGTTCAAATGTCTCACCGAGCAGCAGCACTTCTTTTATTCATCTGGATATTTGTCGCTATGTTCCATGCTATAAAACATTATAAAGAACAGAAGCAGCTGTATTATGGATGGATCATCTCAGCCATTCTGATTACACTTCAAGCCCTTTCAGGTGTGATGTCTGTTTATTCTCAGCTTGCACTTGGTTACGCACTGGCTCATTCATTCTTTATTTCTTGTTTGTTTGGGATACTATGTTACTTCTGCTTACTTATTGCCCGTTTTAAATATGAAAGCAAAGAGCCATTTAGATAAGAATTGTATCCCCCTTTCATGTGGAGAGGGGGATTTTTTTATTAACTTGCTGAAAGGCGCGCAAGACATCTCAGATGATAAAGAGCAAATAATTTGTACTCGTGTTTTTTGCAAATGTGAGCGCTTTTGATAAGGCGATCTGATCATCTCATCGCGTATCCCGGCGAAATCAAATCACAACAATGTTGTCCAACCTTCTTCACCTTACTCTATAGTGTAATCACTCTCACTGGCTGCTGCACATTTTAATGCGCTCAAAAAAAGACACATCACGGTGGATGTGTCTCACTTCTTATTCAGGCTTTAATACAATTAGCAGATCACCGGTTTGGATCGGTTCTCCATTTGTCACATGTATTTCATCTACGACCGCAGAAAATGGGGCTTGTACAGTCGTTTCCATTTTCATGGCTTCATTGATCATCAAATGCTCACCTTGTGAAATTTTCTGTCCTTTTTCCACGAGTACTTTGATGACAGTTCCCGGCATCGATGCGGCGATGTGATTTGGATTCGAACGGTCCGCCTTCATTTTTTCTTGAACGGAGGATTTGATGCTTTCATCCTTAATTACCACTTCACGCGGCTGGCCATTTAACTCAAAGTAAAGAACTCTTGTGGCATCTGGATTCGGTTCACCAATTGATACGAGTTTGACAATCAGGGTTTTTCCTTTTTCGATTTCCACCTCAATCTCTTCTCCAAGCCTCATCCCGTAGAAGAACGTTGGTGTGTCAAGAACAGAGATGTCACCATAGCTTTCTGCTGTTTGGACAAATTCAGAAAAGACTTTCGGATATAAAGCATACGCAATTGCGTCTTGCTCTGTTAACGTCAGGTCATGAGATTCTTTGAACTGCTTCTTAATGTCTTCAAAGTCCACTGGCTTCAGCTTCTCACCAGGTCTGACAGTAAGTGGCTCTTCCCCTTTTAAAATCAGCTTTTGCAGTTTTTCTGGGAATCCGCCATGCGGCTGGCCTAAATAACCTTTAAATAATTCCACAACAGAATCCGGGAAGTCTAGTGTTGCTCCTTTTTCATAAACATCTTCTTCTGTTAGATCATTTTGCACCATATAAAGTGCCATATCTCCAACTACTTTAGAAGATGGTGTTACCTTTACAATATCACCAAACATGTCATTCACACGTCTGTACATTTCCTTTACTTCATTCCAGCGCTCACCAAGACCGACACCTTTCGCCTGCTGCTGCAAGTTGCTATATTGACCGCCAGGCATTTCATGCTCATAAATTTCTGTATGAGGCGAATTCATGCCGCTTTCGAATTCATGATAGTATTTTCTGACGGAATCCCAGTATTGAGAAAGGCGTTCGACAGATTGGACGTTCATGTCTGGCTTTCTTTCATGTCCATCTAAAGCATAATAAAGTGAGCTAGCACTTGGCTGCGATGTGAGTCCTGCCATAGAGCTGACGGCAACATCCACAATATCAACACCTGCATCAATCGCTCTTGCATAGGTGAACAGTCCATTTCCACTCGTGTCATGCGTATGAAGATGGATAGGGATCGTAAGTTCATCTTTTAGAGCAGAGACTAGCTCGTAGGCAGCCTGCGGTTTTAATAACCCCGCCATATCTTTAATACCTAAAATATGTGCGCCGGCAGATTCAAGCTCTTTTGCAAGAGATACATAGTACTCAAGATCATATTTTGGACGAGATGGATCAAGAATATCCCCCGTATAACAAATCGCCGCCTCTGCCACTTTGCCTGATTCCCGAACAGAATCAATGGCAAGCGTCATGCCTTTGACCCAGTTTAAGCTGTCGAAAATACGGAATACATCAATGCCAGCCTCGGCTGATTCTTTTACAAATGCTTTGATCACATTATCCGGATAGTTTGTATATCCAACAGCGTTTGATGATCTTAATAGCATTTGGAACAGCGTGTTTGGCACTTCTTGACGAAGCTCTTTCAATCGTTCCCAAGGATCTTCTTTTAAGAAACGGTACGCAACATCAAATGTAGCCCCGCCCCACATCTCCATACTAAACAGCTCTGGCCATAAACCTGCTGTCGGCTGGGCAGCTTTCTTTAAATCATGTGTTCTGAAACGTGTCGCAAGCAGAGACTGATGCGCATCTCTAAAGGTTGTGTCAGTTAAAAGGACGTTATTTTGTTCTTTCACCCAGTTGGCAAGCCCCTCAGGTCCATGCGCATCTAACAATTGTTTTGTCCCAGACGGAATCTCTTGATTGAGAGGAAGCTTCGGTACGTCTGGCTTGTCAAAATGAGGCTTCTTTTTATCCGCAATACCTGGGAACCCATTAATGGTAACATTACCAATATAAGTAAGCATCTTCGTTCCGCGGTCTTTTTGCTTAGGGAAATTAAATAGTTCTGGCGTTGAGTCGATAAACGATGTATCGTATTCCCCTTTTAGGAACTTCTCATGCTTAGCCACGTTTTCAAGAAATGGGATGTTTGTTTTAATCCCGCGAATCCTGAATTCTTGTAAATTTCGGACCATTTTAGCAGCCGCTTGATCAAACGTGAGCGCCCATGTAGACAGCTTGACCAATAGTGAATCGTAATAAGGTGTAATGACCGCACCTTGGAAGCTGTTCCCTGTATCAAGACGTACACCAAATCCTCCACCTGAGCGGTAGGCCATAATTTTTCCTGTGTCTGGCATAAAGTCATTTAAAGGATCTTCTGTTGTGACCCTTGATTGAATGGCAAAGCCGTGTGTAAAGATATCTTCTTGCTTTGGAATACCAACTTCTTTGCTGTGAAGGTTATGCCCCTTTGCAACAAGAATTTGAGTTTGAACGATATCAACACCTGTGATCATTTCAGTAATCGTGTGTTCTACCTGCACCCTTGGATTGACTTCAATAAAGTAAAACTCTCCATTTGCAACAAGGAATTCTACAGTCCCTGCATTAATGTACGATACATTCCGAGCCAGCTGGACAGCCGCTTCGCAAATATCTTCACGCAATTGATCTGTTAGAGACACACTTGGCGCCACTTCAATGACCTTTTGATGCCGCCTTTGAACAGAGCAGTCACGCTCATATAAATGAATGATATTGCCGTGATTGTCTCCAATCACCTGCACTTCAATATGTTTTGGATTTTCAATCAGCTTTTCAACGTATACTTCGTCATTTCCAAAAGCAGCTTTTGCCTCTGACTTCGCACGGTCATAGGCTTCCTTCAGCTCTTCTTTTGATCTGACAATCCGCATACCCCGGCCGCCGCCGCCTAGTGAAGCTTTAATAATAAACGGGTAACCGTAATCTTCACCGAATTTTTCGACTTCTTCGACCGAATCAACTGGTCCGTCACTTCCTGGAATGACTGGAATTCCAGCTTTTTTCGCTTCATCTCTCGCCTTTACTTTATCTCCAAACATATCTAAATGCTGAGAAGTTGGACCGATAAATTGAATGCCTTCCTCTTCACACCGTCTTGCAAAATGAATGTTTTCGGATAAAAATCCGTAGCCTGGATGAATCGCATCCACGTCATTTCGTTTCGCAATTTCGATGATCCCCTCGATATCAAGGTAGGCATCAATCGGTTTCTTCCCTTCTCCAACTAGATATGCTTCATCTGCTTTATAGCGATGATAAGAGCCAGAGTCTTCTTTGGAATAAATGGCCACTGTACGTAAGTTGAGCTCCGTACAGGCCCTGAAGACTCTGATAGCGATTTCCCCTCTGTTTGCAACTAGAACCTTTTGAATTGTTCTCTGTGACATTCTCACTCCTCCATATCCCTTAAAATTTTATATGTATTCTATAATAAAGGAAGAAATGAAAACTGTACACTTTTGTTTTCTAAAGATTCAAAGTTTTCTGCAATCCATTTTTTTCAACCGATGGTTTGCTCATTGATTTTTTCTTTTTGTAACGCTCTTTATATTCAGTAAACATGCTGATATTCAGCAGCACGCCCATACAGATGCTAAGTAAAATGATAGACGATCCCCCGTAGCTGATAAACGGAAGTGTCACCCCAGTAATTGGAATAAGACCTGAAACACCGCCTAAATTAATACAAGTTTGGATCGCAATCATGGAGGAAATTCCTATTGCAAGCAAACTTCCAAACGGATCTTCACACTTTCTCGCAATATAAAAACCTTTCACGACGATGAAACCAAGAAGAGCGAGAACAAAAAACACGCCGAAAAAGCCAAGCTCTTCTGAGATAATTGCCATGATAAAGTCTGTGTGCGGTTCTGGAAGATATCCGTACTTTTGAACGCTTTCTCCTAGACCGAGTCCAAAAAAGCCGCCTGATCCAATCGCATAATATGAATTAATCAATTGGTGCCCAGTAGCCCCTGCATCTTTAAATGGATCTTGGAAACTCTCAAAACGTCCGAGACGATTTTGGGTGAAAATTTTATCCCAAAAAAGAATAATAAACGGGGTCACGACGACCATCACTGCACTAAATAGCGCCAGCAGCTTCGCAAGCGTTTTGCCGCTAAAGCCTGAGCATAAAATCATTGCAAGGGCAATCATGCCAATGATAAAGGCTGTTCCATAGTCTGGCTGCAACATGATAAATCCGCACAGGATAGAGACAATCACGATGGGAGGCGTGACACCTCTTAAAATATGATCAATATAATGCTGCTTTTTGGCATACACCGCAGCAAGATAGATGATGACGACAATCTTTACAAATTCAGCTGGCTGAAGACTAAAAGGGCCTAATTTGATCCAGCTTCTTGCGTTCCCTGCAATATGACCGCCAAAGTACACATAGATGAGGGAAAAAACTGAAATCAGCAGCATACCAATCTGGAATTTCTTATTTGAAAACAGCTGATATGGAACTAATGCAGTAAAGATCAGGATGGCTGCTCCAACAATCATAAATAAGAGCTGTTTCTTAAAAAAGTTATCTGGCGCGGCATCGTATCTGATAACAGATGTAATCATACTTGAGCTATACACCATAACCAAACCGAATGCGCTGATTAAGATAATGGCGAACAATAATGAGTAGTCATACGATTTTAGCATTCTCTTTAACATATAATCCTCTTCCTAACGTCTGTTTCTACTGCTTGATATCTTCTTAGCTGTTCTTATTCTACTACATTTTCTCCGTTTGATCCCGTTTTACCTCTTTTATATTGTTCGTCATTCATGAAAGAATCAAGTCCGTTTGCCGTCAATCCATCAAAAGAAAATAGGGGACAAAAAAACTCAAACTTATGTTGTGGAAGTTTGAGTTTTCAATCGTTATTTTTTTGTGAACGCATCATGAAGTGCGGAAAGCTCTCTCTCAAGTTTATCGAGTAGTTTCTTGCCTTCATGTTGATCAACTAATCCAAGCCGGACAGCAAAATCAATCTCTCTCGATAATCCGAACATTTGAGTATCTAAAACCTCTTCATAAAGAGGACATTGCGGCATCGTTAAGTTGTCCATTTGCACTTGGATCAATTTTAAAATTTTATCTGCATCCAATTTTAATAAAGCCAGTGCCTTTTGCCGATGATCGACTAAAATTTCTGACGCCAAAAGTATCCCTCCGTTCCCCAGGCGAGTACCTAATTCTTCTATTTATCATAAAGCGAAACGCCCAAAATTGCAAGCAGATTTGTACAGTTCGCTTTGTAAAAATAAAAAGAAGACATTCCTCATTAAAAGATACTCATCTCATATTTTTCACTCATGAGTTTAAGCAGCTTAATCCCAGCAATACTATTCCCTTTTTCATCCAGGGCAGGACCGAAAATTCCGATCCCAAAATCATATGGTGCCGCTCCCATAATCCCGCCTGAAACACCGCTTTTAGCAGGTATGCCGATATTAATGGCAAATTCCCCGCTTGCATTATACATGCCGCACGTCACCATAAAGGTTTTACAAATTCTAGCGACATCTTTTGAAAGAATTTGCTGGCCCGTCTCTGGATGTCTGCCATCTAATGAAAAAACACAAGCAATTTTCGCCAAATCTAAGCTGTTCATCATGATGGCACATTGTTTCGTATACACGTCCATGACCTCTTCTACGTTCCCTCTAATAATATGATATTGCTTCATATAATAGCACATAGCCCGGTTAATCATCGATGTCTCAAATTCAGATGCGGCTGTTTCCTTGCAGTATGTAATGCTTTTGTCATTTGCGAGCTCTCTAATAAAGCCAAGCAGGCGGTTCAGCTGATCTTGCGGAGTGGCTCCTCTTATTAAGCTTGTGACTGCAAGCGCTCCTGCATTAATCATTGGATTCAGCGGCTTATTTGGACTTGCTGTTTCCAGCTTAATCATTGAATTAAACGGGTCACCTGTAGGCTCTTGTCCAACAAATTGAAAGACTTTTTTCGGTCCTTCTTCTGAGAGTACGAGCGCAAGGGCTAATACTTTAGAAATACTTTGCAGAGTAAAGCGTTTATCTACATCTCCTGCCGAGTGGCAAGTATTACTCACATGGTACACAGCCACAGATAAATCCGTCTGATCCGCTTTGGCGAGAGCGGGAATATAGGATGCTACTTTGCCATCTTTGGCCACTTTTTTTGCTTCTTCTACAAATCGCTGAAGCTCTTCATTGTCGCGACATGCCATGCCCAATATCCTCCCTATCTTTCATGTACGATTAGTGTGTACAAGGAGAAGCATGTTTATGAAAGTGACAAAGCAGGCGAAAACTTCTATAATTTATGGTGGAAAGGGGTTGTCTTGAACATGAGCATCATTCAAATTAAGGGGAACGTAAAGTACAAGATCACCATTGATCCAAGTGTATGGATTTTTGATGACCGCAAATTTTTAATGGATTCATTTTTTGAAAAAAGGACAGCAAATGAAGAAAGTCAGCTGGATCAGGAGCTTGACCAAGAGCGGGTAATCAGAGAAGGACAAACACTTCCACCCACTTTAAAAACAGAGAAGAAGTACGAAAAGGAAAGACTCATCACAGGCAGCTTCGGAATGAAGCTCGGTGATATGCTGAAAAATGCAGAACCGCTTGAACATGCAGACACATGCGAATTTGTCACAGAAACAGAGACAATTGCTGTTCCGCTTTCTCAGGCAATGGAAAGTATTGCACACTTCAGCCAAAATGGGAAGCCTATGACTGAAGAAGGACCAATCCACGTTTATTTCGCGGATCAGTCCAACCTCACTCAGCCGATAAAAGGTGTCAAAGAGCTCATCATTACATAAGACAGAGGGTCTGGACTACAGCAAATCAGCTGCAAGCTGTGCAAGTCCAGACCTTTCTCCTTTGACAAGCTTGACATGTCCAGATATTTGCTGTCTTTTGAACCGTTCAATGACATACGTAAGCCCATTATTTAAGCTGTCTAAATAAGGATGATCGATCTGCTCCGGGTCTCCCATCAGCACGATTTTACTTCCCTCTCCGACGCGCGTTAATAATGTTTTTACCTCATGTTTCGTTAAATTCTGCGCCTCATCAATGATAATAAATTGATCAGGAATACTTCTTCCACGGATATACGTTAAAGCTTCCACTTGAATAGAACCAATTCCCGCCAAAATCGCATCAAGTTCACCAGGTTTTTTTGTATTAAATAAAAATTCCAAGTTGTCATAAATCGGCTGCATCCAAGGTCTGAGTTTCTCTTCCTTTTCACCTGGCAAGTAGCCTAAATCCTTGCCAACAGGAACAATGGAACGGGCTACGATCAGTTTTTTAAACATGCCGAGATCCTCTGTCTGCATTAATCCGGCTGCCAGTGCAAGGAGTGTTTTACCAGTACCCGCTTTTCCGATCAATGTCACAAGCGGTATATCACGGCGCAATAGCAGCTCTAAGGCCATCGTCTGCTGAACATTTTTCGGACGGATTCCCCAAACATGCTCTTGATCATAAATCAGCCGTTTCACGTGCTGTGCCTTTTGATCAAGCATTCCTAAAGCAGAGCCGCCTTCATTCCCCTTCATAATGACGAATTGATGAGGGTTTAATGGTGCACTTGTGACTTCTTTTATCGGCAATTGACTTTGCTTATAAAATGTATTCAATTGCTCGGTCGGAATATAGAGCTCATGATAGCCGTTGTCAATGTCTTCGTTTTGCAGCACACGGTCACTTAAAAAGTCCTCTGCCTGGAGACCTATAGCATCTGCCTTTACCCGAACTAAGACATCCTTACTGACCAAAATGACGGGCCGGCCGTGAGGCTTTGTTTCTTCCTCTAAGCTCAAATTTTTCGCGACCGCTAAAATCCGATTATCGTTCGTTTTTTCAATAAAAATTTCTTGAAGCTCATGGAAAGAGCGGTGATTCAGCTCGATGCGCAGCGTCCCTTTTGATTCTAGTGTAATTTTTTCATGCAGTTTCCCTTTCGATCTCAAACCGTCGATTAAACGTGAGACACGCCGGGCGTTTTGCCCAACCTCGTCCATGTATCTCTTTTTCGAGTCTACTTCTTCTAACACAACGGCCGGAATGACGACCTCGTTGTCTTCAAATGAAAAGATTGAATTCGGATCCTGTAATAACACATTTGTGTCTAATACATAAATTTTACTCAGGTCCTTCGCCTCCTGATCGGGGTTTCATTCATCCTTGTCTTTCCCAAAACGATTGTTAAAATATATGTTTTCATGAATAAAGTTAGAAGGTTAATTCAACAATAAAATAAATCATGCAGTTTGTGAAGGAGGGAATATAAATGCGACTATTTTTGACATTATTCATGATTCAAACGATCATTCTGTTAGGCGCTTGTCAGCAGCAGGAAAAGCCAGAAGCAGTGGATGAGCAAGGTGGACGCCAGCACTTAGTACGGGTGTCAGACTCATCGAAGAAAAAGACAAATCAAGCCCGCCCATCTACAGATGTTGCGCAGCATCTTGTCAATGTGACAGAGCACGTAGCAGATGTCAATGATGCAACGGCAATCGTCATCGGCCGTTATGCTGTTGTTGGTATTGATGTAAAAGATGATTTAGATAGAAGCAAAGTAGAAACCATTAAATATTCAGTTGCAAAAGCGCTGAGAAATGATCCGGAAGGTGCAAATGCTGTTGTGGTGGCTGATCCGGATACAGTCAGCCGTTTAAAAGAAATGGGCAAAGAAATCCAAGCAGGCCGACCAGTAAGCGGTATTATGGATGAACTAGCTGCCATTGTCGGCCGCGTGATGCCAGAGATGCCAAGAAATGAGATCGACCGTAACGAAAAAGATCCGACAAATGATCCGAATAATCAGCTCAAAGAACAGGATCAAAAGCAGTTAGAAAAAAATCAAAACGACCAATCAAACCATCATATGAATCAGAAGAACTAATGAGAACGGCTTATATCTCCTGTGATATAAGCCTTTTTCTACGCTGATTTTAAGTAGCTGGAAAACATGCTATAATAAATGCAATAAAGTGAGGTGAAAATGATGAGAGTGAAGTGCTCATTATGTGAAAAGCTTGAAACCATTGATGATGATACACTTGTTGCTAAACGGTTAAGAAACCGGCCCATTCATACATATATGTGCGATGACTGCCAAGAACGCATTAAAATAAAGACTGAAGCTCGCATCAAAACGGGCAGATTCTCTCTTTATCAGGATCCTGCGACGAAAGAGAAAAAGAAGAAAAAAGGAAAGAAAGAACAAAAGACATAAAAAAAGACCTGACACATGTTCAGGTCTTTTTTTACGTATTGACTGTTCCTTCTTTTTTCGCACGATGCAGCCGTATTTTATAAATAATCAAAATGGCAGCTGCCACAACCAGTCCTTCCGCTACTGGCAGGAAGATACCTAGAAATGTGAGAAACGTGCAGCCAAAAATCAAAAACAAATAAATCACGAGCGCTTTTAAAATCGGTAAACGTCTTGCAAAGCCGAGCTTAAAAACAATAATCGCTAAAACAAGGATGGTGCCATATAGGAGCCACATCCCTGTTTGCGGATTTTCATCGACACGAAACAGCATCGCGAAAAAGGATAGATTTTCACTTACTTCCTGATCATTCAAAAAGATTCCCTCCCCTTATCTTTCAGGGTTCTATACTTTTTAATTCTTCATGGAATTAAGATAATCCTGCTAGCTTTTTCTTCTTCGCTGCTTTCTCACGTTCGTTTTTGTCTAAAATTTTCTTTCTAAGACGAATGGATTCAGGTGTAACCTCACAGTATTCGTCTTCATTCAAGTACTCAAGAGATTCCTCAAGTGACATAATACGAGGTTTTTTCATGCTGACCGTTTGATCTTTCGTAGCTGAACGTACGTTTGTTTGTTGTTTCATACGGCTTACGTTTACAACAAGGTCGTTCTCACGGTTATGCTCTCCAACAATCATCCCTTGGTATACTTCAGTACCCGGCTCAACGAAGATCACACCGCGCTCTTCAACACCTTGGATTCCGTAAGCAGTCGCTTTACCTGTTTCCATTGAAACAAGTACACCTTGACGGCGTCCGCCAACTTGACCAGACTGCATTGGCTGGTAGCTGTCAAACGTATGGTTCAAAATACCAAAACCACGAGTTAATGAAAGAAATTCAGTTGTATATCCAATTAAACCACGTGATGGCACTGTAAAGATCAGGCGAACTTGACCGTTACCATTATTGATCATGTCAATCATTTCACCTTTTCTTGCACCCATTGATTCCATAACAGAGCCAGTGTGCTCTTCTGGTACATCAATTTGAACGCGCTCTACAGGCTCACATCGAACACCATCAACTTCTTTTACAATAACTTCTGGCTTCGATACTTGTAATTCAAAACCTTCACGTCTCATATTCTCAATAAGAATGGATAAGTGAAGCTCTCCGCGTCCAGAAACAACCCAAGCATCAGGTGAATCAGTTGGATCTACACGAAGACTGACGTCTGTTTGAAGCTGCTGCTCTAAACGCTCTTCGATTTTACGTGATGTCACGTATTTTCCTTCACGGCCTGCAAATGGGCTGTTGTTTACAACAAACGTCATTTGAAGTGTCGGCTCATCAATACGAAGGATTGGAAGTGCTTCTTGGTGTTCTACCGGACAAACCGTTTCACCTACGTTGATGTCTTCCATTCCAGATACAGCGACAAGATCTCCCGCTTTCGCTTCGTTGATTTCCACTCGTTTTAACCCTTGGAAACCAAAGATCTTTGTCACGCGGAATTGTTTCACAGTGCCGTCGACTTTCATCAAGGCTACTTGCTGTCCTACTTGCATTGTTCCTCTGAATACACGGCCAATTCCAATTCTGCCAACATAATCATTGTAATCAAGTAGTGCCACTTGGAATTGAAGCGGCTCTTCATGGTTATCAACTGGGCAAGGAATATGGTTCACAATGGCTTCAAACAATGATTCCATGTTTTCATCTTGCTTGCTCGCATCGTTACTTGCTGTACCATTGATTGCTGATGCATAGACAACTGGGAATTCAAGCTGTTCTTCTGTTGCATCCAATTCAATGAACAAGTCGATCACTTCATCGACTACTTCAGCCGGACGAGCAAAGTCGCGGTCAATTTTATTGACGACAACGATTGGTGTTAAGTTTTGCTCAAGTGCTTTTTTCAGCACAAAGCGTGTTTGAGGCATACAGCCTTCATAAGCATCCACAACGAGGAGTACACCATCTACCATTTTCATGATACGCTCAACTTCACCACCGAAATCGGCGTGTCCTGGTGTATCTAAAATATTAATGCGTGTATCTTTATAATGGATCGCAGTATTTTTAGCTAAAATCGTAATACCGCGCTCTCGCTCTAAATCATTTGAATCCATGGCTCTCTCAGCGATATTTTCATTCGCACGGAAAGTACCAGCTTGATGGAGCAATTGGTCAACAAGCGTCGTTTTACCATGGTCAACGTGGGCAATAATTGCGATGTTGCGAAGGTCTTTTCGAAGTTTCACATTTTCATCTCCTAAAATAATTAGATAACTTTCATATTATATCACAATCCCCTTTAAATGCCGATCGTTTTTCTGTAAACTTAAATTAACTCTAAAAAAAGGGATGGAGACAAATGAAACAAATCAAATGGCTTCTATTATTATGTGCATTACTTGCAGTTGTCAGTATGGCGTTTATTGGGGTATCTCTTGCAGAAAAAAACATACTGGGCATATGTTTAAGTATCGTGTTCGCTATGATTTTCATGGGTACAGGATTTACATTAAAAGGAAAATTAAACGTGCAATCATAAAATTAGTTCAAAGCCTTTTACATTCTATATGTAGAAGGCTTTTTATTTTGAGTAAAAACAAGACAAATCACCTATGAAAGCTTCATTTTGCAGACGGAACGTATCTTGAAGAATTGACAAAAGTAAGCAATCTGAACCCCTCCATTTTTCGACAAGAACTTTTATAGTTCTCCAAAATCAAACATAAAGTTACAATTTTCCTATTCTTCCACAAAGTTTCTCATGGTATGCTTTTCTTGCAACAAAATTTAACAGAAAAGGGAGAGAAAAGAAGCATGAAGAAGTTTTTGAGCAAATCGCTCAGCTCTGTTGTATTTTTCGCTTTAGCTATCATTCTTACTTTCACAACAGTAGCTCCTGGGCAAGCAAGCGCTGCAACTTTCAAAGGAATTCCTTTTGAACAGCAGCAAATCATTAAAGAATTATTGGAGAAAAACGAGCGTGTCATCAACATTCTCATCAATTCATTTGTTGAGGAAGACAACAACTACACATTTGATGTGAAAAAAGCGGTTGAGCTCGGACTAACTGAAGAAGAAGCGGCGACTGCTGAGAAATTCTTAGACCGCGCAGCTGTTCTTACAATCGTTTTCAGTGAAAGCATCACTAAAAACGAAAAAGGGAAATTGGTTTTTGATGCAGCAAAAGCTGTTGAACTTGGTCTTACAAAAGAAGAAGCGGCTAAATTCGAAAAGCTTTTCAAATCAGTGATCAGAATTGCTGATCTTGCTGGTGATGCCCTTGTTCTAGACAAAAAAGGAAACGTTGTGATTGATTCAAAAATCGCAAAAGGTCTTGGATTCAGCTCTACTGAATTACTTGTTTTCAACCAAATGCTTAAGAAAATTCCTCAAGAGCAATTGAAAACGTTCTATGATGCAGTTCAAATTGCGAAAGAAAAATTAAGCTAAGCTAGAAAAACCCCCATCTGGTTTATCCAGATGGGGGTTTTATTTCAGCCTTTAAAGCGTATAGACATCCGCCTTACCAAAAAGTTTCAGGAAAAACAAAAAATCACTTCATTCTCATGAAGTGATTCAGCGTGTAGACAAACCCTCGCATTCGTTGTCAGCTCTGCGCGCTGGTGCTCACGAATGTCAAATTCGCTCCGCTCCAGTGCTCGAGCTTCCTAGACTTCAAAGGTTTTCTTTCACGCTGAAAAGAAGACAAAGGGCTAAAATAAAGATCATTTTAGCCCTTTGTCAACAAGCTTTTTTGTATAATAAGGGTATTAACATTTCTGTGGGGGATGAACATGTTATCGAAACGTGAAGAAGAAAGAAGAAATCAATTAGAAGTAGTGGCATTAGATGAATTAGTGCCTGAAGATCATCTTGTACGGAAAATAGATCAAGCAATCGATTTTGACTTCGTTTATGATCTTGTCAAAGATCATTATAGTTCCGACAATGGCAGACCAAGTGTGGACCCCGTTGTTCTCATTAAAATGGTTTTGATCCAATATCTATTTGGCATTCGCTCCATGCGTCAAACGATTAAAGAAATTGAAACCAATGTAGCTTATCGTTGGTTTATTGGGTATGGATTTTCGGAGAAAATTCCGCACTTTTCTACCTTCGGTAAAAACTACGTGAGACGTTTTCACGATACAGATTTATTCGAACAAATTTTTTATCGAATCTTAAGAGAAGCGATGAAAAAAGGCCTCGTTGACCCTTCTGTCGCCTTCATTGATTCAACACATGTCAAAGCGAATGCCAATAAGAAAAAACTTGAAAAGAAAATCGTTCGAGTTGAGACGAGAAGTTATCAAAATCAGCTTCATGAGGAAATTAATATTGATCGTGAAGAACATGGAAAAAAGCCTTTACCCCTTCAGAATAAAGAAGAAATAAAAGAAATCAAGGTCAGTACAACTGACCCAGAGAGTGGCTACTATGTAAAGGATGAACGTGAAAAGTCATTTGCTTATTCATTTCATACAGCTTGTGATTCAAAAGGATTTATTCTAGGATCACTGGTCACAGGTGGCAATGTTCATGATAGTCGTATGTTAGATTCACTCGTATCAAAGGTGACAGAGAAAATCGGAAAACCAAATGTAGTCGCAGTAGATGCTGGATATAAAACACCTTACATCGCTAAGTTTTTAATGGATCAAGAGATAAGACCAGTCATGCCTTACACTCGTCCAAAAACAAAAGCTGGTTATTTGAAAAAGAATGAATACGTGTATGATGCATATTTTGATTGTTACATTTGCCCCAACGGGCAAATTCTCTCCTATCGTACAACGACTAGAGAAGGCTATAAGCAATATGCGTCCGACTCAGAAGTATGTAAGTCCTGCTCGTTTTTAGATAACTGTACACAAAGTCAAAATCATACCAAACAAATTCATCGGCATATTTTGCAGGATTACCTAGATGAAGCAGACAACCTAAGACTCACTGAAATAAATAAGAGCATCTATGCAAAACGGAAAGAAACAATTGAACGCGTTTTTGCGGATGCCAAAGAAAAGCATGGTATGCGTTGGACGAAACTTCGAGGACTAAAAAAAGTTTCAATGCAAGCGATGCTTACTTTCGCTGCCATGAACCTTAAAAAGCTAGCAAACTGGACATGGAAAGGACCATGTCCAGCGTAAAACACATGATATTTTTATCAAAAAATGTGAAAACCCCACTTTTAATTGAAGTAAAAGTGGGGTTTGTCTACGGTCTGAATCACTTCATTCTCATGAAGTGATTCCGTTTATTTTTTATTTCCGCTTCCTTTTATGTAATCATGCAAGATTTTTTCACAAATGGATCGATTTCCAGCCACTATGCTGTTTTTGTCTAGGAACGTAAGACGTTCTCCGTGGATATTTGAGTAAACGGCCCCTACTTCATCAAGCAGTACACAGCCCGCCGCATAATCCCACGGCGCAAGCCTTAAGGTGACATATGCGTCACTTCTTCCGCTTGCAATATAAGCAAGCTCAAGGGCGGCAGATCCAATCGTTCGTGTCCCTCTTACATCACGCACAAGACGGGCAAATGGTTTGGCGTCAAAATAAGGGCTTTCGATCGCCCATGTCGGATTAATACCCACAATGGCTTTTTCAATCTCCACATCTTTTAATGGAGGGAGCAGGATATCGTTCATATAGGCTCCTTCTCCTTTAATGGCATGGTAGAGCTCGTCATGAATGACGTCATAAATAAGACCGATTTTCCCCACACCATTTTCAAATATCCCGATTGAAATGGCAAAGTTGCGTTTTTGATGGACAAAGTTCATTGTGCCATCGATCGGATCAATGATCCACACAATTCCATCGAGTGAGGTCACCTCTTCCCCTTGTCCCTCTTCTCCTAAAATGTGATGATCTGAAAATGTCGACTGTATTTTTTCAATAAAGAAACGTTCTGTTTCTTTATCGATATTCGTGACTAAATCATTTGGATTTGATTTTGTTTCAATTGATAGACCTTCCTGCATGGATGCTTTAATACGGCTCCCTGCTTCTTTTACCCACAGCTTTGCAAGACGGTCAATTTCCACCCAGTTTGTCATCAGATTGTAAACCTCTTTTCTATGTAGGACCTATTTGTAATAGCATACTGATATTATGTACGTAAAAGCAAGAAAAAAGCAGCTTCATACAAAAACGAACCGATGAATTGGTTCGTTTTTACCTCACGCTGTTTTACCCTTGAAGCTGCTCCCATTCTTTTCTTAGGCGCTCAAGCTTTCGTTTGCTGCGTTCGATTTGGATGTCATCTTTTTCTTCGATGGCTTCATGAAGTGTAGAAAGCTCATAATCAACCTCTAATCTCCACACAGCGATGCGATTTTTCTTCTCCTGTCTATACCCCTGCTTCACGATTTGCTTCATTGGTCAACGCCCCTTCCAGAGAATGATTCATTCCTTGTCAGTTTTCATTGATAAAAAATTCAATCGATAAGAGAAATGGTTCTTGCTTATATCGTATGAAGCGATCGCATAACCGCAACGACATTCTGAAAATTGTGTCTTTACCTATTAATGATGTACCACAAAATGAAAGGTTTTAAACGCTGCACAACGCCTTTTACAATCTTTTATCTGACGGTGCATCTTTTTTTGAGCTTGACCCAAGCTATGATAAAATATGATCAGCGAAAAGATACAGGAGGCATAACATGAGTGAAATGCGTTTTAGAGATGAAGATTTTGAAACATTCACAGTTGATGGTTTAGATGAACGAATGACTGTATTAAAAGAAAGAGTCCGTCCAAAGCTTGAGGCACTTGGGGAACATTTTGCACCACTTCTTTCTTCTATTACAGGAGACGAAATGTTTGTACACGTCGCAAAGCATGCTAGAAGATCTGTCAACCCGCCAAATGATACATGGGTTGCTTTTGCAAACAGTAAGCGCGGATATAAAAAACTCCCTCATTTTCAAATTGGGCTTTGGAAAACACATGTCTTTGTCTGGTTTGCGCTCATTTATGAATCTCCAGTGAAAGGTGAGTACGGCCAGCTATTTGAAAAAGAGCTAGACACCATCCAGCAGAAAATACCGCAAGATTTTGTTTGGTCTAAAGATCATATGAAACCAGATGTCATGCGTCACAGCGAACTAGATTCCGAACAGCTGAAAACGCTTTTTGAACGTGTTCAAACAGTGAAGAAAGCCGAGCTTCTGTGCGGCATTCAGCTGCCTAGAGAGGAAGTCGTTCAAATGAATAATGAAGAATTCCTATCGAAAATCGAAAATGCCTTCCGCACGCTGACGTATCTATACCGCTTCACACAGAAAGAATCTGTATAAAAAAACGAGCCCTTATAGGCTCGATTCAAATTGTTGACAAAGGGCTAAAATGATTTTGATTTTAGCCCTTTGTCTTCTTTTTCAGCGTGATAGAAACCTTTGAAGTCTAGGAAGGACGAGTACCGGCGCGGAGCGAATTTGACATTCGTGAGCACCGGCACGCAGGCCTGACAACGAATGCGAGGGTTTGTCTGCACGCTGAAACGAGCCCTTATAGGCTCGTTTTTCACATGCGTATAACGGCTGTCTCTTCTGCCTCTCTTGCGGTTTTCACTGCACGATATGGGGAATACCCGCTTCCCTTTTCAAACGCCGCACAATGCGTTTTTTCCTCTGCTTTAGATGGCACAACATCTTTAAATCGTTTATAAGCATCTAATAACTCCTGCTTCGCTATTCCTTTTTCATAGGCTTTTTCAACAGCCTGAAAAAATGAAATGACCGCAATTTTTTCCTCTGTCGTCCAGTCGACATCCATTGGATATTGATATTCCATTTACTTGTCCCTCACTTTAACACTCATTTCTCATTTGAACCTTTATTATAGCATCTGTTTGATCAGAAACCGATTGATTTTATGCTTTACATTCCGATCAGTTCATAATATAATTCTTTTGTTTTATGCAATGAAATCTGCTGTAATTGGCACAATAATAGCAGGTATTTCGATGAAGGTGGGAAAGCAATTGTCACAACATGATACACCCTTATATACTGGACTAAAAAAACACGCAGCAACCAATCCAGTCCAATTTCACATTCCAGGCCATAAAAAAGGAGCCGGAATGGATCCTGAATTTAGAGCATTCATTGGCGACAATGCATTAAGCATTGATCTCATTAATATAGAACCTCTCGATGATTTACATTCACCTCGAGGGATGATAAAAGAAGCACAGGAGCTTGCTGCTGAAGCCTTCGGTGCTGATCATACGTTTTTCTCTATTCAAGGCACAAGCGGCGCCATCATGACAATGGTGATGACGGTATGCGGACCTGGAGATAAAATTATCGTTCCGCGTAATGTCCATAAATCAATTATGTCCGCGATTGTATTTTCTGGCGCAGTTCCAGTTTTTATTCACCCAGAAATAGACAAAGAGCTTGGCATTTCTCACGGTATTACACCTGAATCAGCCAAAAAGGCGCTCACTGAGCATCCAGATGCGAAAGGTTTGCTTGTCATTAATCCAACGTATTTTGGTATTTCAGCAGACTTAAAATCAATCGTAGACATTGCCCATTCATTTGATGTGCCTGTCCTTGTCGATGAAGCCCACGGTGTGCATATACATTTTCACGATGAGCTTCCCCTCTCTGCGATGCAGGCAGGTGCCGACATGGCAGCAACAAGTGTCCATAAACTCGGCGGCTCTCTGACGCAGAGCTCTATTTTAAATATGAAGGAAGGGCTTGTTTCAAAAGACCGCGTGCAATCGATTTTGAGTATGCTGACGACAACATCCACTTCTTATTTGCTCTTAGCGTCACTTGATGTCGCTCGAAAACGATTAGCCACTGAAGGAAAGGCACTAGCTGATGAAGCCATTCGTTTGGCTGAATCAGCGAGAGACCGTTTGAATCAAATTGACGGCATTACCTGCATTGGCAAGGAAGTACTCGGTTCAGCTTCCACTTACGATTATGACCCAACGAAATTAATTATCTCCATTAAAGACCTTGGGTTAAACGGACATGATGTCGAAAAATGGCTGAGAGAAAGCTATCGAATTGAAGTAGAGCTCTCTGACCTTTACAACATTTTATGTATCGTCACCCCTGGCGATTCAGATGAGACAATTGATACGCTCGTGACGGCAATGCAGGAAATTGCCGCAGCCTCTTCTCGTGAGGGCGGCAGACAAGCGGTAACGGAAGTGCTGCTGCCTGAGATCCCATCGCTTGCTATGACGCCGCGTGACGCCTTTTACGCTACAACGGAAGTCGTTCCGTTTAAGGAAGCAGTCGGCCGCATTATCGCAGAGTTTGTGATGGTGTATCCGCCAGGTATTCCGATTTTTATACCAGGTGAAATTATCACAGAAGAAAATATATCGTATATCTTTAAAAATATTGAAATTGGTCTCCCTGTCCAAGGACCTGAAGATTCAACGCTTAAAATGATTCGTGTGATTAAGGAACAAAAACCAATTTTATAAAAAAGAAACATGCAGCCCCAAATGGAGCTGCATGCTTTTTTATTTATTCAGAGGCTTCATCACAGCAATGACAGTGACCGCAAGTTCCGTATAGCGTTGTCACTTTTTCATTTTCAAATTGATCAATGGTTTCATTGCAATCTTGACAAATAATTGTACCCACGTACATTCCCCTTTTCTTCATTCATAGTTTGAAAGCGTTTGATCTATTTCTTATCTCTATAATATGGTGTCACATTTAAGTTGTCAACGGTTAATTGTATGACACATTTAATCATTTTTTATAAATATGTGCTTTTTTTCATCATATTGAGGGAACGTTTCAATTGTATTTTGCTTCATATCAATTCTGTAACAATTGAGTAACAATCGAAAATTGTCAAAAGGGACATGATACACTAGAGTGACTAACAGGGAACAAGCTCCTAAAAATGTTGGGACAACCCCAAATGATTTTGAGGTGAATAGATTGAATTTTATGAGGACACTTCTCATTATATTCCCCATGCTCTTTGTACTTAGTTCATGCTCATTTGCGTATATCATACCGAATCAGACCGACCAAGTCCGTCATATTCAAAAACCGAGAATTCTCTTTTTTACTGATGCAGAAAACCTTGATAAAGAAAGTCCATATTATGATGCAGTCCTCGATTTAAAAAATGAATACCCTAAGGAAATGTCAAAAATGATTGTGAAAGAAGATCGTAAAGGCTGGAAAAATGAAGTGGACGAATTACCGGCTATTTTACTTGTCAATGATGAAAAAGTGATCGTGAAGGTGGAAGGAAATGTCCGCAGTAAACAGGAGATCTTATCGCCTTTATGCCATGCTTTAGACCGCGTCAATACAAACTAATGATATTTACCTTGCACTTATATATTCATATAAAAAACCCCCTCACCAGGGACTGACCCCCGTTTTTGAGACAGGGATCAAAACACCTTTATAAAACAGCCAGTTGCCGAAACTCTTTTGGTGACTGGCTGTTTAATTTCAATTGAATTCGGATATTGTTATAATAATCAATATACTCCCTGACCGTTTTTTCTACAATGGCTGTTGTAGTGTTTGTCAGGTGGTGGAGATAGAATCCTTCTGTTTTTAAACTGGAGTGGAAGGATTCTATGGGGGCATTATCAGCGGGCATTCCCTTCCGGGACATGCTCATGGTAATGCTTTTTTCCTTTATCTCCTTTTGATAAGCATAAGAAGTGTAGACCGAACCTTGATCACTATGAAGTACGCAGCCTTTAGGTAATGTCTGTAACTGCTTCAATGTATCTAAAACAAGAGAAACATCCTGTTTATCACCAATCGTATAAGCCACAATCTCACTAGTATACAAATCTTTTATGCTGGATAGATAAAGTGGTTTTTGACCAAATGGCAAATACGTTATATCTGTCACCAGTTTTTCAAGTGGCTTTGTCGCAGTAAAATCCTGTTTTAAGTGATTTTCTGTAATATAGTAAGGTTGACCAGTCTGTTTACGCTTTTTTATTTTCACACGACACTGTAAACCGTAGGTTTGCATAATGCGTTGTACTGTCTTATGATTTATTCTCCTTTCTTTTCGCAGTAGGGCCGTTATTTTACGATAACCGTACGTATATTGGTGTGACTCACAAAGCGACGATATGAGGTCAATTAACACTTGCTGTTTTGGCAGGAGATCTTGTTTTTTCCAACGATAAAATGTTGATCTTGCGAGCTCAAACATCTGACAGAATGCACTTACACTTACTGTGTCTTTTACCGCATCATAAATCGACACGAATGCTTCTTTTTTCACTTCCTTTCCCATTCTATATACTTTTTTAATAGGTCAATTTGTTGCTTTAAATAAAGATTTTCTGTTTTCAACTTCTCGTTCTCATTTTGATATTCTGGTCCTTTCCCGTAGGTATACTGCTTTCCAACTGGTTGATGAAATCGATGGATTTCACCCTCGCGATACCATTTCATCCACGTTTTCACTTGTGTTCTATTCTTAATTCCTAACTTGTCCATGATTTCTTTTGTCGGGATTCCAGCTAACCTCATTTGAACGGCCTCTTCTTTTACACTAATCGGATAACTAACTCTTTTTCCCATACAAAAAACACCTCCAAATTGTTTTCAGATATGCTATACCCGATTTTTCAATTTAAAGGTGTTTTTATTTGTCTCACTTTATGGGGTCAGTCCCCCACATGAGGGGTTTTTCATATGGAGTTCCAACGCCAAAAAACCCTCTCCATCAAGGAGAGGGTTTATAGGTTTCATTATTTTACGATGTGGATTGGGCTTCCGATTGCTACTTCAGCCGTTTCCATTGTAATTTCACCTAATGTTGGGTGAGCGTGAATTGTCATAGCGATATCTTCAGCAGTCACTCCAGCTTCGATTGCAAGGCTAAGCTCTGAAATCATATCAGAAGCGCCAACACCTGCGATTTGTGCACCGATAACTAGACCATCCTCTTTACGAGTGATCATTTTCATGAAGCCATCAGTTGCATCAAGAGAAAGTGCACGTCCGTTCGCTGCGAATGGGAATTTCGCTGCAACGATTTCGATTCCTTCTGCTTTTGCTTCTGCTTCAGTGTATCCAACAGTTGCAAGTTCTGGCTCAGAGAATACAACAGCAGGAATACCAAGGTAATCAATTTCAGCTGGCTCTCCAGCGATTGCTTCAGCTGCAATTTTACCTTCGTAAGAAGCTTTGTGAGCAAGTGGTGGTCCATCAACGATGTCACCAATTGCATAGATGTTAGATACGCTTGTACGGCATTGTTTGTCTGTTTTGACAACTCCGCGGTCAGTCAATTCAACACCAACTTGCTCAAGACCAAGCTCATCCGTGTTTGGACGACGACCAACAGTCACAAGTACGTAATCAGCATCAACTGTTTTTTCTTCACCTTTTACTTCGAACGTAACAGTGACACCATCAGATTTTTCTTCAACGCCTTTTGCAAGAGCGTTTGTATGGATTTCAACGTTTCCTTTTTTCTTCAGGTTACGTTTAACCAATGAGCTCATTTGCTTTTCGAAACCTGGAAGGATTTCGTCTCCACCTTCAAGGATCACAACTTCTGTTCCAAAGTTTGCATAAGCAGTACCAAGCTCAGTACCGATGTATCCACCACCGATAACAACTAACTTTTTAGGTACTTCTTTAAGCGCTAAAGCACCAGTTGAGTTGATCACGCGGTCTGTGTATTTAAAAGTAGGCAATTCAATAGGACGAGATCCAGTTGCAAGAATTGCATTTTTGAACGTGTAAGTCTGTGCTGAATTATCATCCATTACACGTACAGAGTTGCTGTCTACGAAATAAGCTTCACCTTTGACGATGTCTACTTTATTTCCTTTAAGAAGACCTTGAACTCCACCTGTTAACTTATTAACAACAGAAGCTTTCCACTCTTGAACTTTTGTGAAATCAACTGTTACGTTTTCAGCTTTGATACCCATGTCTTCAGAATGCTTAGCATTTTCAAAACGATGGCCAGCATTGATTAATGCTTTTGAAGGGATACAGCCAACGTTTAGACATACACCGCCAAGTGTTCCTTTTTCAACGATTGTTACTTTTTGTCCAAGCTGTGCAGCACGAATAGCAGCTACATATCCACCAGGACCTGCACCGATGACAAGAGTATCTGTTTCGATTGGGAAATCTCCTACTACCATGACATTACGCCTCCATTAAAATTAATTGTGGATCATTCAATAAACGCTTGATGTGGTTAAGGGCATTTTGCGCAGTAGCTCCGTCAATCATACGGTGGTCAAAGCTTAGGGAAAGAGCTAAGACAGGAGCTGCAACGATTTCGCCATCACGAACAACCGCTTTTTCAGCGATACGGCCAATACCAAGGATCGCTACTTCTGGGTGGTTGATGACTGGAGTAAACCATTGTCCACCAGCAGAACCGATGTTTGTGATTGTGCAAGATGCACCTTTCATTTCAGCTGGAGCCAATTTACCATCACGTGCTTTTGTTGCAAGCTCATTGATTTCGTTAGAAACTTCGAAAATCGCTTTGCGATCTGCATTTTTCACAACTGGAACTAGCAAGCCTTTTTCAGTGTCAGCTGCAATTCCGATGTTGTAGTAATGCTTTTGAACAACTTCATCTGTTTTATCATCGATAGAAGTGTTAAGTACTGGGTACTTTTTCAAAGCAGAAGTTAGAGCTTTTACAACGTAAGGCAAGTAAGTTAACTTGATTCCTTGATCAGCTGCAACTTGTTTGAATTGTTTACGATGTGCAACAAGGTTTGTTACATCAACTTCATCCATTAATGTTACGTGAGGAGCTGTATGCTTAGAGTTCACCATTGCTTTTGCGATTGCTTTGCGGATTCCGCTCATTTTCTCGCGAGTTTCTGGGAATTCTCCTTCAAGAACTGGAGCTGCTGCCGCTTTTGGAGCTGCTTCTTCTTTCGCACTTTCAGCTGCTTGAGGTGCTGCTTCTTGAGCTGCAGAACCACCATTAACGAAGCTGTCGATATCTTCTTTTAACACACGGCCGTTTTTACCAGAACCTGCAACTTTGTAAATTTCAACGCCTTTTTCGCGAGCATATTTACGTACAGATGGCATAGCGATCACGCGTTTGTTTGGATCAGCGTCTACTTGCTCTTGTGCGCCTGCACCAGTTGCTGCTGCCGCTTCTTCTTGTGCTACTTCTTTCTTCTCTGGCTCGTTACCAGCTTCAGCAGTACCTTGTACTTGAGCTTCAGTTTTTGCTTCGCCTTCTTCTTCGCTGCCTTTAAATTGAAGATTTTCGTAACCAGGTGCATCAAACGTAATGATTGTTTGTCCTACAGTTGCAACTGTTCCCTCTTCAACTTTTAATTCTAATACTTTTCCTTTAACAGGTGAAGGAATTTCTACAACTGCTTTATCATTTTGTACCTCTGCTAAAACGTCATCTTCATTGATTTCGTCGTTTGGTTTAACAAACCACTTAACGATCTCACCTTCGTGGATACCTTCTCCGATGTCCGGAAGTTTAAATTCAAATGCCACTGTTTTTCGCCTCCTAGATTTTGTTGAACCCTTGTTGTGTATATTTACACGGTCATGTAATTGATAAAGGGGAAGAGAAATAAATTCTTTTCCCCTCTGTCATTTAATTAAAATTCAAGAACTTTCTTCGCTGTTTCAAGTACATCTTTATGGTTTGGAAGCCATACGCTCTCAGCTTGAGAGAAAGCAAATACAGTATCAGGTGCAGCTACACGAAGTACTGGTGCTTCCAAGCTAAGGATCGCTCTGTCATTGATTTCAGCTACTACGTTTGCAGCAATACCAGCTTGTTTTTGTGCTTCTTGAACAACGATCGCACGGCCTGTTTTTTCAACAGAAGCGATGATTGTTTCAATATCAAGCGGGCTTACTGTGCGAAGGTCGATCACTTCAGCAGAAACGCCTTCTTTTTCTAGCTCTTCAGCAGCTTTTAGTGATTCGTGAACCATTGCACCGTAAGTGATGATTGAAAGGTCGGAACCTTCACGTTTCACGTCAGCTTTACCGATTTCAATTGTGTACTCTTCTTCAGGAACTTCCTGACGGAAAGAACGATAAAGTTTCATATGCTCAAGGAACACTACAGGATCGTTGTCACGAATTGCAGAAATTAAAAGTCCTTTTGCATCGTAAGGTGTTGAAGGAATAACAACCTTGATACCAGGCTGTTGTGCGATAAGACCTTCTAAGCTGTCAGCGTGAAGCTCAGGTGTGTGAACTCCCCCGCCGAATGGAGAACGGATTGTCACTGGAGAATTCCAGCGTCCGCCAGAACGGTAACGCATACGAGCCATTTGTCCAGAAACAGAATCTAATACTTCGTAAACGAATCCGAAGAATTGAATTTCCATTACTGGGCGGAATTCTTGTAGTCCAAGGCCAATAGCAAGACCGCCAATACCAGATTCAGCAAGTGGAGTATCGAATACACGATCCTCACCAAACTCTTTTTGCAATCCTTCAGTCGCACGGAATACGCCGCCGTTTTTACCAACGTCTTCTCCGAAAACGAGAACGTTTTCGTCATTTTTCAGTTCTGTGCGTAACGCATCAGTGATCGCTTGAATCATTGTCATTTGCGCCATGGCTTACTTCGACTCCTTCTGTTTGTAAATTTCAAGCTGTTCAACTAAGTTGAATGGTTTCACATCGTACATGTTTTCAATCAAGTCAGTGACTTTTTGCTTAGGCTGTTCGTCAGCTTCTTTGATTGCTTGTTTGATTTGTTCTTTTGCATCTTCGATCACTTTATTCTCTTCTTCTTCAGACCATAGGCCTTTGTTTTCCAAGAATTTGCGGTAGCGTACCAATGGATCTTTTTGCTCCCACTCGTTTTCATCTTCTTTTGTACGATATCTTGTTGGATCGTCACCAGCCATTGTATGTGGGCCGTAACGGAATGTAAGAGTTTCAATTAATGTTGGACCTTCACCATTTACAGCGCGCTCACGAGCTTCAGCAGTTGCTGCATAAACAGCTAATGCATCCATACCGTCAACTTGTACGCCTACGATACCAGCTGCAGCTGCTTTTTGTGCAATTGTTTGTGCAGCAGACTGCTTTTCAACAGGTGTAGAGATCGCATATCTGTTGTTTTGGACAACAAAAATCGCTGGCGCTTTGTAAGCCCCTGCAAAGTTAATACCTTCGTAGAAATCACCTTGTGAAGCTCCACCGTCACCAGTGTAAGTGATTGCAACAGCTTTTTTCCCGCGCTTTTTCAAACCAAGAGCTACACCAGCAGCTTGAATGATTTGAGCACCGATAATGATTTGCGGTGAAAGTGCATTCACATCTTCAGGCATTTGGTTACCAACAAAGTGTCCGCGAGAGAACAAGAATGCTTTTGTTAGCGGAAGACCATGCCAGATTAATTGTGGTACATCACGATATCCTGGAAGAATGAAATCTTCTTTCTCAAGTGCAAAGTGAGTTGCAAGCTGAGAAGCCTCTTGTCCAGCTGTTGGCGCATAGAAGCCAAGACGTCCTTGACGGTTCAATGAAATTGAACGTTGATCTAATACTCGTGTAAACACCATACGGCGCATTAATTCTTTTAATTGGTCATCTGAAAGATCCGGCATTGCCGCTTCGTTTACGACTTCGCCTTTTTCGTTTAAAATTTGAAACGTTTCAAACTGCTTTTTGATGGCATCAAATTGCTTTTTGCTATCAACAATTGCTTTTTTTGTTTTTGCAGCCATTCTAAAGTCACCTCTTCCTTTCTTTTAACAGTCCATTTGTCGTGAATCCATTTATACATACAGATATAGGATAACCCAAAATACTCATATGACTCCTGTATATAATAGCCACTAAGATCGTTGTCGAAACATTGGTTGACCACTCGTTTTTGAGTCCTTCTAACTGTATTAACGATAGTTCACAAAAAACTAATACAACTTCTGTTAACAAGGAATAGTTTACAACAAGAAAAATAGTCCGTCAATTGATTTAACGGCTTTATTTAAATAAATGTATTCGCTTTACTTTTTAGGGTGAACTGTATCAATCTGTTTAACAAACAACCTAATCTGTACTAGTATAGAGTGTACTACTGTACTACAATAGAAAATGTTTGTTTTTGTCGAAAAATAAAAAAAGAGCTGTTTTTCAGCTCTCAGCTTGTAGACAAAGTCTACAAGCTTTTTTGTATAATAAGGGTATTAACATTTCTGTGGGGGATGAACATGTTATCGAAACGTGAAGAAGAAAGAAGAAATCAATTAGAAGTAGTGGCATTAGATGAATTAGTGCCTGAAGATCATCTTGTACGGAAAATAGATCAAGCAATCGATTTTGACTTCGTTTATGATCTTGTCAAAGATCATTATAGTTCCGACAATGGCAGACCAAGTGTGGACCCCGTTGTTCTCATTAAAATGGTTTTGATCCAATATCTATTTGGCATTCGCTCCATGCGTCAAACGATTAAAGAAATTGAAACCAATGTGGCTTATCGTTGGTTTATTGGGTATGGATTTTCGGAGAAAATTCCGCACTTTTCTACCTTCGGTAAAAACTACGTGAGACGTTTCCACGATACAGATTTATTCGAACAAATTTTTTATCGAATCTTAAGAGAAGCGATGAAAAAAGGCCTCGTTGACCCTTCTGTCGCCTTCATTGATTCAACACATGTCAAAGCGAATGCCAATAAGAAAAAACTTGAAAAGAAAATCGTTCGAGTTGAGACGAGAAGTTATCAAAATCAGCTTCATGAGGAAATTAATATTGATCGTGAAGAACATGGAAAAAAGCCTTTACCCCTTCAGAATAAAGAAGAAATAAAAGAAATCAAGGTCAGTACAACTGACCCAGAGAGTGGCTACTATGTAAAGGATGAACGTGAAAAGTCATTTGCTTATTCATTTCATACAGCTTGTGATTCAAAAGGATTTATTCTAGGATCACTGGTCACAGGTGGCAATGTTCATGATAGTCGTATGTTAGATTCACTCGTATCAAAGGTGACAGAGAAAATCGGAAAACCAAATGTAGTCGCAGTAGATGCTGGATATAAAACACCTTACATCGCTAAGTTTTTAATGGATCAAGAGATAAGACCAGTCATGCCTTACACTCGTCCAAAAACAAAAGCTGGTTATTTGAAAAAGAATGAATACGTGTATGATGCATATTTTGATTGTTACATTTGCCCCAACGGGCAAATTCTCTCCTATCGTACAACAACTAGAGAAGGCTATAAGCAATATGCGTCCGACTCAGAAGTATGTAAGTCCTGCTCGTTTTTAGATAACTGTACACAAAGTCAAAATCATACCAAACAAATTCATCGGCATATTTGGCAGGATTACCTAGATGAAGCAGACAACCTAAGACTCACTGAAATAAATAAGAGCATCTATGCAAAACGGAAAGAAACAATTGAACGCGTTTTTGCGGATGCCAAAGAAAAGCATGGTATGCGTTGGACGAAACTTCGTGGACTAAAAAAAGTTTCAATGCAAGCGATGCTTACTTTCGCTGCCATGAACCTTAAAAAGCTAGCAAACTGGACATGGAAAGGACCATGTCCAGCGTAAAACACATGATATTTTTATCAAAAAATGTGAAAACCCCACTTTTAATTGAAGTAAAAGTGGGGTTTGTCTACGGTCTGAGAGCTGTTTTTCAGCTCTTTCAGATTGTTGACAAAGGGCTAAAATGATTTTTATTTTAGCTCTTTGTCTTCTTTTCAGCGTGATAGAAAACCTTTGCAGTCTAGGAAGGACGGCTACTTTTGCGGAGCGAATTTGACATTCGTGAGCACCTGCGCGCAGGACTGACAACGAATGCGAGGGTTTGTCTACACGCTGAAAGAGCTGTTTTTCAGCTCTTTTTCGACTCTTGATCTGCTGCTTTGTACAAAGCCTTTTTATGATCATTCAATTGATCTGTATATCGATTGAACTTCTTGCTTTCTTTTCTGACTTTGCTATATGAACGATTCACGGTCTTCAGCTTTGACTTCAGCTCTTCATATCCTAGATCCTTTTTCTTTAAAGATTGATACAAATGCTGATCTTGTTTCAGCGCCTTTTGATACTCCTTGTAAAGCTGATCATATGACGCATATCGTTTCTCGAGCGATTTGACCGTTTGATCTGCTTTCTCTTTTAACTCCGCATCTTGCAATCGTGCGGCAGATTCCTTTACCGTTTTCAATTCTTTTTTCGATTCATCCATACTGTCTTTTTCTGTTTTTAAATGTTCTTCTCTTTGTGCTGCCGATGCTAACGCCTGATCAGAAAGGCTTGCCACTGTTTTTGTATGATCCTTTGTTGTTTGAATCATTTTTTTATACAGCTTCTGCTCTTTTTCCTCATAGCTTTGCAGTGTACCTTGCTCTTTTTCGAAGGATGCTTCTTTTTCACTCATTTTCGTCATCGCGTCCTGCATATCATTGAACGGACTTTGACCTCCGCACCCTGTCAGCAAAAGGGTACATATCCCCGCTAAAGCAGCACCTGCTTTTATGCTTCTTTTCATCTGTCTCATGACAAGGTCCCCCTTTACATCTCCACATACCACTATAATTTTTATAGACGTTTGTGACAAGGAAAGAGATCAGTTCAGATGAGGCGGAGAAGATTTTTTTCAAGCAATAGGCGCATGACTATACAAATAGTGCATTCATACATAGTTTATATTACACGCTTCGCCTTCACTTATGAGAGGCCAAGTGTATTTCCAAAGGAGGTCAAAAGTATGTCTAATTATAGTCATGGAAGTATGTATGGTGGCGGCGGTTACGGGTATGGATTCGGTGGTGGATATGGCGGCGGCTGTTGTTACCCAAGTTATGGCGGTGGATACGGATACGGCGGCGGACGTACATTCGCTTTAATCGTTGTGCTTTTCATCCTATTAATTATCGTTGGCGCAGCATTCTTAGGCGGCGGTGGCTGCTGCTAAGGCTGTTTAAGCCTCTGACCGGTCTCATAGGACCGGTCTTCTTTATTTCATTGCATATGTTGTGTATCATTTTATATACTTTACATACAAAGGAAATAGGAGTGAAGTTTTGTGATTACCATGGATGATATCGTAAGGGACGGACATCCCGTCTTAAGACAAACAGCTGAAGCGGTCGAGCTCCCGCCGACAGAAGAGGAAAAACAGCAATTAGCTGACATGATCGAATTCGTCAAAAACAGTCAGGATGCTGACATTGCTGAAAAATACGGACTAAGACCCGGCGTTGGATTGGCAGCTCCGCAAATCAATATTAGTAAACGAATGATCGCTGTTCACTGTGAGGATGAAGACGGAGAAGAATACAGCTATGCTCTGTTCAACCCGCGTATTGTCAGTCATTCAGTCAAAAGAGCTTATTTAGCGAGTGGTGAAGGCTGCTTATCAGTGGATGAAGCCATCCCTGGATTTGTTCCTCGATATCAAAAAATCAGGGTCAAGGCCACTACGCTTGAAGGAGAGGACATTGATATCCGTCTAAAAGGGTTTCCCGCTATTGTCTTTCAGCATGAAATTGACCATTTAAATGGCATTATGTTTTATGATCATATTCAAAAGGATCAGCCATTCGCTGAGCCAGAAAACTCTGTTGCGATCGGCAGATCATAACATAAAAAAGAAGACCCGGCGATCTAAGGGTCTTCTTTTTTATTCTTCAATGAGGCCAAGCTGGGTCACTGCATGGAATATGCCGTCCTCATCTACAGGCTTTGTCACAAAATCAGCCAATGCTTTCAGTTCACTTACAGCATTCCCCATCGCCACGCCTGTTCCAGCAAACGAAATCATTTCTCTATCGTTCAGTCCGTCTCCAAAGGCAATGGTATCCTTTTGATCGTAAGGAAGTCTTTCGATGACTCGTTTGATTCCTTCAGCTTTTGATCCGCCTTTTGGCAGAACATCTGTTGACAGCTCATGCCATCTGACAAGGTCAATTTCTTCGCGGAATGCCTTATACTCCACTTCCTCTTCCGCCTTACAAAATAACAGCATTTGAAAAATGTCGTTTTCTTTAAAGAAAGATACATCGTGCTCAGGATGCTCTGTTTTTAAAGTACCGATTCCTTCATGGATAAACGGATGATTCGGCACAGACGCCTTCATCGTTTCTTCTCCCATAAAAACAAGCGGATGATCATGACGATCCGCTGTCTCATAAATCCGCTCCATCAGCTCCTGCTTCAGCGGATTGCCGTAAATAACGTCTCCCTCATACATGACATACTGACCGTTATAAGCAATGAATGAGTCAAGCCCTAATTCTTCTAAAATGGGCCGAATCAGAAAAGGAGAACGCCCAGATGCAATAAAGAGATGATGGCCTTTTTCTTTTAATAAATGAACCGCTCGCTTCGTTGACTCAGGTATATTTTTATCATGGTCATATAAAGTACCGTCGATATCAAAGAAGATGACTTTTTTATTCATATCTCGCCCTCCTGCCCTTCGTTATGTATACACACTCCCTTTCATCATACAGAAAGATTTCCACTTTCGAAACCAATTCCTTTTGAAAGCGCCCATTTCCCACATATAACCATGTAACATTCATTGGAAACATCATATAATACAAGTATATAGAGAGACCGGAACACGCTGGTTATGCTTACTTCAACCCGAAAGGAGGCGGCATGTGATGCTTCGTCGTCTGCGTAAGAAAATTCGAAGACAATGGAAGGACATGCTTCGTAAAAAATCGATTGCTTAAAGGGATCTTCCGCACATTTGCCGAAGGTCCTTTTTTCTCAGAGACTTTTCTTATGCGCGTTTTTTTAATATAATAGAATAAGCGAGTGTAACATACGGTATTTAAGGAGAGATTTGGATGATATATAAGGTATTTTTTCAGGCAAGTACTACTGAGGTACCTGTAAGAGAACACACAGATTCACTATACGTTGAAGCGGTTTCTGAAAGAGACGTACGCGATAAGTTGAAAAAACATAACTACAACATTGAATTCATTCAGCCTGTAGACGGTGCTTTTTTAGACTATGAACGAGAAAGTGAAAATTTTAAAGTATTGGAGCTATGAGAGGAATGAAATTTGTTAAAAACGATCAGGCGGCAGTTTTTGCGCTCGGCGGTTTAGGCGAGATCGGTAAAAACACGTATGGCGTTCAATTTCAAGATGAAATCATTTTAATTGATGCAGGTATTAAGTTTCCTGAAGACGAGCTTCTTGGAATTGACTACGTCATCCCTGACTATACGTATTTAGTTAAAAACGAAGATAAAATCAAAGGTCTTTTCATCACTCACGGACATGAAGACCACATCGGCGGTATCCCTTACCTTCTCAAGCAAGTGAATATTCCAGTTTACGGCGGCAAACTCGCAATCGGCCTACTTCGTAATAAATTGGAAGAGCATGGGCTCTTGAGACAAACAAAACTTCACATTTTTGAAGAAGAAGATACCATTAAATTTAGAAAAACAGCTGTGTCTTTCTTTAGAACGACTCACAGTATTCCAGATTCTTATGGAATTGTCGTCAAGACACCTCCTGGTAACATCGTACATACAGGTGATTTCAAGTTTGACTTTACTCCTGTTGGCGAGCCTGCCAATTTAACCAAAATGGCTGAGATCGGAAAAGAAGGCGTTCTTTGTCTTTTATCTGATAGTACAAACAGTGAAATCCCAGAATTTACGATGTCTGAAAGACGCGTAGGTGAAAGCATTGATGACATCTTTAGAAAAGTCGATGGACGCATCATCTTCGCCACGTTCGCTTCAAACATTCACAGACTTCAGCAAGTGATTGAGTCTGCTGTTGCCAACGGCAGAAAAGTCGCTGTATTTGGACGCAGTATGGAGTCTGCTATTGATATTGGACAAGATCTTGGCTATATTAAATGTCCAAAAAACACGTTTATTGAACATAATGAAATCAACCGCCTTCCGGCAAACAAAGTGACCATTCTTTGTACTGGAAGCCAGGGTGAACCGATGGCAGCTCTTTCTCGTATTGCGAACGGTACCCACCGCCAGATTTCCATTAACCCTGGAGACACTGTTGTCTTCTCATCTTCACCGATCCCAGGTAACAATATTAGTGTAAGCCGCACCATTAACCAGCTTTATCGTGCAGGTGCTGAGGTCATTCATGGCTCGCTTAATAATATTCATACATCTGGTCACGGCGGACAAGAAGAACAAAAACTCATGCTCCGTTTAATTAAACCAAAATTCTTTATGCCGATTCACGGTGAATACCGCATGCAAAAAACGCATATCAAACTTGCGAATGATTGCGGCATCCCTGAGGAAAACTGCTTTATCATGGATAATGGTGAAGTTCTTGCACTGAAAGGTGACGAAGCAAGTGTCGCTGGCAAAATTCCATCAGGCAACGTGTATATCGATGGAAGCGGTATTGGTGATATCGGAAACATCGTTTTAAGAGACCGCCGCATTCTTTCTGAAGAGGGTCTTGTCATAGTAGTCGTCAGCATGGACATGAAAGAATTCAAAATCTCTGCTGGTCCTGATTTAATCTCAAGAGGTTTTGTCTACATGAGAGAATCTGGAGACCTGATCAACGATGCACAGGATTTAATTTCAAAGCATCTTGAAAAAGTAATGGAACGTAAGACAACTCAGTGGTCCGAAATCAAGAACGAAATTACTGATACCCTTGCACCTTTCCTTTATGAAAAAACAAGACGCCGTCCAATGATCTTACCGATTATTATGGAAGTATAATCACAAAAAGAGACACAAGCCGTTTGGCTGTGTCTCTTTTTTCACCATTCATTGAAAAAACCGCATGGTACACATGCGGTTTCTCATTTTTTATGATTGAATTGGGAGATGCTGGAAGCTTCTGACATCAAACAAACCCTTTGTCGTCATTTTCACATCAGGAATAACTGGGAGTGCCAAGAAGGACAGCGTCAAAAATGGATTAAAATCTAAAGTAAAGCCTGTTTCTTTCAACGCTTCATGGAGTGCATGAAGGCTTTCATTTACAAGATGTGCCGGCTGATCTGAAAGTAAACCAGAGATCGGTAATGGCAGCGTATGAAGAGACTGGCCCTCTTTGACAACCGTCAAACCGCCCCCTGCTTCTTTTAATGCGTCAATGGCTTTCACGATATCAGCATCATTTGTGCCAACCGCAATTAAATTGTGAGAATCATGCGCAACCGTTGTTGCAATTGCGCCCTTTTCTAATCCAAAGCCGCTGACAACCCCTATCCCCATTTCAGATAAGCCTTGATGGCGTTCAACAAGCACCATTTTTAATACATCTCTTTCTGTATCACTAGTGAATTGTCCGTTCGTTTCTGATGGAGAGATGCGTTCTAATTTTGTTTCTAGCTGATTTGGAATAATGCGGATGACATTCATTTTTTGATGAGCTGTGATAGGCAGAGCCAGATCCTGCTCTTGAACGTCTATAGCATGAACAGATTGTAATAAGGCTGGACTTGGTGCAATTTTTTCGACACTTGGCTTGTACTCTCCATGCTGCGCTACCAATTCTCCTGCAATAAATACACTGGTGATGTCTACTTGATGAAGATCAGAGACGAGCATAAAATCAGCATCAAAGCCTGGCGCAATGGCTCCCTTTGTTTTGAGGCCAAAACACTCCGCTGCGTTTAAACTTCCCATTTGATACGCTAAAAATGGGTCTAACCCTTCTTTTATAGACATACGTACTTGTTCATCAATACTTCCTTCAGCCATTAAATCATCTAAATGTTTATCATCGGTACAAAAGAAAAAGCGTCTCGCATTCTTTTCATTCACAGCTGGTAAAACGTTTTTCACGTTTTTGGCAACAGAGCCTTCTCTCAGCATGACATACATGCCTCGTTTTACACGTTCAAGGGCTTCGCCGGCTGTTGTTACCTCGTGATCTGTTTGGACACTAGCTGTGCGGTAAACGTTTATTAATCGGTCCGTTAAGCCTGCTAAATGACCATCAATCAATTTATTCTCATTTTGAGCATCAAGCAGTTTTTGAAGCATATCTTCTTCAGCCTGCTCCACACCGACGTAATCCATCACCTCGGCAAGACCAAGAACCTCTTTCTCTTGATACAAAGGCTTTAAATCTTTCGCTTTTAAAACAGCACCTGATCGTTCAAAACTAACTGCCGGTACGCAGGATGGCAGCATGAAATAAATATTTAAGGCAGCTTTTCTCGCTTCTTCCAGCATAAAACGGATGCCTGTGATCCCTGACACATTGGCAATTTCATGCGGGTCTGTTACGACAGTTGTCACACCGCGCGGGACGACAGCTTTGGAGAATTCAGCAGGGGTCACCATAGAGGACTCGATATGAACGTGGCCATCAATAAAACCGGGTACAAGCATTTGACCTGCTGCATCCAGCTCCTGTTCCCCCTCGTACTCTCCAATCCCTACTATTTGTCCATTTTCAACAGCGACATCAGCGTCTAGCCATTCCTGGTTAAACACGTCCATAACCTTCGCATGTTTAATCACTAGGGCTGCTTTTTTTCTCTTTGCAGCTACCTCAATTTGATGTCTGAAAAGCTCCTTATCCAACGACACTGCCTCCTCCAAGTAAACAATATAATGTTTCTTATCGTAAACGAATCTGTTTGCCCAGTCAATGACATTTAGAGAAAATCATCCAGATAAAAAGACTGATTTTTATTTCTGAATAGTGATAATTGCATGAAAAATATAATGATTGGATTTTGCTCTTTATGCAGAACAAAACAGCCCTTTTAAAAGTCTTCTTTCCTCTTCACTGTCCACCCCATGTGTACAAATTCATATAAAAAAACACCCCGCTTAGGGAGTGTTTAATAGTCGTTCTGCATTTCTCGTTTTTCAAAACGTCCGATATCGGCAACTGCCCCGATGACAATCAGAATATCTTCTTTTTGAATCATTTCATCTGCGAGCGGTGAAACAATCACTTCTTTCCCCCGCTTAATCGCCACAATATTAATGCCATATCTCGCTCTAATATCAAGATCTAAAAGAGAATGCCCTGCAAGCCTGCTGTTGGCAACGATTTCAATGAGGCTGTACTCATCTGACAGCTCAAGATAATCTAATACATTATTGGAGATGATTTTATGTGCAATTCGTCTGCCCATGTCCCGTTCTGGATGAACGATGCGGTCAGCCCCAATTTTATTTAGTACCTTTTCGTGGTAATCGTTCTGTGCTTTTACTGTGACCGTTTTGACGCCAAGCTCTTTCAGCATAATCGTCGTTAAAATACTGGCCTGAATGTTTTCACCAATCGCAACGATGACATGATCAAAATTGCGGATACCAAGATTTTTTAAAACAGATTCGTCCGTCGAATCACCAATGACCGCATGTGAGGCAATTTTCGCGTATTCGTTCACTCGATCTTCATTCATATCCATGGCCATGACTTCAAGTCCTTCTTCGCTCAGCGCCTTGCAAATACTTCCGCCAAAGCGTCCAAGACCAATGACTGCATATTCCTTTTTCATGTTCAGACTCCTTTTATCTCACTTACCATGCATTTTACTACGGTTTGATTAATGAATCCATATGCGAGCGAATTTTTTTGCGGAACGCTTCACTTAAGTAAAGATCTGCTCCTTTTTCAATTTCACTGCGGTAATGACCTGGAGGAGCAATTTCTTCGCTCTTTTGAAGAACTAGAAAGGTTAAACAGTCCGCATATATGTGATCACCTATTTTGACATCGACAAAAGCTGGACGATATGTGCCCTTATAGACGCCTTCTCGTTTGTACAAATATCGAATGGCATCAAAAGGAACCTCATATAAAACGCCCTCTGTTTCTCCGCCGTCTTCTACCATATCGGCTCTTGATCCATCAGGCCTTACCAATGTAAATCTAGTTGTAAAGCCGTTCAGTGCACCGCCGCCGACGATTTGTTTAAAATAATGATCGACTTCCGCCAGCTTAAATCTTGCATCATCCATACAGGAGCCATAGGCAAAATAATAGAAGGATGCCGGCTTCTGCTGCCACAGTCTATATTCCTTCCAGCAGCCGCTCTCGATCTCCTTCAGCGCTGATGCCTTCTGCTTTGATAAAGTGTATGTGACAGCCGCCACCAGCCCTTGGTCTGTCATGACATCGACCGCCTGCTTGTCATACCCTTCCTCAAGTAAATCTATCTTATTCAGCGTGCTTGCGGTTACCTCGTACAATTCTCCATATACTGTGCTTTTCTCTTCTAGCACGCACGCTGGGTATCCTTGACCTGTATCATAGATTCTGCCGCTGATCCAAGCTGATTTAGCTAATGGCCTGCTTTCTTTCATATACAACTCGTGGTGCTCTTCATGCTGCAGAAGCGTCCCATATACAAATAAAGCTTTCGCCTTCATGAAATCACGTCCTCTCGCCTTGCTGCTGTCTGCATTTTTGCCACACAGGTAAATAGATATGAAAAGCTGTACCTTTTCCCAGCTTACTGACCACATCCATCCTACCGTGATGATCTTTTAAAATCGCTGCACAGATGGTGAGGCCAAGTCCCGTCCCTTCTGTTTTCGTGGAGAAGAAAGGATCATATATTTTCTGAATATCCTCTTCAGACATCCCTTTTCCTTCATCTTGAATGGTAATTTTCCATTCGTTCATCACTTTTTCTGTTGATATGTATATGCTGCCGCCTTCAGGCATTGCCTCAATGGCATTTTTGATTAAATTAATGAACAGCTGCTTCATTTGATTAGCGTCTGCTAATATAGCGCCGGCATCCTGCTTTTTAAATGGCTGTTTGAGATCAATATTCGAAAGGACTGCATTGGTTTTCAGCAATGTAATGACCTGCTCTAACAGTCCATGAAGCTGAACTTCTTGAAAATGAACCGACTGCGGCTTTGCCAGCACAAGCAGCTCACTTAAAACAAAATCAATCCGTTTAATTTCAGAAAAGATAATGTCAAAATAATCGGTTCTTTCAGGATATTGTGTTTTCATCAGCTGCAAAAAGCCGTTTACTGAGGTCAGCGGATTTCTGACTTCATGGGCGATTCCAGCGGCTATTTGTCCTGCAACGGCCAGCTTTTGCGCCTGCATTTGCACTTGTTGATTTGATCTTTCAAGTTCAAGCTTTGCCAGCTTTTGTTTTGTAATATCTGCAACTGTTCCAATACCTCCAGTAAACTGGTGCTGCTCATCAAAGTAGAGCTTATAATGAACGTCTCCCCATACTTTCTTCCCCTCTTTATGAAGAAGCTGCAGCTCGATCCGCCCTGAATCTTTATGCTCTTTGATGACAGATGACAAATGCTGAATAACTCTTTCTTCTTGATCAAAGTACTGATTGTACATCGTACCTAGACATTCATCTATGTCGTAGCCGGTCATTTGTTTCCATGCTTGATTTAAGAAGATGATGTGCCCTTTTTCATCTGTTTCAAAGACAATTTCTTGCAAGTTATCTGTAATTCGATTCAGCCGCTCTGTCAGTTCGTGTGCTTCTTTTTCTCTCTTATTTAGATCAGACACAAGTAAATTCAAGCGGTCTACATATCCTGAGACAACCCAGATCCCTGCTAACACAACGACTGTAAAGGCTAGATCGAGCGGCCAATTAATTTGATAGCCGCCTAGATAATAAAAGAAATCCCAGCTTATGATTAAGATAAATGCAAGAACAGATAACACGATCCGCACTTGATATGTTTTGTTCAAATGATTCCACCTGCCGCCCTGAGATTCTTTGTCAATTGTACCATTTTCCACTTATTTTTTGAGGGAGATGGGGCATTTTTAAGGAACTTTTTTAAAGAAAAAAGCCTGTTCTCAGCACAAAGGAAGAGAGCAGGCTATTTTAATTACTTCTGAAGAGCTTCTTGCAGCTCTTTTAACAGCAGTTCTGCGCCTTCAGCGCTTAATGTAATTTGACCATTTCCATATTCATGGTTCTCTGATGTAATCTCACCAGTCATGAGACAAACGCCCTCTGGCTGATATTTTTTCAAGACGATTTTATCTCCATCTATAAAAAATTCCATACTGTCTTTAATAGCGATATCAAGTGCTCTTCTCAATTCGATTGGCATCACAATACGCCCTAGTTCGTCTACTTTTCTTACGACTCCGATAGATTTCAATTTCGTTCCCTCTTTCTTTCATTAGCTCAAGATCAATCTGTTTTTTCACCAATTGATATATCGTAGACGTAAGAGATTCTTAAAAGGTTTCTCCTCTATAAAAATTTTTTTCATAAAAGAAAAAACAAAGGGAAAATTTATTGTGATTGTCAAAATGATACTTGAATTTTACAGATTCATTTCAAGGTGATCACAAACCCCCACAAATGACATCACCCCTCTGAACTTTTAAATGTAAAATTGTTTAAAACAGCAAAAATAGAGATTGGGTGAAAACATGTTTCAAAATGCCGAAATTGGAATTGATTTAGGAACAGCTAACATATTGGTTTATAGTAAAAATAAGGGGATTATTTTAAATGAACCGTCCGTCGTAGCAGTCGATACAGAAACAAAGACTGTACTTGCCGTCGGATCAGAAGCAAAAGAAATGATCGGAAAAACACCTGGAAAAATTGTTGCGATCCGTCCGATGAAAGACGGTGTCATCGCTGATTATGATATGACAACAGATTTACTTAAACAAATCATGAAAAAAGCAGGAAAAAATATCGGGTTTACCTTCAGAAAGCCAACTGTCGTTGTATGTACACCCTCTGGTTCAACAGCTGTTGAGCGCCGCGCCATCAGCGATGCTGTGAAAAACTGCGGAGCAAAACATGTGCATTTAATTGAAGAACCTGTTGCAGCTGCAATCGGTGCTGATCTTCCGGTAGACGAGCCTGTTGCGAACGTCGTAGTCGATATTGGCGGCGGAACAACAGAAGTTGCGATCATTTCATTTGGCGGCGTTGTCTCTTGTCATTCAATTCGAATTGGCGGCGATCAGCTGGATGAAGATATCATTACGTTTGTCAGAAAGAAATATAACCTATTAATCGGCGAACGGACTGCCGAGCAGGTGAAAATGGAAATTGGGTATGGTCTTATTGAGCATGAGCCTGAATCATTAGAAGTGCGCGGGCGCGATCTTGTGACAGGTCTGCCAAAAACGATCACACTTGTTTCTCATGAAATCCAAGGCGCGATGCGAGAATCACTTCTTCATATTTTAGAAGCGATCCGTGCCACATTAGAAGACAGCCCTCCAGAACTAAGCGGAGATATTGTAGACCGCGGCGTCATTTTAACTGGCGGAGGTGCTCTTTTAAATGGAATTCAAGAATGGCTTTCTCAAGAAATTGTTGTTCCAGTCCATATTGCAGCCAATCCACTTGAATCTGTTGCAATTGGAACAGGCCGTTCATTAGAAGTGATCGACAAATTGCAAAAAACTTTAAAATAATCTTCTTGTTCTACTTCTTTTTTTGTCATTTCGATCATATCGTGAGAAATGGATAAACGTGAAGGAGGAAGAACATGTTGCTTGATTTAGGTAAACGGGTCGTTGTCACAGTCATTTTAACAGGTATTATTTTAGGAGGAATGAGCCTGTCGTTTTCACATATGCCGCCTTCTAATGCACAGCCTGTGAAACAACTGAACCGCTAAAAAAGCCGCACAAAAGCGGCTTTTTTATTTTGGCTTTAAACGGGCTCCCCATTTTCCTTTTCGGTCATAAATCTGATATGATGAACATGACTAAAGGAGGGTTTTTTATGAGTTCATTTGAAAAACAACTAGATCAATATGCAAAGACCATCGTTGAAGTCGGTGTGAATGTACAAAAGGGGCAGGAAGTCGTTGTATCCGCATTTAATGAATCCGCACATCTTGTTCGTCTTGTAGCGGAACACGCGTATGAGCGCGGGGCGAAAAACGTACATATCCGCTGGAGTGATGGTGTTCTCACCCGTTTAAAGTATGAACATGCGCCACAGGATGTATTTGAGCAATTCCCTGAATGGGAAGCACAGATGATGGAAACCATCGCAAAACGCGGAGGCGCTTTTATTACCATCCTGTCAGAAAGCCCTGACCTTTTGCGAGGCATTGATTCGAAAAAAATCGCTGCACAGCAAAAAGCTGCTGGTTCAGCACTACATACATATCGTCAATACGTTCAATCTGACAAAGTCGCTTGGACAGTCGTAGGTGCTGCATCAAAAGAATGGGCGAAAAAGATTTTCCCTGATCATACAGATGAAGAAGCTGTCACGTTATTGTGGGATCAAATCTTTAAAGTCGCACGCGCTGATCAAGCAGATCCTGTTGAGGCTTGGAAAAAGCACGATGCGTCATTAAATGAAAAAGTCAAAATACTCAATGAACGCCACTACCATAAGCTTCATTATGAAGCACCAGGCACAGACTTAACGATCGAGCTTCCAGAGCAGCATATTTGGGTAGGCGCTGGCAGCGTAAGTGAACGCGGCGTCTCGTTCATGGCCAACATGCCGACAGAAGAAGTCTTTACCGTACCGAAAAAAGATGGTGTAAACGGGACAGTCTCAAGCACAAAGCCGCTCAGCTATGCTGGAAACATCATTGATGAATTTTCATTAACCTTTGAAAATGGCCGGATTGTGGATGTGAAAGCAAAAGAAGGCGAAGATATTTTAAAATCTCTCGTTGAAACAGATGAAGGCTCTCATTATCTAGGTGAGGTTGCCCTCGTACCAGATGATTCACCAATTTCTAACTCAAATATTCTTTATTACAATACACTTTACGATGAAAATGCATCAAACCACCTTGCCATCGGCAGCGGATATGCGTTTAATATCGAAGGCGGAAAAGAAATGAAACGAGAAGAATTGGATGCTGCGGGTGTGAACAGCAGTATTACACACGTTGATTTTATGATTGGTTCAAAGGAAATGAATATTGATGGAATCACAAAAGACGGGAAACGCGAACCGATCTTCCGAAATGGAAACTGGGCAATTTAATCAAAAAAGACATCCACATCTGGATGTCTTTTTTGATTTATGCGTAAAGCTCTTCAAGTCTTTTTTGGATGTCTTGATCTGATAAGAACTCATCATATGTTGTTTGTTTATCGACAATGCCATTTGGCGTCACTTCGATAATCCGGTTTGCGACTGTTTCCACAAACTGATGGTCATGAGATGAGAAGAGCATGGCTCCTTTAAAGCTCATGAGGCCGTTATTCAGCGCTGTAATGGATTCTAGGTCTAAATGGTTCGTTGGCTCATCCAGCAGCAAAATATTCGCTCCAGACAGCATCATTTTTGATAACATACAACGAACCTTTTCTCCTCCTGATAAGACACTTGCTTTTTTCTTCACTTCTTCCCCTGAGAAAAGCATACGTCCTAAGAAACCACGCAAGAAACTTTCACTTTGATCATTCGGAGAATATTGACGAAGCCAATCAACAAGATCAACATCGTTTCCTTCAAAGTATTCACTATTGTCTTTCGGGAAATAGGCTTGTGACGTTGTGACGCCCCATTTATATGATCCACTGTCTGGCTCCATTTCACCAGCAAGAATTTTAAATAAAGTGGACACAGCAAGCTCATTACGGCTTAAGAACGCAATTTTATCTTCGCGGTTCATAATGAAGCTGACATTATCAAGTACTTTCACACCGTCAATTGTTTTTGATAGACCTTCTACTTGAAGGACATCATTTCCGATTTCGCGCTCTGGCGCAAAATGAACATACGGATATTTACGTGAAGACGGCTTAATGTCATCTAATGAGATTTTATCAAGCAATTTCTTTCTTGATGTCGCTTGCTTCGATTTAGAAGCGTTCGCACTAAACCGGGCAACGAATTCTTGAAGCTGCTTAATTTGTTCTTCTTTTTTCTTATTCGCTTCTTGGCTTAGTTTCAGCGCTAACTGGCTGGACTCATACCAAAAATCATAGTTACCGACGTATACTTGGATTTTTCCGAAATCAAGGTCCGCAATATGTGTACATACTTTGTTTAAGAAATGACGATCATGCGACACGACGATGACGGTATTTTCAAAGTTAATGAGGAACTCTTCGAGCCACTGGATTGCTTGTAAGTCCAAATGGTTCGTCGGCTCATCGAGAAGAAGAACATCAGGCTTGCCAAATAAAGCTTGAGCTAAAAGTACTTTTACCTTTTCAGAACCGCCAAGCTCAGACATTTTCTTCGATTGAAGGCTTTCTGGAATGCCAAGACCCTTTAGTAGAATCGCTGCTTCACTTTCAGCTTCCCAGCCGTTTAATTCAGCAAACTCACCTTCAAGCTCTGCTGCACGAATCCCGTCTTCATCTGAGAAATCAGGTTTCATATAGATCGCATCTTTCTCCTGCATCACGTCATATAGACGTTTGTGACCCATGATGACGACTTTCAGCACTTCAAACTCTTCGTATTCAAAGTGGTTCTGTTTTAAAATCGCTAAACGCTCACCAGGACTCATATGAACATCGCCCGTTTGAGGCTCAATTTCTCCAGAAAGAATTTTTAGGAACGTTGATTTACCAGCTCCATTGGCACCAATTAATCCGTAGCAGTTGCCAGGAGTGAATTTAATATTTACTTCTTCAAATAGTTTACGATCAGCAAAGCGCAAACTAACATTATTTACTGCAATCATTTATTAATCCTCCATCACTCATTCATCATTATGAAGTATAACATGAATAACGTTTGATAGAAACGTCTCTCGCTAAGAAGGAAGGCTTTTTGTCTATTATGATATAATAAACGGGAAGGATTGATTGAAGGAGTTCGGACGATTTGAGATTACTCACACTGATGGAATACTGTTTATTGATTTTCTTCATGGGCATTTATTTATCTGCAACAGGCTTTAATGCGAGGGACTTTGGCCTTTATATTGGGCTTGTCCTCATTTACACACTGGTTCACATCTTTTCCAAACGCTTTTTACAAAAACGGGGAAAAGAAAACCAAAAGATCGGATTGTTTCGATCCGTTTTAGCCATTACCGGATCTGTATTCGCTTCTGTTTTAGCGATTGTGATCATTGTGACGATGCTCACGCCAAATTAAAAACGACCCTTCTGTAAGGGTCGCTCGTTCAAGCACCTTTCTCTTGCCCATGAGAAGGTGCTTTTATTTTGTCTGTCGAATGTCGCCAAATGGGAAGAAAACAAATTCTGATGTCCCGAGAACCCGATCCTTTTCAATGAGGCCAAGTCCATTTCTGCTGTCCATGGAATTTAGTCTGTTGTCCCCCATTACAAAGAAATCGTTTTTTGGTACTTTCACTGGACCAAAATCTCCAGTTAAATGCACTTCATACTCTTTCGCATGCGCCTTGTTCTCTTTTAAATAAGGCTCATCTACTTTTTTACCATTAATGTAAAGCGTATCATCCTTCATTTCAATCGTATCACCTGGAAGGCCGATCAATCGTTTGACATAATGAATCTTCTGACCATCTTTTCCATTAATAATCACGATGTCACCGCGCTTCACACCACCGAGATAGTTAATGGTTTTGTTGACAAACAGCTTCTCCCCGTCATGAAGCGTCGGTTCCATTGACTCTCCTTCCACCACATACGGTTCAAATATAAACGTACGGATGAGCAAGACGAGCGCAAGTGCGATTAAAATGGCTTTGATCCATTCAAACAGTGAACTTTTCTTCTCTGTTTTGGCTTGCTTCACATCAGATTGAATTTCATTTTCGTTTTGTTTGTTTTCTTCGTTCAAAATACTGCTTCCTCCTAAGACTTTCTGCTAAAAGACTTGAAACGTGAATTGAATAACTTTACTTTATCATATGTCATTTGAAAATTCACAAGACAACCATCTAATTAGATATTTTTTCCTAATTCACTGATGATTAAACAAAAAGAAGCACCGTTTTTCACGATGCTTCTCTTCTGCATTACGCCTCTTGCCTGACTGGTTTTTTCAAAATACCCAGTAAAATCGCTGTCACAACGGCACCGATTAAGATGCTGATGATATAAAGAACTGGATGATTTGTTACCCAGAAAACAAATAGTCCGCCATGCGGTGCAGGAAGCGTCACTCTAAAGAATTCCGTTAATCCGCCAGCAACTGCTGCACCAATAACAGCTGAAGGAATCACACGAAGAGGATCTGCCGCTGCAAATGGGATCGCTCCTTCAGTGATGAAGGCAGCTCCCATGAAGTAACATGTAATCCCTGCTTCACGGTCACGTTTTGAGAACTTATTTCTAAAGATCGTTGTTGCAAGTGCAATACCTAGTGGTGGAACCATTCCGCCTGCCATAATCGCAGCATGCGGTGCATAGTTGCCAGCAGCAATCATTGCAAGACCAAATGTGTAAGCCGCTTTGTTAATTGGGCCTCCCATATCAATTGCCATCATACCCGCTAAAATAATACCCATTAAGACAAGGTTTCCAGTACCTAATGATTCAAGCCAATGTGTTAATCCGTCCATCACCATTTTCACTGGTGTGTTGACAATATAATGCATGATAATGCCTGTGAAGAAAATACCGAACAATGGATACAGCAGAACCGGTTTAATCCCGTCGAGTGTCTGCGGTACGAATGTGAATACTTTTTTAAGCAGCACAACAATGTAACCTGCTAGGAAACCAGCAATCAGTCCGCCTAAGAACCCTGCACCTGCTGCTGATGCCATAAAACCACCGACCATACCCGGCGCAAAACCTGGACGATCTGCAATACTCATGGCAATAAATCCAGCTAATACCGCAACGATTAAGGCAAGTGCATTATCGCTGCCAATTCCTTTTAAGACAGCTGCAAATGAATTAAATGAAGGATCCTTAGGATCTGCTGAGTTAATCCCCCAGAAGAATGAAATCGCAACAAGGATACCGCCTCCGACAACAAATGGAAGCATGTTACTTACACCACTCATTAAGTGCTTGTAAAATCCGCTTCTTCCTTTGCCAGATGATTCATTTTCGTCTTTAGAAGAACTGCCGCCTGAACCTTTATAAATCGGCGCATCTTGATTGATTGCTTTTTCGATTAATTCCTGCGGACGGCGAATACCAGCTGTTACAGGGACTTCAATGACATGTTTGCCTTTAAAGCGTTCCATTTCAACTTGCTTGTCCGCTGCCACAATGATGGCTGGTGCCTCTTCGATTTCTTTTGCTGTAAGGGCATGTTTAATACCGCCAGAGCCGTTTGTTTCAACTTTAATGTCAACGCCCATTTCTTTTGCTTTTTCTTTCAAAGCATCTGCTGCCATAAATGTATGGGCAATGCCTGTCGGGCAAGCGGTTACCGCTAAAATTTTAGCAGGTTTTCCTTCTGCAGCCGGCTCCTCTTGAACTTCTTCTTCTTCATCATCTTGATCATGTGTATTGATGATCTCAATGATTTCATCTTCAGTCGCCGCTTCAAGGAGCTGCTTTCGAATTTCTTCACGCATAAGAAGTGTGGATAAACGAGAAAGTGCCTCTAAGTGCGTGTTGTTTGCGCCTTCAGTTGCGGCAATCATAAAGACAAGATGACTCGGCTGTGCGTCTAGTGATTCATAATCTACACCAGCAGTTGAGCGGCCAAATGCAATGGCAGGCTCTTTTACACTTGCTGTTTTAGCGTGCGGGATGGCAATTCCTTCGCCAATACCAGTAGAGCTCTGTTTTTCACGATTGATCACAGCTTCTTTATAGCCCTCTTTATCATTTAACTTGCCTGCTGTATCTAAAACAGTGACCAGCTCTTCAATGACAGCTTCTTTCTGCTGGCTGTCTAATTGAAGCTTAATGGTATGCTTCGTGAGTAGTTCTGTAATTTTCATGATGACTCCTCCTTTAAATACGTGTGACTTTTACTTGTGGTAATAGTGTGTCAACAAGCTCTTTTGTACCAAGCTCCTCAGAAAAGGCTGTAGCGCTTCCTGAAGTAACACCAAGCTTAAATGAATCTTCAATTGAAAGGCCTTTTGAAACGCCGGCTAAAAACCCTGCAACGACTGAATCCCCTGCTCCAACTGAATTAACGAGCGTTCCCTTTGGAACATTGGACTGATAGATTCCTTCTTTACTGAATAAAAGGGCCCCATCTCCAGCCATGGAGACGATGACATGTTCAGCACCTTGTTCTAACAGCTTTTTCCCATAAGGAATTGCTTCTTCTGCTGATGAAATACTCGTCTCAAACATTTCACCAAGTTCATGATGATTTGGCTTCATTAAGAACGGTTTTATGTCTGCTGCTTTTTTTAACGCTTCGCCAGAAATATCAAGAACAACTCTTACACCTTGCTCTCTGCAAACTTCAGCAATACGCTCATATGTGTTATGAGGTAATGAAGAAGGAATGCTACCAGCTAAAACCACGACATCTCCTTCAGTCAATGAAGAAAATTGAGATAGAAACGACTCAAATTGCACTTCAGTAATAGATGGACCGAGTCCGTTGATTTCTGTCTCTTCACCTGTTTTTAGTTTCACATTGATTCTTGTATCTTCTGACACCTCGTGAAAGGCTGTTTGTAATTGTTCGTTCTGTAAAAAATCTTGAATATATTTGCCTGTAAATCCACCAATGAATCCAAGTGCTTTTGATTCAACACCGTGACGTTTTAATAGCCTTGAGACATTGATTCCTTTACCACCTGGATATTTTTGATCATAGGTTGAACGATTTAATCCGCCGACTGCAAAATCCTCCACGTGTACGATGTAATCAACTGATGGGTTTAAAGTAACTGTATAAATCATGATTTCACTACCTTTATAACCGTTTTTTCATGGTAATTATCGAATGAATCCTCTTTTGCGTCGTTTGTGATAATGGTGGCTTCCTGTAAACTAGCAAAGGCTGAAAACGATATTTCGCCAAACTTCGAGGCATCTGATAAGATATAGGTTTTTTTCGCCTGTATCATGGCTCTTTTTTTCATGAGTGCTTCCTCTGGATCAGGCGTTGTAAAACCCGCCTCGGGATGGATGCCGTTTGTCCCAACAAAGCTTTTGTCAAAACGATAATTTTCCATCGCTGTCAAAGCTGCGGCTCCCACCATGGCTCCTGTTCGATGTTTCACTGATCCGCCTATCAAGTAAAAGGTAATGCCTTTTCTCATGAGTGCTTCAATGTGCATCACACCGTTTGTCACCACGACAATATCTTGGTCTGGATCGATATATTCAATCATTTGCTGTGTGGTTGTACCTGCATCTAAATAAATACAGTCGCCCTGTTTTAAAAGAGATGCCGCTGCCTCTGCTACCATTGACTTTTCTTGAAGGTTTTTGGCAGATTTCTCAAATACATCTGGTTCAAGGCGAATACTCGAAATCTTGGCTGCTCCTCCATGAACCCTTTTCAGAAATCCTTTTTCTTCAAGGGCTGATAAATCTCTTCTAATTGTAGATTCAGACGCATCCGTCATCATCGTTAAGTCCTGTATTTTAATGACATCATTTTCTTCTAAGCTGTCGATAATGAGTTGATGTCTTTCCGGTGTTAACATGAGAACACCCCTTTTGAAAACGTATTCATTTTGCGCGCACCTTTATTGTAATCGCTTTTTTCAACATTATCAATACAAAACAATCAAATACATTCAATAACTATCAAAATCTTTCACCATGGTCATCTTACCTTTATATGTACCATTTGTAAACTGAAAAATATGTGACATTAAGATGAAAGTCATGATATTAGCATTTCTATCATTTTTTATTTCATTCAATGGAACTAAAAAAAGCTTTTATGCGATTTGCATAAAAGCTTTTGATGGGTAATGAAGGCGAATGTAAACCGTTTGTATACTTTTTTCTTCTCCGCATTATTCATACCTGAGCGATACAATAGGGTCGAGTCTCGCTGCTTTATTCGCAGGAATCAACCCAAAAATAATACCAATGAGCATACTAAACAGTACGCCTCCACAAACCACTTGCCAAGATACGAGAGACGGCCAGCCGGCAAATAGTGATACTAGTGAAGCACCGCCCAAACCAAGGGCAATCCCCATCAGCCCGCCGATGAGTGTTAAAACGACAGACTCAATTAAAAACTGAACGAGAATTTGCGCCCTTGTTGCGCCCATCGCCTTTCGAATACCGATTTCTCTTGTCCTCTCTGTCACAGAAACGAGCATAATATTCATCACACCGATGCCGCCGACAAGTAAAGAGATTCCGGCTATTGAGCCAATGATCGTTGTCATAACGGACGTTATTTGACCGATCCCTTCTGCAATTTCTTCCATATTGATCATTTCGTAAGCATCTTCTGTATGATGATTTTCGTTTAATATGGCAGCCGCGCTCTTTCCTACTTCCTTCATTTGATCCGCATGTGCGATTTGAATAGACAACTTATCATATTCATTCATACCAAATGTGGAGGTAAGCATCGCAAATGGGACATATATTTCATTCATATCAAATGAAAACATCCCTTTCTGTTTTGCTAACACACCGATGACTTCAACCGGCTGTCCGTTCATCCAAATCAGTTTGCCTAATGCCTTTTGTCCGTTGAATAGTTCTTTTTGTAAGCCATCTGAGATGAGAGCAGCTCTTCTGCCGCTTCTAAAGTCAATATCTCGTAAATTCTGTCCCTCAGCGATTTGTAATGAATGTACATCCGTATACCCCTCATTTATGCCGTTAACTGTCGCATCAACTGTCGTATCTTGAAATCTCAGCTGCATTCCTTGTGCAGTCGAGGAAGCGACCTGCTTCACCCCATTGATTGTCCTAATGCTTTTTATGTCTTCCTCAGTAAATGCGGCTTCGAATAAGGCATTTGGATTTGCATTCAATTCTTCGTCAGAAGGCGTATATGTCATATCAATGGTATTGTTTGGACCTGAAATCGATCCTTTTAACATTTGCTCACCGCCTTGACCGATCGCCACAACTGCAATGACTGATCCAACACCAATAATAATCCCAAGCATCGTTAAAATAGAACGTAATTTATGAGCTAAAACCGAATTCAGCGCTATTTTGATATTTTCAAAGAGTTTCATTCATAGCGTCCCCTTGTATCCATCTATCTTCAACAAGCCGTCCATCTCTCACAACGACCGTACGGTTTGTATGCGCAGCTATTTCTTCTTCATGGGTGACAAGAACAACGGTTGTTCCTTCCTCATTCAGCTGTGTAAACTGTTCCATAATTGACAAGCTTGTTTTTGAGTCGAGAGCACCAGTCGGTTCATCTGCTAAAATAAGCTGAGGCTTATTGACAATCGCTCGTGCAATTGCCACCCTTTGTTTTTGCCCTCCTGACAACTCACTTGGCATATGTTTCATTCGATCTGCCAAACCAACCTTTTCAAGTGCCAATTCCGCACGTTCTTTTCTTTCCTTTTGGCTGATCCCAGCGTAAATCATTGGCAGTTCAACATTGCGCCTCGCATTTAACCTTGGCAGAAGGTGAAATTGCTGAAAAACAAATCCAATGGATTGATTTCGAATGACCGCAAGCTCTTGATCCTTTGCTGCTGACAGCTCTATACCTTGAAAATGATATTGTCCTGTCGTCGGGCGGTCTAAACAGCCAATAATATTCATTAATGTTGACTTTCCAGAACCGGACGGACCCATAATGGACATATACTCGCCTTTTTCAATGACAAGATTCATGTCACTTAATACATCAAATGTTTCGTGTGCGACTTCATAGCTTTTTGTTACGTTGGAAAGCTGAATCATTCAGCATTCACTTCCATTCCGTCATACATGTCATCTGTTGGATGAGCAATGATTTGATCTTCTGCCTTGACACCTTTTGTCACTTCAAGATCATGACCTGACGTTTCCCCTATGACCACTTTTATTTTTTTCAGTACATTTTTTCGAACAACATAAACGTATTGTCCATCAGTCTCTTTTTTTACTGCTGTTTCAGGAATCGTTTGCGCTTGGCGCTTATCTGTTTCAATTTCCATGATCATTTTAAAACCAGGCTTCGCCTCAGGTTTCTTTCCCTTTATTTCAACTTCAACAGGATATTGAACCGTTTGATCGCTCAAAGTTGTTTCGGCTGCAGTCTGGATAGGAACAGCGCCCACTTTTTTCACGACTCCTTGCCAGCTCTTCCCGCGAATGACATCAGACGTTACCTTCACTTTTTGTTTCTTTTTGATTTTGATGGCATCATACTCTGAGATCAAACCCCGCACAATCATTTTTTTCTCATGACCAATATGGATGATCGGCTGCCTTTCTTCCGGCCCCTCAGCTCCGGCCTCTTGCTCAATGGAAATGACTGTTCCATCAATTTTACTATGTACGGTTAAATCTTCTATTTGCGCCTTTACTTTTTCTTGGCTGATCTCTGCTTGCTTTTGTTCTAATTCAGCCGCTTTCAGTTCTAATTGAAGCTGATCTCGCTCGCTTTTAGCATTAGCGTCAGATCCGCCTGCTTTTTTCTCATCTAATTCACTCAGCCTTTTTTGCAATTGTTCCAGTTTTAATGTACTTGACTCAGCCGCTAGTGCTTGCTGCTGCTCCTCAAGCTCCAGTTCCTTGTTTTCATATGTAAGAAGCGGCGTACCAGCCTTTACCTTTTCCCCTTCTTTCACAGCAATTCCCTTCAATTTCCCCTTTTCCTCTTCTTCATAGATGAACTGCTCTTCAGAGAACGAAAGTGTCCCGGGTGTCATCACCGTAGATGTGATTTCTTTCGGCGTGAGTTTGACTGTTTTAATCGCTGCTGTAGAAGCAGGCTTTGCTTGGTTTTTCGCAATATTAAATCCAATAAATAGTCCAATCACAATAATTAAAATAGATCCGATGATGATTTTCTTTCTCATAAAAACCTTCTACCCCCAGCTTACTGATATGTTAATTGCTGTTCCTATATATTGAAAAATTAACGATAAGATATAAAAAACGCCTATCATCACCCAAGAAATTCTCGGTGATATACGCCCAACTCGGATGAATAAAAAGCCTGTTAAAACAAGATTCCAGATCACAAAAAGATCGATATTGGCTAACACCGCCTGCCATGGACCAGAAATTCGAATGAGCGCGTTTAACGAGGTAACCGTGATGTCTTTTGGAACATGAAAAAGGATTACTGCCAAATGAGAAATAATCGTTCCAATGATCGTAACGGGCGTAATGAACAGGACCGCTGAAAACAGCTGCCGAAATGATGCATCACCTTTCGCTAAAAATACGATGAACTTATATATAGCTGCATTGATGACAATGCCAAATACCAGGCCAATGAGCGTCACCACATAAACAACAGGTACCGGCAAACTTAAATCTGCCCACATTCCCTTATTTACGAGCTCAGACAAATAAGTCACAACGACTGTTAAAATAAGCACACAAGATAAAGGCCACCAAACAACTGGATGTTCCCATACTCTTTTCAGGTGCTCTGATGGTCTTGTGCTCACTCCAATGATCGTAGGTTTTTGCATGTTTTCTTTCATCAAATGTCATCCTCTCTATGTCAAGCAAGTATGCAAACGCACAATGACGCTCTTTTTCTTTCTATTTTATCAAAAGATTGCCAATAAGTGATCGATCATTTAATTTTCTTATTTTCGTTGAGAAAAAATTTTATCTATTATTCTATTTTCACGAATGAAACCCTTCAAATGACCTCATGATCCGACCATATTCATATCAAGAATCGTGCTTTTACTGACTTAAAAACATTTTATTAAGTAAACAATATGTCTTTCGGAATAAATATCCTTTTCTTTTGGATTCGCATGGTCTTACATAGACACAACAATTTTTTGTTAAAATAATCCTAGTAATTTCGGCAAATCCCGGCTTTATAGGACTATGAATGGTTTCTTTTACAGAACAAATAAGTCTTTAGTATCAATACTTTCATATTAAAAAATTAAAAATAAAGGGATTTTACTTGATCAAAAGTTATTTTTTCATATAATGTAAAATAGAGGTAGGTTAAATGATAGTGGAAATGGAGTCAAGTGAATGTTAAGAGAAAAATTGAAAATGCAATTGATTTTACTGTATGAAAAGGAACAAGAAGCATGGCAATACTTTCGAAAGGAAAGAGAATCGATTTATCATGAGCTCAAATTACTTGATATGAAAGAAAGCAGACCTTCTAACGACAAAATATACTACGCTGCAAGATGTGTAGATATTATTAAAGAGAAAAAGGGAAGCATTGTGAGCACAAAAGAATTAAAGGAACAGCTTCAAGCTCAAACAGATTTCAATGTGAGACGAATCAGCGAATTGTATGATCTCATTCAGCAGCTCGATCCTCACATTTCTAAAGCAAGAAGGGGATGTTTTATTTACGAAGATCACACCCAAGCACCTCTACAAACTTTTCACACATAAAAAATTGGTTACAGCCGGGTGGCCATAACCAAATCCTCTAATATCTATTATCCACCACTTACAGGAGGAATGAGTGCAACAGTGTCCCCGCTACGCACTTCAGCATTTCCCCTCGTATATATTTCGTTGACTGCAACCATTACATTTTGTGCAGCATCAACACCATATACCTCCTGTAATTCTATTTTAATCTCATCAACCGTTGTTTGATCTTTTTGAATGATGATTTGTTGTTTACCGGCCTTCTCAGCAAGGCCGGCGAACAATAACACATTAATCATGCTGATCACCTTCTTTCTCTGCAAGTTGAAGATGGCTAGGTTTACCTTCTGGATATGAAACCATTTCAAGCTGATCACCTATCCAGGCCTCTCCATCTTCCCAATATTCTTTTTTCCAAATAGGAACGATTTCCTTGATTCGTTCAATAGCATATTCATTGGCTTCGTAGGCAGCCTTCCTATGAGGAGACGAAACGGCGATCGCAACAGCAATATCGGTTATCTCAAGTGTTCCAATTCGGTGCACAATCGCAGCTTCAGTGTCAGGCCACCGATTCTTCATTTCTTGTCCAATTTGCCTTAGCATGTTTTCAGCCATTGGTATGTATGCTTCGTAGGTTAAACGCAATGTTTTCTTGCCGTTTGTCCATTCTCTGACCGTCCCGATAAACGTTGTAATGGCTCCTGCCTTTCGTCTTGTCACATGCTGAATCAATTCGTTTACCTCAATCGGCGTTTTTGTTATTTTAAAAAGTTCGCTCAAAACGTGCCGCCTCCCTTCAATAAGTGAAAAGCAAATGTCATCCCGCGCTTATCAAAAGCTGAAAACACAGGAAACGGGTAATTTTCGGTTAATGGATCCTCTTGAGAAAAATAAATAGCTGCTTGTATATTAGAAAGAGTTGAAAGGTCAATAAGCTCCTCTTCATTCTTGACACAAACGATTTTGCGATAAGGCGCCTGTTTGTACCCCTCTATGAGAACAGCGTCTAACGGAAGATGCTGACACATGTTGAGCAGCTGCTCTAACGTGATGTGCTGCATCGAAAAGTGAAATTCACCCTCTCCTTCCACACCTGCGGCATATGCACCTGCCTGAATATATCGATCAGTATCTTTTTCTTTGAAAAGAAGATCTGGTGTCCCGCCATGTCCATGGTGTTTAAAGCAGCCTAGCTTCAGCCCTTCACATTCAGCCAGCTGACAGAGCTTTTCGATCAACGTGGTCTTGCCGCTATTTTGATAACCGACCACCTGTAATATGCTTAATTTGTCATCCAGCATGGAGACCCACCGCCTTTGTGCTGAAACAGCAGAACATCAACTTGATCACCTGCTTGAAAACCTCTTGTTCCCCCAGGCAGCACGATGAAACAGTCAGCCTCTGCAATAGAGGTCACTGCACTTGATTTATCAAGACCTGTTGGAGTCACACTGATCTGACTGCCAGTGAATTGAAGGGCCGCCCTGACAAAACGAGTGAACGGATTGGCTTTTGGAAAATCATGTGTGAGTTTCGCCTCAGCGAAGCCGGGAAACGGATTTTCTTTCCTATACCATTTATAAATGATCGGTTTCACAAATAATTCAAAGCCCACAAAACAGGCAGCAGGGTTTCCGGACAGCCCAAACAGCAATTGACCATTCGGCATTGCAGCCACAGTCGTCACACTTCCAGGTCTCATGGCTACTTTATTAAACAAGACCTTGGCTCCCAGCTTTTCATAAATGGCAGGCAGAAAGTCAAAATCGCCCACTGACACACCGCCTGTTGTGATCAGAATGTCTACCTTGCTCATGGCTGCTTTTACTGCATGATAACTTTTGTCAAAATCATCGGAGACTCTGCCTAAATCAAGCGGCTCAGCTCCGGCCTCAAGTACTTGCGCATAGACCATACTAAGATTACTATTTCTAATCTTGCCGTCCACCATGGCATCACTTACTTGAAGAAGCTCTGTGCCTGTTGAGATAATGCCAATCACCGGTTTTTTGACAACTGGCACTACCGAATATCCGAATGTCGCCAATAGAGCCGTGACGCCAGGAGTGACATCTGTTCCTTTTCTGACCATCACGTTTCCTTTAAGTACCTCTTCTCCTTGACGAGAAATATTGTCTCCCTTTTTCAGCGGTCTTTTCAGTGACATGAATGATTTGCCGCCTTTTTCAAAAGGCTTCGTCAGTTCAATCATGATAACGACATTTGCGCCATTTGGAATTTTTGCTCCTGTCATAATACGAATGGCCTGAAAGGGACCGATAGTTTTTGCTGAGACCATTCCTGCACCAATATGATCAATGACCTCGAATTCAACTGGATGCGCACTTGACGCTTCTTTTGTATCTTCTGCCCGAAGTGCAAAGCCATCATACGGAGAACGATCAAAAGCCGGAACATCATGGTCTGCCAAAATATCTTCTGCAATAAACCGTCCAAGGCTGTCTTTTAAAGGGACCCATTCTATTTCTCCATGTTTTTCGTATTGGTGGACTTTCTTTATGGCCTCTTCTACTGGTATTGGCTGCCGTCTTTCCATCACACATCACTCCTATATCCCTAGCAGTCTTGCTAGTAATGAATTGGCTTCTTTTTCATCATTTGTTCCATGGATTAATGCACGTCCCCCTTTGAAACAGACCATTCGGTAGTTTTCGTAGCGTACATGGATTAAGAAGTCGTTTACTTCCACCTCACATATAGATGAGAGCCGCTCTTTTATATGCTGAAATGATAGTTTTGCTAAATCCTTCGATACAATTTGAACGGTGTCACGTCCGCAAAGGACCGTCGATTTTTTACGCTGATCATGTAAATAAGGATAGGTTCTTGCCGTGCCGCAAGTTGGACAGGTCTTCTCTTTAGTGCGAGATAAATCCATTTTAAATGATGTAGACTGCCAAAGATCAAACGTGACAAATTTCCGCTCGATTTGCTCTTCATGACCTGTTAAATATTTGAGTGCCTCTGTTTGCTGATAAGCAGAAACCATTTGAACGGCAGGTGAAATAATCCCCGCTGTATCGCACGTCAAGCCGCCAACAGGCATTGCCGTGAACACACATGATAAACATGGCGTTTTATCCGGCAATATGGTCATATACATCCCCTGACTGCTCACACAAGCGCCATATATCCACGGCGTCTTCGTTTCTAGTGATAAATCATTCATCACCATTCTTGTCTCAAAATTATCTGTTGCATCAATGACGATATCTGCTCTCTGGAATAACGGCCTTAACAGCTCCGCCCCTGCATCTTCAATCAGGGCGTGTATCGTCACTTCATGATTGATCTGCTCGAGACGTTTTTTTGCCGCAGCTGCTTTTGGCACATGTGCGTTTGCATCATGTTCCGTGTACAGCTGCTGCCGCTGTAAATTTGAAAATTCCACATAATCACGATCGACAATCGTCAGCGTACCGATGCCAGACCGAACAAGCCCTTCCGCAGAGGCGGTACCAAGAGCACCGGCTCCAACGATCAGAACATGACTTTCAGCCAGCGCATGCTGTCCTTTTTCCCCAACCGGAGGGAACAAGATTTGTCTTGAATATCGGTCATTCAATGCTGTTCTCTCCTCACCGTTTTTTATGTATCATATCATACCGTTTTCAGGTAAATCGCTTCTTTTATTGATATTACGAAATTCATTTGATGTCACGTTCAGTTCTTCCTCTGAAACGATACGCACTTGAAGCTTTTGAAGCAAGTCTTTAACGGCTAATTGATTCTCTTTTAAACAAGCGCGAATAAATGGCAGAGAGCGGCGGTGATAAAGCGCAAATAAAGGCTGTAATCTGCCCTCAACACGCGGGATGATGGCGTCTGCGTGCTCGCTGCAATAGGACGATAATACTTTCGCCGTTTCCTTCCGTATGAAAGGCATGTCACATGCCGTCACTAAATACCATGCTGCCTCTTGCTTTTGCATCGCCGTATATATGCCGGCAAGCGGTCCGCATCCGCGCACCTCTTCATCATCTAACCACACACTTTGTTCACCTCTTGCTTTGAAAAAAGGAAGAAGCGACGGATGACTGATGATGACCGTCTGCCCTTCTAAAAGCTGCTTTTTCACATGTTCATATAATGGTTTCCCCTGATACATATGACTTGCCTTTGGCTCTCCAAAGCGTCTGGAAGCTCCTCCAGCTAAAATCACATTCACTACGTGCATCCTCTCTCTCATCCTCCTTTGATATGGTTGTTCTAATCGCACTCCTTTCGCATACTTTATTGGTAACATGAATAAGGAGGGTCTATCGATGAACAGGCGCCATGCTTCTCCCCTATTCCATGATTTATCTCAAGAGAATTTATACTTAAAAGCTGAAACTGCCAAATATCAACAAATGATCTCTGATTTACAGTCCTCATATACGTATTCTAAAAATAAGAAGTTAACTCAAGAATATCATGAGATGAAAAAGGATTTCACGCAATTAAAACAACAACTGGATGAAATGACCAATGACCAACACGATGCTGCCTCAAAAATACAGGAACTCTCCTACAGCAAATCAGAATTGTTACATAAAATTGTCCTTCTCCATGAGATGCTGCAAAAGGAAACCTATCATAGAAGAAAAGAAACCGAAGAAAAACACAGGCTGCATTTGAAAGTTGTCAAATATAAGGAAATCTCTCAACAATTAAATGAACGGATAGAGGATCAAGATAAACAGCTTGCAAAAGAGGAGAAAAAAGGAAATACTTTATCCGCAGTGATTGAAAAGCTGCAGCAAACATTGGGCGATAAAAATGCAGAGCTCTATGTATTACAGGAAGGCGTCAAACACCTTCAAGAACGTTTTTATGAGACACAAGAGAAATTGCTGCAAATTGAAAAAGCAAAAGAAGAGATTTTTTACGAAACGCTCACAAGCTATCAAAAACAGTTAGCAGAAAGCGAAGAATGGATCGCCTCTCATTTTGCTGATATTGACCAGTCAGCACAAACAAATGCACAGCCGTTCTCACGAGACCGCATCCTGCAAACGACAGAAGAAATCGAACCGATCTTGAAGAAACTCAACGAACAAGTTCAAATCCTTCAGGAACAAGTCGATGCAGTGCAGCGTAATGGAGAAGTCATGACAGTCAAAATCGACAGCTTCAAAAAACAGCGTGATCACCTGCCTAAGGAACGCAAAATTGTCTATACAGTTGATCAAAAGAAGTAATTCTCAAAATAAAAAACTGCTGGCTTTTAGGGACTGACCCCATAAGATGAGACAAATAAAAAACACCTTCAAGTTTGAAAACGGATCGTTGTGATCCGATATAAAACATGGAGGTGTTTTTCTATGGGGACAAGAGTGAGTTATCCGGTTGAAGTCAAACAGAAGGCTGTAGACATGAGATTGGCAGGCGTACCTATGAAAGAGATCATGCAAGAATTGAATATCAAAAATAAAACGCAGGTTCAAACATGGGTGAGGTGGCATCATGCTGGGGATACACACCGGTTCGAACAGCCTGTTGGAAAACAATATACCTATGGAAAGGGTCCCGAGTACTCTTCCGAATTAGAGAGACTGCGGGCAGAAAATCGCTATCTGAGTCAACAGAATGAAGTTTTAAAAAAGTACAACGAATTGGAAAGGAAGTTGATAAGGAAACGTCAATCAAACTGGTAGAAGAATTGCGCAAAAAGATGACAGTACAGGACATCTGTGTCCATTTAGGCATCTCACGCGCTTCGTTCTATAGATGGAAAAAGAATCTGACTCAGAATCATTCTAAAAGACAACTAGAGAAACAAATCGGCACGTTGTGCCGAGAGCACAAGTATCGATATGGATACCGAAAAATTACAGCCATACTAAAAGTGGGAATGCGTATTAACCATAAAACTGTTCAACGTATCATGCAGAAAAACCAGTGGCAATGCCGGGTTAAAATGAAAAAGCGTAAGAAGAATGGGCAACCCTATGCCGTGGCTGGTAATATACTCGATCGGAACTTTCAGTCTGATCGCCCTCTTGAAAAACTAGTAACGGACATCACGTATTTGCCTTATGGACAGAAACAATTGTACCTTTCCAGTATATTGGATTTATATAATGGAGAAGTGATTGCTTTTACGATTGGTGATAAGCAGGACACAGACTTTATCTTAAACACACTTGATCAGCTCCCAGCACTGCCTGAGAACTGCGTGTTACATAGCGACCAAGGTTCTGTGTATACATCTTACGAGTATCAGAAAGCTGTTCATATAAAAGGCATTACCATGAGCATGTCCCGTAAAGGGACACCCGCTGATAATGCCTCCATCGAATCGTTTCATTCCTCACTAAAGTCTGAAACGTTCTATCTTAACAGCATTGATCGAACTACGACCAACATCGTAGAACGCACTGTCAAAGAATACATTTATTATTATAACAACATTCGTATTCAAACGAAACTAAACAACCAATCACCGATAAACTATCGGCAATTGGCTGTATAAAGGTGTTTTGATCCCTGTCTCAATAACGGGGGTCAGTCCCTTTATGCCCAGCAGTTTTTTATTTTATTCGTCTTCTGTTTGAATGTCGCCTTCTAAAATATACTGTCCGCGATAAGGCTTCTTCACTTCAGGGTACATTTTAATTAAGCTTTGCATAAATGTTGTCATATTTGGGATTTCAAGACCGCTCTCTTTTTCGATCTCTTTTTGAAGCTCTGAGCTTTTAATCGCTGCATTATGACGTTTTAACGTTTTAATCGCAGCTTCACGAAGCTTCGCTGCCTTAGAGCCAGGACGAGCTGTGCCTCTTCTGCGTCTTGTCGATCCTTCAGGAATACCTACAGGTGCACCGTTTAGCTGTCCTGTTCCTAAAGAGGATGATTGTGGTTGTGCCGGCTGCTGATAGCTTCTCATTTCTTGCGCAGCAAGCTCAGCTAATACAGGCAGTGAATCCGTCTTTCTCTCTGTACGTACTTCTTTTTTTGTATCTGACACTAGACCTGTTCCTTGACGGTCTAATTCTCTTAATTTTGCATAAATCGCATCTCGCTCAATTTGATATTCACGGATGACCTTTACTTCTGCCTCGTTTAATTGTTCCAATCGTAAACGTAACGCTTCCCTCTCATTAAACAATGGATTTCCCCCTCATCATATAAAAAATATTCTATAGTAAATATTAGATTAGAAAACTAATTTTATCAACTATTTTTTTATCATTTTACAGTTTGCTAACAGATAGGTATTTTCAACTAAAATTTTGCCAAAGAGGAAAAATCGACATCCATTTCATTGCCACTATAGGCTTTTGACAAACCTTAAAATATTGTAAAAAAATTGAATAAACGCTTATACTACTTGATTTATATAGTTATTTACCTAACTGAAATTTCTTTTGTGCAAAAACGTTCTGAATAGTAAAAAGTTAAAATCTTTACATTTTCATTTCAAAACAAAAATGTAAATAGGTCGTTATACCTTTTTGTTTCAAGGATATTTTTTAATAAACTCCCTCATTTTCTCTTTTCTTAGGAATAACACCTACATAAAAACTCATCCGAATCCATATGCTTCCTATTTTTGTCCATGAAAAAACCCCCATTTATGGGGGGAAGCTTATTCTGCAGCCTTTTCAGACTCAGAAAGCACTCGATTGACACGTTTTTCAAGCATTTTCATTCCGCTTCCGCCGGCTTGGAAGTGGCGCAAAGCACCTGTTTTATCAAATACATAATATGCCGGTACATATTCGTTTTCAAAGGCTTCTGTTAAGTGATGATCACTGTCCACAAAGATTGGCTGTGTGATTTCATGCTCTTTCGCAACTTCTTTGATTTTTTCTAGATCTAGGTCATCTTCTGAACGAGGCATATGAACTGCCACAACGTTTAGTTGATCCTTGTATTCATCACGGAATTGATTGACTTGAGGCATTGCCTCTTTACAAAGATGACAGCTGACTGACCAGAAATGAATCAATGTTGGTTTGTCACCAATCAAGTCTTCTTTTGTTACTTCTCCATTTAACCATTCTTTTGCACCAGTTAGTTCTGGCATTGGTTGACGTAATTTCATTATGAAGCGCCTCCATCCATTGTATGTGTCGAAACAAAAAGGTCTAACATCAGTTAGACCCTCCTGTTTCTTCAGTTATCAATTAAAGTGTTTTTTGACCAGGTTTCCAGTTCGCTGGGCAAAGTCCACCAGTTTGTAATGCTTGAAGAACACGTAATGTCTCATCTACATCACGACCGATATTGTTGTGGAATACTGTTTGGTATTGAAGTTCGCCTTCTGGGTTAATGATGAATAAACCCCGAAGAGCAATTCCTTCTTCTTCAATTAAAACGCCGTATTCTCTAGATACTGTGTGGTTAGTATCAGCAGCTAACGGGTATTTTAATTCACCTAGACCATTGTCTTTACGGTCTGTATTGATCCAAGCAAGATGCGTGTGGATTGTATCAGTAGATACACCAATGATTTCTGCATCTAAATCTTCGAACTCATCATAACGATCGCTCATTGCTGTAATTTCAGTTGGGCAAACAAATGTGAAATCCATTGGATAGAAGAAAAGAACTGTCCATTTGTCATTCTTCATGTTTTCCTCTAAACTTACTTTACCAAATTCCTTGTTAGCAAGTACTGCTTCCATTTCAAAACGTGGAGCTTGTTTTCCTACAAAACGCTCTGCCATATGTAAATCCCTCCAAAAAATAATATCTTTATACAGTCTTCTTAGCTGTATATAAAATGAGAATCAAAACTTAAAATTCTCATTTAGTTAATAACTTCACAATTACAATTATAATACTTATGCGATTTTTAGTCAATATTAATTAATAATAAATTTAATTAACGATTTGTCACAAGTCCTTCTCTGCTTATCAAAAGTTTAACATGACTTGCATAAGGGAACAAATGATTAGCTTCTCTTTTAGAGCATACATAGAAAGGTTTTGAAGATTATGAGAGCATTTCAACAAGTAGATTGGGTTTCCATTATCCTCAATAGCAGTATGATTTTGCTAAAACTAGTCGCCATTTTTGCTATTTACTTTATCATCAGAGCCATAGGAAACAAGATGATTAAGCGCGCCTATTCAACATTCGCTGAAAAGCATGAAGTCTCTTTATCAAGAGCTCAGACACTGCAAAGTTTGACGTTAAATATTTTCGCCTACTTATTGATTTTTATTCTAGTTGTGATGATCCTCGACTTATTTCATTATAACCCGACCGCTTTGCTGGCAGGTGCGGGCGTTGTGGGACTTGCGATCGGTTTTGGCGCTCAAGGGTTAGTGAGTGATATTGTGACCGGATTCTTTATATTATTGGAAAAACAATTTGATGTAGGAGAATATATAACGGTCGCTGGCTTTGATGGGATTGTCGAACAAATTGGCCTAAGAACCACGCAGCTTCGAAGCTTTGACGGCACCCTTCATTTCATTCCAAATCGCAGCATACTGAATGTGAGCAATCATTCAAGAGGGACGATGCAGGCACTCGTTGATATTGAGCTGTCACCGGATGAAAATGTGGATCAGATGATCACAGCCCTCCAAACTGCCTGTGATGAAGTGCGGGAGGAAACTCCGCAAATTATCGAAGGTCCTCAAGTTGTCGGCGTGGAGGCGTTCGGTTCCTCTTCCCTTGTGCTGCGCATCATAGCGAAAACTGAAACAATGGAGCAATGGCGAGTAGAACGAATCTTGCGCAAAAAAATGAAAGAAGTACTCGATATAAAAAAGCAAAAAGAACCGGGATCATAATCTACCGGTTCTTTTTCTTGTTTTATTGAACACGCTGTTCTACTTCTTGGCAAATTTCATCAGCCGTCATACCTGATGCTGTAATAACAGATGCCTTTGTTGTTGTGTCTGAAATGCCAAGAACATTTGAATCTAGTCCTGTGACGACATAACAGTCACACTGATCCATTTGCTGTTCATTTTGAATACGTACGACATCATACCCTTTTTGCTTCAATAGTTCTTCTACATCGGATAAAGATGGTTCTACACCAATTCTTGTCATAATCAAGAACACCTCCTGTTCATAAGGTGTACAGGAGGCAGCTCGATTATTCATTCACCAGCTTGCTTTTTAAAATAAGCCGTCATGACATTCACAGCTGTTTCTATCGCGTTTTCATCAGGCTGGAGCTTTGCATGGTGCAGGCCGTATTCTGAATCGACCCCTAACCAAAACATGAAGCCGGGATACTTTTTCAGCATATAGCCAAAATCTTCTCCTGTCATGGCTTCTCTGCATTCTATCACATTCGCTAGCCCTTCTTCGGCTACATATGACATAAATTCCTCAGTCAAATCCTTTGAATTGTCCACTTCGTAATAAGAGGAAGGGTATTGAACGGTTGCCTTGCATTCGTAGCCAATTTCAATGCCTTTTGCCAGTGCTTCAATTCTCTTTCTCACCTTGTCCATAGACTCTGGGGATAGTGTGCGAATGGTACCGTCAAGCTTTGCATGCTGCGCAATAATATTTTGAGCCGTTCCGCCGGTAATCGTGCCGACTGTAATGACCGCACTATCAAGGGGATCGACATTACGCGAAATAACCGATTGCAGCTGACCTACAAGTGCACTTGCAGCAACAACCATATCATTGGCTAAATGAGGATATGCAGCGTGTCCGCCTTTTCCTTCAAGCTCAATCACAAGCTCACTCGTATTGGCAAATAACAAACCAGGCTTCGTAGCAATAGTTCCAACAGGATATTCAGGTGCAATATGCAGCGCTGTAATAAAGTCTGGCGTCCATTTTTTCAATACATCACTTGTAAGCATCGGTTCAGCTCCGCCTGGCCCTTCTTCTGCTGGCTGGAAAATAAATAATACGTCTTCTTTGATCGGTTCATGGACGAAATGATCAATGATACCAAGTGCAATGGTCATATGAAGGTCATGTCCACATGCATGCATCTTTCCTTCATGCACAGATTCAAATGGATACCCTGTTTCCTCAGGAATAGACAGTCCGTCCATATCTGCACGATAAGCAAATACGCGCGTTGGATTTGTTCCCTTCACTTTCACAAAAAGCCCAGTTCGCCACGTTTCAATCTCAACTCGATCTTTTGAATAGGTATTAAGGTGCTGAATGAGATACGCTTGTGTTTTAAATTCTTGGAAACCAAGCTCAGGGATTTGGTGTAAATCTCTTCGAATGGATATTAATTGCTCACGATTTAACAAGTGAACTCACTTCCTTTCTTCTATACGAATAAGACGTGGATATCTCATCCACGTCTCAGCGTGTAGACAAACCCTCGCATTCGTTGTCAGCTCTGCGCGCTGGTGCTCACGAATGTCAAATTCGCTCCGCTCCAGTGCTCGAGCTTCCTAGACTTCAAAGGTTTTCTTTCACGCTGAAAAGAAGACAAAGGGCTAAAATAAAGATCATTTTAGCCCTTTGTCAACAACCTGAGACGTGGATATCTCATCCACGTCTTTGTCTTCAGCTGCGAATTATATAAATTAAAGCTGACGCAGTTCTTGTTTAATTTCAGTCTTACCTTTTGTTTTCTCATCAATGTCTTTGATTTTCTTAGCAGGTGTACCTGCTACAACTGTGTAAGGCTCTACATCGTTCACAACGATTGCACCTGCAGCTACTACTGCACCTTTACCAATTGTCACGCCTTCTAGAACAACAGCGTTCGCACCGATAACAACGTCATCTTCTACAACAACTGGTTTAGCAGACGGCGGCTCAATGACACCTGCAAGAACAGATCCAGCACCGATATGACAGTTCTTACCTACTGTCGCACGGCCTCCAAGCACCACGTTCATGTCAATCATCGTACCTTCGCCGATCACAGAACCGATATTAATAGAAGCACCCATCATAATGACTGCATTATCACCGATTTCAACTTGGTCACGAATGATTGCCCCTGGCTCAATACGGGCTTTAATGTTTTTCAAATCTAACATCGGAATTGCAGAGTTGCGGCGGTCATTTTCCACGACAACATCTTCAATTTTATCTTTGTTAGATGCCAGCGCTTCTTGAATTTCGCTCCACTCACCGAAAACAACTCCAGTGTTTCCTGTGATAAATGTTTTTGCATGTTCACCAAACTCAATACCTTCTAAGTCACCTTTGATATAGACTTTGACAGGTGTTGATTTTGTACTATTTTGAATAAATGAAATAATTTCATTAGCGTCCATTTGTTTCATGTATGTATGTCCTCCTCTTAATTTATACTTCATTACTGTACCAAAGGAGTGTTTTAATGACAAGTGAAAGAGTCATCTCCGTAATGGAAAATAAAACAAGCGGGACCGATTATCCCGCTTCTTGCTGGTGAAGCTGAACAAATTGTCTGCCAAAAGAAATTAATTCGTCTTCTTCCTCACCTTCTGGATTCAGCTCAATCTTAACTGAGGGCAGGACAATGTCACCGCCAAGCTCCTTCACTTTTTCTTCAATTAGGTCAACAGCTCCGCAAAAATGTTCGTAAGATGTATCGCCAGAACCAAATACTGCAAATGCTTTTCCCGTTAAATCAAGCTCTTCCATTTCTTCATATAAATCAATAAAATCATCCGGAAGATCGCCATCTCCCCATGTATACGCACCTAACATAATATGCGAGTAATCATTGAGCAGCTCGGCATCAATATCCATCGCTTCATGCCGGTCTACGCTGGCTCCTGCTTCCGTTATACCTTTTTCAATTAAATCTGCCATCGCTTCTGTATTTCCAGACATCGTGGCATATACCAATAAAACCTTTTCTGTCACTTTTTCTTCCTCCTTATCAATGAATCAATGCAGGCTCCTCATATGGCCTGACAAACTTACTTTCATATAAACCCGCACAGAAAAAGTTTTCGTTTTGATTGGCTACACGAAAACCATGTCCTTTGATCGTATCAAACCATTTGAGCTCTTTTTGCTCAATATCAAGCTGATACACTTTAGAAAATCCGTGTTCGTCTTGTGAGGTGGTCACATACACAATGCCATTATCCTCTGACACATCCAAAAATGATTCTTCTCTAGCAAAGGCCTGTGATTGAATATCATGCAGTATATTTGTATGTAAATCTAAAATTTGAACAGATCCTTTTTTGCCTTTTTTTGAACCTAACGCACAAACAAGAAGATGTTCGTGACAGAGCAGCATAGAAGCCGTCATGCGGTGCTCCTCTCTGTTTAGAAGAAAAATCTGTTCACTCTTTAAGTCATACATCCATATTCCTCCGTGAACCTCATGAATCTGTGTTCCAATATAAAGATGGTCACCTGCAGCACATAAAGAACGAATGACCGGCGGATGATTCACATGAGCAAATGGCTTCATAATTTCCCAGGAAATTCCGAAATCATTTGACACATAGATACTATGTTTTCCATGCGCACATACAAACCCATCTTTGCGTCCTGTAATAGACCAAACGACTGCATTTGTTGGGAATGAAGATAACGCCCATGTGTTGCCTTCATCTCCTGATCTAATTACTGTGCCATTTTCACCAACACCGAATAAATAAGGGCCAATATAGCTGATCGCATGGATTTTATGCTTGAGCTTAAACAGCTGCTGCCATCCGCTCTCCACACTATAGTGAAAAATACCTTCACGTTTTACAGCAACAAAGTATCCACCACTTTTAGATGCTGCAACGGCTGTTGCTCCTTTATGAAACATGATTTTCAACTCGTTTCTCAGATAAAGCAGCCCACGTTAAAAAGCTTGCAGCAAATTCCTGACAGCACACCACATCTTCATCTGTATCCGGTGCAAGCTCCATTTTTAATGTTTCAGGAAAAACAGATGCACCCGTTGATTTCAGCATGTCATGGAATGTATGGACAGCCTCGCAAAACTTCGGATAGCTGTAATCACCCGATCCAAAGACAGCTGCTTTAATGTGGCTAAGTTCAAGAGTAGAGACCTCTTCATAAAAATCCTCTGCTTCATAAGGCAAATCTCCATCACCCCATGTATAAGAACCAATGAATACGTAATCGTATGAGGAAAGGTCTTCTGCATTCGTATCATCAAATTCCATCATTTCTGTATCGATCCCTTTTCCTTCAAGTGTTTGCTTTAAGATCGCTGCCATATCTTCCGTATTTCCAGACATACTCGCAAATGCAATTAGTGCTTTCATCTATCGGTCACCTCATCTAAATGATAATCATTTTCAATTATTATATGTACACTTTAAATGATAATGATTTTCATTGTCAAATGTTTTTATGAAAAGACATTGATCAACCAGCATCACTAAATAAAAAACCCGCTCATTCCAACTGGAAGGCGGGTGTTTTATGTCGAAAGGATCATGGCTTGATCATTCGCTCGTTTCTTCTATTTGAATAAAATATGGACCATAGTCTGTTTCATGCGTCATCACAAATGTCCATTTTTCATTCCAATCCATCACATACATATCGTTATAATCCATATTATCAGATTGATATGGTAAATCATTGATTGAAAGTGAGCTGGCATTTTCGAACAGATACGCCTCGTTCACAAATTGATAAAAAACAGTACATTTGTACTTTGGTTGTTTCAGAAATGCGTCAATCGCTTCATCTTTTTCAAGGCATGTAACCATTCCTGAGCTGCATAAATGCCATAGAAAGTCATCTATTGCCGCCTCTTTTTGTTCCTTGATTGACAAATGACGAGCAAAACGTTCACGCCATCTCGCGCGTAAATCATGTCCCCATTTCGGTTTGTTGATTTTGATCAACTGTTTGTTTCTCATTTGTTGAAATCGCTCCTCAAATAGTGTATGAAGTCGAAGGACTTAAAAAAGCACCTTCTTTCTTCCAAGAAGGTACTTACACGGCATCATTCTCAAGCATTTCTTTAACCACACCGACAAATGCTTGTACCTGTTTTAACTGAAAAGACGCTTCATAGCCTAGCAGCCATGTGTCACGGCCGATTTGCTCTCCGTTCACATCAACAAGCGGTGTTTTATAAACACTTTTTTCGTGGTCATATAAGGTAACAGAAGGCAAAATGGCGTAGCCGATGCCGTGGTAGGCCATTTGTTTACATGTTTCAATTTGGTCTACTAAAATCGTCTGCTTTGGAGACACTTTAAACTTTTGGTGCCACCAGTGCTGGATTTCCTGATAATATGTGCTGTCGCTTTTAAATTGGATAAATGGCCGCTCTGTCTTAATTAATTCATCTACGTCCTTGATCACGGAATCGACTAAATATAAATGATCTGTCATCAAGTATTCCTTTGTTCCCTTCCAATCAGGGTTTCCGCGAATGATTCCTATGTGCACATGGTCTTCATACAAGCTTTTGAGCATTTCACTGCTCCAGCCAGTAACGAGTGATACTTTGGCATTTGGATATTTTTCAACATACCGCTTTAACACCTTAGGCAGCCAGTGCTGTCCAATAATCGACGCCACCGCAAGCTTGAGTGTACCGTGAATGTCACCCTCAAGTTCATCAATCCGCTCTCTCACTCGATCCTGTTCAACCGTCACCTCTTTTGCAAATTGAATAATCTGTTCACCTGCCGAAGTCACGGTCAGCCCCTTTTGTGAACGAAAAAAGATTTTGGTTCCCCATTCCTTTTCGATCGTCTGCAATCTTTGAGATAATGCAGGCTGAGAGACAAAGAGCCGTTCCGAAGCCTTTCTCATATTCAATTCTTCACTTAGCACAACAAGCATATGTAACTCTTGAAGCTGCATGGGCGTCCCCTTTCTCTCTATAAGTTTTTCTTATTTTATATGCTCATTATATAAATTTTAACTTATGAAGGCAAAAAAAATAAGCTGGGCTGCAGCTCATTTTTTTGCGGAATGAATGACCTCATTTAAGCGCTTTAATACAACTCGTCGAGTAAAAATGCCTTCAAAGACCTGCTCCTCATTTTCTACACAAACAAATCCATTATTCGTCACAGCATGAACGCCTTTTAGTACAGGATCTTTTGTTTTAAGTCTCGGAATATCCGTCAGCATGACCTCTTCAACCTTCAACTGGTCGAGCTTCTCGAATTCGATTCGTTCTAAACCGAAGATTTTATCCATAATCATATTCGTTCCAATTAACCCGTGTAAATGATAAGAAGCGTCTAATACCGGTATGGCTGTATATCCTGTTTTTGTTAGAACCAATAGGGCATGCTCAAGGTTATTTCCAATTTGAACATGTGCGACTTTATCTGCATCAATCATATGCTCGGCTACTGTGGACTCAAGCAATTGAGTCGGTTCTATCTCTATCATGTTTCTTCGACCCCTTTTCTCTCAATCATCAATCATACATTCCCCATTACGATTAAGCATAAACTAAAACGAATTTTGTCGAAAGATTTTTTCTGCATAAAAAAGATACTCAGCCCCCGAGTATCTAATAGAATGTTAAAACCAATATTAATTCTCAAACCTTACTCTGTCATACAATGTGATCAATTGCTTATACGTATTGTCGTCGACATTTTTTGTTCCACATTCTATATCATTGATCTCACTGCTTAGTAATTCGACAGCATATTCCTGATTCAGCAATACGTTTAATAATAGCTTTTTCTCTTCTTCATTAAAACGATTTTCGATGACGCTCATTCAACATCAGGCCCCCTGTTTCATATATGCTTTTATATTGATTAGCAGGCTTTTGAATGTCTGCTTCCTCTCTATACAGCTAGAATAAGGAACTAGAATCGAATCGTCAACCGCACGTTTCGACAAGGTTTGGAGAAAAATGACGGAATTTATTTTGTGTATCGATTGGCATAGCAAAATGCTGCATATGAGTCGGGTTTTATTTTTGCTTCAATTCCCATAGCTGTGATCATTCCGGTCATTTCCTGAATCAGCTCTTTCGTACTTCCTTTTTTGCCAATATCCAGATGGGCTTCAAAACGAAGGTCTGCCCCTTCCTCAGCAAACGGAAGAAGCAAATCCATCAGTTCTGTTAAAGGCCCCTCAAGGATGTCTGCACATACCTTTTGGCTAAACGCTGTCTCTAATGAAATTTTTTCTCTAAGACTTTTCACGGGTCTCTCGATCACTTGTTGTGTGAGACAGCCCCAAGCTCCTTTGCCAATCCGGTGGAGATGAATTGCAGTCATAAATGTTGTGACATTTTGATTGACCTGAGAGTCCGTACCAATTGATAACAAATAGGCGGATCTAGGGTCTTTTCGAATAAAGTCTTTCATTCTCATGACGACATCAGAAAACGCTAAACGATCTTCAGAAAGATTGTAGAAAAAAGAATCACTCACAGAAAGGAACTCCTTTTTAATGGTCTCTTATCCGAAAAATGCGCTGATTGATCATCTTCCATTTGTACATATCATCTATGATGATCCATGTATGCTGCCGCAATAAACGAAGGAATCCTCAGAAAAAACATTTCATACGATTCAGCTTAGGATTGTAGAAGCTCAAAAATCTCAATCGAAATCATATCAATGTTGTCAAATGGGAAAGTATTTGGCTTATCCCCTTGTTGAAAAACAGTCAATTCAAACGTTTGATTCTTTTCGAAATACTTAACACTACAGATTTTCTCACCGTTCACTTCGAAATAACGCTGTGCCGGCTCGTTTGCAGCTTCTGCTGTCTCTTGAAGACTTTGCAGCCTTGTAATAATACCCATTAATTGTGACATTCTAAAAAAAGACTCCTTTCAAAAAAACAACTCAAGATGAACCCGTATTGATTATACACAAGTCCTACAAAGCATCATACCATAAAGTGTTCTCAGATGATATTTTTCCTCTTGAATTCAAAAAAAGAAAAAGAATCTGTTTTTTTAGTTTGAGTCTTTTTTCTCATCTCATGCACTATGATTTTTATAAACCAGCAGATCTCATCAGTCGTTTCGCAATTTCGTCAAAATCCTCTTTTGAAATGCCTGGAGCAAACTCTTCCGGTAATTCTCTATAATCTGGCACAGGTGCACCTTGCGGAGTGCCCTCAATGACTGTCAGCGGCTTTCCATCAATCGGATGATTGCCTTTCCAAATTTTATTGATATCCTTGTAATCCGTATCACTAAATGTATACAGCTTTGTATGAATATTCTGATCTTCAAATTTTCTCGCTGAGTCAAAGTATTTGTTGTCGAGGTTTGGGATTGGCAGCATCTTCCCCACATCTACTCCTGTAGCGACTTCAAGTGCCTTTGCATATGCCACAATATGCACGCCGCCCCTGACAAGTAAATAACCGATCATCTCTCTTGCTGTAGGATGATCCGTCATTTCATATACGCGCATTTTGTGCGTACGTGCTCCGCACTCAAGAAAGAAATTATGGAGAAGATCAAGAATGAGGTTGCCACTTGAGAACACATTCTCTCCGGTCCAAGGTTTTGCCATTGAATCAAACGGATAGCCTGTTTGGGCTGTTTGAATAAAATGCTGTGTATTTCGTTTATCGACAGCTGCCTTCATCGGCGTCGTATCTGGATCCCCGCCATGGGTGGTTCCTGTAATCATGAGATTGATGGCTGTGGTGACAAGCTCAACATGACCGAATTCTTCAGCCGTAATACTGGATACGAGGTCATAAAACGGTTTGAGTTTTCGTTTTCCTCTAAAGTTAAAGGATTGAAACATGTAATTATTTAATGTGGACATTTCACCGAATTTTCCGCCGAGTAATTCTTGCACAGCAGCGGCACCATTTGCATCTGGGTGATCTGGTCTTGGCAAATCAATGAGCAGCCGCGTGTCACGTTTGATCATGATGTTTCCCTCCTACCGTCTAACTATCATCACTTAAGATGTATGGAAGGTTTGGGCTGTCCTATGCATGAAGGGAAAGATTGAAGCACAAAAAAAACTTGGCGGGGGTAGCGCCAAGTTTTTTGGATCTTGATCTGATAGAGGGGTTGGGGAACAGAGAGTAGCTTCTCTCTATAACTAAATGATAATGATTATCAGTTTCATTGTCAACCATTTTTTATTTCTTTTTTCTATCAAAAAAAGCAGCCTGTAAGGCTGCCCAGATTGTTGACAAAGAGCTAAAATGATCTTTATTTTAGCTCTTTGTCTTCCTTTCAGCGTGATAGAAAACCTTTGAAGTCTAGGAAGGACGAGCACCGGAGCGGAGCGAATTTGACATTCGTGAGCACCAGCGCGCAGGACTGACAACGAATGCGAGGGTTTGTCTACACGCTGAGCAGCCTGTAAGGCTGCCAGATTGATGACAAAAGGCTAAAATGCCTTTTGTTTATATTTCAGCGTGATAAAAAACCTTTGAAGTCTAGGAAGGGCGAGTACCGGAGCGGAGCGAATTGTCCATTCGCGGGCACTGGCACGCAGGACTGACAACGAATGCGGGGGTTTGTCTTCACGCCGCGTCTTCAAATTAATCCATCTTGCTCATATAAATAAGCATACGGAAGGTCTATAAACAAATACATATCTCCCTCTAAAGGATAAGAAAACGTACGTATCCTCTCACCGGTTTCTAAATCACTGTAAATATCGCTGAAAAATCCTTTTCCGCTAATTCTCATTTGAAGAATATTTGCTAGGAAATAAGGACGCCAGCTCCAGTTTTTTTCGATATACTCCGGCTGAAACAGCCATTCTTCTTCTTTTTTGAACACATTTCCAGTGATTTGAAAGCCTTCTTCATTACACATATAAATCCGGAAGCTGCAATCTGTTAGTTCAAGTGCCAGTTTTTGAATGAGCTCATCATTTGTGCTGCATGATTTCTTTAAAGTCGTAACAGCTTGATGAATTCGTTTATAAAATGTTTCAGAATGTTCGTAGACCGCTTGCAGCTTCTTTTTCTCATGGGCAATAAATTGCTGAAATTCTTCTCTAAGCTGATCTTTTCGGTGGCTTCGGTCGATTAATTCTCCTGCAGGCTCATGAAGATAGAACCCTTGAAAATATCTTCCGCCATTTCTCCAAGCATACTGCAGCTGGAAATTTGCTTCAATATCCTCATAAATTAAGGCAGCTCCTATTTTTCTTGCAAGCAATGAAATGCTGTACAAGACATATTCATAGGAAGGAGACGGAGCCGATGCCTTTAATGCCTGTAAATCTATTTTTAATAAATCAGGTGAAAGCAAGGCAATCCGGTCCAGATTACTGCTTTCTTTTCCTATATTTGAGACGGCGATTTTAATCCCATATGTACGATAATACGTTAACGTATGGTATAGCTGTTCAATGTCGCCGCTAAACGTATGCTCTGCAAACTCAATAACAAACCGGTTAAGCTGAATGCCCCTTGCTTCATATTCCTTTAAAAGTTCTAAAAAGCTTTCTCCATGATCCAGCATGAGGATATTGGCATCATGATTAATAAAAATGAGCAAATCGTCATCTGCAGTTGTGAAGAGATCAAGTGCTTGAGTCAATACTTTGTGATCTACTTCCAATTTATATTCGTCAGGAATAGATGAATCCGTAAAGAAGGAGCCTAGGCTGACCGTTTCTGACTCAAGCTTCATTCTTCCTAGAATCTCATAGCCTATCACTTTTTGCTCTTCCGCACTGAATATTGCTTGATAGTGCGGGAAAACATCTTCAATATTCGTTAAAATATCCAATGGATCGACCATTTTCATCACCTGCTTCTCTCTTTGTGTGATTATACCACATCAAAAGCAGGTCTTACATCGTCAATCAAAATGGTGATTGGTTGAGCCATTGTCCCCCATCCATCGTGATACAATCTCCATTTATATAAGACGCATGCTCAGACAATAAAAAGCTCGCAAGCGCTGCAATTTCCTCAGGTGTGCCCAGTCTTCCAAGAGGAACACTATCTAATGTTCTTTGCGCTGCCTCTTCAGATTCCCATAGTTTATCTGCACCGCCTGTTCTCTCAATTGGACCTGGTGCGATCGCATTGACGCGAATTCGATATTGCTTCCCCCATTCCACAGCAAGCGTTCGAGTGAGAGACAACACACCAGCCTTTGCTGCCGCCGAATGCGCCACGCCTACACCAGCACCCCATGCATAGGTGGCCACCATGTTAATCATACTTCCCCTTTTCTTTTGACGAATCCAGTAATTCCCCACTGCATGGCTGCAAAAAAATGTACCATTTAACACAATATCAATGACAGCCTTCCAGCCGTTAGGAGACAGTTTTTCTGCTGGCACTAAAAAATTTCCTGCTGCGTTGTTAATGAGGGCATCGACATCACCGAATGTATCCACTGCAAACTTGACCATTTGGTCAGCATCCTCTGGGTTTCGTACATCCATTTGAAAATAAGCGACCGATCCGCCCTTCTGTTTCATTTCTTTTGCCGTCTTTTCCAGCGTCTCTTCCGTTCTACCAGTAATCACGACATTCCAGCCCTCTGCTGCCAAATGAGCAGCCATCGCCTTCCCCATACCGCTTGATCCCCCTGTGACAATCACTGTTTGTTTCGTCATTTGTTCTCCCCCTCTGTGTCATTTGAATGACTATTCATTCATTATTGTCTATCATATCATGATTGACCCTCGGTGCACCATATGGGAGATTATCCAAATATGATGCTATACTTAGATTTATTTATAAAGGAGTCTTATATGAAGCAGCTTTCCCGCAGACAATTTTTAAAAGGAGCAGCTGGTGCGAGTATTCTCGGTTTTTTGGCTACAAGTTGTGGATATGGATATGCCAGGTACATTGAGCCGCGCATGATCGATACCGTGTCACTGACCATTCAAGATGCTCAGCTTCCAGCTTCATTTGACCAGTTTAAAATCGCCCAATTTAGTGACGTTCATTTGAGTGATACATTCCCTGCGAAGGATCTAGAAGCCATTGTTCAGAAAATCAATGCTGCATCTCCAGATCTCATTGTGTTCACAGGTGATCTCGTTGATTTTCAAGCATCCTCTGAAGAGCATGAAAAAGCGAAGGCTTATTTGAATAAGCTTCATGCTCCGTTCGGTAAGCTTGCCATCTACGGAAATCATGACTACGGACCATTTGGCGTGGAGCTTTATGAGAAAACAATGGAGGCTTGTGGATTTACATTATGTAAAAATGATGTGTTTCTATTAGAAAAAGATCATGCGCATATTCAAATTGCTTCACTGGATGATCTCATGATGAGCGTGCCTGATTACGATTTGATCAAACGGGAAGTATCAACTGATTTATTTACGTTACTGCTCGTCCATGAGCCTGATGCCGCATTAGAGCTGAAAACAACACCTATTAACTTGCAGCTTTCCGGGCATACGCATGGCGGTCAAGTACAGCTGCCTTTCTATGGGCCGATTCTCACAGCACCTTACGGCCGTACATATGTAGAAGGTTTATACGGCAGCGATCAGCACCGCATCTATGTCAACCGTGGACTTGGAACAACGCGGCTGCCGCTTCGGTTTTTAGCCAAACCCGAGTTAACCTTTTTTACCTTGACATCTTGCGTATAAATAGAAGCCAAACCGCCCTCACCTGCATATGTATAATCAAGATCTTTCTCATGACAAATGTTAGGAGAAACCTTACGGAGCCTGATTCCGTCCATATAGTATGTTAAGTGACGGCATCATGGCTTCTTTTATTTGAGTAAAAGGAGTGTGCTTTGGTGCTTCGATACACGGTGAAAAGTGGAGAAACCCTTGCTTCTATAGCACTTGATTTTCGAACAACAACAGATGCCTTAAAGGCTGCAAATCCGTCACTTCAAGCTCGCGAGCCCGAACAAAATGAGGTCATCATCATTCCTGGTTTGCCGGATCCTAATACGATCCCTTACCGCATCTTTGTTTCGATTTCAACGAAACGTCTTGTTTTGTTTTCTGGATCACAGCTTATTCGTTCGTATCCGATTGCCACAGGGAAAATTTTAAATATGACACCGACAGGTTCTTATTATATTGTCAACAGACAGCCAAACCCAGGAGGTCCCTTTGGCGCTTATTGGCTGAGCCTCTCAAAAATTCATTACGGCATTCACGGTACGAATAACCCGTCTTCAATTGGTAAAGCTGTTTCTAGAGGATGCATTCGCATGTATAATCAGAATGTCATCGAGCTTGCTTCACTCGTTCCAAACGGAACACCTGTGACCATTAGCCAGTAGATGAAATCAATTGTACGAATGGTTAAAATTTTATATGATATAAAGTGGGATCTTCAGGTTAAGGAGCGTATTTATGGATATTTTTAAAAACAGAAATTTTGTTCGTCTCTTTTTTGCAGCATTTGCTTCGCAAATGGGGACAACAGTAGGCAATATGGCGTTTGCCTTTTATTTGCTCGACCATTTTAGTCATCAGCCCGCATACGCCACATTGGCTGAGCTTATGTATTCTCTTCCTACCATCTTTGTCTTTTTTATGGTCGGTGTGGTCGCAGACCGTTTTGATCGTAAAAAAGTCGCAGAGAATTGTGATTGGATACGAGCTGGGCTGACGATTGTATTATTCATCGTTATTTATTTTAATTCACTGCCGCTTATTTTCTTGATCTTGTTTATTCGAAGTGCCATTACGAAATTCTTCTACCCAGCTGAAGCTTCTCTCGTTCAGGCCATTTTAAATAAAGATCAATATGCAAAAGCCGCCGGCTTAAATCAAATGCTGTTTAGTTTATTCATGGTATTTGGCGTTGGACTCGGTGCCATTATGTATAAAACGATTGGCCTTCACGGTGCCATTACAATTGATTTAATCAGCTTTATTATTTCAGGTATCCTGATTCGTTCATGTAACATTCCAATTGAAGCGCGTCAGCCAAATGGACAAGCCGGCTGGAGAGGCATGACCATCAAAACGTCTCTGAAAGATTTTAAAGAAGGCATACTATATATTTTAAAAAATAAATTATTGGCTTCTTTAATTTTTGGCTTTTTTGTTTTCGGTTTAGTCAATGGCGCATTTGCCGTTCTTCCGATGTTTACAATGAAATATGGACTTTCACCGGACCATTTTGAACTGCATACATCCTTCTTTACAATTGCGATCGGTGCAGGACTGCTCGTTGGAAGCTTAATGGGCTCTGTCCTCGCTAAGAAGGTAAAGATGCAATATCTCATGTCGATTCCAATTCTGGTCGCAGGTATTTTGATTTTTGTCCTTGGTTCTACCCATACATTATGGTTATTTTATGTCACATCATTTGTCATTGGTACATGCATTGGCCCAGTCAACATTGTCATTGGCGGCTGGCTGCCTAAAATCGTCCACCCTCGCCTGATGGGCCGTGTGTCAGGATGGGTTGATCCGCTCACTATGTTTGCTCAATCGATGACATTAGGTCTGATTGCTGTATTATTCCCAAAACTCATCACAAATGTTTCTTATATTTATTACGGAATGGGCTTTATTATTTTACTCGTTTTCCTTTTTTACTTCATTACACTGCCAAAGTTCAGCAGAGAAGCTGCCGACTTAGACGTGCAGCGTGAACTAAAGGGTCAGGGAGTTCAATAAGTAAATAGCAAAAAGGACTTTCTTTTCGGGAAAGTCCTTTTTGCATGGCTGAAACATCCTTCATGTCATTTCCTCTGCCCATAGAATCTGCTTGAAGCAGGCATAAATAAATTACATATACCTCGCTTTACTAACCCCTCCATCCATTTAGCACCTCTCTTTTTGTTTTGTTGATCCATTTTTTCTTGCTTTTCACAATAAAATTCCTTTACATCATTAAACATTTTATAGTAGGATAATCAGGTTGGAGGTGAAAGAAATGCTAAAAAGTTACTATTTTATTCATACAAAAAATGAACAGGGACAGTTTGTTGTACATACAGAAGATTGTGCATTTTTAGGTGATGCTGCAAGCCGTACATTGATTGGCATGCATATGAATGGGGAAAGCGCCATGGGCGAAGCTAAACAAATGACGAATGAAACGGACTTTAATGGTTGTTTTTATTGCGCTTATTCTATTCATACAAAATAATTCATCTGCTTACATCATATAAAAAAATATCATTTGAGAAACTACCCATTTTAATAAATAGGTAGTTATCATGAACTAATAGTTCACTTTATTTATATTTCATTCAGTCAATTCTTCTTATCATTCCTTCTATTGTTCAATTTTCGGCTGATACAATGCCAAAAATAAAATCATATAGACAATGCAAGCTGTCCCTATCCATTGGAAAAGTCAGAATGGCTCTTTTAACCAGAAAACAGTCGTGACGACTGCTGCAAGGGGCTCAACACTGCCAATGAAGCTTGACTCTTTTGGTGATAAGTATTGCAAACTTTCTATTATAAAACCAAAAAGCGATCATTGTTCCAAATATGACCACAAATAATAAATAGACATACGCTTCAAAAGGTAAATGAGTGAGATTGACCTTCCATGGAGGATGGATCAAGCTAAGGGCACCTCCTCCTATCAGCATCGCCCAGCCGACAACCACTAGAGAGTCGAATTGTTTTAACAGGCTGATTGGATATAACGTATAAAACGAGAGCGCCACAGCCGATAATATTCCCCACATCACTGCCGCAAATGGAACGGTTAATGTTGAAATAGAACCATTCGTCAATAAGAAAAACATACCCGCTAAAGCCAATACCACTGTGACCAGATCTCTTCTAGTGAAGGTTGATTGCCTGCGAATGACCAAATACACGATAATCATAACAGGGGCTGTATACTGCAGCAGCGTTGCCACAGCAGCATTTCCATGTTGAATGGATGCCATATAAGTATATTGAACAGCCAGCATCCCCATTAGCCCAAATAGAATGACTTGCATCGCTGTCCTCTTCTTTTGCCACACACCGATCAGATGTGTTTTTTCTTTTGTCATCACATGAACCAATAAAAGCAATCCTCCTGAAATGAGCAGCCGGACCGTCACAAGCCAATTGACATCAATCCGATATTGCTGAAACAATTTTTGTGAAATCGTTCCTCCTACTCCCCAGCAGATAGCGCCTATGAGTACAAGTAAAATGCCCTTTCTCCTATTCATTTTCATTCTCCTCAATTCTCAACAAATCATGATAATATAGTTGATAGTAGTTCACTTTGTTACATATTGATATATTAATTGAACATAAAAATAAAAGAATATTGAGGAGAATTATGCACAACCATCATTTTCTAATTGACTACAACCTGAAAGAATTAACAGAGCATTCCACGACAACATGGCCCATTGCTCTTTATCATACGAAGATTCGTCATCATAGAAGCGGCTATATTCCTCTTCACTGGCATGACGAGTTTCAATTTGTCTTTATTTTAGAGGGTGAGGCTGAATTTCATATCAATGAAGAGACATTATATGTAAAGCAAGGAGATGGCATTTTCATCAATAGTGGGTGCCTGCACATGGCAAAAGATGCGAATGGGACGGCATGTACTTATGTTTGTTTAAATGTCTCTCCCTCTTTCATCACAGCGAATGAATTATTCACCACTTTTGTCCATCCTTATATGCATGCGAGCCAGACACCTTATATTTTACTCAACCAAAAAGATCACTGGCCTAAACATATTTATCAATGTATTCAAACCATTCAACAATTAATTGATGAAACTCCAGTCTATTATGAACTTGAACTCAATATTCAGCTCATCACCATTTGGAAAAGCTTATTACAAAATGGCTTCCAAATGAAACATGATGCGCGTCAACACGATAAAAATGAACGGATGAAACACATGCTGAATTGGATTCATCAGCATTATCACGAAAAGGTCCTTCTCCAAGATATTGCTCGTGCAGGGCAGCTTAGCCGCTCAGAATGCTGCAGATCCTTCAAGGACATTTTAAAGAAATCACCTATGCATTATGTAAATGAATATAGAATTCAGCAAAGCCTCATCCTGCTTCAAGAAACGGATTTCACTATCACAGAAATCGCCTACAAAGTAGGCTTCAACAGCACAAGCTATTTTATCAATTTGTTTAAAAGAATAAAAAATACGACACCTTTAGCATATAGAAAATTAAAACAGCTGGATCTTCTCCAGATAAAACAGGTAGAGGAAAACTGATGACAGATAGCGTGTTTGCTAAAATGAAGAAGATGTTTTAGACCCATCATAAATAATTATTGAAAATACAAGCAATGAGAATGGCATAATTTTCAATGCCCTCGACGAATGCAGACTAGGGCATTTCTTATGGCTGTTTTTGTTCTTTTAGTTTCTTGAAAATCACAAATTGATATACTCCAAATAATACGGTTAGGATCATAATTGCTGTAAATAATTGATCGACTGGAAGCAAGAAATATACGACAATAAAAGATAAAAGCAAAACAAAATAACCTATATTGAACGCTTTTTTGATTGTCATGATTTTACCTCCTTTTTACAATCATATCACGTTTTAACCAACCGTATAACCAAGTTTCTCCAGTTAAAGCCCCTATCCATTTATGGACAAAAGCTTTACTTGTTTTCACGCTTTTCGAGACTGTTCCTCTGACATCTCCTTTATGCTGTCAATCTGTTATCGATAACCTCAATCTAAAAAATTTACCATTCACAGTTTACGACTTACTCATGCGACTATACTGATAAGCAAAAGAATAGTGCAGACCTTCTAAGAAATAACCTTCAAATGATTAATAACTTATATACTTACTATAAAATCAACAGAAATAGAATCAGTTGAAGTTTTTGAAGAGGCGTGAATTTATAAATTTTGGGGAAGTTAGGAAGGATTCGAACACACAAATTTTTTAACCCTCCCTAATTCCTTTATACCAAAGGTTTTCTTTTTACAATAACTCTATTTGCAATTTACTAATAAAAACGTATAATTTATACTAAGCACAGGAAGACGAAAGACAAAGGAGAGAAAAAATGGACGATTATGCTCATACTAAAGACATAGAACCTACAGCAGAAAACATCGCAAAAGCCATTTATACTGTTAACCGCCATGCTAAAACCGCACCAAACCCCAAGTTTCTTTATCTTTTGAAAAAACGCGCGCTGCAAAAACTATTGCAAGAAGGTAAAGGAAGAAAAGTCGGCCTACATTTCTCTAACAATCCCAAGTATAGTCAACAACAGTCCGACGTGCTGATTGAAATTGGAGATTATTATTTTCACCTGCCACCAACGAAAGAAGACTTCGAATTTTTGCCACACTTAGGAAATTTAAATCAATCATATCGCAATCCGAAAGCGAATATGTCATTAAACCGAGCAAAGCAAATACTTCAAACGTATGTCGGTTTAAAAGAAAAACCTGCCGCCACAAGACAAAAATCACATTACACAAAGCCTGTTTTCAAACGACTCGGGGAAAGTTATTTTTAAACAGAAAAAAACCACTCATACCGAGTGGTTTCAGACTGTTGACAAAGGGCTAAAATGATCTTGATTTTAGCCCTTTGTCTTCTTTTCAGCGTGATAGAAAACCTTTGCAGTCTAGGAAGGACGAGCATCGGAGCGGAGCGAATTTGACATTCGTGAGCACCGAAGCGCAGAACTGACAAAGAATGCGAGGGTTTGTCTACACGCTGAAACCACTCATACCGAGTGGTTTTTTGTTTAGATAATAAAATGATCGACTTTTTCAATCAGCTGATGAATTTCTGGTTTACTGATTTGATCATCTGCCCCGATCGTTTCCCCTTTATGACGCAAATCTTCAGTAATTAACGAAGAGAAAATAAGAATCGGAATGGAATTTGTTAAAGGATTGTCCTTCAGTAGTTTTGTTAGCCTGTGGCCATCCATTTTAGGCATTTCAATATCCGTAATAATCATATCAATTTCTTCTGTGACACTGATTCCTTTGCTGACAAGGTCCATGACATGATCATATGCCTGTTTGCCATCTTCAAAGGTCACAATGTTTTTATAGCCTGCTTCGGTTAATTCATTTGTTAATAAACGCATGAGAAGCGGAGAATCTTCAACGACATACAGCTTCTTCCCTGTTCTCCTCTCGTCTTTCTCACCGTCAAACATATGATACGTATCAACACCAGAAGCGGATTCAATATCATAAATGATTTTTTCGTAATCTGGAAGGAAAATCATTTTTTCATCAAGCTTAATGATGCCCGTTAAATGACGGTCCATCCCTTGATTGAGTGCAGTCGGCTTCTCAATCTCTTCCCAGCTGACGCGGTGAATTTGTGATACCGTTCCTGTATGGAACACAAATTTCCGTTGGTTGAATTCAGTCACAATATATTTCTCTTGTTCTGACTGATCTGACTCGACATTAAAAAAGGAAAATAGATTGATGACTGGTAAAATCTCGCCTCGTAAACTAATCATCCCTTCTACATCTTGGTGAGAGTGCGGGACAACCGTCACCTCAACCGGCTGAATGATTTCTCTTACTTTCATGACATTAATGCCAAATTGATTTGCACCAATTTCAAACTTCACAATTTCCAATTCATTGGTACCAGAGTCAAGTAAAATTTCTTGTTTGTTTAAAGCCACGGAAATCCCTCTATTCTTCAGTATAAGATTGTACTTTTTATATCGGCAGCATAGGTGAAAAGTTGACGTTTCTTTATGCTTTCTCTCGAACGAATTGATGAATCACAAGTCCTATCGCTGCAAGGATGAGCAAAGACCCTAGTGCAAGGCGGCTTGCGAGATTTCCGTGCTCTGCAAACAGCAGGGTAATTGAGCCATAAATGATCGGCCCGATAATGGAAGATACCTTCCCTGAGAATGCAAAGAGGCCAAAAAACTGTCCTCGCTTTTCCTTCGGTGTCAGTTCAATAATCAAGATTCGTGATGCCCCCCAGCTTGCGCCAAGTGAAATCCCGAATAAACTGCCCGCTATCCAGAAGACCCATTCGGTTGCCGCTGTCACAGCCAGAATCAGCGCAGCAATCAAAATGACATACACAACTGTAATCGATCGCTTTGCCCCTATCTCTTTTGTGATATATCCAAACAGAAAGGAGCCAATGACACTTGAAATGGTCGACACAAGATAGAGCAAAATAAATTGTCCAGCTGTAAAGCCAATGATGATTTTGGCATAAACAGCCATCATCGCAATCGCTGTTTGTAAAGCATCATTCATAAAAAAGAAAGCAATCATAAAGATAAAAGCTGGCTTGTACTTTTTCATCTCTTTAAACGTGTGAACAATCTCTTTATACCCGCTGAAAAAAGACGCCTTTTTCTCTTGCTGAGGCAGCGGATGAGGATCTTTTACAAAAAAGAGAAAGGGTAGAAAAAAGAGAAGAAATAAAAGGGCTGTCGGAATAAATGCTTCATGAAACTGGTCATTGCCGACAAGTAAATAAACAGAGAGGCCGACAAGTGTTCCTAAATAGCCAACGGCGATACCAAATCCTGAAATAAGCGGGATTTCATCTTTTGTCCCAAGATCGGGCAAAATGGTGTCATAAAAAACAAGACTAGAATGATAAAAAAACTTTGCGATCACAAACAAGGTGACCACGACTAATAAAGAAACAGGCAGCCCAAACCATTCACTTGAGAAATCAATCCCAGCAAAAATCCCCATCATCAACGTACAAGCAATACATATGAACGTAAACACCGTAATGTAGCGTTTCTTTTTCCCTGTACGATCAATCAGCACTCCGTATAAAGGTGTAAAAATGACGAGAAAAAAGCTGGCTAGTGCGTTTGCATAAGAAATAAAGGTGCTGGCGATCTGGTCCATTCTCGCACTGTCCCCGATCGTTTCCTGCAAGTAAAATGGGAAGAAAATGGTGATCATATTTGATGAAAAGATCGTATTTGCAAAATCATACAACGCCCAGGCCAGCACAGGTGCTGTCAAAAACAACCCAAAGCCTGCCCCTTTTTTCTGTGCGGTCTTTTTTCCTGTTCTCAATCGATTGTCTCCCTTCCCTGCCTCATTTTTCACTATCATTCTATTTTATGTGCTGTTTCCCTCTTCCATACAAGCGATCTATGAAAAAAAGGCACGGGACTGACCCCCGTTTTTGAGACAGGGATCAAAACACTTTTATACAGCCAATTGCTGATTCTTGTCCCCATAGAAAAAACACCTCCATGTTTTATTTCGGATGACAACGATCCGTTTTCAAACTTGAAGGTGTTTTTTATTTGTCTCACTTTATGGGGTCAGTCCCCATATAGCAGAGGTACTTTTTTCATTATTTCTTCACAACAATGGTACTTGCAATCAAATCGTGAAGTGCTTGTTTTTTTTCTGTGAAAAAGGCAATGATGTAGCCAATACATAAGATTGGAGACAAAAAGCCTTTTGCAAAAAAGCGGCCTGTCGCGCGCCCGAATGTTATTTTTTCACCCGTTGCTTTTGTCACTTTGATTCCAAGAGCCATCTTGCCAAGAGTTCCTTGCAGCTTTGATGATTCCATGATCGCATAATACAGCCAAGTCACCGCGATACCGACTAAGATCGTTACGCCATAGAAAAAGAGAAGGCCCATAATGACTGCCCATTCTTCATCCGTAATCACCGTTGAAGAATAGTAATAGCTATCATCATACATTAAAAATGCCGCCTCAGGGCTTGAGACAAAAAAGAGTGTTGCCAGAATAAATACAATGAATGAAAATGGTACACTAATAATGATACCGTCCAAAAGGTGTGCAAGAAAACGATAGCCTACACCTGCTAGCTCAGGATGTTTCTTCTCTTGAATGTGTGGTTCTGTTATGTTGGTTTCCATCCTATTTCTCCTTTATTATGTATGTTTTCTATAAATTTCTTATAATCATTCGTTATTATATCTTATGAATATAGCAAGATCAATGCAGCTTTACACTTTTACATATATTTTAGATCAGTTTGATCTACACGATTTATATGAATAAACACTGAAAATTTGTGAAAATCATGGCACTTCTAGTTCTTTTCCCCCCTGATTTTTTAACATTTTGTGATATTTTCGTCTTGTTTCCATTCTTCTGTTGACAATGATTCTTCAAATGGTACAATAGTCAAGGATTTTTTAAAGAAAGGTGTTCATGATGGGAACTGTCGTATTATTAAAGAACAACGAAATGACTGTAATTGAAGATATGTGCGAAGCTGATTTTTTAGATATGAAGCATGGTTTGTCAAATGATGACACAGCTTATATCTCTTGGTATGAAGACTACGATACTGCTTATGGATATTGATTTCATTTTATAGATGAAGCGTAAAAAAAGGCGATACAACCTGAGAATAGGTTGATCGCCTTTTTTACGTTTGTGCGCTTCTTTCACTTTCAGGTTCCACATGAATAAAGATTTGTGCATGCGGAAATGCCAGCTGAATCTTCTCTTCAATTCGATCACATAATTGGTGTACATCTTCAATCGTTGTCTTTCCATCTACAATCAAATGAAAATCAATATATTCCTCGGCGCCAGACCGCCTTGTTCGAAAGTCATGATATTCAATAAATTCTTGACTAAATCCTTGAATGATCGCTTCGATTGCTTGTTCTTCCTCTGGTGTTAACCGAGCATCAACAAGCGGCGGGAAGGCTTCCTTCATGAGTTTAAACGCTTCACGCATAATAAAGAGGGCCAGAATCATTCCAATGATCGGATCTAAGAAATACCAGTCGGTTAATGCCACAAGCAATAAACTAAATGCCACCCCTAATGACGTAAACACATCCGTTAAAAGATGCAGTGCATTTGATTTCATGGCGACTGAATGTACTCGCTGAGCCTCTTTGTTTACAGCCCTCGATACAACAAAATTGATGAGCGCGCCTAGCAGCATGACCACAATGCCAAGCACAGGCAGCTTGACTGGCTCTGGATGCATTAATTTGTGAACACATTCGTATATAATCCAAATGCCAGCAACGAAAATCAGCAAGGTCTCAATCGTTCCAGAAATATTTTCGACTTTTCCATGTCCATAAGGATGTTTAGAATCTGCTGGCTTTCTTGAAATACGAACAGAAATAAATGCAATAAACGACGCCATTAAATCGAGAAACGAATGAATGGCTTCTGATAAAACCGCAACAGATCCGGTTAATAGACCCACAATGATTTTTAAGATGACAACAAATGTGTTGCTCAGCACGGATAGAAACGCGATTTTCGATGTCTTCGCTGATTGTTCCATCTATCGTCCTCCTTTAGGAGATCGTATGTCTATGAAAGCAATTCCCATGACCCTGATTCTCACGTTCTTTCAGTTTACGCAGTTTTGCCGTTTTCTAATCATCTTCATCACAGCCTGTATTTTCTCTTGAGGTTACGCTATAATAAATGTTGCTCTTTCTTCAATATATCACTCATGCGGTGATGGATAGGAGAATAGACTACATATAACGATATCCAGTGCCTTTCGCAGGTGACATTTATGCAGTGAATGGTAAAATAGGATAAAAACATAAATTTTTAAGGTGATGAGAAATGGAGCATTTGCTGAATCCAAGAGTAAAGGATATTGAAATTTCAGGCATTCGAACATTTTCAAATCTCGTATCGTCATATGAAGATGTCGTTTCATTGACGATAGGCCAGCCCGATTTTTATACGCCGCATCATGTCAAAACAGCTGCCAAAGCAGCCATTGACGAGAATTTCACCTCATACACTCACAATGCTGGTTTCCTAGAGCTAAGACAAGCAATCCAGCATTATATCAAGAAGAAAGTGAATCTTGATTATGAGGCAGAGTCAGAAATCATTGTGACGACAGGTGCAAGCCAAGCCATTGATGCTGCGTTTCGAACCATTTTAACAGAAGGCGACGAGGTCATTTTACCTGGACCTGTATACCCCGGATATGAACCGATCATTCGAATGTGCGGTGCCATGCCCGTACATATTGACACAACGAATGCCGGCTTTAAATTGAATGCCAAGCTGATTGAGGATGCGCTAACGGAAAAGACAAAGTGTGTGGTTCTTCCTTACCCTTCAAACCCGACTGGTGTCACGCTTTCAGAAGAAGAATTGAAAGAAATTGCCCAGCTCCTTGAAGGAAAAGACATCTTTATTTTATCCGATGAAATCTACAGCGAGCTGACATTTGACCGGCCGCATCATTCAATTGCCTCTTTCTTAAAAGAACAGACCATTGTCATCAATGGACTGTCTAAATCTCATAGCATGACTGGATGGAGAATTGGATTTTTATTTGCTTCAGCTCCGATTGCTAAACATGTATTAAAAGTACATCAATATAACGTGTCTTGTGCCTCGGCTGTCTCACAAAAGGCGGCACTTGAAGCTGTGACAAATGGTGTGGATGATGCACTGATCATGAGAGAGCAATATAAGAAAAGACTCGATTATGTATATGATCGGCTCATTTCTATGGGGCTTCCGGTAATTAAACCTTCTGGCGCTTTTTATATTTTTCCATCCATTGAATCGTTTGGGATGAGTTCCTTTGATTTTTGCATGGAGCTGTTAGAAAGTACAAGACTTGCGGTCGTACCAGGCTCTGCTTTCTCTCCACTCGGTGAAGGGTATGTGCGCCTGTCTTATGCTTATTCACTTGAAACGCTGAAAGAAGGACTTGACCGGCTAGAACAATTTGTACTCGAAAAACGTTCCATTCATTCGCTAGATTGAAACAACGGCTCTCTTGCCGTTGTTTTTATTTGGCAGGAAACATGATGTGAAATACGGTGCCCTTTTCAGGATGACTATCCACACGGATCGTCCCGTTATGATTTTCTAAAATATTAAATGTGACCATGAGGCCAAGTCCGGTTCCTTTTTCCTTTGTGGTTAAAAAGGGCTCTCCAATCCGCTTCATCACCGATTCAGGAATGCCGACCCCTTCATCACGAATGGTGACAAGTATTCCATCACCTTCTGCTTTGGCTGTGATGTCTACCTTTCCTCCGTCCGGCATGGATTCTACGGCATTTTTAATTAAATTGATAAACACTTGCTTGAGCTGATTTTGATCTCCGTTCATCAGGAGACCCTCCTCTATCTCACTTGTGTTCATTAAAATGCCATTTAAGTTCGCTTGTGTTTCTAACAAGGCTGTGACTTCGCTGATGATTTTTTTCAAATCAAGCGTCTGCATTGAGGACGTTTGCTGCGGTTTCGCCAGCATTAGCAGCTCACTCAAGATAATTTCTATTCGGCTCAGCTCAGAGAAAACAATCTCGAAGTATTGATCGCGATCTTTTGTTTTCGGTTTAATGAGCTGTAAAAAGCCTTTGATGGCGGTCAATGGGTTTCTGATTTCATGTGCAATGCCAGCCGCCAATTGACCTGCAATCGATAATTTTTCTGAGCGGAGCATGAGCTCTTCTGTCTGTTTACGTTCGGAGATATCTCTTAAAATAATTTGAACCGCTGTTTCTCCAAAGAATGTAGTTGGGATACAGACCATTTCTGTATAAATCAGCTTATGTTTAAACGTATGACAGCTCATCGTGACAATCTCGGAATCTGATGCTCTTTCAATAATACGAGATAAACTCTTTTTGACCTTCTGCTGATCACAGGAATGAATTTGATGAAAGATATCCTTTCCTATTAATTTATCGTAATGCTCGGCTTCAAATAATTTAATGCCAGATTCATTCATAAACACCCATTTGTGATCATGGATGACCGCAATCGTATCAATGGAATTTTGAATGAGCAGCTGATACCTCTCCCGGCTTTTTTGAAGAACGGTTTGAAATTTTTTACGGGATGAGATGTCCACTAGCAGTAAAAGCTCTGCCCGCTGATTTTGATAAATCGTCGGTGATGACTTTACCTCAATATGAATACTACTTCCATCTTGACGCTTCCATATCTGTTCAATCATTCCGACTGGAAGTCCTTGCTGCAGCCTTGTTATTCGGCTTCTGACAATGTCATGGTACTCTTCAGCAATAAAATCAAACGCGGACTTGCCGATCATGTCATCTCTTGCACTTACCCCCATTAATTGCAGCATTGCATCATTCGCATACACAATTTTCCCTAAAGTCGTAATACATAACGGATTTGGCAGCATGGCAATCAATTGTTCAGCTTCACCGACATTTTGGAAAGCCGGCAGACTGCCCAGCGACTGTTCTGCTGCTTTTGATGTTGTTTGAAATGCTGCTTTTTGGGGCTCAGTATCCAGCACCCTCATTTTCAGGATCATTTCTCTACTTACTTCGTTGTCTAACCCATCACAAGCAACAAAATCAATGCTTGCTTCGATCCATACAGCTGTCAGATCACTTCTTAGCAGTCTAAAGTGGCAAACCTCTAGCATGTGCTGATTGTAAAAATAACTTTCGACGAGAAATTGATCTTCGGTATGAACAAAGTCTTTCAAAAAACACCCTAGAAAATCCTTTTGTTCATAGAGCAAAAGCTGCTTACAGTTGGAAGAAATGTAGAGAAAGCGGCCATTAGAAGAAAGAACGGCATGTAAATCGATGTTCGAATACAATTGATTCGAATCTTTCATTTGTTGTTCCATCGTCGTCCGACCCTCCTTTTCATTTTTTAGGGTTGTCCTTAGATTGATGTATAAAAAAGATTCGCTAGAAAACCCGTATTTTCCTTCTGTCATCGAGGGAAACGTCCATATTTTCAGCAAAAAGGGAGCACTTTCTGCTGCTGTGCTCCCTGCGGTTTATTGTTTTTCATATTTCTTTTGTAATTCAACGTACTTATCCACAATTTTACTTGGGATGTTTTTAATAACAGGATCTTTATCTGAGACATAAGGTGTCACGACACTAAACGCCACCTTTGGATTAGAAGAAGGATAGTATCCTCCAAAGGTTAAGTTGTACGTTGAATTTCCCCACCAGCTGCGGTTGGCACCATAGTAGAACGTTTGCGCTGTACCTGTTTTTCCTGCGACATCATGCTGACCAAACCGGCCAGCGGCAGTTCCGCCTGTTGATGTGACCATTTTCAGACCCGTTTTTACGCGGTCAATATCTGCTTTCGAGTTGTTAATCGTGTTCAGCACCTTTGGCTCATATTTTTTTACGACTGGGCCTACTTCATCCTTCTTCGTTGGAAGATGAACACTTTTCACTACTCTCGGCTGAATACGGCTGCCTCCATTGGCGATCGTTGACATGTATTGTGCCACTTGAAGCGGTGTATACGTGTCATACTGACCAATTGCTTCATCAAGCAAGAGTCCGCCGACCGTCTTAGGATGCGTCTGCATCCCGCTTGATTCCTGCGGCAGATCAATCCCCGTTTTCACGCCAAGACCGAATTGCGCATAGTAGTTTCTCATTTTTTGTAAGTGCTCAGGCCTTGCAGGTAACGGACCATCCTTTTGATAGGTGATGCCCGCCATTCTCATCGCTACTTGGAACATGTAGACGTTGGAACTTTTTTGGAGTGCTTGAATGTCGTTAACCCATCCAAGATTTTTGTAAGACCTTTTCGGTTTTCCATTACTCCCTGCAAAGTAGAGCGGTGTATCCATATAGGCTTGGTTGTGTGACATCCCGTCCTGATAACCGCCAAGTACTGTGGCTCCTTTGACAACAGAGCCCATTTCGTACTGGGTCGTAAATGTTCCGATCGCAAAATCTGTGACGTCTCTGCCGTCCATTTTCTTGCCCGACATGGCGAGAACATCCCCTGTATGAGGGTCCATCATGACGACAAAGGCACGATCCATCATATAGTTTCTCGCGCTGGCGGATCTAAGTTCTGATTCAACGATTTTGTCGACTTCCTTTTGCAGCTCCATATCAAATGTCAGCGCAAGATCAAGTCCTCTTCGTCCCTCTGTCCGCTTGATTTCATCAAGCAGCTTCCCGCCAACTTGTGTATATTGAACGGTCGCTTTCTCAGGGTTTAGAAAATCTTCGTACTGATATTCTAAATAGCTCTTCCCTACCCGGTCATTTCGCGAGTAGCCTCTTGCCATATAGTAATCTTCACGCTCTTTAATAATTCCTTGCTCTGGTGTAGTCACACCGCCAAGTACATTATAAAGGGTCTTTTCATACGGATATTTTCTTGTCCAGTCGTTGATGACGTTCACACCAGGCAGTTCATCAAGATGCTCTGAGACAAGTGAAATTTCTTCATATGTCAGGCTTACGGATGAAGTTTGTTTGGATTCTTTCGTTTCATCGAGTAAAGCAACTTTTTCGTCCCCTTTTTTCTCTTCGTTTGGGTCCATCGCCTTCACGATTTGGGGCTCAAAGGCATATCCGCCTGTAAATCTACGGTAGATCGCTGCAACAGCTTTTTCCTCTGCATTCTTTTCGATCGCCTTGACTTCTTTCTTTGGGACACGTTCTACTTGAAGCGGATAGACATCCTTTGCATCGATATCTTTTTTCTCCGCTTTTGAAATGAGTTTATCCGCTTCTTTCGGATGGCTCGCCAGCCAAAAATCTCGAATGTCACGCTCTCTCAAAAAATCAGTATCCATTTTTATATAAGTCGCAAGTTTTCTTGCTACCTTAATCTTATCCTCCGCTTTCACACCGCTTTCTGATGTATAAACGATGGCAGGTACACTTTCGTTATCAACGACGACTCTTCCTCTCGCGTCATACATTTTTCCTCTTGGAGACGGGTATGATGCTGTTTTGACCTCTGTTCGGTTGGCTTGCTTTTTATAATCTTCACCATTGACGATTTGCAGCACACCAAGCTTGATCACAAGTCCAGCAAATAAACTAAATACAGCGAAGAAAAAGAGATTAATTCTCCAGGCGTTCCGGCGCTTGATTCTTTTTTGCTCGGCAGCACCTTGATGCTGTTTCTCTCCCACTTATGTAGCTCCTCTCATCCTTTTCAATCTTTTACAATTACCACTCATTATTGTAACACTTTTGTAATAGTTGTTACAGCGAAACAAGTGAAAAAAAGCTGTCAATCCCTAATCTGCAAAAAAATATACTAACACTTTAAAATATTGGTATGTTTATGTCGTTTTCTTTAAATGGAAGAATTCTCTATCCTTTGATATAAAGCGGCTCTTACGATGACTTTAACAAAAATGACAAACTGGCATTGTCAATGGAGGATGCTGGTACGTTTATAACAAAAAGTCCATGTTATGATTTTTTGTGAGAAAACAAAACAAAGATTTTAGGAGGAGTTACAATATGAAGAAGAAATCATTCTTTTTTTCAGCGCTGACAGCTGCTGCACTCATCACGTTCACTGGAGGACATTCAGCTGATGCGAAGGAGCTTAACCTGAAACAAGTGATAAATGTACAGCATCAAGCCATTGATCTTCATACACTAGCAGCAAAATTACATATCTCTTCAGATGTAAACAAGCTAAGCAAGTCGAATCAAAAAGAGATCGAAGCTCTATTAAACAAGCTGATCAAAAGCGGTCAACCTGTTACAGGAACTAAAGTAGTGAAAGAAGTAAACAAAGCAAAACAAGAACAAAAACAAGAATCAGTGAAAAAACCAACTGCTTCTAAACCAAGCACTCCAGCAAAAGAAAACACAAGCAGCAACACAAAAGCTGACCAAAAAGACACAGCGGCATCAAAAGAAGACAGCAACTTAAATGCATTTGAAAAAGAAGTGGTTGAGCTTACAAATAAAGAGCGTGCAAAACAAGGCTTAAAGGCACTTTCTGTTGATTCTAAATTAAGCAAATCTGCTCGCGCAAAATCTCAAGATATGAAAGATAAAAACTATTTCTCTCATACAAGCCCAACTTATGGATCTCCATTTGATCAAATGAAGCAATTCGGTATCACTTACAAATCAGCAGGTGAAAACATTGCCCAAGGTCAAAGATCCCCTCAAGAAGTTGTGACAGCATGGATGAACAGTGAAGGCCACAGAGCGAACATTTTAAACAAAAGCTATACACATATCGGTGTTGGTTATGTGAAATCTGGCAACTACTGGACGCAGCAATTCATCGGAAAATAAGGTCAAAAAAAACCTTCCTACTCATAGACTGACATAGCAGATTGAGACACAAATAAAACACCCTTATTAGGTTGCCATGCTACCAAATGTTTTTGGTGCGTGGTAGCCTAATTTTTTTTGGATACGCTCTTCATTATAATACTTGATGTAACGGTCGATTCGTTGCCTGACATCTTTTTCTGATATAGAGTTGAACTTTGTAAACATAAATTCCTCTGATTTTAAGCTGGAATGGAATGATTCAATCACTGCGTTATCCCAACAGTTACCTCGTCTAGACATACTGCTTGTGAGGTTCCTTACCCCCAGCTCCTTTTGATATGCATACGAACTGTATACACTTCCTTGATCTGAATGCACAAGTACACCTTTAGGCGAATTCCTTTTCTCTAAAGCTGCTCTCAATGTGTCCAATATGAGTGATGTCTGTTGGTGATCATCTAGGGTGTAGGCAACAACTTCGTTGTTGTACAAATCCATAATGGTCGAAAGGTAGAGCGTTCTTGGTCCATACTGAATATAAGTAATATCTGTTACCCATTTTAAATTCGGGTGTATTGCGGTGAAGTTTCGATTTAATATATTTGGGGCAATGATGACAGATTCCCCTTTTGATTTCCATTTCCTTTTACGCTTCACACGACATTGAAGATGGTATTTTTGCATGATGCGCTGTATAGTATTTCGGTTTCGTTTGATATCATATTGACGCTGAAGTAGCTTTCGGATCTTACGATGGCCGTACCGGAACGACGTTTCGGTACATAAGGAAATAACAGCCTTCTCCACTTGTGATTTTTTACGTATTCCTTCGGATACCCAACGATAATAGGTCGATCTGGCGACCTGCAAAATACTTAAGACAGACTTTACTGTATATTTCTTCCGTAATCTCTCGATCAAATACAAGGTTACTCCCTTTTCAACTCCTCTACGATCTCCAAATACTTTTTTAGAATTTCATTCTCCATCTTAAGGTGTTCAACCTGCCTATTCACTTTTTCCTCTTTGGATACATTGTCAGGTCCATGCCCGAAGCTATATTGTTTTCCAATTGGCTGATCGAATCGATGTAACTGATTTCCTCGATACCACTTCATCCATGTTTTAATCTGAGATACATTCTTTATATGATATTTATCCATAATTTGTTGATTGGTAAACTGCCCGCTTAATTTATCTTTCACAACCGCCCATTTTATTTCAGCTGAATATTTGTTTTTTTTCATAAAAAATACCCTCCAAATTAGCACTTAGTTTAAGTGTATCACTTGAAGGGTGTTTTTTTATGTCCCATTTGACTAGGTTAGTCTACTATTTGGGGCAGGTTTTTAATTTGTTTTGAGGGTTTGATTAAAGCTGCAAACTATTCCACCTAGGCAGGACAGTTTTTTTATTTGACCCATAATTTATAGATGCTCTGGGTCCCGCTGTTTTCTTCGCCCTGTTCGCTCAGCTTTTCATAAAGTGACTTCGCAAGTGAGAGCCCTGGCATTTCTTCCCCCATCAGCTCTGCTTCTTCAAGTGCAATGCCCATATCCTTGATAAAATGCTTCACATAAAACCCTGGCTCGAAATCACCTTTCAGCATTCTTGGTGCAAGGTTTGACAAAGACCAGCTGCCGGCTGCACCTGTTGTGATGCTTTTGAGCACCTGCTCTGGATCAAGCCCTGATTTTTCGGCATAGGCCATTGCCTCTGCGACACCGACCATCCCCGCTGCAATGGCAATTTGATTACACATTTTTGTATGCTGACCGCTTCCTGCCGGCCCTTGATATTGAATGTTTTCACCCATTTGCTTAAATAGCGGCAGACAGGCTTCATAGGCTGACCTTTCTCCGCCGATCATAATGGCCAGCGTACCATTTTGGGCTCCTATGTCTCCGCCTGATACAGGTGCATCTAATGCAAATATACCTCTTTCCTTCGCTTTCAACTCAATTTCTTTTGCAAGCTGAGGCTTCGATGTCGTCATATCAATGAGATATGTACCTGGCGCGGCATGTGCCACAAGCCCATCTTCACCTAAATAGATCTCTTCTACATCAGATGGATATCCCACCATTGTTATGACGGCATCTGCACTTTCTGCAATCTCCTTTACTGCCGGCTTCCATGATGCGCCTTTTTGAATCAATGCGTCTGCTTTTGCTTTCGTTCTTGTATAAACGAGAACTTCATAGCCTGCATCTATTAAATGTCCTGCCATACTGCGCCCCATTACACCGATTCCTATAAAACCAACTGTTTTGATTTGTGCCATCACTTGTTCCTCCTTAAAGAGACTTTGTCAATCCACCATCAATGATCAGTGTTTGACCTGTCATATATGTATTGGCTTCTGATAAAAGAAACGCTGCATATGCTGCAAATTCCTCTGGCTGGCCGTAACGGCCAAGCGGGATCGCTTGTTCAGCCTGTGCTTTGATTTCTTCAACCGTTCGATTCTCTGTTTGTGCGCGGTGCTTCTCCAGCTGTTTCACACGGTCTGTTTCAATTTTTCCCGGTGCTAACGTATTAATTAAAATACCATCCTTTGCAAACTCCAGAGCAGCTGTTTTTGTCCAGCCGGCTATGGCCGGTCTAAATGTATTTGACAGCATCAAGCCTGGGATCGGTTCTTTCACTGACATTGACGCAATATTTAACACACGTGCGCCGCGTTTTTTCAAAAAGGGCAATGCCTCTTTTAATAACCGAATATAGCTGAGTAAATGAAGCTGAAATGATTCGATCCAATCTTCATCTGTTAAGGTGTCGAGCGTTCCTGTTTTAGGCCCGCCTGTATTGTTCACAAGAATGTCGAGACACTTCTCATCACCAGCCGCCGCTTGAACAAGCGCCTTGATTTGCCCGGCGTCAGATACATCACATACTTGATAAGTCAGCTGTCCTTTGACAAGCGGAGACAGCTCGTTGACTGTTTCTTTCAGCTTCTGTTCATGTCTTCCCGAGAGCATCACATCTGCTCCCTCTTTTGCTAGAGCAAAGGCAATCGCTTTTCCGATACCTTGACTGCTTGCTGCTACCAATGCTTTTTTTCCAGTTAGATTGACATCCATGTCAACACCTCCTCTAGTTTATTTTATCATACAAAAAGAACCTTGCTCACATCGCAAGGTTCTTTCCCGCTCTTTACACTTTAAATCGGTCAACCGCCTGACGCAGTGCATGGCTTGATTCGTTCAGCATTTCAGTTGAGGTTTTCGTTCTTTCTAACACTTGAACTTGTTCATCTGTAGACGCATGCACTTCCTCAGCTGAGGCAGCAGATTCTTCTGAAATGGCAGCAATGCTTTGAATGGAGTCACTCATCTTCTGCTGTTCTTCTGTCATTTCATTAATCTGTGTATGAATGCTGTCGATTGAATCGACAAGTGCCTGCATTTCCATTGTGATGCTGCTGAGTGCCTCACCTGTTGCATTGATGGCCGCACCTTGTTCCTCATTCATTTTACTTGCTGCTGTCATCGCCTCAGCTGCTTTCTTCGATTCATCTTGAATGAGTTTGACGGTTTCACTAATGTGTTTTGTTGACTGTGCAGATTGTTCAGCAAGCTTTCTCACTTCTTCTGCAACTACAGCAAATCCTCGTCCGCTTTCTCCTGCTCTCGCTGCTTCAATGCTTGCATTCAGTGCAAGTAAATTCGTTTGATCCGAGATTTCAGAGATGGCGGTCACGACATTTTCAATATTTTTCGTTTTATGCTCAAGGTCAAGCAGCATTTGCTCTACCTTTTTCGATTCTTCGTTCGCTTGTGCTGATTTTTGGACGAGCATACCAAGTGCATCAAGCCCTTTATAGCTTGCATCTTCAGATGATTTTGAGTTGGTTTGCATTTGTGAGGCAAGCTCACCCATATGACGCACTTTCTCATACAAATGCTCTGATTTCTCATTAATCGTTTCTGCATCTGATGCCTGCTTAGATGCTCCTGTTGCCACCTCTTGAATGGCCGTTGCAATCTGTTCGCTAGACAGCAAGGTCTCATTTGAAATGTGGGTCACTTCATCTGCTGATTTCACAACTTGATCTGAAGCCCCTTTTACTTTTTCAATTAACTCCCGGATATCCTCGGTCATTTGATTAATGCTTTTCGTGAGGAAACCAATTTCATCTTGGGATTTCACTGCAAGCGTGCTTGTTAAATCGCCTTCTGACACCTTACGCACATGCCCTATTAAACGCTTGATTGGCGTAGTGATACTTCTTGCCAATAAGAAGCTGAGGATCATCGCAAGAATAATGGCAATGACGGATATAATGATACTTGTCTGATTCATTTGTTCTGTGATCCAAAGCAGTTTACTTTTCTCAAAGCTGACACCAACCGTCCAATTGGCTTCTTTGATTTTAGATAGGACCGTCAGTTCTTTGCTGTCATCAACACCTGAGTTGTCAAGCGCTTTTTTCACAGAAGCGACCTTTGATATGTTTTTTCCTTGCTCTGTTGGATGCGCCAAAAGGGTACCTGTGCCATCAACTAAGAAAGCGGTCCCCTTATAAGGAATCTCTTGTTCATTTATATACGTTTGAATAGAGGACAGCTTCAAATCAAGTCCAGCGACCCCAATGACTTTTCCATCTATGACAATCGCCTTCGTGGCTGAGACAATCACTTTTTTTGTTGCTTCATCGACATATGGATCTGTCCAAACGACCTGATCAGGCTTTTCAGCTGCTTGTTTAAACCAGCCTTGTTTCGATGGATCATACCCTTCGCCAAGATCGAACTCTGGGAAGCCGAGCATTTTGCCGTCAATTGTTCCAATATAAGCAAACGAAATGAGTTTATCCTGTTCCTGCAAGTTTTTTAGTGCACTTTTTTCAAAATCCAGTGTTTGCTTTGTTTGTTTTTGCGCAAATTCTTCAGTCATTTTATCTGTTGCCACTTTGTTAATGGTATTGCCGTAATTATCAAGCTTTTCTGTAATGATGTCTCTCATACTTTCTGCCGTTGCTGCTGCGGTGGTTTTTGCATCTCTTTCAATAAGTGGTTTTAACACTAAGTTGGAACCCACTTGAACAGCCAAAACAGTTAAAATCAAAATAACTGAGATGAAAACAGCTATTCTCACTTGAAGTTTCTTAAACATCTCCTCACACCCCTACATCTACTTTCACACCTTAATTTATATATCGGCAAAATGATACCGCATTCAATAGTTATAAGAAAATTTAAATAGAAAAAACAAGCCTTATAGACTTGTTTTAAGTGAAATATTCAATTTTTGCGGATGGAAAGTACTGATCAATATATGATTCTAACGTCTCTCTTAGTTCTTTTTCCTCATCTTTTTGATAGATATATTTCCCAATCCCGTATCTGCCCCATTTGTATCGTCTTTTTTCTTCATCTAATTCTAATTTTGATTTTGGGTAGTTTTTTTGAATCACACGCTTTGCTGGTTTTGTAAAGCGATGCTGAATCATCTCAAAGGTGATATCGTCTCTCACATCTTCAGGAAGAGCTGCATTGAGCTTTTCAAAAAGAACTTTATACCCTTCCTGCCAGCCTTCATGGATGTAAATTGGGGCAACAATAAAGCCTAGAGGATAGCCTGCCTTTGCGACCTTTACAGCCGCTTCAATCCGCTGATCTAGCGGTGATGTGCCGGGCTCAAAATATTTAATGACATAATCGGCATTGATACTAAAACGGAATCTTGTCCGGCCATTATGCTTTGCATCTAACAGATGATCAACATGATGGAACTTCGTGACGAAGCGAAGCTTTCCTAAGTCGGTCTGCCCAAAGTATTCAATCGCTCGTTTGAGTGTATGTGTCAAATGGTCAATTCCTACGATGTCTGATGTACATGATGCTTCAAATCTCGTGATATCCGGCGCTCGCTCGTTCATGTATTGCTCTGCCTGATCTAATATTTCTTCTACATTGACGTACGTTCGAATGTACGGCTTACTTCCCATTGTTGTTTGCAAATAGCAATAATGACAATGTCCCATACACCCTGTTGCAAATGGGATCGCATACTCTGCAGATGGTTTAGACGAGTCAAACTTCAATGTCTTCCTCACACCAATGACAAGCGTTGACTTCGCATTACGATACTTTTGCAAGTCATTTTTTCCCGGAATATTTCTGACCTGATTGTGTGAAGTCGTTTCTCTTATTTCGATTCCCATACCCTCAAACTTTTCCTTCAGCTCTCGTCCTAACGGGTACTCTAACGCCCGGGGTTCAATGTAAACAAGCTGGGGAACGAAAGGTTTGATCATATTAAGCACATCCTTACCTTTAAGGTTTTCATACCGTTACTTTAACCGCACAGGATGGCTTTTATCCTTTCTAAAATCTCCCTTATTCAAACAAATCTTGATAAAGAGCTTCTGCTTCTTCATATGTTGGAAACACAGCATCATCAGGTGCTAGTGGATGATACGTTTCAAGCAAAAAGAGGGCAAGCTCTTCTTCGTTGTATGGATGTGAAACAATTTCTGCTTCTTTAATTTGTGCTACGTTTGCAGCATGTGGATTTCGATAAATCACATATACTTGATCACCTGGTTTATAGTCTGAGAAAGGCAATCTGGTCACCTCCATTTTTTAATTATAGGGTGCCCTTCTCACTGCCCAATATGACTCAATATGATAAAATTCGACAAAAAAACCAGACAGTTTCACCTGTCTGGTTTTCATTCACTTAGTTCTGTTGAAACGTCTTCTTGACGAAATCAACCACTTCTTCTGTTGTGCTAAGTGATAAAATATGCTCTTTAAATGATGCAGCTTCTTCCTTAGAAAGCTTGCTTAGCTGCGTTCTAGCTGGAAGAATGGATGTTGCACTCATTGAGAATTCATCTAATCCTAATCCAAGTAGAAGCGGGATTGCGATTTCATCTCCTGCCATCTCACCGCACATGCCGACCCATTTACCCTCTTTATGCGCTGCTTCGATCACAAGCGTAATAAGACGTAAAATCGCTGGGTTGTAAGGCTGGTAAAGATAAGACACTCGTTCGTTCATTCGATCAGCTGCCATTGTGTATTGAATCAAATCATTCGTTCCAATACTGAAGAAATCTACTTCTTTTGCAAATTGATCTGCGATGACAGCTGTTGATGGAATTTCTACCATCATTCCGATTTCAATGGAATCAGAAACGTCTGTACCAGCGGCAACCAATGCTTCTTTTTCTTCAAGTAAAATGGCTTTTGCTTCTCTAAATTCTGATAACGTCGCGATCATAGGAAACATGATTTTCAAGTTTCCATATGTACTTGCACGAAGTAAGGCGCGTAGTTGTGTTCTGAAAATCTCCTGCTCTTCCAGGCAAAGGCGAATGGCTCTATAGCCAAGGAACGGGTTCATTTCTTTTGGAAGCTGCAAGTAAGGAAGTTCTTTATCGCCACCAATATCTAGTGTGCGGACCACCACTGCTTTCCCTTCCATCTTCTCTAAAACTGTTTTATACGCATCGAACTGCTCTTCTTCTGTAGGAAGCTGGTCTCTGCCCATGTATAAAAATTCAGTACGGTACAATCCAACTGCTTCGCCGCCATTTTCAAGTACACCTTTTACATCTTCAGGTGTTCCGATATTTGCAGCTAGCTCTACGTGAACGCCGTCTTTTGTAACCGTTGGCTGGTCAACAAGTTTCGCCCATTCCGCTTTTTGAGCTAAGTAGTCTTCATGCTTTTTTTGATACGCTTTCACTTCATCTTCAGAAGGCTGAATGATGACGTCGCCGCTAATACCATCCACAATGATCAGATCATCGTTTTTCACCGTTTTTGTTGCTTCTTTTGTCCCAACAACTGCTGGAATCTCCATTGATCTTGCCATGATCGCTGAGTGAGAAGTACGACCGCCGATATCTGTTGCAAAGCCTTTGACAAATTGTCTGTTCAGCTGAGCAGTATCAGAAGGTGTTAAATCTTCAGCAATGATGATGACTTCTTCAGAAATCATGCTTGGGTTTGGAATGTCAACGCCTAGCAAATGGCCAGTCACACGTTTCGTTACGTCACGAATATCCGCTGCACGTTCCTTCATGTATTCATTGTCCATTGCTTCGAACATTGTGACAAACATTGTCGCTGTTTCTTTTAAAGCAAACTCAGCATTTACTTTATCAGATTTGATTTTATCCTTTACTGGGTTTAGCAGTTCAGGATCACTTAACACAAGAAGGTGGGCAGAAAAGATATCTGCTTTGTCTTGGCCAAGCTCTTTTAGCGCATGCTCTTTAATTGCTTCAAGTTCTTGTTTAGAAACATGAATTGCTTCTTCAAAACGCTTCACTTCTGTCTCTGGATCATTGATGTCTTTTTGGTGAACTGTTAAATCTGGTTCTTCCAGACGATACGCTTTTGCAATCGCAACGCCTGCTGAAGCACCGATTCCTTTCAGTTGTTGCATTACTCGCCTAGGCCTTCACTTTTCATTGTGTCTTTAAGCGCAGCAAGTGCATCATTTTCATCAGAACCAGAAGCAGAGATTGTGATTGTAGCACCTTTCGCAATTCCTAGAGACATTACACCCATAATAGATTTCAGGTTCACTGTTTTACCATTATATTCTAAGTTGATATCAGCATCATATTTACTAGCAGTTTGTACAAGAACTGTTGCAGGACGTGCGTGAATTCCAGAATCTGCAGTTACTTTGAATGTTTGTTGAGCCATTTTTATCAATCTCCTTTTTATACAATTAATACATCCACAATATTATATCATACTGCCGAGCTTGTCATCTAACAAGAACGGCAGTTATGAAAATTATTTTGAAATTTTCACGATGTTTTCTTGTCCAGCTTTGATTTCACCGGATGCTTGAAGGTCAATAAATTGTCCTTCACTTAAGTTGGTAAATACAATTGGAGTCATCAAAGATGGTACTTCAGACTTAATTTTATCAATATCAACCTCTAAAAGTTTTTGACCGATTTCTACTTGATCTCCCTCTTGTACAAATGCTTCAAATCCTTCTCCTTTGAGGCTGACCGTATCAATTCCGAAGTGGATCAAAATTTCAAGTCCACCATCAGATTGCAGGCCAATGGCGTGTTTCGTCGGGAACACATTTAAGATCTTCCCTCTTACCGGTGAAACAACCGTTCCATCTGTTGGCAAGATGGCGAAACCGTCACCCATCATTTTCCCTGAGAATACTTGATCTGGTACATCTGTAATTGGATGAAGCTCCCCTGTAATTGGTGAAGCAAAAATTTCTTCCCCTTGCTCATTTTGAAGCGGCTTTGCAATAACTTCTTCAACCTGCTGGCTGACTTCTTCTTTTGCAGAAGGGTCTTTCGCTGGACGAGGCGTGCGGCCTGCAATAATGTCCTGCATTTGTGTTTTTAAGTTATCAGAGCGCGGGCCGAAGATTGCCTGGATGTTGTTCCCTACTTCGAGAACACCAGAAGCGCCTAGCTTTTTCAAACGGTCTTTGTCCACTTTCTTCTGGTCATTCACAGTGACACGTAACCGCGTGATACATGCATCAAGGTGCTTAATGTTTTCTTGATCACCCATTGCTTCAAGGATTTCATAAGGCAAGTCATTACCTTTTTCAGACTTCGCCTCACTTGCTCCGTCTGCTGCTTCATCTTCGCGGCCTGGCGTTTTCAGATTAAATTTGCGAATGGCGAATCTAAAACCGAAGTAGTAAATGACAGCAAGTACGAGACCTACTGGAATGACGAGCCACCAAGCGGTCCTATTCGGCAGGATACCAAATAGGAAGAAGTCGATTAACCCTCCTGAGAAGGTCATCCCGATTTTCACATTTAGAATATCCATTATCATAAAGGATAATCCAGCGAATACACAGTGAATCGCAAATAATACTGGTGCAACAAACAAGAATGAGAATTCAAGCGGTTCAGTGATCCCTGTAAGGAAAGAAGTAAGGGCCGCTGATCCCATAATTCCTGCTACTACCTTTTTATTCTTTGGTTTTGCTTCATGGTAAATCGCAAGTGCTGCTGCTGGAAGACCGAACATCATGAACGGATATTTTCCTGTCATGAATGTACCAGCTGTCAGCTGAACACCATCTTTGATTTGCGCCATGAAAATACGCTGGTCACCACGGACAAGCTCTCCTGATAAGCTCTTGTAGCTAAAGAACTCATACCAGAATGGCGAGTAGAAAATGTGGTGCAGACCAAACGGAATTAATGAGCGTTCAATGACACCGAATACAAAGGCAGCCAGCGGCTCATTCGCTGCAAGCAGTCCTGTTGAAAATGAGTTCAGTGCCCCTTGGATTGGCGGCCAAATGACTAGCATCAATAGCCCTAAAATAAGTGCTGAAATAGAAGTAACGATTGGAACAAAACGCTTACCAGCAAAGAAGCCAAGATATTGCGGGAGCTCAATTTTGTAAAATTTATTATACATATAAGCGGCTAATACCCCGACGATAATCCCGCCAAAAACGCCGGTAGACAAGGTCGGTATGCCGAGCATATTAATATATGCTGGATGGCCTTCCTTGAAGAACTGGGCCAGTTTGAGCGAATCGGATGGAATGGATCCGTTAGCCATTAATACGGCACTCATCGTGACGTTCATAACAAGGTAACCGATGATAGCGGCAATCCCTGCCACTCCATCTCCATTGGCAAGACCGATGGCAACCCCTACAGCAAATAATAGCGGAAGATTCGAGAAGACGATGTTCCCCGCATTCTCCATGACACTTGCAACAAGCTGAATTGTATCATTGCTTAAAAATTGAGCTACATCAATCAGCTGCGGATTTTGCATCGCATTCCCAAGTGCCAGTAAAATACCAGCAGCAGGAAGGATCGCAACTGGAAGCATGAGTGCTCGTCCAATTTTTTGCAACACACCAAAAAGTGATTTAAACACTGGTTGAACCTCCTTTTGTTTTCGCTTACAACATACATTTGGGATGCTCCCTGACGCACATTTCATAATTAACCGTTTACATTTCACTTTCAAACGCAAAAAAAGGCATGGTGATATAAGGTTGCGCAAATAACAGGATCTTATCCTGTATTTACCTTAAGTCACTCATGCCTGATCGAATCAGTTACACGTTTCAAGGAAACTATGAAATTTTATTTGTCAATCTGTACAGATGAAGTGTCAAGTAGACGGCCTCAGCATCCTGTACAGGCTTTTTTAATGCATGCTGCAAAATTTTGATCATTTTCCAAGCAGTATTGTAGCATAAAGGATATTCATTTTTCAATAGATGAAGCAATTTTTCTGGCTCCTCTAATGATTCTCCCCGTTTAATACGCTCAATTGAAAACGTAATATGGCGTAATAAGCGTAAATAATGAATACTTTCTCTGTCTACTTTCATATGAAATGAATCTTCAATGACTTGGACCATTTGTGTAATGAGCTGCGAATGACGGTTCACTTCAGATAAAGGCCGATTCGTCAAAGCTGAATGAATATGAAGCGCTATAAAGCCAATTTCTCCTTCTGGCAGCTTCGTTTCGACATCTGGCCGCTCGTTAATCAGTTCAACGACTTCCTTTGCAACCTCGTATTCTTTCGGGTAAAGCGATTGCGTCTCAAGCATAAAAGGGTTCGTGATATCATAGCCTTGCTGCACCCGCTTAAAACTAAACGCAATATGATCGGTCAGCGCAACATGAATATGCTCATTCAATCGTTGTCCCATTTTTTCTCGTATATGATAAATGACGTCATTGGCAAGCTCGATCATGTTTTCATCAATATGATGAAGCAGCTGTTTATATTCTGTTTGTTCCTTCGTGTTTTTTAACACAAACATTTTTTCAAACACGTCTTGATCGAGGAGATCCCCCGATTTTTTACCGAAGCCAATCCCTTTCCCAATCAGAACCACTTCGCCCAAAGAAGGGTGTCTTGCGATGATGACATTATTATTTAACGCTTTATCAACGGTGAAGGATTCCATGAACATCCCCACCTCCTTCTTATTCAATCCCTCTTATCGTACAAAACAGATGAAACGTGCGTCAACGATTGTTTTTCAAAACGGTTGTTGTTCGCTCAATCAGGCGAAATGGCAGCATTCTTTTTTCTGATTTCTCTCCCTTTAATGCCCGGTCAAACAAGTCAAACGCTTCCTGTCCCATTTGTTTGAGGGGAATATGAATGCTGGAAATCCCCAAAGCCTCACTCAATTGGTTATTTTGAAAACTGAGTATGGCTGGTGATTCTCCTACTTTTATGTCGTGACGCTGCGCCTCTAATAAAAAGCCTGCAGAGACTTCGTCATTTGTGATGAATAAAGCTGTAGGACGATGTTTCATTTCCTGCCATTCTGCAAATAAATGCTTCCCATCAAGCAGGGATAACTTCCCTTCGATGATCCATTCCTCATCAATGGTCTGCCCGAGCGATTGCATCATGTCTTGATAAGCCTGAAGGCGCGACTCGCTATTCGCTCCTTCTGTTCTGGCGAGAACGATCGCAATTCGTTGATGGCCGCATGCCGCCAAATGATGCAGGCCTTCCTTAAATGCTTGATCATGCGCAATCGACACGGTTGAGCATTGATCGTGCGGCGCAGGATGACAAAATATAATCGGACCTGATTCCTGCCACTTTAAAATGTGACCATCACTTAACGCATTTGAACAAAATATTAAACCATCCACACGGCGCTCTTTTAAACTCATTAACGCTTCTTTTTCTTTAAATGGGTCATATCCTGTTTGAAATAAGGCAAAATGCATGCCGCGCGCCTGTGCTTTTTCTGCAATACCTGTGACGAGTGCGCTGAAATAAGAGTGTTCAATGTTTGGAAGGACGATGCCAAGCATATTCGAATAGCCCTTCGCTAAATGGACCGCCTGGATGTTTCTCGTATACTTGAGCTCTTTCATCGCTTGTAGAACACGTTCCCTTTTTTCTTCTTTAACATAAGGATGCTCATTCAACACACGTGATACAGTTGTCACAGATACGCCCGCTCTTTTCGCAATCTCCCTTATGTTTGCCATTTTTTCTCCTACTTTCTCTTGATATGGTAAGCGTTTCATACTTTAAGATGTATGTGAGCTAAACAAATCACTGGATGGAAAGGGGAATTCAAGATGGGTTTCATCATATGGATTATATTATGTATGACTGTTTTGTTTTCTGCTCGTTTTGCATTACATCCTTTAGGAAAAGAACATAAAATCAAACCGTTTCAATCAATTGATGATTTTTTTGTTGATAAGGATCAAGAAGAGTGATAAAAAATCACGATGACACTTCCAAGACCTGGACGTTCATCGTGATTTTTTTCATTACTTGATGATCGTCAGCTCTTTCGGATAATTGGTTAAGGTGACTGGACCATCTGCCGTAATGAGAACATCATCTTCAATTCTTACACCGCCGACTCCCGGCACATAAATTCCTGGTTCAATCGTATACACCATACCTTCTTGCAGTAGGTCGTCATTTGCCTGACTCATAGAAGGAAACTCATGAACAGAAACCCCTAATCCATGTCCAAGGCGATGAGGGAAATATTCACCATATCCCGCTTCTGTGATCAGCCCGCGGGCTTTTAAATCAAGATCACCGATTCTCACGCCGGGCTTACTCATTTCAAGTGCTGCCATTTCTGCATTTAAGACGGTTTGATAGATGTCCTTTTGCTTTTCAGAAGCTTCCTGATAGATAAATGTTCTTGTGATATCTGAGCAATATCCATCGACAATGACGCCAAGGTCAAATAACACAAAATCGCCTTTTTTTAAGACTGCCTGTCCCGGATTTCCATGAGGCTCGCCTGATTTTTCACCAAAGAGAACCATGGTTGAAAAGGACATACCTTGAATGCCTTTTTTCTTTAGTTCATATTCTATGACAGCGAGCACTTCTGTTTCTGTAACTCCTTCTTTTAAGGCGTTAACCCCAATTTTTACACCTTCATCTGCCAATTGAGCTGCTTTTTTGAGTGTAGCAATTTCAGATTCATCTTTAATCAGTCTGAGCTGATTGAGCGCATCTTCAGCCCGGACGAACGTTTCTGCCCCGGTGACAGCTTGGAGCTGCTCAGCTCTTTGAAGCGGAATCGATTCTTTTTCAATCGCAAGACGCGCCGTTTGAATGCCGCGTTTTTCTATCGCTGATTGAATGAAATCAAATGGATTTTCATGATCTTCATATCCAATAATATCGCCGGACCATCCTGCATTTTTTGCCTGATCGACTTCCATTTTAGGCAAAATAAAAAATGGTTCTGCCTCTTGGAACACAAACAGCCCCATCACTCTTTCATGCGGTTCTGTGAAGTATCCAGATAGATAAAACACATTTTCCTTTGTATGTATAAATGCACCTTGAATGTCTTCTTTCTTAAGCCAAGAAGACAAGCTCTTCATTCGGTTCATCATGATCCTCCTCACACGTTTTACTACTGGTCTATTGTATCAGTTTTTGCTTTATTTCGCACAAAAGCGCACTGGCATGAATCCAGTGCACCCTGATGATGGATTTAAGATGCACGAAGCAGACGCAGACCATTTAAAATGACCAAAATCGTACTTCCTTCATGCCCGATGACGCCAAAAGGCAAATCAAGCACTTGTAAGAAATTCGCACAAATTAACAGACAGATCACCGTTAATGAGAAAATAATGTTTTGCTTAATGATTCGATTCATTTTTCTTGAAAGACGGATCATCTTTGTTAGGTTATTTAAATTGTTCTTCATTAAGATGATATCCGCTGTTTCTAAGGCAACGTCTGTACCTCCGCCCATCGCAACCCCAACATCTGCTGTGGCGAGCGCTGGTGCATCATTGATTCCGTCTCCTACCATGATGATTGAATTACCTTGTTTTTTTAATTGATTGACCTCATGTACCTTTTCATCCGGAAGACATTCAGCCACTACGGTTTGGATGCCGGCTTCCTGCGCAATCGCTTCAGCCGTTTTTTGCTGATCTCCTGTCAGCATGACAGTTTGGATGCCTAAATCATTCAGTTCTTGAATCATTTTTTTGGCTTCAGGTCTGATTTGATCCTTAAGGCCAAGACAGCCAACAACTTTTTCATCCTTTTGAACGTAGACCACTGTGTATCCTTGCGCGGAAAGGTCATCACCTGTCTCTTCAATCTCGCGGTCAATTGCTGCCTTACCCGCAAATTCTTTCTTCCCAATCCGCCACGTTTCTCCATTTAATTGTGCTTTCACACCAAATCCAGAGGTTTCTTCAATGGTGACATGGACTGTTCTTTCTGTTTGGTGCTCTTTTGCCATATCAGAAATTGCTTTCGCTAATGGGTGGTTTGATTGACTCTCAATTTGATAGAGTGCCTGGTAAAAAGCAGATTCATCCTGTCCTTTCCCCATGATGACTTGTTCTACGGCTGGCTTCCCGCTTGTAATCGTCCCCGTTTTATCAAAAGCAATCATGCTGCTTGTGCCTAGTTTTTCTAAAAAGACACTCCCTTTGACAAGCATTCCATTTCTTGCGCCATTTGAGATCAATGACAATGCTGCTGGCATGATGGATGCAACAAGAGCACAAGGTGAAGCAACGACCATAAACACCATAGCCCGGTAGAAGGTTTCACTCATACTCCAGCCCAGGACAAAATGAGGCAGAACCATTAAAATCGCAACGGTGATCAGCACACCTTTTACATAGGCACCCTCGAATTTTTCGATAAATGCCTGGCTTGGCGAAACACTTTCTTGAGCGGATTCGACAAGTTTAATAATTTTATGGAATAACGTTTCTTCATTATGTTTCGTGACTTCCACTGTTAAGGAACCATTTAAATTCACTGTTCCTGCAAATACGTCTTCCCCCTGCCCTTTTTCCTGTGGAATAGATTCGCCTGTGAGGGCAGATTCATCCACACTTGTTCTCCCGCTTAAAATGACACCATCTGCTGCAATGCGTTCCCCAGCTTTGACCATAATCCGGTCACCTGGTGTTAATGATGAAGCGGCGATTTGAATGGTCGTACCATCTTCTTCAATTAAAGTTGCTTCATCTGGTGCAATGCTCATTAATGCTGTTAAATCTTTCTTGCTTTTATTTGACGTATACGTTTCAAGCGCACCACTCAGTGAGAAAATAAAAATTAAGATAGCGCCTTCTGCCCAATAGCCGATTAGAGCTGAGCCTATTGCTGCGAAAATCATTAAAAGTTCCACATTCAAGGTCTTCGACGAAATCGTTTCTTCAATTCCTTCCTTCGCCTTTGCAAAACCTCCAATAACAAATGCTAGGATGAAAAGAGGAATGCTCCACATGCTCTGATCCTTTAGAATCCATCCAATTAAAATGAGAATCCCCGAGATACCTGCTGCAATTAATTCTCCGTGCTGTGCCCATTTATGTAAGGACCATTTCGATTCCTTTTGATTTGTCGTTTGATACAGTGCTGTATTCTCATTCATGATTGTTTTCTCCTCTCTAATTGATAATCGTTTTCACATTATCAATCGTTGCCCATTTCTTTTCCCATCTATATTTTCTGCTATTTCAAGCTTTTTATTGGTCTGTAACTCATTATAACAGGTTCTGATCAATTTTCAATTAATAATTATTATAATTTCTTTTTGATAATAATTATCATTATTGATATAGACCGTTCCGTCTTCTTCTGAGCACAGTGTATTCAGATGAAAAGCAAATGAACACAAAAAAGAACCAACAGAATTGGTTCTTTCATAGAAAGGATTTGTTCTACGAATTTGTCCACTCTTTGATTTGTTTTTTCGTCAGTGGACCTACATGATTTTTCACCACTTCTCCTTTTTCATTAATCAAAAAGGTCGTTGGGATGGTGATGATTTGATATTTCTTCATCATTTCTCCGTGTTCATCTAGTAGGATCGGGAATGTAAACCTTCTGTCTTTCACAAATTGGGCAACAGCATGTTTACTTTGTTCAGCACCTAGTAAATTCACGGTCAATATGTCAACATCACTCTGATTTTCTTTCACAATCTGTTCAAATTCGGGCAGCTCCATTTTGCAGGACGGGCACCATGTTGTCCAAAAATGCAAAATGGTCTTTTTCCCTTTTGCGGGAACCATCTGCGTTTCACCAGTTAATGTCGAGGCCTTTATTCTTGGCGCCATCACAGGCTCTTTTGCTTCTGCTGCTGCGTTCATGAGAAATAGGAGCAGGGTCATCATCAGAAGACTGGCGGGTAGATGTTTACGATTCATCATGATCTTCCTTCCCAGTTTTCTTCTAGCTTGCCCTCTCGATGGCAATGACATTCACGCTTTTTTCAATGTAAGAAACATTGAAACGCCGAGCTCCTTACAAATCGTCGCATAATGCAGTGCAGTCAACAGCAACATGCCTGTGTTCATCCCTAAAATAACCCCCATCATATTCAAGCTTTCAATTGAACCAAGGAAATACACCATAGAAAACGAAACGATGTGCACCCATATATTATGTAGAAACACATCTTTGATGAGCCCCATGCCGATTAAACACGCTTGAAACGGCATCACAAACAGATGGCATAAAAAGTATGGCCAAAGCAGCTGTAAGTAGACCGCGGCTTGCGGTGAATCAAAGAAGAGCTGTGTGAGCGGGTAAGCAAAATAATACATGACCATCACTGCCGGCACCCCGTATCCAAACGTTATAAGAATCGCCTGTCTGACACGTTTTTTCACAAGATCATACTGACCTAAAGCATAGGCTTCAGAGACACTCGGAATCATCACAATCATGATGGAATGAGCGATAAACGCAGGAAAAAAACCGATCGACATTGCGACACCAGCCAGCATGCCGTAATGATCAACTGCAAGTGTTCCAGAAATGCCTGCTGCAACGAGCGCTCCTTTGATTAAAAATGGTTCAACCGCATTGGCAATCGCATGAAAGATGCGCATGCCCGTTGTCGGAATGGAAACGGCTAATAGGCGCTTTCGCACATCACTTCCTCTTAATTCAACAGACCTGACATTCACAGCATTTTTTGCCATGACGTATTGGGAGTATAAATAAATAAAGACCACAAGATCACTCGCAACAATGACACCAATGGCGATGAGTACTGCTGTTTCAATATCAAACGAATACCAATGAAAAAACAAAAACAAGCAGATAAGCTGGATCGTTTTCTTCAGCATATTGGCTAAAGCAATTCTGCCCATTTGCTGCTTTCCCATAAAATAGCCGCGGGCAATGGAGGTAAACGCAATAATCGGGATAAGTGACAGCACTAGACCCTTCATAAGCGGATGATACGACTGAAACACTGGAATGAAAGGCAGTACAATGGCTGCTATAGCTGTTGTTGTACTTGTCACCACAAGTGTCATTTTAAAGGCATGACGGAGCATGCTTTTGTGGAGACGCTCATGTGATTCTGCAATGAACTTAGAAATGGAGACTGGCAGCTCTAAACTGGCGATCACAAGGACAAGCATGATGATGGGAAGGATACTCATATATAATCCCATTCCATGTTCTCCAAGCTCTCTCGCTAAAATCATATTGACTAAAAACTCTATACACTCCGCAATAAAAGCTGCGACAGATAGCAGAATGACCCCTTTTACAAATCGATTCATGTAGCCTCCCCTTGTCTAAAAGCAAATTCTTTTCACATTCTATGAGACAAGTCCAAAAAATATTTTAATAATTGAAGACAAAAAAAGAGCAATCTCATTGATCGCTCTTTTTCTTTATACGGCAAACACGTGATGCCCGATACGTTCTACAATTTTGCGGGAACGAATCCAATGATCTGTTGCCGTTTTTGGATTATAAAAATAGATAGCCTTTGTTGTTCTGTCATGCTCTTTTACTACCTGTTTCACCGCTTTAATGGAATCTTGATCTGCCTTATCATGAATGCTTCCATTTGATACTGGCTGGAAAGCATTTCGCTGATAAATCACACCTTTAACACTGTCAGGAAAAGAACGATGCTCTACTCTGTTTAAGACAACGCTTGCCACCGCTTTTTTCCCTTCGTAAGATTCACCTTTCGCTTCAGCGTGTACCAACCTAGAAAGCAAGTCCATTTCTTCATTAGAATACTGTTTGCCGCTTGCCTTATTCGTCGTTTCAGATTTTACTTTTTTCTTTTGCTTCGGTTTTGAAGACTTTTCTTCTGTTGACGTACTTAGCAATTTCACTTTTGGCTGACGCTTTTCTTCAGAAAATGCTGGGATGACTTGATCGTGGTCTTGATCTATATTTGAAAGCTGATGTTTAACAGGTGCTTGTGAAATTTCCTGACTTAATGTGCCTTGCTGCTCTTGTATATTGTCCATCTTCATTGCTGCAACGAGCATAAGGATGACAAAAAGAGCTGTATGAATTTTAATCATTCGCCTTTTTCCTCCTTTAATCAAAGTAGGCTGTAAGATACTTGTCCACTCTAACAAGAGCTCATTCTATTTTCACTCACAAAGATTTACATACCTGTCCAAATTCCGTCATTAAATGGCATGTCCTAGTTGAGCGCACATAAAATGGAATTGTTAGCGCTTAAAAAAGTCCCTTTTTCACCTATCATCATCCTTATGCTCCTGATTATGGGTTATTACATTTTCTTTTCATATGTATCAGAGGGGTTTGAAGTGTGACAAAAGAACGAAAATAAAAAAGCTTTCTCTCATCAATGAGAAAAAGCTTTAGCTTCTTGCTTCTGTAAGATATTCAAAAATAACATCTCCACCATGTTTGGCGATCCCGCGAAAATGTTTAAAATCATCTTGATTCACCAAAACAGAACGAAACGTTAAAAAGTCATCTTTTTGGATGGTCACCTGTTTTTCCGTCCCATTCCGTAAAGATTCGAGGATAGTGAGGATTTGTTCTTCAGTCAAAAAAACCGCTCCTTTTCAGCCATGATCAATTATTAAATATACCATTCGTTAGAAAAGCATACAACGAAAACAAAACAAAAACGTCTTTATCCTTTACATTGGTATGAAAATATTGCAAAATACTTTTTAATAGGGAATGAAATCTGTTTTTAAAGGAGAGGGATCGGTTGAAGATTGCAAAAATTGGAAATGTGATCGAATTTAGAAATGGTTTAACAGGTGTAGTTGAAAAAGTGAATGAAAACTCTGTCATTGTGGATGTCACCATTATGGACAACTATAGAGATTTAGAACTGGATTCACTAACAGTCGTTAATCATAAAAACTATAAAATCATCAAAGACTCCGTACATTAATTTGCAATCCTCAATTCAGACGATCGGTACATACGAAGCAAAGCTAATCACGATTTGGCCAAATGGTGAAAGCTATTTCAATACCCTTCTTTTTCATTTTAAAAAATGATGAGATGCAGTATTAGCTCTAGACAGGAGAAAACTAATATGCAAAATTCCAATGATATCATTGTACGTTTTGGAAAAATGGAAGATGCTGAAATGACTTTAGAAATACAGAAATCTGTTATTGCTGAATCAGATTATCTACTTACATCGCCTGAAGAAAATAAAAAAACCCTCTTAGAACACAGGGAATGGATACAGAAAAGAATAGAAAATGAAAATGAGACGTACATAGTTGCTCAAACTGATGAAAAAGTCATTGGATGGATAGCCTTTGAACATTCATCAAATAGAAAAAGAACTTCCCATACGGGTTCTTTCGGGCTGATGGTGCATAAGAGCTATAGAGGTTTAGGCGTAGGGGAAATGCTGCTAACAGCATTATTACATTGGGCAGAAAAGAACCCTTCAATTGAAAAGGTTAGTTTAGCCGTTTTCTCAACAAATCAAAAGGCCATTTCTTTGTACAAAAAGATGGGGTTTATAGAAGAAGGACGTAAAATAAAAGAATTTAAAATAAATGATCATGAATACTGGGATGATGTTTTAATGTATAAGCTTGTTTAATGCTGTGAAAACGAATTGCAGAAATAAGGACATAATATCAATTGAGTCATCAATTTGTTATGTCCTTTTCTTATTTTTACCTTACTCCATATGAAGAAAGCATCAATCTCTTTTCATATGAAAAGTTTGCATTTCCGCCTTCGTCTTGTACATCTCGACTTCCTCGGGTGTGATCACTCCTTTATCAATCAAGAGGGCAATCACTCCAAGCAATGTGGAGGCACTCCATTTATACCGTTCTTTGTTTTGATGTTCAAGCATTTGAAGCTCTTCCTTTAGTTCCATTAGCAGCTGCTCTGCCCGCTCTTCTTTGTTTGCCAACTCAAACGCCTCCGTTTATCATTCATTGCCTCTATTTTATCTTACATCAAATGAGATAAGCAAAAAAAGCATGACCGCTCTTTACAAACATACGTTCTGTCGTGTATAATATGTTTACGAGCTGGTAGCCCCCAGCCGTCCTAGCAAGTTCTATTCCCATTCGTATGAGAAGAGTGACATGACTCTTCTCTTTTTTTATGGTTGATTCGCAAAAAAAGACATGCATCTGGCATGTCTTTTCCTTTTTTCTCATTTTACATATCCATCTACTCAGGACATATGGAAAACGACTTTTTTATACGACTCAAGGAAATCCCCATTAAGGACGATTTGCAATCCCTTCGCAGTGACATTATACCTGTGCTAGCCCGCCATCTACGAACAATTCAACACCCGTCAAGTAACTGCTTTCGTCTGATGCAAGGAAAATTACAGCGTTTGCTACTTCTTCAGGTGTCCCAACTTTTCCAGCTGGAACAGCATTTCTGGCATTTTCCATCGCTCCTTCAAGTGCATCACCAAAAAGCTCATCGTATGCAGGTGTAAGAATCACTCCTGGACTTACTACATTTACACGAATTTCAGTACCTTTTAGGTCAAGAATCCAGTTGCGAACTAGTGCTCTTAATGCTGCTTTAGATGCTCCATATACACTAAATGCTGGGTTGCCAATTGATCCAGCAGTAGAGCCCGTTACAATAATAGAACCTACTTTGTCCGGGAATAGTGATAGCGCTTTTTGAACAGTAAAAATGGTTCCTTTCACGTTAATGTCGAACGTTCTATTAACCTGCTCTTCAGTAATTTCACCTAATGGAAGGAAGTTGCCGATGCCTGCATTAGCAAAAAGGATGTCCAACTTACCTTTTTCCTGCTTTATCATGTCATATAGTTTGTCTAAGTCTTCAAGCTTAGAAATATCACCTTGAACACCGGTTACGTTCTTGCCAATTTGGTTAACAGCTTTATCAAGTTCGTTTTGTCTACGTCCCGTGATATAAACATATGCACCTTCGTTTACAAATTTTTGTGCTGCAGCAAGACCAATCCCACTTGTTCCACCCGTTACAAGCGCTATTTTACCTTCAAATTTGCCCATACTTAACACTCCTTTAGAATTCATATTATTTTATGTCTAGTGCCTTTGAGTACTTAAAGAACAACTTACAAGATATAGTATCCTTCAGTAAGCACATTATCGGAAGTACCCACTTTTTTGTGATATAGTAACTAAAAAGTAACAAATGTGGAATGGAGAGCTTTAAACATGAAAAAATTTAGCTGTGGGTTTGAAGTGACAAAGGAAGTGATTGGCGGAAAATGGAAAGGGCTTGTATTATACTTTTTAATGAATGGCCCAAAAAGAACGAGTGAATTAAAGCGCATTATTCCAAATATAACTCAGAAAATGCTGATTCAAACTCTTAGAGAGCTTGAAGCCAGTGGACTTGTGACAAGAAAGATGTATAATCAAGTACCGCCGAAGGTTGAATATTCTTCCACTGAACTTGGAAAATCTCTTAAACCTATCTTGCAAGAGCTCTGTCAATGGGGGAGCCATTATGCGGAGCAAGAGTATGCAGAAGGTGAATATGAAATTGTACAACCAGAACAACTAAAGTTAGGATAGATGTAGCTGCTGAAGCAAATGCTCAACAACATCAATACCATTACCTAACAGATGGAGAACAGTCAGAAATAAATGAGATAGTCAATTTTGAAAGAGAAGGTTCAGAAACTTAGCAAAACAATAAATGAAGATATGAATTTAATGCCTATGATCTTTAAATAGGCATTTTTTCTTTCGGATAAAAAAGAAAAGACGTACAAATTGTACGCCTTCATCTGCTTCTGTACTATCAATTGTTCACTGCATAAAAGTCACAGTTCAGGTTGCACATCAGGTCACACTTTTTCATACAATTCCCATGAGTATTTTCAGGTGTGACTTTTTCCACATTAATGTGACACCAATTCGTTTCATACTCCGTCTTACACAACGGAATAATTACCGATTATCAATCGTCTCCGGATACATATCATGGTTCATCATACGGTATTCGGCCATTTCCTCGTATTTCGTGCCGGGTTTTCCGTAGTTCGTATACGGGTCAATGGAAATACCGCCTCTTGGCGTAAATTTTCCCCAAACTTCAATATACCTTGGGTCCATCAATTCAATCAGGTCGTTCATAATAATGTTCATACAATCCTCATGGAAGTCACCATGGTTACGGAAGCTGAACAAATATAATTTTAGCGATTTACTTTCGACCATGATTTCATTTGGGATATAGCTGATATAAACTGTCGCAAAATCAGGCTGTCCTGTTTGCGGACATAGTGATGTAAATTCTGGGCAGTTAAATTTCACAAAGTAATCTCTATTTGTATGTTTATTTGGAAACGTTTCAAGCACTTGTGGTGCATAATCAAATAAATAATTGGTTCCTTGGTTTCCTAGTAACGTGACACCTTCTAATTCTTCTGGTTTTCTTGTCGTCATGTCATCTCTTCCTTTCTATACGCCTCGTTTATTTCCCCACAATAACGTGTGCAGCTGCGGCAGCACTCTTACGCGGTTTAAGTCTGGATCTTGCGCGACTTGATCGACAAGCGCTTCATATTTCTTTAATAAATGCGTTAATAAGTACGCATCATCACCTGTCGTCGTTTCATCATTTCCTACCTGTAAATAAAACGGAAGCTCAGGGTATTTCGCATGAACATCCTTCGCATACGCTAGATCATGGTCGTCAAAAATCACGACTTTCAGGCTAGCATGCTGCAATCTATTCCCGCTTTTCAGCTCATCTATAATACGTGTTAGTTTCGTAAAATCTGTTTTCATATTCGAGCTTGGCGGCTTAGGTGAAATAGTTAAATCATCAATTTTCAAAAACCATTCCTGATACATCGTCCCTTGTGTTTCAAGCGCTGTATCAATTCCTTCTTCATGCAGCAAATCAATAAGGGATTCCATTTGTTTTAAAAGCGCCGGGTTTCCCCCTGAAATGGTGACATGAGAAAAAGCCTGTCCGCCTATTCTTTTTAATTCTTTGACAATGTCTTCTGCCTCAAGCCACTGAATGTCATGCTTCGCTGAGCCATCCCATGTAAAAGAGGAATCACACCAGCTGCACGAGTAGTCACAGCCAGCCGTTCTGACAAACATGGTTTTTTGTCCAATGACCATTCCTTCTCCTTGAATGGTTGGACCAAAGATTTCTAATACGGGAATCGCTTTAGCCATTGATCTCAACTCGTTTCGGACGGTAAATGCAATAGCTTGTTGGTGTCTCTCTGACAAAGACTTGAACACATGTCGGCTTGTTCGCTAAAGTCGATAAATACGCTGCAACTTTGTCATGTACGGTCTTTGCCACCACCTCAGTGGTTGGCATCGCGTATCGATCGTTTGATGAGAATTCCTCATGATCATTGAGCAGCGTGTGATCGTACTGCCCATGAATGAGCTTCTTCAATGTACTGAAATTGACAAGGAAACCCGATTCATCTAGCTCGTCTCCCGCAATCGTGATATTGATGGTGTACGTATGACCATGAACACGGCTGCATGCGCCCGCATCTTCCCGCGGGATGAAATGGGCAGCTGATACATGCATGTCTTTATTTAATTCAAATGAAAATGGATGATCGGTTTGTGGATAGATTTGAGAAAGCATTTATTTTGCCTCCTTCATTTCCATATAAGTGTCATAGCCATTTTTCCGCAGCTTACACGCAGGACATTCCCCGCAGCCATCAGAGATGATGCCGTTATAGCAAGTGAGCGTTTCATTTTTCACAAAATCCAGCGCATTGAGCTCATCTGCCAGCTTCCATGTTTCTGCTTTATTCAGCCACATCAGTGGTGTATGAATCACAAATGGTTTTTCCATTGCTAAATTCACTGTGACGTTGCAAGATTTCACAAACTCGTCACGGCAATCTGGATAGCCGCTAAAGTCTGTCTCACAAACACCTGTGATAATATGCCTTGCTCCAATTTGAAACGCCAGGATAGAGGCGAAGGATAAGAACACTAAGTTTCTTCCTGGTACAAATGTGGAAGGAAGTTCTCCCTCTTTTTCCTCAATGTCAATGTCATCTCTTGTTAAAGCATTAGGTGCCAGTTGATTTAAAAGTGACATATCTAATAGATGATTCTTCACACCTAATTTGTCAGCGATTCTTTTGGCGACATCAATTTCTTCTTGATGACGCTGATTATAATGAAAGGTCACTGTTTCTACCTCTTCAAATTGTTGAAGTGCCCATAATAAACAGGTCGTACTGTCCTGTCCCCCGCTAAAGACAACGACTGCTTTTTCATTTTTCATTTTCTGTTCTCCTCCTTTTGCAGATGAGTACAACCGTACAACACTGCATCTGAAAGGCTCCTGAAAACCCCTATTTTTCTCAAAAGAAAAGACACCTTTACATGTGTATGAGGTGTCCCAGCCATAAAAAATAAAAAATGCCACATCCAAGGATACGGCAAGTCCTTAGTTTTTTATAGAGGGTTTTGCTAGAACCTCTCCCGTCTTCACGGATTTTTGTTCAATTTTCACAGAGGATAGTGTACCACATATTTTTCATGCAGGCTATCCTTTCTTTACTTATCTAGCGGTGCAGGCACTTTTTTTAGACAAAGAAAGAGGATAAAAAAGATGCTGACATAGCCAAAAACCGGATAAACCGTTGAAATCAGTGTACCGTAACCAATTTTACTAATCACATAGCAGCATATGAGTATAAGGGATATCGTAAAGATGCTGTTCATTCGGATATATGCCCTCACTTGTCTCTCCAGCCCGTATAAATTGCCTATGACGGATGTAAAAACTTCACCGAAGATGACAAATAAATAAATGAGATGAATGGAGTTTGCAACTTGATACACCACCTGGGCCATTGGAATATCAAACGCCTCCAGCATATCTAATGAAGAAAGAGATAAGAAGCAAGCAAGCAAAATGAGTGTCAGCATGACGCCCCCAAGCACCGCTCCCTTTTTAATGACTGCTTCAGAGGTCATTTCATTTGCGACGGGTACTAACACTGCCTGTGACAGTGCTAAATTAAAAGCACCATATGACACTGCTGATAATATCCACTCACCCTCACCCATTTGCAGCGCAAGAACATAACTTTCACTGCTGCTAAACACAAATGAATCAAGAAACACGATCATTGAAAAGAAAATCAGCATTGGAACGACAAGCACGTTGACTCCAAAAAGCCCTTTTGAACCTTTAAAGAGTACAATGACACTCAGAATAATCGTCAAAAAGACCCCATACTCCTTCGATATACCAAGCTGTTCTTCAAAAATAGCCCCTGCGCCTGAAATCATGACTGAGGTAACACCAAGTAAAATAAAAAACATCACAATATTAATATATCGACTCGCAGCTGCGCCAAATAAAAAACGGTTCATATCTTGATAAGACTCGGCTTCGATTCGTTTCGAAATCAGCATCATTTTTGCCCCAAGGCCAGTAAAAATAACACCGCTAATCAGGATTCCTAATAGTCCAATCCAGCCAAAACGAACAAAAAATTCTACGATTTCTTTCCCTGTCGCAAACCCAGCTCCAACCACTGTTCCTACATAAACAAAGGCAAGCTGAAAAGCGGATTCATTTGAACGTTTCATGTGACCCCTCCGCACCCATCACTTTCGATTGTCTCTTTTTTATCCTATGAGACAAGTTCCTTGAAAAGAAGGACAAACCATGATTAAATGCAAAAAAGGATTTTTATTCCCCTTTGAGCAAAACAGTTGAAAGTCAAAATAGGTCAGAGTATACTATAGTCAAAGATGGTCAAACAATAGACCATTTTCTTTAACATTCATTGGTCAAATAAAGTCAAACTTTATTTTAAGGAGGTTATGGCAAATGCGTTGTCAACATTGTCAAGTAAATGAAGCAACTATTCGCCTGAATATGCAAGTAAATTCGTCCCGGAGCCAAATGGTTTTATGTGAAGACTGCTATACCTCTTTGATCGAGCAGTCAAAAATGAAAATGGGACCTCAGCTCTTTGGAGGAAGTTCATTCTTCTCTCAGGCAGCAGGACATGCCCCAAACATGGAGCAGCCAAAGCAAAAAGGCTTACTCGATGAGCTTGGCCGTAACTTAACAGATGCTGCAAATGCTGGTTTAATTGATCCAGTCATTGGCCGTGATGAAGAAGTCGCAAGAGTCATTGAGATTTTAAATAGAAGAAATAAAAATAACCCTGTTCTTATTGGGGAACCAGGTGTTGGAAAAACAGCGATCGCAGAAGGACTCGCACTCAAAATTGCGAGCGGTGATGTGCCAAATAAATTAAAGAACAAACAAATCTATTTATTAGATGTTTCTTCACTTGTCGCAAACACAGGTGTACGCGGTCAATTTGAGGAAAGAATGAAGCAGTTAATCAAAGAACTGCAAAGCCGTAAAAATATCATCTTATTTGTAGATGAAATCCACCTTCTTGTGGGCGCAGGATCTGCAGAAGGATCAATGGATGCTGGAAACATTTTAAAACCAGCCCTTGCAAGAGGTGAACTGCAGCTAGTAGGTGCAACGACATTAAAAGAATATCGCCAAATTGAAAAAGATGCTGCACTCGAACGGCGCTTCCAGCCCGTCATCGTAGATGAGCCAACACAAGATGAAGCGATCGACATCTTAAAAGGCATTCAAGATAAATACGAGGCCTATCATGGTGTCACCTATTCAGATGAAGCAATCAAAGCGTGTGTTCAGTTATCTTCGCGGTATATTCAAGACCGTCATTTACCGGATAAAGCCATTGATTTAATGGATGAAGCTGGTTCAAAAGCGAACCTCTCCATTGATGCAGCAAGTGAAGATGAGCTGACAAACCGATTAGCGCAAATTGCCGCAGAAAAACAAGCTGCGCTAACAGAAGAACAATATGAAAAAGCAGCGAAGCTTCGCGATGAAGAAGAAGCCATTGAAGCAAGACTTCAAAACAAAACAACTGAGAAAGAGCATATCGTTACAGCAGAGGATATTCAGGCCATTGTGGAACAAAAAACAGGCATTCCTGTCGGGAAACTGCAAGCAGACGAACAAACCAAAATGAAAGAAATTGACGTCCGTCTAAAAGCACGAGTGATTGGGCAGGAGCATGCGGTTGATAAAGTGGCCAAAGCCGTGAAAAGAAGCAGAGCTGGATTAAAATCAAAACATAGACCAACAGGCTCATTCCTTTTCGTTGGACCAACAGGTGTCGGGAAAACCGAATTGTCTAAAACGTTAGCTGAAGAATTATTCGGTTCAAGAGATGCGATCATTCGTTTAGATATGAGTGAGTACATGGAAAAACACTCTGTGTCCAAACTCATCGGTTCTCCTCCTGGTTACGTTGGACATGATGAAGCTGGCCAGCTGACTGAAAAAGTGCGCAGAAAACCATACAGCATCATTTTGCTGGATGAAATCGAAAAAGCACACCCAGATGTACAGCACATGTTCCTGCAAATCATGGAAGACGGCCGTTTAACAGACAGCCAAGGCAGAACGGTCAGCTTTAAAGATACAGTCATCATCATGACAAGTAACGCAGGCACCGCAGATAAAACGGTCAAAGTGGGCTTCCAGTCTGATCAGGAAGAAGCGATTGAGGAACAATCACTCATTGATTCACTGAGCAGCTACTTCAAACCAGAATTTTTGAACCGTTTTGACAGTATCATTCAATTTGATTCTCTAGACAGAGAAGACTTAGTGAAGATTGTTGACCTTCTGCTCAATGAGCTGTCAGAGCAATTAAAAGAGCAGAATTTAACAGTCCATGTCACAAATGAAGCGAAAGAAAAAATCGCAGAGCTTGGATATCACCCTGCATTTGGTGCTCGTCCACTTCGAAGAACCATCCAAGAGCACGTGGAAGATCAAATGACGGAGATCCTGCTTGAAGAGGAGCAGCTTTCTGGATTTACTGTAGATGTTGACCATGACGAAATCGTTGTAAAAAAAGGATAACTACATCTTCAGGATGATATGCACCTCCATCATGTTGCGGTGTCTAAGTTCCATCTGAACGCCGACGCTCCCCCGCCTCTTTTCCTTTACGATAAAAGAAAAAGAGGTGGATCACATGATGAATTGGAGCTACGACCTTGTCAAAATCATATATGAAGAAAAATTAAAAGAGCTGCTTCATTTAGATGAACCAGCTCAAAACGATTAAGTGGAGACTCCCTTTATATGAGAGGGAGTTTCTTCTTTTTCATATTCAGAAAGCGCTTTCGTCAAAAATTCTTCACAGAAACTGTCTTAATTTTATATTCTGACTAAAACCATTCTAGAACACACCGATATTAACTATAGAAAAAGATAGTTAAAGGATTTGGTGAGATAATGGACAAAACATCGTTAATTGGTATTATTTTAGCATTTATTGCACTAGGTGTCGGTATGGTTTTGAAAGGTGTGAGTCTAACTGCTCTTCTCAACCCGGCGGCTATATTAATCATCATTGTTGGAACGGTTGCAGCTGTTGTCATCGCATTCCCTTCTAGTGAAATTAAGAAAACACCAAAATTGTTCGGCAAAATTTTCAAAGACAGCAAGCTTCCAACGATTCAAGAAATGATCCCTCTATTTTCAAACTGGGCACAAATTGCGCGTCGTGAAGGTCTTTTGGCATTAGAAGCAAGTCTTGAAGAAGTCGATGATGATTTTCTAAAGAACGGGTTAAGCATGGCAGTTGACGGTCAAAGCGCTGAATTTATTCGAGACGTTTTAACAGAAGAAGTCGACGCCATGTCTGAACGACATCAGTCAGGTGCATTAATCTTTACACAAGCTGGTACATACGCTCCGACGCTAGGGGTACTTGGCGCCGTTGTCGGACTTATTGCCGCACTTGCCAACATGGGAGATATTGAAGCACTTGGACATGCAATCAGTGCTGCCTTCGTCGCCACACTGCTTGGGATTTTTACCGGATATGTATTATGGCATCCATTTGCCAACAAGCTGAAGCGTAAATCAAAGGAAGAAGTAAAGCTTCGTCTGATTATGATCGAAGGTATTCTGTCTGTTCTTGAAGGTCAGTCTCCAAAAGTCATTGAACAAAAACTTCTTATGTACTTACCAGCAAAAGAACGTGCAAATCTTGTCATTGAAGAAGGAGAAAATCAAAATGGCTAGGAAACGTAAAAACCATGATGATCATGAAGACCATGTAGATGAATCTTGGCTTATCCCTTATGCCGATCTCCTGACGCTTCTTCTCGCTCTCTTCATTGTGCTTTTTGCATCTAGTTCAATTGATGCGGCGAAATATGAACAGATGGCTAAGTCTTTTAATGTAGTTTTTACTGGCGGTACTGGTGTTATGGATCAATCCAGCATGCAAAGCACGGAAGAAACTGAAAACAGCAACCAAGTCAAGAAAGCAGCCGAGGAAGAGAAAGATGAAGAAGCCAAAGCAAAGGCTAGGGACCAAGCGGTTCTCACAAAGGTCAAAAAACAGGTCGATTCTTTCATTGCAAATAAAAAACTTGGTTCAAAGCTCGAAACAAAGCTTACGGATGAAGGACTTCTCATTACGATTGAGGACAGTATCTTCTTTGATTCTGGGCGGGCAGTTATTCGCCCTCAAGATGTCCCATTAGCAAAAGAAATCTCAAAACTGCTCGTCATTAATCCCGCTCGTGACATTGTCATTAGCGGACATACAGATAATGTACCGATCAGAAATTCAGAATTTGAATCAAACTGGTATTTAAGCGCCATTCGTGCTGTGAACTTTTTAAATATTCTTCTTGAAAACAGCAATCTAAACCAAGAGAACTTTAGTACAAAAGGATACGGCGAATTCAAACCGATTGCCTCAAACGATACAGCAGAAGGCAGAAGTAAAAACCGGCGTGTAGAAGTACTCATTTTACCGATTGAGAAAAAAGCAAAATAAAAAAAGAAGCCCAGCGGCTTCTTTACAGATTGTTGACAAAGGGCTAAAATGATCTCTATTTTAGCCCTTTGTCTTCTTTTCAGCGTGATAGAAAACCTTTTGAGCACCGGTACGCAGGACTAACGCCGAATGCGAGGGATTGCCTGCACGCTGAAAAGGAAGCCAGCGGCTTCCTTTTTATTTAATCTTGATGATCATATAAATGCTTTGCACGCAGCCCTACATGTTTGAGCATATCGATGCAGGCATCTTTCTCTTCTTCGCTCAGGACACTGATCATTTCATGAATTTCTTTCGCATGATCTGGGAAAATGTCATCAAGCAAAGCTCGTCCCTGCTTGGTAATATGCGCAAATGTCACCCTGCGGTCTTCTGCACAAGCCTTGCGACTGAGAAGTTCTTTCTTCTCCAATTTATCGACCACATACGTGATGCTGCCGCTTGCAAGTAAAATCTTATCACCGATTTGCTGAAGCGGCTGATCACCTTTATGGTACAGCAATTCTAGCACAGCAAATTCAGTTGGATTCAGCCCGTGCTTCACAATATGTTTGTTCATGTGATGATTAATTGAGCGATAGGCACGTGATAATACAATAAATAATTTCAATGATTTTTCAACATTATGATTTTCCATTTTTTATCATCCTTTATGAAATGCAACCCACTAATGTGACATTAATAAACAATAAGTAAAATGTCAACATTTTGATCCATCTTTAGCATGAAAATGAGACCAGAACGAATCACCTAATTTTTTAAAAATCACACAAGTCATCGTAATAAAGATAGGTTCAATGCTATAATAAGTCTATTAGGTAATACGTTGGAGCGATGAATGATGAGTATACTGAAAGGGTTTTGGAAGAAGATCAGGCTTTACCTTATTTTGGTCATGCTTCCAACCCTAATCATTAGTTATTTTATCTACGAAAAAGAAACTGAAAAAATCGATTTAAAGAACAAACAAACCGCTACACTTATGTTAAATATTCACAAAAACCAAATGAATTATTTAATAAGTGAAACAGAAGCGAGATTAACTTCCCTTGCCATGGGATTTGACCAGCCGCTTGAAACGAAAAAAGTACAAAACATCCTAGAGAAAATCTATAAACAAGAACCTCGTTTTTCAGGTCTGTATCTCCTAGACAAAAAAGGAAATGTAACAGCAAGCACCACCCCGTTAAAGGAAAAAATCAACCTATCATTCAGAGATTACTTTAAACGCATTCAAGTGACCAAGCAGACTGTGATCACAGACAACTATGTGAGCCGAATTACAAAACAGCGGATTCTCTCCATTTGTGTGCCTGTACTCGATGAAAACGAAGAGGTCACCAATGTGCTGATTGCCGCCATTCAAATTGATTATTTAAGAAATATTATGAATGTATTGAACCCTGATCTTCATTTTAAGATGCTGAATCAAAATGGACATGTCGTCTTTACAAGCGGTCCACAGCCAGTACCCGAAGGCGGCAGCACCGTGTCTACATATTTAGATGAAAACAGCTGGAAGCTGGAGGTCTTTCCGCAGCGTGCTTCAACTAGTGAAGTGCTGTCTGTGATGCTCATCCCTTTATCCAGTGCGTTTATCTTATTAAATATTTTATTCACACTCGTCCAATATATCGTGTTAAGGCGGCAAACTCAGCAGGAGCGTCATCAAAACGAAGCGCAAAAGCTTGAATTGATCGGAACACTCGCAGCAAGTACAGCACACGAAATTCGCAACCCATTAACAGGGATTAGCGGATTTATCCAGCTATTGCAAAAGAAGTATCATTCAGAAGAAGATCAGCTCTATTTTTCTGTCATTGAGGAAGAAATTAAGCGGATCAACCAAATCGTCAGTGAATTTCTTGTCTTAGGAAAACCAACGGCTGAAAAATGGCAGAATAACTCTGTAAAAGAAATTGTAAGTGAGATCATGCCGATCGTTTTCTCTGAGGCAAACCTTTATAATGTCGAAGTGGATTTGCAAATCAATACGATTCAAGATGTGGGCGTGTATTGCACAAAGGATCATATTAAACAAGTCGTTTTAAATGTAGCAAAGAACTCTTTAGAAGCGATGCCAAACGGCGGTCATTTGAAGATTGTGATCGAAGCTGAAAAAGAACATGTCATCATTAAAGTAGAGGATACAGGTGAAGGCATACCAGAAGAGATGTTAAAGCACATCTTCCTCCCCTTTATTACGTCGAAGGAAAAAGGCACAGGTCTTGGGCTTGTCGTGTGTAAACGAATCATTTCGATGTATGGCGGAACAATTGATATTCATAGCGAAGTGAATAAAGGAACGACTGTCATGATCATGCTTCCTTCTGCTCACTCAGCATAACTGAAGATGTCAGCCGGTTTTGCTTATGCAAGACCGGTTTTTCATGTCAATAAGAGGGGCGGTTCACAGATAATAGACTCATTTGAGACACTAGATCATGAAAGGAGGGGGCAGATTGTTTCTCATGAAAAAGAAGATGCTGATACTCATTCATCAGGTTGTCCAGTTCTTGACTATATTTAATTGTCGTCTCACCAGTGTACCCTTCCACTTGAGCAGCTTCTACCATTTGTTTTCTCTTCTCATCAATGGACATCAGCAATTGTTCTTTCCTTACATAAATATTCATGATCTCAGCTCCCGCAATGATTTCGACTGTCTATGCTCAAAATGATCCGACACCAAAATTATACTTTATTTGTAAATTAAATTAAATATGCTTATTTTATTTAATTTTTTACAGCCTAAAGACCTTTTACCCAATCAAATTTGGGGGTAAACTTCAAAATTGGACAGGACTGACACATTGATTAAACAGAATTTTATCCTATGCAGAAGATCAAAATCAACTATTTTCTTTCTCATTTTATATCTAATCTCCTAAAAAAAAGCTGATCTTCCGCCTCATGCGGAATGATCAGCTCTATCATTAAACCGTTTCTTCCTCGTAAATCGGCACCCAGCCCTCAGTTGTGACAAATATGCGAACTGCGACCACTTTGCGATCCTCTTGAAGTGTAAAGTAATGACGAATGTTTGGCGGAACAGAAATTAAATCACCTGGATTCAATCTCACATCAAAAAAGACGCCATCCTTGCCTTGAATAGCAAAGATTCCGTGCCCGCTCACAATAAAGCGTACTTCATCATCTGTATGGTGATGCTCACGTTTAAAGTTTTGGAGCAGCTCATCAAGATTTGGCGTGGCATCAGATAATGAAATGACATCCTGCGCTTTGTACCCTCTTTTTTCAGAAATACTTTGGATTTCTTTTTGGAAAACAGTCAAAATCTCTTCCTTTTCCTCATCGGTTAAATCATACTTTTCTGATAAACGGTTTGGCAGCTTTTCAATATCCCAATGCTCATAAATGACCCCTTGGTTTTCTAAATATGATGCTACCTCTTGCTCGCTTTCCAGTAATGTGTTCTCTTCGTTATGAATCAAAATCGTCGCCATGTGCTTTTCCTCCTTTTTATCTTACAAGCTGCTGTTGATAAAGCGCTAATTTTAAGTGATAGCTAAATAAAAATTCATATGTTTCTAATACTCGTTTTGCTTCAAAGGCTGTTTTTCCCCAGACCGTGATGCCATGATTGCGAATGAGTACAGCACCAGATGACGCCTCTAGTGTCAGATGTTTTGCAAATTGCTCTGCAAGCTGCGGAATATGAGCTGGATTTTCAATAATCGGAATCGACACTTCTGCATCCTCTTCCCAATAACCAAGCGCTTTGATGATTTCGTTGCCTTTAAAACGAATCTCTCCCTTATCCCCGTACAGCTCTGATATCACATTATTATCGATTGTATGGACATGGAGGCAGCAGCCTGCTTTCGTCCGTTCATACACGTACGTGTGAAGCAGTGTTTCAGCTGATGGTCTAAGCGGCTCGTTCGGATGATGGGTCTGGCCTGCCGCATTTACTAGCACAAAATCTTCGTTTGTTTCTTTTCGTTTATCTTTGCCGCTTGCCGTCACCAAAAACGTGATTGGATCATCCGACACCTTGATCGATAAATTACCGCTTGTTCCGAAAAACCAATCTCTTTGAGCCAGTTCACGTTTAACGTCTGCTAGCTCCTGCCAGCGTTTGCTCTTTGCGTCTGCCATTCCTTCACTTCCTTTATTTGAACAAATTGCGCGTGTAGATCAATAAATGTGTCGTACTCCTTATGTACGAGCCCGAGCTCTTGACATTCATTGAGCAAGTAGTCGCGCGCAAACGTAAGATCTGCATGCTTCGCCGCCTCCACATCAGTCACTGAATCTCCGATCATGATGATGAAGTCATCCTCATGAGTCAGCTTTCGAATGATTGAGGGCTTGCAGCATCCGCAGCCATTTTGACATTGCGTATCGCAGGCATGCGGCCATTCAATCTGAATATGGTCTTCCCCAAATGATGCATGGTTGCAATAAATATCGTCTCGATCGACAATGCCTTCGAGGATCGGGTAAACAAAAAAGTCCATACCGCCGCTAAGTACATAGAAAGGAATGTCTGCTTTTTTTACTTCATCCACAAATTGCTTAAACCCTTCTCGAATCTCTGTATCCTCTAATATAAATGATTGAATGGCTTCCTTCTGATCACTTTTCAGTAATTGAAACATCTGCCCGACGCCTTCTTGAATGGTGATTTCCTTTGACAGGACACCATCCTTCAGCTTCGTCCATTCACTTGGTGCAAACTGTTTCATGATGCGGATGATATTATCATTTTTTGTAATTGTTCCATCAAAATCACAGCATACAATTGGTTTTTTCATTATTCTGCTACCCTTCCCCAAAGATCAAGTGCCGCTTTTAAGTCTTGGCAGGAAGCCGCCTTATCTCGGATGGACTCTTCGTGAATCACTGCATCAATGATCGAACGAAATGCCTTCCCTCCGCCGATGGCTCCCCGCGGATGTCCGTGTATGCCTCCACCTGCATTTATCACATGATCAATTCCAAAATCTTTGATCAATACTGGAACCATTCCTGGATGAATGCCTGCTGACGGGACAGGGAATGTTTTTTGAACCGTATCCTCTTTCACACAAGCTTCATAGATTCCAAAGGCATCTTTTTTCGGAAGTGCAACCGACCCATAAGGTGAGGGAAAAAGGCTCAAATCAGCGCCAGCATATCGATTTAATTTGCCTAAAAGAAGAGAATGCGAAAATCCATATTCAGGAGAGGATGTCAAAGCACCACTCACAGCAGGATGCGCCATAATCGGCAGTGGAATGTCTGGGTCCTCAGCTAGGCTTTGCATGACATCCAGGCCGTAAGCAAAGACATTGAATAAGAGCGCATCTGCCCCAAGTTCAGCGGCCTTTCTCGCCCGATCCTTCAGGTCAAAGGTTCTGCCCGTTAAATTGACAGCATACAGCGTGCGGTGTCCTGTCTCTTCATAGGTTTCTTTTAAAATCGCTTTTCCTTCTTTGATTCGCTCTTCAAAAGGAGCTAATGGACTTTCAAATAAAATTTCATCGTCTTTGATGAAGTCAACCCCGCCTAATGCCTGTAAACGGAGCTGCTCTTTTAAATCCTGCATATCACGGCCGATAACGCCTTTAAAAATACTCATCAATAATGGACGATCAAACACGCCTACCTTTTTTCGAATGCCGTCAATTCCAAATACAGGTCCTGGCAGGCTTTTTTTAAATTCTTCAGAAAATTGGATATCGACTAGCTTCACTTTTCCATCTAGTGAAAGCTTTCCAAAAATCGTCGTGAAAACTGCTGGTAAATCAGCTGAAAAGTTTGCCTCAGGATAAGCAATCGTCACCTCTGATTGATAAAGACCATTTTCGGCTGGAGCAGCTTTTTCTAATACTTTTTCAACTCGGCCTTTATGCTTTTGAAGCTGCTCCTTTTTGAGCTGCGGCAAATCCGTCCATGATCCAACTGTTAAACCAAGCGCGATCTGCTCCACTTTTCGATTTATTTGTTCATCCTCTCGATGTGTTAATACGTATGTTGCCAGTAATTCACTCACTAGGAATCCCCTTTCGATTGCGTCATGCATATATTCAATAAAAAAACCTCTTCAAGTGCTTCTTGAGCGCCTTAAAGAGGTTGTTTCGTGTCATTCATCCGAATCTTATCTCTCAGCGCTTGCTGCAAGAATTAGCACCGTGCTTCATGGAAGTCGGTTGCCGGGCTTCATTGGGCTAGTCCCTCTGCCTACTCTTGATAAGAATATTCAATTTTCTTAAATATTGCCTGAATTATCGCACCATTTTTTTATGTTGTCAATGGCTTTTTTTCAAACAGATTCAAGGCAGCGATGCGCTGAGCAGCTTCTTGTAACCGCTCCTCACTTGTTAGAAGCCCTGCTCTCACGTACCCTTCACCGTGATCACCAAAGCCATTACCTGGCGCAACCACAACATGTGCCTTCTCTAATAATAAGTCAGAAAAGGCTTCAGATGTATATCCTTCCGGCACCTTTAACCAAGCAAAAAATGATCCCTTTGGTGCACTGACTTCCCAGCCAATTTCTTTGCAGGCAGCAATCCACACATTCCGCCTTTTCTCATATCGATCATTTTGCACCTGTACGCACGTTTGATCGCTTAATAGCGCTTCCGCTGCTGCATCTTGAGTGGCTTTAAACAGGGAGACAAACAGATGATCCTGATAAAGCTCAATGGCTTCAATAACAGACGAATTTCCAGCTGCAAATCCTACTCTCCACCCTGCCATATTGTACGTTTTAGACAATGTGTAAATTTCTATTCCCGTCTCTATCGCCCCCTCTATTTGCAGAAAGCTGAGCGGCTTTTCTCCATCAAAGCCAATGCCGCCATATGCAAAATCATGGACAACACATAGCTTATGATCTTTCGCAAACGTAACGGTTTCTTCAAAAAATGAACGGCTTGCCGTAGCCCCCGTCGGATTGTTGGGGTAATTTAAGTACATTAATTTTGCCTTTTTCTTATCATCTTCAGGCAGCAAATCGTAGTCAGGTAAAAAATCATTTTTTTCAAGAAGTGGCATGGTTACCATATGCGCTCCAGCAAGCACAGCGCCTGACCAATAATCAGGATAGCCAGGATCAGGGACAAGAAGCGTATCACCCGGATTCAGCAGGCATTGCGGCAGCTCAACAAGCCCTGCTTTCCCGCCAAATAAAATCGCAATTTCCGCCTTTGGATCAAGTGTGACGCCATATTCTCTTTCATAAAAAGCGGCAGCAGCCTTTTTTAATTTCGCTGTTCCACGGAATGAGGAGTATTGATGATTTTCAGGTTTTGCTACCGCTTCCTGCATGGCTTTTACAATGTGCGGAGGAGTTGGCTGATCAGGATTTCCCTGTCCCAAATTAATGATATCTGCCCCTTCCTGTACTTTTTTCTGCACCTTTTGGACAAGCGACGCAAAAAATTGCTTCGGTAATTGTTTCAACACATCTGATTGCTGGAATTCCATTTCTTCACCTTCTATTCAAGTTACGTGACAATACAATCACTGTAATGGATTGTTTTATGAATTGTAAAGCAATTTTGAAAAAAGATTGACATGTAAAGCGCCGCTCTGATAATATCTTGAATTAAGAAATGCAAACAGACACGAAACAATTACATATTGATTTCTCTTATCGAGAGTTGGGCGAGGGATTTGGCCTTTTGACCCCAACAGCAACCGACCGTTAATACCACTGTGAAGTGGGGCGCAGCAAGTAACGCGCCAAGACAATTGTCTTATAGGGCACGGTGCTAATTCCATCAGACATATGTGCTGAGAGATAAGAGAGGCTTTGAGCATACACACCATCAAGCCTCTTTCTCTCAGGAGAAAGAGGCTTTTTTATATGATTTGGAGGGGAAGCAATTGGTTACACTTACGGCATCATATGAAGAACTAACAGAAAGCTCGGCAGTTGCACTCGCAATTAGACTTGGTTTGATCCAAGAAAGCAGCCATTTGACATGTACTGAAATTGGTGACGGGAATTTAAATTACGTCTTTCATATTTATGATCACAAACAAGAAAAAGGATTGATCATCAAGCAGGCGCTGCCTTATGCAAAGGTGGTTGGGGAGAGCTGGCCGCTTACATTAGACCGGGCAAGAATTGAAAGTGCCGCCCTGATCAAGCAGTCAGAATATGCGCCGCACCTCGTACCAGCAGTCTATTATTCAGATACAGCTCTTGCAGTGACAGCCATGGAGGATCTTTCACACTTAGAAATCGTCAGAAAAGGGCTAATTGCCGGAAAACAATATCCGCATTTATCCGATCATGTCGGAGAATTTTTAGGAAAAACACTTTTTTACACATCTGACTTTGCTACAAATCCTAAAATCAAAAAACAATTTGTGAAGCAATTTACGAACCCTGACCTGTGTGATATCACAGAAAAACTCGTCTTCACAGACCCTTTCTTTGATAGTGAAACAAATGACTTCGAAGAAGAATTAAGAGAATCAGCAGAAGCGCTTTGGGCAGATCTTGAGCTGCAAGCCAAAGCAGCGGAATTGAAGCGTATCTTCCTGACATCAGCTGAAACATTGGTTCATGGAGATCTTCATACAGGCAGTATTTTTGCAAATGAGACTGAAACGAAAATCATTGATCCAGAATTCGCGTTTTACGGTCCCTTTGGATTCGATATCGGCCACTTTATCGCCAATCTGTTCCTGAATGCTTTATCTCGCGAGAATGAACACGAGCAGCAGCACCTTTTTGACCATGTCGTCAATGTATGGGCAACCTTCAAAGAAGTGTTCACAAGAGCTTGGAAAGAGGACAGCATTGAAGCGTTTAGTGTATCGGACAGCTTTTTAGAAACAACCTTTGACCGGATTTTAAAAGAAGCGACAGGCTTTGCCGGCTGTGAGCTTGTCCGCCGAACAATCGGTCTTGCTCATGCCGCTGATCTCGATGCGATTCCATCACCAACTAGACGGATTCAGCAGAAAAAAGCAGCACTGACACTTGGAAAAACATTTATCAAACAATATCATACAGTGGAAACAGCGTCTGATCTCGTCGCATTATTCCAGCCATCTGTAAAGGAGTGACGGGTTTTGTCAAAAGAATTTGAAGTCCCCCGTTCTGTCGAATGGGAAGAAAACCGTATTCACATTTTAAATCAGCAAAAATTACCGGCCGAAACCGTATTTGAGCATTTATATACGAAAGAAGATGTGTATGATGCGATTGTGTCATTAAAAGTACGCGGAGCGCCTGCGATTGGCATTACAGCAGCTTTTGGGCTGGCGCTTAGTGCGCAAGCCATTGAGACAGAAGAAATGGATGTGTTTAAACAAGAAGTCATTCGAATCAAAGAATATTTAAACAGTGCTCGTCCAACCGCTGTGAACCTCGCCTGGGCATTAGACCGGCTGCTGCAGCGCATTCAGCGTGCAGCATCAGTGAATGCAGCCAAAACAGACCTTGTCCATGAAGCCATTCAAATTCAAATTGAAGATGAAGAAACATGCAGACAAATCGGTCAAAATGCACTTCAGCTCTTTAAATCAGGTGACCGTATCATGACCATTTGTAATGCAGGCTCCATCGCAACGAGCCGGTACGGAACAGCCCTTGCTCCCTTTTATTTAGCCAAAAAGAAAAATCTTGATCTTCACATTTATGCATGTGAAACACGCCCTGTTCTTCAAGGTGCTCGTCTGACAACATGGGAGCTTATGCAAGGCGGCGTGGATGTGACGCTCATTACAGATAACATGGCAGCCCATACGATGAAGGAAAAGCAAATTTCTGCTGTCATTGTTGGAGCTGACCGTATCGCCCGTAATGGAGATACAGCGAATAAGATTGGAACGTTAGGTCTTGCCGTTCTAGCCAAGCATTTTCACATTCCGTTTTTTGTAGCAGCACCGCTTTCAACCTTTGATGTATCCACCCGCGACGGGTCAGATATTCCAATTGAAGAGCGCGACCCGCTGGAAGTAAAGGAATTAAACGGCGTCCCCATTGCACCGCCTGATGTTCAGGTATTCAATCCCGCCTTTGATGTCACTCCTCATCATCTTATTTCAGGCATCATTACAGAAAAGGGAATTATCACATCGAACTATGCAGAAGAGATTGATGCTCTTTTCGCCGAAAGCATCTCTCAATAATCGCAAAAAAGCGCCGTGTTCTTGTCATTTAAGAGCACCGCGCTTTTTTGTTTCTTGATTCGTTTTTGTTAAGATTTCTTTTTTTTGTTCTTCTGTCAAAACGTTCATTTTGACACATAGTGACGTAACGGCATACATTTTACCTTTTTTGCCCCAAAACATGCCAGCGCCCTCCTTTTTCCCTCAACCAACTTTTTTAGCTTAATAAAAGGATATGTCGCTTGACAAACATTTGGAACAGGTCAATCGATTTATTTTTGAACAAATGGGATGCCTTCTAATTCAAGGAGGACCGCTTTCATGTCTGTCTTCGATCCTGCATAGCCCGTCAAAGACCGGTCTTTTCCAATCACCCTGTGACATGGGATAAAAATAGGTAATGCATTTCGTCTGTTAGCTTGTCCGATGGCTCTTACAGCCTTTGGATTGCCAATCGCGTCTGCAATGTCTGCATAGCTTTTTGATTGACCATATGGAATGGCCGACAATGCTTCCCACACCTGTTCTTGGAAAGGAGAGCCTGTTTGCTTGAGCGGGAGATCGAATACTTGACGCTCACCTTTGAAATATTCATCTAGCTGCTTTTTCGCTTCTTGTAAGACAGGCGTATCTGCTTGCTTTAGATTCGCTGCCTGCTTTTTTGCTAGAAACGGTTCATCATCAAACATCACCTCGATGATGGCACCATCCTTTTCTAGTATGTATAATGCCCCGATAGGTGCATGATAGACGGTATAATACACGTTACTGTTCTCCTTCTTGTTTCTGCTGCCTAAGTGGCAGCGTGAGATGGAAGACGGTCCCTACGCCTTCCTCACTTTCTACTTCAATGGTTCCTTGATGCTCTTCAATAATTTTATAACTAACCATTAACCCAAGTCCAGTTCCTCTTTCTTTCGTTGTATAAAAAGGCTCACCTAGACGCTTTAGCTTATCCTCTGCCATTCCGCAGCCTTCATCACGCAGTGAAATGACAATATGCTCCTCACCCTTCCGCTGAATGCTCACATAAACATTTCCTTTGCGCGGCATGACTTCAATTGCATTTTTTAAAATGTTAATAAAGACCTGCTTTAATTGGTTTTGTTCACAATAAATGAGCGGAATCTCATCCAGCACATTGAGATGCATTTGAACATTGCCAAGATTCGCCTGTGCGTGCAGAAGATCCATCGTGTCTTTCACAATCTGCACCACATTTTTTTCTTCATATACAATGGCTTGCGGTTTCGCTAAAATCAAAAATTCGGTGATGATGGATTCAATTCTTTTCAGCTCTGATGTGATGACATTGAAATAGAGCGAATACTCCCCTTCTATATTTCCTTTTAACAGCTGAATGAAGCCTTTTAAGGCTGTCATCGGGTTTCTAATTTCATGAGCAATTCCAGCGGCAAGCTCTCCGACCACATGAAGGGTATCTGATTTTCTCACCCGCTCTTCTAATTCCTTCCGCTCTGTCACATCTCTAAAGATCGCCAAATTCATATTATGGATAATGTTGCGTTTAAAAGAGAATTCCAGGATACGCTGATCTGGATGGTTCAGTACAAACGGAACCTCATTATCCATTTCATCTAATGACATCGCCTCGGCGGGCTGAGCCAAATTCTCTATTTGATAAGGGGCAAGGATGTGGAAAAGATTCATTTCTGTTAAATGATCGTCCTTCAATTGAAGCAGCTCGCTGGCAGATGGATTGACTTCAATGATTCGGTATTGATTATCAAAAAGAACAATGCCGTCCATTGAACCATTAAATACTTTGCGGAATTTGAGCTCACTTTCGCGCAGCTCCTGCTCCATTCTTTTTCGATCACTTACATTACGTAAAATGGTTAAGTGCTGTCCTTCTAATACCGCATGCTTTGATGTAAACTCAAGCTCTTTATACTGTCCATTTGCCATTTTGAACAATAGCTCTTCCCTTATTTCATGATTCCGGATATAGCGTCTTCTTGTTGGTCTATATCTCTTATCAGATTTGACGAGAAAGTCGGTAAGTTTTTTGCCAATCAGCGAGTGCATTGGTAATTCAAAAATTCGGCAGGCTGATTCATTGGCTCTCACAATCTCTCCATCGTCCGCCCATATGATGATGGCATCCATTGCATTTTCGAAAATTTCTCTAAAGCGCTCTTCACTTTTTAACAGCTTCTCTTCCATCAGCCTTTTTTCGGTAATATCCCGCATGATGGACATATAAAAACCACTCATCACATTTGATGTAATGGTGAGTTCGAATAATTTGTGCTGGCCAGATTGAAGGGTAACAGGAAGCTCCCCTTTTGCTTTCCCTGTTTCTTTAAGTGACGTTAAAAGATGCTGCAAGGCGGGAAGATTTTCTTCTTCGACAAATTCATGTAAATAGCGATCGGTTAAATCAGTCTTTTGCAGCTCAAAGCTCTGACAAAAAGAATGATTCGCATCAATCATGCAGCCATCCTGATCAAAAATGACCATCCCGTCAATGGCTCGGTCAAACAAATCTTTGAACAGCTGCTCATTCATGGAGCGTTCTCGTTCTAATATTTTCTTTGATGAAATATCTCGCATAACCACTATATACTGCTGATTCATGGTGTCGTGCTCTGCGACAAATTCAATGTATTTTGTTTCGCCATTTTCCAGCTGAATGGAGATTTCTCTTTTTAACGTACCTTTTCGAAAAAATAGATCGAGTGAGCATTCAACTTTATCTTTCGGGATGCCGTATAGGAAATCTAGAACGGATTTATTGAGGAGGTCTTCTTTCGGTGTCTGGACAAGCCTGCATGTTGCTTCGTTGGCTTGGATGATGTTGAGGTGCTGATCAAATATAAAAATGGCATCTAGCGTCTTATTTAACAGCATTTTTTGCTGCATCAACTCAGTTCGCAAATATTCGTTCTCTTTTTCTAATTTTCTGATATCTCCCGCAGGGGTTAACCTATTGCCATCGAGCGTTTCAGTCATTCTCTTACACTCCTTTTCCAGCCTCATTCCTCTACAATATTTCTACAATATTTTCATTGTTCCTTCATTCGACTCATAAAAAAAGATAACTTTTTACACGAAGACTGTCTCATTTATTTCATTTGGATGACAGGATTGTATAACGATTCACTTTTCTTACGCTTCTTTTACAACCGTTCTACAATTTCACATCAAATAGCGAATTAAGCGAAAATGTATTTTAGAATGAGGCAAATAAGGGAACAGTGCACTTAGAACATTTATGTTCGAAAACGAGCAGGAAAGGTGATGTTATGGCATCTTCACGAGATAGTTATTTTGATAATGCGAAATTCCTTCTGATTTTTCTAGTTGTTTTTGGTCATTTGTTACGATCATTCATTCATGATAATGACTGGATGCTCTACTTATACAAGTTTATTTATACCTTTCACATGCCCGCCTTTATTTTAGTTTCTGGCTTTTTTGCAAAAGGGTTTAGAAAACCGGGCTTTATGAAAAAAGTCGCCGTTAAGCTGATCATCCCATATTTAATCTTTCAGGTGATCTATTCGGTTTACTATTATCTATTACAGGATCAAAGCATGGCCAATTTAAATCCAATTGATCCGCAATGGTCCTTATGGTTTTTAATTAGTTTATTCTTTTGGAACTTGCTGCTTATTCCTTTTTCAAAACTGCCGTTCCACTGGGCGATGATTGTCAGTTTATCGATTGCATTACTTGTCGGTTATGTGGACAGCATCAGCGATACACTCAGCTTATCACGTACGTTTGTCTTTCTGCCTATGTTTTTAGCTGGATTCTATTTAAAAAAGCAGCATTTTGAATTCATCCGTACAAGCAAAGGAAAGCTGGCGGCACTTTTTGTATTAATGGCTGTGTTCCTGTTTTGTTACTTCTATGAATTTGATTATTCCTTCTTATTTGGCTCAAAGTCGTATGCTTCTCTAGGAGATGAAGGAATGATTGCCGCGTTGAAACGAATGGCATGGTATTTGCTTGCATTTGGCGCTACATTCAGCTTCTTTGCATTAGTTCCAACACGCCGTTTCTTTTTTACAAAATGGGGAACAAGAACGTTATATGTTTATTTATTACATGGCTTTGTGATCAAACTGCTAAGAACCACTTGGTTTGATGACTGGGCGCTCAATGCAGCAAGTGTACTCATTTTATTGCTGCTGACTATTCTGTTAACCTTTACCTTGTCTAGCACTTTTGTCAAAACCGTTGCACAGCCAGTGATTGAGCTCAAAATGACCAATCTCATGCGAACAATCACCGGCAGGCAAGGCAGTTATATCAAATAAAAAACGATCCTTCATGGATCGTTTCAGATTGTTGACAAAGGGCTAAAATGATTTTTATTTTAGCCCTTTGTCTTCTTTTCAGCGTGATAGAAAACCTTTGAAGTCTAGGAAGGACGAGCACCGGAGCGCAGACCTGCGGGCGAATACGAGGGTTTGTCTACACGCTGAAACGATCCTTCATGGATCGTTTTTTTCTATTTCTTATTCTGCTGACATGCAGCATCTTTCTTTGGCTTCACCAATGTATCAATCCATTTGCTGCTGTTAATATCTCCAAGCTCACTGCCAAATTCCTCTTCTAAAATATCTGGGTCCATTGGCTTTTTATGGTCCTTCATCTCTTTGCTCTTCATATGCTTCTTAGTCACGAGATGCTCCCCCTTGTTTTCCTTTATGAGAATTTCGGTTTGCCTGACGATCTCTTGATTGTTCGTCAAATTGAGTTTGTCCTTGATTATGTGCCATGCTTTCTGTCGGCGTCATATTATTTGTTAATGCTTCATTTTTCGCTGCTTTTCTTTTCATCTGCATTCAGTCCTTTTTTGACAGGTTTAGTTCTTCTCTTAATTGGTCAAGGAGTTCCTTCATTTGCTTGACCGTCACTGGCTTTTCCTCAGGTTTTAACTCATAGCCAATTTGCCCATTGGCTTCTAGCGTGGCTTTTTTGAGACAGCTGATGTCAGTGATGCCTTGCTGCTTTAAACGCATTTTAAATTGATCCCTTGTGAGCCTTGTTTTCTTCAGCTTATGATCAAGCATTTCGCCATCCTGTAAAATCACAACCGATTTGCCTGAAAGCAATTTTTCAAAAAAATCCGATTGAATTGACAGCTTTTCCATAATGACAAGTGCCACAATAAAGATGGTAGCTGCACAAATGGTTTCAAGTAAATTATGCTCAATAAAGGGTTGGATAATAATCGATCCGATGGAAATCATAATCACTGTTTGTTGTACAGTTAATTGACTAATGGATTTAGGCCCTGCTATTCTCAGCAGCAAGGTACCAACTAGCAGCATGACAATTGCTTTCCATAACACATCCAGCACGTCTCGTTCACCTCTTACCTATAGATTGCGAACATTCCATGTGATTTAGCCAGTTAGATAATGGAAATAAAAAAACAGCATTCAAACGGAATGCTGTTTAGCCAATAATGACACGCTCTTTCGGATAATGATAATTTGCTTCGCTTTCTCTTCGGCCTATTAAATATAAAAAGCTTGGAATGCCGATCCGGCCAATAAACATGACCACCATGATGATACATTTACCAAACACAGTGAGATCTGAGGTGATCCCAAGCGACAGCCCCGTTGTTCCGAAAGCAGAGCAAACTTCAAATAAATTTTCAAGAAGTGTATTATGCTCTGTTAAGGATAACAGGAACGTAGCGCCAAAGACCAAAATAAAGGCCATCATGGTTACCATAAGGGATTTATTAATATCCGCTTGATGAAGCTCTCTCTTGAAGATTTTAATGGACTTATTTCCCCTGGCAAAATGAAACAAGGCGAGTAAATTAAGGGCAAACGTAGTTGTCCGAATTCCGCCCCCCACAGAGCTTGGGGAAGCCCCGATAAACATCAGCATACATAAAAATAAAAGCGTCGGTTCCGTCAGCTGCGTAATATCTAACGTTGTCAGCCCCCCGCTTCTTGTTGCAGTCGATTGAAACAAAGAATAAAACAAAATTTCATGCCAGCTTTTCCCTACAAAGCTAAACCCGGCTTCAAGTGCATAGATTCCAATCGCTCCAACAACGACAAGAACGCCGAACGTGAGCGTTGTAATTTTTGTAAACAATGAGAACGAAGCGTGCTTTCGGTCCTGATTGAACAAATAATCCTTCACTTCCACAAGCACAGGAAAGCCAATTGCTCCAAAGATGATCAGCAGCATCGTAATAAATTGGACAAAATAATCATCTTTATAAGGGATAAGCGAATTCCCTGTAATATCGAAGCCACCATTGGTTGTCGCACTAATACTTGAGAAGAAGCCATGTAAGAAAGCACCTTGCACATCATAATACTTGAGAAAATACATGCTTAAAATCAGCCCGCCGACAAACTCAATCAGCAAAATTAAATATAAGACCTGCTTCATTAGTTTCACAATTCCAGATAAATTGCTTTGGTTTTGATCTGCCATGATCAGCTTTCTTTCTTTAATTCCAATTCTTTTTCGCATAACAAGCCATACGAAGGTACCGAGCGTCATAATACCGATGCCTCCGATTTGCAGAACAAACGCAAGGATCCACATCCCCATCACACTAAATGTTTGTGAGGTGTCGACAACAGTCAGTCCTGTAACACTTACCGCACTCACCGCTGTAAACAAGGCATCAATGAATGTCCATTTGACTCCCTCTTGATGAGCGACTGGCAGGCTGAGAAGAATAAACGACACGGTCACAGCAAGAAAATAATAAAGGGCAATCAACTGAAACGCTGACAGCCGGTCAATTAGCTTTTTTATAGGATTCATTGTCATTCCTTCTTTTATCTATCTTTTCGAATACCTTTATCATTTTAATGAAAAGAGACATGATTTTAAAGCTATTTTATGCTTTATTTTCTTTTTCATCAAAAAGAAAAAGACATCCTGTCAAAGAATGTCTTTTCGTCTTTCTTATTTTGCTTCTAGTCTTCTGATTCTTTCGTTCAAATCAGGGTGTGTTGAGAAAAGAGAAGCTTTTCGTTTACCGCTGATTTTCAGCGTAGCGACTGCTGTTTGATCATCATCTTTGATTCTTGACGTGTACGCCTCAAGTGAACGAAGCGCATGAATCATTTTGTCTTTACCTGCAAGGTCGGCTCCGCCTCGGTCTGCGTGGAATTCACGGTGTCTAGAATATGCATACACGACAAGACTTCCTAGGATAGAGAAAAGAATTTGGAAAACAATCACAGCGATAAAGTGAACAATCGGCACAAGCTCTTCGCGTGAAACAAAACGGCTTGCGATCCATGCCGCAATTCTTGAAAGGAACACAACGAACGTGTTGACGATTCCTTGAAGCAGCGTCATCGTCACCATATCACCATTCGCAACGTGAGCGACTTCGTGGGCGATTACACCTTCAACTGCTGCATCATCCATTTCATGAAGCAATCCAGTTGATACCGCAACAAGTGATCTTCTCTTAGAAGGACCTGTTGCAAATGCATTGACTTCAGATGATTGATAAATACCAACCTCAGGCATTTTAGAAAGGCCTGCTGCTCTTGAAAGTCTGTGCACGCGGTCAACGAGCTGCTGCTCATCATATGTTAATGAATCCTTTTCTGGATTTAACACGCGTACACCCATCATCATTTTTGCCATCCAGCGAGACATTGCAAGTGACATAAACGAGCCAACAAAACCAACAACTGCACTGAATACAAGCAGTGCAACAAAATTAATTCCATCGTCTGCTCCTATATAAGAACCAACACCAGTTGCTGCACTAATAACCGACAGTACAATACCAATCGTAGTGATAACAAGAATGTTCGTTAATATAAACAGAAATATTCTCTTACCCATACATAACCTCCGCTGTCATATTAAGTTCAAATGAACTTATTAATAAAATTATAAAAATAAACGTCTCAAATTGCAAGGAAAAAGGAATCACTTTCTCTGTTTATCATAACGGCTAAAGCCCCGTCACATCAATATTTACGACATTTGCCCCCAGCAGAAAAGTGAACAAATTGTGACGTACAGGTCTGATTTTGAGTTTATTTTGCATTTTGATCAAAAAGAGACTATGATGTTGAATTAGATCAATAATCACGTTTTGACGTACAAATGAGGTGGAACATGGTTACTTTTAAATTAACGAGAATGGACATGACAAGACTTCTGTATTCTCTAAAAGGAGAGGGAGATCTGACTCCGCTTCAGCTTTTGAAACTATCTGTAAAAAATGGCAAGGATCATGACTATGATGAATTAAAGATCCCGTCTTTTTTTGAGAAGCTTGAACGGCGGAAGCAAAAATCAGAGCACGGTCTTTCTACAAATGAAATTGTTGAGCTTGGCAACTTGTGTGAGCTGACTTCTCTTAAATCGACGGCGATTCAAAATTGGATCAAACGTGATATTAAAGATATGATTGGCCATCCAGAGCTTGGCAAGAAGTACTCAATTGATCAGGTGGTTATTTTATTAATTGTCAGGGATTTAAAATCAGTTTTTGACTTCGATACCATTCGTATGATCTTATCTGCCTTATTTAACACCATCACAGATCGAACAGATGATATTATTAGTCCAATCCGTTTTTATGAAGCATATGCGCACGTCCTTGATTTTATTTATCACCATACACAATTTCCATTAAAGGAAACAAATTTACGAGAAATAACCGAGGAGCAGACAGACAAGCTCCATGATGAGTTTACAGAATTGACGAATAGCCAATGGAATTTGATTAAAGGGATTATCAGTTCTACCGTTTTCTCTGTATTTACTTCTCATTTGCAAAGTACAGCTCAAGAAATGATGTATAATACGCTGCAGCTGAATAAGGGATAAATAAGAACCGAGGTGACCTTCATCATCTCGGTTTTTTTGTACAGCAATTGCCAGCATAAATGTACGGCTTTTTTTTCAAAATAAGAAGGCGCAACAAACATGAGGTGAAAGGAGGAATATGAACATGGCAAATCGAAATCAACTTCTTGTTCCTGGAGTAGAACAAGCTTTAGATCAATTTAAATACGAGATCGCTCAAGAATTTGGCGTCACTCTCGGTTCAGATACAGTCTCACGTGCAAACGGTTCTGTTGGCGGTGAAATCACAAAAAGACTCGTTCAACAGGCTCAATCACAAATGGGCAATCAATCTAAATAAAGACATGGTGAAATACGCCGGAGCTAATCTGGCGTTTTTTTATTGTTGATATGTGTGCTCATGCCGGTTCTCGCGATAAGGAAACGGTGCACCTTTCCCTTTTTGCTTTGCATGTTCTCTTTTTTGTTCAGCGGATGGATTGATCTGATCCCTGCCGTTTTTTTTTGCGTGTTTTTCTGCATCACCACGTGATGTGCCGTTCCAGTGTCTTCTTTCATCAAGATCAGTTGAGTGATTTTTTTTTTGCTCTTTATCGAAAGAATGATCCTTTTCTTCCTTTATATTGGTGTCTCTGCTTTCATCATCAGGTTTTTGAGGCTTATGAACAGATCCTTGCTCTTCCCTCTCTGCTTCCTTCTGCTCTTTGTCATCAGCTTCAGGAGCCTCTTGATCTGGCTGCATCTCTTCGCTATCGTCTGTCTTTACGTCTTCTTGTTTGTCTTTATCTGCTTGTTCTTCATCATGTTTCTTAGGTTCTTCTTCCTTCACAGCATCGTTCTCTGCTGCGTCTTCATCCTTTTTGATGCCTTCATGTTCTTTATCTTGCATTTCTTGATTTCTAATATATGTTCCTGTTGAAATGCCTGCCTTTTGGGCTTTTTCTCTTGTTTCCAGGTCACTTTCCACAGTTTCCAGCTTATAATTGCGTTTTTGATATTCACCAGAAATGGTGTTAATTTTGTTTTTTACGTTTGTTTTATATGTATTGTCCTGCTTGTTCTCATAAACGGTTGAAATATAGATACTTTTAGAGTCGTTCACATATCCTTTTTTGTCACAGTTATCTATAATTTCCTGCACAACTTTGGTCATGTCGTTTTTTTCTAAATCCTTCATACTCGCCAGTACTTGCTTTGCATCTTTATTCAGCGGTGTGACACCGATCACTTGATAATTGTGATCAAGCTTCAGCTCAAAGCTTGGGTTAATGTCAATTGTCATATACGCATATGCTTTTTGACTAGTGAAAGATGGCATCATAGTAAAAATTACGACAATAATCGCTGCTATTGATAGGATTCCTGCATTTAACGGACGTAAACGAAGCAGGTCAAAAAAACCAGCTCTTTTTCTTTCGAGACGTGATTCATTCGGAAATGTCACTTCTTGGCCGATTTCATAGTTTTGCTCTTCATATTTTGTCCGCAGAAATTGTCCATCAGGGGTCAGCAGCGTGACATATTTTTTGTTTTTCTCTACTATAATGCCTCTTCTCATGAATTAAGCACCCCTTTAAGGTAATCTTTCAAATACACATAATCACCTGTCATAATGATCGCCATCGCAATGATATATTTTCTATTTCTCTCAATCGTTTTGCGGCTGACTTCCACTAGCTTTTCCAGCTGTTTGACCGGCAATTGTTTTTTCTGAAATAAAATGGTTCTCAGCTCATCGTGTTCAACGAGTGTATGGGCTACTTTAATGGCATTTTGCCTGGCATCTGCATGCTTTGGTGAATGATCAAGCAGCTCTTGAAATGTGAGACCGTAAACTTTCAATCGTTCTTTAAAATGTTCAATCTCTTCTTTTCTATGTTCTTGTTCAATTAAACGCCTATATTCATTTGCAGAGAGCTCTGCTTCAATCATGCTTTGAGAGTATTCGCCATTCTCACTTTCTTGCAGGTCCATTTGAACCGTTGATGCATTTCTTGCTTCTTTTCGAATATAGTCAATCACTTTTCTTTTAATAATTAATTCTGCGAAAGCAAGAAGTGAGTTTCCTTTTTCGGCAGAGTATTTTTCTATCGCTTCATTAAAGGCTATTAAGCCTATGCTGAATTCATCATCTTTTTCATCTATATATCGTTTACAAACGGATGAAACCGTCTTAGCGACAAATGGTTTGTATTGCTCTATTAATGCATTTTGCAGTTCGATATCACCTTGTTGAATGCTGATAGCCGACTGCTCTAATGCTTGCTTTTTCTTTCCTTTTTTAAACAAAAGGCTAAGCAATGGTTTCACCTCAGTTCTCCCTATATTACTCATTTATGATAGCTAATTTATGAGGGAAGCGCAAAGGAAGAAATGAGGAATTCATTTCCTATTACTCAATTATGACATGTATGCCACCATCTACTTTACAATGTTTCGTCTAAAAGCAAAGAAATAAGGGGGTATCTCCCCCTTATTTGTAATATACGTGTTATGAAAATGAAATGATATTTCTTTCAAAAAACCTACTCTCTCAGGCGTGCCTCTTGTTTCTCCTCGTTTTCCTGCCCGCCTTTTCTTGATGGACTTGATAAAAACCAGCCAAATGCTGCAATTGCGAGAAGCACTGTCCAGAAAATGACTTTCCATAATGCTGAATGGATAAAATGAGACGATACGACCCCAATGGCTGGATGTGACAGTGTATAAAGCGTGAGCTTCACACCCACCCATCCGACAATGACAAATGCTGCTGTTTCTAGGCTCGGCCTTGTTTGGAGCAGTTTCACAAAGACCGTTGCTGCAAATCGCATAATAACAAGACCAATGATACCGCCTAAAAGAATAACAATAAATTGACCGCCATCGAGCCCGCCTATTTGCGGAAGACTTGTTTTTGGCAGTGTCACAGCTAAAGCGACGGCCGCTAAAATGGAATCTACAGCAAAAGCAATGTCGGCAAGCTCTACTTTCACGACTGTTGCCCAGAAGCCGCTTTGTTTCACATTTGTTTCAGTTTCCTTTTTCTTAAATACGTGCGATTTTAAAATATGGTGAATGGAAATATAAAGAAGATAAATTGCACCAATGGCTTGAACTTGCCACACATCCACTAAAAACGAAATAAGAAACAGAGAACCAAACCGCATGACAAATGCACCTGCAAGTCCGTAAAACAGTGCTTTTTTTCTTTGTTTTTCAGGAAGGTGTTTGACCATCACGGCCATAACCAGCGCGTTATCAGCTGCTAAAATACCTTCTAATCCAATCAGTACGAGCAGAACCCACCCGTACTCTAAAATAATAGCTGCATCCATCATCATTCCTCCTTGTTTTTATCTATTGTCCCACAACAGACAAAGGCTTATGAATGCAAAAAAGACCTTTGCCTGTAATGGCAAAGGTCTTGCTAGACATGTGATATGTAGAATCATGCCAACAAAGCCGATGAACATCAGTCCATGTAATGACGACTTTGTTTCCGGTAAAATCCGGACGCTACTCCCCTTTGGCGGGATTTAGAATATTTAGATTACTTATATCATAATCAATAGACACTGGATTGTCAACAGGTGGCTTTCTCTCCGATCCATTGATTAGGCAGTTGGCGTTTCTGTTTTTCTTTTTCTTCGTTTTATCCATAGGTAGAGAACAAACAATAACACAACACCGATCCCAATTGGTAAAAGATAAGGATCTAACATGGCGCCAACTTCTTTCCAGTTCTCCCCAAGCATAAACCCAAGATACACATACACAAACGTAATTGGTGTAATTGCCAAAAACGTATACAGGCAAAAGACCCACACATTCATCTTGGCAATACCGCATGGGATGGAGATCAGCGTTCTGACTCCTGGTATGAACCGGCCGCTGAATGCGACAAATCCGCCATGCTTTTCAAAGAAAGCATCCGATTTATCAAGCGACTCAGGTTTTATAAAAAAGTACTTTCCATATTTATTTAAAAAGGGTCTGCCGCCGTAACGTCCTAACCAGTACAAGGTCAAAGGGCCAGCCACGCCGCCGATGGAGCCGGCCGCCACAACACCGATAAAGGCCATGTCCCCTTCTGAGACCCAGTAACCCGCAAGAGGCAAAACCACTTCAGCAGGTACAAATTCAATGCATAATGCGAGGAAGATGCCAAAGTATGACAAGTTCTTAAAGGCATCAGCTAAAGAAATAATAAAATCTTCGATGTTTATCAATCCCTTTCACACATAATCTTTTTAGAATCACACCATACATTAAACGAATAAAACCGAAGAAACGATTCACTTTTCGTCGTTTTTTTACATTAAATTCGATTTTACTATAAAAGAAGAATGAAAAAAACGGTGATTGTTGTATTTAAGTGAAGGAAAGGTGAACACAGAAGCCATTCGATCCGATATATTAAGTATATGTCTGTTTTAAGATACAGGAGGTTTCTTACATGACCCATTTAACAGGAAGCTACAATGGATGGCTTGTCTTTCTGTCAATCGCTGTCGCCGCTGTCGCCTCCTACTCAGCTCTTCATATAGCCAGCAGGGTAGCACAGTCAAGCGGTGCAAAGAAAAGAGTATGGCTGCTCATTGGTGCAATGATCATGGGAATGGGGATATGGTCGATGCATTTTATTGGCATGTTGGCATTTCAAATGCGTGTTGGCATCACATATGATACATCCTTACTGATTTTATCGATTTTGGCCTCATTTATCGGATCCTTGATCGCTTTTTCAATATGCATTCAAAAGCAGCTCACTAGAAGACGGCTGCTCATTAGTTCAATCACCATGGGTTCAGCTATTTGCAGCATGCATTATCTTGGAATGGAATCAATGGCCAATGTCTCAATCAGCTATGATCCAGTTCTCTTTTTTCTTTCGTTTTTCATTGCTGCCATTACCTCCTACTTCTCATTGAAACTCTTCTTTCGTGTTGACCTCAATAAAGGTAAACGGAAGAATTATCTTTTAAAGGTGTTTGGTTCAATGTTGATGGGCGGTGCTATAGCGGGCATGCACTATACTGGTATGGCTGCCTCTACCATGTTTTATCATTCAAATGGACAAGCTTCTATAGGCGGCTCTCTTGAAATGTCGCCATTCAGTCTGTCGATTTTTGTCGGCTTCATGACACTTGTAGTCCAAACAATGATGATCTTTGGTGCCTATATCGACCACCGAATCATGACGCAGTCAGATCAGCTGAAAGAAAATGAACAGCGGTTTCAATCGCTTATCAAACATAATATAGACGGCATTATCGTGTTATCTGTCGATCGAAAGGTTCTTTCTGCAAATGACTCTGGTAAACAAATCTTAGAGTTTTGCAATTCTAAGATTGGTGATGATGTCAGCCAATATGTGATGCCGACTGAGTTGTGGGAAGAATTTATTTCTCAGTCAAAAAAAGCCATCACACGCGAAGCAGAACTGAAAGCAGCAGATCGTTTTTATTATTATCATGTCACTTACATACCTGTTCATGTGAATAATTCACTCGACAGCATTTATCTTGTTTTAAAAGATTTAACGCAGCAGCGGATTGCAGAAAAAGAAATTCATGTGATGGCACATTATGATGCACTAACAGAGCTTCCTAACCGCCGCCACGGCATCAATCATTTAAATGATGTTCTCTCCGCTCAAGAAAAGTCAAAAACATCAACAGCGGTTCTGTTTCTGGACTTAAATCGTTTTAAAATTATTAATGATGCACTCGGGCATAACATAGGAGATTTACTGCTGAAAGCTGCTGCAAACAGACTGACGCAATGTTTACCGGACAATGGCTTTATCGCAAGACTTGGCGGTGATGAATTTTTAATGATCTTTCCAAACATGGATCATGATACACATAAAATCGAACAATTTTCTAAAAACATCATCCATCAATTTGAACGTCCTTTTTTCATCCAGAACCATCAGCTTATTACGTCAATCAGCATTGGGATCGCTATCTCTCCGCAAAATGGCAAAGACGGGATGGAGCTGATGAGAAAAGCCGATATGGCCATGTATTTATCCAAAAAACATAAGCAAAGCCGTTATGAGTTCTTTACCGAATCTATGGAAAGATTAAGTGAGGACAGGTTAAACCGGGAGCTGGAGCTGAGGGATGCCATTCAAAGAGAGCAATTTGTCCTTCACTACCAGCCGCAAGTCAGTGCCAAAACAAGAAAGATGACTGGGGTTGAAGCCCTTTTAAGAATGAAGGCACCAGATGGTTCCTTAAAATCACCTGAGGCTTTTATTGAGCTGGCAGAGGAATCAGGTCTGATCATTGATATTGGCAGATGGGTCATTGATACGGCTGGCAAGCAGGCAAAAATGTGGTATGACGATGGGCTGAAGATTCCTGTGGCCGTCAATTTATCTGCGAAACAATTCAATTCTGAAGACTTAATTGATTTGATCAAGCTCACACTGAAAAAATACGACCTGACACCGTCACTCTTGGAGCTTGAAGTCACAGAAAGTATGACAATGGACAATATCAAGCAATCAAAACAGGTGTTAACGTCGCTAAAACAGCTTGGCGTCCGCATTAGTATTGATGATTTCGGTACTGGCCACAGCTCATTAAGCTATTTAAAAGATTTACCGATTCATCGACTGAAAATTGATAAATCCTTTATTGAGGATATTTTAAGTGATTCAAAATCTGAACAGATTACTGGGGCTATTATAGCGATGGGACATCAATTATCTCTCGAAGTCATAGCAGAAGGTGTTGAAACATTTGCACAGGCTCAGCTTTTATCTGCCCAAGGCTGTGACGACCTGCAAGGGTTTTATTATGCCAAACCGCTGCCAGCAAGCGATATTGAAAAATTCATCGCCTATCCGGCGCTGCTTGACACATAAAAAAAGGCGCCAATGATGGCACCTTCCAGCGTGCAGACAAACCCTCGCATTCGGTGTCAGCCTGCGTGCCGGTGCTCACGAATGCTCAATTCGCTCTGCTCCGGTACTCGTCTTCCTAGACTTCAAAGGTTTTCTGTCACGCTGAGCTGAGAAGAAGACAAAGGGCATCATTTTCGCCCTTTGTCAACAATCTAAAAGGTGCCAATGGTGGCACCTTTTCGTTTTATCTAAATAATAAATGCTGACTGTGAATACCTGCTTTTTTCAATAGACTAATCAATTGCTCTTGTTCTTCACGTGTCAGACCAGAGAATGCACGTGCAATCCGAAGAGAGTGGATCGGATAAATTTTGTCAAGATAGCTTCGCCCTTTTTCCGTTAAATGAGCATAAACCGACCGTTTATCCTTGGGATCCTGTTCTCTTTCAATGAAACCATTTCGTTCTAATTTGTCAATTACGTACGTCACATTCCCGCTGACAAGCAGGAGTCTTGAGCCGATTTGCTGAAGCTTTTGAGCACCTCTTGTGTACAGTAATTCAAGAACGGCAAATTCAGTTGGATTGAATCCATGCTCTTTGCTGTCTCTAATACTGTGTTCTGAAACGCTTTTAAATGCTCTTGCAAAAACCTTGTAAAGCGTCATTGAGCGTTCTACTTCTTCTTCATTAAACGATAGTCTCATCACATATCTACCTCTTATAATATTTTTTTAACTTCAAGGCTGTCTTGCGGTGCAGTTGGAGCCTTTCGTAAAAAATAGAAGTACGTTTTTGAAAACCCTTTCAACCACATAAGTGACTCCATTCGTGTTATGTATAAGGTTTCGATATAAACTTTTAAAATCCTTCTTATTTTTCACAATCATCTCGAAAAAAAGCTTTTTCAGCAAACCATCAAGATGCGACACACTTTAACAAAATCTGTAAAGAATCTATGGTTTCTTGCACTTCATTCGCCAAATTTCTACAAAATTCAATATTGCTATAATATTAAACACAAAAAAAGAACCCTTTATGTGACATACGCACATTTCAAGGGATTTTTACAAATAGCGCTCTGTTTTGTTGAAAAAGAAATGATACTCTTTTTTTAAGTCACTAATTGTCATGTTCTTGGCTGCATCAGGGCTGTAAACCCCTAATGAACATAGCTGCTTCGTATAATAATGTCTTTCCTTTGCTAAAGCTTCTTTTAATATACGCCGCACCGATTATCCCTCCTATCAAGTGATTTGGATCGGGTGCTTATGAAGACTTCTTATACAAATCATTTTGCATGGCTCTTAGAAGCGCATGTGCATTCTGACCTGCAGCCTGCATGAATTGCTCGAGCAATTCATCCCTCTTCACATCTAATGCGATGATTTCTTTTGCCATACGAATGATCTGTGCTTGCTCCATCATATGCTCCTCCTCCTATGTCAACTCACCATGATTATATGCCGCCGTAAGATGTATTGCACACTTTATGTTATCTTTCCTTCCATGGTTTTTTCATTTTTTCGTTTTTGTGTTATATTTTCTAACAAACGATAGGTTTTTTTCCTTCTCGTTCTATATAATATGAAGAAAAGACTTGCAGGGGTGAGTATATGACGCAGGAAGATGTATCTTATAAAGATAAAAAAGTCATTTCAATCGGGATTGTCAGTGAGCTAACAGGGCTTTCTGTCAGGCAAATCCGATATTATGAGGAACGTAAACTCATTTACCCCCAGCGCTCAACAAGAGGCACACGCAAATATTCTTTTGCAGATGTTGAACGTTTGATGGACATCGCCAATAAACGGGAAGACGGTGTACAGACAGCTGAAATTTTAAAAGACATGAAGAAAAAAGAACAAGCGCTAAAAAGCGGACAATTTAAGAAAAAAATGCTGGAAGGCCAGATTAACGCACACTTTCGGTATAAAAATCGTTAAACAAAAAAGAATCGCTCTTTTGAACGATTCTTTTTATTTAGAGGAAGCTTCAGTACCTTCTACAACCCCTACAAAGTCAATCAGCACACCGCCTCTTTCAGGGTCTTCTTTCACCCGCAGGGCAAGTGCCTTTTTCTTCCCGGTTTTTGCATCTTCATAATTCGCATGGAACACATGAATGCTGGCTTCTTCCAATTGAAAATCCTCATAAGAAAGCGTGTCTATACCCCATTCTTTTTTCAGTTTCAGAATGTCATCCGGGCTCGGGACCGCACCTTCGACGTAGATGTCTTCCATTTTTCTTTTATTTCCTTCGGTGATGGCTTCAAGCATATGCTCTGCAGCCACTAGTCTCCGGTCTTTCCCCTCGTCCTCCCTTTGACATGCACTCAGCAAAAACATACACATCAAAATGAATAAGAATTTCTTCATGTTTCTCTCCCACCTTCTCCTTAAAATGTAAAGGATGGAAGCGCTATATGCAATCTTTATACAAAAAAAGCCTGTAAAACGTCATGTTTTACAGGCTTAGATTGCGGACAAAGGATGGTCCTTTGTCTACCTTTCAGCGCGATTTGAAAACCTTTGAAGTCAAGGAAGAACGAGTACCGGAGCGGAGCGAATTGAACATTCGTGAGCACCGGCACGCAAGGACTGACACCGAATGCAAGGGTTTGCCAGCGCGCTGAGACTGCAAAACGTCATGTTTTACAGCCTTCTTGCTACATAAGTGTATGAAGGAACGCTGTTGCAATACCAAAATAGATGAGCAGTGATAAAATATCGTTCAATGTTGTAATCAGCGGCCCAGATGCAATCGCAGGATCGACGTTTAATCTGTGTAAAATAATAGGCACAATCGTACCTGCCATCGTTCCAATAATCAGTGTGGCAAGCAGTGAGGAACCGACAACAAATCCTAAAATCATATTGCCCTGCCACACCATTGCAACGACTGTAATAATGATGGAACAGACAATCCCAATGTAAATACTTGTGCGGAGCTCTCTAAAAATCAGGCGCATAATGGTTTTTTTCGTTAATTCTTCTTTTGAAAGTCCTCTAATGACGACTGCAAGCGACTGTGTGCCTGTATTCCCTGTCATCCCGGCAATCATTGGCATGAAGAAGGCTAAAGCGACGACTTGCTGAAGGGTATCTTCAAAGTAATTTAAAATACTGCCTGAAATCAGCCCAATGAATAAGAGCAAAATGAGCCACGGGAGACGGCGGTATGCCGCAACAAAAGCGGGCGTGTCAAATGTAATATCTTTACCAGAGGCAGCGAACTTCTCATAGTCTTCTCCTGCCTCTTGAATGACGACATCAATGATATCATCGACTGTGACGATTCCGACCAGGACATTGTTCTCTTCTACAACAGGAATGGCAAGAAAATCATACCGTTCAATCAGCTTTGCGATTTCTTCCTGATCTTGAAAAGCTCCAACGGCAATGACTCTTGTAAACATAAGATCCTGCACTTTTTCATCTGGTTCACCTAAAATGAGATCCCGGTACGACAGAACCCCTACAAGCTGCTTTTGATCATTAATGACATATAAATAGTTGATCGATTCTGCAATTTCAGCAAAGCTTTTCAGCTTTACAACTGCGTCCTGAACCGTATAGTGCTGAGGAATCCAAACGTACCGGTTGGTCATGATCCGGCCTGCTGTCTCAGCAGGATAATTCATGAGAAGCTGGACGGCCTTTGATTCCTCTGCCTCCATGTTTGATAAAAGCTGGTCTTTCAGCTCATCATCCATTTCATCAAACAAGTTGGCTAGGTCATCGTTATCCATTTTGTTTGTGACGAAAGCGGCTTTGTCTTTCCCTACTTTTTCAAGCACAATTTCTTGGTACTCGCGCTCAAGCTCACCCATCATTTCCGTCACATCATCGATTGTTAAAAAGCTGAGGAAACGGCCGCGGTGTTTTTCTGGAAGTTCTTTAAATAAATAGGCCATATCATATGGCTGAAGTTCTTCCATTATGTTTTTAAATTCTTTGCGTTTGCCGTCTCTTAATAAAATAATGATTCTTAAAATGAGTTCATCGTACGTAATGTTCTGTATCATCGCTGTTACCTCCCCAAAGTCAGGAGATACCCGAATCCCTTAGAATGTGCGGGGGTCAGGATCTCCTCTGTCTGATGCGTCAATCTGATCTTTTGACATACTCTCTATGTGTCTCGAATCGGGATGATCCATCCCCACACCTCCTTTTCTCATAAAAAAGCACCTTCAACCGAATGAAGGCGCTTTGTAAGCATGACAAAATAAACACTTGCTCCTTCAATCGTAGAGCTTTAGCACTGTATGGCATAGGATCAAATCCAGCTGCATTAAAAATCACCTTATGTCGATGATTTCTGTTGACCCATTGGCGTCTTTGGACATTTTTGGGCAGCAGCGTATCTCCATACAGGAGCCTCACCTAACGAAGTCTCATATTGTTAACACACTGAGATTACAGAAAAAGCGGAATGATGTCAATAAGCAAGATGCCAAGTATCCTTATGTATTCGCTTACTTTTCAAAAAAAGAGCGATAGACAGCTCAGCCATCGCCCTTTTCATGTCTTTTTATTCCTCTTCCGGCTGATTCATATCCTCTTGGGAGAGGAGATGAAAGGAATCATGCAAAAACAAAGCATATCCTTCTCCATCAGGATGCGGAACGTATTCCGCGTGATCCATTGTCTGCTCTTCTTCTTTTTTCTTCATATTCTCTCGCCTCCTTTCGAGTAGTTTGTCCCAATGAAAAAACCTTACACATGAAAGTGTAAGGTTTGGTCATAGCTTAATCATCCCACTCTTGCTTCAGGATTTTGCCTGTTTTAGCAGAAATCTCAAAATCAACTTCCTCGCCGCTTGGTGTTGTGATTTCAATTTCGTAAATGTACACACCATTTTCTTTATCTAGATCAGAATCTGTGACTGTGCCTTTTACTTTTGCAAGAGCCATTTTTTCAGCCTGTTTTTTCGTGATCTTCACGTTCTGTTTCTTTTCTTTGACTGGATCATTCAGCGCTTTTCCAGTTTTTGCATCGACATATACTTGATATTCAAAGCCGCCTTTTTTGATCTCGACCTCATACACCCATTTTCCTTTTTTACGTTCAAGATCCACATCATCCACATAGCCTTTCACCACTTTTAAGGCTGCTTTTTCAGCTTGTTTCTTTGAAACAAATGACGATTTCTTTTGCACGACTTGCTCGGCGTTTGCTGTTTGATTTGTATTTTGCGCTTGAAGTGTGAAACCACCTGCGACAAGAGTTCCCGTTAATGCTGTAGCTACTAGTACTTTTTTCATCATGTTTATTTCCTCCTCTGTTTGATTTCTTCTATATCTTAAGAAAACAAGATGATAAAGGAAGGAAAGAAACATGAGAATATCATGAGAAAAGGATTAGTTTTCGTACGTAATGCCCTCAATGTCTCCTGTATAGGCGTTCACAAGCACCTCCGCCTCTCTGCCGTCAGGCAAATCCAGCTCCACCTCAAATACGAGCATACCGCTGAATGTTTCAAGATCAGCATCATCCACTGTTCCGCCAACTTCTTTGACGGCAATTTGGATGGCTTCCTCGACGGTGATTTTCGTGAGCTTCTTTTCTTTAGAGGTTGGTTTTTTCTTTTCTGCTTCAAGCACCTTGAATGACTGTTTGCCGACCTCGACTTGATACAATTCTTTTTTTGATTGGATGGTAAAAATGAAACGATCTGACGTCTCCTTTTTTTGAATGACGGTTCCGCTCACCTTTTTAACAGCCGCCTCTTCTGCCTGAAGCTCAGCATTTTTTTCATTTGGCTTCTGATAGCTTTTTAACTGTCTAATTTCTTTCATTTGACCGTTTGCAGAAGATGCAATGATTTGATAGATGCCATTTGCATTTTCCAGCGTCATTGTGTAGTCCTGTTTATGATTGATTAAATCAATATGTGTAATGTTTCCATTATAGTCTTTTGAGATCATTTTTTTCATTTCTGCTTCACTTAATATTTTTTGATCAATGGTTTGGATCATGAGCATTGCAAAGGCCGCAAGAATCACAAGACATCCTGCGAGCGCAAGCACCATTTTCGTTTTTCTAGACATGCAGCGCCTCCTTCCTATTTCCTATTTTATAAGGAGGAAATGAGAAATTGATGAGAAAAGACCCATTTATTTCTGAAAAAGAATGGTCATGGCTGTTCCTTCGCCGATACGGCTGTCTACCTTCAGCTCGGCTTCATGTTCTTCTGCAATTTGCTTCGCAATTGAAAGACCGAGTCCGGTTCCGCCCGTCTCACTGTTTCTCGCTTCATCCACACGGAAAAAGCGGTCAAAGATTTTCGGCAGATCCTCTTCTTTTATGCCAATTCCTTGATCAATCACTGAAATAAATGGCTTGTCTCCTGCCCGTCCGCAGGTCACATCAACTGGCTCTCTGCTATATTTGACCGCATTATCAATGAAGATAGTCAAAAGCTGTTTGATTTTCTCTTCGTCTCCTTCTGCGATCAGCGGCTGATCTGTCTGCACATGAGATTGAATCGTTCGATTGGTAGCCACTTCAAGTGTATGACATAGCTGCTTGCACAAATGACCAAGATCAACCGGCTTCATATCCAAGTATAACGGCTGGCCGTTTTTCGCCAATGTCAGTAATTGATCTGTCAGTCTTTTCATTTTTTTCGCTTCATCATGAATCGCTTGGGAGGATTCTTCTACAACTTCTGGACGTGTTTGCCCCCAGCGTTTGAGTAAATTGCTGTAGCTCATAATGACGGTAATCGGTGTCTTCAATTCATGGGAGGCATCATGCAAAAATTGCTGTTCTTTTTCATAATGCTTCTCGAGAATCTCGGACATTTCATTAAAGGTTTGTCCCATTTGATATAGTTCATCCTTTGAATCGCCTGTTAATTCAATTCGTTTAAACGCCTTCTCTTTCATACTTGCCTTCATGGTACTCGTCATTCTGCTAATCGGCCTGACAATTTGCTTTGTTAAAACGTGGCCTGCAAAATAGGAAAGCACAATAAACAAAACGCCGGTAGCGATTAAAATCATTTTTAATAACGCTAAGTTCTCTTCCGTATTTTCGATTTCTTCATATACTTGAAGCGACATAATCTCACCATTTGTCCAAATGACCGGAATAGCAGCGAACGCAATCATATGCTTATTGTATTCTTTGATTTCTGCTGTCTGGCCAGATTCGTATGTAAAAGGCAGTGAGCTAAACGTTGATTCCTTTGTGACAGTCAGTTTTGACTCTCCCGTTTCTGTCACGACACGGATCATACCATTTTGAGGCAGGTACGCCTTCAGCAGCTCCGAGGACGGAAGACCCTCTTCCTCTGATTTTTTTAAAGCAATCGCAATATTTTCAGCCACCTCAGACAAGCGGGACATATCTTTTTGCGTCAAGGTCATCGAAAAAATAAAATAAATGGCTGTATGAAACAAGAGCACCATTAAAAACAAAGACAACGACGTATAAAGCTGAATCTTATTTTTTAATCTCATTCTTTATCCTTTCATCACATAACCCACACCTCTCACTGTGTGAATCAGCTGTTTTTCGAATGGGTAATCGATTTTTTTCCTTAAATAACGGATATAGACATCTACCACGTTTGTATCACCGAAATAATCAAAACCCCAAACCGCTGTTAAAAGCTGATCTCTTGTGAGCACTTGCTGCTGATGGTTCAGTAAGTGAACAAGCAGGTCATATTCTCTCGGTGTGAGTTCAAGCATTTGCCCAGCCCTTTGTATTTCTCTTGTTTTCTCGTTGACCGTTAAGTCTGCTATGCTCAGCTCTGTCTCCTTTTCTTCTTGTGCATGTATATTCAACCTTAGCTGTGCACGAATTCGTGCTAATAATTCTTCTATGTCAAAAGGTTTTGTTATATAATCATTCGCCCCAAGATCGAGCCCGCTTACTTTATCAGGAACACTTCCCCTTGCTGTAATCAAAATAATAGGTGTCGCTGTATTTGTCTTCCGAACCCTTCTCAGCACTTCAAGCCCGCTTAACTCTGGAAGCATGACATCAAGCAGTACCAAATCGAAGCTATCTTCTTCAAGAGCCTGAAGCCCGTCTATTCCTGTCTCTTTGACTGTCACCTCATATCCTTCATATTCAAGCTCAAGTGACAGCACCCTTGCGATTTTCTTTTCATCTTCGACTACGAGTATCTTCCCTTTGTTCATCTCTATCTCTCCTATCTAAAAGGCAAGCTTGTCTTTCCATTATTATATGTTGCCTTTCTTATTTGGAACAGTCACAATCTTCACATCTATTTTTTTATGGAGGGAATTATTTTTGAGAAAAAACATTTAACTTGAGCCTTCTTCTCAAGTTGTTACTTCATCTCATTATTTTTTAGTCTGCCTCTTTTAGTTCTATTCACCCATTTTCATCTGTACAGGTGCAACCTCACTATGCAGCATTTCCTTCTTTTTCATATGATATCAAGAGTTTTCTTCAAAAGGTGAGCTCTTTCGTCAATATGTGAGGAGAACTGCACTTTTGATAATAGATTGATTATTTGAAAAATTATTACAATTGACCCTTTCCGATCAAAAGTTTCTTTTATACAATAACATTACGCAGCCTGAATCTACTTTGAAAACAAAATAAGGAGGGCTTTCTTATGAAAGGTGAAATTCGCTTAATTCCGTATGAAGTAAAAGCCAATGTGATGGAAGCGAAAGAGACGCCGGAAAGTATTCAGGAGATTAAAGCACCCGAACTTTGGTCAAGTGGCTTCAAAGGAAAAGGCATAACCATTGCTGTCCTTGATACAGGCTGTGACACAGAGCATCCCGACTTAAAAGATCAGATTATCGGAGGGAAGAACTTTACCGATGATGACGATGGAGATGCTGAAAATGTAAAAGACTACAATGGGCATGGTACCCATGTAGCAGGAACGATTGCCGCAACAGATCAAAATGGCGGAATTTTAGGGGTTGCCCCTGAAGCCAAGCTGCTCATCGTGAAAGTTCTTGGCGGTGAAAATGGCAGCGGAAAATATGAGTGGATCATTGATGGCATCAACTATGCCGTAGAGCAGAAGGTTGATATTATCTCCATGTCTCTCGGTGGTCCAAGCAATGAGCCTGCCCTGCAGGAAGCCATTCAAAATGCGGTAAAAAGCGGTGTGCTTGTTGTATGCGCAGCAGGAAATGAAGGGGACGGGGACGAGCGTACGGAAGAGTTCTCCTACCCAGCAGCATACAATGAAGTCATTGCCGTCGGTTCTGTATCCCTTGCTAGAGAATCCTCTGAATTTTCTAACGCCAATAAAGAAATCGACCTCGTCGCTCCAGGAGAAGACATTTTATCCACTCTCCCTAACCATAAATATGGCCGGCTCACAGGGACTTCAATGGCTGCCCCTCACGTAAGCGGTGCACTCGCCATTATTAAAAATGCCGAAGAAGAAGCGTTCCAGCGCAAGCTGACAGAACCTGAGGTTTATGCTCAGCTTGTCAGAAGAACCCTTCCATTAAAACAGTCGAAAGCCCTTGTAGGGAATGGATTTTTATATTTAACTGCGCCTGATGTCCTTTTAGAAAAAACATTGGAAGCAGATCTTTTATCTCTATAGCTTAAATAGAGGTCCTGAGAAAAGATAGAATTTTCTCAGGATTTTTTTAATTAAAATTATTCAAAATTTACTTTGACGAAATGAAGTGAACGTTATATAATCGAACACAATAAATTCATAGTTTGAGAGTCGGTAATTCGATTACACATCGAATTTTAATTGGGAAGACCGGTGAAAATCCGGCGCGGTCCCGCCACTGTGAGTGAGGAGAGCTTTTCTCAGGAATCCACTGTCATGAGGATGGGAAGGATGAAAAGCTTGCAGATTCACCAGCCAGGATACCAGCCGCTCTATCACATCAAACCCCCTACGGTTGATAGGAGATGTCGGAAAAGCGTCAGTGATACTCACGCCTTATTTCGCACACACATTTTGTCTTTTAAACCAGACATTTACCTCATCAATCTTCATCATTGAGTGTAAATGTCTTTTTATAATTTAGAGGAGGAATTGGAATTGACAATTGTTAAAACAAGTAATCTAGGCTTTCCACGAATTGGTTTAAACAGAGAATGGAAAAAAGCACTTGAGTCTTACTGGAAAGGTCAAACAGACCGCGAAACCCTCTTAAGCACACTGGATGAACAATTTTTAACTGCCATTAAAACACAAATCGATCAACAAATTGATGTTGTTCCTTCTGGAGACTTTACCTTCTATGATCACGTGCTGGATACCGCTGTTATGTTCAATTGGATTCCAGAGCGCTTCCGCAGCTTAAAAGACCCCCTAGAAACATACTTCGCGATGGCAAGGGGAACAAAAGATGCCGTCTCAAGTGAAATGACAAAATGGTTTAATACAAACTATCACTACATCGTTCCAGAATACGAAAAAAGCACAGAATTTAAACTCACACACAACAAACCGCTTGAAGCTTACGAAAAGGTGAAAAAGGCGTTTGGTGTTGAAACAAAACCAGTTGTACTTGGTCTTTATACATTTGTCTCACTTTCTAAAGGTTATGAAGCAAATGAAGTGAAAGAAATCCAGCAGCGTCTAGTGCCGCTTTATACTCAGCTCTTAAAAGAACTTGAAGAAGCCGGCGTCAAATGGGTTCAAATTGATGAACCTGCACTTGTCACAGCTTCAAGTGAAGACGTAAAATCCGTAAAAGAAATCTACCAAACGATCAAAGAAGCCGTACCTGGGTTGAACATTCTTCTTCAAACATACTTTGATTCAGTAGATGCGTATGAAGAGCTTGTCACATATCCTGTTGAAGCAATCGGTCTTGATTTTGTCCATGATCAAGGGCGCAACCTTGATCAAGTGAAAAAGCACGGCTTCCCGAAAGATAAAATTTTAGCAGCAGGCGTCATTGATGGAAGAAATATTTGGAGATCAGACCTTGGCGAAAGATTATCCTTTATTTCTGAAGTCATTGCCGGCGTTCAGCCAAAAGAAGTGTGGCTCCAGCCATCAAGCAGCTTACTGCATGTGCCAGTTGCCAAACACCCAAGTGAACAGCTTGAAGAAAAACTATTCAACGGACTGTCTTATGCCACTGAAAAGCTGGCTGAATTGACATTACTAAAAGAAGGTTTAACAAAAGGAGCAGCTTCCATTGATGCTGATATTAACGAAGCAGCACAAGCACTTCTTACCTTAAAAGAGTTCGCAAAAGGAACAAATGCGGATCTAACAGCGGAACGCAACAATCTTTCATCGAAAGATTTTAAACGTCCAGCGGCCTTTGAAGAACGCCTGCGTATTCAAAACGAATCTCTTAATCTCCCGCTTCTACCAACAACAACAATTGGCAGCTTCCCGCAGTCTCCCGAAGTGCGCAGTGCTCGTCAAAAATGGCGCAAAAATGAGTGGACAGATGCAGAGTATGATGAGTTTATTAAGAAAGAAACAAAACGATGGATTGATATTCAAGAAGAAATTGGCTTGGATGTGCTCGTACATGGAGAATTTGAACGTACGGACATGGTTGAATACTTCGGCGAGAAGCTGGCCGGATTTGCCTTTACGAAATTTGCTTGGGTACAATCCTATGGATCACGTTGCGTGAAGCCGCCAATCATTTATGGAGATGTAGAGTTTACAGAGCCAATGACAGTGAAAGAGACGGTTTACGCGCAAAGCTTAACAGAGAAAAAAGTCAAGGGCATGCTGACAGGACCTGTTACCATCTTAAACTGGTCTTTCCCAAGAACAGATATCTCTCGCAAAGACATTGCTTTCCAAATCGCTTTCGCTTTGCGTAAAGAGGTAGAAGCTTTAGAAGCAGCTGGTATTCAAGTGATCCAAGTGGATGAGCCTGCGCTAAGAGAAGGACTTCCGCTCAAAGAAAGTGATTGGTCAGAATATTTAAACTGGGCAGCAGAATCATTCCGTTTATCCACATCATCCGTTCAAAATGAAACACAAATTCATACACATATGTGCTACAGTAACTTCGAGGATATTGTCGATACAATCGAAGACTTGGATGCTGACGTGATTACAATTGAACATTCACGCAGTCATGGCGGATTCCTCGATTACTTAGAAAAGCACCCGTATTTGAAAGGACTTGGACTAGGCGTTTATGACATCCATAGCCCGCGCGTTCCATCTGTTGAAGAAATGAGCGAAATCATTGATGATGCGCTGAACGTTTGTCCGACAGATCGCTTCTGGGTGAACCCGGATTGTGGTCTAAAAACTAGACAAGAGCCTGAAACCATTGCTGCTTTGAAAAACATGGTCACAGCTGCTGAAGTCGCTCGTAAAAAGCTGGCGCAGCACGCTTAATTGAATGTCTCTCCCCTGCTGAACTTGGCAGGGGTTTTTTATGCGCATCTTCTACTATGATGATTTCATTTCTAGCATGATTCGTTTATACTAGAGAAGTCAGTCGAACAAAGGGAGGAAGACAATGAATCACGAAGATTTTTTACAACGCGCAATTGATCTTGCAGTAGAAGGAGTCAATCATGGTACTGGCGGCCCCTTTGGAGCAGTCATTGTCAAGGATGGTCAGATTATTGCAGAGGGCAGCAACAGCGTAACAACGAGTAACGATCCAACCGCACATGCAGAAGTCACAGCCATTCGAAAAGCGTGCCAAACTCTACATACATACCAATTAGAAGATTGCATTCTATACACAAGCTGCGAGCCTTGTCCGATGTGCCTTGGCGCTATTTACTGGGCTAGACCGAAAGCGGTATATTTTGCTGCTGGACATCAAGATGCAGCGGATTCTGGTTTTGATGACTCATTTATTTATGAAGAAATCAACAAAGAATACGAAGCAAGAAATATACCATTTTACAAACTGACACCTCAAAAAACCCTTGCACCATTTGAAGCATGGGAAGCATATGATAAAAAGAAAGAATATTAAAAAAAGACACCTGCTCGTAAGCAGGTGTCCAGATTGATGACAAAGGGCTAAAAGGGTTTTATTTTAGCCCTTTGTCTTTCACGATTACTCCGCCACTTCAAGCTCTACTTCAATGTTCCCTCTTGTTGCTTTTGAATATGGACAGAATTCATGTGCAGCATGGACAAGCTCTTTCACTTTGTCATCATCATGACCTTTCGCAGACACAATCAGCTTTACGCCAAGCTTAAAGCCGCCGTCGCTTTCATCTTTTAAAAGACTGACATGTCCTTCTACTTCCGATTCTATTTCTACCCCTTGCTTCTTTGCTACCTGCTCAAGAGCTCCTCCGAAACAAGCTGCATAGCCTGCTGCAAATAATTGCTCTGGGTTTGTACCAGTCTCTCCATCTTTCTTTGCGTTAGGCATGACAATGTTATGGTCGAGCACACCATCCTCTGAACGAACATGTCCAGCTCTTCCATGCTGCGCCTTTACTTTTGCTGTGAATAATGGTTTCATCTTCATCTCCTCCTTCATCTATTGATCCTTTTCACGTTCTATTCATTTCTCAAACATTTATCGCACATTGAAGAATTTTTCATTTTTCGTCTGTATTTATTTTAAAAAGGAAGAAAATCTTATACAATGATAAGTATGACAAAAAATAGTTGGTGACTGACATGACAAATGAATTTGAACATATGAAGCTGGAAAATCAGCTTTGTTTCTTGTTATATGCAAGTTCACGAGAGATGACGAAGCAGTATAAACCGTTGTTAGAAGAATTAAACATTACGTACCCGCAATATTTGGCACTGCTTTTATTGTGGGAGCATGGAACATTAAATGTGAAAACGATGGGAGAGCTTCTCTATTTAGACTCCGGTACACTCACACCCATGCTGAAACGAATGGAGCAAAACGGAATCATTATCCGAGAACGTTCGAAAGAGGATGAGCGGTCTGTGCAAATTCGTTTAACGGAATATGGAGAGCAGCTAAAAGAAAAGGCCGCTGTGATTCCGTCTCACATGCTGACTGGGACAGGCAGATCGGAAGAAGAACTAAGAACACTGCGTGCCTCTTTACATGAGCTTTTGCAACATTTAACACAATCAAAAGGCTGAGGGAATGTTCCCTCAGCCTTTTATTGATATCTATTATTGTGCGACAGCTACTAGTTCTACTTCGATGTTTCCTTGAGTTGCTTTTGAATATGGGCATACGCCGTGTGCTTTATGAACAAGTTCTTCTAATACTGACTGCTCAATGCCAGTTCCCTTTACTTCTAATTGAACGCCTAGTTTGAAGCCGCCATCTGAACTGTCTTTTAATAAGCTGACATGTGCTGTTACTTCACTTTCAAAACGGATACGCTCTTGTCTTGCTAACATTTGAAGGGCTGAATCAAAACATGCAGAGTAGCCTGCTGCAAATAATTGCTCTGGATTTGTTGCTTTTTCAAGTTTTTTTGCTCTTGGTGTTCCAGGCATTGCAACATCATGTTCAAGCACACCATCTGTTGAAACAACCTTTCCTTCTCTTCCTCCGACAGCTGATACCGTTGCTGTAAATAAAACGTCTGACATGAATATAACCCTCTTTCTCTCCAATAATATTTTCTACAATTTAATTGTACACAATTTAAATTGTAGAGTCAATCAATAAATACTCTTTTTTAAGTTATCCTGCCTGAATCCTTTTTATGAGCATGTCCGGAAATTGTTAGACAGTAAAAAAAAAGCCCTTTAACAAGGGCTTTCAGATCGTATCATGCTGCGGATTCGGTTGTTCTAGCGTATGGTTTCTGTTATCTGGGTCGGCATTTGCTGCTGCCAGCCACAATGCCATGATGGTGATGCTTGTACAGACGACTGCCCATTTTTTAAAATTCATATAAACAATCCCCTCTCTGAATATAGATTCGAGCATGTTCCGCTTCCCCATAGAACATGGAAGATTTTTCATAATCCCCCATTTCATTATAATACTTTGCGGTATCTAATGCCAGCTCCTCTATATCTGGATATGCATAGGCAGACTCTAAAAAATGGAAAATTCGTTTAATATGCTCAGCATCTTGTCTTAAATACAATGCTTCTAGAAATATGGTTTTCTGAATATGAATGTCATCTTGAAGAGCTTCTGCTCGCTTCATACATTCTTCTCTGTAGTGTAATGCTTCTTCGTGTTTTCCTTGTTTGTATAATATCTGAGCGGCTGTATAAAGAGGATCTATAGATCGACGAAGATGATCGGATTGATTTTGATCAAATAACGAGATGGATTCTTTCATTAATTCGAGTGCGCGGCCCAAGTCTCCCATTCGGTAATAACTGTTGCCCATATTAAACAAAGAGGAGGCAATAAAACGCACATTCTGAAACTCTCTTGATCTCGCAAGTGCTCTTTCAAGATGTGGTAATGCTTTTTCATGCCTTCTCATATCATCGTAGTTACCGGCCACAATAAATTCACACTGAATCGTGCGAAGCGCATACAGTTCATGCTGAACATAAACATCCAGCGCTAGTTTAGCATGGTGCATCGAGATATGAGTTTGTTTCATGTGATAATATATTTCTGACATTTTAAAATGAAATTCCGCACGTTCAATATCATCTGATACAAAAGAAAGCTTATGCTCTGCCTTTTGATAAGACGATATGGCAGCAATATACTCCCTCCGCCCGAATTCATACATGCCTCTAAAAAAATGATAGTAGTATTCAAGCATGCCTGTGACATGCGTTTGATGCTCATCTATTTCTTTCGAAAGCTCGGAAAAGTTGGCGCGAAGCTTTCCTTCCTTTAATGGCTTTAAATAATCGAGCATGACCTCATGCCTAAATTCCATTAAAGAAAAATAGAGAAGCAAATTCTGATCTTCTTCCATTGAATCAAGAGAGGTGCGAATTTCCTGTTTTAACTGTTCTGCTTGTTCTGAATCAAATCTGCGGATTAATTCATACCACTTGTTGATTTTCACTCCAATATCCGAAGAGGGAATGATTTTCGCCATACGTTGCCTTCTCCAATCTTCTCAAAATATAAAACATTACCATATTTTATCATACTTGACCGGAGAAATACAAAAATGAAAGAAAAAAGAGAGCCTGTTGTCACAAGACTCTCTTTAAAATTCGTTATTCTCTTATTTGTCCTTGACCACGAATGACAAATTTTTCAGATGTTAAGGCTGGCAGACCCATTGGCCCTCTTGCATGAAGTTTTTGCGTGCTAATTCCTATTTCCGCTCCATAACCAAATTCAAAGCCATCTGTGAAACGAGTAGAGGCATTATGATAAACAGCGGCAGCATCGACAGCTGTTAAGAAAAGGGCTGCATGCTCATCGTTTTCCGTAATGATCGCTTCAGAGTGCTTAGAGCTATATGTTTGAATATGCTGAATCGCTTGTTCTATGTTTTCTACAATTTTAATACTGACAATCGGTGCTAAAAACTCCGTTGCATAGTCCTCTGCTGTTGCTAATGCAGCACTAGGAGCAAGCGCACAAACGGCTTCATCACCGCGTATTTCTACCCCATTTGATTGAAGGGCTTCAAATAACAAAGCACCGTATATTTTTGCCCAAGTTTCATGAATGACAATGCTCTCAATCGCATTACAAACAGAAGGTCTTTGAGTTTTGGCATTGAGCACAATCCGCTCAGCCATTTCGTTTTTCGCTGTTTCATCAATATAGATATGACAATTTCCTGCACCTGTCTCAAGCACCGGCACAGTTGACTCTCTCACGACAAGATCAATTAAATTCTTCCCGCCGCGCGGAATGAGGACATCCAGGTATTCATTTAAGGTGAACAGCGTTTTCGCCGTTTCACGGCCAGTATCTTCAATCAATTGCACACTGTCTACTGGAATATCCGTCGTATGAAGCGCTTCATGAATCACCTTTACAATCGCTTTATTACTATGAATAGCAGATGAGCTTCCGCGCAGAATCACAGCATTCCCAGTTTTCAAGCAAAGGGTCGCAGCATCGACTGTCACGTTTGGTCTTGCTTCATAAATCATTCCAACCGTTCCAAGCGGTACACGAACCTTTTCGATGAACAGACCGTTTTCTTTCTGAATGGTTTCTAACGTTTCACCAATTGGATCTGTTAGCTGAATGAGTTGAAGGGTCGCGTCTGCAATGGCTTCAATTCTCTCTTCTGTGAGTGTAATCCGGTCAATGACAGATGGCGTGAACTGCTTTTCTTCAGCAGCCTGAACATCCTTTTGGTTCTCTTCTATTAAATAAGCTGAAGATGCTTTTAGTGCACTGGCAATGGCGTGCAGGGCAGCATTTTTTTGTTCCGTCGTTTTTAGAAGCAGCTGATCTTTGGCTGCACTTGCTTTTTTTGCTTTTTCAAGAACTTCATTCATCGTATTCCCTCCTCAGTTTTGTACATGCTGTACCCAGTGATCTCGGTGTATGACCTCAGGCTTCTCTTTTGCAAGCTCGTCACTTCGCATTCCTTTAATGCCGAGAAGCTCGTCGGAGGCGTACAAGGTTTGTCCCTTACCAACTAATCCGTTTGGACCGACGACTTCTACGACTTCTCCTTTAGAAAAGTCACCAGCGACATCAATAACTCCTGCCGGAAGAAGGCTTCTGCCATTATGCAAAATCGCCGCTTCCGCTCCTGCATCAATCATGATCGTCCCAGAGACCGGTGAGTGGAATTGAATCCATTGACGGCGGTTGTTCACAGCTGATAAATCCTGTTCACCGATATACGTTCCGTCGCCTTGACCCGCAAGTATGCGAAGCAGCTTGTCTTCCCCAGTGCCTGTGCCAATGAAGACTTTCACGCCAAGTGAAAGTGCCGTTTGTGCAGCTGAGAGCTTCGATTTCATTCCGCCTGTTCCAACCTTTGAACCGGTGCTCTTTGCATATGAAAACAATTCTTCTGAAATGTGGGTCAGGACATCAAATCGCTTCGCCTCAGGATGCTCATTTGGATTTGCATCATAAATGCCATTGATGTCTGTTAATATGATCAATTGGTCTGCATGGATTAATCCACTGACAAGAGCTGACAGCATGTCATTATCCCCAAAGGTAAGCTCCTCGATGGAGACTGAATCATTTTCGTTTATGATCGGCAAGATTTTTCTTTCAAGCAGCTCCATCATCGTTGCGTACGCATTTCGATATCTTGTTCGATCTGAAAAGTCATTACGTGTTAAAAGCATTTGAGCAGGTGTCATATGAAACTGTGAAAAAAGCTCTGTATATTTCTGCATTAACAAACCCTGTCCAACGGCGGCAGCTGCCTGTTTCCCCTTTAAGGTCACAGGTCTTGATGGATAGCCTAAACTGCCAAATCCTGCTGCAACGGCTCCTGATGAAATTAAAATGATTTCATGACCTGCTTCTTTGAGCTTTGCTATGGCTCTTACATGATCCTGCATCTTTTGTTCATCAATGGCTCCTTTTTGCTCTGTTAAAGAACTGCTGCCAATTTTTATGACGATCCTTTGCTTTTTCATCCTTGATTCCCTCCGCTATACCTTTAGGCACAAAAAAATCCCTATTTCTCCTTATGTAAAGGACGAAAAGGGATTTTCCGTGGTACCACCTTCATTGAATAAGCATGCGATCTGCTTATTCCACTCAACTCCTGTAACGCCAGGCACGCGCTTAGATTTTTCCTCTAAGGCTCAAAGGGCAGGTTCAGCAGCTGTCTGCGGCAAATGTTTCAGCACATCATTTGCTCTCTTTACGCATCAGTTCCTGCTTACTATTCCTTTTCAACGCTCGTTAATTTTTTTATATTATCACCAATTGCTAAAGAAAAGTCAAGCGGTCAATTAAAGACAATCGTTTTATTCTCATGAACAATAATGCGATCTTCAAGGTGCCATTTGACAGCACGTGCAAGCACACTGCGCTCAATTGTCCGGCCAATATTTTTTAGGGCTTCCGCATCATCCCGGTGATCGACCCGCTCAATATCCTGTTCAATGATCGGGCCTTCGTCTAAATCATTGGTGACATAATGAGAAGTCGCACCAATTAATTTGACCCCCCGCTCATATGCCCGCTTGTATGGGTTTGCACCAATAAACGCTGGCAGGAAGGAATGATGAATATTAATGATTTTGTTCGGATGCTCTTCAATGAATCCAGGCGTTAAAATTTGCATGTATCTGGCAAGCACAACCACATCAATGTCGTACTCTTCTAATAAGGCGAGCTGCTCTTTTTCAGCTTCTTTGCGAATGTCTTTGTTCGCCTTTACAAAATGGAATGGGATTCCAAGCGCTTCTACTGTATCTTTTGCCGTTTCATGATTGCTGATCACAACTGCGATTTCAGCCATTAAATTTCCGCTTTGCCATTCCCACAGCAGCTCATGCAGACAATGAAGCTCTTTTGAGACAAAGATTGCCAGCTTTTTAAGCTCACTTGCACGCGACATGCTCCACGTCATTTGAAATGATGCTGCGATTGGCTCAAAACTATTTTTCAATTGATCCATATTCGCCGAGATGTCTTTCCAATCAAATTCAATCCTTAAAAAGAACCGGCCGCTTTCATGATCGGTTGTGTATTGGCTGGATTCAATGATGTTCGCTCCGTGCTCAAATAAAAAGGAAGAAACAGCTGATACAATACCAGGCTGATCTGGGCAGCTGACAAGTAATCTGCCTTTTTGCTCGTGCTTTTGTCTGTGTAATTCAAGTTTCTCTGTAATCAATGTTCTCATGTATCATGACCTCATTTGCGTTTTCATTCTAATGAAATATTATACTGGACTGGAAAGAGAAAAAGCAATGAAGAGTCCATTTTTTATTGAATATTCATTCAATTCTGCACCTAGCGTGATATAATGTGAGTAGACCTTTTATCACAAAAGGAGTGATGGAGATGAAAAGCATGACTTTGTTTGGTAAAGTGAGCTTTTGGCTCGGCATCGTATGTCTGATCACAGGTATTTATCTTTTTATGGCCGGTGAGAGACTCATTCCTTTGCTCACATTTGGTGTCTGTTTTCTTCTAGTGAGTCAGCTTTACCGCAAAAATGAAAACGATTCCAATCATCATTCAATGTAACAAAAAAGGGCTGAAATGATTTTTATTTTAGCCCTTTGTCTTCTTTTTCAGCGTGATAGAAAACCTTTGCAGTCTAGAAAGAACGAGCACCAGAGCGGAGCGTTTGACATTCGTGAGTACCGGTACACAGGCCTGACAAAGAATGCGAGGGTTTGTCTACATGCTGAGGCTGGCAGACAGATGACAGCCTTTTCTTATTCAATGATTTTTAACCCGACCGCCGCAGATAAAATCAGTGCGATAAAGAATATACGTTTTGCGTCCTTCGACTCACCGTAAAACAGCATGCCGACAATGGCTCCTCCAGCAGCTCCAATGCCAGTCCAAATGGCGTATGCCGTTCCCATCGGAATTGTATTCATCGCAAGAGAGAGCATGAGAAAGGACAGCGAAAATCCAGCGGCAATGAATAAAATCCATTTGACATGCCGGTCTTTCTGGAATTGATTCATCATGGTGACACAAAGCATTTCTAAAATGCCTGCACCAATGAGTAAAAGCCAGCTCATGATTCAGTCTCTCCTTTCTTTTCACCTGTGGTTAGTTTAAGTCCTAATACACCGCTTAAAAGCACCATAATTAAAAGTAATTTCACTAGCTGTACCGGCTCTCCCAGTACCATACCTACTATGACAGTACCTGCTGTGCCGAGCCCTGTGAAAACGGCATAAAGTGTGCCAACTGGCAGTACAGTCGTGGCTTTCAGGAGTAAGTAAAAGCTCACGACAATACAAACGATGGTTGCGGCCCATTCCAATAAAGAGTCAGCATATTTCAGCCCCATCACCCAGCCGACTTCAAAGATCGCTGCAATCAATACATTTCCCCATTTCATCCGATTCTCTTCCTTTCTGAACGATTCCAAGCAATAAAAAAAGCCCGGAAATCGATCGTTTGATCAAATCTCCCGGGCTTTTATCCCTCCGTGTCCATACGGTCTATTGTCTAGACCCTATGTGTTTTCTCTCGGTCCAGACTGCGCCACCCGCACGGAACCCTAGAAAACCAATTCATCATAAGCAGATCTGACTTAAAGCAGATTCTGTGTGTCAAAATTGTATCACACCCCGAAATACCGGTCTACCGCATTGCTTTCCACTTGCAAATATACTTGTTCATTTTTCGAAAGAATTTTTATGGAGCCGCCGTATACTAAGTGTTAGAAACAGGTCCACTGATAAAGAAGATTTGCGGGCTGATTCGCGTGCTGCGGACTGAAGGGAAATGAGCGTATATGACAATCCATTTATTTTTTATGACATTGACGATCAAGCGTAAATACAAGGACATGGAGACCGTACTTTACGAACAAGAAGTTGAAGCATTTTATGAAGAAATGAAACAAAAGCAGCTAAAATGTATGAACTAAATCAGGAACGATCACATCGCTGATATAATGAAATCAGATTGATGCGATGAACGTTCAACTTTAGGATGATGTATTTACAGATCATCCGTTGTACTCCAAACAATGCTGAAAAAACATTTTATAGAAATCAAGAGGTGGATCCATATGATGATGACCGATGAACAAAAACATGAATTTTATCAAGCACTTGTTGACAAGAATCCGCAATATGACGGCACATTCTTTGCCTGTATTAAGACAACCGGTATCTTCTGTCATGCCACATGTACGGCCAGAAAGCCAAAATTTGAAAACTGTGAGTTTTTCTTTACAGCGGAGGAAGCACTGCTGGCAGGGTATCGCCCGTGCAAGCGCTGCACACCATTAACATACCCTAACAGCATTCCTGAAGAAGTCAAAACACTCGTTTCAGCAGTAGAAAAAAATCCTGAGAAACGCTGGAAGGAAGAGGACTTCCGCCAATTAGGGATTCACTCTGCCACAGCTCGAAGAAAGTTTAAAGACATTTACGGCATGACCTTTGTTCAATATGCAAGATCACGCCGAATGGGACTTGCCTTTAAAGAAATTTTGAACGGAAAAAAGTAATCGATCAGCAGGTCACTTTCGGCTATGAATCTTCAAGTGCCTTCAATGATGCTTTTACGAAAATCATGGGAAATCCCCCTAAAAAAGCGCAGATTCACATTCTCTATGCTAATTTTATTTCCACACCGATCGGGCGAATGATGAGTGTGACAGATGCCACACATGTGTATTTACTGGAGTTTATGGACAGGCGGGGACTCGAAAAAGAAATTGAAACATTAAGAAAGAAGCATCATGCCCGCATTTTAGTTGGAGAAACAAACGTCCATCAGCAATTAGCAAAGGAATTGGCCTTATATTTTGAGAAAAAGCTGACCAAGTTTACTGTACCGCTTTCTTTACATGGCACCCCTTTTCAAATGAAGGTGTGGGACCAGCTCTCACTAATTCCAGCAGGCGAAACGAGATCCTATCGAGATCTAGCCACGAAACTAGGCGATCCGCATTTGGTTCGTGCCGTTGGTAATGCAAATGGTGCCAATCAATTGGCGATTATCATTCCCTGCCACCGCGTGATTCAAACAAGTGGTGAGCTTGGAGGCTACGGCGGAGGGATTGAACGGAAGAAATATTTGCTTCAGTTAGAACAGCGTGCATAAAAAAACGGCTCTGCTTATTCGGTAAGCGAGCCGTTTTCTCCGTTACGGGTGATGCTGTATACATCAATGATTTGGTCCCATTTTGAAATGGTTTTTTCTTTTTTCATGCCCATTTTTAAAGCAACCTTCACCGACGCTTCATTCTCAGGACGAATTAGGCTGACCATCCGTCTGACCTTCATTTCTTCAAATCCATAGGTAAGGCAGCCATTTGCAGCCTCAGCAGCATAGCCATTCCCCCACGCCGCTTTCTTTAGCATATAGCCAATCTCAAGCTCCGTTTGTCCTTCAATGTTTTGCAGAACAATGCCGCTTTGTCCAAGTCGTTCATTTGTTTCTTTATCTTCGATGATCCATAGCGAGGTGTGGTACGTGCGGTCATTTTTTTGATTCCATGCAATCCACTCTTTTGTCTGCTGTTCATTCTTCAAAGAAGGATAATACTTCATCACTTCTTCATCCTGGAACAGCTCGTCATATAAAAATGACGCATCATGTTCATTCATCGTTCTCAGTTTCAGGCGCTCTGTTTCAAATACTGTTCTTGTTTGAACTGTCATTGATGATCCCCCCTTTTTTACTTGCTAAAAATATCTCCGAACAATCCATTTGAATCTGGGGCAAAGTAATGGAAGCCCGCACCGGTTAAACTTGCAGCCAGCGCTGTCCACATCATTATACTGACAGTCATCCACACCGCGACTTGCTTTCTTTTCGTTCCAAAGCTCATGCACATCAAGGCGGCTAAATGACTGCCGATGATAAAAGGTCCTATGAGTGCTAACCCAGGCAGACCGTATCGTTCCCAAATTTTTCTCGCCCGCAGCTGCTTTTTCTCTCCTTTTTCATCACCTTTTTCCTCTTTTCTTTTTAACCACCATGCTTTAAACCGGTCCACGAACACAATGAGAAGCAAGACTGTCAAAAAGTTGCCGATAAATCCAATCACAGCCGTTGTCACAGGATGCAGCCCACTTAAGATTGCGAATGGAACGACACCAATCACTTCAAAAAAAGGCAAGGCAGCCAATACAAAAACGAGTACATATCCCCATACGATATCCAAAAACAGAACCCCTTTTCATTTTTGTCCTCTCCCCATTGTAATGAAAAAGACAATTCCATTTCTACATTTTTTTAGAAAAAGAAAAGCACATCGGATAGGATGTGCTCAGTTTACATTCGTATTTTCATTTTTCTTATTTGTCCGGCGCAGTACAATGAATATAAGCCCTATTAAAATCACAATAGATAGCAGACTTTGCAGCAAAATCACACTTGGTGACGTCCAGCCAATCCATTCGAATATGAGCTGCGGTCCGAAAAAGATAATCGGAATCAATGAAACGACATTCGCCTTTAAGATTGCATTAAATACAACGATACATAGCAGCATGAGAAAAATGACGCCCCACCTATGGTCAGAGGAAAGCACAAGCAGTGGTGTGCCAAGTTTTTGATCCAATAGTTTGATTGTCACCATCGCTGTCAGCTGAAAGATTCCTAACATCCAAAAGTAGAGAAATACCCGGCTGCTTGTTTGAAAGGCGGACGCTCTAAACATCACAATGATCATGATGACATTGGCCACTAAAACGAGCGGATATCCAATCAAAGCAAACCAAGAATAGGATAAGTTTTGGCTGATTGCATCTGCTAAAATCATGTAAAAAAGCGATCCAATTAAGAAAGCACTGACGAATGGCACCCAGTCTTTATGATTTCCTGACAGCTCTTTTGCCAGTTCATCAGCATAGCTCCGCGGATCTCCGCCGAACACATCCTCACCTGTTTTGCCGTCTTTTTCAGCTTCAACTGCATGTGTGGTCAGTTCGTCCATCAGCTCATCGATTTCATCCTGATTTTTTCCCTTTGATATGAGATAAAGTTGCAGCTCTAGTAGAATGTGTCGTGTTTCTTTTGATACCATAATCTCACTTCCCTTTTTGTAATAAGCGGTTTACATTTTTTGAAAGCTCATTCCAGCGGTCAATAAACTCTGTGAGCGCTTGTTCTCCCGCTTGTGTGAGCGTATAGTATTTCCTTTTCGGGCCGGTCGCTGACGCTTTTGTGACGGTGGTCACCAGCTGTTCCTTTTGCATACGCAGCAAAATCGGATAGATACTGCCTTCACTTATTTGATCAAACCCATAATGCGAGAGCTTCTTCGTCATTTCATACCCATATATTTCGCCCTCAGAAATAATCGACAGCAGGCAGCCTTCTAAAATTCCTTTTAGCATTTGTGTGGATGTTGTCATGATTGTTCCTCCGATTCCAGTACCTTGCATCACAAGATAGCTTTATCTTACCATACACTATCTTGCCATGCAAGATACCATTCCAGAAAAAAATCACCGCTTAAAGGGTGATTTTTACGCCCAAGGCTTATCTGTCCCAAGTGCGTCAGCAAGCGCCTTACTATGCTTTCGGCGGCTTTTTCTTTCCTCTGCCCGCTGTTTCGCTGTTTGATGAAGCATGATCTCTTCCTCTGTTTCCGGCATCACCTGCGGGACTCGTTTAGGCTTTCCGTTTTCATCTAATGAGACAAATGTCAGAAATGAAGTCGCTGCGAGTCTGCGCTCTCCAGACATCAAGTTTTCTTTAATGACTTTGACGAACACTTCCATAGAAGACGTGCCGACCCATGTGACATAGGATTCCAAGCATACGGACTCCTTTTGTCCAATCGGCTCTAAAAAGTCAACAGAATCCATTGAAGCTGTGACCGTTTCACTGCGGCTGTGTCTTGCAGCCGAGATGGAGGCAATGTCATCTATATAACTCATTAATTTCCCGCCAAATAACGTTTGGTGGTTATTCGTATCAAGAGGAAACACCCTGCTGGTTTTAACAACTTTCGATTCTTTGCAGTATTTGAAATTTTCTTCACTCATCATCATAGCTCCTTCTTGCTGTTTTCGTGGATGCGGAACGACTTTTATTAAACACTATTCTTTTAGGTTTGTCTAAACTTTTTGCTTTAGTCTTATGTGAGAGATTTTCTTTCGGAAATGTTTCAACCATGACAAGAACGAGGAATAATAGAACTATGAACGAACAAGGAGGCCATTTTGATGGATTCTATGAGAGCAGAGCAATTATACAAAATGCCGCAATGTATGAGTGAATACGACGATTTAGAAGAAGTTCTTTTATGCAGTCCTATTTACATGGAAATCAAACAAATTATCAATGAAACCCAGAAACATTTTGCGAAAGAAAATATTTCTCAAATGAAAGCAGTCGCTCAGCATAAGCAATTGATCCAAACCCTTAAATGTCATCAAGTACGGCCCATCCTGCTCCCGGCGAATGACCGCTTCCCTGAGCAAGTCTTCACTCGGGATATTGGGTTTACGATTGGACATACACTGTTTGTTTCAAGTATGGCCGCTCCGGTTCGGCAAGGGGAAGAACAATACCTAAAAGAATGGGCACACGCAAAAGGGTGGTCAGCTGTCACTTTGACAGATGGAACGATTGAAGGCGGCGATGTGCTTGTGGATCAGAAGCGTGTGTTTGTTGGCACGAGCAAAAGAACTAGTCCGGCCGCTATCTATCAGCTCAAAAAGGAACTGCCGGATCATGACATCATTCCGATTCACCTTCCTCCTCACATTTTGCATCTTGATTGTGTGATGAATATTCTGTCTCATGACGAGATCATCATTTATCCTGAAGCGTTCAAGCAAAAGGATCTCCAGCTGCTCAAAACATATTATGATTTGATTGAAATCAGTGAACAAGAGCAATTTACACTTGGACCAAATGTTTTATCCATTGGGCAGAAAAAAGTGATCAGCTTGCCCAGCAACCAAGAAACAAATACTGCGTTAACCGCTCACGGATACACCGTTATTGAAGTGGACTTTTCTGAAATTATTAAATCCGGCGGCTCTTTCAGATGCTGCACATTGCCTATTCGGCGTTCATCTATTAAAAAAGCCAGCATGTAGAACAGCTTGTCTACTTGCTGGCTTTTGTCTAGCTTGTCCTATTTTCTATTATATAAATGACAGGCGACTTCATGTCCTTCTTCCACCGCTTGTAATGCCGGCTTTTTTTCAGCACACACATCCATCGCGGCAGGACATCTTGTTCGAAATACACAGCCGCTTGGCGGGTTCACTGGACTTGGAATTTCTCCTTTTAAAATAAACCTTTTGCGCTTGTCCTCTACGTCAGGATCTGGAATGGGGATTGCAGACAGCAAGGCTTGTGTATATGGATGAAGCGGTGTTTGATATAATGCATCACTCGTCGTCAACTCGACGAGATGGCCTAAATACATCACACCGATCCGGTCGCTAATATATTTCACCATGGACAAGTCATGTGCAATAAAGAGAAATGTTAATCCTTCCTCTTTTTGCAGTTTTTTCAGCAGATTCACGACCTGCGCTTGGACGGAGACGTCTAATGCAGAAATCGGCTCATCTGCCACAATAAATTTTGGCGCTAAGGCAAGTGCTCTTGCAATGCCGATTCTCTGCCTCTGTCCTCCGCTAAATTCGTGCGGATAGCGGGTGGCAAAATCATAGCTTAATCCTACCGCTTCGAGCAGTTCTTTCACGCGGGCAATCCTTTTCTGTTGACTCCCATAAAGCTGATGAATCTCCATTGGCTCAAGCATAATATCTTTTACTGACAGTCTTGGATTTAACGAGGAATACGGATCTTGAAAGACCATTTGCATTTGCCGGTTGAAATCAAATGATTCTTTTTTAGAAAGGTGGTGAAGACTTTTCCCTTCATATAAGGCTTCACCATCTGTAGGTTCATAAAGACGCATGAGCACTTTTCCAAGTGTGGATTTGCCGCAGCCAGACTCACCAACGAGACCAAAGGTTTCACCTTGTTTCAGCTGAAAAGAGACACCATCCAGCGCTTTTAAGGTTCTCCCTTTCGATAGATGAAAATGTTTTTTGAGGTTGTTCACTTGTAAAAGTGGTTCAACTGTCATGATCGCTCCTCCTCTCGCTTGGTAAATACCGCCTTGCACCTGCCCATTCCTTTTCATATGAAGTGCCAGAAAGGGAAAGAAGCTCAATTTGTCTGCCGGTTTTAGGCGAATGAAGCATCATCCCGTTCCCAGCGTAGATCCCTACATGGTGGACCGCTCCCTTTCCGTTATCATTTGCAAAAAACAGCAAGTCGCCTTGTTCTAAATGGCTTGATGTCACCGGCGTTCCTTGAACTGCTTGGTCACTTGCGTCTCTCGGCAAAAGATATCCGCACGCTTTGTACATGCTGTAAGCAAAGCCTGAACAATCATAGCCAAAGCTGCTCATGCCTCCCCATAAATAAGAAAGGCCAATAAATTGTTTTCCTGCGTCTACGACATCTTTGCCGGTCATAGAGAAAGCTTGCGATACTGGGCGTACATCTGCTTTGTTGATTTCTCTTATTCCTAATGGGGTGACAACATGAAATTGATCATCTGTTTCATTGGCGGCTGCCAGCTCTGTTAAAAAGCTAATCTCCATATCAGGTTCCCCGTTTTGATAGAGCGTGGCTTTTTTCTGCCAAACGATAAGAGATGCAGCTGACGCACTTCCCTCTGTTACTGGTTTTAATTGCTCATCAGGTATATAGCCTGGGTAGCCTTGCGGATGTTTCCGGCTGGCCTGCTGCGGTATGACGACTTTCATCCAGCCATCTGTCTCTTCTAATCCAATCACTCGTCCGCCGAGCAGTACTTGAGATTGAATCAAATTTTCTTCACATAAAGCCAGCTTTTCTTCATATGTTTGCTGGTCAATCCACTCTTTGATGTTAATGGAGTCCTGAAGTACCTTTCGATCGATTTCTCGGGGAGACTGCGGCGCTGTCCATACGTTAGCGACTGGAACCTTTGATTCATATATCATCATGAGACTCCTTTCACCCCTTGAATGCCTAACCCATGATGCAGCGGTAAAAATATATCTTTTCCTTTGTACACGATTCCTCCGTCTATCATGTCCTCTTTCAGCATAAGCGGGGCATCAAAATCGCAGCGGGTGATATTCGGCTGGCTTGCGGCGAAATGTGCGGCTGCTGTAATGCCAAGCTTTGACTCAATCATACTGCCAACCATGCACTGAACACCGTATGCTTCGGCCAGGGCATTGATTTTTAATGCTTCTTTTATGCCGCCTGATTTCATTAATTTTAAATTGATCAGATCACAGCTTCTCGTTTCAAGCACCTTGATTGCATCATGAAAACTGAAAATGCTTTCGTCTGCCATGATCAATGGATCAACTGCTTCTGTCACACGGCGCAGACCTTCGATATCTTCTTTCGGCACTGGCTGTTCTACTAGTTCAATATTCAGCGCTTCCATTTTTCGAATGGCTGTGATCGCTTCCTTCCACGTCCAGCCCTGATTGGCGTCGAGCCTGATCTGAATGTCGGGCCCGACTTTTTCTCGAATCCGCTTGATCCGCTGAATATCCGTTTGTATATCATCTTTTCCTACTTTGATTTTTAACGTCTGAAAACCTTCAGCTGCGTATTGCTTCGCATCTTCTGCCATCTCAAGCGGCCGGTTTACACTGACCGTATAGTCGGTTTCGAGCTGATGACGATATCCGCCAAGGTATTGATAAAGCGGAAGTCCTGCCTGTTTTGCTAAGCCATCATAAATGGCCATATCGATTGCAGCCTTTGCGCTTGTGTTGCTTGCGAGCACGCGGTTCATAGCAGAAAAGATTTGTTCATACTCTGCCAAGGAAGCCCCGAGCAAAATGGGTTTGATCACTTCACAGATGGCATAGTCGATGCTTTCCAGCGTTTCTCCTGTAATCACCGATGTGGGAACTGCCTCTCCGTAGCTGACATCACCTTGATCATATGTGATGATAACGATCAGAGAAGCTGCGTCATACACCGTTCTTAAAGCGGTTTTGAAAGGCTTTTTTAGCGGTACACTCGTTCTGCATGTACGAACATCGACGATTTTCATTTGATCGCCTCTTTCGCTGCAACGCCTGGAGAAATGTGCAGTTTTTTCCCTGCGGCATCTAGTGCAGCCTGCACGCCCATCGGAATGGCAAAGTTCGGTGATGAATGACCGATCCGAAAGCCGCCGAGTGCAGGTTTCTTTTGCGGCACAATATAGGTTTCCCACAGCTGTTCCAAGGTTAAGGACTGGTCTTTCTTTTTTGGTTCACATTGATGAAAATCTCCAATGATGAATCCTGCCGCATCATCCAATTTTCCGGCAGAGGTGAGGTGCTGCATCATGCGATCGATTTTATAAGGCTCTTCGTCAATATCTTCAATGAACAACAGCTTTCCTTTCGTATCAATTTCAAAAGGTGTACCAAGTGTTGTCACGATGAGGGCAAGATTCCCTCCTATGATGTCACCTGAAACGGTGCCGGGGTAGAAGGTATGAAGAGGTGACAAGTGATGCGTATACGTAAAGGCCTTCGGCGTGAACAGCTGCAAAAAGGTATCCTTCGTATACGGATGAACCTCTTCAAGTCCCACATCAGAGGAAAGCATTGGACCGTGAAAGGTCACAAGGCCGGTCTGCTGCTGGATGGCCGTATGTAAAAACGTAATGTCACTATAACCCCAAAAGATTTTTGGATTCCGGCGAATGAGATCATAGTCAATGGCTTCCGCAAGTCTTCCAGTTCCGTACCCTCCGCAGGCACAAATAACTGCTTTGACTTCTGGATCTTGAAACATGCCATGAAGATCTTCCACTCTTTCATGATCACGCCCTGCTAAATACCCGTACCGGGAATCGAGATACTTCCCTTTTTTCACCTTCAGCCCGAGGCTCTCTAAAAAGGCAATCCCTTTTGCTAATTTCAATTCATCAGGCGGGCTTGCTGGTGCGATAATCCCCACCGTATCCCCTGTTTGAAGCGCCGCTGGCAGCTGGTTCATGCCAATCCCCTCTTTCTCTTTATTTCTTACAATCTATGGGCATTTTCTCCATAACATGAACGAATAAAGGAACAGACGCTTTTGTTCAAAACGTCCGTGTGCCTCATTCCCTTCAATTACTCTCCATCTACTTGCGCCCATTTCAAATCGATATACCCAACAGGGTGGCGGACAATTCCCTTCACGCCCTCTTTTTGCAAATGAACTTGGTTATAAAAATGAATAGGAATGATCGGAGCTTCTTCAATGAGAAGTGCCTCTGCATCATGAAGGATGCTGTTTCTTTTTTGTTCATCTGCTTCCTGGCTCGCCTTTTTGATCAGCTGATCATAGGTGTCGTTTGACCATCCAGTCCGGTTCATCGCATTCCCTGTTTGAAAGCTCTCTAGGAAATTAATCGGATCTGCATAGTCTGCTAAAAATGAACTTTGCGAGAATTGGAATTTCAGCGCCTTTTGATCTTCTGCAAATACATTGGCTTCCATGTTTGCAAGCTTCACGTCCACACCCAGTGCTTCTTTTAATTGCTGCTGGATGGCTTCAGCTTTTTTCTTGTTCTCAGGCTTTGTGCTATATGTTAATGTGACGGGCGGCAGCTTTGAATAGTTCTCTTCTTTCAGCCCTTTTTCTAATAGTTTTTCAGCTTCACTCGTATCTTGTTTGACAAGATCACCGCCAGCTTCTCTGAAATCCTCACCCTTTGAATCTAGAATCCCCGGTGAAACGAAGGCGCGAGCTGGCTTCTCTTTATTTTTCGTTACATAATCCACGATATCTTGCGGATTGATTGCCATTTGAAAGGCTTTGCGAATGTTCTTATTTTGAAAAGGTTCCATGTTCACATTCAGACGATAAAAGAACAGTCCAGCCTGATCTTCAATTTGCACATCTTTATTTTTCAGCAAATTTTCACTTTGTTCTGCTGGGACGAAGGCAGTATCTAAATCTCCCGATTGATACATTTGATAATCAGTGTTTCGATCGCTGATCATCAGCCACTTTACCTGATCCAGCTTGACTGATTTCTTGTCCCAATATGTCTTACTTTTTTCCATAGTGAAGCTCTCATCATGCTTCCATTCTGTCAGCTGAAACGGTCCATTCCCAACAAAGGTTTTGGCATCCTTTGCCCAGTTAGGGTCCTTCTCTGCTACCTTCTCATTGACAGGGAAAAAGGCAGGGTTTGCGGTCATATTTAAGAACGATTTCTGCGGATATGCCAGTGTGACCTTTAGCGTTTTGTCATTTTCAGCACTGACTTTTACATCCTCTTTCTTTCCTTTTCCGCTGTTAAATGCCTCTCCGCCTTCAATCATGTAAGCTAAGAACGATGCAGAGGAGCCTGTTTTCGGATCAAGCAGACGCTTCCACGCATATTCAAAGTCACTCGCTTTCACTGGATCACCATTCGACCACTTGATGCCGTCTCTTAAATGAAATGTGTACGTTTTTCCATCCTCTGAAATCTCCCATTTTTCCGCCATTGCAGGAGATGGTTCGTGCTTTTCATTCAGTCTTGTTAATCCCTCCATTAAGTTATTCAGACCTTGCCACGATACATTATTAAAACCAATCGGCGGGTCAAATGACGTCGGTTCGTTTTCGTTATTTAAGGTTAATACTTTCTTTTCATTTTTATTGCTTGATGATCCTTTACCTGCTTGCTCATTGGCTGTACATCCTGCGAGCAGCATGATGATGAACAAACAAACACTGATGATCCACCCTTTTTTTCTCATGAAAAACTCCCCCTTTGTGTTGAAGATAACATCGCTTGTTTCGCTCGCTCGTCCTGAAGCCAGCAATGCACTGTATGAGTAGGTGACCGCTGCGTTTCGTGCGGCATGATATGATCACACACTTTCATGGCAGCCGGGCAGCGATCGGTATACGGACATCCCTTTGGCGGTGCAAATAAATCAGGCGGGCTTCCCTCAATCGGAATCAGTTCATCTTTCATATCAAGTCTTGGAACGGATTGCAGGAGCCCTTTTGTATAAGGATGCTGCGGACTGTAAAAAATATCTTGCCTTGTTCCGGTTTCAACCATTTTCCCTCCGTACATGACTGCTACCCTGTCGGCAACTTGGGCCACGACCCCTAAGTCGTGTGTGATTAAGATAATGGTAACCCCTGTTTTCCTCTGAATCTCTTTAAACAGCTCTAAAATTTGTGCCTGTATGGTCACATCAAGCGCAGTCGTCGGTTCATCTGCGATCAGCACCTTTGGCTCACAAATCAGTGCCATGGCAATCATGAGCCGCTGCCTCATCCCCCCGCTGAATTGGTGCGGGTATTGCTTTAATCTCTCCTTCGGCTGCGGAATACCAACCAAATCAAGCATCTGTATGGCGGCTTCTCTCACTTCTTTTTTCGTCAGCTTTTGATGCTCCTTCGCCGCCTCCATCAGCTGATCCCCTATTGTCAAGGTAGGGTTCAGTGCCGTCATCGGATCTTGGAAGATCATCGAAATATCGACACCTCGTATGGCGCGCATTTCTTTCTCAGATAATGACAGCAAGTTGCGGTCTTGAAACCAGATTTCTCCCTGATCGACTTGCGCGCTGTATGCAGGCAGAAGCCTCATAATGCTTTGTGATGTCACACTTTTCCCGCAGCCTGATTCTCCTACAATGGCTAAGGTTTCTTTTTCATATACATCGACATTCACTCCGCGTACCGCTTGAACTGAACCGCCGTATGTCCGAAAGCTGACGTGCAGATCGATAATTTGTAGAACTTTTTTCAAAGCGCCATCACCTCTTCATCTTTGGATCAAGCGCATCTTGCAAGCCATCACCTAAATTGTTAAAGCAAAACATCGTGAGTGAAATAAAAAATGCCGGGAAAAATAAACGCCACCAATGCCCATTGTCTGACAGCACAGTCGGCAAAGCGTCATTGGCCATCACGCCCCAGCTTGCAAACGGCGCTTGAATACCTAAACCGAGAAAACTTAGAAACGCTTCAGCAAATATCGCAGTCGGCACAGTCAGGGTCATCTGGACGATAATCGGCCCCATCGTATTCGGCAAAAGGTTGCGGCGAATGATCCGCAGGCTTTTGGCACCAAAGGTTTTTGAGGCAAGGACATATTCCTGGCTTTTCAGCTGAAGAACCTGACCTCTCACAATTCTTGCCATTCCAATCCATCCGGTGACAGTGAGCGCTACAATAATGGTGACAAGCCCTGGCCCCATGAGCACCATCAATAAAATGACGACAAGTAAATAAGGAAGTCCGTAGAGCACCTCGACAATCCGCATCATGACATGGTCGTATTTGCCGCCCTTATAACCGGCTATGCCCCCATAAATCACACCGATGGCAAAATCAATTAAGGCTGCCATGACACCCACAAATAACGAAATGCGGGCTCCGTACCAAGTACGTGTGAACACATCTCGTCCAAGCTCATCTGTTCCAAACCAGTGAGCAGCCGAGGGCGGCAGATTTTGCATCGAAAGACGCTGCTCTGTCACACTATTTGGCGCTAGCAATGGGCCTAAGACTGCCATGACAAAAAGAAAAATCAGGACGGATAGGCTAAACATTGCAAGCTTATTTTGCTTCAGCCGCCTCCATGTATCAGCCCAATAGGAAAGAGAGGGTCTTTTAATGGCATGGGCTTCCGTTTTCTTTTGCTCTCGAGGAGAAAACCATTCGTCCGGCACTTCAGGATGCCTGTCCGGTGGATCATGCTGAAGGTGTATACTCATGCCTTTCCTCCTTTCTGATGCAGCTGAATCCTTGGATCAAGGAGACGATACGCCACATCGACAATGAAGAGAAGTGTGATTAAAATAATGCTGTAAAAAACAGTGGTTCCCATGATGACAGGATAATCACGGTTGTTAATGCTCTCGACAAAGTATTTTCCCATTCCAGGAATGGCAAATATTTTTTCAATGACAAAACTTCCTGTTAAAATACTTGCGACAAGTGTTCCAAGAATGGTCACAACGGGTAAAAGTGCATTCCGAAGCGCATGTTTAAATACAATTTTAAAGGGAGAAAGTCCTTTTGCTTTGGCCGTACGGATATAGTCTTGCGACAGCACTTCAATCATGCTCGACCTCGTTAACCTGGCGATAATGGCCATTGGGCTGACAGCAAGGGCGATTGTAGGCAGCACCATATGCATTGGACTTGTCCACATCGCTGTAGGAAAGAGCTTCAAATTGACAGCAAGCTGCTGAATTAATAAGGTAGCAAAGATAAAGTTTGGAATGGATATACCGAATACAGCAATCGTCATGGCGATGTAATCAATCAAACCATTATGCCGGAGGGCAGCCATAACCCCTAGCAGAATGCCAGAGATAACAGCAATCAATATTGAAATAAGACCAAGTTCTAATGAGACTGGGAAGCCTCTCGCCAATAGATCATTGACACTTTCAGAAGGCTTTTTAATGGAAGGACCAAAATCAAAGGTAACAATGGATTTTAAATAGATGACATATTGAACATAGAGTGGTTCGTCTAAGTGATAGTAGCTTTCGAGGTTTCGCTGGACGGTTTCGTTTGTATTTCGTTCTTCATTGAAAGGCGATCCTGGGATGACCTTCATTAAAATAAACGTTAAAGTCGTAATCGTTAAGATCGTAGCAATCATCGCAATAAAACGCTTGAGCAAAAAGCTGGCCATCTGCTGTCTCCCCCTCACTTAACAAAATGTTGTACGTGCGGCAAGCTCTGTCATGACAAGCATCGCTTGATAGGCTTCTAATATATTGTCTGCCTGGTACGTCACCGCCGTTGTTCCTTCTATGATGGCAGTACCCGGCATTAAATTCGCCCATTCGGCTTGTCCATAGTTGGCAAACTCAATCTTAAGCAGCGGTTGATCAGGAGGCGTCAGCGGCTTCATTTGATCAATCTGTTTCATCGCGGCTTCCACTTGGTGCGAGATTTGTTGATTGACTTTGGCAGGAGGTAAGCATTTCACAGCAGATCTTGAGATGGTCTCTTTCACTGCCACTGTTTTCACACCAGGCATCAGCTTTTCTGCCTCAAGTGCTGCTTGATCATCCCCGCAAACAAGAATGACCGGCACACCATAGTAGCCTGCCACATACGCATTAAAGCCCATTTCACCAATTGGATGATCATTTATGTAAAAATGTCTGACCCCAAAAATCATACTGTGTGACATCACACCTTTCATTGATGCCCTTGCATGATAGCCTAAAAAAACAGCTGCATCATAGGTTTGATCCAATCCTTGCACCATTGAATAAGGCTTTACATCACCTGATATGAGAACTGCCTCTTCATGCAGTTTTTCGATCAAAAGATTATTCATTTTAGAATGACTGTCATTCACCAAAATGTCGGTGGCACCATGCTGGACAAGCGCCTCTACACAGGCGTTCACTTCACCTGTCATAATGCGTCTGCCCCGCTCGTAGTTATGCTGGCGTGAATCAACAAATGTATGATCAGCTAGACCAGTAATTCCCTCCATATCGACAGATAGATAGAGCTTCATTCCCATCCCCCTTTAATTAAACATAAAATTTGTGTATATTTTTCTAAATTTTCTAAAAAATTATATGAGAACTTGATTGATTTTTCAATACAATGTCCGAAAATAAGGAATTTAGACTTAGATAATACAGGTCAAAAGCCTTTCTCAGAAAGGATTTTTTTAACAAATAAAACACCACTAACTATGTCTTTAGTGGTGTTTATCCGCTTCATTGATCTGCGATTTCAGCTGTTCATATTTCTTCATGGTTTGTGTAAATAAATCATCAAACATCTGAGGTGCCTGCTGTTGAATGACCTCTGCACCTTCTCCTGTAATTCCCCCTTTTGTCGCCACTCTATCGACAGTTTCAGCAAAGGTTAGGCCTCGTTCTACGAGGATCTGGCCAGTTCCTAAAAGGGCATACGTTAAAAATTCATTCGCTTCCTCTAAGGAAAGATCACTATTTCTCACAGCCGCTTTTGCCATTTCTTCAAAAAGAGCAGCGATAAAACCAGGAGATGAGCTTGTCAAATTGCTCGCCGCATCAAACCGGTCTTCCTCTACCTCCCTGACAATGCTAAAAGCTGAAAGCAGACGGTGCAAACGCTCCTTGTCCTCACGTCCTGCGGTTTCACCATGCGCAACAAGGGACACACCTGTCCCCACAGCTGACGTAAGCGTTGGGATGTATCTGGATACTGGCTGCGCTGTATGCGCTTGTAACTTTTCTAATGTCACAGCTGCTGCTACTGACACAATATGTACCGCTTTCCCTTTAGAAGGCAGCTGATCCAGAACATCTAGTACAGCAAGCGGCGGCACGCAGACAAACAATATATCACATGACGCAGAAAGATCGTCTAATAAACAAATGTTGATTTCTTGATACTTTTCTTTGAGCTGATGCAGGCGCTCCGTTTCACTTCTTGTATGGATCATGATTTGATGAGCATCCAGCACCCCATTTTCCAGCCACTTTTGCACCATCATATCAGCCATACTTCCATATCCAATGATTCCAATTGTCTCCACAGTTTAATCTCCTCTATCTTGCTTAGATTCACTACTTATTTTAACAATTTCCCACAATGTTTTCATTTTTATCCCACACTTTTTTCATACGATAAAGTCAGTCCCCACCACATATGTTACAACACCTTGAACCCATACATGAAAAAATCGATGAAAGAGAGTGATTGACATGACACAGCACAAAGATGAAAAACAAACAATTGAACAACCTCAAAAACAGAAAAAGCCAAACGGCTGGTTTAAGCCATTTGTCAGCGGTGTTGTAGGCGGTACATTAGCGTTAGGTGTCTACGTGCTTACGCCATATACTCAGCATTCATCAGACAGCACCGCAAATGATTCGGCAGCAAAAACAGAAGCAGTATCGACAAATCACACGAATTCGTCAAAAACAACAGCCGTCCAAACATCAAATTCATCAAGCAGCATCTCGAGCATGGTCGAAAATGTATCACCAGCTATTGTCGGTATTACAAACTACCAAGCGCAAACTCAAACAGATACGAGCTTTGGCGATTTCAATACGCCTTTTGATGAATTACCGCAAAACAAAAGCAGCCAGGAGGAAAAAACTGGTACAGGCTCAGGAGTGATTTTCAAAAAATCAGGCAATAAAGCCTATGTCTTAACAAACAACCACGTCATTGAAGGGGCAAATAAACTAACCGTATCCTTACACGATGGCAAAACCATTGAAGGAAAACTCGTTGGAGCTGATCCGCTCACTGACTTAGCCGTTGTGGAAATTAGCAGTAGTCATGTGACAAAGGTGGCGGCATTAGGCAATTCCTCCTCACTGCGTGCTGGGGAAACCGTCATTGCGATCGGAAACCCGCTTGGTGAAGATCTTTCAAGAACGGTGACACAAGGAATTGTCAGCGGCGTCGACCGAACAGTCTCTATGAACACATCAGCAGGCGAAAGCAGCATTAATGTCATTCAAACAGATGCAGCCATTAACCCAGGTAACAGCGGCGGTCCGCTTCTGACGACAGACGGAAAGGTTGTGGGGATCACGAGTATGAAAATCTCTGAAACAGGTGTTGAAGGCATTGGGTTCGCACTGCCAATCAATGATGTCAAACCAATCGCTGATCAGCTTCTCACAAAAGGTAAAATTGAACGTCCATATATCGGCATCAGCATGCTGGATCTCGAACAAGTTCCAGATGTGTATCAAAAAGAAACTCTCGGACTCAAAACCAGTCAGCTCGATCAAGGTGTGTACGTCAAAGATATTACCGCAGGCTCACCTGCCGCCAAAGCTGGCTTAAAGTCAGAGGATGTCATTACCGGCATCAATGGGAAACAAATCAAAACTGGCAGTGAATTACGTCATGAGTTATACACGAATGCAAAAGTAGGAGATACCGTGAGCATCACCCTCATTCGAAACGGAAAACAAGAAACAAAGCAGGTCACATTAACACAATCTGAATCTAAGCAGGTCAGTTCCTAATGAAAAAACAGCTCAGTTGATGAGCTGTTCAGATTGTTGACAAAGGGCTAAAATGATTTTTATTTTAGCTCTTTGTCTTCTTTTCAGCGTGATAGAAAACCTTTGCAGTCTAGGAAGGACGGCTACTTTTGCGGAGCGAATTTGACATTCGTGAGCACCAGCGCGCAGGACTGGCAAAGAATGCGAGGGTTTGTCTACACGCTGAAACAGCTCAGTTGATGAGCTGCTTTTTTTATGACGACTGAATTGGCGTTAATCTTTGTTCAATTTCTGCTCGTTTATGCTCTAGGAACGGCGGGAGGGCTAATTGATCGCCAAGTTCGTCCACCCCTTCATCCACTGTAAACCCAGGGCCATCTGTTGAAATTTCAAATAAAATACCATTTGGCTCTCTAAAATAAAGGGCTTTAAAGTAGAAACGTTCTACAACACCAGAGTTCGTAAAGCCTGCTTTTGATATTTTTTCATACCATTTTTCAAGCTCCTCTGCATCTTTCACGCGAAATGCGACGTGATGCACACTTCCTCTGCCGGAACGTTCAGAAGGCCCTTCTGTTTTTTCGATCACATGAATTTCTGTTCCAGCACCGCCATTTCCTGACTCAAAAATGGTCACGATCTCACCATCATTTGATTGTTCACGTGCTCTTTCAGTGAAACCAAGGATGTCCGTTAACACACGGATCGTCTTGTCAGCTTCTACTACGGTTAATTCAACTGGACCTAAACCTCTAATCGCAAACTCTGCCGGAATATCGTCATGCACTGGCGGTGAGCCTGCCTCTTGCGTATTCGGTTCTACTGTTAAAAACAGCTGCTGCCCTTCTGGGTCTTTAAAACGCAAAGCAGGTCTTCCGCCTCTCAAGGAAGCTGTTTCTTGCTGCACGCCTTTATCTTCAAACCGCTTTTCCCAAAACGTGAGTGCCTCTTTAGAAGAAACGAGAAGACCTGTGCTTGTGATCGCATTTGTCCCTTCCAAACGGCGGGCAAGCATTGGAATTTCAAAGAATGTAAGCTCTGTTCCTGGTGAAGCGACCTCATCTCCATAAAACAAATGATACATAGACGGGTCATCCTGATTGACTGTTTTCTTTACAAGTTTTAAGCCAAGGATTTGGCGGTAGAAATCAACATTTTTCTGAGCATTGGCTGTTAACGCAGATACGTGGTGAATCCCATTGATTTTCATTATTTTCACTCCTATTTTAAATTATCTCGAATTCGAGATAATATCCTTATGAATAAAATAGTTCATTTTTCAAGAAAAGTCAACCATTTGGCTGCACGTTTACTGGATGTTCGGTTTCTGGTCATAAAATTAACATTAAATCGAAAACAATCTCTCATTGTTCGTTTTTAATACAACATTTATCCTAATATCTCCAATAAATGAACACTTTCAAATACAAATACGAAAATCAGAAAATTTTTTTAATTCTTGTTTTCTTAAAATCGTATTACAATGAACAAAATACATGTCACAGTAACGTACGAAAGTGATGCAGGAGGTCGTGTGTAATGAACAAAGAACAACCAGCGTTAAAACAAGACATCGGCTTATTTTTCGCCCTATCTCTTGTCATCGGGACCATTATCGGGTCAGGCGTCTTTATGAAGCCAGGCAACGTCCTTTCCTATTCAGGAAGTTCAGACATTGCATTATTCGCTTGGCTGTTAGGTGGAATCTTAACCCTTGCAGGCGGACTGACTGTCGCCGAAATTGGTACACAAATCCCGAGAACCGGCGGTTTGTACGCCTATCTTGAAGAAGTGTATGGTGAATTTTGGGGCTACTTATGCGGCTGGGTACAGATTATTATTTACGGACCCGCCATCATTGGTGCACTTGGTCTTTATTTTGGTTCATTATTAGCCAATTTATTTTCTCTTTCGTCTTTATGGTCTACAACGATCGGCATTATCACCGTTTTATTTTTATGTATCATCAACATCATGGGAACAAAATACGGCGGATTTGTTCAGGGGCTGACCACTATCGGAAAGCTTGTCCCAATTGCCGCTATTATTGTGTTTGGCATATGGAAAGGTAACGAAAACATCTTGATGGCCGTCAACGATAGTATCGCTCAAATGAACTTCGGTGCCGCGATTTTGGCTACGCTGTTTGCTTATGATGGCTGGATTTTACTTGCTGCGCTTGGGGGAGAAATGAAAAACCCTGAGAAACTGCTTCCTCGCGCGATGGCAGGCGGAATTTTAATCGTGACGGCTTGTTATCTCTTTATTAATGTCGCACTTTTGCACGTGCTGCCAGCTGATCAAATCGTCCAGCTGGGTGAAAATGCGACAAGCACTGCTGCTACCATGCTCTTTGGACCAATTGGCGGGAAAATCATTAGTATTGGGATCATCATCAGTATCTTTGGCTGTTTAAACGGAAAGGTTCTTTCATTCCCACGTGTGATTTTTGCGATGGCAGAACGAAAGCAGATTCCTTTCGCCAGCGCAATTTCGCGGATTCACCCAACGTTTAAGACACCTTGGATCGCTGTATTTGTGCAAATTTTGATCGCCATTGTGTTTATGATCGTCAGTAATCCAGAGAAGCTGTCTGAGGTGTCGATTTTCATGATCTACATCTTTTATGTCATGGCCTTTTTCGCCGTCTTTAAGCTGAGGAAACAAAACAGCGGAATGAAGCGTGCGTACAGTGTACCACTTTACCCGCTGACACCGATCATTGCGATTATCGGTTCATTATTCGTCTTAATCAGCACCATGATCACCGATTGGAAAAGCTGCCTGATCTCCATGCTGATCGGGATGGCCGGACTGCCTATTTATTATTATATGAAAAAAGCACAAAAATAAAGCAGAGCACTAAGCAGTGCTCTGCTTCAGCTTGTAGACAAAGTCTACAAGCTTTTTTGTATAATAAGGGTATTAACATTTCTGTGGGGGATGAACATGTTATCGAAACGTGAAGAAGAAAGAAGAAATCAATTAGAAGTAGTGGCATTAGATGAATTAGTGCCTGAAGATCATCTTGTACGGAAAATAGATCAAGCAATCGATTTTGACTTCGTTTATGATCTTGTCAAAGATCATTATAGTTCCGACAATGGCAGACCAAGTGTGGACCCCGTTGTTCTCATTAAAATGGTTTTGATCCAATATCTATCTGGCATTCGCTCCATGCGTCAAACGATTAAAGAAATTGAAACCAATGTGGCTTATCGTTGGTTTATTGGGTATGGATTTTCGGAGAAAATTCCGCACTTTTCTACCTTCGGTAAAAACTACGTGAGACGTTTTCACGATACAGATTTATTCGAACAAATTTTTTATCGAATCTTAAGAGAAGCGATGAAAAAAGGCCTCGTTGACCCTTCTGGCGCCTTCATTGATTCAACACATGTCAAAGCGAATGCCAATAAGAAAAAACTTGAAAAGAAAATCGTTCGAGTTGAGACGAGAAGTTATCAAAATCAGCTTCATGAGGAAATTAATATTGATCGTGAAGAACATGGAAAAAAGCCTTTACCCCTTCAGAATAAAGAAGAAATAAAAGAAATCAAGGTCAGTACAACTGACCCAGAGAGTGGCTACTATGTAAAGGATGAACGTGAAAAGTCATTTGCTTATTCATTTCATACAGCTTGTGATTCAAAAGGATTTATTCTAGGATCACTGGTCACAGGTGGCAATGTTCATGATAGTCGTATGTTAGATTCACTCGTATCAAAGGTGACAGAGAAAATCGGAAAACCAAATGTAGTCGCAGTAGATGCTGGATATAAAACACCTTACATCGCTAAGTTTTTAATGGATCAAGAGATAAGACCAGTCATGCCTTACACTCGTCCAAAAACAAAAGCTGGTTATTTGAAAAAGAATGAATACGTGTATGATGCATATTTTGATTGTTACATTTGCCCCAACGGGCAAATTCTCTCCTATCGTACAACGACTAGAGAAGGCTATAAGCAATATGCGTCCGACTCAGAAGTATGTAAGTCCTGCTCGTTTTTAGATAACTGTACACAAAGTCAAAATCATACCAAACAGGATTACCTAGATGAAGCAGACAACCTAAGACTCACTGAAATAAATAAGAGCATCTATGCAAAACGGAAAGAAACAATTGAACGCGTTTTTGCGGATGCCAAAGAAAAGCATGGTATGCGTTGGACGAAACTTCGAGGACTAAAAAAAGTTTCAATGCAAGCGATGCTTACTTTCGCTGCCATGAACCTTAAAAAGCTAGCAAACTGGACATGGAAAGGACCATGTCCAGCGTAAAACACATGATATTTTTATCAAAAAATGTGAAAACCCCACTTTTACTTTAAGTAAAGGAGGGGTTTGTCTACGGTCTGAAGCAGAGCACTAAGCAGTGCTCTGCTTCATTTTTTATATTGTTTGATCACTTTGTATGATTCGTTTAAATATCTCATGAGCCGGTATGGCTTACTAAGTACGCGGATTGGGAGCCTTGAGATAAATCCATTCAGGTTCGACTTATATTCCTGCGTGATCCGCTTTGGTTTTGTCGCTATTTTCTCGTATACTTCCTTGTAAAATTCCTTCATGATGTCGACTTGCACACTGATCTTTTGATGACACTCTGTACACTCAACGCTTTTCATCTGATCATTCACATAAACGATGCTGTGGAGGGTCTCTTCTTGGCACCGAGTACAGTGTAGGTTTGCTTCCATTTCGGTTTGCTTCAAGATACACAGCTCCTTTCTCGTTTGATGTTGCTCTTGTTATACTATTCGAACGCTGCCAGTCTTTTATTGGACGGATGCTTCCTTTAAAATGGCTGCCGCCGTTAGTTCGTCTGTCACCAGTACTTGGATGAAGCCGCCATTTAAAGCCCCTAAAATACTCTCAGCTTTATGGGTTCCTTCTACAACAGCGATGACCGTTTTGACGCTCTTTAATTGTTCCAGCGATAAGCCAATGACCTTTTGATTCAGTTCATCTTGGACAGGTTTTCCTTCTCCATCAAAGAAACGAAAGCCAATATCACCGACAGCCCCTGATTGCCTTAAACCAGATAAGTCCTCTTCTTTTAAATAACCGACTGTTTTTAAAGTTGACCCTTTATGCGGGTTGCCAATACCGATGAGAGCAATATCCACATTTCTGCCTTCTTCAAGTACAGCTTCTATGTCCTGCATCGCCATAAGCCGTTCTTTTAATTCTTCTGTTTCTAAAATCGCAGGGGCATATAAATAGGAACACGTGCCGTTCATTTTCTTTGCCAGCTCATATGCCAGCTGATTGGCATGAATGTCGACCGCCTGCCTGCCCATTCCGCCCTCTAAAGGAATGACCTTCACATCGTTTCTTCGTTCAAACGGATATTCTTTGACAAGCTCAGCAAGTGTCGTTCCCCATGAAATGCCGATTTTCTCCGCATCTTTCATGTTTTTAGACAAATAATAGGCGCCTGCTTGACCGACTGCCCGCTTCACCATCTCAGACATTGTCCCGACACTTGGGACAACGACCGCATCTGTTAATTGAAAGGTTGTTTCTAGCTGCTTTTCAAGTTCCACCGTATGAATGCTTTCGTCTTTAATGTACACTTCAACGATTCCCACATCTTTTGCTTTTTGTAAGAGCTTTGAAATGACTGGTCTAGAGACATTGAGCTTTTTTGCAATTTCCTGCTGCGTCCACCCGTCTGTATAATAAAGATGAGCAACTTTGACGAGCTGTCGTCTTTCTTCCCAATTCAGCATGTGACATCATCCTTTTAATATACTATGATTACCAGTATACCAAACATTCGTTTCCAATTGGAACAATTGTTATGAAAATGACAAAAAGAGCGATTAACTCTCCGCTCTTTTTCCCTCAGTATATTTCGGCTGATACGTTCTCCCTCCGTCTAACAGGATAATTTGTCCGTGCAAATAACTCCCCTCGCCACGTGTGAGAAATAAAGTGAGTCCTGCAATATCCTCAGGCTTTCCTAATCTTCCGATGGGAATAAGTGATTGCAGCTGCCGTTTCTCCTCTACAGTAGGATAGAGCGTATCAAGCATTTGAGATTCAATTACGCGGGGGGCAATCACATTGATGCGTATATGATGCGAGCCTAGTTCTTTTACGAGCGAACGCATCAATCCAAAAGCCCCTGCTTTTGATGCATAATATTGAATACCGCCGCCTGATCCGGTGATTGCCGATCCCGATCCAATAATGACAACACTGCCTTCCTGCCGCTCACACATATAGGGTGCCAACGCTTTGATGCAATAGTAAAGACCATATAAGTTCACAGCCAGTGTCTTTTTCCAAAGTGAAAAATCGACTTCTAAAAAAGACAGTGATTTTGTCATTCCTGCTGAATACACAAGGTGAGCAATGCCGCCCAGCTCCCCTTCAGCTGCTGATATCATTTGCTGAACACTTTCCCACGATGAAACGTCAGCTTGAAATATCAGCAGCTGAGGATACTGTGTCTTTAAGAGCGAAAGTCCCTTTTCGTCTATATCTGACACGGCGACTTGGTGCCCTTCTTTTAAAAATCGCTCAGCAATTTCTTTTCCGATCCCTTGGGCTCCGCCAACGATGAGAACTGGTTTTTGAACATTAGCCAGCACTCTCACCCCCATCAAGCATAATCGCCGCGCCATCTGTAAATGCACCATAGGATGTACTGAGGAACACCGTCATATGGGCCACAGTCTCCTTGATTTGCTCTGTATCAGGAACCAAATCGAGAGGCGGCGGCAGCAGCGCAAGCACCCGAATGCCTTTGTCCTTAAATTCTCTTGCTAACCCTTTTGTCATGGCATTCAGCATAGAATTTGATGTAGCATGTGAGATCCCGCCATCCCCTGTGATACTGCCTGATGACGATATATTAATGATGCAGCCTTGCCTCTGATCAACCATATGCCATACGGCAGCCTGACTGGAAAGAAAGACGGTATTTACAGCCGATTCCACTTCATCCACCCACTCATCTGGGCTCACGTCATCAAGCTCCGCGTCCGCTCCTTGTTCAGCTTGATTGACCAAAATATCCAGTTTACCGCATGTATCAATCACTTGCCTCAGCATCCGTGCGGCATCACGCGGCGTTTCCAGCGGGTTCTGAATGATACTCGCTTGACCGCCCATTTTTTGAATGTCTTCACGAATGGTTTTAGCCTTTGATTCATCATGAAACGTGTGTAAAAAAACATGTGCACCTGCCCGGGCTAAAGCCAGGCAGATGGCTTCTCCAAATCCATCTGTGCTACCTGTCACAAGTGCCGCTTTCTGATGAAGCTGGACGTGCACATGCATCTCCTCCCTATCCCTTGTTTGGCAATTATTTTCTCAGCTTACTCACGATATCAAGTGCTGCTTCATAAAAACCTTCTGAGATGGTCGGATGCGGATGAATCATTTTCGCCATCTCTTCTGCTGTTCCTTCTAAATACATAAAGGAGGAAGCTTCTGAAATCATCTCTGTGACGTGCGGGCCAACCATCGTCGCACCAATCACTTCACCATAGGCTGTATCGTATACCAATTTAATAAAACCTGTTTGCTCGCCTGCCGCTAGTGCTTTACCGCTTGCCGCTAAATCAAATCGTTCTGCCCGCACGTTAAGTCCTTTGGCTTTTGCCTCTTTTTCAGTCAGACCGACACTTGCTACCTCTGGTAATGTATAAATACATCTAGGCATGATAGCAGCATTCATTTTTTCAGACACACCGCATATATTACTGACCGCAACAGCGGCCTCTGCCATCGCTGCGTGAGCAAGCTGATAGCCGCCAGCGACATCCCCAATTGCATAGACACCTTCCACGCTTGTCTGCATCTTGTCGTTCACCTTGATAAAAGGACCATCCAGCTGAAGGTCAAGCTGGCTGACAGCAGAAACACTAGGTCTTCTTCCTACACAAACAAGCAGTCTTTCAGCCGTAAAGATATGCGTCTCTCCTTTATCGTCTGATGCATGAACCGCTTTGATTCCTTCGCTTTCCGTCACCTCTGTCACAGTGGTTTTTTTCGCGATATGGATGCCTTTTTTCTTTAATTCTCTTTCTAGCAGCTTAGATGCTTCCTCATCCTCTTGCGGAATAATAGACGGAGCCGCTTCGATAATCGTGACTTTTGATTGAAGACTCTGGAAGATACAAGCCAGCTCAAGTCCAATGACACCGCCGCCAATGATGACGACAGAAGCCGGGATATCTGGGATGTCAAAGATCGTATCACTTGTGTCAAATTGAATGTCTTTAAGGCCCGGTATTGGCGGAATGGCAGGTGAAGATCCAGTGGCAATGATGAGTTCTTTCGTTTCAATCGATTCTGCCCCATCTTGTTTTTCAATCTCAATCCGGTGCTTTGTAACAGCTGTACCTCTGCCGTTATATACATCAATCTTTCCTTGCTTTAATAAAAAGGCTATTCCGCCTCTGAGCTTCTCAATGACGTCATCTTTGCGCTTTCTCATTTTATCGAAGGAAAGGACCAAATCACCTGTTTCAATTCCCCAGCTTTTCGCCTTCTCAATTGATTCAATGACTTCTGCATGTTTGAGCAGCGTCTTTGAAGGAATACAGCCTCGATTTAAACAAGTACCGCCTAGAAAATCCTCTTCAATCAATGCGACCTTCCGTCCACGCTCAGCTGCTTGAAGGGCGGCAGTATACCCGCCAGGCCCTCCGCCAATGACTGTCAGATCATACGTTTTCGTCATCCGATTCATCTCCTACATTAGCAATTCAAATGGTTGTTCAAGCACTTTTTTAAGATCTGTTAAAAAGGCAGCCGCTGGTGCGCCATCTACCACTCGGTGATCAAACGATAAACTAACGCCCATCATCGGCCGCACCTGAATTTCTCCATCTACTACAACAGGTTTTTCTTGAATGCGCCCAACCCCTAAGATCGCCACTTCCGGCTGATTAATAATCGGGGTAAAGTTATCAATGGCATACATCCCTAAGTTACTAATGGTAAAAGTGGACCCTTTCAGCTGGTCTGGCAGCAGTTTTTGGTCACGTGCGTTTCGGCCGATTTCTTTCGCCTCTTTTGTCAGCTGTTTTAACCCTTTTTGGTTCGCATGAGAAATGACTGGAACCATTAAGCCATCTTTTACAGCGACAGCAAGACCAATGTGCACTTCATCATGGAAATGGAGCTCATTTTGTTCAAACGTCATATTGATATGCGGGTGGCGTGTGAGTACATTGCTGACCGCATGAATGATAATTTCTGTGAATGACAGTCTGTAGCCTGTCTCTTTTTCAATCGCCGGCAATAGCTGTTTGCGTACTTCTTTCGCTTTTGTCATATCGATTTCACTTGTTAATGTCACGTGCGGTGCTGTAAAGGCACTTTGTGACATGCGATCGGCAATCACTTTTCTCATGCCAGCTAGTTTTTGTGTTTTCGCTGGAGAAGACTCTGCTGTTTGTGCAGCTGCTGCCGTTACATCACTCTTCATAATTTTTCCGTGTGCACCAGATCCAGCAACATTCGCTAAATTGATTCCTTCACGAGCAGCCACTTTTTCTGCAAGCGGTGACACGCGCTGATCTTTTTCACTAGAGTGGACGGCCGCCTCGACGTCCCGCTTTTGAACTCTGCCTTTCGGTCCTGTGCCAGATACCTCATGAATCGCTACATGATGATCCTTTGCCGTTTTTCTCGCCGCAGGTGTGGCACGTACTTTTTCATTAGGTGTTTTTGGGGCTTCAGTAGAACTGGATGAAGCCGCTTCTGATGAAGACGATTCGCTGCTGCCTGGTGAATCTTCAACTGATTGTGCTGGCGGTTCGCTTGGCACCTGTTCATTTGCCTCTCCGATGTATCCAATGACAGCATTGACTGGAATTTGATCATCGGCTTCATAATATTTCTTTAGAAAAATACCATCATCATAGGCTTCTACCTCAATATTGATCTTGTCTGTCATAATTTCAAAAAGAGGCTCACCGATTTCAACCGAATCTCCTTCTTCTTTAAACCATTGAAGCAAGGTGCCGACTTCCATCGTACTGCTCAGTTTCGGCATAAATATCTCTTTTGGCATGATCTTCTCCCCTTTACTTAAGAGCGCACAAGCTCTTTTGCTGCTTCAATAATGTCTGGCACTTGTGGAATGACCGCTTTTTCCAGCGTCGGGTTGTATGGTATTGGGACCGCAAGACCGCCAAGTCGTTTAATTGGAGCATCTAAGAAGTCAAAGGCTTCACTTTCCGCTATCATACTTGCAATCTCTCCGCCATAGCCGCCTCGTTTTACCGCTTCATGAACGACGATACATTTACCTGTTTTCTTCACAGATTCGATAATCGTTTCTTCATCTAATGGGACGAGTGTTCTTGGGTCAATGATTTCAACATCGATTCCCTCTGCTTCTAGTTCCTTCGCCGCTTCTAACGCTTTGTGTACCATAATCGCTGTTGCTACAATCGTGACGTCTTTCCCGCTTCTTTTCACATCTGCTTTCCCTAGAGGAATGGAATATTGCTCTTCAGGCACTTCACCGATTGTTTTATATAAAAGCTTGTGCTCGTAGAAAATGACAGGGTTGTCATCATCCATCGCCGCTTTTAAAAGTCCTTTTGCATCATAGGCTGTTGAAGGCTGAACCACTTTAAGTCCTGGAATATGCGCCATCCACGCTTCTAAGCTTTGGGAGTGCTGCGCCGCTGCACCCGTTCCTGATCCTGCTGGTGTTCTTACGACAAGCGGCACCTTTCCTTTTCCGCCAAACATGTATCGTGTTTTGGCTGCTTGGTTCACAAGCTGATCCATTGCGATTGTGATAAAGTCAGAGAATTGAAGTTCTAAAATCGGACGCATACCAGTTAAAGCCGCTCCGACTGCCCCACCTGCGATGGCAGCCTCTGAGATAGGTGTATTGCGAACGCGCTCTGGCCCGAATTCTTCAATCATGCCGCGCGTGACCCCAAAAGCACCTCCATATACGCCGATATCTTCACCTAAAATGAAGACATCTTGGTTTTCTCTCATTTCCTGACTCATTGCCTCTCGAACGGCTTCTAAATATGAAATCTCTCTCACTGTTGTTTTTGTCACGTGATTCCCCTCCTAATTAGGCGTATACATCCTCTAATAGTGTGTCAATTGACGGTTCTTTACTGTTTTTGGCGAATTCGACAGACGCTTCAATTTCCTGCTTTGCTTCTTCCTGTAGGCTTGCTGCCTGCTCTTCTGTCAAAACATTCAGTTCAATCAAGAGAGACTTAAAGCGTTTGATGCCGTCTTTTTGTCTCCACTCTGTCTCTTCTTCACGTGTACGATATTTTTTCGCATCACTCTTAGAGTGACCCTTCCAGCGGTATGTTTTCATTTCAATGAGTGATGGGCCTTCTCCCGCTCTCGCACGGCTGACTGCTTCATCAACTGTGTTCATAATTTCGACCATGTCATTTCCATCAACCGTTTTCCCTGGCATTCCGTAGCTTTCTGCTCTTGTTGAAATGTCTTCAATGTTGATCATTTCTTTCACAGGGCCAGACATCCCGTACTGGTTGTTTTCACAAATAAACACAACCGGTAAATCCCAAATGGATGCAAGGTTTAATGCTTCATGGAAGCTGCCTTCATTTGTGGCGCCATCTCCGAAGAAACAAAGAACAACAAAGCCTTCCTGCTTCATTTTAGATGTGAGCGCTGCACCTGTTGCCAGCGGGATACCGCCGCCAACGATGCCATTTGCCCCAAGATTCCCTTTTTCTAAGTCCGCAATATGCATCGAGCCGCCTTTTCCTTTACAATAGCCGGTTTCACGTCCAAACAATTCAGCCATCATTTTATTAACCTCGGCCCCTTTTGCAATACAGTGACCGTGTCCCCTGTGTGTGCTGACGATCTTATCTTTATCTTCTAATACGGCAATCGATCCAACAGCTGACGCTTCCTGTCCAACACATAAATGAGTGGTGCCATGGATAAGTCCTTTTGCAAAGAATTGATCGACCTTTTCATCAAAATATCTCACTAACCACATTTGTTTATATAAATCTGCTAATTTCTCATGACTAATCTGTTCAGGCAAAGTGATCTGTTTTTGCATTTCTTCTCTCCCCTTTACATTTGTTCTTGTATGTTACATTTGTAATTATCATACGTTTAAGTGTCATCGAAGTCAAGCATTTCTCTCTCATTTTTAAGCGTTTTCATCTTTTATCAGAAAAAAAGAGAAAGGCAAAGCCCTTTTCCAAAGAACTTCTCTTTCTCTTTTAATCTCATACACTAAATTCATCTGGATACATCATGATTTTGACGCTCTCACCCTCAGGATGCCTCGCACATTCTATCGCCTGAAGCAGCTGGCTTAACGGATAACGATGCGTTACCATCTTTTCAGTGTTGACCACTTTTGCTTTCAAAAGCTCAAGGGCTTCACGATAATGATATGGATGCGAAGAATAGGCTCCTACTACCTTCACTTCATCATTGAAAAATCGTTCTGCAGGAATGGCCATATCGCCCTTTGGAAAATGGGCAAACACCAAAATCGTCCCGCCTCGCGCTACAGCCTGAAACGCCTCTTTTAAAAGCGCACTGCTCCCAACAGAAATAATGACGAGGTCTGCTCCCTTTCCATCTGTTTCTTTCATCACCCGGTTTTCTACCGGCTCGGCTGCTGGATGAAAGGAGACGTCTGCACCTAAACTCCTCGCTTGCAGCAGCCTGTTCTCATTCACGTCTGTTATCATCACTTTCCCAGCCAAATAATATTTGGCGAGCTGCAATTGAATACAGCCAATTTGCCCCGCTCCAAGGATCAAAACGGAATCTCCTGGATGAACAGGTGCTCGTTCAAACCCGTGCAGGCAGCAGGCAACCGGTTCTACCATCGCCCCTTGCTCATACGATACGTCTTTTGGAAGCTTGCCCATCGTGTGCTTGACATGCAAAGCAGGTACACGGATATATTCTGAAAACCCGCCCGGCTCTACATTTGTGGCTGTAAACTGCGGACACATCGTATAAAACCCCTTTTGACAAAAGTCACAGGTGAAACAAGGCACATGATGCGCCACATAAACCCTGTCTCCCGTCTGGACATTTGTCACACGCTTGCCGGTCTCGACAATATCACCAGCGATTTCATGCCCTAACACCGTCCCAGGAGGTACTGTCTCATGTGTTGCTTTGTAAATATCCGTTCCACATAAGCCGCAGGCCCTCAGCTTTAACAAAACTTCATCATCACCGATGACTGGCCGGTTCCGCTCCTCATACCGAATGTCCTCTGAAGAATAAAAGACAGCTGATTTCATGTAGCGGCATCCTCCTTTTCATCACCCTTCGCAAAATCCTGCAGTGTTTGAACAAGCTGCTTGTACTCACTCATCTCGCTGGATATCCAGTAGCGCCCTCCGAATATACGAGATGGCCCCACCCTGACATAGACTTTCCCGATATGAGGATAAGGCTTTAAAAAAAGCTTTCCTTTAATATCAGAAACTGCATATGTGTGCCATCTGCCAAAAGCCCCTATCTTCAGTTGATCTTCACTAATGATGACGTTTGTCGGCTGGTTCAGTCCTGTAATACTAGAGAGCATGAGAATAGGCAGCGTATAAACGCCTAACACAGCTAACGGGTCAGGTCCTGCTGACCATAACGTATAAAGAGCCCAGAGAAAAAACAGACAGATGAGCACAGCCGGAAGAAAAATAGACAACATTGCAGACGTTCGGCTATAAGCATGATGCTGCATGAGACTTCCTCCTTTCAGATCACTAGAAGGAGCCGCAAAAGCTCCTCCATGCAATAACTCTCTACTTGATATGATCGATGATTTTCTCGATATCATCTTCAATACCAAATCCAGTTAAAAAGGATAATGTTTGAATCACAGGTGTCCCTTTTGTATCACTCACAGGCGTTGTTGTCACAATTAAATCAGCACCCTCCGCTTTTTGCGGTACTTCAGATGCCTTACACTGTTCCACAACGACATCATATCCTTTTTCCTTTAACGTCTCTTCTACCTTTTTAGCCACAACCGTTGATGTTGCAACTGCCGTTCCGCATGATACTAATATTTTCTTCGCCATTAAAATCCCTCCATCTCATTTATTGTTCTTTCTGATCTAAGCCCATTTCTTTTGCATACTGCTTTTTAATATCATTTCGCACCCAGTACCATAGAAGCGCATAGGCCAAAGCACAGATAATCGCGGCAATAAAGTAAGGGTTGCTCGGATCAAGAAGTCTCACCATGATCCAAGGAATAACGTGAGAACCAAGGTCAATACCTGAAATCATGTTTGCCCCTTCTGGGAAATCAAAGCCGACTGCTTTCCCCATAGTTGTTGCAAGCGGTGCAAGGTTCGTTGCGATAAAGAAGACAATCATTAATGTGAAAATACTATTAATAAGACCGCGAATAATATTTCCACGAGCGGCTGCTACTGCCCAGACAACTGTAAATGGCAGAACCGATAAGTCAGCAAACGGGAGCATGCCATTGTAAGGCAGGACAACAGCGAGCAAAATCGTAATCGGTACCATTAAAAGGGCTACCGCCATATTCGCTGGATGACCAATCACAATCGCTGTATCTAAACCAATATAGACATTTTTCCCTGGGAAACGCTTTTGAATATAAGAACGAGCGCCCTCAGAGATTGGAATGAGCCCTTCCATTAATAGCGCAACCATTCTTGGCATTAAGACAAGAACTGCTGCCATTTGAATCCCGAGCGTCATCACGCCTTTTGCATCATAGCCGCCGAGAAGACCAATAATGATACCAAGTATGAGACCCATCACAAGCGGTTCGCCAAAAATGCCAAAGCGTTTCTTCAATGTTTCTGGATCAGCATGAATTTTGTTTAAACCAGGGATCTTATCAATGATGCGGTTGGACGCATACATGAGCGGGGCAAAGTTGACCGTTTCAGCATGAGCCATCGATACGCCTTTTAATCCGAAATGGTGTTCGATTGTCGGCGCCGTCCAATCGGCTAATTTTAGCGTGATCGCAGAGACGATCAAGCCAACAGCAAGAGCCAAGAACATATTATGATAAGCGTAGTAAGTAACAGAGGCTGCGAAAATCAAATGCCAGAAGTTCCAAATATCCACATTCAGCGTTTTCGTAAAGTTTACGGACAATAAGATGACATTTAATAAAAGCACAAGAGGAATCATGAGCGGGGCAACGGGTGTACCAAAGGATATGGCAGCTCCAATCGGCCATCCAACATCCAAAATATCGAGCTTTAGCCCAAGGGAATTAACCATGGCTTTTGCTGCTGGCCCAAGTCCGCTCACGAGCAAATTAATGACAAGATTGACACCGACAAACCCAATTCCGATCGTAATACCGGCCCTGAAGGATTTCTTAAAGCCCTGCCTTAAAATCATACCGAAAAGCGTCATAATAATCGGGAGCATAATAGTTGGTCCAAGGTCTAATATAAAATCGACGGCTTGCTTGATCATACATCCACCTCCTGAATTTTTTCAGATAAAGCGCTTACATATTTTCGTGAATGGCTATTGGTTTAATTCTTGCTGAAGCACGTCAACTGCTTCTTCATAAGATGTCATGTGTGAGAGCTTTGTCATCACTTCTTCTTTTCTAAAAAGTGTCATCAGCTTCTCCAGCATCACAAGCTGTTTGCTAGGCTCAGAGATTGCTAGGACAAACACAATTTTGGCTTGCACTGTTTCATCAGGGCTTCCCATCTTATGAAAAATGACAGGTTCCTTTAAAGTAGCTACACTAATCGCTGGTTTGTTCACATGCTCAGGATCTGTATGCGGGATCGCTACCCCAAAGGCTGCAAGTGGAAGGCCTGTAGGATAAGTTTTTTCTCTTTCAAGCACTGCTGGTAAAAAGCTAGATTTAATGTACCCTCCAGCTTCTAACCGCCCTGCTAAATATGTGGTCACCTCCTCTCTCGAAGATGCTTCGAACTGCAGCTTAATCAGTTGTTCATCTAACTCAAACAAGCTGTTCAAACAACCACCCCTTTCATTTGGTATAAATATGAACACATGTAACAAAAAGAAAGAACATTTTAGAATAGAACCTTTTATAAAGCGCTTACAATTATGTGTCCTGAAAAATGTTCAATACTGTTACCTTTGTAAAGATATTATAATATTCAAAATTATAAGTCAATGTCCCTAGGAAAATTTTTATAAAAAAAGACGCAGTGATCACCGCGTCTTTTTTTATAATCTTCTATACTTCTTGTTAAATGTGGCTTCCTATATCTAAAAATTCAGATACAAATAGATTGTCTGTCTGCACTGCCATTTCTTCCTTTGTGCCAATTTTTTCGATTCTTCCTTCATTCATCACAACGACACGATCAGCAATATCGAAAGCTTCTTCTTGATCATGTGTCACAAAAATGGTGGTCATTTGAAAGTCACGATGAACTCTTTTCAGCCAATGCCTTAATTCTTTTCTCACCTTTGTATCAAGTGCACCAAAGGGTTCATCTAAGAGGAGTGCCTTCGGCTGAACGGCAAGTGCGCGCGCCAGTGCCACACGCTGCTTTTGCCCGCCTGACAGCTGATCTGGATACCGCTGCTCAAACTGCGTAAGCTGAACAACCGCTAAAAGCTCATGTACCCGCTCTTTGATGTCTTTTTTAGGCAGTCTTTCTCCTCTAGGTTTCATTTTCAGCCCATATGCCACATTATCAAAAACCGTCATATTTCGAAAAAGCGCATATTGCTGAAATACAAAACCGATCTGTCGTTTTCGTACTGGAATGTGTGTGTAATCCTGATCTCCAAATAAAATCTGTCCGTTATTGGCATAATCAAGACCTGCAATGATTCTTAATAAAGTCGTTTTCCCAGAGCCAGATGGTCCTAGTAAAGAGATCAATTCACCATTTCTTATCGATAAATCCACGTTTTGCAAAACCTTTGTCTGACCAAATTGTTTTGATATTTGTTTTGCTGTAATCCCCAAGGCCGATCCCTCCATTTATGTTGAGCGCTTGCCAAGCCGGTGATCCCTCTGCTGAATGATTTGCTTAATGATTAAAGTAATGACTGCCACAAACGCCATGAGAGACGCCACAGCAAAAGCGGCTTGAAATTGGTACTCATTGTATAAAATTTCGATATGAAGCGGCATCGTATTGGTCATGCCTCGAATATGACCTGATACAACCGACACGGCACCAAATTCACCAATCGCTCTTGCCCCGGCTAAAATGACACCGTAAAAAAGAGCCCATTTGATATTCGGCAGTGTCACAAAGAAAAAAGTCTTCCATCCGTTTGCACCAAGTGTGAGCGATGCTTCCTCCTCATGAATGCCTTCATGCTGCATAAACGGGATTAACTCTCTTGCAATAAACGGAAATGTAACGAATATGGTGGCTAGGATCATACCTGGTACAGAATAAATGACTTTCCATCCATTCGCCATAAGCCAAGGCCCTAAAAGCCCGTTTGAACCAAATAAAAGCACAAATACAAGTCCAGCAATCACAGGCGAAACGGCAAACGGGAGATCAATCACAGTCGTTAACAAACGTTTTCCGCGGAAATTAAATTTTGTGATAAGCCATGCAGCACTCACCCCAAAGATCATTTGAAGCGGCAAGGTGACGACGACAATGAAAACAGTCAATTTGATCGCCGCGAGTGTATCTGGATGTGAGATGGCAAGAAGGTATGAACTCCACCCTTTCTCAAATGCCTTTGAAAAAACGGCGATCAGCGGTATGAGTAAAAATAAAATCAAAAAAGCATACACGACCGTAATCAATAGGATTTTCACCGTTTTAGATTCGGTTACAGGACTTTTATACTGAACATGGTGCTGATGACTAAGCTCTCTCTCCAATGGTTTCACCTCACGTATACTTGTTTTTTCCGCTCAACATACCACTGAATGCCGTGAATCAATAACAGGATGAAAAACGAAAGAAGCAGCATCAAGCATGCAATCGCTGCTGCACCATGATAATCATACTGTTCAAGCTTGGACATGATCATCAGCGGTGTAATTTCTGTTTTAAACGGAATATTTCCAGCAATAAACACAACAGAGCCATATTCACCTAGCGCTCTTGCAAACGCAAGTGAAAATCCAGTCATCACCGCAGGAAACAAGGCCGGCAGCAGTACGTGAAAAAAGGTCTGTCTCCTTGTCGCACCAAGAATCGCCGCAGCCTCTTCCACTTCCTTCTGAAGCCCTTCTATCACAGGCTGAACGGTTCGGATAACGAATGGAATGCCAATAAAAATCAGTGCCAAAATAATCCCAATCGGTGTGTACGCCACCTTTATATGCAGAAATTGACCAATCCATCCATTAGGAGAATAAAGGGTGGTCAGGGCGATACCCGCAACAGCTGTTGGGAGAGCAAAAGGCAAATCAATGAGAGCATCTAAGATTTTCTTTCCATGGAATGTGTACCTGGCGAGAACCCAGGCAATTAGTACACCAAACCCTGCATTGATGAGAGCAGCTGCAAAGGAAGTCGTCACGGTCAGCTGAAGAGACTTCAATACTCTTGCATCGGTAAAAACCTTCCAAATCCCCTCTGCTCCTAATGAAGCCGTCCAAATAAATACCATGGATAAAGGAATGACGACAATCGCACTCACATAAACGAGCGTCACCCCAAGGCTCAGCCCAAATCCAGGCAATATACGTTTTCTTTTATTGGCGGCTGCATGTGCTTTCTTCATCACATCGCCCCCTATTTTTGTCCGCTGTATATTTGATCAAATAATCCGCCATCATCAAAAAATCTTTTCTGCGCCTTTCTCCACCCGCCAAACGCTTGATCAATCGTCACCATATCAATCTTTTTAAACTGGTCTTTATATTTATTTAAGACTTGTTGATTTCTAGGGCGATAATAGTTTTTCGCCGCAATTTCCTGCCCTTTTTTAGAATATAAATAATCTAAATAAGCCTTCGCCACTTTCTCTGTTCCTTTACGTTTCACATTTTGATCAACGACCGCAACAGGCGGCTCCGCTAGAATACTAATTGATGGGGTGACAATTTCAAATTTGTCTTTGCCTAGTTCGTGCTGCGTTAAATAGGCTTCATTTTCCCATGCAATTAACACATCCCCAAGCCCGCGTTCAACAAAGGTCGTTGTGGCTCCGCGAGCACCTGAATCAAGGACTTCGACATGTTCATATAGCTTTTTGACAAAATCCTTTGTTTTTTCTTCACTCCCATGAAATGTTTTATCGGCGTAGGCCCATGCAGCTAAGTAATTCCATCTCGCACCGCCGGACGTTTTCGGATTTGGCGTAATGATGGACACACCTGGCCGAATCAAATCGTCCCAATCTTTAATATTTTTAGGATTCCCTTTCTTCACAAGAAACACAATGGTCGATGTATACGGTGTTGACTGATTTGGAAATTCTTTTTGCCAATCTTTTGAAAGCAGTCCGCGATCTGCAATCGCATCAATGTCATACCCTAAAGCCAGTGTTGCCACATCTGCCTCGAGTCCATCAATAATCGATCTTCCCTGCTTTCCTGATCCACCATGAGACTGCTTGATCGTGACATCCTCACCTGTTTTGTCTTTCCAATACGTCTGAAAGGCTTGATTGTATTCCTGATACAATTCACGTGTAGGATCATACGAAACATTTAACAGCTCAACCTTTCCTTTTTGGCTCGAGGCTTCGTTTGCGTTTGAGCATGCAGTACTCGTCACTGCCAAGACTAATATAATGGTCACGACCCAGACCCATTTCCACTTTTTCATGTTATCCCGCTCCCCTGTTATCAAAAATAGTGACACCAACCTTGCCGTTTCATACGCAAAAAAGACCCTTAGCCACCTGAAATACATCACAGTCCTGTACTTCAAATTGCCAAGAGCCTTCGGTTGTCCGATCAGCTATGTATGATTGATGTTAGTCTATATATTATTCAAACTATTCACAGGTGTCAACTCTGTTTTTTTTTCATTTAAACAAAAAAAGAAACGCCATCTTGAAGAGGCGCTTCTTTTCCCGGGAAATGGTTTTAATCGGCAGAAAGCTTTAAATTGACACCAACAGCGGTTCCATTTCTCGAGGAGTCAGCTACTCCTGTAAATGTCCCTGCTTTCCGATCAATGAGCAAGGCTTGCACATTTCCTATATCAATAGGTGAACTGCCAAAACGATGACCCATATCATTTAGCTTCGTTCTTACATCAAGGGGAACACCTACTTCGTAACGGTAAGAAGTTGTACTGTTTGTATAAATCCGCGGCTCTTCCACCGCATCTTGCAGCTCCATGTCGTATTCAAGCAAGTTTAATATGGTTTGTGAAACAGAAGCAATAATAGTCGTTCCTCCAGGTGAGCCCACAGTCATGACCGGCTCGTTATCTTTAAATATGATGGTCGGGGTCATACTGGATAATGGTCGTTTATTTGGCTGGACTTCATTTGCTCCGCCTGGTCTTGCGTCAAAATCTGTTAGTTCATTATTTAAGAAAAAGCCATATTCCGGAACAAGGATCCCTGTACCAAATAACTGTTCAATAGTTGTTGTGAATGACACAACATTTCCCCACTGATCGGCAACAGTAAAATGAGTGGTCTCGCCAATGGTTTTATCTTCTGGCTGCGGGACAATTGGGGATGGATTTTTTTCATCCTCATACGCCCATGGATCGCCTTCTTTTGGGTTTTTGTTCATTTGATCTAATTGAATGAGAGAAGCTCTTTTAGAAATGTAATCATCGTCTAGTAGTCCTTTTAGTGGAACATCTACGAATTCGGGGTCGCCTGCATATGCAGCACGGTCAGCATAGGAGAGATGCATTGTTTCAGCTAGCAGCTGATATTTTTCGAATGATTTGGGGTCATATTGTGATAGATTGAAGTGATCTAGTATTTTGAGTATTTGCAGCATAAACACACCGCCTGAGCTTGGTGGAGGCATACTTGCAAGCTGGTATCCTTTATAGTCCCCCCAGATAGGCTTGTCAGTCTTGACCTCATAACGACCAAGGTCATCAGTTGTCATCGTTCCGCCAAAATCTTGGACTGTCTTTGCAAGTGCTTTTGCTACTTTTCCTTCATAAAATGCTTTGCTTCCTTTTTTTGCAATGAGCTTAAATGTTTTCGCCAGACCTGGCTGTACAAGCTGCTCGCCTTCTTTGAGCGGCTGATCATCTGGAAGAAAGATTGGCGCTGCGGCCGTTTTTTTCAGCTTTTCTTGATGATCTTCAATGGCTTTTGCTAGAACAGAATCGATTTCAAATCCATCCTCTGCAAGCTGAATGGAAGGCTCAATCAATTCCTTCATCGAACGGGTTCCCCATTTATCTAATGCTGCTTCGAGACCTTTTACTGTCCCTGGAACACCAACCGCATTACCGTGTGTGGACCGCTCAGCAAATGGGATGACTTTTCCCTCATCCGTTAAAAACATGTCAGGTGTTGCGCCCTGTGGTGCTCGTTCTCTACTATTGATGATGGATGTTTCTTTTGTCTTTCCATCATAAACCATCATAAAACCACCGCCGCCAATTCCAGACATCATTGGCTCTGTCACATTCAGTGCGTACTGGATGGCAACAGCAGCATCCACTGCGTTTCCACCTTTCTTTAATACATCAGCACCTACTTCTGATGCCAGCGGGTGAGCAGTAGCCACCATGCCATCTTTACCAACAGCTACTTTACTCCCATGAGATTCGTTCGCATTGACTTGGCTGACAGGCAGAAAAAACGAGAAAACAAACAGACATATGGACAAAACAGTTAGAGAAATGCGTTTCATGAACAACACCCCTTCCATATTCTTACTTTGACCTTACCGACTTCTTGACCAGAATACAATAGATTATTCTAAAATTTCAAAAATTTTCATCCTATCATCCTACATTTCCCAAATAAAACATTGTTTTTCAAAACATATGACGCACTCACTCATTAGGAATAAAGACACAGAATTTTCAACGATTCAGCTTCAAGGTATAATAAACATTAACAAAGAGGGGGAAAAACATTGAACAACAAATGCAGATTATTTTGGGAAGAATATTGGAAAGATAAATCAGAAAAAGCACCTGATGACGCGTTTGTTTCGGCGTGGGCATTCGGCTCAGATCCTGATCATTTGCTTGATCTTGTAAAGCAAGGAAAAAAAACAGCCACTTGTTCTGGACACCTTTTTTATGAAAAGGAACAGGAGCCGCTTCCACAACCCGGACAATATGCGGTCATTTTGGACAGCCAAGAAGAGCCAAAAGCCATCATTGAAATTACACATGTAGATGTCATGCCAATGAATGAAGTCCCCGTATCATTTGCACAAGCAGAAGGTGAAGGCGACTTATCTTATGACTATTGGTACAGAGAACATAAAGAATTTTTCACAAAAGCACTCCAATCATACGGTTTAGAATTCAAAGAGGATATGCTTCTTGTTTGTGAACGGTTTAAGCTGATCTATTCAGCTTCTTAGCCTTTAAGCGGCGCCAAATATGGGCCGCTTTTTTCGTTGCTTTTCCCCTTTTAGAAAAAGGTGTGTTGAGATCACATCTTTAGGTCAGAATAAGATCAAATAGAAAAAGTGAAGAAATTTTCGACTACACCTGTTTTTTTTCGACAAAAGAATATATAATTATTTGATGTGTGCATTGTCTCATTTATACAATGGAGGGTTTTTACATGTTAAAAAGGAAAAAAGACAAGTTTTCCGTCTTGTTAACGGAAATTGCTAAAAATTTAGATGAAACTGCTGAGTATTTTGTTAGCTATAAAGTAACAAATCAAACCACTCTGAAAGAATTTTCTGACACATTGAAGGAATATGAGACAAAAGGTGATAATCATGTTCATACCATGATTAAAGAGCTGAACAAAGCCTTTATTACACCGATTGAACGTGAAGACATTCTTCAATTGACGAATAGCCTCGATGATGTTTTAGATGGAATTGAGCATTTTTCCGCAACATTAGAAATTTACTCAATTACAAGCTCTGACGAACATATCGACAAATTCAGCCACTACATCAGAGAGTGTGCAAAAGAAATTTTAATCACAATTGATCTACTAGCTGAAAATCGCTTGAAAGATATTCATCCGCACGCAATCAAGATCAAAGAGATTGAACATAATTGTGACAATCTTCATCGTAAATCATTAAAGAACTTGTTTGGAAAAGAAACAGATCCAATTAAAGTGATTCAATACAAAGAAATTTACGAAACACTTGAAGAAATCGCTGATTCCTGTCAAAGTGTTGCCAACAATCTAGAAACAATCATTATGAAGAATGCGTAACGGGGTTAGTTAAACATGGACACATTACTCATCCTTACCATACTTATTGTCATTTGTGCACTTGCTTTTGATTTCATTAACGGGTTCCACGATACAGCAAATGCCATTGCGACTTCAGTTTCAACGAAGGCATTAAAGCCTAGACATGCGATCATCATGGCAGCGTTCATGAACTTCTTAGGAGCAATGACATTTACAGGTGTGGCAAAATCCATTACAAAAGATATCGCAGATCCATTTACACTTCAAAACGGCTCTGTTGTGATCTTGGCTGCTTTAATTGCGGCCATCACATGGAACTTGCTTACTTGGTATTACGGGATTCCGAGTAGTTCTTCACATGCATTAATCGGATCAATTGCAGGAGCGGTTATTGCTTCTGCCGGTTTTGGCGCTTTAAACTATTCGGGATTCATTAAAATCATTCAAGCACTTTTGCTTTCACCTATCCTAGCTTTCGTATTGGGATATATCGTGTATACCATTATCAAAATTATATTTAGAAACAACAATCTCGCAAAAACAAATAAACAATTCCGACGTGTTCAAATTTTAACGGCTGCACTGCAATCGTATACTCATGGGACAAACGATGCGCAAAAAGCGATGGGAATTATTACAATGGCTTTAATTGCAGGTAATTTGCATACAACAGACGACATTCCTTTTTGGGTACAATTCTCTTGTGCGCTTGCAATGGGACTCGGTACTTCTATCGGCGGCTGGAAGATTATCAAAACAGTCGGCGGTAAAATTATGAAAATTCGTCCAGTAAACGGAGTATCTGCCGACTTAACAGGTGCAGCTATTATCTTCGGTGCGACGTTTATTCACTTACCTGTTAGTACGACTCACGTTATCTCATCTTCTATTCTAGGTGTAGGTTCTGCACACAGAGTCAAAGGGGTTAACTGGGGTACGGCAAAACGTATGCTTGTCACTTGGGTGATTACTTTACCGATTTCAGGAACTCTAGGTGCTCTTGTATACTTTGTTTTAAATGCGATTCTCTAATATCAAAGACCTGTCAGACAGGTCTTTTTTTATTTGCCCGCACACTTAAATGCCCTTTTCCTGCAGGACATTTTTTCATGAAGCAGGGTTTCCAATCATATCCATAGAAATAAACAAGTATTCATCTGTCTATGGGAGAGAAGAACATGCTATTATTTTTTCAATTGACTGTATGGTTATTGCTAGGTGCTCTTGCTGTGTATGTATTTGCGGTTTGGCGCTTTGAACAAAAAGTAAAAGAAAAGATGTTTGCCATTCGTAAAACGTGGTATTGGATTTATGTAGCGGGTGCTGTTGTGTACTGGACAAATGACCCTTCTTCTATCTTCACCGATTGGATGCACTACTTGATCATTGCCGTATTTTTCGCATTAACCGATGCTTTCATCTTTCTTAGCTCCTATATTAAGAAACTCGGAAATCATGAGCTGGAAACCGACACCCATCAACTCCTTGAACAAAATAACGATCTGCTTCATTCTTACCTCAATAAACTAAAAACGTACCAATACCTATTGAAAAATGAACCGATCCATGTATATTATGGAAGTGTAGAGGCATATATAGAGGGAATTGAGCGGCTGATTTATTCTTTTGCCGACAAGATGAATATTCAAGCGGTGCTTTGTCCATACGATATGCAGGAACAAAAAGACGACCTGCTTCGGACACTTGACCAGCGGGCTCTTATTCAGGCGAAGCTTGACAGGCAGGAAGTATATTACGATGATTTCGGTCATTTGGTGCTCATCCCATTTTCTGTAGCAGATGCTCATTTTGTCATTAAGCTCACCTCCGATGAGATTGTCACGGAGTTCGACTATTTATTAATGACATCACTGACAACAATTTATGACCTAATCTTGCCTGACGAAGAGGAAGGTGATGAAGATGGACCACGCACTTCAAGGGGATAACAACAATCCTAAGAAAAACCCTTTTAAGATTTTAAAGAAAAAGCGCCATATCAGCATGGCCGATTATAAGGTAAGCCCCCATACTGAGCGAATTTTTAAAAAGAATGAACAGCTTCTGGATGAGTATAAAAATAAAAAGGCTTGATTACACTAAAGGACGCGGAACGAAATCCGCGTCCTGATTCCATTTTTACATAGACCTGCATACAATACACTATACGCTGCAACGATTGAGGTGCCAAAATGAAAAAGAAAATCAAACAACTGAGATATGTTCAGTTTGCCGAATATCAGCCTTCCCCATATACTCGGCGATTAATTGAAAAAAGTGAAACAGCCATCCAATCGTACAAACAGAAACACTCACTGATTTAACAGTTTAAGCAGCTTCTCCTTCGTTTTAGGTCCGTATACCCCATCACTCGTCAGCCCGTTCACCAGCTGAAAGCGCGCTACGGCATTCGCCGTTTTTTCCCCGTAAACACCATCGATTCCTTTATCTGCAGCCGATTTATCAGGATAAAAGTAAACAGCAGCAAGCGCTTTTTGGACGAGGCGTACGTGCTCTCCCTTCGTTAGAGGCGAAGTCACCTTTAAAATCCCATCTGGCAGCTCATACATCATTTTTCCATCGTTTTGATAAATTTTGAGAACCTGTCCAATTTGAATCTTGTTCGGGTCGCTAATGTTATTCCACTTCTGTAGATCTTGAACTGTGACGTCATGAGATTTGGCAATACTCGTTAACGTATCCCCGCTTTTAACGACATACGTGATGACCGACTCAGGGTCTCCTGCTGTTTCAATTCCTTTTTTGAATTCATCCCATGTAGCGAGAAGCAGGCGCGGACATGCTTTTCCAGACCAGTGTTGATGTGTGACCACATTCGCTAGTGGAATATGATGTTCTTTCAGCAGCTTTTGGATGAGCCATTGCGCATGTTTAACCGCTTGCTGGAAATTCCCATCTTCATTTTCACAAATTTCAATGCCGATCGACTTTCTGTTCCCATTTCCATGTCCGTCCCCTGCATGCCAGCCATTTTCATTTAACGGCAGATGCTGAAAGATTTCATGATCATCCACTGTAAAGTGCCAGCTTTCCGCTGTCGTTGGGCGTTTCACATATGCCGCATGACTTTTCGCATCCGCTCCCTTTGACGTGTTTGCTGTGTTATGCACCGTCACATACAACGGTGTCATGGCGTATCCTGGACGGTTCCCGTTTCCAACTGGAATAAAATCTTGATAAATTTTTACCATGTTCTGCACTCCCTTTTGAAAAATTGAATTGATCTTTCTCATCAATTGGTGGCGTTCGTAAGACAACTTGGGTTTGTTTTAGTGATAAGACTATGGTAAGATTTGAATTCAATCCACTCTATTTAGTAATGGAAAACGCAAAAATGAAGAAAAAAACAGGAATTAATTCCATTTTTCCTTGATTTTATGTTAAAATTGTTAAAAATAAGCCGATATTAAAAGTAAGTAATAGCTTCATTAGCTATTTAGTCCTATATGGACTTTTCTTTTATGCCAAAAACAGAACATATGTTTGCTTGGAGGTTTTTAAATGACTGGTTTTTTAACCCATTTAGAAGAAGAGATTAAGCGGTTATATGCCAAATTACAAATAAGCGGTCCTGCTTATAGAGACATGCAAAGGATCGCTTCTGAATTTCATGTATGGGTCCACTATGAGGATACTGGCAGCATGATGATCAAACATCAAGGTCTTTACAGTATTATATTAAACAGATCTCTATCGTCAGAAGAACAATGGCAGGATTTTGCCCACGAGCTTTGTCATGTGCTGAAGCATGCAGGCAATCATTTCAAGATGCACAAACTCTTTCGAGAACTGCAAGAGTTTCAGGCTAAACAATTCATGTATCACTTTTGTGTGCCGACCTTTATGCTGATGAAAATGAAGCTTCCAAACCTTCGGCAGCAAGCCATTTTGCACATTGCGCAAACATTTCATGTCACCTGGGCTTTCGCTGAAAAGCGGCTCGCCTTGTTCGAACAGCGGAAAGCAGGCATTCGCTTCCAACAAGAGTTTACATCTTATTTAATGAAAGCCGAGAAGGTCGCGGAAAAAGAAGCTGTTTATCAAACGTGAGGTTTATTCATAAAGGTTTAATACTTGCTTGAGTACATTTGTGTACCGATAAAATTGCTCATTTTGTGTTTCACGGCGATAGCGCCGTCTGAAGTCTTGAAAGAATGCTCTTCTTTGCGCCTGACTGATTTCAAGTTGTACACTTTTTCCGGTCAGACATTGATTATTAATATTGTCAGGATGTGTTCCAGAATAGCGATCAGATTCAGATAACAGCACCGCAGGAAATCCATTAAGCGTTAAACGTTTCACTGTTTCTGCCGCTTTTTCTCTGTCTGTCCCGCCCACTAATGTTTGTAGCACCTCCGTTTCCCCGTAGCCATGGAGCGCAAACGTGTAATGATGGGTATGCACTAGAGAAAGGCAGACCGGCTCATCGAAACGTGTGCTTGTAATGTGAAGCACATGATTGCCTTTCACTTTGAGGCCTTCAAATAAATACATAGAATGATCACTTGCGATTTCATGAATGAGCTCACTCACGCCAGATTCAATTCCCCCAGCATGAGGGGACAAAACCAAAAGCTGATCACCTTTCCGCTCGTGAAGAATTTGATAATCGACTCCTTCTCTTTCATGAGCGGAAAGCTCTTCATAACTTTGATATGTATCAATGATTTGCGTCATCCCATCTTCCCCATTTCTCTATATGAGCATAAGTCTACTGATCTTAAATTCTTTTGTAAAGGGATTTCGCATGACCTATCGACTTAATACATCCTTAAATTTTCCTTATCTTTTCGGCTATCTGTTGAATTTTGAGAAAAAATGACCGATAATTGAAATGAATAGAACTTTTGGACTATATGAATCTTTTTGCATTCTCTCTCATAAATTAGAAATATTGTGATCTACATCTGGAGGAATTCATGTTAAAAAAGAAAACCACCATCACCCTTATCATCTTAATCCTTAGCTTCGCTGGCATCATTTACTGGAAATGCTTTTCTCTTCAAGGCGTATCTCACGGAACCTTTATCCGCTCGATGACATCACCTGACGGAACATATATCATCAACACCTATCGACATAGCGGTGGGAAACTAAAGGAGAACGCAGTTAGAGCAGAAATTGAAAACAAACTCACCCACCGAAAGAAAACGATTTACTGGAAATATCCTGACAAAGACCCTCTCATCAAATGGAAAAATGGACAGCTTGTTCAAATTGGGCATGAATTTTTAAATGTGGTAAAGGGAGAAACATACGATTATCGCTTTGATCGGAACAAAAGAAAATAAAAAAAAACGAATCCCTCTTGGATTCGTTTCAGATTGTTGACAAAGGGCTAAAATGATCTTGATTTTAGCCCTTTGTCTTCTTTTCAGCGTGATAGAAAACCTTTGAAGTCTAGGAAGGACGAGTACTGGCGCGGAGCGAATTTGACATTCGTGAGCACCAGCACGCAGGACTGACAAAGAATGCGAGGGTTTGTCTACACGCTGAAACGAATCCCTCTTGGATTCGTTTTAGATTGTTGACAAAGCCCTTTGTCTTCTTTTCAGCGTGATAGAAACCCTTTGCAGTCTAGGAAGGACGAGCACTGGCGCGGAGCGAATTTAACATTCGTGAGCACCAGCGCACAGGACTGACAACGAATGCGAGGGTTTGTCTACAAGCTGAAAGCCCCTTTAAAGGGGGCTTTTTCATTAACGTAATAATTGAAGTACGTTTTGCGGCTGTTGGTTTGCTTGCGCTAACATTGCTTGAGAAGCTTGAGAAAGAATGTTGTTCTTTGTGAACTCACTCATTTCTTTCGCCATGTCAACGTCACGAATACGAGACTCAGCAGCTGTTAAGTTTTCAGCAGAAGCACCAAGGTTATTGATTGTGTGCTCTAGACGGTTTTGGACTGCACCAAGAGCTGAACGCTGTTTAGATACAGCGCCGATTGCTACGTCGATTTTTGCTACTTCAGTGTCAAAGTTAAAGCCTTCTTCATTTACTTTAATATCTTTGACAGTCAATGTTTCAGCGTCCATTTTACCAATCTTTACATTGATATTTTGCTCAATGTTCGCTCCAATTTGAAATTGGAATCCATCCTCAACAGTACCATCCAACAGTTGCTTTCCGTTAAATGCTGTACGCTGAGAAATACCATCAATTTCCTCAACCAAAGCATCGAGTTCTTCTTGAATAGCTGTTAAATCTTCTGTTTGTTGAGTCCCAACGTTACCCGCTTGAACTGTCAATTCACGCATACGTTGAAGAATCGCATGTGTTTCAGTTAATGCACCCTCAGCTGTTTGAATAAGAGAAATACCATCTTGTGCGTTTTTAGACGCCATTTCTAATCCGCGGATTTGTCCACGCATTTTTTCAGAGATGGCAAGACCTGCTGCGTCATCTCCTGCACGGTTGATTCGAAGACCAGAAGAAAGCTTTTCCATGTTCTTTTGCCCTGCTCCATTGTTTGCAGACAAACGGTTCAATGTGTTAAGTGCTGCGATATTGTGGTTAATTCTCATGTTAAATGACCTCCGTGTGTTTGAACCAATTGGACGTCCTTATCCAAAAGTTCTAAATTAGAATTTTTTTGTAAGCCTTACAATCCATTTATCGAACTTAAATGGAATATGTTTAACAAAAAAGGAATAAATAAGGATAAAGTCTCATTCACTATGATCGTTTCGCTAGAGTATGCCAAATTTAAAGGTCATTTTTCATGATTTATAACAGGGGTTTAAGAATCATAAGACTGGAGAAAACGCGAAGAATAAAGCATAAAAAAAAGCCCCATAAAGGGGCCTTTCATTAACGTAGTAATTGAAGTACGTTTTGTGGCTGTTGGTTCGCTTGTGCAAGCATTGCTTGAGACGCTTGAGAAAGAATGTTGTTCTTAGTGAACTCACTCATTTCTTTCGCCATGTCAACGTCACGGATACGAGACTCAGCAGCTGTTAAGTTTTCACCAGAAGCACCAAGGTTGTTGATAGTGTGCTCTAGACGGTTTTGGACTGCACCAAGTTTACCACGCTCAGAAGAAACAGTATTGATTGCTGCATCAACTTTATCTAAAAGAGCATCAGTGTTAGCTTTAGTAGCTAAAGTAACAACATAATCTGTTTTTAACATTGCAAGACCATCAGTACTCATATCTCCAATAGTTACATCTAATTGTTGAGACTTATTAGCACCGATTTGGAAAGTGAATCCAGTTGTAGCCGAACCATCAAGTAATTTTTTACCATTGAACGCAGTACGTTCAGAAATTCCATCTACCTCATCAAGAAGGTTATCAATTTCATCTTGGATAGCTTTAAGATCTGTTGTTGCATCTTGAGTACCAGTGTTACCCGCTTGAACAGTTAGTTCACGAACACGTTGAAGGATTGAGTGAGTTTCAGTCAATGCACCTTCAGCTGTTTGGATAAGAGAGATACCGTCTTGTGCGTTTTTAGAAGCCATTTCTAATCCGCGGATTTGTCCACGCATTTTTTCAGAGATTGCTAGACCTGCTGCGTCATCTCCTGCACGGTTGATTTTAAGACCAGAAGAAAGTTTCTCCATGTTCTTTTGGCTTGCACCGTTGTTTGCAGACAAACGGTTTAATGTGTTAAGTGCTGCGATATTGTGGTTAATTCTCATTTCCTATTACCTCCATGTATGTGGGACCTGACAGACGTCCTTGTCTGAAAAAAGTCCTTTATTCTAGGGCTTATCAACCCTGACAATTCTATTATCGGATGTGTTTATAGGATGTTTAGCAGATTTTTAAAAAAATATCGTATTTTTTCATGACGTTGATCCTAACTTTGACAATTCTATAAAAATAAAAGCTGCTGATCTATAATCAGCAGCTTTACAAAATCTATGAATATCAATATTGCTTGATATCAAACATTAAGATATTTTGGTACACGACATAATCCTTCTTACTTGTGAAAGGACCTTTATTGTGTTCATCATTGATTTCATAGAAGTTCATACCAATTCCAAAGCTTCTTTCTTTGTACCATTTAAGAAAATCGTTGATTTCTTTTATTGAAAGCAGATAATCCTTTTGCAGTCCATTGATCATGGTAATAGAAAGTATACCTTTCGCAGTTTCTTCTCCAGATTTTGTTCCGTCCTGATCTTTTGGTTCTTCTGTTGCATCTTCATCTGGCTTTGCTTCATCTTCAGTTATTTGCAAGTCACTTAATGGAATAGAAATCACTGATTTGTAATCACTTTTTGCAGAAAAATTCCCCATATAATATGAGTAGTCACGTCCGCCAATGACATACAATTGATCCTCAACAATTGCTGCGACAGCTGATACTCTACCTTCTGGTAAATCATACGCTGAATTTTTAAATTGACCATCTTTCGGATTGAAAATTTTAACTTTATTCAGCAATTCACTTGAACGATCACCAGTCCGCTGTCCACCAATAACGAAGAATTTCCCATTATATGTTTCATAGGCTGGTTCAAATACATATGAAGTTAAGTCACTATCTTTTAATTTACTCCATTTATCTGTTGAAATATCATACTGGAACAAAGATCTTTCTCTACTATGCCCAATCGAATTTTCTCCACCTGCAACATATATTTTGCCGTCAATTGCAGAAATGGCTCTCCCATTTCGAGATGGTAAAGTCGATGAGTTCAAGCTCTTCTATTCACCAGTGGCAGTGTTGAATTGATAGACATTATTTTTATAAGAGTTTTTGAAGATACAATATATACTGCCACTGCGTACAAAGTTCCCTTGCTATAAGTTGAAAAAACAGGGTCTCTTGGAATTTGAATCGGTTCTTCAGCCCACTGATCAAGCTCTGCATCATAAATATCAATCGTATTATAAGCTACATTTGTCTCTTCGTTTATTCCACCTATAAGATAGATTTTTTTACCAACTGCAGCATATGTACCGCCTGTTCTGTTTCTCGGCATACTAGCTTTTTCTTCCCAAACATCTTTCTTAGGATCATACATAAATGTTTGATTATTTAACTTATTTTTTTCACTTGCTCCACCAAACACATAAATCTTTCCATCTATTACACCTACCCCAGCATTAATACGTTCTTCTGGTAAATCAGCTCGTTTTGTCCATCCAGTTGAATTTTCAGCTGCATTCGCTTTGAATGGATTAATGGTACTTATTAAAAGAAGTACCAAGATAAATAGTAAAAACCTTTTTTTTATGTTTACTTCCTCCAGTTTATGACATCCTATCCTTATATCGTCTTATTTTTACTTTTTTTATCATTAAAGGTTATTATTGATCCATTTTCTTGATGAAATCCTCACACATACATCACCGGCGTCGATATTTTAATAATCTTTCCGCCTCGACGGTAAAATCTTGGGACGCGGCGGCTTAAGGTGGCGATGACTTCGTAGTTGATTGTATTAAGCATTTCGGCGATTTCATCGACAGAAATTTCTCCGCCCTTTTGACGGCCGTAAATAACGACTTCCTCGCCTTGCTTTGCTTTCATTTCTCCTAAACTGATCATCGTCATATCCATGGTGACGCGGCCAGCAATCGGCATTCGCTTTCCGCGGAAAAGCATAAATCCTCGATTGGATAAAGCGCGTGAGTACCCATCTGCATAACCGATTGGTATGGTTGCTATCACTTCATCAGGTTTTGCTACATAGGTTGCCCCATAGCTGACGGTCCTTGGCTTTGTCACCATTTCTTTCACGAATGCAATCCTTGCTTTTAAACTGAGAGCGGGCTCTAGCTGAACAGCGTCTAAGCTTTCAATGTATTGCGAAGGATACAGTCCATAAAGTCCGATGCCGAGCCTTATCATATCTGCGCTAAATTCAGGAAACGCGATGGCAGCCGCTGTATTGTTCATATGTACCGTGGGCAGTGAAATGCCTTGTTTTTTTAAGAAACGAAGAAAATCAATAAAAATGCTGTGCTGCAGCAGTGTGAAATCAGGGTCAGGCTCATCCGCAGTAGAGAAATGCGTAAATATTCCATCCCACCTCAGGTTTTCACTCTTTTCAAGCGCCTCCACCACCTCTAACAGCTCTTCCTTTGTCCGTACACCTAATCGTCCCATCCCTGTATCGACATTGACATGAATCCCCAGGCGATGCTGACTTTCTTCTTCCGCTAAGATCTCATTTGCTTGAACAATCCAGTCTTCTCGAAGGCCAGAGAGGTCAATTCTCCAGGCTGCAGCCCTTTTCACACAGTCGAGCGGGGTAAATCCAAGGACCAGAATCGGTGCTTCAATTTTTGCTCTCCGCAATACAATGCCTTCTTCCAAGCTGGCAACCGCAAGCTCTGTCGCACCGCTTTCTAGCGCCTGCCGCGCAACTTCAACTGAACCGTGTCCATAAGCATTTGCCTTTACGACAGCCATGATCTTACTTTTCCTTGGAATATGCGCTTGAATGGCTTCGATATTTCTTTTAATCGCGTCAAGATTGACCTCGATCCAGACTTCCCTGCAAAGCTTTTGCATGTATGTTTCCTCCAGTCATTTCGATATCAATGTTCGTTTTCGTGTCTAGTCTATCTTTATTCATTTTTGAGAAAAACATTCAACCGCAATGATTGAACCAGCTTTTGTCTTGATGGACATAAAAAAAAGAAACCACCTCAAATGGTGATTTCTTCTTTATGAACAGTCATTTATTAAACCGCAGATTTCATCATTGAATCAATTTCATGATAAATCTCCTCCAGGTTTTCTCGTTCAGTTAAATATTCGGCGTCGCTCTTACGAACTGGCACATCAAATTGCAGGAAGGTGATCGTGATCGTTGATGATTCCTGATCATTCATCGTTAATCTCAATTCAAGTGTCGAGATCTCTTCATTATTATCAGTCTCAACAGATTGTTCAATCGGCACACCATCTTCTAACATGTCAACTTGTTTCAACTCTTTCAAGGAAAGCTCAGTGACTTCAAACTTGAATTTTCGAGATAAGCCGCCAGGTTGATGTGTAATAAAGCGTATTACCTTTCGCTCATCATCAATCGCAAAGCCTTTATCCACATTTTGTGAAAAGAGGTATGTTGAAGCCTGAATCCCGTCTTCTTGAAAAAGCATTATCATTTTATCTAATAATATATTTGGATCATTCTTTTCTTTTTGCCTTTGCAGCCTACCCGCTATCCATAAAATGACCATTGCACCGATGATGCTAAAAACCGTTCCCAGCCTATTACCTATATCTACGAAAATAGTAAAGCCTAAAATAGCAACAATAAAAGCGATGACAATGCCTATGATGAATATCACTCCATGCTTCTCCTGTCATGACCCTCATTGTTATATTGGTTTAATCAAGTATAGCATCTGGATTTTGATCGAAAAAAAATCTACTATAGACTAAACAGATACTATATTCATTTCGCTTTTAAATAGAAAGGATTTTTATGATGAACCTCTACACGAAAGACGAAATCATTGATGCTCTTTTTAAAGCCTGGTCCTCTCGATAGTTCAAAATGGAGTAAAGACAACCCGGCCAATGGACAATGCGGTGTCACTTCTTTAGTCGTCCATGATCTTTTAGGCGGATAAACAAAACCGCATTACCCGATGGATGGCACTTTTACAACGTAGTGAATGGAACAAGAATCGACTTTACTTCTTCACAATTCTCGGAGGAAATCGTTTATATGGATGTACCTTCAAATCGAGAAGAAGCATTTGAAGATACGAATGAGGATCAGTATCGATATTTAAAGCAAGCAATCCTAAATCATTTAAATGCATGAGATAAACTTAATAAAAAGCCCTTAAGGGGCTTTTTATTTAAGCAGTATAACCGATACTTGCAGTATGACCTCTCCTAGCTTCATCATGACTTGCTGTCACTTCAGATGTAAAATAACCAACAATACTGATGACACTGATCATCACAAATACGACTGATAACGTTTTAAATTTCATACTGACAGTCCCCCCGTTTCACTTGAGTTTGGAAATAAAGAATCTTTTCATAGAAATGCATCGCATTGTCTTTATCTCCCATCTCATTATAATATTTTGCAGCATCTTTGGCTAAATCTTCAAGATCAGGATACATTGACTTTATTTCTAGCAATTCCATTATCTTTTCCAATTGATCAAAGTTGTTGTCAACGTATAGTGACCTTAAAAATTTGAATATCAATAACAGCACATGGTCTTTCAGCTTTTCAGATAGTTCTATTCCGTTATTTAAAGCATATATACCTAAATCCTGTTCTTTCTTTTTGAAATAGGCTTTTGACAACATAATGAGCGGGTCTAAGATTCTATTTAAATGTTCGTATCCCTGCTCTCTAAATGCTCGAATTGAGTCATTAAAATGTATAATTGCTTGGGCTATTTCATTGTGATGGAAATAACTCAACCCTAAATTATAGAGTGCTGATCCTTTTAATCGTTTGGTTGAGTTGTCGGCGGCTTTTTCTAGTGCGTGTTGAAAATGGGGTATTGCTTTTTCGGGGCAGCCCATATCTATATAGTTTAATCCGATCACAAAAGAACATTGTATTTCTCTTACAGTGTATGTATCTTTTTCTCGATAACATTGTATCGCCTGTGCGATATGGTGCATAGACATGTGGGTTTGTTTCATGTGGTAATAGATTTCAGCCATCTTGTAATTGAACTCGGCCCGTTCAATATCGTCACTGACAAGAGACAGCTTTTTTTCTGCCCGTTTATAGAAGGTAATCGCATTTAGGTATTCATAGTTTTCAAATTCATACATGCCGTAGAAAAAATTGAAGTAATACTCGAGTAATCCTGTTAATTTCTCTTGGTCCCTTTTGATCTTCATTGCGAGCTCCTTGAAGTTGGCCCGCTCTTTCCCATTTTCTAAAGGATTCAAGTAATCAAGCATTAATTTATGTCTGAACTCCATGAGTGAGAAATACAATAATAAATCTTGATTTTCTTCCATATGATCAAGCATTGATTTGATTTCCTCTTTATATGCTTCGGCGTCCGGTACGTTAAATCTTTGAATATGATAATACCATTCATTGATTTTCAAACCGACGTGAGAAGAAAGCAATTTCTCCATCAGCCCTTACCCCTTCCTCTATTTTCCCTATAATTACATATATTATCATTTTATGAACCATTCGACACCGAAAAGAAACCGCAAAAAGGCCCTATAAAGGGCCCTGTGAATGATAAGATAAAAAGACTTCTATTCATAAATAAGCACCCAGTATTCCGCCCCAGTTTCTCCTTCTTCTACAACAGCCTTCCAGCCTCTTTTTTGATAAAAAGATAAAGCTTTGTGATTTTCAGAGACGCATTTGAGGGTGACTGGTGTTCCCAAAACTTTTATCGCTTGTTTGAGCAGCAGATCGCCTGCCCCTTGACCAGCAGCTTCAGGATGTACAAACAAGAGATGAATAAAACGATCTGGTACATATAGAGAAATGAATCCAAGGATTTTATTGTTCTCCTCAGCTAAGAAAATTTGCTCTTCCTGCGTATCTTGATCAAAATCTTGCAGATTGAGGTCTCCTGGATTGAGCCAGTGAAAGCTCTGGCGCCTTGATTCTAAATAGATTTGCCTTAATTGTGGATAATCGATCGTTTTTGCTTCTCGAATGAGCAATAGAATTCCCCCGTTTTTATTGAAATGTGAAGCAGCATTATTTAACTCGACACTTCTCCTGCTTTTCTACCAAGTTTCATTGATAACTGAACGCCAATCATCAGCGAGACGATGACAAGCATTGCCACAATGGAAGCATAAAAATGTCCGCTTAGATCGAAAACCAAGCCAATGAAAAACGGACCGAATCCACCCACGATGTACCCGCCCATCTGCGACATCGCGGACCAGGTTCCAGCTTCCTCCGGAGTACTCGTCTCCATAATCGGGAGCATAAGCGCTAAAGGAAATAATCCACCTGCACCCATACCTAGGAAAATGACGGCTGGCAAGATCGGCATTGGCAGAAGAAGAAAGATAAGTCCAATGAGTTCAGACAGACTGCATAAGATGAGAAATAATTTCGGTTTTCCTAATCGAGTAACGACCGCTGAAACGAGTAGTGCCACCGGTATCTGAATGAGTGTAAATATGGTCAATAGCATAGCAGCATATTGCGGACTGTTTCCAAAGCTAAGTGCAATCGGTGAAATCCATGCCGTCAAAGAATAAAACATACTGGACATAAAACCAAAGAACAAGGTGAATTGAATGGCCTTTTTATTTCTCAGCGGCAATTTTAACGGCAAAGTTACATGATCACTCTGCTCATTTTTGCGAACTAAACCGACCCATAGAATAAGGGCAATCACCCCTAGAATCGCCCAGCAGGACAATGCAAATGGAAGATGATGCTGGCTACGTAAATAAATTGGAATGGTAAAGCCGGAAGCGAGCGCTGCACCTATCGTCATTGAAATTGAATACACACTGACGATACCAGGATTTCTCGGGAAATATTTTTTAATAAAGCTAGACAATAAAGGACCCGCGAAGCTAATCCCAACACCTCCTGCAAACGCAGTCATGAGCAGGATAGCAACCGATTGGCTTGTACCACGCAGTGCGGTGGCAATCGTGATCAGCAGAATTGAGAAAAACAGCGTTCTTTCTAAACCAAAACGCCGGCTGAGTATCGTCGCAACAGGAGCAAATATTCCCATACAAAGAACAGGCAAAGTGGTCAAAAGACTTGCTGTCAGTGCGTTTACGCCAAGCTCTGATTGGATCATGCTCATCATGGAAGCTACGGAAGTAATGATCGGACGTAAGTTTAATGCCGCTAAAAATAAAGCGGCTAAATAATATATTTTTTTCATCAATACCCTTCTTTCTCTCTCATCTTGTTAAGGTTACTTTGAGTATAAATCTGCTGCATTCATTGATCAATACAATAATTCGTATTATGATGATAGGAGAAAACTATCATTTACGAAAGGAAGACATATGGATACCCGGCATATTACCTATTTTATGGCTGTATTCAATCATTTGCATTTTACAAAAGCTGCTGAGCAGCTAGGCATATCACAACCTACACTTAGCCAGCAAATTCGACTGCTTGAAGCAGAAGTTGGGATGCCGCTCTTTGATCGAATCGGCAAAAAAGTCGTTGCTACCGAAGCTGGTTCGCTGCTTTATCAATATGGCATGAAAATGCTTCAAGCTGAGAGAGATGCAAAAAATGCGATGAAAGAACTATTATCAGAAAAACGAGGAACCGTTCGTCTCGCAGTACTCCCATCCGATCTTGATTTTCAGCTGGTTCCACTTTTTGTAGAATTTAAAACCCTTTATCCCGAAACCAATCTGAAGGCATATTCAAATATCTTCGTTCGTGAAGAAGTCCTTTCACATAAAGTAGACCTCGGCATCGGACTGCGAGGGCCTGCGGATAAGCGTCTCGTTCAAATTCCACTTGGTAGTGAACCCTACGAATTATTTGTTCATTCAGAAAGTGATTTGGCCCAAAAGAGTGAAGTGACTTTAGAAGAGCTGACTCAACATGCGTTGGTCATGTATCCGAAGGGATATCTAGGAAGGGATTTAGTAGATGACGTATGTAAAGAACAGGGTGTTGAACTGGACACTGCCATGGAGGTTGGGTCTGCATCTTCGCTATTGCAGCTGGTTGAAGCGGGAATCGGCGCAACCATTCAGCCAAGAGGATTACTAAAACAACATTCGACGTGGCCAAATATTGTTTCGATTCCTATTGCTGAGCCAGCACCTGTCCGTCACTTGGAATTAATTTATTATGCAGATCGATTTGTCAGCAAAGCACAACAGCAGCTATCTGAATGGCTGATAGACTTTTTCAAATCAAGAACAAACTAAAAAGTGAGGTAAACACATGAAGAATGAAAACAGCATATTTACAAGAACAAACCGGGTTGTTATTCGCCAATTTGACAGGCAGGATATTGAAGCATTTTATCAATATCGAGCAAATCCTTCTATAGCAAAATTTCAATCCTGGGAAAACTACACATACGAAGATGCTGAATCATTTGTTCAACATCAAATGACACAAAAACCTAATCAACCGGGGACATGGTTTCAATACGCTATTGCCTTATCTGAGTCCAATCAGCTGATAGGAGATTGCGCCATTCATACACTTGACAGTGAGCCAAGAATTGTTGAAATAGGTTTTACACTCGCGCCTGAATACCAAGGAATGGGCTATATTCATGAAGCTCTGAGTGCAATTTTCGAATATATTTTTATAACACTAAGCAAACATAAAATCATTGCCTTTACAGATGTGCGCAACGAAAAATCGATTCGAGTGCTGGAACGTTTAGAAATGAGACGCGAAGGACATTTGCTGCAAAATTATATGTCGAAGGGGCATTGGGTCGATGAATATCAATATGCCATGCTTCAATCTGAGTGGGCCGCTAAGCACCATTAAACAATTATTTTTTATTCAAAATTCCTAAATAAGCGCTCCATGGACCCACATCGGCTCGATATCGTTCCGCCATGACCCGAACAATCTGGGACATATGTGTGAAGTCATGGACAACCCACGCAGAAAGTAATTCGCTCACTTGCACGACCCCAAACTCCGGATGAACGCCCTTTTTCTCTAAATCAAAACCTGAATGTGTCATACGCTGAATGTATGCCACATTCTCCATCCGCACATGATGAAACTCAGATAGTGCTTGTTCTATCTGTCTTTCAGATTGGTTCAAATGAGAGTAGCGGTCAAACGCAGGAAATGGTGTATTCTCTCCATCAGCAAGAATCACATTAATCGAGGAATCCAATTGAATTTCTCTGCTTCAATCAAATGTTCAATGACTTCAACTGGATTCCACGTCCCCTCCCCTTCACGGCTGTGAAGCCAATCCTTCGATAAACCCGACAAAAGACTTTCTAACGTGTGAGGAGTTCGACTCAACATATCTAAAGCTTCATTCAAATTGAAATTCATATGGTTGCTCCTTTCTCAATTTTTCTAATGTTTTTTGAATAGATTGCAACTCATACTTCAACAGATAAAGGCGTTTTTGATCAACCTTCTATATACAAATAGAACTTTTCTATAACGATCACCATGCTTTCTTTTTTTATAATAGAAAAAAAAGAAATGTGGTGGTGTATATGTCTACAACGATCGGAATTATGGGCGGGATGGGCCCTTTAGCAACGATTGATTTGATGAAAAAAATCATTTCTCATACTCCAGCGATAAAAGATCAGGATCATCTCCATGTGATTGCTGATAATTATCCGCAAATTCCTGATAGAACCAACGCCATATTTGGGAAAGGCGAAGATCCTACAGAATATATGATTGCATCAGCTAAAAGATTAGAACGCGCAGGAGCGGACTTTATTCTGATTGCATGCAATACCGCTCACTTCTTTTTAGAAAACGTACAACAATCCACTCATATCCCTATCATGAATATGCCATTAGAAACCGCAAAGCACCTGAACAAACATCACTATACGTCTGTGGGCTTATTATGTACTGATGGCACATTTAAAACTAAGCTCTACCAAAAGGCTTGTGCTCATCACAAGATTGACGTTATGACCCCAAGTGAAGAGCTTCAGAAAAAGGTAATGAATGGGATATATGCGGTAAAAGCAGGAAAATTAAGTAAAGGCGAAAGTGAATTGGCGTTAGCTGCAGAAATTTTAATCAATCAAGGGGCAGAAGCCATCATTGCCGGCTGCACAGAAATCCCTTTAGTCCTAAGGTCAACTAAAGATGTGAAAGTGATTGACCCTACTGTCATTTTGGCGAAAGAAGCTGTAAAATTAGTGTATGAGCTTGAAAAACTCAACATTTAAAGAACGTCATATAAGGGGATAACATGAATATTGAGAATATAGAAGCGTTTATTTATGTATGCCAGCTAGGCAGTATCAATAAAGCTGCAGAAGCACTGTATTTAACCCAGCCTTCTGTTTCGGCACGTATTCAATCGTTAGAAAAGGAATTAGATCTGAAATTATTTGATAGACAGAGAAATAAACTATCTCTGACAGAAAAAGGTGAACAGTTTTACCCGCATGCCAAAAAGATTCTCCATTCTTATCAAGAAGCAAAGCATAGTCTCAAACAAACGATGATCCCTTATGAATTGACAATTGGATGCGCATCCTCTATTTCCAATAATCTATTGCCTAACATATTGCCAGCCCTAAAAGAAAAATACGAAAACCTGAAAGTAAAAATTGTAACAGGGCATTCAAAGGATGTTGTCCAAAAAGTGATTAACAATCAAGTAGACTTTGGCATTGTCAGGACTGAAACACATCCTCAAATTGAATCGATTCCTATTTTCAGCGATCCGATTGGGCTGTTCGTCCCAACTCATCATCCGCTTGCCAGCCTTGACAATATCAATATGAAAGAACTAGAAGAACAGCCTTTTATTTTCTTTGACTACGGGTCATTTGATTGGTTGATGCTTCACCGATTATTTCAAAAAAACAACATCACACCGAACATTTCCATTGAGGTTGATCATATGGAAACCGCAAAAAATTTAGTGCTACAAGGAATGGGGCTATCGTTTCTACCTCATCATTGTGTTAGAAATGAAGTAGAACAAGGAACATTAAAACAAATTTCAATCGATCCATCCATCAATTTCAATATCAATATCGAGTTCATTTATAAAAAAGGAAAATCAAAATCCGTTTTCATTGATCAACTCAAACAGTTTTTTCATGAATTAAATTAAAAAAGCCCTTTTGAGGGGCTTTTTTTTGGATTCATTCTAATTGATTAACTTTCGTTTGCCAACATGTATGCTGCAGCTTCATGCATATCTTTTAATCCTGATCTCTGTGCGTACTCGGCCACAGTGATCGCACTTGTAGTCAGAAGTTCTATTATATGTTCATCCATTCCTGGCCAAGTTCTCCCGCCTGCTTTTTCATACGCATGGTCAGTTGTTTACACTTTAGGCTCATTCATTGCTTCATATATAGCATTATTCATGATGAAAACTTTAAATAAAAAGAGGTCTTAAACTACATTTTTAAAAGCCCTTTTGAGGGGCTTTTCTTCGTCTACTATGGTTTTTACTGGATGAACGTCTTCTCCCAAAAGGACGGTAAGAGACTCTCCACTGTTTTCTAGAAACTCCGCTATTTCTTTCAGCTCTTGATTGATACGATCATTCCTTGGCATATCTGGATTTAATAAAAGGATGGAGTGAACAGTATTGGCCGCTTCATACAAAACATTCTGATCTTTTATCTGTTGAATGCATTGTTTCATACGATCGAAAAACCATTCAATCTCTTCAATTTCTTCCATCGGATAATGTGCCATTTTAAAGAGATTCTGCTGACGAAGGTCTTGTCTTTCAAAAATTTGTTCAAGCTCCTCTTTACTGACATACAAATCCGAGGATTCTTCATCAATCTCTACTACTTCGACCATCGCGTCTTCAGCTGTATATAACTGCTCAATAAAATCATCGAAAGTATCCGCCAACTTAAAATCGACTCCCATTTCTAAATCAAAATAGTGGATAGGCGGATGTTCCTTAGTTTCTCGATAATCCATTGCGATCCATGTATCTCCTTCTCCGCTGATGAAAATAAGTCCCTGAGGCAGCTCCAATTCATCACTTAACCGAGGGCTAGTCATAATTCCATCACCTTTGGCGATACCTCTTAGATGGTCAAATTGAACATGGTCATCTGCCCATGAATTCGGCTTTTCGGTTGGAAAAGCATTACGAACTGTAAAACCACCGTTCCATTCTAAAATGAGCTTTTTATATGTATCAGGTAAAGTGACACCAAGTCTTCCCTCTGCTTCACGAATTTTTTTCTCATCTATCTTTTCTAACGTGAAAGGACTCTCTTCTTCTTTCTCCCAGAATGGCTTCAAAGTGGATGCCTCCCTATGTCTATTGAGATAAGTATAACATTGACCAACTATTCATTTGCTCATTCTACTCCATAAAAAAACAGACTATTAAAGTCTGTTTTAATCTTGTCTATACGTTTTCAGAGGTTGTATTTCGATCAATTATAGTCGTATTTCGATTTGATTTTTGTTGTTCCTCCATTGTTGTATTTCGAATTGATTTTGTTCCAATGATTTTCAAAGTTTCTGCTGTTGAAACACTTAACAATACAATGGATACAATGACTAGTAATTTTTTAATAATCATACAGACACTCTCCTTTTTGAATATCATTTTGAGCTTTAAGAGCCTTTCTGTAATATTCGGCAGCTTTTTCAAAGTCCCCTTTTTTTTCAGAAGATAATCCTATACTTTGAGCAAATGCCTCGACATAGACATATAGTTGCTTTTCCTCAAAATAATCTAGCACTTCTTGAATGGCTTTCTCATTAGCATTTATATAAATCGCTTTTAAAGCTTTAAATAACATCAAACACAACGAATCATTTCTCTCTAAGGAGCACTTAAGACCATCTTCTACGAGTGGAGCGGCTTCATCATGTTGACTAGACTTATACAACGACCAACTTAAACTAAATAGGGTGATTGGTTTTATATCAATACTTCGTGGTGTAATAATGTCTAAAACTTCTCTGTAGCGTATGATTGCTTCAGTGTACTTTTGTTGTCGATCATATGTATTCGCTATGTTCAATAGAATTTTAGCAATTAACATATTATCGGCGAGCTCTTCTGCTATAGAAAAAGCTGTATTTAGATGCTCTAATGACTTGTCATATCGCTTGAAATCATCATAATTTCCTGCAATAACAATCAAGCTTTGTATTTGGCGAACTTTATATTGTTCATGCTGCTTATAGATGTCTAAGGCCTTTATAATATGATGCATAGAAACATGAGTTTGTTTCATAATATAGTAGGCTTCAGCCACCTTGAAGTGAAACTCCGCTTGCTCAATATCATCGACAACCAATGCGAGCTGCCTTTCAGCGATCTTATAATATTGAATAGCCTGTATGTATTCTTTCTTACTAAACTCATACATTCCTCTAAAAAACGCATTATAGTATTGCAACATACCAGAAAGTTGATGATTTGAGTTTTCAATTTTATCAACCAAATCAGAAACAGAAGGCGATCGCTTTTCTGAAGGTTTAATATAATCAAGCATAAGCTGATGTCGAAAACACATTAATTGATAATAAATGAGTAGGTCTTGATCCTCTTCCATTCGCTCAATTTCTTGTTCGACCTCAGCTTTCAAAATCTCTGCATCAGGTACACTGAATTGCCGAATCATTTTATACCATTCATTTATTTTCACACCTACATGTGAAGAAATAACTTTCTCCATCCCTTATTCCCCTTCCACTAATTTCCCTTATATTACATTTATTATCACATGTATAAGTTTTCAAAGCACCGAAAAGAAACCGCAAAAAGAACAATTGAGTAACTGCGATTTACACATTTCTTCTCACAACGGAAAAGCAGACTCTGCAAAAGTCTGCCTTTTTCACCTTTTGAAAATTAATTATACAATGACTCGTTTAACCACTCTTCACAATGTTCTATAAGCCACCTCAAATATTCCACATATTGACCGGCATGAAAGCCGTCACAAACAGCATGATGTACTTGAATGGCGACTGGCAAGATGATTTTTCCTTCTTCCACCTTAAATTTGCCTAGCGTAAATATCGGCAGCAAATAAGTTTCATCTGTAGATACATTAAGGTTAAAAGAAGTAAAATCAATCCAAGGCAGGCTTGAAATATTGAACATATTTTCTGGCATATGAGGTTTCGGAAATAGTTTGTTACTTTCGCTATAAGCTTCAATATCAGCTACACAGCTTTTATAAAACCGAGCAAAGTTTTCGTCATAAGGCGTCCAAATACTTGAAAATGTCTTTGTTTCTTTATTTAGAATCGTATAACTAGGATGGAGAAGTTCCCAATGACCAAGTTCATCATTCACTAGGTCCATCCGAAACTCCGGTATTTTTTGCACAGCCCTTGCTAACAAATAAATTTGCACAGGATATACTTTTAGCTTTTTTTCTTTTAAAATTGAATGCAATTTCGTGATGTCTAGATTGATCACCAGGCTATATGAGCATCGGGTTACCTTCATATAATGATGGAAGTGCTCTTTTCTCGGATAATTTTCGTCTATTTGTTTAAACATTTTTATCTCCTCCTGAATGTGATTTACTGTATTCAGGAGGAAACTTTATCTGCTTTCACCACCACAATCATCCTTTCAATATATATATGTTTCAGTCTATCACTTAGCCTACGATAAAGCCTTCAGCAACTCTTCGTAAGTCATCTTGCCTAACGTGAACTTTTCCAGTGCTATATATGTTTTCTCCGCTGAGGTATTCATTCTATTATGACATTCATTCACTAACTCATGTTCATTTGGTAATGGTTCATGTATATGTTCTTTTTTTCGAAATGCTTCATAATATCTTATACCAAATATTCTCTGAGACATCGCATTGATGTGAATTCCGTTCGGATTAGGTATAAGGCCTTTCGCAGTAACATAATAACAATTTTCATGATGATGTGCATATTTTTGTAGTTCCTCATTAATCAGTTGATATTCCACACACCCTGCGCCAAATGCCACTTTTCCCAAGAAATCGCCCTAACCTCCTATTACAAGCGGAATGTTAGGTACAAATAATTCAGTTCTTAGTTCATGAAATAATCTTAGTATTTTTTCATAGTATTCTTTGTATTTCCCATCTTGGCTGTCGCTTTCTCCTTGATGCCATAATATCCCTGCCAATTCGCTATTTTCCTTTGCAAATTTAGCTTCATTTACTGCATGACGAAATAATGCTCCATCCGGTGACCACTCATCAACGGAACTGCCACCCTCTGCACAAGGAATAATGCCAATCATCTCTCCTTCATGATCCTTACACCAAGCCTCCGCAAAGGAAGCCGCCAATCCTACACCAGCTACCGGTCTATCAAAGTGAATCGGTTCAGTCATCATTTGCCATCTACCATTTCGCAGCATCATGATTCTTTCATTATAAATTGGCGGCACTTCATGTTTGAAGCCTCGCCCCGCCATATTTGATTGTCCAATTAGTAAAAATGACTTCACATCTTCCTCCCCCTCGGTAAATAGTTTGTCAAATATATATTCACCTGAACGTTATCATTTTATCCTTCCTTTGTTTTTCATATTTGTCTACTTTTGTCGAAAGGATAGTAAAAAGGAATTACTTAGTGTAAAATCCTTATGCATCTATCAATCAGGAGGATCTACTATGAAGAAATATTTTGTATTATTTTTTACATGTTTATTATTGTTAACAGCTTGTAGCAGTGCAGCATCTACTAAAAAACAACTCACCACAGACAACGTGATTGAAGCTTTCAAAAGTGCTGGGCTTGAAGCAGAAAAACCAACTGATCTTGAACAAAAAGAGTTTGGAAATATAAGAGAAGAAGGAAAAAGGATTCTCATTCCTTCTTTAGGTGAAAATGCTGGTGGAAGGATTTTTAAATTTGGAAATGAAACTGACCTTAACCAAGCCAAATCTTATTATGATGAGTTGGGAAATGCTGGATCCATGTTCTTCTCTCACACATATTCAAAAGGGAACTTCCTGCTTCAAATGAACGGAGAAATGAAAGATTCTGAGTTTGAAAAATATAAGAAAGTGATGGATGAGGAAATAAAATAGTTTCATTTTTCTTATCTAAAAGGAGGTAAAATAAATGCCATACTGGCTACTGACAGTTTTCCTTACTCTAATTATACTTAGTGTTTCTTTAATCTTTAAAAGAAAGAATGTAGCTCTACAGTATGGAATACCAGCTATTTTCATACTCATAAGTATTACCTTGTTGCTAATAAGTTTTTTTGCAGGGAGATGGGAAGGCTTAGGACTCGGCGCAATCAGTGTGTCTTTACTGATTGCATCAGCGGTCACTTTAATAATTACTAGCACCTTTAGTCATTTTATTAGTGAATAAAACGAAGCAACTTCTGAATAGGAGTTGCTCTTGCGAACATGATGGATCATAGATTCGTAAGCAAATATTCTCAAGTGATGGTTGTATATCTGACTTTTAAAGAAAAAGCCATTAAATTATTTACTCACCATCCATAATCATCGCTTTTATTCTTACAGATAAAATTTTGGCCCCATAAAAAAACAGCTCATGCAGGGTCTGTTTTATTTTTGTCTATACGCTTTGAGTGGTTGTCTTTAGGAAAAGCTTTGCTATAGAGGTAATGTAGCAAAGCTTTTTCCGTTTAATTCTCGTTCTACTATTGGCTTTGTTAACAACATTTCAATTATTTTAATAGCCTTTTGTTTAATTCCCACAAAGCGGTTTTGTTACTATCCCATTTTAACAGACTTACCGCTTCCTCAAAACACACCCATTTATAATTAGACTAACCTAGTCAAATGGGACATAAAAAAACACCCTTCAAGTGATACACTTAAACTAAGTGCTAATTTGGAGGGTATTTTTTATGAAAAAAAACAAATATTCAGCTGAAATAAAATGGGCGGTTGTGAAAGATAAATTAAGCGGGCAGTTTACCAATCAACAAATTATGGATAAATATCATATAAAGAATGTATCTCAGATTAAAACATGGATGAAGTGGTATCGAGGAAATCAGTTACATCGATTCGATCAGCCAATTGGAAAACAATATAGCTTCGGGCATGGACCTGACAATGTATCCAAAGAGGAAAAAGTGAATAGGCAGGTTGAACACCTTAAGATGGAGAATGAAATTCTAAAAAAGTATTTGGAGATCGTAGAGGAGTTGAAAAGGGAGTAACCTTGTATTTGATCGAGAGATTACGGAAGAAATATACAGTAAAGTCTGTCTTAAGTATTTTGCAGGTCGCCAGATCGACCTATTATCGTTGGGTATCCGAAGGAATACGTAAAAAATCACAAGTGGAGAAGGCTGTTATTTCCTTATGTACCGAAACGTCGTTCCGGTACGGCCATCGTAAGATCCGAAAGCTACTTCAGCGTCAATATGATATCAAACGAAACCGAAATACTATACAGCTCATCATGCAAAAATACCATCTTCAATGTCGTGTGAAGCGTAAAAGGAAATGGAAATCAAAAGGGGAATCTGTCATCATTGCCCCAAATATATTAAATCGAAACTTCACCGCAATACACCCGAATTTAAAATGGGTAACAGATATTACTTATATTCAGTATGGACCAAGAACGCTCTACCTTTCGACCATTATGGATTTGTACAACAACGAAGTTGTTGCCTACACCCTAGATGATCACCAACAGACATCACTCATATTGGACACATTGAGAGCAGCTTTAGAGAAAAGGAATTCGCCTAAAGGTGTACTTGTGCATTCAGATCAAGGAAGTGTATACAGTTCGTATGCATATCAAAAGGAGCTGGGGGTAAGGAACCTCACAAGCAGTATGTCTAGACGAGGTAACTGTTGGGATAACGCAGTGATTGAATCATTCCATTCCAGCTTAAAATCAGAGGAATTTATGTTTACAAAGTTCAACTCTATATCAGAAAAAGATGTCAGGCAACGAATCGACCGTTACATCAAGTATTATAATGAAGAGCGTATCCAAAAAAAATTAGGCTACCACGCACCAAAAACATTTGGTAGCATGGCAACCTAATAAGGGTGTTTTATTTGTGTCTCAATCTGCTATGTCAGTCTAAATCGAAGTGTTCTTTAGATAATTTAATATTTTTTGTAGGAACTTTAACTCCAAAAGAAAATTCTTTTATCACATAAACATCTTCTCCCCAAAGAAATTCACCAACTACATCCTCTACTGGTAGTGAAGACACAGAATCGAGTTTTATATATGGACATTCTCTTATAATACCAGCCTCTTCAAACGCTTCCCGTTTTGCTGATTCAATAGGGGTCTCACCATCTTCTCCACCACCAGCTATTCCTTGCCAATAACCATAATCACTTCGATGAAAAATAGCATATTGAATGGAATTTTCAGTTTCTATATAAGGAAATATCAAAACTTGATACGGTGCTCTCATTGCTTGACCTCTTTTTCTTAAAATTCACCTTAAATAATACTCAATTCATCAAAGGAATTCGCTAATTTAAAGTCTTCTTCCATCTCAACATCAAAATAATGAATTGAAGGATTCTTTTTCATTTTTCTATAATCCATCACTACCCAAGTATGGCCATCCCCGCTAATCAAAACAAGCCCTTCTGGCAGCTCCCACTCATTTATTAAGTAGGCACTATCCATAATTCCTTCATCTTCAGCAATTTCCAGCAAGTGATTAAATTGAATATGATCCTACGCCTATGAATTAGAATGAGTGATTGGAAAAGCATTATGAACTGCATAACCACCATTCTGTTCTAATATAAGCTTTTTATATGTATCTGGCAAAGTGACCCCAAATTTCTTTTCAGCTTTAGCTATTTCTTCTGTGTTGATCTTTTTTAACAATAATGACATTATTTAATGTAAATTCGAATTTATAGAGCGTACAAACTTCCCTCTCGTTTGGTCACATTCCTCATCACCTTTGTTCCGTATCCAGATACACCATTAATAAGGGAAATGCGCGTCTCCCAATAAAAAAAGCGGACACCAACAAAGGCACTTAGAGTGCTCAATGCGTTCGTTTTGCTGTCTCTATCATACGATTATCCACTCAGGAAAAAAGATCCCCTTTTTGTCGGCTTTTTATCGGTATGAAGGCCAATAAACACAAAAACCTTGAAAGGCATATAGCCAGTCAAGGTATGATAACAATAACATTATATTTAGAAGTATCAACTACTTCACCTACTGATTTATCTGAGAGAATATCATAATTGTTTTATATTTCTTTCTAATATAATAAGGCTATTTTAAAGTAACTCCACTCCAACTTGTTTATAAAATTTAACTTTTAGCTTCTCTTCTTCGCCCACGTTCATTACCATAGCATTGTCATCTTTTTTTATACTTGTTACATTATTAAAATCACCTGTAAATACTATAGAATCATTAAATGTAATACTTAGACTACTCGTTTGCTTATATACATCTAAAGTTAAAATCACCTTGAAATTTTGGTCATCTTTGTAAGTATAGATTAATTCTCCATCATCTATATTGCCTGTTATACTCACCGGCTCACTTTGAAAAAGTTCTAATAGATCATATTCATCATACTTGATAAACATTCGTATTCATCCTTTTATTAATTATTTCGGTATAACTGTGATAACATCGCCAGCTTCATTTATAATTATTTTGACATCGAGTGTTTCATGAACAAACGTACCGCTTCTATTACCAGGTATATTTTTCGTATTCATTATGCTTCAGCTTCAGCATAAGCGAAACGCTGTTTCCTACGGGCAACTGCTCCTCATTTATATTAATATCATAAACCCCTTCTAAGAATTTAATGTTCCCCCCAAAAAATTATGAGTTTTTTGTTACAAGTTATCACAAAATTTCGTTTTTGGGGTAGTTTTATTATCTTAGCTTGATTGCGATGAGCCGTAGCCCATAAAGGCACCTGATACATAATTGATGTTCTATCATTTGTAGAAATCAATCCACTTATACCATTTTAACAAGAAGAAATATCTCAACCTTGTTGTCATATTGGCTTACGCTAAGCTTGTGAAAAAATCATATTCATGTATAATACATGAATTGTAGGAGGGTGATCTTTTTGAAAAGAGAAGATGCCTTAAAACTAAGATCAGATATTAAGAAAATGATTATAATAACAGGGGTTTTTGAATCTCAAAATTTGCCCAATGGACCATTTGAAAAACCTCTACCAACTTCTCAAATGATGGCGTTAGAGGAACTAGAGGTGGAAAAATTAACTGTTTGGCAACTTTCCAATAAACTTAGATTAGAGACTTCAACTGTGAGTAGATTGGTAGATAAGTTAGTAAAAAAGGGGCTTGTTTATCGTGAAGTAAATGAAAAAAACAGAAGAGAACTTTTTCTGCACCTCACAGAAAAAGGTCACATTACTGTTAATCGCTTAAGAGAACAATCCCTTACATTTTATCAACGTATCCTCAATAATTTATCAGAATCCGAACAAAAAATAGTTGTGGATGGTTTTGAATTATTTATTGATTCTATTGCTAAGTCTTTTGATTAGAGTGAGGTAAATCATAACCTTTGGAGGATAAAATGAGTTTGGATTTTGAACGTCCTATTCTTGAACTAAAAGAGAAATTTGATGAATTAAAGAAAATGATGAAAGAAAATAATGTAGATGTATCGTCAGAAATTATTAGAAAAACGTTTAAATAAAATGCAAGATGAAATTTATTCTAATCTTACAGCTTTTCAACGAGTTCAAATTGCAAGGCTACGTAACCGGCCCACGACATTGGATTATATACCTTTATTGTTTACAAACTTTTTCGAACTTCATGGTGATCGATTATATGGTGATGATCAAGCAATGATAGGTGGTATTGCAAAATTTAAAGGAATGCCCGTTACGGTTATAGGTCATCAAAGAGGTAGAAGTACAAAGGAAAATATAGAAAGAAATTTTGGAATGGCACATCCAGAAGGTTATAGAAAAGCGCTAAGGCTTATGAAACAAGCTGATAAATTTAATCGCCCTATTATTACATTTATTTGATACAATAGGCGCCTATCCAGGAAAAGGGTCTGAAGAACGTGGAATTTCTGAAGCGATAGCTCGAAATCTATTTGAAATGGCTACTCTTAAAGTGCCAATTGTTTGTATTGTAATTGGAGAGGCATCAAGTGGTGGAGCTCTTGGCATTAGTGTCGGTAACCATATCCATATGTTAGAGTATTCATGGTACTCGGTCATTTCGCCAGAAGGAGCAGCATCTATCCTATGGAAGGACGCTAAGTATGCTCCAGAAGCTGCTAAACATATGAAAATTTCAGCAAAAGATTTAAAACAGTTAGGAATGATTGATGAAATCATTCCTGAAATGAAAGGTGGAGCACAAAATGATATAAAATCACAGGCAAAAATGATTGAATCTGTGATCGAATCATCTCTAAAAAAATTGATACCATTATCCTCAGAAGAGCTTATACAACAGCGATATGAAAAGTATAGACAAATAGAGAATTATAAATGAACATTTAAAGTCCATATTACATTCGGAGGATTCTCCCAAAGAATTCTAAATATTTTGTAAGTAACCTCTTAAACTGGATATGCTGATACTATTTACAATGGATGAATTAAAGCAGTACCATATCATGTGGAGCAAAGAAAAACTATTAGTTGGTGACTTATGGGAAGGAGATCATCACCAATATTTATTTCATAATCGCTTTGATGAGCCATATTATTGCACAACCCCTTCTTCCAAATGGTCAAAATTAAACACAAATTAAAAAACATTCGACTATATGATTTAAGACATACAATGGGTCGCTCTGCTTATAGAGGCAGGTGAGAGCATTAATGCTATTCAAAAAAGAGCCGGACAGTTCGTCCCCAATCAAAAGAAACAGCACAAATATTCGTTGCCAAAAAAACAAAAAACCCTTGCTACGCAGGGGTTTAAACGATGATTCCGACTGGGCCCGAACCAGCGACCTCTAACCTGTCAAGGTAGATATATGAAATCCTGTGATTATCAACGATACCCTCAATTCGCTTATAAACCTTGATACATAAGCTTTCTTTACCCTTCTGTATCCTCTTGTGTTCTTTCGTATTTTTTAAAAACCGAAAAAAATGTTACCTTTTTATACAAATGTTTTAAGCTCTATCACCATTAATATATTTCACTAACATAGCTGCTACGTACATAAAGAAAACAGCAATTAAACCATTCACCATACTCCCAAAAACGACAATTAGAATCTGACCTGCATAATCTGTCCATGTCTTATCTGGAAATACAGCAATATTCCATATACTCACCAGCATATAGAATCCAGTCACAACGATAAACGTCCAAATAACTAACTTTGATTTGAGCATTTACTGACAATCCCCTTTCTAGAAAACACGCTCTATTGGGTCAGATACAAGGTTTTGATTTTTTGTTAAATAGTCCCTAGCTACAGGATTTAAGTTATAAGGAAAAGTCATTCCACCACTGCTAATATTTGCACTTCTAAAAAGAATTCTTAAAAGTTCAAGTTCAGCAACAGTACCATCATTAATTTCTAACTGAATCGATCTTTCATTATCTAATACAAAAGTTCTCAATATTCGTTTTTCATAGTCATTTAAATTATTAAGTCTATTAATCATTTCTTTGTTGCGTATTTTGCTTTCTATTTTAAATTTCAAAATGGAGAATAACCAATAAATAAAATGAGATATTAAGAAGCAACTCGACGCTAAAAAAACAATACCTAAATACACTTTATATTCATCCATTGATTCTTTCAAACCGAGACTTATTCCTAGTTGACTATTACCTAAAAGCAAACTCACTCCAGAAAATAGCATAAATGCAATAAGATATTTTGGACTCATCTTAATTATGTCGTTAACCCATGATGCACTTTTTGTTTCTTTTTCGGTGTTCATATAATCATCCTCTGTTCACGAAAGTCAATATAATCATTATCATTTTTTCTTTATGTAGCTGGGTAATACTCTATATTCTTACCCCATTGGAAGGATCTATGATATTGATCATTGAATTTGCTCGCGCTTGTATCTCTTCATCATTCTTATAAGACTTCAACCATATATCAACTCCTGCAATTACCTCTAAGCAGAACTTATCAATTTGCAATTGCAATGTATTACCAATTTGATCCATATGAACAACTTGTCTATTAACCTCATCTGGCTTGAGAAAAGCATATTTGTTCGAAGCCTCTTGTATCCGTTCACTAGAAATATCAACAGTTCCAGAATGCAAAAATGAACATCTTAGGGCATACATATCATTCCCATTTAAAAACTCATGTTCCCTCTGTAAAGCGCCTATTTTATAAACATATTTAGGCTTAAGAAAATCATTAAAGAAACCAATATACCTTTTTGTTGATCCTAAGCTAGGATTTTGCAGCTTACCGCATATATCAGGTAAGGTTAAAGCTATTGCAAGTGCAGCATACCAATTTTCATGTTGAATAGCTTTCTTAACAGCACATGTGAAATTGTTTATTTTTTGCTCTAACACCGTAGTCATTTACAAATCCCCTTTTCTGATAGTAATTCCATAATATCACAATCTTTACCTTTCAAATAAGTAGAGACACTAGATTTTTTCTTTCTCTATTAGTCTTGACTTGTTGTTTGCTTTTTGGCTTTATAGGTTGAAAGCAATGGACACCGGCTGGACAAGTTGTCTGCCTGAATTTGCTTGTAAAAAAAGAAACAAACTCAGACAGGCGACTGATCATCTTGATAGTGTATCAAGCTTATGGTATCCGTATGTGTCACCCTATTTGCCGTTGGTTATTCCCCAAACAAGCCTACTGTGTCAAATGTCCCTAACAGGGTCAGAAAGCCCATATCTAGACTCTCCTACTTGTGGCTTGTCTTGCATCGTCAGAAACGATACACCCATTAGGGGTTTCGCCTTCGGAAATGACCTAAGATTTGAAACCGTTAGAAGGTTTTACAATAACACCGCTAAACAATACCAACGTGAAACACTGGGCAAGATTTGCGACGCCTTGGATTTACTTTACATTACAGAAGATGATTCTAAAGACTCTTAAGCAAAAGTATTGCTTTTATTTTTTTTAATTCGTTAAACAAAACAATTGCAATCATGTACACAACAAGCAGGCTTAAAGGGGTAATGTACATGAAAATCAATAAAATCTGTTCTGCGCTTTATAAATCAGGAAGATACTTGGCTGTTCAAAAGGGTACAGTACAGTAGGCAAGAGAATAGCTAGGAGAGTCGCAGGAAAGGCAAAAGAGAGACTATTGGGGAAATTGTTCAAATGACAACTTACATTTAGTGTAGGTGGTTTTTTGAACAAAAAAAGAGCCGCATAAGCAGCTCAGTTTACTTCAATATGTTTTTGGTTTCTGCTGTACCAACAATCATAATATTTTTATACGCTTGGAACAAAGCTTTAATTTCATCATTAGTCGGCTCTATCGTTCTAATTTCTTTAATTTTCTCTTTAGCTTCTTTAAGTGTGGGTGATGCTTTTTCCATCTTCAGTCTAGCAATATAGCTACTGAATTCGTCTATCTCATCATTTCTCCATCCTTGTCTAAGGTAGACAATATCAGTATTAATCTCATCTGGCGCAAGTTTATCGTATAGTTTAACGACTGCACTTGTTAATAAAGCTTGTTGTGCAATGATGTCATGAATATCATTTCCAGCCATTATTTATCTCTCCTTTTATGCGATCCATTTTAGTGCTTCAACTACCCAAATAGAAATACTCTCAGATGTTGTTTCGGAAAGTTTACCAGCTCTTAACGCTCTGTAAATTGCATCTTTAACAGATTTCCAAACAAGCTTATCCCATTTTAAAAGCTCCTTCAATCCTGGTTCAACATATTTATTCCATCTAATCTCTACAGAACGAGCTGTTCTCTTATTACTGAAAAATTCAATAGCTTTAAATAGTTTGTGCTTATTGTTTAGGGCTAATTTAATTGCTTCTTTTATTGCTTTTGTTTGGCCAGCCTTCGTTTGAATATCACCATCAATCTTCTGAGTTATTCCACGGAACTCAGGCATTGTAACTAGAAGCGTCAATTCAAGATCCTTTAAATCTTGCTTGTTCTCACCTGAATAATAATTAACACCAGATACTTCTTCTGCAAAAGTGTTAGCTGGGAATACGCTAACTAATAAAATAAATACTAATAATCTAATTAACCACCTTGAACCAAATTTCATTACTCATCCTCCTATGTAAACACTCCACTATAAAGTATATATGGTTATTTTTTACACAGTAAATAGGGAAAAGTCATTGTTTTTTTCAAGGGTACTAAGTAGTTAATTTCCATCATTTACATATAGCCACCCTCCTCCATTCTCCTTATTATTAATTTGATAAATTCAACTAAAAGGAGTTCTATAGTGGTCAAAACTAATAGAGGACGGGCTTCTATTATGTGTTAATTTTACACCTTGGTTATACGGATTTATCGTAAATTCCAGAGGTGGAACTCACTGACGGGTCTTTCAGAGATATCCAAGACACAGCTGCCAAATCATTCACTTTGATTTTATTTTGTCGGTCTTTTTGTTTTAAAGACAGTTTTATCTTCAAGACATTATCAAATCCATAACATGGGGGATGCTTTAGATAGATAATTTTCCACTGCGTTCCAAATTATCTATCGTGCAGCCAACCATCCCCCATACCCCCTTCAGACTGTATATGGGATTTTATTTTCCCTTCTAAAAAATAATCTCAATTATGCTGATTCGCTATATTTAGAATAATACTAGAAAAATTCGACCAACAAAGGTAAGTATAATTATTTGGATAAGGACGTTTACTGGTCGAATTTTATCAACTGAAAATTAGAGCTATTTCCTCATTGGTCTTCTCATCAAGCGTGCTAACGTCTATTTCTCTTAACTCTTCTGAAATAGATTCAGTATCATGTTTAATTAAAATATCTATCAATTTATTAATATCATCTATGTATTTTGACTGATTCCTATATACGTTTTGAGATGAATCAATATGACGTTTTTTTGCGTTTTGTAGTAATCTAGCACACGCTTTAATATTAATCTCTTGAATATACTTAATGCGAGTTGGCTCTTTCAAAAGCAATTCCAACATACTAATACATTCATCTTCTATGTGCTTACTGTTGAGAATAATTTCGTATACTTGGAAATAGGAACTGATGTTATTATATAAATATAACTCTTTATTAACTTTTGATTCGAAATCCCTCCACACCTTTTTCCCTTTTGCTCTAATTTGCGAAAGCTTAGTACACCCAAATTCTTGCAATATTTTCTTTTGACTAACCAGAATTGCTTCTGTTTCTTTCGCTGTTGCTACTCTAGAACTTTGACCATTTTCGTTCACTTTATAAACAGTTGTGAAATGTATCATGCTTCTATCCGAAAGGCAATCTAAAGCAGCTTTGATAGTTTTTTTGAAGCTGCCTTGACATGTATTATAAAAATCTTGTACTACTTCACTGTCAGAGCCAATTAATAAAGCAATTTCGCTTTTTTTATGCATAGCACTAAAATAATTTTTATTAACAAATCCAAGAGAACTAATTAATTTACTTTTTGTAATATGAAGAAGTTTATTTCTTCTATATTCCTGTGCTAGCATATCTAACAAAAGCGATTCAATTAATTGAATGTACACGGCATTTTTAGTGTTTTTTTCTTTCGGCAAAGGAATTGTATAACGTGATTTAATAACAATTGTATGCCCTCGCTTTTCATATTCACAGTATCGGGCTAACTCTTTTAATTGAGACTTTTTGCTATTCGTAGAATTTTTATAAACCAAACCCGTTTTTGCACAAAAATCTTTATGATTTTTAAAAATTGCTCCTGGTTCAAGAACTTCAATTTTTATAACAATCTCTCCCCTTATTCGATGATAGACTTTTTAGTTTTTTCAAATTTGAATCAAGATGCTTAAGCACATGTATTTGATCATTAAAAAAATTGATTTCCTTTGGTGAAATCGTTTTAAGAACTTTATATTGATATGAATCCAATTCAGCAGAGTCACCAATGTCATCTTTAATAATTACATGTTTGACGTTCTTAACTTTTATAACTTTATAAACACTATCAAATCTAAGGTTATTTAGGACTCGAAATCTATTGCTGAAACATTTATCCATATGTTTTTCTCTATTATCAACTGGAAGTATCCAATCACCCTCTAACGGCCATCTGTCTATAGCTCTAAAATATTGTTTTTCACCATTATCTTGAATAACTTCAACAATCTCCATTGAAGAGAACCTACTTTCTTTAAATTTGGTAATTACAGTATAACATTTCCATATCAATTAATGTCTCAATGTAATCATTATCTAAAATCCTTCGATGATGCACCTTCACCTTGATCAGATAACATACGAGGACACTTATCATATTGCCTATCAATGTATTTTGAAGCTTCCCTAATACGTTTCTTTTTGTCTGATTCAACAGATTTTTCATTGTCGTTTAGTTTCATTTGATTCTCCTTTTGTTTAAGATCAAATTAGCGCACGTGCGCTAATATATCAAAAAGGCAGGGATCCAACTCCCTACCCTTCCAATATGTATCGATTTATGCTCCACGCCCCATTCCGGCAGTATGATAATCAGCTGCAGTTTGAACCGATTGCTGTCCACCTACAAAAGATACGACCAGTGTTGCTGCAATAACAATTCCAAATAATACTTTTTTCTTCATATATTCACCTCCCTTCAAGTTATATTTCATTTAAATAGCTAATAACTCTAAAATTCTCTCCCCTTGGTGTTCTAATTCATGCAAAGTAACCCTTTTCATTGAATGCTAGAGCTTTGAGATAAAAATGATAACCTAGATACGAATCATGTTGATCCATTCCCTCTAGTTCTAAAAGTATTTGCTGTGCTCTAATCATTTCTCTTTTATTGATTAAGCTAAAAGCCTCTTCTTGGATATCTAATATGTTGTCTGCATTTTTAATGACCCAGTTATTATCTTTTCCCCAAACATTTTCTACAAAGCAAAGGCTGCTGATAATGTCATCATAAAAAATATCTCCCTTGTTGCTTCTTTCTAACCCCTTAAGTAAGTTTTCCTTCGCTATGTCATAATCTTCGAAGATATAGCTATTACCAATGTTCAAATATGCGTAAAGAACAAATCTCCTAATCTTTGTTTCTGCAAGAGCATAACCAGCATACATTCGGCATTTCTTTGTGTTGTTTCTATTGAGGGCGTTGTTAGCTAACAGAATTAACATACGACATCTATAAGAATCTCTGAAGTAGGTGTCTGCTTTAAGTGCATCCAAGTCTATCTCACCGATAATCTCATCCAAAAGATCAAAACGACCAAGATTTAAGTACGTGTAAAGAAGCATCAACCTGGAGAAGACTTTCATTTCCATTGAGATAATGTCTAACTTCACTGTCTTCTTAATTGCATTTTAACTCTCCATTTGTTAATTCTCTATGTATAGAATAGACTTGAGCACATTCTTTATTAATACAATTCGATGATTTCGACAGGAGCGATATAAGGGCATCTGTAAGCCTGTGATACTGATTCACGTCCGCATACTCTAATATATCTCTTGCCCAATTTGCATCAATGTCCAGCCTTTCAGATACCTTCTTGATCGTACTGGGCGCTTCCTTTTGCTAACTTTCTTCTATTAACTTTTTGATTGAATCAAAACCCTCAGAAACAACTGTTTTCATAGTAAACCCCCGAATTTATTTAATTAGAATAGTCTGGATCAAACATTTTTATTTCGGTGTCGATTTCTTGTTGAGCTAAAAAATTTAGTTCTGGTGTGTTTCTGTAATTTTTAAGAAATTGAACGTAAGCATCAGGATTCTTAAAAACAAACTCTGATCTCATAATAAGATTTGCCTGCTCCTGTCTGTCTCTCACACTCGATTGAACGGATTCTGGATGTTCAAGTAAAGCTGACATTCGTTAACCCCTTTTAATTGTATAAGGGGGAAGTCCCCCCCCTCTCTTATACAGCTTCTCTATTTGCTAATAGATCAGCAATGAAGTCTGCGCCTTTCGGTGTAACAAGTGTGATTGTTTTAATTCCGATATTGGTTTCCTGTGTTTTCACCTGAAAGAATCCTCGGTCTACATATTTCTGATAAGGAACGTTTTTGTTTGTCCCACTCATTAAAATATTGTTTTCTCTTAAATATTTGAAAAGGTTATTCTGCCCCATTCCTTTAATACAAAGTACTTTAGCTAGTTGTCCAATTTTCATTAACCCGTCTGCATCTAAGAATTGATTGTATTTCTCTACCTTAGGCTCTGCCAATGACAACTGCGCTTGTAATTCACGCTTCGCCTTTCTTTCAGTGAAGTAAGCAATTGCTCGTTCTTCCTCATCCAGTCCAAGATAAGTGTCAATTAATGAAGGTCTAGCTTTTAACGCCTTCTCCATTTCTTCAAATCTTGAAGCATATTGAGCTGTGAACAATACACCTTTTGTTCCAGTCATTTTGTTAGCAACCATCTCGCAGCCTTTACGAGTAAGGAAGAAACATTTATAAGGTTTTCCTGTTCCTGATTCATAAGAACTTTCAATGAAGAATTGGTCAGCCCCCAAATTTGGGTTTTGACTTAAAATATTGATATACCTATTAATATCCCTCACTAGATGATCATGTCTCTTTCCAGTCATCTCAGCCACTTCTCTGCTATCTACCAAAAGCTGTCCATTCTGTTCAATTACCGTTAATTTATTTTCCAATAAAATTCCTCCAATTTGTTTAGATTTTTTGCTTCCAACTATATTGTCCGCAAAAGTAAACGTTTTGTTATAGTTGGCTTTCGTAAGACACTCGTAAGACAGTTATGTAAAAAAGTTTATTTAATTTTCAAGGATCGTATGTGGCTTTATTGTTCTAAGTCGAGTTGGAGTAGTGCCAGTCTATTTTTCTATTAGATATGTAGAAACTGTTCATTTGGATCACTCCGATTATGTTATAGGTTGTTGCTTATGTATGTATTTGTTTATTCTGATGCTCCGTTAAACCAGTTAAAAAATGCTTTTGCTGGAATAGGGTATACTGTGCCAATCTTATGTGCTGGGAAAAATCCTTTTTTAACAAGATCGTATGCCTGTCTCTTACCAATGCCCATAAAATTCTGGATGTCTTTCACTTCAAGTACCGGTTTCTCAAGAATTGCCGTCAATAAATTCCCTCCTTTTCTTTTTGAACTCCCCTCGTATCCTCTGGGTGTAATCTTATAGTAACATGATAAATATGATAACAAAACATATTTATCATAAATATAATAACAATAATATCATTATCATCAAAGTGATGAAAACATGATAATTTTCGTATAATTAATAAGTTATTGTTTTTATGATATACTCAAAAACAGAGGTGTTAAAAATGACAACGATTGAATCTTTATTAAGAAACTCTCCATATTTCAGAGTATTTTTTAAATCATATCGAAAGGAAATGGGAGTCAACGCTAGAGATCTATCCAGAGAATTAGGTAAGGGAGATGCTTATATAAGCCAAATAGAAAGTGGTCGAATTAAGAACGTTGATGAGAGCACTGCAAGGTGGCTGTTAAACAAAATTGGGACAACCCAAGAAGAGGTTGATAAGATTGTATACTTTTATTTCTACAGAGAACCCAGTCATTATAATAATGAAACATTGCATCATCGCAGAGAATCCTTTAGCGAAGAACTAAATACCGATCCAGCATCCAATGATCTATATAAAAGCTTGTTTGAATTGGTGGATAGTATGAGGCCACAAGCCACTGACGAAGATTTGAAAAGAGGAGCTGAAATTTTAGGAAGAGTAAATTCTATAAACTCAACCATAAAGATATTGATAGCTGCTGATTTAGAGGCAGCTGACGATTTGGTTTCAAAACTTTCCGAATTGACAGCTGAAGTAAGTTTCCCTATATTCAACAAAAAATCTGAAGAACATCAAAAAATAGCAGGGGTACTATTAGATGCAAAAAACGTAATAGAAAGCGCAGCTCTTAAAATACAAGAGAAAGAGGAGCCTGAAAAGAGCAAGTAATATTTATGTAAGCAAAAGAATGAGGATACGAATACAAAAGGAAGATAATATGGCTTCTATTCATTCATATGAAAAGCAAGGAAAAGAGCATTATTATGTCATGTACGACATTTATGTGAATGGCAAACACAAACAGAAGAAGAAAAAAGGCTTCAAAAAAAAGAAAGAGGCAAAAGAATTTAAATCTAAAGTAGAGAATGAAATTAACGAAGGAACTTACATTGATCCAGCAAAGATCCCTTTTTCTGAGCTTGCTGAAAAGTGGTTCAATAAGAAAAAAATAGGCTTATCAAAACAGACTATTAAGAACTAAAGAATTAACTTGATAAATACGTGTTTCCTTTTTTTGGTGATGTTGCAATATCAAAGATTACCACAGAGGATATTAACAATTTTATAGGTGACATGCTTACAAGAAAAACCAAAAAGGGGAAAATAGGCTATGCACCAGAAACAATAGATAAAGCTTTTGATGTTATTAGTGGATGTTTTAATTATACGATTGATCATGAATTAATTAAAAAGAACCCATGCGAAAAAGGCACACTCCCAAAAAAGGTGAGACAAGTGTTTGGACTGATGATGAGGCCAAGACTTTCCTGAATAGCGTTAAAAATAATAGGCTATACTGTTTGTTTTATATAGCTTTACACACTGGTATGAGACAAGGAGAGCTTTTAGGGCTGCGTTGGAAGGATATCGACTTTAAACACAAACGCTTATCAGTCAAACAAGAAATGTCGCATGATGCTAGAGAGATGTATCTTGGGGCTAAAGCCGAAGCGGGTAATAGAAGTATCGATTTAGGCAATAAAGCCCTTGAAGTATTAAAAGAACATAGAGCTAAACAAGAAGAAGAAAAAGTAAAGTACGCTGACATATACAAAGATCAGGATTTGGTATTCTGCACATTACATGGAACACCAATGAATCCATCTAACATAAGAAACAGAATAATGATCCCTGCAACTGGCATTACCAAAATAAGATTTCATGATCTGAGACACACATGTGCAACGATATTACTTTTGAATGTCACACCTGTTAAATCAGTTAGCGAGAGATTAGGGCATAGCAATATAAAAGTAACACTTCAAACTTATGCTCTTGTACTACCTTCAACAAGTCAACAAATAGCTGATCAAATTGATGGAATTTTAGATTGACCACACTGAAAATATAGTGTGGTTTTTATTATGGCAATGTTACCTTTTTGTTTTTAGAAATACAAAAGCCACTCTCGATTATCTCAAGAATGGCTCTGTATCAACGTCTTTTCATATGATTCCGACTGGGCTCGAACCAGCGACCTCTACCCTGTCAAGGTATACGATAAGTCTCCGGTAAGTCAGACGGTAAGTCAAACGCTTAATAATACGGTATAAATCATTCGCTCTCGTTCTGTTAACTCGTATTATACAGCGTAGCGCCTCTATACTGCAAGAAATATTTTCCTCCGTAGCTGATTTACATCAAAAAGGGCCCCGCCCATTTAAGGACGAGGCTGCGTATTGAGTTACGCGCTTGTCTTACGATCTATCATTAACTGAAGGATATACGAAATCGCGATAAGTACCGCCGAATTAAATATAGGCGAAGTTATGTCTCTAACGATTTCCATTAATCGGATCGGCTTCGCAGTCTCGCCCTCCATTACGAACTGAGTCGCATTATAATGCATTGTACTTTCTATATTCGTTAATATACCTACCGCCAGCAATACCCACGCAAGAACGAATAGGACTTTCGGAAACACCTTGATCATGGAATTATCCCCCTTATATGTATCAATTTATTATACGCTGTTTTTTATATCGGCATCAACGTAAATATGTAAACGGCCACGCAATATTAGTCGCAATGGCCGTCGATATCTTTAGTAGCTACTTCGATCTATTTCGTCCATTTGCCGTCTACTTACATGTGGTTCTACTAAACGACCGACAACTTCCGAATCCATAATCACGGTGCCGCTCCCTCTTGCTTTAAGCGTGTTATCCATCGACTGTAAAAGGCGTGTTACTTCGGAAGAAGCAAACGCGGTCCCATTGCCGATATTGGCCGTATGACCAGCGTCTAGCATCCGGAATAAGTTTGCCTGTTGTGCTTCCGTCAAGACCATTTCGTTTCGTAGCGCGCGAATATCAACTTCGTGACTCATTGGACGATCAATGAACTTCGATGCCACTCCGCCTGAATGTAGCTTGCCAGCCGGCTTACCGACGATGCCTCCGACGTGGTAAGTACCTTCGTTGCCTCGCCCACGGCTGACGGCTCGTTCCGTTTTACGTGTGACGTCGTTAGTAAATACCGTGATATATTTACTTAGGTCTTTGCCGAGTTCGTTGTTCATTATCTTCGCTTGTCCGGTAATATCGATTACTTTGTTCTTCGTCTGCTCTAACTGCGTTAGTTCTTTTTCGATGGCTGCGAGTGATTCTCGGTACTCGGCCGTCTTCTTGTCCGCTTCAGTGGTGTTATTTACGAGGTTAGCCCGTGCATCTTTCAATTTCATAATTTCCCGATCGATTACCGCGACACCTTGACCCTTCTTCGCAGTAAGACCTACTTGCCGAAGTTCCATTTCAATCAGTTTTTGATTTACTTGACCAAGTTTGCCTATTTCCTTTTGTGTTTCCGCAAGGCTGGCACGTTTCTTTTGCAGTATCTCTGTGCTCTTTATAAGCTCGTTCCGCTTACTTTCGAGTGCTCGTTTTTCATTTGCTAACGTTACCTCTTGCATTTGTACCTCTGCTTGATTTCCCGTCTTCTTGGCTTCCGCGATCCTCCTTTCGATATTCTCTACTGTTGCTAATTGGTTTGCGACCGCCTGCTCTTTTTCTGCTCGTTTGCTCGTTTCAGCGGTTATCTCCTTTTGTAATTGTGTTCTTTTCTGTAGTTGACCTTCCATATTCCGTTCCGCGGTCGTCTTTTGATTTTCGAGCTCCAAGCGTAGGTCTTCGTATTTCTCCTTACTTAAAGCCTTCATCGCTTCGGTGTTCTTCGCGATTGCATTACCTTGCGCCGAAAAAGCCGCTTCTGTTTCCGGTGACTTCTTAATGATCTGATCGTTCAATTCGAGGAACCGGTCGAACTCCTTATTAGTAAGCCCCGAATTTTTACGGAGGTCGTCTTGTTCTGCGTTTAGCTTTTTAATCGCAGCCGAATCCTTCTCGTTAGCCAGCGCATCCTTGTTATCTAAATAACGCAGTAGCTCATCGTTCGTAAGCTTCATTTTCGCCTGCAAGCCGTCGTACTCTTTGATCGTTTTGTTGATACCGTCGACTTCCTTTTGCTTCGCGTTTGCTGCTTCGAGACTCACGGTATTCATCGCTTTATAGCCCGCGCTGACGCCGACTAACAAGCCTCCAAGTACCGAAAGGCCCGTTATGATCCAACCTGCCGGACCCATTGCTGCGAATAGCCCACGCAATGCAAAGCCGAGTTTGACCGCTGATGCAGCCGTTAGTGCGATCGCTGCTGAAGTGCCCGCCATTGCAAGGCCTGTCGCTACAACTCCCGGATTAATCTGACTAAATAAGCCGACTAGCTTCGTCCCCTGATCGACGATTGATCGTATATGCGGCAAGAACTCGTTACCTAGTTTGATACCGACGCCTTCGAGCGCAGACTTAAATTCCTCGAATGACCCTTTAAGGTTATCCATCTGTGTCTTTGCCACGCGGTCTGCTGTTCCGCCTGATTTTTCTAACGACTTCGTGTATGAATTAAGTTTCTGTTCCCCGGTCGCTAATAAAGCCGCAAAACCGGATGCCGCTTCCGTTCCGACCAATGACGCAACTGCCGCTGTTTTTTGCGCCTTACCTAAATGACCGAGCTTATCGTTAAGATGCCCGATGATCTCCGGCAATGGCTTCATTTTTCCGTCAGCTTGTTCTACTTCGATCCCATATGCATGCATCGCTTTGGCTGCGCGTCCTACCGGATTGGCAAGACGTAGCAATCCCGCACGTAATGCCGTACCAGCCATCGAACCTTGAATACCGGCATCAGACATTTTCGCAACGGCTGCCGCTGTTTCCTCGAACGTGAATCCGAGCGACGTCGCAACTGGTGCTACGAATTTCATAGCGTCACCTAGCTGTAAGAGATCCGTGTTTGCACTCGTCATCGTCTTAACTAATACGTCAACCGCGTACGTTGAATCTTCCGACGCGATTCCGAAGCCTGTCATGATATTCGATACGATGTCGGCCGATGTCCCCATGTCGACCGAAGCCGCTGCCGCCATGTTTAATACGGCTGGTAGCGAGCCAATCTGATCTTTTACGCTGAAGCCTGCCATCGCTAAGTACTGGAGGCCTTGCGCCGCTTCAGTCGCCGTATATTTCGTTGTTTCACCAAGCTTTAACGCGACATTCTGAAGGTCCTGGAAATCCTGTCCGGTAGCGCCCGAAATCGACTTAACTTTCGACATAGCTTCCTCGAAGTCTGCCGCGGTTTTAACCGATACGCCAATGCCCGCGACTACTGCGCCGCCTACCGCTAGGGCTGCTTTTTGTACGAGGCCCATCTGTTTACTAAGCGAATTGGCCGAGTTGCCCATCTGACGCATTTGGTTCTCCGCCTGCGAGACGCCCGCGCTAAATTGCGCTGAATCAAGTTCGAGACGTGCGACGATTTCGCCTACAGAAACCGCACTCATGATTCATCGCCTCTAGCTTTAGCTGCCCCTTCGAATAGTATTTCGAGGCCCTTTTGATCGAACTTCGCTAACTCGTCCAGAGCGTCATTTATTGCGATAGCCTGCTCCCCATTGAGTTCGAAATTTCCTTTAATCGCTTCATTCATAGCCCATAAAAAAACACCGACCGCTCTGCCGGTTGCTTCGGCTTCTTGGTCAGTGACAATTAGTTTTGATTCACTCATTTAATTCGCACCCTCTCTTTATAGAAATAAAAAAGGACGCCTAAAAGGCGCCCGCGAAGTCTATTCAGTATGTTTAGCCAAGTATTCATCTGGACTATTTACGAAGTCAGCAGCATGATGACCAATTATGTTCGAAAGTGTACTATGATGCATTCCGCCTTTTAATAAAAGATCACTCTGTCTTGCTGACTCTACACTTTCCTTAATCTCCAAGGCGCTCTTTTGTTCTTCTGTCATTGCTTTAGAATTAATATTTTTGAGAATGTGGTGTAGTTGTTCCTTGCCTACTCCTAAACCCACTAAAGAATTAGCCAGTGACGAAAATTCGTTTCTGATTTCCCTCGCAAAGCTGGGATGATCAACCGCTTCCACAAATTCTTTAAAATTCCTTAAAGCTACTGTTTGGTTTGGTGATAAACCTATTTCTGCTTTGATCTGTTCAAATTTATGCTTAAACATTAGACTATCATGTTCGCTAGGTTGTTCAATTGTCCCAACGATGATAGATTCGGCATCTCTCACGATTCTATCTTGCACTTCCTTTATGCTAGCTTTCACTTGGCTGAATTCTTTCATAAGTTCTCGCGCGAGAAGATTTTGTGTTTCTTCTATTTTTGCTCCTCTGCCAGCTTCGCTTAGAAAAGGATCTTCATAAATGCGTCGTCTTTCTTCCTGAAACATGCCCGCTGCTTGGTTACTAAGAGTTTTCGGTTTGTTCATCAATGCTTGCAGTTCTTCAAGATCCTTAGTCATTTTATCTAATTTTGCCATATGTTTTTCCTCCTATTGTTACCGCTATTCTGCGGTTGTTAATTTTTCGATCATATCTTCAGCGTTCTTCATTTCCGGCAAGACGTACACTTCATTAGCTCCTAAAAGATGGGCGCTAGACACCGCGTTTTTAAGCAACGCAAGAAGATCGCGTTCACAATTACTGGAACTAACGTAAATTTCGCCGTTTTTATTTGTAACTGCGAAGGCACCGTGGGCAGTGTCTAGGTTAATATGCGCAGCACCGTCTTTAAAAAGATCGGTTAGTCTGCCGTTTGCAGTTTCGCGAACATAATAAGACTCTGCGGCGCCATAATCGCCGTAAAATTCGTTTACTTTTGAAACGCAGTACATCCGATCACCCCTTCGCATATATCAATTCTCCGCTTACATCTGCATAACGACATGTCATGACAGCGCGGGAAATCCGCATGTCTTTCGATCCTTCTGTTTCTCGAAGCATAATTTCTCCGGTCTCGGAATCTACGAGTAATACCTCGTCACTTTTAACGAAAACTATTACGATGATCGCCTCCTATAAAAATCAAACGAAATTAGCAATTTGAGTACCCTTGAATCCTATTGATTGCCGCTATTGTTTAGATGGCTAATTTTGCGTAGTTTTTATGGCTAAATCGTCGGTTTTGATTTCCGCAACGTCTTCTTTTCTTTCGGTTCTGTCATAAAACTCCAGTAAAGACTTTATAGTCGTTTCTGTCAGTTTTAAATCGTTTAAAATACATTCCGAAAAACCTTCGCTTAACTCTTGTTCACCCGACTCGATTCTCGAAACTGTGGCCAGTGATGTGCGGGTAATTTTCGCGACGTCCTCCTGTGTTAAACGATAGAGCTTGCGGATTTTAAAGAGTGATCTTCTATCAAGCATATTTGTCTCCTCCGTTATTGAAAAATTTTTTACATTAATAATAAGCACGACAAATAGACATCTTTGCACTTTGACGATGCTTGGATGCCTGTCATATATTTAATTGAATAAGGCTTTAATCGCGGCCAGTGAATCCCCTTTCCCCGCATATATAACACGCGGATTAACAACGGTTTTTCGTTTCCTTCTGTCTCCGCTAATTTCAAAGAACCCAAAAACTGGTTTACTTTCATATTTAATTTTGTTCAAAGTAGCTTTAAATTGACCTTGATCTTTGTATCCAAGAAGCGCAGCTAACTTATCTAATGGAATAGGTTTTACTAAGTCCTCATTTGATTCGCTTGGATTGAATGAAACGATATTGAATTTGAAGTTTACAAATGGCAAAACTGCATATATGATCGCTAGTTGTTTTACTGAGCGCCCGCTGTACGCCTTGCAAAGATTTCTTACTGTAGCACGGAACATTCTTGTATGTTGCATTTCTTTCGTAAGTTGCCTGACGTCGGAATGCGCCCCGCGATAGAAAACACAAGGGTTCATATAAATAACGTCATTTTCTTCACGAATAATGCGCTCTTCCTCTAACTTTTTATAGAAGTCTCTGAATTTACCGGCGCTCATTCCTACTAGATTATTTAATCCGCTTTTATTAATCGGCTTACCATTATCATATTTTAGCTGACCGTCTCCCCATCCGGTGTATGTACCGATTAGCATTAAGCGTGCTAGGTCGGATTTGTTGAGCTTCGGGAAACTTTCTTCCATAGTAACTGCGTCTTTGTAAAAAGCGGTAACAAAACCACCGTTTTCAGATTCATGCGCAGTCAGATCGTCTTTGATTTTTAGGTTACGAACCTGATTACCGGACGTTTTCGTAACTACTTCTACTAGGTGAGAGACGTCCTTGCCGTGTTTATTGAAGATTTGGCCGTCTTTTATCGTGGCTTCTTCTTTAATGCCGAAAATATCCTTTTTGACGCCGGCCGGTAGGCTCATCCATTGGCGCTGCTCTGCAACTCTATTCGTCAAATACGATCGCCTCCCTTAATTTTCGTAGTTCTTGAAGTTTCTTTTCGTCTAAATTAAACGCAACCTTGAATCGATTCGCCATTCGTTCGGTGAACCTTCTTTCTTGGCGCTCAATTAAGGCGATCATCTGAGTAGAACAACCTAGTTTGTCGGCTAGTTCAGCCTGAGTCATCTTTCTTGTGACTCTGAATGTACGTAACAATTCCGGTGACATTGCATCGCCCTCCCCTATTTCTTTTTGTTATTATTTATAAACTTCTATGCAAATAAAAAAAGAACCCATTTTCGGGTTATCCTTCCTATAACGTAGTACAGCATATTCAATCGTCATACAAGCATCTTCATTATATAGGACACATATTCGTATGTTTCACAAGTATATCTACGCAATGTAGGCGTTTATTTATCTATCATGAATTCGTTGATTAGAATTACTTGGTTTTTCGGGTCGTTTTTCCAGCTAATACTTGGTTTTTCGGGTCGCCTCCAAAAGTGGAGGATCACTTAGAGCTGCGCGGTTTTACGGCATTTTATAAAGTGCTGGTATATCTTGGTCAGAAGTCTAAATTTACATTACCGACGCAACAAGTAACACTAACATAAACCAGAGCAATTCGTTCGCTTACGCTTACTCTCGCAAATATCCCTTATCGCGATAGATGTATCTTTTAAATTAGGTATTTGCGCGAAGGGTTTTAACTGAGCGCTAGTCTTTTATCTCGTAAGTAATTTCGCCTTCTCGTACTTACCGAGGAATGCGATTAATTCGCTGCCTGTCGTCTACTTATACGACACCCTACCGTTAGTATGTTACGTTCCTTTACGTCCTTCTACTACGTATAGCCAACTAAGCGTATGTTTCACAAGTAAATTAACGTTGCTTAGGCGTTTACATATCGTTTATATCTCCGCTGTATTAACGCTATCCCTTCCGTATGTATTAAGTACAGCGCCCTCGGCTCCGCCTCGCCCGCAAATAATAAGCCGCCGTCCTTCTATGTGTATTCTATTGCGTTATCTGCGGAACGGAGTGACGCTAGGTCTTTCCCTAAGAATAAGACAACGTTAACGCCTAAAAACGGCTGTATCCCACGTGGCTCTAAGCGTCAAGGCGGTTTTGGCGTGTTCTGTTTTCGCCACACTGAAAGGCCGTTTTGTTCTGTTTTCGCCACACTGAATCCTTGTATCACGAACATCACACGGCGAAGTACCCCCTTCTATACGTGAACCTATACCCTTCACCACATGAATCCTTAGCGCTTCAAATAAGGTTGAAACGTCGATCCATCTTATCGCAATTTGCGATATCATAAACAAAATCACACGAAATTAAACCGTTCAGGCCTTCCGAGTATATTAAGTCCCGCCAGCCCCAAAAACGTCTATTTTCGTGCAATTTCATTGCTTTAAAGATACGGAACGAAGGCGCGTTCCAATTCAATCAGTTCGCGATGTAACTTGCTTCTTTCTTTATGACGCTTGCTATTCTCGAAGCAAAGTTCGGACAGCTTTTCCGCATATTCAACCAACACCGCGGAATCTTTTTCACCGATCTGCGCACGTTTAGTCATAGCGATTTCGAGACTCGTTTGCGCGAAAGTTACTTCCACGTCCACCCACTGACTGTATAGACGATCGTATTCATCTTTCAGTCCGCAAAGAATGGTCGATCTAACTAATTCGCACGCACTGCGGTTGCTCCCAGGTAGTTTTCCGATCTCATAAACGCCGATGATTGCACCATTTGTTGCGATGATAAGACGCGTATTAGTCGGGTAGTGGTCGTAAACTGCTTCAGATCGGTTCGTTGAATCAAACGTATATACTTTGACGGCTTGGTGCGCGCGTCCGATTAGTTCGTTAGCTGCGTTCTCTTTCGATAGTCCAAAAATTCGTACTGCCTCTGCGATTGTTTTATTAGTTACATGAAAAATTTTTTTCATTTTTTCAACCTCTTATTTTCCTTATCCATATTTACTTTCAAAATTTCCTGCAACAATTCAATAACAGTCATTTTCATGATTCTATCGATATCAATAGGTAGATCCTCCGGAACATTAATCCCAGCTATTTCATGACTATTGGAACCAATTTCAATAGCTCCATCTTCACGAACATAGGGTTTAATTAATTCAATAAAGCCACCCCCAGCACTGAAAACAATTCCATTTGCTAAATCTACAATCTCAACTGCTTCTACAAATATTTCCGGATCATACTCATCAGGATGAATAACAAAATCAATTATTTTCTTTTCATATTTATTTTCTTCAAATTTTAACTGCATTGATAACTCCCCTTTTTACATTTGTTACGCTAACGCGTACCACTAATACCTGAATTATATGGTACGCTTATACGTACAGTCAAGAGATTATTTTATTTAAGGAGACTAATTATGAAAATCGTTAAAGTTAAAATTGAGGAGATTTTAGAAAAGGAAAAGTTATCTCTTAGAGCATTTGCAGATAAATGTGGAATTAGACACGCAGCGTTAAGCGAACTAATGAATGGAAAAAGGCAAAATATTAATTTTGGCCATATTGAAAAAATCGCGAATACGTTTGGTATAGAAGATATAAACAAAATTATTACTTTAGAAGAAAAATAGGAAAAATACTCTTAAGAATAAGCTTTGATGATAGAAAACAAAATAAATTTACGAACTGTTTGAAATATTGTAACCGTGACTATCCTTTCCGTATGTATTTAAGTACAGCGCCCTCGGCTCCGCCTCGCCCGCAAATATACACTCATTATACATGTTGCGTATATGTGAGACGTAGCGTAGCGGAGGATCACTAGGTTTTAGATTTAGAAGATAAGAAGTAATTTCCGTCCTCAAAACGCTGTATCCCACGTGGCTCTAAGCGTCAACCCCGTTTTCGCTTGTACGAATAAAGTCGTACTTTTGGCGATTTTGTACGAATGAAGTCGTATTGATTATCAGTTAAATCGACGTAATTGAGAATGAGCGCCTCCCAACCCGTACTGCCTACGAATAACCTTCGTATCTTTATACACAAATACCCATATCAATACGTTCAGTGTGGCGAAAACAGAACACGAAAAAGAGACGCTCGCCCTGAACGTCCCTACTTTTCGTCTGTGTCGTCCTCTATTTCGAACAGGTCTTCGTACTTCCATCCGCCTGCTTTCATTAACGCAACGACCTGCCAATCTTCGTGCCGCCCATTCGAATCGAACCGCGAGATAGAACCTTGCGGAACGCCTGACGCTTCGGACAGTCTTGTTTGCGTCCAGCCATCCGCCTTCATTAGTTCCTTTAGACGCGGCCTTACGTTTATGCGCTTGCTCATCCGCACCACCTCCGTATTTATATCGTCGGAATGTTAATACATGGAGCTATTTACAGAATTTTTCGAACGAAATTTACTCTTTTTCTTTTTGTTTCCTAGCGTGGACTTGCTCAAATGTTTTTAACATTGAACTGGCAATACTTCTGTCTTTTCTGTCTTGATCCAATATTTTTAATAACCATAAAATTGACCCGGTTACGATAATAAAACCTAACAATGTAATTTGAATAACTTCAAGTTGCAAAGAAAGGAATGTACCAAACAAAGGAATAATAACGGGTAAATATCTTCTATTCGGGTCTTTATTATTATCAATATAAGAAAATCTAGATATTGCAAATTCTATACATTCGATATCCAAATCATGAAGAGTAGCTATGCTTTTCTTATAGTACTCCTTATTTTTACCATGTTTAAATTCTTCAAGAAAATATGGTAGCAACTTTTTTTCTGGATAAGTGTAGATCACTTCTTCTAACTCTATTAATTTCTTTGAATAAATTTCATTATCTAATTTCTTTATTTTTTCATTTTGTTTTTTATTTGCACGATTCTTTTTTTTAACCAACTCCACTCACTCCTCGACTTTATTATCGGACATGAATAATAATGTTGAGGTAAATGCAAAATTTGTCGAACGATTTTAATCAATTAAAAATTTATTACAAAGTCTTTCAAATAATCCGTATTGTTCTTAATAGACTTTTAACCTATAATAATAAAAAAGGAGGCAAAAAATGGGTATAATACCGAAATTTATTGACGAAGCAGCTAGTAAACCAGCACAGGTAGTTGGTGAAACATTAAAGGATATATGGCAATTAGGTATCGGGAGTCACGTAGCACTTTGGGCTAAGAAGCAAGAACACCGTCACAATCTAAATTTAGAAGATTATGTTGATAGAATCCAAAATAAAACTCAGAATATCCCTGAGGAGTTTCTCAGAGAACCGCAATTAAATATAGTAGGTCCTGCTTTGGAGGCATCAAAGTACTATATTGATTCAGAGCTTCTAAGGGAAATGTTCGCAAATCTAATTTCCTCAAGTGTAGATCAAAGAAAATACTCAAAAACTCATCCGTCATTTGTAGAGATAATCAAACAATTATCACCGTTGGATGCAGAAATCTTAACATTTTTACAGCAAAAGGATTACACTCCTATTATAAGCCTCGAAGGTGTCGACTCAAGCGACCTATATTTTATGATTCAGCAACACATATTGGATTTACCGGATAAATCCAATTATAAAAGCCATGTTTCTTCAATCTCTAATTTACAAAGATTAGGTTTAGTTGAATTTAATTATTTGCAATACATCACTACTGAGGGAGTTTATGATTACATTGAAGCTCACCCTGTCCTTGAATTAGTTAAACAGCAAATAAGTAAACATAATATTTCTAACCCCAATTCTAAAATTGAAATTAAAAAAAAGTATGGTTTTTGCATAAAAACACCTCTATGTGAAGATTTTTTAGAGATATGTTTATAGTTTAAAGGATCGGGGAGCTTATTGATCCTCCCCACCCTACCTCCCATTTTATTCTGTATTTTAAGTGATTTCAAATGCGTTTGAAGTTTAAAATTACAAAAAATATGTTTCCGTCTTCGTCTGGGAATAGCGGAATCTCTTTTGGATAGACGTACTGTACGCACGCAACAAGACGCCATGATCCGTATTGAATCGTCCATCCTAATAAAGTTTCGACCGGTTCAGACTTCGGCTCAGACTTTCCGTACAGCTGCGGCAGATTATCGCCTAGATATTCTCGTAGCTTTTCGCTTGCACCTTCCGTAAGATAAGCATTGGCCGCGATTTGAATGCAGCCGTCAGTATCTAGCGTCACGTTAGCGCCTCCCTCGTGTTATTAAACGCAGATTCCATAAAAAACAAAGCGTCAGAAGCCGTTTTACAGGCTACGCGACCTACGATATATTTCAGCCGATCAAAATCGAATCGATACGACAATTTGAAACTTACGTCAGTTGGGACGATTTTATAGCGACTCATTTGTACGACTCCTCTCCATTTGATTTAGCGTATTAATCCTCTACATCTTCGGATAGCCACGACCGATCGAATCGCAATAGGTATACGATTAACCCCCCGAGTTTAAAAAATTGTGCGTAAGTTTTGTTCACTAGATCCGGCGATTTTGGACGGGGCGCTTGGGGGCGGACGGCTCTTTCCTTCGTTCCATCGAGAAAATGAATAAAATATACATAAAAACGAATAATGAACGTAACAGAATCACCTTTTGTTACATTCGCGAGCGTACAAAAGCATTGATATGACATCGTTTGTCACGTTCTTATCTTCGCAATGACTACTATTGTTTTTATGCAACGTATAAACCGCGCCACGCCGGTATGCTCCCCGATGCCCTATGCCGGCCCGACTGTATAAGATCATGCATAAACGGTTCATCTTCGTATGTTACACATCGATACGTACACACACCGGTAAGGCGTCCTATGCCCGTAACCTATCGTCACATAAACGTTGATAGGACGCGGCTTGACGCCTCTTTATGTCACAGTGTGCCGACCATTATGCGCAGCCCCTAAAATCCGTAATACAGTAACATGGCGCAACCCCCTGAGTTTTAGGCGGCCTTGTCCGCGGGAGGCGCTTGCTTGGTGTTTTATATCTCGATAGCCTCGTATGCTGCGTCAATCTCATCCGCAGTTATGCCGATATACTTCAACGTTTGAGCCTCCGAACTATGGCCGAATACTTTCATAATCCGCGTAATGTTTATACCTTTCGAATAAAGCTGATACCCGAATGTTTTACGTAGTGTGTGCGTACCTATATCGATATTTATTCCGGCTCTTACGGCTGCCGCATTTAAGACACGGTATGCCTGAACGCGACTAATCGGTTTATTAATACCTTTGCGCGACTGAAATACATACGAATCATCGTCTCCGTCTAACTTCTGCGCCAGCTTAACGACCGTAGTTGACAACTTAATATCGCGAGTCTTACCCGTCTTACCTTCCTTGATAGCTAAATGCGACTGTCCTCGAAGATCACCGACTCTTATCGTTAGCAAGTCAGATATACGGAGGCCTAGCGATACGCCAAGTACGAACATAACTAGATCGCGGCCGTGAAGTGCCTTCTTCATTCGTTCTATATCTCGTTTATTTTTGATTGCGTCAACTGTATTCGCCATTCTCATGCGCCCCTTTCGATTTCCATGCGGTAAAGATTATCGAACAGATTCGTTAATATCCCACTATAATAACCGACAATATTTCGTATATGCTTCCGTTTAACGCCAATAAAAGCGATACGAAGCGCATTCAAGCCGATTTCATCTAGCAAAGACTTATCGTATGCGGATTTAAGGGCGGACGTCTGCGCCAAGTACACGCCATATAGACGGCTTGTTAGACGACGATCGGTTACAAAACAATCAATGACATTTCTGAACGCAGCATACGTATTACTAAGTAATTTATTTTTGCTTTTAAGAATAACGGCTTCGTCTTCGGATTTTGGACGATCCGCCTTAGACTCCGTAGGCTTGTCCGCCTCTTGGCGGAGTTGCATTTGCGCAGTAGCACTAGAAGGCGCAGGCGTTAGGATGACGTACATATTTGCGCCGTTACCTCCGCTAACTGGGCGGTATTTTAATTCTTTACGAATAATGCCGAGAGTTTCTAGGCGCTTGATCGCGCGGATAATTGTAGTACGGTGCTTTCCGATAAGTGTCGCTATGGAATCAATCTTCAGCCACGCAACGCCTGGCGTTTTGACTGCGTGACGCGATAGCACCTTTAAGACGTCTATGGCTGACGGTGATAGATTGGATTTATTACGGTAGATGTGCGTGCGGATGGCGCCGTTCAGATCGTCAATTGAACGGAACTGTGCCATTTTTGCGGATTCTTTCGTGTACATTTTCGTCTCTCCCTTTAGGAGAACGCAGACCATTTCGAAATTAAAGCGCACTTAAATAAGCGTTTGACTCGTACGCTTTTTTTCCGATATAATGGAAGCAGGGTTAGGGCGTTCCACTTACCGGATTTTATTCGGTTGGTGAGCGTTCTTTTTTTTGTGTATTTTTATATAAGTATTTTTCTTGGCTTCGCTTGCGCTTTTATGACCGAGTTCATGACGGTGTTTTTCGCATGTGCTTTTTTGATAGAATCATCGGATACGTGCGTATATCTTTGAATCATCCGCAAATCTAAATGTCCAAGAAGTTTTTGTAGCATCCGACTATCCCCGCCATTCTCTAGGAATCTAGTAGCCGCCGTATGTCTGAAAAGATGAGGATGTATGCGTTTCTCTATGTGGGCTTCTTTTGCATATTCTACGAGTCTCTTTCTAAAATGATCGCGCCCTAAGCGCTCTCCATAGTTTGTGAGGAATACGTACTCACTGTTGAAATCTTCAATCTCCTCGATAAGTTCCCGTACTAACCGCATCGTAGAAGGCAGCAGCGGCAAAAAGCGCGCTTTTCTATTCTTTGCTATGGCTCCTCTGATCACCAAAACATTCGTTTTAAAATCGAAGTCACTTTTTTTGACATGAGTTACCTCACCTATACGCATCATCCCGTCTAGCAAAACATTCATTAAAACATAATCTCGGAAACCTGCGTAACTTTCGCGATCAGGCGCCTTTAGTAATCTACCGAGTTCGACCGATTCTAGTATGACAATAGGCTCTTCAATTTCTTTCACGTTTTTGATGCCTTTCATAACGTTTTCAATTACGATTCCTTCGTTTTCCAACGTACTATACATGACTCGCAACGTCTTTAGTCTAGTATTGATTGTACTATCCGCAAGCCCGACCTTTCTGTTCTCATCCGATAAGTATTCGTTTCCTTTAAATTGCCGCCAATTCAGCCGCATAAAATTTATGTAGTGCCGTATTAAATCGCGGTCAATTTCTTTATTAGAATGCCGTATTCCAAATTCGTCTAAAAACGTTATTAACGACTTAAAATTATCGCGATACTGCTGCAAAGTACTAGGCGCACGTCCCTCGGCTTCTTTTATCGTCATAAACGTTTCGAACAGTACGGATAAGTCATCGGAATGACGCGCGCCCCTCATGCGTTTGTTTTTAACTTTCTTTCCGCTACGAATATTAACCATTAAAAAACGACCCCCTTTCTTTTCAGAACGAGAGTCGATAACGCGGGGAACTACCCTGTATAAAAATTACGGGTAAGTCAGACGGTAAGTCAGCGCAAATAAAAAAAGCGGCAGAAATACCGTTATAACAACGATTTTCTACCGCAAGGGTTTCAACGATGATTCCGACTGGGCTCGAACCAGCGACCTCTACCCTGTCAAGGTAGCGCTCTCCCAGCTGAGCTACGGAATCGGGTTATGTATCAGTTCTGGGCTTTCTGTTACTGACAGTCTCTATTATATAACCATAATAATAAAGCGTCAATGGTTTTGTTCAAAAAAGGTCAAAAAGCCGGCGGCTGTGCCGGCTTTTTTCTCTCCTTCTTTATGATTGGTTCACAAGGACGGGCTTTAGTTGATCGAGTGCTTGTTTGAAGTCGCGTTTGAGGTCTTCTCCGTTTTCAACTCCGACACTTAAACGAAGCAGCCCATCTGTAATCCCTCTTTTTTCTCTTTCTTCTTTTGGCATAGCCGCATGTGACATTTTGGCTGGATATGACAGAATCGATTCAACGGCGCCGAGGCTGACGGCGAATACAGGTAATGTGACAGCATCCACCAATTTTTTGACTGCCGATTGGTTTTCTAGTTCAAATGAGAGAACCGCTCCTGCTCCGCTTGCTTGCTTGCGCTGAATATCTGCCCCAGGATGATCGTCTAAGCCTGGATAGTATACTTTTTTCACCGCAGGATGTTCTTTTAGAAATGAAGCTAGTTCGAAGGCCGTTTGGCTTGCTTTTTCTAATCTCACCTGAAGGGTTTTTAACCCTCTTAACACAAGCCAGCAGTCCTGCACGCCAAGGACCGCACCGAAGGAGTTTTGCAGCGAATAAAGTTCCTCTCCCAGCTTCTCATCTTTCACCACGGCTAAGCCTGACAGCACATCACTGTGGCCGCTTAAAAATTTCGTTGCGCTGTGCAGAACAACGTCAACACCAAGGTCAAGCGGACGCTGAAGCGCAGGGGTTAAAAACGTATTATCTAAGAAAGTCAGACAGTCATGCTCTTTCGCAATCTGTACGACACCTTTAATATCTGTAATCCCTAGTGTTGGATTTGACGGTGTTTCCATGTAAATGACTTTTGTATTTGATTGAATGCCTCTTTTGACTTCATTCAAATCGGTCATGTCCACGAAGGTATGCTCAATTCCAAATCTTGAAAGAACTTGGGTGATCATGCGGAAAGTCCCGCCGTACACATCTCTTGTGACAAGGACGTGATCTCCCTTTGATAATAGAAGAAAAGCGGTTGAAATGGCTGCCATGCCTGATGCAAAGGCAAGCCCTCTCGTTCCTCCTTCCAGCGCTGCAATCGTATCCTCTAATGCTTGACGTGTCGGAGTTCCCGATCTGGAGTAGTCATATTGGCCGAATTCATCGAAGCTGCTTTGATGAAATGTGGATGCATGCTGAATCGGTACACTGACTGCACCTGTTGAACGGTCTGTTTTAAACGCATTATGAACGAGTTGTGTTTCGAGTGTCCAATCGTGTGTCGTCATTTGGCGTGTACCTCCTCTTTTACTTGTGATAGTGCCTGTTTCAGGTCTGCTTTCAAGTCATCTACATGCTCGATGCCAACAGAGAAACGGAGCAGCTTGTTACATACACCGTTTGCAATGCGAATTTCTTCTGGAATGTCCATGTGCGTTTGTGTTGCAGGATACGTAATGAAGCTTTCGACTCCGCCAAGGCTTTCAGCAAAACAAATCGTTTTTAGCTGCTTTAAAAATGGATTGACCCAGTCCTCTTTGGCTACTCGGAATGACAGCATGCCTCCCTTTCCTGGATAAAGCACATCTTGAATTTCTGGCTGTTTCTTTAAAAACTCAGCCAGCTCCTTCGCATTTGCCTCGTGCTGGCGCATTCTAAGAGCCAGTGTTTTCATTCCTCTCATTAAAAGCCATGAATCAAATGGTGATAGAACCGCTCCAATCGCGTTTTGATGCTGGAACATGTCTTCAGACAGCTGCTCTCCTTTTGTGACGACAAGCCCGGCAAGAACGTCATTATGTCCGCCTAAATATTTGGTTGCGCTATGAATGACAATGTCCGCTCCAAGCGTAATCGGCTTTTGCAAGACTGGTGTGTAAAAAGTATTATCGACAATCACCAAAGCGTCATGTTCTTTTGCAATCTTCGCTATTTTTTGAATATCTGCTTCCTGCATCAGTGGATTTGTCGGTGTTTCAATAAAGACCGCTTTTGTGTTTGGCGTGATTTTAGAGCGTAAACAGTCTTCATCTGAAAAATCATCATAAAGAAAACGCAGGCCGTACTTTTTCCATTCGTTTTCAAACAAACGGTATGTACCGCCATATAGGTCTGAAGAGACGATGAGTTCATCTCCGCTTTCAAATAGAGCCATGATCGTTTGGATTGCCGCCATTCCCGAACTGAAGGCAAAACCGGCCGTCCCTTCTTCGAGTAAAGCAATTGCATCCTCTACAAGCTGTCTTGTTGGATTTTTCGTTCGAATGTAATCAAATCCTGTAGATTCCCCTATACCTCTATGTCTATATGCTGTCGAAAGATAAACGGGAGGACTGACAGTGCCAGTCACCTCTTCGCTACGGTTTCCAATCTGCGCTAATTTCGTTTCCACATGTTCTGTCATTTGACACCATCCTAAGTAAAAATCTGATTTCAAAACAGAAAACCCCTTCTTCATAAGAAGAAGGGGTTTAATCGCTTCCTCTTATCTTCCAAGCAAAAAAGCTGCTTGCTGGATTTAGCACCTTGGTACATCACATGAAGTGATGCATACCGGTTGCTGAGGTTTCAAAGGGCCAGTCCCTCCACCTCTCACGATAAGAATGTGTTGTCTGTCTGTTCTAATTCTTAATACTGTAACCCATTAAATCTCATTTTTCAAGGGGAAATGTCATGATTAATTAAAATTTTCTGTATTTTATAACAGAATCGATATTATACGGTTTGATTGCATGTTAGCATATAGGAACAACGCTGTTTTTCATGTTACAATGAATGGAAACGTTTCACTTTATGATGAATTTGGTTAGCTGGAGGAATGGATTATGGTGAAGAAAACAGGAATCATTCAAGAAGAAACCATACAGTCAAAAGAACTTGGGGCGGACATGACCATTTTGATCTATTTGCCAGTCAATTACTCCCCCCTTTATACATATCATGTCATCATTGCCCAGGATGGTCATGATTATTTCCGCCTAGGCAAAATAGGCAGACAGGCAGAAGAATTGATGCAAAACAAAGAAATGGAACGCTCGATTATCATTGGTATTCCTTATGAAAATGTCACGGAAAGACGGAACACGTATCATCCAGAAGGTACAAAGTTTGAAGCGTATAAACGTTTTTTAGCAAATGAACTGGTTCCTTATATTGATGAACACTATCCAACCTATCAAATTGGATCAGGACGTACGTTTATTGGTGATTCACTGGGTGCGACGATTTCTCTCATGACAGCCATTGATTATCCTTCTTTATTCGGCGGGCTGATTTTACAGTCCCCTTACGTTGACGAGTCGGTTATAGAAGCTGTCAAACAGTCGTCAGCCCTTTCTCATTATGCCATTATCCATCAAATTGGACGGGAAGAAACCGCTGTAAAAACAACAGATGGCCAGGTGCTTGATTTTGTTCAGCCGAACGAAGATTTAAAGGCCCTTCTTGAACAATCTGGTGCGGATTATTTATTTGAGACATTCGAAGGGGATCATAAATGGACGTTTTGGCAGCCGCTCATTTCGCCTTCGTTAAAAAGAATGCTCCCATATTCGTTAATCAACTGAATTTTGTTATAATAAACAATAATAAATACTTTCTTATTCAGGAGGGAACATGATGAAATACGGAGTTGTTATATTTCCATCAAAAAAATTACAAGATATTGCGAACTCTTACCGGAAGCGTTATGATCCGAACTATGCACTCATACCGCCTCATTTAACATTAAGAACACCTTTTGAATTAACGGATCTAGAAGCGGCTGAGGTCGTCTCAACGTTAAGAGATTATGCAAAAAATGCTTCTCCTATTACGTTACGTATTAAAAAATTCAGTTCATTCGCTCCTGTAAACAACGTCATTTATATGAAAGTAGAACCGAACGAGGACATCATGGCGCTCAATGAAAGATTGTATGCAGATCCACTTGCTGGTACACCTGAATATGCCTTTGTTCCGCATGTGACAGTCGCTCAAAAACTATCCGATGATGAGCATTCAGACGTACTTGGCACATTAAAGCTGAGAAAAATTGACCATGAAGAAACAGTGGATCGCTTCCACCTTTTATATCAATTAGAGAACGGATCTTGGACCGTCTATGAAACATTTATTTTAGGAGAAGAGGGTTAAAGACATTTGAAAACAGTCATCGCAACAGAACAAACACAACGAGAAGATGCATACTATGTTCGAAAAGAAGTATTCGTCAAAGAACAAGAAGTTCCAGTAGAGATCGAAATAGATGAACTAGAAGACAAAGCCACCCATTTTGTCATTTACAATGATGATAAAAAGCCTCAGGCGGCCGCTAGACTGCGGATCATTGAGGGATCAAAGGCAAAGCTTGAACGCATTTGTGTGTTAAAAGAGGCGCGCTCCTTCGGCCTTGGCCACAAACTATTAGAGGCGCTAGAAACAGAAGCGATTGCTAATGGAGCAAAAGAAGCGGTTATGCACGCCCAAGTCCAAGCTCTTCCTTTCTACGAAAAGAAAGGCTACAAAGCGGTTTCTGAACCGTTTGAAGAAGCAGGAATCACACATGTCAAAATGACAAAAACACTGTCTGTTTGACCAAAAGAAAAGCCAGAGCATTCAAGATGCTCTGGCTTTTTCTTTTTCATTATCGTTCGCCACAGGAAGAAAGCGCAATCATTTATATATACGTATTGATATGAATGCCCTTGCCTTCCTCCATAAACATATCTCGTACAAAGCGTTCCCGCTTTTTTTGCTGTACTTTCGTTTCCGCTTCTGTCACTAACTCCTCTTTTTTCTCCAGCTCTCTGTATATCTTGTCATGAAAGGTGCGAGTAACCTTTGTTACTTTCGCATAGTCTTCTTTATCCTGAGGAGCTGGACGATTGATATATTGAAAATACAGATCCGGCTGAATCGGGGCTATATATCCCATCAAGAACGCCTCCTTTGCTTCTCTTCTATTCTACTATTCCCTAATTATGACTGTTTGAAACACACCTCATTTGATATGATTAGATGTGTTTCATTTTAAGATTGATTGACTATTGGAGGACTAGCTTTGAAATGCGCACGACGACATGATCGAACGATCTCATTACATACGTATTCGAGAGAACATTATCAATTCCTCCATGACGAGGGAAAAAAAGGACAATTATTCTGTCCATATTGCGGACAACCGGTCTTTTTTAGATTAAATATACATGATGAACCTGCCTTTATCCATAAGCACATGTCTCAGCAAGAAATTTGTGAAAAAGCTGAAGAACAAGCAAATCAGCATCAAACGGCTGAACAAGAGAAAAAGGCTTCCTATAAAGAACTTGGCGGCTTCCGTTTTCCAACCGGCAAACAGATCATCTCGCAAACGAGCGAATCATATGAGTGGCAGGAACCAAGGTCGATTCAATTTAGCGACGCCTTACATTTAGAAGAGAATGAACAAGTTCATACGATCGACCTCTTCCCGCATATCACCTTTAGCACACCGCAGCTTCAAGCTGTCACACATTTAGATGGTCCGATGCTTGTGCTGGCTGGTGCCGGCAGCGGGAAAACAAGAGTCCTGACAGCCAGAGCGGCTTATCTCATGTCCCATCATCATATTCCTGCTCACCATATTTTACTCGTGACTTTCACCACAAAAGCGAGCAATGAGATGAAAGAAAGGCTGCGCAAGCAATACCAGCTTCATCCTTCACAAGCCAGCCAAGTGGTGACAGGCACCTTCCACAGTCTTTTTTATAAAATGCTGCTTCACGATGACGCAAACAAATGGAATGGCCAGCATCTGATCAAGTTTGACTGGCAAAAGGAGCAATATATTCGAAAAGCTATGATGAATGAAGGACTTGATGAGAAAGACTACCCTACCGATCAAGTACTCCAATCAATCGGCTATTGGAAAAATGCCTTTTTACCAAGTGAACTTCCTGATTTGAAGGATGAAAAGGAAAAACACATGTGGACGATCTATCAATCATATGAACAGCAAAAACGAGATCATCAGCAATTTGACTTTGATGATATGGCGATTGCCTGCTTACATATGCTGACAGAACAGCCTGAACTGCTAAAACGGTATCAAGAACGATTCCAGTATATTTTAGTGGATGAATTTCAGGATATTAACCCAGTGCAATATCAATTAATTCAGCTTTTAGCCGGAGAATCAGAGCAGTTATTTTGTGTAGGCGATGATGATCAAGCCATTTATGCCTTTAGAGGGAGCAACCCTGCTTTCATTCTTGATTTCAAACAGGACTATCCTTCAGCTCAGATCGTCCATTTACATGCGAATTACCGGTCTCACCATACGATTGTCGCAAGTGCTGATGCGATTATTAAGAAAAATCAGCATCGTTATGAGAAGACGTTAAAAGCCGTGCGCGCGGAGAAAATTCCACCGACGCTCTTTTATCCATATGACGAAGAAGAGGAAGCGACGATGATTGTCGCAGATATTCAGGAGAAAATCAAAAACGGGGCAAAGCCGAATGACTTCTGCGTGCTGTTTCGAACGAATACAGGCGGCCGGGCGATTTATGAACGGCTGCATCAATCAGCCATCCCGTACGAAACGGATGCTGGCGTCAAATCCTTCTACAGCAGACGAATGGTCCGGGTTCTCCTCGCCTTTCTTTCTTTAAGTCAGGATGCAGACGATGTGGCAGCCATAAAACAGCTGCTGCCGGTTTTCTTTTTAAAGCAGCAAACCCTAAATACACTAAAAGCACTGACCATCACAGAAGATTGTTCAATGGTAGAAGCGCTCGGAAAACTGACAGATATACAGCCGTTTCAACGGAAAAAGCTGCAATCAATCGTTCCCTTATTTCGAACGTTACGTACATTAAAGCCATCGGACGCGGTGACATTTATTGAACAAAAGATGGGACTCGGGGATTATTTAAAAAAACGGGTGAACGATACGAATGTCCTTGAAAAAGGAGCGGATGATGTACGTGATGTGAAAACAGCCGCCAAACGCTTTGAATCGATTGAAGCCTTTCTTGCACATGCCGAACATATGAAGTCTGCCGAAAAGGAAAAAACAGATGAACCCGGTGTTCAGCTCATGACGATCCACCGCGCAAAGGGACTTGAATTCCAGACCGTATACATCACTTGTGTGGTCGACGGAGCACTCCCTCATGATTTTTCACTGGACGAACTCAGAAACGGACATAAAGAAGCACTGGAAGAAGAGCGCCGTTTATTATACGTGGCTATGACAAGAGCTGAACAATCTCTTTATCTGTCTGTTCCTTCATTTAGACGAGGAAAAACGGCTCATCGTTCTCGCTTTTTGTATCCTCTTCTAAAGAAAAACCGTGAATTATTTCCGCAAAAACAACAGGCCCCCCTTTAAACGGAGAGCCTGTTGTTTATTTTTTGTTATTCATCATTTTAGCAATTGTATTGAAATCAAGCTTTTCTTTTCCACTTGTAATCGATTGAACGATTTTGTCTTCCATTTCTTTAGGTACACGTTTGTTCGCAAGCTGCGCTACTTTTTTAATGACACCTCGAACGGTATTCTCATCTTTAAAGTTGGCATTTTGCAAAGAACCTGCAAGTTTAAACACATCATTCATATTCACACCGGTTTTGTTTTCTACGCTTTTAAAGAATTTATTATCCATTCATCTGCCTCCTCTTTGTGGAGTAATCACCTTACTATATGAAAATAGGCGGGATATGTGCCTATCCTAAAGCCTTGTTTGACCAAAGAGAAAGGAAAGCAAAAGGCTTCCCCCTTGCTTCCCTCACCTTCTTACTGTTTAGTAGTTAAAGAAAGAAGCACCCACGATAATTAGAAGGATGAAAAGCACAACGACAAGAACAAATGTTGATCCATATCCGCCGCCGTAGCCACCGCCGTAGCCGCCGCAAGAACCGCCACCGTAACAACTCATATTTAAGCACCTCCTCTTCTCCCTTACAAAGTATGAAAAATGCAAGAAATGGTTTGGACGATCACATAAAAAAGTGCGGAATTTTTATTTCTGCTGTTTAAAGATGTAATCTGCCTCTCTATGACGCATCATGAATGCTTCTGTTTCTTTTGCAAAAGCCTCCATCTTCACGCCAAATGCTTTTAAGTACTCCTCAAGATCATGCGCTTTATCCGTTAGATCCATTTCAGCCTTTTCGTGCGCTTGTTCTTTCCCATCATGGGGTTTAGTGAACAAGGAACCGATTAATTGTTCGAATGCATCCATTCTGGTCACCCCTTCTCTCTTACATATGCACCACTCAAAAAAAGGCAACAAAAAAACCGGATAAATCCGGCTTTTGTTATTTCTTCTATTATTGAGGTTTCTTTTTGTTTCCACAGCCGCAGCCGGTTTTCTTGATTTTCTTCGTATATACAGATTGTTGATTTGACTGCGCTGGATAACCTTGAAGCATATGTGACGGCGTTTCAGTTGGTTTCATCGCAACCCTTCCTTTCCTATTCCATGATAGTATATGCATTTGTTCAAAGCGTGTCTGATCAGAATGCCTGTTTATTTCACAAGCTTCGAGACGACCGCTTCTATAATGCCTGCTGCTGCGGCAATCGCTAATAATAAATTAAGCCACATGCTGATGACAGGAAAAAGTATGTATATCAGAAGTAAGGCAGCAGTGCACCACATGCCAGTACACCAATAACAGCTTAACAATTCTCCTACCCAAGACCGCAGTCCTTGCCCTTTAATGATGATATATGTTTCGACTTCACCTTGTTCGTTTACCTCTTCCTGTTCTTCATGAAATAGACGGCGGAATGGCGCAGTAATCGTATCAAACACAATCAGTCTCGTCAATCTAAAGGATGCGAGGGCAAACACGAAAAATGACAAAGCACCGCTCAGAGAGCCTCCACCTCCTTCTTTCTTCTTTTTCCGTCCTTTCTTTATATATGCAAGAAAAAAGACCGTCATGATGAATCGAGCGGAAATAAAATTGGGTTGTACTTTTTCTCACTTTCCGATTCCACCTTGAGTCCTTGCTGCATTAAATAATGTATAGATAAGAAAGGAGTGAAAGTATTGTCTATTGAAGAAAGTGCTGAAATATTGTATACACAACTGTTAAACGAATTAATCAGCAATTATGATGATTTCATTGAGATCAAAGATTCCGAAAATGTCACAATTCATAAAACAGATGTAACAGCTGCACTCTCCCTTCAAGCGACCGTAACGACAATCATTACTCTTTTAATCCAAATTCTTGTACCAGACGATGAATTGGCTGCTGACATCACAGACCAGCTTTTATCCACACAACAAGTGGAAGTCCAAAAGAAAACTGTGATTCAAATCATCAACTGCTATAACATTACGATTACATTATCAGATGCATCCATTATGAACTCCGTCCAAATTCTCACTCAAACATTGAATGTGCTCTTAGTTGAAGCCGGCATTCTTTGACCCTTTCTTTTTCTAATGACGTATGAAAGAGGTGAAATCATCGTGGCTGAAGAGAACGAAAAAAAGGAGTTTCAAATCAATACTGATATTGATCCATTAACAAGTCTTCTTGTAAATGATGTGTTAAACAAAAACAATATCACGGATGATCAGAAAGCAAAAATTTCAGACGATCAAAGAAGAATGATTTTGAAATTAGTCGAGGACTTACAAAAGAAAGCAAATGATTTCGTAGAACAGCAGCAGGAGAAAAAAAGGCAGGCTGAGGCAGCAAAACAGCCGGAAGAAGTAGTGCCTGAACCAAAAGTACGTCCAAAACGAAATTCACTTCGAAATCGTATTCAGCAGCGTCGTGATGCGCAGCGTAATAACGATTAAATAAAAATGGGTTGCCTGCTAGGGTAAATGCCCGAGACAAAACCACGCATTCCAGCATTTAATAAAGTAAACGGAAGGAGGAATAGAAATGGATTCTAAACCATATTCTTGGGTCGCTCTAGATCGTAACTGTACACACCACGGACACCACAGATACCATGACGATTGCAATTATGAAAGAAAAGCAGTTTGTGACGACTATTATGATGATGAAGATGTCCTACAAGACTTGGATCAAGTAAGCTTCACAAAGCAGACATCTGAAGAGGTCATTATCGTTAGAGACTCTTGTGACATTAACGTATCTTCTGTCGATGCACAGGTTGCAGCATCTATCCAGGTAGCGATTCAAACAGCGATCATCACCATTACAAATATCTCAATCGCAGACGGTGATTTAGCAGACCGCGTCACGCAGGATCTCTTACAAGCCGCTACTCACAAACAAACAAACCGCCAAAAACTTGTCATCGAAAATTCAAGAAACGTTACAGTATCTACAATCGATGCGGACATCTCTATCGCAATCCAAACACTTACACAAACACTTGTTGCGACAATCGTTGCAATCGGTATCCTCTAATGTCCAAAAGCAGAGCGAAAAGCTCTGCTTTTCCTTTTATAAAAATACAACAAATATAAATGGTCATTTACCCACACCAACTAGAGGGCAAATACATATGTTGTTAAGGACTAAAGTCAAATACCTTGTTAAAGGAGCTGAAATCCATGAGCTGCGGAAAACACCATGGCCGACATGATGAAAACTGTGTATGCGATGCGGTTGATAAGATTTTAGCAGAGCAGGAAGCTGTAGAAGATAAATGTCCTACGAGCTGCTACAGTAATTTATTAAGCCCAACAGTTTCTGGAAAAGATACGATTCCGTTTTTACTTTTTGATAAAAAGGGCGGGTTGTTCTCTACTTTCGGAAACATCGGAGGATTTGTTGACGATTGCCAATGCTTCGAATCTATTTTCTTCCGGGTTGAAAAATTACACGACTGCTGTGCTACGTTATCTGTATTAAGACCAGTTGATGTACACGGACATACGCTGAGCGTGTGTCACCCTTGTGACCCTGACTTCTTTGGTCTAGAAAAAACGGACTTTTGTATTGAGGTTGATTTAAACTGCTTCTGCGCAATCCAATGCTTAAACCCAGAGCTTGTCGACAGAGTCATGCCATCGAAAGATAAAAAGCATCATCACCACGGCTAAATCAACAGGCCGCTGATCTAACTTGCATGAGTCAAAGCATCCCCTTCCTCACGAATGACAGCCAATCATGCGGAGCAGTCAGCATAAGAAGCGGCCGCTTCCGCATTGATTGATAGTAGATGCATCAACCAGCAAAACGACAAAAAAAGCTTGTAGATGATGACAGTGCTCAAACACTCAAACAAATTTCCTAGTATAGGAGGGTTGAATATGAGCCGCAAACATTCATGGAACTGTGTAGCAGAGGCTGTTGAAAATATTAACGACTTACAAAATGCCGTCGAAGAAGATTGCCCGACCAGCTGTTACAGCAATCTCCTTTCTCCATCACATTCATTAGGTGACACTGTCCCGTTTGTTCTCTTTACATCCAAATCAAAACCATTCGTCGCATTCGGAAACGTTGGAGAAGTAGATCCTGGCCCTTGCTTCAGCACTGCATTTTTCAGAGTCGAACACATCTCTGATCACTGCGCAACACTCAGCTTGCTTATCGCATTTGACAAAGACCGTCATATTTTAGATTTTACAGATAAAGATTCCTTATGTGATGTGTTCCGATTAGAAAAATCGAAATATTGCATTGAAGTAGACCTTGACTGCTTCTGCGCAATCGAGTGCCTAAACCCAAGACTCATCAACCGTAACTGCTAACAAAAAAAGTCCCTAAATGGGGACTTTTTTTCTTTGTTAAAAACCAAGCGGGTGGATGGAAGAAATTTCAGCAATCGGTAATTCGACTGGATTTCCCCCTCCTGCTGTCCGAATGATCACAGTATCATCTTTTCGATCCATGATGATCCCTCGGTATGTTTTACCATCAGCTTCAATCAGACAAAGAGCTCTTGGCATATTATGAGGCAGTCTTGTGAGAAAATCGACTTTTTCATCAATACTCATCTGACTTAAAGGTTTTTTCACTCGTTTTCTTTTTGGTTCTTCTTTTGTTTCATGAAAGACACCTTCTGGCTGGTTCCCCTCTTCTTCTTGAGACTCTCGATTTTGTATGATTTCTTGTTCCTGTGTAAGTTCGGCTTCTTGTGTATCCTCTTGTTCCTGTGCAGGCCCTGCTTCTTTTGTGATCTCTTGTTTTTCTGTAAACTCAGCTTCTTGTTGAAGTTTAGGCGGCTCGGCTTCTTTTTTCTGCTCTATTTCTTGAGCCGCAGGCTCCTGCTGCGTGCTTTCTTCGACCTCACCCTTTGTATTATGATCACTTTCCGGCTGTTTTTCTGATTTCTTTCGCTTTCTCACAATATTTTGCATGGCCGGCTTTGATTCTTGATAGCTCGGCTGAACAATATACATCAGCGGCTTTTGATTCTCATCACCTTTTTTTGACATACTAATCCCTCCCGAATGATTCATTCCTTATATATATGAACGGAGGCCTCAAATCAGAAGAAAAATAAAAAAACAGCATACCCTTTATCGGTATGCTGCAAGTCATGTATTCGTTTAGCGGGCAATGATATGGAAACCGGAATCAACATGCAGATTCTCACCTGTCATGCCGCGAGATAAATCACTGAATAAGAATAGAGCTGTATCGCCAACTTCTTCAGGAGTTGTTGTACGGCGAAGTGGTGCACGCTCTTCAATATCCTTCAGAATGGTATTAAAGCCGCTGATGCCTTTTGCAGATAACGTACGAATTGGACCAGCAGAAATACTGTTCACGCGGATGCCTTCTGCGCCTAAATCAGCTGCTAAATATTTCACACTTGCTTCAAGTGATGCTTTCGCTACACCCATTACGTTGTAGTTTGATACAACACGCTCTCCGCCTAGGTATGTAAGCGTCACAATGCTTCCACCCTCTGTCATCAATGGACGTGCTGCTTTTGCTACAGCTGTTAAAGAGTATGCACTAATGTTGTGCGCCAAAAGGAACCCTTCACGGTTTGTATTTAAGTATTCGCCAACAAGCTCTTCTTTGTTTGCAAATGCAATGGCATGCGCAACGCCATGAATGACTTGTACTTTCTCTTTAATTGCAGCGAAACATTTTTCGATTTCTTCGTCACTTGTCACGTCACATGGAAGAATAATTGAATCATTACGCTCAAGTGTGCTTGCCAGCTCTTTTACCGATTCAGCAAGACGATCTCCAACATAAGTAAAAATCAAACGAGCTCCAGCTTCATGAAGTGAGCGGGCAATTCCCCAAGCGATGCTTCGTTTATTGGCAACACCCATAACCACGATATTACGGCCTTCTAAAGAAAAGTTCATATGTAATAAAGCCTCCTATTTTTTCAAGACATAGTATTAGTACCTGATCATAATATTATCACAGATCATAAGAGAATGACAATTTCCACCGAAAGAAAGTTTCATTTTCGCGAAAAAACCGCCCTCACAAGTGAAGACGGTTCGATTCCCTTATCGTTTGATTCTGTTTTGCTGATAAGCAAAATGGTTCGTAGGCCCATGTCCAGATCCAATACGCAAAGGGAATTTAATGGCTTCATGAACAAAGGTTTCTGCTGTTTCAAAGGCTTCCTTCATCGAATATCCTTTCGCAATTTCAGCTGTTAATGCTGCTGCAAACGTGCAGCCTGTGCCATGTGTATGCGGTGTATCAATATGTTCATTTGTGACTTCAATAAAGCCTTTTCCATCATACAGCAGGTCTGTAATCATCCCATCAGATGGACCATGGCCGCCTTTGATCACGACATGTTTCGTGCCGAGCTCATAAAGGCGCTCCGCTGCCACATAGCGGTCCTCTTTCGTCTGAATACGTATGCCTGTCAGTACTTCTGCCTCAGGAAGGTTCGGCGATACAGCATAGCTGACAGGCAGCAAGTGTGTTTTCATTGCAGCGACCGCATCTTCATTTAATAAAGAGGCCCCTCCTTTTGCGATCATGACTGGATCTACAATCAGCCTCATATCATATTGAACCGTTTTTTCAGCTACAATCTTGATCATGTCTGCACTCCACAGCATCCCTGTTTTGACGGCATCTGGCAGTAAGTCTTCTGCCACTGCATCTATTTGGCGCTCTAACGCCTCAATCGAAAGCGGGTATATCCCGTGAACACCTTGTGTGTTTTGCGCAGTAATTGCTGTGATCGCAGACATTCCGTACACACCGAGCTCCTGAAAAGTTTTCAAATCTGCCTGAATGCCTGCTCCGCCGCCAGAATCAGAACCCGCGATTGTGAATGCTTTTTTGATCGTCATTTCTTCACACCTCTCATTAGCCAATCCATTGATGATAAATGGTTCTTGCTTTGGCAATATCATTCGTACCATGAACAAGCGCTCTGCCATCTTTAAATAAGACAAGCTTAAACTCATCCTTTTGACACGAAAGCAAATATGGATTTTCAAGCACATCCATTCCTGCTTTTTTTAACCGAAGAGCTACTTCATGTAAAGGCGGTGGTGTTTCTGATGCACTGCGGATTTGTACCGTATTGCGGCCGCATAGTACATCTGCCTTCGCTCTCCTGTCATATGAAAGAAATGGATAGGTCTTCAGTCCACAGCTTGGACATTGCTTCTTCTTTAAAGACGCGGCCGACCGAATGTCAGAGCGTTCATTTTTCCATAAATCGAAGGATTTTAATATTGGCGTCACTTGATGTCCTGTTAAATATTTAAGTGCATCTGCCACTTGATATGCGGCTACCTGCTGCACAACTGGACTAATGATACCTGCTGTATCACATGTCATGCCTTGTGCGGGTAAATGTTCAAGCAGACAGTGTAAACACGGCGTCTCACCAGGGATCACTGTGAATTGAATGCCATAACTGGCTACACAGGCCCCATAAAGGAACGGAATTTGATGTTTGACAGCGGCATCATTTGCAATCATTCTTACCTCAAAATTATCCGCTGCATCGACAATGATCGAAGCCTCACTGACAAGCTCGTCAATATTGTGAGCCATCACATCGATTACGATTCCTTTGACGTGCACGTCACTGTTTACTTGCTTGAGTCTTTTTTCAGCCGCCACAGCTTTTGGCAGCCGATCCTTCACGTCTTGCTCCGTGTAAAGCTGCTGACGCTGAAGGTTGCTCCATTCAATATAATCTCGGTCCAAAATGGTGACAGATCCAACGCCGGCACGAACGAGCATTTCAGCACTTGCGGTTCCAAGTGCCCCCGCTCCAATAATGACCGCCTTTGAGTCATTTAGCCGCTTTTGCCCCTCTGTTCCAATTGGCTGAAAAAGCTCTTGGCGTGAATAACGAGTGCTCAAAATGACGGCATTCCTTCCTGTGGACTGCTCGCTGTCCCATAGTTTTTCAGCGGAATACGTCCTGCCTCGTAGCCTAGTCTTCCTGATTCAATCGCGAGTTTCATTGCTTTTGCCATTTTCACAGGATCCTTTGCACCAGAGACAGCCGTATTTAGTAATACAGCGTCTGCTCCAAGCTCCATCGCATAAGCTGCATCCTTCGGAGAACCTACGCCAGCATCAATAATGACCGGCACCTTCGCCTGCTCAATAATAAATGAGAGATTCAAAGGATTTAGTAAGCCTTGGCCTGAACCAATCGGTGAAGCACCAGGCATGATGGCATGGACACCGAGTTCTTCTAATTTTCTTGCCAGCACCACATCATCAGATGTATATGGCAGCACGATAAATCCTTCTTCGAGCAGCATTTCAGATGCTTTTAATGTTTCAACTGGATCTGGCAGAAGAGACCTTGAACAGCCAATGACTTCTACCTTGATCATGTCACAAAGCCCAGAAGCCTTTGCTAAACGGGCAATACGCACTGCCTCTTCTGCTGTACTTGCTCCAGCTGTATTCGGAAGCAGCGTATATTTTGATAAATCAAGCTGCTCCAAAAAATTAGGCTGAGATGCTTCGAATATGTTCATTCTTCTGACGGCAAAGGTTAAAATTTCGGTTTCCGATACGTTCACCGCTTCTTTTTGAACCTCAAATGATGGGTACTTTCCTGTTCCGAGTAATAGTCTTGATGTGAATGTTTTTCCGCCAATGTGCAGCATTGGATCATCCTCCTCCTACAAAATGAACGATTTCAATCGTGTCATTTGGTTGAATTTCTACTTGTTGAAACGCTTCTTTATCAATGATTTCATGATTCTTTTCAACGATCACCACTCGGTTTTCAAGCTGATAGGCTGATAGCAGATCATAGATCGTTCCATTCTCTTGATCGAAATCAACAATTCTGCCATTCAATTGAATCTTCATACGAATAGTGCCTCCTTTCGTCCAATTCGAAACGCGTGAAGCCATTCTTCTTTGACCGGTTCGTCTAATATTAGGTCACGAATGATTTCTCCAGTAATCGGCGCAAGTAAAATGCCGTTTCTGTAATGCCCTGCAGCAAAAAGAATACGCTTGTCTTCTGGATGTCTTCCGATATAAGGATGCCGATCATTTGTCGCCGGACGAAGGCCTGCCCAGCACTCTTCAATCGGCATCTCCTTAATAGAAGGCATAAGCTGAGACGCCTTTTGAATCACAGCTTCCATGCCGCCAAGCGTTGGAACAGCCTGCCACTCGTTTGGCTTCATTGTTGCGCCGATGACAAGCTTTCCGCTATCTCGCTGAACGATATAACAATGATCATGATAAATGGTGTGTGCGAGCGCCGGACCATTATTCCATACAGACACACATTCCCCTTTGACTGGATAAAGAGAATGCGATAATCCGAGTTCTTCAAAAAAACGGCCAGACCAAACACCACTTGCGACTGTCAGATCATCACATGTGAATGTTCCCTTCGTTGTTCTGACAGTTAACGCTTCTTTGTCCCGCTTCACTTCGATCACAGGTGTACACTCTTTCACATCTGCCCCGTACCGAACCGCCGCCTGCCATAAAGCCCTGCATACAGCGTAAGGCTCCACATGCACATCCTCTTCAATCAAACCTGCTCCCAGCATGTGATCTGTAACTTGAGGCATACATTTTTTTACACTGCTTGCGTCAAGCCATTGAAATGTAGACAAATGCTGCATGCGGCAAAGGGCTTGTTTCTCTTCTTCTGTAAAGGCGACCTTCATGATACCGCCCGCTGAAGTCCGAATATCAATGCCTGATTCATGCAGAAGATCGACTTTTAATTTTTTGTATAATGCCTGGCTTGCTCTGCCTGCCTGAAAGAAAACATCCTCATGACCCTCTCCTTCAGCATGTGCACCGAGCATCCCGGCAGCCGCACTTGTCGTTTGCTTCCCTATCTCATTCGCTTCAAATAAGACCACCTGTTTTCCTGCTTTTGCAAGGTGATAGGCGATGGAGACCCCTATGATTCCACCACCAATGATTGCAACGTCATAATGCTTTTTCATAAGGATTCTCCTTTACCTTTTCAGAAAATGCTTGTGCCATCATACGCGGCTGATGATGAGCAAAAATCCCAGACATGACAGCAATTCCTTTCACATTTGCTTGTTTCAATTCTGGAACTCGTTCTGGGGTCACCCCGCCGATGGCCACCACTGGAATCGTTAGTGCAGAAGTCAGTTCTTTCACAAGATGTACACCTCTTGCCTGAAGTCCTGGTTTACAAGAGGTAGCATATATGTGCCCAAACATGACATACTCTGCTCCATTTTTCTCTGCTGCTTTCGCTTCTTCTATCGAATGGACAGATACTCCCGCATGAAGGTGAGGAAACTTTTTTCGCAGTTCTTTTGGCGAAAAGCTGTGGCTCGGGAGATGCACCCTGTGAATATTGGTAAGCAGCGCAACGTCTACTCGGTCATTAATCACGAGCTTTTCTTTCGGTACACCTTCTAAAAGAAGATTCTTCACGAGATCAACAAGCTCACTCGCTGTTTTAGACCGTTCCCGAATATGAATAAAATCCACTTCAGACGCAATGGCTTTTATTTGTTTGATCAGTTCACCCGCAGGAAGCGAATCATTTGTCACTGCGTGGAGTTCCATTTGCACCAACCCCATCTAAGCATGCTGTTTGCCACATTTCTTTTTGATACGCCATCTCCCAAAAATGATATTCGTAATAGCTTGAAATCACAAAATTTTCTTTCATATTGGCCCGTACATGGTCTGGTGCTTTTTCCGCTAGTTCATCAAAGCGGTTCACCTGTTCGAAGACGAGTTCCTTAAACCAATCGCCTCCATATGTCAAAATCCATTCTTGGTAAATCGGATGGTCAGGTGTTGTTTGTTTCAGCTTTTCACCTACCTCATAATAGAGCCAGTAACATGGTAATAATGCGGCTAAAATCTCTTCAAACCGTCCGCTTTTTACAGATCGGTACATATGAGAGGTATACGCATAAGCAGTGGGAGAAGGCTTAAAGTTCTCAATGGCTTCATCAGAAATTTGCAGAAGCTCTGTAAATTTCCTATGCAGCGACAGCTCTGCTTCATACGTGCCCTGGGCATGATACGCCATTCTGCCCGTCGTATGTAAGTCCTCACTCATCGCCGCTCCATATGCCTGCACCTTTGCAAAATGAGTTAAATAATACGAATCCTGCATCACGTAATAGGTGAAACGATCGAGTGAAAGTGTGCCATCTCCAATCCCTTTGACAAAAGGATGTGTAAAGCTTCCATTCCACCATGTTGCTGCAGCCTCTTTACATTCTGTTGAAAACGTCATATTCCTCTCCTCCTGTTTTTCCATATAAAAAAGCCACTTTCCGCGTGGAAAGTGGCTTGGAATTTGTAAAAAGCATAGTCAAAAACCGCACCACTTCCCTACGCAGGTATGAACCTGTTCAGGTAATGAGGGTCTAAAAGTCGACACTTTTATCTCAGCCCTTATAAAGGACTCCCCTAGTGGATCAAATATATGATGTTGTACCTCTATCTTAATCAGGAATTGGTCATTGGTCAAGGGTTCATTGTCATTCTAATTGGGCTCTTAGACCTGCCACATACTCACGGGAGCCCGATACAAGCACACGGTCACCGCTTCTAAGTGTCGTATCACCATGCGGTACTAAGCTGTCTACTCCTCTGAAAATGCGGACAAATACCAAATCACCGGTGAAAGGGAATTCCCTCAGCATGACATTATGATAACGATGATTGTTCATTTGAATTTGATACAAAGAAGAATCCTCATTTGTTAGCAATCGAATCGCATCAGGTGCTTCAATCAAAGCTCTTAGCACCGTTTTAGATGAAAGGAAAGTAGAAAACGTATCAATGCCCGCTTCCTTCAATGTCAGCTCTGCCTCAGCTTTATTGACACTTGCAATGACTTGTTTCGCTCCTTCCTCTTTTGCAAATAAAGCAATTTCCTTATTTTTCGTCTCACTGCCTGTTGCGACGACAAGGACATCCTCTTGGCCGACGCCTGCCTTTCTCAGCGTCTCATCGTCGTATTGTTCAATTGATTCGACTTCAAAGATAGAGTCTGCCAGCAGCGCTTCCTTATTTTCTTGAAACACATGCAAAATCCGAATGTCATATTCATCCTGATGTAAATCAAGTGTGACAGGTAAGGTCAGTTGATTTGCTCCAATAAAGGTCACACGCTTCTTATGGCTTGCCGCTTGTTCTTTTTTAAACAGCGCTTTAAACCAAACAGGTGTTAAAATACTCGTTAACACAGCAACTAAAATCAGCGCTCCTGACATTTTATGATCAATGACACCGAGCCGCTCACCAATCGTCGCAGCTGCTATGACGAGAGATAACGTAGAAGTTAATAAAAAGCCGGAGCCAATGACCTTTTTCATGTCATACCATTTTTTCAAATAAAGAATCGGGATGAGCTTACTTATAAGCAGCGCAATAAACAGCAGCGGAATCATGATCATAATGCTTGGGTCCTTAAACAGTGCCCATATATTCAGATCTACTCCGACCATCACAAAAAAGATCGGGATTAAAAATCCGTAGCCAAATGAGTCCAGCTGCTGAACGAGCTCTTTATTTGGCGAAAGAAGGGACACAAGCACACCAGCTAAAAACGCCCCAAGAATATTTTCAGCGCCGAGTGATTCAGATAAGGCAACTAAGACTATAATGAGAGTAAAGATTGCCCTTGTCCCAATTTGCACGGTTCCTTTAGACATCGACTGAAAAATTGACTTTGTCTTAAATACGCGGCCAAATAAATAAAGAAGAATGCCTGCAGCGAATAATAAGAGCAGGAGCCACATGTTCCCTGTTCCATCTCCATAAATGGAGGAAAACACAGCAAGTAAAATCATCGTGACCAAATCGGCAATGACAGCTACAAGCAGAATGATTTGACCGATATTCGTCTGCATCAACTTTTCCTCTTTTAAGGTTGGCACCACTACGCCTAATGAGATGGTAGAGATAATGAGCGTCATTAAAAAGGCATTTTGGATAAACCCTGCGAGTACAAACGCATAGGACAGAATAAAAGAAATACAAAATACCCCAAGAAAAATAATGGTGGCTGCTTTAAATGTATTTGGTTCTTTTACACCATTTGGAAGTTCTCGTGCTTTCTTCTTTGACTCAAAAGAAGAAAAATCTATTTCAAGTCCACTTAAAAACATCAGAAAAATAAAACCGAGCATGGATAATGTATCTAACCACGCATCATGTTCGACAACCAGTTGAAGACCGCTTTTCCCAATGATGAGCCCCATGATGATTTCAGCTACAACGACCGGAATGGTCAGCTTAAATCGGTGCAATAAAATAGGGGTGAAAAAGGCGACAATAATAACGACAACGAGTGATGAAACAGATGTATGCTCCATTGGCTAAAGCCTCCTAACATTCATGTTTAATTTTTTAAGTTTTACGTTAAAGCATTGATTCTAACAATTGCCCAAATGAAATGAAAGCCATTCGTTATATTTTCTAAAATTCAAACTTCTTTATATCCGACGAAAGGATGAAAAAAATCAGGAGGAAACCTTATGAAATTCGATATCATTGGCGATATCCACGGCTGCTACGAAGAGCTGCTTACCCTCATACACAAACTAGGATACGAACTCAAACATGGATTACCCGTCCATCCTGATAAGAGAACGCTGGCCCTTGTTGGTGACCTAACAGATCGTGGACCTCAGTCAGTAGACGTCATGCGATTTGTCATTCATGCTTATTCACACGGCGCAATCCGCTATGTACCTGGCAACCACTGCTTTAAGCTTTATCGCTATTTAAAAGGAAATCCCGTCAAATTGCTTCATGGCATCGAAACAACAGTGAACGAAATAAAAAAACTGCCCATTCATGAACAAAACAAATTATCACATGAATTTAAGCAGTTATTCGAGAAGGCTCCGCTTTATGATGTACTCATTCCTGGTGAGCTGATCATTGCACACGCAGCAATGAAGGAAAAGGATATTGGAAAAAAGCCGAATAAACAGATGCGGTCCTATTTATTATTTGGTGCTGTCACAGGAGAAACATGGCCAGATGGACGGCCTGTTCGGAAGGACTGGGCAAAGGAATATCACGGAAAACCATGGATTGTGTATGGTCATACACCAGTGAAAGAACCTCGGTTCGTTGGCAGAACGGTCAATATTGATACAGGCTGCGTATTTGGCAACCAGCTGTCTGCCCTCACATACCCTGAGCTTAAAACGGTCTCCGTTCCTTCATTCATGCCTTATGATGAGTCAAGATTTCAGCATTTCACATCATAAAAAACCCGGCCCTGCGCTGCAGGTGACCGGGTTTCTCTAGTTAAAACAGCAATGATTTCATATCATCAGGAAGCGGAGCTGAAAATGTCATTTGCTCACCTGTCATCGGATGAGGAAACACAAGGGCTTCACTATGCAGTGCCTGCCGGTCTATCCGCTCGCTCGTTCCGCCATACAGCGTATCTCCGATGAGCGGATGCCCAAGAAACTGCATATGAACACGAATTTGATGTGTTCTCCCGGTTTCAAGCGAGAGAGACACATCCGACATGTTCAACTCAGCAATTACCGCTCGCACGGAATAATGCGTCACTGCCTCCTGCCCAGCATCATCAACCATCCGCTCGATAATACTATCCCCTTTTCGGGCAATTTTTGCAGCGATCGTGCCATGCTTTTCTGTGATCATGCCATGTGTAAACGCTCTGTACGTTCGTTTAACCGCTCCACTTTTTTGCGCCTTTGATAAAAGGCTATGGGCAAAGCGATGCTTCGCCACAAGCATGACGCCAGATGTGTCACGATCAAGACGGTTCACCAAATGAACCGTATGCCGAACAGACTGCTTGGCATAATGATGCAGCAATCCATTCGCAATACTGTGCTCAGGGTGCTCCCGAGAAGGGATCGAAGGAATATACGGCCTTTTATTCAGCACAAGGACATGCTCGTCCTCAAATATAATATCAAGTGGAATCGGTGCAGGCTTCAGACCTTCACTCACTTTTTCCTCGGGAAATAAAATGGTGAGTCTGTCCCCTTCATGCAGCTCGCACTTCACGGTAACATGCTCTCCATTAATGAGGAGGTCACCGCCATCAAACTTAATATCCGTCAGCATTCTTTTCGAAATACCAAGATCAATTAAATACTCCTTTAAAAGCATCCCTTCTTCTTTGGCTGTTATGGTTTTGTTTAATGTAAAGTATTCCAGCGGGAACAACCTCTTTCTTATTCTCCTTTTCCGATAAAGGAATCTTGCACCCTTTTCCAAAACGGAAACGGTCTAAATCTGGCAAAACGGACATTCTCGTCTGCCACTCGGCATTGAATGGATTTGACGTCTTTATGAAGCAGTGTCAAATGATCAATAGTCACCTGAAAGTCGACATCATTCCTCGGCTTAATCACACAAGTGTGGTGGTCAGGCAAAATAAGCGGTGAACCGACCGTCCGAAACACTCTGTTGTTGATTGAAGCCATTTCTGCCAGCTGTATGGCTCTAATGGAAGGGTGAATAATGGCGCCACCCAGTGCCTTATTATAGGCCGTACTGCCAGATGGTGTAGACAGACAAAGGCCGTCACCTCTGAATGTTTCAAAAAGCTGGCCTCTAATTTCAACATCTGCCACAAGTGTCCCTTCCATGCTTTTAATTGTACACTCATTCATTGCTAAATATTTCTCTTCTCTGCCGCCGTCGTTGTATCTGACAATGACTTCTAAGATCGGATATTCCACAATATGATAAGGCGTTTTCGCAATGGCTAAGACGAGTTTTTCAATTTCACTCGGCACCCAGTCAGCATAGAAGCCAAGATGACCTGTATGAACGCCGACAAAAGCTGTTTCATTTAGACGGTCGCTATAACGGTGAAACGCATAAAGAAGGGTGCCGTCTCCACCAACCGTAATGACAAGATCCGGTTCCTCTTCATTTAGTTCCATACCAAAATCCAATAAGTAGGTCTGAATTTTACTTTTGAGCGTGTCAGATACCGAATTCCCTTTTGAAGAAACTGCAAATTTCATGAATTCTTCTCCTTTTTCACCTTGCTGCTATGAGAGGGCAGCATCATATTTGATCAAACTGGCTCAGCTGTCGTTTTTCTTTTTCCGGGAAAATGCCACTTGTGCTTCTTGAATTTCCCCTCTGATTTCGGACATTTCTTCATCGAGACGAGATGCCGCCTCAGATGCTCTTTGAAGGCGCAGCTTGACCTTCTCCGGAATATTCCCGCTATATTTATAATTCAGAGAATGCTCAATGGTCGCCCAAAAGTTCATCGCAAGCGTACGAATTTGGATTTCGACAAGGAGCTGTTTCTCTCCACTTACGGTTTGCAGCGGATATAACACAACAAGGTGGTAAGAGCGGTATCCGCTTTCTTTATGTTCTGCAATATAGTCGCGTTTATCTACAACCACAAAATCTTTACGTGACTGGAGCATTTTTTTCACGACTTGTATATCTTCTACAAACTGGCACATAATGCGAAGCCCAGCAATATCCTGCATCGTTTCAATCTCATGCATCGGGATGTTTTTGCGCTTTGCCTTTTCTAATATGCTGGCAACGGGTTTCACTCGGCCTGTGACAAATTCTACTGGTGAATGGTCATCTTCGAATTCATACAGCTTTCGAATGCCTTTTAGTTTCACTTTTAATTCTTCGACTGCTTGTTTATACGGTGCGAGGAATTGATCCCATTGTTTTTTGTCCATGAAACTTCCCCCAATTCCATATACCTAATTATTTCAGAGGAATGTGCTTTTCACTTTCTCTTCCATATCTCCGTAATTGGCATTGTCTTTAATATTGTCGATTAAATAATGTAATTCCTGTTGAAGCTGAATGAGTTCCATCGAATGGTCATCCGATGTCAAATAGACAGGGATGTCACGATTCATTGCTTCTTTTAATGGAGCCCATGTATGTTCCCCTAAAATAAGATACGAAAAGGACTCCTCGGTTTCAAGTATGTAAACGAACGCAAAGTGATCAGAATCAACAAGCATTTGTCCTGATGCTTTTGCTTTTTGGATTTGCTCTTCTGACTGGATTGTCAAAATCAGCCTGTCTTCTTTTAAAGTTGCTTCTGTGATTTCAATTCTGTTTTGCATCATGATCTCCTTTACAACAAAGTACAGCTTTATTTTATCATATCAAGTTCAATATTGATAAACCGAACTTTTTGAGAAAATCTTGTTTTTCTCTTTTAAATGATCCTTTCCCACGATTCTTCATTCATTTTGGTCCATACCTAAAGAAAATAGAGAGAAAAAAACAGTCTTTTACATGGTGAACACACTTCATGTACAATAATCATATTTCCTCTAATGAAAGGTTGATGTCAAAATGGCACAGGAAATTGAAATCGAACTAAAGCAATTATTAATGAAAGAAGAATTTGAACAGCTGAAACAGCATTTTCAATTGAAGGATACGGATTTCCACACGCAAACCAACTATTATTTTGATACACCTCAATTTGATATAAAATCTCAATTGTCTGCATTAAGAATGAGAGAAAAAAACGGTCAATGGGTGCTCACATTAAAGGAACCTCACGAAATAGGCCTGCTCGAAACCCACCAAGCGATCGCTCCCCCTTCTCAACTTGACGATTTTAAGCTGCCAGAAGGTGAAGTTGCAGACAGATTAGACCACCTGAACATTCAAAAGGATCAAATTGTGTACTTTGGTTCACTTGAAACATCAAGAGCAGAAAAAATGATTCAAGAAGGCTTAATTGTTTTGGATCACAGCCGATATTTAACAGTAGAGGACTATGAACTTGAATTTGAAGTGAGCGACCTGGAAATCGGACAAGCCGCTTTCTCCGAATTGCTCCGCAAATTTCATATTCCAGTACGAAACACGAAAAACAAAGTCGTCCGTTTTTATGAGGAAAAAATGAAAACAGAGAATAAATGAATTCCTTGAAGGAGGAACATGATGAACGTCAATCAACTTCAATCCTTTATGCAGCTTCAAGCGCTTAAAACGTTACAGACAGATCCAGCACAAACGCAAATGTCTGCGGGGCAAGAATCGAATGCCCAAGCTTCATTTCAGTCGCTGCTGCAAGATTTTTTAGGCGGATCAGAATTATCACGTCTTCCGCTTTCCATCTCAGCTTTTCTGGGCACGGACCCATCCACGGCTCCGAACACGCAATATGCGCGTACAAACCCATATTTATCTGCCACTTCCGGCAGTGGTCAGCTTGAGGCCCAATCTTTGTATGCAAATGACAACCAATTAAATACAGCGAATGGCATTGGAAATGTGTTAAACAACAGCTACACGCCGCCGCTTCAAAAGGCTGTCTCCAGCGGCTCATCATCAAAAGAGATTAATCAAATCGTGTCACAAATGGCTCAAAAGCATGGCGTTCCCGAAAAGCTGATTCACGCTGTCATCAAACAGGAATCCGGCTACCGCACAAATGCTGTCAGCCATGCAGGTGCGCTTGGACTCATGCAGCTCATGCCATCTACGGCTAAATCACTTGGCGTCAACAATGCCTTTGATGCCGCCCAAAATATTGAAGGCGGAACGAAGTATTTAAAACAAATGCTCCATAAATATAACGGAAATATCTCACTCGCCTTAGCTGCCTATAATGCAGGTTCAGGAAATGTTGATAAATACGGAGGCATTCCTCCATTTAAAGAAACACAAAATTATGTAAAGAAAATCACAGCTCAATATTTCGCTTAAACCGAAGAGAATAACCTCTTCGGTTTTTTGTATGTCGCTTTTCCCCCTTTTTTGACTGAATGTGTTATGATATGGTCAATTGATCACAGAATCCGATTCTCTCTTTATTTCGAGCAGACCAAAGCGGTTTGTTTGTGGAATTGAGATGAGGTTGTTAAAATAAGTACAAGAAGAGAAACAATAAAATAGAACAAACTGAATATCACTTTTGAAATAAATGAAATGCGCAATAGGGTGAGTCATCCTATTAACTACGAGTAAAAGGAGTAGTCAACATGGTACAATCGTTTAACGCACCTTACGAAGCGGTTGGAGAGGAACTTCTATCGCAACTTGTTGATACTTTTTATGAAAATGTAAAGTGTCATCCTTTGCTTCATCCTATTTTCCCGGATGACTTAAAAGAAACAGCAAGAAAACAAAAACAGTTTTTAACGCAATATTTAGGCGGACCACCGCTTTATACAGAGGAGCATGGCCACCCAATGCTGCGGGCGAGACATCTCCCTTTTCCGATTACTGAAGAGCGGGCTGACGCATGGCTTGAATGCATGGAGGATGCAATGGATCAAGTAGGATTAACCGGCGATATTCGTGACTTTTTATTTGAACGGCTTTCTCTGACGGCTCGTCATATGGTCAACCAAACACCTGAAAAGGATGGACGATCTTGAGCTGCAATACGCACGATCAATATTTCTCACACTGTCACGGACATCCTCAAAAGCCGATTGAAATCTATGTATTCATTGATCCTCTAAGCCCTGACTGCTGGTTATTAGAGCCGTCCATTAAAAAGTTGAAAATGAAATATGGCCGTTTTTTCACTTTACGAACGGTAACAAGTTCTAGTATTAATGCTTTGAATCGGAAAAGAAAGAAACATTTACTGACGGAAGCATGGGGAAAATTTGCCACTAAAACGCAGACCAAAAAAGAACAAATGCTGTCTGAACAAATTGTGACATCACCCTACCTCGCCTCACTCGCACTAAAAGCAGCGGAGCTTCAAGGCAGAAAATGCGGAATGAAATTTTTGCGTCTCATTCAAGAATCACTTTTTTGCCATCAGCAAGATGTCACAAGTGAGCAGGTGCTGATAGAAAATGCAAAAAGTGCTGGACTGGACATCGAGGAATTCCAGCGCGACATTCATTCTCAAAGTGCTGTGAAAGCACTGCAATGTGATATGAAAATTGCAGCAGAAATGGACGTATCTGAGCTTCCGACCTTCGCCTTTTTTAATACCGTAAATGGAGATGAAGGATTAAAAATTTCAGGTGCCTACTCTTATGATATATACGAGGAAATCCTTTTTGAAATGATTGGTGAAAAACCAACACCTTCAGAACGGCCTCCAATTGAATGGTTTATTGCTTACTTTCAATTTGCTTCCGCAAAAGAGATAGCCGTTGTCTATGACCTGACGCTTGAAGAAGTTGAACGAGAAATGAAGAAGCTGGCTTTCGCTCAAAAGGTAGAACGTGTCCAAGTGCAGCAAGAAATGTTTTGGCGCTATAAAGAGAATGACCACCATACAGCTCTTGATGTCTATCGCTGTGAAAATGAACATGGGTGCTGACCCATGTTTTTCTTTACTCCAAAAAGGAACGTTTGTTCTGTTTATAAACACGAAGAAACCGCGCCGGGATAAGCGCGGTTTCACTATGTCTTAACGACAACAAAGGGGATGGGAGAAATTTTTCACGGTCAAACAAAGGGGTAATGTTTGTATGTGATTAATTTCACATCTGTAGTATATCAAATTTTGTCGACTTATGACAACAGATATACTATATGTTCATATTTTTGTCACAAAACATAAGAGGGTTGTCACTTTCATATAGTAAAAGTAACAAAAAAATGGGGGGATCTGCATGCGCAGCACAACTATTGGACTTGTTGCCATTGGCTTATGTTTCTTTTTAAATATATTAGGCTTAATGAAGATGCTACCTCTTTATTTGACGTCTCCACTCTTATTTGCTTCGATTCTTTTTACGCTTTATCGAATGAATCACCGCAAAACCTTTAGAGGTTTTAAAGGTTGATGATCGACAAGAAACGGCCTCGACATCTAAAGAGGTCTTTTTTTGAGAAAAAAACTCCTGTCAAAAGATGAGATAGCACTCACACGTCTGACAGAAGTCTTTTCTTTACTCTCCTGTTTTGGAGATGAGCTCTTCCATTTCTTTTAGTTTTTCTTCGAACAATTGACATGCTGCTTCGATTGGTTCTTTAGAAGCCATATCAACCCCTGCTTTTTTCAGCACATTGATTGGATAATCAGAGCTTCCTGCTTTAAGGAAATCGGTGTAGCGCTCTACCGCTGGTTTTCCTTCTTGTAATATTTGCTTGCTTAATGCCTGCGCCGCACTATAGCCTGTCGCGTATTGATACACATAATAGTTGTAATAGAAATGAGGGATTCTCGTCCACTCTAATCCGATTTCCTTATCAACCACCATACCGTCACCAAAGTACTTCTTGTTCAGGTGATAATAAAGGTTCGTCATAAATTCTGGCGTTAAAGCCTCTCCTTCTTGTGCTTTCACATGAATAAGATGCTCAAACTCAGCAAACATCGTTTGTCTAAATACCGTTCCTCTAAATCCTTCTAACAAGTGGTTTAATACATACAAACGCTGTTTTTTATCGTCTAAATGATTAAGCAGGTATTCGCCTAGTAACGCTTCATTTGTAGTGGAAGCCACTTCAGCTACAAAGATACTATAGTTTCCATACGGATATGGCTGGTGCTTTCTTGTATAGTAGCTGTGTACAGAGTGCCCAAATTCATGAGCCAGTGTAAACAAATTATCAATATTATTTTGCCAGTTCATGAGGATATATGGATTTGTACCATAGCTCCCAGATGAATAAGCACCGCTTCGTTTCCCTTTATTCTCATAAACGTCTACCCAGCGATTTTCGAGTCCTTCTTTTAACACGGACACATATTCTTCTCCTAATGGGGCTAACCCTTTCAGCATATAATCCTTTGCTTCATCGTAGGTGAGCTTCATGCCAGCATCTTTCACAAGTGGTGTGTACAAGTCGTAATTGTGCACTTCATCAAGCTTTAATACCTTTTTACGTAATTCAATATAACGGTGTAATAACGGTAAATATTGATGAACTGTATCAATTAGATTGTCATACACTTCTTCCGGGATGCTGTTTCGTGATAATGCCGCTTCTCTTGCCGATTTGTAATTTCGTACTTTTGCATAAAAATTATCCTTCTTAATTGAACCGCTCAGTGTAGAAGCAAGTGTATTCTTATACTGATCATACGTTTTATACACAGCTTTAAAGGCATTCTTTCTCACTTCACGATCATCACTATTTAAAAATGTGATAAAGTTGCCGTGGGTAATCTTCTTTTCCTCCCCATTCTCATCCTTTACAGAAGGAAAAGAAATGTCGGCGTTGTTAAACATACTAAAAGTAGTAGAGGAAGATGAAAGTGGTTCAGAGGCCTCAGCTAATAAAGCTTCTTGCTCCTCACTTAAAATATGTGGACGCTCTTTATTAATTTCTTCGAGAGCATGTGAGTACAGTTTTAATTCTTCTTTTTCTAGTATGAATTGCTGCAATTTATCTTCTTGAATCGATAAAATCTCTGGAACAATATAAGCCGATGTACTAGACAGCTGTGTAAATAGATTTGATGCCTTATCATTTAACGCCTGAAATGATGAGTTCGTTGTATCTTCATCGTATTTCATGTGCGCATATGTATAAAGCTTGCCAAGCTTTTCAGAAAGTTGATCCTGAAAGGTTAGGGCTTCATACAGAACATCAGCAGAATGGGCCAGCTTGCCTTTAAACTGAGCCAGCTTCGGAATTTCTTTTTTGACCGCTTCGAATTCCTTGTTCCATGCATCGACGCTTTCAAAAATATCTTCAAGACGCCATTTGTTTTCTTCTTTTACTTCGCTTCTGTCTGGTAGATGATTGTTTTTGTTTTGTGAAGTCATATGAATCCCCCTTGCTTGAGTTGTGTTGAACCAACCTTTCGGAAAGTGAAAGAAATTGGTGTTGTATTTATCTTCTTTGTTTTGAACTATATTTGTCAAATCATATGCAGAAATAAATACCAAACAGACTAAAAAAATGAGAAAAAAGCGTTTCTTTTGATTCAATAGCAGCACCACCTTTTTCTTATCATGATCAAAGTGGTTATGAAACATGCTAATGAAATAAGAAAGCATCTCGTTTTAACACTTCATCTAGTGTTCGTATAGGCATTTGATTCGACGATACTTCATAATTACCCTCTTTCGTCATATGTAAAAACCCTTGTCTTACAAGCGCATTTACATATGCAGTGACCACCTCTTTTATTTCTTCTCTTGAAACATCGCCATATCGGAGTTTCACTTCTTTCATTTGCACACATCGATTGATTTCCATCATTAGCTGCTGAATTGTCACTCTTCCGCTTCCTTTTTTCCTCATCATCCAATCATAGAGACACCCCTGCCAAACATACACGGGACTTGTAAAAATATACGCTTCTTGCACTGGAATAAATAATTCAGTTGGCAAAAAAGGGAATGCTGTTTGATGATGCTCATAAAAAATATCTCTCAAACGTTTGCTTTCATTTGATAAAATGCGAGGAGGACGCAACCTAAATTGCTGTATACATTTAATCCATTGTTGGTTTACTTGACGCTTGCTTGAAGGCGGAGATAGAAGTGCCGGAATTTCGCGGTATGCTGCAGGTGGTCTGACAGTCATTGCCGCACAAATTTTTGTTGGTTGAAACACGAGGAATTGATCAAGATGGATGAATCTATTCTGGATCGGGCAGAAAAAAATCAAGCGCCTTTCCTCTGATTCCCTTAAAATTCCCCAATGAATGGAGGAGAAAGAAAAAAGCTGTGCAGATTTTCGGTTTAAACGATTTGCCCCTATCATCCATATGGGAAAGAGCCCTGCCTCGCGGAGACCTGCTGTTCTTCTGCGAAGCTCTTGCCGGGAAATATTTGCACATTGAAATTCGATTGCATAGGTTTCATTTCCTATAGAGACGGTCACATCAGGACGCTGATGAATCTTTGACATATACTTTTCCAGCGCCGGTTTATGTCCAAGCCGCTTCAGCCAATTCATAATAGCTTCCTTTCCCGCCTGATGATAAGCCGTTTCGCTTGAGGCTAACGGACATGCTGTCAGCTGTTTATGCGCAAAATGATAGACACGATGCTCCCCTAGCTTTAATTGCACCTCCTCCCTGCACTCAGGACAATAAAATTTGCACGTCGTTCTTACATGCTCCAGACGGCTTTTCGATAGATGATGTGTCATTCGGATAAGCTTACCGTTTTCCATAATTGCTGCATTCATTCAGTTCGCCCCTCGCTCTTTGATGACCGTATTATAGCTTGTTTGTCTATAAGGAAGCGAAAAGGCAAAATGAATTTTTACTGTGTCAAAAGATGATTTTAATGATCTTTTCTTCAGTAAAATCAAAAATCCCCCTTATAGAAAAGGGGGAAAATACAATCTTTATAAAAGTGGTGATAATAATCTTGCTGTTGATTCAAACAGTCTGACCCCCAGGGGTCTCTTTGCAAACTCTTCTGGAACAATTTCATGTGACTGCTCTAAATCACCTAAGAAATCGTTGACGAGCTTCTCGGTGCTTTTGGTTTTATAGAGGAAGGCATTCACTTCAAAGTTCAAATGAAAGCTTCTCATATCCATGTTTGCCGTTCCTATCGAAGCCAGCTCGCTATCCACAATAATAAATTTACTATGCATAAAGCCTTGATCATACTCGTACACCTTTGCCCCTGCGTCAAGAAGCTCCGGGAAGTATGAACGAGACGCATGGAAAACAATCCGTTTATCTGGATTCTTAGGAGCAATAATCCGTACATCTACTCCGCTCAATGCGGCAATTTTCAATGCGGACAAAATATCATCATCCGGCACAAAATACGGTGAAGCGATCCAGATGGACTTTTTGGCGGAGATGATCATGGAGAAAAAGAGATTTTTAATGACCTCCCACTGCTTGTCAGGCCCGCCAGCAATCATTTGTACACCTTCTGTTGTAATCTCAAGGTGGCTGAAATCTTTGAAATAGTCCACACCTGAGCATCTTTCATTCGTCATATAATACCAATCCTGCATGAAAATCTGCTGGAGGTCACGAACAGCTTCGCCCTTAATCATCAAATGAGTATCACGCCAGAATCCATATTGTCTGCTTCTGCCCATGTATTCGTCTCCAATGTTAAGCCCGCCGACAAAACCCACTTCCCCATCAATTACGACAATTTTTCTATGATTTCGGAAGTTGATTTTATTATTTAAAAGTGGGAGCCTTACTGGTAAAAACGGAACGATCTGAACGCCAGCCTTTTCTAGGTCAGCAATATATTGACGGGAGAGATTTAAGCTTCCTACATCGTCATATAAAAAGCGGACAATGACGCCATTTTTCGCTTTTTCAATGAGAATGTCCTTTAATTCTCGGCCAAGGTCATCGTGGCGGAGAATGTAATATTCTAAATGAATGTGATGTGTTGCTTTTTTAATCTCTTCAAAAATATGAGAGAATGTTTCTTCACCATTGGTTAAGACTTTAGAGGACGTGCGATATGTAATAGGAGTATGTCCTAGTCTGTGGGCCAGCTTAAATAAGAGCTGCTGATGATCACCCATATGCGTCATTTTTTCAATCGCTTCTCTATGAATACTTTCATCTTCCTGGATTAACTTCTCGTCCAATACCGCCTTCTTTTCAAACAGCCGGCGCTTTTTGATATTCCGTCCAAAGAAAATGTAGAACAAAAAGCCGAATAACGGAAAGCTGCCAAGCAGGACTAGCCATGTAATCGTTTGAGACGGATTCCGGTTCTCCAAGAAAATAACAAATCCGATGAAAATAATCGATAAAGTAAATAGAACACTGACAAAACTTAATACACTTACCGCTAAATCACCGACAATCAATTGGATGATTAAATAAGCACCTATCGTAATGATTAGAAAAAATAGAACTTTGACTACATTTCTCATTTCATTTTTCTCCTTGCCGATCTCTTTATTTACCTATTCATTCAGATAAAAAAGTCGATTCCTCTATAGAAATCGACTTTTTGTGAGTTACGAGAAGTGCTGTTGAATCGTTTCAAGGGCATTCCCTTCGATAATCAGCTGACCGTATTCTTTCAGTCTGTAGATGCTGACCACTGATTCATGAGCATATTCAAGCAAAATGCTGAGCTTATTCTCCACTTGCTCATCTGACAAATCCTCGTGGAAGTCAACATATAGATAATAACGGTTTTCAAACGAATATAAACTTGTGGTAAAATCCTGCATATTTAATTGAGAAAGTGCAATCAAATCTTCAAAGTCATCCATTTTCAACACGAATTGAAGTTGAAGTTTTTTGTCCTTCTCATTATGGTCTTCTTGATCTTGCTCTTCTTTATGAAAATCATCAAGCAGTGCGTCTAAGCTTTCTTCATCTGTATGATCTTTTTTATCTTCTGGAATCGGCAATTCGAGCTTTTGTCCATCTTTAGAAAGTTGGGCTTTTGTCACGACAATTTCAAGACCTTTATCAAGTGCCTGTACTTGAATCCAAAGCGGTCCCTCAACTGCAAATTCTTCTTCTTCGTGCACTTCGTCCATTACTTCCCAAAACAGCTCTTCACTGCGCTCACGATTATACCAAATCTCTTCACGGTCAAATCCGCGATCTTCAATATCACCGTAGGAAATATAAAATTTTACTGTATGTTCATTTATTCTTTCGATTTCCATTTTGCCAACCTTCCCTTCTATATAAGATGTTGAAGGGACATACAAGCTCCCAATTAATAGTACTTTACTACACTTTACCCGTTCCGTCTACATGTTAACCGTTTAAAGAATTGAGGTATTGCTTCGTACTGTCTATTTTATGATATATATTGTTTTCGTGCAATTTTAAGACCTTTCTTTTCCTTAAGAAAGCAACAAATTAAATTATCTTTCAACATCATGATTGATCATACATTTTCGCATTTGAACGCAACTTTTGTTATTTTCGTGTTATTTTTTCAGAAAAGATAACAAAATAACAAAAAAGAACTGCCTTTCACAAGACAGTCGCAATTGTGAGTAATATAAGAAGAAGAATCATTGAAATATACGAATTTTTATAATCCCGTTTCCGCGGGTAAACCGTATACTCTTATTATACACCACATTTAGACGCCGAACAAATATTCGGTTATAATCTCTAATGAGGTGTATGAAATGTGGAATGAGGAAAAAGATCAAAATCGCTGGAAGATGAAATTCATCTTACCAGAACATAACGAGGCTTTAAGACAGTTGCATCTTGCAAAGCATAAGATTGAACGGCCATCATTAAGCCCAGAACAAATTGAAGAATTTGAGTATACAATAGCAACTGCTATGAGCGAAGACTCGGCTCTGAATTTCGAGCTATTTGATGATGGGTTTGTTCGAGAGGTATCGGGACGAGTTGTATACGTTGATCACATAAAGAAACTGTTTCATGTAAAAGATAACCGTTCGGATACAAACTTAATAAAATTTGCAGATATACTAAATGTAAAGACAAATTAAAAAGCCCCTCCAAACGGAAGGGCTTTTAATCAGCCGATTACAGTGCTATCTTGTACACCATAGCCATCAATTTGTATACGCCAAATGACGTCACCTTTATAAATCTTACTTGACACCTTGTTAACTTCTCCAGTCCAAGTGAAAACATTTCTTGAACCTTTTTGTGCTTTGTAAGTTTTTGAACCGTAATCACTGCTTCCATCTGTAACAGCCGCAGTGAAATACTCAGTTGATTTGTATTTCACTTTTTTGTCTCTGCATTTTTCGTAAATAATATTTGTTTTTAATGTCATAACAGTTGTTCCACCATAGTAAAAAATAGCTCTAACAGCTTTCCCACTTGTACCACAGAAACTATCTGCTTTTGTGCTAATAGGACTGGTGTCTTCCACAGTTGTAACCACTTTTACACCATTACTGTATGTCTTTTCGGTTTTACCTTCAAATTCAGTCGATGGAATCTCAGTAGTCATTACCTCTTCAGTAATCAGATTACTTAAAAAAGGTACTTCTTCTTTTTGTGTTTCTTTCTGAGCTGCAAAACTAGACGATGGAGTGGCTAAACCTAAAATCAAAACAACGGCAGACAATAACATAAAGATTTTGGTTTTCATTTTGTTTCTCCTTCCGTTTTACATTTAAATACATAGCAAGTATAATCATACATAAATAGATATGTAAATGTGTACAATGAGTTTTAAGGAAAAATTAAGGAAGGTGGTTTTAGTAATGAATATAGAGGCAGATTTAATGCGGACTATTGCACCACTTATCGGTTTGGTATCTCTTGGAATCACACTTCTTACTTTTGGAGCTTTTGTTTTTTTAGGATCAAACATAGTGAAGAAGGTTTTCAGAAAAACGTCTTCTGAAAAATAATCATCAAAAAAGCCCCTGATCATAAAAGTCAGGGGCTTTACTTTGTTCATTCACTTTTTCAGCGCCTTTTCTAATGCCGTTTTCGTCTTCGGTCCATATATGCCGTCAGCAGCAAGTCCATGCATGAGCTGGAACCGCTTGACTGCATCCGCTGTTTTCGGTCCGTAATAGCCGTCAACCCCATTGTTTTTTGCCCCTTTATCCGGGTAGTAATACGCAGCTGCTAGGGCTTCCTGAACGGCTTTTACGCCTGACCCTTTTGTAAGAGGCTTTGTTACCTTTAAAATGCCAGAAGGCAGGTTGTATGTCTTTTTAGCAGGCTTGGAAGCTGTTTTTTTGGATGGTGCTGGTGTTGCCTTCGTTGGTTTTGTAATTGTTTGCTTTACTGTACCAGCTAAAACCGCCTTATGATAAAACATGAATAAAAGAAATAAAAACGCATTTTTTGCAGAGAAAACTTGCAGAAACATATATTTGAATTGTCTTCATATATTGGTTGTACGAGCTCTATTAGGACAAGAGGTGAAATGGATGGAAACAGAGTGGATCGTATCCTTACTGATGATTATTGGCATAGACCTGATTTTAGGCGGAGATAATGCGCTCATCATTGCGATGGCCAGTCGAAATTTATCACATGACAAACGCAATAAAGCCATTTGGATCGGCACTCTTTTGGCCGTTCTGATGAGAATTACAATGACTGGTGCCGCAGTATATTTATTGACTATCCCTTATTTGCAGTTTATTGGCGGTCTTTTTCTCCTTTATATAGGATACAATCTGTTAATTGAACAAAAGAAGGAATCGATTCGGATAAAGAGCAGCGGCTCCCTTTGGCGTGCGGTTCAAACCATTGTGATTGCAGACCTCTTTATGTCACTTGATAATGTCATCGCAGTTGCAGGTGCGGCAAAAGGCAACATGATTCTGACCGCTTTTGGCCTCATGATTTCTGTACCGATTATTATTTGGGGAAGCAAGCTGATTCATGCAGCTTTAACTAAATTTCCGTTTCTTTTATACGGAGGAAGTGCACTTTTGGCCTTTACTGGCGGAGAAATGATTGTACGTGATGTGAAATTGACTGAATTTATGTCACAGCATGCCACGCTTGAATTGATGCTACCATTTTTAACCGTCATTACGGTGATATTAGCCAGCCTCTTTTACGAACAAACGGCTGAAAACAAATAAAAAAAGCTGCCAAATGATCGGCAGCTTTTCGTGTTTTTATTAGTTAGCAAGTCGCTGAGCTTCTCTTAGTTGGAATGTACGAACCGTTCTTGGTAAGAAACGTCTAATTTCATCTTCATTGTACCCAACTTGTAATCTTTTTTCATCCAAGATAATTGGACGACGCAAAAGACCTGGATGCTCATTGATTAGTTTATACAATTGTTGAAGCGGCATTGTCTCAACATTGACATTTAGTTTTTGGAATACTTTTGAACGTGTTGAGATAATTTCGTCTGTACCGTCTTCTGTCATTCGAAGAATTTCTTTGATTTCATCGATTGAAAGAGGCTCAGAAAAAATATTTCTCTCTTGATATGGGATATTGTGCTCTTCTAACCACGCTCTTGCTTTTCTACATGATGTACAGCTTGGTGATGTGTATAATGTTACCATAAATCTTCACTCCTCAATTTGTAGAATGAATATTGTTCTGTATTCTTAAATTAAAATTGTTCTAAATAAGTAATCTTTATAGTGATTATACTATAAAAAAGTAAGTGTGAACAGATTTTCTTGCAATTTTTGTGACAAAAACTAGACAATTTCATTCATTTTGTGGTGCTGCTTGATGTCTGAACATTCTCATTTAGTCGAGATGATCGAAAATATTTTTTTGCTTTCTATTTTCAATGATCTTCAATACATCATCAACGTCCTCATACGATTGTCCATACCATTCTTCATCTTTATACGTATGGATTCGTTCATAGGTTTTCCTCATGGCTTCCATGATCTCTTCCTCATGATTTGTAAGAGGCGACCAATAAAGAATTTCCATGCGGTTCACTTCATTTGTTGCAAGTGACCTGCGTTTATAACCGATTGATTCTGCATGCTTGAAGTGCTCTCTTTGATAAAACTTTAGGCGTTTTGCAGTATCTGCATCATCTTCATCTACAGGCTCGACCTCAAGCAAGATCGGTTTCTTTTTTTCCTTCAGCTTATGAATAAGCTTTGATCCGAGGCCTTCACCTCTTGCATCTTTGGAAACAAATAAATAATCAATAAAGATGAAAGAATCAAATTCGGCGTACATCATCACATGATGAGGTCCTTCCTCCTTATGATAAATATCACTTCTTTCCTTTAATAAAGCTTCCATATGCTCTTTTGACTTCATTTCTTCTATCGGGAAATATTCACTGAGCTTTTCATACCAATTCATGGATCTGCTCCTTATGCTATAGTTAAGAACCACTTCCTTAGATATTCCCGATTTCCTGCTATTTAAACGCCTGTACTAGTAAGACGCAGCAAAGTCTAAAGTAGTTTCACTTTTTTTCAATTAACGCAAAAAAAGTTTTATAACGAACGATTCATGACGAGTTGAATGCAGACAAACAGGATAAGTGTCATGGCAATTTGAAGCATGATGAAATAAAGATATTTTACACGCCGTGCTTCTTGCTTCTGACCGCTTGTCTTTCGGTTAAGCATATATTCCACTGAAAAAGACACAATCCCAATGAGCACCATAAACGCGAGCATCCACTTTCCTCCGTTTGGTTTCCTGAAAAAAGACGTTGAAAAAAGCATGAATACAATGAGAACATGAAGCAATGAATAACGAAAGGTTTTCCAATTTAACATTTGATTTCCTCCGGTATCTGCTTGTACTTAACTAAAAATTACCATCATGTTGTTTTTTTGTAAAATAAAAAAAAAAAGCACTGACTTAGCAGTGCTTCTCCTTCTTATGATTGTTTCGCCTGTAGCTCTTTGAATTCTTCCTCTGTGCAGCTCACAAAGTGACCTGGCTTCACTTCACGGAACCCGGTGTTTGTTCCTTTGTGAACAGATGGATCATACTTGATTCGTTTGCGGTTACGCTCATAATCAGGATCTGGAAGCGGAATCGCAGACAGCAATGATTTTGTATATGGATGAAGCGGGTTTTCGTATAATTCATTCGCTGGTGCCAGCTCAACCAATTTTCCGAAATACATCACGCCGATACGATCGCTGATGTATTTTACCATGGACAAGTCATGGGCAATGAATAAGTACGTTAAACCTTTTTCCTCTTGAAGCTCTTTCAATAAATTGACGACCTGCGCTTGGATCGACACGTCTAATGCAGAGATTGGTTCATCGGCGATGATGAAATCCGGCTCTACTGCTAATGCACGTGCAATTCCGATACGCTGCCTTTGACCGCCTGAGAATTCATGCGGGTATCTGTTCGCATGCTCTTTGTTCAAGCCAACAGTTTCAAGTAATTGGTACACACGCTCTTTACGTGCCTGTTTTGTTTTTGCAAGGCCATGAATGTCGATGCCCTCTGCAATGATGTCAAGCACTGTCATTCTAGGGTTAAGTGAAGCATATGGATCTTGGAAGATCATCTGCATTTGACGGTTGAATTCAAGCATTTTTTGTCTTGATTTCTTCCCGTGTACATTTTCCCCTTTATAAAGAACTTCACCATCTGTCGCATCATAAAGTCTAATGATCGAACGGCCCGTAGTGGATTTACCACAACCAGACTCACCTACAAGACCAAGCGTTTCACCTTTGTAAATATCAAATGAAACCCCGTCAACTGCTTTCACAGTTCCTCTTGCTGTATGGAAATGCTGTTTCAAATTTTTGATTTCTAACAGTTTTTCTGCCATGCTATTCACCCTCTTTTACTAATACAGGTTTTTCGTAGCTACCTTCTAGTTCACGCATTCTCGCCTTTACAGAAGCAGGCGGTTCAACTTTAGGTGCATTCGGATGAAGTAGCCATGATTTCACATAATGCGTATCTGATACTTTGAACATTGGCGGTTCTTGTTCGAAGTCAATTTTCATTGCATAATCGCTGCGGAGTGCAAATGCATCTCCTTTCGGCGGGTTTGTCAGATCTGGCGGTGTTCCTGGAATGGCAGTCAGCTTTCCTTCGTCTCCGCCATCTGTGTCAAGGCTCGGCATTGATGCTAAAAGTCCCCATGTATACGGATGCTTTGGATTGTAGAAAATTTCATCAACAGTCCCTGTCTCTACAATCTGTCCTGCATACATAACGGCTACACGATCAGCGACATTGGCAACAACACCTAGATCATGCGTAATAAAGATAATCGAAGTTTCAACCTTTTGCTGAATTTCTTTCATTAATTCTAAAATTTGCGCCTGAATTGTTACATCAAGTGCAGTCGTCGGCTCATCGGCAATCAGCAGCTTTGGATCTGCAGCAAGCGCCATGGCGATGACAACCCTTTGTCTCATCCCGCCACTAAATTCGTGTGGATATTGTTTAATTCTTTTTTCGGGCATTGGAATTCCTACAAGCTCCAATAGTTCAATGGCTCTTTTTTCAGCCGCTTCTTTTGAAATTTGCTCATGCTTGAACAGCACTTCTGTAATTTGTTTCCCGACTTTCATCGTTGGATTCAAAGACGTCATCGGATCTTGAAAGATCATTGAGATGTCTTTTCCCCGAATGGTTTGCATTTGTTTTTCAGTTTTCTTGACAATATCTTGCCCATCAAACAGGATCTGTCCGCGCTTGAAATAACCCGGCGGCATCGGAATTAATCTCATGATCGCTTGTGATGTCACACTTTTACCAGAGCCAGATTCACCTACAATAGCAAGTGTCTCGCCTTTATTTAAGTGGAAGTTCACACCACGAATGGCTTGAACCTCTCCACCATATGTTTTAAATGAAATTGCAAGGTCTTTCACCTCTAGAATACGTTCACGTTCCATCCTAATCACTCCTTATTTACGCAACTTCGGATCTAAAGCGTCTCTTAGTCCGTCTCCAACCACGTTAAAACCAAACATTGTAATACAGATAAATGCGGCTGGGAACCATAATCTCCAAGGATAGTACGTCATGGCTGGAATTCCGTCAGACGCCATTGTTCCCCAGCTCGCTAACGGAGCCGGCACACCAAGCCCTAGGTAGCTTAGGAATGCCTCTGTGAAGATAGCAGAAGGAATCGTTAATGTCATCGTCACAAGAATTGGTCCCATTGAGTTTGGAATTAAGTGTTTAAATAAAAGTCTAGATGTTTTCGCACCTAATGTTTGTGCTGCAAGAACGTATTCTTGACTCTTTAATTGTAAAACCTGTCCCCGAACAATACGTGCCATGTTAATCCAGCCTACGACTGTCATGGCGAGGATAATCGTTAATAATCCTTTTGGCAGAACAACCATCATTAAGATAACCATTAATAGTGTTGGAATTGCCCATAAAACGTCTGCGATACGCATCATCACTTCATCTGTACGGCCGCCTTTGAACGCAGCAATACTTCCCCAGATAATACCTATGATCACGTCAAGAACCGCTGCAGCAAGACCGATGAAGATCGAAATTCTTGCCCCGACCCATGTACGGACAAACATGTCACGTCCTAAATCATCTGTACCAAACCAGTGCTCTTTTGAAGGCGGCTGGTCAGCATTCAGCAAATCAGTTGTGGAGTAATCATATTTAGAAAATATCGGAACAAAGATGGCCAGCATCACAATAATAAAAATGATTGTAAGTCCAACCATTGCAAGTTTATTTGCACGGAAGCGAAGCATGGCATCCTTCCATAAAGATAGACTAGGTTTAGAAATTTTTTCAGATTCTGCTGCGTCAGCTGTCGCAGGCACAAATAAATCTTTTCTCATCTCTTCCATGTGTTAGACCCCTTTCTTCGCCTTCGTCAGTTTAATTCTAGGATCGATAATACCGTAGAGGACGTCAACGACTAGAATACTGATTAATAGAATAATACTGTAGAAGACTGTGACACCCATGATGACGGTGTAATCACGGTTTGTAATGCTTGTGACAAAGTGAGAGCCTAATCCAGGGATACCAAAAATCTTCTCAACGATAAAACTACCTGTTAAAACTGAAGCAGCCATTGGTCCCATGTATGTGATAACAGGTAACAATGCGTTTCGGATGGCGTGTTTGATCGTCACAGCAGATTTTGTTAATCCTTTCGCTCTAGCCGTTCTAATGTAGTCACTATTTAGTACTTCAAGCATACTTGACCGTGCAAGTCTAGCGATAAATGCCATCGGCATGAAGGAAAGTGCAATAGAAGGTAGTACGGTGCTTGCCCAAGACTCCCATCCTGCAACTGGGAAGATCGCTATAATACTTGCCTCAGATGCAAATACATATTGTAGTAGCGCCGCTAAAATGAAACTTGGAACTGAAATTCCAAAGATCGTTAAAATGGCAATCGTATAGTCTTGCCACTTGTTATGATAGAGCGCTGCAAGGACCCCAAACAATACACCAAATGCTAATGCGAGGAGAATTGCCTCAATTCCGAGGGTAAAGGAAACGGGGAATCCAGAACTGATTAAGTCATTTACGGTTTGTCCTTTATATTTAAATGAGGGACCAAAATCTAATGTTGCAACTGAACCTAGGTAGCTTACATATTGAACAAATAAGGGCTTGTCCAACCCGTAGTGCTCGTTTAGGTTTGCTTCAATTTCAGCAGGAAGTTTCTTCTCACCAGAGAATGGACCACCAGGTGCTGCCTGCATGAGAAAGAAAGTTGCAGTTACAATTACAAACAGTGTGATTAAAATATATATTAATCGCTTACCGATATATTTAAGCAACGGAATTGCACCTCCATGATTTTACAACAATTTCTCTAATCAGCAAGAAAGGTATATGGAGAGACATCCTCCATATACCTTAAGATCCTTGCCGTAGATCTCTTACACTATTACTCTTACTTTTCGAAATGTGCCCATTTGTATTGAACATCACCTAGTCCAGATACAACTACACCTTTTAGTTTAGGATCTTGTACCCAAGGCTGAGTGTAGAAGTAAATTGGTGCAACAGGCATATCGTTGATGAGAATTTCTTCTGCTTTTTTCAGCATTTCTTCACGCTTCGTTTTATCTGTTTCTTTTGCCGAATCATTCAACAATTGTTTGTACTCTTTGCTTTCCCATCCAGTATCATTGTTTCCACCGTCTTTATCTTTGTAAAGCTCAAGGAAGTTCACCGGATCGTTGAAGTCACCTAACCAGCCCATACGTCCGATTTGGTAGTCTCCGCTGTGGATTTTGTCGATGTATACGTTCCACTCAGAGTTATCAAGTTCAACTTTCACACCTAAATCTTTTTTCCACATTTCTTGAATTGCTTGTGCAATCTTTTGGTGGCCTTCATCTGTGTTGTAAGAAAGTTTCAATGTTGGAAGATCAGAAACAGACTTATAACCTAATTCTTTCACACCTTTTTCAAGAAGCTTTTTAGCTGTATCTACATCGTGATCTTTGAAGTAGCCAGTTTTGTTATCTGTGAATCCTTCCATTGTTGGTGGAACGATTGCCATTGCTGGAACTTGCTCACCTTGCGTAATTTTGTCAACGATCGCTTGACGGTTGATTGAGTATGTCAAGGCCTTACGGATATTTGCATTGTTTAAAGGTTTTACTTTTGTGTTGAATTTGTAGTTATAGATACCAGCGATCGTTTGGATTTTCAGACCGCCCTCTTTTTTCAATGTTTTTAAAGACTCAGTTGGAAGGCTTCCAGTTGGCATACCAGCCCAGTCAAGCTCGCCTTTTTTGAACATGCTAAGTTCAGTGTTTGTATCTTTGATCATAGACATGTTGATTTTTTTCAATTTCACAGTATCTTTATCCCAGTATTCATTGTTCTTTTCAAGCGTGATAGAACCGCCATGTTTCCATTTAGAAAGAACGAATGGTCCGTTAGATACGTAGTTTTCACCAGCATTTGTGTACCAGTTTTTATTCTTTTCAGCCACTTTTTTGTTGACTGGCATATAAGTATAGAATGCAGTTAGTTCAGTAAAGAACGGTGTTGGATTCTCTAGCTCAACTACAAGCGTTTTGTCATCTTTAGCTTTAATGCCAACATCAGCAACTTTCGCTTTCCCTTTGTTTGCTGCTTCAGCACCTTTAATATAGTAAAGCTGGTAAGCATATTGAGATTCATTTTTAGGATCTAATGCCCATTTCCAAGCATATTCAAAATCTTCTGCTTTTACAGGGTCACCATTAGACCATTTTGCATCACGAAGTGTGAATGTATAAGTTTTACCATCAGCACTTGTTTTGATATCAGAAGCCATTGCATTTTCTGGCTTTCCTTCAGCGTTAATTCTTGTTAATCCCTCAAAAGTCTGACGGATGACACTGCCTGAAGTTGAATCATTTGCCAATCCCGGATGTAGAGAAAAAGGCTCAGTGGAGATATTCACATTTAATGTTGTTTTAGCCTCTCCAGAACTGCTCGTGCTGTCGCCTGATTTGTTTCCGCTGAAACCACAAGCGCTTAATACAAGTGTGAAAATAAGCATTAAAGTAACAACAGACCAACGCTTTTTCAACTGTATTCCCCCTTATAATATGTTTTTAGTTCAAAGGTCTCGATAGAAGATGAGATTCAGATTTAAGAAATAGCGTAAAAAAGTCCCTAAATAGCTTACTTTCTATTTCTTTTGTTTTTTCTGAATTTTCACTATGTAAAGAGCCTAGCACAAACGTGTGAACAAATTCATTATAATGAATAGAATAATTTATTGCAATATCAATTTCATATATTTTTTAAAAACGTAAATGGGGATAAAGAGGGATTTTTATAAACTAAAGTCTCAATCACTTCAACAAATTAAAGCGTAAATTGATTAAAATAATTTAACAAATTCAGCTGGAATAATGTTTTATACATATAATTAATCATCCTTTTTTAAAAGAATCTGACAGATATTTGGTATTTTATCTAAAATTTTAAGTGTCAATAGGCATGATGAGAAGGTCACATAATGGCTTCGTGACTTTTTCATGGTCATCCTTTATAATAGATAGACATACTGTTGCGATGAAAAAGAAGAGTACATATATTCACCATTTACAGAGAGTCTGCGGCCGGTGTGAGCAGATAATGGCATGTATGGAATGGGCTTTGGAGCAGCTAACCGAACACTTCTAAAAAAGTGAGTAGGCTTAGACGGAGCAGTCTCCGTTATCAACGTCTTGAGTGATTTCTATGTGAAATAACAAGGGTGGTACCACGGTTCATTCGTCCCTTTTCTGTTGAAAAGTGATGGGTGGGCCTTTTTATATTGAAGAAAAGAGGTTTTAGTATGACAAAGAAGACAATTTTTTCAGGCATTCAGCCGAGCGGTTCTGTCACATTAGGGAACTATATTGGAGCAATGAAGCAATTTGTCGATTTGCAGCATGACTATAATGGCTATTTTTGTGTCGTGGATCAGCATGCGATTACAGTGAGTCAGGACCGATTAGCTCTCCGCCAAAATATTAGAAGCTTAGCAGCTCTCTATTTAGCGGTTGGTCTTGATCCAGAGAAAGCGACATTGTTTATCCAATCAGAGGTACCTGCTCACGCCCAGGCAGGATGGATGCTTCAATGTGTTGCTTATATTGGGGAATTAGAAAGAATGACCCAATTTAAGGACAAATCCGCTGGAAAAGAAGCAGTTGTTTCAGGTCTATTAACGTATCCCCCATTAATGGCTGGCGATATCTTATTATATGGTACTGATTTAGTCCCTGTTGGAGAAGACCAAAAGCAGCATCTTGAATTGACTAGAACGCTTGCTGAACGCTTTAACCGAAAGTACAATGACATCTTCACTGTGCCTGAAGTGAAAATTCCAAAAGAAGGCGCTCGGATTATGTCTTTAACAGATCCAACGAAAAAAATGAGCAAATCCGATCCGAACCAAAAATCTTTCATTACCTTATTAGATGAACCAAAGCAGCTTGAAAAGAAAATTAAAAGTGCTGTGACGGATTCAGAAGGCATCGTCAAGTATGACAAAGAAAACAAGCCTGGAATTGCCAACTTGCTGACGATTTATTCTGTATTAGGCAACATACCCATTGCAGAGCTGGAGCAAAAGTACGAAGGCAAAGGATATGGTGAGTTTAAAGGAGATCTTGCGAACGTTGTCGTTGATGCTTTAAAACCAATTCAAGATCGATACTATGAACTCATTGAATCAGACGAGCTTGACCGCATTCTAGACGAAGGTGCTGAAAAAGCAAACCGCGCAGCAAACAAAATGCTGAAAAAAATGGAGAATGCGATGGGTCTTGGCAGAAAACGCAAATAAAAAAAGCTTGCAGCACGACTGGGACTGACCCCATAAGATGAGACAAATAAAAAACACCTTCAAGTTTGAAAACGGATCGTTGTGATCCGATATAAAACATGGAGGTGTTTTTCTATGGGGACAAGAGTGAGTTATCCGGTTGAAGTCAAACAGAAGGCTGTAGACATGAGATTGGCAGGCGTACCTATGAAAGAGATCATGCAAGAATTGAATATCAAAAATAAAACGCAGGTTCAAACATGGGTGAGGTGGCATAAGGCTGGGGATACACACCGGTTCGAACAGCCTGTTGGAAAACAATATACCTATGGAAAGGGTCCCGAGTACTCTTCCGAATTAGAGAGACTGCGGGCAGAAAATCGCTATCTGAGTCAACAGAATGAAGTTTTAAAAAAGTACAACGAATTGGAAAGGAAGTTGATAAGGAAACGTCAATCAAACTGGTAGAAGAATTGCGCAAAAAGATGACAGTACAGGACATCTGTGTCCATTTAGGCATCTCACGCGCTTCGTTCTATAGATGGAAAAAGAATCTGACTCAGAATCATTCTAAAAGACAACTAGAGAAACAAATCGGCACGTTGTGCCGAGAGCACAAGTATCGATATGGATACCGAAAAATTACAGCCATACTAAAAGTGGGAATGCGTATTAACCATAAAACTGTTCAACGTATCATGCAGAAAAACCAGTGGCAATGCCGGGTTAAAATGAAAAAGCGTAAGAAGAATGGGCAACCCTATGCCGTGGCTGGTAATATACTCGATCGGAACTTTCAGTCTGATCGCCCTCTTGAAAAACTAGTAACGGACATCACGTATTTGCCTTATGGACAGAAACAATTGTACCTTTCCAGTATATTGGATTTATATAATGGAGAAGTGATTGCTTTTACGATTGGTGATAAGCAGGACACAGACTTTATCTTAAACACACTTGATCAGCTCCCAGCACTGCCTGAGAACTGCGTGTTACATAGCGACCAAGGTTCTGTGTATACATCTTACGAGTATCAGAAAGCTGTTCATATAAAAGGCATTACCATGAGCATGTCCCGTAAAGGGACACCCGCTGATAATGCCTCCATCGAATCGTTTCATTCCTCACTAAAGTCTGAAACGTTCTATCTTAACAGCATTGATCGAACTACGACCAACATCGTAGAACGCACTGTCAAAGAATACATTTATTATTATAACAACATTCGTATTCAAACGAAACTAAACAACCAATCACCGATAAACTATCGGCAATTGGCTGTATAAAGGTGTTTTGATCCCTGTCTCAAAAACGGGGGTCAGTCCCACTCGCTGCAAGCTTTTTTTAATTTACTTTTGATTCGTTTTCCATTTCCCAAAGCTTTTCGAAAAAAGGCTGTCCTTTAATCATTTTTTCACAGAAGGCTAAATGATTCTCTGACCACCCATCAATCGTTTCATTGTAAAGCATGTTCCAAATCTCTTCGAAAGACATTCGTTTGATTTGGTTGTACATGCGCGGGTTCCATTCCGTATACCAATACGCAATCTCCGCCCTGTTTTTGAGCCCTTTTAATTGATCGAGCGCCATAAACATCAGCTGTTTCAGCTGTCTTTCTTTTCTCGTTAATCCGCTGATATGCTGCGGCGGCAGTGATAGAATGTGATACTCCTTCGTCGATTCAAGGCTGTCCTTAGAAAATTCATATTCCTCTGCCTTCACATCTTTCACCATTTCATAAACCAATTGCTCCTGCCTTGGGATCAAGCGGCTTTTTCTCACAGGTATGGAATACCCAATCGTATCTACAGCAATAATTCGAATGCCGTCTGTGACCACAAAGCAATACTCTAATTTACGGCGTTCATGATTTTTTCGAATATAGGATTTCTCAAATACAGACTCTAGCAGTGTCTTCGGCAGCTCTGATAGATCATTCTCTATGTAATCAAACAAAGGGCTCTGCACCTTAAGTAAAGGCACTTGATCTAACAGTTCAACGCTGTCCTCCTTACGCCACTCATGAAAATGACACACATTGTAGCCATTTTCTTCCCCTTCAAACCAATTCACCCATACGTCATGAAGAAATAACATAACCAATCCCTCACTTTATAAAAACTGTTGTCCACAGTATGGGCAAGGGATAGAGAAATTATTCCAACTTTATCAAAACTTCAAGCTGAGCGACAGGTGGTTTGCCTTTATTTTTTTCGCGGCAGTTAATAAGACGGAAAACACCAGAGATATCAGTAATCCATATGACACCAATATATTTAGAAAAAATACTGGCAATGCCAAGAATGAAGTTAGATAACATTTGTAAGATGGGAATCGCATGACTCCTATAAGCATGTGGAGTAATGAGTAAGTCCCAGAAATAAACTGCTAATCGGCACATTTAATAAGGCATTCATTGGACCCGATAAAAAAACCAAAAGGTAGACTGACTGTAACCCAAACAGTGCTTCTAGAAACTCAACTGGTATGATAAACTTCATACAAAATCCCATAATGATTGTCGTTGTAATTAAAATACAACCTGGTTTTAATTTTCCAAGCAAGTAAGGAAAAAGCTTCAATCATCCTAAAATGAAAACCTAATACTTGAAACTCGTGCAGCAAGATGGAGTGGGATGTGTTTTAAAGTAAAGTCTGCTTTTTCTGATTTCAATGTTAATATTTATTTTAGCAAAATTAAAACACACAAAACAATTGATCAATTCATATAACCAATTTCCGTTAACGCTCCTCTATCTTAAGTCAACTCTCAGACAGAAGTATACTTTTTTTCATTCTTGTAATTAAAGTTTTTCATACATAAATATGATGTGATGAATAGAGCAGCAAATACGATGATGAATAAAATAAGATATCCATATTGAGATTTTCCAGCTGGCACAACAGTTATAGTTAAAGTTCCAATTAAAGCAATCTGACCTAATAACTTACATGCATTAATTAATGAGTTGACACGTCCCATATATGCATTATCAACATGTTGGAACATATAACTTTTTCTAAATACTCTAATGGCAGCATTTGAATGACCCCAAAAAAAACTTGCTACAATAAATGTCACAGAGTGAGGGAAAAGAAAGATAACAACTGTTGAAATAGCAAATACGATCATAAACATAATGACACCTTGAATATGTGGAAGTCTCTTTGACATTTGATAGGCTACGAAACCAGCGCCAATTGCTCCGACTGCGTAAAAGATATTTGCAATACCAATTACTGAGGGACCTTCATTCAAAAATTGATAAATAAAAATTGGATCCAAATAATTTGCCACAATAATAACAATACTAGGCACAAAAGTCGTTAATAAAATTACGAACAAAACTTTCCGTTGAGTTAGGTATTGAAGTGAAGACCTAAAGTTAACCCAGTATGATACACTCTTCGTGGCATTGGTCTCCTCTTCTACCACACGACTTCGTTGATAAGGAAGTTTGTATATGATAATTGAAGCGGCAAGAAATGTCATGATATTCATAACCAATATAAGGGTGATGGATATTTGACCGATCATAAAAGCGGCTAAACTAGAGCTAATCATCAAAGCTGCTTGCCCCTGAACTTCTAAACTACTATTGACTTTACTATACTCATCCTCTTTAAACATTTCTTGAGTTAAAGCTGATAACGTTGGGTATTTTATTGAATCATAAATTGTATTATATAGTGTTAATAAAACGACAAGAAAAATATTAAGGAAATTTGAAATATCAAAGAGGATGAGAAAAACAATCAGCATGAACGCACCTATTAATTCTAATTGCAGGAAGATAGCTTTCCGAGAGTGTCTATCAACCAAGCTTCCTAAAAAGGGCGAAGCAAAGAACACAAAAATCATCGTGGCAATGGTTAAAATTCCATACAATACTGATTGATTCAATTGGTCTATCAACAACCAAATGATTAAATAAGAAGTTACTCCGGTTCCCACAGTTGAAATCAGGTTAGCCGCTAATAGTAACCTTAACTTTCGCATTAAAAAATATATTCCTTTATTAATAGGAGTGATCCATCTTTATTGACTCGATAGCATTGTAAGAATCCATTATTTCCACCAATAATTAAATAATTCTCCCCATTTCCTCCCTTATAATGTTTAATTGCTTTTACATAGTCTGGCAACCTCTCAATTAAATAAACAATCTGATTATTTTCGTAATTATATACACCCATTTGGTGGCCATAAGAAGAAATTAAAATGTAATCATCTATTCTTATAGATTCTTCTCTTGTATTATAAAGCAAGTCACCTACCATTCTTTTGTTAATGTCATAGGTATCTTTATCAATTTCAATATAACCGAATCCACCACCTGTTAAAACTAGATACTGTCCCTCAAGTCGAATTCTTTTTGGATACCCTTTTAAATTGAGCGATTTATGACTTTCTTCAAATGTGACATAATCAATAAAGTGAAGAGAATCATTGGAAGTTCCTATTACAACATCTTCCCCATTAAATATAGAAGTAGTAACGGCCGCATCGAAATTTTTTCTTCTTAATAATCTACCATTATTTAAGTCTATTTCTTGCATTATTCCATTATCTAACCCTACCATTGCAACTTGTTTATTCGAGCAGCACGATATACTTTTAGGCAGATATTCTAAATTTGTACTCCATAGAACATAGCCATTTTCATCAAAGCTAAAAATTAAATTTTTTCTAGATAAAGCAACAAATCTTGAGCTGTTTACACGCACTAATTTAAATATTAAGCCAAAGTTATATACAAATTTCTCTTTTTCTCTTATTATAATATCTGAATCATTGACCTCCTCAACAACAAATTTAGTAATCCCTTTGCCATTTGGAGCATAGAATTCATCTGAACTTTCACCATTCACAAAATCCCAATAGCAAACATAATCAAAATCCAACTTTTCTAATTCATTTCCATATTTATCAACAATCAGCATTTCTCCAGATTGTAAAAGAACTAATATTCTATCATCATTCAGCATGAGACCATATGAAATCTGGTGATTAAATGGACCCAAGGTTCGCTTAAGTTTAAGACTAGGGGTCATATTATCAAATACATAAATTTTCCCATCAAATCCTCCAGTATAAATTTCAGTGAAGTGTTTGTCAAAGAAAATAAATTCAACATCATCTGTTGTGAATGGGTGACTTGTAAACGTGAGTGATTCGGGATCAATGATTGCAAGACCTGACTCAATACCATATGAATTTTCCAAACCATAATCTTGTGTAGCGATGTAACGGTTATTCTTAGGATCATACCTAACTACATGTACACTTCCCTCATCAACTTTAATTTTTCTGTTAAATTCAAGCTTACTTAAATCACCGAAAAACAAATTTCCTTCCTTATCTGTAATAATTTGTTCAATATCATTTTCCACATTAAAATAATCAATGAATGTCTTTTCATTACTAGGGTGTTCAATTATCTCCTCAACAACCAATGATTCTTTATTTAATTTCATAATTTGCCCAAAACCATTAGTTGTATATAGAAACTCTCCGAACACTCGAATACCTCTCGCATTTGAAGGTGACGGCTCTTCATTTTGTAATATTTTTTCTGATAATACATAATGTTCAGTATGTAGTGTCTGTAATTTTTTTAAGGTTTCAATACAGTATTTACTTAAGACTCCAAAGTAATCACGAGTATAAATATAATCGTCCGTTGCAGTAAGACAATAAACCTTCGTATTAATTAGCGGTGCTGCTGAACTTTTAACAACTTCTAATTTATCATTTAAACGGTGTAGTACACCTTGCGTATCAACAGTGATAATATAATTTTTACTAGCTACATAATCAACCCTAAGTGGTCTAATTAACATTTTTTCTCCTCCTTTTTATATTAAAATTAAGTAGGGATACTTTTCTATATCCCTACCCAAACCTATAATTATTTACGTGTGTTTACTGAGCTGCGGATTGGTTGAACTTTAATTTTACGACCCATTTCTCTCACCTCCTTTAAATAAGAATGAAAATAAATTTATATCTCATTTTAAAACATGATAATTTTCAGATTGATCAAATAATCTTATAAATTCTGAATTTTCACCACTTTTATTCACTGAATATACTCCTCCATCATAAGATCCAGCAAGAACTTCTTCACCTAATTTCTCCATATAACTTATTCCATTATTCGCTACTTTAAATATGTTTTTCTTTTCATCATTTAAATCCCATACACTAATATATCCCCAATAATCACCTGCAAATAATACTCCTGAAGCATTAAAGCATACTGTTTTTACTGAGTAGTTATGCATATTGTGAAGACCTTTTAAAGATCCGTTTGATGCATCATAAATTCTTACAATTCTGTCTCTACTAACTGTTGCAAGTAAATTTTTCTTTTCATTATATGAAAGATCATTTATGACAAATGAGGAACCAACTAAACGAATACATTCTGATATATTTTTTCGATTAAAAATATGCACTTCCCCACCTGAAGAACCCGTAGCAATAAATTCTCTTTCTACTACCATTCCTTTAATGGCCCCATTATGTGCACGAAACTGATCAACGATGCTGAAATCGTAAAGGTTTATTTCAAATACATTCCCACTATATGAACCTATAAAAAACGAGTGATGTTCTCTATCATAAACAATTGAATTAAGTGGCCCAGATGAAAAATCAATTGATTTAATCATTGTCTTCAGTTCAGCATCTACCAAATGCAAATATCCTTTATGATCTCCCCAAGCTATTATAGAACCATCATTCGTCATACCTACGGCGTTATTCAAAACATGATTTACCGACAAAATCTTTTCTCCATTTAGTCTAAACACACCATCATCTGAAGCAGTAGCGACATTTCCATTTTCACTAACAGCTATATCGTTTATGGAAGGGGTTGCACATGTTATGTTATTATCAATTAGTTGATTTTTTTCCCACTCCCATTCACAAAACTTATATCCAAATGTACAACCATATACGTTTTTTTCATCCTTACTAAAAGCAAACCCTACTTCCCACTGATATTTGTATTGAGGTAATGATGAAAGCCTTTTGAAATTCCGATCCCAAATAAAAATTTGATGATCGTATGCAGCAGTTAATACGTAATTTCCAGATGGAGATATCTCTATAGTCTTAACACCGATTTTATGACCTTTTAATGTTTTCATTTTTGTATGTTTTAGAGCATCATATACATCTATATCACCATTATCTAACCCTATTAATAAAATCCCTCTATTTACATCTCCATTAATGGTATCTATGTCACAAGTATATGGACCTAAATTATCGAGCACTTCCCCAGTAATTAAATTCCACACCAAAACATTCCCGTTATTATCACAGGAAAAAACTTTATTGTTAAATGTCCATACAGATTTGACACTGCTTTTATGTTCATTAAATTCACGAATAATATTACCGTTTTCAACATTCCACACTAAAACTCTGCCATCATGTTGTAAGGATGTAGATATAATATATTGATCGTCCTCTGCGAAAATTGCATATTCGATGTCGTCAGTATGACCTAAAAAAGTTTTTATTACCGATTCAGTCTTAGTATCAATCAATTTCATAGAATAATCAGAAGAGGATGTGAGTAAATATCCTCCATCTTTACTTAGTGTTAATCCTCCGACTAAATGCTCGTGTTCAGTAAGAAGATATGAGGATCCGCTATTTAAATCCCATTTGTAAACTCTTTTATCATAGCCGCCAGTGTATGCATACTTCCCTGTTTGGTCAATTACTATTGCTCTTAATGGCCCTGTATGCATTTTTCATCCTCCTTTACTAATTTAAAAGAATGATTCATATCATTTACCTTTGTCTCTAAATATTTAATGTTAAATTGATTAACTTCACCAATCACATTTTCACAGCTCTCTATCGCAATTCCACTTTGTTTCAAATTATTTATTTTATCAGGATTATTCGTCAGTAGAATGATTGGCTTATTTCTTAATGTTTTTAATAAATAGGAAGCTTCTTCATAATCTCTACATTCTACTTTATACCCCAGCAACAAATTAGCTTCTAACGTGGTGTAACCTTTCTGCTGTAAAACATAGGTCATTGATTTACTAAATAGACCTATCCCTCTTCCTTCATGATTTGATAAATAAAATAATGCACCTGTTCCAGCTTGATAAATTTTTTGTAGTGACAGTTTTAACTGAATTCCACAGTCACATTTTTCACTTCCAAAAATATCTCCAGTGTGACAGATACTGTGTAATCTAACTTTTGCCATTTCTGAGTTTTCAAAGTCTCCGTATATCAAAACAGTGCTTTGTTGAGATTCGTTTTGAGATAGGCTCGGTAATTTTTCCAGCGTTTTTTTTAAGGACCATTTTTCATTATGTACAAACCAGGTATACCAATTAAAAATAATAATTTCTCCATTTAAATTAATAGGCAATTCAATAGGCCCGAAAAAGTACATATATTTCTTTTTATAGGGTATGATTTTTAATTTTTGGGCAAGTAACTTATAATCATCCAGTTTAAGTTGCAATTTTGTTCTCCTCACTTTATTTTTTGTAACTCCCATTTGTAGAAGCATTTTCACTACTATTGCGATGAAAAGTACACCCTTAAAAAATAAGCATTGGGTTAAAAACAACCTGTGCTCACTAATCTAATCCTCCACGATATTGCATATTAAGTTGTTTCCTATTGAATTATTTTATTGACGTCTAAGTTCCTTAATAAAGAATCCAATTCAGATAATGAAGGTTTTCTTACTTTTAATTGACCTCCAACATCTCCTTCAAATTGAACCAAAATTTCTGAACCTGGATTGGAAAAACCTTTGAATAATTTTATTTCATTGGATTGACATGTTTGAATGTCCAAATAAGCTTTTTTATTTAAATCTATATCAACGATCAAGTTTTGCTGGTCTAACTTTGAAGTTCTTGCTAATATAAAATCACCTTCATTAAATTCTGAATGTTCAGAATATATATCATTTTGAAATATATTATCCTCTTTCCTTTTTACAATTCTGAATCCTCTAAATACACTGGGAATATTTCCGTGCCTTCTTGAACATCTAGCTAAATCTAATCCATGTTCACACGTCCCACCTCTCAAAATATGGTAATTTAATGATTTAGAATATTTTAAGGGCGAACCTAAATAAGGTCGATTGTAACTTCTAGTCCACTCTTCTATATTTCCAGAAAGATCATAGACCCCATAGGGAGATCTATTTTCCTTTATGTTCTTTACTGGGATAGGCAAAGAATTGTATTGACCTTTTATATTTACATTCTCAATTATCTCATCGCCCCATGGAAATTCTCTATCATCCCAACTTCCTCTAGCGGCTTTTTCCCACTCGGGTTCAGTTGGAAGATCTATACACTCTCCCAAGGTTTCTGAAGCCCAGTAACAAAACATCAACGCATCTTCAAAATTAATGTGATATGCTGGGAAATCTAAATCGTTATTATTAATATGTTTTTTTATGACTAAGGGCATTTGCACATATGGATTATTTTGATAAAATTCTTTCATCATTCCAATCGTAACTGGAGTTTCAGAAATCCAATAATCATTTAAATATACTTTTTTCTGAGGGACTTCTTTTAATAACCATTCAAGCGGAACATTATAATTATTTACCATGTTTATAAACTTTTCTTTGTTCCACTCTGTTCCAAAATGAAATTCGCCTGCTTCTATATACTTGAATTTTAAGTTTTTGATCATACCAAAATTCCTCACCTCTCTATACTTAATAAAATGAATCACACAAATTATTTTTTTCTAAATAGGGATTGTTTTCAAGAAAAAAGTCATTGATTGGGAGATATTAATAATGAATTAGAGAAATAAATGTGATATAAATTGCAGAAATACGAAGATAAAATGTTGTGTTACTCTTTGAGGAAAGTAATGTGCTACTTATTATGGGTAGATTATAAAGAATATCTATATATTACTCTACCATATTATTCATTTTAAGTAAATAATTAGATATTATATTTTTTGGTTTTTATATATTTTTTTCTTATGAAAATTAATTTAGTATAATCTTCCTTCATCTCTATATCTAAAATGCCATTAGAATTAGAAATACTAAAAAAATCGACCATAAACTCCATCTCCTCCGTAATTGACTACCTGTTACAATAAAGGACAGCTTTTCAGCCCTTAAATAGGTTAAAAAAACTATTGAAACGAAATGGTCCCTTAACAATATCTTAGCAACAGGAAAAGGAGTTTACCAAACCTTCAATCATTAAATAATCCAAACTCTATCAATTACTTTTCTTGTACCTATATACTTCTAGATATCAAGTGGGAATGAACCATATAATCAGGCTATTGAGATTTTTCTACAGCCTGATTATGACTCGTTCATATCCTCTTAGGATCAAATGAATCCCTTAAGCCATCTCCTAAAAAGTTAAAGCAAAGAACCGTTATTAAAATAAAGAGACCTGGGAAAAGCGGGTACCACCATGCTTGCACCATAATCGAGAAATTTTGTGCATCTTGCAGCATGTTCCCCCAGCTTGCCGTTGGCGGCTGAATACCAAATCCAAGATAGCTGAGTGTTGATTCAGCTAAAATGACGGTGCCTACTTTTAATGTAGCTGACACAATAATAGGACCGATACAGTTCGGTAAAATATGCGAAAAGATGATGACATGATTTTTCGTTCCAATGGTTCTCGCCGCGAGTACGAATTCTCTTGTTCGAAGTGATAGGAATTCACTACGGATCAGTCTGGCCGTTGTTGTCCAGCCGGTCAAAGCAAAGATTAAAATCAATTTATCAATGCCCGGCTTGAAAATGGTGACGAGCGTGATCAATAGAAAAATGTCTGGAATCGACAACACAACATCCACAAACCTCATTAACAAGGAATCAACAAATCCTTTGAAATACCCCGCGACCGCGCCAACGACAGTGCCAATGGTGATTGCACCGACCACCGAGACAAAACCAACCAATAAAGAGACCCGCGCGCCATATAACACCCTTGAGAAAATATCGCGGCCAAACTTGTCAGTACCCATAAAATGCTCAGCACTTGGCGGCTGGAGCCGCTTCAATAAATCTTGATGCTCTGGTGCATATGGAGCAATCACTGGAGCGAAAATGGCAGAAAAGATAATGATCAATAAGATCACGGAGCCGGCAACCGCCAATTTATTTTTGAAAAATTTCTCACAAAATAAACGCAGCATCGTCTCTGGCTTTGGCGGAAGGCCCTCCTTTAATTTGATATCAACAGGAGGTGTTCCCATATTAGGTTGTGCCAATTGTGCTTCAGCTCCCTTCTAATATTCAATACGCGGATCAACGATCGCATATAAAATATCCGCTATTAAATTTCCAACCACCACAAGCACTGCAGAAATAACGGTCATTGCCATAATGACCGGATAATCTCTCGAAAAGGCAGAATCAATGAACAGCTTTCCAAGTCCAGGCCATGTGAAGATTTGTTCCACCACGACTGCGCCGCCAATAAAGGATGGTATCATCAATCCGAAAATCGTTATGACAGGCATAAGACCGTTTCTTAAACCATGCTTAAAAATGACTTTGTTTTCTCTAAAGCCTTTCGCTCTTGCTGTGCGAATGTAATCCTGTCTCATGACATCAAGCATACTGGACCTTGTGTACCGGGTCAGCCCCGCCATATCAGCCGTTGCTAAAACAAAGGCTGGTAAAATGATGTGATGGAGCCGGTCAAACACATTAAAATCGGCATTCAAGGTAGAGACTCCGCCAGTTGGAAACCACCCTAAGTTCACGGATAAAACCATAATGAGGATGAGGCCAAACCAAAAGTTTGGAATAGCCAGTCCGATAAAAGATGTAACCGTAATGCCATAGTCAAGCTTTGTATACGGGCGTTTTGCTGAAAGAACACCAAATGGGATGGCGATCAGCAGGGCAACTAATGTAGAAAAGATCATGAGGATGAGGGTATTTGGCAGCCGGGCAAAGATCAAATCAGCCACGGGCGTTCCCTTTTTGACAATGGATGTGCCAAAGTCACCTTGAAGCATATTGCCAAGCCATTTCATATATTGCACATATTCAGGATCGTTCAAGCCGTACTTATCAATAAAGGCTTCCCGGTCTGCCGCACTAATGGTAGGGTCCATCATGAGTGACATCGGATCGCCTGGTGCTGCTTTCATTATGGCAAAGGACAAAATGGTAATCCCCAATAAGATGGGAATCGAGAGCAATGTCCTTCTAATGATATATGTAACCATATGCACAACTCCTTTTTCATCGGATCGCCATTCTGTGAAATAAGGCTAAAATGATGTTATTTTAGCCCTATTTTTCTTCTCAGCGTGATATGACGAGTACTTGCTCGGAGCGAATGAAATATTCGTGAGCACCAGCACACAGGACAGACGCCGAATGCGAGGGTTTGTCTTCACGCTGAAAGGGGAGAAACTCCCCCCTTCTTCACAATGGGTCTACTTTTCAATCCACCACTTTTCGATTTTGTAATACTCATCTTTCGGATGATAAGAGTAGCCTTGTAGGTTAGCTGGCATAGCTCGATGTGAGTTGGCATAATAAAGGAATGTGTATGGCTGATCTTCTGCAATTAGTTCATAAATTTTTTCATACGCCTTTGTATAATCTTTTCGATCGCTTAAGTTTTTAGCATCTACGAGCAGCTGATCAACTTCATTGTTTTTATACCAAACTTTGTTTAAACCTTTTTCAGACTGACTTGAGTGAAAGATGCTATATTGATCAGGGAAAGTAGCTAGACTCCACCCTAGAAGTAAAGCGTCATAGTCCCATTTTGGTGGAGATGTCTGTTCGATTAACGCACTGAATTCTACAATTTGCGGCTTCGCTTCTACACCAATTTCCTTAAGTTGCTGCTGTACAACGACAGCGATATCTTCACGAACTTTATTTCCTTGGTTGGTTTTTAATACAAAGGAGAATTTCTTACCATTCTTATCAAGATAGCCATCTCCATCTGTATCCTTCCAGCCCTCTTCTTTTAGCATCTTTTTCGCTTTTTCTTGATCAAATTCAAACACTGGGAATTTTTCATTCTTCGGGTAATTCCAAGACAGTGGGCTTTCTGGTATGTTCGCTACTTTGCCGTCTCCATCTAACACTTGATCAACAATCGTTTGACGATCAATGGCATGGGTAAGCGCTTGGCGGACCTTTTTACTTTTAAAGAGATCGTTTTTCTGATTCCAGCCAATAAAAGAATAATTCAGGCCTAAATCGGACTCGATTTTGATGTTATTTATTTTTTCAGCTGTTTGCAGCTCCGCTCCCGGTACAGCAAAGAAATCAATATCGCCTGCTGATAACTGAGCAATAGCTGCATTTTCATCAGGAATCGTTTTAATCGTGACGGTATCAAGGTAAGGACGTCCATCCCAATAATCGTCAAAGGCTTCTAGTTTGACGTAGTCTCCTTCTTTCCATTCTGCGAATTTAAATGGACCTGAACCAATTGGTTTTTTTCGGTTAAATTCGTTTTCACCGAGATCTTTTATAGGCACATCACCTAAAATATGCTTAGGTAAAATACCGTAGCTTCCTAGTGTGACATTATAAAAATAAGGATCTTTTTTATTGAGCTTGAATTCGATCGAGTAGTCCCCTGTCTTTTTAACAGACTCTAAAACTTCAAAGCCTGATCCGCGCTCCCCGTTGTAATCCTTATTGATTGGAATGCTGTATGTAAACACAACATCATCAGCAGTCAGTTCTTCACCATCATGAAACTTCACACCTTTTTTAATGGTGACATCAAACTGCTTGCCGTCATCAGATTCTTTAATATCCTCTGCCAGCGATAGCTGAGGGTTGAGCTTTCCGTCTGTTTGAAGTAAGAAGCTGTAGATTCTTTCCTCAATATCCGAGCTTGCCACATCTGTAGAATACAGCGAGTTAAATAATGTTGGCTCTGCAATTGAACCGATGACAAGATCGCCGCCTTGTACAGGTTTACCTGTGGATTTCTTTCCACTATCTCCAGACGTTTTATTTCCACCAGAACAAGCAGCAAGGATTAATGTAAAAATCAGCAGTAAACTGACCAGAATGGACTTTCTATTTCTACCTTTCATAGACAATTCCCCCTATTCTTTTTTAAAAATAATGACCGAATCCTGTTTCATCCCCCCTCTCAAAGATGAGATCATACAAGCTTGATCAAGCGTTGTAGAGGTGGCAGGCAACAAAGTGGTTCGTTTTTAATTCCTGAAATGCTGGTACTTTTTCTTTACAGATTTCTTTCGCGTGCGGGCATCTTGTGTGAAATACGCAGCCTTTTGGCGGATTTGCAGGACTCGGCAGATCGCCTTGGAGCATAATGCGTTCTCTTTTCGTCTGCCCTTTTTTACGGGTGACAGGAACGGAAGAAAGCAGAGCCTGTGTATACGGATGGAGCGGGTCATCGTACAGACTATGCTTATCAGCAAGCTCCATCATTTTGCCGAGATACATGACACCGACTCTATCGCTAATATGCCTGACCACACTTAAATCGTGAGAGATAAATAGATAGGTAAGGTCAAATTCCTCCTGAAGCTCCTCCATCAGATTAATAACCTGCGCCTGAATGGATACATCAAGTGCTGATACAGGCTCATCTGCGATGATCATGTCGGGATTCATGGCAAGGGCACGAGCGATGCCGATTCGCTGCCTCTGCCCGCCTGAAAATTCATGGGGATAGCGGTTCGCAAAGCTTGGATGAAGACCTACCTTTGATAAAAGCTGTTCTACTTTTTCATTTCTTTCTTTTAAGGAATATAAGCGATGTGTTTTGTAGGGTTCTTTGATGATGCTTCGAAGTGTTTTTCTAGGGTTGAGTGATGCAAAGGGATCTTGAAAAACCATTTGGATGTTTTTTCGTGTAGATTGTCTTAGCTTTGATTCTGATACGCGCGTGATGTCTTGCCCTTTAAAAAAGATTTGACCGTCGGTTGGTTCGTATAGGCGAATCATTGTCCGGCCTAGTGTGGATTTCCCGCATCCTGACTCCCCGACAATACCTAACGTTTCACCTTTATAAATCTTCAAGTCTATGCCGTCAACAGCTTTCACTGCACCGACTTTCTTTTGAAAGACGCCCGCTTTAATCGGAAAATGTTTTCGAATCTGTTTCAGTTCAAGGATCGTTTCTTTCTCTGGTAAGTCTGTTATTTGTGTTTGATTTTGAGCAAGTGTCATGTGTTGTCTGCCTCCTCATATAAGAAACATCTGACGCTTCTGCCATTTTCAAATGTTCTCAGCTTAGGCAGTTCTCCCAGGCAGCGTTCCTTCACTTGCGGACATCTAGGAGCAAAGCGGCAGCCGGCTGGAAGCTGATCTGGCGCAGGAACATTCCCTTTGATGGCTGTTAACGGCTGTATGTCTCCGTCAATGACAGGAATCGATTCAAGCAGCCCTTCTGTGTAAGGATGAAGCGGCTGTTCAAACAACTCTTCGACAGTCCCATTTTCAACAACCTGTCCGCAGTACATGACAATCACTCGATCTGCCACTTCAGACACGACACCTAAATCATGTGTGATCAGAAGAATAGATGTACCAAAGGTAGAGCATAAATCCTTCATTAAAGTGAGTACCTGTGCTTGAATGGTCACATCCAGGGCAGTTGTCGGTTCATCTGCAATGAGAAGCTTCGGATCACAGCTTAGCGCTATGGCAATCATCACTCTTTGCCGCATGCCGCCTGATAAACGATGCGGATAATCTTTCATGATTTGCTCCGGGCGGGAAAAACCAACAAGCTTCAGCAGATCAACCGCTTTTTTGACCGCTTCTTTTTTTGAAAGTTTTTTGTGATAGATGAGGATTTCTGTTATTTGTTCTCCGATGGTTAAGACGGGATTAAGTGAGGTCATGGGTTCCTGAAAGATCATCGATACATCATTACCACGGATGCTGCATAATTCCTTCTCACTATATGTAACAAGGTCCTTTCCATCAAGTTTGATGGAACCGTCCATAATTTTCCCGCCCGTTCCATGAATCAGACCCATAATGGATAAGGACGTAATGCTTTTGCCAGACCCAGACTCACCGACTAATGCGACAGTTTCTCCTCTGTTGATGGTGAAATCAACGCCATCAACAGCAGGTATCGGTTCTTTTTTTCGAAAAAAATAGGTTTTTAAGTTTTGCACTTCAAGCAGCGTGCTCATTCATTCGCCCCTTTCTCCCTAGATCAATAGAATCGAACCCAAATATTCTGCATTTTTAAAATAAAAAGAATTATTTGTATATTATTACATCGCTATGACGAAATCAAGAAGTATTTAGTAAATTTGTAATATGTCTCTTTTTATGTGAATTATTCACTTTGTGATTCTATCGCCTTTAAAAAAGTTTCTGCTGGCTCTGCGATCATAGACTCCTCGCTGATTCGGTGCTCATTGAAATATTTTTTCACAATATAAAATCCGGTAGCGTAACCAAGCATTCTAGGGTAGTTCCCTTTTCCATAAAGAAGATTCTGTATCAGCCTTTCGTCGTCCTGGACTTTTTGATCAAGATGACTGGATACCCACTTCTTGTACATACGCTGAAGCTGATCTTCGCTATAGAAGGTGGTCCATTTCGCTGTATAGTTTTCTCCATATCTATGATACACAGCATATTCAGCGAGCCCCTCCATCATGATTGTATCGAGGAATGTAAAGTCTTTTTCTTCTTTTGTGAGAAAATGCAGCCTGCATACATGGTGATATTCGTGAGTCAGCAATGTACCAATTCGCTCCTTCGGGGTATTTGGAGACAAAAAGAGAAAGACCTTGTCATCGAATGCCATGCCGGATTGATAATAAAATTGCTCTCTGATTTCTCTGCTGCTCTCGTTGACAGGTAAAATAAACACAGGAATGTCAGGGCCTTTCCACTGCTTTTGAAGCGTTTGATATTCTTTCATGACAAGCTTGAAGTACCCTTTTTCCTTGAGCTTGTCGATCATGTTTTTGCACGAGCTCCAAGACCGAACCATCCCGTGATGCTGCAGGTGAGCGAGGATAGACGACCCTTCTTTTTCCTCGGCCCCTTTAAAATAAGGAACAAAGCGCGCTGCAAGCTCCTGAAATGATGATGATTGATGAATGAGATATTGTGTATTGATCAGACCCATACCGCTGAACACCTCCATTTTCATCATATGCAAAAAAGCGGCGATCTGTTTATCGACCGCCGCTTTCTCAGAAAGTATTATGCTTCGTATTTTTTGAAAATAATTGTCGCATTATGCCCGCCAAAACCAAGTGAGTTACTTAAAGCCACTTGTACTTCTTTTGAACGTGCTTCATTTGCTACATAATCAAGATCACATTCTTCATCCGGTGTTTCGAGATTAATGGTTGGAGGAAGGACGCTGTCTTTAATCGCAAGAACAGAGAAAATGGCTTCTACTCCGCCTGCTGCGCCAAGTAAGTGACCTGTCATTGATTTTGTCGAACTGATCGCAAGCTTGTTTGCATGCTCTCCGAACACTTCTTTAATCGCCATTGTTTCAAATTTATCATTGTAAGGTGTGCTTGTACCGTGGGCATTGATATAATCAATGTCTTCCACAGACAAACCTGCATCTCGAATCGCTTCTTTCATTGCACGGACGCCGCCTTCTCCATTTGGAGCTGGTGCTGTTATATGGTAGGCATCTCCAGTTGAACCATAACCAACGATTTCTGCATAAATGGTCGCACCACGTTTTAAGGCATGCTCAAGTTCTTCAAGAACAATAATCCCTGCACCCTCACCCATGACAAATCCGTCACGGTTTTTGTCGAATGGACGGCTTGCTGTCTTTGGATCAGGATTTGTCGAAAGGGCTTTGTTCGCACAGAAACCTGCAAACGACATTTTTGTTAATGGCGCTTCTGTTCCGCCTGTGATCATCGCATCTGCATCACCGCGCTGAATAACTTTAAATGCATCACCAATTGAGTTTGTTCCTGTTGCACATGCTGTCACTGTACAAGAGTTAACCCCTTTTGCGCCAAGTGCAATAGAGATTTGGCCTGTCGCCATATCAGGAATCATCATTGGGACGAAGAATGGACTGACGCGTCTTGCCCCTTTATTTGAATACACTTCGAACTGCTCTTCAAATGTTTCAAGTCCGCCAATACCAGACCCAACCCATACACCAACACGCGGTGCGATTTCATCTGTGATTTCAAGACGTGAATCTTCCAGCGCCTTTTGAGCAGCAACGACTGCATATTGCGTGAAGCGTGCCATTTTTCGCGCTTCTTTTTTCTCCATGTAATCTTCAATGTTAAAATCTTTTAGTTCTGCCGCTACTTTTGCGGTATATTCACTTGAATCGACACGTGTAATTGGTCCAACCCCTGATACACCTGCTACAGCATTTTTCCATGTTGACTCTACATCGTTGCCAAGAGGTGTCAAAGCACCTAATCCTGTAACAACTACTCGTTTTTTATCCATTAATTTGTGCACCTCACTCTTTTATCGGCCCCATCGCATAGCGATCGCGCCCCAAGTTAATCCGCCACCAAAACCAACCATTACAATCACATCGCCGTCATGAATTTTTCCGGCTTCGATTTCTTCACATAGTGAAATTGGAATGGATGCTGCTGATGTGTTTCCATATTTATGGACAGTCTTCGACATTTTTTCAACTGGCAGCTCTAAACGTTCGCGTGCTGCTTCCATAATGCGAATATTTGCTTGATGCGGAATCAAGAAATCAACGTCTTCTTTTGATAGTCCAGCTTTTTCAATGACATTTACACTTGACTCGCCCATTTGTCTTACAGCAAATTTAAATACTTCTCGTCCATTCATGATTGTATGATCTTTTTCATCTAAGTACAAGTGCTTTCCACCGCTTCCATCTGCTCCAAGTTCGAATGATAGAATTCCTTTGCCTTCGCTGACTTCTCCCAGCACAGCAGCTCCAGCTCCATCTCCAAACAAAACAGCTGTATTGCGGTCATCCCAGTCGGTAATGCGAGAGAGCTTTTCAACACCGACAACAAGCACGTGTTTGTAAGTTCCTGATTCGATAAATTGTTTTCCAGTAACAAGCCCATACATAAAGCCAGCACACGCAGCGCTAATATCCATTGCACATGCTTTATGTGCACCGAGCTGCTCTTGAATCATACAAGCAACTGTCGGAAATGCTTGATCTGGCGTGACTGTCGCCACAAGAATCATATCGATATCTTCTGCAGCCACATCTGCATCAGCTAATGCTTTTTTTGCAGCAGCAAGCGCCATATGAGATGTATTGACATCATCAGATGCAATTCTTCTTTCTTCTATACCTGTTCTAGTACGAATCCACTCGTCAGAAGTTTCAACCATTTTTTCTAAATCATGATTTGTTAATACTTTTTCAGGTATATAGCGGCCAAGGCCAATAATTCCAGCATTCATTGAATAAGACTCCTTTTACTCATACGAGCATGTAATATTGTGATCTTATATTAGTATCTGGTACTAATTTTACCTTATTTTTTTCTTCTTGGCAATACAATCGTCTAACCTTTCCTCTCACTTTTTTCATAGATTAATGATATATACCAATAGTAGAAAGGAACATGTAATATGGCGCAAAAAGATATTTTCTCAGCAATGATGTTTGGACAGCCGCTTGAAAAGGAGAAAAGCAAGACAGAGGCAAAGGAGGAACGTGCGGAGACATCTTCAAGTGATGACTCAATTGACTACATGCATGTCATGAATCAAATTGGGAACATTATGAACTCCATCGATGAGCTGAAGCCTGTATTTAAAGAAGTTGGTCCTATGATTAGTGCCTTCAAGAAAAAATTATCATAAGAAAAAGCCACTATTCTGTGGCTTTTTCTGATTCTGCATCTGCTTTTCCCATCTCGTATGCTTCCTGCATGACAGATGTGAATAATGTTAGAAGCGGCTGAAGAGCTTCAGGATCAAGCTGAATTCCTGCTTTATCTAACTCTTCCTTTGCCTGCGGAAAATACTTCATGGCAATTTGTAAAAATTCCATCGATTTTTCGTGCTGCATGTCTTCGTCTCCTCACTCTTCATTTGGCAGTTTACCTGTTTTTTTGTATGACAGAATATCACTTTCAATTTCTTTCACAAAAGCGTCGTCAATGGTGGAACTAAATGTCCCCATCTCGACCACTCCTTCTTTAAAATCAAAGGAGTACTCATTTTGTTCATTTAGCTTGCCTTCATTAAACTTATTTGCAATGATGCTGTACGCTTTATCAACATGCTGTACAGTGCTCGTTAAAACTGTATGGCTGCCGAGGTTGGATTGATCGGTGACATATCCGATCGCTGATAAATTATCGGCTTTGATTTGTTCAATGACAGGGATATTATAACCATCACCTGCTGGATACACAACATCAACGCCCTGCTTTTTTAATTTTTGATAGAGTTCCACCGCTTTGTCCGCATCATCCCAGTTTTCGACAAACTCTGCTAATACTTGTACATGTTCATCTTGATATTTTGCCCCTTTGATAAAGCCGTCTACTTCACTTTGCCAATCATATGTAGCAAGAATCCCAATCTTTTTTGTTTTTGACATGTGTGCAGCTGTCATGCCTCCGAAAAAGCCCATCGCTTCACCTTTAAACGTCACGTTTGTGACATTGCCCGCCTGAGGCTTGTTTCCATTGACCGTAATAAATTGTATATTTGGATAATCTTCACTGATCAAGTTAAAAATTTCGCTATATTCATTGCCATGGCCAATAATCAAATTGACTCCTTTTTTATGGAATTCTTCAATGGCATCAACGATTTTCTCCTTGTCGACCATTCCTTCCTTATAATAAACATCTACACCAAATGTTGATTGGATACTTAATAAGCCTTTATAACCTTTCGTTCCCCAAACTTGATCATTAATCGTATCGGGGACGAGTAAACCCACCTTCTCAATTTTTCCTTTTAAAGGCGCCTGCGAGCAGGCAGATAATAGAAGAAGGAACGAAAAGATCATGACAAGCCGATGGTACTTCATGCCATGTTCAACTCCCTTTTGCAACATGCAGTGATGAACCTGTATGTTAAATATAGGTTTATTTTATACTGAAAAAAGATAAGATGGAAGATCATTCTTGCTTTTTGTCGAAAAATGTTGAGTTTTGTCTTTTCCATTCTGCAATCATGTCTTCTGCTTGTTTGTCATCTGTTTGGCTTTCTACCTTCAATTCATACGTCATGTCCTGTCTTTGACCTGTGTCCGATGCCCATTGTAACAAGTCCTTTGCCACATCTTCTATAAAAAATGAATCAGAACGCTTTGTTTGATCTTCATTGAGTGTCCATGGTCCGAACATGCGAGGAAGAATAACTGCCGGCACATTCTGTTTAGCTGATTCGTTTTCAGGCTTTTCATAAAGAATCTGGTACATGCCATGCTCTGCTTTGATGTCTTTCTGCCTGTTATGCGGTTCCTCTGATTGAATAAAAATGAGGTCATACGTGTCTTTGCTATCCTGAAGGTCAATGACACGAACGAGATCATTTCTGCCCAGCCACATCATCCGCTCTTCTAACAGTGCCTTTTGTTCTTCTTTAAGATCATGAGGACGCGTGATATCCACTTGAATGCCCTCTTTTATCATATATTCACAAAGTGTCAGGCCAAAAAACTCATCTGCCCCTATGATCAGTCCTGTTTCCATGTTCACGTCCCCTTTTTTAATATCGAATAAAAAGAAGAGCCCTTTCTATGAAGGGCTGTTATCATCCTATTCATCACAATTCTCTTTCATGCGATTTATAAAACTTGTGAATGGATTGAAAGATTCTTCTCGGATGATCAAACATATGCAGCGTGAGATCGACCTGACAATGTTCTGGATTTTTCATATGCTGATCAATAAAAGGCTTTGCGTGAAGTTCATATGCATAAGGTGCGCCGTTTAGCCTTTGCCATATATGAATCGGTACATGAGCAGAATGAACAGGACAAGAAGGCAGTGGATACGTTTCAGCTTCCTTTTCAGAACAGCCATAGCTCTCTGCTAACTCTTTGAGCAGCTGCTTATAAAAGAATTTGTGTTCCTTTTCTCTTTCTCGTTGTGCATCCAGATTCAGACATGGATTCACCATCGCAATGGACCTTAGTACTTCAGGCATTTCCTCAGCAAGTCTCATGGCAACAAGTGCACCCATTCCCTCTGCGAGCACATGAATTTCCCGGTTTAATATTTCTTGCTTTAGTGTGTGATGCACAAGCTGCTTGGCACTAAAAACAGCATCTTCACATCCCCAGTGATTCCCATGAAGATGACTATTAAACAATGTATATCCTTCATCCTTTAAGGCAGTTAAAAGCTGGTTTCTTCCATAATGCTGAAGCCAGAATGATGTATTTTCCTGCACAAAGTGATTGCGGTCACCGAGGATTAGAATGCCAAAGCCATTTGGTTTTTGAGGAAGGTGAATAATGTTCCACTGGGAACCAAGCTGGAAAAAACGTTCGCTTACACCCATATGGCCAGCCTCCTTTCAGTGATTCTGCTTTCTATGATATGAACAACAACTCTTGCAGGAATAAGGAAATCCCCTAAAGACAGAAGAATTCTTTTTATTTTTATAGCAGAAGGTCTCAAAATGGTCACATAAAGGCGGAAAACAGTCTTTTCCCTTCACTTGCATCTATGGTATGATAATCAATAGATTGTTACATAAAGGACGGTGGGATTATGCATTATATTATCACCCTCATTTGGACTTTTCTGCTGACACATATGGCTGGTTACATCGTTGCCTCTATGAATGGAGCTGCTTATGATTTTACGCTCACTTCCATTCTTGCAGTTGTGTTTACGGTTATTTTATTCATCTTTGCTAAAGTAAGTCCAATGAAAGAAACGGAAAGTTCAACAAAACATTCTTAATCTGACTTGTGAAAAAGAGCTAAATTGATGTTTAGCTCTTTTTTCTTTTTTTCAGAATGATTGCGGCACGCGAAAACCCCCTGCCTTAAACATACAGGGGGTTTTTATTGTTTATACCTCGACGGTTTCGGACTTCTGTTTGTCCTCTGTCAAATGGCTTTTCGCAAGCCCTGTAAACAGGAAGATCGCGATACCTGATAAAATTTCAAGGATTCCTCCGCCAGCAATGACAGGTCCCGCTCCAAATCTTTCTGCCAGGACGCCTGATACGACAGCTGCAAGCGGGAGAAAGACATTTGATGAGGCATTGATCACAGCGTATACTTGCGGCTGATCCTCTTGGTCAACAGATGTTTGAATAATGACCATTTCCGGCACATTGATCGCACTGACAGCAGCTCCGAAAATAAAGGAAGCAAGCAGAACGACCGGCAGCCATGTACTCATCCCTGTAATAAAGAACGCAGCCCCTTCAATCATGCCAGCGACAATAAAGAACAAACCAAATCTCTTCATTTTCACCTTTGCCAGAGCAAAGCCCATCATAAACGCGCCAACTGCCGCAACGCCTCTTAAAATAGAATACACCATGGAGTCGCTTTGCAGCGCTTCTGCTACGTATACCGCTGATAGTGCCTGCCACGGAGCTGCAGCGACATTCATTAAGATACAATACAGCGTGAGCGCAAATAAAATGTGATGGTTTTTGACAACGAGAAATCCTCTTTTTAAGTTATACAAATATGTATTCTTCGCTTGTTTAATGCCTGCTGCTTTTTCTTCATCGGTTTTCTTCAGCTTAACCCCGATAATAAACAGGCCAGAAATGACAAATAAAGCAGTGGTGATCAGCAGGGTATCAGCAGGGCCAATTAATTTAACCAAAAGACCAGCCACCATGACTGCTGCAAGTGCAACAATCTCAAAAGAAGATTGCAGGATTGCATTTGCTTTTTGAATGAGATCCTTTGGAACAATCTGCGGTAAGATCGCCACCGAAGCTGGATTATAAGCTGCACCTGTTGCCGATTGAATAACCATTAATGAGATCAATAACCATAGAGGTAATAGATGCGAAAAGTGCAGAAGTGGGATAATGAGTACAATTGTTGCTCGAACAACATCTGAAGCGAACATCCATTTAGACAAATGATGCTTTTTCATAAGAGGTCCTAATATTGGGGCTAACAATGATGAAGGGAGAACAGTTACTGCTAGAAGAAGTCCTGTACCGAGCGCTCCATCCCCTCTTAAAATCAATAGCCAAAGGACGGATGTAAAAGCAAAACTTTCCCCTGTGTTTTTAATGAGTCTTGAAATGAATAATGAGGTGAAGCGTTTATTCCAAACACTTTCACTGAGATTCATCTTTTCCATCACACAAATCCTTTCAACAATATATTACATATTTTACCTTAAGTTCTCTTTTTTTCATACTATTTATTTGAAAATTTGAACTTAATTGTTTTTTATTATAAAGAAAAAAGAGGCATGACACATGCCTCTAAAGTCTTATTCCTGCTGACTCTTAGTCAATTACTTACGGCTTTCTTTGGTAGGTCCAAACACGATTATGGTTCGAGTTATCAGGAAAGACGTCGCCTGCTTTAAGCTTAATCTTTAAAGGATCTTTCACCATACTTCCAGTTTCGCCGATCTCGATATACACACCATTATTCGGTGCTTTATTCCCTGATTTAAACTGATGCTGCTGACCCATTTTCATCCTCCTTTCTCGATTGATGTTATTATGTCCCGTCCCTTGCCTCTCCAATCCTTTATGCAAAAAGTCCCTGCTCATACGAGTCAGGGACACTTGGATTTATTTGGATGGTTGATACATAAGTTCTTTCATTAACGCTTTTTGCACATGCAGGCGGTTTTCTGCCTGTTGAAATACTTTTGAGTGCGGCCCGTCAATAATATCTGCCGTCACTTCTTCCCCGCGATGTGCCGGGAGACAATGAAGGAAAATATAGTCCTTGGCTGCATGACTCATCAGTTCGTCATTAACTTGATATTCTTTAAATTCAGCAAGACGTTTCTCTGTTTCTGCTTCCTGTCCCATGCTTGTAAACACATCTGAATAAATAACATCTGCATCTTGTACAGCTGCAACAGGATCTGTCGTCACGGTCACTTCTGCGCCTGATTGTTTCGCAAACTCACGGGCAGTGTCTGTTACTTCTTGAAGTGGTTCATAGCCTTTTGGTGATGCAACCGCAATGTCACAGCCTAGCTGCGCACAGCCGACCATCAAGGAGTGCGCCACGTTATTTCCGTCACCGATATAGGCCACTTTGATTCCTTTTAAAGTACCTTTTGTTTCTTTAATGGTTAATAAATCAGCAAGCGCCTGGCATGGATGTGAGTAGTCAGTTAATCCATTAATGACTGGAATTGACGCGTATTGTGCAAGCTCCTCCACCTTCTCATGTTCAAAGGTTCGAATCATAATACCGTCGACATAACCAGACAGCACCTGCGCTGTATCACTGATGGTTTCTCCTCTGCCAATTTGCAAATCATTTGAGCTGAGGAAGAGCGCATGTCCTCCCAGCTGCGTCATCCCCGCTTCAAACGAGACACGGGTTCTAGTTGAAGATTTTTCAAAGATCATTGCTAACGTTTTTCCTTTGAATAAATCTTGATATGGATTTTGTTTCATTTCTTCCGCTTTTTCAATTAAATAAGCAATCTCATGCATTGAGAAATCTTTTAATGATAAAAAGTCTTTTCCGTATAATGCCGGTTGAACGTTGACTTGGCTCATGCCGTCACTTCCTTTTTATATAATTCATGGAGCGATACTGGTGACACATCTCCATTTTTTCCTTGCAGGAATGCTTGAACTGTTTCATATTCGGTTAGGACTTGAACGCCGTGTGTGAGTGCTTTTACACGCTGCTCTTTTGCCTCTTCATCTTCTCCTAAATGAATATGCAGGGATTTATCTTCATTTTGCAGCCAAGATTCAAAGCTGCCAGTCCAGACGTCAAAGCCTGCATGCTTCGCTTCATCTATCAATTGCTCGCTGCCTTGTATAAAGAGGCTTCCTTTTTGCTTCCAGATCGGCGCAAACACTTTTTTCAAGGCACTTTCGGCGTTCTTGCCTACACACATTCCTTCTCCTGTCGCTTTCATTTCAGGTGTCAGCTTGAGGTCGATATCTTGAATGGCATGTGATGAGAACACTGGGAATTTGACCGCCGTCCCCCCTTTGTTTTTCGTTGCAGGGTTTAGTTCTTCAAGCGACGCACCAGCTAATAATTGAGTGGCCATTGGGATCATATCAATGCCCATTACCTTACTGACGACTGGCACAGTCCGGCTTGCCCGCGGATTCACTTCTAATACAAGCGCCTGATCCCCTTTGATGACAAATTGGATATTCATAATGCCCTTGAACACTAATTTCTTCGCTATTTGTTCAGACGCGGTATGCACCTGCTGTTTGATGTCTTCACTGATTGAGATACTTGGTAAAATGGCAAAGCTGTCACCTGAGTGCACGCCCGCTTTCTCAATATGTTCTACGATGGTTGGAATGAACGCCTTTTTTCCGTCAGAAATAAGATCGACTTCAATTTCTTTTCCAGTGACGTACTCATCAATTAAGATTGGGTATGGCAAATGATCTGGCTGATCAAGCAGTGACGCCAAATGTGCTTCTGACTGAACAACGATCATTCCCATTCCGCCAATGACATACGATGGGCGAATTAATACAGGGTAACCGATGCTTTTCGCATGTACGAGTGCTTCTTCTTTTGAATGAGCCGTATCTCCTTTTGCGTGAGGAAGATTCAGTTCATCAAGAAGCTGATAGAATAAATCACGATCTTCAAGTGCATCCAGCGTACTAAAGGACGTACCTAACAACATGACACCGGCTTTTTCCAAGCCTTCTGCGACGTTAATCGCAGTCTGTCCGCCAAATTGGACAATGACAAAATCAATTTGTTCTGCTTCCACAACGTTTAGGATGTGCTCTAATGTAATCGGCTCAAAATATAAACGATCTGCAATCTCATAATCAGTACTGACTGTTTCTGGATTATTGTTCATCATGATGGTTTCAAATCCAAGCTTTTGCAAGGTCAGAACGCTATGAACGGCACTATAATCAAATTCGACCCCCTGCCCGATTCGAATCGGACCAGAGCCAATGATGAGTGCACGCTGCTTTGTTTTTTCTTGATGCTCACCATCACTTTTTCCAAAGTAGGTGGAATAGAAGTAATTCGTTTTTGCATCAAATTCCGCCGCACATGTGTCGACAATTTTAAATGAAGCAGCAATCCCGTACTCTTGACGAAGCTGCCTGATGGACTCTTCCGTTTGACCCGTAAGAAGAGCAATCGTTTCATCAAGAAAGCCTTTTTCTTTTACCTTTTTCAAGGTATCTTTTGATAGCGTCCCCTTATGATCTTTCAATTCTTGTTCGAGCGTGATCATATGCTGGAACACATGTAAGAAAAATCGATCGATTTTCGTCGTTTGATGAATCGTTTCAACTGTTTCTTGTCTTGAAAGAAGCTCCATAACAGCGAAAAACCGGCGATCGTCTGGTGTTTTGATGAGTTCAAATAATTGTTCTGTAGATTGCTCTTTCAGTTCTGGCAGGTGGAAGCCCTTCGTTTTAATTTCAAGTGATGCAACTGCTTTTTGGATGGCTGACTCTAAATTTCGATCAATCGCCATGACTTCACCAGTGGCCTTCATTTTTGTCCCTAATTGACGGTCTGCCTGTTTAAATTTATCAAACGGCCAGCGCGGGAATTTCACGACAACATAATCGAGTGCCGGCTCAAAACTAGCATAGGTTGTGCCTGTCAGCGGGTTTTTCAATTCGTCTAGCGTATAACCCACCGCAAGCTTAGCTGCCATTTTCGCAATCGGATAGCCTGTTGCTTTTGATGCAAGAGCGGAAGAACGGCTGACCCGAGGATTCACTTCAATGACAAAGTATTCTTTACTGAGTGGATCAAGGGCAAATTGGATGTTGCAGCCGCCGACTACATCCAGCGCTGAAATGATTTTCAGGCTTGCAGAACGGAGCATTTGGTAATCCTGATCTGTTAATGTTTGGGAAGGTGCAACGACAATCGAGTCTCCTGTATGCACACCAACTGGATCGATATTTTCCATGTTGCATACCGTGATACACGTATTTTGACGGTCTCTCATGACCTCATATTCGACTTCTTTAAAGCCAGCTATGCTTTTTTCAACTAAACACTGGTGAATCGGACTCGCTAAAAGAGCTCCTTCAATGAGCGGCTTAAACGCCTCTTCTGTTAGAGCGATTCCGCCGCCTTTACCGCCAAGTGTGTATGCTGGTCTTAGGATAACTGGGAAGCCGACTTCTTTTGCAAATTGAAGAGCATCTTCCGCATTATCCACAATTTCACTATCTGGCACAGGTTCGTTCAAATGCTTCATGAGAGCACGGAATTTCTCTCGATCTTCACCGTTTTCAATGGTTTCAACTGACGTTCCGAGCAGGGTCACCCCATGCTTTTTCAGCACACCGGCTTTTTCCAGCTCGACAGCAAGGTTTAAAGCCGTCTGTCCGCCAAGGTTGGCTAAAAGACCATCTGGTTTTTCCTTTTCAATGATTCTTGTCACTGAATCAACTGAAAGCGGTTCAAAATAGATTTCATCAGCAAATGACTCGTCTGTCATAATGGTTGCTGGGTTATTATTCACTAAGATGACTTTGTAGCCTTCTTCTTTTAAGGCCATACATCCTTGTGTTCCTGAGTAATCAAATTCTGCTGCCTGACCAATGATGATTGGACCAGACCCGATGACTAGAATGGTTTGTATGCTTTGATCTTTAGGCATGTGCGACTTCTCTCCTTGCTTGTTTCACTTTCTCAATAAAATCATCGAATACCCATTCACTTTCAGCAGGCCCTGGGTGTGCTTCTGGATGAAATTGAACTGACATAATCAGCTTTTCTTTATGAATGAATCCTTCTACAGATCCATCATTGACATGAAGGAATTTCACGTCCACTTCTTTGTCATTCATGCTTTTTTCATTCACCACATAGCTGTGGTTCTGACTTGTCATAAAGACACGTTTTGACTCTGTATCCTGGACAGGATGATTCGCTCCCCTGTGGCCAAATGGCAGCTTATACGTATCTCCGCCAAGTGCAAGAGCGATTAATTGGTGACCTAGGCAGATCCCAAGTGTCGGAAATGACATCATGATGTCATGAATTGTTTTTAAATACGGTGTCATGGTTTTCGGGTCTCCAGGTCCGTTTGACAAGAGGATCGCATCCGGCTTGATCTCAAATACCTTTTCCATTTGTTTATATGGAATGACGGTTACTTTACAGCCGCGCGCTGCAAGCGAATCTGCAATTGATTTTTTAAAGCCAAAATCAATGAGTGCCACATGCTCCTCACCGCTGCCTTGTGTGTAAATCTCACTATCTGTCACCTGTGCGACGACATTGTCTTGTTTCATTGCAGGCGGCGTTTCGTTTTCGTCTGCACTGAGCACAGCGTTCATCGTGCCATTTGCCCGGATGTTTTGCACGACTGCGCGCGTATCTGTATGTGTCAGAAGCGGAATATTCCACTTTTGTAAATAATCTTTTAAGCTGACCGCTGCAAGATGATGTGAAAAATGTTCTGCTGCCTCGTACACAACTACCGCTTTTACTTGAGGCTTCTTGCTCTCAAAGTCTTCATGGTTAATGCCGTAATTTCCGATCAGCGGATATGTGAAAACAATGATCTGACCTTTATACGAAGGATCTGTGAGCACCTCTTGATAACCTGTCATACCTGTAAAAAAGACCACTTCACCTGTGATGCCAGCTTCTCCTGTCAGATCTCCTTCAAAAGAGGCTCCATCTTCTAAATTTAAATAACCTTTCATGCTTATGTCACCCCAAAATTGAATAATTAATGATATAAATGCATTTTTATACGTTTGTTTGTAAAAAAATTTACACCGAAACCGTTTTATTAGCTAATACTTGAACAATTGCTTCGATCGCTTGATCCAGCTCTGCTTTCTTCACATTCAGCGGAGGTAATAAACGAATGACATTTGGACCAGCTGGAAGCACCAGCAGCCCTTGCTCTCTAAGAGCTGTGATATAGCCGGCGACTGGCTGATCACATTCAATACCTGCCATCAATCCTTTTCCCCGCACTTCTTTTACGATATTCAGCTGTTTGACATTTTGCAGCTTTTCTAACAGATAATCACCCTTTTCTTTCACTTCTGAAAGAAACTCTTCTTTGAAAATGATATCGAGTGTCGCATTCACAGCGGCCATAGCGAGCATATTCCCACCAAATGTTGTGCCATGTGAACCTGGGGAGAATGCATCTCCTAAAGCTTTTTTTCCTATGACTGCACCAACTGGAAAGCCGTTCCCTAACCCTTTTGCTGCTGAGATAATATCAGGGTCAAGACACGTCTCTTCGTACGCAAATGCTGTTCCTGTACGACCGATGCCCGTTTGAATTTCATCTACAATCAACAGTGCTTCATGTTTTTTACAAAATGCTTGAACGGCTTTTAGAAATTCTGGTGTCGCTGGATTCACTCCACCTTCACCTTGCACAACCTCCAGCATCACCGCTGCCACATCATCGACTGCACACGCTGACATAGCGTCAGGATCATTAAACGGTACGTAGTGAAAGCCTTCTAGCATAGGGCCAAAGCCAGTTTTGATTTTATCTTGACCTGTGGCAGCCATACCAGCATACGTGCGCCCATGGAAAGAGTGCAAAAATGTGACGATATTTGTTTTCCCTGTCGCTTTACGTGCTAATTTAATGGCACCTTCATTTGCCTCTGCCCCGCTATTGCAGAAAAACACGAGATCCCCTGAACTGTTTGCTGCCAGCTTTTCTGCTGCTTGTTCTTGCAGTCCATTTTCAAATAGATTCGATACATGCCAGACGTGGTCAAGCTGTTCCTTAATGGCTTGATTGACCTTTGGGTGATTGTGGCCTAAATTTGTAACGGCAATGCCTTGTATAAAGTCTAAATATTTTTTTCCATTTGTATCGATTGCCCAAGAACCTGCTGCCTCTTTAATTTCAACATTCCACCGTCCATAGTTTTGAAAAAGATGACTCACAGGACCGCCTCCTTTTGTTTCACGATTCTTGTTCCTTTAAAGGTTTCTCCTGTAAAGATACTGCCTTTGCCATTTACGATCATCACTTCATCTACATCACCTGATAAGGCACTCAAAGCGGATTGTACTTTTGGAATCATTCCCCCGGAAATAATGCCTTCATCAATGAGTGAAAGGGCTTCTTGTTCTGTGACGACATCTAATAGTTCACCATTTTTTAAAATGCCTTCAACATCTGTGACAAACATGAGCTTATCAGCTTTCATGGCTCCGGCGACAGCTGATGCTGCTAAATCAGCATTCACATTTAAGGTTTGGCATTCTTCCGTCATAGACAGCGGCGCTATCACAGGAATGAATTGTTTCTCCATGAGTGCTTCTGCCATTTCTGGATGAACTTCTTTGATTTCACCAACGTACCCGTAAACGTCTTGGTCAAGGAAATCGGCGACAAGCATCTGCCCATCTTTACCGGATACGCCGACAGATGATATATCATGCTTTGCGAGCTCTGACACAAAGTATTTATTGACTGTTCCCGAGAGAACCATTTCGGCTACCTCTAGCACAGGCTTCGTTGTTTTACGCTGACCGTCAACAAATTCTGTTTTCACTTCTAATTTTTGCAGCATGTCGGTGATTTCAGGTCCTCCGCCATGCACGATAGCCAGCTTAAATCCAGCAGCTTGAAGTGAGCGGACATTTTCATAAAATGTATCTGAAAGTTCTCGAATGACACTGCCTCCACACTTGAACACGATCGTTTTATTCATGTCTATCTCCTTCTTTATGTGCGATAGCTCGCGTTAATTTTCACATAATCATAGGTAAGATCACAGCCCCATGCTGCAGCTTCACCATTCCCCTCACTCATTTGAATGAAAATCGTAATCTCATCCTGCTCTAGATATGCTTTTGCTTCCTCTTCTGAGAATGGCTGCGGTTCATTGTGTTTGAACAAACATTGTCCGCCTAAATAGACTTCTACCTCTTCCGGTGTGACGGAAGCTGCGCTATGACCAATGGCTCCAACGATTCGGCCCCAGTTGGCATCTGTACCATATACAGCGGTTTTAACAAGACTTGAACCAACGATTTTTTTTGCAATGATGCCGGCTTCCAAGTTATTTTTAGCACCAGCGACTTTTGCTTCAATTAATTTGGTTGCGCCTTCTCCATCTCTCGCAATCTCTTTGGCTAAATCCTCGCAAGCTAGTTTTAATCCTTCTTTAAACAATGGCCACTCTGGATGCTCTTCATTGAGTGCATCGTTTTGTGCCATTCCATTTGCCATCACAAGCACCATATCGTTTGTCGAAGTTTCTCCATCGACGGTAATTTGATTAAAAGTCACATCCGTAATGTCACGAAGCGCTTGCTGTAAGGCTTCCTGTTCGACATTTGCATCTGTTGTGACAAAGCCAAGCATTGTCGCCATGTTCGGGTGAATCATGCCAGAGCCTTTTGCTGCACCTGAAATGATGATCTCTTTTCCGTCTATCGTAAGGGTGTATGCTGTATTTTTAATGACAGTATCTGTCGTTAAAATCGCTTCTTCAAAATGGCCTTTTTCGGCTTTTGCTTCTTTTAACTCGGCGATGCCCTTTTTGATTTTATCCATCTCCAGACATTCCCCAATGACACCTGTAGAAGAAACCGCAATGTAATCAGGTGCTACACCTAACATATCTGCACAGGCTGCCTGCATGTCGTATGCATCTTTTAATCCCTGCTCACCAGTACATGCATTGGCGATGGCACTATTGACAATGACACCTTTTAATTGTCCTGTCTTTTTTAAGCTTTGTTGTGTGACTTTGAGAGGCGCAGCTTGAAAGTGACTTTGTGTGTAGACCGCTGCACTTACTGCTGGTACTTCGCTGACGATGAGGCCAAGGTCTTTTTTTGAATAGCGCAAGCCAATGTGAATCCCCTTTGCTTCAAAGCCTTTTGGTGATGATACGTCACCGTCTATTTTGACAATGCTTTTTTCATTCAATTCGATCATGTTTGTTGTCTCCCCTGTTCTCTTATGGATAAAGAGGTGTCATTGTGAGGCCCGCCTCTTCATGTAAGCCTTTGATGATGTTGAAGTTTTGAACCGCTTGACCGGCCGCACCTTTCATGAGATTGTCTATGACCGACACGATTGTCAGTCTCCCTGTTCGCTCATCTAAATGAAAGCCAATATCACAGAAGTTACTGCCGTATACTTCTTTCGTTTGTGGATAAACGCCGTGATCTCTCACTCTGACAAAATAGGAATCTTCATAAAAGTCTTTCATTCGCTTCATCAATTCTTCTTTTGTGACATCTGTTTTTAATTGTGTATACATCGTCGCCATAATCCCTCTTGTCATCGGGACAAGGTGCGTAGAAAATGTGACGTTCGCCGTCTGCGGATTCCATTCTCTTAATATTTGCTCTATTTCTGGCGTATGCTGATGCTCATTCACCTTATAAATTTTAAAGTTATCGTTTAGTTCTGAAAAATGCGTGCCAAGTGAGGCAGATCGTCCGGCACCGGACACCCCTGTTTTTGCATCTATTATAATCATGGATTCATCGATGACATTTTGTTTGATGAGCGGTGCTAAACCGAGAAGAACTGCGGTAGGAAAGCAGCCCGGGTTGGCAATCACTTCAGCCTGTTGAATTTTGTCACGATTCAGTTCAGATAAGCCGTACACCGCTTGTTGGACAGATGTGGCATCCGCTGCCCTTCGTTTATACCAAGCTTCATAGGTCGCTCCATCTTGAATGCGCAAATCACCTGATAAATCAATGATCGGCACTCCTTGATTCATAAGCTTTGGCGTCAGTTCACTTGATACGCCTGCTGGTGTCGCTAAAAACACAGCATCTGTCTCTTGCACAATGGCAGCTGGGTCAATGGCTTTTAATGTTTGGTCAGTAATCGTTGTTAGATGCGGATAAGATTGACTGTATGATTGCCCATCACCACTTGATGAATACAATATACATTCCTCCACATGCGGGTGATGCTTGAAGATACGAACCAATTCCGCACCACCGTACCCTGTAGCACCTATAATACCTATTTTCAACGTCAATACACCCTCTTGATCTTTGTGAAATTATTTAACATTATAACATGTATAAAAATTAATTCAATTGTATATTTAATATTTGTTTTCATTTTTTTTCAACAAAAAAACCGCATATCTTCATGAGACATGCGGATTTATCTTTCGTTTTTGATATAGAGAACCATGAGTGCACTGCATAAATATAATATGGAGCTTGCATAAAAAATGAAGTAAACGGTAAAGAAATCAGCAAACAGGCCGCCAAGGATAATGGCAATGGATGAAAATAGGGCTGTCCAAAAATGATAGTGACCGACTTCTTTCATTCGTTTGTTCTCTGTTGGGGACCGCTTAAACCAAACACACCTTAGGCAAGACCAAACTGTGAATAGCTTGATCCAACATTTTTAATAAAAATAATGTAAAAGGAAATATCAAACTGCTGGCGAAAAACCTCCATTATATCAAGCTACTCTCTTTCTCCACCTTAACTTTTCATAAAAAAACCTGGCATGAGTTCAACTCATACCAGGCATTTTTCATTTTTTGCTTATTGAATACCGAGCGCAATTTTTGCGTATCTTGACATTTTGTCTCGTGTCCAAGGCGGATTCCATACGATGTGAACTTCTGTTTCTTTTACTTCTGGAAGATCACTTAATGCTTTTTTGACTTCATCCACGATAATTGGTGCAAGAGGACAACCCATTGATGTTAAGGTCATGGTGATATCCGCTTTTCCATTCTCATCAAGATCGACATCATAGACAAGTCCAAGGTTGACGATGTCGACATTCAGCTCAGGGTCAATCACCTGTTCTAGGGCGCCTAAAATATTTTCTTTCAATGCTTCATCCATGATATCCACTCCTTTTTCCATTAGTATAACGTACTTTTTCTTATGACTAAACGTTTGTGCTTTTCAGATGTGTCACAAACCAGTCAATCGTTTCAAACATCGCTTGTCTTGAGACTTTATGGCCTGCTTGTCCATCAGTAATAAAGCGAATCAGCTGCGGGTCCTGCTTATATTGTGTGGCTGCTAACTCATCATATAGGGATTTTGCGTGCCGGTAAGGGACGACAGGATCGTTTTCTGCATGCCAGAATAACAGCGGTCTTTTGTTTAATCGATCCGTTTGCAGCGTTAAATCATATGGGCGCAGGGCGTCTAATTGCAGATGAACCTCTTCGTCTGTAATGTCTTTCATCAACCCTTTGTGACGCATGTCCATGATTTGTGCTTTTAGAAATGTCGTATAGTTTGGACTTCCCATCAAGCTGACAGCGGCTTTGATCCAATCATGCTTGGCAAGTGCACCAAAGGTGGTGATGCCGCCCATGGATGTACCCGCAACGCCTATCAAATCGGCTTCAATCAATTGTTTTTCTTGAAAGTATGTTTTAAGTATATCGATTTCACGAATTTCGTTCAGGACAATTTCCCAGAACTTTGATGCCAGTTCCTCTAAACTGAGGTTTTCTGATCTTACACCATGATAAGCACAGTCAGGCAAGATGACCCTCATGCCTTTTTCTGCCAAATGGAAGGCGAAGTGTAAATTATGCTCGCGTGCACTTGTAAATCCGTGAATAAAAAATACAAGCGGCAGCGGTTTGTCTTTATTTTCAGCTTTTACGATATGTAAAAATGGAATATCGCGCGTAATTTGCTCATCAATGGTGATCACAGCCTATGAATCCTCCTTTATCATTCCCGTCTTTGTTTATTTTAACATGTAGACAACAAAGATGTGATAAAGATACACTATAGAAAGAGGCGCCAACATGAATTGCCTCCTATCACTTACAGATCAAAGGAGATTTTATGGAGACTAAACCTTATCTAATCGCACTTGACCTGGATGGCACATTATTAAAAGATGATAAAACCATTTCTGCGCACACACTTGACGTCATTCAAAAAGTGAGAGACAGCGGTCATCACGTCTGTATATCAACAGGCCGGCCATTTCGATCCAGCTCTCCTTATTATCAGCAATTACAGCTTGATTCACCCATTGTGAATTTTAACGGAGCGTTTGTCCATCATCCTCTTGATGAAACATGGGGCAGATTTCATACGTCACTTGATCTTCAAGTCGTCAAACAGCTTGTAGACATTAGTGAAGAGTATAAAGTGCACAATGTGTTAGCTGAAGTGTTAGACGATTTGTATTTCCATTATCATGATGAAAAACTCATTGATATCTTTAATATGAATGCAAACAAAGTTACTGTTGGAGACCTTAGAGACAACCTTGGAGAAAATGTGACGAGCGTGTTAATCCATGCAAAAGAAGAGGATGTCGGAGCCATTCGAAGCTATTTATCAGATGTTCATGCAGAAGTAATTGATCACAGGCGCTGGGCTGCTCCGTGGCACGTAATTGAAATCATTAAAACAGGCATGAACAAAGCCGTTGGACTGCAAAAGATCAGTGATTATTACGGTGTTCCTAAGGAGCGGATTGTGGCATTCGGAGATGAAGACAATGATTTAGAAATGCTTGAATTTGCTGGTTGCGGTGTAGCAATGGGCAACGGAATTGATGCCGTGAAACGTGTCTCAAATGAAGTCACTGATACAAATGAACAAGACGGGATTGCAAAGTTTCTAACGAATTACTTCTCGCTTTAATTTTTCCATTCATACATAGCAGATGGATGCGGGCATACTACCGTTAGACAGGTTGTCCTGTCAGCTTGTGTAAAGGGGCGGATTCCGAATGGGTAAAAGGAGCAAATCGAAACGCTTTATACAACAAGGTAAAGATTCAGTCAGTCTTCATGACGCACGTTTTCCTTATCGTTCGACACTTGAAGAAGCGTCAGACAGAGGGAATATGAAGACTGATGCTTCTGGAGGTTCATTGTGAGAAACGAACTTTTTGATCAAGCCAAATCGTTTACTGAAGAAGCTCTTACTTCTTCATTTTCATCTGGGTTAGAGCGTCAGCAGGCGGTCAAACGAGCGAAAAATGCCGTATCGTCTGCATTTGCCAATTCGACAGATGCAGAAAGAAACCAGCTGCATACCTTCCAAGACTTGCTTGATGATCTCTAACATAAAAAAGCTGTCCACAATAGATGGACAGCTCAGATTGTTGACAAAGGGCTAAAATGATCTTTATTTTACCCTTTGTCTTCTTTTCAGCGTGATAGAAAACCTTTGCAGTCTAGGAAGGACGGCTACTTTTGCGGAGCGAATTTAACATTCGTGAGCACCAGCGCGCAGGACTGACAAAGAATGCGAGGGTTTGTCTACACGCTGAGCTGTCCACAATAGATGGACAGATTTTTCTGATTCCTGCACTTATTTCACTTGGAATGTTTTCTTCTCCGTGATTTGTTTCAGCCCTTCTGCTTTTCCTTTAAACGTTACGACTGCTTCGTATGTTCCGGGCTTTACACCGTTTGACCATGTATCTTGAAAATCATAGGCCTCGCCTTTTTTCAGCACAAAGGTTTGGATGGCCTGTGTGAACATACGGTCTTTCGAATAGCGGTATTGTTCATTCCCGTTTTCGTCATACACACTAAGCTCGAATTTTTGGCTTGTGTTAAAGGTAAATTCTATATCTCGATCTGATTCATTTTTCAGTGACATGTTAAATTGAACTGAAGAACCTTTCTGGACGGGGTCTACTGTGAGCTCAACCGTTTTTTCTCCCATTTGACCGGATACCTCCTTGTCTGGTTCATCCTTTTTTTGTTGTCCACAAGCAGCTAAAACCAATAGAATAAGAAGAAGCACCAACCCTTTTTTCATCTGCTACCCACCTTTTAATCTCGTCTGAAAAATCCAAGAATATTGGTTGTCTGCACAATATTTGTAAAGGCTTTTGGATCGACTTCTTTAATAATTTGTTCAAGTTCATACAGCTCATACCTTGTAATAACGATCACCATCATTTCCTTTTGCTCGTTGGTGAATGCGCCTTTTGCAGGTACAGTCGTAATGCCTCTGACCATTTTTCCATAAATGGCTTCTTTGATTTCATCTGCTTTCTTCGTGACAATCATCGCGGTCAGCTTCTCATGTCTTGTATGGATGGCATCAATGACCCTTGTGGTCACATATAATGTGACAAGGGTATATAATGCTTTCTCCCAACCTTGTAATAATCCTGCTGTAAAAATGATGATTCCATTTAAAATGAAGAAATACGTGCCAACTGGTTTATCCTTCCACTTCGCTAAAACCATAGCAACAATGTCAAGTCCTCCTGTCGAAGCCCCGTATTTGAGCGTGATTCCAATCCCTACTGCGGATATGACACCGCCAAACACAGCATTTAATAAAATATCGTGGGAAACACTCGTTTCTGGTAAAATGCCAAGGAAAATGGTCGTCAATGCAACACTGATGATGCTGTACAAAGTAAAGGAACGGCCAACTTTCATCCAGCCTAAAATGCCGACTGGAATGTTTAAAATAAATAATAGAATCCCTGTTGATACATAAAATGGCGCATATTGATCGATTAAGCTGGATAACAGCTGGGCTACCCCTGTAAAACCGCTCGCATATACATCAGCTGGGATTAAGAATAAATTCAGTCCAATCGCATTGAGTAATGCACCAATAACGACGACAATGAGTTTTTTTGCTTCTCCAATGAACATGTTGTCATTCCTCCACTTACCATTCTCTCTATGGTTTTCCCTAAAATTTAGAATTTGAACACGAAAAGATGATTTCTATGATATAGTTAGGCTAAAAAGATGTAAAATATGGCTTATTTTTTTAGAAAGAAGGGATTTATATGACTGTTCATATCATAGCAGACAGTGCTGCTGATCTGCCTCTTTCTTATTATGATGAACATAACATAACGCTCATTCCGCTCCGCGTGTTGCTTGGCGAGCAGGAATTTGAGGATTTGATCACCATTGAACCAAAACAAGTATTTGATGCGATGAGACAAGGAGCCAGTCCAAAAACGTCACAGGCTTCACCAAACCGGATCAAGGAAACCTTTGTTTCTGCCGCTCAAACCCATACATCTGCCATCTATGTCGCTTTCTCATCAGAGCTTTCAGGTACATACCAGACAGCTGTGATGATGGCAAACGAAGTGAAGGAAGAATACCCTGATTTTGATTTACGAATCATTGATTCTAAATGCGCTTCACTCGGCTATGGGCTTGCTGTCAAACACGCTCAATCACTTGCCATTGACGGAAATACAATACAAGAAATTGAAACGTCTGTAAAGCATTTTTGTGAATCTTTACAACATATTTTTACTGTAGACGATTTATCGTATTTAGCAAGGGGCGGAAGAATCAGTAAAGCGTCCGCATTTGTTGGCGGTTTGTTAAGCATTAAGCCCATTTTACATGTCGAAGATGGAAAACTCATCCCACTTGAAAAAATCCGCGGACGTAAAAAGCTGCTGAAACGCATTATTGAACTAATGAAAGAACGCGGAACGGATTGGTCGAACCAAACGGTCGGTATTAGTCATGGTGATGATCCTGCACTGGCGGAAGACATGAAACAGCTGATCGAAGCCGAATTTCATCCAAAGGAAATTGATATTCAGATCATCGGCGCCGCTGTTGGGTCCCATTCAGGACCTAGCACGCTTGCGATCTTTTTTACAGGCAAATGATCATAAAAAACACCCTTCCCTGACAAATCACGGGAAGGGTGCTTTTCTTATGAAAGTTTAAATCGCTGGACGGTTTCATTTAACCTTGCCGTCATACTCATCAATTCTTCGACCTGTTTGTTCATTTGATGGAACGATTGCAGCTGTTCATTGGCTGAAGCAGAAATTTCTTCGCTGCCAGCTGCTGTTTCTTCTACCACTGCACTAATATTTTCAATCGAGTGCAGTACTTGTCCGCCAAGTTCTGTTGATTGCATAATTTGGTCATTTAAGACCGCCATTTCTTGTTTAATATGCTGCGCTTTTGTTTCTATATCTTCAAAGGAGTGTGAGGTTTTGTCCATCGCATCCTGCTGCTGAAGTGAAAGCTTGACCCCTTCTTGAACAGTTTGACTAATGGATTGAATGCCTCTTTCAATATGACTGACCATGTCAAAGATTTGTCTTGTGGCATTAGACGATTCATCAGCAAGCTTGCGAATTTCATCTGCTACAACAGCAAAGCCTTTTCCAGCTTCGCCTGCTCTTGCCGCTTCAATGGCTGCGTTTAAGGAAAGCAGGTTTGTTTGGTCCGCAATGTCAGAAACCGTTTTGGCCATGGCTGAGATTCCGCTGGCGTATTGCGTGAATTCTCCTGCTGATTCTTCGATTTGTCTCGTCGCATGTGTATTTTTTTCAATCGCTTTTTTTGTTTCTGTTAACGTGTGCTTTCCGCTTTCTACGGCTTCGATGGCATCTTCTGTACTGCGGATGACCGTTTGTGAGCGTTCGGAATTTTTACGTCCATGCTGGTCCATTTTCTCAATCAAGCTGACGCCGTGCTGGAGATCTTCTGAAATCGCTTGTGACCCATTAGCCATTTCGTCTGTCGAAACAGATACTTGATTCGCAGACTCCATCATCTTTTTGTTTTCATCATTCAGGTGGATCGAGAATGTCTCTACTCGGCTTGAGACATTGCTGATTTCTTTAATCAGACTAATCAGCTGATCTGTCATTTGATTAAAAGATTCATTCAAGCCGCCGATTTCATCCTTGCGCTGAATATCCATCCGCTCCACAGCAAGGTTGCCTTCTGCGATCTGCTTTGCTCTATAGGATAGTGATTTAATGGGTGTCACGATGGATCGCGTTAATCCAATATTCAAAAAGACGGCAATGACAATCAGTGTGAGGGCTGAGACGAGTGCACTTGTGATAATCCATTGGACATTGTCTGCTGCAGCCTCTAGATTTTGTTTATACGCTTCTTCTGCCCTTTTATTCATCGTATGCACATCGTTTAAAACGCCATCAATTCTTGCTGCCACACGTCTTGCATCCGATGCGTTTTTTTCACCAATGGCATTGTTTGCTTCCTTGGTCCACGTGTCATATTTTGAATTTAACCTTGTTAATGCCTCTTTGTTCATATTTCCCGCATATTTGTTTAACGTTTGCAGCTGTTTTTTTGCTGTAGAAATATCGTTTTGAACGATCTCTAGCTGTTCATCTGAGAGTGTCATCGAATAATTGGTCATGGCTTGCTCGACACTTTCAAAGCCTGCCTTCGTTTTTTGTACATTTAATAAGGTTTGGACATCTGTCTCATTTGATGATTGGATTTTTGTCATGCTGACAATGATAAAGGCAATAACGCCAACTGCTAAAAGAAGTGAGATAAGTGAGTTGAGTAAAATTTTGACGCGTAAGCTCATGATGCGTCCCCCTCTTCTTTTAGAAGCGTCTGCTTCAGACCATTTAATTTTTTGGTCAGTGTCTCAGCATTTTTCAGGATCCGAATTTTTGCCATATCGATTCCATCATTGCTTAAGTCATAGACAACATGCCCGCTTTTCATTTGATTGTTCTTAACGAGCTGTTCGCTGAATTGATAGACCACTTCATCGACTTTTTTCACCATAGACGAAATGACCGCTTTTTCAGCAGTATAGTACTGATCGCTGTCTACACCAATAGCATATTTACCCTGTGACTGCGCTTCTTTTAATACACCGACACCTGAGTAGCCGGCTGCGGCATATAAAACGTCTGCTTTCTTTTTGATCATGTCTTTGGCTATTTTACTCCCCTTGCCTGCATCACTAAATGTACCGGCATAGGTAGATAAGATCTTGATTTTTGGATTGACTGATTTGGCGCCTTTTTGAAATCCTTTTTCAAAACGATGGATGACATCTGCGTCAACACCGCCAACAAATCCAATGACATCGCTTTTCGTTGTCATTGCAGCAAGTGCCCCCGCTAAATAGCTGCCTTGCTCTTCTTTAAACGTCACAGAGGTCACATTTTTCAGCTCAGATACGGCATCGATAAGAAGAAACTGCTTCTTAGGATATTTCTTTGCGACTTTTTCTAGGTCTTCTTGCATACTGAAACCTACACCAATGATGAGATCATTTCCATCTCTCACCAGTTCTGTCAGTCCTTTTTCATATGTATCAGTTTCTGCAATTTCTCTATAATCAAATTCAATGCCAAGCTCATCACGTGCTTTTTCTAATCCTTTAAATGATGAATCGTTAAATGATTGATCACCAAGACCATCATCTGTAAGCATAACGCCAATATGCTTCGCAGTTGATTTTGGCGCCCCCTCCTGTTGATTACCGCATGCGGCGAGCACCATAAGCATGGCTGCCATCAGAAGTAATGAAATCTTCACTTTCATCCAAAAACACACTCCTTTTATCATCCTTACTCCTTTTTTATCGGATTTGAGGGTCGTTGTTTCAATGATATAGTGAAGGTTTTTCGTGACTTTTTTCATAGAAAAAATCCATTATTTAAGACAAAAATAAAAAAGTGAGCAAATGCTCACTTTTTCTCGTATGTCCAGCCTTCTTTTTGGTAAACTAGATCATTTTTCATGAGATGACCTAGTGCTCGTTTAAAGGCTGCCTTGCTCATTTGAAATCTTTCGCGGATGTCCTCTGGATCACTTTTATCCCAATAAGGCATGGCGCCGTTTCTTGTTCTCATATAGGTTAAAATTTCTTCTGCATCGACAGATAATGCATCCTGTTTTCTAGGAAGCAGAGAAACGTTCACGGTTCCATCCTCTTTCACTGCAATGACGCGTCCTGTAACGGTCGATCCTAATCGCGGCTCTTCCTTTCGTTCCGTGCGATGGATAAACCCTCGCACGCCTGTATCAGTCAGCATAAAGGAACCTGTCGCAATTAAACGATAGATTGTTCCAGAGATTTCTTTGTTCATTAAGGTTTCTGGTGCCTCAGTGAACAATTCACTGATCACGTCTTCTGTAGCTGGTTTTGCGAACATTCTGCCGTAGCTTGTGACTTTCAGCATACAGTAGAGTTTGTCTCCTTTTTTCGGCCATGCTTCCTCAAAAGGCGGGAGGTGTTCTGTCGCCACAAGTGCATCCTTTGACAGCCCAACATCAACAAATGCGCCCATGTCTTCTACCACGTCCACGACTTCTACCCAGCCGTATGTATGTGCGTTAATTGTAGGGATTTTCATCGTGGCAGCGAGTCTTTCTTCATGATCTACATATAAGTAGACCTCTACTTCATCTCGGTCTCCAATATCTTCTGTCATTTCACTGCGGTGTAAGAGGACCGAATCTTCACCGTCTGTCAAAAAGTAGCCGTATTCCATTTCATTCTCTATTTGCAAGGTCAGTTGCTCACCTGGTCTCATGTTCTCTTCCTTCCTATCTGCCCATAAAAGAGCGTTCGTTCATCTTTTGATTCACTCTATTCTACTATACTTCTTCCCGCATGAACATCTCTAGTTCTGTTAGCTAAAGTGGACAAACTGGACACGATTTATACGGCTGTCGGCTGTACTCTTTGATAAAGTTTTCTTCTTCTGCTATTTGCATGATAAAATAGACGCAATATCTAAACTTGGAGGTCATGTGTGATGGCAAAAGAAAGCTCATTTGACATTGTATCGAAGGTTGAACTGCCTGAAGTGCAAAACGCTGTTCAGGCAGCATTGAAAGAAATTAAAAACCGTTATGATTTTAAAGGAAGTAAAAGTGATATTTCTCTCGAAAAAGAAGAGCTTGTTCTCATTTCTGATGATGACTTCAAACTTGAGCAGCTAAAAGATGTGCTTGTGACAAAGCTGATCAAACGAAATGTTCCAACTAAAAACATCGATTACGGAAAAACCGAGCATGCCCTAGGCGGTACAGTACGCCAGCGTGCGAAGCTGATCAGCGGGATTGATCAAGACAACGCCAAAAAGATCAACGCGCTCATCAAGCAGTCTGGTATCAAAGTGAAATCACAATTTCAGGATGACCAAGTGCGTGTGACAGGGAAAAATAAAGATGATTTACAAGAAGTGATTTCTCTTATGCGCAAGGCTGATTTGCCGATTGATGTCCAATTTATAAATTTTCGATAAATTTCAAATTTTCCATTGATTATTTCTGCATTTTTCGTTACAGTTGATGGAAGTTCAATTCATTGACATGTTCATATCGCTTTCTTATCAAGAGAGGCAGAGGGACTGGCCCTGTGAAGCCTCAGCAACCGGTGTAGTAGAAATTTATTTTCTATGACCAAGGTGCTAAATCCAGCAAGCAACTGCTTGGAAGATAAGGAGAAGAATTACGATACAGCCAAAAAGTCTTCTTCTTATCAGAAGGCTTTTTTTGTTACATAGAAATAAGGAGGAATACAATGGGCCTATTACAAGACTTACAAAACCGCGTACTGATAGCTGACGGAGCGATGGGAACACTTTTATACTCTTACGGCATTGACCGCTGCTTTGAAGAATTAAATTTATCGAAAGAGGATGAAGTGAAACGCGTTCACGAGGCATATGTGCAGGCTGGCGCTGACATCATCCAAACGAACACATACGGCGCGAATTATATTAAACTATCCCGCTACGGCTTAGAGGAAGAAACAAAACGCATCAATACAAAAGCGGTACAAATTGCAAAAGCAGCCGCAGGCTCTGCTTATGTACTCGGAACAATTGGCGGCATTCGGACGTTTAACAAAAATGCCTACTCTATAGAAGAAATCAAAAGAAGCTTTAGAGAGCAGCTGTACATCCTATTAAATGAAGAACCTGACGGATTGCTGCTTGAAACGTATTATGACATAGAAGAAGCAAAGGCTGTTCTCCAAATTGCCCGCAAAGAAACGACTCTTCCGATTGTCATGAACGTCTCTATGCATGAACAAGGCGTTTTGCAGGATGGTACGCCGCTGAAGGATGGTTTATCTGAGTTATCATCTCTTGGCGCAGATGTCGTCGGCATCAACTGCCGGCTGGGCCCTTATCACATGATTCAGGCACTAGAAGGCGTTCCACTTTTGGAAAATTCGCATTTATCTGTCTATCCTAACAGCAGTCTCCCCTCTCTTGAAGCAGGCAGACTCGTCTATGATACCGATAACGATTATTTCCGAAAAAGTGCACTTGAATTTAGAAATCAGGGCGCACGTATTATCGGAGGCTGCTGCGGAACAACACCTCAGCATATTAGCGCAATGGCTGAAGCGGTCAAAGATTTAGCACCGATCACTGAAAAAGAAGTGAAGGTGTTAAAAGAAGAAATCATTTCCATCCAAGATCAGCGCACTGAGCCAGGTCTTGATGAGCTGGCTGTGAAAAAACGTTCGATTATCGTAGAGCTTGATCCGCCCAAGAAGCTGAACTTCGAAAAATTTCTCGTTGCTGCAAATGAATTAAAAGATGCTGGCATTGATGCATTGACGTTAGCCGATAATTCTCTTGCGACTCCGCGCATTAGCAATGTCGCTTGCGGCGCATTATTAAAGCAGCAGCTCGATATGCGTTCTCTTGTTCATATCACATGCCGCGACCGTAATTTGATTGGACTTCAATCTCATTTAATGGGGCTCGACACCCTTGGATTAACCGATATTTTAGCGATCACAGGCGATCCATCTAAAATTGGAGACTTCCCAGGTGCAACATCTGTGTATGATTTAACCTCCTTTGATTTGATTCGACTCATCAAACAATTTAACGAAGGCCTTTCTTTCTCAGGAAAGCCCCTTGGCAAAAAGACCAATTTTTCAGTGGCTGGCGCGTTTAACCCAAATGTGCGCCATATTGATAAAGCAGTCAAACGTCTTGAGAAAAAAATCGAATACGGTGCTGATTATTTTATTTCACAGCCTGTTTATTCTGAGGAACAGCTTGTGAAAATTCATGAGGAAAGCCGCCACTTGGATAAACCGATTTATATCGGCATTATGCCGTTAACAAGCAGCCGAAATGCCGAGTTTATTCATCACGAAATTCCAGGTATCAAATTATCTGATTCTATTCGTGACATTATGGCCAAAGCTGGCGAGGATAAAGAAAAGCAGCGAGCAGAAGGCTTAGCAATTGCCCGCTCTTTATTAGATACAGCCTGCGAATTGTTTAATGGCATTTATTTAATTACTCCTTTCCTTCGATCAGATTTAACAGCAGAACTGACCACCTACATCCATCAGAAAGAAAAGGAGTCTAACGTCCATGTCAACTATCACTGAACAGCTCAAAAAACGCATCCTCGTCCTTGATGGGGCAATGGGCACAATGATTCAAAACGCCAACCTGACAGCAGAGGACTTTGGCGGAGAAGAGTATGAGGGCTGTAACGAGTATTTGAATGTGACAGCCCCTCACATCATCTCTAAGATCCATAGGGAGTACCTCGAAGCAAATGCTGACCTCATTGAAACAAATACGTTCGGCGCGACAGAGCTCGTTCTTGATGAATATGGGCTTGGCCACCTTGCCTATGAACTCAATGTTCGAGCTGCGCAGCTGGCAAAGGCAGAAGCAGACCGTTTCTCCACACCGGAGCAGCCTCGTTTTGTTGTAGGCGCAATGGGCCCGACAACGAAAACATTATCTGTGACAGGCGGCACAACCTTCAGTGAGCTCGTCAGAAACTATGAAGAGCAGGCCCGCGCTCTGATTGACGGAAAGTGTGATGCCCTTCTTTTAGAAACAAGCCAAGATATGCTGAATGTAAAAGCTGGATTCAAAGGGATTCAAGAAGCCTTTCAGCAGACGGGCATTCAATTACCACTCATGGTATCAGGAACGATTGAACCGATGGGCACCACCCTTGCTGGCCAGGATATTGAAGCCTTTTATATCTCTCTTGAGCATATGAAACCCATCAGTGTGGGCCTTAACTGTGCGACTGGTCCAGAATTTATGACAGACCATATTCGCACGCTATCCTCCATTGCAAAGTCAGCGGTGAGCTGCTATCCGAATGCTGGTCTCCCAGATGAAGAAGGCCAATATCATGAATCCCCTGTCTCTCTTGCTAAGAAAATCGCCGCCTTTGCTAAGGAAGGCTGGTTAAATATCGTCGGCGGCTGCTGCGGGACTACACCTGCGCATATTCAAGCATTGTCAGATGAAGTACGCACGCTTCAGCCGCGTCATATCACTCGCGAATCGCCGCAGCATACCGTATCAGGAATTGAGCCTCTTATTTATGAGGATTCGATGCGTCCTCTTTTTGTAGGCGAACGGACCAATGTCATTGGTTCTCGCAAATTCAAACGGCTCATTGCGGAACAAAAGTTTGAAGAAGCAGCAGAAATTGCTCGTGCTCAAGTGAAAAATGGCGCTCACGTCGTTGATGTGTGTCTCGCCGACCCAGACCGTGATGAGGCAGCAGACATGGAAGGCTTTTTACAAGAAGCCATGAAAAAGGTGAAAGCCCCTTTTGTCATTGATTCAACGGATAAACACGTGATTGAAAAGGCACTCACCTATTCTCAAGGGAAAGCCATCATCAATTCCATCAACCTTGAGGATGGCGAGGAACGCTTTGAAGAGATTCTTCCTCTTGTGAAGCTATATGGCGGTGCACTTGTTGTTGGCACGATTGATGAAATAGGAATGGCCGTGACAGCAGAACGAAAGCTTGAAATTGCTGTACGTTCTCACGATTTGCTAACGAGGAAGTATGGAATTCCCGCAAGTGACATCATTTTTGATCCGCTTGTCTTTCCCGTAGGCACTGGAGACGAGCAATATATTGGCGCCGCTGAAGAAACGGTCAAAGGCATTAAAATGATCAAGGAAACCCTGCCTGAGTGCCTCACCATTTTAGGCATCAGTAACGTATCTTTCGGGCTTCCGCCTGTTGGCAGAGAAATCTTAAATGCCGTCTATTTGTATCACTGCGTGCAAGCAGGGCTTGACTATGCCATTGTCAATACAGAAAAACTTGAACGCTTCGCTTCCATTCCAAAGGAAGAAATCAAACTAGCTGAATCCTTGCTTTATGAAACAAATGATCAAACACTGGCTGAATTCACCCAATTTTACCGCGGTAAAAAGAAAACGGAGAAAAAACCAAAGATCTCCTTATCACTTGATGAAAGGCTGGCGCTCTACGTCGTCGAGGGAACGAAAGAAGGTCTCATCGATGATCTATCCCTTGCTTTGGAGCAATATGAATCGCCGCTTCATATCATCAATGGCCCGTTAATGCAGGGAATGGCTGAAGTTGGTCGTCTTTTTAATCAAAACGAACTGATTGTAGCCGAGGTGCTTCAATCGGCAGAGGTCATGAAAGCATCTGTTTCGTTTCTTGAGCAATATATGGAAAAGCAGCATGCGAGCGGGAAAGGAAAAATTCTGCTTGCGACCGTAAAAGGAGATGTCCATGATATCGGGAAAAACCTTGTCGACATCATTTTGAGCAATAATGGCTTTCAAGTGGTCGACCTCGGCATCAAGGTGACACCTCAAACATTGATTGAAGCTGTGCAAAAGGAAAAACCAGATATGATTGGATTATCAGGCTTACTTGTGAAGTCCGCCCAGCAAATGGTACTAACCGCTCAAGATTTACAAAAAGCCAATATTTCTGTTCCTATTTTGGTCGGCGGTGCTGCCCTTTCTCGTAAATTTACGAAAATGAAAATTTCGCCTCATTATGATGGACCTGTACTTTATGCAAAAGATGCCATGGACGGACTATCGTTAGCCAATGAGTTAAAAGCGAATCCACTGCAATTTCAAACAAAGCCGCCAGAGGAGCCAGCGGCACCTATCAAGAAGAAAGAAGGAAAGCAGCCGAAAGCTGTCATTGAATTACTAGAAAAACGCGCATCTCTCCCGCAAGCACCGGTATTTACGCCAGAAAATACCACACGCCATTATGTGAGAGACATCGATTTGCATCATATTATGCCTTATGTGAATGAACAAATGCTCATTGGTCATCATCTCGGCTTAAAGGGAAAGGTCAAAACTTTATTAGCTGAACAGCACCCAAAAGCATTGGAATTAAAACAGCTTGTCACAGATCTTCTAAACGAAGGCAGAGAGAAAAACTGGTTTGCGCCAGCATTTGTGTATCAATTCTTCCCTGCCAGTTCAGACGGAAATGATTTGCATATTTATGATCCTGAAGAACCTGACCGCATCATTGAAACGTTCCAATTTCCAAGGCAGGAGAAGCTACCGTACCGCTCCATTTCTGATTATGTACGGAAAAGTGATGAAAACGAGAAAGATTATATTGCCTTATTCGCCGTCACAGCCGGCGCGCGTATACGTGAAGTCGCGCAGCAATTTAAGCAGGAAGGAGATTATTTAAAAATGCATGCCGTCCAAGCTCTGGCACTTGAGCTTGCAGAAGGACTAGCTGAAAGAACCCACCAAGTGATTCGTGACAAATGGGGATTCCCTGACCCAGTCGATTTTACAATGGAAAAACGATTCCAAGCGAAATATCAAGGGCAGCGCTATTCCTTTGGTTATCCAGCGTGTCCAAATCTTGAGGACCAGGAAAAGCTGTTCAAGCTGCTTCAGCCTGAAAAAATCGGCATCCATCTGACAGAAGGATTCATGATGGAACCTGAAGCATCTGTTTCTGCGATCGTCGTTTCCCACCCTGAAGCTCGATATTTTAATGTTCATTAAGATGAGAACCTCCGTCATTGGGGGTTCTTTTTTGATACACGCTGAGAGGAAAAGGATCTTCCTTTCCTTTTTCTTATCTTTCATATGGTACGATACATATAGATGAAATCAGCTAAGAAGGAGTTGCGTGTATTGGAAAACGTTGTACAACGAACCTTAACCCTTGATGACATACCCGATCTGATCGCATTGTCAAAAGAGGTCGACTGGCCTGATTACAATGAGGATGAGCTTACATCTCTTTTAACAAACGGATATTTTACAGGTTTTTCAACAACAGATGGACAAGTGATCTCATGTGCGGGACTTTTCCAATATGATAAAGCAGCATCAATTGGTGCCGTTATTGTATCTGAGACGCATCGCGGCTTAGGCCTTGCGCGGAAAATGATTGACACCCTGCTTCGCCGGAGCGACCAAAGTGTTCCTGTCGTTTTAACTGCTACTGTACAAGGACAGCCCGTTTACGAAAAAATCGGATTTCAAACGGCCGGCTATATTCATACATACAAAGCACAGACTACGAATCCATCGGCTTTTCGTGTGTCAGGCGGGATTCACCTTTCTCCTGCTGATGAAGCGGACCTTCCGTCTATTGAAGCACTTGACGAAAAAGGTGCAGGCACCAATCGATCAAGCTTTATAAGAAAGCGAATGGAACGAGCATCGTTCCGGCTGATCGCAAAGAATGAGCATCATGAAACAACTGGATTTGCATTTGGCATCGAAACCCCTGCTAATCTAATGATTGGACCGCTTACAGCAAACGATGAACAAACCGCTCTCTCGCTCATCCAATCACTCATCTCGTCTTATTCAGGGGCAATTCGTATAGATATGCATGAAGAAACTGCTGAACGCCTGCATGAAATACTTGTTGAAGCAGGATTTACAAAAACAAACGTAGCGCCTTTTATGATGATTCGCGGGAAAGAAAAACTAAATGATCCCGCCCTTTTCTATTTTCTTGCCTCTCAAGCATTTTCTTAAAAAACAAACAAGCTGTAGACACTTGATGTCTACAGCTTTTCTATTACTTCTCCCCAACTGACGAAAGAACATGAGCGAGTGCATTTGTGACCTTCCCATGCTCTGAAGCATGCGGGCGGTCATCTCCATCTCCATAGCCATAATCAATCATTCGATTACGATTTAAGCAAAGCTTTGTGAGCTTCGGCTGGAATAGATCAAATAATTCAAAACGGTCTTTTAGCTGCGGAAATTGCTTTTGATACTGCTGAATTTCTTCCGCAAGCAAGCGCCAAAGAGTCGTTTCATCTAACAGATTGTGATTGTCTAATACGTTGGATACATAACGCAGATTGCAAATAAATAATCCTGTAAAGATAAATTGTACTAGACCTTCTGGCGGCTCACTGCGTAGCACTGCTTTTAAATCTTCTTCTAATGAAGCTAATTCAGGCAGCGGCTGGTCACTTATATTCACATCATCAACGAAATCTTTGATTGCCAAACGATGCGGCTGATGATTTTTCAACACAAGAATCGTATTTTGCCCATGCGGTGAAAAGACTGTGCCGTATTGATACATAAAGTGCAGCAGCGGCGGCATCACGACATGGAAGAACTTCGCCATCCATTCTTTTGCTGAGAGACCTGATTTTTCAATCAGCTGCTTAATATACGGCTCACCTTCATGATCCTCATAAGTGAGTGCCGCAAGTGTAACAGGGCTCTCCCCTTCTTCTAAGTACGTATAAATGCTTTCTCTAAAAATGACACCGAGCATCTCAAGATATTGATACGGCGCACCAGGCAGTTTGCTGTAGTATGGATGATCGACATTGATACTTGCATTCTCACCTGGTAAAATGACGCGGCACACATCAGATAAAAATGAGTCTTGATCGGCAATCCCTTTAATATGCGCTGTAATGCGCGGGGCAATGACCGTACGTTCTGATGGGAGTCCACGGTACACAAGTGTATTTAAAATACTCATTGGCAGTTTAATATGATGCTTGCCTTTGTTTGAGATATTTGTAAAGGTTCTGATCGACTGCTGCGGGATATATTGATCCAGTCCCTCTCCCAAATACACAATCCGGCGCAAGGCCAAATCTTCAGGGAAATGCTGAATAATCATATGCGTCCACTGCCACTGATGGACAGGCATCATATAATAGTCAGCTGCATTCAATCCTTCATCCTTTAACACACGCTGAAATTGACGAATCGTGACTTCATCTAATTCTTTGGCGATCACCTGCTCATAGTTTTCATGATCGACTGCATGGAATGTCGCAAGCTCTTTATGTACAGCAATCCAAGACAGCTGCACACATTCCTGCCGTTCTGGTGCATAGGCTAAGTAATCATCGTAGCTGAATCCTATACGTCCTTTGTTATACACAATCCAAGGATGGCCTGTCATTTCTCCTTCAATCCATGCATAATCCGTATCTGTCAGTTCATCCGCACGAAGTGCTTTTTTCGACAGCAAATGGACATCGGCTAACAAAGTATGGTGAAGCTCTTTGATAAGATGGCCTGTTGTGTCAGAAGACATTGGAATGATCGGCTGAATGTCTAGTAAAAACACAATGGCACTGACATCCTTTGACCATTTTCCATCTTGACAGTACTCAATTGATTCAGCGATTGTATCAAAACTATCAAACAACCGAGGTTTTGCCAGATAACGATATTTCTTATGTTCGTGAATGATTAATTCATACTGCGCGATGCCATCCTTACAATCCAGCTCAACAGGATGAAGCATATCCTCATACATATATTCAGACAGCATTTTAGCCACCATTCGCTGGTTTGCCTTTTTCCAAGCAGCAGGATTCACCGCTTTTTTCAATTCATCTTGTACACTCATCGCTTCATCCTCCTTATCCTTTCATTTCTTCAAATGTGTGTGCGTTCTTGTGTGTACCGAATGTCTGGAAGACGTGCTTTTGATAAAGTGGATACACATTTTGACGAGCAAGTTCATTGATGATCACACTGTTTCGATAAGCCCCCAGCCCTAAATCTGGTGCGCCGACCCCATGAGTATGAAGCTCTGCATTTTGTACAAAAATATCATTTTCACCCATCGTATTTGTTTTCAAACGATATTCACGTTCAACTTGGAATCTCCCTTGATCATCCCATTGAATGTGATGAGAAATAGGGTTGATAAATGGCGGCAGAACGGATTGATAGCCAGTCGCCAATACGACAATATCCGTCTCATGTGTAAAGGATTCTTCCTTGACCCATTGCGTGCATGAAAGTGATAACCCGCCCGCTGTTTCCTCAATCAAGTTGACCTCTGTCATGGCTTGAAGCACTGTGTTCAGCTGGTTTCCGCAGGCAGAACGTTCATAAAGCAAATGATAAATATCACAAATCATCGCCGAACTGATACCTTTATACAGCAAGTCTTGCTGTTTTAATAACGCATCCTTTTTGGCTTGCGGAAGCTCATAAAAGAAATCAATATAGTCAGGGGAGAAATACTCAAGTCCAAGGTTTGAATATTCCATTGGGAAAAATCCTTTTGATCGTGTAAACCAGTGAATATCCTTTGCCTCATCATCTGATAAAATGTCATAAAACACTTCTGCCGCACTTTGACCAGAGCCGATAACTGTTACAGATTTCCCTTTGAAACAGCCTTCTTTTTTTCGTTTTAAATAGTCAGCTGAGTGAAAAACCTTCTCTCCTAAAGCTGGCTGGAGCGATGCGGGTATCGCCGGCTGCGTGCCAATTCCTAAGACGAGATGTTTGCTTTCAAACACCTCTACAGTTTGGTTCTTTACATGACGGACATGCACTTCATACCGCTTTTCTCCTGCCTTTTCGATCAGTGAGACAGATTCGACATTCATGCCAAATCGGCAAGAGTCTAACTGGTCAGCGACCCAGCGGCAATAATGACTGTATTCCTTGCGCGGGATATGGAAGTCCTCTAGAAAGTAAAATGAATACAAACGGTTTTGTTCCTGCAAATAGTTGAGGAAGCTATATTTGCTTTTCACATCTGCCATGCTGACAAGGTCCGCTAAAAATGGGACTTGGAGTGTCGTCCCTTCAATGAGCATCCCTGGGTGCCAGTGAAAGGCTTCACTTCTTTCAAAAAACAAAGCGTCGATTTCATTTACCTCTTCAGATAATGCGGCAAGCCCCAGGTTAAACGGGCCAATGCCGATCCCAATTACATCCACTATATTATTTTGCTTGTTGAACCGCGTCATGGTTATACTTCCTTTCGAATCGTTCTCGATCACAAAACATCAAAAGACCTGTTTTATCAGGTAAAGTGACTGGTTTTACACGTTCGAAGCCGCATTTTTCAAATACATGAATCATTTTTTCATTGCGAATATCCGGCTCAGCAACGATTTTTTCTGTTCGTTTGTTCTGCTCAAATTGAAATGCTGTCATTGCCTGAAGGAGCGGCGCAGCAAATCCTTTTCCCACATAATCCGGTTCCCCTATTAACAGGTGGATGCCTTGATCATGCGGAGAAGGCTCATAGTAGAATTCAATGATATCCCCTTTCACGTTGTAAGCCTCAAAATAACTCATTGGCGTCCCATCAATCGTGCCTAAATAAAGGGTTTGATGCGGATCATGTATTGCCTGATAAAAATGCTTTTCAAAAGCAGGAAACGGAATATTCAAATGCCAAAATGGGTGAACGTACTCTTCTTGCATCCACTTATGGACAAGCTGAACGTCTCTTTCATATTCAGCGCGAATAAACCTAATACGATGCCTCATCCAATCAGCGCCTCCTTATGTAAAAAGAGCGGATTCAAGACAGCCGTGTAACGAGATTGTGTTTCCAGAGATCCTGTCAGCTCATCCATATCTTCAAATCGTGTCAGCAAATTCGCTTTTGAAGGAAGTTCTTTTGAGCGGAGAAGGCTGTTAGTCAGATCAGATGCTCCGTACGTCTCCTCATGAGCGAGCAATGTATCTCTCACGAGTGCCAGCAAGTCTTCTTCCTTTGCTAATCCTTCTGTGCCAAAGCCATTAATGAGACCAAATAAATGATTAAAGAAGAAATAATAACGAAGTCTCTCAACGGCTACATCATCCGCACAGATGGTTTCACTTCTGACGCTCAAGTTTTGAACTAGATTCGCGAGCTTATCCTTTTTCGATTCACTATAATAGTAGCCTTGGTTGTCACGGTAATAGAAGGTCTCTGGATAACCATCCTTCATTTGCACAACAGCATTTTGCTGATGGGCCTCGAGTGCAAGACCATACGTTTCAAACAGCCAGAGCATCGGCTTTAACGAAATAGTCAAATATTGTTTAAACCAATCTTGGCTGACCGCTTCTGTTGACCGGCCTTCTGCGTCTGCAAGTTTATGAATAATTCCTGCTAATCTCGATTTTCCTCCGTACGCATGATCCTGACACAGCCCAGCAATTAAGCTTGCGCCTTTTTCACGATGCAAGAATGGATTTTGACGAATGACCACTTCAAAGCCAGATTCCGTTTCATCTCCGCGAATAGAGAGATATGCAGGATCTTCAATGACCCGGAATCCAGAGAATTTTTCATATAAAGAAACGCCTAATTCTGTTTTTAAGATGCGGGACATCTCTACTCCTCGATCCAGTTCCTTTTGTTTATTGATGCGTAACGAGTTCGTAATTTTCACAGGAACAGAGAATTTGAGCATGTAAGCAGAATCCTTTTGATAGACCGTTCTAAAGGATGAAGTCGCTGTGTATTCAGACCCGAGCGGTCCTAAATAAGTCAGTTTCCCCTCCTCTATATAACGCTTCACGAATGCCTTCTCCATGACCACTTTGACTTGCAGCGGATGAATCGGAATGAGCACATATTCTCCGTTTTCTGTTAACCTATTCAGTCTCTCTGTTTCTTCTGGCACCTGACGCGAAAGCTCTTCTAACATGAGGCTTGCCGCGGGTTGTGAAATAGACGAATCCTGAAGCACAATCGAATGGTGCGCTTTAAAGTAATGAAGTTGGAAAGCTCCTTTCAGCTCAGGAGAATAGACGGCTTCCTCCTCTTCTGTCATCCCTTGTCTGCTTTTTGGGGTAGGATGTGTTAAATGTCCAAGGAGAAGTGACTGCTCAGCCTCGATGTACTCAAAATCAGCTTGAGATAAAGCAGCTTGATCACTTTCTCTCTCCCGTAAAAATCGTTCAATATTTCGGCAGCTTAAAATGATACGAAGCATGAATTCATCCTCTGCATCTGTGCGGCCATATGCAATGAGAAGCTCCTTTGAACATAAAGCAACAAGTGTCGTGTAATCGACGATCGTTCCCTCTTTTTCGCTGCCACTCGGACGAAAGCGAATCGGAAAATCAAAGAGATGGCGGCCTACAGATGAAAAATAACGGACCGGAATCACAAGCTCAAGGTCTTGCTTTGCTAGTTTTGCCACGAATACAAGCGAACCATCTGCTTTCGTCTCTTTTTTTGCAGATCGATCGATTCCTGTTTCACGTAAAAAACAGTTTAAAAAGCTTTGCATAGTTGCATTTTCAGCCATTTGTTTATATTGACTCAACGTAGTACCCTCCCGGATTGAATATGAACGATCCCGATATCAACGATGTCAGAAAGGATTTCCTCAATATGTGTGATTGTCGTTCTCGGATTTAACAAAGTGAATTTTAAGCATGTTTGACCATCCACCACTGTTTTCGCAATGACAGCAGTTCCTGATTTGAATAACGTTCGATGGATGATTTTATTGATGTCATCCGCCCCCTTAAATCGAAACACAACTGCATTGATTTCTGGATCAGGATTGATCACTTCAAGGTGATCATTGCTCTCAATAAGCGCAGCCACATCCTTTGCAAAATCAATGGTATGGTCAATGATGTCACCAAACCCTTTCTCCCCAATCAGACGAAGAGAAAGAAGCAATTTCAGTGCGTCGAACCGGCGCGTCGTTTGGACAGATTTATGGACAAGATGTAGTATTCCATCCAGTTCATCTTCCTTTGGATTGAGATAATCTGCATGATAATGAATCAAGCCAAAATGTCTTTTATCCTTCAGCAAAAATGCTCCGCAGGAGATCGGCTGATAAAATTGTTTATGAAAGTCAATCGTGATGGAATCAGCAAGCTCAATACCGTCTAATTTACGTCTGTAGGTTTCGCTTAATATAAGCGCACCTCCGTAGGCAGCATCTGCGTGAATCCATAAACCGAATGGCTTGACGATGTCATATACATCTCGAACTGGGTCAATACTGCCAAAATCAGTTGTCCCGCAAGTCGCTACTACCGCAAAAGGCAGGAGATCTTGTTCCTTTAACTCAACAAGTTTCTTCTTCAAATCGTTGAGGTCCATGCGGTGATGTTCATCTGTCTCTACTAGAACAACTGCCTGCTCCCCTAAGCCTAGCTGGGATGCAGATTTTTTCACAGTGAAGTGAGCATTTTTAGAGCAAAGAATTCTCATGCGGTGAGCCTCACTCGGCAAGCCTTTCTGTTGAACATTCCATTGCCATGTGTTTTCACAAAATGCATCTCTTGCAAGAAGCAGTCCCATATAGTTAGATTGGGTGCCACCGCTCGTAAATGTCCCATCTGCTAGATTTCCATAAGAAAACTTCGCACACAGCCACTTTAAAATTTCCTCCTCCACCAAAGATGCAATACCGCTTTGATCGAAGGAATCCATTGATTGGTTAAAGGAGCTTACCATCACCTCTGCGGCAAGTGCAGGGATAAGCGGCGGACAATGCAAATGTGCCAAGCATTTAGGATGCGATACATCAACGAGATGCGGTAAAAGGTGCTGCTTTATATCTTGAAAGACAGATTCTATTGATTCGCCAGACGGTTGAAACTGAAATAAGGATTCGACACTAGCCGCTAATTTCCCAGGCAATATTCCGCTGTATGGTCCTTCGTCTTTTTGCCACTGATCCAGTAAGCTGTCGATAGATGTATGAAGAGCCGCTTGGAAGGACTCTCTTCCAAGCTGGCTTTGATTGATAAATAATGAATCCACAGAAGCTTTAGTTGATTGCATCGTAAACGGCCTCTTTAAAAATAGCGATGACTTGTTCAAGCTGTTCTTCTGTCATGATCAATGGCGGTAAGAATCGAATGACGCTGCCGAAACGGCCTCCTGTCTCTACAATTAAGCCTTTATCGAAGCAATTCTTTTGAATGAGACTGGCTAGCTCAGGATTTGCTGGATAACTTCCATCCACATCCTGCTTTTCATTTGGATTGACAATTTCAGCACCAATCATTAATCCTCTTCCACGAACATCACCGATAGCAGGTACATTTTTTTGAATGTCTTTTAAATAAGCCTGCATGCGATTCCCTAACTGGTCTACATGATCAAGCAGATTGGTTTCTTTTATGAATTTAAGCGTAGCAGTTCCTGCAGCCATCGCCATTTGATTTCCTCTAAATGTGCCAATGTGTGCACCTGGATTCCATTGATCCAAATCTTGATCATAAATCACAACTGAAAGCGGCAGGCTTCCACCAATGGCTTTAGATAATACAATAACGTCTGGCACAATTCCTGCATGTTCAAAGGCAAACATCTTACCTGTTCGGCCAATGCCTGATTGAACCTCATCGATAATGAGCGGAATGCCTTTTTCTTTTGTGATTCTTCTCATTTCTTTTATCCATTCAATAGATGCTGGAATTGAGCCTCCCTCACCTTGAACTGCTTCAAAGATCATACCTGCTGGCGGAAGAATACCACTTTCAGGATCATTTAATACACGCTCAATATAAGAGCTGGAAATGCGGTGTGAATCTTTCCCGCCAATGCCAAATGGGCAGCGATATTCATATGGATAAGGCATGAAATGCACATCTGGAATTAACCCTTGCACTCTTTCCTTTGGAGACAAATTTCCGCTTAATGACATCGTGCCATGTGTCGCACCGTGATAAGCACCGTGGAAAGAAAGAATGGAACGATTACCTGTCGCTGTCTTGACTAATTTAATCGCAGCTTCTATGGCATCACCGCCAGTTGGTCCACAAAATTGAATTTTTGCTCTCTTTGCAAACTCTTCTGGCAGGTGAGAAAAAATTTCATTCACAAACTCTTCTTTAATTTCTGAGGTTATGTCCAACGTATGCAATGGTCTTTTTTCATGAAGCATACGTTCAATAGCTTCTATAACAACCGGATGATTGTGACCAAGTGCAAGTGTTCCTGCGCCTGCCAGACAGTCGTAAAACTCTCTGCCATCTGCATCTGTCACGATCATACCCTCGGCTTTTTGCATGGCTAATGGGAACCGTCTCGGGTAAGACCTTGCATTAGATTCTCTTTGACTTTGCTGCTCTAAAAATTGCTGATTTTTAGAAACGGTTTTGATGGACATAATAAAACACTCCTCCAATTGATAAAGATTATCATTTTCATTTACTAGCCTAGAGGATGTGAGATAGGAAAGTCAATTGTATTCAAAAAGATGATTCAAAAAGCATATGAATGCAATATTCTCTTTTTAATGAGTATTTTCGATTAATTTTTACAAACCTTACTGCCATAAGGAGATGGAACGCATGAGACGATTTAATATTGAAAAAAATTACAAATCATTCTTCCTGGTTCTTTTGTTCTACTCAACTCAAAGCGCTCATTCTATGCAGAAATTTGGATGAAATGAAGGTAGAAAATTGAAGAATCACACCATTTTTTCTTGATATAAATGGTTTGGATGGTATAATTTCTCTGAAACATAAAGGAATGGAGGGGAATTTGATGATTTTTACAAAGCACGATCTTCACCATTACTTAACGCAGGATAAGAAAGCATTAGCGATTACGCGCAGAAGACCAAAGTGGTTTGGAGACGATATATGGAAATATCAAAGGTATTTACGAAAATATGAATACTATTCTAATAGCGGCGCTCTACTGCGCAAATGGTTTTATCGCTATTTACATAAAAAGAAAGGCATGCAGCTTGGTTTTGATATTCCGATTGGCGTCTTTGGCCCCGGCCTTAGAATCAATCATAGTGGTCTCTTAATTGTGAATAAGCACGCAAAAATTGGGGCATTTTGTGATATTCATCAAGGGGTGAATATTGGCCAAAACCATTCCGAAAAGGATGTCCCAACCATTGGAGATCACGTATGGATTGGCCCTGGTGCTAAGCTGTTTGGAGACATTTATATTGCAAATCATATTTCAATCGGAGCAAATGCCGTGGTGAATCGTTCCTTTCATGAAGAGCAGATCGTCATTGCTGGTGTACCGGCTCAAAAGGTAAAAGAAAAAAGCCCTTCTTCATGAAGGCACCTGATAAAAAAGAATAACACCGATCAAAATAGAGATGAGCAGCATGAGATCAAACAAGATGGTTAAAATTAAGATCGTCCAGCCCAGCCCCTTCCTCTCTGTCTTGATCAAATAAATACCGAGTACGATGGTGCTAAATAGCACGCCTAAAATGGCCCACAGCCATTTGTCTTTGTTATGCTTTGGCGCATCAAACCATAAATAGATGGCAACAGCAAGTGAAACGAATAGACCCGTTAATCTCATATTTAAATTCCCCCTTATGTAAAAAACACTTTTTCTATTATTCGGTTGAATAACCGATTTTTTTCAGTTTATTCAAACATACGATACTTTTGTCCTAAAATATTTTATCATTGTTCCGCGGAAGGCTTCTCCATTCTTCTCTCAATATTCCGTAGCGCATTGAATCATAATAAACCCCTTGATAATAACGGACCTTTCTCAGTCTCCCCTCAAGGGTAAACCCGCATTTCTCTGCGCACCGCATCATCCGTTCATTCCCTGACCAAGTGGTTAAACCAATTCGCGGAATATCAATTTGTGAAAATAACACATCAATCCATAGATTTAATGCCTTTGTCCCAATACCTCCGCTCCAAAAACGTGAGTCATAAATGATAATGCCGCATTCAAGCCACCTCGTACGTTCATTCTCCCAATAATATGATACGGTGCCTTTGATTTCACCATCTATTTCAATCCCATATAGCTTTTGGGGAATGGATTCTTCCTGTAAGTAACGTTTCTTAAATGCAGCAAGCGGGATTTCGTGTTCATAAAAATAAGGGGCATTCCATTTTCGATAGGACTGGTCTGGTGCTTTAAATTTTAACTGCCACACCGTCTCTAAGTCCGTTTCGGTTAATGGACATATGTTCACAAGCTCTTCCTTTTCACTTTTCATCTGTTCACGTTCCTTTACTTTGTCGTTCTTTTTGCTAAATAACGGTACTCGATCGGCGTCATGCCTTCATTTTGCCGAAACAGCTTAGAAAAATAAGTAGGGTCGTCAATCCCTACATGATCTGCAATAGCAGCGATTTTTTCATTCGTTGAGGCCAGCATGCTTTTGGCTTTTTCGATTTTGAGACGATGGCTGTACTGGTTTGGCGTCAATCCATATACCGTCTGCATACATCTTGTCATGTAGTCAGGATGATAGTGCAGTTTCTCTGCAAGACGCTCCATGTGTAATTTCTCCATAAAATGTTGCTCAAGATAATGAACCACTTCTGATGCAACAGTCTCCTTTGCACTTGGAATATGGAACGCTTCCTTTTGCAGGTGAATGAGCAGTTCCTCAAATAGGAGCTGTTTTTTCAGCGGAAGTTCAGATGCATCATGATTTAGTGCTCTCATCGCTGAAAGGTGTTTTTCTAACACACTTCGTCCCTTCACTTTTCCTAAACGAGGCAGACTAAATTCATAGGTTGCCGGCTTTTCGAAGGTGGCTTGGTTTTGTTTCATATCAGTCCAGTGTTCTCTCGGCCGGTTCGTCAGCTCAAATCGGTCAATTGAGAAATGCAGCCACTCATAGTGGGTTTCCTCTTCACATGGCAGATGTCCACCATGAGACAGGCCCGGTGAGAGAATCGTATATTCACCTTCTTTTACATGAAAAGCCTCCTCGCCCTCTGTCATCCATAGTTCACCTTTTGTGACATAGAGCAGATCAAATACAGTGAAGGTTCTTGAGATATGTCTTTCTCCTTGATGAAATACCCCTTTACCTGAAGCAATATAAATAGGAAACGGCGGTACAGTAAATGTAATAAATCGATCCATATTCATCCCCTTATGAAGTCGGATTTCTCCAATAAGTTTCGGTTTCGTCTCTTCTTATTATAGTCGATGCACGGTACACTATAAATCGGATTTATACGAAAGGGGGCTATGTGATGAAATCTCAAACCCTGTCATATGAAAAGGTTCAAGCAAAAGATGAGAAAACACACCCTTCATTATTTGCATTAACTTGGCCTATTTTTATCGAAATCTCTTTATATATGCTCATGGGGAGCGCTGATACACTCATGCTCAGCCAATACTCCGATAACAGTGTGGCCGCAGTAGGTGTAAGCAACCAGCTCCTGAATTTATTAATTGTCATGTTCAGCTTCATTACAACAGGAACGACCATTGTGATTGCGCAGCTTTTAGGAGCTGACCGCAAGCAGGAAGCGACTCAAGTCGCCTATGTCTCACTAGGAACCAACTTCTTGATCAGCTTTGTCATTAGTCTCCTTATGTTTGTGTTAGCTGTTCCAATCCTGCACATGATGGGCTTATCAAGTGAACTCATGCCGGATGCGTCGGTCTTTTTACAAATTGTCGGCCTGCTTTCTTTTATTCAAGCACTCATTATGACATATAGTGCAATTTTAAAAAGCTACGGATATACAAGAGACACGATGTATGTCACCATTGGAATGAATTTACTCAACGTTGCCGGCAATTATTTGGTCATTTTTGGGCCATTTGGCTTTCCGGTATTAGGTGTCATGGGTGTTGCCTTTTCAACCTCGCTGGCTCGGTTGATCGGATTGATGGCAATGATCCTCATTGTCCGCCGCCGCATTGGATTGCGCTTTTCGCTGAAGAGTATGTTTCACATTCAGCGGACGCATTTAAAAAAGCTGCTGAAAATTGGCATTCCTTCTGCTGGAGAACAGCTTTCTTATAACGGCTCCCAAATGATCATTACACTGTTTATTACATTTATGGGGACGCAGGCTTTAGCCGCAAAGGTCTACACTCAAAATTTGATGATGTTCATTATGTTGTTTGGTGCAGCGATTAGCCAAGGGACACAGATTTTAATCGGGCGCCATATTGGAGCGAAAGAATTTGATGCTGCCTACCGCAGATGTATGAAAAGCTTATACTGGGCCATTGGGATCTCTCTTCTTTCTTCTACTGCTTTATCTTTATCATCGACGCATTTGCTTACCTTTTTCACTAGCAATCATGAAATCATTCAAATCGCCGCCACACTTCTCCTATTGACGATCATTTTAGAGCCGGGGCGCTCTTTTAATATGGTCATTATTAATTCATTGCGGGCGGCTGGTGACGCGAAGTTTCCAGTGTATATGGCGATGATATCAATGTGGGGAATCGGGCTTCCGATCGCTTACTTGTTAGGCATTCAGTTTGAAATGGGTCTCATTGGGGTTTGGATTTCTTTTATCGTGGATGAATGGGTCAGAGGCATTTTCATGTATAGGCGCTGGCGTTCCAGAGTATGGACGGAGTATCGCTTTTCTTCCACATAAAAAAGGACTGCGGGTGCAGTCCTTTTTTACGTAATATCTTCTAAAATAAGTGCTTTTTCCTGTTTTGAAATAAATGCTCGCTCTGTAAAGACGCGGTATTCGTTTTCTCTTGTTTTATCTAAAATGGCTTTATAAAAGTGGGCGGCTGCTTTCACCGGTATTCGTGAATACAGCGGGAATTCATGAAGATGGTCAAAAAACTCCTCGTAGTATGCCTCTGCCTCAAAGGCAATGTACTCCCAGACATGCTGAAAAGCTTGATTCACAATCCCTTCCTGCAATTCTTGCTCTGTGTACCCGAATTGATCCATCACCTGCTTTGGCAAATAAATGCGGTCTCTTTCAGCCTGATCTTCGCCGATATCTCGAAGGATGTTGGTGAGCTGCATAGCAATCCCTAACGAAATGGCTGCTTCTTTTAGCTGCTCTTTTTTACGCGGTGCAATAATGGGAAGGAGCATGAGTCCAACGGTACTAGCAACTTGATAGGAATAGATGAGCAGTTCATCTAACGTTTCGTATCGCTGCTGCGCTAAATCCATCTCCTGTCCTTGGAGCAGATCACGGAACGGGGCTTCATCCATCCGGAACTCTTGAAATGTATGCTCTAGCGCCACCCATATCGGATCATTCCGGTCTACCTCACCTTGTAAAAATCGATCAAACGTCTCGCGAAAGGAGGCAAGGTCCTCTTTTGGCGAAGAGGACTCATCTACAATGTCATCTGCTCTACGGCAAAAGGAATATACGGCCCAGACGGCCTGTCTTTTCTTTTTAGGCAGCATGGAAAAGGCCCGGTAAAACGTTTTGGAATGGGTTTGAATGGTTTCCTCACACACTTTTAATGCTGTTTGTACATCCACCACTTAGCTTCACTTCCTTTCTATCATTCAAATCTTTTAGTAGTACAGAAGCCATGAGCTTCGCACTTTGCATCACGATCGGCACCCCGCCGCCCGGATGGGTGGAAGCACCTGCCGCATAAAGATTATCTGTCTCACTGACCTTCACTTGCGGGCGGAAGACACCTGATTGAAACAAATTAGGGGCAAGTCCAAAGCTGCCGCCTTCAAACAATCCTTCTCGCAAGGAATCATTTGGTGTTCTGACCTTTTTCCAGACAATCGACTCTCGCAATCTCGGAAAGCCTCTTTTCTCAAGGCGATCCACCATGTTCTCTGCGAAATCTGTCTCCTCTTCCCAGTTGATATGATCACCTGAAGGAACGGGAACGAGCATGTATAGAACACTGCTGCCCTCTGGGGCAAGAGATGGATCAATGATCGATGGATTAAATGTATAAAACGACGGGTCTTGAGGTATCGTTTTCGTTTGAAAGACTTCTTTCATATGCTGGTCAAAGTGTTCTCCCATAAAAAATTGATGAACAGGTGCTTCATGATACATCTTGTTTAACCCGAGATACACCATCACACAACCAGAGGACGGCACGTATTTCCGGCGATCTTGTTCTTCTAAGCCAAGCTGTTTTAACGCAGCTGGATAATCTCCATTGATCACAAATGCATCAGCAGCTACATGTTCATCATTAACTTTTGCTTTGACTGCCCGTTTTCCCTCAAACACCAATTGCGTGACTTCTTCATTTTTTCTTACATGCACACCCATGTTGATGAGCTGCTCTTCCAATATATCTACTAAACTTGCATAGCCGCCTTTTAAATAGTAAATTCCATGTGCGTGCTCACTATAGGACACAAGCGAATAAATAGCCGATGCTTCATACGGGTTTCCCCCAACATAGAGGGTTTGAAGTGCGTATGCATCTCGCAGGCGTTCTTCTGAGAAATATTTTTTCAGAGCGCTTTGTACGGTTCGATACGCCTTTAATTTCATTAAAATCTTCATATTCGCTTTTGTAAAAAATGTACGTTTTTCGTGAAATGATTTTTCAAGAAAGGCTTGCTGCCCTTCTTGAAACCGGTCTGTCATTTCTTCCATAAACCTCTGGAACCCTTGATCTTCTTTTGGAAATACACGTCTAATTTCATCTAGTTGACGAAGTGCATCAGAGTATTTCGTATAGGAGGTTCCGTCTTGATAGTGAATTGTATACAACGGGTCAAGCTCCACAAGATCAAGAAATGATTCGTCAATTCCTACCTCATGTAAAATGCCTTTTAACATGTCAGGAAGCAGGACAATGGTCGGACCTTCATCTACTTTATATCCTTTCTCACGTACAAAAGCAAGTCTCCCGCCAAGCCGTTCATTTTTTTCGACAAGGGTGACATCATGTCCCGCTTTTTTTAAATAAAGCGCTGAGATCATTCCGCCAATACCGCCACCTGCAATCAATATATGTTTTTTCATGAGGCGCTCCCCTTTTCTTGATGCGGCATTGTTTTGTGTGAATGTTTCTCTTTTTTAAGAATGGCATTTGTCGTGATACGTGCTGATTCTAAAATGGTTGGGAGTCCGCTTCCTGGATGTGTTCCTCCTCCAACAAGCCAGCAGTGCTTTAATTCATCAAATTCATTGTGCGGCCTTAAGACCATCATCTGCGTCAGCTGGTGGCCGAGGTTAAATGTAGCTCCTTCATATACGTTAAGGTCTTCCTCCCATTGCTTCGGTGTGATCATCCGCTCGACTTCTATATGCTGTCTCACATTCTGAAAGCCTGTTTTCCGCTCCAATGTATCCAGCACAAGCTCTCTAAATTCATCTTGATGCGCTTCCCAATCAATACCGCTTTGGTTATTGGCAACTGGAGCCAGCACATAAAGAGCTGATTTTCCTTTTGGAGCAAGTGAGTCATCGGTTACACTTGCATTTTGAATATAAATAGACGGATCATCTGGCAGCTCATATGTTTTCGTAATGCCTTTAACAAATCTAGCATAATCATCGGAAAAAACGATGGTATGATGCGGCTCATCATACATGGTATCCAGTCCTAAATAAAGCATAAAGGTAGAGCATGAGAATTTTTTCTTTTTTAATTTTTTCTCGCTGTATTTCTTTAAGAGTCCTGGCTCGACAAGCTTAGTCATCACATGTGCAAAGTCTCCATTGACGACAACCTCATCTGCTTGTATTTCTTCCCCAGATTCTAAACGAATGCCTTTTACTTTCCTTCCCTCCGTGAGCAGCTTTTCAACGCCCGCTGACAGATGAATCTCTGCTCCAGCTTCAAGCGCCGCCTTTGCCATCGCTTCTGACAGCTGATTGACACCGCCCTTCGGATGAAATACACCTGTGTCATGTTCCATAAACGAAAGGATCGAGAACGCACCAGGGCATTCCCATGGAGACATTCCTAAGTACTTTGATTGAAATGTAAAAGCATATTTCACTGATTCATTCGAAAAATAGTCTGACAGCACATCATACAAACTTTTATTTAATGAAAGCTGTGGAAGTGCTTTGATCACCTTCAGGCGAAGGTAATGATGAAAGCGGTCCATTTTACTTTGTAAAATTGGTGTCAATCGATTCATTTTGCGCTTTGTATCCTTCATAAATCTTAGATACCCTTCGCCCTCACCAGGTGCAAAGGCTTCTAATCGTTTGTACATTTCATCGCGATCCCGGATCATATCCAGCTGATTGTCTTGAAATATTAACCTATACATCTCTTTTAATTCAATCACATCAATATAGTCATAAAGATTTTTACCAGCAAAGGTGAACAGCTCCTCTGCAATATGAATCATGCTGAGAAAGGTAGGACCTGTATCAAACGTGAAATCACCAAGTTGAAACTTAGCGTTACGCCCGCCGACAAAGGGCTGCTTTTCGTATACATGAACGTCATGTCCTTTGCTTTGAAGCATCATAGCTGCTGCAAGGCCCCCTGGTCCCGCTCCAATCACAATGATTTTCATTATCCTTTTTCCTCCAAATTAATTCACTTTAAGTTAATTATACAAATTAAAAAGATTACATCAACTTTTGATGTGCTCAAAAAGTCTCATGTTATGTATCAAAAAAGCCGGCTTCCTTTCAACAAGTGCAAGAAAGCCGACTCTTTATTACGCTTCTATATCAATTCGATACGTTTCAAACCAATGATGAATCTGTGCTAGATGGGCAATCAACTGCGGGCCTTTCATGAGCTGGCCATACCATGGCACATGAAAGGAAGCTCCTTCCGTTTCAATCAGCTGCTTTAATTGATGTGGATCTAAAAATTCGTGAAGTACAGAGTCTTTTTGCGCGAGACAGTCTGTGAGCATCTCTTTCACAGCCTGAGTATAAGCTGGATGATGTGTTTTCGGGTAAGGACTCTTCTTTCGATAAAGCACTTCATTCGGTAAAATTCCCTCTAATGCTTTTCGTAAAACCCCTTTTTCACGATTTCCATGCATTTTCATTTCCCAAGGAATATTCCACACATATTCGACAAGGCGATGATCTGCAAATGGCACCCGTACCTCAAGACTAGCCCCCATACTCATGCGATCTTTTCGATCAAGCAGTGTTGTCATAAACCAGATCATATTTAAGTAAAAAAGTTCTCTCCGGGCTTTATTGACGCCGGTTTCTCCATCTAAAAGAGGCGTTTCTGCCACCGTTTCTTCATATTTGCTTTGCGCGTATTCCTTAAGTGACAGCTTTTTTTGCCACGAGTCTTGCAGGAGCTGCGTTCTAGCTTCAGTCGATCTCATCCACGGAAAACCATTTGTTTCATTTTCCATATGGAACCAAGGATAGCCGCCAAAGATTTCATCCGCACATTCACCTGACAAGCCAACAACGAAGTCCTTTTTAATTTCTCGGCAAAACCAAAGCAAGGAAGAATCAATATCTGCCATACCCGGTAAGTCTCGAACCTCAACGGCTTCCTTCAGAAAGGAAGCGAGCTCTCTTTGCCCAATGATACAGCTGTGATGATTCGTTTGAAACGCTTTGGTCATTCGATCAATCCAAGGACCGTCAGCATTCGGCTGGAATTGATTCGCTTCAAAGAATTGATCGTTTCCTTCGTAGTCAATGGAATACGTATGAAGTGGTGCTTTCCCTATTTTCTCAAAATGCTTAGCGGCAATGGCAGTAATGGCACTAGAATCGACGCCCCCAGATAAAAATGTACATACAGGCACATCAGAGACGAGCTGTCTTGTCACAGCATCTGTAAAGAGATGCTTAATGTGCTGTGCGGTGTCATTAAGTGAATCGGTATGCTTCTTGCTTTTGACATTCCAGTATCTCCACACGCGCAGACCGTCTTTTGAAAAGGTCAAGGCATGTGCAGGTCTCAGCTCTTTTATCCCTTTAAACACGCCTTGACCTGGTGTTCTTGACGGTCCTAAGCCAAAGATCTCCGACAGCCCTTCATGATCGACTTTTGCTTTGATATCAGGGTGAGCAAGAAGTGCTTTAATCTCTGAACCAAATAAGAAGGAATGATGACGTTCTGTATAGAAAAATGGCTTGACGCCGAGCCGGTCTCTCCCTGCAAATAACAATTCACGCTCACTATCCCAGATCACAAATGCAAAAATGCCATTAAAATGGGAGACACACTCTTCCTTCCATTCTGTATAGGCATGAAGAAGAACTTCTGTATCAGAATGCCCAAGAAAGCGGTGCCCCCTTTTTAACAATTCTTTTCTGATATCCTCTGTGTTATAAAGCTCTCCATTGTATACAATCGTATAAGCATGGTTTTGATGTGTATATGTCATCGGCTGCTTTCCGCCTTCTACATCTACCACCGCTAACCTTTTATGCCCGAAAAGAACGTGCTCACTTTTCCATGTATTTGTATCATCTGGCCCTCTTTTAGATAATGTATCTGTCATTTGATTGATTACATGATCCTGTTGGATGAGCTGCTTTTTAAAGTCTGCCCAGCCTGTAATTCCACACATCATCATCAGCTCCCATCCGTTTTTCCTCAAGTGTTCTCATTCAGCCTTTCTTAGTTTATGCATCGTCTCCTTGATAGTTGATTTGTCCTTTTTTCCCGGCGTATAGGACAAGCTTGATTTGGTAAGAAAAGAAAGAGGAAAGGAGCTTTTGCAAATGGAGAATCGAATGAGGCAGCTTGAACGCTGCAGCAGAAGATGGTGTAATGGGTATTTGCTCATTGAAAACGGGCATTGCCTAATTGAAGATGATGAAGGAGAGATCATGCTGCCAGAAAGTCTTCAAAGCACAATGATCTGTTTGAAGGAAAATGACCAATGGACAAAAGGGGAATTGCTCGGTTCTATGATTCTTCATGAAAACGGGCAGCTAATAGAAGTACAGGGAGGAGAAAACATTCAATATACGGCGTCTCTTGCCAAAGGCTGGCTTGATCTTCTCATGTTCGTACCGGACAACGTTTTTGATCACATCCTTGACCAGATAGAGCAGCTTGGTTTTTCCGTCTATGATTGTGTTTTCTCTTCCTTTCATTCTTTGCAGCGCGTTTCTTTCTTTCAGTTTTCGACAGATACGCAATCACTTGCACTTCAATGTCACCATGAGCCAGCCGCCAGTCACATTCGTTTTGAATGGACCACTTCGGACGGACAACGGATCGTTTCACAATTTGATGCCATATAAAAAGGACACTGCTTCGTATAAGCAATGTCCTTTTTATATTAAAAGATATGGAAACCGATCGGCAGACGTAAACCGAGAAGAATGGTCACAATCGCAAATACGATAAAACCAATCAACACACCAGTCACCGATTTTCCTTTTTTCTTGCGCACTAGGACCATTTCCATGAAACCGATCACGAGGATACCGAGAATCATTTTTCCAATATACTCGCCCCCGTAACCTGGAATTTTCATTCCTGTGCGAACATACAGCTCTACGCCTGTTGCAATAATGATCAAGTAGAATAAGCGAACGATCATATGCACAATTTTAGCGCCTTTGTCATTTTTACCTGCTAGAGCAAAGGCTACGAAGAATAAAATAATCCCCAGCACCCATGCTGTGATATGTAAATGTGTTCCCATTTGTGATTTCCCCCTTTATCAGAACAAGTACCTTCTCATCGTACCACGAAATAAGTCGAACACAAAGCGACAATCCTGTGTCATCACGCGCTTTATTTGACGTGATTTGTCAGCGTTCCAATCGGTTCAATCGTGATGTCAATTCGATCTCCAGAAGCTAAAAACTTAGGCGGTTCAAAGCCCTTCCCTACCCCAGAAGGTGTACCTGTTGCAATGATGTCACCCGCTTCTAATGTCATCCCTTTTGAAAGAGTGGAGACAATGTCCTCAACTGTGAAGATCATTAATTCCGTACTGGCAGACTGACGAACTTCTCCGTTTACCTTTGTTTCCACATGGAGCGCACCATGATCCTCGATCATTGACTTATGAACGATATAAGGTCCTATCGGGCAGGTTGTATCTAAGCTTTTGCCAATGAAAAACTGTTTATGTTTTTTCTGCAAATCTCTTGCCGTCACATCATTTAAAATGGTGTAACCGAATATATAATCTTGGACCTCTTCAGGAGCAATGTTTTTCCCTGATTTGCCCATCACGATGGCAAGCTCTCCTTCATAGTCCAATTCACTTGTTACATCTTCATGAAGAAGAATGTCCGCTTCGTGTCCAATGACAGAAGTAGGTGCCTTTGTAAAAATCATCACGTCTTTAGGAATATCCGCCGCACTTCCCATCTCCATCACATGATCTTGATAATTCTTTCCGACACACATGATGTTTTTAGACGGCTTTGGAATCGGGGCATGGAGTTTCACGTCCGAAAGCGGATATACATAAGAACCGCGGTCTTCTTCTTTTTTCTCAGCCCAATCAAGAAGCTGCCCGACATGTTCAACAAACTTGTCCCCCATTTTAATACACTCAGATAAAGAGTTTGGCAGTGTCTCAAGCTCAAATAATTTGGCTTCTGCCTTTTTGACGTCCATCACCCATTCATCATCAATGACTACCCCAATAAACATGCTGTTATGTATCTCACCTGTAAAAAACTTCATGTCTTCCCCTCACAATCTTCATTTCGCTAAGTTATGATGTCTCATTTTATTTCTCTATGAAATAAAAAAAACCCTTTTTTATCATACTCTCTTTTAAAAAGGGTTTCAAAAATGATGATTGAATGCCTAGCGGAAACGGCGGTATTCCCACATATTCCCTTGATCCCATTTACGCTCAACATTTCCTCTATTTTGGGATCGATGCGTTTTCTTTCCACATCTTCGGCAAGAGCGGCTGCGTTTATGGTGATGAGAACGTTTAGATCGATGGCTGCGGCGCGACTTGCGGCTCTTCTTATTGTGGGATCTGTATTTGCTGCGATGTGACTTGCGGCAGCTCTTCTTATGATGAGATCGGCATTTGCTGCGGTGTGATTTGCGGCAGCTTTTCTTATGATGGGATCTGTGTTTGCTGCGGCATGACTTTTTCGGTTCGCTCTTTTTGCTTCTGTAAGATTTTTTGCTTCTACATGACTTTTTGCTCTTCATGCTTTTCTTTGAACGATAGCTTTTCTTAGAGCGATAGCTTCTGCAGCTTTTTTTACTGCGGCGTGATTTACGGTGTCCACCACCGCCAAAGAACCAATGACCGCGACTTGAATGACGAGAACGAGCTGACTTGTGCGAACGTCTCGATTCTGGTTCACGATCTAAGTGATGATCACGTCCCTCACTTCGAAGTGAAGCCACTGCATGTTCAATGTGTGAATGATCAAATGTACTCACGAACAATTCCCCTCCCAGTCTATGCTTCGACAAAACAAACAGACAAAGCTGTTTATCTTCTCTGCTTTATGTTACGAGACTCGGTAGACAAGTGTTCGTGACGAATGCCTCTTTCCTTTAAAACTCCATGAATACCTACCAGCCGGTACAGGACATTCCTTCACTTTCATATCGTAAAGAAGAGTATATAGGAGGCTGATGAACGTATGAACACAGAACCTTTAAAACAACTTGATATGTGGATTCATCCAAAGGATTTGATTGAATTAAAGAAAGACATTTGGAACGATGAACCTGTTGAAGCTATTCTAAAAACCGGCCAAACCAAATCACATATTTATGCTTCATACCGCGGATCACACATTAGAAAGCTTAAGAAAAAGTCCTATCAAATCGAATATCGAAAGCCAAAACAAAGACAAGGCGAATCCATCTTTCATTTAAATGCAGAGTACAATGATCCTTCGTTTATCCGAAACAGGCTGTCCTTTTATTTCTTTGAGCAGATCGGGGTGCATAGCCCAGCCGCTTCTCATGTGTTTCTCACCATAAATGGAAGAAAAGAAGGGATTTATTTGAAAATCGAATCCGTCGATGAGTTCTTTCTTCAAAAACGGCAGCTTTCAGGAGGCGGCATTTATTATGCAGTTGATGATGACGCGAACTTCTCCCTTTTAAGTTCTTTTGATAAAAAACCAAAAAAGCACCTTCTTCTCGGATACGAGAAAAAAACAGGGACTTCTCAACATGATCAGCAGCTGAGCGAATTTATTTACTTTCTCAACACTGCGAAAGATGACACTTTTGCAGAAAAAATTGAACAATACCTAGATGTGACACAATATTTCCGATGGCTCATCGGTGTGGTATGCACACAAAACTTTGATGGTTTTGTTCATAACTACGCTCTTTATGTAAATGAACAAGGGAGGTTTCAAGTACTTCCTTGGGATTATGATGCAACATGGGGCCGTGACATTCATGGAGAAGAAATGCCGTTTGATTATATCCCAGTAAACGGCTTTAATACATTAACTGCTAGATTACTAGATATCCCTTCGTTTAAAAGAGCCTATTACACACTTTTCCAGCATGTACTCGATACACATTTTGTAGAAGACCGGCTCTGCCCAATCATTGAGAAATGGCATGAATCGATTGAGGATCGAATTGGAGATGATCCATATACGAAAGAGCGAAAAGACATCTTGCAGTCTGAACGAGACTTAATCCGGCAGTATATCAACAAAAGACGACGTTATTTACAGACTGAGATCAAAAAAGAGATATTTGGTACGTAAGAACACTTTCGAATTTTGTCACTTTATTACTCATATTGACGAAACAGCTTTTTTTATAGAAAAATAGGGTATACTAACCATATCCTTCTATTTGATAAAAAATGTGAGAGTTGGCGTCCGTTATGATCAATTATGAAATTGAACAAAAAAGATTACATTTAATTGAGACTGCAAAAAAATTCGGGATGAATGCCGAAGAAACAATCAGGTGCAGTCAAGAGCTTGACACACTCTTAAATAAAGGCATCATCAAATCCACCTCTAAAGATTGCTCAAAAAAAGGGTAAGCCATACATCTAATTCCTCTCATCAAAAGCTTTCAAAAAGACAATCACACATTAAAAGACCCATCATAAGCTATGGTGAAACGCCCAAAACAAGTGCCCTAATTTTATAAAGGATGTGCACCGCTATGCCGGCCATTGTGGGAGCCTTTAAAGTAAATGCCGTCGGAACGAGCGGAGTCGTTCATGTTGGAGACTGCATCACCATTTCTCCAAATAGTCAGGTTAAAACGTTTGCTGGCGCAGGCAGTTTTAATACAGGTGATCAATTACAAATCAGCAACTACAAAAGTGTAACAAATACGTACGACAGTGATGTCATTGATCAACCGCTTGTTGGTAACTTGTAAGGAGTGAGGATCCGTTGAACTTCTATATTAATCAAGCGATACAAATTAATTATTTACGTGTAGAGTCTGTGAGTAACTCCTCTGTTCTGCAAATTGGGAGTGCTGGATCCATCAAGGCCCTTTCCAACCTGTATAACACGGGAAGCTACGTAGAAGCAGCACCTGCCGCAGCAGGTACACAAGGAATTGAAGAATCTCAAGGCGCAAGCACAGCACCTTTTGTACCGCTTCAGTCACCAACATCTTAAGTTCATCTACAATCCCCGGAGGTGTATGTAAATGTATGATTATCAGAGCAACGCTTCACAAGTATATGGCATCATTCAAAAACACTCGCAACAAATCATGATGCTTGAAAAAAGGCTTAACGAGCTTCAGCAGGAAATACAAATGATCAAAGATAAACCGACAACGAATATTGAACGGATTGATTATCAATTTGATCAACTGAAAATCGAACGGCTGGAAGGAACGCTGAATATCGGCCTCAATCCATCTGATCCAAACAGTGTTCAAAACTTTGAAGTGGGCCAAACAACAACCCCGGGAATTGGAATGATGCAGCAAGAAATGGCTGGTCAATTTTTCAATCAAACACGACAGCTTGTCGATGCATTCTTAAATGAAGAAGCACCGGACCTTCTTGAAGAGCTAGAACAGCGATATGAAGGGTCCCTTGATGAAAGCAACAAACACCATATCATTGAGGACATTCGCAAGCAAATTGACAGCAGGATCAAATACTATGCGGGACAGCTGCCACAGCGGGAAGATATGACACCGCTGCAGCGTTCAGAGCAAATTGCTGAGTATGTGAAGCATGATGTAAAGCGGGCGATTGAGCACTTTTTAGCCCATGTTCCAAGTGAAACGAAAGGAGAGGAAAACGGATGAATTTCACAGTTGTCAACCGCAACATCGAGACTGGAAGCATTAAAGTAGTCGGGGTATCGTCTTCTTCCCTATTTATCATCGGGGACACAGACCATGTACAATTATCCTCGATTTTCGATACACCGCCAGAATCACTGATTATTGGCCCGTTTGTTCCTCTGGCGCCCCGATAATGATCAAGCGCACATCTCAAGTGAAGTTCTCAAAGGTGAATTCTGTCGGGATTTCGAGTGTGGTTCAAATCGGTGATACTCAGGAGCTATGCCCGAAAGTCAAAGTATTAGCTGTTCAACGAACCATTAGTTTGTTTTATGGCAATGAAGCAGAAAATTTAGATGCGAAAGAATTTGAAGTGTATTATGAGCCCATTCCATTGATGCTGCCAGAACGATCAGTGAGAACAGCATTTTACCATGAAAAACCTGTGATTAAAGTGTCTTCAATCCATGTAGAAGGGGTATCATCGTCCTCTGTCTATCAAATCGGCTCTACTTGCACTATGAATGGCGTTGCGCGAGTGAAGCATATTAGAGAGCTGTTTAGCAATGATGAAAGTCCGCAAAACTCACAAATGGACCTACCTGCGCATATGATGGTGATATGACTTCGAATAAAGGATGTCGATTATGCCAGCAATTGTCGGACCCATTTACATTAACTCTATTTCTGGAGGCGTCGTAAACGTCGGTGACTCATTCTACCTGTCGCCTAAAAGTTCGTCAAAATCTGCTTTAGGCTCTGGAGCGGGGAATACCGGAGATTTCTTGATATTAAATAATGGCATTAGCGCCACCAACTATGTGGATCCTGACTTAAATGATCAGAATATGGTAGGCAATGCATAAAGCAGCTCCTCTACGCCCATTTCAATTGAGGAGCGCTTTTTTATGCTTATTTCTTTCTGCGCTGTCTCGATTTTTTTATTTTGACCAGCTTGCTTGCCGGCTGTTTCCGAATCCATTTGATGTACGAAGCAAGATTTTCATCCTGCCTCAGCGCATCAATTGTGTTCAAACGTGCGGCAAGCTCCTGGTTTGTAAAGAGGGCATGTACTTGTTTATGACAAGGGATGCATAGGAAGGCAGTCGGTAAAAAAGCCCCGCCTTCTTCTCTTGGCGTTAAGTGATGTTCTGTGAGCAGGACATCTTGTCTTCCGCACAACTCACATAATCCAATTGTTTGCTTTGCCACCGTGTCATCACCTCAATATTTACATTAATTCCATTGAGACTGTTGTCCCTTTCCCGCTTGGATCTGCTGGATGGACAATCAGTTTTTTCGGCAGCCGCATTTTCAATTCTTCCACATGGCTGATGACTCCAACAGCTAAGTTTTGAGACTGTAATTTCTCTAATGCGGTAATCACTGTATCAAGCAAGTCTTGATCAAGGGTACCAAAGCCTTCATCAAGGAAAAAGAATTGCAGCGGGAACTCACCTCTCAGCTGAATCTGCGCTGAAAGAGCTAGTGCAAGCGCAAGCGACGTCAGGAAGGTTTCCCCGCCGGACAAGCTGGACACTGGACGTCTGACACCCCCATTCGCATCATCACGCATGACAAAACCACCTTCTGAATCAACCTCAATCGCATACCTTTGTCTTGTCAAAATACCAAGACGGGCAGATGCATCACGACTGACACTTTCCAGCTGTTCTTCTGCTAAGAACTCAACAAATGTATTTCCTTTAAACACGGTTTGCAGCTTATCGAGCCGATCAATTTCTTGCTGCAGCTCCGCCAAGCGTTCATGAATACTTGCAAATCGCTGGTGATTTTCTTCCATTACACGCAGATGTTCATATGCAGAGCCTCTCATCACTGTTGCTTCTTCCAATGCCTTTTCTGCCGCTTCTTTTCTCAGTTGAATGTCAGTCCATTGCTTTTCATCTAGTGACTCATCTTTCAGCAGTTCAGAAATTCGCTTTAAGTTTGCGGCACATTGCTTTCTTTTATCCTCAAATTCGTCAATTTCTTGTTTGACTGATTGACGTACTGGTTGATTCATGAAAGCAGATTCAATCTCTTGAGGCTTATCAAAAGGAGAAGACTCCGATTCTTTAGTCCATGCTTCATTTGCTTCTTGTTTTCTCCTTTCAGCCTCTTGAAGCTGACGCTCACAGCTTGAAAAATGACTTTGTGCTTCACTAAAGAGCTCCTGCGCGTGCTGTAATTGCTTGTACGATTGCTGTTCCATTTCATTGAGACGAGCAAGCGTGTGTTCAACCTCGATCAGTTCATCAGAAATAGAGACAGCTTTCAATGGATATCGCCCTAAATCTGTTTCATATTGATGAATGAGCTGCTTCTGACTTTCTAGCTGATGCGCTAGTTTATCAAGTTCCTTCTCTACATCATATATGGCTGTTTGCAGCTGTTCTTTTGCCTGCTGCTTCTCTTCCAAAAATGAAACACTTTTCTCGATACGCTCTTTATAGCCTTCCGCTTGCTGGTCCTTTTCATCGATCTGCTTTTGCATCTCTTGTACTTGGTGCAATGTAAAGTGCGGGAAGGCCTGTTCAAATTGAGACGTTTGCTCTGAAAGCTCAGATTGAAGCTCCTTGACCAGCCCCTCTAATTCTTCGATACGCTGCTGTTCAAATGTCATTTGATCTTTCGTCTTGCTTATCTCTGCTGCTTGATCATATGTTTCATCCATTAAACGAGCTCGTTTACGTTCAACTTCTTGAATATCTTGTTTCAAGCCTTTCCATTCTTGCATGAGATTCTGCAAGGACTCCGGCTTTTGCACTGCCTCTACTGCTGCTGCAACTTCCGCACCTGGAGCTTTCTGAGATAAAAAGGCAAACTGCTTTACTAATTGATTGGCGTGCGTTTCCAATAACTGCTTGGCGGCATACATGTCTCTTGTATATTCCTCTGCCTGCTTGAGCTCTGTGTCCATCCGTTGAATCACTTCATCGATTTGTGCCACTGTTTCTTCATGGTCAGTGTTTTCCAGTGCCTTTGGGTCATGATGAATCGATCCACAAACAGGACATGGCTCACCATCTACGAGCTCTGCCGCTAATTCTTTTCTTAATTCTGCCGCCCTAACAGCATCACGCTGTTTTAATTTTTCGAGCTTCTGACTTTGTTCTCTTTTACTCCATTCTGTAAAAGCCCGTTCGAATTCACATACATAGAAATAGAGCTGTTCAATCGCTTGAAACGATTGGTCTATTTTTTCATGATGGTCTTTTTGCTGTTTTTGAAGCTTTTCATATGCTGCTGCGGTCTGTGTTGATCGCTTTTTAAGCTCCTCCATCTTTTGTTCTTCCTTGTGTATGCTTTGGTGTATTCTTTGAACATTTTCGCTTAAACGCAAAGCATCCTGTACACTTTTCCGTTCTTTTACAGAGACTTGTAATTGCTCCAGCTCACGCTTCAGCTGTGTTTGTTTTGCCAGTGCACGTTCTAACAAAGATTGGAGATTGTCTGCTTCTTCTTTCTTTTGTAATAATTGCTGCGCTGTATCGTTTTTTCGTTGTTCAATTGCCGTCTTTTCCTGAAGAGCCGCCTCTTTTTTCCGTTCAACTTCCTTTAGCTGAATCAGCTGCTCTTTCTTTTGGAGAAGTTCTGGCTCAGTTTCTATTTTCTTTTGCCTTGCTTGCTCATAGTTCTGCGTCATTTGATCATAGATCGTTCGTTGATGCAGAAGCTGATTTTCTGCTTCCTGCTTCTCTTTTAATGCTTGAGAAAGCTGATTTTCAGCCTTTGTTAATGCATCCGCATAGGGTTTTAATGCCTCTGCCTGCTCAGCAATATGAAGCTTGGCCTTTTTCTCTTCCATTGATGGAGCCAGTTGATTCAGATGGTTTAGTTCCGTCTCATAAGCTTCTCGTTCCTTTTGATATTGCCAAATTGTTTGCGCCTTTGTAAAAGCAGTGAACGCTTCATCCCGCGCTTGTTTTTTCTCATGAAAAATAGCCTTCGCCTGCTCAGCTGCTTCCTTTGCCTTTGCGAGCGCCTCTGGGCCAGCTTCTCCTAAACCATTCAGCTCAGCAAGCAGTTCATTTTTTTGTCCATACTGATTCTGCGCCTTTGCGCGCAAACGTTTGACGAGCTGATCCCCATACTTTTCCAAGTTAAACAAACGCTGAAGCATTTGTCGTCTATCAGCTCCTTTTAGAGAAAGGAATTCTGCAAACTTTCCTTGGGGCAAGACAACCGCTCGCGTAAAATCATCAATGGTTAACCCGAGTAATTTTTCTATTTTACGATTGACCTCACTGGCTTTATCTGCAAGAACTGTCTGCGTATCACCAATTTCAATCAGACGGCATAGTGTCGTTCTGACTTTCATTTCATCTGCCCGCTTGAAAGCACGTTCGACTTTATAAGAAATGTGGTGTTCCTTTTGTAAAGCGAACGTAAAGGAAACTGACAGCTTCTCTTCTGCTTGGTTCAAAATACCATGTGTATTATTTAACGCACGTTCCACTTTGCCATAGAGTGCCAGGGTCATGGCGTCTAATATGGACGACTTTCCGCTTCCTGTCGGTCCAAAAATGCCAAACACACCTGCATCACATAATGAGCTAAAGTCAATTGTTTGTTCTTCTCTGAAGCTATGAAGTCCTTTAATGGTTAGCGTAATCGGCTTCAAGTCGCTTCCTCCTCTTGCATTTCATTGGCGAGCTCCAAAAACAGCTTGACTGTTTTTTCATCAGGAAGACCGCCGCCTGTCTGGCGCTCATAAAATTTCACGAACCGCTCTTCGATTGAGAGCTTTTCGGCTTGCTTTTGTTCTTCCATTTGCTGAAGTTCTTTAAATTTCGGTCTAATATGGACAAACCCGCTATGCTGCTTTCGGAGCTGATGAATCTCTTCTATGGAGAGCTGATCTGTTAAATGAATCTCTAAATCAATCCATGCCTGAAGATCCCGTTTTTCATCCAGCCACTCGTGTACTTGGCTCAATCCTTCAGTTGCCTTCCATTTCACAAGTGGTTTTCCGCTTGATAACAACACTTCTTTCCAGCTTGCTTTTTCATTAGGTTTTGCCTCTACAATCGTGACTGATTTGGCATATCCTGATTCAGAAAAGCTGTAAGCAAGAGGGGACCCGGAATAGCGGGCAATCGTTTTGGCACGTTTGATGGTTTGCGGGCGGTGCAAATGGCCAAGCGCCACATAGCAGGCTGCTTCTGGCAGACTTTCAGCCGCAACGGTATATGCACCGCCTACTTCAATCGGTCTTTCTGAATCGGTTTGACTTCCTCCTGCCACATAAATATGGCTCGTTGCGATATTGACCGTATCGGCTTGAAATTGAGTGCTTAAATGTTGAAACGCTTGCTGTATTTTTAAATTGTAATGATCACGAAGCAATTTCTCTTCAAATGTTTCAGCCAGTACCTCATTTAGTCTCGCTTCAGACGGATAAGCGAGTGCTGCAATGGATAAACGTTCACTCGAAGAAGGAACATCGACGCGGATGATGTCATTTGTCGGATATCCAATTAAATGAATCCCCTGATCATTTGTTAAAGGAGATGCGGCAGATAGTCGATCCGGATTATCATGGTTGCCTGAGATGACCACGACCTGACGTTTTCCTTTATCAGATAAGGCGGATAGACTTTCATAAAAAAGCTGTTCTGCTCTAGCAGGCGGATTCACTGTATCAAAGGCGTCTCCAGCCATGACAATGACATCAATGTGTTCGTCTTTTACGATTTGATACAGCTCATCTAAAAACTGTGCTTGCTCATCAAGCCGGCTCCGGCCTTCAAGGGTTTTTCCTAGATGCCAATCTGCCGTATGCAGAATCCTCATGTGATTCACCTCTCATTCCGATACATTTATAATGAAATTTCTAAATTCCCATCAAAGAAATAAAGAATTTTCCCCTCTAATGTTCTGTTTGTTAAACGTTCTACTGCTTGTGCATATAACGCTATTTGAGTTTCATAGCGCTTTTTCAAAATAGGCACAGCTGCTTCAAGACCGCCTGTATATCTGCCTTGCACTCTATCTGTTTTATAATCTAATAAATATAGTTTTCCGTCCGTTTCAAATAAACAGTCAATCATCCCTTGAACAAGGACAGGCTCCCCCTCTGCATCAATATGGCTGTATACCTCTTTAACAGGTAACACCATACTAAATGACACTTCTCGTTTCACCCAGTCCGCTTTCAGCAGCTTTTGACCAATAGAAGTAGAGAAAAAAGCGGAAATTCCTTCTTGATCAATTGACTGAACTTGCTCATTTGTTAGCAAGTCTCGCTGCTGTAAGGAACCGAGCAGCTGCTCTATACGTGATTCATCATAGGGCTCGTCAGAAGGAAGCGGAATATGCTGCATGACTGTATGCATTGCAGTGCCTTGCTCTGCAGCAGTGAGTGTTTTTTTCTTCATGAAAGCCGGCCGGTCATACAACGTGGCACGAGCTTTTCGAAGAGAAGAAGGAACACTGTACTCATCCTGTATTTCTTTCATTCTCTTTATCTCTGAAACAGACTGCTTTGTGCCGACTTGTGAGGCCGCTAGATACGGGTATCTCCATGAAAGTCTCTCTGCTACTTTCTCATCAGCATCACCATAACCTTCAACAGGTAAGCCGTCCATCAATGCTTGTACCACCTCGTCTTGCTGCTTCTTTTCAAGTGACATATCTTCTTTTAGAAGATCGGAAGCTTGCGTAAACGAGATTGTGAATGCTGATGGGTGCGAAAGAACAACATCACCTGTTTCTTCTAAAATAGATGACATGGCTTGGTGACGGATGAGAGCAGGACCAATAAAATCTAAGTATGTTTTCGATTGATAACGTTCAAAATCAGGGAGAAGCCAGTCCTCTCCGGCTGCAGCATTTTGCCATTTGTTTAATGCCTTCACCTGATTTTTGACAGAGCCGACCAGAAATAATTTTTCCTTAGCCCTTGTGAGCGCTACATATAGAACTCTCAGCTCTTCAGATAATAGCTCTTTCCTCATCTTTTTTTTCATCGCAACAAGCGGTAATGTTGCATAACTAATTCTCAGCTCTGGATGAATATATTTGCTTCCAAAGCCTAGCTCTTTATCAAGTAAATAGGACTGGTTTAAGTCCATCATATTAAAGTTTCTGCCGAGTCCTGCGGTAAAGACGATTGGAAATTCTAATCCTTTACTGCTGTGGATCGTCATCATGCGAACAACGTCCTCTGTTTCACTGAACGTTTTTGCCGCCCCAAGATCATCTCCACGCTCCTGCATTCTTTCAATAAAGCGAAGAAAACGGAACAGCCCTCTAAAAGCAGCTTTTTCATACTGCTTCGCTCGATCATAAAGAACACGGAGATTCGCCTGTCTCTGTTTGCCTCCAGGCATCCCGCCGACGTAATCTAGATACTGCGTATCGCGGTATACTTCCCAAATCAATTCTGCTACTGAATGATTCATAGAGAAATCACGCCACTTACGCAGCAACCTGAAAAACCGCTCTAGTTTTTTGCATGTTGGGTGATCTGAATGAGTCACACTCATAAATGCCTTCACAGCATCATAATAAGTGCCTTTTTTATCACTAGTGCGGATCAGTGCCATTTCATTTTCGTCTAAATGAACAATTGGTGATCTGAATACAGCTGCAAGCGGGATATCTTGATATGGATTATCGATGACTTTTAACAGAGAAAGAATCACAGACACCTCTGTTGCTTCAAAATAACCGGACGAAAGATTCGCATACACAGGGATACCCTGCTTCTTCAATTCCTCCATCATTTGCGGGGCCCACGGCATGGAGCGAAGCAAAATCACAATGTCCCGATACTGTAAGTTACGGGGCATTTGCTGTTTCGCATCGTACACTTGAAATGGCTGCTCCACCAATTGTCTTATTTTTTTAGCAATGACTCTCGCTTCAAGCTGTACGGTCTCTAGCTCTTCTCGCTCTTGGTCAGTTTCTGCTTCCTGTTGATCTAAATGTACAAGAAGCATTTCTGTCGTTGTATCTTCGCTTTCTGGATAACTCGCTCCAAGCTTTAATTCAGCTTGTTCATCATATTCAATTTCTCCAACTGTTTCCCCCATCAGCTGTTTGAACAAAAAGTTCGTACTGTCTAACACATCTGAACGGCTGCGGAAGTTTTTATTTAAATCAATTCTCTTCCCTGTTTCTTTGCCGTCTGGTGTAAATTGTTTATATTTGTTTAAAAAGAGCATAGGCTCAGCCAGTCTAAAACGATAAATGGACTGCTTTACATCACCAACCATAAACAGGTTGCCCTCTGCAGCATGTTCCCCTTTTGAGACAAGCTTTAAAATCGTTTCTTGCACAAGGTTTGTATCTTGGTATTCATCGACGAGCACTTCTTCAAACTGCTGTTGATAGTACTTGGCCGCTTTTGTTTCGATCAAATTTCCTTCCGCGTCCTGCTCTGCTAAAATGCGTAAGCAATAATGCTCTAAATCCGAAAAGTCCACGATTGATTTTTCTTGCTTCGCTTTTTCGAAATGCTGTCCAAATTGGATGACAAGCTCCACAAGTGTCTCGACCACCGGCTTCATTTCAGCCAAGCTTTTCAAATGCTGGGCGGGACTGCGCATAAAGTATTCATCTTTGAGCTTTTCTAATTGCTTTTTTGCTTGATTGCGTGCATCTGTGGCTTTTTCTAACAGCACAGGGTCATATTCGTCCCCTTTACATGTTTTGAGCCTTTTAAAATTGATGTTTGGCAAAAGCTCGTAAAGCTTCTCAAAATCATCTTGGTGCCTGATTAATTCATTGACCTGCTCTAAATCATCTATAAAATTTTCTGCTCTCGGTGCCGGCCCGCCCGGTTCTTTTGATAAGGCGAGAGCTCGTTCGAGCAGTTCCAGACAGCTTCGAAAAACGAGAGAAAGGTCCTCTTTGATATATGGGTAAAACGGTAACTGTTCTACTTTTGTTTGAGCATCTACATCATAAAGAGAAAGGAATGCCCTCATCCATTGCTCAGGTGAAGGGTGAGATCTGGAAAACTCATAAATTCTTTTCACAAGCCATTGCAAATCTAAATCATGACGGTCAGAAGTGTAACGATCAACCAGTTCAAAGAACGCTGGCTTTCCAGCCTTATATTCATCCTCAAACAGTTCATCTAACACTTCATCTCCTAATAATTCTCCTTCTGTTTGATCAGCCAAACGAAAGCCTGGATCAAGGTCAATCTCATAGTAAAAGGTGCGCAGAACCTGCAAGCAAAAGGAGTGCAGGGTGGAAATATTGGCACGATTCATAAGCGACAGCTGTCTTCTCATATGAAGGGACCCGGGGTTTTTGGCTAATTCCTTTTCAAGTGCTTCTGTGATCCGATGCTTCATCTCTGCCGCAGATGCATTTGTGAAAGTCACAACGAGCAGACGATCCACATCAACTGGATCTTCAGGACGGGTCATTTTTCGAATCAGCCGTTCAACCAAAACGGCTGTTTTACCTGACCCTGCCGCCGCCGCAACAAGGATATCTTGTCCTTCTGAAACGATGGCTTCCCACTGGTCATCCGTCCAAGTACTGTTATTCGGTTTTGGTATTTGCATACTGATCCCCTTCTTTTTTGATCCGGTCTATCACAACATCATCCTTTTCAGATGAAAGCACTCTAAATTCATTATCTTCAATCGATTCATCAAATTGGCAAATAGACTTAAATGAACAAAAGCGGCATGGTGTTTGATCCTTCAATTTATATGGATTAATGGCTACCTCGCCATTTGTAATTCTTTCGCCTGCCTCTTCAAACGTGCGCCGAACATGCTGTGTGAGTATATGGAAATGATCTTCACTTAAAACAGCAGAGTCAGAACGGAAAGACCCATCCTTTTTCAAGCCGGCTTGAATGACTTGTGATCTTCCTGATTCAAGCGTTTGATCCATTAGCTTTACCGCTTCTACATCTTCAAGCAATAGACCTTTCATTTTAAATTTCTTGAATATCTCCTGCTCAATTTCATCCTCTGCAAGCGGAATCGGTGCTTGAATGAGCGGATCATGAATATGGAAATATAAAATGCCAGCTGGCGTTGCTTCTACACCGAGCCACTCCTTCGAATACGTAATGGTCAGGTCTAAGTATGTGAGCATTTGCAAGGCCAGCCCATAGTATACTTCTGCTAGATCAAGACCTTTCTCACTCGATTTGTAGTCTACGATTCTCAACAGCAGCCCTTTTGAACCTTCTGCTTTATCCACCCGGTCAATTCTTCCGACAAGCTCCATCGTGCAGCCATTTTTCAATTGAAAAGTAAACGGCGGAAGTGGTCCTTGGCCGCCAAAGCCTAACTCAAGCCCAACGGGAGAAAATCCACTCACTCTTGCATGCTCACTTAATATAGAAGAGACTCGAATCAAGATTTTCTGGAGCTTTTCTTTAATATAAGCATGCCGGTTAGAGCTTAATAGGATTTCCTTTTGAAGACGCGGAGCAAGCTGGTCGATTGCATGTCTTGAATAGTTGACACAGTCATCCTTCGTTAGGTTTTTCCAATCCTTTTTTTGTTCAACAAGCGTATCTGAAATATGCTTTAAGGCCGAGTGAAACAGCTGGCCGATATCGGGTGCTTCCAATTTATAAAATTGCCGGTCCTTTAGTTTTAACCCGTGGGAAGCAAAGTGAGAAAATGCACACGCATTGAATTTCTCCATTCTTGAAACACTGCCTTGAATGTGATCACCGTAAAGTTCTTTTGTGACGTTTGGTTTTAAGCGCTTCGCTCGATTTGTGAAAAACAAACTCGACAAGATGTTTTTTGATACATCCCGATGAGATGATGTCATCAAATAATTATAGACACTCCACCATACACCACTGATGGGATATTGATTGAGCCATTGCTGCAGCTGCGAGACGGTATATGATAACGAGACATGCTCATTTGCTACAAATTTTAATTGCTCCTTTTCATCCAGCTGTTCCGGGTCTAACACATACAAAGCATGCTCATGATTCGGCATAAGCTCCTGACAATACTTGATAAGAGTCGAAGGCAATAGAGAGCGCCCCTCTTCATCTGACACTGAATAAGACAGATACAAATGATGAGATGGACTCGACAGCGCCTGGTAAATTAAAAATTGCTCATCTAGCAGCCGTTCCTTTCCTGTCTCTGCCAGCTCTGCTCCTGCTCGTTTTAACCATTCCCTGTCATCCTCAGACAATACACTTTCGTCAGATGGGCGTGCGGGAATAACGCCATCATTGGCCCCAATGATAAACATACACTTCACTTGATACATTCTCGATAAATCCATACTTCCGATAAATACTTGGTCGAGTGAAGGCGGAATTAAAGCGAATTTTAAAGAGGCCAATCCTGTATCCATCATCTGTTGGAATAAAGGAAATGAGAGCTCCTCCTCACCGAGCATTTCAACAAATTCATCCATTAATTGAATAACAGCATCCCATACTTGTCCATGCTGCATGGCTTCAGCTAATCTACCTGCTTCTTCAGCTTCCAGCCTAGCCTTTTCAAGTTTATCGGGCACTTGTATTTCCTCTAAAAAGACATAGACTGCCTCTACCATCTCTTTTACTTTTTGCGCTTTTTTCAGCCTTTTTTGCAATTGGAAAAGCGGCGGTGTGATCCATTCCTTTACATTATTCAGCATCTGTTCCATTTCAATTTCTTGATCTGTTTGTCCAAAATCCTCATCTAAGGATTGGAACCGCCTGTAATGGAACCGGGAACCGTTTGTCCAGCGTTCTCCTTTTACACCATAAGCAATACAGTAGTTTTCAAGCTGATCTGCCTGTTCTCTCGCTTTGTTTTTGGCAAGTTCGAGCGGAAATAAGAACTCTGTCTTCACGCAGCGAAACACGGCCTCATAACGCCAGTTTCCTTTTATGACATCCAAGCTCGAACGAATTAACTCAATGAGCGGATGATACTGCATCGATTCATTTCCATCAATAAAAAAAGGAATATCGTAATCTCGAAGAACCTCTTTTAACGTATCTTTATAGTCGTCTACATGCCGCGCTACAATCGAAATATCTCGCAGTCTGAGCCCTTCTTCTCTCACTAAATGAAGAATTTCTCTCGCTACTCCCTCAATTTCAGCTCGTTTACTCGCACTTTTAGACACTGTGAGATGAGGGGTTACTTCCTGATATGGCTGCACCGGTCTCTGCTCATATTGCCGTTCTAAATAAGCAAGATCCGGCGTATGAAGATGACGGTTATTTCTCTTCAAAATGTGCTCAGAAATGGCCGCTCCGCACTCTTTGGCAAGCTGATAGAGCTGGAAATACGTTTTACCTGTCATACGAAATAAATCAAGTTCATTTGGCTGCTTATCATGATAGGAACGATCCACTGTGAAAGCAGCCGTTATTTTCTCAGCATGCAGCAGAAGCTGTTCAATGACGAGAAGCTGCTGCGGTGTAAATTGATAAAAACCATCTATATAAATGTGTGCTCCTTTTATTTCTTCAGATAAAGGAATTTGCTGCGTGAGAAGTGTCAAATAGTCTTCTGAGTGCACATATTCATCTTGTAAATGCTGCTCCATCTGCTGATAAAGAACATGCAGATCATGCAATTTCTCGGCTGCCCGTCTTTCTTCTGTATACTCTGAATGCATGCTCGATAATGAAATTTTTTCAATATCCTCCGGCAGCATGCAGTATCTCTTGAACTCAGCCATCGTCTTTTCGATTTGCTCGACAAACCCCGGCTTATCACTCGCTTTTTTGAATACCTTAAACTTTTCTTTCTCCTCTTCAATCACTTTTCTTAAAAGCATTTGAATTCCTGTGCTTGTCACAAATTGCCGGTTTGCTCCGCCAGTCTGCTGTAAAATAGACCAAGCAAGACGCGTGAAACTAAATACTTTAGCCCTGATCATACCGCCAGCTTCAGACGTTTTTGCAAGCTCGTATTCCATTAAGAATGTCATTTGATCCGGGACTAAAAAAATGATTGGCGGACCCAACGGATCAAGCCGAAGCTGTTCTTTGATATCCTCTAAGATTGCAGTCGTTTTTCCACTCCCCGATCTGCCTGCTAAAAACTGAATCTCCACGCTCCACAACACCTTTCTTATGTACTCATATTCTAGCGAAAATAAAAGTAAATAGCTATTTTCTCCTTCCTAAAAAAGATATAGGCACCTTTCCTTACTCTTCTCATATCATAAATCATTATGAACTCAAAGGAGGCTGGCAATATCATGTATTACGGTTATTATGACTACTCGCCATATGACATGCGCCAAAACACAAGAATCATCTCAGATCTTGAAAAAGCGATCAATGGTGAATATTCTGCGATCCAATGCTACGAAAAACTTGCCCAAAGAGCAAAAACTCCTGAGGCAAAAAAAATCATTCAAGAAATACGCCAGGATGAAGTCAGACACTATCAACTATTTTCAAAGCTATATTATTCTCTAACAGGTAAAAACCACAAACCAAGCGTAACAGAACCTTGTCCAGATCAATTTAGAGAAGGGCTTCTTTTCGCATTTAAAGATGAACAAAAAACGGTCGATTTTTACTTAACGGTATCAGATTATGTCCGGGATCAAGGAACAAAAGAGCTGATGAAACGTATCGCCCAAGATGAACAGCAGCATGCTGTATGGTTTTTATATCTTTTAACGCACCATGTGTCTTAGATAGTCCTATTTTAATAGGAGATCGTATGTTCCGTCAAAAAATGAAATCGTCTTTTTGTTCATTCAATCTATAAAATAAAGGACGATTCTCAGCAAACCTCTCATCTCTTTCACTTTTTCAAACGTGAAAACGACAATTTGATAAATAAAAAACTCCTCTGCCACAAATAGCAGAAAGAGTTTTTTTCATGATCGTTTAATGAAATTTTGCTTCATTGCTTTGCTGCTGATGTTTTAGCATCCCGTCAATGGACAGCATCTTACTGCCGCTAAGTGTTAAATAAAGCGCCATGACAAGCAGCGATAGTTCAAATTCATAACCGCCAACAAATCCTTTAGAAAAACCAACCGTCATAATCGCCACAGCCATAATGGGTACAAATAATGCTGCGAAAATACGTGTTCCTAGACCTAAAATCAAGGCGATACCACCGACCAGCTCAATTGTCTTCACAATATAGGCCATAAATTCGGGTATACCAAGTTGTCCAAAGAATGCCGCTGTTCCTCCCAGACCTCCTTGATATGCCTGAAGTCCGTGTAGAAAAAAGATAATGCCTAAAATAACACGTACGAAAAGTGTTCCTATTTCTTGATTCGTTTTCATATAGTGATTTCCTCCTGTTTTTACACTACATAATGTAATGTTAATAAGTAAAAAAATTAGTAATTTAGGTTAAGCATAATTACTAAAGCCACCATGAGGATGGTTGATGTGACAATGGGAATGATGGGTACATTGAAAGGAATATTGTATGTTGGATTTAAGATCTTCTGTATTCTTAAATTCAATGCCCGATCTCCAAAGGATACCGCAAACTTCGTTTGTTTTTGAAGCTGCGTTCTCTTTTTAATGAGTTTCAAAAGAGCTTGCCCTACTCCAAGCTCAGTTCCTGTCTGCCGAATTGCATAGTCATCTGCAATCACTTCACGAAAAACGGAATAGCTTTGTCTCATATGCTTTAACACTGGAATGTACCAAATCACTTTTGTAAGCATTGAGAATGTGAAAGCCTTTAAAGGATCGCAGCTGTATTTGTGGTGCAACTCATGATGAACAACAGCGTCAATCTCCTCTTCATCCAGCATGTCCGTGAGAGATGTTGATAAGTAGACCTTTGGATGAAGCATCCCCATGGCAAAAGCAAGCGGTTCATGACAATGAAACACAATGATGTCGTTTGCATATTTTTCAGATAAAGATTCTGTCGACTGGTAATCGACTGCAAGCATCAGATTTTGCTTGAATTGAATGTACGTTTTGATTTGCTTCGTCATATAGAAAATCGCAAATCCCAATGTGTAGAGGACTAAAGCATCTAGAAAATATTTCAAAGGAGTGAATCCATAGAATTCGAGAACAGACTGGCATACATGAATGAGATTATATGCTTGGTTCCAGCCAAAAAAGCTTGAAAGCACGTAATACCCCATCTGATAAAAAATTGTTAAACCAATCAATATACCGCTTAAAAATAGCAGGCTCGATTTCATTTTATTCATTTTGCTGCTCCTCTTTTTTGGATGCCAGCCTTGCTTCAAGCACTTTGAGTAATTCAGGGTCAGCACTTTCAATTGCATCCACCATATGATTCACTGCCAGTGGACCAAAATCGTCCATCAGCCCTTGCGTAATCCATTTTGTCTGCTCATTTAGAAATTCTTCTTTTGTTAAAATGGGATTATAAATAGATGAACGCCCTTTTGTTTTCTTCTCGACAATTCCCTTTTCGGTTAAGCGGTTCAGCACAGTCATCACTGTGTTGAAATTAATCGGCTTTTCATCTGACAGCTTCTGCTGCACTTCTTTAATCGGCATATCCTCACCTTGATAAAGGATTTCCATAATTCTTCCCTCTAAAGGACCGAAAAAACGATTCAATCCCTTTTCATTATATTTAAAAGAAGGAATTTTCATGTCATCACCTCACACACTAAGCATTGTAGTGCAATTGAAAATGATAGTCAACTGATAACTAAAATAGGGGAAAATCGTTGTATATTGTTTTTGTTTTTGGTAAAAATTATATCTTCCCTTTTATCTTGCTCTTGATAAGATCATCTTATGAAAAAGGTAAAAAAATTCGTATTTTATTTATAGAGACTTTTGTATTATAGTGAAGATAACAACATTTCACTTACTGAACAAATTTATAGGAAGAAGGTTTACATGTGATGAAACAAGGAAACAGCCTTCGAACCGATCTCATTTTGATCGCGATAAGCGGTTTAGGTGGATTTCTTTTGTCTTTAACAGGAATGTCTATTGGCTGGATGGTCGGTACATTAATCACAGCTGCATTTATTGCCATGCGACGTCCCACCCTGTTTCAGCGTAAAGGAAACAACACCTTGCGTATTCACAGCAGATGGCTACTCCTTGGTCAATTTATTCTCGGAATCGAACTCGGACAGAAAATGAACATGAAAGTTCTTCATATTTTCGCTGAACATTGGCTCCCTGTGAGTTTCATGCTTGTTTTTTCTATTCTACTGGCGATGCTCTCTGGCTTTGCCTTATGGAAGCTGAGTAAAACAGATATGCTGACCAGCTTTGTCGGAACAGCCCCAGGCGGTTTATCTGCTATGCCAGGGATTGCCCAAGAGGTTGGAGCAAATACAGCCGTTGTCAGTCTCGTACAAACAACACGTGTATTAATGGTGGTACTCACCATCCCATTTACGGTGTTCTATTTAAATACAAAAAATCCAGCGGATGCAGCTGCAGGCGTGCAAGGGAGCGCCTTTTCATCTGGCGTTTTCACCTTGTCAAATATCTCGTGGACTGCTGCACTTATTTTAGGTGCCTGGCTTATGTCACGCCTCGCGGTTCGTCTTCATTTCCCTGCCCCTTGGCTGATTGGCAGCATGTTAGGAGTTGCAGCTCTTCAAGTAGGTGCAGGTGCGCTCATAGGTCATGATTTGATTCCTTATTGGCCAGCACAAGCGAATATCGCATCACAGGTATTTCTCGGTGCAACCATCGGTTCAAAAATGAATAAACAGATGTTTGTCGGGCTTAAAAACACGTTAATTGTAGCCGTCGTCAGCTCAGCTGGACTGATTGCTGCAACGGTTCTCAGTTCAATTGCCATTGCAGAGGTCACAGGCATTTCTGTCATTACAGCCATTCTTGCCTTTTCGCCTGGCGGTATTGCAGAAATGGCAACAACAGCAGTCACACTCCATGAGGACTCAACCTTTGTAGTAGCTGTACAAGTTGTTAGAATCATTCTTGTTATTGCGATGCTGCCACCGTTTTTTCGATTCTTACATCATGTCTGGGCTAAAAGACATCCTGAATATAAAGCCGCAAAATAAAAAAGAGACGCTTTGCATGTGCAGAGCGCCTCTTTTTTATTCATCCTGATTTCTTTTGACACCAACTACTTGATCCTTTGAAATCGTTCCAAAATGCCGGCTGTCAAAGCTATGTATTCGGTTATCTCCGATTACGAAGTAATGGTTTTTTTTGATTTTATCTTGTCCTGTGATGGCTTTCAGCTGAAAATCTCCTGTCAGGACATTCCCCATTTTATGTTTTTTCTGCTCTTTTAAATAGGGTTCTTTCCATTTTTCCCCATCTACAAATAACTGATCATCTACGTACTTGATCGACTCTCCCGGGAGCCCAATGACCCTTTTGATCAAAATTTGATTTTTGGGTCCGTGAAATAACACATAATCAAACCGGCTAATTTTCGTGAGTTTTGGCGAGAACTTGTTGATTAATAATTCTGTTCCATCTGTAAATGTCGGGTCCATACTAACCCCTTCTACTTTATACTTCACAAACATGAAATTCTTTACTTGGAACAATAAGACGATGCATGTAATAATCATCAACCATAGCAATGGCTTCTTTTTCATTAAGAGCCTCCTTTGTCCTCACGTTTGCTCATTCGAATATTCAACCTATTTTCTACTCTCTTTCCAACATACCATAATAAAACGATAACTAGAACCGCAAAAACACTTCTTAACGGATTCTTTACTAAAGCAGAAAGATCATAACCAATAAAACTAATGATAAAGAGCATGACACACTTACCAGCTAAAGCAGCTAATGAAAATTGCCACATGCTAATTCTTGATAAGCCTGCGACAACATTGACAGCCGCAGAAGGTGTAAAAGGAAAGCAGAGTAAAATAAATAACGGACCAAATCCCCGTTTCTCTACCCAAAGCATTAATTTCTTAATGGAGGGGTGTCTGCTGATAAAGTTCAGCATTCTCATCTGTCCAAATTTTCTGATCAGTAAAAAGACAAGAATAGAACCTGCACTTGCACCGATCCAGGTTAATAAAAAGCCTTCCCAAAGGCCGAATGCATTTGCATTTGCCACCGCAAACGCCACGAGTGGTAAAAACGGAAGAAATGCTTCGATCAAAGGAAGCAATATAGCGACAATTGGTCCAAAGGCCTTGTAGCTTTCAAAAAATGATGTGATATTTTCTTGAGTAAATAGAGAAAGAAATGATGTCAACTTGTTTGACTCCTTCAAGGTTTGTCTACATTTCATTTTACATGGAAAACATAAAAATATACAAATGAATCCACTCGCCCCCCCTTGAGATTGTTTAACTCATTCGATATAATAAATAAGAACACTTGTTCTATTCATAAAGAAAGCAGGCATGGACATGACGAGACTATCAAGAATACAGCTTCAGATGATGGAACAGGCCATCTTTCTTCCAATGGTCATCTCCATCCTCAATCGTGATCTGACACACTTAAAACAACATCAAACCTTTAAACTAAACGAACCATACATTCAGCTTGTGACCTCTGTGTTAAAGGAAGCACAGAAAGCACTTTACGAACTAAAGCAGCATTTACGTAAAGAACATATGAAAGTACAGCAAATTGAACACGATGAAGGATTTACAACGTATCTATTTATCATAAATGGCTATGAAGAAAAGCATAAATATTTTAATCCGCGTATACGTCACCGGGTAGAGGAACTGCTGACTGCATATTTTCTGCATCAAGCAAATTAACTTCTTGCTAAAATGCGGCGTGGTACCCATGCAAAGAAAAAAGCCTGCCGCGGCGGCAGGCTCCTTCTTATTTATGATAATTCAAGCTGTTTTCTCAGCTCTGTTCTGACTTCTTCTAATCCCGGTCCATCTAACTCAAAGTAATACACATTCCCAGGCTGATAATCATGGCCCTTTAGCTGAATTGTATCTACTGATTTCAATGAGCTCAGTAATGGAAAAAGACCGATGAACTGCTTCATGGAAAGGTTGGTTGAGACGTTATCACCAAGCGTATCAATGATGTTGTCATATGATGGGATCGAAGAAATCGATTTAGATTTTTCGAAGATGGCTTGAAGTGCCTCCATTTGGCGTTTTCCGCGCATGAGATCACTATCAGCCTTTCTCGTTCTCACAAAGGCTAAAGCTTCTTCACCATTTAACGTATGTGTTCCTGTCTGCACATGAACTTTCCCTTTTGAATCCTTTTCCATTTGTTTTGCGATACCTTCATCTTTAATCGTTACATCAATTCCATTTAGCTCATCCACAATGTCTTGAAACGCCTTAAAGTTCCCTGAAATCACATAGTCTACAGGAATGTTCAACAAGTTTTCGACCGTTTTGACTGACAAATCTGCACTCCCAAACGCATGGGCGTGAGCAATTTTATCATATCCTCTCCCCGGTATATCCACATAAGCATCACGAGGTATACTGAGAAGCTTAATGGTTTTGTCTGTTCGATTCACCGCCGCCAGTAAGACCGCATCACTTCTTGCTTCGTCTACCGTTTCACCTGGACGGCTGTCAATGCCAAGCAGCAGCACCGAAAAGCTGTCCTTTCCTGGATCAAAAGCTTTCACACGCTTTTGCGAGGTGTCTCCTCTTTCTAATGATACTTGCGCCTTATTCGACGCTTTTGAAATTTTATAGTATGCGTATCCAGTCACGGACACTGCCATCACCATGACAAATGCCATGATAAACAGCACGGCTTTTACCCAAGGCCTTAGTCTTCTTTTTGATCTTTTTTCCTTCATCCTTTCCGAACCCTCACTCTATCTTAGTCTATCAATGTAGGTTCCACTATAACATATTTTGATGAAAGTTTCCTGCATGCAACATATTTTTATGAATCCACAATAAAAAAAGCCGCTCAAGATGAGCAGCTTTTGTTCATTATTTTTGGCTAATACCTTGTTTTACTTCACCAATCATGGCAGATAATGATTCAAGCCCGCCGCCGGATAGATACCACATGTCAGAATTCAAATACACCACATGGTTGTTTTTGACCGCTTTGACTGATTTCACATAATCATTCTCAACAAGCTGTTTCGCAGACGTTTCTTCTCCGATCGCTGCGCCTCGATCAACGACAAATAGATAGTCTGGATTCGTTTTGACCATATATTCATACGAAATGCTTTGACCGTGTTTATCAGATGGCTCAAGCTTTTGATCTGCCGGTGTGATACCAAACACATCGTGGATGAGACCGTATCTTGACTTAGGTCCGAACGCTGTCATTTTGCTGTCGTTCGCCATGATCACCAGCCCATTTTTCTTTAACTCTTTTGCTTCTTTCTTTAAAGCATCCACTTTTTGATCAATGGTTGCAAGTTCTTCTTTGACTTTGTCTTCTTTATCAAAAATCTTGCCTAAAGTTTTGGCATTCTTTTTAAATGATTCCATATAATTGGCATTGTCTACATCCATATAAATCGTAGGGGCAATTTCAGAAAATTCATCGAATGCATCTGCTTGACGGTGCTGGATAATGATTAAATCCGGCTTGATTTCTGCAATTTTTTCAAAGTTCGGCTCTTTTAATCCGCCGACATTTTCATATTTGTCTCCTTCATATTTAGATAAATATTTAGGCACCACTTGTTTCGGTAAAGCTGTTACATTCACACCTAGTTTGTCTAACGTATCAAGGCTTCCCATATCAAACACGACCACTTTTTTCGGGTTTTTCTTGATCTTTACGCCATCTTTATTCAGCATGTCTTTGACCGTCACAGTTTCTTCTTTAATTCCTTCTGTTTTTCCTTGATTTCCGCAGGCAGCGAGTACCACGATCGCTGTTAATACAGTCATCATCCATATCCATTTTTTCATACGTGATCACCTCTTCATTTTTTTAAGAAAAATATAAGCAAATGCGCTCACCGCGAATAACTTCAATCGGTATGCGCATGTCATAAATTTGTTCAAGTGCATCTGTTTGAATCACTTCGTCCACTCCACCTTCTTTAATGATCTGTCCATCTTTTAAGGCGACGATATGATCGGAATACACAGAGGCAAAGTTAATATCATGAAGAACCACAACAATTGTTTTCCCAAGGTCTTTGACGAGCTGCTGAAAGAGCTTCATCATCTCGACAGAATGATTCATATCCAAATTGTTTAAAGGCTCATCTAAGAAAATATAATCTGTATCCTGCGCCAGCACCATTGCAATAAAGGATCTTTGTCTTTGTCCACCGCTCAATTCATCTACATATTGATGCTGGATATCGGCAAGCTTCATGTATTGGAGAGACACATCGATCATCTTCTCATCCTCTTTTGTCAGATGACCCTGCGAGTAAGGGAAACGGCCAAAGCTGACAAGCTCCCGAACGGTCAGCCGCACATTCATATGATTGGCCTGCTTTAAAATACTCATCTTCTTCGCAAGTTCCTGCGGAGGGTATGCGCTATATGGCTTGTCTTCTAAATAAGCTGCACCTGAGTCTGGCTGAATCAGCCGGCTCATGATGGATAAAAGCGTGCTTTTCCCTGCACCATTCGGACCAATGAGAGAGGTCAGCTGTCCTTTTTTCACACTGATCGTTGTGTCGTGAAGCACTGTTTTTCCGTTATACGTCTTACTGACGCCCTTCATCAAGACCATGAACGACTCTCCTTTAACAGTAAATAAATAAAATACAGTCCGCCGACTAAATCAATCAACACACTAAGCGGCGTTTGAAAAGTAAATACCTTTTCTACAAGAAATTCCCCGCCTACAAGGGCAATCACGCTGATAAAAAAAGAGCCTAATAGCAAGTATGTATGCCGGTATGTCCGAAAAAGCTCTCGTGCGACGTTTACGACGAGTAAGCCGAGGAACGTAATCGGTCCGACAAGTGCCGTTGCGATAGACACAAGGACAGCTATCACGATCAGCATCTTTTTTGTGATACTGTCGTAGTCAATGCCTAGATTCACCGCATGTTCCTTACCAAGAGACATGACATCTAATTTGGAGCGGAATGTCCAAATGTACACACACAGCGCCGCAAATAAAACAGAAGCAATCAGTAAGATGTCCGTATTCATGTGATTAAAGCTTGCAAAGGATTTATCCTGTACGACCTGATATTCATTCGGATCGATCAGCATTTCCATAAACGAAGAAAGACTTTTGAACAATGTCCCAAACACAATTCCAACAAGCAGAAGCAAGAAAATGTGTTTATTTTTGCGTTTGAACATGACTGTATACAGCAGCACAGAAAATAGGATCATCAGCCCAACGCAAAGAAAAAAATTAAGATTCTTATTGACGATCATTAAATGAGTCGACCCAAACACATAAATAATCGCTGTTTGTAAAAACAAGTACAGTGCGTCTAAACCCAATATACTCGGCGTTAAGATTCGATTGTTGGTCAAAGTTTGGAAGACAACAGATGAAAAGGCAATCGCGCCTCCCGTTAATGTCATTGCAAGGACTTTCTTTAAACGACTTGGGACTGTGTACGGCCAGTACCCCATTTGAAAGTTAATAAAAATTACGATCAACACGGCTGCAATGGCTGCAATCAGGCATAATATACGTTTCTTATGCATAGCGTTTCCTCCTTAATAACATATACAGGAAGATCGCACTTCCGATGATGCCTACCATGAGTCCAACTGATATTTCATATGGATAAATGATCACCCTTCCGAGCACATCACAAATCAGAACAAAAATAGCTCCTAATAAAGCTGTATGCGGGAGACTTTTTTTCAAGTGATCACCGCGGTAGATCGATACAATATTCGGAATGATTAATCCAAGGAATGGCAGCATTCCGACAGTTAAAATGGTGACAGACGTAATCATTGAAACGATCACCAAACCAACCGCCATCACACGTTTATACGTTAAACCTAAGTTAACGGCAAAGCTCTCGCCCATGCCTGCCACTGTAAAGCGGTCAGCATATAAATACGCAATGATCAATAGTGGAACGCTCACATAGAGCAGTTCATAACGCCCTTGAACAATAAGAGAAAAATCCCCTTGAAGCCATGCGGATACGTTTTGGATCAAATCATATTTATAGGCTATAAACGTAGATATTGAACTGACAATCCCCCCAAACATTAAGCCGACTAATGGTACATAGATCGTATCGTTCACCTTAATATGCCGCAGGATTTTTAAGAAAAGAAGATTCCCAGCCAAAGTAAATAGAAACGCAATCCCCATTTTCATAAGCGGATTCGCTTGTGTAAAAACAAGCATTGCTACTAAAATACCAAGCTTCGCCCAATCCATCGTTCCTGCAGTGGTTGGTGAAACAAATTTATTCCGCGTCATGCTTTGCATAATAAAGCCGCATAAACTAAGGCTCATACCAGCAAGCACAATACTCACGAGACGCGGGAGACGGCTTGAAACTAACGTGTGCACTTGTTCATCTGTTAAATGAAACAGCTGTAAAATGGACAGGTCCTGTACACCGACAAACAGAGATATACATGCCAAACATACAAATAACAAACTTAATTGATACAACTTCATACAGGTTTCTCACTTTCTATCAAGCTCTATCCGCCTCAAATGATTATCATTATCAATTAAGCGACAGTTTCTATATTATCACATCTAGTGAAATATTCAATAGCGGTATGAAAAAGACGAAAACTCAAAAAAAGACAGCCTGCGGCAGCGGCTGCTTTTCATCATGATTGAATATTCAATTGAAATTGTCCCTTCAATTCCTCTTCTGCTTCTTGAAATAACTGACGCAAGTTCTCAGCATAATCACCAAGAGCGTCTTGGCTCATTTGAAAATTCACCCATGTCAGTTCTACTGGAAGAATCACCCCGCCTGTCAAACAGTCCCAAAGGGCATCAAGGTTCTTCCCGTAATAGTCAGGAAGGTGTAAAACTGTTTTTAACTGGTCATGAAGCTCTTCTTGTGACCTGCATGCTGCACCGTCAAGCTGCACTTTTCTCATGTTCATCTTCCCCTCTCCTCTCTATATTTTAAACGAATTGGAAGAGAAAGAGAAAGATGGACATCTTACTTTTGTTTCTGCCCGGCACCTGAAATTAAGAGAATGAGGCAGGCAGCCAAAACGATCAAGAAAAACAGGGTTAACACGATCTGAGTACCATAAATATCAGCGAAGAGGCCAACAAAGACACTCGGAATACCAAGTCCTAAATAGGCAAACAAGTAATATCCTGCAACGGCTCTAGCCGCCTCCTTTTTCCCTCGTTCAACAATGAGCTGAAGTCCACCTAAATAAGTAAATCCATAGCAGGCAGTACCCGCCAGCATCGTTCCGGCAAGCACAAGGGAAATAGACCCGCTGCTTGCACCGTATAGCAAGAGGCCATATCCGCATGGAAGAGAGATCAACCCCAAAAGGAGCGCTGTGCTGCTATTCATCTTGCGCACAAAGGGCTGCATCAGGACACCTGCCATATTAATCAAAAAGAGCGCCGGCCCTACCCACAATTCATAACCATTTAGTTTAAGCTGTGCTGGCAAAATCGAAATGACAAGGCCGCACACCGACCATGCGATAGCAATGGCTGCATTCGCCGGCATTGTTCCTTTTGGAAATCTTGGCATGTTCATCATCGGTTTACCTGAATCTCCTTGGACAGGCGGCACGAAAAAAAAGACACCCACAATGGTTAAAATCAAAAAGGCCAGCACAATCCAATAGCTAAGCGGCGTGAGGGACACACCCTGAAAAGAAAGAAGTGCCGTAAAGAGAGCACCTCCCCCAAATCCAACCGAACTGCATAATGCAATAAAAGTTGGAATCCAGCCTGATTTCTCTGGATATAAAGCAATCAAATAGGCGGTGCATGTTCCAACACTAAGACCAAGACTGATACCTTGCAAGAGCCTTGAAGCAAAAAGCATTTGTATGGAAGGGTGCACAATCATCAACAAGGTGGCACATAACGAAAAGCTAAGCGCAGCCAATAAAATCGGTTTGCGTCCAGCCCGGTCAGAAATGCCGCCAAGAAAAAGCAAAACTGGAATAAGTCCGAAGACATACGCGGCAAATACAAGTGCTGTTGCCGCTTTTCCGTACCCTGCTTGTTCTGCATACGCCGTATAAAGGGGCACTTGCAGATTCACAGCAATCGTAATCATAAAAAGACCAAGTAAAACGAAAATAAACGGGATGATGGATAGGTGTGCCGTTTCTTCTTTGGATGCTGGGATCATTTGACTCTCTCCTCTATGTCATTGCATATGAGAACAGTGTACACACCATTTGGATTACTTCCTACATCCAAAAATAACACTATTGACCAGTCCATAATTCCGTGTCATCATCAACTTATGATGTGAAAACGAGAGAAGGTGCACGATGTATATTCATTTAGACCGTTCAAGCGCTACTCCGCTCTGGCAGCAAATCGTGACGGAGATCATTCAAAAAATTCATACACAAAAACTGCTTCCTGACGATCAGTTAACACCGACAAGAGTGTTAGCACAGGAGCTTAATGTTTCAAGATCAACCGTACAGCTTGCCTATGATGAGCTGCTGGCAAGAGGTTACGTGAGCACATCTAGAAGAGGCGGTACCAAGGTCATTTCAAGCGATCACTATACAGCTTCCCCTCCCCATCAAAGTGAACCGCCTTTCTCACCTCCGACAAGACCTCACTTTGAAGAGGCCGAAAAACAAATGGATGATTGGCTGTCAGCCAATCAATTTCATGAGAAGCTTGATATTGATTTTCGTCATCAGGAGCCAGCCATCGATGCACACTTTCAAAACATATGGAAGCGCTCGCTCATGAAAGCATTACAGCGACTAAATATGAAAGATTGGGGCTATTCTTCACCGCATGGATTATGGGAGGTGCGTTCAGAAATACGCCAATATTTATCTGTTGAACGCGGGATTGATGTAGAAGAAGATCAAATGGTGTTAACAGGTGGCACGCAGCAAGCCATTGATTTGATTTCACAGGTATTGCTTAAAAAAGGTGATACAGTGGCTGTTGAAGATCCAGGTTTCCCTGGGGCAAGGCTGTCGTTTATGCATCGCGAAATGAACATTCACCCCGCACCAGTTGATGAAGAAGGAATGGTGGTGAATACATTGCCCCAGCGAACAAAACTGATTGCTGTGACGCCCTCCCATCAGCGTCCAACTGGTGTATGTATGAGTGTAAACAGAAGGCAGCAGCTGCTGACGTTTGCTGTCAGCCATCAGTCTTATATATTAGAAGACGATTTTGATGGAGATTATCGTTACCATGGCGGGCCGCTCCCTTCTCTATTTTCAGAAGCACCCGAGCATGTGATTTACATCTTAAGCTTCTCAAAAGTGCTGGCACCTGGCATCCGCCTTGCTGCCATTATCGGTTCCAAAGCAGTCATGAAAGAAATTGCCGCACTGCAATCACTCATTCAAAGGCAGCTGCCCATTATGGAACAAATCACACTCGCTTCTTTTTTCAAAGAAGGAGAATTCACGCGGTATGTCAGACGAATGAGACAGCTGTATAAAAAAAGACAGGCAGCTATGATGGATGCTCTTTTGACACATCACTTTGACAAACACTTCCGTATCTATGGAACCGATACGGGCCTTCATGTCTTTTTAGAAGGAGCGCATGACTTTGATGAAAAAGGAAACATTGAGGCAGCAAAGGCAGCTGGCGTTGGCATTTATCCATTAAGTCCTTATTGTGTTGAAAGCAATCGAAAGGGATTACTGCTAGGATTCGCCTGTACGGACGAAAGCATGATTCAAGAAGGCATTCGCCGTTTAAAGAAAATCCTTCACATCTAAAAAAGCCTGGAAGGTTTACTTCCAAGCTTTTTTAGGATGATTGCTGAATTTGACCTACTTCTTCAATAAATGCGGCTGTTTGCTGCAAGCCATCCTGAAAATGATGGGTAGCGGAAATAAACAGCTTTTCTTGATCGGGATGCTTCAAGAGCTTTTCCACCTTACTGATCCCTTTTTCAAAGGAAGCAAGTCCTGTCTTTAATTGTTGATCGGCCTTTTGATAAGCGGCTGGAACTTCTTGATGATCCAGCCCTTTTTGAATCACACGATCAAATGCTTTCGTCGCTTCTGTCAATTTTTTATTTGTTTGGATCTTTCCATGTCCATCTGAGATAAACTGATCTGTCATATTTTCATATGCTTTATTTAACTCATCCATATAAGACTGCACCCATTGTTCATAAGCAGCTTCTTTTGTGTCTTGCTTTGAAGGCGGCTGACCTGCTTGCTGACAGGCTGCTAGTAAAGTCAAAGTTAGGATAAATAGCAGCACCAAATGTGATTGTTTTTTCATACAGAGCCTCCATTTCTTCATCCCATTCGTTCATATCGGTCAAATATAAGCATCCTTTACCACATAAGATTTCTTTTATTGTAACAGACAAGCTCGTGTCACTTCTGTGATTTATGAGTAAATGGATGAAAATACGTCAAAGGATCCACATTTCCCTGTCATTTCCCAATACAACCAATAGACGACGAGACATACGTATTTGGTTTCAATGAATTCATCTTTATGATGCAGCAGCGTCTTTTTACATTGCATTCATGCTTGATAAGATGTCCAGCGGCTGCTCTGCCGCTGGCTTTTGACTAATATTTGTTACGAAGCTCCCTTAATATAAAATCGTATACGAGATTGAGCTGCTGTTCCTTTGGATACAGCATAAATTCTTGTTTCTTCGGAAGACCACCATCAAGACGATCTTGAAATTTCGTTCGGAGATATGCTGTCCGGTGCACCTGACTCTCAAATGATTTATATGAGACATCAAGTTTGACGGTTTGCTCATTTGTAAAGGTGACCACCGTGTCTCCGAGGGATGATTCTTGGAAGGTATGAATGTATTTGTGGGAGATCCAGCCGCACTGAGGACGGTTGGATGAATAAGTTGGGAAGAAATACAGATGATTGGATGAGTCAATCACAATTGGAGGTTTGTGAGAAATTCCTGTTACTTCGTATGTTCCCGCCTTTCTGCCTGCATAGCTTGAGCCGAAGAATCTGCAGCTGCGTTCAATAATTTGTAGGGGCTTTAATTCAACGTAAAAGCTTGTCTCTCTTTCTATGACTTTTGAATATACTCTTTTTCCTTCTTCAACTGGAAGGACCGCCATTGTTGTTTGATTAATGACGTATGAATCTAAAGGTGTTTCACTAATTCCTGACACTTCATTTCCTCCTGTGTTAATATTTGGTTATTTAAGATACTATTAATCTATCACCAACATATAAGAAACGACAGGATTTTTTCAAAATTTATTAAAAATCATCTTTTTATCATATTTTTTAGTCCATTCGATCTATCGAAAAGCCATTTTTAAAGATATATCACATCCTGTCGATTGGACAAGAGGTGTCGATTCTGCTCAAAAATAAATTGTCTAAAAATTATAAATTCTTGTTGATTTTTTCTCCGCCAATCCATATACTATAAAAAAGGCATCGGGGGGATTCTTTATGAAAGAGAAAAAAACGTATGCTGAGCTCATGAAGTCCCGCAACACCCAAAAAACCGAAGAAAACGGCGTCACCATTTTAGACATCTATATTCAAATGGTTTTAGATGAGGCGCTTTATAAACAGCGCTTAACCTTCCTAAGAGAAGAGATTGATAAGGCACTGGATCAGCGTGATGAAAAGCGATTCAATGACTTGTCAGCTCAATATGCAGAACACTGCTTACATCAATCATGATGATTTTACTTGCGGCAGAGAGACAGCAACTCGTCTCTTTACCGCAAGTTTTTTGTTTATCCATTTAAAATGGTCCCGCCATTCACATGCAGCATTTGTCCATTCATATAAGATGAGTCTTCGCTCGCTAAAAATAAATAACTTGGCGCAAGCTCTACTGGCTCACCAGGACGTTCCATTGGGACATCTCCGCCAAATTCAGAGACTTCTTTTTCCGTAAAGGTTGAGGGAATCAGCGGTGTCCAAATAGGACCGGGAGCTACTCCATTCACTCTAATCCCTTGTTTAATGAGCGATAAGGATAATGATCTCGTAAAGGTTACGACCGCCCCTTTTGTGGATGAATAATCGATCAATGTTTCATGCCCTTTATAGGCGGTGACAGAGGCTGTATTAATGATACTGCTTCCTTTTTTTAAATGAGGAAGAACAGCCTTTGTTAAATAAAACATGGCAAAAATATTCGTTTGAAACGTCCGAAGAAGCTGATGCGAGGTAATTTGCTCAATGCTTTTTTGCGGATGCTGTTCCCCGGCGTTATTCACCAAAATATCAATGGAACCGAAGGCATCTTTTGTTTTTTTGACGACCTCATTCGAAAAAGCCTCATCCCCTAAATCACCTGCTATTAAGATGACACGGCCTCCCGCTTTCTCAATATAGTCCTTCGTCTCCTCGGCATCACGATGTTCACTTAAGTAAACAATGGCAACATTGGCACCTTCTTTCGCAAATAAAACAGAAACTGCTCTTCCAATCCCGCTGTCTCCACCTGTCACAATGGCTGTTTTTCCTGCTAACTTTTTATCCTGCACCTCACGATCAAAGACAGGTCTAGGGTTCATTTTATATTCAAGACCCGGACGTTCATTTTGATGTTGAGGCGGCAATGTTTTCTTCGGCTGCTTTGTTGACACGTTAGTCCACTCCTTCCTTTTATCTTGTTTATTTTTATGTGCTGGCTGTTTTTTTATGTATGACGCCCCTGTTTCCTTTCAGATGTATGATTTTCAGCATTGTGGAAAAATTATACACAACCAATCAAGTGGAGGCGACAACATGGAACAAGAACATAAAGGAATGGAACAGGCAAAATCGTTATGGCTGGCCGGCAGTCAGAAACATTCTTTTCCTGCTGTCAGTGAAGATCTCACAGCAGATGTGATCATTGTCGGCGGCGGTATTACCGGTATCGCTGCGGCGTTTGAAATGACAGAGCGGGGACTAGATGTGATCATCATTGATGCCGAACAATTGCTGCAAGGCACGACCGGACACACGACGGCTAAAATCACCTCACAGCATGATGTGTACTATTATGAGCTGATTCAACAAATTGGGATGCCAAAAGCACGTTTGTATGTAGAAGCAAATGAGAAAGCAAAAGACCTCATTCAAGCTCGTATCAAAGAGCACGACATTGATTGTCAGCTAGAGATAAAAGATGCTTACCTTTATACAAAGGAAGAAAGCGGTGTAAAAAAGTTAAAGAAGGAATTAGATGCCTACAAACAGCTTGGTATTGACCGGGAATGGAAAACAAAGCTTCCTTTTGATGCTGACATTAAAGCAGCCCTTGCGATGACCAATCAGGCACAGTTTCATCCCCTTCATTATCTCAATGCGCTAATCGAGAAGCTCCTAGAGCGAGGTGTACGTATCTTTGAACAAACAACCGCTGTTGATGTAAAAGAAGGGAACCGGCCTGCTGTCGTCACAAAAAGCGGTCATCATCTGACAGGGCGCTATGTCATTTCATGCTCACACTTTCCTTTTTATGATGGAAAAGGACTTTATTTCACCCGAATTCATCCAGAGCAATCCTATGTCGTAGCAGCTAGAACAACCAAACCCCTCCCAGACGGAATGTACCTAGGAATTGACCAGCCTGCTCACTCTTTAAGAACGGCAGAATGGCACGGTGAAGAAGTAGTCCTCATCGGAGGAGAAGGCCATAAAACAGGACAAGGCGGAGATGAATCCGCTCACTATGAAGGACTAGAAACGTTTGGAGATGCCACCCTTGGAATAGAAGAAGTGCTGTATCGCTGGTCGACACACGATATGGTCACAATGGATCAAATCCCTTACATTGGCCGCCTGACCAAACACCACCAGAATATCTTTGTAGCAACCGGCTTTAGAAAATGGGGCATGACCACAAGCCATGTCGCAGCCACTCTTATCGGGGATTTAATTGAAGGAAAATCGAATCCTTTCGAATCAATCTTTTCGCCATCAAGACCTGTTACTGACTCTTTCGTTAAAGATTTCGTTAAAGAAAATGCCAATGTCGCTGCCAAGCTGATCAGTGGTAAATTCAAACGAACTGATCAAACAATCGATGATTTAAAACCAGGCGAAGGCGGCATTATCTCCTATGAACATAAAAAGTGCGGCGCCTATAAATCAGAGGATGGGAATGTCTTTCTTGTCGATACAACGTGTACTCACCTAGGCTGTGAAGTGGCTTGGAATAATAGTGACCGCACTTGGGATTGCCCGTGTCACGGTTCACGTTTTTCCATTACTGGAGAAGTAGTAGAAGGCCCTGCTAAAAAACCACTAAAAAGGTCATATAAAGAACAGTAAAATTTCACTCGTCCCCCCTTTAAAAAATCCAATATTATCCGATAAAAAACATAAAGTCTGATATTTTTGATGATTATGGGGGGACAAACACATTGTTATTTAAAAAAGAACCGAAAAGAAAAAACACTGCTTTTTTCACACAGCAGGATGATGGGATAAAACGAATCAACTTCTCGACCAATACGGACATCGCCAAACAAATTAAAATGATCGACCTGACGCAGCATGACCTATTGATATTAAAGCAGCTCAATCCAATTGTTCAGGATGATATTGCGCATATTGTTGATAAGTTTTATAAAAATTTAGAAGTCGAGTCTTCCTTGATGCATATCATTCAAGACAATAGTTCTGTCGATCGTTTGAAAAAAACACTCCGCATTCATATTAGCGAAATGTTTGCAGGTGTGATTGACGAAGCCTATGTGGCAAAACGCATTAAAATCGCGCAAGTTCATTTACGGATTGGACTCCAGCCTAAATGGTACATGGCAGCATTCCAAGACCTTCTGCTATCCATTATGGATTTATTCGCTAACCATATCCAAGATTTCAAAGAATATCAGACAGCGGTCAAAGCGACGACGAAAATTTTAAATTTAGAGCAGCAGCTTGTCCTAGATACATTCCAAAATGAATATTCTAAAATTCGTGATGAAGCAGAAGAGCAGCAGCAGGAGCTTCATACAAAAATCACAGAGACTTCAAATTCGCTTGCTTCGCTCTTTTCAAACACAACAAGTGCAGTCGACAAGCTTGTCTCAAAGTCGGATGAGATGGCGGACATGTCACAAGCTGGAACACAAATTTCAGCACAGGTCGAAGAAAAATCTATCGGCGGTAAAAAAGAATTAGAAATTCAGCAAACACAAATGAACCAAATTGATGGTAGCATGACAAAGATTGAAACAGAAATTAAGCGCCTTGAAGAAATCGCCAAACAAATTGAACAAATCTTTGGGATTGTCACAGGTATTGCAGAGCAGACGAACTTGTTATCTTTAAATGCCTCAATCGAATCTGCACGAGCAGGTGAACACGGAAAAGGTTTTGCTGTCGTTGCAAACGAAGTACGCAAATTATCAGAGGACACCAAGAAAACGGTTTCAACTGTATCTGAACTTGTCAACAATACCAATTCACAAATCGCCATTGTCTCTCAGCATATTGCAGACGTGAATTTACTTGTGACAGACAGTAAAGAAAAAATGACACAAATCAATTCACTCTTTGATGATATCGTCAGCAGCATGAACTTAAGCAAAAACCAAAACGGAAAAATTGAAAATGACCTTCAGACCTTCCTTAACGAATTGAAGGAAGTCAAACAAACGGTGTCTCAAGTTGCTAGCTCCGTCGAATCCTTAACAAGCTTGACAAATCGCTAATACAGCCTTTTTTCTTCTGCTTTAGTATAATAGAAGAAAAGATAGAAAAGGCGGGATTTGATTGACAACAATTTGCCTAGTCAGACACGGGGAAACAGATTGGAATGCGGCGAAACGAATTCAAGGACGAACAGACATCCCTTTAAATGACACAGGTAAATGGCAGGCTGAACAAACTGGACTTTACTTAAAGGATGTCCATTGGGATGTTGTCATTTCCAGTCCACTAACAAGGGCAAAAGAAACGGCACACTTGATTTTAAATCATGTCCATGCCCCGCTTGTCATCATGGAAGATTTCATTGAACGAGATTACGGTGACGCTGAAGGCATGTCGTTTGAGGAGCGTCAGAAGCTGTTTCCAGATAAACAATATCCAAATATGGAACCACTTGAAACGATTCAAAACCGAATGCTAGAAGGTATTGAGAAAGTCAGAGCCGCCTATCCAGATCAACATGTCCTAATCGTGGCTCACGGCGCTGCTATCCATGCTTTACTCACCACTTTGGCTGATGAACATATGAGTCTACAGAACACGAGACTTGTCAATGCTTGCTTAAATTATGTGGAATGGTCAAATGATAAATGGAAGGTCCTTGATTACAACGTGGTCAGCCATTTAACTCAATCCGCCCCTTCTTAAAGAGCCTGTTATCTTAACAGGTTCTTTTTTATGACAAAAACAATGATAAAATAATATTTTTTTATATCGAAATTCGAAATAGATGCTAGACGATTCTACCTATTTTATGGCTTTTCGGGTATCGAATATTTAACCGGAAATGGATCATGAGAAAAAAAGCACGCTCCCTTTTTAATAGATCATCGCTGAAATGATAGAATAAACATATTTTGCCACCAGTTCCAAGTGACTTAATTCCCCAATTTTCGCTAGGACTTTCACAAAAATTCGGGTCTACTCTTATTTGCCTACTTCCCTTAAACTGAATATACAGAATAATCAAACGGATCATTCTTATAGACTACGGATGATTATTCTGAAATAAGAAAAAAGGGATGTGGAATGTGCGTGAAAAAGAAAAATGTGATGACAAGTGTTTTATTGGCTGTCCCTCTTCTGTTTTCAGCGGGGTTTGGAGGCTCCATGGCAAATGCCGAGACAGTCTCCAAAACAGATAGTGAAAAAAGCTATATTGTTGGTTTTAAAGCCTCTGCCACCACAAACAGCTCTAAGAAACAAGCTGTCATTCAAAATGGTGGAAAACTAGAAAAACAATACCGCCTCATTAATGCTGCACAAGTGAAAATGTCCGAACAAGCCGCCAAAAAACTTGAACATGACCCTAGCATTGCTTACGTAGAAGAAGACCATAAAGCAGAAGCATATGCACAAACCGTCCCTTATGGAATCCCTCAAATCAAAGCTCCAGCTGTACACGCTCAAGGTTATAAAGGTGCTAATGTCAAAGTAGCTGTCCTTGATACTGGAATCCACGCTGCACACCCTGACTTAAATGTTGCAGGCGGTGCGAGCTTCGTCCCTTCAGAGCCAAATGCCACCCAAGACTTTCAATCACATGGAACTCACGTAGCTGGAACCATTGCTGCCCTTGATAACACAATTGGTGTTCTTGGGGTCGCTCCAAGCGCTTCCCTATATGCTGTGAAAGTATTAGACCGTAATGGTGACGGACAATACAGCTGGATCATTAGCGGTATTGAATGGGCTGTTGCCAATAACATGGATGTCATCAATATGAGCTTAGGCGGAGCAAGCGGTTCAACAGCACTTAAAAATGCCGTTGATACAGCAAACAACCGCGGAGTCGTTGTTGTTGCCGCCGCAGGTAATTCAGGCTCTAGTGGCTCTAGAAGTACAGTTGGCTATCCGGCAAAATACGAGTCTACAATTGCTGTGGCCAATGTAAACAGTAACAATGTTAGAAACTCATCTTCTAGCGCAGGTCCTGAATTAGATGTTTCTGCACCTGGTACTTCTATTTTAAGTACAGTGCCAAGCAGCGGATACACATCTTATACTGGAACATCTATGGCGTCTCCTCATGTAGCAGGAGCAGCAGCGCTTATTCTTTCTAAAAACCCGAACCTAACAAATTCACAGGTTCGCCAGCGCTTAGAAAATACAGCGACACCGCTTGGTGACTCATTCTATTACGGAAAAGGGTTAATCAACGTTCAAGCGGCTTCTAACTAACCAAGTGTGATAAAAAATCCGGCTGATTCAGCCGGATTCAGCGCGTAGACAAACCCTCGCATTCGGTGTCAGTCCTGCGTGCCGGTTCTCACGAATACTCAATTCGCTCCGCTCCGGTACTCGTCCTTCCTAGACTTCAAAGGTTTTCTATCACGCTGAAAAGAAGACAAAGAGCTAAAATAAAAATCATTTTAGCTCTTTGTCAACAATCTAAATCCGGCTGATTCAGCCGGATTTTATTTATTTACTGCTTTTTCGGCGTCTTCTCTTTTTCCGCCGCTTTTTCCATATCCATGATTCTTTCCATCATGGTCGGGTGTCCATAGCGGAAAATCTTCACTAGAAATGGTGGATTCACCTGGGACAGCCCTGATTTTGCAAGCTTTTGAAAAGACGTTACGCCTGCCTCCCCGTCTTTTGTCATGTTCACCGCATATTCGTCTGCTGCCCGTTCTTGATGCCTTGACACGGCATTTGTAAAAGGTGAAGCTGCAAATGACAGCATCGATACGATGATTAAAAGAAGCGGAAGAGCAGCAATGTCATGTGACACCTTGAGACGAAATGTAGCTGCGCCTTTTTGATAAAGATAAAAATAAAGACGGTCGATCGCAAATAATCCGGCCAATGACAGCACTAAATATCCTGCTAACCCAATATAGACATGTTTCATGACGTAATGTCCCATTTCATGCGCCATGATAAATAAAATTTCTCGGTCTTTCAGCTTTTGCAGTGTTGTGTCCCATAAGACAATACGCTTATTTTCACCAATTCCTGTGACATAAGCGTTCATCGTATTCGTTTTCTCAGACATATTGACCTCATATACATGATCTGCCGGAATATGCGCTTTGCCTGCAAGCGTTAATATCTTCTTCTCTAGAGCTTGATCCTTTAGTGGATAAAAATTGTTATATAACGGATCAATGACGACCGGCTGTATAAAGAAGAGAAACAGCGTAACTGGGACTGTCAAACACCACGCATACAGCCACCAGCGTTTTCTTCTCTTTTGAATCAGCCAAAAGAACACAATAGCACAAAGGGCAAGGAGCGGATATTGAATCCAAAAATCCAGTGTTTGATCTTTCAACCAGCTTGCCGTATTTTGTGCAGAAACTCCGTAGTGCAAAGACAGCTGATAGCCAATCCACTTAATTGGGAATGAAATGATCATGGTTAGAAGTGACAGCACAAACACATACACAAGCTTGCTTAAAAACTTGAAACGAGCTGCTGCCAGGCTCCAGTCTGCTATTTTCCGTGAAAACCCTAAAATGAGCAAAAGAAAAAAGACATACCAATCTAATGGGATGGTTATGAAATACAGCAGATTCCGTATGTTCGAGAAATTCTCGCTGATCACAAGCTCATGACTTGTCATAAAAGTATGCGGATCTGCACTTGTCCCTTTTACACTTTCAGGTACCGATGAATCCCCCATTAGAAACAAATACGAATAAATAAAAAGACCATACAATATGTATGCTACCGTTGCAAGGGCTACCCATTTACGTACTCGCACAAGTCAGCCTCCTTTCCATCCCTCTCTTTATTCTAGTCACGTATTTTTTCGTTTAGAACCTGTCTCATGTGGCTCCATCATAGCATGCCCCAACTGAAAAAGCTTTCGCCAAAAAAATGATTATGCGACTCAAAAATCGGAGAAGCTACATGTAAAACAGTTAGTTGGAGGATCAAAATGAAGAAAATCCTTGCAGGAGTTGTGATTTTTGGACTTTTATTAATCACCTTCTTTTATGTGTTCAGCCGGACGAGCGAGATCTTTGATGAGAACCGCGTAGAAAAATTGCTGCTCTCACCTGCGAATGAATCCATCTCTTATGAAATAGATGATAAGGACACAGCAGAAGATTTAATTGAAGAATTAAATAAAGGCAAACAAACAAGCAATCATCTCAAGAAAAATTTAAAAAAGCCCGATTATATCGCCAAGGTGATGTTCGGACGAACAAACGGCACCACCTTCCAGCTTTGGACCAACCGATCACAGGTCGTTTTTTTAGTTGATGGAACGTTTTATGAACTGAATCAAAAACAGTCGAATTCTTTTCAGAGACAGTTAAAAGAAGCCATTCAAAAGAGCTAAAATGATCTTTAGAGAAACCTTTGAATTGCGAGGATTTGTCTACATGCTAAGGGAGCCTCCTCATCAGAGACTCCCTTTTTTTATTTACTTTCTTCTGCTTGATACTTTTCTCTTAGCGCTCTTCTTAAAATTTTACCTGTTGTGTTTTTAGGAATATCATCTATGAAATGGATCGTTTGGGGCTGCTTATATTTTGCTAAATAGCGTGAACAATGTGTGATGATGTCTTCTTGATTGATGTGAGCATGTTTCTTAGGGGAAATGTAACAGACAACTGCCTCTCCTGTGTGTGGATCTGGCACACCGATGACAACGGCTTCTGCTACAGCTTCATGTTGATAAAGTACTTCTTCTACTTCTCTTGGATAAACATTATAACCGCCAACAAGAATCATATCCTTTTTCCGATCGACAATATAAATATATCCTTCTTCATCTCTTCTCGCCAAATCGCCAGTATACAGCCAGCCGTCTCTTAGCGCAGCTTCTGTATCTTCTGGCATTTGATAATAGCCTTTCATGATGTTTGGCCCTTTGGCTATCAGCTCTCCGACTTCATTTGGTCCGACTTCTTCTCCTAGTTCATTCACAATTTTATTCTTCACATTCATAATGTCAGTCCCGACAGAACCTGGTTTTCTTTTTCCGTCAAGAGGATTGAATGCAGTCACTGGTGATGCCTCTGACAGCCCATAGCCCTCAAGGACCGTAACACCGAACTTTTTCTCAAAGCCATGGAGTAAGGCAACAGGCATTGAGGCACCGCCTGATATACAGATCCTCACAGATGACATCGCTTCCTCATGCCCCTCCTGGCGGTACAAATAGTTATACATGGTGGGTACACCAACAAATAGTGTTGGCTTCTCTTTTTCCATCATGCGCAAAAGCTCTGACGGGCTGAAATGCGGCAAGACATAAATCGTCGCACCATGAATCAACGGTGCATTCATACAAACTGTTAAACAAAATACATGGAACATTGGCAAAGCGGCAATAACCTTGTCCTTTTTATCAATCGATAAATACTCAGCGACATCTCTGGCATTTGAATAAAGGTTGAAATGCGTCAGCATGGCACCTTTTGGTTTTCCTGTCGTGCCAGATGTAAATAAAATGACAGCGGTATCATCTGGCTGAATGGAAGGATGTACGTTTTCATTCGCAGCACCTGTCACAAGCTTTCCAAAGAAAACAAGTCGATCAGATACTTCCTTGAAGCTTGATCTGCACGCCGATTCATTTTCTGCACAAATAATGACTCTTTCAATAGACGGAAGCTGCTCATACACCTGCTCGTAAACTGGCAGAAGCTGTTCAGGCGCCACAATACCTTTCACATCGCCTGTGATGAGCATATATCCAATTTCACTAGGTGTATACGTTGGGTTAATAGGTACAACGACAAGCCCTGCCTTTAATGCGCCAAAAAAAGAAATGACAAAATGCGGTGAATTTCCTAAAATAAGCGCGATATGATCCCCAGCTTGAAACCCTTCGTTGACTAATCCATCTGCAAAACGCTCGATACTTGTCATCAGCTCTCGATAGGTCCACTTCTTTCCTTCAAAGATCAGTGCGATATTTTCTCCCTTCGTCATCGCCGTCTGCTGAAGATTTTTGATCAAATCCATTCTCCCACCCCTTACATGTCATCAATGAATGAATGACCATTCATTTTATGGCCGAACATTCCTCCTTTCTATTATAATAGACAATCGAAAAAATCCACAAGATCAAATGTAAATCGCTTTCATTTCCTTCAATCAAAAAAGCACTGCTATCTCTAGCTGTGCTTTCCCGCAATTAATAAATCAAATCAAGAAAATCCTCTTTTGATACGTTGCCGAAATAGTGGCGCATATCCATATCTTCTAAGACATCACTGATCGTTTTACGATCATATTGCTGTCCGATGAGCCGCTTCTCAATATCGGCAATATCCCCTACGCCAAAGAAATCACCAAAGATTTTGCAATCCTGGATCATCCCTTTTTTCACTTCTAATCGCAAATCAATGGAGCCTGCAGGGAATCTCTTAGAATGCTGCAAATTAAATTTCGGTGAACGGCCGTAGTTCCATTCCCATTTTTGATAGCGATCTCGAGAAATTTCGTGAATCTTTTCCCAATCCTTTTCAGTCAGGCGATATTGAGGCACGTCCCCATTTGTATCAAAAATGTAGCTTAAAAGAATTTTTCTAAATTCTTCTGTTGTCATTTTTTGATCCATCAGTTCACTAATATTGGCAACCCTGCTTCTAATCGATTTGATGCCTTTTGATTCAATTTTTTCTTTTTTCACATTTAAAGCCGAAACGACATGTTCAATTTCTGAATCAAATAGCAGTGTGCCATGGCTGAAAATACGTCCTCTTGTTGCGAACTGGGCATTTCCAGAAATTTTACGTCCATCTGCCATAATGTCATTTCTGCCGCTCAATTCAGCTTTAACGCCTAGCTTTTCAAGCGCTTTGATGACTGGCTCTGTGAACTTTTTAAAGTTATGGAAGCTGTCTCCATCATCTTTTGTGATAAAGCTGAAGTTTAAGTTCCCTTTGTCATGGTAAACTGCACCACCGCCAGATAAGCGGCGCACGACTTTGATTCCGTTGTCTTCCACATACTTTGTGTTGATTTCTTCTATTGTATTTTGGTTCTTTCCGATAATGATCGACGGCTGATTGATGTAAAACAGCAAATATGTTTCTTCTGGCTCTAAATATTTTAAGCAATATTCTTCAATTGCCAAATTAATCATTGGATCATAATGTTGTTCGTTATCGATAAACAGCATCTCTATCTTCCTTCCTTGTTCCATCTAAGCCCTGAATGGGCAAGCTGTATACTGCCAGTATATAACGCCTGTGCTTCATTGACTAGGTCTTTATGACGACCAAAATGGGGCAGATGGGTGATGATGAGTTCTCCAACATTTGCTTCCTTTGCAATCTTCCCTACTTCCGTACTGTTCATATGTCCAGCACCTGATCCATCTTGTCCAGCGTAAAAATTGCTTTCGGCAATGAGCAGATCTGCCCCCTTGCTAAATGGAATAAATGCCTCCTGATAGCTTGAGTCTGCTGTATACACGACCACAGCATCTTCTGCCTGAATTCTCATCGCATAGCATTCTGCTGGATGAACCGTTTTCAAAAAATCAATTTGAAAGGGTCCGAGTTGACTCCCTTCTTCCGGCTGATAAGGCTTTGCCTTTGTATGTACATCATCAGAAAGCCGTCCAAATGCTTCTTGATCACCAGTATGTCCATAGATCGGAAGCGGGCCGCTGCTTTTTCCTAAATGATATCCCACTAGCTTCGCATATTGGAGTGGTCCGATATCTGCCATATGATCGTGGTGATAATGAGAAAGGAGAACAGCATCTAGTTCTTCTATATCAATGTATTGCTGAAGCTTTGAAAGAACACCGCTTCCGCAGTCTATAAGAAGCCTGAAGCCATTTGATTCAAAAAGGTAGCCTGATGTCGCTTCACCAGCTGCCGGAAACCCTCCATAGCATCCAATTACGGTTAATTTCATCGTCATTTTTCCCTCCTTTTCTAAAAATCCCCTTCTTACAATATACCCATTTTTCATGAAAAAAGCATTCTTCCTGCCTATTGTTACAAAACAGATTGACAATTATTAATCTGTTATAATACAATAATAGCAACAAAACGTATAGGAGGATGACAAATGCTAGGAAAAATCACAGAGTTTTTTAGAAATTTGCCCTCAAAAAAATGCACAAAATGTGGAAATGATTTAATGGAACAGCACGAGTGTTATGGTAATGAATGTGAGGAATGCTCACAAGTAAGTTATCTTAAATAAGGAAATAAATTGAATAAAAAAGCACTTTTTTCCTCCTTCGTCAGTTGGAGTCAAAAGTGCTTTTTATTTTTTCTGAAAAATAGGTAAAAAGGTAAAACCCCTGTCACAAAAGGGTTTTTTAGTATTTTCATATGATGAGTTTTAGTTCTGAAGACACTTTTTATTGACTCGAAGCAATGAAGGGGGTTCTAAATGTCTATTTTTTCTAACAATTTTGTATTTTCTTAATATAATTTTATCGTGGACGAACCTCTTTAATTTTAGTTATACTTTAATTCATATATTAAAACTTAATATGATGGGAATATTCCTTTAATGAATATGTTAGGGAGGAAATCTATGAAAAAATTAAAATTTGGATTGGCTACTCAAATCCTAATCGGTCTTATTCTCGGTGTCGTTGTTGGGGCAATCTTTTTCGGTAACCCAGGTGTCGAGACATACTTAAAACCAATTGGAGACTTCTTCTTAAGACTCATCAAGATGATTGTCATACCAATTGTCGTATCCAGCTTAATTTTAGGTGTTGCAGGTGCGGGTGATGGTAAAAAAGTAGGGAAACTAGGTTTTAGAACCATTCTTTATTTTGAAATTATCACAACATTTGCGATTATTCTTGGTCTTGTCCTTGCAAACTTTGTACAGCCTGGTGCAGGCGTTGACTTTGGACATGCTGAAAAACAAGATATTAGCCAGTATGTTGAAACGGAAAAAGAGCAAAGCAGCAAATCAGTTGCTGATACGTTCCTTCATATCGTTCCAACGAACTTCTTCCAATCATTGGCGGAAGGTGATTTGCTTGCGATTATTTTCTTCACTGTGCTATTTGCACTTGGCATTTCAGCGATTGGTGAACGCGGTAAACCAGTGCTCGCCTTCTTCGAAGGTGTATCACATGCCATGTTCCATGTCGTCAATGTTGTGATGAAAGCTGCACCATTCGGTGTATTCGCACTCATTGGTGTGACCGTATCAAAATTTGGTCTTGAATCTCTTATTTCATTAGGTAAACTTGTAGGTCTTGTTTATTTTGCGCTTGCACTCTTCCTTATCGTTGTATTCGGAATTATCGGAAAGATGATTGGCGTCAATATTTTCAGATTTCTTGCTTACATGAAAGACGAAATGCTTCTTGCCTTTAGTACATCCAGCTCTGAAACAGTTTTACCAAGAGTCATGGATAAAATGGAGCGCATCGGATGTCCAAAAGGAATTGTTTCGTTCGTTATCCCAATCGGTTATACGTTTAATCTGGACGGCTCCGTCTTGTATCAAGCCATTGCTGCGCTTTTCCTTGCACAGGTATATGGCATTGACCTCACGATCGTCCAGCAGCTTACACTTGTTCTTGTACTGATGGTAACATCTAAAGGAATGGCTGCCGTTCCTGGTACTTCATTTGTTGTATTACTCGCGACATTAGGAACGATCGGTGTACCTGCTGAAGGTCTTGCATTTATTGCAGGTGTGGACCGTATCATGGATATGGCGCGGACAGTTGTAAACTTAACAGGAAATGCACTTGCAGCTGTTGTCATGTCTAAATGGGAAGGGCAGTATGACCCTGAAAAAGGACATCGTGTGATGACTGGACAAGAGGCACCTGAGCCAACACAGCTTTCAAGCTAACCAAAAAGAACCCCATCTATCGGGGGTTCTTTTTTTATGCTGTGATTAATGGTGATTGAACATAGTGATAAAGGAGATCCGCTGTATGGACAAGTGAATCTTCATGTGTTCTCTCAAAAGCATGCGAGGAATCTATACCAGGACCAATCAGTCCATGAATGATATCATGTCCTGCTCTAATGGCCGCTGATGCATCAGAGCCATAATAAGGGTAAATATCAAGGCGGTAATCAATGCTGTTCTCTTCTGCTAATGCAGCTAAATGCTTGCGTAATCCATAGTGATAAGGGCCGCTCGAATCCTTTACACAAATCGATACACTGTATTCATCTGTTGATTGACCGTCACCGATCGCACCCATATCTACAGCTAGATATTCCACTGTTTCTTCTGGAATATTCGAGTTGCCGCCGTAGCCAATCTCTTCATTATTGGAAATTAAGAAATGCGTCGTATGCGGCAATGTGATCTTTTCCTTTTGAATCCGGTGGATGAGCCGCAAAAGCAGCGCAACACTTGCCTTATCATCAAGATGTCTTGATTTAATAAACCCTGAAGACGTCACTTCCACTCTCGGATCAAATGAAATAAAGTCCCCTACTTGAATGCCAAGTGCTTTGACATCGTCTGCATTTTTCACCTTTTCATCGAGACGAATCTCCATATTTTCTTGATTTCGTTTCGCTTTTCCAGCATCCGCATAGACGTGTACGGATGTTTGATGCATAAGAATAGTCCCTGTGTATGTATGTCCTGATGCTGTTTCAATTTCACAATATTCGCCTTCAATTGAGTTATATTGAAAGCCTCCAATGAGTGCAAGACGAAGCCGTCCATTTGATTTAATTTCCTTAACCATCGCACCGAGCGTATCAACATGCGCTGTCAGCATGCGGTGTTCTTTGTCATCTGTCCCTTTAATGGTAGCAATTAATCCGCCTTTTCGATTTCGTTTTATCTCAATATTCAAATCTTGTAAAAAACGTTCAACAAAGCCGATCACTTTTTCTGTATTTCCTGATGGACTTGGGATTGATACGAGCTTTTGAATCAGCTGAACGGTTTCGTTTACTTCAGTGGTCATTCGGCATTTCCTCCTTTATCTGAAAGCAATTCCTTCCATGTATGCCTTTTTCAGCATCTCTTCTTAAAATATATCGCTTCAGGTTCGAGATGTCTAATTTCAAATGAAAAATCCTTCCTCTATAAAGAGAAAGGATTCATGGATTAAGCTTCGTCTTGTTTCATTTTTCTTACGTTCCACGCAAAGTATGCTGTTGTTGCCGCCATCATGATGATCGCAACTGTTCCAAGGATCGCTGCTTGGTGCCATAAATAGCTGTCATCACCGCTTGCAATGATCGTTCTAAATCCGTTGATGGTATACGTCATTGGAAGCAGACTATGAATGACTTGGAAGAATTTTGGCACAAGCTCAAGCGGGAATGTACCAGCACTTGCTGCGAGCTGAAGAACCAAGATAATAACGGCAATGAAGCGTCCTGGGTTCCCCATAGTTGTCGCCAGCAGCTGAATAATCGCCAAGAATGTCAGACTGACGATGATCGCAAAGAGATAGAAGCGCCAGAGGCTTTCCACCTCAAGACCAAGCCCAAAGATGAGCATGGAGCTTACAATGACCGCTTGCAGGATACCGACAAAGAGGAGCACACTATATTTGCTGAAAAACCATTCAAACGCATTTCTAGGGCGTCCAGCAGGGTCTTTCATTGGGAATACAACAGTGAGCATGAGAGCCCCTACAAAGAGTCCCATCGATAAAATATAAGGTGTGAGCCCTGTACCATAATTATCGATCTTTTTCGCTGTATCATTTTCTGTTTTCACGGGACTCGCAATCATATTGTAATTGTCTTGACCCGCATCAATTTCTCCTGTTTCATCAGCGGCACTTTTTAATTTATCGGACAGCTTACCTGTACCGCTCTTTAAATCTCCCAATCCTTTATCGAGTGATTTTGAGCCTTCAGCAAGCTTAGATGTGTTGCTTTGGATATTCGTTGAACCACTTTCCAGCTTATTTAACGCTGCGCTCAGCTGGCTTGAACCATTGGCAAGTTTATCCGCACCGCTTTTCGCCGTTTCAAGCTTTCCATTTGCTGTTTGCAGACCATCTTGTAATTGGCCTTGACCTGTTTGAAGCTTCAGAGCACCTTGATACAATTGATTCGTACCAGTTGTCATTTGATCAATCGCATTTTGTATCGCGACTGTAGACGTGTACAGCTGTTCTGTTTTCTTTGGAAGCTGTTTGACTTGCTGCAGCTGAGCTTTTGCAGAAGCAACCGCAGATTGAACCTCACTTGCATCAGGCAGTTCCTGCAAGGCCGCTAAGCTTTGTTCAAGTCCAGATAGATCAGGCAGTTCGATTTTAGACAGACTGTCAAGCTGATCCATTGCCGCCTTTTTCTCTTCATCTGTCATTGAGCTGTTTTGGATGATGCTTTTTACTTTAGCATCTCGATTCGATAACGCTTCTTTTAATGAAGCCAGTTTTGTACTAAACGTTTTTGCGTCTTTTTTCACCTGATCGAGTTTAGGCGCCATCTTTTCAAGATTGGCTAATTCTGGTGACGACAAGACTTTTTCTACTGCTTCAATTTTTTCTGAAAAAGATTGTGCTTTGTTGTTTAGCTGCTCAATGCCGGCTGTAAATTGCGGCATTTTAGAAGCGAGCTGCTGATGACCTTCACGGCTTGTGTTTAACCCTTCAGTCAATGTATCAATTCCTGTACCAAGCTCTCCAAATTTCTGATCAATGGTCTGATAGCCTGTTAATAGCTGGCCAAGTCCGCTGTCAAGAGTTTGTACCCCTGTATTCAGTTCACCCATTTTACCAGCAAACTGATGAACACCTTCGCTATAGGTTAACGTTCCCTCAGCCAATTTTGCTAGATTTTCTTTTAACTTGTTACTGCCATCTTTTGCACTTTTTGTTCCTTCATCAATTTTCTTCGCACCATCGCTTGCTTGATCTAAGCCTTTTGCAATCGTTTTGAAGTTATCAAAAATGACCTCTGCGTAATTTTTTGTGACTTCCTTTGAAACCGAATCTTTTAATTTGATAATGGCATTATTCGCAATTTGTGACGCCGCATAGTTGGCGCCTGGATTCGTATAATATTTCAAATTCGATTTTTTGGGATGTTTATCAAGAACTGTACTTGCATTTTTCGAGAAATCCTTTGGTATTTCCACGACGAGATAATAATCCTCGTTATTTAATCCCTTCAAGGCTTTTTCTTCACTATCGACAAAGTTCCATTTGAAATTATCGTTTTTCTTTAATTCCTTCACTAAATCATCGCCGACATGCAGTGTTTTCCCTTCATAATGACTGCCTTCATCCAAGTTGACAACCGCTACAGGCAATTGATCGACTGTACCATATGGATCCCAGTACGCTTTTAAAAAAATGCCGCTGTAAATCAGCGGAATAAATAAGACAGCTAAAATCGGGATCAGTAGTTTTTTACTCGTCACAATGTCTTTCCATTGATTCCGAATTAAATTCATTGCTGTTTTCCTCCCATAGATGAATGACTAAATTTAGAATTTGGTCATTTGAACTTAAAAAAAATTATGTTGCTGCTAAAAGTCCTTTGAGTACATAAAGCTCCAGCGACTCGGCCACCTCTTCTTTTGTTAAAGGCTCGTATCGCTTTTCCCAATCAAAAATAAGTGCAATATATAGTTTCACCATCACAAATGCAGTCAACTCAGGATCACATGGCTTAATATCGCCTTTATCAATCGCTTCTTTTACTTTCGTTTTAACATAGCGAATGATCATTTGCTCCATCTTCTCAATCATTTCCTTGACCGCCGATGTGCCAAGCTCCGCATTTTCCTGAAAGATTTTGATTGTGAGCTGGTGGTTTTTTCGAAAATCCAATATTGCAAAGAGTGCTAAGTGAAGGTTTTCAGAGAAACTTTTCTCCTCATCCATTGCTTCATCCGCAATTTTCCTCATCTCCGTTAAAAGGGAGGTGAAAATTTCATCAAACAGCTCTTCTTTGTTTTTGAAAAAGGTATAAATGGTTCCTTTTCCGACGTTGGCAAGCTTCGCCACAAGGTCCATTGTGGTTGCTTTATACCCGAATTGAGTAAATGCCTTCGTAGCCCCGTCTAAAATCATTTGTCTCCTATCAACACTCATGATCTCACTCCCGAAATGACTATTTGAACGTTTTGGTCATTAAGTACAGAAAGTAATATACCACATCCTTTTCTCCGGATGCAACAACTTTGTTCACTTTTATGATTCACAACTCTTTTTGAATTATTCGAGCATGAAAAACTCCCTTTCCTCGATAGAAAAGGGAGTTTGTTTTATGAAAATAGATAAGATACAGCCTCTGAAATGGCAGCTTTTCCTTGATCAATACAATCAGGGATTCCGACACCTTCAAAAGCAGCACCTGTGATATAAACGCCAGGATATGATTGCTTAAACGTTTCTCGCATGTTCGAAATGGCTTTTTGATGACCGACGTGATATTGCGGCATGCTCGTCTTCCAGCGAGTCACTGTCGTCAGTTCTGGATCTGCTTTAATATCCATGATTTTCTTCAAATCCTCCAGCACAATGCTGACGATTTGATGGTCTGACTGTTCGACAATTGATTCGTCGCCAGCCTTCCCTACATATGCACGCAATAGCGTTTTTCCTTTAGGAGCTGTATGCGGCCATTTTTTGTTCGTCCACGTACAGGCTGTAATAGAGAAATCACTGTTTCTTGAGATGACAAAACCAGTGCCGTCATATTCATTATGAACATCCTCTTCTTTAAAACCGAGTGCAACCGTTGCAACAGAAGTAGATGTCATATCATGCAAGTACTCAAGCCCTGCTTCTTTTGGAAACATGGAATAGATCGATTGATGCGGAGCTGTCACAATGGCTGAATCAGCCAAAAGCGTTTGACCGCTGTCTAACTGCACACCGTAGCCCCCATCTGTTTTTTCAATCTGCTTCACTTTTGTTCCTTTATAAACCGTTGTCAGCTTGAGCTTGCTTTCTACTGCTTCAACAAGCGCTTGCAGTCCTTGATTGATCGTTTGGAACTGTCCTTGTTTTTTCGCTGTCACTTGCTGCGCTTTCGCATGCTGCTGTGATTTTTTCATCCCAAGAATCAAACTGCGATGCTTTTGTTCTGTTTGATAAAACTGCGGGAAGGTGGACATTAAGCTGAGGCGGTCAATGTCACCTGCATAAATGCCTGATAGCAGAGGTTCAATTAGATTCTCAACTATCTCATCACCGACACGTCTTCTAAAGAATTCACCGAGCGACTGATCTTCTGTCTGCTTGCTTTTTGGCAAGACGAAATCCATTGCAGCTCTCGCTTTTCCTGCAACTGAAAAAAGACCGGTTGTGATGAATGGGCTGATTTGAGTTGGAATACCCATCACAGCGCCTTTTGGCATTGGGTGAAGGGTTTCATTGACTAGTACATATGCCTGCCCTGTTTCATTATTGACGAGCTGATCTGCAAGACCCACATCTTTCGCCAGCTGCGGTCCACTGGCCTTTCTTTCTAAAAATGAATCAGGTCCACGTTCAATGATGTAGCCGTCTTTATATAATGTTTGGATTTTTCCACCTAGCCTAGGGCTCGCTTCAATAAGAGATATTTGAATGGGAAGACCTTTTTCTTCGACTTCCTTTTCCAAATAGAAGGCGGCGGCTAATCCAGTGATGCCACCGCCAATGATGACAAGGTGTTTTTGATTGTCATGCATAGGATCGCCTTCTTTTATATAATTACTTGCTTTCGTCAAGCTTCTTTAATACGACAGTTGCGAGAGCATCAATAAATGCTGGTTTCGCATTTGGCATTTCTGGACGATAGTAGGCAGCACCGATTTCATCTGTCACGACTTTACATTCATAATCGTTGTCGTATAACACTTCAAGATGGTCAGCGACAAACCCAACAGGCACATATACGAACGTTTTATAGCCTTTTTGTTCGAATAGGTCCCGTGTTAAGTCTTGAACGTCTGGTCCAAGCCATGGATCAGGCGTGTTGCCTTCACTTTGCCAGCCAATTTCATAATGTTCAATTCCCGCACCTTCTGCAATCATTTTGGCAGATTGTGCGAGCTGATCAGGATATGGATCTCCTGCTGCAATAATTTTCTCAGGAAGGCTGTGTGCAGACACAATGAGTACGGCTGATTCTCTTTCCTCTTCACTCATCGATGCATACGTATCCTTCACTTGTTTCACCCAATAGTCCACAAACTTCGGCTCATCGTACCAGCTTTCCACAGACGTAATCTTCAGATTGCCAAGCTTGTCTGCCTCATCTTGTGCACGCTTGTTATACGATTTCACGCTAAAGGTTGAAAAATGCGGTGCAAGAACAATACTCACTGCTTCTGTGATGCCGTCCTTGTGCATCTCTGCAACTGCATCCTCAATGAACGGCTCAATATGCTTTAATCCAATGTAGACATGAAATTCAATGTCGTCTTGGATGTCGTTCAAATGATCACACAAACCGTTTGCCTGCTGTTCGGTAATTTTTGATAAAGGAGAAATACCGCCAATTGCCTTGTAGCGATCTTTCAAATCTTGCAGCATCTCTGGCTCCGGCTTTCTGCCTCTGCGGATATGTGTATAATAACGTTCAATATCTTCTTCTTTATATGGGGTGCCATATGCCATGACAAGAAGTCCCATTTTCTTTTTCTCCACAACCAACACTCCTTCAGATCATTTGAAATAGTTTAGATGGATGATTTTTTATGTTTCGCTGAATAATCATGAATAAAACTTGTCAGCTTCTTTAACGTATCTGGTGAAACATCAGGAAATACCCCATGACCTAAGTTAAAAATAAAGTAATCTGATTTCATTCCTTGATCTAAAATATCTTTTGCTCTCTCTTCAATGACTTCCCAAGGAGCCAGTAAGATGGTTGGATCAAGGTTCCCCTGCAACGTTTTTGTGAGTCCTTCTTTTCTTGCTTCGTCTACACTCATACGCCAGTCCAGTCCAACCACATCAAGCGGCAGGTCATGCCAGTCTTTCGCTAAATGGCTTGCACCAACTCCATACATGATCATTGGGACATTTTCAGACTTCAGCTCTGTGAAAATTCGCTGCATGACGGGCTTAATGAATGTCCGGTAATCTGCTGCATTTAAAGCGCCAACCCATGAGTCGAAAATTTGAAATGCACTGACCCCGGCTTTTACCTGCGCGCGTATATACGTGATCGTCATATCAGCTAACTTGTTCATGAGCAGCATCCACGCCTCAGGATCACTGTACATCAGCGCCTTTGTTTTATGATAATTTTTAGATGGACCGCCTTCAATCATATAGCTTGCCATCGTAAATGGTGCGCCAGCAAAACCGATAAGTGGAACATTCAGCTGCTCCTTTGTTAAAAGCTGAATAGTATCAAGCACATATGGCAGGTCTTCTTCAGGATGAAGTTCCCCAAGACGTTCAATATCTGCTTTAGATCGAATCGGTGCATCAATCACAGGTCCAATTCCATTTTTAATTTCAACGTCCACTCCAATAGCCGGAAGCGGGGTCATAATATCTTTATATAAAATAGCGGCATCTACACCATATTGTTCTACAGGAAGTCTTGTTACATAAGCACATAATTCTGGCTGATGCGTAATTTCAAATAGCCCGTATTTTTCTTTAAGGGCACGATATTCAGGCTGTGAGCGTCCTGCCTGTCTCATATACCAAACTGGTACATGGTCTGTTTTTTCCCCTTTACACGCCTTTAAGAACGTGTCATTAAAAACCTTCGTTTTTCCCATTACCTTTCATTCCACCTTTCGCCTTATACTCTCTTTTTGTACAAGGCTCAAACCTGCTTTTACTATACCGCTTTTTCAAGGCACGGTATACTAAAGCGGCTCATTGTTCAAAAAATCGCCGAATATTAACGTCCAAAAGCCTCTGGCTTAACATATGGACTGCCTTCGCCTTCTTCTTGCGTTTGGGTATTATATGGAACAACCTTATACTCTGCATTTGAAAACACATTGGCATACGGCATCGTATAGCTGCCCTCGCCTGTCACTGTGTCGATCAGCGTCTCGCTTCCATTTCTCTTTTCATAGATGCGGTATTCAACGCGTTTATCCTCCTGATCGTCCCAAGACAGCTCTAATGTAAACAATCCTTTAATTTTAAACGCATAGCGGGCTTCAAATCCTGATAGTCCCTCTAAATGGATGGGCGACTCGAGCTCTTTAATCCCCTCTGGTTTTTCAAACGTTTCATTGGTGATTTGAGCTGCTGTTAAAATATCTTTAAACAGCTGCACCGGGTATTGACTGCCTCCAGTTAAATAGTGGCTGTTATCCGTTTTGTCATACCCCATCCAAATTGCACCCGTTGTACTAGGCGTATAGCCGGCAAACCAAGCATCCTTTGTTGCACCTTTCACACCCGAATATGTGGTCGTACCTGTCTTACCTGCTAAATCTCCAGCGTATGAACCGCTCTGGGCTGTTCCGCCTTTGACGACTTGCTGGAGCATTCTTGTCATATTCCAAGCATTCTGCACACTCAATACTCGTTCTTGCTGACTACGATTCTTTTCTACAGTTTCTCCTTCATCATTGGTGATTTTTTGAATAAAGAAAGGCTTTTTATATACGCCTTCATTTGCAAATGTATGAAAGGCTCCAGCAATCTGTAATGGAGAAACTCCTTTTTCTAATCCGCCCAGCGCAATAGCTAAACCTTTATCCGAGATATCTATCCCCATTTTCTCGAGATATGATTTCGACGTATCAATGCCCAGCTGGCTTAATGTCCACACCGCAGCGGTATTTTTACTTTTCATGAGGGCTTCCACCATTGTGACCCTGCCTTCATACTGCCCATCGTAATTCTTTGGTGAATAGCCGTCATAACTTTTTTCTTTGTCTTCAAGCAGTGAATAAGGTCTGAATTTTTTCTCCTGCATTGCCGGACCGTAGACCGCGATCGGCTTAAAAACAGATCCCGGCTGCCTAACAGCTGTCACCCTGTTGTAGCCTCTCGCCTGATATTCTCGTCCCCCGATGGCTGCTTTCACTCCACCAGAATCGTTATCAATGAATACGGCGCTGCCTTCCGAAGAACCGCTTTTTCCCGGGAAATAACGGTTGTTCTTCATCGCTTCATAAGCGGTTTTTTGCAGATTCATATCAATCGGAACTGTAATGGTATAGCCGCCTTGAAGCAATTGTTCATGCGAAATGGCATACTCTGATTCTGCTTCTTTAATAATGAGGTCAACATAGCTGTCCACCCAAGGCGTTTCTGATTTCTTTTTTAAATGAATGCCTAGTGTTCTTCCTTTTGCTTCTACTGTTTCTGTTGAAGACAAATATCCTTGTTCGTTCATTAAATTCAGGATGGTGTCCCGCCTCTGTTTATTTTTATCAGGGTGTAAAACAGGCGAGTAAGAAGATGGTGCCTTTGGCATCGCAGCGAGTGTGGCACCTTCGCTGACCGTTAAATCTTTGACATCCTTACTAAAATAATAATTGGCTGCTGCCTGAATACCATAAACACCATGGCCGAAGTAAAGCTGATTCAAATACATTTCTAGCAGCTTATCCTTTGAATAATCTCTCTCTAAATTAATGGCAATAATGACTTCTTTCGTTTTTCGAAGAAAGGTTTTGTCATTTGTGAGAAAAATATTTTTTGCGAGCTGCTGGGTAATTGTACTGCCGCCCTCTACTTTCCCTCCTGCTAATATATCTCGATAAACCGCCCTTGAAATAGACTGTGCATCAATCCCGTGATGCTCATAAAAACGCTTGTCCTCGACAGCCACAAAAGCTTTTGCTACTTTATCAGGCACCTCTTTTAATGACACAGGGTCCCGATTTTCTGAATACATGCTTGTGAGTTCTTTTCCATTCTGATCAATGATTTTGGAAGAAGCGTGAAAAACAAGCTTCTTTTCATCTATGACATAATGTCCTAAAAATAAAATCGTCAGATAGCCAATAAATGAGAGTACGATTGTACTTCCTGCAATGACTAATGGAATGATTATCTTCTTTTTCTTCAAATTAGGTCACCTCATTCCTTTATACGGATAGTATGGGATGTATTGCTTCATAATATGTTTTATGGATTGACTGCCAAAGAATTATATATCATTCTTTTGTTATACTATCAAGCAGGAGGCGGTTTAGATGAATTTCTATATTACATATGGAACACCAGATTTTTTGCATAAAATCGCAAAGAAACACCATCTGGAAAATCTGCTTTATATGGTCGGAAAAGAACAAGCAGCCCTTTTTCATGAAACGGAGGGTGAGACTGTATTTAAAGCCCCTCATGCCTATGATGTGATTTATGCGAAAGGCGAGCTTGTCCAATCCGGTTTCATCACCTTGAATCATATCCCTGTGAAGCTTGAAAGCAGAGCACTGTTTGAATCCACCTTTCAGAAAAAGACGAACATCTCAGAACATCAGCGCGGCTTCCAGGCTATTCGTGTGTTAAGACCTCAAAAAGATGAAGAAGTTTATTTGATTTTGACACTTTGGGAATCAGAGGACTTATTTCAAGACTTTCAAGAATCAGAAGCATTCTTTCAGACACACGAGGATACAGGCTCCATTTTCTCTCGTCCAGCTTACCTCACATCCTACCATGCCGTCACAGACAATTAAGAAAGTGCTGCTCTCAGCACTTCTTTTTTTCATCAAAAAAGCCCAGTCGCCTGGGCTCTTCATTTTATGAACTTGATTTCAGCTCGTACCGATGAATGATCGGCTGAAGCACATAGAAATTCAGCAATATCCAACCTAATAAGACCGGCCACTTCAGCATAGGTGAAGCACCTTTCAATTGAATCAGCAGCACCAATAGCGGAATCAAGCAGATCATAAAAAAACTCATTTTTGAGACAAATGTTTCTTTGATTTGATGCCGGCAGCTTGGACACATCATCATTTTCGTATGTGATAAATGAAACTTTTCGACGAAAGAAAATGTTTTTGAACAATTTGGACAGCTTCCCAACACTACTCCTCCCTTTCCCTGCTTCATATCAACTTCGACTTTTATGTAAAATGACCTTTTGATACTGACCACGAAATCCTCTTCTGTTGAAAGATTCTAACAATTACCATACAATCAGTAAAAGAGCATGAAGGAGGTTTTCGATTCAATGACAATATCCACTTTACAAAAAAGCATCAATGAACGTCTTGATGAACATTATGAGGAAATGGTTGAAATTAGACGCCATCTCCATATGAATCCTGAACTTTCTTTTCAGGAAGAAGAAACAGCCGCTTTCATCGCCAGCTACTATGATACCTTACAAATACCTACGCGCACCAAGGTGGGCGGTCATGGCGTACTCGCTTTTATTGAAGGAGCTTCTCCGGGACCAACCATTGCCCTCAGAGCTGATTTTGATGCACTTCCCATCCACGATGAAAAAGATGTACCTTACAAATCAACAAAGCCTGGTGTGATGCATGCGTGCGGTCACGATGGGCATACTGCAACACTGCTTGTATTAGCAAAAGTCTTGCATACGCATCGTGATCAATTAAAAGGAAAGATCGTCCTCATTCATCAGCATGCCGAGGAATATGCTCCCGGCGGTGCAAAACCAATGATTGAAGACGGCTGTTTAGACGGTGTCGATGTGATATTCGGTACGCATCTTTGGTCTTCAGAGCCTTGTGGCACGATTCTTTATAAAAGCGGGAACTTTATGGCAGCGGCCGATCGTTTCTCCATTCAAGTCCAAGGGAAAGGCGGACATGGCGCCATGCCTCATTTAACAAAAGATGCCGTACTCATCGGTTCACAAATCGTCGCAAACCTGCAGCAAGTCGTTGCACGTAAAGTCAATCCAATTGATTCTGCTGTTGTTTCTGTTGGAGGTTTTGTAGCGGAGAATGCCTTTAACGTTATTGCAGATTCAGCTGTTTTAACGGGTACTGCACGATCCTTTGAAGAAAGTGCACGGCATATTATCGAACGAGAAATTGAACAGGTGGTAAAAGGGGTATGCCAGATGCATGATGCTGCCTACACATATGAATACGTAAGAGGATACCCTGCTGTCAAAAACCATCCAAAGCCGACTGAATATATTGCTGGCATCGCAAACCAGACAGAAGGTGTCACAGAAGTAAAAGAAGCGGAAACCCAAATGGGCGGAGAGGACTTTGCTTACTACCTTCAGCATGTTCCTGGTACCTTCTTCTACACAGGCGCCATGCCGGAAAACAGCCAGGACGTGTATCCACATCATCATCCAAAGTTCGATATCAATGAAAAAGCAATGCCTATCGCAGCAAAGGTACTCGCTAACGCCGTTCTTTCCTACAATGAATAAAAAAAGCCGCTGTCATCAGCGGCTTTTCTATTTCATTTCTTTCAATATTCGCAAGTGAAACACATGGCGTGCAACCTCTCCGATCTGTCCTGTCAGCTGATGATTTGCCACCCCGCCAACAGCGGCTCCGACGACCGGCATTAATTGAAACAGCTTTACAAGATCAATATAATCTCGATACTCCTGCTGAAAGCTGTACCAATCCATTTCCTCGCGGCTCGTTTCCCAATCATCTATGATCTTCATCATTTTTTGACGATGGGCACTGCTGGAAAAGGCGAGCTGAAATATACAGAGCAAAAAGAGTCTTTCCTCCTTTTGAGATAAATCAAAGCCATAAATACTCGCCAGCTCATAAAGACATTTCATCTTTATGCTCAGCAGCAGCGGAAAGTCTGCCATTCCGAGGAATAAACCGCCTGCACCTGTTCCAACCCCTTCGATAGCAGCCGCCTTTTGGTAATACTTCACTTTATCCTTTGCCAGTTCATTTCGTTCTACAATCGATAATTGTTCATCAATCACTGAAAATGAAGTAAAGTGTGATCCTGATACGGTGGATTCAACCATTGTTTTGACTGCACTTGTGATGACTTGATGAAACCTGGCAGGAATTCGGCGGTTCACCTGCTGCTGAACTCCTTTTGAAAACCGTTCGATCTTTGAAGGTTTTCTTAAAAAACGTGTTTGAAAAAGAATGGCTTCTTCATACAACTCCCATTCAGCTGCATTCATCCGGTCCCCTCCTTGATGTCATCATACGCTCGCTGTAATTCCACTTATCTCATCTTTTTTAACCTGCTTTGTACGTAAGGCTTAAAGAGGACAAGCACAAACGCTACAGAAATGAGAAAGGCAAGTCCGCTTCCCTGCCAGCCTCCTGCTGGAAGTACCGCACAGCTCAGCAATATCGATTGGATGATGAGCACATTACGGACGAGAACAAAAAAGCTTCGATCCTTTTCTTTTTGAGAAACTGGATAAAGTGCCTGTAATGAAAGATGAGCAAAGTGCTTCGTTAACGGCACAAGCTGTACACCTGTGATAAATACTGTGAACAAGACGAGTAACGCACCCACCCAGCCTGCTGCACCTGTATACAAAATAATCAGGACAAACACGGCCGTTAATCTAAACACGAGACCAAAATAGTCATTTGAGCGTACAAACGCCCTCACATACATATAAGAAAAAGTTTTACGCTGATCATAAGGAACAAACTTCAACATCCAGTCCATGTATGCTCTTCTTTTCACCTGTTTCTTTAAGTGAGGCACATCTGTAAATAAGTTTGCCAAACGATAAAAGCGCTGCTTCCGTTTTAATTCATCAGAAATATGCATTTCCCATTGAAAAGGCTGTTTTTTCACTGCATTTGTTAAGTAGACGAGATAGACACCATAGATAAGATAAAAAACGATTGCAATCGCATAAGCTGCCTGTAAGACGGTGTAGATCAACATCATATTTAATAAAAAACGAAGGGCTGCATCGAGCCATCTCACGTGTTTTCCTTGAAAATAAGTCATTCTCCATTGAATGGCTGTATTCAAGCCCTTTATCAAGATCATTTGTGCCAATATCAGCACATATCCCGTGATGCCTCCTGAAGACACCGCCGAATAAAGCGGAAGTGCGACAATGGATACAGCAATGAGAGGAAACAGCTGAGAAATGAAGCTAAAGTTAAACGCTTGTTTTAAGTAAGGCTCCATCTTCCCTTCCAAAGGAAGCAAAAACACGAGATCGGCTTCTTTAATCAATGTACGTACGTATGAGCTTGTGAGTACCAATGAGAAAACAACTGCCATCACCCAGTAGGATGGGAAGTGAGCTGGAATATGTTTGAGCCAGCTGCTGTACCAGCTTGCTCCGCCTGCAAGGAAAAAAATGAGCACAATGACAAGATGATCGTTGAACATGTATTTTAAGTATTTTCTTGTTTCTTGTATGTGTTCCTCTAATCTTGATTTCCAAATGGTCTGCGTTGTTTTACTCATAGCTTTCTTCCTTTGTTAATTCCAAATAAAGATCATCGAGTGTCGCATCTCTCATATTGAACTGTTCTCTCAGCTCTGCTAGTGTTCCTTTCGCTCTGATTTCCCCTTCGTGCAAAATAATGAAGGAATCACAATAGCGCTCAGCTGTCGCCAAAATATGCGTTGACATCAGGACACTAGCACCGCTTTTCTTCGCAGCATTCATCCGTTCAAGCAGTGCATTGATTGCAAGAGGATCAAGACCTAAAAACGGTTCATCGATGATATACAGCTCTGGTTCCACAAGGAATGCACACATAATCATGACCTTCTGCTTCATTCCTTTTGAAAAATGAGCAGGGAACCATTTCAGCCGTTTCTCCATTCGAAATTCTTTCAGCAATGATGGCAGACGTTCGTCTAATTGTTCCTTTGATAGACCGTAAGCCATCGCTGTCAGCTCTAAATGCTCTTTTAACGTTAATTCTTCATATAAAACAGGTGTTTCAGGAATAAATGTAAATTGTGAACGATACGCCTCTTGATCGTCTTGAAGGGTTCGTCCATTTAATTCAATGACACCTTTATGCGGTTTCATGAGCCCGATAATATGGCGGATGGTTGTACTTTTCCCCGCCCCGTTTAAGCCAATGAGACCGACGATTTGATTTCTTTCTAATTCAAATGAAATATTTTTTAGAACGGGATTCTTCGTATATCCGCCCGTTACATCTTTTACAGTGAGAAGGGACATGAATTCGTTCCTTTCTTTCTTTTTTCCTTTATAGTAACAAAAACGAATGACAATTTGAAATGTTTACCTATAGACGAGTCATGAATAAAAAATAGACGCTTTGGTCATCATAATGTATGTAGAAGAAATGAACTTGATGACCAATAAGTAAATGAGGTGTTTGTTAAAGGCAAAGAACCGCATGACAAGTTGGTTTTTCATCTAAAAACCTTAGCTTCTGTTTTGCTTCACTGATTCTTGATTTTTGTGTCCTATACAATATGTATACGACAAACCAAAACGTCAAATGAGGTGTTTACGGCAGAAATAGCAGGCACATGAATTCTTTATTTCAGTAAATAGAGAATTCAAAAGGCATTCGAATGAAAGCATCAGCATTTCTTCTGCAGGAGCAGGATGAGCGACCAAAGGAGTTCGCTTGTCCTGTTTTCTTTTTTGCTTCTTTTTGTGATACGATAAAGGAAAAATAATGAGGAGTGACATGGCGTGAGCGACTGCATTTTTTGCAAGATCATTGATGGAGACATTCCATGTGCAAAAGTATATGAAGACGAGCATGTATTGGCTTTTCTTGATATCAGCCAAGTAACAAAAGGACATACCCTTGTAATCCCGAAAATACATAAAGAAAACATCTATGAGATGACAACAGAAGTGTCTAACCACTACTTCCAAGCGATTCCGAAAATTGCAAGGGCGATCAAACAGGAATTTGAACCAATCGGGCTAAACCTCCTGAACAACAACGGTGAAAAAGCCGGTCAATCGGTGTTCCATTACCATATGCACATCATTCCCCGCTACGGAAAAGGCGATGGCTTTGGTGCCGTATGGAAATCACATCAAGATCAATACACGTCAGAGGATTTAAAAGACATTTCTTCTGCCATCCACACGCGGCTTACCTCATCTTAACAGATGAGGTTTTTCTTATTTTCACCCCTTATCACCGCTACCATCTCTTAATAGTAAGATATTTTGAACGATTCAAATTTTTTGTCCAAATGCTTCAAATTTGTGATAGGATGGTTTTATCTTTTGATCCATTAACGCGAGAAATAGGGAGAGATTGTGATGAAGCGAACGACGAATTTTAATGCTGGTCCGGCGGCACTGCCGCTAGAAGTGCTTCAAAAAGCACAGGTAGAACTTGTTGATTTTAAACAAACTGGGATGTCTGTGATGGAGCTTTCTCATCGCAGCGGTGAATATGAAGAAGTCCACAATAAAGCAAAAGCGCTTTTGGTGGAACTGATGGACATTCCAGAAGATTATGAAGTCCTCTTTTTACAAGGCGGAGCTAGTCTTCAATTTGCGATGATTCCTATGAACTTCTTACATGAAGGCGAAACAGCTCACTTCATTCAAACAGGCGCTTGGTCAGAAAAAGCATTGTCAGAAGCAAAAGGGTTTGGTCAGACATCTGTACTTGCTTCAAGTGAAGATGACAACTACTCGTATATTCCAGAAGTAGATGCTTCCGGCTTAACAAATGGTGCTTACTTACACATCACATCGAACAATACGATCTTCGGCACTCAATGGAAAACGTTCCCGCACACGTCACTGCCGCTCATTGCGGATATGTCCAGTGATATTCTCAGCAAAAAAATAGACGTTTCTTCATTTGATCTCATCTATGCCGGAGCACAAAAAAACCTAGGGCCATCTGGTATCACGATCGTGATTGCGCGCAAACGTTTATTAGAGAAAGAGAAAAGCAGCACACCGAAAATATTAAAATATTCAACACACGCAAAAGCCAACTCTCTTTATCACACACCACCGACTTTTGCGATTTATATGCTGTCACTTGTCCTAGAGCATGTCAAACAAGCTGGCGGTGTAGAAGCAGCGGAAAAACGCAATGAAAAAAAAGCAGGCATTCTCTATGATACCATTGATCAAAGCGGCGGTTTTTATCAAGGACATGCGCGCGCTGACAGCCGTTCGCATATGAATGTCACCTTTACTCTTCGCGATGAGGCACTTACTTCTTCCTTTGTGGAAAAAGCAAAGCAAGAGCAAATGGTTGGACTTGCCGGCCACCGTTCTGTTGGTGGATGCAGAGCATCTATTTACAATGCGGTCTCAATTGAAGACTGCCAAAAGCTTGCGGACTTTATGAAAAAGTTCCAGCAAGAAAATGAGTAAAAAGGCTTTTCTATAGGGAAATAAATTTGTTATAATAACGAGAAATATAAAGTCATGACTCTTGCAATAAATGATGAGCCATATTATTGGAGAGTCCTATAAGAGCTTAGCAGAGGAGAGCATAGAAATGAAAACAAAAGAATTAGTGATTATGTCATTGCTTGCAGCAATGGGAGCTGTTTTGCATACGATTTTCCCGCCCATCTTTTTCGGAATGAAACCTGATATGATGCTGGTCATGATGTTTTTAAGCATCATCCTTTTCCCAAAGGTACAGCATGTTGTCGTGATTGCGCTAGTGACTGGTGTCATTTCTGCATTAACAACGGGATTCCCAGGCGGACAAATTCCGAATATGATTGATAAGCCAGTGACAGCCTTTATCTTCTTAGCCCTTTTCTTATCTTGCTTGAAGATAAAGAACAAAGTCGTGCTGACCGCTGTATTAACTGCGATTGGAACCATCGTATCCGGCGTGATTTTCTTATCTGCCGCTTTACTGATCACTGGACTGCCAGCTGCATTACCGGCACTTCTTGTGGGTGTTGTCCTGCCAGCAGCCGTGATTAATACCATCGCTATGGTATTTGTCTTCCCAATTGCTCAGTCCATTCTGAGACGTGCAAGAATGATAGAAGTTGCTTAACGAATAACCGAACCTCTTCATGATAGATGAAGAGGTTTCAGATTGTTGACAAAGGGCTAAAATGATCTTGATTTTAGCCCTTTGTCTTCTTTTCAGCGTGATAGAAAACCTTTGAAGTCTAGGAAGGACGAGTACTGGCGCGGAGCGAATTTGATATTCGTGAGCACCAGCACGCAGGACTGACAAAGAATGCGAGGGTTTGTCTACACGCTGGAACCTCTTCATGATAGATGAAGAGGTTTTTTTCATGCTTTTATAAAAGAAAAAGGGTCAGCAGCAAAATGAGGAGCGAAATTCCTGCACCAGCCGCACACACAAGTGCTTTTTGCTTTAAAACATGTTTTGGCGGATAAGACCCTGCATACCCAAGCTGTCTTGCATAATGAATAGAACCACCTGTAAAAACGATGACGATACACATAAAAACGAACAGAAAGACAGACAACCTTCTCCCCTCCCTTTTCTTCAAAAGTATGCTAAAATAAAGCAAGCTATGTATGGAAGTTCAATGAAGCTGATCATCAGCTCAGAGAGAACATGCGAATGTGTAAAATTTGACTAGAGGTGATTTGAATGGCTAGTGGACGTTCTTTATTAACAGGATTATTTGTAGGCGGTCTCCTCGGAGGTGCGGCAGTGCTCCTGACGACTCCCTCTTCTGGCAGAGATGTGCGCGGAAAAGTGAAAGACGGCTATGACAAATTCGAAGATACGCTGACAAAATTAAAAAGAGATGGACAAGCTTTAAAAGAGCAAATTGTGGAAACAGCAAAAGAAAGCGCAGAGGTCATTAAAGAAGTCGGGTCTGAATTGCAAACATCGATTCAGCAATGGCGCGAAGAAATCAAACCTCATCAGCAGGACTTACAAAGGGAAATTCAGGAAATTGAGGAAAAGCTCAAACAACTGGAAAAAACCTTACAAAACTAATATACTCACAAAAAAATATTCGTTTACAAAAGTGTGCGGGGTGCGTATCCCGCACTTTTTTTGTTGAAAAAAGGTTATTTTGACAATGTTTTTCATGACTTTTAAAAATTCTTGAATTTTCAGCTTTATTAATCTTTATTTTATTGGCATAATAGAATTACAAGAAAAAGAGAAGTAGGTGAAATGGATGAATCATTCGGAACAGCCTTTCGATGTAAAAGAAGCACTTTTATTCAGTCAAAGAATGGCCCAATTGAGCAAAGCTCTTTGGAAATCCATTGAAAAGGACTGGCAGCAGTGGATCAAACCGTATAACCTAAATATCAATGAACATCATATTTTGTGGATTGCGTATCAATTAAAAGGAGCTTCAATATCAGAAATTGCAAAGTTTGGCGTCATGCATGTATCAACGGCGTTTAACTTCTCCAAGAAACTGGAGGAACGAGGATTTTTAAAATTTTCTAAAAAGTTAAACGATAAGCGCAATACGTATATTGAGCTAACGCCAAAAGGCGAAGAGACATTCCATAAACTACTCGAAGATTATGACCCGGCCCGAACTGGTATTGTCAAAGGCGCACAGCCGCTTCATGACATTTACGGAAAGTTCCCTGAGATTTTAGAAATGATGTGTATCATCCGAAACATTTATGGTGAGGATTTCATGGAGATTTTTGAGAAATCGTTTTCAAACATTGAGAAGGACTTTTTGAATGAGCGAGGAAGAGTCAAAAAAAAGACTGAGGAACTAGAAAACTCAGCTGAGGCAGCAGAAAAAGCGGCTAAAACAAATCAAATTGTTTAATGATCTTTATAAATTCATTCATTAGCGGCTGAAAGAGCCCCTGATCATGCAAAGCAAATATCGTCTCATGAACATCCAGCTTTTCAATTAACTGTCCCGCAAAGAGCGCAAGGAGATCGTCAAACATGACGTAGCCTTGTGCTTTTTGTTTATCCATTTCCTCTGAAAGCTCAGCACAAATACGCTCAATTTCCTCTGCCTCTTCTTTCGTTACACGCTGCCTGATCAATAACGCATAATATGGATAACGGCTCATATCGGCTGCCGTCAATAAAAGTTCCATATAATATTCAAGCTGGCTCATTCGTTCCTCAATACTCATGTACGTTCCCTCTTTCTCTTAGTCCTTCTATTTTAGCCGAAATTACTCATTGACGAAAGAGACGAACCTCCCCCTTCTGTTTTTTTTCTTGAAAAATCCAAAGTTTCCTCTCTTTATTCCATATGAAGGCACCATTTTATTTTTTTTCACCAAAACCATTGATTTTTATCCTCAGGAAGAGTAAATTATCTTGAGATATTCAATTCGATTTTTAGATTGGAAGGATGAAAAATGAATTGTTGGAAGACCATTAATCTTGAAAAGGATTATGGTTATACGAGAATGATGATTTCTGCCATAAGTCTTGCTATCCTTTTTTTCATTATGGCATTTTTATGTTTTCAACTGACTCATCCTGAAACGAGGCTAAGCAGCCATAACGCACCGCTTTTTGCCGTGCTCTTACTTGTGACATTGCTTGTCCACCGTGTGGTTCACTTGATCCCAGTGATGAAAAACAAGAAAAAAATGACGCTGTTTATGAAACGAAATTGCTGGCAGCGCGTGCCTAAGAAAGTGATGCTTTTTTCTCTTCTCAGTCCGTTTTGTGTCATCTCACCGGTTTACTTTGTGTTAGGCGTGGCATTTCCTATGTACGCACACTATTTTATCATTATCGCAAGTATACATGCAGGCTATTGTTTGCCTGACTTTTTATTTGCATGGAAGCTGCTCAAAGCACCTAAATCCTGCATCATCGATCAAGCTCAAGACGAGTTTGATATTTTAGTTGACCAAACTTCCTCATCATGAGGTTTTTAAAGCCAACTTCTATCTTTTTCATAAAAAATTTGGTAATGTAGTATGGGAATAGCATAGAGAGGGGGGATCTCCGATAGTTTTATTTTACTTCATCGTCTTTGCCGCGTTTATTGTGTATTCAATAAACAGGCTTACTAATACATTATGCCTTGTCAGAGAGATTCCTGAAGAACGGCAAGATAAGGTGTTTCGCTTTATCAATGTATCGATACTGATCTTACTTATCTCATCATTTGTTGAAATTACCATTTCCATTTAAGATCAAAGCAAAAGCTGCCAGTTTGAGGGCAGCTTTTTGTGTATATTTTAATTAGCAAATCCAAGATGCACCGATGATGATCAATAAAATGAATAATACGACGACTAGTGCAAAACCGCCAGCAAAGACTTCTCCTCCCATGTGAAAACACCTCCTGCCAGTTCTTCCTCTGTTCTAAGCTCAGTGTATGCAGAAAAATAAAAAACGTTTAGGCACCTGTCATCGTTTGAAAAAAGAACCGCCCTCACGCACGGCAGGACGGCTCCCTTCTAACACAGCGATTTAATTAGTAAAGATATGCTGCACCAACGATGATCAGCAAAATGAATAGCACGACCAATAAAGCAAACCCATTAGAATATCCTGCTCCCATATAATTCAGCCTCCTTTTTGTGATCACTATATGTGTATGTCGCGCGCAATTTTTTGACTAGACGAATGCCCTTCCATTTGCATTTCTTTTTACAGCGTGTCACAATATGTTATGATACAAGCAATGATAAATAAATTGGAAAGATTAGGAGTGTTTTTTGAATGAAAAAAATGGCTTTAGCAGCTGTAACAGCAGTAAGTGTTTTAACTCTTGGCGCATGCAGTAGCGGTGATAAAGATGTGATCGCCACAACGAAATCAGGAGATGTCACAAAAGGGGAACTTTATACAACTCTTAAGAAACAAGCAGGTGGAGATGCTCTAAACCTACTTGTTCAACAAAAGGTTCTTGCTGACAAATACAAAGTATCTGATAAAGAAATTGATAAGAAATTGGAAGAATATAAAAAGACACTTGGTGAAGATCGTTTAAAACAGCTTCAAGATGAATTCGGTAAAGATTACATCAAAGATCAAGTGAAATATGAGCTGCTGACTCAAAAGGCTGCCAAAGCTAACATCAAAATCACTGATAAAGAAGTAAAATCGTATTACGATGACCTTAAAGGAAAAATCCGTGCAAGCCACATTTTAGTAGCTGATAAGAAAACAGCGGACGAAGTGGAAAAGAAATTAGATAAAGGTGAAAAATGGGATTCCCTTGTCTCTGAATATTCAACTGATACTGCTTCAGCAGCACAAGGCGGAGATGTAGGCTGGTTCGCAAAAGAAGGCCAAATGGACGAGAACTTCAGCAAAGCTGCTTTCAAACTAAAAGTAAATGAAATCAGCAAGCCAGTAAAATCCCAATTCGGCTACCATATCATTAAAAAGACTGAAGAACGCGGTAAATATGATGACATGAAAGCAGACTTGAAAAAAGAACTGCTTGACCAAAAACAAGCAGACACAAATGAAATCCAAAACATCTTAAATAAATTAGTAAAAGATGCTGATGTGAAAGTAAAAGATAAAGAGCTTCAAAAAACGTTCAAAGAAAAATCTGAACAGCCTGCACAAAATCAACAGCCTCAACAAAACCAGTAATCACAAAAACCCCCTCTGCCGTATTGATGCAGAGGGGTTTTTGTATGACGAGATTAAGCAATCGAATGATCTTCATGTGCCGCAGTATCCTGTGATCTTTTCATCTGCTGATCCTGGCGTCTGCGCTCTCTTTCCTGTTCCATTCGCTCGATAAAAATTTCTCCTTCCTTTTCAATAAAGGATTGATCAATTTCTTGCTCCTCTTTGGCTGTTGTCATTAATTTATACGCACAGAAAATAATGCCGATAATACATGCATACACCCACCACGGAAAAAACAACATTTTTTCATCGCCTCCTTTTCTTAAGGACAATTCCTCTCTTCCTTTGTGTTACATGCTTATGCGAAAAGAAGACAAGTTATGAAAAAAACGCCCGCATATACGGACGTTTTGACATGATTATTCGTGATGGAAGGTTGGTTTATAAAACGAACGATTCTCAAGTGCAAAAATACGTTCTGTATATTCTCCTGGTTTCACATGCTCAAGCGCACGATCCATCATGTTCATTTTCGCATCTAAATTATCAATATAGTGGAGAATTTCAGCTTCTTTCACCATTGGTGGTTTCGGGCTGCCCCATTCTCCTTTTCCGTGATGACTCAGGACTAAGTGCTGTAAAATGAGAATTTCCTCTGAATCAATGCTAAGCTCTTCCGCAGCTTTCGCAATTTCTGTCACCATAATGGAAATGTGGCCAATTAAATTCCCTTCCACAGTATATGTCGTGGAGACTGGACCCGAAAGCTCTTTGACTTTCCCTAAATCATGAAGAATGATGCCTGAATATAAAAGATCTCGATCTAGTGATGGATATAGGTCAACAATTGATTTTGCTAAATGCAGCATAGACACAACGTGGTAGGCGAGTCCAGAGACAAATTCGTGATGATTTTTTGTCGCTGCTGGATAATCAGCAAATTCCTGTCCATATTTCTTCAGCAAATGCCTTGTAACACGCTGAATATTAGGGTTTTTCATATCAAAAATATATTGCATAATCGTATCCATCATATCGTGTTTTGGAATAGGAGCTGTTTCGAGAAAGTCATCAATTCGAATTTGCTCGTTTTCAGCAACAGGGCGTATATTCCTAAGCTTCAGCTGATTCCTCCCGCGATAATGATGAATGTCGCCTACTACCTTCACGATGGTTTGCGGGCCATAGGTGATTTCATCATTCTGCTTTGCATCCCATAGTTTCGCCTCAATATCTCCACTTTGATCTTGAAGAATGAGCGTTAAAAATGGTTTGCCATTACTTGCAATCCCTTTAGTAGATGATTTAATTAATAAATGCAGGTCAACTTGTTCGCCGACATCATAGGTCATGATCCCTTTAGCCATTCAATAAAAGCTCCTTCCATGTTTCTGCTCATATAAGTATAACATAAGTCATTATTTGTCAATCATTCAACTGCTAAACTCGTAATCTGTCCATCTTCTGCTGCCTGCGTCATATGCTGATGACAAGTAAAATAAAACAGCTGTGTTTCAAAACGCGTGAGTTCATTCATCAACTTCAGCACTCTTCCTAGACGTACATGATCAAAATGAACGAAGCTGTCATCCATCATAAACGGAAGCTGACATTCTTGCTGATGAGACAAGGCGAGGGCAAAACGAATGGCCAGATAGACTTGTTCACAGGTTGCTTGCGAGAGCTCTTCTGGGCGGAATATTCGTCCATCCATCCTTTTCACGATCAGCCGGTCATCCTCGGGTGAAAATAAAATGGCTTCATATCGATCATTTGTTAACGGCTGAATAAAACGGGAAGCTGTTTGCAGCAGTGCTGGCAGCCTTTTTTCTTTATGTTCATTCAATTTTTCTCGAATGACGGAGCGGACAAGCTGAATTGCCGCCCATTTTTTCGCAAGGTGCTTCGCATGCTCCTGCTCAGCTGAAAGCTGATGAGTCAAATCAGACACCGTACCTGAAGCTTCTATTTGCCGGATTTCCACCGCTCGTTCTGCTAAACGTTTTTCCATATTCGCCGCATTCGATTGTATGTTATTCAGGTGCTGCTTTGCTTCCGCACATTCTTCTTCAAGAAGACGCAACCCTTTACGAACAATCGATTCTTCCTCATCAAAGCAGCCGCTTCTATGCAGCTCTTGATTTAGCTGCTGCAAATGGGAAAGCCGTTCCCGATATTCTTTCGATAGATGAGAAAGAATTTGGTAATCTTTTTTGGACTCTGCCTCTACTTGACGAAAAAGGGCGTCCATTTGTTTTTCGTAATAATCAATTTCCCCTTCCAGCGTCGTGATCTGCTGTTTCACATGTTGAATCGATACATCCAATGTCTGACGTTCTTTTTCTCTTTTCGCCTCATCTTTCAATATCTCTTGAAAGGCCGAGATGTTCTCTTGAATGGTGCCTTCCTTTCGTTGCAGAAGACTGCTTAACGCTTCCACCCTTTGCTCATAATTGGATTGCCGGCCGGCAAGGTCGTCTATTTCCCGGCTAAGCTCCTCATATTCCGCTGTATCCGTTTTTAATTGCTTCAGAATAAGGAAGGCTTCTACTAGGAAAGAAAGCTCTGAGGACAAGCCCAGCTGTCTTTTCTTTTCCTCTACTTGCTGCTGGACAGGTTCCAGCTCCTGTTCCCAATCTTCATATTGCCGGATGATCCTTTCGTACAAAAGCTCTTTCTGCCTCACAAGCGTTTCAGCTGAAGCTGTCTGTACTTGGAAGGAATCGAATGTTCCCCCGCCGCTTCCCTGTTTCACCTGTGCTGATTTCAAAAATGGGTAAATAGCAAAGAAGACAAAAACAGAAAACCCTGCAAATAAGAAAGTAACCCACCACTCTGTTAAAAAGAAAAGGACAAGCAGAAGTGCAGCATCAAATATCACCATCACAGGAAATAACCACGCCCGGGAATGAACCTGTTTCTCTTTTGTTCTTGTTTCCCCAGTTTCCACTGAACTGTGCGATTTGGCCTGCTGTTCCTTTAATCCTTTTAAAGCGGTTTCCGCTTCTTCCAGCTCATGTCTTGCATGATCAAACCGGTCATCCAGCTGTGCCTTTCTGTCCATTAAACGAACGTATTGGCTGACAGCCTCCTTTAATTCCCACTCAAATTCAAGGGAGTCGTCAATCTGATCAAGCTTGACTGAACGCTGCCACTTTAGCTTCGCTGCGGCTTCGTCCATTTTTTGTTTCAATGAATCACGTTCTGCTTTACATTCAGCTAAGCGGTTTTTGACACGTTCAGCATGAGAAGATTCATCAACGACACGCTTCATCTCCAGTAATGTATCCTTTTCATAAAGCGGTTGAACTTGTGCCAGCGAGGTTTGCAAATGATCTAATTTTTGCTTTAGTGCAGTCATTTGAGCCTTTTTCGGGTGAAGGTGTGATTCTAATTTATCCAATTCATGCTCTGTTTCTGCTCTAAAGCGTTTGACTCGTTCTGGATAACGGGCTAATTCTTTTTTTAACTCCATCTTCTTCTCAATCATGGGATAAAGTCGAATGTGTTCGTTTAACTGCTGAATTTGTTCTTCTGTGTGCTTCATTTCCTTTTGAAGCGCTGCGATATTCTCTATTAATTCAGAATGCTCCCGTTTTTTCTCTGTATAACGGCCTTCTGCCAATCTAGCTTGTTTCAGCTGGGCAGCCAGCTCTTTTAAACGATCAAGCTGCTGGTTTAATTCCGGCTTGCGTCCATTCGGTTTAAACAGCTGCTCCTGCTGCTTAAGCAGCCTGCTATCCATCTTAGAGGCAGCATCTGAGCCAAATAAACTTGAGAAAAGGAGAAATTCACCGATTTGATCTTCGTTTAAGGCTTGGACATTTTGCAGTCCAAACACATCAAATGAATAGATTGATTGGAATAATCTGCGATCTGTTCCCTTTAAAAGAGTTCGTAGAAATGCTTCATCTTTCACTTCACCATTCGGTAAAAACACCTGTGCTTGACCGCCTCGATCGGACGATCTCTCAATGTGAATGACACCTAACTCCTCATCTAAGCAAGTGAGGGAGCCGCCATAGAAAGATCCTTGTTTCGGCTTGTATATCTTGTTTTTTGAAAAACCAAATAACATCGACTCAATAAACGCCTTCAATGTCGTTTTCCCCGATTCATTCAGGCCGTAAACTAGCTGAAAACCGTCATCAGAAAAGTGAAAGGTTCGATTTGAAAATTTCCCGAAATTCGCTATATGGAGTGAACGTATTTTCATCATACCTCTCCTTTTCTCATAATTGCTTCAGCTGTTCCGTCAGCAGCCTTTGTGCTTCTTCTTTTATATCCAATTCATCCTCTTTTGTGAGCGCTTTTCCTGACTTCCTGTAGATTGGGTGACGCTTGATCGGTAAAAGCAGCTCTTCATATGACTCAAACTGTGCAATTTCTGCCGTTAGTTCCTTCAAAAAAGAATCCTCTGGATAGATCACATCCTCATTTGTTCGGCAGTCAATTGACATCACCCAAACGAACACATCTTCATCTTCCTCCTGCTCATGAAAAACAGTCAACAGCTCTTCGAGGACCTCAAGCTGCGTATGCTCAAAGTAAGAAGGTGCATCACCTGTCAATTCAATTCTCACAAAATGAGGTACGCCTTCCTCTTTCAGCTCATTGATTTTGCCTTCCACTAGTGTGACAAGATCCGTCATATGAACCGTTTCTGTGATGTCTATGGCCAGTTTCTCAAAGATGATATCTGCACAGCTGATAAAATCCGCTGTGTGAGAATCTTCGGAGAGGTGAATCAAGTAACAGCCTTTTTCTCCCGTTTCTTGTATATGTCTGCCCTGAACATTACCAGGGTAAATAATAAATGGGTCTTCATGCAGAAGGGCTCTTTTATGTATATGTCCGAGCGCCCAATAATCAAAATCCCGTGCTATGAGCTGCTGAAGCTGAAATGGGGCATATGCATCATGTCCTTCTTGTCCGGCTAAAGTGCCGTGAAGCATTGCAATGTGATAGGCAGCATTTGTTGTTTTGACATAATGAGATGTCATATTTTCATAGACAGCCCGCTCTTTGTAGCTAAACCCATAAATACTCGCGACAAGCTGCTTCCCTCGATAATAGGAGTGCTCACTTGGTGTACTGCTCGAAAAGACATGTACATTCTCGGGCCACTCAATCGGTGTCCATTCCCCGCCTAAATGATCATGATTCCCATAAATAATAAAGACTTCAATCCCGTGCGTTTGCAGTCTTACAAACTGATTTCTTAAAAACAGCTGTGCTTTTAAGCTGCGATTGGATTCATCAAATAAATCTCCGCTCAGCAGCACAAAGTCTACCGCCCGCGCAACGGCGAGATCAAAGATGTTCTTAGCACTTTGAAAGGTACTTTCTTTGAGCCGCTTAAATATAGAATTAGGTATAGTCGACATTCCTGCAAATGGACTGTCTAAATGTAAATCTGCGGCATGAATAAAGGTGAGCTTAGTCAAACGTCTATCTCCTTGTCCGATACTGTCATTGTCCATATTTTATCATGCCATTTTTACGAATGCACGTTCTATCACTCTCAATCTAAAAAACACATTTTTAAGGGCTAAAAAAGAGGTTTTGTCTTATTCCATGTTTAATTACATTAAAAAACAGAGGAAAGGAAGATGAGGAATGGAGAAGACATACTTTTTAACCGTATTTGACCGGTCGGGTGAGACTTTATTAAATGAAAAAATCACAGCGGATAGTGACAAGAAAGCAAAGGAATTAGGACATCATCGCTTAATGGAACAGCAATACACAAAGCATTCTCATCGACTCGTTGATCAAGCAGGCAAGCTGCTTTTATTTGAACGTTAAAAAAGCCGGCTTTCGCCGGCCTCATGTTCATTTATGCTTTTTGAAAGACAGGACGTCTTTTTTCTAAAAAGGCTTGTATACCTTCCTTGTGATCATGACTTTTTCTCAGTCTTGCCTGTGCGGCTCTCTCTTTTTGAAGAACGGCTAAGAGCTTTGATTCTGACTGCTGGAAATAGATCATCTTTGTTTCGATAAAGGCTTGAAGCGGCATGTTCATAAATGGCTTCACACACACTTTTTGGTACGTATCGACCTCATCCTGAAACACCCCGTCTGTAAGGCGCAGCTTTAACGCTTCTTCAGCTGGCAGCTTTTGTCCGCTCCAAATCAATTGTTTAGCGGTTTGCTCACTCACTCTTTTTGTGAGGAAAAAATGCCCCCCGCCATCTGGAATTAATCCTACTCCATTAAAATTCATGGCAAGTTTTGCATCCTGATGCATAAACAAGTAGTCACAGCTTAGAGCAAAGCTAAAAGCGAGGCCTGCTGCTGACCCGTGGACAAGCGCAATCGTCACTTTTTTCATACTAGCTAGAGAAAGTGTAATTCCCTCGATCAAATCCATCACACGATGGAAATCTTCTTCACTTTCCTGCTTGAGCATCATCTCAATATCTCCGCCTGCTGAAAATCCTTTTCCCGCTCCCTTGATGACAACGACTTTTGCACTGCTTTCCTCCGCTGCATCACATGCTTCTTTGAATTCAGCAAACATGTCCACATGAAAAGAATTATAAGCTTCAGGCCTATTGAAAACGATTTCAAAAACATCCCCGTCTAACTGACAATTGATATATGTCATCATCCATCCCCCTCTTCTTTTAAAAGCTCATAACTTACTTCCATTTCCATCATGTAAAACCTTTTTCTCTAAACAAAAAATTTCAAGATCAATTGATACTAAAATAAGCATAATGATTGAAACAAGAAATATATTTTTATATAGTAAAAAAAGAAAGAAAATAAATTTGAAAGGAGGAGGATGATTGATTAGATGTTCCATCATGATATTGGTTAGCTTCATCGTCATGTTTTCTCCTTTTTCAAATGTCGTTTTTGCTTCACAGGCAGAAGCGAGTATACCTAGCCTGATTTCTCCATCCATTTATGATGAAGAAATCAATGCTGTGAAGACACCTTCGTTTTCAAAAAAACATGCTTCATCCATTCTGTTGAAGGACAGATTATCAATGATGGATGCCAAGACTTTTCTGCCAAAGCCTGCCCCATCAGCTGCATTATCCATTGATCTATGTTTTTTAGAAATGAAGTGTGCGATCCCCGTTATGTATCAATCTAATTACCTCTACTGATTCATTTTATTTCATCCGTATTCTATACGAAAAACACAGCCTATCAAATTCGGAGGGATAAAATGAACATTAAAGAAAATGATCTTCCTGGGATCGGAAAGAAATTTGAAATTGAAACGAGAAATAGAGAAAAGATGACGATTGTGATTCATGATGATGGCAGACGGGAAATTTATCGTTTTGACGATGATGATCCAGATGAAGTGCTGTCTACCATTTCACTCGATGATGCTGAATCCCGGCAAATCGCTGCTATTATCGGCGGTATGGTGTATAAACCGCAGGCACTAGAAACCATTGAAATGGCCTTCAACGACTTGATCATTGAATGGTTTAAAGTGGAAAAAGGTGCAAAAGCGGTTGGACATACACTCGGTGATTTAGATGTGAGACAAAATTATGAAGTCACCGTGATTGCGATCATTAAACATACAAATGAAAAATTACTCAACCCTGGTGCCGATTCGATTATTCAAGAAAATGATACGATGGTCATTTCGGGCGAAAGAAAACACTTGAAGCGATTGGTACGTGATTTTCTTTCTAGAGGGGGAGAGTGATGAATGGATCATTTAGTCTTTGAAGTTGGGACGGCGCTAGTTCTTATCGCCATCGCCAGCTTAATCGCCAATAAAATTAAATTTTCTATCATCCCTTTTCTCATTGTCCTCGGAATGATAGTTGGGCCGCATGCTCCAACTATCGGGATCATTGATTTGAAATTTATCGAAAGCACGGGGATTATTTCGTTTTTTGGCAGAATGGGCGTCCTGTTCCTTCTTTTCTATCTTGGACTTGAGTTCTCTGTCGGAAAACTCATTAAATCGGGTAAATCCATTGCAGTCGGCGGATCCATTTATATTTTGATCAACTTCAGCTTAGGACTGCTCTACGGTTTTATCACAGGGTTTGGATTCCTTGAGGTTCTCATTATGGCAGGGGTGATCACCATTTCATCCAGCGCCATTGTGGCCAAAGTCCTTGTCGATTTGAAACGGACGGCGAATCCTGAAACAGAGTTAATTCTAGGGATTATTATGTTTGAGGATATTTTCCTTGCCGTTTATTTATCCGTCGTATCAGGTCTTGTCCTTGGAGATGCCACTACTGTTGGCGGTGCCTTATTATCAATTTTAATCGCTTTTGGTTATATGATGCTTTTCTTTATCATTGCGCGGAAGCTGCCAAAACTATTAAATAAGTTGTTTGATATCCGTTCGAACGAAGTGTTCATCATTGTAATTTTTGCCGCTTTGTTCTTTGTCGCTGGTTTTTCAGAAACAATTCATGTAGCAGAAGCTATTGGAGCTCTCTTACTTGGTCTTGTTTTCTCGGAAACAGAGCACTCAGACCGCATCGAGCATCTCGTGGTTCCGTTTAGAGATTTCTTTGGAGCGATGTTCTTTTTCAGCTTTGGTCTCAGTATCGATCCGTTTACATTGGGTGATGCCTTCTGGCTTGCGATCGGCGCTGTGATTCTTACCTTAATCGGGAACTTCACTGCCGGAATGTTCGCTGGACGGAGAGCTGGATTTTCTCATAAAGCCTCTTCTAATATTGGATTAACCATCGTATCGAGAGGAGAGTTTTCAATCATTGTTGCCGAGCTTGGCATTGCCGGCGGACTTGCCGCTACTTTGAAGCCCTTTGCTGCATTGTATGTCTTAATCCTTGCGATTTTAGGGCCGCTCGTAACGAAAGAATCTAAGAAAATCTATCAAATCCTAAACAAAATCTTCAAATGGAAACCTGAAAAAACAAAAGTAAAAAAAGAAACGACGATCTAATGAAAAAGGGCCCTATGCTTAGGCCCTTTTTTATGTCTTATTCAAATTGCTGAAATGCAGTTTCTTGCTTGACTGGCGCTTCCTCGACCCCGCGAATGGTTCGAATGACTTTCTGGTTGCGGTAAATCGATAGTTTCAAATTGGTTGCCGCTGTTCCATGAGAATGATCAAGATTCGTGAATGTAAAGAAATGATTTGAACGCTTGTCTTTGAACACAAGCCTGAAGTCGTCTGTCACTTTAAAATGCTCATCACTTTCCCATTCAATCAAAGGTTCATAAGCCCCGAACCAATTAGGAATATTCGGTGTGTACCCTGTAGCCAATACAGCATGATCTACAATTATGCTTTTTTCTTTCTTCAGCTGCCACTGTTTGAGGTGCAGTTCCAAAGGCTGATGCTCTCCTATTTGAATCGCTTCAAGCTCTGTCATTGGCTGAATGAGCACAGATGGCTCTTCACCTGAAACAGAGCGATGATACAATTCCTGATAAATGCGAGAAAGCGTTGATGCATCGATGCCATTTCTTAATCCTGTCAGTCTAGGCAATGTGTTCATACGTTCTTCATAAGGAAGCGAATGAAAATACTCGACATACTTTGGTGTAAAAAGCTCTTGGCCAAGCTCTGCCGTCTCCAGCTCTCTAAATTCACTAGAACGCGTAAACCACGAAAGCTGCTGCCCTTTCTTTTGATGCTGAAGCAGGTCTAAGAAAATTTCGGCTGCACTCTGCCCTGAGCCGATCACAGCCACCGACTCAGCTTCGCGAAGTGCTTTCTGCTGATCTAAATAACGGCTGCTATGGGTCACATATGGGTATGCTGCTTCAGGCACATCGACTGGAATCATTGGTTTGCTTCCTGTGCCTAACACGACATGCTTTGCACGATACTCAGAAAGCGATCCATCTTTTAATCGTCTGACTTTCACAAGGTAGCCTTCTTGGCAGTCCGTCACTTCTTCTACCTTCATCCCGAACCGACAGCTGTTTAATTCTCCTGCCACCCATGATAAATACTCATTGAATTCTCTCCGCGGGATATCAAACTGTTCAAATGTATAGAACCGGTGAAGTCTATTAGATTCATGTAAATAATTTAAAAATGTATACCTGCTCCTTGGATTCGCCATTGTGACAAGATCTGCTAAAAAAGAAACTTGCAAATCCGTTCCTTTGATCAGCATACCAGGATGCCAAGCAAACTCAGACTCTTGTTCAAAGAAACAGCATGAGACATCCTCATACTCCTCTAACAAAGCGGCCAATCCTAAATTGGCGGGCCCAATCCCAATTCCGATCACATCTATCATATGTACACCTGCTTTAACTTTTTATCAGTTATATACCCTTTTACAAATGAAAAAAACACTGCGTCATCGCAGTGTTTAAACGTGAGAAACAAATAATGATTCAAGGAATTGAATTTTCTCTTCTGTATAGTGTTCATACCGGTCATTATACGATTTTGGATCTTTTGGATTGGCATACTGCGTAATTTTTCCTGTCCGTGGATCAATGAATTTACTCGCTGCACCGCACCCAATGCCAATGATTGTCTGTACTTCTTCCATGATAATGATATTATACAAACTTTCCTGTCCATCTAATGAATACCCGACATTTTCGAGATTTCCCAAAATATTTTTTTGTCTATATAAATAATAGGGGTGATAATGATGTGCTTTCGTCCAAGTGACCGCTTCATCCATCATACGTGTGATTTCTTCTCGGTCTGCTACTTGGTATTTCTCCTTATTGCGCGTCATTTCAGATGCTCTTTTAAAGGAGAGTGTATGCACGGTTAAAGATTCAGGCTTGAGCTCTTCAGTCTGCTGCAAGGAGTGCTGAAATTCTTTGAGCCCTTCTCCCGGCAATCCAATGATTAAGTCCATATTGATATTATTCATGCCGTACTGCCTTGATAAGTGATACTTTTCAATCGTTTCTTCCACACTATGATGCCGGCCAATAGCCTTTAGTGTTTCATTCTCATACGATTGCGGGTTAATGCTAATCCGATCAATATTGTAGCGGTTTAGCACCTCTAGCTTATCAGGCGAAATCGTATCTGGACGACCTGCTTCGACAGTCACTTCCCGTATATGCTTCACATCAGGGAACGAGCGATACATTTCTTCATAAAGCAAATCCATTTCTTCCGCTGTGATACTCGTCGGTGTGCCTCCGCCAAAGTAAACAGTCGTCACTTTGATTCCATGTTCTTTAAGCCATGCGCCCATTTTTTGCATTTCATAATGCAGACCAAACAAAAACGTTCCCACTCTGCCAGCTTGTCCTTTAATGGCGTAAGCAGGGAACGTGCAATAAGCACATTTTGTGGGGCAGAAAGGAATGCCAATATAAATACTCACTTCCTGCTGAAGGTCATACAGATCTGGAATGGCTTTAAGCTGACGATCGACAATCTCCTGCATCAAATTGATTTTTTCATCATGAATCAAGTAATCACGCTTTAATGCCTCATGTGCATCTTCCTTTGACATGCCTTCTTTCAGCATCTTATGGAGCAATTTCGTCGGACGTATTCCTGTGAGAATCCCCCACTTTTGTGTCATTCCTGTGTGCTCCTGAAGCAAGTGTAAATAAACAGACAGCACTGTGTTTTTGATTTGTTTCCAGCGCTCCTTATCGTTCAAGCTCTCTGGGACATTCCGCGAAAAACGACTGGTGATGTCTGATCCATCGATATGACCAGATGCTTCCACCATGCCATTTTCTTCCTTCCAGCTAAATTCCATGATCAAACCATCATCCAGTTCACTTGGTTCAAACATCACTTCACTATCTTCTTCAAATAAATTGGCTATATTGACAAGCGGGCGATGAAATCGTTCATCTGACAGCCCTTTAATTAAAATTCGCATCATATCACCTTTATCTTCAAACTTGTTTCATTTTACAAAATTCATGTAGGAAAAGCAATGAAGGGAACAGACGAAGGCCCTGTCATTTCTTGATTGACAGGGCCTTCACTGTATTATCTCTTAATATCGAATTGATGTAAAAATCCTTCTCTTTGCTGCATTCTAAAGTATTCCTTGATCATATAAGCCACACCCTGTTCATCATGCGAGCGCGTCACCCAATCGGCTTTACGCTTGACATCATTGGGGGCATTTCCCATAGCAACACCTAAACCAGCCAATTCAAGCATTGGAATGTCATCTGTTCCATGGCCAATGACGACCGTATCTTCTAAAGTAAAACCGAGTGCAGAGGTTAAAAGAGAAAGTCCCGCTTCCTTCGAAACCCCTTTGCATACAATATTCATTTTCTCATCACTGATCCTAATAAGATCAACAGATGGGAATGCTTGTTGAATGGTCCTGTGAATCTCAGGCTGAAGCTCCGCGGTCGAATATACTTCAATCACTGGAGTACTGACCGGTTCATCCATCAGCATATCACTTAACGATTCAACAAATTGAACGGGATAGAAAATGGGATCAGACGGATGAATGAGTGTCTTTCCCATCAGCTGAGACTGCGTTTTTTTCCGGTTGCCGATCGAGAATTTTTCATGCAGCAAGCGGACATTACAATCGAAGCTTTCAAGAATTTGCACAAGATTAAATGTCTTTTCTTCCGTTAATTTTTTCACATGAAGCGGCTCATCGAGTTTATCGGCGATAAATGCACCACTATGCGTCACAAGGGTTGATGTTGGAATCTTCAACGCCTTGGCAATTTTTTGAGCGGAACGAAAATGCCGGTTGGTGACAATCGTCACGTAAACCCCTTTTTTCTTTACATATTCCACAGCTTCTTTTGTAGCAGAATGGATTTTACCATTGGAACGAAGTAACGTCCCATCTATATTGAGTGCAAGTAGTTTTTTTGACACTGAGGCATCCCCCTTCTTGATGACTGTACTTACGATGAGGATATGCCCTAGCTTGGTGCTTTAGAACATGAGTTGAAAGAGCCCCATGTTATGAATAGATGGATAAATAAAAAAAGCCTACCCCTAGGCTTTTTTTTATGTATGGTTTGGATGCGTTACAATGGAGTGATGAAGCTCCCCATGATCCCCTTATCTTTCACACACCAAAGCATTGCTTATATCAGATCCCCTTATGATGCTTTGCGTTTCTCCCAGAAGCGCTTCTCTCTCGTTTGGCTCACTGCCATAAATCCCAAGTGAAACGCACCCAATTGTCCCTTGAGAGCGCCTTTTTGAAAGCACTTTCAATATAAGTATTATCGCAGAATTTATGTGCTTCGACAACCTTTTTTTAAAAGATGTTGAGGAGAAAAGATAAAACAAAAAAGGGCGAATGACATCGCCCTTTCCATTAGTTTTCTTCTGGATTCCCATAAAGCTCTTCAAGTGGCTTCATGATAATTTTATTTAATTCACCGATAAGAACACTCACACGTTGTTCTGCTTCCATCAACTGAGAGATTTTATCGTGCTGCTGAACAAGAGCAACTGTTTTTTGAGCTTGCTCCACTTCTTCTTGTGTGATCTCTTGACCAGTCATTTGTTTTTGTTGAAGGTTTACTTGAATGTCACGGAAGTTCTCAAACATTCTTTTAGAGGACTCATCCGCGTTTACCTCATCATAAAGATTTCTTAAAGTTGAATATTCTTCGCTATGACGTAATGCTTTTTCAAGGTCATATGCAACATCATAAAGATTTACAGACATGTTATGTCTCCTTTCTATCCGTTATCACCGATATGATCGGCGGACACCACTCCACTATAACAAACTATGGCTTTCGTTTCACATATATACAATGAATTCATTAAAATTTCTCTAGCTTGTCTTAGAATAGCGCTACAAAAACAGCTTGGATAGCACCAATTATCCCGCCTAAAAGACCGCCTAGAAATGTTATCATCTTCAGCTCCTTATTAGAGATGCTGACTACAAGCTCTTCCATTTTTTCAAGCGGGAAAAGTTCAATTTGTTCACGAATGATATCTTCAAATTGCAGCTTTGCAAGCAGACTCTCTAAAGCATTTGAAGCCGCTTCGATCCCCTTATTTATCAACACTGGCGCAAAGTGTGTTTTAAGATCATCCGCGACAGCACCGACATATGTTCCAACTGGTTTGTCTAATATCAGCTTTGTAGAGAAATGAGAAAGCAATTGATTTTTCATACTAAAAATAAGTTCCTTCACATTCCATTTTTCATCAAGCGCGTGTAGAGAAAATTGCTTCACCTTGTCCCATTCTTGAACAAGCAAATCTGACAAAAATCTTTTTGTTTCTGCGTTTCTTAAAAACTTGATGATTTCAGGATGTACACGATCAATTAAGCTTGAATTCCCTAGAAACATTTGAACCATACTGCCAAGCATTCCCCGTTCTTTTAAGAAATCATCAATCATATTGCCAAGCCTGGCTTTGCCTTCATCACTTTCAAAATAATGAATGCCTCTCTTTAAAATATAATCTGCTGCATCTGGAACTTTTGATGATATTTTGTTTTCCACTTCTACCGGGAGCAATTCAGATAAAGTTTGCTCGTTATATGTTTCAAGCAGTGAAGCGAGCTTCTGGTCAGACCATTGATGGAGCCATTCATCTGCTTTGACATCAGCCTTTGTAAGGCCGAATTTTTCTAACAGGGAGAATACGGTGATCTCCATATTTGCGCCTTTGTCAATATATCGATGGACTGTACGCAGGATCTCCTGCTTTGCCTCCGATGATTCAAATCGTTTTTGAATACCTTCTGGCGTGAGCAAATGCTCCATAACCATGACACCAACCTGCTTGGCTACTTCGTCTCTTCTTTTAGGGATAAGCCCTGGTGTAAATGGAAGCTGTTTTCCGAATAAGTAATATGGCTTATAAGGCCGAAAAAGCATTTTAATCGCAAGGTGGTTTGTCGCTGCTCCTATGACTGCGCCGATAACAATCATAAAGATAAACGTTGTGAATATATTCAAAGCCGTCATCTACCTTTCAACACCCGGTGTTTATTGTTTTGATCTATACGTATTATAGTTGTTGTCAAGTTCCCAAGCAAATGAAGCATGCAGCGAGACATATGATCAAGCGATCTGTCGTAATGATAAAGGAGCGTAAGCTTTATGTAAAATCATAAAAAAATGTTTTTTGATGGTAAAAAAAGAAGTTGAAAAGAAGGTGTTTTTTAATGACAACATTAGGTATCGTGTCTCTTTCTCCTCAGTATGAAGAGGCATTCACACGGCAGCTAGCCAAAGCTGCCTCTTCGTATCGTTTAGAGGTTGTTCGTTTTACACCATTTGATTTAAAGCCGGCTTCAAATTTGATACAAGGCCAAGCATATACGTATGGCCAAGGGTTTTCAGACGCACACTTTCCGATTCCCGACTTGATTTATGACCGATGTCTTTACCGGCATGACGCACAATCTAAAAAAGCAAAACCCATCATGGAATGGCTAAAAAAATATCCAAAAACAGATTTTTTGAATACCGGCATTCCAAATAAAATGGTGCTATTTGAGCAGCTCCGTCTCCTCTCTGCTTTACAGCCATATTTACCTGGCTGCTTTTTATTAAAAGAGCCCTCAGACTTGATCAATATGGTAAGGGAGTGCGGGGCTGGCGGTTATTGTAGAATGCAGCCTCTCACCCATCAGCATGCAGCATCTACTTACTTCATTTCCTTTGATGGCAAATCAACATTTACTGTTCAGCTAAGTTCCAATCAAACCATTACATTTTCTCGTACGTCAGAGCTGGAGCGCTGGTGCAAAAAATATGCAGGCCGGTATTTCCTTCAATTTTTCAACACGAATGATCAAAAAGAACTTTTATACAATGAAATCAAGATTTTTCTTATGAAAGATTCACAAAATCAGTGGAAACGCATGGGAATTGACACAAAATCACCTGCAGAAAATAGTCTTTTAAGTCATACACAAAAATCAGCTCCTGTGATAGGCTTTGAACACTATCTAAATACATTGCAGCCGCACATCAAGGAACTCCTTTTAGATGATATGGCATCCATTCAGTCATCAATCCCAGCTTATATAGATAAAACTTACTCTCCTTGCTTTGAATTCGCAGTAGACTTACTTCATTCAAGTGAAGGCAGACTTTTCATATCAAATATCAGATCAAAGCCAGGGCGGTCCGCTTTTTTAAAAGCTTACCCAGAGAAGGAACACGAATTGATTCGTATCATTCTTGAACATGCACAATCGATAAAGTCTCAACCGAAGGAGGTTTCTTATGAACAGAAATCGCTGCATCATCGCCACACACCTCACAAGTGAAAAAACAATTCATCTTCCCGTCCATTATAAAGAGAAAGATGCCATCTATTCTCTTGCTCTAGGGTCTCGTTTAGAAGATGGCTTCAACATTTCCTATCATCATCATCCAAATAAAATTTTATTATCTGAAGATCTATACAAAGGTTTACTGATTCCTTACCAATCAAAAGCTGATGTGATCATCATTGACCATACACTTTTTATAGGGCCGTTGATGGGCATTTTCACTGCAGGTTTTGAGCAAAGTAAACAGCCATTAGGAACGCGATCAGAATTTTTTATCAAACTGCTGCACTCTTTCAGGCAGCATACTGGTTTTGCCTATCTTTTTGGGTCACATTCTATTGATTGGGAAAAAGGAATTGTAGAAGGACTGTTGTACCACCAAGATTCATGGGTTAAAAAACAACTTCCCCTTCCATCAGTCATTTATGACCGGCTTCCAAACAGAAAAGCTGCTCAGTCGGCACTCATTCAAGAAACGAAGCGAAAACTAACCCAAGACTATGATATCCCTTGGTTCAATCCTTACTTTTTTAATAAATGGGAGATTTATGAACAGCTATTAACAGATGAAAAAACATGGTCCTTTCTCCCACATTCTGTACAATTAGATCCCGTGGACGCTCTAAGTAAAATTGAAACACTTCTCCACCTGCATCAAGTTATATACTTAAAACCGACAAACGGAAGTCATGGAGACGGTATTTATCAGTTAAAGAAGGAAAATAATGGATTCACTGTATTCTCAAATTTGGGAAGGGCTATTCCATATGATTCAATAGATCAGTTTGTTCAAAAGCTGCGAAAAGATCATGCAATTCATGATTTTATTGCACAACAAGGCATTGAACTTCTTCAAATAGACAATCAACCGGTGGATTTCAGAGTTCATACGAATAAAAATAAAGAAGGTGATTGGACAGTCACAGCAGCAGCAGTAAAGGTTTCTGGAGATCATACCATCACGACTCACCAGTTACACGGGGGAACGGTGAAAACACTTTATGCTGTCTTTCCAGAAGAAAAGAAACGTTTGCAGATTTTACAGCAGCTTTCTCATACTGCCATCATACTTAGCCAGGTGATAGATAAAAAAATGTCCGGGCATATTGGTGAAATCGGTTTTGACTTAGGCATTGATCAAACAGGTGCAATTTGGATGTTCGAAGCCAATTCTCGCCCTGGCCGAGAGATTTTCCAGCATGTCTCTTTGAAAAAATCAGAATGGCTGATTGGGAAAAGAATCATGGATTACGCATCTTACCTTTCAAAAACGGCACTCACTACTTCAGATCACGCGAACGTCTACTGACGCTTTTTTGTCACATGTCAGTGCTCTTAAATCTATGCTTTTTCTATGCTCTTTTCATGAGATGAGATACAATAAAATCAAGTTCAAGGTTGTTTCCGTGTTGTCGTGTTTGTTGATTGTTTCATCAATAAAAGCAAGGAGGCAATGATGATATGATTTCTCATTTTCAATGGAAACCCCTTTTTAAGAAAGCACAATTGCCAGGCTGGAAAATATCCTTTTTCCACAATGGTGCACACTATGAAGGCATCTACCACAAAACAGGTGACATTGAATGGGGCTCTCAGCTTCCGCCCCATGAAGTAGAACCAACTTTAAAAGAAGAAATCCACGAATTAATGCTGTTCCATGTCTATGATTAAACTGTTTAAGGAGCCCCGCCATGTTAGAAAAATTAAAACTTGTTTACGGAGACCATATCATCAGCACACCTACTCATGACAAACAAATTCTTTGGTATCAAACAGACGAAGGTGAAATATTTGGAGTAAACAAATCGGAGCTTTCAGAAAGGGAAACACTTCTTCTCAACTCTTTTCTTACACCAATTGATCTATTTCAAAAAGCGCAAACCGAGGATGAACAAAAATGGTTCAGTTATCTTTTTGAAAATAAACCACTAACTGTCCAACATCCCGTCCGTGTTTATTATTTTCAAATGATCCATCAAGAAGAACAAAGACAGCAAATAAAAGAGGCTGTGAATAACAGCCTCGAACATACTCATTTCATATGGACAGGCCCTGAAACAGCTATGCTGATTCAACCAAATGCCACATCAGAAAACAGTCAATTAGATCAGTTAAATGATTTGTCTCTGGCTATTACAAGTGATTTTTTAACAGACTCAGTCTTTATACAAGGACAGCTTCATTTGCCAAATGACCATTTACAGGTGAGGTTATTAAATGAACAACAGCTCTTTTTATACCATATGCAGCGAGAAAAGCTTAGATCAGGGGCAGCCACATTTTATCAATGCCTGCCTTCGTTCATTTGTTATGATGCATCCGCACTCTCTCATGCTATTTCAGATGCTTTTAAAGAAGCGGTCTTTGACCGGGATGTTTACCGAACCCTCATGACCTATATGCAATGTAATTTAAACGCATCCAAAGCAGCAAAAGCGTTATATGTTCACAGAAACAGTCTTCAATATCGAATTGATAAATTTATTGAGCGCACTGGGTTAGATATACGACATTTTCCAGAAGCATCAGCTGCTTATATGATGATGACTCTACTCGATCTTTCATAAAGAACGAAGGCATGAGCACCTTGCCCAAAAATGAAAATAGGATGTTGTGCACGTTGTCCATTTACAGACTCCCCCTCATTTTATACACTTTATTCAACGGTAAAGCGCTTTCAAAAAAAGAGGACTGGGGAGGCTGACATCTAATGGCTGAAATGATACTGAATCAAATTTATAAAGTGTACGATAACAAGGTAACAGCAGTAGACAACTTTAATCTACATATAGAAGATAAAGAATTTATTGTGTTTGTTGGTCCATCAGGCTGCGGAAAATCAACAACCCTCCGCATGATTGCAGGTCTAGAAGAAATTTCACAAGGAGACTTTCTGTTAGATGGAAAACGGATGAATGACGTAGCGCCGAAAGACCGGGATATCGCAATGGTTTTCCAAAACTATGCTTTATATCCTCATATGAATGTGTACGATAATATGGCTTTTGGATTAAAGCTTCGGAAGTTTCCGAAAGCAGAAATTGATGAGCGGGTTCGAAATGCCGCTAAAATATTAGGGCTTGAGCAATATTTAGACAGGAAACCAAAAGCACTGTCTGGCGGTCAAAGACAGCGTGTTGCTCTTGGCAGAGCCATTGTACGTGATGCAAAGGTTTTTCTTTTGGATGAGCCGCTTTCTAATTTAGATGCAAAACTCCGTGTTCAGATGCGTGCTGAAATTTCCAAGCTTCATCAGCGTCTGCAAACGACATTTATCTATGTGACACATGATCAGACTGAAGCCATGACAATGGCAACCCGCCTTGTTGTTATGAAAGATGGTTTTATTCAGCAGGTAGGAGCACCGAAAGATGTATATGAAAACCCAGAGAATGTGTTTGTAGGTGGATTTATCGGCTCACCTGCGATGAACTTTTTTACAGGAAAGCTCTCTGACGGTGCCATTGCGGTGGGAAAAACACATATTCGTGTACCAGAAGGAAAAATGAAAATATTACGCAGCCAAGGCTATATTGGAAAGGATGTCATATTAGGCATCAGACCAGAAGATTTTCACGATGAACCAGTATTTATAGAGGCGTCTGAAGGTACAAAAATTAATGCTGATGTAGAAGTAGCTGAATTAATGGGAGCAGAAACGATGCTTTATTCTTCTATCGATGGTCAATCGTTTATTGCACGTGTTGATTCTCGTACCGATGTACAGGCCGGACAGTCTATCCCGCTTGCGATTAATATGAACAAAGCCCATTTCTTTGATGCGGATACGGAGCTGCGCATTCGCTCAGCAGAATAAAAAGATATATAAGCAGCGCCATCACTCATTATTGGGTGATGGTTTTTTGTATGCTAACACAACATTTACCATGTTCTTTTTTCGTATGTTTTTTTCGAAAATAACCATAATACTTAGTACAAAGCAGTTACTGCATTGGGTTTCGCCAAGTGGCAAATGACTTGATCATTTCGCTGGTGCGATTCCAGCAAACCCAACCAAAAAAAAAAAAAACAAATCATATACAAAAGGAGAATCACATCATGGCAAATTCTAATAGTTCAAACCAATTACTAGTTCCTGGAGCAGAGCAAGCGATCGATCAAATGAAATACGAAATCGCTTCTGAATTTGGTGTAAACCTTGGAGCAGAAACAACATCTCGTGCTAACGGTTCAGTTGGTGGAGAAATTACAAAACGTCTTGTGTCTTTCGCTCAACAAAACCTTGGCGGAACAAAAGCTTAATTTCATATCTGGATCATAGAAGGCACCTCTTATGGTGTCTTCTTTTTTTGTTTTTATCCCTCACCAAACTCCTTTCTGCTCATATCATGTAGTAGAAAGGAGCGGATCTTCATGGACATTATTTCCGGTATGAACTTTGAACTTTTACAATTTGTAGGGATCTCTCTATTATGTGAATATGCTCATAGTATTCGGTCCTTTCATCTTTATAAAAAAAGCATCACATAAAAGTTGTACCATTTTGGGTCCTTTTCACTTATAGTATGTAGTGGAGGGATCGAACAGATGAAAATAGCTCTTTTCGGTGCTCATGGACGTGTAGGACAAGCATTTCTTCGTTTCGTTCAAGTAGATGATCGTTACATGGTTCGTTCATTGATTCGGACAAACCGAGAAGAAATGCTTGCGGGTATGTTTCAAGTCACCGGCAATTCAAGAAATCGGGAAGATGTGCTTGAGACAATCAAAGGAGCAGATATTGTAGTTAGCTGTCTTTCAACAGATGGTGATGATACATTATCTGTTTCAATGGAGCATATCGTACAAGCCATGAAGCAAACGAATACATCAAGAATTATTACAATTGGTACAGCAGGTATTTTAAAAGCAAGGCAGCAGCCGGAGCTCTACCGTTTTGAAACAAATGAATCAAGACGGACCACTTCCCGAGCAGCTAAAGAGCATGCGAAAGCGTTTGAAATCCTTCAATCGACTGATCTAGATTGGACCATTATTTGTCCAACCTATTTACCAGATGGAGAAGTGACACGGTCATATCGCTATGAGAAAGATTTTCTCCCTATAGATGGAAAGAAAATTTCAGTTGAAGATACCGCACACTTTTTATATCAGCAGTTAAATTCGAAGGAGTTTGTACATCAACGCGTCGGCATCGCTTATTGATGATGCAGCCTGTCCAAACAATATAACCAGTAAAAGTCGAGGACAGAATCCTCGTCTTTTTCATGCAAAGGAAAAGAGCCTCTTCCAATTGAATGAGGCTCTTTTTTTCTACTATTCATCAGCTGTTTGCAACAGCGCCTTTTTGCAGTTCATACATTTGTGCATAAAGCCCTTCTTGCTGCATGAGTTGTTCATGACTGCCACGCTCGACGATTTCACCTTTTTCTAACACCAAGATCATATCGGCTTTTTTAATAGTGGATAATCGGTGAGCAATCACAAAAGTCGTTCGTCCTTCTTTGACTACATCAAGCGCCCGCTGAATGATCGCTTCTGTTTCTGTATCAATGTTGGCGGTGGCTTCATCTAAAATTAAAATCGCTGGATCGTACGCCAATGCGCGCGCAAATGAAATCAACTGACGCTCCCCTGAGGAAAGGGTGCTTCCCTTTTCAACGACTGGTTCATCAAAGCCTTCTGGCAAGTGCTTCAATAACTCTGCTGCGCCTACATGCTTTAATGAAGATTCAATGGTTTCTCTTTTGATGTCTTCATTTCCTAAGCTCACATTGGAAGCAATCGTTCCAGAAAATAAATACGGGTCTTGCAGCACAATGCCCATTTGTTTACGCAGCGTTTGGCGCGACTGATCATAAATGCTTTCGCCATCTATGAGAATGTCTCCTTGCTGAATGTCATAAAAACGCAGCAGCAAGTTCATGATCGAGCTTTTCCCAGAACCAGTATGCCCCACAAGTGCAACCGTTTGACCTTTCTTTGCTTCAAACGTAATGTTCTTTAAGACATTTTTCCCTTCAGTATAAGCAAAGGTGACGTCTTTGAACTGAACGTGTCCCTCCAGCTTCTTCTGAACAGGTTCTTCCACTTCTGTTCCTGGTTCATCTAATAACCGGAAAACCCTTTCTGATGAAACCCTTGCTAATTCCAACCTAGAGAATTGATTCACAATGCCTGTAATCGGCTGGAACAATCGATTTAAATAATCGACAAACGCATAGAGCACACCAATGGACACAATGCCTGTCGCACTTAACGACGCACCGCCAAAATACCAAATGAGCGCCACATAGGCTAAATTTCGCAGCAGGTTAACCAAGTTATGTGAAAGAAGTGAATTTAAATGCAGCATCTTTCGCTGATATCGAAAGTGATTGTTATTCAGCTCATCAAATTCCTCTTGTGTCGCTTTTTCATGACGAAACGCTTGAATGATTGTCATCCCTTGAATGGCTTCATTTAGCTTGGCATTAATTTCACTGATGATCGAACGAATGCGGTGATTGTACACTGATGCAAACTTTCTGTAAGTCATCGACCATAGGAAAATAATCGGTACTGCAACCAAACAAATAAGTGCCAGTTTCACATTTAATAAAAACATGGCAATGTAAATCCCAATCATGTAAATGGCACTTGTCACGAAATTAGCAAGGACTGTTACATACAAATCACGAATGGTTTCCGTGTCATTTGTGATTCTCGCGACAATTTTTCCTGCCGGTAGATTATCAAAATATCGGATCGGCAGTGTTTGGATGTGCTCAAATACGTCTACCCTCATTTTTTGAATAATTCGATTTGCAACCCTCTGAAGCAAATAATGCTGCCCATACTGAAAGAAAATCGCAACGATGAGCAGTCCTAGATAAAATAGAACAAGCTGCACCAAACCACTGATTTCTGGCTGATAAAAAGCAAAAATCTCCTCTTTTGATAAACGCTGTACCTCATAGGTCTCACGCTCGTTCCCATTTTCAATGGTGAGCTGGTCTCCCGATATGTTTCTGTTTCCATCAAAACGAATCGGCTCATTCACAAAATAGTAACCGAATCCAACTTGCACTACATTGATTTGCTTTCCAGAATCCATTCCATTGTTTAATCGATCGCTTCGTATATAGTTATTTCCCTGGTAATAAACGGTTTTGTCTGTCTTTTCATTGACCTCGACATACGGTTTTTCTACACCTAAAATATGATCATCAATCATTTTCTTCCCAATAAACGGCCCTGTCAGCTCAGCACCAACTGCAATCATTAGAAAGATTAAGGCAACAGACAATACTTTCTTATATAGGAGTGCGTAGGCAAGGAGTCTTCTTCCTGTTGTCATGCCTCATCCCCTCCTTCCAGCTGATTTGTCAGCTGCTGACGCAGAAATTGCTCTTTGTACCACCCATCCTGCTGGATGAGCACTTTGTGGGTGCCCTTTTGGACAATGCGTCCTTCTTCCATGACAAGAATGAGATCCGCATGTTCAACAGCTGATAGGCGATGAGTCGTAATAAACGTCGTTTTGCCATGACGGTTTTGTCTTAGATTTTCTAAAATAGCAGTTTCTGTTTTTGCATCTACCGCAGACAATGAGTCATCCAGAATTAAAATGTCTGGATCAATTAATAAAGCACGTGCAATGGATATTCGCTGTTTTTGTCCGCCTGACAGCGCCACACCTTTTTCCCCAACCATGGTCTCTAGACCTTCTGGCAGAAGGCGTAGATCCTTTTCAAAGTAAGCATCTTTGATTGCTTGTGCTAACTCATCTTGTTTCGCGTCCCGATGACCAAAGCGCATATTCTGTTCCACGCTTTTTGAGAAAAGAATATGATCCTGCGGTACGTATCCGATCCATTGAAATAACTGATCTAATTCAATGTCTTGGATTGGAACACCTGATAGCAAGATTTGCCCATCACCTGCCGGGTACTGGCGCAGAAGCTGTTTGACAATGGTCGTTTTGCCGCTTCCCGTTTTGCCTGTAATCCCAATCGTCTGCCCTTTTCGAACAGTAAAGGACACATCAATGAGATTATCTTTAGATGAGGTTGGATATCTGAATGTCACATGATCAAACTCAATATCTCCAGGCTCTTGTAACGTTTTCGGCTGAGCAGCATCTGTTACGTCCGGCTTGTAGCTGAGTGTATGATTTAACCGGTCTAACGACGCATTTCCTCTTTGCATAATATTAATCAATTCGCCGATCGCAAACATTGGCCAGATCATCATGCCAAGATAGACGTTAAATGCAACAAGCTCCCCAATGGTTAAATCACTTTGGAACACGAGATAAGCTCCGTAACCGATTCCGATTAAGTAGCTGATCCCCACAAGTAATTTCACTGTCGGTTCAAACAAAGAATCAATGATCGCCACTCGCATGTTTTTTTGAAATACATCATCTGTCATTTCGCGAAAGCGTTCGACATCTTGTTTCTCCTGCACAAAAGACCGAATGACCCGGACGCCTGCCACTGATTCAAGAACGCGATCGTTCATATCACCAAATGCATCTTGAGCGACTGTAAAGCGCTCATGGATTTTGCTGCCATAAAACGCAATCAAGAGTGCCATCAGCGGCATAGGGATAATCGCCATCAAGGTTAATTTCCAGCTAATCGTCAGACCCATCGTAAAGAAGATCATCAGCATATAAGCAGTGGAATCAACCAAGGTCAGAACGCCAAAACCTGTCGTTAAGGCCACAGCATTCAAATCGTTTGTACCTAATGCCATTAAGTTGCCGGTTTTTTTCTTTTCATAAAAGGTAGGCGTCATCTTAAGCAAGTGGCGCATCAGTTTCCCGCGCATCACACGCTCCATGACATTTGCCCCGCCAAATAACTGATACATCCAAAAATATGTAAGTGTATAGACGACGACACCTAGTAAGCAAAAGATGGTCACATAAAACACAATACTGGATGTTGTAAATTGACCAGAACGAATGTCATCAACTGCCTGGCCAAGGTATCTTGGCGGCAGCATTTCAAGCACATTCACAATGAGCAGGAGCGTAATAGCAATCGTATAACGCCTCCACTCTTGTTTAAAGAACCAGCCTAATTTCGCAAATACTGAAAACATGTTTGTCTCTCCTTTTCAAGCTAGCCGCTTTCTAAATTTTCCTGCAAGTCACCTTGTTTCGTTTTTTGAGCTTTTGTCATTTGTCTTGATTTTGGCATGTTCACATGCTTTCACTCCTCTTCATTTACTTGTTGTTTTTCATCCCTTTATTTCGAAATGCGAAATGAATTCAACAAAAAAAGAGGCCACCAGCTGGCTGGTACGCCTCTTTTCGTCATGTAAAAAGGCGCATGTTGACAAATACGCAACATACGCCTTGATTCATCCGATCAATTGGAACAGACGAGTTCCTTTTCAATGACCAATGAAGGTGTAATTGTCACGTGAATCAACCCATTCATGCAGTTTGGTTTCATTCTTCCAATGTTGCACATGACATTTCCTCCTTTTGGCTCTTGAATCTTTTTTTATCTTATAGCGGCTGTCACCATTTTGTCAATAAATATTTTTCAATAAATGAAATTTTCTAACAAAAATCAATCTCCCTGATGTGTATCTTTTTCTATTAACGGGTATACCATGAGTGTAAAGACTCCTTTTGAAAGGAATGAGGACATTGTTTCAAGCTGATCGGATGGTCGTTGCGTTTGATGGACATGAAGACAGTAAGAAAGCATTAAAAAAGGCAATCGCTTTAGCTAAAACCTTGCATGCCAAGCTGACCGTTACCTATGCACATGATGGCAAAACAGACAGACAGGTGTTTGATGTGCCGCGCCCAATGACTGGCGGAGCTTATATCGGCGGCGGTACGGCAGATCTCCAAACACCCCCTGTATATGTACCTCATGATGAACAGCAAAGTCCCTTGATTTTTGAAGACCATACAGAAGAGGTCATTGCGGAAGCAAGAATGCTTTTAAATGAGGAACAGTTTGAAGCTGCCATTGAAATTGTAGAAGGAGAACCAGCGGAAGCGATTATCGAATATGCGGAGGAAATATCAGCAGACCTCATCGTCATGGGAGCACGTGACCAAAGCAGATTGAAAAAAATGCTATTTGGCAGTGTGAGTGAAAAGTTATCAGCAAAATCAGATATACCTGTGCTTATTGTGAAATAAATGCATCACAAAAGGCTGTAAACATTGGTTTACAGCCTTTTCAGACCGTAGACAAACCCCTCCTTTACTTAAAGTAAAAGTGGGGTTTTCACATTTTTTGATAAAAACATCATGTGTTTTACGCTGGACATGGTCCTTTCCATGTCCAGTTTGCTAGCTTTTTAAGGTTCATGGCAGCGAAAGTAAGCATCGCTTGCATTGAAACTTTTTTTAGTCCACGAAGTTTCGTCCAACGCATACCATGCTTTTCTTTGGCATCCGCAAAAACGCGTTCAATTGTTTCTTTCCGTTTTGCATAGATGCTCTTATTTATTTCAGTGAGTCTTAGGTTGTCTGCTTCATCTAGGTAATCCTGCCAAATATGCCGATGAATTTGTTTGGTATGATTTTGACTTTGTGTACAGTTATCTAAAAACGAGCAGGACTTACATACTTCTGAGTCGGATGCATATTGCTTATAGCCTTCTCTAGTCGTTGTACGATAGGAGAGAATTTGCCCGTTGGGGCAAATGTAACAATCAAAATATGCATCATACACGTATTCATTCTTTTTCAAATAACCAGCTCTTGTTTTTGGACGAGTGTAAGGCATGACTGGTCTTATCTCTTGATCCATTAAAAACTTAGCGATGTAAGGTGTTTTATATCCAGCATCTACTGCGACTACATTTGGTTTTCCGATTTTCTCTGTCACCTTTGATACGAGTGAATCTAACATACGACTATCATGAACATTGCCACCTGTGACCAGTGATCCTAGAATAAATCCTTTTGAATCACAAGCTGTATGAAATGAATAAGCAAATGACTTTTCACGTTCATCCTTTACATAGTAGCCACTCTCTGGGTCAGTTGTACTGACCTTGATTTCTTTTATTTCTTCTTTATTCTGAAGGGGTAAAGGCTTTTTTCCATGTTCTTCACGATCAATATTAATTTCCTCATGAAGCTGATTTTGATAACTTCTCGTCTCAACTCGAACGATTTTCTTTTCAAGTTTTTTCTTATTGGCATTCGCTTTGACATGTGTTGAATCAATGAAGGCGACAGAAGGGTCAACGAGGCCTTTTTTCATCGCTTCTCTTAAGATTCGATAAAAAATTTGTTCGAATAAATCTGTATCGTGAAAACGTCTCACGTAGTTTTTACCGAAGGTAGAAAAGTGCGGAATTTTCTCCGAAAATCCATACCCAATAAACCAACGATAAGCCACATTGGTTTCAATTTCTTTAATCGTTTGACGCATGGAGCGAATGCCAAATAGATATTGGATCAAAACCATTTTAATGAGAACAACGGGATCCACACTTGGTCTGCCATTGTCGGAACTATAATGATCTTTGACAAGATCATAAACGAAGTCAAAATCGATTGCTTGATCTATTTTCCGTACAAGATGATCTTCAGGCACTAATTCATCTAATGCCACTACTTCTAATTGATTTCTTCTTTCTTCTTCACGTTTCGATAACATGTTCATCCCCCACAGAAATGTTAATACCCTTATTATACAAAAAAGCTTGTAGACTTTGTCTACAAGCTGAGGCTGTAAACATTGGTTTACAGCCTTTTTTATTTATGAAGAGATCGATGTTTCACTTTCATGTTTTATTTTTTGCTGGAAGCCTTCCTGTACGCGCTTTGTCAGCTTGCCTGGAACGCCTTCCCCTACTGGCTCGCCATCTATTTCAACAATCGGAATGACTTCAGCTGTCGTCGAGCTGATGAAGATTTCCTGAGCGCGCAGCAGTTCTTCTTTGCTGATACGAGTTTCTTCAACAGTACATCCTTCTTCCTCACATACCTCCAGCAGCTTTCTACGAGTAATGCCGTTTAAAATGAGATTGTTTGCAGGGTGAGTACGAATCACGCCATCAATCACGGCATATACATTCGAGGCGGTTCCCTCGGTCACAAAACCGTCTCTCACAAGGATTGCTTCAAACGCACCAGCTTCAGATGCTTTCTGCTTTTCCATGATGTTATATAAAAGGTTTAAGCTTTTGATATCACACCTTAACCAGCGAAGATCCTCAGATAAAATGGCCTTTGCCCCAGCTTTCTGCTCTTGAACAGGCTTTTTCACCTGGAACGTATATGCCGTGATTTGAGGAGTAAGAGAATTACTATATTGATGTTTACGAGGGGCGACACCCCGCGTGACTTGAATGTACACACCGCCATCTGTTAATTGATTGTAAGCGACGAGCTGTTGTAACTTTTCTTCCATATCTGATACTGTACCTTGCAGATGAATGCCAATTTCCTTTGCACTCTTAAACAGACGCTCTGTATGTTCCTTTACCGTAAACAAAGTACCATTGTATACACGGATGACCTCATAGACTCCGTCACCAAATTGATAGCCTCTGTCCTCAATATCAACATGTGCATCCTTTTTTTCAATGAAATCTCCATTGTACAATATTTTCATATGGAATCTCCCCTTCGCTTTGCATTAATGGTTGAATCTGATGCTATCTTAGCGGATAAATGGGTTCGTTTCAATGATTATTCAGAATTATTTCACATCATATGAAATGGATAACCTTTCATTGTAACAAATATAGATTGATAACCAAAAAGATTCCAATTTTTTAGCATCTTCTATATTCATAGGCTCTTTTTTCCTGTATACTTACTCCATATAAACACGACAAAAAACAGCGAAAAAAGACAGAATCCACTACATGATTCGACACAAATTTTTGATTTATTGGAGCGATTGTAATGCAACGGAAAAAACAGACACCTTCAAACACGATGCTGCTCTCAAAGGCGATTGGTTTTGTCATCCTGACACTGATCCTCTTTTTTATTTGGGATATGTCCAAAACCAATATGCAGGCAGCAGATCAGCCGGCTAAATTGTCTGCGAGCAGTCAATTTAGGGACACAAGCACTAGTATGAAAGCAAAAGATGACTCTAGGAAAACATTAGATGCACATTTTAAGATCAATTCAAATAAACATGTAACGGATCAAACGATCTTTTTAACCTTTGATGATGGTCCATCAGCGACTTCAAATCAGCTGTTAGATGTGCTAAAAGCGCATCAAGTGAAAGCCACATTCTTTATGCTCGGACCGCAGATTAAAGAACACCCGGCAGCTGTGAAAAGACTCCATCAAGAAGGTCATCAATTAGGGCTTCATGGTATTACCCATGATGTGAAACGCTTTTATCAAAAAAGTGATTCTCCTGTTAATGAGATGAAGGAAGATCAGCACATTTTAGCTTCTGTCACAGGTGAGTATACCCATCTTGTAAGAACACCTTATGGCAGCACACCAAATTTAACCGATCAGCAAAAAGCACGTTTAAAACAAAAAGGCTTTCTCTACTGGGACTGGACCATTGACAGTCTTGACTGGAAATATAAAAGCTCAAAATATGTACCAGAGGTATTAAATCAGCTGCAAGTGCTGGAAACAAAATATCCAAAAGAGCCAAAAATCGTCTTAATGCATGATCAGCCGGCGACGGCAAAATACTTAAGCAGCTTAATTACGCAGCTAAAGGCAAAGGGCTATACATTTGAAGTCCTTGATGAAACAATGAAGCCGCTGCAGCAATAAAGAAAAACCCGCATTTAGGATAGACTAACCTAGTCAAATGGGACATAAAAAAACACCCTTCAAGTGATACACTTAAACTAAGTGCTAATTTGGAGGGTATTTTTTATGAAAAAAAACAAATATTCAGCTGAAATAAAATGGGCGGTTGTGAAAGATAAATTAAGCGGGCAGTTTACCAATCAACAAATTATGGATAAATATCATATAAAGAATGTATCTCAGATTAAAACATGGATGAAGTGGTATCGAGGAAATCAGTTACATCGATTCGATCAGCCAATTGGAAAACAATATAGCTTCGGGCATGGACCTGACAATGTATCCAAAGAGGAAAAAGTGAATAGGCAGGTTGAACACCTTAAGATGGAGAATGAAATTCTAAAAAAGTATTTGGAGATCGTAGAGGAGTTGAAAAGGGAGTAACCTTGTATTTGATCGAGAGATTACGGAAGAAATATACAGTAAAGTCTGTCTTAAGTATTTTGCAGGTCGCCAGATCGACCTATTATCGTTGGGTATCCGAAGGAATACGTAAAAAATCACAAGTGGAGAAGGCTGTTATTTCCTTATGTACCGAAACGTCGTTCCGGTACGGCCATCGTAAGATCCGAAAGCTACTTCAGCGTCAATATGATATCAAACGAAACCGAAATACTATACAGCGCATCATGCAAAAATACCATCTTCAATGTCGTGTGAAGCGTAAAAGGAAATGGAAATCAAAAGGGGAATCTGTCATCATTGCCCCAAATATATTAAATCGAAACTTCACCGCAATACACCCGAATTTAAAATGGGTAACAGATATTACTTATATTCAGTATGGACCAAGAACGCTCTACCTTTCGACCATTATGGATTTGTACAACAACGAAGTTGTTGCCTACACCCTAGATGATCACCAACAGACATCACTCATATTGGACACATTGAGAGCAGCTTTAGAGAAAAGGAATTCGCCTAAAGGTGTACTTGTGCATTCAGATCAAGGAAGTGTATACAGTTCGTATGCATATCAAAAGGAGCTGGGGGTAAGGAACCTCACAAGCAGTATGTCTAGACGAGGTAACTGTTGGGATAACGCAGTGATTGAATCATTCCATTCCAGCTTAAAATCAGAGGAATTTATGTTTACAAAGTTCAACTCTATATCAGAAAAAGATGTCAGGCAACGAATCGACCGTTACATCAAGTATTATAATGAAGAGCGTATCCAAAAAAAATTAGGCTACCACGCACCAAAAACATTTGGTAGCATGGCAACCTAATAAGGGTGTTTTATTTGTGTCTCAATCTGCTATGTCAGTCTAGGATGCGGGTTTTTTAAGGTTTTATAAAGCTTTCACGAGATCGCCAATTCGCTCATGAAAGACAAGATCAAAAAGCGGATCGAATTCTGTTTCACTCAAATTCATCATCACCATGAAGATGGAAGGATCATGAGCTGCATCTTCTGGAATATACCTTGCTGGCGCTACCTCCAGGGAAGTCCCCATGACGAGGAGCATGTCCGTTTTCTGAAGTGATGCCTCCACTTGGTCTAAATGTTTGACCATATCGCCAAATAGGACAACATCTGTTTTTAGCACACGTCCACACGTGCTGCCGTCTGAAGAAATTCTTTGACAGACCGGCACCTCTTCTTTTAATAAATATGGCAGATCATATACCGTCTGGCACGATGGACAAGCAGCCGTTTGAATGGAGCCATGGAGTTCATATACATGCTGGCTTCCTGCCTTTTTATGAAGACCGTCAATATTTTGGGTGAAAATATCCACATGCTTTCCTTGCTGCTCAAGGCTGGCTAAAAAGATGTGCCCGCTATTTGGTTCGTATTCTCCACTCATTTTCATTTGAAACAATTCCTTAAATTTCGGCCAGAATTGATGAGGGTTTGATAAAAAGTAAGACCGGCTCATTGCCTCCATGCGGGAAGTATCTTCTGTCCACAGACCACCCGTTGATCTAAAATCAGGAATACCCGATTCTGTGCTCATACCTGCACCTGAGAGTACTGTGATATGTGAAGCCTGCGATAATTTCTCTCTTAACACATCCACCTTTGTCTGTTCCACGCACCATTCCTCCTTTATTCACCCAGCTGCTTCTCACCTTTTTGTTTCATATAAATGGCCTGTCCAGGGAAAGCAAATTCTACGCCTTCCTCGTGGAAAATATCTATGATGCGATAGTTAATATCCTGCTTAATATCAAGGTTTTCAGACCAAGCTGTCGTCTTTGTATAAAAGTTGAAAAACAAGTTCAAATAGCTGTCTGCCAGTACATCGAGATTCACCATAATCGTCTCCTTATGCACACCATCATGCTCGTGAAGCATCTGTTTGAGACGCTTAATACACTGATCAATATTTTCCTTTGGTGTATTGTAGGAAACGCGAACAGAGAACGTAATCTGACGTTTATTCATTCTTGTCCAGTTTGTGATTGGCTCCTTAGAAAGCGTAGAATTCGGAACGGTCACAACGGCTTCAGCAGGTGTTCGAAACCTTGTACTTCGAAATGTAATGTCCTCCACAGTCCCAAGAACACTTGGGGTCTCCACAAAGTCGCCCATCGAAAAAGGCTTCTCTGTAATGATAACAATCCCTCCAAAAAAGTTAGCCACTGTATCCTGAGCAGCAAGCGCAAAGGCTAGACCACCTAGACCAAGACCTGCTACAAGTCCATTTACATCATAATTAAATTCTTGTGCAATGACACTAATACTCAGTGCAATAATAATGAAACGAAGTACCTTTGATAAAAATGGTGCTAAAATATCATCCATATCTAATTCAAATTTTGAATTGACCTTTTGAAACAAGAAAGAAGATGCAGCGGTTAAATTACAAAGCCCCCACGTCAGCATCAATATAATAGAAGATCTATACAATTTAATGATGACATCCATATGATGCTCAAAGTATGGCGCCTGTCTTAACGCAAAATATAAACCAAGTGCCACGAAAAACAGCCTGGCTGGTTTTTCAAAAGCCACAACAATTTGGTTAATGACCTCTGTTTTAGTCCGATTCGTCAGCCTAAACAGAAGCTGAAATAAATACTTCGTAAATACTTTCCGAAGCAATAAAAAAAGCAATAAAATACAAAGGCTAATACCAATTTGGATCGCAATATCTACTGTAAAATATGTATCCATCCATTTTTGTGTAAACATGTCTGTCTCTCTCCTTTAATACAATCCTCTCTAGTTTATAATATAACCTTCGTTCATGTCCTCTCTTAAATGTCTGACCTCTACATAAAAAGCCTCGGGACTGACCCCGAGGCATGATGTTCAAATATAAAATTTTGGCTAGAGACATATCGACGGGCAGCAAACTACTTTTTCTTCTGAGCCTGATCAAGGAGAGTCGCTTTAAACATTTCAGCATCCGTTTCGGCCTTAATACGTTCTTCCACTCTAATTCTCCCTTTACCCAATCATCTCGCCTCCTTTTCATCATTATAAAACATCAGAATTTTCAGTCAACATGACGAAAGCACTAATATTTTGACGAACGCTGACGATTTGGACAAAATTGATCGAAGAAAAATGATGTAGTTCAGATTTACTCAATAAGAGCTTGGGATATTCCTGCAACTTTTCACCTCACCACATGCCATGTTCCAATACATACAGCTCTCCCTCGTTCCATATAGTAAAGAAGGAAAAACAGCAAAAATTTGATATGATAAGATGAGAACTTATGTCAGGAGCTGGAGCATGTGTATATTATCGCGCATAGAGGGTCTTCAAGCGCTGCCCCAGAAAATACAATCGCCGCATTTGATTTAGCTGTTCAGCAGGGTGCGGATTATATTGAGTTAGACGTCCAGCTGACAATGGATCAGCATGTAGCCGTCATCCATGACGATACTGTTGATCGAACAAGTAACGGAAGCGGCTTAGTGAAAAGTTATACACTTGATCGACTGAAGAAACTGGATGCAGGAAGCTGGTTTGATTCTCAGTACGCCAACGAACGAATTCCCACATTACAAAAAATTCTAGAAAGATACAGTCAGCATGTCGGGATACTGATTGAGATCAAGCATCCAAAACAGCAGATTGGGATTGAAAAGGCAGTTGTCGACATCATCAACCGGTTTGCCTATTCCCGTCATATCATGGTTCAATCTTTTGATGCCGATGCACTTCAAAGAGTCAAAGCTTACGCCCCTTCTCTTCGAACAGCTTTTATTATAAAACCCTCTGCCTTTAAACTGACGAAAAGGAAATTAGCGGAGTACAGCTCCTTTGCGGATTGCCTTAATATGAAGAAAACGATGATCAACAGATGGTGGATTGAGCGCATCCACTCATTTGGAATGGATGTCTTTATATGGACAGTGAAAGATCAAAAAACAGCCGACAGGATGAAAACATACCTCATTGATGGAGTGGTGACGGATCACCCGCCATTTTTTCTAAAGGAGAAATGATGTAAATGAAAGCATATCTTGCCGTATTTATCGGTGGATTGGTTGGTACCCTTTGCAGATATGTACTTAGCCAATCCGTTGTCAGCCAGATATTCCCCTATGCAACACTGATTGAAAACATGACAGGCAGTCTGCTTCTTGGCTTTTCAACAGGGTATTTTATGTTTCGGCAAGGAAAAAAATATCTTGCTGCTTTGATCGGAACAGGATTTTGCGGTGGTTTTACGACAATGTCCACTTTTTCTAAAGAAACAGTTCTGTTATTACAGGGTGGACTGTTCACATCAAGTATCATGTACATTGTACTCTCAGTGATTGCTGGAGTGGGCGCTGCCTTATGTGGATTGATCACCGCTCAGCGTCTCTTTCAACAAAATGAGCAGCCGAAAGGAAGCAGATAAATGATTGTATTTTATACAGCTGTTGCCGGCGGGATGGGCAGTGCCCTTCGTTTTTTCCTCAGTCAATCGATTCAGAAAACAAAGTTTCATACTCGTTTTCCGTATAGTATTATTCTCATCAACTTACTCGGCACTGCCGGTTTAGGTTTACTGACAGGTGCAGTGACTGCCAGTGATCCGCTGCTTATGATCATTGGCACTGGGTTTTTCGGTGGTTTTACAACATTCTCTACATTTAGTGTAGAGGCTGCGACCATGCTGCATGAGCGGCAAATTGGACTTCTTGCTGTCTACTTATTGGTCACAATCATCGGATCTTTATGTCTCTTTGCTGCGTTTTATCAAATAGGCCAGCATCTTTAAATATTGGTAATAGCGGCTAAGCTGATGAGCAGCTGATCCATGAGCCGGCGCTTCATCAAAAAGAGTGTTTTTTCACTATAGCCGATTTCCATTGCACACTTTGCCATCCGCCAATCTCGAAAATATTTGTAATCGATGAGCTGCTTTTCTATTTCGTCCAACTCTTTTAATGCCGTTTCAATACAAGCAACGATGAGTTCATACTGACTTTTTTGCTCTTCTAACTTTTTCCGTGTCATGTGGTCGAGATGATGCGGGCTTCTTTTTTCAAGCTGCCTTTCGATATTTAAGATTGCTGCTTGATAATTTTTGAAATTCTTTAAATGAAACTCAATTCGTTTCATTGAGGTTTTTTTCTCCGTGATACTTGCTGTTTCATACCAGAGCATGTCCATCCCCCTCTATCGAACGTTTGTTCTTATTATATATCGAACGTACATTCGCATAAAAGAGACTAAATACCTAAAAAACCTTGAGCTTATTTTTCGCTCAAGGTCATTTCGTTTACTAGCAGCGGCTCCTTTATATCAAGCCCAGTGCGTGTACTCCCTTTTTCTGACGAGGTGACGCCTTTTTTCAAATCGATCTTTTTAACGTAGCGTCCATCCATTTCCAGCACTTTCATTCGAATATCATCAAGATAGACGGATTGTCCTTCTCTGATATCAATATTCTCTTTTAAGATGAGTCCGCCGATTGTATCAATTTCCTCATCATGATAAGAGATCTCGATCAAATCTTGAACTTCATCTAATCTCACTTTACCATCTAAAACATAATGATGATCGGCTCTTTTTTGAATAACTGGCTGTTCATCTTCATCGAATTCATCTCGAATATCTCCGACAATCTCTTCTAAAATATCTTCCGTTGTGACAAGTCCAGACGTTCCGCCATATTCGTCAGTTAAGATCGCCATATGCATTCTATCACGCTGCATTTTGACGAGAAGCTCTTGAATAGGAATCGTGTCGATGACCTCAATCACTGGATATATATAATCTTGAATTTTCAGTTGATCTTTTTCTCCTTGATACACAAGATCTGCAAAGAGCTGCTTCTTGTTCAGCATACCGATGACATGGTCTTTATCTCCTGAAAACACAGGGAAACGTGTATACTTTTCCTGCGTCATAATGGCGAGGATATCATCTAACGGCATATCTTCTGGAATCGCACAAATTTCTCTCCGCGGTACCATGATCTCTCTGGCAATTCGATTATCGAAATCGAAAATCTTGTTCATATAATTATATTCTGATGGGTTGATTTCCCCATTTTTTAAGCTCTCGGATAATAAAATCTTCAATTCCTCTTCAGAATGGGAATGTTCTTTTTCAGACCCCATATCGATGCCCATCATTTTAGTAAGCACACGGGCAGACCCGTTTAACACATAAATGAAAGGGAACATAAGGATATAAAATGCATGCAGAGGGCCTGACAGCCATAGCGTCATTTTTTCCGCCTTTTGAATGGCAAGCGTTTTTGGTGCAAGCTCACCTACAACTACATGCAAAAAGGTAATAATAGAGAACGCAAGTGTTGCTGAGATCAGGCTGATTGCTGAATCAGGAATGTTTGTCAAACCAAAACCTCGAACCAAAAGTTCTTTCACAGCCGGCTTACCAATCCACCCTAAACCAAGGGATGTCACTGTAATACCGAGCTGACAGGCTGACAAATATTCATCTAGCCTTGATGTCACCTTTTTCGCCATGATGGCCTTTTTAGAGCCTTCGGCAACAAGCTGATTAATTCTTGAACTTCTCACCTTTACTATGGCAAATTCAGATGCAACAAAGAAAGCTGTTAAAGCAATCAAAACACCGACTATACTCAGATTAACAATATCGTCCATTTAACCTTGCTCTTTCTTAGAAGAACAAGGAGTCACCTCCTGATTGATGATGTTATGTTTTGCAAAACGGTTAACTGATTAAATAAGACTACATTGAGGGCCCCACTTAACCACCTCCGGTTCACGTAAAATTCCGCCTCTCTACATATATATGAAACGGTATTCATTTTATCTTACCATAAATAATCTGAAAATTCCTGTATCATCATGCTGTTTTTGATATGACTGATGAAATTGAGGGGAATCCTCCTCTGTTTCTTCTTATTGGCAGGAAATATGAACAATTAACTTGTGTTTCAGACTAGAATTATATTAAACTATTTTCATAAACTATAACGTGACGGTTAGGAGGAGATGTTCAGATGGGGCTGAGAAAAAGTATCGTATTGGTGAACTAGCACAGATTGCACAGGTGACGAAACGAACTGTAGATTATTATACAAATCTAGGTTTGCTTGCGCCTGTTAGATCTTGCTCAAATTATCGTTATTACGATGAATATGCTTTAAAACGATTACAATTAATCGTTCTTTGCAAACAGCAGAGATTGGCTCTTTCTGACATCAAATCCAGATTAGATGAACAATTCCCTTCTCAAAAGGAAGACCATGATGAACTTGTCCATTTAACCTCTGATATCGATCGGATGAATGAGCATATGGACCGCATTTTGGCACGTTGTAAGCAGCTTCAGCCAGAACAACGTGAAAAACTAAAAGAGCAGCTTACTCCTGAAAAAATGACGGCTGTCCAATCATTTTTACTGCTGTTAAGTTAAAATTTTTACTAAACAGGAGGTGTTACCTTCGTTCTCAAAGTCAGAACGAAGGCCTTAATTGGACATAGTTAATTTACTCATAGTTGCTTTACTTATAGCTTTAACCGCGTTTTTCGTTGCATCAGAGTTTGCGATCATTCGTTTAAGAAGCTCAAGAATTGATCAGTTAATCGCAGAAGGTAATAAAACAGCAGTTGCTGTCAAGCATGTAACGACTCACCTTGATGAGTATCTATCAGCCTGTCAGCTTGGTATTACCATTACCGCCCTTGGTATTGGTTGGTTAGGGGAAGAAACAATTGCGCATATGCTTGCGCCGCTCTTTGCAGAGCTGTCCATTCCTCAATCAGCTAGTTCTATTGTCACTTTTATTATCGCGTTTAGTATCATGACGTTTTTACACGTTGTTGTTGGAGAACTTGCACCGAAAACACTCGCCATTCAAAAGGCTGAGCAAGTATCCCTTCTTTTTGCTAGACCACTGATGATCTTTTATAAAGTGATGTTCCCGTTCATTTGGGTATTAAATGGATCTGCTCGTTTGTTAACGAAAGCGTTCGGTCTTCAGCAAGTATCTGAGCATGACATGGCGCACTCTGAGGAAGAATTGCGGATTATTTTATCAGAGAGCTATAAGAGCGGCGAGATTAACCAGTCTGAATTCAAATACGTAAATAAAATTTTCGAATTTGATGACCGTCTGGCGAAAGAAATTATGATTCCTCGTACCGAAGTTGTCAGCTTCCCGTATGATATTACCATTGAGGAAATGCTGAAGGTGACAAAGGTAGAGAAATATACACGTTATCCAATTGAAGATGGCGACAAAGACAACATTATCGGTGTTCTCAACATTAAAGAGGTTCTCACTGCCTGCATTAGCGGTGAGTGTTCTACAAACGATACGATCGAAAAGTTTGTAAATCCGATTATTCATGTGATTGAAACGGTTCCTGTTCATGATTTACTGCTCAAAATGCAGCGTGAACGTGTACACATGGCCATTTTATCAGATGAATATGGCGGTACAGCAGGTCTTGTGACCGTTGAAGACATCCTTGAAGAAATCGTTGGTGAAATTCGTGATGAGTTCGACATTGATGAAATCAACGAAGTTCGTAAACTTGGAGAAGACCATTACATCTTTGATGGCAAGGTTCTTGTTGATCAAGTCAACCTGCTATTAGGTACACAGCTTGATAATGAAGAGGTCGACACAATCGGCGGCTGGTTCCTTACTCAGAAATATGAAGTAGAGAAAAATGACGCCATTCGCGAACAAGGCTATGAATTTATTATTAATGAAGTCGACGGACACCATGTCGCATACATCGAAGTAAAAAAGTTAAATGAACAGTTATTAGAAGCAGCTGAAGAAGGTGCTTCGTAACAAAAAACGCCCACTTGCTTAAGCAAGTGGGCGTTTCACATTGTGGACAAAGGGCTAAAATGATTTTTATTTTAGCCCTTTGTCTTCTTTTTCAGCGTGATAGAAAACCTTTGAAGTCTAGGAAGGACGAGTACCGGAGCGGAGCGAATTGAGCATTCGTGAGCACCGGCACACAGGACTGACACCGAATGCGAGGGTTTGTCTACACGCTGAAACGACCCTTGCCTAAGCAAGCGGTCGTTTTTCTTATGCCTTTTCCATTAATTGAGCTTCTAGCTCTTTGATTCTTGTGTTTAATACTTCCGTCATGGCACCTAATCTTTCTTTTGACGGCAGATGGTCAAATTCAGACAGCTCAATCGGTTCACCGATGATTAAGCGCATTTTCCCTTTTTTGAAAAGACTTTTCGCATTTGAAGGTCCTTTGTATGCGGCTGGAACAATTGGTGCTTTACCGAGCTGCGCAATGGTAACCGCCCCTCTTTTTAAAGGAACATCCTCTGTTGTACGTGTTCCGCTTGGAAAAATCCCAACGATTTTTCCCTCTTTTAATAATTTAATGGGCGTTTTAATACTGCTTGGCCCAGGATTCTCTCGATCAACTGGAAAGGCATGAATCTTTTTCAAAAATCCACCAATCCATTTATTTGCAAACAATTCTTTTTTCGCCATGTAGTGGATCTCAAACGGAAGAATTCCTGCGCCTAATGCAAGTACATCCACAAAACCCTCATGTGTACAAGCAATGACAAAACCCCGATCAGTTGGCAGATTCTCTTTTTGATATACTTTGATTCCACCTCGGAGACCAAATAATAGTTTGACGGTATAGCCTGAAAATTTATACATAGTGCACTTCCTTTGTTTGAAGAATGAAGGATTTGTCTCTATTATAACAAATTTTTTATTACCTGGTACTAAAAATTTATACGCAGCCCAATCCTCCCTATTTATTTTCGTTTAAAATGAACGTTCTGACTGTATTCAAGCACAAGGTTTTAGGGGAGAATAGGAATTGTGTCTAATTTTGTCGTTTTTCGATGTTTTTTCCTGATTTGTTCTATTGAAAATACTTTATAAATGATGCAAATTTCGCTATGATAAGGAGAAATGATTTGATTCGGCGAAAGAAATGAGTAATGTACGGTAATGAGAAGTTTCGTGCAACTTTATGCCTTTCTTATGCGTGTATAACATAGAGGGGAGAAAAATCAGTGACGATCGATGAAATTTATCAAATGTATATGAACGATGTTTACAGGTTTCTGCTCTCCATGACAAAAGACAAACATTTGGCAGAAGACTTATTGCAGGAAACCTTTATGCGTGCGTATATACATATTCATTCCTACGACCATAGCAAAGTGAAACCTTGGTTATTTCAGGTGGCACGAAATGCTTTTATTGATTATGTCAGGAAACATAAAAAAGAAGTGACCATATCGGATGACCTCATTGGCGGTCTTTTACAAACGTCTGTCCAAAGCCCTGCTGAACAGGTTGAAATAAAGGAAGTCCTCACCATGTATTTAGAGCAGCTTCCAGATAACTACAAGGAAGCGTTGACATTGTATTATTTAAAAGAGCTAAATTACAAGGAAGCTTCCAAGGTCATGAATATTACTGAAGCAAATTTTAAAAGTGTTTTATTTCGTGCAAGGCAGCGCCTAAAAGCACTTTACAACAGAGGTGTTAATGATGAATGAAGAGTTTAACAAGCGATGGGAACAATATAATAATGGTGAGATGAATGAGGAAGAAATGATAGCGTTTGAAGAAGAACTTGAAGAAAACGAAAAACGCTTAAGCCAGGAACTGAACGACTCGGATTGGACAGATTTTTCCATCAGTCCTGAGAAGCAAAAAGCCATTTTACAATACGGAAAAAGAAAGTCATATTTACGTATTTCCGTACTTGCTGTCATATCGACACTCATTATTTTACCGCTTTGTACATTAGGAAGTTATCTATACTACGGCGTTGGCGGAGCCGAGAGCAAAGGCAATCACTTCATGGAAACAGCCGCTGTCACCGTCGCTTTGACCAAACCAAACGTGGCCATTGATATGAAGGATTTAAAAGGTCAGGTCAAACTTTTTGGGATGAACACCGAATTGAAGCTGCAAAAGCAAATTGGAAATAAAACAGAAGCCATTGGCAGTGAACAAATCGAGATGTTTTTCGATAAATTAAAGCAGCCTACCATCTCTTATTATGGTGACAGCGCACGCGAAACGGAGGGTTTCTTTACCCATCCTTCGGCGCAGGCAGATGCCTCAAAAAAACAAACACTCACTACGTTAGACAAGCTTCCTGAAGGAACAGTAAGTGAAGTGTATGTATCCTATGACAGAGCTTACACACCAAAGGATATTTATTCCTTTGCTAAAAAATACGATATGAAAGTGCTGTGGAATGCGATTAAAACAGAGGATTCATTAAGTGGAAATCAGCGGCCAATCGGCTTTCCTGGGAAGGACTCTGAATTTTTAAAAGAGCTTCAGCATACATCAAAAACTGAGGTAGATCAATTCAAAGATGCCCTTGCTTATGTTAATCAGCACCCGACATGGGCAACAACGATCTCTGGCAGACCTGATCTTGATCTGTCTAATCGTATACGCTATATCGATCAAAATGGCGTCACAGTTTATGGCTCTGTGGTCACTGGACCTTCTAAAGAAATTGAGAAATTTGTAAAGACAAAACGCATTAAAACGGCAAAAGTGAGCGAGGTGGAATTATGGAATTGGTAAGAATTTTTAAAGAGCATAATGTATTTGGCTGGATTTCTGTCGGCACAGCGATATTATCCCTGCTCATGCTAAACCTCGCCATTATCAGCAACGTGACATTTTATTCTTTTCAAATGCTTCCTTTTGCAATGGCCGCAGTTCCATTTGGCATTATTGAACTGTTCATTAAAAAAGGCCGTACGGGTCCAGGTTTCCTCGGTGTCGTACTGAATATCTTTGTCATTGTTTGTGTCTATGCCATCGTATCAATCGATGTCGATCTTCAATTAGGTTTTTAATCAGCACTCAAAAGCAAAGCCCGCGTTACTTGACTAATGCCAAGCGACACGGGCTTTTTTCATTTACTTTTTATTCAATTCTGAGTGCTTTCTTGAATATAAGAAATACACAACCAGCCCAATGGCAAGCCAGATTAAGAAACGAACAAAGGTGATTGCACCAAGCTTATAAATGAGCAATCCGCAAGATAAAATAGCTAAGATCGGAATAAGCGGAACTGCTGGGCATCTGAAAGCTCTTGGTAAGTCCGGCTGCGTTTTTCTCATCACAATGACCGCCACTGAAATCAAAATGAATGCTGAAAGTGTCCCGATGTTCACTAAGCTTGCCAGCTCATCAAGTGGAATAAATCCACCCATTAATGCTGACAATGTACCGAAGAACAGTGTATTGATGTAAGGTGTTTTATGCTTTGGGTGAACTTTTGATAATACCTTTGGCACCAAACCATCACGAGACATAGCAAACATCACGCGTGTCTGGCCGTACAGCATGACAAGCATTACGGTTGTCATCCCTAGAATCGCTCCGACATCCACAATACCAGCCACCCAGTTTTGTCCGGCTGCTTGTAAAACGAGAGACACTGGATGGGATACTCCTTCAAAATTCATGAAAGGAACAATGCCTGTCATAATCGCACTGACAACGACATAAAGCAGTGTACAAATCAATAAGGAAGTAATAATCCCTCTAGGCAGGTTGCGTGATGGATTTTTTGTCTCCTCTGCCGCAGAAGCTACTGCATCAAACCCAATAAATGCAAAGAATACTAGGGCTGCTGCACTTAAGACCCCTGATGTACCAAATGGAACAAATGGTGTCCAGTTTTCAGGTTTTACATATTTCACAGCAACTAAAATAAAGAGCAGAATCACAGCAATTTTCATAATAACCATGATGTTATTTACTCGTTTTGATTCTTTAATACCAAAGTACAGCAGGAAGGTGATGACCATTAAAATAATAAATGCAGGAAGATTAAAATATGTCACTTGCCCTTTTAAACCACCTGGTGCTGCTGTTAACTCAACTGGTATATGAATCCCTATCCCATTTAAAAAAGACACAAAATAGCCTGACCAGCCCGCTGAAACGGCACTAGCGGCCAGCATATATTCTAATATTAAATCCCATCCAATGATGAATGCTAGAAATTCCCCCATTGATGCGTACGTAAATGTATACACAGACCCTGATACAGGCACTGTGGAAGCAAATTCCGCATATGACAGTGCTGCAAACAAACAAGCAAGACCTGCGATAACAAATGATAGCACAAGTCCTGGCCCCGCAGTGACGGCTCCTGTACCTGTTAGAACAAATATCCCTGTCCCGATAATGGCTCCAATGCCCAGCATGGTTAAATCAAATGAACCCAATTCCTTTTTTAATGCTTTTTCCCCTTGTGTTGCCGCAATGAGATCGGAAATGCTCTTTTTTCTAAACAACGAATTGCTCATACCATCACTCCCAAAACTTAGTATCAGTCTAAAGACGCCACATTCATATAATTCACAATATTTTCTGAATATTTAGATTAAATTTAGCGCAATAAATTGGTGGCGTAAAATTATTATATATGAAAATTAAAAAATGAAAACACTTTTTTTAAAAATAGAGTGAAAATTCTTATATATCAACAAAATATTTGTCAATAAGCGGGTTAGATTTTCTCCATTTCTTATTCATTTGATAGCTTGTCTTCCTCTATTTATTATATAACACAGAAGAATATATTTTTTTCATATACTTATTATTCAACAAAAATAAGACCCTTTTTTAAAAGCGGGACCACAATTATGTTATTTTAAAGCCTATAGACCGATAGTGATCCATGAGAAAAAGACCAGTTCTGCGGCACAAATGATATATGAAAAAAGAGACTGCCTCATAGCAGTCTCTTCAGATTGTTGACAAAGGGCTAAAATGATCTTTATTTTAGCCCTTTGTCTTCCTTTCAGCGTGATAGAAAACCTTTGCAGTCTAGGAAGGGAGAGTACCGGAGCGGAGCGAATTTGACATTCGTGAGCACCGGAGCGCAGACCTGACACCGAATGCGAGGGTTTGTCTACACGCTGAAGAGACTGCCTCATAGCAGTCTCTTAAAATGAATTAGTTTACAAATGTTTTCGCTCCAAGATAAATAGGCTTCCAATAGCTTGATGTCATATCACTGATCGTAACACCGTCAGAACCAGCATGGATAAACTTATTGTTCCCAAGGTAGACACCCATGTGAGATGGACCTGATTTATACGTTGTAAAGAAGACAAAATCTCCAACCTTTGGTTTGGATACACTTTTCATCGATCCCCAGAAACCTTCAGTTGTTTGTCTTGAAATCTTTTTTTGTTTGTTAATGATATACCACATAAATCCGCTGCAATCAAAGCCCTTCGGTGTCGTTCCACCCCATCTATATGGAGTACCGTTTTGCGCTTTAGCATCTGCTATGAGCTTAGACGTGTTTAAGGAAGAAGTAGAAACTGTTTTTTCTTTCACAGGTTTTGTCTTTACTTTAGACGTCTTTTTCACCTTTAGCTTTTGCCCGATTTTAATGAGGTCTGTTTTAAGTTTATTTAACGATTTCAACTCTTTCACAGTCATCCCATATTTTTTGCCAACCTTCGATAATGTATCACCTTTGACAACTTTATGAGTGGCAGTTGCTGAAGCCGTTTTTACTTTTGTTGTTGTTTTTGATGTCTTCACTGCTTTTTTCGAAGAAGTGCCATTCACTTTTAAGGTTTGTCCAACATAAATCACGTTAGATTTCAGCTTATTGTCCGATTTAATTTTGCTCACGCTTGTTTTATATCTTTTCGCTAGAACAGAAAGAGAGTCACCTTTTTGAACTTTTACTGATTGTGCTGAGGCAGCTCCGGCAAATAATGTCGTCCCAAGTAGAACTGCACTTGCAGCTGTGATCAATTGTTTTTTCATTTGTTCCTCCTGTATGTATCTATCTGATCCGAATTTTTATCTACTCCCTATTATAAGGATCAAATACCAGAAGAAATAGTCTTGACTTCCTACGACATTATGCTTATTAATTCGGCAAAATTTATTTTTTTTTAGGGTTCTTTTTATTTCATTTTTATTACACAATCATGACAAAGTAATCGCATCTTGTCATGGATAAATGATACATTCATTTCTCTTTTTGGTTCATTCTATGTAAAGTGGACCTTTACAATTTTAAAGTGAACTTTACGGTGCTGTAAAAAGGAATCCATACTTCTGCTCTACCATTGTAAATGTAAGAGCGATACATAAACAATGAGGAGGCAAAATGAATGAGTGTGTTGAAAAGCTCGAAAACGAAAATCGCTGCAGTGACAGCAGCATCTGTGCTATCGATTGGCATTTTTTCAGGGATTGAATTTGGACAAGCTGACAAAGCTGAGGCTAAAAAGAAGCCGAAAAATGACGTGCAAAATGTGATCGTGCTCATTGGAGATGGCATGGGAACACCTTATCTTTCAACTTACCGCTCATTTAAACACAACGGTGACCTTTCAAAGCAAACAGCGTTTGACCCTTACCTCACTGGCATGCACAAAACATACCCTGACGACTCTAAAAATAACATTACCGATTCAGCAGCAGCTGGTACAGCCATGGCTACTGGTAAAAAGACATACAACAATGCCATTGGTGTAAACAAAAACGGCAAAAAATTAAAAACCGTTTTAGAAGAAGCCAAACGAAAAGGAAAATCGACGGGTCTTGTCGTGACATCTGAATTAACAAATGCTACGCCTGCTACGTATGCCGCTCATGATGTGTCTAGGAAAAACACTGCAGCCATCGCTGATGATTTCTTCGATGAGAAAATCGGAAAACAGCATACAGTCGATGTCATGCTTGGCGGAGGACTTGTCGACTTTGTCCGAAAGGATCGTGATCTGACGAAGGAATTCAGACAAGCCGGTTATGATTATGTCACCAATAAAGCCGCCTTACAAAAAAACAAAAATGAAAAAGTGTTAGGCATTTTTGCCGATGGAGGTCTCGATAAAGCCATTGATCGTGATCAAACGACCCCTTCCCTGCAAGATATGACATCTTCAGCCATTAAACAGCTGTCTAAAAACAAAAAAGGATTTTTCCTTATGGTCGAAGGCAGTCAAATTGACTGGGCTGGACATGATCATGATATTGTCAGTGCGATGAGTGAAATGAAGGATTTTGAAAAAGCATTTGAAGAAGCGATTCGTTTTGCGAAAAAGGATAAAAACACGTTAGTCATCACGACCGCGGATCATTCAACTGGCGGACTTTCCTTCGGAGCAGACGGTTCAGGCAGCTGGGATTACAAACCGGTAAAAGCAGCGAAAAAAACGCCTGACTTTATCGCAAACAAAATTGTCAAAGGCATGCCTGTCGAGTCAGCACTGAAACAATATATCAATCTTGATTTCACAAAAGAAGAAATAGCCTCTATTCAAAAGGCCGCTGAAACAAAGGATACTGTTAAAATTGATGATGCGATTGAAGAAGTGATCAATACAAGATCACATACAGGCTGGACAACATCTGGTCATACCGGTGATGAAGTTCCATTCTTTGCGTATGGCCCAACAAGCCAGCAGCTAAAAGGTCTGATGGAAAATACCGATCAAGCAAAACATATCTTTAAATTACTTCATCCATAAAACGAAGAACATTGTAAGAGCAGGTGCAGAAAATGCCTGCTCTTTTTATCGTTCAATCTTCCAGTTGAAATTTCTGAAAATAAAGATATTGACAAATTGTTTATTTGTCTTACAATTAAACAAAAGAGTTTTTGGTAGCGCTTACCTTTCTTTTTAACAAATCACAGGAGGTTTTTAGCAATGATTCAAGATAGAAAAGCACCAGAAGGCATATTAGGTTTTCCTATCGCTCCTTTTCAAGTAAATGGGCAGCTTTCTGAGGAAGCACTATTTCAAAACATTCAATTCTTACTAGACGAAGGGCTCGATGCCATTTTTATTGCATGTGGGTCGGGAGAATTTCAGTCTATTAGTCAAAAAGAATACGAGCAAATGATTGATGTGGCACTTGCAGCTGCTGGTGGTCAAGTCCCTGTTTATTCAGGAGTTGGCGGAAATTTAAATACCGCACTGGAATGGGCGAAAATTTCCGAGGAAAAAGGCGTTGATGGTTATTTATTACTCCCTCCGTATTTAATTCATGGTGAACAAGAAGGACTATATGAATACGCCAAAACCATTATAGAAAGTACAAACCTAAATGCCATCTTATATCAACGAGATAATGCCGTACTTTCTGTGCAGCAAATCAAACGGCTCACTTCTTTTGAACAGCTTGTTGGTGTAAAAGATGGGGTCGGTGATATGGATTTAAACGTGAATCTTTCCTATACATTAGGCAGCAGGCTCAGCTATATAAATGGATTGCCTATGGCAGAGGTCACAATGCCGGCTTACTTACCGATTGGTTTTCATTCCTATTCCTCCGCAATTTCAAATTATATCCCGCACATCTCAAGAATGTTTTATCACGCACTAAAAACGGGTGATCAAGAAATGGTCAAGGACATTTACACAACTGTTATTCTACCGATTAACCGGATTCGCCAACAGAGAAAGGGCTATGCCGTCTCACTCATTAAAGCCGGCATGAACATCATGGGACATTCTGTCCGCAATTCAGCAAGACCGCCTGTTGTTCCTGTAGAAAAAGAACACTATCAAGAACTAGAGAACATTTTACAGCACGCAATGGAACGCTTCCCGAAAAAAGCGGCTGTGAATTAACGAAAGAAAGGAGCTCATATGATGACCAATTCAGTGAAACAAAAAACGTACTTCAATTATATCAATGGTGAATGGGTGAAGGCTTCGACAGGAGAAGTGATCCCCATTCAAAATCCAGCCGACAAAGACGAGGTTGCTGGATATGTGCAGCGCTCAAGTCTTGAAGATGTGAACACAGCCATCACTGCAGCTCATGAAGCAAAGGCGGTGTGGCGAGATTTATCAGGTGCAGAACGAGGACAATATCTTTATAAAGCAGCTGATTTGCTAGAGGAACGTCTCGATGACATTGCCATGACTGCTGTAAAAGAAATGGGTAAAACTCTGCCTGAGGCAAAGGGAGAAGCGGCACGCGGTGTAGCCATTCTCCGCTACTATGCCGGCGAAGGAATGCGCAAAGAAGGCGATGTCATTCCTTCTACTGACCGAGAGGCACTCATGTTCACTAAAAGAGTTCCATTAGGTGTTGTAGGCGTCATCTCTCCTTGGAATTTCCCTATTGCCATCCCTATTTGGAAAATGGCTCCTGCACTCATTTATGGGAACACGGTCGTCATTAAACCTGCGACAGAAACTGCCGTTACTTGCGCAAAAATCATGGCCTGCTTTGCAGATGCCCGCCTTCCAAAAGGAGTAGTCAATATGGTCACAGGGTCGGGAGCTGTCGTAGGTCAAGGAATGATTGAACATCCAAATATCCAAGGAATTACATTTACTGGATCAAATGCAACGGGTAAATCCATCGGTCAAAAAGCCTTTGATCGCGGGATTAAGTATCAGCTTGAAATGGGAGGAAAAAACCCCGTTATCGTAGCCAATGATGCGGATCTTGATCTTGCGGTAGAAGCAGCCATTACAGGAGCCTTCCGGTCAACTGGACAAAAATGTACAGCAACGAGCCGAGTCATTGTCCAAGAAGACATCTATGATGCCTTTAAAGAAAAGCTCGTTCAAAAAACGCAAGAGATCACTATTGGGGACAGTTTAAAAAAAGACGTATGGATGGGTCCGATCGCAAGCAAACAGCAGCTTGATCAATGCCTTTCCTATATTGAAACTGGAAAAAAAGAAGGTGCCACCCTCCTCTTTGGCGGGAAACCATTAACAGATGGTGATTATCAGAATGGTTATTTTATTGAGCCTGCTATTTTCGAACATGTCACCTCAGATATGACCATCGCTCAAGAAGAAATATTTGGTCCTGTCATTGCTTTAATCAAAGTGCAAGATATCAATGAAGCATTTCACATTGCCAATGATGTGGTTTTTGGCTTAAGCGCTTCTATTTTCACACAAAACATCGGCCGTATGCTGTCCTTTATTCAGAATATCCAAGCAGGGCTCATTAGAATTAATGCAGAAAGTGCTGGTGTAGAATTACAGGCTCCATTTGGCGGAATGAAACAATCAAGCTCTCATTCTCGTGAACAAGGGGAAGCGGCAAAGGAATTCTTTACAGCCATTCAAACCATTTTCATTAAATCGTAATTGAAGCATTTGAGAGGGCATCTGCCCTCCTCAATCCTCTATTTTAGAAAAGGAGAAGAAATGATGATAAATAAACTCTTCCATGCTTCACAAACTGATAAAAAAACGTCTGTCCGCTGGTTTATCGTCTTCATGCTGTTTCTTGTCACTTCTGTCAATTATGCAGATCGTGCTACCCTATCGATTGCTGGAGATTCTGTTCAACATGATCTTGGTCTTAGTTCTGTATCAATGGGTTATGTCTTTTCTGCTTTTGGATGGGCATATGTCATTGGCCAACTGCCTGGCGGTTATTTATTGGATAAATTCGGTTCTAAAATGGTGATTGCCTGCAGTATTTTCTTTTGGTCTTTGTTTACATTATTTCAAGGTGCCATAGGTTTTTTTACAGCGGGTACTGCGATTATTCTCCTTTTCGCTCTGCGATTTTTAGTAGGGCTGGCAGAAGCTCCTTCCTTCCCAGGCAATAGTCGAGTAGTGGCTGCATGGTTTCCTAGTGCTGAACGTGGAACAGCTTCTGCTTTTTTTAATTCAGCTCAGTATTTTGCCCTTGTCATTTTCTCTCCAATTATGGGCTGGCTTACACATTCTTTAGGATGGCATTCTGTTTTTGTTGTCATGGGAATCCTCGGTATTTTGCTGTCTTTTCTTTGGATAAAAACCGTCTATAATCCTAAACAACACCCAAAAATTAACGCAGCAGAGCTCGATTACATATCAAAAGGCGGGGCTTTGATCTCAATGGACGATGAAAAGAGCCAGCAAAACAAAGAATCCAAATGGCCATACGTGAAACAATTACTTTCAAATCGAATGTTAATCGGGGTTTATATTGCTCAATATTGCATTACCACCCTCACTTATTTTTTCTTGACGTGGTTTCCCGTATATCTTGTTCAAGCAAAAGGAATGTCCATTCTCGAAGCAGGTTTTGTTGCTTCCCTGCCAGCTCTCTGCGGTTTTTTAGGCGGAATCCTTGGCGGCTTGTTATCCGATTTTTTATTAAAAAGCGGGAGATCGCTTACTTTCGCACGAAAGACACCCATTATTATCGGCATGCTTCTTTCATGCAGTATGATCATCTGCAACTATACAGAATCTTCATGGATTGTTGTTGCGATTATGTCGCTCGCTTTCTTTGGAAAAGGATTCGGTGCACTTGGCTGGGCCGTTGTATCAGATACCTCCCCAAAGGAATGTGCCGGGTTAAGCGGCGGTTTATTTAATACCTTTGGCAACATTGCGTCCATTACAACCCCCATTATCATTGGATATATTGTCAATGCATCAGGCTCTTTCAGTGGTGCGCTCGTCTTTGTCGGCAGTAATGCCGTTATTGCAATCTTAAGTTATTTAATCCTTGTGGGTCCCATTAAACGTGTGAAGTTAAAAGAACCCCCTTCAACACCTCCGGCCCCAGTTCCATCCAGCTCTATTTGAAAGCGCTTTATATAAAGGAGGATATATATGAATCAAAACTTAAAAGAAGTCAAAAAGGAACGAGCAAACAATCTCCCTTACATTACTGACATGAAGGTGATTCCTGTTGCCGGCTATGACAGTATGCTTTTGAATCTAAGCGGAGCGCATGGACCTTTTTTCACAAGAAATGTTGTCATACTAACTGACAGCAGTGGTCGTCAAGGAATCGGAGAAGTTCCCGGCGGTGAAAACATTCGTCAAACACTTGAAAAAGCCGCCAGACTTGTCCTCCAAAAACCAATTGGACAATATCATGCCATCCTGCAATCGGTGCAGCAAACATATCAAGACCTCGATAGAAGCGGGAGAGGCAATCAAACCTTTGACTTACGGACAACAATACATGCTGTTACAGCGATAGAAGCGGCTCTCTTGGATTTATTAGGTCAATTTTTAGAAGAACCGGTTGCCTCTTTATTAGGAACAGGTCAACAGAGACAGGACGTTGACATGCTTGGCTATTTATTTTATATAGGGGATCAAATGAAAACCCCTCTCCCCTATTTGAAAGAAGATCATTCATCTTGCAGCTGGTTCCGGCTAAGGCGACAAAAAGCACTAACACCGATGGACATTGTCCGTTTGGCTGAAGCAGCTTATGAACGGTATGGATTTCAGGATTTCAAGTTAAAAGGCGGTGTTTTTTCCGGGGAAACAGAGATGGAAGCTGTAGAATCTCTTTCAAAACGTTTTCCAAATGCGCGCATCACACTTGATCCTAATGGAGCGTGGTCTCTTGATGAAGCCATTCAGCTTTGCAAAGGAAAACAACATGTGCTTGCATATGCAGAGGATCCATGTGGAGCAGAAGACGGATTCTCATCAAGAGAAATTATGGCTGAATTCAAACGAGCTACCGGCATTCAAGTGGCTACAAATATGATCGCAACTGATTTCCGTCAATTGTCACACGCCATCCAATTACATGCAGTTGATATTCCACTGGCGGACCCGCACTTTTGGACAATGGAAGGTTCAGTTAGAGTCGCTCAAACGTGTCATGATAACGGCTTGACTTGGGGATCGCACTCAAACAACCATTTTGATATTTCCCTGGCCATGTTTACACACGTTGCCGCTGCTGCACCAGGTCATATAACAGCGATTGATACCCACTGGATATGGCAAGATGGTCAGCATTTAACCAAGAACCCTCTTTCAATCAAAGAAGGTCGTGTAAAAGTACCACAAGAACCCGGGCTGGGTATTCAAATTGATCTAGAAAAGATAGAGGAAGCAAACCGTTTATATAAACAAATGAAGCTTGGTGCAAGAAATGATGCCATTCAGATGCAATATCTCATGAATGGCTGGACATTCGACCCGAAAAAACCGTGTTTGATTCGGTAGTTTGACTGTAAATGATTGTATTCCCCTTCATTTTGTCTTACAATTGAACAACTGAAGGGAGAGAATGATTCGTGAATGAAAGTATGGATGAACTTAAATTTGAAACAGTGAATCGAAAAACATTAGCAAAACAAGTCATAGAACGTATCGTTCATTTATTGTCTAGCGGACAATTAAAAGCTGGTGACAAACTGCCGACAGAAATGGAACTCATGGATATTTTATCAGTAAGCCGCCCTGTGTTGCGCGAAGCTTTAAGTTCTCTTGAAACATTAGGCGTCATCACAAGAAAAACACGAGGCGGTACATATTTTAATGATAAAATTAGCAACCAGCCTTTTTCAGTTATGCTCGCACTGGCTCAAGATAATTTACCAGCCATTCTAGAGGCTCGGATGGTACTAGAACTAGGCCTTGTCACCATTGCTGCTGAGAAAATCAGTGAAGAAGAATTAAAAAAATTAGAAAAAACCATTGAAATGATTAAGGAAAGTACAGATAACAACTATGGTGAAGCAGATAAAGAATTCCACCGAATTATTGCCTTAAGTGCAAATAATCCAGTTGTGGAAGGTATGATTCAGGCACTTTTAGTATCACACGCCAAGATTGACAGCCAAATTCCTTATCGAGAAAAAAATGTGACCGTCAATTATCATCAGAAAATTTATGAAGCGCTTCAGCTTAGAGATCCATATCAAGCACACTTCCATATGCATGAACATTTGAAATTTGTACGGGATAAAATTTTAAAAGGATTAAATCAAACACCATGATATGGAAGCGGATATGCTTCCTCTCTTCTTAAAAAGACAGCGTTTTCAAAGGAGTGATCTCTTGAATCAAAAAGCACAGGAAGCACCCCTATATATTCAGGTAAGTTCAAAGGATAATGTAGCGATCATCGTGAATGATGGCGGACTACCAGCTGGCACCAGCTTTTCAAGTGGATTGACGTTAACTGAACGCATCCCTCAAGGGCATAAAGTTGCACTTAAGACAATTGAACAGCATGCCCCAATTGTGCGATATGGTGAAATCATTGGATACGCTAACGAAACCATCATACAAGGAAGCTGGGTGAAAGAGCAGCTCGTTCAAATGCCAGCTCCTCCTCCTTTAGAAGAATTATCATGCATAACATACAGCGGTTCTCCTCTTACAAAGCTTGATGGTTATGAATTTCAAGGATACCGAAATTCAGATCAATCTGTTGGTACTAAAAATATACTCGGGATTACAACAAGCGTGCAATGTGTCGTTGGGGTTCTTGACTATGCAGTTAAAAAAATCAAGGAAGAGCTGCTGCCGAAATATCCAAATGTGGATGACGTGATTCCCCTCCACCACCAGTACGGCTGCGGTGTGGCCATTCATGCACCAGATGCGGTCATTCCCATCAGAACCATTCAAAACTTAGCCACACATCCAAACTTTGGCGGAGAAGTGCTTGTCATTGGATTAGGCTGTGAAAAGCTCATACCTTCACGCATTGTTTCAGAAAATCGGCAACACGATATTTTAACATTACAGGAGGAATCAGGATTTTCTTCAATGATTACCTCCATTCTGAAGGCTGCAGAGCACAAATTAATAAAGCTCAATGGACGGACACGCGTCCCATGTCCTGTATCGGATTTAGTGGTGGGCTTACAATGCGGAGGAAGCGATGCATTCTCAGGTGTAACAGCAAACCCCGCCGTTGGATATGCAGCAGATCTCCTGTCAAAGCAGGTGCAACGGTTCTTTTTTCAGAAGTGACAGAAGTGCGTGATGCCATTCACCTATTAACTCCAAGGACTTTGAATGAAAAAACGCGGCAGGCACTTATACGGGAAATGAAATGGTACGACGACTATTTAAACAGAGGTCAAGCAGATAGAAGTGCAAATCCTTCCCCAGGAAATAAAAAAGGCGGTTTATCCAATGTCGTAGAAAAGGCGCTTGGTTCTGTCGTCAAATCTGGAACAAGTCCAATATCTAGCGTAATTGGGCCTGGTGAGAAAGCAGCCACCAAAGGATTGATATTTGCTGCTACGCCGGCAAGCGATTTTGTGTGCGGAACACTGCAGCTCGCCTCTGGTATGAATCTACAAATTTTCACAACAGGCCGAGGAACTCCATACAGCCTAGCAGCAGCACCCGTAGTAAAAGTTTCTACGAGAACCAGTTTACAGACACAATGGCCTGATCTTATTGATTTTGATGCCGGCCGTATTGCAACCGGAGAAGCAACAATCGAGGAAGTCGGTACAGATCTGTTTCACTATATAATAGATGTCGCCAGCGGCCGGAAAGAAACTTGGGCCGATCATTGGGGGATTCATAACGATCTGTGCCTATTTAACCCAGCCCCGGTCACATAAAAGAAGATGTCCGTTTTAGGACATCTTCAGATTGTTGACAAAGGGCTAAAATGATGTTGATTTTAGCCCTTTGTCTTCATTTCAGCGTGATAGAAAACCTTTGCAGTCTAGGAAGGACGAGTACCGGCGCGGAGCGAATTTGACATTCGTGAGCACCGGCACGCAGGCCTGACACCGAATGCGAGGGTTTGTCTACACGCTGAAGATGTCCGTTTTAGGACATCTTTTCTTTGATCATTAAGCAAGATATTTCCTATGAACCCCTTTTCCATCATAAGAAAACATCACTTCTTTTCCTTCAAGAACTGACTCGATATGCACACTTCTTCCCCACAGCTGATATAAATACGGAAGGACTTTTTCTAAGTATTTCAGATCAAGTTCAATGCCTTCATACCAATGCTTGATATAAAGTTCGTTATTTTTTAAATAGTCGCCATCGATTACGGTCAAATACGGAAAGCCGCCATTCACTCTCATGCTGACTAACTGATCACGAACCGCCTTCCATTCTTTATCAATGACTTTATAGTCTCTCCCCTGCTTTTGAAACAAGTACAAGTCTTCTCTCATCACAAGGTCTTTCGTTAAGTAGTTTCGAATAAAGGAAATATCTGATTCAATTTCCCTGACTTCAAACATTTTACTGCGGCCAGATCCTTCTGTGACCCCTGCTTTTTTTAATTCTTCACACGGGTTGTTATAGCGTTCTTCGATATCTTCAAAAATCTTCAGCCCTAAATAGTAAGGGTTGATGCCTGTTTTAGATGGCTGCACAACACCTGCATTTAATTTCGCAAACTCTATCGATTCACTTGAATCCAAATCAAGCTCCCGCATAATCCGCTGGTGCCAATACGATGCCCAGCCTTCATTCATAATCTTTGTTTCCAGCTGCGGCCAAAAATAGAGCATTTCTTCTCTCAGCATGGTAAGGACATCCCGCTGCCACGGCTCCAGCTCGCGGGAATGCGCCTCAATAAAGAGTAAAAGATCCTTTTCCGGCTTTGGCGGAAACTGCTTAACGGTTTTCTTTTTCTCACGCGTTTTCGGCTCATCCATTCCCCACAAATCATCATATGGCGTTTGACGTTTTGGTTTATCATCTTCACTTTCTTCATCGTCCATATTCCAGCTTAGTTTTGATCGAACAAGAGACGGATCAATATGCTCTTGGATAGCCAATACGGCATCTAAAAAGGATTCGACTTCTTTTGTCCCGTGGATATGCTCATATTCTTTGATCCGCTCTGCCGCTGCTGACATGCTTTCAACCATATCTCGTTTTGTGTTTTGGAAACGGCAATTATTTTTGAAGAAATCACAGTGTGCCAATACATGAGCCACAATTAATTTATTCTGAACGAGCGTATTGTTATCAAGTAGAAAGGCGTAGCAAGGATTTGAATTGATGACAAGTTCATAAATTTTGCTTAACCCTAAATCATAATGAAGCTTCATTTTATGAAATTGCTTCCCAAAGCTCCAGTGGCTGAATCGTGTTGGCATTCCATATGCACCGAACGTATAAATAATTTCCGCGGGACAGATTTCATACCTCATCGGATAAAAATCTAGACCAAATCCTTCTGCAATTTCTGTAATTTCATCAATCGCTCTTTGTAAAAGACGTTTTTCAGATACGCTCAAGGAAACCATCCCTCCTCATCGGACTTATCCCTACTATATGAGCGTATGTAAAAAAACATGATGTTCCGCCAATCGTTTAGACGACTTCTATTTCTTTCGTGGATTGCCCGCCGAATGATTCGAAATGAATATGTTGTGCTGGAATTCCCAGCTCTTTTAGATGATGAATGATCTCCTGTGTAAACACCGGTGAACCGCATAGATAAAATTGGCCTTTCCCTTCTCCGATCACCGATTGAAGAAATGGACGGTCAATGCGGGAAGCCGCTTTCTCAACAAGTTCACCCTTTCCAGACTGCGCAAATTGTTCGTTACATAGGATGATGCGTCCATAGGAAGCTGAAGCTAGAACGCGTTCAAACTCATTTTCAAAAGCGTTTACATCCTCTAATCGATCTGCATGAATCATCGTGAATGTCTGGCTGTTTTGTGCGGCAGTTTTCACTAAACCAATCATTGGTGTGACACCAGACCCAGCACTGATGAAATAAACAGGCACTTTTATGTCATCTTGCAAGCAGAACATTCCCTGCGGCATACTCACTTGAAGAACATCACCTTCTTCCATTTCATCATGCAAAAATGTAGACACATGACCGTCACGCTTCACTGTAATACGGTAATAAGATGGATGATGCTCGTCTGATAAGCTGTATTGTCTGCTGCACATATAGGCTTCTCCTGGCATATCTGCCTGAACCGTAATGTATTGGCCTGCTTTATACATTGGCAGCTCTGCTTCATCTTCTGGTACTAAATAAAAAGAGATAAGCGATGGAGATTCTTGCTTCTTTTTCTTAATCACAAACGGCTTCACATCTGCCCATCCGCCTGTCTGTTTCACATTTTCATCCATCATTTCTGCTTCTATGGTCATGAAAATATTCGCAATGATGTCATATGCAGCTTTCCAAGCTAATAAAGTGGCATTTTCTTCTCTTAAGCCAAACACCTCTTTCATCGCTTCCATCAGGTGATATCCGACAATTGGGTATTGTTCTTTTTTGACCATGACACTGACATGCTTATGGGCAATTTGTTTGACCGCAGGAAGTAATTCCTCTAACCGATCAATGTGCAGTGCAGCTTGATATAGTGTCGCAGCAAGTGCCTCTGGCTGACTTCCGTTCATCAGATTTGTTTTATTAAATTGATTGAGCAGCTCCGGGTGCTGGCGAATCATATTTTGATAAAAAACAGTGACAAGTTTGGTTCCCTCGGCTTTTAGTAGAGGTGCTGATTGCTTTATTGCATTCATTTGATCTTTAGATAACATCGTCATTCCTTCTTTCAAAAGAAGTATTTTAAATACATCTTTATCGTAATAGATGACAGTCTCTAAAAGCAATATTTATAATACATGTTTTAAATGTTGTCACATTTTACACTTTCTCGAACAGTTTTTGTCTAAAATGTGTTACGATGATACAAAACTCTATTAGGTTTAGAGGTCGTCAAAATGAAACTTACGAATTACACAGATTTCTCATTAAGGGTACTCATTTATTTAGCTTCGAGAGAAAATAATGAACTGTCAAATATTCAGCAGATCGCCGATGTTTATGGCATTTCTAAAAATCATCTGACGAAGGTGATTTATCATCTTGGAAAACGCGGGTATGTGGAAACGATTCGCGGAAGAAATGGCGGGATCAGGCTTGGAAAAAGCCCAGAAAGCATTAATATTGGAGAGGTTGTCCGTTATACAGAGGATGATTTAGTCATGGTTGAATGCTTTGATCCAAAGAAAAACAGCTGCATTATCTCCCCAATTTGTTCATTAAAGCATGTACTTCATGAAGCACTCACTGCTTATTTAAGCGTTCTTGACCGATACACACTAAACGATTTAACACAAAACAAAGATGCTCTCAGAGAGCTCTTGCTTTAAGACGAAAGAATTTTATTCTTTCGTCTTTTTCTTTACCTTCTTGTAATAATAATTTATTTAAAATTATTATAAATAAATATTGACTATCATGTTTGATTCAATATAATTAGGGTATATAGATTGCTAGAAAACACTTTTTTGTTTACAGGAGGAGAAAAGAATGACAAATTCAAATCATAAAAATTTGACAACGAACCAAGGCGTGCCAGTTGGCGATAACCAAAACTCAAGAACAGCTGGTCACCGCGGACCTACCTTTCTTGATGACTATCATTTGATTGAAAAACTTGCACACTTTGACCGTGAACGTATTCCAGAGCGCGTCGTTCATGCAAGAGGCGCCGGCGCTTACGGTGTGTTTGAAGTAGAAAACAGCATGGAGAAACATACAAAAGCAGCCTTCCTAAGTGAAGAAGGAAAACAAACAGACGTTTTTGTTCGCTTCTCTACCGTTATTCATCCGAAAGGTTCACCTGAAACATTGCGTGACCCGCGCGGCTTTGCTGTCAAATTTTATACAGAAGAAGGCAACTATGATCTCGTTGGTAACAACTTGCCGATCTTCTTTATTCGTGATGCATTGAAATTCCCTGATATGGTTCACTCTCTCAAGCCAGATCCTGTAACCAATATTCAAGATCCTGACCGTTATTGGGATTTTATGACCTTAACGCCTGAATCCACTCATATGCTCACATGGCTTTTCTCTGACGAAGGAATCCCTGCAAGCTACGCTGAAATGCGCGGTTCTGGTGTGCATACATTTAGATGGGTGAACAAATACGGCGAAGCAAAATATGTGAAATATCACTGGAGACCTTCTGAAGGTATTCGCAACTTATCTATGGAAGAAGCAGCGGAAATTCAAGCAAACGATTTCCAGCATGCGACAAGAGATTTATATGACCGCATTGAAAAAGGCAACTTCCCAGCATGGGACTTATATGTTCAGCTTATGCCGCTTAGCGATTATGATGACCTTGATTATGATCCATGTGACCCAACAAAAACGTGGAGCGAGGAAGATTACCCGCTTCAAAAAGTAGGACGCATGACACTCAACCGCAATCCTGAGAACTTCTTTGCTGAAACAGAACAGTCTGCTTTCACGCCAAGTGCATTTGTTCCAGGAATTGAGGCATCTGAAGATAAACTGCTTCAAGGCCGTCTGTTCTCATATCCTGATACTCAGCGCCACCGTCTTGGTGCGAACTACATGCGCATTCCGGTGAACTGCCCTTATGCACCTGTACACAATAACCAGCAGGATGGCTTTATGACAACGACTCGTCCAAGCGGTCATATTAACTATGAACCAAACCGTTATGCCGATCAGCCAAAAGAAAACCCTCACTACAAAGAAAGTGAGCCAGTTCTTCACGGTGACCGTATGGTGAGACAAAAAATTGAAAAACCGAACGATTTCAAACAAGCTGGAGAAAAATATCGAAGCTACTCTGAAGAAGAGAAACAAGCATTGATTAAAAACTTAACAGCTGATCTGAAAGATGTTAATGACCAAACAAAATTACTTGCAATCTGCAACTTCTATCGTGCCGATGAAGATTACGGCCAGCGATTAGCGGATTCACTAGGTGTGGATATTCGCGCTTATCTTCAAGGAAGCATGAAATAATCCCATCTCGAAATAAATTGTTTGGACAAAGGGCTAAAATGATCTTTATTTTAGCCCTTTGTCTTTTTTTTACTGAACCCTTTACAAAATAAGGTACTTCTTTATAGTCGAAACACGTTAATACTAATCAAATGACCGGTCACCGGATGAAAATAAATTTCGGCATGTGCGGCAAAGCGAGTTGATCCTTCCTTTACAGTGACGCGAAACACATCTTTTGTCTGCTCATCATTCACTTCTGTCCGGCCAATGTAATGATAATCATTTAAAGCGGCACCTTTATATTCATCTTGCAATGCTGTGTACGCAAGTCTTTCCCAATTTTCAAACGGCTGCACCGCTGCTTTTGATGCAGGATGAATCATCAAACTGCCAAGCAAAACGATTCCTGCTGCAATAAGCATCCACAATTTCGGCTGCATGATATCATTGAACTCACTTTCATATATGTTTTGTTTAGGTTTAACTGGCCGGTCCTTTTTCATACATGAAGCAATTATTCAGCCTATAATTCCCGGTACACGATTGATGCGGACACCAACTTTTCCCCTGAAAAAGTCGATATGATTCGAGCAAACTAATGAGGACTTCTCAAGGGAAAGGAGAAGGTTTAATGAATGTGGCGGATTATGATAAAGCACTTTATTATACGCATCGCTCGCAATGGGATAATTTACTTATTCTTATGGTACGTACGCAAGATGATTTGCTCTCGAAACGTATTGAGCATTTCTTACATGCGTATCAATTTAACCGGAACGATGCAGATGTTGAAAAATGTTTATATGGGCTCCTGCAGTACATTGACCATGCTTCAGAGGCTGCTGCTTCTGAAGTTTATTCACAACCGATGTACACATAAAGAAAAGGGCTAAAATGAATTTTTTAGCCCTTCCCTTTTACATACAATTAGCAGTGCGCTGTGATGGGAAACATAAAGTGGCTCACATGAGATAGACAGCGTTAGAGATTACCTTCCCGTTATTGTACAAAGGAATAAGGAATTTCAATTCATCACTCCCTTTAAAATAAAAAAAGACTTGATGAGCATACACTTATCAAGTCTTTTATGGTTTTTCTATTAGAAATTAGACTGTTCATGCTTCTCTTTTTACGCAAAAGGCACGTCAAATAACCAACATCTTTTTTATTCAATTCATTGAATTGAATATGCGCTTAAAAGTTTTAGCATAACGACTAGATCCCCTTCTGTCATAGCAGCTCTTTCGGCTGATTTTTTTGATAATCCACTGCATACAGAGCCGCTTGGGTTCGATCTGCCAGATCTAATTTTGATAATACATGAGATACGTGCGTTTTGACAGTCTTTTCAGAAATAAACAGCGATGAGGCAATTTCTTTGTTGCTTTTGCCTTTTGCAATCTCAAATAAGACATCTCGCTCTCTATTGGTGAGCTCTTTCATCAATGCCCATTTCTGCTCTTTTGGTTCTGTCAGATGCTGCACGAGAAAGGTTGTGATATGACCATCTAACTGATAGGTGCCATTTTGAACTTCAATCATGGTCGAAAGCAGCTTTTCTGGTGCTACATCCTTTAATTGATAGGCTTTCGCCCCTGCTTGAATGGCGGGAATGACATAATCTTTATCCGCATAGCTTGTCAGGATCACAATGCGGGTGTCCGGCATTTCCAGCGTCATTTGTTTCGTTGCCTCAATGCCATTCATGACAGGCATAGACAAATCCATTAAGACAATGTCAGGCTGAGTTTCTCTGACAACCTCTAATGCCTCTTTCCCATTGGACGCCTCACCAACGATGTCCACATCAGGCTGTGTCTGTAAGAAAAACACAAGCCCTTTTCTCACAATATGATGATCATCTGCAATGACAACTCTCATGACGATCCCTTCCTTTCTTGTGAAAATGGCACTTTTACATGAATCGTAGTTCCTTTACCTAACTCTGAATGGATACAAAATGTACCACCCGCTCTTCGGATGCGGTCAGACATCCCTTTCAGCCCAAGTGAAGGAAGGCTCATCTGCTCGTCATATTGAAAACCTTTTCCGTGGTCAATGATTTTCATCTCCAACGTGTCTTTTGACTGCTCAAGTTTGACCTCGACTTCTTCTACTTCCGCATGTTTTAGACAGTTATTCAGCGCTTCTTGACATACACGAAACAAAGTTTCATTGTGAGAATGATCCATTTCTATACAGCCTGATAAAGATAAAGTGCAGCGTAATCCTAAAAGCTGTGCATACTCTTCAATTGCTGTCGTAAACCCTTTTTCAAGGCCTCTTGGTCTCAGCTGCCAAATGAGTGACCGCATTTCAATCAGAGCATCTTGTGACAAATGCTGTATAAAATCAATCATTTCCCCTAGATTGTGATCGCTTGTCATTTGCCTTGCAGCCTTAGCAGTCAGACTGACAGAGAACAGCATTTGGTTGACAGAATCATGCAAGTCCTGTGCGAGCCGGTTTCTTTCTTCCAGAAGTGCGTGCTGCTGTTCATTTTGTACAAGCTTCATCCGCTGAATGGCGGTGCCAATTTGAAGTGCAATGCTTTCAAGCAAATTCAGCTCTTCTTGCGTAAACGTAACTTTTCCTTTTGCCGCCACATTTAATAAGCCGAATGTCCGCTTACACGCTTTTAGCGGTACGGTCGCATGATGAGTAATTCCTTCTGTATCCCCGAGCTTTTCTTCAATTGCCGTTTCAATCCGTTTGCAGTTAATAATATTTGTGGCTGATTGCAGCGAGCCTTTTGTGTATCGGTTGATGCAATAACAATCATTTTGACACATGAGCTGTTTTTGATGCTTTGCGAGGGCTTCAGGTAAGGAAACCTCTGCCATCAGTTCATATGACCCGTCTTTTTCTATAAAATAAATCCATGCTGAATGAAAGCCTGTCACATCCATCAGCATATGGAGCACTTCATGGAGCGTTTCTTTCATTTCCATGCCTTCATTAAGCTTTTCAGCAATTTCTTTTAACGTTTTTAATGTTTCAACCTTCTCTTGGTATTCTCCCATACTGTTTACCCCCGGCATTTGCAGCCATCACTTCTCATTACGCTCATTATACCATGAGCCCCCTCGTCGCTCTTTCTCCAAAAGAATGATTTCTTCTCATCCTTTTGGCTGAGAAAAAAGCCATCATGCATTCACACACGATGGCCTTGTCTTTCGTTATTTCGCTGTTTCTTCCACAATCTCATAAACGACTTTCATCACTTCTTCTGACAAATGCTTTAACTTTTCTTCACTATCTGTTAAAGACGTGCCTTTGACTGCAATATAAAATTTCACTTTAGGCTCAGTGCCGGAAGGTCTTAAGCAGAACCACGAACCATCCTCAAGGAAATATTTCAGCACATTTGATGCTGGCAGGTGAATGGTTTCCTCTTTCTTTTCAGCCACAAGTTGTCTTTGACTTGATTGGTAATCCTCAATCACTGTGATGCGCTGCCCTGCGATGGCAGCTGGCGGATTTGTTCTAAAGGTATGAAGGATCGCTGAAATCTGCTCTGCTCCTTCTTTTCCTTTTAAGGTTAACGACTTTAATCCTTCCCGGTAAAATCCAAACTGCTTGAAAATATCGACAAGCGCATCGTACAAGGACTTGCCCTGCTTTTTATAGAAAGCAGCGACTTCAACGGCTAAAAGTGCCGCTTGCACCGCATCTTTATCTCGGGCAAAGTCACCGATCAAATAGCCATAGCTCTCTTCATAACCAAATTGAAACGTGTATTCTCCGCTCTTTTCAAACTGTTTAATTTTTTCTCCAATAAATTTAAAGCCTGTGAGTGTGTCTATCGTGTCGGCACCAAAAGCTGATGCTACAGCACGCCCAAGCTCACTTGTGACAATGGTTTTCATCACAACGGGACGAGGCGGCAGCTGACCCAGCTTTTGTTTTTCAGATAATAAATAATGGAGCAGCAGGGCGCCTGTCTGGTTGCCTGTTAAGACGGTAAATTCTCCTTCGTGATCTCTGACCGCAATGCCTAACCTGTCAGCATCTGGGTCTGTGGCAATAAGGATATCTGCATTTTGTTTTTCACCAAGCTTGATGGCGTACTCAAATGCGGCATGCTCCTCTGGATTCGGCGAGGTCACTGTTGAGAATTGTGGATCTGGTTTTTCCTGCTCAGGCACAACAGTGACATGCTGATATCCAAGAGCCTGCAGCCCGTTTCTGACAGGGTGATTGGCTGTCCCATGAAGCGGAGTAAACACGACTTTGACATCGACCTCATGTGCCAGCTCAGGGTGCACACTGATGGTTTTTAGTTTTTCAATATAAGCATGGTCGATTTCTTCTCCGATTATTTTGATCAGCCCTTGCTGTTTCAACGTTTCTTCAGAATCAACGGAAATCGCCAGTTCATTTTCAATTGCATCTACTTCTTGAATGACTTGATCTGCTTCAAATGGAGGCAGCTGCCCGCCATCTTCACCATACACTTTATAGCCATTATATTCTGGTGGATTATGACTTGCTGTCACGACGATTCCAGCAAATGCACGCAGCTCACGAACCGCAAAAGAGAGCTCTGGTGTCGGACGCAATTCATCAAATACATACGTTTGAATGCCTTGTGAAGCAAGTGTTTTGGCTGCTTCCATCGCAAATTCAGGCGATTTATGGCGTGAATCATATGCAATGGCGACGCCTCTATTTTTTGCATCCTCTCCATGTTTCGCAATATACGCAGCAAGACCTGCTGATGCTTTACGAACAGTGTACACATTCATTCGGTTCGTGCCTGCACCAATCTCACCGCGCATTCCTCCAGTGCCGAACTCAAGGTTTTTGTAGAAACAGTCTTCAAGTGTCTGGTGGTCATCTTGATGCGTCTCCAGCCATTCCTTTAGTTCAGTATCCAGGTGCTTCTCATTGATCCATCGCTCATAATTCGTCTTCCAACTCATGGTCGTCCTCCCCAGCTCTTATCATCAATAAAATAACATCTACTGTTATTTTATATGGAATCACCCTTTATGTCATGCTATATCATTAGCAGTTGGAAAAAATGTTGCACAAATAAAAAAAGCCGATACATGATCGGCTTTCAGATTGTTGACAAAGGGCTAAAATGATCTTGCTTTAACCCTTTGTCTTCTTTTTATTCTGCATCAAGCGGTACGACTGCTTCATGGAATAGTTGATCTAATTCTGTTTGATGTTTCTGTTTTGCTGCTTCATCCCAGCCAAAACGCTCTGCCATGTAATCAACAACAGGCTGTGCGTATTTTTTTGCCCAATTGATATTAAATAATAGGCTTCCTGTTCTTCTTAAGAAGAAATCGACAGGTGTTACAGCTAGTTCTTCTTCGATCGCATAGACAAGCTCTGCCAGCACATATGCTGGAATGTTTCGTTTGTCTGCTTCCCCTTGAAGCTGCTCTACTCGTTTGTACACACTGCTGACGTTTGAACCATATTTTTCAGCTAGTTTTTGTGCAATCGGTTCTGTTAAACCAACAGATGCGCCTTCTGCTGTTTTCGCTTGAACAAAGGCTGCCATGTTTTTAGATCCGCCTACATGGCCGCCTGAGATTGGCATATGTTTTGTTTTACATGGTCCGTAATCTTTGCCCGTTTCTTGTTTCAATCCATCACGTACTAGATCGACAATATGCTCAGCCATTTTACGGTAGCCTGTTAATTTACCGCCAGCAATGGTGATTAAGCCTGAAGATGATGTCCACACTTCATCCTTACGAGAAATTTCTGAAGGATCTTTACCCTCTTCATGAATGAGCGGACGAAGACCGGCCCAGTTGGATTCTACATCTTTTTCTGTAATATTGAGATCAGGGAACATGTACTGAATCGCTTGGATGACATAGTCACGATCGGCTTTTGTCATACGTGGATGCTCCAGCTGTTTTTTGTACACTGTATCTGTTGTTCCAACGTACGTTTTGCCTTCTCTTGGAATGGCAAAGACCATCCGTTTATCCGGCGTGTCAAAGTAAATCGCTTGTTTTAATGGGAAGACCGATTGGTCAAATACTAAGTGAATTCCTTTTGTATGCTGTAAGTGTTTTCCTTCTTTTGAGTGGTCCTTGTCTCTCAGCTGATCTACCCATGGACCTGTCGCATTGACGATCTTCTTCGCATACACATCGTATGTTTTCTGCGTCATGACATCTTCAATGACAACACCAACCACTTTGCCTTTATCATAAATAAATTCTTTTACTTTCGCATAGTTGACCGCTTCCGCTCCGAATTTCACAGCCTCTTTCATGACTTCGATTGTGAGGCGTGCATCATCTGTACGGTATTCAACATAGTAGCCGCCGCCTTTTAAGCCGTCCTTTTTGACAAGCGGTTCTTTTTCAAGTGTTTCTTTGACACTTAGCATGCTTCTGCGTTCGCTATGCTTTACGCCAGCTAAAAAGTCATACACTCTCAGTCCAATAGAGGTTGAAAACTTACCAAATGTCCCGCCTTTATGCATCGGAAGAAGCATCCATTCTGGCGTTGTCACATGAGGACCATTTTCGTATACAATGGCACGCTCTTTACCGACCTCTGCGACCATTTTCACTTCAAATTGTTTTAAATAACGAAGCCCGCCGTGCACTAGTTTCGTTGAGCGGCTAGACGTACCTGCTGCGAAATCCTGCATTTCTGCAAGACCGACACGCATTCCGCGTGAAGCCGCGTCAAGTGCTGTACCAGCGCCTGTTATACCCCCACCAATGATAAACACATCATATGGTTTTTTTGTCATTCCCTGCAGCATTTGTTCTCTTTCTAAGCTAGAAAAAGTCATCTCTTGTTCCTCCCATGTTGTACGGTAAAGAAAAAGAGACCGCAAACACCCAAAGCGTATTTCTACACTTCGGTGCCTGCGGTCTCTCCAGTTCTCCAACCGTTCTATTAACTTACTTGAAGTATACCATACTTTTGGTTTATTTGAAAGCTTGAGCTGCTTTTACAGCCTTTTTCCACCCGCTGTATAACGAGTCACGGCTGTCCTCTTCCATTTTAGGGTCAAAGCGCTTGTCAAGGTTCCATTGTTTTGCAATGTCTGAACGGTCGTTCCAGAAGCCAACTGCTATTCCCGCAAGATAGGCCGCACCGAGTGCCGTCGTTTCATTAATTTCTGGACGCTCTACTGGTACATCCAGCAAATCACTTTGGAAGCCCATTAAGAAATCATTCTTTACAGCCCCGCCATCCACACGCAAAGTTTTTAATGAGATGTTTGAATCCTTTTCCATCGCATCTAAAACATCCTTTGTTTGATAAGCAAGTGATTCTAACGTTGCACGGACAAAGTGCTCTTTAGAAGTACCGCGTGTTAATCCGAATACAGCGCCTCTGACATCACTGTCCCAGTATGGTGTGCCTAGACCAACGAATGCCGGCACGACATATACGCCCTCTGTTGACTCAACGCGCTCCGCATAGGCTTCGCTGTCTTTTGAGTCTTTAAACATTCTCAGTCCGTCGCGCAGCCACTGAATCGCTGAACCAGCTACGAAAATACTTCCTTCTAAAGCATATTCAACTTTACCGTCAATGCCCCATGCAATTGTCGTTAATAAACCATGATCCGACTTAATTGCTTTTTCCCCTGTATTCATCAACATAAAACATCCTGTGCCATACGTGTTCTTCGCCATTCCTTCTTCAAAGCAAGCCTGACCGAATAGTGCAGACTGCTGGTCTCCCGCCGCTCCTGCAATCGGGATATTTCTGCCGAAGAAGTGATAGTCTGTTGTTTCACCATAGATGTGTGAAGATGGTTTCACCTCTGGAAGCATAGAAGCAGGTACGCCAAGGATCTCAAGTAATTCTTCATCCCATTTCAGATCGTAAATGTTGAACATTAACGTTCTTGACGCGTTGGAGTAATCTGTGACGTGTGATTGACCGCCTGTCATCTTCCAAATGAGCCATGTATCAATTGTGCCAAACAGCAAGTCGCCATTTTCTGCTTTCTCACGAGCACCTTCTACATTGTCTAAAATCCATTTTACTTTTGTCCCTGAGAAATAAGCATCAATGAGAAGACCTGTTTTATTTCTAAACGTTTCATTGTGTCCTTGCGCTTTTAACTCTTCACAAATGCCCGACGTTTGTCTAGACTGCCAAACAATTGCATTATAAACGGGTGCGCCTGTATGTTTATCCCAAACAACAGCTGTCTCACGCTGGTTCGTAATTCCGATACCGGCGATCTGATCTGCTTCAATGCCTGATTCAATTAAAGCAGTTGAAATAACAGATAGAACAGAGCTCCAAATTTCATTTGCATTATGTTCTACCCAGCCTGGGTTCGGAAAATATTGATTAAATTCCTTCTGAGCTGTATGTGCAATTTTGCCTTCTTGATCAAATAAGATCGCTCTTGAGCTTGTTGTCCCTTGATCTAAAGCAAGAATATATTTTTCTTTTGCCATGGTGTTTTCCTCCCCTTACATACTTTCATTTACAGCATTTGTTTGATTTTTCGTAGAGACATAGAGTCCTAACAATACCACAACTAAAATAACGCTTACAATCCAAAAGGCTGGTGTGATGTTCGCTTTAAAGGCTGCATTGTAGAAAACACCGCCAAATGCGCCGCCTAAAATTGGACCAACGACTGGCACCCAAGCATACTTCCAATTCGATGGACCTTTACCTGGAATCGGCAGAATCGCATGTGCAATTCTCGGACCTAAATCACGTGCAGGATTGATTGCATAACCAGTTGTTCCGCCTAAAGAAAGACCAATTGCGACAATTAAGAATCCAACAATCAGCGGATTGATTCCGTCTGCGAATTTATTTGCACCAATCGCTAAGATTCCTAGAACCAATACAAATGTACCGATGACTTCACTAAGTACGTTTGCAAAAGTATGCGGAATCGCAGGACCAGTTGAGAATACACCCAGCTTTGCACCTGGATCGTCTGTTGCTTTCCAGTGCGGTAAGTAATGTAAAAAGACAATAATAGCTCCTATTAATGCGCCAAGCATTTGACCGGCAATATACATTGGTACATCAGCCCAAGGAAAACTTCCTTCTAGCGCAAGCCCAATTGTTAGTGCTGGATTCAAATGTGCACCGCTGATTCCACCTGTTGCATAAGCTGCTATGGCTACTGCAAATCCCCATCCGAAAGCGATTACAATCCAGCCGGACTGATATGCGAGCGATTTCTTTAAATTGACTGCCGCACATACACCGCCTCCAAAAATAATGAGAAGCATTGTACCTACGACTTCACCCCAAAATGGTGTCATGAAAATTCCTCCTCTGGTTCAGTTGCCATCCCCTATGAATGTGTAAAAAAAGATAAAGAAAAAAGATCCACAACAAACATACTTTACATCAGGGTCATTTGTCACCTAGTAAAGCGCTGTTGTGGATCTCCGTTTCTCCATCACATGATATTAACTTAGTGCTATAGTATCAGAGGATGAAAACGTTGTCAATCAATTTTCACATTTTATCTTTTTCACTTTTGGAACGCTTTCCAAAGGGCTGTATTCGATGTTGTCACAGCTGTAGCTCCCGCTTCAAGCGCTCTTTCTACATCTTCTTTTGTACGGATAAACCCCCCTGCAAATATTGGAATCCCAGCTCGCTCGCGCACTTCTGTAATTAAATCCGGCACAACCCCTGGCAATACTTCAATAAAATCTGGGCGGTGTTTTCCTACGAACTCCATGCTTTTTTCCATCGCACTTGTATCAAGTAAAAACATTCGCTGAATGGCATATACCTTTTTTTGCTTGGCTTTTACTATGACAGAAGACCTAGTAGAAATAATTCCTGCCGGCTTCATTTCCTGACAAATAAATTCCGTTCCATACTCATCATGTTTGATCCCATGAATGAGATCGACATGGACAAACATTTTTTTATGATGGGCATTTGCCTCATTCATAATGCCCTTTAGCCGGCCTAAATGCACATCAAGTAAGACCCCATATGTAAATGGACTTTTTAAAAATTCCTCAAATTGCTTAATATTGCGAACAGCAGGTAGAATGGGTTGATCATGAAAACTCATATGCCGTCTCCTTCTAAAGTGTATTGGTTCAGTCTTCTCCTAACAGTAATAGAATCTCTTCTATTTTTCAATACACCTAGTGTATCCAATGACGATTTCACTTAATGTATGTGCTCTTCCCATAGAAAAAAGCAGAGAAATCTCTCTGCTATAACTGTGCCATGCTTTCTTTTAGCGTGTTGATAATAAATGAAGCGTCTTCGTCTGTTATATTTAGCGGGGGTGCAAGCTGGGCAACGTTATTATAACCGGCAACCGTATCACCATTTTTCCCGATGATCAGTCCGCGTTTTTTACATTCTGCAATCAATTGACCGACAACCTGTGGATCAGCTGGTTTTTTGGACTGTTGATCCTGGACAAGCTCAATGCCAAACAGCAGACCTTTTCCTCTGACATCACCGACATATGGATGCTCTTTTAACTCTTGTAAACGTTCAAGCATGTCTTGCCCAAGCGTGTCAGACCGTTCTACTAATTTCTCGTTTTCCATGAGCTCTAGGTTCGCTAGGGCAACCGCACAGGAAGCAGGGTGACCGCCAAATGTATTTACATGGCGCAGCCTGTCATACGTATCTTCCCCTGCATAGGCTTCATAGATTTCTCGTTTCACGCACGTTGCAGAAAGAGGTAAATAGCCGCTTGTGATCCCTTTTGCCATTGTGATGATATCCGGCTTTACATCTTCATGCATAAAACCAAACCGCTTCCCTGTCCGGCCAAAGCCGCAGATAACCTCATCCACAATGAGAAGCGCTCCATGAGCCTCACAGATGTCTTTGACCTTCTTCAAATACCCTTTTGGCGGCATTAAGATACCGCCGCCTGTAATAATCGGTTCCATAATGACCCCAGCAATGGTCTCACTTAGTTCCCACGTCATGGCTTGATCGATTGCCGCTGCACTTGCCAAAGTCTCTTGATCCTCAGGATGACGATACATATCAGGCGGTGCGACATGGATAAAGCCTTGACCTAATGGCTCATATTTATATTTACGCTGCGCCTGCCCCGTTGCAGCAAGAGCTGCTGCGGTATTACCGTGATACGACCGATACCTGGAGATGAACTTTGTTCTTGTGCTCTCTCCTTTTTGCGCATGATATTGTTTGGCGATCTTAAAAGCGGCTTCATTGGCTTCAGAACCGCTGTTAGAAAAGAAGATGACATAGTCCCCGCCAAGCCATTCATTTAGCTTTTCAGCCAGCTGAATCGCTGGCACATGGCTTTGCGTCAGCGGATAGTAAGGCATTGTATTTAGCTGCTCATATGCCGCTTCTGCAAGCTCTTTTCTGCCATAACCGGCATTTACACACCAAAGACCTGACATCCCGTCTAAATAGCGATTCCCATGAATATCAGTCACCCATGCGCCTTCTGCCTTGTGAATGACCATGCTTTCATTTTCCTTGTTTGTCCCTTTCATATGATGCCAGATCAACTGATCATCTTTCGCCTGAAGATTTTGAGCCTGCTCATGTATTTTCATCTTCCCGACCCCCATGTATCCGTTTTCATCATTAAAGAAGCTTAAACCGGTTCAGCAGCACATTGCCCTTCTATTCATTATATGGCTGAAAAGGGAGGCATATGAAACTGAAACTAGGCCGCCCGTAAGAGAGAACCAGCCATTACTTTCATTATAAAAAAGGGGCCGGGCCCATTACATTAGACAGATCGTCAACTGATTGAAAAGAACCATAAGACACACTACTCGGATGCTTAGCAAATCTAACACACCTCGTTAACGGTCATTTCCTTGCAGGAATTCATATGCAAGAATCGCAAATTCAAGCGCCTGTCTTTTCGGTGCCTGCATCATATCCTCGCCAAGCAATGCATGCAGTTTATCTAGTCTATGATAAAGCGTCTGCCTGACAATATAGAGCTGGCTTGCAGTTTCCTTTTTAGAACCGTTTGTCTGTAAAAAGATATTCAGCGTTTGATAAAGTCTTCCGCTATTTTGCTTATCATATAAAATGACAGGCTCCAAATACTCTTTCACCATACATTCAAGCAGTCCGCTTTCCTTCATGACAGGCATGAGACGGAGCATATGCAAATCTTGATAAAATGGGCTTTCCACACGCTGGGGCATCACTTTCTTTAAATGCAGCACTTCTTTGGCTGCTTGAAAGCTTTTTCTCATATGCTGAAACTGTTCACAATATGGACCTATGCCAAAATTGATCACAGTTCCGCGGGGCTGCTCCCGATCATACAATTGTTTGATGTCACTCGCAGCCTTTTCTGCACGCTCTTTCCAGTCCTCCTTCTTTCTCGTGTTCAATAAAATAAACAAGGTTTGTCCTTGATGCTCATACGGAATCAAGTGGAAACCCGCACGCTGAAAGATAGAGCGGCAAGATACGAGAAAATAAAGATTTCCTGCGATTTCTTCGATTTGATGATGCTTTTGAAAGAGCATCACCACACAGCCGGTTGGCTTTTTCAATCCTTCTGTTTCTTCAAGATGCTCTAAAATATCTCTTTCTGTATGCTCTTCTTGGAACCATTTTTGCAGCCATTCGTTCTCTTTTGTCTTCTTCAGCTCTTCTGTATAAAGCTCTCTTAGCGTTTGCTGGGCAAGAGCATTTGCCCCTTTATCCATTACGAGCAGTTCGAATTCTGAGAGTGTGTTTGTTTGATGAATGAGCACAAGGTCTGCAAATGTCTGCTTGAGTGCAAGCACTTCTTTTTTGGTCACTTCGTATCCTTTTGGCAAGGAAGCAAACTGTAAATAATTCATGACCAGCTCTTCGGTTTGTTTGGAGGAATCACATAAAATAATCGGCTCCCCCTGAACAGGAATGAGTAAAAGAATGCCCCTTACGTGCTGATACACTTGATCCAAAATATCCATCTGCGGATGCGGAGTCAGCAAAAGCTCATTCAGCTTTGATGACAGTGCTTCTAAATCAGCCATCATTTGATACTGGCGTTCAATCATCATCGTATGGAGATGCTGTGTGATGTTGACGAATTTCACTTCTTTTGTAAACAAAATCAGCGGAAAATCTCTTTCTTCTGCATACGCTATCAGTTCTTCCGGCACATCGAATCTGAGCGGAACAAATTCAATACACAAGCCTGCCGCACCAGAATCGATCAGCTGTTTTAAAAATGCTTGAAACACATCCAATTGATCATGAAAGCCTGCGGCAGTTGTTAGTATAAGCTCTCCCCCATTTAACAAATCTTCTACAGCAGGCACTTCTAACACATGGACCCATTTGACCTGCCGAAACAATCCCTTTTCTCCTGCTAACACTTTTGCATGGGCAAAATACTTTGTTTTCAACACATCACTCACTTGAAAATGAACATCTGCATTCACTGAAATGTCCCCCTTTGTTTGCCGTCCATCCCCTATCCCAGAGGGTGCATAGATAAAATCCATAATATAACTGGTAATGTCACGATACTTAAAACGGTACTGAGAAATGTCGTGCTTGAGACAAACTCAGGCTTCGTTCGAAATTGTACAGCCATCAGCGTGGTATTTGCTGCTGTCGGCATGGCTGCAACTAAGATCATAATTTGTTTCACTAGATCATCTACCGGTAAAATGAGTGTAAAACCAAATGCGATGAGTGGTGAGATAAACAGCTTCAGCAATACAGCATAAGAAATATGACGATAATCCACTTGCTTAAAAGAAATGACGGCGAGCTGCATGCCTAAAATAAGCATAATCGTTGGTATGGCGGCATCCCCCACAAGCTGGACACCCGTCATCACCTCTTTAGGTAATGAAAGATCAATCAGCTGAAATAATAGACCGAGGAGTGCCCCATATGCAACCGGCATACGCAGCACTTTTTTCAGCACAACCTTTCCATCTCCTGCATCCTCCCCGCCCTTTGCTGCATAATACATACCGATTGTACTCATGACAAGCTGCTGCAGCACCATTAAAACGATGGCTATATCTAAACCAGCTGCTCCGAAGACAAGCAGGACAACGGGCGTACCGTAATTCCCATTGTTCATAAATGCTGACGACAGAATCATGGCACAATACATTTCATTCGAATAACCATAAATACGAGATAAAATAAAAACACATAAAACAAGCGAAAGACAGAGTCCGACAACAAAAATAGATAGATACACATAGTCCATCGATACTTTGTTTTGATAAAAGGTTTCAAACGCAAGAAATGGTGACATTAAATATAAAGACATTGATGAGAGCGTATGTATGTCAAAACCAATGGCCTTCTGTCCAATATACCCGATAAGAAAGATACCGAACACTGGCAGTAAGACAAGTAAAAACTCCATGCTGCACCTACTTTTCTCTAGATGAATTCCTATTCTTCCTCATTATCATACCACTGTTAAACAATAAAAAAGAAGCACCCTTATGAAAGGCCGCTTCTCTCCTCATCCATATAGAACACTTCCCACAAATGACCATCAAGATCCTGAAAGCTCCAGCCATACATGAACCCATGATCCTGCTTTTCCTTAAACGGCGAACCGCCTGCTGCTATCGCCTGTTCCACCAGCTCATCGACCTCTTTTCGTGAATCAACCCGCATAGAGACAATGACCTCTGATCCCTGCCTTGCATCCACCAATTGTTTCTCTGAGATGGTTTGAAAATGCTTATGGGATAACAGCATGACCGTAATGGTGTCACCAATGATCAAACAAGCTGCCTGATTATTCGTCAGCTGCTCTTGAAAGTCAAAACCCAGCTGCTCAAAAAAAGCCTTTGATTCCTTGACATGCTTTACCGGCAAATTGATATACAAATGTTTAGCTTGTCGTCCCATGTTCCTCTCCTTTTTGAACACATGATCTCCTTTCAGTATATTCGGATTTTGCTCCGGCATCCCTTTATCACATGAAAAAATAAGCGATCCGTCTTATTTAGGCAATAGTTGATCTTGAACAGGTAGCAGCGCTCGTGCTGCCACTATGTCTCTTAATCAAAAAGAAGCGCCTTGTGACAGGCGCTTCCTTTCATTATTTCTTATATTCAATATGATACACGTCTCTTCTTCGGTCTTTGAGCTGACGTACCGTTCCATCTTGCCGCTGTCTTCTTAAAATTTCCAAATCGACATCGCCAACGACAACCATTTCTATATTCGGATTACACTCTCCTACAATCCCATCTCTTGCAAATTCAAAGTCAGATGGGGCAAAAATCGCTGACTGTGCATATTGGACATCCATATTTTCGGTTTGCGGAAGGTTTCCGACAGTTCCTGAGATAACGGTATAAATCTGATTTTCAACCGCTCTAGCCTGTGCACAGTAACGCACTCTTAAATAGCCTTGACGGTCTTCTGTACAGAACGGAGTAAAAATAATTTTCGCTCCTTTATCAGCTGCAATCCGAGCAAGCTCAGGAAATTCAATATCGTAGCAAATTTGGATCGCAATTTTACCACAGTCTGTATCAAATACCCGAACCTGATCACCTGCTGAAATCCCCCACCATTTTCTTTCATTCGGTGTGATATGGAGCTTATATTGCTTTTCAATCGTTCCATCACGTCTAAATAAATAAGCGATATTGTAGATTTTCCCTTCCTCTTCAACGAAATGGGATCCGCCAATGATGTTAATGTTGTACTTCACAGAAAGGTCTGTGAACAAATTAATGTAGTCCTCGGTATATTCTGTGATCCTTTGTACTGCAAGACTTGGGGAGCGCTCCTCTAAGTAAGACATGAGCTGCGTTGTAAAAATTTCTGGGAATACGGCAAAGTCAGCTGACGCATCTGATGCGACATCAACATAATACTCCACCTGATTCATGAATTCCTCGAAGGAATGAATTTGTTTCATCGCATATTGAATGACGCAAATACGAACTGGGAATGCCGATTTATAATATCTCTTCGATTGCGGACGATAATCGACGTTGTTCCATTCCATTAACGTCGCATATGTGCTCGATGCCTTATCATCCGGCAAATAATTCGGATTGATCCGCATGAGGCTGAATTCATTTAACAGCTGAAAAGATAAAACAGGATCATAAATTTGGTGAAGCATGACCTGCTCCACATATTGACGAGGCGTCATTTCCTCTTGGTATTTATGATAATTCGGGATGCGTCCGCCAATGATGATGCTTTTTAAATTTAATCTTCTCGCTAAGTCTTTTCTTGCTTCATATAAACGATGGCCAATTTTCATGCGGCGGTATTCAGGACTAACCATCACTTCAATTCCATACATATTCATCCCATCTGGATTATGGTTAGTGATGTACCCATCATCTGTGATGTCCTGCCAAGTATGACGGTCATCGTATTCATCAAAGTTAATTAATAAACTTGAACAAGAGCCAATGATTTCTCCCTCAAATTCAGCACAAAACTGACCTTCTGGGAAATGCTCAAGATGACTTTCAAGGTGCTCTCGTTTCCAAGGGTCCATGCCCGGAAAGCATACCTCCTGCAAGGCGATGATTCGGTCAATATCTTCTTCCCGGATATTACGGATCACCATTCTTTTTTCAAACCGCGTTAAATCGAGTTTTTCTGCCATGATGTTTTTGCCCCCTTACTGATCCTCTTTTTCAAGCTGATGGAATAGCTGGAGCAATTCGATTTCAGCCATGGATTCTAATCTGACATCATATTCTTCAAACTGCAGCGTGCTCGTCACTTTGTTTGGGACGATGACGCATTTCATGCCTGCGCGTTTGGCAGCAATTGATCCATTCACTGAATCCTCAAATGCCACACAATCCTTTGGCTCTACACCTAAGCAGCTTGCGGTCTGCAAATAAAGCTCTGGATTTGGTTTGACTTCTTCCACATCATCTGACGTGCGAATACATTCAAAGTAATCGAAAAGACCAATTTGCTTCAGGTGATCAGACACCCATTTATAGTCTGAGCTGGAAGCAAGGCCAATCTTGATCCCAAGCTCCTTCGCTGCCTGTAAATAAGCTTCTACGCCAGGTCGTGCTGATTCATCCTTCATTCTCTTTTGAAAACGAGAACGCCGGTCCGCTGTGAGTGCCTCATGATCGAGCGTCTTTCCTAGCTGCTTTTCTAAGTATTCAAAAGGCTTAAAGCCTGCCTGCGTCCCAATGACGTTGCCCCATACAGAAAGAGGCAGCTCCGACTCATGCTCTGCAAACATTTCTTGTAAAACTTCATATTCATGTGTTTCTGTATCTAAAATTAATCCGTCAAAATCAAATATAATCGCCTTTACCAACGAGGCCACTCCTTTTTTTTACGAAAGTCTTTAATATGATACTCAATGCTATCATATCGTGAATAAAATTGACTTTCAAAGATGAATGTCTGCTAAAATAATTATGTATAAAAGGAGCCTGTACCAATTTTGTCAGGCTCCTACCCGTGTTCGGTTTATTCTGCAAGAGATCCAAGCGCTCCGATTCGTGGAGAAATAGGCAAAGTTGAAAAAGAGCGGGTTTGGTATTACAGATCTAAAGGTTTCTCCGTTCCCTTAAAAATAGTATGTGCGGCAGCCTTATAAGTTAACAAGGAAGTTCACACCAACTTTTACGCATTTTGAAGACGGCGGCTGGCAAAATCGTCTAAATCAAATGGAAAAGAAAAGCCGCATGCATTGACCTGCTTACGGTTTCGCTCGAATAGCTCACGATCACGCTTTGTAATATGGCGTTTAGGTTTTACAATAATGGTATGTAATAGCTGAAGTCCCGATAAAATACGAAAAGCATCGTCCATCGTTCCGTTATAAACCCCTTCAACAAAGGTCAGCGGGCGTTCTTGTTGACGCGCAGCTGGGTTTTCACCGACAGCATGGGATAGAAGATCTTCAACATCCTTTGATATTTCTTCAATTGCCTGCTCTTGCAGGTCTGTAGCAGCTTTCATTATTCTCACGTGGCATCTACCTCTCTGTCGTTATTTCTCCATTCAGAATAGCACAGAAAAAAAGGCGTTCGCCAAGGTAAGTGTTTCCTATATATACCCAAAGAGAGGAACGAATATCATGAACATTAACGGACACACGCTCTCGCTAAAAGCAGGTGAGCAGGATCATGACACTTCACTGAGTCAGTTTTTAAAAACAGCCGTGTCGGCCTCAAAACCGATTATCCATTTTTGGATGGAGCATCAAAAAATACGTTTAAATCAAAAGCCTGCCCATCACGTGGCAAAAGTCAGTACAGGCGATCACATCCTGATCGATTTATTTGAAACGGAAGAAAGTGATGTGACGCCAGAATATGGTGAATTAGAGGTGCTCTTTGAGGACGAGCACTTATTGATTGTGCAAAAGCCCGCTGGACGACCAACGCACCCGAATGAAAAGGGACAAACGGGCACACTGGCAAACCTTGTGGCCTTTCATTTTCAAGCAAATGGCGAGGAAAAGCGAGTGAGACATATTCACAGACTAGATCAAGACACAAGCGGCACGGTCATTTTTGCCAAACACAGATTAGCTCAAGCTGTGCTTGATCAAATGCTTTCTAAAAAAACGATCAGCCGAACCTACATCGCTATCGCAGAAGGACTTTTCAAGAAAAAGAAAGGCACTATCGAGGCAGCGATCGGCCGTGACAAGCATCATGCCGTCAGACGAAGAATCTCTCCTACTGGTCAAAATGCTGTGACTCACTTTCAGGTCATGGACATCAATAAACGCCTGCAAATGACAGCCGTCAAGCTGCAGCTTGAGACGGGAAGAACACATCAAATTCGAGTCCATCTTAGCAGTCTTGGGCACCCTTTAGCCGGAGATACACTTTATGGCGGAGCTCGTCATCATATCAACAGATGCGCGCTCCATGCCAAACAAGTAGACATGACACATCCTTTTACAGGTGAGCAATTGAGCATAGAAGCACCGCTTCCACCAGATATGGCTCAGCTCATGGACGAGATCATTCATTAAAAAAGAGCCTGCTGTTTGATGCAGGCTCTTTTTCTTTAGACAGATGCTCTTTTTGCATAAATAATGTACCGCTCTGGTGCATTGCCGACGAAATGAAATGGATAGCATGTCGTTAACACGAGCTCTTCCTTTTTATTCTGCAAAGTAATAATGGAAGTATCATGCTGATCCACGATTTTCGTATGTGTGATTTCATAAACAAACTCACCATACGGCACAGTGATTTTCAGCTGATCGCCAATATTCAATTCCCCTGTTCGGCGAAATACCGTGTCGCGATGGCCAGATAGGACGATTTGTCCCTTTTGATCAGGGTAATAACTGCCTTTGTAATGCCCGACTCCTTTGGCAAGATCATCCGCATCTGTCCCTTCGACAATGGGAAGGTCTGCTTTTAATTTCGGAATCGTCAGGATGCCAGAGGCTTTCCCCACTTCAGCAGAAAACTGCTTCTTTGACATTCTTTGATCGTCCGCTACCGCTTTCTTCGCGTCTTCTAATGATTGTGCTGTTTGAAGGTGCGTAGAGGCGATTTGCCAAATTCCCCAGACGAGCAAGACAATTCCTGCTGTCATCACAGTAAGTGCAAGCCACTTTTTCATGCCTAAACTCCTTTACCTGTTACATTTCTCTTAGATGATACGCTCTTTAGCTTGCTGCTTTTTCTTCTTGTTTTGCTTTTTGGATGCGTCCTTCTTTTTGATACACAATGGAAGCTCCTTCAAAGCTCTTCACAAAAGCGACAGTGGCTTCTAAATCCTCTGGACCTGTTTCAGGATTTTTCCCCAGTCTTCCTATCGGTGCATACTTACTGCCAGTTGCAGTTGCCATAAAGTTATTCACCGTGAGTGTATATGTTTGATCAAGCACAACGGCTGATCCATCTGGCAGCTTTAAGTCGACTACTTTATATGTTACCGGATCATAGGAATATGAAAAGCCCGAAATGCTATAATCTGGTCCAAATTGAGGAGAAATTTGCGCTTCAATGATCTCAGCTAAGTCTTTCCCTTTAATCTCCAGTTTAATTAACACGTTGCCGAAGGGCTGAATATTAAACAGATCTCCCCACGTAATCGGCCCTTTTTCAAGGTTTTGCCTGATGCCGCCGCCATTCATCATGGCAAAATCACTTTTCATAGAATACCTCATGCCATCAGCAATCAAATTACCGAGCGGCGTGTCTCCATTATTTGAATAGCCGCCTTCCATTTTAACACCAGCTTCTCCAACTACCTCACTAATAATCGGCTCAACTTCTTTCCCGTAATGAGCTAGGATGCCGGCTGCTTCCTTGTCCTTTTCAATACCAGACTGGTCTACATACTGGATATTTGCACTCTTTTTGACAATATCCTTCGTTTTGCGGTCAAGTGTTACATTGACCTCGCCAATGGCCTTCCCATATTCAAAGGCTTGCACAATTAATTTCCCATTGACCTCTCCGTTTACCACTTCGTGATTATGCCCCGCAAAGATGACATCAATTTCATCATCGCCTTCTTTGGCAAGTTTCGCACTTTCTCCAGTGATGGTATCTCCATTTTGAGAGGCCGTCATATGAGCTAAGACCGCAATGGCTTTGATCCCTTTTTGTTTTAATTCCTTCGCGGCTTCATTTACAGCTTTGACTTCATCTGTAAACTGAATGTCTTTAATCCCTTCTGGCATCACCATTCCTGCGGCTGACTTTGTTACAACACCGATAAATGCTACAGGGATTCCTTCGACATCCATGATTTCATAAGCAGGTAAAAGTGGTTTGCCTGTATCCTTGTATTCACAGTTTGCACAAACGAGCGGAAAATTCTGCCCGTCATATCCCTTTGTGCCTTTAGGATGATCTCCGCCATTTATGATACGTAATAGCTCGTCCACCCCTTCATCAAATTCATGGTTGCCGACCGTGCCAACATCAAAGCCAATGTTCTCCATGAGTTCAACTGTTGGTTCATCTTGCAGAAGAGACGATATTGGAGAGCTGCCGCCTATCATATCTCCAGCATGGACTGTGATCGTATTTTTGTTTGCTGCTTGTTTCTGTTTCATATAAGCCGACACATAATCCATCCGTCCGTACGTTCCTTTATTGCCATCACCTTTTAGATCCAGCTCGTATTGTTGATCAATTTTTCCGTGTAAATCATTCATGCTTAAAATGGTTAACGGTACTTCCCCAGCATCCTCTGCCGGCTGATAGCCAGCCTGTTCTGCTTCTTCTTTTGAAGCAAAAAAGATGCGTTTATCTACAGCGATTTCTTTCCAGCTGTCAGGCGATACGTACGTTTTCGCTGATGAATCACCGACGTAGCGTGTCAGTCCTTTTTTCTGTTCACGTGCTCTAAATTCAAACGGCTGTTCCAGCAGCGGATCCGCTTCATTCCAAATGCCCAGCCCTTTTTCTTTTGCCTCTTTGACAGCTTTTTGGAACATCTGATAGTCCTTTTCATCTCCAACCGGCCAGATGAAATACGTAGGGGCATATCCTTTTTTCACAAGCTCTAAATTCGTATTGACCCCTTTTTTAGTTTTCACTTGAGCTAAAAGACGTCCATAGGCGTCCTTCGCTTCAGGACCAATCTTTAATGTGACTTTATCTCCGCTTGAAAGAAGTGTGTTTAAATAGTCCGCCGCCTTTTGTCCAAAACGCAGCTGGTTTTGATCTAATTCATTTTTTGGCTTATGGTACGTTTCCGGCGTGTCCATATTCACAAAGCGCACCTTTGTTGTACCAAGCACAGGCTTTTTTAAATGAATCGTATCACCATCCACTACCCGGTCAACCGTTGCCTCGTATTCTTTCTTGATTTTTGGCGGCTTCGGCTGGCGTTTCAGCAGACTGACATCACCTTTGTGTCTTGGAAGCACCTGCAGCATATCATATCTGCTTAACACTCCTGTAAACTCATACCATTTCCCTGTCTTTACTTCATCAATGGCACTTGTATCCACCATCACTCTAAGGATGGTGCTGTGATATGTTTTATCAATGATCACTACATTGTATCCACCGCCAGCCGGCTGCTCTGGTTTTGATTCAACATAGCCTTTGACCTTCACAAGTTTTCCTTCATGTTTACGTGCCTGATCCGTTTCTAGTTGTTTCATGGAGACTCGCTTCGGCTTTGGCAAAGTTTGATTCACACCATCGATTTTCAGACGATCTCGATCCGGCACAATTTCAATCAGTCCTTTATAAGACGTGATCTTCCCCGTTACTGTCACCTTCATGCCTGCTTTTAGTTCTGGGAAATTGCTTTGCTGTGCTGAATAAATATTGATTCCAGCTGTTTTGTCTTGAATGTACGTTGACAGTTTCCCATTGCCTATAGCAGCTTGGTCAGCAGTCACAATTCCGCTCACCGTCACCGTCTCTCCGATCAGCTGACGGGCTTTCTTGATTTTCATTGGCTTCTTTTGGTTCCAAATCGTTTCATGCTTTTCAGACGCAATGGCTTGTTCTGCTGTGATTATGCCAGGCAGCAAGGATTGCAGACTAAAGATCACCAAAACCAAACAGCAGATCATTCGAATGGATCGAACACGTTTCATTAGACATCTCCCCTTCAGAGCTTCATCTCTCATAGTGTACGAAGTAAATATTGATGGTAGATGGATTTCTTGTAAATCTTATGTCTGTCAACTTATTGGAAACGTAATAATCACTCGTGTCCCCTCAAAGCTTTTGCTTTCAAAACGAATGCTGCCGCCATGGCTTTCAATGATTTTAATCGTCATCATTAAACCAAGGCCAGTCCCTTTTTCTTTCGTTGTATAAAAAGGTTCACCCAGTTTCCCTATTTCATCTTCTGGTATGCCCTTTCCCTGGTCTTCAAAAATCAGCATCATCTGACTATGTTCCAATACGGATGTGACTTGAATGACACCTGTCACACCATCCATCGCTTCAATACCGTTTTTAAGAATGTTTAAGAAAACTTGTTTCAGCTCATTCGGTATACCTTGAATGTTTGGCAGCGACGGAGACAAATTCTTCTGAATAGACACGCCTTTTAAAACCGCCTGTGATTCAACGACCATGATCACTTCTTCGAGCAGAAGATTGACATGTACCGGCTCAAATTTCACCGATTTGCTTCTAGAGAGCACAAGGAATTCATTAATAATGGCTTCAAGCCGATTAAATTCAGACATCATCACATCTGCATAATCCTTCTGATATTTCTTACTTTGAATCATCAGCTGTAAAAATCCCTTTAACGATGTCAGCGGGTTCCGTATCTCATGGGCGATGCCGGCTGCAAGCTGACCAACTGCGGACAGCATTTCTGACTTCATCAGCATTTTCTCTGACTGCTTTTGGTTGGTGATGTCCTCTGAAATCCGCATCACGGTTGACTGCATTTTGTCAGGATCATCAATTCGGTGTAAAGAGACCCTCTCCCATCGTTCACGGCCTGATAAATCCTGAAAGTACAGCTCACCAGTCCAGCTGCCTTCTTTTAAACAAACGTCCCATTGCTTTTCTAAATCATCACATTGACACAGCGAATGATAGACAGAAAAAATATCTTTGCCGATCAGGTCATATTCATGCTGCTGTACAAACTGGCAAAAGCGCTGATTCACGCATTGAATGACCCCTTCCTCTGTTGCAACAACAATATGAATATGGCTGTTATCCAGTGCTGTTATCGCTAGATGGAGTGACTGTTTGATTTTTGTCATTTCCGTCATTTTGATCCATGTCATCACCGCTCCCTCATGATCTTGATCAAAGATAGGTGTGATGTGGACAGTGAATTGTTCTCCTTCATTCGTTTCAATTTCTCGTTCGATGACGCGCCTGTCCGAGATAACCGATTGTATGTCATGATAGAGCGTTTCCTGCGTAAGCTTCTTAGCCATCGCCTGAAAGGATTGCTGTTGCCTTATTTGAGCTGAAGTAAATAAAGAGGCGGCAGTAGGAGTGTAATAGCGAATATTCATGTCCCGGTCCACAAACAACGTCGCAAGCTGGGGCTTAACAGAAGGTCTATACAGTTCTTCCCTTGTTACCCTTAAGTTGTTTATGATATTAATAAAATGCTCGTGTTTTTTCTCAAGCTCCGCTATTTGCGTGTTTTTCGCTTTTAATTGAGCCCTTGCCTCCTGCTCTTTTTGTTTAACTTCATTGAGTTCGTTTTCTAAATCGACAATACGCTGTTGATAAACTGAATTCTGATCTGGCATCTCTTTTTCCCTGCTGTTCTTTTGATTTTTCCCTCTCTCATTCATTCGAATGAGAATGACGTATACCCCTTTAAAACGGTGATCAAAACTCTTTACAATAAAATCTGCATACTGCTTTTTTCCTTTTTCTGAAATGAGGACATGCTGAAACACAACCTCTGTCTCGTCCGTCCACACCTTTTGAAAGGTTTGACTCAACATCTCTTTCAAATAATCAGGTGTCACATATTCACATGATTGATCTGACACTTCTGTACGGTCTAAGAAGGAATAGGCCCCATTTGACATCGCCAGAATTTTGTCACAATCATTGATCACCATGCATGCGTCATATTCTCCGCTCACTTCTTCCATATATTGTGCAGCTCGCTTTTTTAACTCGGCATCACGAGCGTCATATACCCAAGGGACACTGGATGCAGGAATATTTGAATAGGTGTAAATGTTCCACTTCTCATTGAACAATTGAAACGATAGAGGAATATTGGGAACAGTTTCATTTGGCCCTAAGATTAACCCCCCTTGATCTTTTAAAGCATATTGGAATCGGGATAATACTCGTTTTTGTACTTCTGGCTCAAAGTACATCAGAACATTTCGGCAACTGATAAAATCGAGGTGGATAAAAGGTGAATCAATCAATAAATTGTGAGGAGCAAAAACAATATGTTTTCTAAGCGACTGCTTCACAATAAAAGCGTCACCTTTTTTTTCGAAATATCGCGCCCGCCATTTTTCCGGTATGCTTGCCATAGACTCTATCGAGTAAAGACCTTTACTAGCTATTTGAATGGCTTTTCGGTTGATATCTGTCGCAAAGACTTGAAGTTCAATGGACACATCTCTTCGCTTCATTTCTTCTAAAAATAAAATCGTAAAAGAATACGCTTCTTCCCCTGTCGAACATCCCGCAATCCAAATTCGGCATCGAGATTTCCCGTTGTTCATTGAATGATCGATGATTGACGGGATCACCTTCTGTTCACATACTCGAAAAGCCTCCATATCTCTAAAGAAAGCAGTCGTGCCGCTTAGGAGCTGGGCATGCAGGCGATCAAGCTCATCTGGTTCTCTTTCTAATAAACGATCGTACTCTGATAATAATGACATCGGTTCGTTTGCAGTGCACATGCGTTTTTGAATAACAGAAAGCAGCCTTTTCTTTTCATAGGTTGAAAAGGCAATCCCTTTATACATTTCGAGACGTTCAATGATTCTTAGTAAAGCCGGATCCGTCTCATCCGCATGCGGGACATTGATGATATTGGCCATATAAACTGCAAGGGTGGATGGATTTTTGAATGTGTGATGATACATGCTGTCAAAACCACTCTCTACCTCACTGCATGATAAGGCTGTACCGCCTTGCTCAACCAACCGAAGCAATCCACTCCCCACACAATGACCTTTTTGAAAAAAGATCGCAAACGCCTCTTCCTTTTGAACACTGGCAAGTGACTTAAAAAGTGAATCGACAGAGCATGCCTTGTTTGCTGGCAGCTGTTCTGATACATGAAGCCGATGATCTTCTGTTAACGTTACAACCGCATGCTGCGGACAAAAATAGATGGTCTTCTCCATGACTTTCTCACCATGTTTAATCGTTTTTGCCCGGTAGCCAATCGGTAAAACAAGTGCTTCTAAATCTGTGATACAATCGCCTGTCACATGATTTTGCACAACAATAAAAGAGGCATTTAATTCATGTGGCAACGATTGAAAAAAAGCCTCGAGATGATGCTGTTCAAACGGCGAAACACCGATGCCGATCACTGGTGCCTGCACATGTTCGTCTTCTATCAAACGATTAATGATTTTGTCCTGCATCTGGTACCCCCATGTTCATTCGTCTGATACTTTTTTTCGACAAAAAGAAAGAAAACCCTCTAATTGTAAATAATGTTTTTTGCATGAAAACGTGAAAACATCCTCACATTAAAACAGATTGTATAAACAAAAGGAGGAATCTCAATGCAAAACGATCAGCAGCCAATGTTTCAAGGAAGCGCTCAGCAGCCTGAGCTCAACCATGGCGGGCATGAGTTATTCGATTTACATGAAATTTTAGCCGGTACAATTAATATTTTGGATCAATATATGATCCTGCGGCAATTTATTCAAGATCCTGCATTATCCGACATTCTGGATCGACAATATCAATTCGTTTTATCCCAGTACAATGTCACTGTAGATTGTTTTTCTACAGGCCAAAAGCCTAGTGAAGAAACCGCTACTTATATGATGAAAGAACACACACAAGTGACATACGGAATCAAACCTTCTCAGCCGAAGAAGCCGAATCAGTCATTACAGGATGTAAAAGATTTAGGCATCACAGGACATATGCTCAGTCTAGTCAAATCACACGCTGGGCTGCTTTCCATGTCCGCATTAGAAGTTACAAACCCTGTTGTCAGACGTGTGCTTGCTGCTCAGATCCCGAACTTTATCGAAATGGCCTATGAAATCTTCTTGTATCAAAACAAGCATGGCTACTATCAAGTTCCTCAGCTTTCCAAACAAGACATGACAGCCATGACATCAGCTTTTGCACCGCTTCAGGGGCAGGTTCAAATGCCTCCTAGCAAGGCAGATCAACAAAGGCCTCTTCATTAAAAAAACGGCTGACCCTCTTCTCTGGTCAGCCGTTTTTTCTTTGATACATTCCTTTAAACTGTTCTTCAAAATCTGAGAGCCTCTCACCCGTCGCCTGTTCAAAGCCGCTAGCAAATTGGCCCGTTTTCGCAGTTTCCTCCATGATCTCATGTATGATGTCTCGTCCGTAAAGCTGCACCAGTTCATAGATTATATAGTAGCTTTGTAAATATACATCTGTCTCATATGTCACCCGGGAGTTCTGCCAGTCTTGATCAGAATGAAGAGATTGAAAAGGAATCACGTCGAAGCGTTCAGACGTAGCATTTAACACGTCATAGGCCGTCCACTCTGCTGTTCCTTCGTGGAACCAAAGCGGAAAAATGCCTGGTGATACTTCATATGAATGGACCTTTTCATAGAAAATAAAATGAGCATACTCATGGAGAAAAAGCGTATTGAAAAAGTATAAAGGCAGTGTCTCTTTCTTCAATAATGCTTCCCGTTTATCTGGATATAACCCAATCATTTGATCATGATCGGAGTAAAACCCCGTAATATGCTTGATACCAGCCATTTGTTCGATCGTCTCTTTATCATCAAAATAAATAACGTCTAAAGGTCTGTCTGCTTCAAATTGAAACACTGACGCTGTCCTCTTCTCTGCCTGCTTCATGGCCTCTATGGTCAGATCAACAAAAGCGTCCTCTTCCTCTGCATAGTAGATTCGAATATGTTCATAGACTTGCTTATTGAGTCCCTCCGTGATAACCGTTTTAGGGGAAGACTGCTCCAAATATTGTCCTGTCAGCTGAAACGCAACATAAATCAAGTACGCGGTGAAAGCATAAAAAATCAGACCTGCTGCAATTATTCCGCCTACAAGTTTTTTATGAATCAATGACGGCCTTGCTTTCATTTGCTCCCCACCTGAATTCATCCTGCACCCTCTTTCTCTCTCTATGAAGAAACAAAGATCAACAAGAGGTGATATATTTTTTACTTTATGCAGTCAGATGTGCGAGGTGCGGTTCCAAACAAAAAAGCCGCATATGACATACGGCTTTTGTCGTAGCTATTTTGATTCAGGGAAGACACGTCTAACCGTTTCAGTAAATTCATCGAAAAATCCTGAAATTGGCTCTCCGCTTCTAATACGTTTTCCGTAACCTTCCATACGATCGACAAAGTCTGGATTAGCAGATACATACACGTTGTCGATTTGTTGATCCGTTGATTTGACTTTGTCTGAAATTTTCTTTTTCAGATCGTCCGTCACATCACCGCTTTTATTGCCTTCAAGCACAACGGCAACAAATGCATTTTTTCCTGTGACAAGCACGTTCGCTGTTTTCACTTCAGACATATTGGCTACGAGCTCTGACGCCTTATCTGATACTTTGACCTTCTGAGGTGTTTGAACATCTGGCTGATCCTGTCTCATGTTGTCATTCTTATATGTGACATTTTCATACTGCCGTTTCATTGTTCCTCTACGTTCATCGCCTTGGTTGTTCATTCCACACCCAGCCGTGATTAATGTTGGCACGAGCAGTAAAGATAGCATCCATTTCTTATTCATCAATTATTCCCTCCTTTTGCTCATAGGTTTTTCATCCAGCCGGCTTTTTATGCACACATCCTCTGTACCCGCAAAATGAATTCATAATTCAGCTGTGATTGGTCATCCTAATCTTGATGAAAGATCATTAAGATCAAATGGAGGGATTCGTTTGTTTAAAAAAAGAAAAGGTATGAGTACTGGCGCAATGATCGCAGTATCAACAGCAATCATTGCATTATTCTCCCCGGTTTTACGAAGAAGAATGAAAAGCATGACACAAATGAATATGTCTTCAATGATGAAAGGCGCAAACCATCAGCACCAAGATTCATCGCGTCATGAGTCCCGCTCACATAAGGAATCAAAAGGATCAGGTGAAGTTGGCCAAATGATCAAGCAGGCATTCACAGCTGTCCAGCCAAATCAAACGAACCAGCACCAATCACCATCAAGAACTCATCAGCCAAGAGAGTCTTATGCGCAATCTCTTCACATTGATGAAAGTGTGATGAATGTGATGGATGATGAATCGATCCAGCAAGTCATCAATGACATCGAGCACAAATAATAAAACAGGAGCCTTCATAAAAAGAGGCTCCTGTTTATTCTCCTGAAAAAATTCTTTGACCATAAGACAAAAGAAAGGTAGAAATGTGATTTCGATTGTTGTGATGAAGTCGTCATGATGCTCTAATATCAGCAAAAGCTCCTTTTCTTCCTTCCGATCTTTTTTAATTTCTACATGCTGCACTGTTTTAAAATCATATATTCCTAAAACGGATTCGGTCTTTTTCCGAACGACGTGTAAGCTAAACTCCTTCATAGCAAGCGACATGTTCACAACAAATCGCTCCTCCTGATTCTCGAACCGAAACGTCAAATCTTGATATTCAACCGGCATTTCTTTTTCAAATCCGGTATCTGGCATTTTTTCAAAAAAAGAAAGCCAGTCCGTTTGATCTGGAAAATGTTCTCCTCGCATTTTCTTCAATTCCTTATCATTAAAATTTTTATTAATTATCTTTTTTCCCCTTTTCTTTTGCAACAAATTTTAGTAATTTTAAAAAGGTGATTCTATTTTGCTAAGAGACCTCTTTATTAATTTAACAATTCTTGTCACTTTCCATTACTTATTTATACTTGTGTTTAAAGAGAATTTTCTGAAGAAAGAAGATACCTTGCTCAGACAAATATGCAAAGGCATGCTTTCTGGGTTACTCGGTGTCCTTTTAATGTTCTTCTCTATTAAAACAGGACCAGCGATCATCGATTTAAGACATATTCCCCTTATTTTAACGGCCTTTTATGGAGGCATCACCCAAACAATGATTGCAGCTTTTGTTGTGATCATTGGCCGATTATTAATTGAAGCCAATATCGCTTCTTCCATCAATATTTTTTCCATGATGTTTATCGCAGCCTCTTCTTTTTTGATTGCAGAGCGTCATATGAATCATGTTGTGAAAATGCTGTTATCCATTACGATTGGTAATGTGGTTGCCACAAGCCTGTTTATCATGGTCGTTCATGAGACATCATTTCAGCTGCATTTTGCCTATTGGATTTTCTCATATATTGCTGGACTGTTTAACTTTTATGTCATTGAGCATCAAACAAAAGCATACCAGCTGTTAAATTTATACAAATTCCAAGCTCATTACGACTTTTTAACAGGTGTTTTAAATAAACGGAAGTTCGATGAGGTATTAAGTGATGCTTTTACTAAGAAGTTGAAGCAGCCTATCCATCAAATGTCCCTTATTTACCTAGACATCGATTACTTCAAAACCATCAATGATCAATATGGGCACCATGAGGGAGATATTGTTTTAAAAGAAATCGGTACAAGGCTGATTAAAAACACAAGAAGCTCTGATTATATTGGGCGGATTGGCGGTGAAGAATTCGCTGTCCTGCTACCAAATTGTACAATCGAAAAAACATGGCAGATTGCAGAACGCTTACGAAAAAAAATAGCCGATCAGCCGATTTATTTAAAAAATGGCATGTCCATTCACACTACGGTATCAATTGGGTGTGCTTATTCTCCTGGAACTGGTGCAGACATCAATCAATTACCGATTATAGCTGATCAGGAGCTCTATAAAGCGAAGGAGTCTGGCCGAAATCAAGTGAGCTTTTCAGAGAGAACAAAAGACCTTTTGACATAGGCATTTTCCTCAATTTGTTAGCGCTAATTATTTTTAAAAAAGTTTTCGTATAACAGTTGTTTTTTCCCGCAAACACTGGTAAAGTAAAGGTAATTATTTTTGTTCGTATCATCTTTAAGAAGAAAGTTTTGAAAGAGTTTTCGTCTTTGAAGTTTGTGTAAGAGCAAGAATAGTGAATTTAAGCGTTAAGATCGCTTTAGGAGGAAATTTCATGTTAGAAGGTAAAGTAAAATGGTTCAACTCTGAAAAAGGTTTCGGATTCATCGAAGTAGAAGGTCAAGACGATGTATTCGTTCACTTCTCTGCTATCCAAGGCGAAGGCTTCAAAACTTTAGAAGAAGGTCAATCAGTTTCTTTCGAAATCGTTGAAGGTAACCGTGGACCACAAGCTGCTAACGTTAACAAAGCGTAATTTAAGAGCATCTGCTCTTTTAGCACTTTATAGAGTGAAGGAAAACCGCTCGGCTTCTGCCGGCGGTTTTTTTGTGCTATAAAAAAAAGAGAACCTGCTGAGAGGTTCTCTTTTTATTTGTCCTTCTGCTTTAACTTCTGCAAAACAGAACGATACATATCATCATTCATTTTTGTCTCTGGTTCTTCTTCTTTGACAGGTGGTTCTGGCTGCTTAAACTTTTGAAGCGCCTGTCTATAGAAATCGTCGCCAGACACAGCATCATCCGTTTGAGAAGGCTCTGACGCTTTTTTTTCAACTTCAGGCTCTACAGGTCTCGCCGCAGCTTCTGACTCGCTATGCGGCACGTCAGGCTGATTAGAGACATCTTCTTTGATCTCTTCCTTATCGGCTGATGCGTGTCTGACATTGAACGCTACTAATCCAATAATGACTAGAACAGCAGCTACTAACGCTACAATAATCGTCGCCAAAAGAACCCTCTCCTTATCGCTTAAATGATGCAGTGACTGATGCTACACGTCTTCCTAGTGCTTTTCCAAGTTCAATGCCTTCAGCCGAAATCACTTCATCTGAATCGATCGGACATGTCACACCAGCTCCATAATAAGAACCGTATAAAGCATTCTCTGGAACATTTCCAGGAAGGCCGACAACAAGCATTCCTTGGTGGAACATTGGTGTAATCAAATTATGCATTGTCATTTCTAAACCGCCGTGTGTTGTAGCAGTTGTACAGAAAACAGCACCGACTTTATCGATTAGTTTTCCTTCTGCCCATAAGTAGCCGAGACGGTCAATCCATGTCTTTAACCCAGAACTAATGGTACCAAAGTGACCAGGGCAGCCCCAAATGATCGCATCCATTTGATCGAGCTTGCGAATATCCGCATCTTTCACGTGATCAATGAATACTTCAGCTTGCTCTGTTTCACCTGCGCCTGCTGCAATCGCTTCTGCAAGTGCTTTTGTATGGTCACCTTCACTATCGTATACAACATAAATTTTCATGTACGGTCCCTCCACACTTATCTTGCATCTTGGTTTGCTTCCTTAGGTGCTGGAAGCAGTGATATTTCTTGTTTCTTATGCTGCTGTTCTTTTCGCTTTTTATCCTTACGTACATCTCGCAGGAACAAGCTGAGAATGACACCAGCCGCACAGAATAATGTCACCCACATGTAAGCATCATTGATGCCCATTACGTTTGAATCAACCTGTGCTTTCGTAAAGAGCTGGGTGGATACATATTTTTGAGCAGCTTCTGCTGTCATGCCCATATGATGCATCACATTCGATACAGCCGCCTGGAATGAATTCATAAAGAACGGGTCCGCTGTATTTGTTTGATCCGCCATATTGGAATAATGGAATGTCGTCCGATTCGTATAAATCGTTGTGATCAAACTCGTACCGATGGAACCGCTGATTTGTCTTAATGTATTAGACATCGCTGTACCATGGCTGTTTAAGTGCTGCGGTAATTGGTTCATCCCTGCTGTCATAACCGGCATCATAAGAAGTGACATACCAAATGCACGTACTGCATACATGAGCACAATGTGACTATAAGAAGTATCAATGGTCAGCTTTGTAAACTCATATGTCGTGACAACGGTAATGAGCATCCCCACAACTGCAAGCGGACGAGGTCCAAATTTATCAAACAAGATTCCTGAAATCGGGGACATAATGAGCATTGCAAGTGCCCCTGGAAGCATTAATAGCCCAGATTGCAATGCCGTAAACCCAACGAGGTTTTGCAGATAAATCGGAAGTAAGAACATCCCCGTATATAAGGCAATCGTAATAATGACGTTAATGACACTTGATAATGAGAAAATGCTGTATTTAAATACGCGGAAATCAAGCATCGGATTATCAACTTTCAACTGTTGGAAAATAAAGAGAATGATCGCAATCGCACCAATAATAATCGTAGATAAGACGATCGGATCTGTCCAACCATCACTTCCTGCTTCACTCACTCCGTATAGAAGAGAAGCAAAACCGACGATTGAAAGAATTGCACCAAGACTGTCCAGCTTAATTTTTTTAGGCTCTATAATATTTTTAAACATAAAGAAAGCCGCGATAATGACAATCGCACCGATTGGCACAAGTCCATAAAACATAATACGCCAAGAATAATGTTCAATAATGTAACCAGATAATGTCGGTCCTACTGCAGGAGCAAACATCATCGCAAGACCAAAAATCCCCATTCCTTTCCCTCTGTTTTCCGGAGGGAAAATAAAAAGGATTGTTGTCATGACGAGCGGCTGTAAGATACCGCCGCCGACAGCCTGAATCAAACGGCCGATAAGCATCGTTGAAAAGTTTGGCGCAATGCCGCAAATAAATGTACCTAGTGTAAACGAGATCATAGCCACTAGGAATAAGCTGCGCTGTCCAAAACGTGTGATTAAAAAAGCAGACAACGGAATCAGCACACCGTTGACAAGCATGTAGCCTGTTGTCAGCCACTGAATCGTCGTTGCACTCACATTAAATTCTGTCATTAAATGAGGCATGGCTACGTTCAAAAGCGTTTGGTTTAAAATCGCTACGAACAAACCGGCCATTAAAATGATCAGTAAAGACAAGGAGCCTGTTCCCTGTTTTGTCGCTGCAGGTTGATTTGCCATCTCAGACAACCTCCTTTCATTTTTTGATATCAATCATCATTAAGATGAAATTTTGACAGAAGCATTCATACCTGGAAGTACTTTGTCTGATGGATTTTTAATTGAAATTTTCACTGCTACTTTTTGCGTTACTTTTGTATAGTTACCACTTGAATTAGTTGCTGGCAGCATATTGAATGTTGAGTTTGTCGCATAACCAATTTGTTCAACAGTACCTTCAAATGTTGTATCAGGATCTCCATCTACAACGATGTCGACTTTGTCGCCTTTTTCAATGTTTTTAATATCTGTTTCTTTAATATTTGCTGTGATGTAAAGCTTGCTTAAATCAATTGTTTCACCAAGAACTGTACCAGGCTGCACTTGTTGATTGTTTTGTACTTCTTTTTTGACTAATGTGCCATCAGCCACTGCTTTAATGTTTGTTTTTGTTTGTCCTTCAACTTTTGCAACTGTGCTGTCTTTTTCGACTTCGTCACCTTCGTTGATATCCCAGCCTTTGATTTGTCCAGCTGCTGGTGCTGTAATTTGATACATGTCACCTGTCACTTTTGCCTCGTCTGTTTTAACAAAGTTTGTGCTTTCGTAGTAGTAATAAGCACCTCCGGCAATAATGGCAAGAATCACAATAAGGCCAATAATGTTCGTTAGCAATAAACGCCCTCTGTTCATGTTTTGTTTCTCCTTTCATGTATAAAAATATAGTGTCATCTGCTTTAGCAAACTTAGAATGCCCATCATCTGACAGAATATGAAACAAGCTCAACAATCTGTCCTTTTCCCTTGATCTCCCCCCGCCCCTATCATGGTGTGCAGCCCATTTATACTTATTGTTCACTTATGAGCAAAGAGCAGAAAAAGAAGAAAAGACAATCGGCATCTTTTTTGAAAAACTTATATTTAACAAGATTAAATATTAATAAATGAAAATTGAAATGTCAAAGAGAAAGTTTTACTTTTTTTTTGGCGATCCTTTCCTTCTCCACACAAAAAACCTTTCAGCCCTTATGCTGAAAGGTTTTTTCAAATGTGTTCGTTATGAATGAATTTCTTCCTGCTGAAAAAATTTTTTTAGTGCGAGAAACACGTCTGATTTTTGCTTCAAAATATAATGCTTAAATTTCTCATCCTGAATGTGCTTATATGCTGACATTAACGTAGAATGCCGGTTGTATTGATTGACTTCACCATAGCAGAATAAATTGGCTTTTTTCATGATCTCAGAAACAAGTTTCACACACCGGGCGTTGTCTGAGGTCAAATTGTCACCATCAGAAAAATGAAAAGGGTAAATATTATATCGCGACGGGGGGTATCGTTCGTCTATGAGCTCTAGTGCCTTTCGATAGACAGACGAGCAAATGGTTCCCCCGCTCTCACCTCGTGAGAAGAAATGTTCTTCGTCTACCACCTTTGCCTCTGTATGGTGGGCAATAAATTCAATATCGACCGTCTCATACTTTGTCCGTAAGAAACGTGTCATCCAAAAGAAAAAACTTCTCGCCATATATTTTTCCCAAAGCCCCATGCTTCCGCTCGTATCCATCATCGCCAAAACGACGGCTTTCGACTCTGGTTTGGTCACTTCATTCCACGTTTTATACTTGATATCCTCTGGGTAGATTGGATAAAAGGAAGGACTGCCTGTCATCGCATTTCGTTTAAATGCCGACAGCATCGTTCGTTTTTTGTGGATATTTCCTGTTAACCCGGTTTTGCGAATATCGTTAAACTCAATTTGTTCAACAATGATGTCGTCAAGCTCCTTTTGCTTGAGGTTTGGCAGCTCCAGTTCACGAAACAGTGCTTCCTCGAGATCCATTAATGAGACTTCTGCTTCGTAATAATCCTCACCAGCTTGATCTCCAGCACCCTGCCCCTTTCCTTGACCCTGCTTGCTGTCTGAGCCGTCACGCGCAACAACATCGCCAACCTCGCTGTCTCCATCGCCTTGACCCACATGTTTATTTTTGTCGTAGTTATACCGAATTTTATATTCATCTAATGAACGGATCGGAATTTTCACAACATCTTTACCATTCGACATGATGATGCTTTCTTCTGTAACAAGATCCGGCAAATTATTTTTAATCGCTTCTTTGACTTTTTTCTGATGACGCTGCTGGTCGTCATAGCCTTTTCGATGGAGGGACCAGTCTTCCTGAGACACAATAAACTGACTTTTTTCTTGCCGGGACATCCATCCCCCTCCTCACCTATTTCCACAATTCTTCTAACCATCGATTCCTTTATCCTATGCTGCTCGTTATCCAAGTTGACGATCATTTCTAAAAAAGACATTACCGGTGCTGATGCGCCAATAATGCCTCCTTCATTTATTAACGATTCAGAAGACTGCCTACATATTTTAAAAGTTCATTCGCACTTGTTGAATTATAGCCATGCTCATCAATCAATCTAGCCACTACTTCATTGACTTTCTTCAGCTGCTGTTCATCCGGTGTCTTCGTCGATGTCGTGATTTTCACCACATCTTTTAGATCAGCAAACAGCTTCTTCTGAATGGCCTCCCGCAATCTCTCATGCGAATTATAGTCAAAGCGTTTTCCCTTTCTCGCATAAGCCGAAATACGAATCAGAATTTCTTCTCTAAATGCCTTTTTGGCGTTTTCAGATATACCGATCTGCTCCTCAATTGAACGCATGAGCTTTTCATCAGGATTCATTTCTTCACCCGTTAACGGATCACGCAGCTTGTTTTTATTGCAGTATGCCTCGACATTATCTAAGTAATTATCCATCAGCGTTTTCGCAGACTCTTCATAGGAATACACAAAGGCCTTTTGCACTTCCTTCTTCGCAATATCATCATACTCTTTTCGTGCGACTGAAATGAAATTCAAATAACGCTCCCGGTCCTCGCTGGAGATAGACGGATGCTGATCGAGCCCTTCTTTTAAGGAGCGAAGAACATCCAGTGCATTGATCGATTCCATATTCTTTCGAATGATGGTGGATGAAATTCGGTTAATCACATACCGCGGATCAATTCCGCTCATCCCTTCGTCATGAAATTCCTTTTTCATCTCATCAATGTCGACTGATTGAAAGCCTTCGACACTTTCTCCGTCATACAAACGCATTTTTTTCACCAAATCAATATCAGAACGTTTCGGCTCTTTCAATCTCGTTAAAATGGAGAACATCGCTGCTACCTTCAGCGTATGCGGGGCAATATGCACATCTGAGACATCACTTTCTGAAATCATTTTATGATAAATGCGTTCTTCTTCTGTGACCTTTAAGTTATAAGGAATTGGCATCACAATAATTCTTGAATGGAGCGCCTCGTTCTTTTTATTTGAAATAAACGACCGGTACTCGGTTTCATTCGTATGGGCGACGATCAATTCATCTGCACTAATCAAGGCGAATCTTCCTGCCTTAAAATTACCTTCCTGCGTTAATGACAGGAGGTGCCAGAGAAATTTCTCATCACACTTTAACATCTCCTGAAACTCCATCATCCCTCGGTTTGCTTTATTGAGTTCTCCATCAAAGCGGTACGCACGTGGATCTGACTCTGATCCAAATTCAGCAATGGTTGAAAAATCAATGCTTCCTGTTAAATCGGCAATGTCTTGAGATTTCGGATCAGACGGACTAAAAGTACCAATACCGGTCCGTTTATCTTCAGAGAAAAAGATCCGCTCGACCCTTACATCCTCAATTCTGCCGCCATATTCCTCTTCCAGTCTCATCATGTTCAGAGGCGACAAATTCCCCTGCACACGAATCCCATATTCTCTATAGAAATCCTCCCGCAGATTTTGCGGAATGAGATGAAGCGGATCTTCATGCATAGGGCAGCCTTTGATCGCATAAACTGCGCCATGATCTGTCAATGAATATTCTTCAAGTCCTCTTTTCAATCTAGTGACAAGCGTCGATTTCCCCCCGCTTACTGGTCCCATCAGTAATAAAATACGCTTCCTGACGTCTAGCCGCTTTGCAGCAGGGTGAAAATATTCCTCTACTAATCTTTCGAGTGATTCCTCTAACCCAAACAGCTCCTGATCAAAAAATTTGTAGGTTCTGACCCCATTCTCCTCTTCAATCCCGCTGTCTTTAATCATATGATAAACGCGAGAATGAGCAGATTGAGCGACAAGTGGATTTTCCTTAATAATGTCTAAATAATCGCTGAATGTGCCTTCCCATTTGAGACGCTGCTCTTCTTCTCTGTGCTGTTCGATTTTCTTTAAAATATCCATATGAACCTCCTCTTTCAAGATTGAAGCTAGAAATCAGATACTGTTTTACAATCTATGCGGAGGCGTCCTATTACATGCTTTCGTTCTTCAAAATGACGAATTGGCAAACTGAATTGACAACCATCCGCAAGACCCTTCATAATAAAGGAAAAATAGGAGAAAAATGATTTTCTTCTCCTGCTTTTCAAGGTGAACTTCACATCATATGAAACAGGCAGCGAACGGAACAAAGGGATAAGGGGGAGCTTATATGAGAACGGTCATTATGATGGGCGTCATCATTACGTTTTTAGTATCCATTTTCACTGCTGGCTACGAAGGCAAGCCTGGTAAATGAAAAAAAGGATGTTCCATTTGCGGAACATCCTTTTCATTTTCAACATGTCAAAAAAAGTGATTTCACATAAAAAAGCCGAGTTCAGTATCTCGGCTTTTATCATGATCTTATGTGAGATCGCGATATTGCTGCTGGCGAAGTGCCTCATATACAAGAATGGCTGCCGTATTCGACAGATTCAGAGAACGAACATGTTCTGTCATCGGTAAACGAAGACAACGGTCCATATTTTGTTCAATCAAATCTTTCGGCAATCCACTTGTCTCTCTTCCAAACACAAAGAAATAGTCTTCATCCAGCTGAGAGTAATCAAATGTTGTGTGCGGCTTTTGGCCAAATTTAGTGATATAGAAAAATTGCCCCTTCGGATGTGCCTCAAACAATTCATCAAGTGAATCATGATAGACCACATTGGCATATTTCCAATAATCGAGTCCTGCACGCTTCAGCATTTTGTCATCTGTCGAAAAACCAAGCGGACGAATCAGATGAAGGGTTGTATTTGTTGCTGCACATGTACGCGCAATATTTCCAGTATTAGCTGGAATCTCTGGTTGATATAAAACGACATGAAGTCCCAAAAAAGTTCACCTCTAATTTTCTTTTCCGCTCAACATTATACCACTAACTATCCTTCGCGGCATCGTCCAAAATGTGAAAAAACATATATCGAATAGCAGGTGTATAGGCAGTCGAATCCTCATATGACCAATAACGCATGCGGCAGTCATACGTCTGTGCATTCACAAGAGGCATTCCGCCTTTGTCATGATCAACGACAATGGTTGTATGATTATACCTTCCATCACCTTCAAAATCGTAGCAAATGACATCACCAATTTGAAGCTCGTGCGCTTCTTTGAGTTTCTTTGCTCTCAAACCCGCTTTTGAATTCGCTAAATAATTTTTCATCGAATGAGCCACCGTCCAGCTATAGCTCCACGTATGCGGACGCACCCACCAGCCAGACCCGCGGTTCGGATACCCTCTCGTTGGCGCATTCCCTGCTTTCAAACATTGTGAAATAAAATTTGTACAGTTATCTTCAAAGTTTTTATAGGCTGGATTCCGTTTATTCCAATATGTCTCCGCATACTTCACGGCAGCCCGCCGGTCATAATGAAAGGCTCTCCCAAATTGATCTTCGGTCTGAAAGCGCTCATCCATATGCTCTTCGCTTTGCCGCTCTTCTAACATCATCCGATCTTTAACAAGCATGTTGTTATAAAGAAACGCTTCTCTTTTTTCCACCTGTTCCTCTAAATAAAAAGAATCGTCTACATCCTTGCATACATATGTGAGATGAGCAAGGTACTGCACATGCTGAGCCCCATCATCTTGAATGGCTGAATCGAGAAGTTTTGTTTTTGCTTTTGCCTTCACAATCTCAACCCGTCTTCTAGCAAAAAGCTCTTTTTTCCGCTCTACTGCTTCCACATCAGACATAAGCTGCGGCTGTTTGATTACACGGTCATTGATTAAATACGCTAGCCTGTCTTCTAAAGTTTTCTCTAATAATTGTTTCACACAGACACCACCAAACATTTTATAAAATCTTTGTTTGGTTCATTCTATGTTCACAGGGATGTTATTTAGTATTTAAAGGTGTCTGTAAAAGTTCAATCCCCTTCACAATCTCCTCTTTCGCTTCTTCATCACTTTCCCGCTCAAGAGCCTTTTCCAGCTCTGGGAGCTGCTGATCATCACCAATTTTGCCAATTGCCCATGCAGCCGTTCCTCGAATGACCGGTCTTGGATCCTTGTGCATCAACTCAACTAACACTGGTAAGGCAGATGTATCTTTAAAATGAGCGAGTGCCAAAATTGCATTCCGCTGAATGGGCTTTTTCCCCCGCCATGAACCTGAAACATGACCGTATTTTTCCTTAAACTCACGATTGCTGATCGTCAGAAGCGGCTTTAACAGCGGCTTCGCAATTTCAGGGTCTGGCTCCATTTCAGGGTGCAGATGAAAGTCTTTTCCTTTATTGATCGGGCAGACAGTTTGACATGTATCACACCCGTACAATCGATTCCCTATTTTCGAACGAAACTCATCAGGTAAAAAGCCTTTTGTCTGCGTTAAAAATGAAATACACCGCTGAGAATTCAGCTGCCCTGGATTCACCAGCGCACCCGTTGGACACGAATCCACGCATTTATTACAAGTTCCGCACTGATCTTCAATTTTCTCATCCGGTTCAAATGGGACATTTGTGATCATTTCAGCCAAATACACATAAGATCCAAACTCTGGCGTGATAATCATACAGTTTTTTGCACTAAAACCAATGCCAGCACGTTCTGCTACAGCACGATCAGACAATTCTCCTGTATCCACCATTGATTTTGTCCGTATATCAACATGTTTGCTTCGCAAAAATTCTTCGAGCATATCAAGCTTTTTTTTCAGCACAACATGATAATCCGTTCCCCATGAAGCCCGGCAAAAAATCCCCCGTCTCGCATCCTTTGTACTTCGAGGAGCATCTTTCATTTTGGAAGGATACGCGAGCGCTATCGCAACAATTGATTTGGCCTTCGGAAGCAGCAAAGAAGGGTTTGTCCTTTTTTCAATATCAGGCTCTTCAAAGCCTGACAAATACCCTAACGATTCATGTAAGATGAGGCGGTCCTTTAATGAATCAAATGTGTCGGCACTTGCAAATCGAATTTTATCGACACCAATTTCTTTCGCATATTGAATCAATTCTTCTTTTAATTCTCCAACATGAATCACCTTGCAAACCTCCTTTCTTTGTTTCTTCTGTTGTTTTCAGTATAATACGAGTGTATCATGACCGATTGGAGTGAGTCACTGTGAAGATACATATGGAAATTTCTCATCCTCAAAACCCGTCTATCCATGTTGGACAGATTGAATATTCGCATATTGAAGTGGGTACATCACCTCAAATGTTAAAAGGCCGATTACGCCTGTTTCAAGAATCTTTATTTTTTGAATACGAAGATAAAGTTTTAGAAGAAGTATCAGCCATCAAAGAATGGACGGATATTTTAAAAGACGTTCCTTTCCTTCCACTTCTTTCTAACATCCAAAAGGAACAATTTATTGACTCGACCAATTCCGTACAGGATTTGTCGATATTTTTCTCACTAAAATATTTCTTACCTATCCTGACTTTAGATGCCGATCGCATCAAAGGACCGCTTTCACTGGCAAAACATGAGGCTGGTCACATCGAATGGCAGGACAGCGCAGGACTGAATGGATTATTTTCTCAAGCAAGTAAAGCACAAATTTCTCAAGACACAAAGAACATTCTTCAAATTATCCTTTTCCCGCCATCTATTTCCCGGGAAAAGAGTGAAGCTCTTATTCAATCCTTGACGAAGATGTTTGTACAAATACATGGCGGAGAAAGCAAATATGAACTCATTGAAAAAGCACTGTAACCTGACAGTGCTTTTTCACATTATACTGACATAATAAAAAACGCAACACTTCGTTTATCTAAGAAACGAAATACTGCGTTATAAACAAAATTATGTATTGGAGCGGGTGATGAGAATCGAACTCACGACATCAGCTTGGAAGGCTGAGGTTTTACCACTAAACTACACCCGCATCAATCTTTTAAAAGCAACGTCATCGTGTTGACTTTTATTATGTTACAACTTTCTTAACAATTCGTCAAGAGAATATGAAAATTTTTCGTCAAAAAACTTCATATTCTCCGTATATATTACGATAGTTATTTATCTAGCTGCAAATAAACCAAATAAGCCTGCTTCACATCTTTTAATTCCTTTCTTAGATTCTTTTCAGAACCTGTTAAACCAGAAAACTCATAGTTCATTCCAGTTGTGATGGTAGTAGAAATTAATTTTTTCTCTCCAGGAGACATGTGAAAAATATCTGATTCTGTTATCGTTGTGTTTCCTCCCACGTCCTGTTTAAAATCTATGCTAGTCGAAAGTTTTCGTAGTTCGTTGTTCTCTTTATCTATCCAAAAGCCATACATTGCTTTTAACAGATCATCTTTTTCCTCATCTAGCTGGTAGATAAAATTCACACTCTTATCGACACCATTTTGATGAAGTTTTATGGTGACATCTTTTGTGTCTTCTTTCAGTAATTGTCCATCCTTGTAATGCACACCGATTAAGGAAATGCTTTTATTACTTGCTTTGAGCCCCTGCACTGTCATCATTAATTCGGGTTTATCTGCTGTTAATACATCCAAAAGATTTTCTTCACTCTTTGTTAGTTTCATTGGTCTAACAGTTACTTTATCGTGATTTGATGTTTCCTTATTTTTCTCTGTTGCAGGTTTTTCTGATACCGTCTTCTCTGTCGTCGTGGTTTCTGCAGCCTTCTCGCCGCATCCTGCTAGTAGAAAAACTGTGAATAAAAGAATGCTCCATTTTTTAAACATTGTGATCCCCTTTGATGTTTTTTATTTCTTATTATACTAAAATTTGGTCATAATACAAAAAGATTAGGAGAATTCTCCTAATCTTTCGCTTTTTTCTGCTTCATTGCTGATAGGCATGCCACAATAAGAAAACTCACAGCAAAAATCACCATCATATAAATAAAAAAGTTTGGCTTGATCTGAAAAGTAAATGCGGACGAGCCTTCCATCTCAAAAGCGAGACTGTTAAATAATAAAGCATCATTCGTTTTTGATTGAAATAAATGATAGAATAATACGCCGATTGTCAGCATTGGAAAGCCTAAGAATCCTAGAAAACTACCAACTATCGCGCCTTGTTTCATCGCCTGTACGTTCATGATCGTTGTCCTCCCATTCCCCCGAGCAATAACTGCTTCATAATGGACTTACCATCTCCCATAAATGGAAGAAGATAGAGTAATTGAATAAAATACGTGATTGAAAAAATGAAAAAACCTGTCGAAACCGGGTTTTCTTTTAGAAATAAAATGGTCACAACGATGCCTGCTGCGCCAATCACACCGGGAACGAGCGGTCCAAGCAGTGTAATCCACACCTGCTTTTTCTGAAACGGATCTAATGCAGGTCTTACAAACTTCACTGACATCATGTCACTCGCAAAAAAGCCTTGAGGACCATCCCGCCCTGCAAATTTTCGATGCGCATAGCCATGTGCCGCCTCATGTAAGGCGGTTCCGGTAATTAACCCGAAATAAATAATCGTAAAATAAATCGCAATGGCTGCAATCGACGGATCAGGAATGAATAAAAATGCGATCCCTGCCATGACCATGAAAAGCATCCAGAAAAAGATGATTTTACGCGTCACCATGAGCAAAGCCGTCCCAAAAATGTGAAGGAACGAGTGACCAGTACAATCAAATCGTTCCTTCATTTTGACTTGATACTGCTTGAAAAATTGGCAGCAGGCTGTCACAATCCGATATGGTGAATGATAATGAATAGACAGCAAGTGATGCTGATTCAATCCCATCATCAGCTGATAAAAGTCACGAGCAATCACCGACTCATCGACCTGAAACAAATCGGCGAGCTCTGCGGTAATACTCGCTTCAGTTCTTTTACCGTCCACTTTCGTTAACATATGATAGGCACTTTCATTGATCGGGAGTGTGCTTCCATACTGCGTATCCGTGAGATGCCTCTTTTGTAAGGTCACATACGGCGCTAGTGCCGGTACCCGCTCAATCTTTAGCTTATTATTAAGAAGTTGAATCATGTGAATACCTCCATGAAAAACCTTTGTATATGGCAAAGATGAGCAGACACTCAAATGCAGCCACAAGCAGCCATTGAAGCGTTTGACTCGACGCCCCTATGACATAGTTTCCAATAAAAACAATCGGAATCATAAGTAAAATAAGCGCTCCAAATGAAAATATGCCTGTGTAGGGATTGTTTCGATCTAGGGGAAGTAAAATACCTACTACATAAAAGAGCGCAGTGGCATTGCATAACACAGCAGCACCAATCAACGCGTGCCAAATCTGATCAGGAAGCGTCAGCGTTGTCAGCATGAATAAAACAATTTGCAGTACACCTACGAGCAGAAGGCCGATAAACTTATACAAAGCCACTTCCCACGATCTCAGGCCAAATGTTTTATACATGCCCAGCATTCGTTTATCATTGCCAAACGAATTAAAGGCTGTTAATCCAGCAAGAGCACATAGAACATAAAATGCTTCTTCTTCAAAGCGGAATCCAAACTGATAACGGACGAATAAGATCACAATGAGGAGAATAAGAAAATTTAAAATATTTTCTTCATTTCGCACCTGTGATTTCATTTCCTTCACAATAAGCGACCACTTCTTTGAAGAAGAGAACGGCAGCTTGTGTAAAAAGGTTAACGCTTTTTTCTCTGCCATAATCGGCATCATTGCTAGAGAAACAAATGCGCCGACTGCCGATAAGAGGATGAACAGAATCAAGATCCCATAATTTACCCCTTCAGGAGGCATTCCTTGTGCCGCTAGGAAAAACGGAGCTGTCAAATACATCAAATGATAATCAAACTGAATATATGATTGCTGAATTTGGCTAATATTAAAGTGCGTCAATCCATACATGACAACCAGTGCCAATAAAACAAATATCGCTGCAAATTTTTGCAACGGTAATCTTAATTTCAAAACGAGCAAATAAGTGATATTGTAAATAAACTGCAGCAGCATGAAGACAAAAAGCGACTGCAAAAGCACCATCAAAAAGAAAGTGAAGATAAAGAAAATACCTATTCCCTGGGCAATAAAATTAGGTAAAAGCAGGATGCCGATAAAAAACAAAACAAGCCCTGCCACTACTGTCACCATCGGAATGAAGTATCCAAAACTTTTCTGAAAGGTAGAGAGCGGAAACCAGCTCAGCTGCATAGAAAACCGGTCTTGTTCAGGAGTTCTGACCTTGATCAAAACAAATAACAAGCTTGTAAAAATAGAGGCATTGATCGCCATTGACACGACGAGTAATCCAAGTGAACGTTCATCACCATTTAAGAAAGCCTTCATAAAGACACCTGTAAAGCTGTATCCGATAATGGCTCCCATTGTGACGGCAAACAAAAAGAATAAGACCACAATGATCCGCTTCGTTTGAGTATCAAAGAGCTTATACATTTCCTGCTGCCACATTTTAAGCATCATTTTAGAAATGATTAATGATTTCATCAAAATGTGCACCCCTATCACTTAACATTGAAGCTTTCAGAAACACCTGTTCCAGTGTGCTTGATTGATACTTCTCCTTTAAGGCTGAGACCGTTCCTTCATCCATTTTATTTCCCTTAGAAATAATGGCGATTTTGTGGCACAGCTCTTCCGCTGAAAGCATATCATGCGTTGAAAGCAAGATCGCACCATGGTACTCGGCATACCGCTTCATCAGTTTCTTTGTGTTTATAACCGCTTCAATATCAAGTCCTCTAAAGGGCTCATCCATGATCACCAATTGACTATCAAGCATAAAGGCAGCAATCAGCTGTGTCTTTTTTTTCATCCCATGTGAATAGGTTTCGATCGGTCTTGATAATGCTGAGTCCATATCAAACAGTTCAATTAGTTGATTTCTTCTGTGAATTGTTTTACATTCATACATAGAAGAAACAAAATCTAAATATTCAGCACCAGTCAATGCTTCAGGGAGCAGCAGGTCATCTGGAACATAGGCTACTTGTTTTTTAAAGGATGGTTCATCATTTGGGACGTCCTGCAAGTGAATCCTTCCTTCTGTATGCTTAATGATGCCAAGTATACAGTTAATCATCGTTGTTTTACCCGAACCATTCGGTCCAGCAACAGCAACGATTTGATGAGGGTCGATCTTTAAATGAAAATCATGGACAGCAGTCACGTTATTTTTATACGTCTTGGTTAAATTCTCGATCGTAAACATATAACCTCCAAGTGTCTGCATATTCTTTAAAAACAGATCAGGCTAAACCGCCCGCCACAGACGGTTTAGCCCTGGTGTCTTATCTAAGAAGCAAAAAGATGAATCCTAAGTATAGCTACTTACATTCAATTTTGACTTTTAAACCACTTTCCCACTGAACGGCTCCTGTAAAGCTACCCTTGCCGTTTGCGATACACCAAACTGCTGCTCCTAGAACGACTGTTGCTCCCAATCCAAGAAGGACAGCAACAAATACTAAGAACCAAGCTTGGTCCATAATAGCAGGTTCCATAGTGGAATAGTCAACTTGCGGCGCTGCATAAGTCATACTTTTCACCTCCCAGCTTATGATGATCGTATCATAGGCGTCACACGCCAAACATCTACAGAACATCCCATTTTTGACCGAACGTACATTTGATTAAAACATGACTTTTTATTCAATTATTCACTTTCATCTGTTTAACCCGCCTCTTATTTACTAGATTTTAACACCTCTTAAGAACCACAAAACCCATTTAATGTCATTCTCACCATCTTTTTTCTTCTCTTTTTCAAATAGTCCATATTTATCATCTATCATATTTATTCTTTCTTTTTTGTGAGATAGAAAGAATTCCCCCGATATATCAGATATAAAAGTCCTGATTATATGTCGCAATAACATCAATTATGAAATATTTACTGATCATTCCGATAAAAGAGTGAGCACATTTTCCTTCTTCTCTTGGCTCTAAAAATATGTATATACAAGAAAATCGATTGGGAAAAAAGCCCTTACCTTGTTCAGCAATACACAACAAATGACTCGCTCCTATTCTATGAAAAAAAGCAAAGCAGCCATCGCAGACTGCTTTGCTTATTCATATTTATGAGGAACTAGCAGCATAGGCAGCATCTGGGAAATGATTGTTCCCAATGATTTCACCAGCTGGCACAGAGAGTCCTGTAGCCCCTGATCTCTTGAATGGAAGGAGCGGGAAAACAAGCTCTGCTAAATAATAAGCTTCTTCTAGATGCGGGTATCCAGAAAAGATAAATGTATCAATGCCTAGAGACTCATATTCTAGGATACGTTCTGCTACTGTTTGCGGGTCTCCGACGAGTGCTGTTCCTGCACCGCCGCGTACTAAACCAATGCCGGCCCAAAGATTTGGGCTGATTTCAAGTTTGTCTTTCCTCCCTTGATGCAATTCCACCATTCTTCTTTGACCTACTGAATCCATCCTCTGTAACACTTTTTGCGCCTCATCAATTGTTTTTTGATCCAAATGACGAATCAGATGTTCCGCTGCCTCCCATGCCTCCTCTTCGATATCTCTCACAATCACATGAAGACGAATGCCAAACTTCACCGTTCTTCCTTCCTTTTCAGCCTGTTTCTTCACTTGTGCAATTTTCTCTTTTACTTGTGCAGGCGGTTCGCCCCAAGTTAAATAGACATCTGTATGCTTGGCGGCTGCTTGAATTCCTGCTGATGATGATCCGCCAAAAAAGACTGGTGGATGGGGTGTTTGAGCTGGTGGGAATAACAGACGGCCATTCTCCGCTTGTAGATGTTTGCCATGAAATTGTACATTTTCTCCATTCAATAACCGCTTCCAAATTGTCAAAAATTCTTCTGTTGCCTCATAGCGTTCATCATGAGAAATGAACAGCCCATCTCCTTCAAGCTCCTCTTTACTTCCCCCTGCTACCACATTAATCAGCAGCCTTCCGCCTGAAAGACGATCTAATGTAGAAGTCATTCTAGCAGCAACAGACGGCTGCATCAGCCCTGGTCTAAGAGCCACGAGGAACTTTAAATGAGTGGTTTCCGCAGCTAAAGCAGCTGCCGTCAGCCATGGATCTTCACATGATCTCCCAGTAGGCAGCAAGACCCCTGTATACCCAAGCTGATCAGCTGCTTGAGCAATCTGTTTAAAATATGGATAGTCTGCCTGTCTTGCCCCTTTTGCTGATCCTAAATAACGGCCGTCTCCATGCGTTGGAATAAACCATAAAATATTCATCACATCGCCCCCTGTTATTATTCACCTTGATAACTAGTGCGCCACTTGAGCAGACGCTTTTCTAACAGACGTACAAATGAATCTGTCAGCTTACCAACTACTGCAAAGATAATAATTCCTACAAACACTTTATCCGTTTGAGAGAATTGCCTTGCATCCATAATCATATAGCCGACCCCGCTGCTTGAACCCATCAACTCAGCTACCACTAAACCAAGCCAAGCAATTCCTAATGACAGTCTCACGCCCAGAAGAATATGAGGAAGAGCAGCCGGTAAAATCAGCTTTGTGATGCTTTGATACACATTAAACTCTAAGGCGCGGGCCACATCAAACAGCTTATTGTCTACACTGCGAATACCTAGAAAAGTATTCATATAAATCGGAAAAAAAGCCCCAAGTGCAATCAATAAAATTTTCGCCGTTTCATCAAAGCCAAACCAGAGGATGAATAAAGGAGTGACCGCTAAATGTGGAACGGTTCTCAACATTTGCAATGTCGGATCTACATACTGCTCTGTTTTTTTAGAAAACCCTACGCATACGCCCAGCAAAAGACCTAAGCCTCCCCCTAGTAAAAATCCACATATCGCTCGATAAAGGCTGATGTATAGATGGCCAAACAGTTCACCAGAACGAATCAACTCTTTAAAGGATTCTGCAATCAAGACAGGCGAAGGCAAGACAGTGGAAGAAACGATTTGAGAACCAGCTATGATCTGCCAAACTGCAATAAGTAGGAGAGGTAATACCAGTCCCTTTAACTTATATAAAGAAGAAGCTTTTCTCCTTTTTTTCTTTGACCGCTCAATTTTAGATGCTAAAGCCGGGTTCGAAATAGCTTTCATTTATTCATCTCCTCTTTTAGCATTTTTTCAATAAACGAATTATCTACAACCTGATTGACATCAATTTTCCGCTTGATCGCTTTTGTTTGATATTGAAAATCAGCGGTATGCTGCTGAGCATTGATGATCTTCTTCGAAATGGGCTTATTGAGTGGTTCCGTATTGTTTAATACTTGTGTGACGACCTTCTTATCTAAATTTTTTAAACGCGCATATAGAGTAACAGCCTCTTTTCGATGTGCCTTCTGCCATTTCACCGCTTGGTCATAAACCTTTAAAAATTTCACTACTAGTTCAGGATGCTGATCAGCAAACTGAGTTCGAACAAGTGTGAAACCTGGAGAATATAAATCGGTCGCTTCCCCATTCACTAGCAGCTTTGCTCCCTTCTTTATCGTTTCAAGTGATAAGAACGGCTCCCAGATCGACCAAGCATCAACGGACCCATTTTCAAATGCTGATATCGCTTCATCTGGCTGAAGCTGAATGATCTGAACATCCTTGGCAGATAAACCTGCCTGATCTAATACTTTGTATAAAAAATCAAAGCCGCTGCTCCCTTTAGCGACAGCAATTTTTTTCCCTTTTAAGTTTTCTACTTTTTGAATCTTACTGTTCTTATTCACTAAAATACCGTTCGCTTTCAGCCCATCCTGAGATAAACCAATTTCCTTAAAATCAATACCTGCTGCCTGACCTGCTATGACAGGTGAGTTTCCAACTTGCGAGAAATCTAATTGATTTGCAGCAAGTCCTTCAAATTGGGGAGGACCACTTTGAAACTCCACCCACTTTACCTTCACTCCTTCTTTTTCAAATGATTGTTCAAACCACCCTTTTTCCTTTGCTAAAAGCAGCGGGCTCAAACTTTGCTGAATCCCAATCCTAATTTCTTTCACCTTGTTTTCTGAGCCGTCTGCTGCTTGATCACACCCTGCTAAAACAAGCAGAAGAGTCAAAAAGATAACGATCATCTGTTTCTTTTTCATGCGATTTCCCCTCCCTAAATCCCTGATCCATCAGTTAGTAACAATTCATCTGTTTTCTCAAATTCTGAAAGCACCTTTTGTCTTAAGCTTTGAAAAGCAGTTGACGTTCTATCACGCGGAAAAGGCAGATTCACAGGAAGTATTTTATGGATTCGGCCAGGTCTCGCTTGCATTAGCACAATTTCATTTCCTAAATAAATCGATTCATCAATATCATGAGTAACGAGAATCATTGTTGTTTTTTTCTCCTGCCAAATGTCCAGCAGCACATCCTGCAAGTGCTTTCGTGTGAATGCATCCAGCGCACCAAATGGTTCATCCAGCAATAAGATCTCCGGATCACGAAGGAGTGCTCTCGCAATGGCAACCCGTTGCGACATTCCTCCGGAGAGCTCATGTGGATAAGCGTGTGCAAATCCTTTTAAACGAACAATTTCAATCAGTTCATCCACTTTGCGGCGCACATCCTGTTGTTTTAAATTGAAATTGGCCGCTATATTTTCTTCGACTGTCAGCCATGGAAACAGGCGGTGTTCCTGAAAGATAAAGCCCTGTTTCATTCCTGGTTCTGTGACCTGTCTGTCTCCTATCAAAATTTGCCCATCATACGCTGTGTCGAGCCCGCCTATGATTTTTAGCAACGTACTTTTCCCGCATCCGCTCGGACCTATTACTGTTATAAATTCACCAGGAATGATGCTCAATCTCAAGTTTTCAAGTACCCGAATGGACTGTTTGTCTTTCCAAAAGGATTTATCCACAATATCAATTGAAATCGTCATTGAAACCTTCACTCCTCTTGCGATCAGATAAATACACAGAAAGGCCCTTATCCCAAAAAAGAGATAAGAGCCTTCGCGTTGTCCGATCAGCTAATCATATTGATTTGTTAGCACCATCCTAAATCATATTAATCCCATAAATCAACTCAAATTTATAAAATGGTTATTTTGTCCTTGTATGCTTTTCATCGATCCGATCGTAAATCGCTTCTATTCGTTCCTTGCTGCTGTAAATCTCATATTTGTTCCGCTCAATCAATATGTCTAGTGTGAGATCCATGTGTTTTCTGTATTTTTTTCGTTTTTTCTTTTTTTCCATCTTCATCATCCTTTCTTGTTCAAATAAAAAAAGGCTCTTCACTCATGCTTGAGTGATAGAGCCTTCGGTTGACCGATCAGCCATTCTTGTTCGTGTTTTCAGTATGCTCATGTTAATACACACTATTCCTACCTGTCAACTACATTTATTGTTTTTTCAGATTTATCTAAAAAATGATTGACCGAGCAGGGAACAAGATTTATAGTCTTATTAAATATTTCTTATCAAAACAGTTGGTTTTATCTAACAAAAGGAGGATACACACATGTCAGAAGAACGTCCATTTCGTTTAGAAACAAAAGCCATTCACGCAGGTCAGGAGCTTGATTCAGCGACCTATTCAAGAGCCGTGCCTATTTACCAAACGAGCTCCTTTGGTTTTAGAGACAGTGAGCATGCAGCGAATTTATTTGGTCTTCAGGAACCGGGAAATATTTATTCACGTATTATGAACCCTACAAATGACGTATTTGAAAAGCGTATCGCTGAGCTTGAAGGTGGAATTGGTGCACTTGCTGTTTCTTCTGGACAAGCAGCGACGACTTATTCTATTTTAAACATTGCAGGAGCCGGAGATGAAATCGTTTCCTCAAGCAGTCTTTATGGCGGCACCTACAATTTATTTGCCCATACACTCAAAAAACTTGGAATTACAGTAAAATTCGTCGATTCATCCAACCTTGAAGAACTCGAAGCGGCGATCACAGACAAAACAAAGGCAGTGTATGCAGAGAGCATTGGAAATCCAAAAGGCGACATTTTACATATTGAAGCCATCTCAGCCATTGCACACAAGCATCATATCCCGCTTATTGTGGACAATACGCTCGCCAGCCCTTATTTATTAAGACCTATCGAGTTTGGTGCAGACATTGTCGTCCACTCAGCGACGAAATTTATTGGCGGTCATGGTACATCAATTGGCGGCGTCATCGTTGATAGCGGCCGGTTCCCCTGGGCTGACAGCGATAAGTTCAAAGGACTGACTGAACCAGATCCAAGCTATCACGGTCTGACATATACAGAAGCGATTGGAGAAGCGGCTTATATCACAAAAGCACGAGTACAGCTCTTACGTGATTTAGGGGCAGCACTGTCGCCATTCAACTCATTTTTACTTCTGCAGGGCTTAGAAACATTACATCTTCGTCTTGAGCGGCATAGTGAAAATGCCTTGAAAACAGCACAATTCTTACAGGATCACCCTCTTGTCGATTGGGTAAGCTATCCGGGTCTTGAAAGTCACGAATCCTATGAGCTTGCTCAAACCTATTTACCAAAAGGACAAGGCGCAATCCTCACATTCGGTATTAAAGGTGGACGCGAAGCAGGTAAAAGGCTCATTGATTCTGTGCAGCTTTTCTCTCATCTCGCAAACGTGGGCGATTCTAAATCCCTCATTATTCACCCTGCCAGCACAACGCATCAGCAATTAAGCGAAGCAGAACAAAAAGCGACAGGTGTCACACCAGAGCTCATTCGTTTATCTGTTGGAACAGAAGCGATTGAAGATATTCTTGCAGATCTTGAACAGGCGATTACAAAAAGTCAGTCTGAATAACATAGAAAAAAGCACACGGCTGTGTGCTTTTTTCTTGTTTATTATTGATTGAGTAATCGAATGTCTTGGAAAGGATAAAATACAAATGAGGTAGTTCCTTGAATATCACGCTTTGTAAAAAGACCTAAGCCGTTGCGGCTGTCCATTGAATTTTGGCGATTGTCCCCCATGACAAAGTACTTTCCTTTTGGAACAGTCAGAGGGCCAAAATCAGGTGTCAGCAAGGTGCCATCTGCCGCTGCTTTCTTTTTGTTTGACGCTAAGTAAGGCTCCGCCACTTTTTTTCCATTAACATATAGCTGATCATTTTTCATTTCAATTTTATCACCAGGTAAACCAATCAATCGTTTGACATAATGAGTGCTGCGGTCTTCCCCATCAAGAACAATGATCTGTCCCCGTTTATAATCACCGAAATAATCAACCGTTTTATTCACAAACACCCGCTCTGTGTTATGCAGTGTTGGGGCCATAGAAGTCCCTTTTACAATGTACGGCGCGAATAAAAAGTTCCGAATGATAAAAACAGCAATAAATGCGATTAAGATGGCTTTGATCCAGCCCCATAGTTCTGATTTCTTTTTTTGTGTTTTTGTATTTGTTGTCATAAGCTCCTCCTGAATTCCCCAAGGACGAAATGTGTGTCACCAGCTGCCAGCCGGCGTCACGCTTGTTCCTCCCTAAATATAAACATATTTTGCCAACAAATCAAGCAATGAGAGAGAAAAAGGCAAGCACCTTTCTGTGCTTGCCCAAAACTCAGTTAGTTAGCAGAAGAATCCGCTTCTTTTTCTTTGTTTGCTTTACCATAGAAATAATCCGATGGATTCACTGGTTTGAAATCAGATAACTTATGGAATCGAAGAAGATCCCTATAGAGCACTTTATCTGAAAGACTTAACTGATTATCAACACGGGCTTTAATCGCCTCTGTCTTTTTATTTTGTTTCACCACTTTACCCGTTTTCGTATCATAAACGGTATTATCGACAAGTGTGTATTTTGGTGTCACATAGTTTCCATTACGGAAGGCAACAGTCTCATCATGCTTTTTAGAGAATAGGTCTGTTCCAAAATTCACGAATTCATTTGAATCAATACCTTGTAAGTGAAGAAGTGTTGGCATGACGTCGACTTCACCACCATACGTATGGTTCACGCCGCCCTTCTTACCAGGAATACGAATCATGAGCGGAACACGCTGGTTTTGTGCATTTTGATAAGGAGTGATTTCTTTCCCTTGAATTTCACTCATTGCACGGTTATGGTTCTCAGAAATACCGTTATGGTCACCATATAATAAAATGACTGAGTCTTTATACATACCTGATTTTTTCAAGTCTTTGAAGAATTGCTCTAATGACTCATCTAAATATCTTGCTGTTTGGAAATAGTTATCGACTGTTTTATCGCCAGTTGTTGCCTTAGCGATTGTCGCATCTTTTTCATCTAAATTAAATGGATAATGATTTGTCAGCGTCATTAAATGTGCATAAAATGGCTTTTTCATTGATTCTAGCATTGGAATTGATTCTTTGAAGAACGGTTTATCCTTCAGACCCATATTCACAAGATTTTCTTCATCCATATTATAATATGAAGCATCAAAGAATTGATCATATCCCATATGTTTATAAATCGTGTCACGATTCCAGAAAGATTTATAGTCCCCGTGAAGCACTGCGCTCGTATAGCCTGCTTTTTGATCTAAAATGGCAGGGAGTGATTGGTAGGTATTTTCACCTTTTGTCACAAACGCAGCTCCCTCTGGCAAGCCAAACATACTATTATCCATCATGAGCTCAGCGTCAGCTGTCTTTCCTTGACCTGTCTGATGGAAGAAGTTATCGAAATACATAAAGTCATCTTTACCATGAGCCAGTTTGTTTAAAAACGGCGTTACTTCTTCTCCATTGAGTTTGTAGTCAATTAAAAAAGTCTGGAAGCTTTCCAAATGGATTTTAATGATGTTTTTCCCTTTTGCTTTACCGAAATACTCTGGGTTTGGCTTCGCATAGTGAGAAGCCGTATAGTTCACAACATCCGTTAAATCTTCACTGCTCGCATTCGCTACCTGTGTTGCGTTTTGTGCTGCTTGTACCCCATCATAAATCGTATAATTATAAACGCCTAAGTATTTCACAACATACTTGTGATCAAACGTTCTTGTTAATAATTCAGGGCGGTCCTTTTCAGCTAAATGAAGGTTAACAAAGAATAGTCCTACACCTGCAGCCACAATCAGTAGTGCAAATGTTTTTTTCATTTGGAACTTCTTCACTTCTGGTCTCCAAATGACAATCGCAATTAAGATGATGATATCAAGGAAGTATATAAGGTCATGCGGCTTAATACTTGATAACACACCGCCAGTCATGCCTCCCCCAAGATTACCTGCCTGCTTCATTGTTGAGAAAGTCAAAAAGTCATCAAAGAAACGGTAATACGCTACATTTGCATATAAAAGTGCGGTCATAATAAAATCAATAACAATTAAAACAATGGCAGATTTACGCCCCTTCAAAAAGAGAGCAAGTCCAAAAAACACAATGGCTGAACTAAATGGATTCAATAAGAGAAGCCCCTCTTGAATAGAACCTTTTACTCCTAAATTAAAATCCATTTTGTAGGCTGTGTACGATTTTGCCCAGAATAAAAGGACAGCCAAAACAAAAAAGCTATATTTGTTTGCAAATATTTTTTTCATAAAACCTCTTCTTTCTTATCATTGTTCTGATATAAATGAAATCATAAAAAATTTACATTCATTTTGCAAATGTAAATCTTCTTTGCCAAGCATGCCGATGCTCTGTCTCCGCCGGATACATGCGCTCCTTTAATATAACGAATGAGAAGCATCATAAGTTTCAAAAAAAATACGAGTAAATAAAAGGAAAAATATCCATTTACATTAAATTTGCGCACACTTCATGTTTTAGTGGATGAAGAAGGTTTTGTAAATCACTCAGTATTACTTTACTTTTTTCATCTATTCGTGTCAAAGTAATTATAAAGAAAAGGAAGAATCACCTAGGCTTTTCGACTCATTTACCCAAATTTATACAAAATTCGATCCTTGCTTCTTTTATTGTGACTCAACCTCCATTAATCCATGTACCTCCCTAAAAAACAGTTTTAAACAAAAAAAGCTTGATTTGCCCTACTGATGTGCGGTGTGATAAAGAGGTAGCATTTGATCACAACACTTATATGTTCATGACAAAAAAATCAGGCTGGAGGACATCACATGAAGATTAACAAACAAATCAACACTTTTGAAGAAAGATTTTCAGAAGATGTAGTCACTATCATTGCTGTTACAGGACCTTCTGGCGTTGGTGCAGGGAAAGCAGGACAGGTACCTCTTTGGATCGCTTCTATTCCACTGATTGCTTGGAAAGAAAACGGCCATATTACAACCGAAAATGTAAGACTTTGCTGGTTAACAGATGACGAGGGATTAAGGGAAAAACAGGCACAATTACATAAAGAATCAATCGTTACAATTCAGGTCCGAAAAGGCGAAGGTGAATTCATGCTTGTATCTTTGATCAATACAGATACAAAGGATCAAGCACTTCAAGAGATTTTAGAAGAAGCCCAAAAGCCTGTGTTTTATCATGACGACACACTTGGAACCTTTGAGTTAGTAAAAGGACTAGACTTATTTGAAAAGACAATTCAATGGAGCAATGAAGAGTGCCTTCTCTACTTCAACCTCGAAGAAGATGAAAAAATAAATGACTCTCTTCGAACAGCAAACCGGCTCATGCAAGAGCAAGCCAAATGGGATTCTTCTATTAAATCATTTGCGGCGAATCAACTGATAGATCTAGCAAAAGATTGGCAGGAACAAGACGAATCAGCTGAAAAGCAAGAAGAACTCACACTGAATCAATTTATAAGCCGCATTTCACTTGAAAGCCTGCATGTTTACCCTGAGGGAGAGTTTGAAGTCTACTATCATGACGGTGATTTATTTTGGGGTCATGTCATTATTGTCACAGGAAATATAAATGGCACATTTCATGATGCACACATTGCAGGCTAAAGGCTGGAGGAATAACCCATGGAGATCAAAGCTTTTCAAGAATTAAATCTAATCGGGAAAACGCCAGCCATCGCCAAAATTGGCGGCTTCCGTCCTGATCCAGCTGTACACAGCTGGTTTGCCGGCCATTTTTTCATTGATCCTAACCAAGGCTGGCCGACAGATCAAGATGGGGCCATGATTCCGATTTTACAAATTTATTTACCAGAAGTGCCAGGAGGAATGAACGGCTTACATGAATGTAAGCTGATTCAAATTTTTCTTAATCAGAAAACACTTCCGATTGATATCACCAAAAACGGTGAAGGCTGGAAGCTCATTGAATATGCATCAATCGAAGGTTTAGAAGTAGCTGAAACTCCTGAAGAAGTGAGAGGGCTCAAAGCCTTTCAAATCCAATGGAACGAAAATGAGCAAAGGGACTTCCCTTGCTGGGAAGAAGCATGGTCATACGTCGATTTATCAGAAGTCAACGAAAGTGAAGAAGCCACAAACCACTTCTTTAATCAATACACAAATTATTCGTTCACAAAAATCGGTGGATATGGGGCGTATATTCAATCCCCGCCCCATCAACAACAAGGCGAATTCATGCTGCAAATCGCCTCAGAAGAAAAACCTCGTTTCATGATTGGTGATAACGGCACGATGTATTTCTATTACGACAAAGAATCAAAAGAATGGTTTATGCACTGGGATTGTTTTTAACGTTTATTGAATGAAACCTAGCCTTCTCCTAAGCGTAATGAATAATATGAAAGGAGGAAGCAAAATGGGATTCATTTTAGACATCTTTTCACTTGCTGTGTATATCCCTTTCCTACAAGTGGATGAAGAGGAGATCTCGAGGAACGCAGCACATCTCAAAAAATATAGCTGGTTTCAAACACTATTACATGAACAAACTTGCAGGGAGCTCATCTTTTATGATCCCGATGTTCGACGTGTCATAGGCAGGTTTAAAACGGAGAAACTCCATAAGAAACGATACAACTTAAGATGCGAACGTAAATTACTGCAAGCTTTACAACGCGCAATGTAAACTGACAACAAGAGCCGCACTTTCCTGTGGCTCTTTTTTTATCAAGTGAATCGTTCCTTTTGAAGAAAACATTTGACGCCTGGACAACTCTCCCCGTATATTATGTATAAATCCATCTTTTTCAAAGAAAAGGGGGCCTCACATGCGCTTGTTTAAGAATTGGAGAAAAAAGCAGCCTGCACAGCAAGTCACTTCAGAAAAGCAAGAAGACAGCATCCCAATCAACTTCTCCACACTTCCCTTTGGCACAGACACCGTCGATGATTTTTTGTTCAACCTAGACCTGACCTCCAAGCTCACAGATCCCTATAAAGAAACAGAAACGAACAAGCTTACCTAGATCTTCGTAAATCCTCATCCAATACTGGATGATTTTTTTATACTTAAATGAAAGGTGTATCCAATGAAAACATACTATTATCGTCAGACACTGCCATGCAGATGGACAATCTAAAGATGCAGCTTTAACACCACAAGGCATCACTCAGTCTCAAGAACTGGTACAGTTTTTTTCCAGCATTCATCTCAATCAAATTATCTCAAGTCCTTATAAACGAGCGATCCAAACTACTGAGCCCCTTGCTCATGCAAAACAGCTCGAGATAAAAATCGATCAGCGCCTCTCTGAACGTGTATTAAGCAGTAAACCAATAGACGATTGGTATGAGAAACTAAAGCTCAGTTTTACAGACTTACATATGGCCTGTGAAGGCGGAGAATCGAGCCAAGAAGCCATGAATCGTATTGTAGAAGCACTCCACGAACAAATAAAATTAGAAAAAGATCATACCCTATTCGTCACACATGGCAATATCATGAGCCTGCTTCTTAAACACGCCGATCCAACGATTGGATTCGAGGAGTGGAAGAAACTAAGCAATCCAGATGTCTATATCCTGAAATATTTTAGTCCAGATCATATAGAAGCAAAGCGAATATGGCAATAAAAAACGGTAGAATGAACTCTGCCGTTTTCTCATCTATTGCTGATAATAAAAGGCCTCTACCCACTCATACGGTTTCTTACGCTCCGCACACCATTTCATAAAGCCTCTTGTCTCGGTCTGCTGAAACGCCATCCAATCCATTAAAAGCTGGTCATAATAGACAGCTTGTTTTTGAACATTCGTGCGAGTTCTTTGATCTTGAATTAGCATCATAACACGTTCAATCCCTTGAATTCTCTCTTGATCCTTCTCATAGGTGCTTAAATAAAGATCTTCATGTATATGATGAAACGAATACCACAAGGCCGATAAATAGATTTCACAAATTTGAACAATCACACGCTGCTCCTTGCTGCCCCCAAGCTCTAGTGCCTTTAATAAATAGGGCAGCCCTTCTCCTTGATGTACAAACATACCTTGCCAGCGGTACGGTCTCACATCCATTGGGTCAACATTCTCCCACGTTTGAAAAACAGGCTGGATCACCCCATTTACCAGCGGATACACAAGCAGATGATGACCATCCTCAAATCGTTCAATCCACTCAAACAGCCAAGCAGCAAATTCACGCTGTACTTCAAAATCATTCTCCTTCATTTCTTCAATAAAGGACTGAAGAACTTTTAGCGCATCTTTACGCAAGCCCTGTTCTTTTCTCACACAGTACTGTCTAAAAAGAGGATAATCATTTGAGCCCTCGTCTTGAATGATGGTCTGTAATATCGTCTTCGATTGCAAGATCACAACACCGCCTTTTTACATCTATTCTTTTCTATGTTGATGAATGAATTGAATGTCTTTTTGATCATGTTCAAGATGTCCTTCAAGAATCATGTTTTAAAAAGCGATATCACCATCAAACGATATACGTTTGAAACATTCCCTCCTGTCAGTAATTCTTCATTGTCATATTAATTTTTCATGAAGATCTTCCCTATAACTAGGTGACAATGCTTATGTCCGTTAAAGATGTATATTTGCCCCCAATGATCAATTCAGTTTAAACGATGATTAAAAACAATCGAATATCTTAGATCACACAGTCAGTAACTTTTGACTTAATCATTAGATCATCGTTTCAAGGTTATTTCCCGGGCAAGTATCTGATTGATCCACCTGTCTTTAGATCGCTAAATGTATCTTATCAAATATTGTGAATCATCTAAAGGTATCATGTTCTCTATTTTCTAATAGGTTGATATGTTCTATCTACAAAACAAAAAATAAACCTCGAGCTTCTTATGTCGAGTGAAATTAGAGTGTAAAGCAAGAATGGGAAAATACTATTAGAAAAGTTGATGGGGGATGTCGAAATGAATACAGTAGAAGAAATGATGGAAGATTGCTATGTACCTTAGCATTTGGAAGTCTAATGAAGAACGTCAAAAGTTTTTATCAGAAATGTTTTACGAATTCTACAATAATGAGAATATACCGAGGGTTGAAGAAAACTGGGAATGATTATTAACTAAACACAAGGAAGGAATCTCAGAATTCCCTTTTGGCTTCTTTTACTAAAGCACCCGTTACTTTCAGTGCAATATTTAACAATCTTTTATGTGGTAAAAGATAAAAAAGCCATCTTTCCTTTTGAAGTATCTTCCCACAGTCTTTGCATGTGTCCCTGCATTTTATAATTTAAGGATGTTTACTAAAAGTACATTCATTTCATCAGCGGATTCTTTAAAATCATGACGATACCACTCAATAATTAACCCAATAATTGCATTAGCTAAATAGGAATAGAAATACTCATTATGTACCACGTGGTGTACCACATATTTATCTTCTTTACAAAGTAAACGTATCTCATCGAATAACATGAAATAATACTCTGTAGATACATCTTGAGATAATACAATTTTATAAAAATCCTCATATTTTTTTATATGGTGAAAAATACGAACTGTATTTGGATCCAAACTTTCTATTTCAAGAAGTTCTGTATGACGATAAGGCTCATAATAAGATTCTTTTAAATCTAACATGATTTCCTCAAAAAACTCCTTAAAGACATCTCCCACCTCTTGATAATGGAAGTAGAATGTACCTCGATTTATATTTGCCTCTTTACAAAGTTCAGTTACCTTTATATTAGTTAATAGTTTCTTTTTTAATAGGTTAGTTAATGCAAAATGTATATTTTGCTTTGTTTTTAGAACACGCAGATCATTTTTATTCACATAGATCTTCTCCTTTATTAAACACTTTCTGATTTTCTGTTCAATATTAAACAATTTGATAGTTTTTTGTTTATTGAATTCGCTTTCAAATTAATAATATAATTTTATCAAACAAATGTACAATAAAGAAAAGAGGATCTACGATGAGATTAAAAAACAAAGTAGCTATCGTAACAGGTGCAGCTTCAGGTATGGGGAAAGCAATCGCAGAACTTTATGCAAAAGAAGGAGCAAAAGTAGTCGTTTCTGACTACAATTTCGAAGGGGCTCAAGCAGTCACAGAAGCTATTAACAACAATGGAGGGGTTGCCGTTGCAAACCGTACTAATGTTGCTGAATTAGCAGACTTAGAAAAGTTATTTACTGAAACAAAAGAGGCCTTTGGAAAGCTAGACATTTTAGTCAACAACGCAGGTATTATGGATGGAATGGAACCGGTTGGTGAAATTTCTGATGAGAGATGGGACCGTGTATTTGCCGTTAACACGACGGGTGTTATGCGTGCAATGCGTATCGCAACTAACATCTTCTTAGAACAAGGTCATGGCGTAATCGTAAATAACATTTCAGCAGGCGGCATACGCGGGGGACGTGCTGGAGCAGCTTATACAGCCTCTAAGCACGCAGTAACCGGACTAACGCAAAACACTGCATACATGTATGCTTTATCTGGTATACGTTGTAATGGTATTGCACCTGGTGGTGTCGAGACTAATATCGCTGCATCTATGACGAATATCTCCGAATTTGGAAATGGTCGCCAAATTACTGGTATGGGTACAATGCCACGTGCTGGGAAACCAGTTGAAATTGCTCAACTTGCTGTTTTCTTAGGTTCTGATGAATCAAGCTTCGTAAATGGGCAAGTAATCGCAGCTGACGCAGGCTGGACCTCATACTAATTTTAAAGATAAATATTTTAAAACAATCCTGAAGGAGTGTTCAAATGAAGAACCGAATAAACCCTGATTTATTATCAGTCTTAGAAATGTTTTCATTTGACGATCTACGCCCAGAGGATGTGCCAGCACTCCGAGAAAGCCAAGCTCAACTGCGTATACCTGCAATTGTTGATGATTCCCTATCATTAACAGATGAAACCATTGTAGGACCAAATGCTAATCCATTAAGGGTAAGAATTTATCGGCCAAAATCAATGAATGAATCCTTACCTGTTCTATTATGGATACATGGTGGCGGTTATATCATAGGGACTATTGAGGGTGATGATGATCTTTGTATGAAATTTGTAAAAGAAGCTAACTGTGTGGTCGTTTCTGTAGACTACCGCTTAGCTCCTGAGCATCCTTATCCAGCACCAATTGAAGATTGCTATGCAGCGTTAAAATGGATTGCTGATAATGCAGATACATTAAACATTGATCCGAAAAAAATTGGTGTCGCAGGGAATAGTGCTGGCGGCGGACTAACAGCAGCATTGACATTATTAGCCCGCGATCGAAAATATCCTGATATTTGTTTTCAAATGCCGCTCTATCCAATGATTGATGACCAAAATAATACACCATCAGCAAATGAAATTAAAGAAGGCTTAATTTGGAATCAAAAGACAAATGAACAGGGATGGAAAATGTATTTAGGTGAAATATATGGTACGGAAAACATTCCTGCCTATGCAGCCCCAGCACGAGCAGAGGACTATAGTAACTTGCCGTACACCTACACATGTGTCGGTCAATTAGACCCGTTCCGCGATGAAACAATAACCTATGTAACTAAACTTGCCCAAGCTGGTGTTGATGTAGAATTTCACTTGTATCCTGGATGCTATCATGGTTTCGAAGAATTGAATCCAAATGCAGACATATCTGTCCAAACTAAGAATGAATATTTACAAGCCGTTAAGAAGGCTTTCGAAAGAGTAGTAAAGGCAGAGGTTTAAACTTTTCACAAAAGAAAGAATCAAAAAGATTACATCGGCAGAATTAAAAAGTAAATGGAGTGAAAAGGGATAGTACCTAATTAGGTGGTACTATCCCTACTTTATTTTTATGCTTATCAAACTAATGTTAAAAAGGTTGGTTCAATAAGAACATCATTTTCGTACAATATAATTTTGTGCATATTTATGAAGGTATTTTAAACTGGACGGTTTCAGACTTACTCTTTCCAAGTTTAATAATGTTATCTTACATATTATGAATTATATCCAGATCATACGGAAGGTATGTAAATGCGTATGGCAAATTCTCTATTCCGGTGGAGATAGTGCAGGAGGAAATCTGGAGACGGTTGTATCGCTGGCAGAAGAAAGAAGCGGTCCAAAGCCGGTATTTCAACTACTTTTATATCCTTATATAGGCTATATTAGGAGAAGAGCCAGCTTCATTACGTGATAATGCAGAAGGCTATCTTTAGAGCAAAAGTTCAATCAATCTACGCACACGATTTTGGTTTTTTAGTCGCTTATAGTCGCGCGTTAGAACACAAAGAAAAAGGCCTCAACTTAATGTTGAGGCCTTGATTCTAAAGCAATTTGATACCGGTGGCCGGGGTCGAACCGGCACTCCGTGAGGAACACGATTTTGAGTCGTGCGCGTCTGCCAATTCCGCCACACCGGCATGATTATAAAAGAGCGCATCTTATATTAAAAAACAATGGTGCCGAGGGCCGGACTTGAACCGGCACGGTAGTCACCTACCGCAGGATTTTAAGTCCTGTGTGTCTGCCAATTCCACCACCCCGGCAGTCTTTTCAAAAAAGGCGACACCCGGATTTGAACCGGGGATAAAGGTTTTGCAGACCTCTGCCTTACCACTTGGCTATGCCGCCATTATTGGAGCGGAAGACGGGATTCGAACCCGCGACCCCCACCTTGGCAAGGTGGTGTTCTACCACTGAACTACTTCCGCATATCAACTGGGCTAGCTGGATTCGAACCAACGCATGACGGAGTCAAAGTCCGTTGCCTTACCGCTTGGCTATAGCCCAATAATAAAATGGGGCGATTGATGGGAATCGAACCCACGAGTGCCAGAGCCACAATCTGGTGCGTTAACCACTTCGCCACAACCGCCATAGATGTAATGAATTATAAAGTATAATTGGCAGGGGCAGTAGGAATCGAACCCACACCGGAGGTTTTGGAGACCTCTGTTCTACCGTTAAACTATGCCCCTATGAAAACAAAAAATGGTGGAGGGGGGCGGATTCGAACCGCCGAACCCGGAGGGAGCGGATTTACAGTCCGCCGCGTTTAGCCACTTCGCTACCCCTCCACTTTTGAAAAACAGTGCCGGCAAGAGGACTTGAACCCCCAACCTACTGATTACAAGTCAGTTGCTCTACCAATTGAGCTACACCGGCAAATAGTGGTGGCTCGGGACGGAATCGAACCGCCGACACACGGATTTTCAGTCCGTTGCTCTACCAACTGAGCTACCGAGCCAAGTATTCTTTTGAAAAATGGCGGTCCGGACGGGACTCGAACCCGCGACCTCCTGCGTGACAGGCAGGCATTCTAACCAACTGAACTACCGGACCATTTTGGTTGCGGGGGCAGGATTTGAACCTGCGACCTTCGGGTTATGAGCCCGACGAGCTACCGAACTGCTCCACCCCGCGACGATATAAAAGATATGGTGGAGGATGACGGGCTCGAACCGCCGACCCTCTGCTTGTAAGGCAGATGCTCTCCCAGCTGAGCTAATCCTCCGAATAATAAATGCTGGTGTATATTCTATAAAAATGGTGACCCGTACGGGATTCGAACCCGTGTTACCGCCGTGAAAGGGCGGTGTCTTAACCGCTTGACCAACGGGCCCTTTATTATGTAAATTGTGGCGGAGAGCAAGGGATTCGAACCCTTGAGACGGGGTTACCGCCTACACGATTTCCAATCGTGCTCCTTCGGCCACTCGGACAGCTCTCCAAATTGGCTCCGCAGGTAGGATTCGAACCTACGACCGATCGGTTAACAGCCGATAGCTCTACCACTGAGCTACTGCGGAATGAAGAAAGCCTGGCGATGTCCTACTCTCACAGGGGGAAACCCCCAACTACCATCGGCGCTGAAGAGCTTAACTTCCGTGTTCGGTATGGGAACGGGTGTGACCTCTTCGCCATCATCACCAGACAATTTAGTGACAAAAGATATTATACTATGTATTGAAAATAAATCAAGAGATATTTTAAAAATATTCTCTCAAAACTAGATAACAATGTTCATGCTTCACAATAGAATATAGGTTAAGTCCTCGATCTATTAGTATCTGTCAGCTCCACGTGTCACCACGCTTCCACCTCAGACCTATCAACCTGATCATCTTTCAGGGATCTTACTTCCTTACGGAATGGGAAATCTCATCTTGAGGGGGGCTTCATGCTTAGATGCTTTCAGCACTTATCCCGTCCGCACATAGCTACCCAGCGATGCCCTTGGCAGAACAACTGGTACACCAGCGGTGCGTCCATCCCGGTCCTCTCGTACTAAGGACAGCTCCTCTCAAATTTCCTGCGCCCGCGACGGATAGGGACCGAACTGTCTCACGACGTTCTGAACCCAGCTCGCGTACCGCTTTAATGGGCGAACAGCCCAACCCTTGGGACCGACTACAGCCCCAGGATGCGATGAGCCGACATCGAGGTGCCAAACCTCCCCGTCGATGTGGACTCTTGGGGGAGATAAGCCTGTTATCCCCGGGGTAGCTTTTATCCGTTGAGCGATGGCCCTTCCATGCGGAACCACCGGATCACTAAGCCCGACTTTCGTCCCTGCTCGACTTGTAGGTCTCGCAGTCAAGCTCCCTTGTGCCTTTACACTCTGCGAATGATTTCCAACCATTCTGAGGGAACCTTTGGGCGCCTCCGTTACATTTTAGGAGGCGACCGCCCCAGTCAAACTGCCCACCTGACACTGTCTCCCTGCCCGATAAGGGCAGCGGGTTAGAAGGTCAATACAGCCAGGGTAGTATCCCACCGATGCCTCCACCGAAGCTAGCGCTCCGGTTTCCAAGGCTCCTACCTATCCTGTACAAGCTGTACCAACATTCAATATCAGGCTGCAGTAAAGCTCCACGGGGTCTTTCCGTCCTGTCGCGGGTAACCTGCATCTTCACAGGTACTATAATTTCACCGAGTCTCTCGTTGAGACAGTGCCCAGATCGTTGCGCCTTTCGTGCGGGTCGGAACTTACCCGACAAGGAATTTCGCTACCTTAGGACCGTTATAGTTACGGCCGCCGTTTACTGGGGCTTCAATTCGCACCTTCGCTTACGCTAAGCGCTCCTCTTAACCTTCCAGCACCGGGCAGGCGTCAGCCCCTATACTTCGCCTTACGGCTTCGCAGAGACCTGTGTTTTTGCTAAACAGTCGCCTGGGCCTATTCACTGCGGCTTCTCGGGGCTTTAACACCCTAAGAAGCACCCCTTCTCCCGAAGTTACGGGGTCATTTTGCCGAGTTCCTTAACGAGAGTTCTCTCGATCACCTTAGGATTCTCTCCTCGCCTACCTGTGTCGGTTTGCGGTACGGGCACCTCTCACCTCGCTAGAGGCTTTTCTTGGCAGTGTGGAATCAGGAACTTCGCTACTAAATTTCGCTCGCCATCACAGCTCAGCCTTTACGGGAAACGGATTTGCCTATTTCCCAGCCTAACTGCTTGGACGCGGATATCCAATACCGCGCTTACCCTATCCTCCTGCGTCCCCCCATTGCTCAAATGGTGAGGAGGTGGTACAGGAATATCAACCTGTTGTCCATCGCCTACGCCTTTCGGCCTCGGCTTAGGTCCCGACTAACCCTGAGCGGACGAGCCTTCCTCAGGAAACCTTAGGCATTCGGTGGACGGGATTCTCACCCGTCTTTCGCTACTCATACCGGCATTCTCACTTCTAAGCGCTCCACCAGTCCTTCCGGTCTGGCTTCACAGCCCTTAGAACGCTCTCCTACCACTGTTCGCAAGAACAGTCCGCAGCTTCGGTGATACGTTTAGCCCCGGTACATTTTCGGCGCAGAGTCACTCGACCAGTGAGCTATTACGCACTCTTTAAATGGTGGCTGCTTCTAAGCCAACATCCTGGTTGTCTAAGCAACTCCACATCCTTTTCCACTTAACGTATACTTTGGGACCTTAGCTGGCGGTCTGGGCTGTTTCCCTTTCGACTACGGATCTTATCACTCGCAGTCTGACTCCCAAGGATAAGTCATCGGCATTCGGAGTTTGACTGAATTCGGTAACCCGGTAGGGGCCCCTAGTCCAATCAGTGCTCTACCTCCGAGACTCTTACCTTGAGGCTAGCCCTAAAGCTATTTCGGAGAGAACCAGCTATCTCCAGGTTCGATTGGCATTTCACCCCTACCCACACCTCATCCCCGCACTTTTCAACGTGCGTGGGTTCGGGCCTCCATTCAGTGTTACCTGAACTTCACCCTGGACATGGGTAGATCACCTGGTTTCGGGTCTACGACCACGTACTCATGCGCCCTATTCAGACTCGCTTTCGCTGCGGCTCCGCATCTTCTGCTTAACCTTGCACGGGATCGTAACTCGCCGGTTCATTCTACAAAAGGCACGCCATCACCCGTTAACGGGCTCTGACTACTTGTAGGCACACGGTTTCAGGATCTATTTCACTCCCCTTCCGGGGTGCTTTTCACCTTTCCCTCACGGTACTGGTTCACTATCGGTCACTAGGTAGTATTTAGCCTTGGGAGATGGTCCTCCCGGATTCCGACGGAATTTCACGTGTTCCGCCGTACTCAGGATCCACTCTGGAGAGAACGACATTTCAGTTACAGGGCTGTTACCTTCTTTGGCGGGCCTTTCCAGACCTCTTCGCTTATATCATTCCTTTGTAACTCCGTATAGAGTGTCCTACAACCCCAAGAGGCAAGCCTCTTGGTTTGGGCTGTTCCCGTTTCGCTCGCCGCTACTCAGGGAATCGCATTTGCTTTCTCTTCCTCCGGGTACTTAGATGTTTCAGTTCCCCGGGTATGCCTTCTCATACTCTATGTATTCAAGTATGGATACTACTCCATTACGAGCAGTGGGTTTCCCCATTCGGAAATCTCCGGATCAAAGCTTGCTTACAGCTCCCCGAAGCATATCGGTGTTCGTCCCGTCCTTCATCGGCTCCTAGTGCCAAGGCATCCACCGTGCGCCCTTTCTAACTTAACCATTTCTTACTTTAGAAAGAATCACTATGTGTGATGAACTTTGCATTGCATTCAATGTGAATGTATTACTTATTGTTATCTAGTTTTCAAAGAACAATCCTGTCTCGCTAGAGACATGTTTTGAAGGAATGATCCTTCAAAACTAAACAAGACGAAAACGCACTCTGCTCCATATATCCTTAGAAAGGAGGTGATCCAGCCGCACCTTCCGATACGGCTACCTTGTTACGACTTCACCCCAATCATCTGCCCCACCTTCGGCGGCTGGCTCCATAAAGGTTACCTCACCGACTTCGGGTGTTGCAAACTCTCGTGGTGTGACGGGCGGTGTGTACAAGGCCCGGGAACGTATTCACCGCGGCATGCTGATCCGCGATTACTAGCGATTCCAGCTTCACGCAGTCGAGTTGCAGACTGCGATCCGAACTGAGAACAGATTTATGGGATTGGCTAAACCTTGCGGTCTTGCAGCCCTTTGTTCTGTCCATTGTAGCACGTGTGTAGCCCAGGTCATAAGGGGCATGATGATTTGACGTCATCCCCACCTTCCTCCGGTTTGTCACCGGCAGTCACCTTAGAGTGCCCAACTAAATGCTGGCAACTAAGATCAAGGGTTGCGCTCGTTGCGGGACTTAACCCAACATCTCACGACACGAGCTGACGACAACCATGCACCACCTGTCACTCTGTCCCCGAAGGGAAAGCCCTATCTCTAGGGTTGTCAGAGGATGTCAAGACCTGGTAAGGTTCTTCGCGTTGCTTCGAATTAAACCACATGCTCCACCGCTTGTGCGGGCCCCCGTCAATTCCTTTGAGTTTCAGTCTTGCGACCGTACTCCCCAGGCGGAGTGCTTAATGCGTTAGCTGCAGCACTAAGGGGCGGAAACCCCCTAACACTTAGCACTCATCGTTTACGGCGTGGACTACCAGGGTATCTAATCCTGTTCGCTCCCCACGCTTTCGCTCCTCAGCGTCAGTTACAGACCAGAGAGTCGCCTTCGCCACTGGTGTTCCTCCACATCTCTACGCATTTCACCGCTACACGTGGAATTCCACTCTCCTCTTCTGCACTCAAGTTTCCCAGTTTCCAATGACCCTCCCCGGTTGAGCCGGGGGCTTTCACATCAGACTTAAGAAACCGCCTGCGAGCCCTTTACGCCCAATAATTCCGGACAACGCTTGCCACCTACGTATTACCGCGGCTGCTGGCACGTAGTTAGCCGTGGCTTTCTGGTTAGGTACCGTCAAGGTGCGAGCAGTTACTCTCGCACTTGTTCTTCCCTAACAACAGAGCTTTACGATCCGAAAACCTTCATCACTCACGCGGCGTTGCTCCGTCAGACTTTCGTCCATTGCGGAAGATTCCCTACTGCTGCCTCCCGTAGGAGTCTGGGCCGTGTCTCAGTCCCAGTGTGGCCGATCACCCTCTCAGGTCGGCTACGCATCGTCGCCTTGGTGAGCCATTACCCCACCAACTAGCTAATGCGCCGCGGGTCCATCTGTAAGTGACAGCCGAAACCGTCTTTCATCCTTGAACCATGCGGTTCAAGGAACTATCCGGTATTAGCTCCGGTTTCCCGGAGTTATCCCAGTCTTACAGGCAGGTTACCCACGTGTTACTCACCCGTCCGCCGCTAACATCCGGGAGCAAGCTCCCTTCTGTCCGCTCGACTTGCATGTATTAGGCACGCCGCCAGCGTTCGTCCTGAGCCAGGATCAAACTCTCCGAAAAAGTACAAAACCGAAGTTTTGTTTTTCGTCAGCGTTCGACTGACTACCTATGAAGTATCATAGGATTTTTTATAAAAACTCGAATTAACAGGTACGTTTTGTCTTGTTTAGTTTTCAAAGATCATCTCCGCCGTCTCTCAGAGGCGACTTTCTCAATATAACATTTGAGCACCGTGTGCGTCAAGCGTTTTTCAGAATTTCTTTTTGTCAGCTTTTCTTTCAAAGCAACTCAGTTGCTCGTTAGCGACGTTTAATAATATACCATCATAATATTCATGCGTCAATATCTTTTTTCACAAAATATCCTCGATGATAGATTTTTTGTCCCTTTGTCTCAATCGGCTCCACTTGAACAATTCCTTTTTCCACAAAGAAATCAATCATGACGCTAAGGTCAGGCGTGAAATACTTTAGATCAGGGTGTGCAAGAAGCTCACCAAAAAGCCATATATCCTTCTGTTCCATGACATGACGCAAATGAGCGGCACCAATTTCTGCTTTTGAATGGATCAAAAAATCATTTGCTAAAAATAAAAGTTCCAAACGTTTATGCAGACTTTCATGGCTTTCAATCAGTTCTGAATAAAGTTTGTATACTTCCGGCTCCATATGACGCACTTGGTTCCAAACGGTCACTTCTGGGTGAAAGCCTTTATCAATTACTTCAATACGTGCTAAGTGATGCAGGGCATGCACAATGGAATTATATGCATCTAGGAATTGATTTGACTCAAAAAATGCTTTTCCTTCTATATATCTGCGAATGAGCTTGCCATATTCTAAACCGATTTTGAGCTTGCGGTTTGAAAACGGGAATGTACTTAGTTCATCAATTAAGTTGAAGATATATTCATTTCGATCAAACAGGACTTTTCCATTCAAAATCCAATCGATGATTCGGCGGTTAGTACCGAGGGTGATCCATTCCTTTAGTTGGTCATCTGTGACAACGTTTAAAGAAGCTGTTTGGTGATCGGATTCATAGTGCTTGATAAATAACGGCTCTTCCGCTTCTTTTACGATGACTAAAAGTGCTGCATCAAAGTTATCCGTTTCAGAAGATACTTTATGTCTTCTTTCTACTATAATCACAGCTAATGTGTCTGGATGGCTTGCTCTCTCTTGATAAATAGGACGGAGAAGATTTTCCATAGTGATTCCTCCAATACTCGGGTGTAAAGTTCTTCTCTAATGCTATGTATTTCTCCTCATAGAATCAAAATTCCTTCAATACATGAAAAAAGATCATTGAATCATTATAAGCAATTTATTCACAAAACTCTATAACTAATTCAAACGGAAAGGTAAAATGTGCTATATTGGAGATAAGGGGGACTAGGGATGGCGAAATACTCCAGTAAGATTAATAAAATCAGAACATTTGCACTTAGTTTGGTTTTTGTTGGCTTTCTGATCATGTATATCGGTGTGTTCTTCAAGGAATCGATCTGGCTGTCGACTTTCTTTATGCTGCTTGGCGTCTTATCGATTGGATTAAGTACAGCCGTTTACTTTTGGATTGGTATGCTTTCTACGAAGGCAGTACGTGTCGTTTGTCCAGGCTGTGAGAAGGAAACAAAAGTGCTTGGGCGGGTGGACATGTGCATGCATTGCAGAGAGCCGCTTACACTTGATCCAGCATTAGAAGGTAAAGAGTTTGATGAATCCTACAATCGAAAAAAGTCATAAAAATAAGCTGACCAATTTAACCGGTCAGCTTTTTCATTAATGATTTTCTTTTTTCGCACATTCTTGACAAGTTCCATAGATCTCCAAGCGATGATGACTGACTTTAAAGCCCGTCACATGGGATGCAAGCTGTTCAACTTCATCAAGGCCAGGATAGTGAAAGTCCACGATCTTTCCGCAGTTTTCACAAATCGCATGGTAGTGGTCAGATGTCGCAAAATCAAATCGGCTTGAGGAATCACCATACGTTAATTCCTTTACTAATCCAGATTCCCGGAAGACTCGTAAATTGTTGTAAACCGTTGCGACACTCATGTTTGGAAATTTTCCTTCAAGTGCTTTATATATATCGTCCGCGGTTGGGTGAGTCATAGAATTTACGAGAAACTCCAAGATGGCATGGCGCTGCGGAGTAATTCGAACACCGGTTTCTTTTAGAGCATCTAAAGCGTCTTTTAGTTCGTGAGCAGCCATTTCATCATGCACCTCTCTTCAAAAATATTCTTATATTATAATCTTTATAAATAGTGTACCCCCAGAGCCGAAACTTTGTCAATTACAATCCTCTTTTTTACCTATTCTTCTTTACAAAAAAAGACCGGCATGACTGCCGATCTCATCATATGAGGATATTAAGCGTGAGCTTTCAATTCCTCAAGCGCTTCCTCTACGTGGTCTTTTACCTTTACTTTTCGCCATTCTTTCACAAGCGTGCCTTCTTTATTAATCAGAAACGTTGAACGCTCGATTCCCATATATTCTTTGCCAAAATTCTTTTTCAGCTTCCATACCCCAAATGCTTCAGACAATTTCTGTTCATCGTCTACAAGAAGCAGAAACGGCAAATCATGTTTTTCTTTAAACTTTTGGTGCTTGTCCTGACTGTCTGGGCTTACGCCGATAATGACAGCATCTAATTCTGCAAAGCTTTGATGGCGGTCGCGGAAATCACATGCTTCTGTTGTACAGCCTGGTGTCATATCTTTTGGATAGAAATAAAGGACAATATGTTTTCCTTTAAAATCAGAAAGCTTTACTTTCTCCCCATTGTCACCGGTTAATTCAATGTCAGGTACTTGCTGCCCTACTTCGATTGTCATGACACAATCCCTCCAACCTGTTTTTTCATTAGCCTATCCAATTTTGAGAGGATATTCAACTAAGGACGCTTGCATCGGCATGTTAAAATAATGTTAGACGACGTGATACGTTGAGATAGGAGGCTATTTATGAAATTCACAGAATCAGAAAAATTACATCAAGAGGCGCTGGAGCACATTGTTGGAGGTGTCAACAGCCCGTCTCGTTCATATAAGGCAGTAGGCGGCGGTTCACCCGTTGCGATGGAAAGAGGAGAAGGCGCTTATTTTTGGGATGTTGACGGAAACCGCTATATTGACTATCTAGCAGCATACGGTCCAATTATTACAGGACATGCCCACCCGCATATTACAAAAGCCATCACGAAAGCGGCTGAAACAGGTGTCCTTTACGGAACACCAACGAAGCATGAAGTCACTTTTGCTAAAATGCTGAAGGAAGCCATGCCTGCTTTGGACAAAGTTCGTTTTGTCAATTCAGGTACAGAAGCGGTGATGACAACAATTCGAGTGGCTCGCGCATTTACAGGCAGAACAAAAATCATTAAGTTTGCCGGATGCTATCACGGCCACTCTGATCTTGTGCTGGTGGCAGCAGGCTCTGGTCCTTCCACTTTAGGAACACCTGATTCCGCGGGCGTACCAAAAAGTATCGCCAATGAAGTCATTACGGTTCCATTTAATGATATTGACAGCTATAAAGAAGCATTAGATCGCTGGGGAGATGAAGTAGCAGCTGTCCTTGTCGAGCCAATTGTCGGGAACTTTGGCATCGTAGAGCCTAAGGACGGTTTCTTGCAGCAGGTCAATGACCTCACACATGAAAAAGGCGCACTGGTGATTTATGATGAAGTCATTACCGCTTTCCGTTTTATGTATGGCGGTGCACAGGACTTGCTTCAAGTAAAACCTGACCTCACTGCATTAGGAAAAATTATTGGCGGCGGACTTCCTATCGGCGCTTACGGCGGTAAAAAAGAAATTATGGAACAAGTTGCTCCGCTTGGACCAGCCTATCAAGCTGGCACAATGGCAGGAAATCCTGCATCCATCCTTTCAGGTATGGCCTGCTTGGAAGTGTTAAAAGAAGACGGTGTTTACGAGCGTCTTGACCAGCTTGGCGCTATGTTAGAAGAAGGCATTTTAGCCCATGCCAAAAAGCATCAAGTAGATATTACAGTGAATCGCTTAAAAGGAGCGCTCACAATTTATTTCACAACAGAAACGATTGTGAACTACGAGCAGGCTGAAAATACGGATGGCGAAATGTTTGCACGTTTCTTCAAATTAATGCTCGCGCAAGGCATTAACCTCGCTCCTTCTAAATATGAAGCTTGGTTCTTAACGATCGCACATACTGAAAAAGATATTTCTGAGACGCTGCAAGCAGTAGATCATGCATTTGCACAGCTAAAACAATCATCATGAAGTCCAAAACAGGCGTAAAAACATGCGCCTGTTTTTTTATTTACCAGCTCTTGTTTGTCAAAAGCGTGCGAATCTGTTACATTTCTTCTCAATACCTTCTTTAGATGTTTTCATGAACTTTCAAAAATCACTTGAATATTTCGGAAGACCGCTGTATATTACTTAGTTGTTTCATCAAAATATGCATGATAAATGACGAGTGATCATCTATTATCGAAAAGAAAGGAATGCAGGGACAAAACCAATGAAACTTGGAGCCCGTATTTTAAAAACTGGTATCGCCATTGTACTCGCGCTTTACCTGGCAACATGGCTTGGGTTGCCAACGCCCGTCTTCGCGGGAATTGCAGCTGTATTTGCTATCCAGCCATCTATTTATCGATCTTTTTTAACCATTGTTGATCAAGTGCAAGCCAATATTATTGGCGCAGCGCTTGCCATTACCTTCGGTCTGCTTTTTGGCACAGGACCAGTCATTATCGGTTTAACCGCCGTCATGGTCATCGCCATTAATTTAAAGCTGAAAATTGAACAGACCATTCCGATTGCACTTGTAACCGTCATCGCGATTTTAGAAAGTGCAGGGGATCATTTCCTTTCCTTTGCCTTAATCCGAACAGCTACTGTGGTGTTAGGGGTTCTTTCTTCATTTTTAGTGAATTTAATCTTCCTGCCGCCAAAGTATGAAACAAAGCTTGTTCATCACATTATGGAGAATACGGAGGAGATTTTAAAATGGATTCGTCTAACCTCCAGACAGTCTACTGATCATTCCACATTAAAGGATGACATCGATCAAATAAAAGAACGCATGATCAAATTAGATCACATTTACTTGTTATACAAAGAGGAACGAAGCTATTTAAAGAAAACCACCTATGTCAAATCAAGAAAGCTTGTTTTGTTCAGGCAGGCCATTATGACATCAAATCGCGCGTTGTATTTGCTGAAAAAGCTTCATAAATTAGAAAATGAAATTCATTTGATGCCAGAGCATTTCAGGGAAAGCTTAACGGATGAAATTGATTATTTACTGTATTGGCATGAGCGCACCTTGATGAAATTCGTCGGAAAAATGAAGCCGCAGGACGATGAATTTCAAGATGAATGCTCTCTTCGCCTTGAGACGTTAACGAAATCATTTATTCAGCATCAGCAAAACCAAGAAAACGACTTACTCGATTACAACATGCTGAATGTCATGTCCAGCATCATCGAATACCGTGATGAATTAGAACATTTAGATACATTGATTACAAGCTTCCAGACGTATCACCCAAAAGATAGTGAAATCGAGACAGAAGAAAAAGAAGCATAAACAGAAAAGGCCGATTCTGAGAATCGGCCTTAAATTGTTGACAAAGGGCTAAAATGATCTTGATTTTAGCTCTTTGTCTTCTTTTCAGCGTGACCTGAAAACCTTTGCAGTCTAGGAAGAACGAGTACCGGAGCGGAGCGAATTGAGTATTCGTGAGCACCGGCACGCAGGACTGACACCGAATGCGAGGGTTTGCCCGCGCGCTGAGACTGATTCTGAGAATCGGTCTTATTTTATTTTCTTCATTTTAGGATCCAGTGTGTCTCTTAATCCATCCCCCATCAGGTTAAAGCCTAGAACCGTCAGCATGATCGCTATTCCTGGGAAAAATAATGTCCAGGGGGCTTGAACGAGATAAGGTCTCGCATCGGCGAGCATTTTCCCCCATTCTGGACTTGGCGCCTGTGCACCCAATCCTAAAAAGCCTAAAGCCGCTGCCTCAATAATTGCTGTTCCGATCGCTAGCGTTGCCTGTACGATGACCGGCACCATACTATTTGGCAGGATGTGACGCAGCACGATGCGGCGGTGTGACATCCCAACCGCCTTTGCTGCCAGCACGTATTCTTCTTGTTTAATACTCAGCACTTTTGAACGAACGAGCCGTCCAAAGGTTGGGACATTAATAATCGCAATGGCGATAAGGGCATTTTGTAAGGAGGGGCCTAGGATGGAGACAATAGCAATCGCTAATAGAATGCTAGGAAAAGCGAGTAAAATATCAAACAGTCTAGAGATCACAGCATCTAGCACTCTTCCGCCATAGCCTGCTATCAATCCAAGCAGTGTGCCTAAAATGACAGACCCGAGGACCGAGAAGAAGCCGACCCATAAGGAAATCCGCGCTCCATGCACAACTCTTGAAAATATATCTCTGCCGAAATCATCCGTACCAAACCAGTGTGCAGCTGAAGGAGCACTAAATCGCTCACCGAGTGATTGTTCATTGATTCCATAAGGAGCAATGAGCGGTGCAAAGAACGCTAGGATTAGAAATAAAAAGACTATCACACTGCCAATGACCGCCAGCTTGTGCTGAAAGAACTGCTTCACCGATTCAAGAATCAATGATTGAGAGCGTTCATCTTTTGGCTGAGGTGGTTCAAGCTCTTTTTGTGCTTCCATATTGTCACTCTCCCTCCCTAATATTTAATCCTTGGATCAATGACCGCATACAAGATGTCCACAATGAAATTGATCAGAACAAATATAAGCGCAACGACAAGAATGCCTGTTTGAATGACTGGGTAATCACGATAACTGATGGCGTCATATATATACCGGCCAATTCCCGGCCAAGCAAAAATGGTTTCTGTTAAAATCGCTCCACCAAGCAAGAGTCCTGTCTGAAGACCAATAATCGTCAAGATCGGAATGAGCGCATTTTTCAGACCATGCTGATAAATGATGAAAAATGAACGTACTCCTTTTGCTTTTGCTGTTCGAATAAAATCGGAATGAAGCACTTCCAGCATACTTGCCCTTGTAATTCTCGCAATAATCGCAGCAGGAATTGTGGCGAGTGCTGTACTTGGTAAGATCAAATGCTCGATGCTGTCAGCGAATTGATCAAACCGGCCCTGCAAAAGCGTGTCCAGCGTATGAATATACGTGATCGATTCGACTGGGTTCCTTACGTCTTCTCGGCCCGTCGTCGGCAAAATACCTAATTCGATCGAGAACAGCCACTGCCCCATTAAGCCTAACCAGAAAATTGGCATGGACACTCCGATGAGTGCAATAAACATCGCGGCATAATCAAAGAAAGAATGCTTAAACCAAGCACTAATGATTCCGGCATTCACTCCCACGACAATCGCCAGCACCATGGCAAAAAAGGTCAATTCTAACGTCGCAAATAAGTAGGGCTTCATTTCCTGGGCAATCGCCGCTCCTGTTCGAATGGAAGTCCCTAAATTCCCTTTTAAAAGGCCAAGCATATAATGACCGTATTGAACGTACCATGGCTGATCTAAACCGAGCTGGATCGTTAATTGTTCTACTGCCTCTTTCGTTGCCCGCTGTCCTAAGATGACCTGCGCTGGATTTCCAGGTATAAAACGAATAATTGAAAACACGACCAATGTCATTCCGATCAGTACTGGGATGAGCATTCCTGCCCGCTTCATACAATAAGCAAACAAACAGCTTTCACCGCCTTTATCTTTGTTTGATAAGGGAGATACAAGATCCCCCTTATTTGCTTATTCGAAATACACGTCAGTTAAAGCTTCTGAACCAGTTGGATGCGGCTGATAGCCTTTTAAATCATTAGAAGCGGCAAGCATTGGAATCGAATGCACCAATGGAATCCAAGGCGCTTCGTCATGAATGATTTCCTGCGCTTTTTTATACAGCTCATTTCGTTTCTTTTGATCTGTGTCTGTTTGCGCTTCAATAAGAATGTCATGCATTTTATCGTTTTCGAAGAATGTATAGTTGTTACCGCCGATGCTGTCTTTGTCCAGCAGTGTGTAAATGAAATTATCAGGATCACCATTGTCCCCTGTCCAGCCTAATAAGAACACATCTGCTTCCCCTTTACTTGCTTTATCTAAGTAGGTCGCCCAGTCATATGTCACAATTTCTGCTTTGACGCCGACCTTTTCAAAATTTGACTGAATGACTTCCGCCACCTTCATCCCATCTGGCATGTATGGACGCGGTACAGGCATTGCCCAAAGCTTGATGCGAAAGCCGTCAGGGAAGCCCGCTTCTTTTAATAGTTCTTTCGCTTTTTCTGGATCATACGGATATGGCTCAATGTCGTCATTGTAGCCTTCTAAAGCTGGCGGCAATGGATTTTTTGCTGGCTCAGCAAGTCCGCCATAAAATGACTCAATAATCGATTCTTTATCGACCGCATAATTGAGTGCCTGACGAACCAGCTTGTTATCAAGCGGCTTTCTTGTGACAGTCAGTCCGATATAGCCTACGTTCATCGATGGTCTTTCAATGAGCTGGAGTGCTTTGCCGGTTTTAATGCCATCTAAATCTGACGGATTCACGCCATCCATTAAGTCGATCTCGCCTGTTTTAAGGGCATTTAAACGAGCAGAGTTTTCTGGAATGGAGCGGAAGATGATTTGATTCAGCTTTGGTTTATCCTTCTGCCAATAATCCTTGTTTTTTTCTAACACGATACGGTCGTTTTGCTTCCACTCTTTAAACTTGAACGGTCCTGTCCCCACTGGGTTTTCTCTAAATGAATCGCCGCTTTTTTCAACTGCGGCTGGACTGGCGATGCCAAATGGTGACATGGCAATGTTTTTGAGGAATGTCGCCTGCGGGCGCTTTAGCTGAAATTCAATTTCATGCTCGCCTTTGACGATGATGTCTTTAATGACATGCCCTTTATCTTTTTTATAGCCGCCAAACATACCATAGTAAGGGAACTTTTCTGCGTCTCCATTCATCCAGCGCTCAAAATTGAATTTCACTGCTTCTGCGTTAAAGTCTGTACCATCGTGAAATTTCACACCTTTTCTTAAGTAGAACGTGTATGACTTTCCGTCCTTTGCAACATCCCATTCTGTTGCGAGGCCAGGATGGATCGTCGTGTCTTTCTCACCGTAATTCAAAAGCTTTTCAAATATATTCTCTGTGACCTTGAAGGTTTCGCCTTCTGTCGTTGTGATTGGATCTAGTGAAGTGGAATCTCCCCCTCTGCCAAATACGAGGGTATCTTTTGTTGCCTTTTCTTCCGATGTCGGTGAAGACGAGCATCCGCCTAAAAAGAGCGCCAGTGCCAGCACAAAAATGAAACTAGTGAATAACCATGTCTTCTTCATTGTGTTCCTCCTTTTGATATAAATAACACGCGGCCGCGTGCCCCGGTTCTTCCTCATACAAAGCAGGAACTGCTTTCAGGCATTTCTCCCATCTCTTTGGACACCTTTTGTAGAAAGGACAGCCGCCGCGTTCCGTCATTGTGGTCTCTTCTGCTGCCACATCTTGCGCCTCTAGTACGTGATCCATATGTGGAATGGATGTCAGAAGCAGCGATGTATAGGGATGAAGCGGGCTGTGAAACACATCCTCGGCAGGTCCCATCTCGACAATGCGCCCAGCATACATGACGGCGATCCGGTCACTCATATATCTGACAACCCCAAGGTCGTGAGAAATAAACAAATACGTCAGAGAAAGCGTCTTTTGCAATTCAAGCATCAAATTCAAAATTTGCGCTTGAACGGATACATCTAAAGCCGAAACTGGTTCATCGGCAATGACAAGACTTGGGTGTGTAATAAGTGCTCTAGCAATACCGATACGCTGCCTTTGCCCGCCGCTGAATTGATGCGCATAACGTTCCCCGTAAGAAGGATCAAATCCAACAATATGCAGCATCTCTTTTACCCGTTTCCGTCTTTCTGCTTTCGTCCCATGCTGATGGACAATCAGTGGTTCCTCTAAAATATCTTTGATTTTCATTCTTGGATTTAAAGAAGCATATGGATCTTGAAAGATCATTTGAATATCTTTTCTTAAGGAACGCATGTCTCGTTCTTTTAGAAGGGTGATCTCCTGCCCTTTTAATTGAATAGAGCCTGACGTCGGTTCAGTCAATCTCATTAGGCTTTTGCCAAGTGTTGATTTACCGCAGCCTGATTCACCAACAATGCCAAGCGTTTCTCCTTCCTTCACGTGAAAGGACACTTGATTTAAAGCCAAAGTCGATTGTTTATGTTTAGAAAAAAAAGCGGCTGTGTCATACCGTTTTGTCAGCTGATTCACTTGCAAGAGTGGGTGACTCAGTGTCTTCTCCTCCTTCCATTAGAAAACATGCCACGCGGTGATTCTGTTCAATGGATTGTAAGGCTGGATCTTTTTCAAGACATTGCGGCATTTGATATGGGCAGCGTGGTGCAAATTGACAGCCGGACCGGATGGCCCCTGGCTTAGGCACATGACCTGCAATAGAGATGAGTTTTTCTTTTTTCTCTTTAAACGATGGGACTGAGGCGAAAAGACCTTTCGTGTAGGGATGCAGAGGTTTTTGAAAAATACGGTCAACGGTTCCTTCTTCTACAATTCGACCGGCATACATAATCATGACTCGCTGGCATATTTGCCGCACGACACCTAGATCATGGGTAATAAATAAAATAGCAGTGGCCATCTCTTCGTTCAGCTTTTTGAGCAGACGAAGGATTTGCGCTTGGATGGTCACATCAAGTGCAGTTGTCGGTTCATCAGCGATCATGAGCTTTGGATGACAAAGCATTGCCATTGCAATCATGACTCGCTGGCGCATGCCGCCTGATAATTCGTGTGGATATTTTTTCAGCAGCGATTCGGCTTGCTTCAACCCAACTGTTTGAAGCAGGTCAACCGCCTTCGCTTTTGCTTCTTTTTGACCGATTGCTTGATGTGTGAAAAGGGCTTCCGTCATTTGTTTGCCGATGGTCATTAATGGGTTCAGAGAGGTCATAGGCTCTTGGAAAATCATCGAAATGTCATTTCCTCTTATCTCTCGCCACTGTTTCTCTGAAAGTGACAGCAGATTTTGCCCTTCGAAATGAACCTCACCCGTTGTATCGGTTTGCTGATTCAATCCCATTAATGACATGCTTGTGATACTTTTCCCGCAGCCAGATTCGCCCACAATCCCTAACGTTTCTCCTTTTTGAATCGAGAACGAGATGTGATGGACGATGGGCACTTTTTGCTTTTTCTGCTGAAACGCAATGGACAGCTGTTTGACATCTAGCAGCACGTCTTGTTCTTTCACATATTCACCACCCCGTCATACTTTTTAAAATTGTATTGAGACAAGCTGGGAAATATGTCATGTTTTTGACAAGCATAAAAAAGCCTATCCGCTAGAATCGGATAGGCTTCTACTAATTTAATGTTTGAATGGTAAATAAATGACGATAGTGGCTGTCTCGGTTCATTAATTCTTCATGAGTTCCTTTTTCCACAATTTCGCCTTGTTCCATGACCACAATTTGGTCAGCATGTGTAATGGTTGATAATCGGTGTGCAACAATAAAAGTTGTGCGATCCTTCGCCAGCTTTTGCATTGCTTCTTGAATGTAATGCTCACTTTCTAAATCAAGTGCAGACGTCGCTTCGTCTAAAATCAACAGCGGTGGATTTTTAAGAAATACCCTTGCAATGGAAATCCGCTGTTTTTGCCCGCCTGACAGCTTTACGCCCCGTTCTCCTACTTTCGTGTCATATCCTTCAGGAAGAGACATAATAAAATCATGCGCGTTTGCCGCTTTTGCAGCCGACACGATTTTTTCAAAAGATGCTTCTGGGTCACCAACCGCAATATTTTCTTTAATCGTGTCACTGAATAGGAATGTATCCTGCAGCACCATTCCGACTTGATTTCGAAGACTTCTTGCTTTGTACTCTTTGATATCAATGCCGTCAATTTCAAGTGACCCGTTTGTGACATCATAAAACCTTGGAATTAAGCTGACGAGTGTCGACTTCCCTCCGCCGCTCATTCCTACAAGAGCAACCGTTTGTCCTTTTTCTACTTTCAAGGAGATATTGTGCAGAATCTCTTCCTGCGTGTGTTCATAACGAAACGACACATGTTTAAACTCTACCTCTCCTTTTAAATGATTGGCTTCTTTTGCATTCGGCCGGTCTGTGACCTCATATGGCTCATCAATAAACTCAAAGATCCGATCCATTGATGCAACGGACTGGGTTAACGTCGTAGATGAGTTTATGAGACGGCGAATCGGATTATACATCCGGTCAATATAGCCGACAAAGGCGATCATGGTCCCGATCGACAGCGATCCGTTAATTACTGTATAACCCGCAAATGCAATGATTAACAGCGGTGCAATGTCGGTGATGGTATTGACGACAGCAAATGTTTTGGCATTCCAATTCGTATGGTTGATTGCTTTGTTTAAGAAATTTTTGTTTTCATCATGAAAATTCTCTTGTTCATATTCTTCAATCGCAAAGCTGCGAATGACCGGCATTCCTTGAACACGCTCGTGCAAATGCCCTTGCACTTCAGCCAGCGCCTGTGACCGCTCTTTCGTCAGTTTGCGAAGCCGTCCGTAAAAATACTTTACTGCAAACGCGTATAGCGGAAAAATAATGACAGACACGATGGTGAGCTTCAAATCCAGTGTACACATAATAGCGATCACGATCAGTACGGTCATCATATCCAGCCAAATGTTCATGAGACCTGTGATGACAAATTCCTTTGTCTGCTCCACATCGTTGATCACTCTTGAAATAATTTCTCCTGTTCTCGTGTTGGCATAATAACGAAGACTTAGCTTTTGAATATGCGAGAACAGTTTTTCTCGAATATCAAATAATACCTTACTGCCTGTCCACTGAGCGTAGTATTGTCTATAGTATTCAACAGGCGGCCTCAACACTAAAAATAATACGAGCATGATTCCCATTATGATCAGTAGAGATGATGTCTTTTCTTCAGGCGACCCCGAGCCTTGAATAACATCATCAACGACATACTTTAAAAGCAGAGGCAAGGTTAAGGGAATCGAGAACTTAATCATCCCGATGACCATTGTCAATGCAATCTGTTTTTTATACGGTGTTACAAAAGCCATGTAGCGTTTAATGACCCCCATGTAAATCTCCTTCCCAATCGATCAGTGCCTCTTATCCGTACGCAGTCAAAAACCTGTTAGCCTAAAAAGCCAAACAGGTTTTTTGATGCTCTTGCTTATTTTGTATAATGTAAAAAACGTTCATACCACATATCCACAAATTCAGGAGCAAACGGACCTTTCCGCTGGTGAATCCAATGCAGTAATGTATTCAGATGCTCTCTTAAGATACTATCGATTTCTTTTGGATAATTCATCTGCCTCTTATGATCTGCATATTCGTCCTCATCCAAAATATTGTACGTCATGTCTGGAAAGACTTTGACGTCTAAATCGTAATCAATATACTTAATTGCCTCATCATCTGTCGCAAAAGGAGAGCTGATGTTGCAGTAATAATATACCCCATCATCTCTAAGCATCCCAATTACATTAAACCATTGTTTTGCATGGAAATAGCAAATAGCCGGTTCTCTCGTCATCCAAGTACGGCCGTCGGATTCAGTCACCATTGTACGGTCGTTTGCACCAATGATACACAATTCCGTTGCTTTCAGAATGGTGGTTTCATTCCAAATCCTGTGGATCAAGCCATTATGTTTATAGCTTTGAATTTGGATGGTTTCTCCTTCCTTGGGATAGCCCATATTTTCTCCCCTACTTTCTATAACAAACAAACCTAACAGTCCAAAGACCTAATTTCCCAACTAAACATGTCTCTATTATATTATACCGTTACATCATTAAAAAATGAAATGAAAAAGCCATTCAACCCAATTGAACGGCACACTGACTTACATCACGCTAGAACCCTTTTCCATCTGTTTATATGAATTGATGACCTCTTCTGTCTGTTTTGTAAATAAGGTTTGCACTTTTTGCAGTTCCTCACGTTTCTGTTTGATCTGATCACAAAGCCTATGCCACTCTTCTTTTTTTTCATCCTGCAGCAATTGTTTTTCTGTTTCTAAGCATAGATCGAGTTCTCCCTGCACATCGAGCAGCTGATCCATGAGCTGCATTTGTTCTTTTACAAGCTGATCGAAATCAGACATCTAACTCCTCCCTTTTCATCGAATCCACTTTTTGTCTGTATACCATTTCTTGAAAGAAGGAAGAAATCCTTTGACTGTTTATGTAGAGGTTTTACACGTTTTGTCGGATGTTGGTGAGAGGCAAAAGAAAAGCACTTCATTCGTATATGAAGTGCTTTCCTTTGTTTCAGTGATTAGCTGTTTTGTTGTTTGTTTTGCTCAGCTTTTTGGTTGTATTTTTTTACTTGCTGTGCGTCAGTCTCACTAGCAAATTCAGTACCAAATTGACCGCCTTGTGCAGAAGCTTGGTTTTGTTTCTTCACTTGTTGTGCGTTTGTTTTGTTTTGTTGTTGATCCATCATTATCACCTCCACGCACATTAATTTGTGCAGAAGGTGTACATCCTATTCATGATTTTTTTAAACAAGCAAAGAACGTCCGCCATCTACAATAATCGTCTGGCCTCTAATCATGTCTGCTTTGCCTGATACAAGGAATTCCACGCTGTCGACCATGTCTTTAATTTCCACCATTCGGCCGGCAGGTGTGTTTTTCTTCGCATCTTCTAAAAGCTCTTCACGGTTCGGGAAGTGCTTAAGTGCATCTGTATCGATCGCGCCGCCTGATACAGCGTTGACGACGATATTTTTTTGTGAAAGCTCTACAGAAAGGTAACGTGTCAAAGCTTCTAGTGCTGCTTTTGATACGCCGACTACTGTGTAATTTTCAAGGTAGCGGATGGAGCCTAGTGAGCTAATGCTGACGATATGTCCACCGCCGTTTTTCTCCATTAGTTTCGCCGCTTCTTGTCCGCAGAATAACAAAGCTTTCGCATTGATATTCATTGTCCAGTCCCAATGATTTTCTTCAAGGTCCATAATTGGACGCTGAACACCTGATGCCGCATTGTTTACGAATACATCTAAACGGCCAAAGGTTTCGTCAATTTGCTGAAACATGTCTTTGATTTTCTCAGGCTGGCCAACATTGGCTTTGACAACCAATGTTTTAACACCCATCGCTTCAATTTCTTCCGCTGTTTCAAGTGCGGCTTTTTTGCTTCTCGCATAGTTAATGACAATGTCATATCCTTTTTCAGCGAGACGAAGGGCTACTTCTTTCCCTACTCCTCTGCTGCTTCCTGTAATTAATGCACATTTACGTTGACTCATTATGGTTCATCTCCTGATTTGAATAGTTTTCGTTCATTCGCTTCACACTAATAGGAAAGTTCCTATTAGGAGGTTACATTCATGTATGTCGGACGCGATTTAAGCCAGCTTGGCATGATGTCCAAGGATCAATGGAAAGATACTGAGCTTGCTTACTTTCATCATGCTTTCCAACAAATTTTACCTTATTTGAATGAAGAAGGGCAATCGAAGTATCGAGAAATCATTTCTGAAATTGAAGACCGCGGGGGTCTGCACCGAAATGAAGCTGATTATACCCACGGTACAACGGTTAAATACGACTAGGCTGCTCAAGTGCCAGCTTCCAAATTTTTTGGTGTGAGACTGGCAAAGCATACGCCTCAAATTCTTCTGTTGTGACTTTTTTCAGCATCGTGTCATCAGATACAGAGGTAACTCGTCCAAAGAAAACAGAAATATTCCAGATGAGGTGGGTAAATACATGCTGAATGGTGCCTTCTAAATCACCAAGCTCCGCTTGTACACCCGCCTCCTCTTTTAAGAAATCAATCAGCTGCTCTTTTTCCGTTTTTCTTCCCTTCATGGTTTCCATGTTAGGGAATTCCCATAAATTCGCAAGGAGGCCTGTACTTGGCCGCTTATGAATATATAGGTTGCCTGCGTCATCAAATAACACCGCTGCTGCCATTGATTTTGCAGTCGGCTTTTTCTTTTTGCTTTTCACTGGGAGCTCATGCTGAACGCCTTCCTCGAGTGCCGAACAATGCATGTTCACAGGGCAAATGAGACATGCAGGGGATGTTGGAGTGCAAATGAGCGCACCAAGCTCCATCAGCCCTTGATTAAATTCTGACGGCTTTTCCCGGGAAATGAGCTGCTCGACCGCAAACTCGAAGATATTTCTCGTTTTTGGTTTTGCAATATCATCCCATACGGATAAAATACGAGAAATGACCCTCATCACGTTGCCGTCTACCGCAGGATACGGCTTGTTATAGGCGATACTCAGTACTGCGCCGCTCGTATATGGGCCTACACCTTTGAGCTTTGAAAATTGCTCTTTCGTATTAGGGACAACACCCCCGTAGGATTCATATACTTCTTTCACAGCTGCCTGTAAATTACGCACTCTTGAGTAGTAGCCAAGACCTTCCCATGCTTTCATGACCTTTTCTTCATCAGCTAAAGCGAGATCCTTCACCGTCGGAAACTGCTCCATAAACCGGTTGAAATACGGAATGACCGTATCTACTCTCGTTTGCTGAAGCATCACTTCTGATACCCAGACGCGGTATGGATCTTGATTTTCACGCCATGGCAATGTTCGTTGTTCTTTTTCATACCAATCAATTAAATCATGCTGAAATCCCGCAATATCTTTGCGGTCTAGCTTTTCTTGAATGTCTTTCATATCTATACTCCTTCTCATTGGACCGAGGGCTAACGTTCTGAATAGAACCTTATTTGTTGTATACTGTTTGTAGATACGTTAACATGTTACATTAAATCGGGATAAAGCAAAAGTGATTTTGCACATAGTCTTGATTGGAGACGTATACTTTGTATGATTGTTCCTAAGCATGACAACTAGGAGGTAATCAATTGGACACTGGTACTCATGTAGTAATGGGCATTTCTCTTGGGGGACTTGCACTTTTAGATCCAGCCGTCAGCGCAGATCCACACATGGCACACGCCGTGATGATCGCGACCATCGCCGGCTCCCAAGCACCAGACATTGATACTGTGCTAAAACTAAAAAATAATGCGGTTTATATAAGAAATCACCGAGGATTTACACATTCCATTCCGGCTGTACTGTTTTGGTCATTGCTGATTCCGGCTGTGATTTTCCCATTTGTGCCCGGGGCGAATTTACTTCACCTTTGGTTATGGACACTATTAGCCGTTGTCCTTCATGTGTTTGTCGATATTTTCAATGCATACGGCACGCAGGCCATTCGTCCATTTTCGAAGAAATGGGTAGCGCTTGGGATCATTAATACGTTTGATCCGTTTATCTTTTTTACACACCTTGTCGCCATAGTCGTTTGGGCGATTGGCGGACATCCCGGCTATACGTTTATTACGCTGTATGCCGTGATTTTCTGTTACTATATCGTCAGGGTCATCATGCAGCTTCAGATTAAACGTCAGCTGCGTGCACGATTTGATGAAATTGAAGAGATTATCATTTCGCCTACAATGAAGTTCAGACAATGGCGCATTGCCGTGAAATGTAAATCCTCTTTCCATGTTGGGCGCAGCATGAATGGAGAAGTCGTCATTTTAGACACGTTTAACCGGGTGCCGGTCCCTGACACAGAGATTATGAAAATTGCCAAACAAGATGAAAACATTTCAGCATTTCTCTCCTTCTCCCCTGTCTATCGGTGGGAAGTAGATAAATACAAGGATCATTATGAAGTGCGGTTCATTGATTTGCGCTACCGCAGCAAAGGTCACTACCCTTTTGTCGCAATCTGCCATATCGACATGGACCACCAAATCAAAAATTCCTATACCGGCTGGATTTTCAGTGAAGAAAAACTGCAAAAAAAATTAAGACTCGGCTCTGTGTGAGCGAGTCTTTTTTTGTTGTGTAGAGCTTGGATTTAGGTGGATAGATATTTGAATTTATGTAATTCGCAGAAACTGTGAACTATGCATTTATGTTGAGTGCGATACCAGGCTTTCCTGTCTTTTCCCACCATTCACCATTTCAATCCATGCACTCATGTTGAGTGCGACTATTTGAACCTGTCCTTTTCGTCCATCCAAACGAATTTCAATCCACGCACTCATGTAGAGTGCGACCGCATCCGGCATTATCATGCGAGATATTACCTTGAATTTCAATCCACGCACTCATGTAGAGTGCGACTTTTCCCATCTGTGTCTTTCAAATAATGATATTTATTTCAATCCACGCACTCATGTTGAGTGCGACGGGGGAGGTTTTGATTTGAATAAAAAATGGATAAATTTCAATCCACGCACTCATGTAGAGTGCGACAAAGATGGTAAACACCTTGTAATTAACGAAAGTATTTCAATCCACGCACTCATGTAGAGTGCGACAAAACACTAGAACAAATCATACCAAACAACCAAAATTTCAATCCACGCACTCATGTAGAGTGCGACCGAAGCGCCGTTTGAATACTTAGCTAAAAAGGCATTTCAATCCACGCACTCATGTAGAGTGCGACTGCGATTTCCGCCCTAATTATAACATTTTTTAGGGAATGATCGTCAAAACCCTTAATTTTCTATATAGGAATTAAGTTTTCGTCCCTAAAAATATACATTTTTTCTCATTTTTGTCGAATGAAACGGTGCGAATGTTCCAGGGATTTTATGTTCACCTCACATTCGCACCGACTTTTTCTTAGTATGAAATCTATTGAAACTTGTTAATCATACTTCTTTATATTTCAGCAACAATTGAATTCACTTAGATTCATGACTACTGAGGCAGGAGGCAGAGTTATGTTTTCGCAATTATTAATCCACCCACTCATGTAGAGTGCGACATTAGTCTAGGGTTGGCGGGCGTTTTAGTTGGTGATTTCAATCCACGCACTCATATAGAGTGCGACACGGGCAGTTATATAGGCTCACACCAAACGATGATTTCAATCCACGCACTCATATAGAGTGCGACATTGATGCGACTAGATACGCATTTGAGCGTGATATATTTCAATCCACGCACTCATATAGAGTGCGACGCAGCACAGGCTGTAGAGAAGCAGGAACCGGCTAAAATTTCAATCCACGCACTCATATAGAGTGCGACGCGATAGCGGTAAAACCACGCGTCATCATGCTCGAATTTCAATCCACGCACTCATATAGAGTGCGACCTTTAATTGATTTAAATCAATTTGGATCAACAAAATTTCAATCCACGCACTCATATAGAGTGCGACTGCGATTTCCGCCTTAATTATAACATTTTTTAGGAAATGATCGTTAAAATCCTCAAGTTTCTATATAGAATTTTGTTTTCACACTCAAAAATATACATTTTTTCTCATTTTTGTCGAATGAAACGGTGCGAATGTTCCAGGGATTTTATGTTCACCTCACATTCGCACTTAGTCTTATGAAATGACGTCGTCCATTTTAAGTCTTCCATAGCCTGCATTTGTTTTAGCGCCGATTCCTTCGTGTTCTAAAGCTCCTAGTAAGATGGTTTTGGCGAGTTCGAGCCATTCCGCATCTTCTGGTAGATTCTTTTTTGTTTTCAATAGAAGTTGAAAGCGGCCGTTGACCACCGTTAAGAAATGAATCGGTGTTGGTGAGTCATCGTCTCGAGGGGCTGGAACACTTCCCCCTTGATTCACCTTATCTAGCTTGACGCTGTTGTAGTCTGAATGATGTGGTGTCATCACATCTACTTTGAATGCTTCCTTTACTGTCTCAGGCATCATGAGCGCATCATGAAATTCGATCATGCCAGCACGTTCGTTTGTTCCAAACAATGTGTTGTAATCACTACCACCTTGTTTTAGTTCTTCAAAGTTTTCACCTAATACAGAATGGGCATAATGAGAGGCTACGCCTTTTAAAGCTGTTCCTGGTAAATAAGGAATGCCGTATATCGGGTGTAATAACAATCCCGTTTCAAGTACACCCTCTCCTCCATGTCCAATGACTAACGGCGATATGGACTTGACTAGGCATGTGGGGTTCGTATCGGTATAATATTGCTCCACAAATCTTTCATACAAAAAGCGATTTTCCCCCCACTGTTCTTGATGTAAACTAATCACATTTTCATAAAATGACTGCTTCTTCGAACTGTCCTTTATGATGTCCGACAATGTAGAACCACCAATCTCCCATTTGCTTTTGTTTAAGGTTAATGACAGATTCATTGGATGTCCTCCACATTTTCCGCCCCTTGTTCCACCTTTAAAATAGATTCCGCATATCTTTTTAACCAAACAGATGCACTTAAAGCTTGTCTTGATTTGATTAAGTAATCTCGATTGGAAGCTGACCAATCCCCTTGTATATCTAGTGTTTCTTTTACATCCTGAACGAATTGTTGATAAGCATTTCCTTTTTTTGATTTTGCCTCAAAAAATGTAATGGTGAGCCTTAATCCATTTGTTAAGATCATTGAGGCGAATCTGTGACAGAGTTGTCCATATTGATTTGAGAAATTCTCCTCATTCGTTTTGGCATTCATCACATGTTGATACGCTTTCTCAGCATATTGATGTTGAATGAGTTTCATGATCCTTCCCCTCCTGTCATGCGCCAGGATACTCTTCCTTTACCTACGTTTGTGTTTCCACCTAATTGAAGATACATCTGTTTTTCTAGTTGATTTAAAAGTTGATGTCTAACGGATAAATCATTGCTTCCATCGACACGATCACACCACATGAGCCCATAAAATATGGCTTCTGCTGGTACATACTCTTCATACCAGAGAGCACCTTTACTAACTGTTTGGGTTTCATGATCAATTCTAATACGAGGTGTCACTTCAGAATTCATGGTGACAATGTATTGAAAAACGTCATCACTTACAATCACAAATCGTTCTATCCAAAGAGTTTGTGATTGTTTATCGTCGAATAAAAGTTTGGCCATCTGTTCAGCAAAATCGGTTAGTTGTGGAGATTTTTTTGCAGCCCCTTGAAATTCACCTAGATATAATTCGTCATTCTCTACTATTTTAGAATTCATGGTGACTAGCGTGCTTGATTCTTCTATGAGATCAGGGATATCCAGCGTTACGCCTAATGCTTTTGCATCGCGGGCTAATCTTTTCAATATGAGTGGACTTGCCACATATCCAAATGTACCGTATCTACTCGCCACCGGGAATGAAAATAACCGGCCATCTGTCATGACGACTGCTCCTGCGCTTCCATCTTGATCTCCTTGTGTACCAAATACTTTTTGTACGAATGTGTCTTGTCCTTTCGCGCGATAATGTTCACGCTGCACGCCTTTGATACTGCTTCCAGGTATAATCGGCCATTCTGTTACTTTTTCTCGTTGAATGGGCATATCAATCACGCCAACTCCTTCACCCGCTCCAATATGAAGGGGGGATAAACAATGTATCCAAAACCAACGGCTTGCTTCCATCATCTCACTCCTCTTATTCATTCGGTTTCCATGTTCCCCAAAGTGCTAACCCGCAGCCATCTTCACGATCAAACGCTTCTTTGCGCCGGTTACGATCAGATACTGATTGAAGCCACATTTTTTCGGCCAGTTCTGCCGGATCTCCTTCTTCTACTGTAAAGAAGTAAACGCTACCCGCGGGGACTAAGCGGCGGATTGCTTTTTCACGCCCTTTGTCTTTATTTGCTAAACTCCATCCAGAGATAGGCTGCCAATGTGGAACAGATGCCCAAACCAATTTCAGTCGTACATTTGTATCAAATAGTGGTTTTGACATGAGCTGTTCATCCAGCCAGCCGGGCTGCCATCCTTTACTGAAATAAGCAGGTGTCGCCAATATCATGCGAACATACGGCTTGTTCTTAAGCGATTCTTTAATCATATCTGGACATGTCCAATCTTGTTGGTATACATGTGGCCGGTCTTCTATATGAGCCAGCCGCCTTTCACCACCGATTGGGTGAATACCTGAGAAAGGCTTTAATTCTTCTGACTCTTCAGTAGATAACTCTATTCCTGCCTCCAGTTTAAAGTCATCTGGGAATAAGAGCGATTCTGTTGAAAATAGATGCTGATCTTTTGCCTTTTTACTGCCAATTTCCACCTCAATTTGTGTCCGTTCCTGACGCTGTAATGCTGGAATAAATGCCGGTGGTGTTTCCTTTTTGAAAAAATGATTTTCCTTCTGCATGTGTTGGTATTCAGTCAAGGCTTCCTTCACCTGACTCTCATCTACTGCGTCTGTCAGCCAGTTCACCATCCACTTTAGTGATACAAAAGCAGGCGGCGATTTCATTTTTTTACGAGCACCAGCTCCAATTGGCGGCCATAATGCCTCACTAAAACGGCCTGTTTTTCCTGTACCAAAAAAGCCCTGTCCTTCCGACATCATTGGCTTTGGTCTCAATTGATTCATCCCATACTCATCATCGAATAACTCAAGGTCATTAGGCATTGGCACATATAAATGATCATGCCAGCGATATAAAGGACCTCGCACAAGAGATTTTGAATAATAAGAAAGTGGCGTCGTGTGTTTGATTGATTGTCGTTTCTTTGCTAGAGCTGTACGAAGTGTTCCTGCGACCACACTTGGCGGAACATCGTTTAGTGAACGCGCCCGTATACCTGGTACACTTTGAAATGGGCGTGCATCACGAATAAGCAGCGGATCAAGCGGTTGAATGTGAAACCATCTTTCAGGCATGTCCACTTACCTCCTCTAGTTGAAGAGCAATGATCATACATTCAGCGATTGTATGTAATTCTTCTAATGTATTCTTCTTCGGTATATACTTCGCAATCAATTGATCGATCCACTCTTTCGTTTCTTGCTCTGTTTTTGCTTCCGTTTTCTTTTTGAATGCAAGACGGCTTATCTCTAGTGGAATGAGTTCATCTAAAATTTCCGGCTGTTTTCTAAAAGAAGACTGTTCGTATGTTTGATACAGCTCTCGTAAGCCATATGCAAAGCCAGATGTGAAATAAGACTGTTTTAACCACGTCGTCATCTCTTGGATAGAGGCCACTGGATCTATTTGAAATGAGACTGAGATATTCATTGTGTCTCCTCCGCCTCGCTTTTGGAAATGAATCGCTAATGAATTTCGCTCTTGTTTTGCATATTGTTCTGCCTGACGTGCCATGCTTCTTACTTCTTCAAGAGGCTCAAGCATATGAACGATGGCGATTCCAATTGAAATCGAAGGAGGTATTTCACTATGTTGATGAGCCTTCATCGTTGAAACAAATTTACTTTGCAATTTCCCAGCTGCTTCTAAGCATTTGTGAACCGGTACATAAGCCATGACATCATCTCCACCACCATAAATCAATGTACCTTCACATTCGGAAATAATCTCACTTGCCTTTGAAGCAAAAGTTGAGAGCGTGTTAGAAAATGCAATATGACTTTCTACATGCTGTATATTTCGTAGTTGGCTGCCCATCTTATCTCCATCCGCCATGAGAAAGGCATAGTAAGGTGAAGGTGCTGGTGGTTTAATCGGCTGGCCGTGATGCTTGCTGTATTCACCTTTGAAATATTTTTCAAGCAGCTGTGTGATGTCATTTTTCGCTTCTGTTCGTGTGGTCCCGACAAGTCCACGTTGTTCAAGATAATCTTCTATTCTTCTTTCATAAAAAAGCGATGCCTCACTCAAATCAATAGGGGCTACTGTCAGATTCATATTCTTAAGATATGTTTCTACATCTTTCACATATTGTGTGGCTGCTTTCTTCATCTGTTCATTTTGGTCCAACATATTTTGATAGGGAGCAAAAGCTTTATCACATACAGATGGAAATGTCATACTCGGATGCTTATGTAAGGACAATCGTTTGATCACTGAAATCGCATCTAATGATTCATGTTCACCAATTCCCCATTTTGCTAGTTGCGCCACTTGCTGTGGTTTTTTTTGCTTTTGGAAAACAGACTCTCGTCCACCGTCAAGTGATGATTTTGGTTCACCGAATAACGCCCCTGGTTCATTTTGTTTAAAATCTCTTAACGTCTTCCGTGCCGCCATTAAACCTTCGACTTCTTGAAGAGCCAAATGATATGGACTTGCGGACGCATTTGCCGCTCTGTCTTGATTTTGCACCTCAGTCCACACAGCATAAAATTCCAATAAATCATCTACTTGTCGATTCCATGTGCCTATTTGAATATAAGGATCCACAATCTCTCTTACAAAATCTGCGTATTCCTTCCATTTGTCATATATTGCTTTTTTCACTTGTCTTGCAACGGATGAAGGCTGTTCGTGTGAGATTTCCCCCAATATTTTATTTGGTGCATTGTTTGGTTCTGCGTTGTTTGGTTCTGCAGAGGATTCGTTGAACACAGGGAAAATAAGCGTTCCACCCAGTTGTTGAAATTTCTTCGCACCTGCTTTACTTAATTCAGAAAGTAGAAAAGAGCCAAACCATAAATCACGCGTCCGCCTTACTTGCGCAATAAATTCTTGAACAGGCCCTATAGAAAATAGCATTAATGTTTGTTTTTTTGATTCTTCTGACAAAATGTTTGCACCTCCTTGCTATGTAAAAAGGCTTGAATCGCCGATGAGTGCGTCCGGCCACTCTCGTCTCGTAATGGATTGTTTGAGTAGGTGGCGGTTGGGTAGATACTTTGTTCATCTGTCACATCAGGCAAAGGCTTTCCTTTCCCTAAAAGCGATAACGCTTCGATCTTTGGTTGCTGCAACACCATCACCATGCCCACCGATTCATTTTGATTAATCGCTAACGGTTTTAAGATGAGTGGTGAAGCCAAACGATTTTTATTTCGCGGGACTAACGTCTTTGTATTAGGCTCCTTTTGAAACCACTTTCTTTTTGCTTTTTCTTCTTTGCTTCGCTTCTTATCTTTTTTCGATTCCTTTTTAAAGTTAAATACAATCGGCATACCAAATTGCGCCCTAGGAAAAGCGATATATCTCTTTGGTTTATTTGAAGGATACGGTAATTGATGATCAGGATGTGACATATTCGCTAGATGACGTATGGAATCTGCCTCAGGCCAATAACTTCTCCCAGCCTCCCCATTTTGGATATTATGTTTTTTACGAAATTCAATGTATGTATCCATTGTTTTCGTCCAGGATAAATGCGTTTGAGAAGCTTTATTCTGTAATCTAAACTCCCAACTGAGTGTTGGCCATTCACGAGATACTTCGGGAATAGAGATAGCATATTGACATACTTTCTCTTTAAACCATTGATCAAATCGCTCCTTACTGACTTCTTGCTCTTTAGGAGAAAATGTTTCACAGTATAAACTCCCACAACCACGTCTCGTTCTTGCACCAAGTCCCCCAAAATTGATCCACGCCCATAGTGCAGCTTCGATTTCATTGCCTAACTTCTTTTTGTCTAGTGAAGTCATTGAAGCACTCTCGGTCAAATAAACATTCATTTTGAAATATCCCATAAACATTTTATTTGGTGTTTTTTGAAAAATATATGTTGGAGGGAATTTGATTTGTTTTTTTTCTTTAAATATTTCTTCAACGATTACTTTAATTAAGCTGCTTTTTTCTGTATGACCAAATATCTCTGCTTCTCGTTTAGATAATTCATTTGCATTCTTGCAAGCAGCTCCTCGAGTTGCACGCCACCAGAAACGAAGATGTCCACGAATCGCACTTTCTCGAATCGGTCTGTCTTGATCAATTGAGTTTGATTGGGGCCCTCCCCCAAACATTGGCGTAACTAAATGAATAGTGAGCGGCTCTTTAAAAAGTTTTTGGTCTTCATGAATTTTCTTGTCAATCGCATGTTTCACATCATGCCAATTGGTTTTGGGTTTACTAGATTCCCTTGTCATGTCGCTCTCCTTTCTTCACTTCGTTATCTGTTTCTGAAATAGCTCGGCATATGCATAGTGAGGGAAAAACATGGGATTGTTAATGAGCATCAGCAATTGATTTAATTGGAAGTTTAGCGTCAACAGATCGTATCCATCAATACGTAAATCGCTGAGTTTGTTTTCATCTAAAAATTTTTCTTCTTCCTTATATCGTTTTTCTTGTTTGAAACAATTTAATTCGTTTGACCACCATCTTAGATGTTCATGTTCATTAGGTACTTTTAGTTGAAATTCATTGCTTTTTTTCATGAGCATAAAATCAAAGGACGCCGCTAATTTAGCTGCTTTACTTGAAATTGTTTGGTCTCCTTCTCTTTTAAAGTTACTTGCTAAAATGAGCAAAGGACGCGTCCTCTTTTGTGTGTTACTTTCACTTGTAAAGTAACCTGTAGCCATTCTAGCAATTCCTGTTGTTTTTGGTGTTAGCCGTTTTATTTTTTCAGACCATTCTTCTAAACCTTTTTCTTTCAAATTTGAACTTTTACATTCTATAGCAACCGCAACCGCCTCAATCGGTATAAACTTCAAAGAATTGTGTTGGAACACATACGGCGTATACTGCTCATCAAATACGGCAATATCGACTTCGTTAGAATGATTTCCTTCTGAGTCAATCATGATGACACCTTGTGCTAACGAATATTTTTTAGGAATGATTTTCCGAAAAAACTCCATCCACATCACTTCTCTAGAATCCCCTGTCAGCCCGCCATGGTTAGAAGCAAAGTCGACTTCTTCGGATATCATGCTGTTTAATCTTTGATAATTCTCTAAGATCAGCTGCTCCACTTTACCGGTTCGCTCCGTTTCACCCAAACCAATTCCTCCTTCATCATTCATTACGAATGGATAAAATTTGAATCTAAATGACTACTTTTCATTTCGACTTATTTTGAGATTTTTTAAGGTTTATTTAGGAAAAAGAAGAAGAAAAAAACATGACTGCAAGGAGTCATGTTTTCACTATACATATGAACAGTCTATTTTGATGGCTTTTGTATCTGAAAGAGGGTGTTGTAAGATCATGATCTCTGAGACATACCCGTTTAAGACATAATCATTTAAAATTACGAACTCATGTAGAGTGCGACTGCGATTTTCGCCCTAATTGTAACATTTTTTAGGAAATGATAGGCAAAATCCTCAAATTTCAATAAGAATTTTGTTTTCCCTTTCATAAAATATACATTTTTTCTCATTTTTGTCGAATAAAAAGGTGCGAATGTCCCGGGGGTTTTATGTTCACCTCACATTCGCACCGAATTTTTCTTAATCCTACTTAAATAAAAACTATTGCTCTTGAAAACATACTTATTTCACTGTTTCCTCAACAGGTTTGAATTCATTTAAAAACATGTCTACTGAGCCAGAGTCATGTTTTTCACCCCTAAATCAAGCTCAACTGTCAACATTTCTTTCAAGCTACCTAATCCATACACTAATGTAAATTGCGACACATAGAAGCACCTGAGCATGGTCACACAATCATTATTTAAATTCACGCACTCATATAGAGTGCGACGTGTGGGATTACATTTCTAACCCTACAAAGCTCATATTTCAATCCACACACTCATGTAGAGTGCGACCGAAAGTATTGATGAGAAATTGCGTTCTATGACAATTTCAATCTACGCACTCATGTAGAGTGCGACCAGCACAAACCATATTCCTAAGTGGATTCAATTATTTCAATCCACGCACTCATGTAGAGTGCGACCAGCACAAACCATATTCCTAAGTGGATTCAATTATTTCAATCCACGCACTCATGTAGAGTGCGACTTATTCCCTAATGCTTTAGCTTTCTCCAGTGATATTTCAATCCACGCACTCATGTAGAGTGCGACGGCATCTCACCTAGCACGTCTCTTGCATAGTGCTATTTCAATCCACGCACTCATGTAGAGTGCGACTGCGATTTCTGCTCTAATTGTAACATTTTTTAGGAAATGATAGGCAAAATCCACAACTTTCAATAAAGAATTTTGTTTTCCCTTTCATAAAATATACATTTTTTCTCATTTTTGTCGAATGAAAAGGTGCGAATGCCCCAGGGATTTTATGTTCACCTCACATTCGCACCGAATCTTTCTTAATCCTATTTAATTAAAAACTATTACTGATGGTAATCATACTTATTTCGCTGTTTCATCAACAGCTTTGAATTCAGTTATGTTTTTCACACCTATATCAAGCGCAATGTCAATATATCTTTCAAGCTACCTTCTGACAAGAATTTTATTCCTCACACTCATATAGAGCGCGACTAAATCAGACGCAAGCTGAACTAATTTTAGATAATTTCAATCCACATACCCATATAGAGTGCGACTGCGATTTCCGCCCTAATTGTAATATTATTTAGGGAATGATTGTAAAAATCCACAAATTCCAATATAGAATTTTGTTTTCTCCTTAGTGAAATATACATTTTTCCTTAATTTCGTCGAATAAAAAGGTGCGAATGTCCTGGGGATTTTATGTTCACCTCACATTCGCACCAAGTTTTTAATTCATTAATCTTATTTAATGTTCTTCTAACATATCCGAGGAGAGCTATTCTAATAAATTTTATTGTCTTCAATTTTCTTTATTAACTAAAATGACTACTCTTCTCCCAAACTTTGAAGAAAAGTAAACTTTAATCAATATATTTACTCCACTAATAATTTTCGACCAAACATAAATGCTTTTGTTTTCTCTTATTAAAATCAAGAATGGCTAAGCACTCTTAAACTTCCGCATATTACAGATAATATTTCAATCCACGCACTCATGTAGAGTGCGACGCTCAAATTTGCGTTGGATCAACGCTATGTGCACTATTTCAATCCACGCACCCATATAGAGTGCGACCAGGACAAAAAAAGGGAAACGACGGCTTGAAAAAATTTCAATCCACGCACTCATATAGAGTGCGACGTATACAGTATCGAGGACTTTGACGCTCTATGCACAATTTCAATCCACGCACTCATATAGAGTGCGACTTTATGTGTGATCTTTACGCATATATATCATTATGTATTTCAATCCACGCACTCATATAGAGTGCGACTGCGATTTCCGCCCTAATTGTAACATTTTTTAGGGAATAATTGTTAAAATTCACAAATTTCAATATAGGATTTTGTTTTCACCTCTACATAATATACATTTTCTCTCATTTTTGTCGAATAAAAAGGTGCGAATGCACCGGAGATTTTATGTTCACCTCACATTCGCACCAAGAGCCTCTCTTACAACTTCGTCATATATTCCACAATAAACTCCCAAAATCCAGGTCCTTCTTGGTAAATCAGCCGGTCTATTTTTTCGATGAGTTTGATATAGAGTTCTTGTTCGAGGTCTTCTCTTTCTTGATATGCCGTGTTTTGTAGTTTCTTTTTGATCATGGGTGTGAAGGTTTCAATGAGTTCTTCCATTTCTCCATTGGTCATTTTGTCTTCGTGCACGGACATCTCCCCCTGTTTCTTCTTTTAGTTTGTTGAGCGCTTTTTTGTGAATGTTTGAGATGTTTTGTCTTGTTTCGCCTAACTGATCGGCTATTTCCTTCATCGTTTGACCTTCGACATAGATTTGGGTTAAGATCATTTTTTGTTTGTCTGTGAGCTGCTGGTAGGCCTTGTATAATGTTTGGTCTTGCAGATGCTCCCCTAAGTCTTGCTGGTTGAAGAGCACGGCTTCATACGTATCTGTTTGAACAGGGTCTTTCACTTCTTGTGTATCAGGATGATCGAGTATGAGCGGAAAACGCTGCTGTTTCTTTTTTACTCGTTTGTCAAAGTCGACTGAAAAGATGCGTATCATAGTGGAGATATACTTGATGATGCGGATTTTTTGATAGAACTGTTTGAACTCGGAATCTAGTTTTTTGGCATTTTCCTCGTTTGGCTCTTCCATAACTTGCCGGAGCAGCTGCTCGTTTTTCGGATTGCTTAAAAACTGCTGAATGAGCGGGTGATCAAAGATTTCTTTCCATTTTGCTTTCAATAACAGCCGATAATCCATGTGCATCCTCCCCTTTGTTCCCTCTACTAGCATTAAGTGGACAAAAGTTAAAAAAAGTAAACTTCGTGAAACGGGTCTAATGATTCATTTTCTCCACCTCTGCTTTCCTTTTTCTTCTTTCATACCACTTATATAGAAGACGAGTATCCGCTGGGAGGTGAGACAAATGGAGACCTTTTTTTCAGAGGAATGGCTGAAGCAGCTCGGTCAGGCTGGCTTCCCTGCCATTTTGACGGTTTACTTGCTGACACGCTTTGAACGAAAGTTTGATGAATTAAGCAAGCTCATCCAACGATTGGTCGCTGCTCAAAAAAATGATGAATCAGATTGACATCTGCTTGATTCGTTTCACCTTATGAAAACGAGGGCGAAATGAAAGGCCTTTTGTCACCTCACACAATACGATGTTGAAAGGGGATTTTATCATGAGTGAAAAGCAAAATGGAATACCACAGCCGATTCGAGGAGAAAAAGGAGCAACGGTCAAAATTCCACGTAATCTCGAGCGGGACAGACAAAATCCAGATATGCTCACGCCGCCAGAAACCGATCATGGAACGGTCTCCAACATGAAATATTCATTCTCTGATACACACAATCGTTTAGAAAAAGGCGGCTACGCCCGCGAGGTAACAGTCCGTGAACTGCCGATCTCAAAAAGTCTTGCATCTGTGAATATGCGGCTAAAGCCTGGTGCGATTCGTGAGCTGCACTGGCACAAGGAAGCGGAATGGGCGTACATGATTTATGGGGAAGCCCGGATTACATCGGTTGATGCAGAGGGGCGCAATTTTACCGAGGATGTAACAGAGGGTGATTTGTGGTACTTCCCTTCTGGCCTGCCGCACTCTATCCAAGCACTTGAACCGGGAGCTGAATTCTTGCTTGTGTTTGATGATGGGTCATTCTCAGAAAATAGTACGTTCCAAGTAACCGATTGGCTTGCCCACACCCCGGAGGAAGTCGTGCTCAAGAACTTCGGTATGACAAAAGAGCAGTTTAACAAGCTGCCAGAGAAAGAAAAGTATATTTTCCAAAAAGGAATTCCTGGTTCCCTTGAATGTGACAAGGTGAAAACAGAGCAAGGAGAGGTCCCGAATTCCTTTAAATATGAGCTGTTAAAACAGGAGCCGATTACGTCAAGCGGCGGACAAGTGTGGATTGCGGACTCTACCAATTTTAAAGCGTCTAAGACGATTGCATCTGCTCTTGTGAAAGTTGATCCAGGTGCGATTCGCGAGCTGCACTGGCATCCAAATACGGATGAATGGCAATATTTCATTTCTGGAAAGGCACGAATGACGGTATTTGCTTCTGATGGACATGCGAGAACCTTTAACTATCAGGCCGGAGACGTTGGATATGTCCCATTTGCGATGGGGCATTATGTAGAAAATACAGGCGACGAACCGCTTTATTTCTTAGAAATCTTTAAGAGCGATCATTATGCAGACATCTCACTCAATCAGTGGCTTGCGGTCACACCGAAACAGCTTGTTCTTGATCATTTAGATCAAGGCGAAGATTTCTTAAAACTGCTTGATACTGAAAAACATCCTGTGGTCGCTGCACCTAAAAAAGAGGATTAACATATAACTTCCTGCAAAAAGGCTGTCCTTTTTGCAGGTATCTTCATGTAAAGGAGTGTTTGTTCACCTATGCAGCAATCTGTTCACGCTTTATGGCAAGGGCTGAAATGGCTCATGGCGGCGTCGGCTGTCTGTTACATATTTTTGTTGTTTTGTGTACTGTTTTTTCATTTAACGGGTGCTTTTTATCAATCGATTTTATCGATGCTTTTATTTATGGGTATCTATGTGGTACTTGGGATATCCTTTGAGCATGTGGAGCATATGCTCATGAGGGTTGTGAGAAAATGCCGTTCCAAAAAACGCTCCATCGTTTTCTATGCCATTTCAATTCATCTCTTGTTTATTTGGGGTGCTGTTTATTTATCAGATGAATTGGTTGGGGGCATTTTACTGTCTACTTCTGAGGAAATCCTCTTTGCCCTAAGCATTTGGTTGTTTCATTTTTTGTTTGATTATGCGACGTTTTCGTTTGAGAAAGAAGCTTAATGATTTGCTTCATATGATGGATATCGTGCTCGATCAGCCCTTGGAAGATAAAAAAACACCACTTATGATAAAAAGTGGTGTTTCTTGTGTTTTCTTCGTGCATATAGGATCGCACCGATCAAACTGACGAGTGAAATCAATACAAGAATTCTGATATAAGGCGGATAGTAGGTTAGCACAATCTCGTTTTTGCCTTTTTCTATTGGAAAACCGATAAAGGCGTAATTGGCTTGTTCAATATCTGTCTGCTGTCCGTTCACTGTGAGCTCCCAGCCTTTTTCATATGGTACTGGCAAAACCATATAATCATCGCCGCGTTTATTATCATATGAAATCGTAAAGCGGTTGTTTTCGAGCTTTACCTGCTGGCTGCCACTATCCTGTTTTTCTTTTTCATATGCCTTTTCTAGGATGCGGTAAGGCTCTTGATACAGCCTCAGTTGATTGAGTTCATACGTCCCTTTTGGTACTCGAATGGAAAGGATTTTTTCCGCAGGGACTCGAATCGTCACTTCATTGACGCCTGTTTTATAGATGGATGTATTGCTTTTTCGTGAAGTGACATAGTTGTCAACGGATAACTGAAATCCTTCGTTACGGTCGGTCCGCTTCACATAAAAGCTCACATACACATCCCCATCGCGGGCCATATCATCTGGCAGCGTGATATTCAGGCCGCCTGTTTCTCCGTATACATCAAGCACGCCATGTTCGTATATGGCTTGTTCCGTATGAATGTTTGTATCCTTGACTCGATCTGGCGCGTGCTCTATTTCAGCGTTTCCTTTTTTGTCTAAAATCACACCTTGCAGCATTGCATGCTCTCTATCAAGCGCTGAGGCATTTTTTAAAGATTCTTCTGAATAAATCGTGCTTGTTGTTCTTGCAAATGGCAGCGGCCGTGTATTTTCATACACTTTATAATGCTCGCTTTCCAATATTGGCTTAAAATAAGCTGGCGGTGAGTAAGGCATCGTATTGTCTCTCATATAATACTTTCCGTAGGTCAGGCTGTATAAATTCGCCCTGTCCCCCATTGTTGCATAACGGCTGACACTTTCTCGTCCCATATCGATTTGCAGGTCATTCCAGTAGAAATTGAGCAAATGCTGATTCAATATACTTGAATACGCACTCATGCCTTGAAAGCCTTCAAATAACGGGGTGTTGTTGCGCACGCCGTTCATCCAATCAATCCGGGCAAGCGGATCTTTTGAAGAGCGGCTTTGAATCTGCTGAATGAGCTTCATTTGCTCATGTCCAGCATACGCCTCACTATTTAGATACGTATCTGATACGCTCTTAATATTGCTTCTTTCAGATAAGTAGCCCTGCTGGTACACGCCTGCTGTCAGTAAGCTGATAACGATGAGCACAGCTGAAAAGAGACGAAGGTGCTGGCGTTTTTCCGCATGAATCAACAGGAAAAACAAGCTGATTATAAGCAGTCCTATGCCTGTAAATACAACAACATCCATATTTCCCTTTGCTCGTTCTGAAAGGGCGACTGCGAGAAGGAACACGATCCAAGCGCCTAAGACCGCACGCTTTTTCCACTTCCACTCGATTTGCGAGAAATGCTTGATGGTGATGGCTGCGACCGCTCCAACTGTAAAAGCAAGAATGTATTCAAACCTGTACTGCGGTGCTGAAAAACCATTAAACACGCTCGCCATCTTTGGACTGTAGTGAAAAACAATGAGCAGAACGCTGATCGATGTAAACATGAAAAACCACCTGTTCCGATAAAGCGGAACGAGGAACATACAAATGAGAAAGATGACAGGTAATAAATACACCCTGCTTGTAAACAGCAGATGATCATGCAGATCAAACCAAGGTATAGATTGATCATATGGCGGTCTGATATTATGAAGAAATCCATAGACAGACGGGACAAAAAAGGCAGCACTGATTCCAAAGGATAACAGCGTAGAGACCGCCAGCGTCCAGAACACCTTCCACCCGTTCTCCTCACTTCGAAGCTTGATGATATATCTGAAGACAAGATAGATCGCTAAAAAGATAAAATGAATATATGCAAAGTAAAAATTGTTGATAAGCATCAGGCTGCACGCCGCAATAAACCAAGCCGGCTTACCCGTTTTGAAAATCCGTTCAACCCCAAGTACAAGCAGCGGGAGCCACATCATACTGTCGGTGAAAAACTCCCAAAACGTTTGATGCCGAAAAAACACAATAGACAATCCGTAAATTGCGGCTCCTGTTAATGCGCTCAGCCTATGCTGAACCATTGAAAGAAGCACACGGTAAGCGATGAAAAGAATAAGCGTCAGCTTGATCACACTCAGCCAAATGACGGCATTTGCCCAGAAATGAATGTCCGTTGACTGGATGACATGAAGCGCATTCATCAGCCAGACGACAGCGACTGTGACCATAAAGACAGTCGACGTTGTGAAATAATAACCTAATTGCGTATATGTACCGCCGCCTAGACCGAATTGATAGGAATAAAAGAAGTTCCCTTTGACGTATTCATCGTACAGCAGCTTTTTAAATGGGAGCATTTGTGAGATTCCGTCTCCATCTCCTGTCATATACCGGCCTTGCGTATATTCATATAAGAAAAAGGAGTGTCCTAATAAAGCGAGAATGAGGCACATTCCTATCATTATCCATCTACGTTTCATCATCTAAATCCTTTCCACAAAAAGATCCACTGTTCTTTGAAACAAAACAACCCAGCAAGCGATTCGTGCTTGCCGGTTATTTGACTCCACGTTATTTAAATAACTGCGTTAACACTCGGTCTTGTTCCTTTGAGCTTGACTCTTGTTCCATCACATTTGATTCCTGGATTAAATAATGCGGCCTCTTTTTCGTTTCATAATAAATACGGCCAATATATTCTCCAATCACACCTAGACTCAAAAGCTGGACACCTCCAAGGAACAGCACAGCCGATATTAAAGTAAAATAACCCGGCACCATAATGCCCGTTCTGACGATTTGAATAAAGGTGGCCACGATGTAAATCAATGAGAGAAATAAGATCAGTATGCCAGTATAAAAACAAATTCGCAGCGGGCGGTTGTTAAAGGAAATGACGCCATCTATGCCATAGTTAAATAATTTCTTCAGTGACCATTTAGTATCACCATGCTGTCTTTCTACATTTTCATAATAGATGACCTTTTCTTCAAACCCAATCCAGCAAAAAAGCCCTTTCGAAAAACGATTTCCCTCTTTCAGCTGAAGCAGGGCATCGATGGCTTGGCGTGAAATTAAACGGAAATCCCCGACACCATCACGCAAGTCCACTTCTACTACCTTGTTCATCACCTTATAGTACATGGATGACAGGTAAGAGCGCAGCTTGCTGTCACCTTTCCGGTTCCGTTTGGCAATGACTTGATGATAGCCTTCTTCATATCCTCTGACAAAGTCCTGAATTAAATACGTCGGGTGCTGCAGATCGGCGTCCATAATAATCGCAGCTGCTCCTTTTGCATGTTCAAGCCCTGCCAAAATAGCGGCTTCCTTTCCAAAGTTGCGCGAAAAGGATATATATTTGACCTTTGCACTTTTGCGAGAGAGCTCTCTCATGTATTGAAGCGTGTTGTCTTTGCTTCCATCATTTACAAAGATGATTTCAAAGTCATAATGAAAATCGCGAAACTCTTCCTCGAGTGCCTCAAAGATTCGTCTGATGTTTTCACCTTCATTGTAAGAAGGAATTATAACAGAGAGCAGTTCCCGTTCCATATCGCACCTTCTCTTCACTTTTTTCACATAGTCTGATATGTTCATTATTCCTTTTTTGTCAGAAAACGAAACCCTTTTTTATTATCCATAAATTACATATCTCTTTAATCGTTTCATTATATCAGAGTTTTATTTCCAGTGATTTTCAGCAGGATGAATTTAATGTAATTTTAAGTTTAATCATTGTAAAAAGCCTGTAATTCCGATCACAGACTGGGTATTGTTTCATAAAATTATTAGATCATTTGTATATTTTCCTAATGATTGAAAAAGATGAATGGAAGTGAAAGGGCAACCTTTTAGTGAAGCAGCCCTCGATTGTTTTGTTGCAGATGCTCGTTTGCCTTTGATTGTTTATTTTGAAATAAATGAAGCTGCGCACCGTAGCTCTCGATCCACTCTTGGACAATTCGTTCTGTTGTTTCCTGTCCTTTATACTTACGGCCAGCCTTTGCATAAGTCGTTTCAAAATCACTCCAAAGCAGCTCTACCCATGTACGTGCTTCGTCATATGTCAGCATATTGTTTTTTTCCATAAGTTGTTCTGTTAGTCGCTCAAAGTATTGTTCCATATTGATTCCTCCTTCATCTAGCAGAAAGTGCCTTTTTAAAAAAACTTCTTTTTTCATATACTACCCTTACGTCTTCAAAAGACGCAAATGATTTGTATTGTTTGGAGGGAATCGATATGCGTAATAAAGCAAAAGGCTTTCCAAATCAGGTAAATCACAAGTTTGAAGGCGAACCAGGCGCTACAGTTGCTTATGCGTCTAAACGGCCGAATGGTGAAACGAATACACGTCCACAGGAACGTATGAGGGCATCAGGAAAACGCTAATTTTCTCAAAGGGAGTGCTTGAGATATGAGTTCAAATGGGAAATCGTATATGGCAGACTTTGTTCAATTAAGGACAACCGCTTACCCTCAACCATGGGCAAATGCAAAGCATTCTGCCTCTCAGGTCAACGGAGAAACGCAGCAAACGCAGCACGACATCGTACTTCAGAACAACGTCCGTAAACAGCGTTCGAAATAAAGAAAAGGACTGATCCCAAGTGATCAGTCCTTTTGCGTCAGCATTGAAATCGGCAGGGCGTCTTCCTTATTTGGAGCCGATACTCTGTATCCCCACGCAAAAACGCCATTTAGATATTCCACATAAAACTCTTCGTCTGTGTCTTTGATTTGATAAGTTGTTTTCGTTTGAATCGAGGCTGGATCTAATAAATAGGCTTTCGCCATATCGATTTTCCGTTCTAAAACTGCGTATTCATTCACAATGCCAAGCTGCTCAGCCTTTCGTGCTTTTTCAGAAAGGGCGGCAATCTCCTGCTTCAATTCGTATTCTGTCATCTCACTATAGCGTTTTTCCATCTGTCATTCCCCTTTGTCTAAAACGTGATCAATTGTATCGAGATCAAAGCCTTTTCTGAATAAAAATTGCTTCACTTTCATCTTCTTTTCAAATGATCCGTCATATCCTACCTTGCGTTTTGCTTTTTCCAGCATATAAAGAAGGGCTTCTTCTTCCTTTTCCTCTTCTTGTCCATCATAGGCTTCTTGAAGGGCTTTATCAATGATCTCAAACGAAAATCCCTTTCGCTGCAGCTGCAGCTTGATACGCTGCTCAATCTCTTTTGCAGAACGATTTTTTTCTTTTTTGACTAGCTTGAGAACCTGCTTTACAGCTTCCTCCAGCTGCAGGTCATCAGGGTATTGAGATAGCGCTTGTTCAATCGTTTCATCGTCTATCCCTTTGAGCTTCAATTCTTTTTTTAGGACGGACGGTCCTTTGCTGTTCGTTTTTCGGTGGGTGCTGACATAGGCTTCTGCAAATTCAAAATCATTTACATACTTATAATGCTTTAATTTGTGTATAATTTCACTAATAGCAGGTGCAGGGATTTCTTTTTTCGTTAAATAATCGGTGACTTCTTTCACTGACCTCATGCGGTAAGATAAATAATCAACGGCCTGCTGAAATCCTTTTTTCACCGAATCACCGAATTGAATCTCAATGATATCTGCTTCGTCCAGCTCTTTTCCTTTTTTCAAATCGTGCTGGACGAGCACATCTAAATCAACGCTAAAGGCGTACTTTTCATCAAGAAAGATGTTGACCCGCTCGGTATTGTTTTTCTGAGCAGAAATTTTTGTGATATAAGGCATCCTGTGATCACTCCTTTTCCAAAACAGTCAGGATGTTTCTTCTGATTCAAAATCGAGAAAGATATAGGTATGTATATGAGAGGAGAGATGTCAATTGAATATCGCCATTACCGGAGGAACCGGTTTTATCGGCCGGCATGTCACAAAAGTGCTCGCTGCTGAGGGACATCATCTATATATTTTAACAAGAAATCCAAAGGAATCCGAACAAAATCATTTACATTATGTGCAGTGGCTGACTGAAGGTGCTGCACCTGAGCATGAATTGCCTGCCATCGATGTATGGATTAACCTTGCTGGAAAATCCATTTTTACACGCTGGACAGACAAGGCAAAAGAAGGCATCCTCTCCAGCCGTCTCAAATCAACACAAGAGGTAAGACGCATTATAGAAGCGCAGGAATCAAAACCATCTGTGCTGATTCAAGCAAGTGCTGTCGGGATTTATGGCACATCTCAAACAGGAGATTTTACGGAGGAATCACCTCCTGCAAATACTGATTTCTTAAGTCATACATCAAGGCTTTGGGAGGCTGAGGGGCAAAAAATTGAAGCCCTCGGCATTCGTACGGTCTACACCCGCTTTGGCGTCGTGTTAGGAGAAAAAGGCACACTGCCGCTGATGACACTTCCTTACAAGCTGTTTGCCGGCGGAACAATCGGCGCTGGCTCGCAATGGGTTTCATGGGTTCATGTTGAGGATGTGGCACATCTCATTGCTTATGCGATTCATAATGACGACCTGTCAGGCCCGCTCAATGTGACATCACCGAATCCTGTTCAAATGAAACAGCTTGGACAAACCATTGCTTCTGCCCTTCACCGTCCCCATTGGCTGAAGGTGCCATCTTTTGTGATCAAAACGGCGCTTGGTGAAATGTCATTACTTGTTTTAGAAGGCCAGCGTGCTCTGCCAAAAAAAGCACTGCTCTCTTCTTATGACTTTTTGCATCCTGAACTAAAAGAAGCGATTTTGCATTCAGGGGAATAAATGTTGTCAAAAACACCCATCCTATTAGAAATGATATGAGGGGGCGATTTTGATGAAGAAAAAAGAACACCAGCCAACTTCGAAGCTGAAGAAAACCCAGGAAGTCCTGTATCAGCAGGAATTCAAAAAAGCGGAGAGAGCAGCAGAAAAAAGAAACAAATAAGACGGATATTCCCCCCCAACAAGCACATAACTAAAGTGATCTTGTAAAGGAGGGAAAGGCTTTGAAAAAAGACCAACACAAAAAATCCAACCACGAGCTCGCGGCACAAGAGACGGATGGCGAATATGTTGAATTTTCCAAAGAACTTGCAGATCCGAATGACGTAAAAGCAATGGCACGTATGAAAGCAGCCGATCAGCGCGCCAAAAAACAATAAGTAAAAAAGCAGACCTCATTCAGCGGTCTGCTTTTCTTTTATTTGATTTCAGTAAGAAGACTTGATGCTTTCTGGCGTGATTTTTCCTCAGGCACCTCTTCTGGATAACCTATATGAAGAATCGCAGCGAACCGCTCGTTTTCCTTTAATCCCATGTCTTGTTGAAAGCCTTTGTCGTATAAAATACGTCCGCTCTTCCATACCATACCGATCCCTTGATCCCACGCAAGCAGCTGAAGATTTTGAATAAGTGCGCTGACAGCGGCAAAATCATCATTTCTCACGACAGGGTTCTCGTCTTCTTTTAGCACGACAAGTAAAAGCGCTGGAACCTTAGAAAAATATTCTCTGTATTGATTGATTTTTTCTTCTTTTGCATCTGGGTTGTTGCGCTGAAAGAAAGCAATAAAACGCTCTACAAAAGTCGCTTTCGCTTCATCCGTCACCGCATATAAAAAGCGCCACGGCTCCGTGATTTTATGGTTCGGTGCATAAACCGCATCCTCTAATAGCGGCTGAAGCTGCTCAATCGTCACCGGTATGTCTTTGAATTTTCGAATCGATCGTCTATATCTGACAGCGTCTCGCACCGTTAACGCTTCTGTTTGTTGTTTCGTTTCTGGCATATTTGTCATCCTTTCAATCAACTTAATTGAAATTGATTCTCATTCACATTATAAACGTCATCGCGTGCAGTTGCAAATCAAGTATCCCTCCTCCCCGTCTGCTAAATAGTTGTTTGACTTTTTCAAGTAATGTTACAATCATATTACGTTTTAAACAAATTTTGAGAAAAAAGCCAAGATGATGAAATGATTTTCAAGTATTCCCATTTTGTCTGATCTGGTTTTTTTGTCAAAAGGCTTTCAACCATGATTGGAAGGGAGGCTTCTGGATGGAATGAAAATCAATATTGGACAAATCATTAAACTCTACCGTTATAAACAAAATATGACCCAATCTGAATTGGCAGAAGGAATTTGTTCTGTCTCTCATTTAAGTAAAATTGAAAATGGCTCAAAGGAGGCCAATCAAGATACGATCAATTTGCTGCTTGAACGGCTTGGCATCAGCCAAGAAAAGCTGTCACAAAAGGCGCGTCATCTGCTGTCACTTTTGGATGAGTTTCAAATGAATATGTATTTCTATGCTCTCGATCAGGCTGAACAAAATGCAGAAATAATTATTCAGCATGAGGAGCAGTTCTTTTCGCTCGATTTAGGCATTCAGTATCATTTGTCCTTATTTCAATTTTATTTATTAACGGATAAACAGCCGCTTGCCTTAAAAACACACCGCGTGCTCAAAAAATTCGAAAAAACCTTTATTGAAACGGAAAAAGAAATTTTTGAATATCTAGACGGCATTCATCAAATTAAAATTGGTCAGCTTGAAGATGGACTGAAAAAGCTTGAAAGCTGCTTTTCCTACGCTTCAGTAGAACAAAGTGATTTGTATTATCACTATGCAAAAGCACTTGGAAACATGGGACAGCTGGGTGATGCGCTTGAAGCGACACATCAAGCGATGGATTTATATAGACAAAAGAACAATTTCAAGCGGATTATTCACTGTACACTTATTCACGGCGTGATCTCACTTGAACTAAAAGCCTATCAAACTGCGAAGAAATATATAAAGGAAGTGATTTTGCACACGTCCCTTCACCCAGACGCCTATATTAAAATGTCCGCTTATTTTTATTACGGGGTGCTCTTAAAACGTGAAGGCGATTTCTCTTCTGCTGTGCCTTATTTACTAGATTCACTCAATTACTTTAATCAAGAACAGATAGAAGATCGTTACTGTGAAACGCTATATGAAATTGCGACACTATATGCTGAATATGACCGCAAAAAAGCACTTCCCTACATACATGAGCTGTTAAAACAGCCTCGTATTCAGCCAAACTGTTTATATATGATCAAAATCTATAAATTGATGATTGAGGAAAACCCTCTTGATTTGAAAACCTATTTGGTTGAAGCAGCCCTTCCTTACTTTGAACACAATGAGCTGCACAATGAATATTTGTTTGCGCTTAGAACCTTGCTTACCTATGCAGGTACTGAGCTTGATGAGCAGGACTATAAGTCCTACACAAAGAAACTGCTCGATCATTTAACAGTATATCTTCCCTATTACAAAAAAGCATGACCTTCTGCCGATCGAAGGTCATGCTTTTTCTATTTATTAAATGGTCTCTTGTTGATCTGTGTCATGATGGTTCACCCGTTTGACAGAATGAATATACCGTCTTTTTGCAAAGAAATCGTACGCATGCTGTCCAAAGCCAAGCCAGATGCTGAGCACGATGAATGGGACCGTTCCCCATAATGCAGGGATATGGCAGGCCATACGCAGCCAAGTATAAATCCCTGAATTCTTTTGATTTTTGGCTAGGGAAATAGACACAATTCGTTTTTCCGCCTTTTCTTCACTGATTTTATTCAGCCTGAGCAGCTGCGAGTGTCTAAAGGATTCAAAGTGAATCCGATTTTTCCAATCGAGTGATCTTAACACATCAATCGTTTTTGCACATGCAGGGCTTTGTCCGTCATAAAACACAAGCAGCCTCAGTGATTTAATGGAACGCTGTTCTCTTTTTTTCGATTCAGCGAGTTTCTTTTTTTCTTGATCGAGATAAATGATTTTTTTCATAAGTTGATCGCCTGTCCTTTTCCGTCATTTTTTTAGTTCGTTCAAAGGAGATTACAACTAGATTACTATAGTTGCTGGGCCTCTTGTATTGGGAAAAAGCCAACCGTTGTGCGTTATATGAGCCTTTGGATAAGGGCAAAATCATTAATTTCATGGCATATATGAGGTTTTTCAACTAAAAGTGGTTGGGAAAATCGTGGTGCTTTGCGGTTTTCTGCGGTATTTGATAGAATTCTGCGGTTTTCTACATCTTTATGCGGTGGTTTTGTAGGTAAAACGCAAAAACAAGATAAAAAAAGACTACTTCCCATTGCGGTGAAGTAGTCTTTTGGTTTATATTTTTGCCAAAACTTCTACTATTTCTTTCTCAATATCTTTCCATAAGTAACGGTCTGTCGTATAGTGATGTGCGGCTTCTTTCGCAAATACTTGAAAAGCTTCTTCATAATCAGGTGCATCTTTGTCCGGTTTTTTCTCGTCGACAAAGCGCTGTGCTTCTGCTGAGCGAGGTCCCCATTTGCCCACTTCATTCCCGTCCTGATCAATGATGACGATAATCGGAATCGATCTTGCGGTCCCATTCGTTAAATACTGATCCATCAGGTCTAGATGCTCATCCCGAATGAAATAGCGCGCATCAATGAGTGCTTCATTTGCAATACGCATGAAAATCGGGACATTGACCATCGCATCTCCGCACCAATCCGCTGTGATGACAAGCGCTCTGAGCTTTTTCTTTTGCAGCTTTTGAAGAAGCTCTTTTTCTTTTTGATGAATTGCATACTGGTTGTACACCGTGAGCAGATTTTCCCGGTTTTTCTCCATATTGTGTACATATGTACGTTCAGATAATCCCTTTGTAAACCATTCATTTAATGTCATATGAACATCCCCCTTACCCTTCAACTTTACCACTTTTGCTATTCTTTTGTCTAAAAAAACCTTCACCTAGTGAAAGGTGAAGGTCTTTTGGTTTATGGACGCCGCTTTCGATTTGGGTCCATCCCGATCAGCTTGGTGACAAGTACCATTGTGACAGGCAGTGACGTATTCTTTTTATACGCTAAATATTTCCCGCGCCATTCAGGCTTATATTTCTGTTTAAACGACCGTAAACCGCTGAAGCTGTACATGTATCTGACATTGTTGAAAATGACACTCGCCAAACGCTCCGTGAGAAAGGACTGATGGAACGTCCCCACATTCGATAAAGGTGCCATTCCCATGTTAAATGATTTGTAGCCTCTTTCTTTCGCCCATTGAAACAGGTGGATAAACAGCGCATCCATCATCCCGTTCGGTGCATCATGTATATGACGCATTAAATCGATAGAAATCTCCCCTTCTTGATACATCGGCATCAATGATACAAAGGAAATGATCTGTCCTTGTTCATCCTTTAGAATCGCAATCGGTGCTTTTTGAAGATAGTCTTCTTGAAAATAACCGAGAGAAAATCCTTTTTCTTTTTTCTTTCCGAGCCAGCTGTCAGAGATCTGTTTTAAGGTTGAGATCAACTCATCTGAAAAGGGAGGTTCCAGCATTTCAAAGGTGTAGCCTTCTCGTTCAAATTTATTCGCCACAGCTCGTAAATTTGATTTTTTCTTACCTGACAGAGTAAACGTTTCTAAATCGACCATGGCTTCTTCTCCAAGCTTAAAGAAGTGAAAGCCTAAGTCATGATAAAGAGCCATCCCTTCTCGTTCTACTTGATAAAAAGCGACGCGGTAGCCGGCTTTTTCTGTCTCCTGTAAAAACTCTTCAAGTACAAGCGGATAAGACGCCTCACGTCCAGATGGATCTCCGAGCACAATAACGCAGCGGCCAATTCGCCCAAACTGAAGCATTGCTTCTCCATCACTTGAGAAAAATAGTTTTTTGTCGCCTAAAAAGCCAAGATGACTGAGGGCATTTCCGCCCTTTTCTTCTAAAAACGTTTTTAGTTTTTCCTCATCTGCTTTTTCTCCAATCGGAAAGGCTTTCTTATTAAAAATCAATTTACTAATGAAGAAGAAAAGCGGTACACCGATGAGAGCGATCATGCTTGTCATCGTGATATGCCGTTCATTATGCACCAAGTAATCCTTACTCAAGAAATGCCCGATTTTTGTCCAAATAAAGTTGCCAATGACATTATAGTTAAAGAGCACGAATAAATAACCAGCGGCAGCCGTCACAAACTGATACAAGGAATAAGGTGCCTGCTGCTTCACAAATTGATTTCGAAGAGAGAAAAACACAGCCATGATGACTGGCAAAATAAAGATCAGACTGAGGTTAAACCCCTTTAACAAAGTAAACACAAAACCGCCTGCTAAAGAGATCATTGTCAGCACGTATGATCTTTTCGTTCTTTTATACACTTCAATGGATAAAATCATCAGAATGATTCCGAACATTAAGGAAAGACCATTAAACCCCGATAACAAAAAGCGCGGAATGCTGGTAATCACACCTAATCGATCGACTGGAAGCACAACAGACGCCACGATAAGCAAGCCGCTTCCAAAGGTTAAAATCGATAAAGACCCGTACAATAACCGGATTAATAAAGCACGGTGTAAAACAATTAAAACGTTCGTTGTTTCAATGGCAGGGGCCATTTTGGGATTGCCTTCAAGACGTCTAAGCGTCGTTCCCGTTAAATCGTAAGCCGCTAGACAAAGCCCTAAGATAAACGGGAAAATCGAGTACACGAAGCGGTACAAGACGAGCGCCGTCAGCACCATCTCTTTATCAAAACCAATGTACTGCATACTTAGTAAAAAGATGAGGTCAAACGAACCAAATCCGCCCGGAACCATACTGATTAAACCGCCGATTGACGCAATCGCAAATACACCTAAGACAATTCGGACATCGACATTCATCCCCATAGAGACGACAGCCATATACATGACAAGTCCAGCTGCCAGCCATTCTAAAAACGATGCACCGATATAAGCATAAATTGGATGCTTCAGTCCATTTTCACCGCTCTCGATCGAGCTTTTTCGAATGGATGCCATGACGATATATATCGGAACAATACAGGCAAAGATAATGACAAATGCCCATAGCCACGGTTCCTGGCTGATAATACTTTCAACAGGAAGCACCCTGACCAAAATCAAATCACTGAAAATAGATAAGCCCAAAAGGACAGAGGAAGTTAAAAGGGCAATGCCTTTCAGCAATTTTTTCGTATCTGTTATGTACTCCTTATAGAGAAGCGTTCTAAGCCCTGCTCCTGATAGACCGCCAAATCCAAGAACACTGTTAAAGGAGTTCGCAATCCAGGAAATGCGTATCGTTTTCCAGCCGCTGATGGGCATATCAAGGCTTTTTCTTAAAATAAAATCATATAAGGACATCGATAAAACCGCGACAAGTCCAAGAAAGACAAGAATAAACAAGTCCATTCGGTTCAAGCTGTCAATAATATAAAACGTCTTTTTAATGGAAAGTCCGCTCAGCTCCTGCTTCGCGACAAAAATCAAGACAAGGATAATAACGATCGGAAAAAGCATTTTTAAGATCGTCATACCCGTTTTTTTGTTCCACATGTTTTTCCCAACTTTCTAGGTTGCTTCATTATTTCAACTGAACATTATTATACAACAAATACCACTTGATTCATGCAGTTTAACACTCAAAAGCTTGACGAACCTTTCAATTAGAAGTAAAAATCAGTAATATAAAGAAAAAGAGCCGCTTAAAGGAAGTGAACAAGCATGGAATATAATATTCATGACACCACCGTATTAAAAGAAGAAATTCTATCTCCAGAAGAAAAAAAGACATGGGTTCTTTATATGAAAGTGCTCACAGCAGCAGGTCTTGGAGATGTTTCTGAATGGATGAAGCTAGATATGAGTATGCCTCAAATGAAGGTGCTCATGCTGCTCAATAACCATGGCTCTCTCAAAGTATCCGAAATCGCTGAAAAAATGGGCGCTTCTTTGTCCAATATGACAGGTCTGCTTGACCGGTTAGAACAGTCTAACTTTGTCGTGCGAAAGCACTCTGAGCGTGACCGGAGAATCATTGTCGTAGAGCTGACAGAGGAAGCGAAAAATATTTTCAGAAGTATTTATCAAAAAGGACACGAAAAAATCAAAAATTCCCTGCAGCGGCTCAATGACGAGGAAAAAGAAAAAGTCAATGAAGGCCTTGCTATCCTAGAAAAAGCACTGCGTCCTGAACGCGGCTAAACATGAAAAGGGAAAAAGACGGTCACCTGAGGTCCGTCTTTTTTGTTTCTTCTACTTGTCGATCTGGGGTTTTACGAATCACTTCTCTGTCATCCCATAAAAGATAGGCTAAGCCAATGAGAAGAAAAAAGATGCTGATCCACGTACCGCCAGGAATCAGCTGTTCAAGTTCCTCAATCGTTCTTTCTGAGCCTAAGCTGTTACTATAGCGTATCTCAAAAAGAACATATTTCGCTATATAAAACAATGCCGCCATACAGATAAACATGGCACCGACAATTCTTCTTCCAGACATGCGTTTACTCCTTTAATTCCACTGATTTCTTTTGATTAATTCCGTGATATGGGCAAGGTGATGCTTTGAATGCCAGACATACATTCCTGCTGCATCATATAAGGACACCGTTTGTTGATCGGCAGGGTGATAATACGAAGCATTGAAGTCTTCCTCTGACATTCCCCTTAGTAAAGTGACCCACCTGCGATGCAGACTGCTGATCAAAAGCAGGGATAAACTAATGGGCGCCTTGCTGTCAGGAAGTGAGGCAAATCCATCCTGATCATATGGACGTATGTCCGGTGTATCTTCTGTGAGAGCAAGTTTGAATCGTAAGTATGCATTTAGATGGCTGTCTGCTACGTGGTGAATAAGCTGACGAACAGTCCATCCTCCCGGCCGATAAGGTGTATCAAGCTGAGCATCTGTAAGCGGTGCGGTCACCGCTTCATACTCTTCGGGGATTGCAGCCAGCTCATCAATCCATGTTTCAAGCTGTGCTTTCGTTTTTGTTTCTACCGTTTCATATAAGCCAATCGGATATTGTAATGATGTCATATGTTCTCTCCTCTCTCAAATCCTTCAAGCACAAATTTTCCAATCATCTTTCCTTGCTCAAGCGTTTGATGTGCCTGCTTCAAGTTAGCAGCATTGATCGGACTGAGAACCTTTGTTAAGGTATGCGTTATTTTTCCCTGCTCAAATAGCTCACCCGCCTCTGTCAAAAGCTCATGCTGCTTGATCATGTCCGCTGTTTCATACATAGGACGTGTGAACATAAATTCCCATACAAATGCGGCGCTTTTATTTTTGAGTAATTGAATGTCTAGGTTGTGCTCATTTTCGACAATGGTACAGATCGTGCCTTGCGGTTTGATGGCTTCTGCCATGCCTTTGAAATGTCCATCTGTATCATTTAAGCATAAAATAAAATCCACTTCGCCGATTCCTTTTTCCTCGAGCTGCGCTAAAAGCGGCTGATGATGATTAATGATATGATCGGCACCTAATGACAGACACCACTCTTTTGTTTCTGGTCTTGATGCGGTAGCGATCACAGTTGCCTTCGCTAATTTGGCTAGTTGAATGGCGATAGAACCAACACCGCCTGCACCACCAATAATCAGCAAGGTTGAGCCTTCAGCATTCCGCTTCATATGCATCCGGTCAAATAAAGCCTCATAAGCCGTAATTGTTGTAAGGGGCATCGCGGCTGCTTCTGCAAAGGATAGATTGGCAGGCTTTTTCGCCACAATACGTTCATCCACAAGCTGATATTCACTATTCGACCCTTGACGCGTAATATCTCCCGCATAGTATACGTGGTCACCTGGCTGAAACAATGTACACGCTTCGCCCACTTCAACAACCGTACCGCTTGCATCATAGCCAAGAATTTTCAGTTTTTCTTCCTTCTGATCCTTCGGTGATCTCACCTTTGTATCAACTGGATTCACTGACACAGCCTCTATCTTCACGAGTACATCTCTGCCAGACGCCTTAGGCTTTTCAACCTCCTGATCCATCAGGCTTTGCTCATGCTCAATCGGCAAATACTCCAATAGTCCAACTGCTTTCACTCGCTCGCACTCCCTTTCTCTATTCTTTCTTTCCACATTTTATCATAATTTTCTGATGTTTATGGCTGGATCAAACGAGTGATGGCACATTTATGACCTTTTCAGGGCCTTTCGCTCCCTCGCCATGTATGAAGGACGTGCTTTTTGCAAAGAAGGAACATAAGTGAACCAGCTGTTGGATTTAAAAAACAGCTGAACGTAGTAAAACTGAATGTGCTGTAGAAAAACAACGATCAATAGGAAAAAAGTGAATAAGAGAGTAGATAGATCCACCCTTCCTTGTATCCATTCATTGATCAATAGAATGACAAAACTGAGGATGAGGAGCTGTTCAACTCTTTGCACGAGCTGGCTAAAGACATGCCCGCCTTTTGATAGATCAGCAGACTGGTGCTTTTTAATCTTTCTCGATTTGTAGAACCAAATGATACTTTCTGCTAAGTTATGAGTTATAAATAGTGCAATAAGCGCTATCGATAAAGGAGATGGATGATAAAAAATTGGGACTACAGATGGGATCACAAGAAAATAAATGGCAATCAATGCGTGTCTGACTGATAAGAGAAATAGATCTTTTTCTATGGATGTTTTCATGTCTTTCACCTCCATATGTACTACGTTTCAATTGCCAAAATGTTCCCCTTCGCTAACAAAAAGCAGCGCTTAGAACAACAGGGCCTTGCGGGAGCTTGTTATCCTTTTTCGGTTCAAGGGTAACAGCCACGGTATCCCAGGATTCGCTTGCTTCTTTTTCAGATAACGCATAAGTGACGGTTCCTTCCCCTTTATGATCTTGCTGGAACAGGCTGATCTCCTTTAATGCCACACTTGATAAACAGCAGATGAATCAAGCTGACCCTTTAAGCCGTCTGCACTCACTACAAGTTCTTTTTCTGAAAAGGAAGTGTGCTCCTCATGAGAATGTACTTACTTTACATACAGACCGTTTGGATCACCAATCGTACAAAAGTCAAGAATCCATGTTGTGACCACTCTCTGATCAGTTGATTTAAACAAACTCTCGTCTCCCTCTCAATTGAATTGAGGTAGAACGCCTTCTTTCCTCATGTCATAATAGGGTGTAAATTGGAGAAATTGGAGTGTCCGTATATGATGGTGACGATTGTTCTTTTTTTATTAGCAGGTTTGGCAGAAATTGGCGGCGGCTATTTGATGTGGCTTTGGCTGCGTGAAGCAAAACCTGTCAGCTTCGGGATCGCCGGCAGCCTCATCTTGGTTGCATATGGCGTCATTCCAACCTTCCAGCAGTTCCCGACGTTCGGACGGGTTTATGCTGCCTATGGCGGTGTTTTTGTCATTCTTGCTGTGTTTTGGGGCTGGTGGGTCGATCGGAAAACACCTGATCTATATGACTGGATGGGTGCTTTGATCTGTTTGGCTGGAATCAGTGTGATGTTATTTGCGCCTCGCAATTAATGGACGCATATAAAAAGTGCTGCCCACATGCAGGCAGCACTTTTATCATATTTGAATGTTTCAACGAGCTCCAGCTGTTTGTAATTCTTTGTTTTTCTCTTTAAAGCGTTCGTTATGAGAGGAAACGTATGCCACTTTTTCAGCTTCTGGTTCGATGTACAGCTTTGCGCTATTCAGTGCATTGACTCCATCAACAAACGTGCCGGCAATTAAGCGGACCTTGCTTTTATGTGTACACAAGTCGCCTACCGCATAGACGCCCGGTAAATTGGTTTCCATTTTTTCATTAACCTCGATCAGTCCCCATTCACCTTGCTTGAGGCCCCATTCTGATAGCACGCTTAAATCGCCTTTCATCCCGTGATTGACAATCACAGCATCTGTTTCAATTCGTTCTTTTTCACCTGTCTCTATGTTTTGAATGGTGACCGCAGCAATTTTGTCGCCTTGACCATGCAGCTCTGTTAGTTCATGCGGGGTTAAAATTCGTTTGCAAGTTGCCTTCATGTTGGCGACGTTTTTCTCATGTCCGCCAAACATGTCTCGGCGATGCACGACGGTGACACTTTCAGCAATCGGTGCAAGTGCATTGGCCCAGTCAACCGCTGAGTCGCCGCCTCCAGAAATCACAACCCGCTTCCCTGCAAATGTCTTAAGCTCCTGGACAGTGTAATAAAGGTTTGTCACTTCATAGCGGTCTGCATGCTCGATTTCAAGTTTCCGCTGAACTGGAATGCCGTGACCCATCGCTAATATGAGGGTCTTTGTCAAATGACGATCACCATTTTCAGCCGTCAGCAGGATATGATTATGTTCATCTCGCTCAAATGACGTGATTTTTTGATTCAGTGCAATCTCTGGTTCAAATGTTTTCGCCTGTGTTTCCAGCTGCTGTATCAGCTGTTCTCCTCTTGTTGGCGGCAAACCGCCGACATCCCAAATGACCTTTTCAGGATACAGAAGGATTTTCCCGCCAAGGCTTTCGTTGTACTCAAGTACCTTCGTCTTTAAGTCCCGCATCCCACTATAAAAGGCGGTGTACATGCCTGCCGGCCCGCCGCCAATAATGGTGACGTCAAACAATTCAAGCTGATCTGTCATTTGAGTCCCTCCAGTTTTCCATCGAATGATCTATTTTTCAGTGATATTGATTCTCATTATCATATGTACCTATTGTAGTCTACTCTAGTGAAGGGAATCAATAGCTTTCTGCAAAAAAGAACAGGACGAGCGCTCACTCGTCCTGTCATCCATCACACAATGGTTAAACCAAGGTCTTTTAATTCAAGAGAAACAAGTCTTGCAATCGCATCTGCGCCTTCTTTTGTAAAGTGCGTGCGATCCTCAATTCCTGTTGACAGCATAAAGTAAGAGGTCGTTTTCTCTATGCCGGAAATTTGATAAAACTGAAGACTTGCGGTATTTAAATCGACGAGAAGAACTTCTTCTTCGTCGGCTAATTCTTTCATAGCGGCACAGTAATCAGGAAAATCATTGATAAATTCTCCGTCTTTTTCATGAAAACGGCCGACTGGCGTTAATAAAAGTGGTGTTGCCCCTTTTGCTCTTGCTCCATGAATATATTGAGACAGGTAGCTTTTATACGTTGTGAAAGGATCTGTATGCCGCTCAGGCTTTTCCTTGGAAGCATCATTGTGCCCCATTTGCGTGAAAAGCCAGTCTCCTGGCTGAATGTCAGCCAATATGTCATCAAGGCGTCCTTCTTCAATGAATGTTTTTGAGCTTCTTCCACCAATGGCACGATTCTCGACGTTCACCCCTTGCGCTGTATAGCGGTGTAAAAACTCTCCCCATCCTCCTTGAACAGGACGATCTGGATAAGATGAAACGGTCGAATCACCAGCTAAATAGATGGTTGTCATGTTCATACGCCTCCCTTTTTCATTGAGTCACTTCACCCAAGCGATACGGGCATCCCAGTGGCTGCTGAAAAGATATGAAACAATCAGCATCGCTATTTCAATTATTCTCTTTTTAAAGATTAAAACCCTGCTTACCGGTAATGTGAATGTGTTAAATATGCGGCGGAAGTTCTATTTTTGATTTCACTGCTTGATGTAACGCCTGAAACATGTAGCCAATTCCTTTATATGGAGCCAGCGGATAATTCGCTTTTTGATGAGGCTGTAATAAAGGGCCGATCACTTTTCGATATTTCTTTCCACCTAATACCACCAGTTCATCATATGCGAAAAGGTTTTTTTGATGAAATTGCTGTCTCAGTTCTTCTCGTGTGATCTGCTTAGCATGCGGTGTACCAAAAGCCACATCATAATTTTCATGTATGATATCATCTGCCTTTAAGAATCCGTGCTTCGCTGATAAGATCAGCCAGTCTGAAAAGAACGTTTGAGCATAGCTTTTCGTACGCTGATGCAGGGGACTTAAATACACAAGGTTCGCTGGCTGGCTCCCTGCTTCTGGATCGACATCCCAAATTTTCTTCGCGCCACATGGTATGATACAAACTCGCTTCACTCAGGTTTTCTCCTTCCTTTTTCGATAGATTTGATACACGATACATCCTAGCGCTGTGCCAAGTGTATTTAAAAGAATATCATCAATATCACTGCTTCTTGTAATGATACCAGATTGCGAGAACATCCATTGGAGCACTTCGATCATGGTTGACAGGAGAAAGCCACCAAGAACCGCCTTTTGCCAGCGCATAGTTCGAAAGGCTTGATATAGAAAAAAACCGAGTGGTACAAATAACAATATGTTTCCTGCTAAATTTAAAAAGACAAGATTTGGATACCCATGATGGTAGGCGTGAAGATTTTGATAAATGGACTGCAAAGGCATCAGGTTGACACTCACCTGATCTCTTGGGGCGGAAAAACGATTAGGGAAGACCGTCAAATATAGTAAAACATTCGTATAAATAAAAAGACTGGCAAGGACCAATTCTGTCCGCAAATAGATAAAACGATTGTGTTTTTTTGCCTGTCTGTATCTCATATGTAAATAGAGCGGGACGAGCAGGAGAAAATAAGCAATGGAAAACATAGCACTGGAAGTCATACAGAGAGCTGCCCCTTTCTCACATGATGATGCTTGACCATATTTACAGCTTATTCAGGCTTGCCCGCATCTATTCATCACTTATTCTCACATTCAATGAAGAAAGAACCATATTGACAAATCGTCATTTCCTCGCTAAAATGAATGACATTCAGTCATTTAAGGTCGGTGATGATATGTCGAAACGAGAAAAGATTATGCTTGCTGCGATTGATGCGTTTAAAGAAAAAGGCATCGAAAAGACGACCATTTCGGATATTGTGAAAGCAGCAGGAGTAGCGCAAGGAACGTTTTATTTATATTTTCCTTCAAAGCTTTCCGTCATGCCTGCAATCGCAGAACATCTTATCGCACAGATGGTGCCTGCAATCGAAAAGGAATTAACTCAGCATGCAGATGTCCTCGATCAAGCAGATGCGCTTGTTGAATTCATTTTCGCTTTTACAAGGCAATACCGTGATGTCCTTGCCCTGACCTACTCAGGCTTAGCCGCCACCGAGCATTTAAAGGAATGGGAAGATATTTATGAGCCGATTTACAAATGGGTCGCTGCTTTTCTAGAAAAAGCAAAGCAGGACAAACGAGTCCGCGCGAATTTGAACTGTCAATATGCAGCCAAATTCATTATCGGTTTACTCGAATCGTCTGCTGAGCAAATGTACTTGTTTACGGAAACAGATACAGAAGAGGTTCTGATTCAAAAGCGAGAGGTGAAGCAATTTCTTCTTTACGCACTTGGCATAGAGACACCTTAACTTAGTACAGCACTTGCTGTACGCTCTTTTTCGGCTTGAAAATGACGAATCGTCAGTTTTAGGAGGAAGTAGAATGAAAAAAAGTTGGATGTATGTTGCACTCACTTGTTTATTCGAATTACTTTGGGTGTTTGGTTTAAATAGAGCAGATGCGTTGTGGGAGTGGGCCATCATTATCTGCCTGATCCCAGTTGATTTTTATTTTTTAATGAAGGCCTGCGAAAAGCTGCCGACAGGGACTGTGTACGCCGTGTTTGCCGGAGTTGGAACGATTGGAACATCTTTGATGGATTATGCGCTGTTCGGCGGTTCGTTTTCATTAGAAAAGCTCATATTTATGGGTATTTTAATTCTTGGGATTATTGGACTGAAAGTGTCTGATGGAGATGCCCATGAGCAGAAAGGAGAAGCGGTATAAATGGGCTGGTTTTTTGTACTGTTGGCCTCTGTCTGCGAAATCGGCGGCACCATTGGCCTCAATATGTTTAGTAAGAAAAAGCAAATCACGACAGGCATTTTATTTGTCGGCGGGTTTGCCTTATCCTTTTTGTTTTTATACGCCTCGTTCTCATCCGTTCAAGTATCCGTCGCCTATACGGTCTGGATCGGGCTTGGAACTGCGGGCTCTGTCTTGTTTAATATGATTCTATTTAAAGAGCCGAAAAACATGATTCGTATACTCAGCTTGCTGCTGATTGTGATTGGTGTGGTTGGGCTGAAGCTGTTTGCGTAATTGAATCACAAGAAAGAAAAAGTTTATGATGGTATTAGTCATACAAAAAGCAATGGAATTGATTTTCCATTGCTTTTTAAGTTATTTTATAAACTTTTCTTGGTACGCTTTAAATTGTTCTTCGTATTTTTGCAACTTTTCCCCATCAACTTTTGAATTTAATTTCGGTTTTCGCTTTCCAATCACCATCACATCTTTATCTACAATAGGACTTGATAAAAAGATGTATGGTGCAAAACGATCACACTTCGTATTTGGGAGAGTTACGGATAACCTGGCATATTCTTCTGTCGGGAATTGGTTTGAAATTTCAAGTTCTTTGAGTCCCTCTAATTCCGATATCGGCTCCAAAGACTCGTCCTTCACTTTTATATTTGATAAGCACAGATATGTTAAATTTTTGAGGTATCTTAAAGGTTGAAGAGTATTTATATTTAATGTATTCCAAATCCCGCCTGACAATTGTAGAAATTCTAAACCAGTGTTTTTTTGCAAAGGGGCTATGTCATTCAACTTTGAAAAATCTGTTATGGATAAAGATTTTAAAAAAGTATTTTTTGATAAATCCCATAAACTTTGTGCCTTTGTATTCCATTCAAGTGCCAATACCTCAACATCTTTAAGAGAACTGATGATTGATAAATCTTCTACTCTCAGTTCATGCACAAAGAGCATTTTGGGATTAACTAAGCTTAAGATCGTATTGAACTCCTTTTGGTTCACTTTGTAAATCCACAATTTCGTCAGGTTAGAAAAAGATTTCAACCTTTCAATACTTTTTGTTTTTCCTGTGATTAACAACTCAGTGGAATTTTCATCTACATCGCCTAAATCATGAACAACTTCTGGTCGTTTATCATGATGGAAAATATATTGGGGGTCTTCTTTTCGCATGCTTTTACCTCCACACCTATAATTAAGGAATATCTAAATAAATTTTATCAGTATTTTGGAGTCAACACATGATTATCTTTAGCACTTTCTGATATTCCTTCTGAAGAAACAAGGAAAGAATAAAAACTAGATGATCTTCTTTGGTCGCCAATCGTGATTATGACCTCTGTTTTCAATCCATTTTATAAAATCTTTATCATCTAAACATTGGAGACTATCTGCTGGGCAGCGGACTTCTTAGTAGATAATAAAGTTAGTAAAACGTCTATATATATACAAATAAAAGAACTCTAATTCATATACGAATTAGAGTCCTCATGATATAACTGATTTTATTTTTCCACCTTAAAATCGAACCCGCTAATTTATTTCTCGTTTAATGGGTGTCTTGCTGCTCGAGCAAGAGATCCATTGCGTAAATCGATTCGCCCTTCTCATCCAATAAAAAGTACACAATCAAAGGCTCTCCAAAAGCTGCTGTCTGCTGCGTGAACAAAACACAGGTGAATTTTTCAATACCCATTGGCAGCTTTCTTTTTAATAAAGGGTGAAGAATAGGCGAAGCCCGAATTGTATCTACATCAACTTCCCAACGTTCGTTTTTTAAAGTTGGATAATGCTCTGATAACAATTGGTGTAACATATCGGTCGTGAGCGCTGCTTTTCCATCGCATCCATCATTTATTATGTTGGTGTTATACATCCGATGGCTGCTCACCCTTTGAAGCGTTGATTCGTATTCCTTTTAAGACAAATCGTTTCTGACCATCAAGTGTACAGGTGATCAATGTCAGTTCATTTTTCCCACGATCCTTTAGTACATCCACATCCGTCGGTTCAATCGTAGCTGAGCTGACAATTTTATATTCGTATGTTTCAGCTTGATGATGTAAGACAACTTTTTCTCCTTTAGGCACCTCTGGCAGCTGACGGAAAAGACGATCGCCTCTATACCCTCTATGCCCTGCAATCGTGAAATTCCCTTCACCTGGCATTTGATGAGATTTAATTTGAGTCAGTGCTATACCTAAATTTTCTTTTGATGTAACAGGAAGCACTTTTTCGTTTAAATCAATTGACGGGATCTCTAGCTCCATCACATCTCGCAGGTCTTCTTCTGACACAGTTAAATGTGGAATAGAAGAAAGGGCATCACTGTCATTTTCTTTAATCATCTTTAATGCCTGTTCCATTGCTGCTGTCTCTTGAGAAGTTCGCCACTCATATAGAAAAGGAACGGAGATGAGCATCAGCCCCGTGACCACCAAAAAGCTGCCTAATAAGGTTCTTTTTTTCATCAATACACTCGTTCCTTCCTTTTACTGAATGGTTCTTCTTCTGACAACAAGAAGAACAGTTCCAGAAGCTACTAGTAAAATCCCTGCATACATCAAATAACGCAGCCATTCTTCACCAGTCTTTGGCAGCTCACCGTTTGAGTCATGAGGCGGATGCTGATCCCCTTTATCTGAGGCTGGAGGATTCGTGTGGTCCTCTTCATTCTTCACTGGTGCATTTTTCACAATCATTGTCTTGATCTCCACTTCGCCCATTTGAATTGTAAAAGCGAGCGGCTTCTTTAAAGCTACATAACCATCTGGAGCTTTCGTCTCTGTGAGTAGATACTCTCCAGGTTTAAGCCCTTTGACAATGGCTTCTCCGTCTTTTCCTGTTGTCACAGATTTTATGGTTTTCCCGGCTTTTGTACGAATGTCAAAGGATGCCCCTTTTAAGGTTCTATCTGTCTGCTGGTCTACCTTTATGATACGCAGACTTCCTAAGATCAAGTGATTCTTCGCTGTTAATTGAAGCGGCTTCTGCTGATTTTTCTCAATTGTGAACAGGATCGGCTTATCATCCAATTGATAGCCATGAGGTGCTTTCGTTTCAACGAATTGATATTGTCCCGGTTTTAAATCATTGATGAGAAGCTTTCCTTTTTGATCCGTTACAAGTGATTTCTTCAACGTTTTCCCTTCTTTACTCAGAAGAGCAAACTCTGCATTTTCCAGCGTATGTCCCTCATCATCCACTTTGGTCAGTTCCACTGCTCCCGGCGTCAGCTTGTTAATCATTTCTACTTTTGCTGGTTTGTCTTGACCTAAACGAATCCTAAATGAGACAGGTGTCTGATCCAGTTCATAGCCGGCAATGCTTGCTGTTTCGACAAATTGATAGGTGCCTGGCTTCAGTTGATCGACTGTTAGTTGACCATTTTTGTCTGTCTTTAAGTCTTTCTTTATACGTTGATCGTGCTCATCAAGCAGATCGAAGGTCACTCCATTGAGTAACTGACCATCTTCTCCTTTTTTCTGAAGCTGCACAGCACTTGTCGTCCGAATATTTTCTTTTGTCACTTTCACCAGTTGTTTTGGATTGAAATCAATCTTAAAGTCTACTGGTTCTGCATCTAGTTTATGTCCAAAAGGAGCCTTCGTTTCAACCAATTGGTAAGCGCCTGGTTTCAAATCGTTGACAGTGATGATGCCTTTCTCGTTGGTTGTTAAACCTGACATCAATTCTTTACCATCGTCATTGAAAAGGGTAAATTCTGCGCCTTTCAATCTTTCTTTTTCTTCTCCTATTTTTGTGAGTTCAACAGAACCTTTCTTAAGCTGATTGATTGCCTCCACTTGAATCAACTCTTTTTGACCTAATTCAACTTCAAAGACAAGTGGTTTCGCACTCAATTCATAGCCTTCAAGACTCTTTCTTTCAACAAATTGATAGGTTCCAGGTTTTAGCCCTGTGAAGGTGATCTTTCCATCCTGATTGGTTGTGATTCCTTCTCCTCCTGCCACTATCTTTCCTTTATCATCAGATAGATCAAAGACAACCCCTTCTAATGATTTCCCATCTTCGCCTTTTTTGTGCAGCAGCACTCCGCCTGTTTTGCGGCTATTTTCTTTTGTCACACTGACCAACTTCTCAGGGTTAAATGGAATAGCAAAAGTGACAGGTGTTTCGTCGAGCTCATGACCGAATGGAGCCTTCGTTTCAACAAACTGATAGGTTCCAGGCTTCAGATCGTTGACGATGATTTTCCCGTTCTGATCAGTGACGAGACCTGTTTTTATCTCTTTTCCATTTGCATCTACAAGCTTAAATTCTGCTCCTTCAAGCACATCATCCTTTTCACCGAGCTTCGTGAGCTGGACAGATCCAGTTTTGAGATCATTGATCACTTTGATTTCTGCCGGTGTTTTTTGTGCGATTTCGATAGTAAAAGGATAAGGTTTATTATTCTTTTGGTAACCATCAACACTCTCTGTCTCCACGAGCTGATATTTGCCCGGTTTGAGATTGTCGACCAAAAGCTTCCCATCTTCATCTGTTGTCAAATCTTTACGCACAACTTCGTCATTTTGATCCAAGACTTCAAATCGAACACCTTGAAGTTTCTTGCCATCTTCCCCTTCTTTCATCACTTCTAATGCACTTGTTTCATATAGGTTCTTTTGCGAAATGACGACTGGTTCCTTTGGATCAAGTGGTACTTCAAATTTGATTGGCGTTTCATCTAATACATAACCATCAGGTGCTTTTGTTTCAATGAGCTGATACGTACCCGGCCTTAGTTCGTTTATCGTGATCTTGCCATTTTCTCCTGTGACAAGCGACTTTTGCAGCTCTTGCCCATCTTGATCTAAAAGCTTGAATTGTGCACCTTCTAGTCTCTCTCCGCCTTCACCTATTTTGCTCAATTCTGCTGAGCCTTTGATGATGTCATTTACTGCAGTTAAAATTGTTGTTTCTGTTTGATTTTCTTTAATGGTAAACGGCCATTTTTGCTGATTTAACTGATAGCCTTTCGGTGCGTTTGTCTCCACAAAATAATAGGAACCTGGCTCAAGATGTTTGAAAAGAATTTCTCCTTTTTCGTCCGTTTTCAAATGAGTTTGGACGGTCTCTCCAGATTCATTTTTCAGTTCAAATTCTGCATTCTCTAATGCCGCACCTGTCTCTTTGTCTTTTTTCGTGAGCTTAACATGCTGGCGGATTTCTTGGTTCTGCACCGTCATGCTATTTCCTGTTTTCGCTTGATCTCCTGATTCGTAAGGCTGATCAATTGTGACATGGATCGGTTCCTTCGTCTTAATATAACCATCTGGTGCTTTCTCTTCTGTCACGATATAGTCACCATACAGAAGACGATCAAATCGAAGAGCTCCTTCTTCATCTGTTGTCTTTGTTCCAATGACGATACCACTCGCAGCATCTGTCAGAGAGAAGCTTGCTCCTTTTAGCGCTTTTCCACTACTCGCATCTACCTTTTTAACGGTTAAAGCACCAATCGATCCTGTGCCATCTCCCATGCCAGCGGTGCGTTTCACCACAATTGAGGCTTCAGATTCCTTTTTGATTTCTTTTACATTTTCACCTCTAAACGTTACTTCGTTTTGAAGTGTACTTCCCACTTTATCTAAAATGAGAGATTGATATTCTAAAATATATGGTCTCGTGATTTCTTCTTTAAATTTAATTTGAAAAGAATCTGGATCAAATTCAAGGTCTAGCTCAAAATCCTTCCCTTTTTCCAGCACTTCTCCTTTTGTCACTTGCCCCTTTTCATCTATTGTCGTCGAATAGAGATGAAATGAGTTTTCTATTATGGCTTGGTTACTGCTTGGATGGTCTATAATCGTCGCATCTTGGACTGTTGATTGACCAAAGTTGATATTCAGCTTCCAATCAATGACTTTCCCTTGCTGATTTCCTGATTTGCTCGTGTATTTCCCCCCATTTGGAATGGATACTACAGCATTCACATCAGATTCTTTTGTCTGTCCATCATAAAGAGTCGCTTTGTTCTCGTAAGTTTTTTCTACTAAATCCATTCCTTCAACACTTGTTTGATACGTGATTTTGTATGGGGAATCAATGGCTTTTTTAAAAATCACTTCGAAGCCTGGTTCTCCCTTTTCATTTTCAAGGAATTTGATGTCGTAATTTTCTTTCGATAATACGTCTTTTTCTTCCGTACCATTTTCCCCGCCATGTAAATCAAGCGAGTAGATAGTGATTGAATCTTTAAGCAAACGCTGATTTCCTTGAATGAAATCTTCAATTCTCGCCTCTTCTAGATGTTTCAAATTATAGTTCACACCGATATTCCATGTGATCTCTTTTTTCTTTGCATCATATGTTCCGTTCTTGAAACCATTTGACTGCGTGTATGTGTCAGGCGTGAAGACAGACTGATTTTCCTTCGTCAAATCCTTGCCATCTTCATTTACCCATTCAAGCTTTACATGATTACGCAGGTTCTTTTGATTTTTATCTGCTCTTTTTTCATAATCAAAAGACGTTGTATAGGTGACGGTATGTTCTGTCTTTATTTCTTTCGTAAATTGAATATCAAATCCATTTGCATGTTCAACGATTTGATATTCTGTGCCTTCTTCAAGCACTGTATTACCTGTCGTCACTTTTAAACTATCTTTTTGCAGCGTCAATCCTTCGTTTGTAAACGTATCTTTTAATATCAGATTGTTCATCGTTTGTTGATCTTTGTTGAAGGTGATACGCCATGGAATGGTCTTGTTCTTGTAATTCGGTGTTCCATGATTTTTCGTGAGGATTTGCTGGTCAATTCTTTGCTTCCCTTGTTTGCTCTCTTTGCCAGCTGTTACCGTATTGATAATCTCTTCAGCTTCAAAAATCCGCTCGGTTGCTTTCGTTTGATAGGTGATGAGATAAGCTGATTGAATATCTTGATTGAATTGCAAGGTAAACCCGTTTTGTTCATCCTTTTTTTGCGGTTGAACCACATAATTTTCAAACGCTTTTGTTCCTGCTTCGTTGCCATTTTGATCAATTGTGACTTCTTTGACTTGAATGGAATCAGATATCAGCGCCTGTGTGCCGTTAAAGAAGTCTTCTAACAAAGCGTCTTTTTGAGCCAGCGTTTTTTCGTTATAGTTATACCGAATTTCCCAAGTAATCGTTTGTGTGACTGGATCGTAGTGGGCGGCTTTTTTATTTAAAGGACTGCCTCTTGTCACATTCACTGTGCCTTCTGCTGAACTGATCACTTTATCACCAGAAACAAGGGACGCTTTATTACGAAATGCAGATTGATCCTGATTCGTAATATCCGTTTCATACATTAAACGGTAAGCTAGATGCACGTCATCTTTAAATTCAATCGTGAAATCTTGACCATCTGCTGTTTGGCCAATTGTGTAGTGGTTTTCGTCAAGCAGCTGACCAATCGATGTTTCACCATTTAGTTTTGTATCAATACGATAAAGCTTAATTGAATCTTTTTTCAACGCCTGACCTTCTTGAATCGGATCTAACAGTTTCGCTTGTTTCACATCTTCTAAATCCATATTAAAATCTACTGTCCATTGAATGGTTTCAGCATTGTAAGATCGATTTGGTTCTCCCTTTTTAGAGACGTTTGGGCCATTTGGAATGTATTGAATCGGGATTGATATTTTATCCTTTCCTTCAATCGGGGTAATGACCACTTCTTTTTCTTCAGTGATGACTGTTTTTTGATCTAATTGCGTCCACACTTGAAGTGTTCCATGGATATTTGAATATTGTTTGATAAAATCGGTGAACTTGATGGAGGCATTCCCGCTCTCATCTACAGAAAAATAACCAATGGTTGCCTGATTAAATTTCATCTCGAGACGATCGATTTTTTCGTAAATCACCAATTCCTCTGGAACTTTGAAATGGAATTCATCCCCGCCATTATAACTATGTCCATTCGGGATGGCCCACTCATAGTTAATGGAAATAAGCGAGTTGATGTCAGGCTTTTCAACTGGATTTCCTTCCTGATCTTCAAATATTAATTTCGCATCAGTGAGGAGATTTTCTTGTATCAGCATTTGTTTTGAAACACTTTGCAGACCTGCACGCTTAGACACGCTCACTTTGTTTTTTAGTAATTCATCCTCATCGTTTTGTTTCGTTTGAGCAGCTTCTTGATTGTTAGAAGCTTTGTCTTTCTCAGATGAAGTTGAGTCATCTTTTGGATGGCTTTCTTCACCCTCATTTTGCTTTGTTTTCTCTTCTTGCTCAGCTATACTGGTGACATCGATGTCTATTGATCCTTCTAAATTTGGATCGATCTCAACATCTTCTTTAAATTCCACCGTCACTTCATTTTGTTTTGAAACGGTATACTCGCCAACAACTATGTCACCCACAGTAATGGGTTCCTTCTGCTCCTTCTCTACCTGGATGGCTGAAGGAAGAGAGAGTACATACGGATATTGCTTTTTTAGATCAATTCCTTTTATAGACCAATGCACAGTGGCCTTTCTTACTTGCTGATCTTCCATGTTTGATAACTTGTTGCCTTCGCTATCAGCAAACTCAATATCCCCATAAATGTTTTCTTGAATGTCTTTTGCTTGTGCCCCTGCCAAAGGCAAAACTCCTAATATACTAGACTGAATGACTAACACGGTAATAAGTGCCAGCGCCAATATTCTTTTCAATACATCCACCCTTTTCTAAAATGAATTTCAACACCGATAAAAAAATCATTTGTATACTGTCTGATCAATCACTCCGCTTCTGATCAAATATTTTCTAAAAAATTGCACCTTAAGACCCTATGAATAAAATGAGTTGATCAATCATGAATTTGAAGGGACTCATGAGTACTGGGTATAATGACTGGTTAGGGGTCTATAGAAGTGGGGAATAGTGAAAGAGATCATGAAGAATGTTTCTATTTATACTGGAATAAATTATAAATACATGCATATATAAGCATGTACTCACATATGGTTTGTTCATATGAAACAAGCATGTATCACATGGTATGTATGGTTAGACAGTTCAGCATCATATAGACCGCATTCCTTTCTACTCCCTTTCATATGGTAATCAAAAAGCTGCTGTATTTTATTCTTACATTTACCGTTTCAACAGCAAAAAAATAAACTTAAATATCTAAAATGATCCATTTTTATAGGATTCATGGCTTACTTATCACCTTTTAAAAGAAATATATGGAGAATCAGGGCATAACATTTGTTTCCGTCTAATTTTTTTCTCTTTTATCATGAAAAGTGAAGACAAAACGATTTTGCCTAAACATTAAAATCATTTTATGCCTATTTAGAAAATCAAATGTTTTTTAAGTGAACTTCATCTTATCGAGGCAAGCCAAGGGAAGGAGTTAGTTGTTTAATGGAGCTCATTGATAATAAATCAAAGAGATGGATAAACATTTTAAAACTGCTTGTTTCAAAAAATAAGTGGTGGAGCCTTCAAGAGATATCAAATGAAAATATCGGCTCAGTTCGTGCGATTCAAAGCGATTTAGAACAAATGAAGTCGTTCCAAACAGAGAACGGAGAGCCGTTAATCCACATAAAGCCAAGACAAGGCATATCGATTTGTTATACACAGACGATTCGAGTGGATTACTACATCAAAGAAATTCTAAAAGATACGATTGAGATTCGATTGATTGACGGCGTTTTCTTTGAACAAAACAGGTCTTTCTATGAATGGATGGACACGCTGAATATCAGTAGATCCACATTGTATAACACCATTCATAAAATCAATTCGCTTCTTATCTCGTATGACATTGAGTTACGACCAGATAGTATGCAGTTCCATGGAAATGAGAAGGAGATTCGTCAATTTTTTGTGGAATTTTTGTTTGAAGTGTATGGAAGCAGGCTTTGGCCATTCGATGATATTCAAAAGCAAGATGCAGTTGATTTTTTACAAAAGCTATTTCAGATGCTCGAAGTCAATTTACCTGATGTGGCTATAGATAAATTTTGCCTATGGCTCGCCGTTTCCATACACCGAGTGAGGAAAAATTTTACCATACGACGCAATTATACGTACTCAATGGATAAGGAAAAACAAACATCTACAGCTAAAGGTATCTATAACCAAATCAAAAACTTGGAAGAACACGTTTGCCAAATGACAAAGGACACTTTTGGTGTTACGTTGGATCGTCACGAATTTGTCTTTTTACTATTGATTGAACCAGCTATTGGCCATTATAAATCAATTGAAACTGTCGAAGAAAAATTGATGTTCTTTCAATCGCATACACCACACCTCTTCGAAGCCATTCATTCCTTTATCAATCAATTGGAGTTGATTTTTCATCAAGAGGTGGCTAATCGCAAGGTGATGACACTGATTCTTCTCCAATATTATGTGTATTCTAGGGAAATTACCGTAAGAGATGGATTTCTTTTCAAAAAGAAATCGAGGTATTTATCAGAGGTAAAAAAACAGCTTCCTCACTTCTATTCGAGGATTACTCATATCATCCAAGAGTTAAAAACAGACGATATACTTGCTTCTTTTGTGAAAAATGAACGAGAATTGATTCGTATCATTACTTCTAACTGGAGGGGGCTTGTTCATTTGGAAATGGATCGGAGAAACGTGTTGAACATTTTTGTCATTTCAACATTAGGTTATAATCATAGTTTGTTGATTGCGGATTTAATTAAATTAAGATTGCCTCCTCTCATTCATATTTTCACAAGTCCAGAAAATACATTAAATGAACTGACAATGGATCGACTTGGGATTGATATGATTGTGACCGATACTGAACTTCCTAATCAATTAGGACGGTCTACGCTGCTGATCAGCTCTTTTCCAACAAAGAAAGAATTGGACAACTTGCACTCAAGATTGGTTGATATGACAAACTAATATTCACAAGAAAAGCTGCTGAGGAGCTCTCAAGCAGCTTTTTTGCTTCTGTATTAATGAAGCGCTATTTGTTCATTCATCAAATCAATGGCGTAAAGCGATTGCTCATGTTCATCTAATAGAAGGTAGACTTTGAGCGGTGCAGCGGTTTGATCTGTCTGCTGCGTGAATAGAACACAAGTAAATTTTTCGATTCCTTCTGGCAGCTTGCTTTTCAGAAAAGGATGAAGAATAGGAGAGATTCGAAGGGTATCAACATCTTTCAGCCAAAGCTCATCTTGTAACGCAGGATAATGGTCAACCAAAAACTGACGAAACACTTCCAATGTACTCAAGGTAGATATCCTCACTTTCTTCTATTTATGTCTTTAAGCTTACCTAAAAACAAACATGTTCAACTCATCCTATGATCTCAGTCCGCCTAGTTTCGCTTACTACTAGAGACACGATGTCATTTTGTCGATCAACTTTACTGCAATGGTTTTTAATATGTATGACGTTTACTATATGAAATACGAATTCCAACCGATGGACCTATGATCATATTCTTATCTGTTTCTTTCGTGATGAAACGACTACTTCCTTCTACAAAATTCCATTTTTATTCTAAAAAGAGGGAAACGGGACAAAAAAGAACAGCTGCTCACTGTTCTTTTAGAAGTTATGAAAGGTCTGTCAAAGAGAACACTTCACCGCTCACTGCATCAACGCCATCATGACAGTCAAGCTTTCCGCATAAAACATATTGTTTTTGCACATCGTCATAGACATAGATGGGTGTAAGTTCGAGGCGTTCTCTCAATGTTTCAAAGGCTTCTTTCTGAGATATGGTGATTTCACTAGCTGTTTGAGATGGATTGAGTATCCCGCACACTTGAAACATCTCTTTTTTATCTATGTAATTAATGGCTTCAAAAGATTCGGCATCAATGAAAACCATGATCTTATCCATAAATCCACAGCCTTCTTGCTCATTTGTTTTTAATATCGCATGGATGCAGCCATGATCGCGGTGGAGTGTTTTTAGCACCCACTTCCCTGTATCCTTTGAATATTTTTGCGCCAAAAAGGTTCGAACCGCTTTGATACACGCAGCCTGCTCTTCTTTTGAGATCGGGAATGTATCCGGTGAAGGCTCCAGTGAGAAGGCTTGTTCAGCAGTAATGTCCTCATTTATATTGATTTCCTTTTTTTCAAAGACTTTGTTTAACGGTTCATTCCACTCCATGACCTGATTCACGTGTAAATAATGTCTTTCTTCACGCCCAATTTCAAACGGTATCGTTCCTGTTCCATCGTTCTTGACATAAATTTCTTCTAACGCATATATAGGGCGGATTCGATTCTGCTCAAAGGCAGGCCAATCAAACCGCTGCACTTGCTGCTGGGCTAAATTCTCGATCCTATCAATAGAAAGCGTATATTCTTCAGTTTTTAGTCGTTTTTTTGCCATAAATGGCCCTCGATGTATATAGTGAATGAGCTGCCCATGTTCATCCCATTTCACTTCGATTCTGCCTGAAGGCGTCACTTTCACACCATCTATTGCTTCTTCGAAAAAAAGTTCCCCTTTCTCCTTTTGATGCATATGAAAATGCTCGCCATAGACCAAGCCTGTTTCTTGTTCGATCCATTGAATGACATGAGCTGGATAAGGCCTCTTAAATGTGACACCATTCTTTGCGAAGGTTTTATCCATGACAAAAATAACCGTTTCAATCTGGCCTGTATTCAAATTCACTTCAATGACGGCTGTGCCGTCCGGGTTTAGATCATCGTCCTCGGGTTCAGCTTCATGAGAAGGAAACCATTCCATATTCAATGTATACACCGTTTCATTGAACATATTGACGTAGCGATGAAAACTGTGTCTTTTTAAATAGTAAAAATCTAAACCAAATTTCGCCTTTGTTTGATCGATCAGTTGTTGAATGTTTGCATTCATTTGTTTCACCTCAAAATGATGATGTTTTATGGAAGAACAAAGGTGACAATAAAGCTGAATATGATGATCGCTGATAATACTCCTAAAACCATTGACATCATGTTTGATTCTTTTGTAAAGCCTTTTAATTCACCTTCAGTCGACCGGTCGATTTTTCTAAAGCGATAAAGCATGCTTATATTAATAAGGGCTAGAGTTACAAATAATAAGAAAAGTAAAAGTATAGGCTGTATGCTTAAGAATGGAATCGTTACATCTTGGAAGCTAAATGACTGAAGGAACATCAGACCACTCAATACCGCTCTCGAAATATTTTCTGATCTCTTTTCTTTCTCCCACTCTTTCCCCAATTTTTCTCTTTCATAAATGGCTATCTGCTCGAAAATAGGAATGAAAGACTTGGTTGATCCTTTTTTAATAAAACCATAAATACTTAGAAAGAGCATGATAATTCCTAAACAAAGAAAGAAATGTGTAAATCGAATGTCAGACAATTGAATCAAGATAAAAAAAGTGACGATCATGATGCCAACTATTAAATTAGAGACGATGATTTGTTTTGACCTCATCTTTTTCAGTGCAGCTTGTTCCATGTAGTACTCCTCTCCGTTTTAAATGTTTGTGTTGAACGCTCTATCTTTATTACGGTTTTAACAAAGAAATGTTTCAATATTTTCCCCTTCGTTGCAGATTCCATTTTTCTGCGGATCTTAAAATCTTTCATAAATAAAAAAAGAATTAAACATTCACTTCCCATCAGTTCAACGAATGTCTAATTCTTAGAAAAACCTACATATACTTAATTAATTCTACTGTTTTAAATAAAATATCTCGTCAATTCACTTGGGCTATACTCTATTTGATACGCAGGAGATAATTCACGTTTCATTTCTTTCGTGATACGCTCTCCTTCTTGATTGAACTTCTTTTCCATGTCTACGCCATTTGGCCGCAAATCATCGGTCTCTTCGTCAAACCAGCGGCCATACTGTATGTTCCAATTCCAGATCTTTGAGAAAAGTGTATCACTCATTGGTACATCATCTCTTTCTAAATGACATTCGCAATACCCACACTGAAAAGGTTCACCGTAATCTCCTTCAATTTTCACAAAAGGATGATCTACAAACTCTCGACAGCATACCCATTTTTTGAAGTTCTGACCGAACTCTGTCAGTTTAATTGAGTAATAACGCATGGAAGTTCGTTTTCCTTTCATGTCAAAAATGCCTTGATCAATTAATGTCTTCAGTCGATATTCAATAAAATCATCGCCGATATACTGATCTAAATGACCAATGACTTCTCCTATTAGACGTGGAGTGACGATGTACTCCTCTTCTGGCGCGGACTGATGAAGCCGCTTAGCCATTTTCACTAAATAAGCATCAAATTCATCTTCTGGTACGCTGATCACTTGTCCTTTTTTCCATATCCGCAGCGTATGATTTTCTTTAGCAAGTGAAAGCCATTCATTTTGTAATCTTTCTCTCTCTTCTTTTGTCACTGGGTGAATATGCTCTTTACTCTCGTACAAAATTTTAAATTTTTCAGGTATGATTTCGCCGGAATGTCGAAGGATCATTCTTCTAGTATTCGTATTGAACAGCTGATCAAATGCTGTCGTTATATTGATTACAGACAATTCAACCCTTTTTTCTTTTAATAAATAGACGGCATATCGCAAGCCAATTTGCTCATGGGCATTACTGCCTGCCCAGATGAGAATACGACTGCCAGCTTTTATTTCTCTTATTTGCTGAAGCATTCTGTGCTGATCGTTAACCATGTCGTCAAAATAGCCAAATTCGTTTGACATCACGTTACGCAGCCATTCTATACGGTTCGCTTGTCCTTCATCTTCGTGTAAATGTAGAAGTGGTCCAATCGAATAAATATCATCAAAAGCGATGATATCATCTATTTGATCTTGCTTCATTTCACGTATTGCTTGTTTTAAACTACCGGCAGCTGCCGCCCCAAATATGATATGTATCATTATTCGTCTCCCTTTATCTTACAGTTTATTTCATCTTCACCTATTCATGGTTCTTTCGTCAATTCTATTGAGTCAATTTCATTCAAAAGTATGACAAAGAGACGATAAGATATATACAGAAGAAATGAATGCAGAATCGAGGAGACAAATGTTCTTACAGCGTGTAGACAAACCCTCGCATTCGGTGTCAGGCCTGCGTGCCGGTGCTCACGAATGTCAAATTCGCTCCGCGCCAGTGCTCGTCCTTCCTAGACTGCAAAGGTTTTCTATCACGCTGAAAAGAAGACAAAGAGCTAAAATAAAAATCATTTTAGCCCTTTGTCAACAATCTGCTTAGACTTTTTATTTAAAAAGGAAAAAACAACTAAACCCGTTGTACAGCAAGCTGTCCAACAAAAAAAACCGAACGAAAAGGGGCACTTGGTGTGTACAAAATAGATATTCAACTCTCGCAATTGCCAAAAGATTTTCTTTTTTGAATGATGTAATGATAGAAAATCATTCGTCTTCAACGGGTTACTCTCAAATTGACCATATCGTCATCTCGCCGCATGCCTTGTTCATAATTGAAACGAAGAACTATCAAGGTACAATTTACGGTGGTAAAAAGCGCAAGACTTGGCTGGTAAACGGAAAATTTCCGTTTATGAGTCCACTCGCTCAAAATTATGGGCACATCCAAGCCATCAAGCACTGCGCAAAAAATTTGATTGATATCTTATCAGTCGTTTCTTTAATCTCATTTACGAAGCGATGTACATTTAAAGTAGATGAAGAATTAAGGAAAATTCCTTCAAATGAGTTAGTCATTTATGATATAGGATTAGTTCATGTAGAATGGCACTTGTTACAGAAAAGGACAACGATATTCATAGTTTATAAAAACACTTATTAATTATTATAACCCAAATAAGCACTTGATCCTTCTGGATATCCCCACATATATCCAATAAAAACGACAATAATCTCCTATGTTTGACCATTTATTCAAATTAAACCCATCATATGTTATAATTTGTTTTTCAGGAGGGATTAATATGGTTGACTTTACAAACGCGTCACTTGATTTCTTGGTTATACATAAAGTTGGAAATAAATTAAAACAAGAAGGTTATTTAGCTTCTAATTCACCTCCCATATTAAACGAACAAGAAGGAATAAATGCGCAGGAAACTTTAATGAATTACTTTTTAAAATCATTCAATTATGATAAAACGTTTCAATTTTCTCATACAAATGATCTGAAATTTAATGAAGTATACACATACTGTAACAACATTTTTGCAGATAAGAATAATAATTTCACAGATGAATCAATTAACATTCTAAAGCATCTTTACAATCAGTCCGACCATCCAAATATTAAATCTGGAGAACTTTATATAGCATACTTATCCTCTTGTGTAATCAATGGGAAATTAATTGATGCGATAGGTATTTTTAAGTCCGAAAACAAAGATATATTTTTACAAGTTGAACCTTCTGATAAAAAAATCATCTTGAATTTTGAAAAAGGAATACATACAAAAAAGTTAGATAAAGGTGCACTAATTTTAAATATTGAAAAAGATAATGGTTATCAAGTGTTCCTTGTTGATACATCAAATAAAAAAATTGATGAATCGAAATATTGGAAAGAAAATTTTTTAGGGGCTACAGACATCACAAACGATTCTTATTACACTCAGAAGTTTTTGAATATTTGCAAGGAATATTCAAAAACTTACACCGAGATAGAAGAAAATCAACCAATATTAAAAAAAGTAAATTTCCTTAATAAAGCTATAGAATATTTGGAAGACAACACCAAATTTCAGTTGGAAGAATTCACCTCTAAAGTTTTTGAAGATAAGAAGTCTATTACTTCATTTGAAAGTTTAGTTGAAAATAATTATTCTAATAATCATCAACTTTTAACAAAGGAATTTTCTATAGAACCGGCCTCATTGAAAAGAGAAATAAAAAGATTAAATGAAACCATTAAATTGGATGATCACATTGAGATAAAAATCAAAGTTAAAAATTCAAAAAAATCAAATAGCGAGAATATTGAAAAAGGTTTTGATCAAGAAAAAAATATGCATTACTATAAAATTTTCTTTAATAAAGAATCATAAATAAGGAGTTGCAGTCATGGGTGAAAAAGAAAAAAAATCTGGGGAAGCTGGAGAACGCGTAGCAAAAAATTTTCTTCGACTTATTGGTTGGAAGAATCTGATCGATGGAATTGACATTACGTGTTTTAATCCCGAAAAACACCAAATAAGTGAAGGGCCAAGAAAAAAACACGGATTAGATTTTTTCACAATGTATAGTTGTCCACTTTTCACCAAATATGTAAATAGGGTGCCTGTTTCGATGAAGTATCGAAAAAAATACAAGTCTAGACCAACAAACGAGCTAAAAAAGTTCATCAAGGATATCGATGATGCTGCAGGATGTATTAAGTTATCTAGCATCTCAAATGTGCGAGGATTTAACAGAAGTGAAAAGAAGCTTACAGAATGTATTATATGGCTTGCATATGAAGAAGATCCAAAAGCCAACATAATAAAAGAAATTGATGATTTTAGAACACCAGAAGATACAAATTATGAAACTGTAATTTTAATTGACAACTTTAGAATAAACTTTATACTAGGATGTTTAAACTTCTTAAAACTAAACTTTCCTGAAAAAACATACAATTACTATTATACCCGCACTAGTTTTAATTTAGAGATTGATAAAAGAATAAGTGAAGGACCTATTCTTCCAGTTGAATACTTAGCGTCTAATATTTTGTTAATCAAAATGGTTGACAGAGATTCAAAAAACCCTACACTTGTAATATTTTCAGCTGAACCATTCGACGAAGATGACTTTAAAAAATTCATTGGAATTGCCAACACTATATCCGATAACTGGCCTACAAAAATTCTTATTTGTTTTCCTGATTATCATGAGCTCTCACATGAACAATCTATTAATATAGTAAAGTCACAATTTGAAGATAAAGATTTTGCAGATAAAATCTCAGCACTTAAATTCGATTTTGGTGACTTTAGAGCACTGGAGGTGGAAAAAGTTGATTACTGATCTTGACTTTATATTACCACATGGAGATATTTTGAAACCTTTTCTTTCATCATCAGAAATTACCGACTCTGATTTAAAAAAAATGTTAGCTAAAAAGGGAATTTATGTACCTGACTCAAACCCTCATAAAACAATACCTTTATTATGTTGTAATGTTTTATCTCCATCAGAGTTTCAATTTTTGAAAGAAAATCAAAAAAGAAAAGAAGACAGCATAAAACGTAGATCTCGCAGTATTGATTTAAAAAATGACATAAACTTTCCTCAGGAAGTTAGTTCACTGGACTTTGATTTTGACCGTTTATTAAACTACGACAACAACATATGTAGAATAAAAGATTCTCCACAATTCAACTTTGAAAATACAAATACAGCAAGCTTGTCTTATACAATTGAACGTGAAGACGTGACCAAAAATTTCATGGAGCATAAAACAACTCATGATGCAAAGATAACACTTGTAAAGAATGAAGATAATCAAGTAGATATTATTGCAGAACATACTTCAACCGAAACCAAGCGGATAAACGAATTAATAATTAAAGAAGCGATAAAACAGTTTAAGGATAAAGGGTGCGTTCAAAAAGACACTGCTCTAAAAAAACTTACTTCCAACATTTTGCCTACGGAAGATAGAAATAAGTTTCTTTTTAGATTGTTAAACAGTGACCTGGTAGATAACTTTAATTTCAATCAAGTTTCAAATATCCGCTTAGGCCCTAACTCGGATTACAACAATCCACCTCAACAGATAAAATGGATGGAAGAAAAAGTGAAAAAAGTTGTGTTAAACGGTGAGGCTATTGACCGATCTGAAATTTTTACTGATCCTGAATGTCTCAAAGCCATCATTATTGAAGAAATTGAAGCCAGTTTTAATGCACGTTTTAGATCTCATGAAATAAGCTGTAAGGTAACTTTTGGTTTTACCAATCTCCTTAAAAATATAGAATCAAATAATGCAGAATTTGAGTTTAAAATTACCCCTAAAATTGGATTCATGTCTTTGAATAAAAATGCTGTAAGTCAATTCTTGTACGAATCTTTTGATTACATAAAAAATAAAGTTTTATCAGAATTTATACAGTTGTAATTACTTTCTTCCTTTAATAGGACCCAAACACGGTACTCATTTTATCAGGAGACTCGATAAAAAATCTTAACCTGATGGTTTTAGCAAGTACTTTTCCAAATAATAAATAAAAGCCCCGATTATTCTGGGCTTTTATTTGCTACTTATTTTATTCGTTCCACTAATTGGTTTTTTAGAGTCTTCTTGAAATGTTAATTGGATTATATTATTATTTAGTATGTGGTGATTATCAAAGATAACATGTTCTTTTTTGTCTTATACAGAACTTGGACTGATGCTATAATATATGTTCTCTTAGTCTTCCAATAATTCAATATCATGAAACTTAAAATAATAAGTATTATTATTCACCACATTTAATATCCTACTATAAATTATTGCAAGTCTATCCATTTATTTAATCGTCAAACTTATATTCTCTTTAAATACTAAATAATTCCTAAAACATCACATCTTTTACACCACTACAGCCATTTGCTTTAACGTAAAACCTAATTCCTTGTACAGAAAAATCCGATTGACCTCAAGCAGCTGCTCAGCTGAATAATACCAGTATCCCGAATCTTGATCGATCTGCTTAGGCTTTAATAAATCAATTTGGTCATAATACCTTAAGGTTTTGACAGGGACTTTACTTAACATAGAAAAATCACCGATTTTAAACATCCTGCATCTCCTCCGTTTTGTTGATCTGATCAAAGTATAAACCTTTCAGTAAAGGGGAAAGTCAATAGAAGAATTTAATATTCAGTCGTATTATCATTAGATTAAGTTGAAGAATGCAGACTCCAACTTCGCATTCATCTAACAGTCTCCATGAAATAACTGCTGTTACGCAAAAAAACCTAGATTTCTTAAAATCTAGGTTTTGCTAATTTTAAGATTCTGATTACATTGAGTTACTTTGTAAATTTATATCTATTATCGATTAAAGTTTTTCTAGCAATCCCATCTGGAGAAAAAGCCTCAGTTAAATTTGTTTTGCTTTTCATTTGATCACTCCAATAATTGAAATAAACCGCTCACCGCTCTTACTCCAAACAATCCAATCTTTCAAGATACTTTAACATGGCTCCACTTATAAAAGAATCGAATATGGCACCATCGCAAAACCGCTCAGCACTCACCACTCCCATGATGAGGGCAAGTACACACTGCGCATTTAAATTTGAGAGGTCCACATTCTCAATATCGTTCAATCCACCTTCAATGCCATTTTCTTTGAGGATTTCTCTGTAGCAGATAAGCTCCATTTCTTGATGTTGTTCTGCAAAGGTATAGACATCTTCGATAAAGCGTTGGACCGTTTCGGAATAATGCACAAAAGGCATCTGGATTGGGTGTTCAGCTGTTCCATCACTTTCTTGATCGATCACCCATTCTCCGATATGGTCCTCGCGGAGCATCGGTATGTATTTTGTTAGACTCTTGAATTGACTCATTTCCATCCTCCCCTATCTCATTCATATGGTTTACTCTGATCGACACCTATGGATCAGTATTTAAAAAAATCCGTGATTATCCTACCAGCTAGACACCAGTATTCAAATCACGGACAGTTTTATTCACTTCACTTTTTTACACTCTTACCATTGATACAACGGTCTCTACATGCGCGGTATGCGGAAACATATCAACTGGCTGCATGTATTCGATCTTGTAGTCTTTTGACATGTATTCAAGATCTTTTGCTAGGGTGGATGGGTTGCAAGAGACGTAGACAAAGCGTTTTGGTTTGACTTGTTTGACGGTGTCTAAGAAGGTGCGTTCGCAGCCTGTTCTTGGCGGGTCGACGACGATGACGTCAGGACGGAAGCCTTCTTTGACCCATTTTGGCAGCCAATGTTCAGCTGTTCCTGTTACATAGGTCGCGTTTTTCATGCCGTGTTTTTTGGCATTTTTCTTGGCATCATCAATCGATTCTTTGATGACATCCATTCCTCGTACTTCTTTGGCGCCATCTGAGAGCCACATCCCAATGGTCCCAACGCCGCAATACGCATCGACAACCTTTTCTTTGCCAGTCAGTTTGGCCGCTTTTTTCGCTTCATCGTAAAGCTTTAGCGTCTGCTTTGGATTCAATTGGAAGAAAGCACGTGCACTCAATTCAAAGGAAACGTCTCCTAAAAATTCTTGGATGACCATATTGCCAGCTAGGTGAGATGTTTGATGGCCGAAGATGACTGATGTTTTTTCACCATTAATATTGTGCATGATAGACGTCACTTCAGGCAGTCGTTTTTGAATGGCTTCTGCGATTTCTTTTTTCTTTGGAAATTCAGGTTTTGATGTGACAAGAACGACTTGTACTTCACCTGTTTCAAAGCCGACACGCACGACAATCGAGCGTACGTCGCCTTTTCTTGTCCGTTCATTGTAGACCGATACGCCGAACTTCTCTAAAATTTTGCGGACAACGCCCGTTGTTTTGTTCGTTTTTGGATGCTGTACGATACATTCTTTGATCGGTACAAGCTTATGAGAATTCAGTCCGTAAAGTCCTGCAATGATGTCTCCACTGTGAGAACGTCCTACTTGGAACTGACTTTTGTTACGGTAATGCCACGGATCTTCCATACCGATCGTTGGCCTGATATCAAGCTTTTCAACCGATAGCTTCGTATGGCGCTCCATTGATTGAATGACAATATCACGCTTTTCATTTAGCTGCTGCTCGTACGCCAAATGCTGAAGCTGACAGCCGCCGCACTCTTCGTATACGGGGCATGGCGGTTTGACTCGATGCTCGGAGCGCTTTCGCACTTTCCTCACTGTACCTTCTGCATATTTTGCTTGGACATTCGTTGCTTCAACGACCACTTCCTCACCTGGAAGCGCACCTGGGACAAAGACCACTTGCTTTTTAAAATAACCGACCCCTTCACCATTAATCCCAAGGCGTTTAATGGTAAGCGGGAACTGCTGTCCCTTTTGCAAAAGGGCACCTTGCTGTTTTTCTTTCACTTTATTCTCTCCGTTCTATTTGAACCCTTAATAGGTTGTCTTCATTTTATTCCATCTCATTAGTATACCACGTCTTAGACAAAGAGAGAAAATGCCTTTCATTTATTTATCTGTCTCAATGCTTCTCCATAAATATAAAGAAGCGTAGCTTAAATATGGGGTCCATTCCTTGCTTAGCGCTGACATCTCTTCTTTTGTCGGTTTTTCAGGCAGGTCGAAGTGCCGTTTGATTGCATTTTGAATGCCGATATCTGCCATCGGAAAAAGATTTGGTCTTCCAAGCCCATTCATGAGCACATTTTGAACCGTCCAAGGTCCGATCCCTCTAATCGGAAGCAATCGCTCTTCTACCTCCAGATCAGATAAATCGTGTAATTCTTCTAAACAAAGAGAGCCGCTCACGATTCGTTTCGACACATCGATGACATATTCTGCTTTTCGCTGACTAAATTGAAGCTTTCTTAAATCATCTGTTTCAAGAGAGGCAATGGTTTCTGGTAAAGGATCAAACCATACACCTTCTATTTGCTCGCCGTACGTATGGACAAATCGTTTCGTGAGCTCGTAAGCAAACGAAAGATTAAGCTGCTGATGAATGATGCATTTCATTAAACAATGATATAAATGAAAATCCAGCATGAGCGGCGTTCCGATATGCTGCTCAAAAATGGGTGCTAGATTGGTTTGAGAAAAATGGTCTTGAATCATGTGTAATTGATGCTCCATGCCGAATATCCGTTTCACCTCAGAAAGAAGGGGTTCCTCTGGGCCGTTTGATCGCACCCGAAACATAGGCGAATCTTTTGTTCCAGTAGCTTGAACGATGACCACGTACGGTTTTTCCCCTAATCTGATCGGCACTTTGATTTCTCTTTGACTCAAATCGACTGCTTTTAATGGATCACTTGATAAGCGTCTAAGCACTTGATCGAAATGATATGGCGGCTCTACTGCAAGCTGTTTTTCCCACATACATGTCCTCTTCCTTTCTGCAAACATACACAGATGTGATTGTTTCATTTTGCATGAATGATTCTCTAGATTGAATACTTTTAAACATAAAGAGTACAAGAATTTATCAGTTATATCTTCCTTATTTGTGGTCATTCTCCTTTTGGATAGACGAAAGTTTTTAGTCGAATTCAGCTAAAATTCGACAGCACCCTTCAACATTTTAGGCTCATTTTCCTTAAATTAGAAATAGAACTTCTGGGTGATATCTTCCATTCTAAAAACATTTGTATAATTATGACATATCAAGGAGGTGAACAAAGAAATTAGCGGATTAGGCAATCATTTGTTTTATCTTGCAGGAACATATTTACCTCATTGATGACCGGCTTCACTTAGTTTCACATTTTACGAAAAAGAAGACCCAAAATTTAAAAACAAAGGAGATCCGACCAATGAAAAAAACAATTCTTTCTGTTGCCCTTGCCACTGCTGTTTCTTCGACACTGCCAGTATTCGCTGACGCTGCTGAGCCAAAAACTTCAGCACCTGTTTCTACTACACTTCAGCAAACTGTCTTAAACAAAGCTGCTGAAGGTAAAGCTGGCACTACGGCTAGCCCTAATGTTAATGTAAACTTTGATGTTCTTGGGATTGCCAATGCCATTGTTAACGCGGTAAACGCAAATGCAAACCGTTCTGGATTCGTTAAAGGCGTCATGGAAAGCACATTCTACGCTGCTGGCGGCAGATATAACGTTATGGTTTTTAACCTAAGCCAGAACTACGAAGATCGTTTTAACGGCGTAAAAACTTTCGCTACTGCTAATCTTGGTAATGTTGTTTATGGTATTTGGGTATTCGAAAGCGGTACATTTAAAAATAACGGCGATGGCGGCTGGGATAACTGGGCGTTTAGAGGCTGGTTTGACCGCCAAGATAAATTCGTTACGTTCCACCGTCCTTAATTCTCTTGATTTTATCCATCAATCATACACGCACATTGAACCGATCTCAAAAATGAGATCGGCTTTTTTTATGAAGAAAAACGTATAAGTTCACCGGCGCTGCTTCATGATATAATGCAAGTCTGGAGGGGTGCACATGCTGAGAAAACTTGCAGTGACTAAAAACGGCGACTTGATTGAACATGCAACATTGCAGCAGCTTTCAAGCCCCGATATCGCCTGGTATTGGATTGATTTTCATGCGCCAACGGAAAAGGAAGCAGCGCTTTTGAAGGAATATTTTCATTTCCATCCGCTTGCAATTGAAGATTGTTTTCATTATTTACAGCGGCCCAAGCTTGATTTTTATGAAGGGTATTTGTTTTTCGTGCTGCATGCCCTTAATCAAAAAACGCTTCGTTCTGAGGAAGTCGATCTATTTGTTGGTGAAAACTATATCGTGACCTTTCATTTGAAGGAAGCGCCGTACGTTGAACGTGTGATTCGAAAGCTCAAAGGATCTGATAAAGCGAAAAACAGCGGACCTGAGCATATTGCCTACATGCTGATTGATCAGCTTGTTGATGATTATTTCCCAATTATTTATCAAATTGAGGACAGGCTGAATGAAATTGAGGATGAAGAAGGGCATAAAACGTATGGCACGTTAATGAACGAAGTATTCGGGATTCGATCAGATTTGCTCAAACTGCGAAGAACGATTATCCCGATGAGAGACCTTTTATATCGTATTGTGAACACAAATATGATGAAAAGCGACCCAAACCGCCAAGCGTATTTTAATGATATTTATGATCATCTATTAAAACTAACCGAAATTGTTGAGTCAAACCGTGATATGACAGCCGATTTACGAGACAGCTATCAGACGCTGAATTCCAACCGGATGAATGCGATTATGATGACTTTGACCATTGTGTCGACCATTTTTATTCCACTAACCTTTATTGTTGGGGTGTACGGAATGAACTTTGACAACATGCCTGAATTACACTGGAAGTACGGATATTTTGGCGTGCTGATTTTCATGGGTCTGCTCGTCTCTGGAATGCTTTTGTGGTTTAAACATAAAGGGTGGTTTAGGATTTTTAAATAATGTTTTGAGAGAAGTGCTTGGGAGGAAGATCATATGGAAAACTGGATTCCACTGAAAGACAAAGAATTAAAATTCGCCTGGAAGACATTTGCTCGAGAGTTCAAATTTAAACCAAGCATCTCTCGCTTTCCCGCTTTTCAAGTACCCTCTCCTTACATCACATATGATATCTCTGCTTATTTTGAGGACTCTTCTCTTCTACATACAGATGAAGATCTTGAAGAAAAGGCACTGCTCTCTTTTCAGGAGAATATCACCGGAACGGACGAATATATGCTGGCACTTGATTGGCAGCACGAATGCTACTGGATCACACCATATGGCTTGTTTGAAAAAGATGAATTTGGAGAATGGAAAGTTCCTGTTCTCCCTAATGGGGATTACTATTTCTTTTTATCAAAAGAAATGGATTGGGGCCTGCTAGGACATCCTTGGGAGCAAAGCATCACAATTTTCGGCGAGGGCTTGATTGACTCTTTTGCACGTCATCACCCTCTTTTGTTTCAGCGTAAAATCAGAGAGGGATAATCAAAAAGCCTGCAGGTCTTCTGCAGGCTTCTTTCTATAGCTGTGGCAGATGCCATACTTTATCAAGCATGAGATCGTCTAGACTTTTAAAGGAATATCCTTGTTTTTTCAGAGCGGTGATGGCATCATCCAGCGCTTCAGCATTGTCTCTTGAGACGGTATGAAGTAAGTAAATGGCTCCTGGGTGCGCCTGCTTCATCATTTGATCGTAAGCATACTGTTTTCCTTTTTGATGATGGATATGCCAGTCCACAAACGCCACTGACCAGAAAACGGTTTGGTAGCCGAGCTGTTTTGTTTCTTTTAATACCCGTTCACTGAACACACCGCGCGGCGGACGAAGATAGAGGTTATCTTGTTTTCCTGTGATTTTGTACACAGCTTCATTGACACGGTCCAGTTCTTCTTTGATTTCTTTTGTGCTCTTTGTTGTTAAATCTGGATGATGATAGGAATGGTTGCCAATGATATGACCTTCTTCTGCCATACGTTTGACAAGCCCGGGCTGGTCCTTTACAAAGTGACCTGTCACAAAAAAGGTGCCTGGTACTTGATGTTTTTTCAGCACGTCTAAGATCTTGGGTGTGTACCCATTTTCATAGCCATTGTCGAAGGTAAAATAAATCTCTTTCTTTTTCGTGTTGCCTAAATAGAACGCATCATACTTTTTTAACAGTGCCGTTAATTCTTTGCCCGCATCCGGCGGCCTGTGCTCTTTACTTTTCGCAAATCCCCAGTGGATGGGCTTATTAGACACGGCTGCCGCTTCTGAGAGAGGCATGGAAACAAAAAGCGCACATAAACAGATCAGCATGTATTTTTTCATTTACGTCACTTCCCGGTTTTTCTTCTATTGTGCAGAATAAGACCGAGACTCATACACCGATTCACCTGCCAATTTAAAGAAAAAAGCCCGCATCACGCGAGCTATTCTTCCTTCCAATCGTTTTTAAACCGTTCATATTTCGCTTCCAGGTCGTCAATCATCTGGATCAGTCTGTCTATATCCTCAACGTCTGTTGATTCGGGATCTAATGAATCAATCACATTCATAAACATATCTAATCGGTTCTTTAAATAATCAACCTGCTGCTCTTTGCTGTCTGCTGCCTTACCCATCGATACACTCCCTTTAGCATTTGTTTATAGCTTATCTTTTTTTCCCTTGCGAATCAATTGTGTCCCCCTTGCGTATAACCGTGATGAGGCTTAAAATTAACTGTTGGCGGGTCTACGTTTGCCCGAATGAAAAGGAGATAGATACCATGAACCAAAAAACAGCACTTCGTCCGATTACACCTGCATACGACCCCTGGGAAGCCTATCTCGATGTGCAGGATTACGGAGAAATGAAGCTGACAAATATTGAATTTACGACAACAACGCTGTGTAACATGAGATGCGAGCATTGTGCGGTCGGCTATACCTTACAGCCTAAAGATCCGAATGCGCTGCCGATTGATTTGTTACTTCGCCGTTTAGATGAAGTTCCGCTTCTGCGCTCACTTAGTATTACAGGCGGAGAGCCCATGCTTTCTCTTAAATCTGTACGGGAATATGTCGTCCCTTTATTAAAGTATGCCCATGAACGCGGCGTCCGTACACAGATCAATTCAAATTTAACCCTTGATTTGGCGCGGTATGAAGAAATTATTCCATACTTAGATGTCCTTCACATTTCACATAACTGGGGCACTGTCGAAGAGTTTGCAACGGTCGGTTTTGCCATGATGGATCGAAAACCAACCTTTGAGCAGCGCGAGAAATTATTTAACCGTATGATTGAAAATAGTCAGGCACTTGTCAAAGCGGGCGTAACCGTATCCGCAGAAACCATGCTGAATAAGCGCACGCTTCCATATATCGAACACATCCACCGGCAAATCGTCGAGGAAATGAAATGCCAGCGCCACGAAGTTCACCCGATGTACCCAAGTGATTTCGCCAGCGCCCTTGAATCATTGACGCTTCCGCAAATGCGGGATGCGATTCATCAGCTGCTTGATATTCGTGATCAAAACACCTGGATGCTGTTTGGCACCCTGCCGTTTTATTCATGCAGCACAGATGAAGAAGACCAGCGACTCCTCAATCGATTGCGCCAGGAGAAAAATGTCACGGTACGAAATGACCCTGATGGACGTTCACGGTTGAATGTGAATATTTTTGATGGGAATATTATTGTGACAGACTTTGGCGATACTCCGCCGCTTGGAAACATTGCAACTGATACATTGCAATCAGCCTATACACGCTGGATGGACACAAAATTAGCAAAAGAACTGAATTGTCATTGCCCGAGCGTGCAGTGCCTCGGTCCGAATGTTCTAGTGAAAAACAGCTATTATCAAGATGTTGATTTTACTTCTCGAACAGCCAGGGGGTAACCGATAGATGGATGATACATTTCTGACAGTGGTCAAAAACAAATACATTGAAATTCTCCTTGTTGGACTCATTCTTTGGCTTGCCGTCTTTATGATTAACAAAGCCCTTCAAATTTTCTTTAAACGAACTGAGTTTATAGAGGACAAGAAGAAGAAAACGATCGAGAGCTTGGTGAAATCGGTCACGCAGTACACCGCGTCGATTTGCTTTGTGCTCTATGTCATTTCTCTGTTCTTTCATGACTTTGGGAAAATCCTTGCGGGTGCTGGTGTTGCTGGGATCGTCATCGGTTTTGGCGCCCAGACGCTGATTCGTGATATTTTAGCTGGCGTTTTTCTCATCTATGAACGACAGATTCATAAAGGGGATTATGTGACGGTGAATAACCTCTTTAATGGAACCATTGAAGAGATTGGTCTCCGCTCTCTGCAAATTAGAGAATGGAGCGGCAAGCTGTTAACCATTTCTAACGGAGATATCCGGCAAATCCAAAACTATAACATGCACTACATGCGGATTACGGAATCTGTGTTAATTAGTGCGAATCAAAACCCTGATATCGCCTTTCAAGCACTTGAATCAGCATGTGACAATTTAAATCAAATGCATCATGATTTTCTTAAAAAAGATGAATTCCAAAACGCCATTGAACCCTTTCAGGTTCATGGAATTATGGGCTTGAATAAGCTGAATCGCGGGATTGAAATCACAGTAAAGGGAATGGTCGAAGACGAAAAATACTTCGAAGCCGCCCTCGCTGTGCGAAAAGAAATGATCAAACAGCTTCATCAGCATGATGTCAAATTGCTTGAGGATCTCGCTTATCCCCAGCCGGCAAAATAACCTCATTTATGATGGGGTTATTTTTTATATACAAGTTGCCGGGCTGACTCGGGCTTGCGAGAAACTTGGAACACTTGAACATTCGCTCTTCATTTCAGCCCTCTTACTTCTATCCTCTTGACTGATTCATGTATAATAGATAGCAGAATGATTTCATGCAGCATGGGGACCCTCATACTGTGTATTTTCTAAGTGAAAGAGAGTGAATAAGATGGGTCGTAAGTGGAACAACATTAAAGAAAAGAAAGCATCAAAGGATGCCAGTACAAGTCGTATTTACGCAAAATTCGGGCGTGAAATCTATGTGGCTGCCAAACAAGGTGAGCCAAACCCAGAATCAAACCAAGCACTTCGTTTTGTCCTAGAACGTGCAAAAACATATAGTGTCCCAAAACACATTGTGGACCGTGCCATTGAAAAAGCCAAAGGCGGTGCGGAAGAGAACTTCGATGAGCTGCGCTACGAAGGATTTGGTCCAAACGGTTCAATGGTGATCGTTGATGCCCTCACCAATAACGTGAACCGTACAGCTTCAGATGTTCGAGCAGCATTTGGGAAAAACGGTGGAAACATGGGCGTAAGCGGCTCTGTTGCCTACATGTTCGACCAAACAGCTGTCATCGGTGTCGAAGGAAAAAGTGAAGAAGAAACGCTTGAGCTTTTAATGGAAGCAGACGTTGATGTACGTGACATCATGGAAGAAGATGAAACGGTGATTGTGTACGCTGAACCAGATCAATTCCATCAAGTACAAGAAGCATTCAAACAAGCCGGCGTAGAAGAATTCACTGTCGCTGAAATCACAATGCTTCCGCAAAACGAAGTGACATTAGATGATGAATCAAAAGCACAATTTGAAAAGCTGATCGATGTATTAGAAGAGCTTGAAGACGTGCAGCAGGTTTATCATAATGTGGATTTAGGGGAATAAAAAACTTAAGCCATAGTAGTCGTTGAGTTCATTCAACTTCTACTATGGCTTTTTATATTTTCTTTAAAAATCATGGATAAAGCGTTAATGTCTCTTCTATTGATAAAAGGAGATTAATTCATCCCTTGAAACCCAAACGTCAAGTGATCCTGAACAGGAATCCAAGCGCCGATTCCTTGTGAGGTCACGTTTTTCACGACGAGTTTTCGTTTATTTCCTTTTAGTACAAGGTACACTTCTCCGTATGTGACCTTACCTTTTTCGTTAATCGCTGGTGCATAGGCATGAAGCGATGCTGCTTTTTTCGGAGAGACGTGGTATGACTGATCTCGTTTTGTTCCTGCACCAATCACGGTGTCAAAAGCGAGGGGCAGCTTTGTTTTTTGAATCGCTTTTTGCATCATCAATGTTTTCACATCTTCTGGGTTCGGCACTTTTGCTGTGAGGCCTCCGCTTACTTTCACTTGCTGCTTTTGAACGTATTTTCCAATGGCTGTTTTGTTGCCGCCTCTGTTATCAATGTGGTTCGTATTCACTTTTTTGTATTCCCAGTTGGCGACCGTTTCGTTTGAATCGTAGCTCAGCGCCCATCTCCCGAGGAAAACGGTCGCACGGTATCCAACAGCTAATGGCGTCCCTGAAATGCTGGATTCATTCAGCATTTTAATCAAATGAGTGTTCTCAATCGGTACACTTGTTGTTTTGAACAATTCAGCCGTCAGCTCGCTCGGCTGGAGCAGCGGCTGATCCTGTGACGCGTTTGGATACGTATTCTCCTTGGAGATACTGGCGACAGAGGATGGCACTTTAAATTGCTTTGCCGCTTCTGCTGGAAAGCTGTATAGAAAACTTAAGGATAAGAGAACAACAAACATGATGCGGAGCATCTTTTTCATATCATCACTCTTTCTCATTCATTTTTCCATAGTATTTTCCGCAAAGACGTCCCTTATCCACAAAAGATTATAAAAGGAAAAATCCAATCGCCATAATAAAATAGGCAGCGAGTAATGTGGCGCCTTCAAACCAGTTTGTATCCCCATCATTTGATAAAATCACCGTGAGCAGCACAGAGGATGCCATCGCAATGAGCTCTGGCAAGGAGAAAATGAGCGGCATCTGCTTATCAAAAAATAGCGAGCTGATGACAAGGATTGGCGCGACCATCATGGCAACCTGAAGCGTGGAGCCAAAGGCAATTTCCACTGCTACATCCATTTTGTTTTTATACGCCATGATGACAGCTGAGGCATGTTCTGCGGCGTTGCCGACGATGGCCACAATAATGACACCGATAAACAGCTCACTCCAGCCAAACTGTTCTCCTACCGTATCAAATGTATGAACAAGGCGCTCTGAAATGTACGCAACTGCGATCGTCGAAAGCAGCAAAATCACGGTGGCAAACTTGCCAGACCATTCAGGTGTTTCTTCTTCCGTCTCCGCTTCACCTTGCACGCTCTCCTGCTTAGCAACATAGACACCGCGGTGACTGACTAGTTTGAAATAAAGCGCCGCAACATAAAGCAAAATCATCACAATGCTGATCCCAATGCTCAAAACAAACTGTTTATTCTCTGCCATCTCCACCGAAAACACTTCTGGAACGACAAACGCTACAATGATGGCAAACATGAGCAAGCCTGAATTGTGCCTTGCATCATGGACATTGAACACTTGGCGCTTATATTTTAATCCGCCAACAAAAAAAGACAGCCCCGCCACAAGCAGTAAATTTCCGATGACTGATCCAGTTAATGAAGCAAGTACAATGGCCGTCAGTCCTTGCTTTAAGGCAAAAAACGATATGATTAATTCCACTGCATTTCCGAATGTGGCGTTTAAAAGTCCGCCAATTCTAGGTCCCGCAATGATGGCAAGACTTTCTGTGGCTCTTCCCATAAAACTAGCAAGACCAATAATGGCGATACAATAAACGGCAAACATGATGACCTGCGGGAAATGAAGAAAACTGCCAATCACCGATAGCGGAACACCGATTGCGACAATTACAAGAAACAAACGATTCATACAGCCATTCTCCTTTACATATGTCTGACTGTTATTCTTTCGTGAGTGCCGGCATCGTATACATTTTAGATTCGCGCGTGTGAGAAAGTGATATCAATACTCCCTTTCACAGACTGCACCATAGAGCAATGCTTCAATGCAAGGGTGATCACTTTATCGATTTGTTCATCAGATGTATTGATGTCTTCAAATAAGATATGTAAATGAATGCAGGAAATTTTATTTACAGCTCCTACCCTTGTCGTTTCAGGTGTGATCGTCAGCCCTTCATAGGATATTCGCTTTTTACGGCATACATGAATAAGCATTTCTCCAAAGCAGCCTGCAATGGCTGAGGTGAACAATTGAGATGGGCGGAACCCCAGTTCTTCTGTTCCTGAAATAGGCAGCTGCCTGTCCTCAATATGTGCGATCCAATGATCCTTTTTGTATGTCAGCGTCATTCGTTTTCCACCTTTCTATTGAAACCCCTATGGTTCCATTGTACGATGAAAGCATGAACTTGTAAGGAGCATCTTATGTCGAGAATTCACTTTATGATTTTAATTTTACTTGTATCCGTATCTGGTTTTTCACAGGGGGCATTACTTCCTGTCATTTCCATTATCTTTGAACATGCCGGTACTTCTCCTACGTTAAACGGACTGCATGCCACAGGCTTATATCTCGGTGTACTGCTTGCGTCTCCTTTTATGGAAGCACCGCTTCGCCGGTTTGGATTTAAGCCATTAATCGTCATTGGAGGCGCCGCTGTCTTTTTAAGCTTATTTAGCTTTGTGTTTTTTGAATCTTATGTCGTCTGGTTCTTCCTCCGGCTCATGATCGGGATTGGTGACCATATGCTGCATTTCTCTACACAGACGTGGGTGACCTATGCTTCATCATCAAGAAATCGCGGACGAAATATTTCATTGTATGGATTATCATTTGGACTCGGTTTTGCCGCCGGCCCTTTTTTAACGCCGCTCATTGAGATCAATCCAGCCTTGCCTTTTATTGTTTCTGGTGCCGTTAGTTTATGTATTTGGCTGCTTGTGTTTGTTTTAAAAAATACATATCCAGATACAGGCGAATTGCAAACGTCAGAGCAGACAAACAGTTTAAAGCGCTTTAAAAAGGCCTTTCAATTTGGCTGGGTCGCCTTTATGATGCCATTTTGCTATGGCTTTTTAGAAACGACGCTCAATAGTAACTTCCCTGTATATGCACTCAGAAGCGGTGTGACAGTAGATGCGGTTGCATTTATTTTACCTGCGTTTGCCATTGGGAGCATTGTCTTTCAGCTTCCTCTTGGGATGCTCAGTGACCGGTTTGGCAGGCGCCGCATCATTTTATGTGTGACACTCGCTGGATCATTCTTTTTCCTTTTGGCAGGTATTTTCATTCAATCCGTTTTGGATGTGGCCATCTGCTTCTTTATTGCCGGAATGGCTGTAGGCTCTACCTTCTCACTTGGCATCAGTTATATGACCGACTTATTGCCAAAGCATTTGCTTCCCGCCGGGAACTTGATGTGCGGAATGGCGTTTAGTGCAGGCAGTATTCTCGGGCCAGTACTCGGAGGATTCTTTGTGCAAACGTTTGAAGGAATGAATTTACTTTACCTTGTCAGCATCGTGATCTTATTTGTGTTTTGCTGCGTTCGATTTGGGAGAACGCAGGCAGTGGTGGAAAGTCCCAATGAATCCATTTCTAATTAAAAAAACTCCCCTGCACCTAGGGACTGACCCCCGTTTTTGAGACAGGGATCAAAACACCTTTATACAGCCAATTGCCGATAGTTTATCGGTGATTGGTTGTTTAGTTTCGTTTGAATACGAATGTTGTTATAATAATAAATGTATTCTTTGACAGTGCGTTCTACGATGTTGGTCGTAGTTCGATCAATGCTGTTAAGATAGAACGTTTCAGACTTTAGTGAGGAATGAAACGATTCGATGGAGGCATTATCAGCGGGTGTCCCTTTACGGGACATGCTCATGGTAATGCCTTTTATATGAACAGCTTTCTGATACTCGTAAGATGTATACACAGAACCTTGGTCGCTATGTAACACGCAGTTCTCAGGCAGTGCTGGGAGCTGATCAAGTGTGTTTAAGATAAAGTCTGTGTCCTGCTTATCACCAATCGTAAAAGCAATCACTTCTCCATTATATAAATCCAATATACTGGAAAGGTACAATTGTTTCTGTCCATAAGGCAAATACGTGATGTCCGTTACTAGTTTTTCAAGAGGGCGATCAGACTGAAAGTTCCGATCGAGTATATTACCAGCCACGGCATAGGGTTGCCCATTCTTCTTACGCTTTTTCATTTTAACCCGGCATTGCCACTGGTTTTTCTGCATGATACGTTGAACAGTTTTATGGTTAATACGCATTCCCACTTTTAGTATGGCTGTAATTTTTCGGTATCCATATCGATACTTGTGCTCTCGGCACAACGTGCCGATTTGTTTCTCTAGTTGTCTTTTAGAATGATTCTGAGTCAGATTCTTTTTCCATCTATAGAACGAAGCGCGTGAGATGCCTAAATGGACACAGATGTCCTGTACTGTCATCTTTTTGCGCAATTCTTCTACCAGTTTGATTGACGTTTCCTTATCAACTTCCTTTCCAATTCGTTGTACTTTTTTAAAACTTCATTCTGTTGACTCAGATAGCGATTTTCTGCCCGCAGTCTCTCTAATTCGGAAGAGTACTCGGGACCCTTTCCATAGGTATATTGTTTTCCAACAGGCTGTTCGAACCGGTGTGTATCCCCAGCCTTATGCCACCTCACCCATGTTTGAACCTGCGTTTTATTTTTGATATTCAATTCTTGCATGATCTCTTTCATAGGTACGCCTGCCAATCTCATGTCTACAGCCTTCTGTTTGACTTCAACCGGATAACTCACTCTTGTCCCCATAGAAAAACACCTCCATGTTTTATATCGGATCACAACGATCCGTTTTCAAACTTGAAGGTGTTTTTTATTTGTCTCATCTTATGGGGTCAGTCCCCCTATGCAGAGGAGTTTTTTTCATTTAATGATAACCATTTTGCCCGTTTGCACTGCCGCTTGTTTTGTGCTTTGGCTGATGGCCTTTGTTTTGTTTCGTGTTGCTTCCGCCTTTTTTCGATTGTTTGGACATATGTGATTCCCCCATCCATCAAGATTGAACATGGTCGTTCTTCTTTAGGATGCCCGGATTTCTTCACACCTTGCCTGGTACGATTTTACGCTTATGTAAAAGCGCATTGAGCTCGCCGCCAAGGATAATCATGATGCCGGTTAAATAGAACCAGATCATTAAAATAATGATTCCCCCAATACTTCCGTACATCGCACTGTAGTTGGCAAACTCGCCTACGTAAAATGAGAACAGCATGCTGACCAAAATCCAACCAATCGATGCAAAAATCGCGCCTGGCAGAACAAATTTCAATTTCAGTCTAATGTTTGGGGCGAAATAGTACAAGGCTGTAAACACAATCAATAAAATCAGCGGGCTAATGATCCACCTCATGGCCGTCCAAATGGTGAGAAAGGCATCTGACTGCCCGACTAGTTCAGCGAGAAATAAGCCAAGTTCTTTTCCAAAGACAGGCAGCATTAAGGCAAAAATAATCGTGAGAACCATTGCGATGGTTAAGATGATTGATGTTAAACGTACGAGAATGAAGGAACGATTTTCCTCAACTTCGTAAGCATGGTTAAATGCTCTGACGACGGCATTAATCCCGTTAGATGCAGACCAAAGGGCGGCAATAATCCCGAATGACAGCAATCCGCCGTTACGGCTGTTCAGTGTCTCTTCGGCAATGGATTCAATCATCGAAAGCGCTCCTTCTGGCGCATAACCAGAGATGACGCTTAGGACATCCTTCGACGTCAGCGGCAAATATCCAACGAGCGTCAGCACGAAGATGAGAAACGGAAATAATGAAAGCAAAAAGAAGTAAGCAAGCTCAGCAGATTTTGCCGGTCCTTCATGCAGCAAAAAGCGTTCAATTAACGCTTTGATAAAACCCATACGCCTCATCTCCAATGATCAATCTTTCTATTTCGATCGAAAGTGATCCTTTGTTTCTTCAATAATCTCTAATACTTTTGGGGTTGTTTCCTTTAACTGATTGACTTGTTCATTTAAAAATGACAAATCATCTGAGACTGTTCGCATCAGCTGCTTCGTTTCTTCCATTTTTTCTTTCATACAAGCAGAAATTCTGGCTGGCTCCTGACGGTATTCCGCCAGCTTTTCCTGACAGTCATCCCATTTGTCTTTGAGCGCGATTCTCGTTGGCCGATGAAATAATGTCAGTAGTGCACCGCAAGCTGCTCCTATCACAGCTCCTCGAAGCATGATTTGATTTTTTTCTTCCATCTCGTCTGATCTCCTTTCAGTTAAAGGTGTTTCTCTTTTTTTACATACGTCAAAAAACGATCAATTCCTTTTTCAATTAAATCATGTACTTCCTCAAAGTTTCCAGTGTAATAAGGGTCTGGCACATCATCTCGATCGTCGTCTTCAACAAAGTCAAGAAGACGGCCAATAAAGTGATGTTTCCCATAGCCGGCTATACTGCGAAGTGCCCCTACATTTTCAGCATCCATCGCAATGATATAGTCGTATGCTGTGATGTCCTCATCTATGATTTGTCTTGCGGACATCCCTTCATAGCTGATCCCTTTTTCATCAAGCAGCTTTCGTGTTCCTTCATGCGGAGGACTGCCTTGATGCCAGCCGCCAATGCCTGCTGAATCAATGACAAAGTGCTCGCTTAGCCCCTCATCTTCTACTCGTTTTCTAAACATAGCCTCTGCCATCGGTGACCTGCAAATATTGCCAAGACACACGAATAATACATGAATCATCCTTCATTCTCCTCCTATCTTTTCCCTAAGAACTGCTTTCGAAAACCTTTTCTTTATCATATCAAGCCCTTCTCCTTTTGAAAACTTTGCAAGAAAAACTCCCATTGGCATTGACACATTATACAAAAAAAGGTGACACTTTAGGAGAAATAAACAAATAAAGGGGGATACATATGGGATGGGTAGAACAGATTGTCAGCAGTATCAATGATGTATTATGGGGACCGCCGCTTTTGTTTTTGATCGTGGGGACAGGGATTTACCTTACCTTTCGCGTGCTCTTCATTCAAATTAGGCTGCTCCCCTATTCACTCAAGCTGGCATTTTCAAAACAAGATAAGACATCAGAAGGTGATATTTCTCACTTCCAAGCATTAATGACAGCCCTTGCTGCAACGGTTGGAACGGGAAATATTGTAGGGGTCGCCTCTGCTGTCATTGCCGGCGGACCAGGCGCAGTGTTTTGGATGTGGTTTGCAGCGTTCTTTGGAATGGCGACTAAATATGCTGAAGCTGTTCTTGCAGTGAAATATCGTGTCAAAAATGAAAAAGGGGAAATGTCCGGCGGGCCGATGTACTATTTGGAGCATGGCTTGAAGCAAAAATGGCTAGGGGTGCTGTTTGCTATTTTTGGCGCCACGGCTGCATTTGGGATTGGGAATCTCGTGCAGTCAAATTCGATTTCTGGTGTCATGAATTCAACCTTTCATATTCCAACATGGATCACAGGCATTATTATTACGGTCTTTACTGCCCTCGTGATTTTAGGCGGGATTAAAAGTATTGGCCGGGTAACGGCTATTTTTGTACCGGTCATGGCTTTATTCTACGTCATTTGCGGACTGATCATTCTTGTCATGAATGCGGATCTTGTCCCAAGTGCCGTCGGGCTCATTTTTACGGATGCATTTACAGGTCAAGCCGTTGCAGGCGGTGCGATCGGTACCGTAATCCGCTGGGGCGTGGCGAGAGGGGTATTTTCCAATGAAGCGGGTCTTGGTTCTGCACCAATTGCTGCTGCTGCTGCCAAAACAGATATGCCTGCTCGTCAAGCGCTTGTGTCAATGACACAAGTCTTTATTGATACGATGATTGTTTGTTCCATTACAGGGATCACAATTGTCATGGCCGATATGTATGTCACAGAAAAAAGTGATGCACTCACCTCGTTATCCTTTGCTCATTTCCTTGGACCAATCGGTTCAATTATTGTTGCAATCGGCTTACTTTTATTCGCCTATTCCACCATTATTGGCTGGTCCTATTATGGTGAAAAATGCTTTACATATTTGGCGAAAGATTCATATGTGATGTATTATCGAGTTGTGTTTGTTATTGCTGTCTTTTTCGGTGCCGTGTTTAAGAATGATTTCGTCTGGGGCGTAGCGGATATGCTAAACGGACTGATGGCTGTTCCTAACTTAATCGGCCTCATCGGTTTGTCAGGAGTTGTCGTATTTGAATCAAAACGAATCATTGAAAAAATTAAACAGGAGAAAAAGGAGAAAAACATCTCGGTGTCGTCTTAATAGCCCTTTTATTCTTTTGCTTTTCTGTTAAAATAGACATATTATTCAACACATATGCAGGAAAGGACGTGCCGCCCTTGTCAGAGCAAAAAGCGGCTGAAGTCAATCAGCTGATTGAAGACATTTCGCAAAAGTTAAATATGCTGAACATTGGAGTCATCAAAGCCGAGGACTTCAGTCCAGACAAGTACGAAGATATTGAATTTCTACACCAAATGGTGATGAAAAAATCTTCATTCAGCCCAAGTGAAATGCAAGCCATCGCAAGCGAGCTAAAAAACTTAAGAAAATAATCGTGCAAAGGAAACTAAGATTGCGGTTTACGCCGCTTTCTTCCATTCATGCGCAGAAAAAGCCAGCACCCCGCAAGGTGCTGGCTTTGTTTATCCTGTCAAAACTGCTTATTTTGCGAGCAGTTTTAATGATTCACGGTTAAATGCTGGAATGTCATCAGGTGTACGGCTTGTCACAAGCTGATCCTGACAAACAACAACTTCTTCATCTTTGAATTTTGCGCCTGCGTTTTCCATATCTACTTGAATGGATGTATATCCAGTCGCGCCTCTGCCTTCCAGCGTCTTTGCTGTAATGAGCAATTGCGGCCCGTGACAGATCGCAAATACTGGTTTTTTCTCGTCCATAAATGCTCTTGTGAACTGGACATAGCGATCATCTGCACGCAGAATGTCTGGTGAGAACCCGCCAGGAATCAGCAGTGCATCGAAGTCTTCAGGCTTCACGTTATCAATGGACGCATCCACTCTCACTTCTGCTTCTCCTTGCTTCCCTTTCACTGTTTTTCCTTTTTCGTTTTCAATTACTGTGATCTCATGGCCTGCATCTTTAAAGGCTTTTGCAGGCTCGGTGAATTCAACATCCTCAAAGTAATCTGTTAATACAACTGCAATTTTCTTACCCATGTAGAAACCCTCCTGCTTGATTATCGTTTACACTACACACTATACCCGGGGAGATTGAAATCAAACATCCTATCCCGATCAGATAACCCCTCATGATGAAAATAAGCATTTAGACTTATTTATATTTCCTCAACAAGGTAATTCGTATGATTTATGTTATCTTTACAATAATCTGCAAAAAATAACTACAAAAGTTAACGAAACATTTCTACAATAGGTATTGTGGTCAAAAAAATTAGAAAGGCGGAGATCAGGTGAAGAAGCAAGCACATAGGTCTAAACGAAGGAAAAACCTGTCTATTCTGCTCACTTCCATTATGATGATTAGTCTCATTCTCCCAGCAGTACCTACTCATGCAGCAATAGAAAACGGCGATGCCGTAAAAGTCAGCATCTTAGCCACAACGGATGTTCATGCGAACATGATGAATTACGATTATTACAGCGACAAAGAAACAAATGAATTTGGTTTGGCAAAAACAGCTGAGCTGATTGAAAAGCACCGTTCACAAAATCCAAATACACTCCTTGTTGATAACGGAGACCTGATTCAAGGAACCCCTCTTGGAGAATACGTTTACAAAAATGAAAAAGACAGTATCATCAATCAAACAAAGGTTCACCCCATTATTCATACACTCAACAAACTAAAGTACGATGCAGGCACACTTGGCAATCATGAATTTAACTACGGATTATCATTTCTTGACGGTACTATTGCCGGGGCTAACTTCCCGATTGTCAATGCGAACGTCAAAAAGTTAAATGGAGAACACCGTTTTACGCCTTATGTGATCCAAGAAAAAACATTTAAAGATGCAAACGGAGCTTCCCAAACTGTGAAAGTCGGTTACATAGGATTCGTTCCACCGCAAATTATGACGTGGGATAAGAAAAATTTAGATGGACAAGTTCAAGTGCAGGATATCGTCGAATCTGCCAATGAAACCATTCCTGAAATGAAGGAAAAAGGCGCAGATATCATCGTCGCTCTTGCCCATACAGGGATTGAAAAAACCGCTTCACCTAAAGGATCAGAAAATATGATCTTTGACCTTGCCACAAAAACAAAAGGCATCGATGCGATCGTGTCCGGCCATCAGCACGGCACATTCCCAAGCGCTGAATATAGCGGCGTCGACAAATTCGATGTCTCAAAAGGAACGATCAACGGCATTCCAGTCGTCATGTCAAAAAACTGGGGAAGCTACCTCGGAGTCATTGATTTAACATTAGAGCCTGACGGCAGCAAATGGAAGGTCACAGACGGAACAGGAAAGATTGAATCAGTTACAGGAGTCACCTCTCAAAACAGCACTGTGAAAGATGCCATTCAAACAACGCATCAAAACACACTTGAGTATGTGAGAAAACCTGTCGGTAAAACAGAAGCAGACATTAACAGCTTTTTTGCTCAAGTGATGGATGACCCTTCTATTCAAATTGTGACAGATGCACAAAAATGGTATGCACAAGAAAAAATGAAGGACACGTCATACAAAAACTTACCGATTTTATCTGCAGGCGCCCCGTTTAAAGCCGGCGGCCGAAACGGTGTAAATTATTATACAAATATCGCAAAAGGTGATTTAGCCATTAAAAACATCGGCGATCTCTACCTTTACGATAACACCGTGCAGATTGTCAAACTGAAAGGCAAGGAAGTGAAAGACTGGCTTGAGATGTCTGCTGGACAGTTTAATCAGATCAAACCAAACAATTCAAATGAACAGCCTATTTTAAACGAAGAATACCGCTCGTATAACTTTGATGTGATCGATGGTGTCACCTATCAAGTCGATGTGACGCAGCCTGCTAAGTACAGCACAACAGGCACTCTTGTTAATGCGAATGCAAACCGCATCAAAAACCTGTCCTACAATGGGAAAACAGTCTCTGACAATCAAGAATTTTTAGTCGTAACGAACAACTATCGAGCTTCTGGCGGCGGGGGCTTCCCGCATCTGACACAAGATAAAGTGGTGCTTGCCTCAGCTGATGAGAACCGCCAAGTGCTGATGGATTATATTATCGAACAAAAAACCATCAATCCAAGTGCGGATCAAAACTGGTCCATTGCACCAGTCAAGGGCGCAACAGTCACATTCGAATCTTCTCTTTTAGCTAAGCCATTTGCTGAAAAATCAAGCAGCGTAGATTTTGTTCGTAACGCCAGCACAGATGGTCTTGGCGTGTACAAGCTAGCCTTTAAAGAGGATGGCACAACAGAACCGCCTGCATCAGATAACTGGAATTTAACGGTGATGCATACAAACGATACACACGCACACCTTGATGATGCGGCAAGACGTGCAACAAAGATTAAAGAAGTTCGAGCCGAAAGCAAAAACAACATTTTATTAGATGCTGGAGATGTCTTCTCTGGTGACCTATATTTCACAAAATGGCAAGGACTTGCCGACCTAAAACTGATGAACTTAATGAAATATGATGCCATGACGTTTGGTAATCATGAATTTGACAAAGGTCCTTCTGTTCTTCGTCAATTCCTGACAGGTGATGCATCAGATGTAGATGCGAAAAACCGTCATCAATTTGAAAAGCCTGCATTCCCGATTGTGTCATCAAACGTTGATGTCTCTAAGGAAAAACAATTGAGCGGCTTAGTGAAAAAGCCAGCCACATTCAAAGCTGGTGAGAAAAAAGAAGCTGGGATTTACCCATACATCCTGCTTGATGTAAACGGTGAGAAGGTGGCTGTATTCGGCTTAACGACTGAAGACACGGCCATTACATCCAGCAGCGGTCCTAACATTCAATTCAAGGATGCATACAAGAAAGCAAAAGAAACAGTCAACACGATTCAAACAGAAGAAAAAATCAACAAAATCATTGCTTTAACACACATCGGCTATAACCGTGACCTTGAGCTTGCTCAAAAAGTAGACGGGATTGATTTAATCATTGGCGGTCACACGCACACCCTTGTTGAAAAATTAAAGGTCGTCAATAAGAAAGAACCAACAATTGTCGCACAGGTAAAAGACTACGGACAATTCTTAGGAAAAGTAGACGTGGCCTTTAATCAAAAAGGAGTCGTACAGCCAAAGGAATCTTCTTTTGACCTCATCACCATCGATGACTCTGTCAAAGAAGATGCTGATGCAAAAGCAATCCTCGATCAGTACAAGGCAGATATTCAAGATTTAAAAACGGAAAAAGTCGGGTCTACCGATGTCCTCTTAGATGGACAACGCGAGCATGTCCGTGCGAAGGAAACGAACCTTGGGAACTTTATTGCTGACGGCATGCTGAAAAAAGCACAAGAATCTGCTGGTGCTGACCTTGCCATCACAAACGGCGGCGGTATTCGAGGCAGCATTGAAAAAGGAGATATCACTTTAGGTGATATTTTAACGGTCATGCCATTCGGAAACACACTCTATGTCGCAGATTTAAAAGGCAGTCAAATTAAGAAAGCACTCGAACAAGGGCTTTCAGGGATTGAAGAAGGCGGCGGCGCGTTCCCTCATGTAGCCGGCATTGAATATACGTTTACACTGAGTAAACCAGCTGGCAGCAGACTCATTGATGTCAAACTGAAAGACCAAAACGGCAAACTAACAGACATTGATGATCAGAAAACATACCGCGTGGCGACAAACGCATTTGTCGGCACAGGCGGAGATGGCTACAGCGTCTTTACAGAAGCTTCTCACGGCGAAGACTTAGGCTATGTTGACTATGAAATCTTCAAAGAGCAAATTGAACAGGCAGACGGCGGGCATATTTCTCCTGTCATCGATCATCGAGTGAAAGAAGTGTTCCTTCCGCGTGCGAAAGGAAAAGGCGCCTATGACATTCAAGATGATGAGAAATTCCAAACGTATGTGCAGCATACAAACAAAGCATTGCTCTATTTAGACAAAGCAAGCGAAGCGAAAAACGTTCAATTGTCTCTATCAAAAGCGCAGGTAGCCGAGCTGAAGAAAAGAGAGCAAGATCCAAACGTCACCATCTATCATGACAAAGTGGGACTCGCATTACCGCTCTCTAATTTGTCCGAAAATAGCGCAGATATATGGATGAAAAAGACGAATAAGGTGAAAAATGCATTAACGGATACGTATGATTTCCAAATCAAACAAGATCAGAAAAAGGTGTCTACCTTTAAAGATCCTGTCACACTATCCTTTACATTAGATGAGCCTCAAAAGGCGAAGAAACCTGGTGTATATTATGTAGACCGCAAGAAAAACCGTTATGCCAAAACAAGTAACGGATCGTTCGAAAATGGGGTCGTATCAGGTCAAACTGAACACTTCAGCGAATATACCGTACTCAACCAAAGCGGGGCAGCTGGAACAACGCCAGATCAAACTGGCGGAGACGGCGGTACATCAGTGCCAGGCGGAGGTACAGGTACAGATCCAAACCAAGATGAAACCGGACTCCCAGGCGGCACACTGCCTAATACAGCAACGATGATGTATACAGCTGTATTGATTGGTGTACTTATGCTTGCCTTAGGCGGTATCCTATATTACTACCAGCGCAAGCGTACAAGAAAAAATGTATCATCCTAAAAAAGGACAGAGCGTATGCTCTGTCCTCATATTGTTGACAAAGGGCTAAAATGATCTTGATTTTAGCCCTTTGTCTTCTTTTCATCTCAATCTTGGGATAAATAAATCCAATTGCGCTTATCAAATTCTTTCACATTATCTGATCCTATATGACGCAGCATTCTATTGAAGAACGTGATATCATCTTCATCATCGATGGCATATAAATCCTCTTGAACATAATCTCTTATAATAAAATTCGTTAAGTTCGTATTATTCACAAAATCAGCAAAATAATCCTCTACAAGAGTTAAATCCTCTTCACTTAACTTTTCATCATTAATAATTGAAATATGAAACACATTCAAAATCGCTTGTATATCTTCTTCATCCATATAACATAATGGCTCTAGTTTTCGATCTTCTTCCGTAAACGGTTTTCGAGTATCTTCAATGATCACGTAACATAATATTCGATGATCTTTCATCACGCTAAAAATTTCTAAATCCCGTAATTTTAGTGGTCGATTCAGTCTAATCATTTTTCCTCCTATAAATCATGATCTTGTCGTTGTATATCCCCGCTTCTCCAAAAATTGAAACGGACAGAGCCTATGCTCTGTCCGTTTTTTCTCTTCTAGCAAAATCGACGAATCTGAAGCGGTCTAATCGGTGACGGCTTTCTGTGTATTGAAATAGACTCGTATCCTCTAAGAACACATAATTCTTTACCACGACAACATGGTCAAATCCCTTCAAATCAAGGTACTTCGCATCCTCTTCTGTACATGGCTCTACCACAAATTCCTTTTGAGCATAGCTGATCGATACACCGAGTTCTCCCTCAATATACTCGTAGATGGATCCTTCGCATATGTCTTTAGTCAAGACTTCGACATGCTTTTGCAAGAAGTAGTCCTTGTCTAAAATCACTTCTTCCCCGCTAATATTACGAGATCGAATGACTTTCCAAACGTCTGTCTGTTCATCAATTTTCAGCTGAGATTGAATATACTGATCCGGTTTAATTAAGCCAAATTCATGAACCGTTGTGACTGTCTTTCGGCCAAGCGTTTGGGAAAGCTCTTTAAAGCTGACAAGACCTGATACAGGGAACTGCATTTTCTCCCGATTCAGCAATACAGAGCCTTTTCCGCGGATTTTTTGAATATAGCCATTTTGTACAAGAATATTTAATGCCTTTCTCACCGTCTCCCGGGACGTGTCGTACATGATAGAAAGTTCATGTTCTGATGGGAGGATGCCTTTATCCTGCCATTCACCTTGCTCAATTCGTCTTGCGAGCTGATCATAAATCACTCGAAACTTATTCTCTTTCATTTTCCCTCCGCCCCATTTTCTAGCGTTTGGTTAAATGATAAACGATTGACTCATATGGGCGCAACGTAAATCCCTTGATATGTGCCGGCACATCCTCATAATTGGATAACAGGACTTGCCCCTCCATCTCATCTACAGCCTGCACAAGCTCATCAGGAAGCGTAAAGTCCGCCTCCCCTGGATAAAAGTGATTGATCACGAGGAGCTTCTCATCCTTGCTTTCTCTCACATAAGCAAAAATCTTTGGATCTTCTGCTAAAAGTAAGGAGAAGCTGCCATATGTGATCACATCAAGTTCTTTACGCAGTCTGCAGAGGGCTTGGTAATGATAGAAAATGGACGTCCGGTCTTTTAACGCAGCTTCGACCGAAATGTCGTTATGGGCTGGCTCAATCCAAGGCGTTCCTGTTGAGAAACCTGCATTCTTCTCTGAGGTCCACTGCATTGGTGATCTCGCATTATCTCTTGACTTGACCTGTAAAATGGCGAGTGCTTCTTCCTTTGATTTTCCCTTTTCAAGCATGACTTCGTACATGTTAAGTGATTCGATATCACGGTAAGACGAAATGTCCTCAAAGCGAGGATTCTTCATGCCAATTTCCTCACCTTGATAAATATACGGAGTCCCCTGCATCAGATGAATCGTGGTTGCCAGCATCTTCGCTGACTGCTGATGATACGTGCCATCATCACCATACCTTGAGACGATACGCGGCTGATCATGATTGCACCAGAACAGCGCATTCCAGCCGCCGCCCTCATGCATTTTCGTCTGCCATTCAGACAGAATTGACTTTAATTCTTGAAAATCAAATGGTGCGATCGCCCACTTTTCGCCGTTTGGATAATCCACCTTTAAATGATGGAAATTGAACGTCATATCCAGCTCCTGCCGATCAGGTCTTGTATACCGAATGCAGTCTGCGATATTCGTTGAAGACATTTCTCCAACTGTCATGCTATCGTATTTCGAAAAAACCTCCTGGTTCATTTCATGCAGAAATTCATGAATTCTTGGCCCATCCGTATAGTACATGCGGCCGTCGCCTTGCACAGATTGTCCGGCGTCATCTAAGAAGCGCTGATCCTTTGAGATGTTGTTGATGACATCCAGCCTGAACCCATCAATTCCTTTTTCAAACCAAAAGTGCATGATGTCATATACTTGCCTGCGCACCTCATCCTTCTCCCAATTAAGATCCGCCTGAGTGACATCATATAAATGAAGATAATAATCTCCTGTTACTTCGTCTAGTTCCCAGGCTGGGCCGCCAAATTTTGACTGCCAATCATTCGGCGGAGATCCGTCCGCTTTTGGCTCCTTCCAAATATAATAATCTCGGTAAGGATTATCCTTTGACTCACGCGAGGCTTGAAACCACTCATGGAAAATGGATGTATGGTTAACGGCTAGATCCATGATGACTCGTATTCCTCTCTCATGCGCTTCCTTCAGCATGCGTTCAAAATCTGTCATTGTACCGTACATGTCATGGATTTTTGTATAATTACTAATATCATAGCCATTGTCATGCTGCGGGGACTCATACATTGGCGTGAGCCAAATACAATCCGCCCCAAGCTCTTTAATGTAATCAAGCTTTTTCGTCACGCCATTGATATCCCCTGTACCAGAGCCCGTTGTATCTAAAAAGCTCTTCGGATAAATTTGATAGACCACCGCTTTTTTCCACCATGGTTCATTTGATTGCTGATTCAATTTCCTTCACCACCACTAGTTAAGTTCTTCTGAAAAATCCTTCTTCTTTTTTAGTTTTGCATATAAAAGAGTACCGATGAATGGGAGGATGAGTACAATCACCATTCCAATTGCAAATGCCCCCCAATATTTCGGGATAATGGAGAAGATTCCTGGAATGCCTCCAACACCAACTGAGCTTGCCAGCACCCCTTGAGAGGCGATAAACATACCGGCTAATCCTGAGCTGATCAGTGCAAAAATAAATGGGAATCGATAACGCAGGTTGACCCCAAACATCGCCGGTTCGGTAATTCCTAAATAAGCAGAAATACTTGATGTCAGCGAAAGTCCTTTTTGTTTTTCATCTTTTAAGACAAACATCATTGCCAGTGCAGCTGATCCTTGTGCGATATTGGACAGTGCAAGCATTGGCCATAGGAACGTGCCGTGCAGCTTTGAGTTAATCAATTGAATATCCACAGCAAGGAACGTATGGTGCATTCCTGTAATGACTAATGCTGCATACAGTCCGCCGTATAATAGACCGCCAAGTGCTGCGAATTGCTGGAATACGGCTACAAGTCCAGATGTTAAAACATTACCGATTGCAAAGGTAACAGGTCCAATGACGATAAATGATAAAAATCCAATGACTAATAACGTAATCGGTGCAACAACTAACAGCTGAATACTTTCAGGTGTCCGTTTTGTGATAAATAATTCGAGCTTTGCAAGTAAATAGGAGGCGACGAGTATCGGAAGAACCTGTCCTTGATAGCCTACCTTCTGCACTTCAAGTCCAAACAAGTTCCAAACAGGAATGTCACCGGTCTTCTCAGCCGCTCCATAGCCCCATGCGTTTAACAAGTCCGGGTGTACGAGCATCAGACCAAGGACCATCCCTAAAAGCGGATTCCCCCCAAACCGCTTAACAGCTGACCAGCCAATTAATGCTGGCAGGAAGGTGAAGGCAGTGCCTGCAATTAAGTTGATCATATTCGCTAAATCAGCCCATGCCGGATACACATCCACAATCGATTTTTGATCGAAGAAAATATCAGGAGCTGTTAAAATATTATTAATCCCCATTAATAAACCGGCTGTGACAATGGCAGGAAGAATTGGTATAAAGATATCCGCAAGCGTTTTCACAGCACGCTGCAATGGATTTAATTTTTGATCAGAGGCACGCTTGACGTCTTCTTTTGTGGCTTCCCCAATCCCCGTCCTTTTGACCATTTCGGCATATACTCGATTGACGACCCCTTGGCCGATAACCACTTGGTATTGACCGTTCGCTGAGAAAGATCCCTTCACTTCATCAATTTGTTCAAGTGCTTTCTCATCCACCTTGTCTTCATCTTTCAGCACAAAGCGCAGCCTTGTTACACAATGTGTCGCTTGATCAATATTTTCTTTGCCGCCGATGGCTTTCACAATCTGATCTGCTGCTGCCTGATAATCAGCCATACTATCCCCTCCGAGATCGTTTTTTTATATAAGAAAAAAGAACCAAAAAACTTGTATATACATGTTACTTTATATTTTATATTTGTATATACATGTAGTCAACAACAAAATGTAGCGCTTACATAAAAAAAGCTCCCTCAATGTGCTCAGGGAGAGGCAGCGTGTCATCCTCTTTTTTTATGCTCCGTTAATTTCTCGTAGACCTTATTTTTGTAAAAGGAGGAGGCTGGGCGGGCAAAAGTTTGGCGCTTAGATGTAAGTTCATCCAGACGTTTTTGTTTTTCTTCACAGATAAGAGACAGTTTCTTTCTTTCTTCTCCATCTATGCTTGATTGAAGTAATTCTTTGACAGTCATGAGTTCTTTTTTCAGCGCTGTTTCTTCCCCAGCAAATCCGGCATTTTTCATGATGCGGTAGCCCATTCTAAGTTCTTCTGGTACATGAGCAGCATCATCTTTTGGCAGAGGTTTCCCAAAGCCAGATAATCCTTCAAAAGCCCCGTTATCCATCGCTTTTTTGATCCGTTCTTCTGATAATCTCTGCGCAAAATCCATAGCGTTTCTCCTTTCGCCGCAAGTATTTGATTAAGCATAGCAAAAAAGCTGGCTCTCTCACAAGAGTCAGCTTCAGCATCTAGACACCCCCTCGCATTCGGTGTCTATCCTGCGCTCAGGTGCTCGTCCCTTCTTCGCTGAAAAGAGAAAAAGGGCTAAAATATTTTAGCCCTTTCTCGTTATTTATTGTCGACTTTGAAGGTTGAGACCATTTGTGCTAAGTCCTCTGACATGTCAGAGAGCTGTTCAATCGCACTTGAAATTTGCTGCATACCAGCACTTTGCTGTTCTGTTGCTGCCGCCACTTCTTGAGAGCTGGCTGCATGTTCTTCTGATACAACAGAAATTTGCTCAATCGATGTAGAAATCGTTTGATATGCTTGCTCAACTTGCTTAATAGAAGCAAGCAAATTGTTCGTTCTTCTTGAAAACTGAGATACACCGTCGTAAATCAAAGCGAAATTTTGTGACGTGCCTTCCATTTGCTCACGTCCTTCTTCCACTGCTTTACTACTTTCCTCTACACTTTCAAGAACGCGCTGACTGTTTTCCTGTGTGCCGATGACAAGGTCTGAAACGGTTTTAGCCGCATCCGCTGATTGCTCAGCTAACTTGCGCACCTCATCTGCCACAACAGCAAAACCTTTTCCTTCTTCTCCAACACGTGCCGCTTCAATTGAAGCATTCAGTGCAAGCAGATTCGTTTGGGCTGAAATGTCCGTAATAATTGAGATGACACTTTCAATCTCCGTTGAATGAGATTGTAATTCTTCTGCTGCCTGCTTTGAGTTGGTCATCTTGTCATGTAGCATATTCAGATGATCAAGCACATGGTTCACTAATTTTTGACCAGATTCTGATTGCTTTTGTACGTCAGATGATACAGATTTCATTTCGTCGACTTCTTTTGTGACGCCTTCGATTTGAGTATCGATCTCTGCAACGGATGTCGTACAATCCGTGATATTTGCGACAGAATCATTGATTCCTTCACTCATATTCGTCATAGCTTCTGATACTTGCTGCGCACTTTGACTTGATTCGGTCGTCACCGTACGAAGCTGTGAAGACATTTTCGACACTTCACTAGATGAGTTTGAGATTTTCGAAATGAGCTCTTTAATCCGTCCCTGCATCTTTTGGAAGGATGCGGCAAGCTGGCCGATCTCATCTTTACTTTCAACCTCTACCATACCAGTTAAATCACCGTCAGCAATTCGATTCGCTGATTCCATCAAGGAACGTGCTGGTTTTGCAATTCTTCTTCCCATGAAGTATGAGAAGAGTAATCCACCGATAAGCACAATGGCAGATGCCACTGTGATATAGATCATCAACTTCTGCGTTGTTTGAGGCACGACAGACGCATCTAAATCAATGCCTAAAATCCCTGTCAGCTCACCGCCTGAATCCTTAATTGGCAAAAAGACTGATTTATGTGTACCAAATGAATCTTTGTAAATATCACTTTTGACCATTTTATCTTCAGAGAGCGCTTGTTTCATCTCTTCTGAAAAAGCATAATCTTGATCAAAGTCATTTTCTTCACCGGTTAGTATAATAATTCTTTCTTTGCCGCCTTTATTAGATAACACGTATAAGTTCTCAAGCGTATGATCTTTTTGAAGCTCTGCGAATTTCGTTTTGATCTCAGCATAAATAGGATCATCCTTCCCGCTAATGCTGAGTACGTTTCCATCGATGTTATCGATTTCTTTTTTGGCGGTATCAATATCTGTTGTTAATCGGTAATCAAATTGCTTTAATAACTGGGATGATAAATCCTGGCTCACTAGATAAAAGGTTAGAACGAATAATGCAACGGTTGCGAGTAATGTTACGGTAACGACTGACATGATTTTAGAGGATATCGTGTATCCTCCAAATTTCCTTTGTTTCGCCATTTTTTCCTACATCTCCACTCTCAGATTTGATTTAAGCATGTACATTTTCAAATTGTCCACAAACAGATGCAATCACATCTTTTAAATAAGATACGATATGAGGGATATGCTCTGGTAACGTATAAGGTGAGATGACAAAAAACTTACTAACACTTAGATAGAATTCTTGACCTTCTTTTGAGTTGACAAGTAAAAACTTCGTTGTATCGCCAAAGAACATCTCATCTCTTTTCTCTCCAAGTTTTTCAAACAGCATTTTGTTCAATTCATTGTTTCGCTCAATTTCCATTGAAGTCGCTTCGCCAGAAATCTCTTCTTGAAAACGCGGTGAGCCGTCTAGGTAAATTCTAAATAATGTCGCCATTCCGACGTTGTCATCATTCACGACTTCTGCTTGCGGAATTTCTCGACTAAGTGCTTCTCTGAAGGCAAGGTTCACTTCTAAGAATTGACCGAGCAAGCGCTGATAGCCTTCAACCCCAAACGTTAAGAGCACACTCAGCATACTGATCGAGCTTCCCATTCTTGAGCACTCAAGCGTATAACCCGTATGGTATTCACCGTAGCCTCTATGGCCAACATATGGCGTCTCTTGTTCCTCCAGGTCCAAACGCTTTAAGTCAGCAGCGTTTTTCACTAAGAATAAACTGGATGTGTAAGGTGTTTGGCCGAGCTTTTGAAAATCAAAGCACATCGAGTCTGCAAGAGAAAGATGCTGGAATTTCGCTTTGATTTCTTTTAGCATCCGAAGAACACCGACTGAGAATTGCAGCGGGTTTTCTGATACATCATACTCATTAAAGAAAGCAAAGAATCCACCCAGCGCCGAATCTGCATGAATATGCGGCACCTTCAGATCATACTTTTCAGCAATCGCTTCTGCTGTTTCACGTACCCCTTTGACATCATCAATTGCAATGGCATCTGTTGTTCCGGTTGTTGCCACAATATAAACGGGAATCCCGCCACCCTGTGCAACACGTTCCATTTGACAACGCAAATCTTCCATATCCATTGAATGATCTTTATTCGTCTTAATTCTGATTAAGTTGTTTGTGCCTAGTCCTGTTGCTTCCATTGACTTAAATAAGCTGTAATGTGCAGCATCAGAACAAAACGCATAAAGATTTTGTGGAACTCCTTTTCGCAGTGACTCCGGCGCAGCTTTTGCGATCGCTAAACGAAGTCCTGAAAAAATCGCTCCTTGACCTCCCCATGTTGTGTATCCCCCGCTCATATTTGGATCATATCCGATGAGCTTAGACATCATTGAAACCACTCTGACCTCAGCTTCCGCACCTGCTGGTCCATAAACATCCCAAAGGTTGTTTCCGTTTACCAGCATAGCTGTCAGCATGCCTAAAATTCCTGGTGTACTTGCCATTGGCAAAATGTTCGTGAAGAAATACTTGGTGTGGTATGGATGGTTATGTAAAAGCTTCAGTAATTCTTCATTCACAAGTTCCGCTTGCTGGCCGTTCATCGGAATTTGACTTGTTTCAGTGAGCTTTTTGTAAAAATCCTCCCCACGATTCTTTTCACCTTTAAGGTGTGCACGGTTGGGATCTTTCAGGTCATCGACCCCTGAAATGATCTGCTCCATCAATTTGATGAGTTCTTTACGCTCTCCTGCATTTCCGTCCTCACTCGGAAACCAGTTCTGAACGAGGTTCTCTGCTCGTACAGTCATATACTATCAATCCTTTCAATGGAAGATTTCCTGTCACTGTCTATATCGACCCCAATTCAGAAGTTTATAGTCTCGATATGTTCACTTAAGTATATTTAGATAATTTGTTCACTTATTAAAATAAATGAAACCCTTAAAAAATACATGAAAACCATTATGTTCACGAAACACAAAAATATATTGATATATTGTATAGGAGGAATTTTTATCCATCGTCTTATTCTATTACATGGCTCATTTTTTTTGTTTAACCTGCATAAACATTAATAAACAATGGAAATACTCTCTAAATGACCATTGTAGAAATTAAATTAATTCTTTAGACTTGTATCTTTTTACCTGTTTTATTGATATAGCAACTGGAAAATCACTGAATTTTCTGCAAATAATAGGTCTATTTTCATAAAAAGTTTTTCGATTGGCGAATATTTTCATTTCTCTCCTTTTATTGCTCGGACAGGCTTGCAAAGGCTCTTCACCGGTTATGACTTTTCTATTTGTGCATTTCGTGGTATATTCTAATGGTTCGTTTTCTTTCGTTCCGCCTCTTCCGTGTATCGGAGAAAAGGAGTGTTTATATGAAAACATTTATTCAAAAAAGAGGTCTCGGCTTCTTTCTAATTGCAGCCATCTTACTATGGCTCAAAACGTATTCAGCGTATTTAATCGAATTTAAACTTGGTATATCAAATGTGCTTCAGCATATTTTGCTTTTCGTGAATCCCATTAGCTCCAGCTTGTTCTTTCTTGGTTTTGCTTTATTGTTCAAGAAGAAATGGCAGCCTGCCGCTATCATTGTGATTCACTTTTTCATGTCTTTTTTACTATACGCAAACATCGTGTACTATCGATTCTTCAATGACTTTATCACGCTGCCTACAGTGATGCAGGCAGGAACGAATGGCGGACAATTAGGTGATAGTGCATTTTCACTCATGCGTTGGACTGATGTGTTTTACTTTATTGATACAATCATTTTGATCGTACTTGCAATCCGCATGAAAAGACAGCAGAAAACAAGTACAGCCACTGTACCTGTTCAAAAATCAAAATCGTTTAGACTCGTCCTTGTGTCCTCTGTTGTGATCTTTATTTTAAACTTAGTAGCTGCAGAGATCGATCGTCCAGAGCTTTTATCAAGATCGTTTGACCGCAATTATTTGGTTAAATATTTAGGTGCTTATAACTTTACTGTGTTTGATGCCATTCAAAATGTGAAATCAAACAGCCAGCGTGCTCTGGCAAATTCAAATGACGTGACAGATGTAGAGAACTATTTAAAAGCGAACAGCGCTGATCCTAACCCGGCTTATTACGGGAAAGCGAAAGGCATGAATGTCATTACAATTTCTCTTGAATCTCTGCAAAACTTTGTCATTGATTATAAGGTGAATGGAAAAGAAGTAACGCCATTCCTTAATTCATTGGCACACGACAACAAAACGTTTTACTTTGACAACTTCTTCCATCAAACAGGACAGGGAAAAACGTCTGATGCTGAATTTATGATGGATACTGGGTTATTCCCATTATCACAGGGCTCTGTTTTTATTAACAAAGCGCAAAACACATATCAAGCACTTCCTGGTATTTTGAAGAAGGATCAATATACGTCAGCAGAATTCCATGGCAATACGAAAACCTTCTGGAACCGTAATGAAATGTTTAAATCCTTTGGATATGACAGATTTTACGATTCTGAGTACTACGATATGAACGAGCAGGATACGAAGAACTATGGACTGAAAGACAAACCGTTCTTCAAAGAGTCGATGCCAATCCTTAAAAACATGAAGCAGCCGTTTTATTCGAAATTCATTACCTTATCGAACCATTTCCCATTTGGAATGGATGAAGGTGATACTGATTTCGAGCCTGGTGATTTCGGTGACTCTGTCGTCGATAACTACTTTCAATCGGCTCATTATTTAGATGAAGCGATTGAACAGTTCTTCAACGATTTGAAAAAGTCAGGTCTCTATGACAACACAGTCGTCATTATGTACGGAGATCATTACGGTATTTCTGAAAACCATAATGAAGCGATGGAAAAAGTGACTGGACAAAAAATTGGAGATTATGAAAATGCGCAGCTTATGCGTGTGCCGCTCTTTATCCATGTACCTGGCGTAAAAGGCGGACAGATTCATAAATACTCTGGTGAAGTCGATGTCGCCCCAACTCTTCTGCACCTGCTTGGTGATGATACGAAGAACTATTTAATGTCTGGTTCTGATATCTTATCGAAGAACTTTAAAGAGCTTGTGCCATTTAGAAATGGTGACTTCGTGTCTAAGGACTACACGAAAGTAGGCAATAACTATTACAGCAACAAAACAGGCGAGAAAATCGAGCCAACAGACAAGGCATCCCAAGAAAATGAAACGGTGAAAAAGATGCTGGAGACATCTGATAAGATTGTCACCGAAGATTTACTCCGTTTCTACAAGCCTAAAGGCTTTACACCGATTGACCGCAACGACTATGACTATACAAAGAAAGTACAGGATGAAAAGGATTCCTCTTCCGCCAAAGATGAATCCAGCTCTTCTTCAAAATAACGTTCTCATACTAAGAACCAGCCGATCCTTGATCAGCTGGTTCTTTTCACGTTTGATCATGATTGCACCGGGTATAGGAGAAGAAGGAGGGATTTATCATGAAGAAAACAGCAGCTTTTGTCGTGACTGCTTCACTTGCTTCATCCGCCCTATTCGGTTTCAGCCCTGCTGTCTCAGCACACGCCATGACTAAACCAGCAGCAGAGCAAACCGTTCCTCAAGGTCCAAAAGCCGCGCTTAACAGCATTTATAAGCTGGCACATAAAGGACAAATGCCCTACTATGCGAAGGGACTGAAAATAGGCGTTCAAACAAAAGAAGATGTTCATCATCAGCTCGGAAATCCATATCCAGAAACAGGCCAAAGCAGCTTTGATTTGTATCATGCGGAAATGGGGAATCCCGGATTTGCTTTTCACTATGATGCAAAAGGCAAAATTGATGAAATCCGTTATTTCGGTACAAATGTAGAAAAAGAAACAAATATCGGCGGTATGACCTCTTCGTTACTAAAGAAACAGCTTGGACCAGCGGATTCAGTGAGCACCATTCCGCAGACAAAAGAGAAAAAATATGTGTATCGAACCGGTGATTATGAACTCGAATTTATCGTAGGCCATGATCCAGATATGAGCCAGCATGAGCTCACCGTCCTGCATATCAACCTCATGAAAGCCGATTCTTAAATAAAAAAGCATCCTGAGTTTGTGCTCAGGATGCTTTTAGATTGCTGATAAAGGGCTAAAATGATCTTTATTTTAGCCCTTTGTCTTCCTTTCAGCGTGATAGAAAACCTTTGCAGCCCTAGGAAGGACGAGTACCGGAGCGGAGCGAATTTGACATTCGTGAGTACCGGCGCAGACCTGACACCGAATGCGAGGGTTTGTCTACACGCTGAAAGCATCCAGAGCTTGTGCTCTAGATGCTTTTCTTTATGATGATGCCACTTCTAACTGCGGCTTTCTTTTCATTGTTCTTTTTAGGAATGGACCTGCGATATAATCAAGTCCAAATTTGCCTGCATTCCCTTTCGCTGCCATGATGACGATGGCAATAAGCAGAAGCAGCGGGTTCACAGAGACAGTCCCAGCTAGTAAGAAAGAGACATTCATCACGCTTCCAAAAAAGGCTGCTGTTGTTGTAAACAATCCAACAATTAATCCTAGGCCTACTAAGATTTCTCCCCACATGACCATGGCACTGAATAGTCCGGCATTTGGCAAAGCGACATTTTCTAAAAACCATACATAGAACGGATACACAAGATGACCATCTTTGACAACAGGTTCAGATATTGCAAATTGCAAAAAGCCTGATGCATCAAATCCACCTGTTAGTTTTCCAATACCAGATGTCAGCCAAGTCCATCCGATATAAAGTCTTGCTGCCAAAAGGATAACGGCTGCCCATACATTCGTTTGTAAGAATTTTGTAAACATGATGATGCCTCCTTTTAAATTATGTGAAATATTTCACATTTTCTTTATGATCTTATTATACTACTCAATATGTTATTTGTGATCTTTTTCACATATATATTCACAAATTGTTCATGAATATCTAGTTGAGGTAAACTTTTCCCTTGCTAAAACCGTCTAAGTCATTTCAGACAGTAAAAAGGGGTTTCATTTTGTATGAAAACACTATTTCATTTTGCTTATTTACAGGCCATCTCATGTCTATTCCCCGTCATGATCTTTGCGGCGCTTGCCCTATCAAAGACGGTGACTATTCCTTTTCTTCACCGGTATGATTTCATTCTACTGCTTTGCCTCGCGGCTCAGATCCTGATGCTGACGCTGCGGCTGGAGACTTGGGCGGAGCTAAAGGTCATTTGTCTATTTCATCTCATAGGAATCTGTTTAGAAGTGTATAAAGTACATATGGGCTCTTGGTCCTATCCAGAAGAAGCTTATACAAAAATATTTGGGGTTCCACTATATAGCGGCTTTATGTATGCGAGTGTGGCTAGTTATATTTATCAAGCATTTTCACGACTTCATGTCAAAGTGGCTGAGTGGCCACATCCATTTCTTTCAATTGGCATCAGTTTGTGCATTTACCTCAATTTCTTTACGCATCACTGGCTCTATGATGTCAGATGGTGGCTGACATGTCTGCTTGTTGTTTCATTTCTCCTGATTGGCTTTTTTATTTGGGTTGCCGAAAATGTTACCACCTTTTTAGGCGCATGGCAATATCCAAATCAGCAGCATGCTTGGTCCATTGTTCATCTAGGGAAAATTAGTTCATGGTTCTTACTCGTTGTGATCAGTATTGTGCTAGTGATCGAACAGCGTAAACAAAAAAACGTTCAGCCCATTTGACCTGGCTGAACGTTTTTTTTAATCTCGATCGACTTCTTTACGGAGATCATTTGCGACAAATTCTACATTCGTTCCAATAATAATTTGTACGGATGTTTTTCCAGAAGTCAGCACCCCTTTGGCACCTGCTTTTTTCAATGTACCTTCATTTAATAAATTAGTATCCTCTACTGTTAAGCGAAGACGTGTAGCACAATGATCAATGGTGGTGATATTGTCTTTGCCGCCAAGCCCCTCTACGAGCATACTCGCTCCACCTGCCGTCACCGCATCATCCGCTGCGATATCTTCCAAGTCATCATCTTCCCTGCCTGGTGTTTTCAGCTTTAATAGTTTAATGAGGAAATAGAAAACGACAAAGTACACGACGCCATAAATGATTCCTACTACAAGAAGCAAAATCGGTTTTTGCGCAATACCGAAACTTAAGACGTAATCAATCGCACCTGCTGAAAAGGCAAAGCCGCTATGAATCCCAAGAGTGTTCACAATAAAAAGCGAAAGCCCCGTCAAAATAGCATGGACACCATATAAAAGTGGAGATAAAAACATAAAAGAAAATTCAATTGGTTCAGTGATCCCTGTTATAAATGATGTAAGTGCCATCCCAATCATCAGACCAGCTGTTGCTTTTCGTTTCTCAGGTTTTGCAGTCACAACCATGGCTAGACATGCCGCTGGCAGACCAAACATCATCACTGGGAAGAATCCGGTCATAAAGACACCTGCGCTTGGATCTCCTTTAAAGAATCGCGCTAAATCCCCTGTTGCTCCGCTGAATTCCCCGAATTGAAACCAAAATAAATTATTCAAGACATGATGAAGTCCTAATGGAATGAGTAATCGGTTAAAGAAACCAAACAGCCCTGCACCTGTTGCACCAAGACTTAAAATCCATTCTCCTAAATCATTGATTACACTTTGAATCGGCGGCCATACATATCCGAAAACGGCTGCTAATAGAATGGTGAAAAGTGCGGTCATAATAGGCACAAGCCGCCTTCCGCTAAAGAAACCTAAGTATTCCGGCAGTTTCGTATCCTTAAATTTATTGTAAACATAACCTGCCAAAAGCCCGCATAAAATACCGCCCAATACCCCCATATTGTTGGTTGAGTTAATCGACGTTGTACCGGCTGACAAAATAAAATAAGAAATCGCTCCTGATAATGCCGCTGCCCCGTTCCCATCTTTTGAAATACCAATCGCTACACCCATTGCAAAAATTAAAGCCAAGTTCGCAAAAATTGCATTCCCTGCCGCATGAATAAACGGGATATTGAATACATCCTCCCGCCCAATGGCCAAAATAATCCCTGCTGCTGGAAGTACAGCGATTGGAAGCATAAATGATTTTCCGAGCTTTTGAAAAAACTGAAACACCATCTGATTTCCCCCCTTTGTCATCATCATGACCAAATCATTCATGATGTTCATAAAAAATATATCATATGCACGTCTAGTTATCTATACCAATTTGTCCACATCCATTTGAATTCCGCTCTTTACTCTTTTTGCGTAAAATGTGGTAAGCTATTGAATAGAATGAAGATATAGAAAGCGGGAATGAACAGTGATTGTCAAACATGATCATGAGTTAGAAGCCTTAAAAAAAGTCGGCCGAATTGTCGCTTTGGCAAGAGAAGAAATGAAAAGCCAAGCGAAACCAGGCATGTCTACAAAAGAATTAGATTTGATTGGGAAAAAAATATTAGAAGAACATGGGGCCAATTCAGCACCTGAAAAGGAATATGACTTCCCTGGTACCACTTGTATCAGCGTGAACGATGAAGTTGCACACGGTATCCCAAGTGAAAAAACCATTTTACAAGAGGGCGACCTCGTAAATATTGATATCTCAGCAGAACTAGATGGCTATTATTCCGATACAGGCATTTCATTCGTTTTAGGTACAGGTGATGCTCGTCTTGAAGCATTATGTAAGTGTGCGGAAGATGCGTTCCTTGAAGGATTAAAGCATGCAAAAGCCGGTAAAAGACAAAACCAAATTGGCCGTGCGGTCTACAATACAGCGAAAGAACAAGGATTTACCGTCATTAAAAACCTAACAGGACACGGCATTGGGAAGAATCTGCATGAAGCACCTAACCATATCTTGAACTACTATGATCCATTCGATAATGCTTTGTTTAAAAATGGCACAGTCATTGCTTTTGAACCTTTTATTTCAACAAATGCTGAATCGATTTATCAAGCTGATGATGGCTGGACATTTAAAACACCAGATAAAAGTCTAGTCGCACAGATTGAACATACGATTGTGATCACTAAAGACGAACCAATTATTTTAACAAAGCTGTAAGCAGCGGGTCCCCTCCTTCACTGGAGGGGATTTTTTCATGCCCGTTTCACGAATCTGTCACGACTAAACAAAAAAGCCTGTGGTAAAATAGGCAAAGATATGTGAAAGGGGTCTTATTTGATATGTGGTTCATCATCATAGGTGTTATCTTTTTCATCGAAAGTATTATCTTAACGGTTGTAGGGATTAAGAAAAAACAATCCATGATGACCTATCTTGGTGTTGTCATCATGATTATGACGGTCGGCATGATCCTCGTTACCCTCAACCCGCCAAATTCATAAATCAATATTTCCAGCATATACATGGATCATAGGCAGATAGAATCAGTTTTCATTTCTTGACACCTGCACGCTTTTCACGTTCTTTTTTGAGATGTTACAATGCAGGCAGTTTCAATTGAAAGGAGTTTTCTATCATGCATTATGGTAGCAAAGGCTGGTATGTCGAAGAATTAAAGAAGCTTGGTGTGACTAAGCATGAAGGAAGAAAGCTTCAAAGCTTAAAAACATATTTCCTTGCAAATCTTCTTGAGCAAAAGAAACGCAGCTCATAAACGCTGAAAAGCCGTACATCTTAAGATAATGTACGGCTTTTTTTAAATGTGCTGAATTCGTTTTTCTAAAGACTTCCTCACCACATCTGCTAAAGCATCTACTTCAAGAACGGCTTTCAGTCTCTCTGGACTTGTTTGACGATATTTGACTTCATTAACCTCATGGACCGTAATGTGATGGGACGCTTTTTCTACTAGTACTAGCGATGCATCAGGCGGCACCATGCCTTCTTTCAATACACGTATATAAAAGCCTGTATACCCTGTTTTTTGCACTTCCTTTACAAGCTTCATGCTGCCATGCTTAAGAGACAATTTCACACAAGGCTGTCTTGGCTGGCTCACCTCAACAAATGCATCTCCAAGCTGAAACACATCGCCAATATGCACATTCGTTTCGACTAGCTGGCGTACTGTTACATTCTCGCCAAAGGCAGCTTCCTGTAATGGTACCCCTAAAAATTGTTCAAAGTGAGCATAATGATCATACGGATAGACGCAGACGGCTTTATCATAACCCCCATGATGAACCAAATCCCCCTGACCATCTCCTTCAAAATTGACCTGACTTAAATACACAGGCTCATGAATGCGCCTTTTGTTGATGGCTGTTTTGATTTCTTTTCCATTCGCATATGTAATGATAGGTTGTCCCACTTGGATTCCTTCTATGTCGTAGCTCTTTTGTCCCACGATGCCCATCTCCTTTGGTTGTCTACTGGCTTTTATTTTACATCGTTTGACAATCAAATCATAGTCGAGGCGTGAAGATCAGATGCAGGCTATGGTACGATGTGAAAAAAGGAGAGATGACCATGATTCAATATCACGCCATTGTAAAAGGACGTGTGCAAGGAGTCGGCTTTCGTTATTTTGTTCAGGGAGAAGCCGTCAATCGTGGAATGAAAGGCTGGGTACGCAACACAGATGAAGGTCATGTCGAGTTAAAGGTAGAGGGTGAGCAGCAGAAAGTGATTGATTTCTTAGAGACTGTCCGGAAAGGAAGTCCTTTTTCAAAAGTCACCGACATGCAAATGGAGCCGCTCACCGAGCTTGCTCATTATCAGGATTTTCGAATACGGTCATAAAAAACCTAGCTATATGTAAACATTATTCCTATTCATGATAGTTAAACGGAGCTTTCGTATTAGTTCAGCCAGAACTTTCTGGTTGAACTTTTTTTATTTAGATTTAATCTATCAGTAGCCAGGCTAGATACGGAGGCGTGGGACATTGATTCCGTCAAGTAAACTGTTTACCACCTACATGTAGAAATATGTTTGAGGCTGGTTGGGACTTAGACCTCGTATAATATCGAATCGGTATGAGTCATGCAAGATTAATTGGGCTGGTTCGATATTGCCTCAAAATAGTCTAGAACTACCTTGCGGAAATCCAATGAAGCTTGCGTCATGTATCGACTTGTATGCCATAATAAAGCGATATCACGTACAAGTTCATGATTCTCAACTTGCAAATATTTAATCTTTCCCCAGGATATTTTTGCTGTGCTTGGTATGAAGGCAAGTCCAATTTCAGCTTCTACAAGACTGATCAAACGTGTAGGTTCATCACCCTCATACACATATTTAAGGTCAATTCCAGCCGATTTGCATACAGAGTCTACTAAATCACGAGTGCCGTATCCTCTTTTCACACCGACAAAGCATTCATCCTTAAGTTCTGTTAAACATACGCTAGTTCGGTCTGCCAGTCGATGCCCATGAGGAACTGCTACAAGAATGGGATCAACAAAGACAACTTGACATTCGATGTCTTCCCCTTGAAAAGGAGAGGACGACAAGCAAAAATCGACTTCGCCTCGATGTAAAAGCGTGACCATTTCCAGTGTGGTCAGCATTTGCACATGAAATTGGATATTAGGACGTTTTTTACGAAACTCTCGCATCATCTGAGGCAAAGTGCTTGCTGTGGTTACCGCAAGCTTTAGTGTGCCAGATTCTCCTCTAGACAAATCGATAATCTCCGGTTTTCCTTGTTCCAACTCAAACAAAGCCCTTTCCGCGCGACGAATGAATTTCTTGCCAAATTCATTTAATCGCAGTTTCCTGCCTGTGCGATCAAATAAAGGTAACCTAAATCTTCTTCCAGACGCTGAATCGTTTTGCTTAGCGACGATTGCGTAACGTGGAGGCTTCGTGCAGCTTCAGTTACATGCTCTAATCGAGCTACCTCTAGAAAATATTGTAGTTGAAGGAGTTCCATTTCATTTTCTCTCCAATCATTCCTTTTGGTCAATGATATCATAACTTTAAATGCGTTGGAATGAATGTAAAATTCCAAGTAAGATATCAATATAACAAATTTAAAGGGGGAGAAAAAATGAATTCTCGTAGCAGATGGTTAATGATATCCGTTGGACTAGGAATATTATTAAACCCTTTAAATTCATCAATGATTTCTGTTGCTATTGCTAGGTTGCAACATGTGTATAGCATTGATTTTACTGCTGTTTCCTGGATTGTGTTTTCATTTTATATCGCTAGTGCTATCGCCCAACCTGTCATGGGGAAGGCTAGTGATTTATTCGGCAGGAGGAAGATATTTCTGGCTGGTCTTGTTGTATCCTTAGTTTCTTCTATTCTGGCTCCATTTTCTCCAAATTTCGGATGGCTTATTGTGTTCAGAATCGTACAATCCATCGGAACTAGTATGCTGATTGCAGTTGGAACAGCTATAGTACGCCTTCATATTACAGAAAAGCAATCAGATGCTTTAGCAGGTTTATCAATTTTCCTATCCGGTGCGGCAGCTATAGGACCTTTTGCCGGAGGAGTACTTATTCAATGGTGGGACTGGCCAGCGATCTTCATCGTCAATACCCCGTTTGTAGTAGCGAGCTTTATATTAACTTGGAAAATGATTCCTAATGATGGACCAGCAGCAACGGTTTCACGTGACATGTCGTTTCGAAAATTACTGGGTGTGATTGATGTGCCAGGAATTCTGCTCTTTGCGGTGGGTCTGATTGCCCTTCTAGTTGGCTTGCTGGCAGCGAAATCATCTGGGCATTTCTCTATGTGGAATATCGTTGTTGTGCTAATCGGGCTCGTTGCGGTGGGAATATTCGTACGACATGAGCTAAAAACAGTGTCGCCATTTATTCCTTTACGCACCTTCGCCAAATATCCAGGGATGACTTGGGTCAATATACAATACTTGCTAGTTAACTTCCTTTATTATTCACTCTTTTTTGGGATTCCGTCATACCTGCAAATGGTACGTCATGTCAGTGAATTCCAGACAGGGATTCTTATGTTAACCTTGGGCTTGAGCTCGATTGCAGCTTCGCCAATAGCAGGGAAATGGGTCGGTAAATCAGGACCCAGACCTGCATTGATTGTATCCTCATTACTGATGGTAGTAGGGGCAGTGTGGATCGTGACATGGACGCAAAGTTCACCAGTCATCAGTGTGTGCCTGGCGTTAGCCGCATTCGGTTTTAGCAACGGGCTAAACGCTGTTGGTATGCAGGCAGCTTTGTTTAAAAGCTCTCCAAAAGAAATTGCTGGTGTAGCATCTGGCCTATTTAATACTTCGAGATACTTGGGAACAATTTTATCTTCACTGTTGACAGGTATCATTATGGGAGGTGCGTTCACCTTTACAGGATTCCGATTGCTGGGGGTTTTCCTAACGGTCATTGCATTGGTCTTATTATTTATAAGTCTGCGGCTCAGATATTCTGAGCAATTGGATGAACCGAGTACAAGCAATTCAAACAAAAAATAAGAGCTGAATGTTATAACAACTGTTAATATCAAGGAATGGTCCTCATGGGATCAAACTTGGGAGGGAATGCAAAAGGATAAACGTGAGAGAGTCATCCAGAAGTGGAATGCGAGAGCGCAAACTTTCGCCCATTGTTGTGGTAAGGAAGAGATCTTTTGTGGTCATCATAAATAAAACAAAAGGGATAGATATCTATCCCTTTTGTTCAGTTTAAATGGACACATGTATTATGATAAAAGACACCTTTTTATGGAATTACATATAACTCCCGCTAGGCTTTTTCTGTCCCGTGATAGGGCTTGTCCTGATAAAAATAGTTTGGTTTCACAATGGTATTGTCGTAATGCTTGTGGAATATGTGGGTAGCAGCTGGTGATACTGGCGGAATCAGCCATGTCCAGTCCCCAGTCAGCTTGCGCTCCGCCTTTTCTTCCTGCTTTTCAAACTGCTTGAATTGATGTGCTGCTGTATGGTGATCGACAATGGTCACCCCTGCTTCGCGATAAGAATGGAGAACCGCCACGTTCAATTCGACAATGGCTTTATCCTTCCAAAGGGACGAATTCTTGGTTGTGTCCAGTCCTAAAAGAGAAGCGACTTTTTTCAGCATATTGTAGCGGTTTTCATCCGCTAGGTTACGTGCGCCAATTTCTGTGCCCATATACCAGCCATTAAACGGTGCAGCATTGTAATGAATCCCGCCAATCTCTAATTTCATATCAGCAATAATCGGAACCGCATACCATTTTAATCCTAAATCACGGAATCCATCATATTCAGGATGGGTGATCTCTACCTCTTGAACGATTTCTTTCGGAAGCTCATACAGAACAGGCGGCTGATCTTTTAGCTGAAACATAAGAGGCAGAATATCAAAATGTGTGCCCTCCCCTTTCCAGCCATGGGCTTCACATAATTTTGTTAATTCAAGAGATGCCTCGTCGCCGATGATGCCATATTCCGTCTCATAGCCTGCATAGCGAACGAGCTGATGATTATAAATGACGACTTCCTTCTGTCTGTTTTTCTCTGGGGGAAAGATCGTAATGGACGGTTTGATTTTCCCGCCATTTGTCGCATACTCAATATGATGAAAGAGCGCCTCCTTCACCTCATCCTCTGTCTTTACATGCCGGCAGTCATGCACATGCAGGGTCGACCAAAACAAACGGCCAATGCAGCGGTTACTGTTGCGCCATGCCATTTTTGCCCCGTGAGCTAATTCCTCTAGTGTATGCGTATAAATTCCTTCAGACTCGATTTCTTTTTTTATTTCATGCAGACGTGCTGCCTTCTCTTCATTTGACTTGTTTAATTCTTCATAGCATACAGAAATAAAAGCTTCTGCTTCATTCCACAACGCTTCTTGATTACTCAAACATACTCGCCTCACTTTAATACGAATATATCCATTGTAGCGGTTTCTATTGATAAATTCACTCGTTTCAAACCATTTTTTATCATATCATCCGACCATTGCCTTAGACCATAGATGAATCAATACGTTTAAGGGTCTTTTGGAGCCAGCGGACATAGCCTTTTTCTCTTTCAATTGCCCTTGTCAGCACTAAGTAATGCCCAAATTGCGCTGAATGCAGTGATTCAGCAGAAGGGTCTTCCTCTGTCAAAACATGCAGCTTTTGTTCCAGTACCTCTACTTTCTTGGTGCGCTCTAAAAGTTGATAGGCAAACAGGTCAGCCGCTTCTTTTTTGTCCATGGAGGAGATGAAAAAGGTTTTGAGCATGAATTCATCCTTTGTTGTTTCCGGAATCGGATCTTTTGTTCTTAACCACTGACGCAATTCTTCTTTTCCTGCCGCTGTGATTTGATAGACTTTCTTCTCCAGCTTTTTTCCTTGTATGTGAATATCAAATTCAATAAACCCTTCCTCTGTAAGACGCTTCAGTTCAGGGTAAATCTGACTGTGCTTCGCACTCCAAAACTGTCCAAGGGAATCCTTAAAATGTTTCGTGATATCATATCCCGTCAGCTCATGCTGATCCAACAAGCCAAGAATGGCATATTTTAGTACTCTCATGATGGGCCTCCAACGCTTATTCTTTGACAATAGTATACCATAGACTTTAAAATAAACATGTAAATCACAACATGTTTGAAAAAACATCATTCTAATGAAAGAAGGAATAAACATGGATCAATTCGTTGGACTTCATATGATTTATACGTATGAAAATGGCTGGGAATATGAGATTTACATTAAAAATGATCACACCATTGATTACCGCATTCATAGCGGCATGGTTGGAGGACGCTGGGTCCGTGATCAAGAAGTAAATATTGTGAAGCTGACAAAAGGCGTATACAAAGTCTCTTGGACAGAACCAACTGGGACAGACGTCTCTCTGAACTTTATGCCTGAAGAAAAACGCATGCATGGCGTCATCTTCTTCCCTAAATGGGTGCATGAACGTCCAGACATCACCGTCTGCTATCAAAATGACTACATCGATCTCATGAAAGAATCTCGTGAAAAATACGAAACCTATCCGAAATATGTTGTCCCAGAATTTGCGGACATTACGTATATCCATCATGCAGGTGTGAATGACGAAACCATTATCGCAGAAGCACCATATGAAGGCATGACAGATGAAATAAGAGCTGGACGAAAATAAAAAAAGCGGCACGCCTAGTGCCGCTCAGCGTGTAGACAAACCCTCGCATTCGTTGTCAGGTCTGCGCTCCGGTGCTCACGAATGTTTCAATTCGCTCCGCTCCGGTACTCGCCCTTCTAGACTGCAAAGGTTTTCTATCACGCTGAAAAGAAGACAAAGGGCTAAAATGATCTTTATTTTAGCCTTTTTTTATTGAATACCTAACGTCTTTTGAGGAAGTACGAAACGATAGACTGGCAGTTCATCACCTGTTTTTGAAGCAATAAACCCTGATGACATATAGCTGTCCTTTGATTCTGGTTCAAGGGCAAGTGAGAGCAAATTGGTTTGCGGCTGTGCCGTGACATAGACCTTTGTTCCTTTTGGCAGCTGACGTTTCTTGTCAACGAGTTTTGTTTCAAGCTGAATATCTGTTTTGCTCTTTTCTTCTCGCTTTGTCACTTGATAGGCTTGTACCGGTACTTTCATGCCAGCCGGCAATGTGACACTTTTTAATCCTAATGTTCTGAGTTTCTTCTCTACTCCTTCATGACCCGGAAGAATGAGATAAGCTGTCGGCCGCTCTCTTGTTAAGACAGGAACAGCATCGCTCGCACTGTGAAAGCGTACAGGAACTTGAGTCGTTTGTCCTTTCTCAATATCAACCATTTCCAGCGAGTCATTGACAGGTGCTTGGAAATCGTCTTGAATGACCACCTGATCATCATCATTTGGCTGCAATCCTTTTTTGACCAGCTTCAGCCGCTCCTTCACCATTTGCTGCTTCACCTGTTTGGCATGTTTCACTGTAGTTTCAATGATTTTTTCATGGGTGGCTACTTGCGCAGCGACGCGGCGGGCAAAATCCTCTCTTCCAATCCCAATCCCTCTGCTTTCTACAAGAAATGACAGGGCTGGCGAAAGTGCAAGGGCATTACGGCCAATTCGCGCATCCGTTCCACCTTCATAGATGTCGATCTTTCCATCCTTTCCTCTTGTGTTTGTATAATACAAATCGTTAGAAAATCCTTTATTCGTCAGCGTTTCACGAACTCCGTTAACGTATAACTCATTTGATGTCAGCCGGATGCTTTCAGGAATGTTTAAATTCTTCCCTGAAAGAATAAGCAAATCATGATATTTGAGAGCGCCTGATGAACCAATATTTTCAAACTGCTTTTGACCCACATCGTATTCATGGGCATCAATAACTACCTCTGGCGCATACCGATTAAATTCTTGATGCAGGGCTGCCAGTTCTGGAGATTCTAATGTCATATGATCACGGTTTCCGTCTAATCCGTTTGCCAGTCTGCGGTCAAACGCATAAGAACCATCAGGATTGATTCTTGGAACAATGATGATATTGACATGATTGAGTATACGCTCTCCTTCTTCACCTGCTAATCGTTTTGCAATGACGAGAGCAGATTCACCGGAGGCTGGTTCATTTCCGTGTATTTGTGCTTGGAGCCAGATGGTTGGCTTTTTTGAAAGTGGAGTAATGGAGCGATCCTTTGTAAAGTACAGGGCCGGAATGGACCTGCCTTCAATGGATGTTCCAATCTGTTTCTGAGTGGCATATGGGCTTTTGCGGACAATGTCTTTTAAGAAAGCTTGAAGCTCTTCTTGTGTCGTAAATGCTTCTCCTTTTTTCTGAAAGGCAGGGGTTTCAAACGTCTCGCCAGGCTTAGGGTATAGCTTTTTCACTGAAGCCGGCTGTTCATAACTCTTTCCATAATAAGGGGTTTCTGCATGAGCTGAAGTTGGGCTCACCATCGACAAACTGCCTGCCAAGAGGCATGCAGCAGCAAAAAGAATCGTGCCTTTTCGTTTGGACATGCTATCCTCTCCCTTCATTGATTTGCATTATAAAGAAAAAAACAGAAAAAGTGTCAGTATTTTTCAAAAATAAACCTTTTGGAGGAACAGGCATATCTTTGTCTAGGGCAAATGAATGGAGCCTGCCCGGCAATATGACCTAAAAAAAGTGCCTGCCCGCAGCAGACACTTTTTTATTTACCAGATGGAAATGGCCCCAATGAGAACCGCCATGACGGTCATAGCGACGACTGCCAGCACAGCCCATTTCATCCCAAATTTCTGATGCTGATCCAGTGATACGCCAACAAGTCCAACAAGTAAATGAGTCGATGGAACAAGTGGACTTAACATATGAATCGGCTGGCCAATAATAGAGGCTCTGGCAATCTCAATTTTATCGACACCGTATGCTGCCGCTGTTTCTGATAGGATCGGCAGTACGCCATAAAAGTATGCATCATTCGGCATAAAGAAAGTAAAGATCCCGCTTGTTAATGCGACAATAACTGGAATAAATCCGCCAAGCTGCTCTGGAATTGCAGATACAATCGAAATCGCCATTTCATCGACCATTTTCGTTCCAGTTAGAATACCTGTAAAAACACCTGCCGCAAAAATCATCGAAGCAATGGCTAAAACGTTTGTTGAGTGAGCGGCAATTCGCTCACGCTGCTGATCTAAGTTCGGATAGTTCACGATAATCGCCACACAGAAAGCAAGAACAAATAGAACAGTTAAGCTGACTTTACCTGATACAAGCAGCAGCACTAATAACAAAGTCAGCGCCAGGTTAAACCACCAAAGCTTCGGCCGTTTGATGTCATCTTGCAGTGCCGCTGCCATTTCATTTGCATGAATCGGCTGGTCAAGTTCAATGACACCAAGGCGTTTTCTTTCGGCTTTTCCAAGAAAATAAGCAACAATAATCATACTGAGAACCCCTGCACCAATGACTGGAATCATCGGTCCAAATAAAAGTGAAGGATCAACGCCAAGTGCACTCGCCGCTCTAGGTGTAGCTCCTCCCCATGGAATTGTATTCATAATTCCCATGCCAACCCCGGCAATACCCGCTAAAATAATTGGACGGATGCCAAGCAGCGTAAATAGTGGAAGCATCGCTGTTGTTGTAATCATATACGTTGTTGTTCCGTCACCATCAAGTGCAACAAGCATCGTCAGGACAGCTGTTCCGACCACAATTTTTAATGGATCGCCTTTAACGATTTTTAAAATTTTCGCCACCATTGGGTCAAATAAACCCGCATCAATCATAATGCCAAAGTACAAAATCGCAAACATGATCATGACCGCTGTTGGTGCGACTTGCTGCACGCCTTTGACAATCATATCTGAAATTTCAGTAAAATGAAAACCTGCAATAAGAGCAAATGCAATCGGTGTTAACACCAATGCCGTTAAAACAGACATACGTTTCGTCATAATCAAAACCATAAATACAATCATCATAAGAAATCCTAAGATTGCTAACATATTGTTCACCCCTTATGTTGTATACGCTTTCATTAATGTGTTGGTATCCCATTTCCAACCCTTTTTGTCATCATATCTGAGGTGAGAATTGAAGTAAATATTATGAATTTTAATTCTTTTTCGGTCGATAAATGCTTTTTGTTCATTTTGTTCAAACATTGGGCTATTTCATTCCATGAAAAAAACAAAGGGTTTATTTCATCCCTTTGTCTTCTTTTCAGCGTGATAGAAAACCTTTGCAGCCCTAGGAAAGACGAGTAATGGAGCGGAGCGAATATGAGATTCGCGAGCACCGGCACGCAGGAATGCGGGCGAATGCAAGGGTTTGTCTACACGCTGGAAGCGGTCTCACTCGACCGCTTGTTCTCCTTGTATCAATTGCTCATATTGCCTTAATTGATTTTCCATAAAGATCTTTGCCTCTTTGCTGTTCATATAACGACTTGTCCAGCCTTTTTGCTTTAATCGCTTTTTCCAGGACTTCGTTTTCGTCATTTTTTGAAGAAGCTGATCCCATTCACGAATGTCATGCTGACTCATTTGTTTTGGGCCCATCACACCGCGCCAATGGGAGAAGATGAGCGGAATCCCCTGCTCTTTCCATGTCGGCACATCTTCAAATCCATCTAAACGCTGGCTGGTTGTCGTCGCTATGAGCTTCAGCCTCTTTTTTTCATAATCATGACGAACCTCTGTAATGGTAGTCGTTGCTGCATCCACTTCATGGTCAATGAGTGCCTGAAATAAATCGTCTGCACTGTCAAATTTCAAAAATTGAATGCGATATGGATCAATCCCTGCCATTTCTGCTGCTCGGGCGAATGAGATTTGATCATCATTTCCAAAGTCAGGGGCAAACCCAATTTTTAAGGAATCTGGTTTTTTCTTGAGTGCGTGTAACAGCTCCTTCCCATTTGCAAAAGGAGAATCCACTGGGACTGCGACGACCTGCCACTCTTCTGCAAGAATTGCCAGCGGCGTCACATCATTCATCGTCACGTTACTGCTGCCAAGTAAATTACGGCTTAACAATAAGCTTGAATTTAAACTGATATAGTTGGCTTCCCGCTCCATCATGTATGTCCACCCTTTATCCACCGTTCCGCCTCTTTGATAAAGAATGTTCACAGGCCGGTTCACCAGCTTCTCTTGTTCAAGCACTGATTTCATCACCTGAGCCGTTTGGTCAAATCCCCCCTCTGGTACACCCGACACCACAATATATAAGGAGCTTTGCTGCAGGAAAGAGTCTCCGGCCTTTTTTTCATTAAAGGTGAGCGTCATACAAAGGCAGAGCACGATCACAAAAAGCATTCCTTTTTTCATCTTTTAAGACTCCGCTTGTTTGGCAGGGTAATATTTACGTTCAGGTCTGCCAATAATTCCGTATGCAAGCTCTGCCCGGCATTCCCCTGTTGTCACGAGATACTCTACATACCGTCTCGCAGTTGTACGTGATGCGCCCATCTTTTCCCCGAGTTCTTCTGCTGTAATTCCGCTATTCTCTGATGCCATCAATGTTTTCACTTTATCCAAGGTCAGTGAATTGATGCCTGTGGGGAGATCTCTGTCATCCCTCTGTTTTGGCTCTTCCTGCATCTGCCCAAAAAACAGATCGATCATCGTTTGATTGACTTCATCCTTTGAATTGATGATGTCTTTCTTTTCTTTATATTCGGTTAAGACTTGTGCAAACTTTTGTGCGGTCACCGGTTTGATTAAATAATGAACCACTCCGTAATGAAGCGTATCTCTTAAAAGCGTCGTTTCCGTTGCAGCTGTGATAATGATCACATCTACTTCAGGACAGCGTTCTCTTAAAAGCGGCAGCAGGTTGGTGCCGAGCTCATCAGGCATATAGACATCAAGCAAGATAAGATCCACTTGTTCCCTCTGGAGCGCCTCCCACATATCCTTTGCACTCTTTGCCTTTCCAGCGACCTTAAATCCTTCTATCTTTTGTATATAAGATTCATGAATGGCAGCGATTCGAAAATCATCCTCCGCAATGAGTACGTTAATCACCATCTATTCCCCCTTTGTGCCTTTCGGTATGTATACAGTGAAGATGGCACCGCCTTCTTTTTGGTTCGCAACTTCAATCCAGCCCCCAAGCTCGTCCAATACTTCTTTCACATTCGCAAGCCCGTAGCCTCGTCCTTCTCCCTTTGACGAATGGCCTCTTGTGAAAATCTGTGACAGTTCCTCTTCATTCACTCCATCACCTGAATCTGACACTTCTATGATAATATCAAACCCAATATCTGTGATGAAGAGTTCTACCTCGCGCTTCTCCTTATTTAATACAGCTTCAAAAGCATTATCGACGAGATTGCCAATGATGGTAATAAAGTGAGATAAACTTAAATGAGCTGGGAGCGGTTCAAGTGAGCTATTTTCATCAATGTGGAAATGGACTTTCTTCTCAGAAGCTTTCCCTAACTTGCCAAGTAAGATGGCTTGTATTTTAGGAGAACGAATCTGCTTCTTGAGTAAATCGTGCTGACGGTTTTGCAGATGATATTCTTCTTTAATTAGGTCGATGGCTTCATCAACTTGCTTCAGCTCAAGCAGGCCCAAGATGGCGTACAGCTTATTTGAGAATTCGTGCGTTTGGGCCCTTAGGTCTTCTGAATATTGGCTGACCTCTGTTAATGTATCCAGCAGCTTCGTCAGCTCCGTTTTCTCCCTGAAGCTCACAATCCCTCCGAATACTCGATGATCCTGCATTACTTTTTTCACATTTAAGACATAGGTTTTATCATTGACAACGGTTTCGATGTTAGGTTCAATCGTCTCCGCCTTTAAATAGAGAAGAAGTTTGACATTTGGCAAGACTTGATCAATATGAAGGGGCAGCTTTGATGAGACGCGCAGCATGTGCTCAGCTGATGTATTCATCATCGTAATCGCGCCTTTCTGGTCAAACGCAATGATCCCTTCTTTTATAGCGAGCAGCATCGCCTCTCTCTCTCGATACAACGAAGCAATTTCATGCGGCTCAAGCCCTAATGTATCTTTGCGAATACTCTTCGTTAAAAAAATCGCACCGAATATGCCAGGCAAAAGCACAAGAAGGGCAATATAGCTAAGTTTCAATAGCTGATGAGCTGTCGCTTGATCAATTTCCTTTTTTAAAAATTCGACGGTGACTGTGCCGATAATTTCTTCATGCCCTCCTGTTTCTTTCATAATGGGTGCACTGCCTCTGACAACGGTTTCACCATTAGAATCATCAGTTGATATGGAGGTTCCTCCAAATAAGAGAGTACTTCTTCCTTCCAATACACTGATGGTTTTTCCTACGTCCTCATGATTCGTATGAACAAGGACCTTTCCTTTTCGATTGGTAATGAAGATGGCATGTGCTCTTACTTGCTCCTTCATTTGCTCAAGCACTGCCTGTTCTTCATTTTGGGACGCTGATAGAGCCACCGATGCTTTAATGGGCGGCATATAGGATATCGTTCTAGCGGTCTGCACCGCCAGCTGTTCAGCTTGACCCTGCCTTTCTGATGTCTGCAGAAAACCAAAACAAATGGTTAATAATGCAATGACAACAAGCAAAAGCCCGATAATTAATCCCAAAATTTTCGTTTGTAAAGTCAGTTTCCTTTTGCCCATACTCACCGCCACAACCCCTAATTCAGTAGATTCACCCGAATAGACTCTAAGAAAATGATATCATTTTTTCTTACTAAGTTAAGAGAAAATTCTTTCAAACAAAAAAGGACGACTCAGGCATCGAGTCGTCCCTATGTGCCTATTACGTGATCGATAAACCAGCACTCGCATAGCCTGCTACGGTATTCACTAAGGATAGACCTGTAGCTGATGCGGAGAATACAACAAGCAATCTTGTTTGCGGTGTGACTGGTACATTGAGCCCAGTCGCAATACCATTTGCTATAGCACCTAGCGTTAAAACCCCGGATAAGGCTGGTGCTAATGTAACGCTTGCTACTTGGGAAAAGCTGTTATTCGGTGTTGGTGAAGCAAACAAACTAGCTGTGACCGTAATACTTGTGCCGAGCAAAGAAAGAGCAGCTGTCGTACTGAAATAGCCGGCAAATGATGTGATCGTTCCGGCTCTCGGAACTGAGAACGCCATGTTGAGTAAAGTGCCTGCAGCGCCTGTTAAATCAATCACTCCGCCTAAAATACTGACACCTGTCGCTGAGTTACCAAATCCGATCAAGCTCGATGTACCAATGAGACCGCCTGCAATTGTTGTCAGGACAGCAGGTGTACCTGAAGCAAACGGAATAATGGCACTCGATCCTGTCACTCCTGTTGGACCGGTGGCGCCTGTGGCTCCTGTACCTGTGACTCCCGTGGCGCCTGTTGCACCGGTTAGACCTGTGGCTCCCGTGGCTCCTGTTAAACCAGTTGTGCCGGTTGCGCCGGTTAGACCTGTAACTCCGGTGACTCCAGTTAATCCAGTTGCTCCGGTTGCGCCGGTTAGACCTGTGGCTCCCGTGGCTCCTGTTACTCCAGTTGCTCCGGTTAAGCCTGTGGCTCCTGTGACACCGGTCGCTCCGGTGACTCCAGTTAATCCAGTTGTGCCGGTCACTCCCGTGGCTCCTGTTACTCCTGTCGCTCCGGTGACTCCAGTTAATCCAGTTGCTCCGGTTAAGCCTGTGGCTCCTGTGACACCGGTCGCTCCGGTGACTCCAGTTAATCCAGTTGTGCCGGTCACTCCCGTGGCTCCTGTTACTCCTGTCGCTCCGGTGACTCCAGTTAATCCAGTTGTGCCGGTCACTCCCGTGGCTCCTGTTACTCCTGTCGCTCCGGTGACTCCAGTTAATCCAGTTGCTCCGGTCACTCCCGTGGCTCCTGTTACTCCTGTCGCTCCGGTGACTCCAGTTAATCCAGTTGCTCCGGTCACTCCCGTGGCTCCTGTTACTCCTGTCGCTCCGGTGACTCCAGTTGCTCCGGTGAGACCTGTATCACCTGTGACTCCAGTCGCACCTGTATCACCTGTTACCCCAGTTGCTCCGGTTACTCCAGTAGCACCCGTATCACCTGTTACCCCGGTGGCTCCTGTGACGCCGGTTGCTCCGGTTGCTCCTGTACCCGTGACTCCCGTGGCTCCTGTGACGCCCGTTTCTCCTGTCGCTCCTGTATCACCAGTTACCCCAGTTGCTCCGGTTACTCCAGTAGCACCCGTATCACCTGTTACCCCGGTGGCTCCTGTGACGCCGGTTGCTCCGGTTGCTCCTGTACCCGTGACTCCCGTGGCTCCTGTGACGCCCGTTTCTCCTGTCGCTCCTGTATCACCGGTTACCCCAGTTGCTCCTGTCGCTCCCGTGACACCTGTCGCGCCTGCGGCTGCTAATAACGTATAGTCTGGAGAAGTATCCGGTGTGCCTGTTGGCGGCGCTGTAATGACCAGATATGTTCCTCCTTCATATGTCACTACTTGACCTACTGGATAGGTTGGCGCTACTGCTGGATCAAACGCTGCAACTCCAGATAAACCGACACCTGTTGCTCCGGTCACTCCTGTTGCCCCTGTATCACCAGTTGCTCCTGTGACGCCGGTTGCACCAGTTGCTCCTGTCGCGCCTGTGATCCCTGTTGCTCCTGTGCCAGTAGCTCCGGTTGGGCCAATTTCCCCCGTCGCTCCCGTAACACCAGTGGCTCCGGTTGGGCCAATTTCTCCCGTAACTCCAGTGACGCCGGTAGCTCCGGTTGGACCAACTTCCCCGGTTGGTCCTGTCACTCCTGTTGCGCCGGTGGAACCCGTGGCTCCTGTACCGGTTGCACCCGTAACGCCAGCCGCTCCTGCAGCGGCCAATAACGTATAATCTGGTGACGTATCAGGTGTACCTGTTGGCGGTGCAGTATTGACGAGGTAAGTTCCTCCTTCATATGTCACCACTTGACCTACTGGATATGTCGGCGCTGCCGCTGGATCAAACGCTGTGACGCCGGCTAGACCTACTCCCGTCGCTCCTGTAATCCCTGTGGCACCGGTTGCTCCTGTTGCTCCCGTAACGCCGGTGGCTCCGGTTGGGCCAATTTCTCCTGTTGCACCCGTACCGGTAGCGCCTGTAACGCCAGTCGCGCCTACAGCGGCTAATAGCGTATAATCTGATGATGTATCTGGTGTACCTGTTGGTGATGCTGTATTCACAAGATACGTTCCACCTTCATATGTCACCACTTGCCCCAATGGATATTCTGGTGCTGCTGCAGCATCATACGGTACAACCCCAGTTAAACCCACGCCGGTTGCTCCTGTGGCTCCAGTTGGACCTGGATCTCCTGTGACACCTGTTGGCCCTGTACCTGTTTCCCCCGCTGCAGCTAATAATGTATAATCCGCCGACGTATCAGGTGTACCTAATGGCGGTACTGAATTGACGACGTACGTACTGCCATCGTATGTCACCACTTGCCCTACTGGGTAGGTTGGTGCTACTGCTGGATCAAATGCCAAGATGCCTGTTAAACCTACGCCTGTTGGACCGATTGGACCTGCTGGACCTGCTGGGCCTGCCGGACCCGCTGGACCCGCTGGGCCTCTTCTTCCTCTCCCGCCTGGCGGGCCTTGAATCACACAAACACAAGGATCTTTTCCGCAGCAAGGATTTTTCACTGGTTTCCCTGGCTTTTCTGAGTTCCCTTTCTTACAACTATCACATTCCCAGCTATTATCCTTATACGCATCATACCAGCTTCCTTTTTGGTAGTGGTCTGTCGAATGAGATGGATATGTCTTACCACATTGCCTACATCTTTTCATGGAATCACCCCCATCCATCGTATTCATCATGTTTGGGAATGGTGTATGTACACTTTTATTTTTTTAAAATAATCAAAAGACCTTGCACTTCATGTACAAGGTCTTTCTTTCATTAAAGTCTCATCGTCATTTTTAAATCTTTTCCTACCATACTATAATCCATATCTACCGGCCGGATGGCTTCTTTTAATGTTTTCGTACCTTCTCCTTCAAAGAAAGTAGGTGCATCTTTCCCTCCAATTAATAATGGTGCCATATAAATAATGACTTCGTTTACAAGTGACGCTTCTAAAAAGGATGCGCTCACACTCCCTCCTGCCTCTACAAGCACCGACATCACAGAACGCTTTTTCAACATACGTAACACCGCATGAAGATCTGTCCGATTTTCTCCGCTTGTGACAAATACTTGATGTCCTTTTTGCATCAGTTGATGATATTTTTTTTGATCGTACTTGTTTGAGGTACAAATGATGGTTTCTGCCATATGATCGTTTAAACATTTCGCATGAAGCGGAATTCTTAAGGTGGAATCTAAAATGACACGAATGGGCTGTGTCACGATTGAATCTTTCACAATAAGACCTGCATCATCTTGAATAATGGTTTCGACGCCTGTTATCACAGCATCTGCTTCTTGACGTAATTGCTGTACTTCTTTCCTTGCTTCTGTCCCTGTAATCCATTTGCTTTCTTGATGAGCTGTTGCAATTTTCCCGTCTAACGAAATGGCTGTTTTTAATATGACATACGGAAGGTCTGATTGTATCGAATGAAAAAAAGAATGATTTAAGCTGTCCGCTTCCCGTTTACATATCCCTTCTTCTACTTCTATTCCTGCTTGTTTTAACATCGTGACCCCTTTACCTGCTACAAGCGGATTTGGGTCCCCGGTAGCAATGACCACACGTTTCACCCCGCTCTTTATAATGGCTTCTGAGCAAGGACCTGTTTTTCCATGATGCGAACAAGGTTCGAGCGTCACATACATATGAGCTCCCTTCGCCTTTTCTCCTGCCATTTGCAGCGCATGAATTTCAGCATGCTGCTCGCCCGCCTTCATGTGAGCACCAATTCCAACGATCTCACCTTTTTTGACTACCACTGCCCCGACAAGCGGATTTGGCGAGGTTTGTCCTTTCATGGCCTTTGCGTTGGCAATCGCTAGCTTCATATAAAAAACATCGTCTTTCATGTAAGTCTCCTTTCTTCTCTTTCAAGGGAAAGAACTCCTTCAGGGAATGAAGGAGTTCTATTCTCATGTGCTATATTTTTTCCATCCGTTTCTTTTCAGATCGATCATAGTAAGGCAAGGAATAAAAAAGTTTATAAGATGCTCGTTGTTTACAAAAACAGCATTTGCGGCATTCATATTTATTAATGAGGAGCACATGCGGACAATTGAGTACAGACAGACCTTTTTTCATATGTTCCTTGCAAACACTTATCATGAGAATCCCCCGCTTACATTCTTTTTCTTAATGAGAGATTACTTCTTTTGGAAATTGTTCAAATAAGCGTAGTACTTCGGTATGCGTCCCATCTTCTCGAACGTGATAAATCCCGCCGTCATATGAGCTTGCATATACATCATTGCCTAATTGTCTGATGGCACTAATCCCATTTTGGGCAATTCTAATTGGGCCGGTGTTGACATCCAGCTCTGGATTCCACACAACGATATAGCCCCAATAATCACCGCTTACAATATAGCCTGAGTCTGTGACTGTGACCGATTTAATCGAATACTGGTGTTCGTTATGCTGGTCTAAAATTCTTCCTGTATGCAAATCAAACAATCTCACATTCTTGTCGCGGCTGACAATGGCGATACGGTCTCGTTTACTATCAATAAAGACATCATTTAACAGCTCTGTCGCACCAATGTATTCCGCTTTTAAGGATAAACTCTTTTTATCTAAAAGACAGATGGTTCCTTCAACTGCTGCTGTGATGATAAGATCTCCTTCTACCTTTAATGCTTTAACCGCACAATCGTGTGCTTTGGAACGGCCGATTTCCTTTAAGTGTTCTGTCGAAATGACATGGACATAACCGCCGTAAGTTCCAATATAAAATTGACGATCCTCCTCGTGGAAATACACGCTGTTGACCGGACCTGTGTTAAGATCAAACGAAACCATTTGCTTTAATGACTCATGAACAATATGCACCTGACTTGCATGGTCTCCCCACGCATAATAGCTTCCATCCCGTGCAACAGCTACTCCATTTGTTAAAACGCCCGTCGATTTGGCAATTTCAATCCCGTTTTTCCTGAATTTTCCATCATCTGATGCGGTAATAATATCACCTGCATCAGTCAGCGCAATATCATTGATAGATGGTGTCGCCATTTCGATCTCATCTGATACGACTTTGCCCTTTTCGATCGACCATTCACAATATGTTTTTCCAAAGCTGGCTCCTAGTATTGACTTCTCATCCTCTGTCCAGACAAGTGAGCGCTCCCACTGATATTTATGAGGCAGCAGTGTATCGACTAAATCACCTGTTTCATAATTCCACAGCTTAATTAAATGGTCGTAGCCTGCTGTCAGCAAGTAATTGCCGCTTGGAGAAAAATTCACGCGCTTGACGCCCTGTAAATGGGCTTTGATGATTTTCTTCTCCTGTAAAGTCGCTGCATCGTAAATAATAACGGTGCCATCATCTCTTCCAAGTGCGAAAACTTCTTTTTGATTGCTGCCGCTGATCGTATCGAGCTCATAATCAAACGGGCCGATTTCCCCTACAATTTCTCCGGTCTCATACAGCCATACAAGGACATATCCATCATCACCTGTTGTATAAGCTTTATCACCATGTATCCATACAGCTAATACATCTTTGCTATGACCATGAAATTCTCTTAAAATAGCGCCCGTTTCGATATCCCAGACTAGGCATCTTCTATCTCTGGACACGGATACAAGTAAAGTATCCTGCTTCGCAAAAGCGACGGCTTCTACATCATCTGCATGACCAAACAACGTGCGGATTCGGGTATTTGTAGCTGTATCATACAATTGAATGGTATAGTCTGACGATGCACTTGCTAAATACTTTCCGTTTTCAGAAAGAGATATGGAGTTAATGATATGCTCGTGACTGCCAATAAACGTTCCTTCTCCCGTCGCCCGGTTCCACTGATAAATACAGCGGTCATAGCCGCCAGTGTAAACAATTTGGTCGTGCTGAGTTGATAAAACAGATGTAATTGGTCCTCTATGCATGGTTTTACACTCCCACCTTTATATGTTGTTTTTGACGAGTCACTAAACGAAAACCAGTAAATCGAAAAACGGGATCTGGGTGCTTCCCGTGTCTTCTTGCGACTCTGCATAAATCTCCGCCTCTTGCGAAAGAGCCGCCTTTTAAAATATAGTAATCACTTCCGAGTGTTTCCGTTAAATCATCGACGACCTCGATGCCGCCTTCATATACGTGATATTTGGTGTTGACCCATTCCTCGACGTTTCCTCCCATATCATAAAGACCAAATAAGGATCGGCCCTTTTCGTAATGACGGACAGGCGTCGTTTTTTCAATATTTGATTCGTGCGTATTGCAGTAAGAAGGATCAAACTCGTCTCCCCACGGGTATTGATTTCTCGTGTTTCCCCGGGCAGCATACTCCCATTCTTCTTCAGTAGGAATTGAAACATCAATTCCAAGTTTCCCGCTCAGCCACTGACAGAACGAGAAGGCTTCCTCAATGTCCATGCCCCAAGCTGGATGATCTTTTCCCCCGCCAAGCTCTTCGTTCGTTAAGCTCTCTGGGTATGTCTGTCCTGTTTCATCACAATAGCTTTGATACAGTTCATTGCTGACGACCGTATCTGAGATAAAAAATTCGTTGATATACGGCTGATAGGATGGAAATTCTTTGTACAGCCATTTTTGAAACTTTTTCTCACGTCCGTAGGTTGGATTGAGCAGCTTGTCCTTCCAGAATTCTGCTGCCTTTTTCATATCTTCTTCATTACTTCCAATCGTTGCATAGCCGCTTGGGATTTGAATCCAATTGATATCAGGTTTCACGCTTTTCTCCCGCCTTCTTTCAATAAACTCGTCTATTGATTAATTAATTTCTTCTCATCGACCATATGCCCTGAGGCTGCTTTTGCCTTTAAATAGGCTTCATTGTAGAGAGAGGCTTCGACCGTATGATCAAACCGCAAAACAGGAAGACCGTAAGCTGCAATAGAATCGACTTTATCTGGATTGTTCGTTAGTAAATGCAATGGTTTCCCTTTGTTTAAATAGTGCAAAACAGCTGCTGCTTCCTCGTAATGCCGATCATCATCCCCGCAGCCGATCAAGCGGTTGGCTTCAAAAGTATCCAGCTGCATCTCCTGTAATTTATACGTCAGCGCTTTTGCCATCAGCCCAATGGACCGACCTTCTTGATTGGCCATATACACAAGCATGCCTTTTCCGTAATCGGTGATTTTCTTCAGTGATAATGCAAGCTGTGGACCACAATCACATTTCAGTGACCCAAACACATCCCCTGTTTGGCAGACACTATGGATTCGCACAAGCGGCGGCCGTTCATTTTCAAAGTCGCCAAATAAGAGACAAGAGGAAAAGGTTTGCTGCGCGGTACTCATTCGGACGATAGATTCGATCGTTGGTTTTGTATCCCGTTCAACAGGTGCGAAGGCATACCACTTAAATGGCACTTCTTCATGTTGAATGGAAATCGGTAAATTCACAGGCCCCACGAGCAAATAGTGTTTTTCTTGAAAGGTAAAATGATGAATCATTGATTGTAATTCATCTACAAACTTGTTCATTTGTCTCCCCCCTATTCATCACTGCACCCAAATCGACTCCCATAGCGCAGTGATGGAGTGATGAATATGTGTACGCACTCCCTCAGCCTGTGTGCTCCCGCAGAAGGAAATGGATGTGCAGTGTCTCTCATCGCTTTAGACCTTGTCCTTTTCCAGTACAAAGGAGCAGAAATCTTGGTTCATATGCTTTATTTTCTGTCAGAGCCGCAAACGCCCTTGATTGGCAGACGCTCTTTCTTCCCATGAACACCTCTGCTAAGTTTGAATCACTCACCTTTGTACTAGATTTTGACGGCAATGACATGATGCTGGCTTATTCCGGCCTTCGCTTGTAACGGTGATATGGATACAAGCTCAAGACCTGCTGCACAAATTTTTTCGCCAAGCTGAGAATCTGAAAATGAAAAATGGAAACGGCCATCTTCTCCGATTAATCCTGTTTTCCACTGTTCTCCCCAGACAACAAGTGAAAAGACACCGCCTTCATGAAGTAAAGAAGAGACCTGTTTTAAATAACGTTCATGATCATCAGGATGTTGATGATGAAAGCAGCCATGATCTAAAATTAAATCAAACTGCATCCCGCGTCCCTGATCCATGGACCATGACATAAAATCTTGATGAACAAAATGGACAGGAACTGTTTCTCTTTTCTGTAACCCTTCCCACTCCTCATGCTCATACAGGTCGATACCGACATATGCGGAAAGCCCGCTTAAATGTTCTAGTGCACGGCCGTTGCCGCACCCGATATCCAGCACAGAAGCGAGTGCATTCTTTTCCCTTGAACGCCATGCCTTTAATGACATCACTGCTGCGTCTGTTAAGGATGGATCAGTAGACCACATATCTGTTCTTTGCTCATAATGCTCTCGGAATGCCATGCGCATCTTTTCTAAATACAATCCACTGTCTTCATGGTACAAAGCCTTTTTCATCATGAAACCTCCTTCAATTCACAATCTTCTTTTCGGGCAAAGGTGGTTTTCAAGCTAAAAACCTTATGTTAAAATGGAAGATGGATTTTTTAGGAAAATCTGTTTTTTCTGAAAAAGGAGAGAAGCATCCCACATGTTCACTCTTCTTTTTCAGCATTCATCCTCATATGCAGCCGTTCGAAGGCCGCATCGCCTCAGCTTGTTCTCTCTTTTTTTCATATGAGTTCACCTCCTTTACCGTTCGATCAACTCACATTTCATATTGAAACCGCTTTCTCTTTTTTATAAGGATTTAACGTCTTTTGACAATCTCTTACACTGTGCTTTTAGTAGAAAGATCAATCTACTGTTTAGAATGGCGATCATTTTTTCTTCAAGTAAACGATCATTTGCTCTTTTCTCATAGACATATTCCTCACAAATTTTCCTCTTAAAGGTGCTTGTACCTTGGTTTCATGCCACCCCCTTTACTTGATTATGCTCCGAATAAACCCGCGAGAAATTTAACAACTAATTCCATAATGACTGGATTAAGCCAAATATATTGCTTTTAGTTTATTTTGTCAACAAATTATTTCCTAAACATTAAAATGAATTTTCTAATTGAAAATACAGGTAATTTTCGTGGTTTTTTGACCTTAAAACACTTATTTCTACAAAAAAATACAACTTAAACCATTAGAACTAAGAAATTTATCTACTAAATTACACAAGCTTTTTATTTAATTTTAAATCAAAATAGAAAGATACAATGATTATTTCCCGAATGGTTTTTTGTGATATTTTGACTATTTTTTTCTGTTTCCCCCTGTTTTTCTTCGGTATAACGGCATTTTCAATTAGAGGGTTTACTATTTATTCCATACTTCTGTATTTACTTATTATCGTAAAAAAGATATATGTCTCTCCTTCAGACATGGAGGCATGAAAAAAAGCCCCTTACAAAAGTAAGAGGCTTTTTCGGTTGGCGTTTACGCCCAGTTTTTCACTTTTTCATGATCGGTGACAAAGAGAAGGACTTTCCCTTCGTCTAAATGTTCTTCAAATGTCTCAGCTTCTTCTTTTGAGAAACCAATTTCATGAATTTTATTGCGGAGCTCATCACCCTTTTTACTAAAGATGTTCCCAACCGCATGTTTGAGTCCAACTTCTCTTGAGCCAATCGTATTGGCATCTGCATTATTTGCAATACGCTCAGTTCGATCATCGTCATGGGACAGAACATAAATGTCCTCTCTTGCAACACCGAGTGCCTTTAATTGCTCTACATCTTTTTGAAGTGTTTCATCATTTGAATACTCTCTTACAACAGGTTTCATTTTATATTCCTCCTTTAACGTCTTACGAATCTTTTACCCGTCACTTTTGACATTAAACCTTCCACGAGCACATCCAATTTGCTTGATGAACGTACCATGTCTATCGACTTATTTTTGACAAAAAGCCCGTAGAAATGACTAAATTTTCTGAATTATTATGTTCAATCCTGTCGATTTGTTGTACAATTCTTATACTGGAGGCTAGAAATGAGGGAGAGCTGATGTATTACTTTTCAGCGGAGCAGCAGTTTAATGCTTGGGTTGTCAGTGATTTGGTGAAACAGCTTTTTCAAAAGTGGAATCCTGAAGAAGCAAATACAAAGCCGCTTACATTGTTTGCCGAACAGCACTTTCGCATCTCCATTGATTATCTCTTTTCCATCATTATTAACATTGGAGATATCGAGTCAATTGAACAAGATCCACAAGACCTGTTGTCCTCATACTTGAATATCCTTTTTCCTTTTGTGACGCGCGATATGATGAAAGCCTCCATGCAAAATGCAAACGAATATTTGTTAAAAGAACGTGATGCGGATGTGTATCAGCTGTTTGGCTGTCTCCCGCCGCTCCTCTCTGTATCTTTTCAGAAAAAGTAGCCCCCTTCGATGAGATGGCGGCTGCTTTTTTTTGTGTGTGTTTTGAAAAGACCGTATGTTTTGAACGAAAAGAAGCATCATGTTAATGTAAATCTAGGCTGTAAGTGAAAGGGAGGATTTGACATGAGTCAACAAAAGCAAATTCAATTAGCTAAACGTCCAAAAGGATTACCTACAAAAGATGTTTTTCATTTTGAAACAGTAGATATACCTGTGCCGCAAGATGGAGAGGTCTTGATTCAAACGAAATATGTTTCTGTAGATCCTTATATGAGAGGACGAATGCAGGATACAAAATCCTATACACCTCCGTTCAAGCTAAATGAAGTGATTCAGGGCGGTGTCGTCGGAGAAGTCGTTGAGACGAAATCGCCTCAATTTGAAAAAGGTGATTTTGTCCTTGGATTCCTTGGCTGGCAAGAATATTCCACTGCCAAAGCTGAATCTCTGACTAAAATTGATCCGTCCATTGCGCCATTGTCCTATTATTTAGGCATTTTGGGCATGCCAGGGCAAACCGCTTACTTCGGCCTGCTTGCGATTGGCCAGCCAAAAGAAGGCGAGACGGTTGTCATCTCTGGAGCCGCAGGAGCTGTTGGTTCTGTTGTAGGACAAATTGCTAAGATCAAAGGCGCTCACGTCGTGGGTATTGCCGGATCTGATGATAAACTCGCTTATTTAAAAGAATTGGGCTTTGATGAAACGATTAATTATAAAACAACAAATGATTTAGATGATGCGATTGCAAAAGCCTGTCCTAACGGCGTTGATGTGTACTTTGACAATGTAGGCGGCGAGATTTCAGATGCGGTGATGAATCATTTGAACCGTTTTGCACGCATTCCAGTGTGCGGTGCTATTTCTTCTTATAATATTAGTGCAAGCGAAGATATCGGACCGCGTGTGCAAACAAAACTCATCAAAACAAGCGCATTGATGCAAGGCTTCATCGTTGCCAACTATTCAGATCGTTTTGGAGAGGCAGCGAAGGATCTCGCACAATGGGTAAAAGAAGACAAACTCACATATAAAGAAACAATCATTGAAGGCTTTGACAACATTCCTGATGCATTCCTTGGACTATTCAAAGGGGAAAATGTCGGAAAACAGCTTGTCAAAATTTCATAACAAAAAAGGACCCTGCCAATAATGGAGGGTCCTTTTCTTATGCCTGCTTGGGCGCAAGGTGCAGCTGGCCTTGCTTATACACAATTTCTTCAAGCGAAAGATTCAGCTTTTTCGCCATTTTTTTCAGCATTGATTGCTCTTGAGGTGTGACAAGACTGATGACTGCGCCTTCTTTTCCTGCGCGTCCGGTTCTGCCTGAACGGTGAATGTAGCCCTCTTCATTTGGCATATCTGCATGAATCACATATGGCAGATCATCAATATCGATTCCTCTTGCTGCAATATCTGTTGCAAGAAGGAGCGGGAATTCACGCTGTTCAAATGATTTCAAGATCACAGCACGTTCAGCTTTTTTTGCTTCACTATGAAGGACACCAAGGTCGACATGATGGTACGCTAATTTCTCTGCATAAATGCTTAAGTTCGTAATGTCACGTACAAAAACGAGCGCCTGCATGTCTTCAAGCCGTGATAGCTTTTGCAGCAGTTTCACTTTGTCACGCTGATCACATAACAGATAATAGTGACCCACTTTCTGCGCTTCTTCCTCGCTTCTAGCAATTTTCAATACTTCTGGTTCAGATGTCATTTCTTTGATCAGCTGAACGGTTTCTTCTTTCAACGTTGCAGAAAAACAAAGGATTTGTCTTTCTTTTAATGTGGACTTAATGATTCCTTGGATCGTTTTCATATGCTCTGGCACAAGAAGCTGATCTGCTTCGTCTAATACAATCGTTTTGACTTCGTGCATTTTCAGTTTCTTGATTTTGATTAATTCTTGTACTCGGCCCGGTGTCGCCACAACGATGTTCGGATGTTTCTTTAGTTTTTCTTGCTGCTTCTTGATGTTCGCTCCACCAATCAAGGAAACCGCTTTGATGTCTGATCCTTGTTTGAACTCTTGCACGACATCAAAGATTTGCATCACAAGCTCTCTTGAAGGTGCCAAGATTAAGACTTGCGGATGCTTGATATTGACATCAATTTTATTTAAAAGCGGCAGTACATACGCAAGTGTCTTCCCCGTCCCAGTTGGCGATTCTGCGATCACATCACGCTTCTCCGTAATCCACTCTGCTGTTTTTTCTTGTATAGCTGTTGGTTTTTCGAAGCCAGCCGCTTGAAAGTTTTCCTGAATAAATGGCTTTGCTTCTTTCAAAAATGCCCAATTTTCCGTCATGTCGATCTCCTTTATCCTCATTCAATCTATCCTTTAGTATCTCAAAATCAGCTTTGAAACGCAATTTTTCTTTTGATGCTTTTATCGAGCTGGACAGTTCGATATAATCATGAGAGGCACTAGCCGTTTTGAATCTATTTGAGGTGTAAAAAATGATATTATCTGTTAAAGATTTAAGTCATGGCTTTGGCGACAGAGCCATTTTCCACGAAGTGTCCTTCCGTTTATTAAAAGGCGAGCATGTCGGCTTAATCGGCGCCAACGGTGAAGGAAAGTCAACGTTTATGAATATTATTACTGGCAAGCTGGAGCCAGATGCAGGAAAAGTCGAATGGGCGAAAAATGTCCGTGTCGGCTACCTTGATCAGCATACCGTGCTAGAAAAGGGAAGAACGATCCGTGAGGTCCTTCAGGATGCATTCCATTATTTATTTTCAATGGAAGCCGCGATGAATGACATTTATGGCAAAATGGGTGAAGCCGATCCTGATGAGCTGGAAAAGCTGTTAGAGGAAGTTGGCGTCATTCAGGACGCACTGACAAACAATGATTTCTATATCATTGATTCTAAGGTCGAGGAGATTGCAAGAGGTCTTGGGTTAACGGATCTTGGATTAGACCGTGATGTGACGGAGCTCAGCGGCGGTCAGCGTACGAAGGTCCTGCTAGCAAAATTGCTGTTAGAGAAGCCAGAAATTCTCCTTCTCGATGAGCCGACCAACTATTTGGATGAGCAGCATATTGAATGGCTGAAGCGCTATTTACAGGAGTATGAAAATGCGTTTATCCTCATTTCACATGATATTCCGTTTTTAAACAGTGTCATCAACTTGATTTATCATGTTGAAAATCAAGAGCTCACGCGCTATGTTGGCGATTATGATCAATTTAAACAAGTGTACGAAGTTAAGAAGCAGCAGCTTGAAGCAGCCTATAAAAGACAGCAGCAGGAAGTGGCTGAACTAAAGGATTTTGTCGCAAGAAACAAAGCACGTGTCAGCACAAGAAATATGGCGATGTCCCGTCAAAAGAAACTGGATAAGATGGATATGATTGAACTGGCAGCAGAAAAGCCAAAACCAGAATTCCACTTTAAACCGGCGCGTACGTCTGGGAAACTGATTTTTGAAACGAAAGATTTGGTCATCGGTTATGATGAACCGCTCTCCCGCCCATTGAATTTGAAAATGGAACGCGGGCAAAAAATTGCGCTGTACGGTGCTAACGGTATCGGAAAAACGACGCTGCTCCGAAGTCTTCTTGGGGAAATCACACCTATTTCTGGTGAGGTGGAACGTGGAGAATTCTTGCATATTGGCTACTTTGAGCAAGAAGTAAAAGAGCAAAACAGCAATACTTGTATTGAAGAAGTATGGAGCACCTTCCCTTCTTACACGCAATACGAAGTCAGAGCCGCTCTTGCAAAATGCGGATTAACGACAAAACATATTGAAAGCCGTGTGTCTGTATTAAGCGGAGGAGAAAAAGCAAAGGTCCGTCTTTGCAAGCTGATCAACGAAGAAACCAACTTACTTGTTCTCGATGAGCCGACAAACCATTTAGATGTCGATGCAAAAGAAGAACTAAAACGCGCCTTAAAAGAATATAAAGGCAGCGTCTTATTGATTTCTCACGAACCTGAATTTTATCAAGATGTGGCAACCGAAACTTGGAATTGCGAATCTTGGACGACAAAAGTATTATAACGACAAAAAAGCCTTATATCTTCAAAAGATATAAGGCCTTTTTCTAATTAATGACCTGCGTGGATATTTACCAAATGCTTACGTCCAAGAAGCAGAATAATCAAGCCTAGAAGAACAACAGCAGCCCCGACATAATAAGGTGTACTTGCTGTATACGATTCAGCGAGAACTCCGGCAATCCAAGGAGCAATCGCGCCCCCAATAAACCGTACAGCACTGTAAGAGGATGAAGCAATTGAACGTTCAACCGGTGCTGACCCCATCACAGCTGTCGTAAGCACTGTATTGATCATCCCGAGAATTCCCCCGGCAATGACAATTCCGCAGATCACGACCACAACATGAGACGTCCATACCCCCATGCCGAATAAGATCACAGCAAAAGAAGCAAACAGAACCACAAGTGAGGTCAATGTCCCAAGTTTGCGATGAATGACTGGCGCTGAGAAAACAGAGGTCACAGCCAAAAATAACCCCCAACCAAAAAAGACATAACCAAGTCCATGTTCATCAAGATGGAGCACAAATGGCGAATACGCCAACAGCACAAAGAAACCGAAATTGTATAAGAAAGCGGCAGATGCCATCGTTAAAAGTCCTTTATATTTTAACGCCCCGACAGCCTCGAAAAATTTCACTTTTTTCTGCGGCTTTTGCATAGGTGGAAGCATGAAGGTAATCGCTAAAAGAGCAATGAGCATTAACATGGCAACGCCAAAGAAAGGCCCGCGCCAAGAAATTGTTCCAAGCTCACCGCCAAGCAGCGGTCCAACCGATATCCCAAGACCTAATGCTGCCTCGTATAAAATAATGGCCTTCGCACTTCCTCCAACAGATACACCGACAATGACAGAGAGTGCAGTTGAAATGAATAAAGCATTCCCAATGCCCCATCCGCCTCTAAAGCCAATCAATTCATTAATCGTTGAAGAAGTACCTCCTAAAGCAGAAAAAACAATAATAAAAATGAGTCCTACTAATAACGTCCATTTCGCACCAATCCGGCTAGAAATAAAGCCGGTGAAAAACATCACAAAGCCGGTCACAAGTAAGTAGCTTGTAAATAAAAGAGACACCTGGCTTGGAGATGCGTGTAATTGCGATGCAATGGCTGGCAGAATCGGGTCGACGAGTCCTATTCCCATAAACGAAATCACACACGCAAAGGCAACAGCCCAAACGGCTTTTGGCTGCCTAAGCAGACTTGTACGCTGTTTCAAAACTTCTTCTTCCTTCATTCCATCAGAACCTTTCCTTCAAATGTTGACAAAATAAAATAAACACGCAGAGGTGTTTATTTTTGTAATTGCTCAATTGCATGAGCCGCTCTTTCTTTCATCGCTTCAAGATCCTTTTTAAAGGATTGAATGGTTTCAAGCTTTTTTGTTATCAATTGATGCTGCACAGTCAGCTGCGCCTCGATATCTAACAGCTTCTCTAATCGTTCCTTTGGATCAAGCGACAGCAAGTAGCCTTCTTTATTCAGCTCTAGCTGCTTTCCGATTTCCATAAACGATTGAAGCTCCTGTAAAGAAAAGCCGAGTACCTCTTTTGCCTGCATCACTTTCTCTAGCTCTTCCATGTCGTCCTCTGAGTAAAGTCTGACTCCGCCCTCTGTCCGCTTTGGTGCTGATAATAAACCAATCTCTTCATAGAAACGAATCGTCCGTTTTGTCAGTCCGCTTCTTTTTGCCACTTGATCAATTTTCATCCATTCCATCACCAGTGCCTCCTGCTCATCAATTCATGTTTTATTATACACCTTTATAACCTTAACGTAAACGTTAAATTTTTAACCAAATCGAGTGCCGTAATGAGGAATCCATTCACCAGCATGATGCGTATGCCAAATGCTCCTATGAAAAAAACCTGTAGACCGCTCTACAGGTTTTTTAATTTCACATTTTTATTCATTTAATTCCTCAATCATAAGCGACAGTTCTGTCCAGCGGTCCATTGCTTGTTCTAGTTCTTCCGCAACGGCTTTTTGTTCGTCCATCAGCTCTTGAATTTTTCCAAAATCACTGCCTGCTTCCGCAATGCCGGCTTCGAGCTGCTGATGTTTTTCTTCTAATGCCTGTATCCGGTCTTCAATCCCTTCCCATTCAAGCTGGTCTTTATAAGAAAGTTTTTTTCTCTTTTTCGGCGCTGCTTCTACTTGTTTTTCAGCAGGCTTTGTCTCTGTCCGCTTCTGCTCTTTTTCCTGTTCCATATAATCGCTGTAAGCACCTTGGAAGTGTGAAATGCGGCCATTTCCTTCAAAGACAAGCAGGCGGTGAACCACTCGGTCTAAGAAATAACGATCATGGGACACGGTGATGACGACGCCAGGGAACTGCTCTAAATAATCCTCTAAAATACTGAGGGTTTCTGTATCAAGGTCGTTCGTCGGCTCATCTAAAAAGAGAACATTCGGTTCTTCCATTAAGACCTTCAATAAATACAATCTGCGGCGTTCTCCCCCTGACAGCTTACGGATAAACGTCCGCTGCATCGATCTTGGGAAAAGGAAGCGCTCCAGCATCTGCTCTGCTGTGACAATGGCGCCATCAGACGTCTTGACGATCTCAGCTGTTTCCTTGATATACTCAATGATGGTCAGCTCATCATTCATTTCCTTGTGATCCTGCGTGTAATAGCCAATACGAACGGTTTGTCCAATGGTCAATTGTCCTGAGGCCGGTTCGATTTTACCCGCTAAACAGTTCAGTAAAGTGGTTTTGCCGACTCCATTCGGTCCGATCAATCCGATACGATCACCCGGCACGACTAAATCTGTAAACCGCTCCACAAGGGTCTGGCCAGCAAATGAAATCGATAAGTCTTCCGCCTCGATCACTTGTTTTCCTAGGCGGTGCGAACCGATGGCAAAATCAAGCTCTCCCTTCGCATCAGGCCCTTTTTGGTCCTTCAGCTCTTCGACTCTGCCGATACGTGCTTTCTGCTTTGTCGTTCTTGCTTTTGCTCCTCGTCTCAGCCATGCAAGCTCTCGTCTAAGCAAGTTTTGACGCTTCGTTTCTTTCACCTGAGCCTCTGCTTCCCGCTCCGCTCTTTTTTCTAAAAAGACTTCATAATTTCCTTTATACGTATAAAGCTGTCCTTGATTTAACTCATAAATTCGATTGGCCACCCGGTTTAAGAAATAACGATCGTGCGTCACGAGAATGACAGCACCGCTATATTGGCTTAAATATCCTTCAAGCCATTCAATGGTGGCATTATCAAGGTGGTTGGTTGGCTCATCTAAAATCAGCAAACCTGCAGGCTGAATTAAATTTTTAGCAATGGCGACACGCTTTTTCTGTCCGCCTGATAATGCATGTACAGAGCGGCTCACATCTTTCACGCCAAGCTTTGTCAAAATCGTTTTTGCTGAAAGGTTCGCATCCCAAGCGTCTTCCTGATCCATTCGGTTTTGCATGCGCATCAGCGCCTCTTGTTTTGCCTCATTTTGCGGGTCATGCTCTAAATCGGCGAGTGCCTGTTCATACGCCTTCATCGTTTGAATCATTGGTGCCGTTCCAGAAAAAATGTAGTCAAGAATCGTTTCAGTTCCGCTCATTTCAGGATCTTGCTCAAGAAATTCGATATCAAGTGTCCCTGCTTTCGTGATATCACCTTCCTCAAACGATTCAAGTCCCGCGATGACTTTTAGAAGCGTTGACTTCCCTGTACCATTTGGTCCAATCAATCCGATGCGCTCCTTCGGTTCTATATGAAACGAAATATGATCAAACAGCGTTTTCTCGCCATAGGTTTTATATAATCCTTCAACATTCAATAAACTCATTTTATCAGCCCTTACATAGATTCTTCCTTTATTTTAAATCAGCCAGTAGCAGAAAACTAGTTTTAAAAAACCCGCTGCTGAAAAGAATGTTTCCTTTTGATGCTCGATACACTATGAAGAGGTGATCTAAAGATGATAACCATTAGCTTATGTATGATTGTGAAAAATGAAGAGGAAGTGCTGGCGGACTGTCTTTCTTCTGTTCAAGACATTGTCGATGAGATGATCATCGTTGATACGGGATCAACAGATCAAACGAAGGAGATCGCTCATTCTTTTTCAGCAAAGGTACTGGATTTTGAATGGGTGCAGCATTTTGCAAAAGCACGTAACTTTGCTTTCTCACATGCAGCGAAAGAGTATATTTTATGGCTCGATGCTGACGATGTTCTGCTTGAAGAAGACCGCCAAAAACTGCTTCAGCTTAAGAAAACACTTGATCCCTCGGTGGATGCCGTTTCGATGTTTTATCATGTGGGATTCGATGAAAGCGGTCAAGTCAATTTTAAATATAGAAGAAATCGCCTTGTAAAGCGCTCCTTAAACTTTCAGTGGTACGGGGCCGTTCACGAGTTTCTTCAAGTATATGGAAACATCTTTCCAGCAGATATCGCCGTCACACATCAAAAACGCAAGAAAACAACGCTTGGTGAGCCTGGGCGCAACTTGCGAATTTATGAAGACTTGCTGGCAAAAGGAGAGGACATGACGCCCCGTGATCTCTTTTATTTTGCCAATGAATTAAGAGACAACGGGCAGCATGTCAGGGCAATTCGTTTTTATCATGAATTTTTAAACACAAAAAAGTGCTGGATTGAGGATGAAATTCGCACATGTCAATATTTAGCGGACTGCTATTACGCCGTTGGCTTCGAGGAAGCGGCCTTATTCTCATTATTACGTTCCTTCTTATATGATCAGCCCCGGCCAGAGTTTTGCTGCCGGATCGGGGATCATCTAAAAATACAAAATAAACATCAGGCGGCCATCTTTTGGTATGAGCAGGCGCTGAAGGCTCCTGAAAACGAAACAGCCTTCACACTTACACAATATAAAACGTGGTATCCTCACCTTCAGCTTTGCTACTGTTATTATCAGCTCGGCGACCTGGAGCAAGCCAAAATACATCACCATGCCTCCTCCGCCCATCATCCCACTCATCCAAGTGTGCTGTACAATGAAAAAATATTTGCTGAACAGACATAGATCGTCTGTCACCACATCCGCCTTCGATTTCCCGGCGGATGTCTCTTTTTATATACTTATTCGGTTGTGACGTTTAATACTTTAGTGATTTAAAGCGTTTTTCAACCAATTGACTAAATTGTCATTTGCGCATATACTAACATTCGTCTTACGAAAAGATTTATCCATTAGGAGGTCAACATGAGTTCTTTATTTCGAAAAAAATCTCTCGACCAGCTCATGCTTGAAAGTCAAACAAAGCGGCTCAGCCGTTCGTTGAATACGTTTGATTTAATCTTGCTTGGCATTGGCTGTGTGGTCGGGACTGGAATTTTTGTCATTACGGGGGTTGCTGCGGCAAATGATGCAGGACCTGCGATTATTATATCTTTTATTTTGGCTGCGATCGCATGCGCCCTTGCTGCTTTTTGCTACGCTGAATTCTCCTCATCCATTCCTGTGTCAGGAAGCGTCTATACGTATTCCTACGCAACACTTGGAGAATTTCTCGCCTTCTTAATGGGCTGGGATCTCATGCTTGAGTATGTCATTGCGCTCTCTGCTGTAGCAAGTGGATGGTCGTCCTATTTTCAATCACTGCTCAGCGGATTTGGCCTGCACATACCGAAAGCTTTATCAGCTGCACCTGGAGCCGCTGATGGGGCCGTCTTTAACCTTCCAGGCGCACTCATTATTTTGCTCATCACCTTTATCGTCTCAAGAGGCGTCAAAGAAAGCACAAAGCTGAATAACATCATTGTGCTGATCAAAATTGCCATCGTCCTGCTCTTTATCATTTCAGGCTTTGCTTACGTCAAACCTGAAAACTGGACACCGTTTATGCCAATGGGCTTCCATGGCGTGATTGCTGGAGCGGCAACTGTCTTTTTTGCTTACCTTGGATTTGATGCAATCGCTAATGCATCTGAAGAAGTTAAAAACCCGCAAAAGGCGATGCCAATTGGAATCATCGGTGCGCTCGGTGTTTGTACGATTTTATATATCGGGGTTTCATTCGTCTTAACTGGCATGGTTCACTATACGAAGCTGAATGTCAGTGATCCTGTCGCATTTGCTCTTCAAGTGGTTGGCCTGAATAGTGTCGCTGGCATTATATCCGCAGGTGCTATTATCGGGATTACGACAGTGTTAATTGCACTTGTCTACGCTCAGGTTCGTTTAACCTTTGCCATGAGCCGAGATGGGCTCATGCCGAAAATCTTTTCAAACGTTCATCCGAAATCTAAGACACCGGTTGCCAACACTTGGCTGACAGGCGCTGTTGCGGCCTGTATCGTTGGATTCGTCAACTTATCAACACTTGCTAATTTAGTCAGCATCGGTACACTTGCGGCCTTTACGGTGATCTCTATCGCTGTGATCGTACTCCGGAAAAAACATCCGAATATGAATACAGCTTTTAAAGTACCCTTTGTCCCTGTCCTTCCTATCATTAGTGCGGTCATTTGTATGATCTTGGCTTTCACACTGAAATGGGAAACATGGAGAGCCTTCCTCATCTGGATCGCCATCGGTGTTGTTGTCTATTTCACCTATGCAAGACGAAAAAGCCATCTTAATGAAACACATTAGAAAAGAGACACGGGGATTTCCGGTCTCTTTTTTTCTTAAATCACACTGTTTTTGACTGAATTCGAGTCCACCATATCTGGATCTAACACGCTTGAAATCGGAATGACAAGCGGTGAACAATCTCCATTGTCCTCACCAAAACCTTGATTCAATTTCATTGAGAGAAAATAATCAATCTGCTGATAAGGTCCAAGCGTCAGTGATGCACCCCGATCCATTGCATTGATTTTAAAAGCACCGACATTGACGACTGAGGGTGAGAATAACATCACACGTCACTTCCTTTGAATGGGTTTAGCTGCTGGTGAAAAAGAGGCAGGTGAGTCCACTTGATCTCGATCATCTACATGGCTTTTTGTACCGACAAAACCGCTGGCATCTCCAAAATTCTGTCCGTAACCCTGATTTTTTTTATCTGAGTTTTGCCACTCTGCTAACAAATTTTGTCCGACATTCACCGCCGACGCATTTTCAAAGGAATTAATTTTTAACATGAAAATATTAATATTGATATACGGAATTGGTTGAACCACAGATAAACCTCCTTTTTATAGGTATATGCAAGCACCCATCAAGTATGTTAACGGGAGGTCTTCACATGGACTTCGAAAAAATGAAGCAGTGGATGGATATTGCCCAGCAAATGCATGGAGATGATTTTTGGAAAATGATCTTCGATGATGAGCAAAGATCCCCCTTTATGGCAAACGGTCCATCTCCATTTACATTCACACAGCAGGATCAGCGGGGATCAGATGCGTCGTTTCCTCCAATCGACATGGTGGAAACCCATGCAGAAATTCAATACTTAATTTACTTGCCTGGCTACCGAAAGGAAGACGTTCAGGTGTTATCATATGGTGAATATTTGGTTGTGAAAGGACAGCGTTTTTTCTTTTTTAACGAGCAGGACTTTCGCCAAAAACAAGGGAAGTATGGTCCGTTTGAAAAGAAAATCCGCCTTCCAGAAATGATTCTCGGCCAAATGAATGCTGCCTTTAAAGACGGTGTACTTTACATCCGCCTGCAAAAAGATGAAGGAAAAGCGACGGCTATCATCATAGATGACGAATATTGATACTCACTGCGTCTATTTGATCACGATCATCAATTGTTTCATTCGGCAGGATCGTGATCACGCCATCAGCATTCTGTTCCCCAAAGCCATTGTTTCGTTTGATCGTACTGCAATGATTGCGAACAAACGTCGAGCCAAACGTCATAGATGATCCTGTGCCAATGGAATTCGTTTTCATACGGGCAATGTGAATCTGAGCAGGCAGCATGTGCTTCTCCCCTTTCTTGTCATCTCTATTAAGTATATACGGGGCAGCTTTTCCATAGACTAGAGTAAGGCGGAAGAAAAGGTTGTGGTCTACTTGAAACATTTCATTCAATCACTCTTTAAAAAAACTGAATCCAATCCATCCCCAGCTGTCATTGAGCTAGAAAAAAGACTCGCCGCTCTTGAGCAAAAAATGTCTGCACCAGCTGCTCCTGTCTCAGAGGATACACACATCCATATTGAATCCATGCGTGTGGACAAAATTGATTATCATTTAGAATTTGGGGAGCTTTCTATTGACCAGCTTCAAGGCAGGCTCAATATTGGGGCAACCTATTACACACCAAAGGACACATGCATCAAAAAATCCACACAAACACCGAAGCCAAAAGAAACAAAAACACCGGTTGTCTCGATTCGATCAAAGCCTTCCTCTTCTTAATGCGATCAGCTTTTCAGCACGACCGGCAGCCAGAAATAGACCGCAAGAACAATCACCACAATACTGATGATATTTAACCAAAAACCCGCCCTGACCATATCAGATATTTTCAGCACGTCCGCACTAAAGACAGCGGCGTTTGGCGGTGTGGAAATCGGCAGCATAAACGCACAGGAGGAAGCCAAAGCAGCTGCGGCCATTAACCCATACGGCTCGATTCCAATTGCAAGCCCAAGCCCTACCGTTATCGGAATAATCATATTGGCAACAGCCGTATTAGACATAATTTCCGTCATAAGCAGAATCGCTCCCGTTAAAATAATCAGCAGCATGATATACGAAAGCCCGTTTAAATGCTGTAAATTTTCTCCGATCCATCCTGTTAGATTGGTTTCTGCAAAGCCCGCAGCGAGCGCAAGCCCTCCTCCAAACAAAAGCAAAAGTCCCCACGGCAGTTCTTTCATATCCTGCCATTCTAATATTCTCTCTCCATTTGTTGCTGGAATGAGAAATAACAGCATGGCACCGAAAATGGCGATAGACGTATCAGATACGGTCATTCCTCCAAACAAAAAGAGCTTAAAAATCCATAAGAACGCCGTCATGAGAAAAACAACAAATACCCATTTTTCCTCTCTTTTCATTTTTCCTAAATCCTCTAATCCCTTTTGAATGAACGCTGCACTCATTTCCCCTTTGTGTTCTACCTTGAACTGTACCCTCGTCAAATACAAAAATAAGAGAATGAGCAGAATCATCGCAACAGGAAAACCAAACAAAAACCATTCGAAAAACATAATCTCTCGATCTAGCAGTTTTTTTGACATCGCTACAAACACCGCATTTGGCACAGACCCGACAAGTGTCGCCAAACCTCCTATTGACGCTGAATACGCTACTGACAATAAGATACTTTTACTGAATCGATCAAGAGATGGACCAGATAAGATTTCATTTGTCTTGACCTCTTTAATCACTGCAAGTGCCACTGGCAGCATCATGAGTGCTGTCGCTGCATTCGAAATCCACATAGATAAAAAAGCAGTCGCGATCATGACACCTAAGACAATGCGGTCACTTTTTGTGCCAATCACCCTTAAAATGTGTAAGGCCATTCTTCTATGTAATTTCCATTTTTCAATGGCAATTGCGATCATAAATCCCCCCATGTACATAAAGACGATCGGATCTCCATAAGACCTTGATGCCTGTTCCATAGAAAGCCCGCCAAGTGTCGGCAGCAAGATGATGGGCAATAAAGATGTAGCAGGAATGGGCAGTGCTTCAGTCACCCACCATGTAGCCGTCCAAGCTGTAATGCCCAAGACTATCCTCGCAGCATAGGTCAATTCATCTTCAGGTATGAGAAAAAGAACGAACAAAAAGAGTGTCGGTCCAAGAACAAGTCCAATCAAATTCACCTTTTTATAAACGATAACAATCCCCCCCCTATTGAAAGCGCTTGTCATATTTTTTCTAACATTCGAGGATCTTTTAAGAAATCCTTTAAATCATAAGAAAAAATGAAGATATCTTTCATGATGAATAGCTGTTATTTTACTCCCATTACCCAAACCATGACATGATCCCTTGGTCTATTTTCATAGGAGAAACTATACAAATCACGACCAATCACTGTAAAATATAGAGGATCTAATCAAAAATTGAGGTGTTTTCATTGTATACGGGTCAAAAAAAATCATTTTGGAAACAGAAAAAAGTCATCATCCCTTTTCTTAGCATTATCGTCGTCGCTGCTGCTTTCTTTTTCTTAAAAGATACTCTTTTCTCAAAAGAAAAAGAGGCTTTAAAAGCCGCTCAAAGCTTTACGAAACATATGGAGAAGAAAGACTTTACGAAGCTGGCAGATGAGGTGACAAGTGCATCTTTGAAAGCCAATGACTTTTCAAAAAAACAACTAGCCGAAAAATACGACAATATTTTCAACGGCATTGGTGCTTTTGATCTGAACATTTCAAAGCTCAACGTTGAAAAACAGGACAAAGGAGATGGGTATCAATTCTCCTATGATGTAACGATGAAAACGTCTCTTGGCAAGCTGCATAAGCTGTCTTACAAGGGCATTCTCACCGAAGAAGATGACAAGTGGAAAGTGGACTGGAAACCAAATCTCATCTTCCCGCAAATGGAAAAAGGAGATACTATCAAGGTCAAATCAGATCCTGCTGTCCGCGGAAACATTGTCGACCGAAAAGGACGTACGCTCGCAGAAACAACTGGTGGAAACGCACTTGGCGTCATCCCAGGTAAGCTCGGAACAGGAGAAGAAAAAGAACACAATATCAAAAAGATCAGCAAAGCTTTTGATATAGAGGAAGAACTCATCAACAATCAGCTGAAACAAGCATGGGTTACAGACGACACGTTTGTCCCGCTCAAATCGATGTTAAAACAAAAGCCAATTCCAAAAGACGTAAATGGCGTCACCTATCAATCAAAGGAAATGCGCTACTATCCATATAACAAAGCCGCTGCTCATCTCACCGGGTATGTCGGAAAAGCAAATGCGGATGATATCAAACGAAATCCAGCATTAAAGGCGGATCAAATCATCGGTAAAACCGGCCTTGAATTCACATTTGACAAAAACTTACGCGGACAAGATGGCGGAAGCATTCTCATCGTCCATGATGAAACAGGCATTGAAGAAACATTGCAAAAATCAGCTCGAAAAGATGGAAAAACAGTGAAGCTGACGATCGATGCTTCTTTACAGAAAAAAGCCTATGATCAGCTGAAAGGTGAAAAAGGGGCCGTCACGATCATGAATCCATCATCAGGTGATCTATTAGCACTTGTCAGCACCCCTTCCTACGATGTCAATCTCATGACAAACGGGATTACACCTAAGCAATATCAGGCATACAGTGAAAATCCAGACCTTCCATTCCAAGCTCGATATGCGAGCCGGTTTGCACCAGGGTCCACATTCAAAACCATTACAGCTGCCATTGGGCTGGAAACAGGTGTCACAAAGCCTGAAAAAGTGCGCACCATTCACGGACTGAAATGGCAAAAGGATCAATCTTGGGGAAATTATCGCATCACACGGGTTCACGATAAGGAAAAAGTAAATATGGTCGATGCTCTTGTGTACTCAGACAATATTTATTTTGGACAGGAAGCACTCGAAATCGGCAAAGACACCTACGAGAAAAAAGTGAAAGCATTTGGATTTGGCGAAGACTTACACATGCCATTTACAATGAAGCCTGCACAAGTATCAAACGATGGTATTCAATCGGAGATCTTACTGGCTGACTCGGCGTATGGGCAAGGCGAATTACTCATGTCACCGATTGAACAAGTACATGCCTATTCTCCATTTGCCACGGGAGGCAAGCTTGTCTACCCTCGAGTGATTCAAGATGAAAAAACAGCATCACCAAAACAAATCATCAAAGAAGGCTCGGCAGACACAGTGAAAGATGCATTGACTAAGGTCGTGACCAGTCCAAACGGGACAGCCCACTCCTTACAAATCGAAGGAGCGGATATTGCTGCTAAAACGGGAACGGCAGAATTAAAGAGCAAACAAGGTGCAACAGACGGCACTGAAAATGGATTTTTACTTGCGTTTAATCCTAAAAAAGAAGATTACGTCCTCGTCGGCATGATCGAAGGGGTGAAAAACCGCGGCGGCAGTGGACTCGTCGTTCAAAAAATGAAGCCTGTGATTGCTTCTTTTTACAAATAACTCTTTAGAGACACAAGCCCAATCAAATGCTTGTGTCTCTTTTTTTCTAAATCATGACAATTTGCTATTGTTTTATAGTTCACCTTATGAATAAAATGAGAAGAATGCAAAAATCAGAGATAAATGAAAGGAGGAAGTCTCATTGGCCATTGCTGCTCGTACAAAGGATAAACCTCAACATTCTGTTACCGGCTCAACGGTTTATCCCATCTTATTGATTATTGGTATTTGTCATCTGCTGAACGACACATTGCAAGCTGTTATTCCTGCGATGTTCCCTATTTTGGAACGCTCAATGGGGCTGACTTTTACACAATTAGGGCTGATTGCTTTTACATTAAATATGGTCTCCTCCGTGATGCAGCCAGCTATTGGGTGGTACACGGATAAACGGCCGATGCCTTATGCACTTCCGATTGCTTTATTTTTAAGTGCTGTCGGTATATTCGGACTCGCGTTTGCTCCATCCTTTGCCACCATTCTGCTTTGCGTTGTCTTTATCGGACTCGGCTCTGCGATCTTCCATCCAGAGGGCTCGCGTGTTGCGAACATGGCAGCTGGTCCAAGACGAGGACTTGCCCAGTCCATCTATCAAGTAGGCGGGAATACAGGTCAAGCCTTTGCTCCGCTTATCGCTGCATTAATGCTCGTCCCGCTCGGTCAGACAGGCGTAGCTTGGTTTACGATTGTTGGAATGTTGGCGGTTGGTTTCCTTCTTTATATTTCAAGATGGTACGCAGGAAGACTTCAAACCATTCGGGCCCAAGCGAAAAAAACACCTGCAAAAGCTGTCAGATCTGATATTCATCGTAAATCAGCACTCATTGCACTTGGCATTATCGTCTTTCTCATCTTCGCCCGCTCTTGGTATGGAAATGCCATTTCGAATTTCTATGCATTTTATGCGATTGAACAATACGGTTTGACGATTAAAGAATCACAGACTTATATTTTCTTATTTCTCATTCTAGGTGCAATTGGGACATTTTTAGGCGGGCCGCTTGCAGACCGCTTTGGCAAGAAAAATGTGATTTTAGTTTCCTTATTGGCATCCTTCCCGCTTGCCCTGCTGCTGCCATTTGCCGGACCGGTTTTTGCTTATGTTTTACTCGGACTCATTGGGCTCATTTTGACATCAAGCTTCTCTGTCACCGTGGTTTATGCCCAAGAACTATTTCCCGGGAAAATTGGCACAATGTCTGGTTTAACTGTTGGGCTTGCGTTTGGTATGGGCGCAATCGGATCGGTTGCCCTCGGCTCGTTCATTGATGCCTTCGGCTTAACGCCTACCATGATCGGTGTTGCCTTTCTACCGATATTAGGCATCCTAGCCTTCTTACTTCCCAGCGACCAAACCATCTCCAAATGGAATGAATCATAAAAAAGAAAACCGCTCAATAAATGAGCGGTTCAGATTGTTGACAAAGGGCTAAAATGATCTTGATTTTAGCCCTTTGTCTTCTTTTCAGCGTGATAGAAAACCTTTGCAGTCTAGGAAGGGCGAGCACCGGAGCGGAGCGAATATGTTATTCGTGAGCACCAGCGCACAGGACTGACAAAGAATGCGAGGGTTTGTCTACACGTTGAAACCGCTCAATAAATGAGCGGTTTCAGCTTGTAGACAAAGTCTACAAGCTTTTTTGTATAATAAGGATATTAACATTTCTGTGGGGGATGAACATGTTATCGAAACGTGAAGAAGAAAGAAGAAATCAATTAGAAGTAGTGGCATTAGATGAATTAGTGCCTGAAGATCATCTTGTACGGAAAATAGATCAAGCAATCGATTTTGACTTCGTTTATGATCTTGTCAAAGATCATTATAGTTCCGACAATGGCAGACCAAGTGTGGACCCCGTTGTTCTCATTAAAATGGTTTTGATCCAATATCTATTTGGCATTCGCTCCATGCGTCAAACGATTAAAGAAATTGAAACCAATGTGGCTTATCGTTGGTTTATTGGGTATGGATTTTCGGAGAAAATTCCGCACTTTTCTACCTTCGGTAAAAACTACGTGAGACGTTTTCACGATACAGATTTATTCGAACAAATTTTTTATCGAATCTTAAGAGAAGCGATGAAAAAAGGCCTCGTTGACCCTTCTGTCGCCTTCATTGATTCAACACATGTCAAAGCGAATGCCAATAAGAAAAAACTTGAAAAGAAAATCGTTCGAGTTGAGACGAGAAGTTATCAAAATCAGCTTCATGAGGAAATTAATATTGATCGTGAAGAACATGGAAAAAAGCCTTTACCCCTTCAGAATAAAGAAGAAATAAAAGAAATCAAGGTCAGTACAACTGACCCAGAGAGTGGCTACTATGTAAAGGATGAACGTGAAAAGTCATTTGCTTATTCATTTCATACAGCTTGTGATTCAAAAGGATTTATTCTAGGATCACTGGTCACAGGTGGCAATGTTCATGATAGTCGTATGTTAGATTCACTCGTATCAAAGGTGACAGAGAAAATCGGAAAACCAAATGTAGTCGCAGTAGATGCTGGATATAAAACACCTTACATCGCTAAGTTTTTAATGGATCAAGAGATAAGACCAGTCATGCCTTACACTCGTCCAAAAACAAAAGCTGGTTATTTGAAAAAGAATGAATACGTGTATGATGCATATTTTGATTGTTACATTTGCCCCAACGGGCAAATTCTCTCCTATCGTACAACGACTAGAGAAGGCTATAAGCAATATGCGTCCGACTCAGAAGTATGTAAGTCCTGCTCGTTTTTAGATAACTGTACACAAAGTCAAAATCATACCAAACAAATTCATCGGCATATTTGGCAGGATTACCTAGATGAAGCAGACAACCTAAGACTCACTGAAATAAATAAGAGCATCTATGCAAAACGGAAAGAAACAATTGAACGCGTTTTTGCGGATGCCAAAGAAAAGCATGGTATGCGTTGGACGAAACTTCGTGGACTAAAAAAAGTTTCAATGCAAGCGATGCTTACTTTCGCTGCCATGAACCTTAAAAAGCTAGCAAACTGGACATGGAAAGGACCATGTCCAGCGTAAAACACATGATATTTTTATCAAAAAATGTGAAAACCCCACTTTTACTTTAAGTAAAGGAGGGGTTTGTCTACGGTCTGAAACCGCTCAATAAATGAGCGGTTTTTCATCTCTCATAAAAATGCGTGTCAGGAACATGCTTCCTTGCAATAAATCCTTGCTTAAATTCTGGAAATACCTTTTGCACCTGTTTAATCTTTTGATGAACCAAGTCGGCATACGGAATATACAAATGATCCACAAGCTTCTGTTCCTTCATATAGTAATACCAATTAAGGTTAAAGGTATTCTCGTCAATAATCGTAAAGGCAGAAAAATGATAGAACAAGAGTGGACATTCGTCGAGATACATCTCCCCTTTTACAACTGAAAGCTTGTAGTTTTCAATGTTCCAAATCGCCGCATTGGCTCCTTTAGATGCAACGATATGAACCCCTTCAAAATCATCAACCCATCTTTCCACATACCGCTGATCCCCGTACGTCTTTTTTTCTGTATCCATTTCTACTGTACAATGGGCAAGACAGTTTTCTTTCCATTGGGTGACTGCCTGTTTGGCAACATCTGTGTTACGACAGCCTACAAACCCTGTATTAAAGCGGCCAGACAGCTCATAAAAATGATAAAACCGCTTGGAATTCATATGATCCGTCAAAAATAAATGAGCGCTTGGATTCTCTGCAAAAATCGCCTCTGGATCATGATAAAAATACAAATCTGTATCCAGATGGGCAAGATAATCCGCATCTGAGGACTCAAGAATTTTAAGCAGAAAAGCAGATTTTAATGTCCAGCAATACTCATGAAACGTACGATCTTCTTTTGCCTTTCGCAGCGTATCATCTTCAATGTCTTCAAGCTGTTCATATTGAACATGCGGGTGAGGGAACTCCTTTAACACCTTATAAGCCAAAGGATCCGCACATAAAACGGACAGCTTGAATGCATGAGCGTTTTGTTCAAGCGAATGAATCAGCGCCAAAAGCTTAAAGACATGGGTATTCGACACAATGGTTGTAAAGTGATAAGACGCCATTTACAACACATCCACTTGGAACAAATCAACGCGTAACAGCTCTTTCGTCAGCCCTTGAATGGCTTCTACAAGCACCATGCAGCCATACTCCTGACGTGCAAGCTGCGCCGCTTCTGCCAGCTTTTTCAAAGGAACATGCTTGGCTGTCAGCATATCTTTTTTATCCCGTTTGATGCCTACATTCCGCTCTGTGATCAAATGAAGCAGCTCTAAAAAATAGGATAACAGGTCATCAAATGCTGGATTCTCACGCAGCTGCCGAACTTCTTTCACAATATCATTTGTCACAGTGTGAGAAAACGGACCAGAGAAAGCCAAGTGGACATCAATGGAATCAATATTGTTAAACTTCTCACACATATACAAAATGTTGTATTTGATGTCATCAAATGACGTTAAATTACTTGGATGCTCTTGATGGACACTCATGATATCCTCTCGTAATTCAAAGGAGAGACCAAGCTGATTCAATCGAATCCCTAAATCATAATCCTCAAATCCGTACCGAACGATATTTTCATCAAACATCCCTAGTGCCATGACATGCTTACGTTTAACAGAGGAGTTATTTGTAATAAAAAATCGCCATGGCAGCTCATAAGCACCTAAATCATAGTGGTACGTTTCCAAAATGTCTTTCAGGATATCAATAAATTCAGACTGCAAATCGAAGCTTTTCTCTAAAAATGCACCATTTTGGACTTCTTCCAATGATAAAAGAGGCGTTTTGTCCTCCATTTTCCGCTTATACAGCCCTTGCTTTTTCAACCGCTTCATATGATCTTTATCAAATGCTGTGTAAAAATAGCGATAAATCCGCTTCCAGCACACACCGCAAATAACGAGATCCTCCCTGTCAGCGTGGGCCTCTGCATGCTTTTGAATAAACCTCGGTTCTGCCAGCATATCACTGTCATGAAAAATGAGCAGATCTCCCTCCGCCTCGCGAATGGCATGATTACGCCCCTTTGCAATCCCTTGATTGACAGGAATACGCACCTTTTTAAATGGGAAGTTCACCTCAATATTCTCGAGCATTTCCATCGTGCCATCCGTTGAGCCATTATCGGCAACAATGACCTCAAATGGAATATCTGTTTCCTGAAGCGTTAAGGAAAAAAGGCTTCCTTCTAAACGCTCTTTGGCATTATAGCTTGGAATAATGACGCTTACCTTCGGCTTTTCGTTCATGCGTCATCCTCCTCCCGTTTGGCATAGCCGTTAAACAGCGGATCGACCTGCTCCACAGATTCAATCACATGGCGAAGCACTTGCCGATAGGCTTCTTGGAAAAACGGCAGATCATTTCGTCCTTTTTCATGAATTTGCTGCATCTCATCCTTACTCACAATCCGAAAGCCGCTGTAATGATAACAAATGAGCGGGTGCCCATCCTCCAGAAGAATACGTCCATTCTCCTCCCGATAAGAATGCTGCCCATAGTTCCAATGACCAATATTCACGCCTTTTGTCTCAATATCTTCTACTTTGTCAAACAGTCTCGGCATATGATCTAGATATCCTTGATCGCCAAACTTGCCTTCTCCCGGTGCATTTTTGCATTCTTTTAAGCATTCTTCTTTCCACCAGCTGAGGCATTTTCGCCCGGCTTCATCTCCTTTAAAATGCAGAAAGCCTGAGTTATAGCGTCCTAAAAGCTTCTGAAGCATCTTCACTTCCTCTGCATCAAAGCTTGGAATGATAATATCCCCTCTCGAAATTAAAACAGAAGCATTCGGCTGATGTTGAAAAATCACCTGAGGGCTCTCATAAAAGAACAAATCCGCATCAAGATAGGTCACGCTCTCTGCCTGCTCCTGTTCAAATAACCATTCAATCCAAATCGGTTTTAAGGTCCAGCAATATTCCGATGCATCCCGTTCCTCTTTTTTCTCCAGCAGCTCTGGTGTTTCGAGCTCCCGTACATGAACAAGATCCACATGCGGAAAATTCATTTGATGAAGCAAATCAAATGCAGCATCATCCATACATAACGTCTTGATGACAGCATCATCTTCTACTTGCTTCAACGATAAGAAAAACGCAATGGCTTGATAAAGTCTTCCACTTGAAAGAACCGTACAATATATGCTGTTCATCTATTTACACCTCTATTTTTGAAAGAATTCGCGGTACCATTCAATCGTCTTCTCTAAGCCTTCATCAATGGAGTAATCAGGCTTCCAATCAAGCAGCTTTCTCGCTTTCTCTGCTGACAAATATTGATGCTTAATTTCATGTGTTCCTTGGTTCAAAATACGAGGCTTCAGTTCACTTCCCATTGCTTTTAAAATCTTATCTACAAGTTCAAGTACTGTCAGCTGAATCTCGTTACTAAAGTTAAAGGCTTCTCCCGCCAGCCCTTTTTCCTCCATCTTCTCAGCTAGCAGCAAATAAGCCTTCACTGCATCTTCAATGTAGAAATAATCACGAATAAATGTCCCGTCACTTCTTATTTCCGGCGCCTTTCCTTCTAACACAAGCTGAATGGTTTGCGGAATGATTCTGTTGAAATTCAAATCTCCGCCTCCATATAAATTACCGCAGCGTGTAATACAAACCGGAAGACCATATGTGTTGTAGTACGTATGAGAAATGAGATCTGCACAGCTCTTCGAGACATCATACGGATGTTTCCCATTTAACGGCATGTCTTCATCATATGGCAGCTGCTCTTGATCACCGTATGCTTTGTCACTTGATGCCACGATCACTCGTTTGATCAGCGGCTGTCTTCTGCAAGCCTCCAGCACATTCCATGTCCCTAAAATATTCGCTTCAAATGTAGAAACAGGATGTCTGTTCGCGACCCCAACAATGGCTTGGGCAGCCAAATGGAAGACGGTGTCAATTTCATATTCTCCTAACGCACGTTCAATCGTCTGCATATCCTCTAATGCGCCTTGCACCACATTCATTTTTTCAAATTGACTGCCTTGATATAAATTCGATCGAGGCACCTGATCACGCACAAGTCCAGTCACGTTTGCCCCTTGATCAATCAATTCCTTAACGAGATAACTCCCTAACAGCCCTGTACATCCAGTTACAAATACGTTCTTTCCATTCCAAAATCCGCTCATGCTGTCACCAAACCTTCCATGGTTGTTTTCCATCTGTCCACATGTCGTTGATTTCCTTCAGATTTTTATACGTATCAATTGCTGTCCAAAATCCGTGATGCTCATAAACGGCAAGCTCTCCATCATCCGCCAGGTTTTGAAGAGGCTCCGCTTCAAACACGCATTGATCATCATCTGTCAAATAATCAAATACCTTTGGAGACAACACAAAAAATCCTCCATTGATCATCCCGATACTGTCTGTCTTCTCAGAGAAGGATTGTGCCATCCCGTTATACACCTTCAGTGTCCCGTACTGGGACTTCTTTTCAATGCCTGTGACAGTCGCAGCTGCTCCAAGATCCTGATGACGTTTCAATAAGTGAAACATATTGATATTGGCCAGTCCATCACCATACGTCATCATAAAAGTCTCATCACCAATGTAATCCTGTGCCTGCTTTAAACGTCCGCCTGTCATCGTATCTTCACCTGTATCTAAAAAGGTGATTTTCCAGTTCTCCTTTTTCCCTAAAAGCTTCATTTCTCCTGTCGCCATATCGAGCTGCATGCTGTGGTGCTGCCAGTCGTAGTTCAGAAAGTACTCTTTGATCTTCTCTCCTTTATATCCAAGCAATAGGATAAATTCATCTACACCGTAATACTGATAGATTTTCATAATATGCCATAGAATAGGCCGATCTCCGATCATAGCAAGTGGTTTAGGAAGCGCTTGTGTGACCTCACTCATTCTCGTTCCCTTTCCTCCGCAGAGAATGACTGCTTTCATCTTCTCCCCTCATCTCTCTATGAAGATTTTTGATTAAAAACCCTATCTTTATGCGGAAAATCAGTACATGTACCCCCATACTTTGTCCGACATCAGGTTTTGAATCTACTCTATTCATATGTCGAAATGAGAGAGTGTGCCACCTAGCATTTAACTATTTTTACAAATAAAAAAAGAGCGAGATTCATATTCTCGCTCTTCCAAAGTTTAAATTGTATATTTTCAGGGTAGATGGTATGATAAACATGTGCATAACCAGCACAAACAGCCTCTTTCTACAAAGAGACTACTAGATTGAATGAATTCAAGTGGCAGCTTGTTTCATTCTCAATATGAATTACGGAGGTGAATTCCCTTGGCACAAAACGTTCTTTGTGAAGTGAACTCTTGCCGTTTTTGGGCTGAAAACAGCTGTACCGCTTCTACCATTAAAATCGGTAAAAACACGATGACTGAAGTGACTCGCAATGCTGAAACTGATTGCGAAACATTTGAAACAAAATAATCTATTTTTCTCTGAGATGAAGGAACTGGCAGGTTCCTTCTTTTCTTTTACCATTCTATCAAGAATGATAATTATTATCAAGTGTTTTTCAATAAACATTTCTCGGGAAATAATGACACGATATTTCTCCATTCGTTGACGATTTTCACTCCTTTTTCTATACTCAACATATCCGAAGAAGAAAAAGTGGTGACCAATCAATGGATTTTACGATACGTTTTCTATCATTCTTTGTCGTGGAAATCGAAGGCAAAGATGAACAAGCAAATAAACGGTTTAAACATTATCAAACACTAGATCAAGAGGAATTTGAACAAAGTGAGCTGAAGGACTTTTTAGACGGTGAACTGAAAAAAATCGTCAAACGAAAAGTGGACCGACACCCTAAATCTGAACAAGTACCGACCAAAATTGGCCGATTTATTGTAGAGCCTGGTCATGAGCTTGATTCAAATCCAAACTACAACCTATTTCATCAAACGAGATTTGCAGATACAAAAGAATTGTTTAATGAATGCAGTGAACAGTTTGTTCGCACATATTTAGATACAAGTGCTGTCAGAGGCGGCGTTTTTTTAGTTGCTTCTGCCGTTCCTAAAAAATATTTCGATGATTCCTTTGTCTTTATTATGAAATGCGATTTCGAACAGAAAGTGGCTTCCATCGCTGATACATCTACCTTGATCAGAAAAGTCGAAATGGCCATTACGACAAAAAACATGAAATCGATTCAATACCCGTTTATGCCGGAAGAGGGCATGACTGAAGAAGCTGAAGTGAAAATTCACCAATCCTCACACGCTCGTTATTTTGAGGACTTTTTGAAATTCGTCGAATACGGTGAATCCATGCCTGAAATCATGAAATCACAGGTCATGAATATGGTACAGGAACAGGTTTTTGAAACATTACAGGATGAAAGTGAAGAATTAAAGCAGTTTGAAGAGGATCTTGAAATATGGGAAGCGAGTGAAAAGCGAGAAATTAGAGAAACACTCGATACAGAACAGGTCACACAAGCGGCCTCCCATATTGTTGAACAAACCCCTGATATCACAATGAAAATGCGTCTAGGCGAAACGGAAATCAAAGGTCTTCTAGCAGACTTTGGCCACTCAATCCATTTTGCAAAGCTCAACAATCGATATGTCGTGCTCGTTGAAGCAGATCAAATCGTCTTCGAAAAAGGAAGCACACCTGTTGAGTTTCATAAACCAAATGGGTTAAAAGAGGTGGTCAGCCAGCTAACGCAAAAAGCCTATGATTCAGATCTAGAATAAAAAACACGACTGCCTCTTGCATTCAGTGCAGGAAGCAGTTTTTTGTATAATGCTTGATTTATGACGCAGGATCAGAAGAAACATGCAGCTCCCTGCCTCTTGCCCACATGCTGACAAGCAATAAGCTTATGATGAGCATCAGCCAAAAGACGCTGCTTGATCCAAAAAACTGAATCATCGTATACCCGCACAAGGGTCCTAAAGCCGCTCCCATATCTTGAACAAAGGAATAGCTTGCGAGGAAGCGGTTTTTATCTGTTTGAGCAGACGCTTTTTGAAAAGCAAGCGTATCCGTTAATGTCGTTAAGATTGTTGAGAGCAGCTGGATCAAAAGCAGCATCACAAGAAACCAGCCGCTTACCTTCAGCATGACCGCCAGAAAACTGAGACCTCCAAATGAAAGAAACATCCAGCAAAGCGTTCGTTCCTTCATCACAAGCCCATCAAACCATCTGCCCGTTTTTGGTGCTACAAATGGTTCCCACCCCCATCTGAGCGCTTGAATGATTCCACTTAAAGCCGAAGCTCCGATGACAAAGCCGAACAGAGCAAATTCTCCATGACCGATCCTTGCTTCAATGACATGGCTGAGTGTTGATGCGAATAACCCTTGGATCACAAGTGCGATCAGCATACCTGTCATTAATACTTTTACAACATCCTGTGCAAGCCACCTCTGTTTGATGACTTGATACACCTGCCCCTCTTCTCTCTTTTCAATCTCATCCAAAGAGACATAAAAAATGATTCCTAGTAATGTGAGTAAACCAAAAACAAGCGTCATGGACTGGAAGCCGATCAGGCTGGCGAATATTCCGCCAAATAACATGCCGAATAAACTGCCAAGCCGGTAAAGCCCATTATAAATACCCGTATAATGCCCTTGAGAGCTTTCCTCCATCTCAGCAATTAATCTCATTCCACTCATACGCAATAACGTCCATGCCAGCCCCCAAGCGCAGCGGCAAATCAGCAGCAGCCAAAAACCGCTCACACCATAAAGCACTGTGGTCACTGATGCAATCAAAATAGCGATCAATACACCGGTCTTCATTGGGACAAACCGATAAAGCCACCAAACGACAGGTGTTAGCGGGATGCGGATGAATCGGTTAATGGACAGCAGCAGCCCGACCTCCCAAATAGATGATAAACCAACCTCTTTCCAATAGATCGGAAGAACAATATAAAGCATTGAATCCCCAATCAGTGCAAATGCTGTGATAAGTGATATTGACACCACTTGCTTTTGACGATGATCCATTTTCCCTTCCCCCTTCGCTATCTTTACAATAAGGGATGCCTTATAATAAATCTAATGAATGTTTTTGATTAAACCATCAAAATAATTGATAGGTGGTGCAAAGTTGAATTTACATGCCCTTCGGATTTTTGCAAAGGTCGCAGAGACAAAAAGCGTTACACAAACAGCAGACGTGCTATCTTTGACACAGCCAGCTGTGACGGCTCAGCTTAGAAGCATTGAAAGTGAGATCGGTTTCCGTCTTTTTAAACGAAATGGCAGAGGCATTACACTTACGGAAATGGGGAAAATTCTATACCCTTATGCCCGGCAAGTGTTCGAGGCTGAAAAAGAAGTAGAATATCAGATCACACTTTTACAAAACGGAAAAAAGGGGCGGCTCCGCATCGCTTCTACCTATGTACCACTCAACTTTTTACTGCCAGATTGGCTTGCTGCTTTTAAAACATCTTCACCACAGACAGAAATTGAATTAAAAAGCGGAAACTCCGCTCAAGTTTTAGAGAGCCTGCTTCAATATGAATCAGATGTGGCCATCGCTGTGATCGAGGATTTGCACCATGAGGAGATTCTCACTTCTCATTTAACGAATTTAAGCTATGATTTTATTGTGCCGGCAGACCATCCGTTAAACGGAAAAACGGTCCCGCTGGAGCGCCTGAGTCAGGAGCCTTTTTTGATGCGTGAAGAAGGCAGTTCCACAAGAGATAAGCTCTTTTCTCTTTTTACCTCGAAAGGAATTAAAAAACCGACCGTTGATTTACAATTCAGCGGTGTTCATGAAGCGATTCAAATGATCAAAGCTGGATATGGCATCACACTTGTTCCCCGTGATGCGGTTCACGGCAGTCTCAAGCGGCAAGAAATTGGGCGCGTGTACATTGAAGGCATTGAGATCGTCAGACCGGTGGTTGTGTGCAAACGGGCGAATGATCTTGAAGAAAATAGAACCGTGGATGCCTTCCTGCAAATGAAAGGTATCGGTCCATTTACTTCGCCTGCTGCCAATTAAAAAAGTGCCTGCTTCGGGACTGACCCCATAAGATGAGACAAATAAAAAACACCTTCAAGTTTGAAAACGGATCGTTGTGATCCGATATAAAACATGGAGGTGTTTTTCTATGGGGACAAGAGTGAGTTATCCGGTTGAAGTCAAACAGAAGGCTGTAGACATGAGATTGGCAGGCGTACCTATGAAAGAGATCATGCAAGAATTGAATATCAAAAATAAAACGCAGGTTCAAACATGGGTGAGGTGGCATCATGCTGGGGATACACACCGGTTCGAACAGCCTGTTGGAAAACAATATACCCATGGAAAGGGTCCCGAGTACTCTTCCGAATTAGAGAGACTGCGGGCAGAAAATCGCTATCTGAGTCAACAGAATGAAGTTTTAAAAAAGTACAACGAATTGGAAAGGAAGTTGATAAGGAAACGTCAATCAAACTGGTAGAAGAATTGCGCAAAAAGATGACAGTACAGGACATCTGTGTCCATTTAGGCATCTCACGCGCTTCGTTCTATAGATGGAAAAAGAATCTGACTCAGAATCATTCTAAAAGACAACTAGAGAAACAAATCGGCACGTTGTGCCGAGAGCACAAGTATCGATATGGATACCGAAAAATTACAGCCATACTAAAAGTGGGAATGCGTATTAACCATAAAACTGTTCAACGTATCATGCAGAAAAACCATTGGCAATGCCGGGTTAAAATGAAAAAGCGTAAGAAGAATGGGCAGCCCTATGCCGTGGCTGGTAATATACTCGATCGGAACTTTCAGTCTGATCGCCCTCTTGAAAAACTAGTAACGGACATCACGTATTTGCCTTATGGACAGAAACAATTGTACCTTTCCAGTATATTGGATTTATATAATGGAGAAGTGATTGCTTTTACGATTGGTGATAAGCAGGACACAGACTTTATCTTAAACACACTTGATCAGCTCCCAGCACTGCCTGAGAACTGCGTGTTACATAGCGACCAAGGTTCTGTGTATACATCTTACGAGTATCAGAAAGCTGTTCATATAAAAGGCATTACCATGAGCATGTCCCGTAAAGGGACACCCGCTGATAATGCCTCCATCGAATCGTTTCATTCCTCACTAAAGTCTGAAACGTTCTATCTTAACAGCATTGATCGAACTACGACCAACATCGTAGAACGCACTGTCAAAGAATACATTTATTATTATAACAACATTCGTATTCAAACGAAACTAAACAACCAATCACCGATAAACTATCGGCAATTGGCTGTATAAAGGTGTTTTGATCCCTGTCTCAAAAACGGGGGTCAGTCCCTTCTGAAACAGGCACTTTTTTTCTCTATTCAGCTGGCTGCACGATGTCAAACGGTACAGCTTTTGAGGCTTTCACCAATTGTTCTGGGGTGATGAGGATTTCATTTCCCCATTCGCCTGCCCCAACACCTAATATTTCCTCTTCTAATAACGAAGCCTCAATAATGGTGCGGAATCCTTCTGGCTGCCAGCAAAACGGCGGAATCGAACCAATTCGATAGCCCGTCACTTCAAGAACCTTCTCCGGTGAAGCCATTTTAATATTACGGGAGCCGGCCGCTTTCTTGAGTTTCCCTGACTTAATATGCTGGTCAGCGCCAACCATCACAAGCAGCTGCTCCCCTTCTCCTGTTTCAAAAATCAATGTTTTAATCATTTGTCTTTCACGAAAACCAAGAGCTGCCGCTACATTTGCTGCTCCCTTTTCTGTTTCGGCAGAAAATGTTTTGACCTCATATGGGATGCCATGTTTGTCCAAAAAGTCATGTGCCGGTAATTTTTTCAATCGATTGAACCCCTTTCCTTACAATGTCCTTCATTTAGCTTATCACAATCTTCTCATCCTTAAGATGTATTTTTCAAAGAAAAACCTCTGGACACACCATCACCATGCTATACTGAACTTGTTTTTGAAAAGGAGCCGGTTTGATATGGGAAACAAGTTTTGGTGTTATACAAGCAGTAAAAGCCTTCTCATGCTGAGTGATATTTTATTTGTGATGACGATCACGTTTGTCATTTATCAAGATACACAATCTGTTGCCTATGCGGCTGTATTTCCGCTGATTAGAACAATATGCCAGCTATTAGCTGGGCTCTTCTCTCCTGTTTTAACCGATTACTTTCAAGCTGGCCGGCTATTGAAATGGATCCCGCTTTTACGTCTTGGGATGCTCATCGTGTTTACAGCCCAATTTCATTTGTTTCAGCAGCATATGGTCTGGTTGTTTAGTGCGCTTATTTTGATTTCCCTCACAGGCGGGTTCATCAGTCCTTTAATGCAGGCCATCATGCCGATGCTTGTACCAGCAAATCAGCTTGTGAAAGCAAACAGTACAGCGTCCATTTTTCATCAAATGGTTCAAATCGCCGGTTATTCGTTCACTGGAATGCTCGTCCTATGGATCGGGCCATTTTATTTAATGTGGATCACCTGTGTCATGATTGTGTTGTCTTATCTATTATTCATCCCTGTCTTTCCTCTTCTCAAGCAAGAAGAGACGGTTCGAAAAACAAATAAGATGAACAGCTTCAAAGATGGCTGGACGATCATTTGGAGAAATCAAACGGTGCGCACCCTGACCTTTATGGATGTTTGTGAAAATATTGCGGGTGCTGTGTGGATCGGGGCAATTACGCTTGCCTTTGTCACACAAGATTTAAAGCAAGGTGAGGAATGGTGGGGATTTATCAATGCCGCTTATTATACAGGTGCCATCATAGGCGGGCTCTTGGCTGCATGGATGAGTCAGTTTATTCAAAACCAGCTTCTCCTCTATATGGCAGCTGGTTCATTCATTTATGCAGTGCTGACCATTGTCTATTCACTGAACAGCCTGCCGTGGCTTGCTTTGGTGCTTTGTATTTTGATGGGGCCTGCCTACCAAATCCGAGATGTTTCGCAGCAAACCATTCTTCAAACGGAAACGCCAGTAGATGATTTATCAAAGGTGTATTCGGCTCACTACATCCTTTCTTCTGTGTCTGTCGGTTTATCTATTTTCTTTGTTGGATTGATTGCAGATGCATACGGGGCGAGGTCTGTGTATTTGCTGGGCGGTCTATTTGTGCTCGTTTGTTCCGGCATTGCCATCCTTGCTTTTATGAAGCAGAAAAAAGAGAGCAGCTGATGGATGCAGCGGCTCTTTTACTTTTCTTTTAACATCGCAAACATGTTACGAGCCATGGCTTCTAAAATATACACAACTGGCGTCTGTGTGGTGATATTGGCTCTGTGGACCCGTTCATCTGTGACGTAGTAGGCAATATTTAAATCTGAAATGCGCGAAATCGTGCAGTGCTGGTTATTCGTAATACTAATGATCTTGCTGCCTTCTCTTTTTAACTTCGAAATATGATCAATCGTAATACTGTTCTCCCCTGATACTGACAGCACAATGGTGACACTATTGTCTAAATACTGCATATTCATCGGGAAAAACGGATCGTTGATATAAAATGAAAATTTCTCAAGACTTGAAAAGTACCTCGCCCCATACTGCGCCAAAATGCCAGAACTGCCAGTTCCGATAAACAGCACATTTTTTGCCTCAGCAATGAGCTTCGCGGCCTCCTTAATTTTCCCCTCAAAGTCTCCCTTCAATGTTCGTTCAATAAATTCATATAGAAAGTGCTGTGTGCTTTTTAAAGAAGGTGTCTGCTCTGATTCTAAATACATTTTGAGCTTCACTTTAAACTCTGAAAAGCCTTCACAATTTACTTTTCGGCAAAAGCGGAGGACAGACGAAGTGGAAATATGCGCAGCATCTGCAAGGTCTCGAATTCTCATGTACACGACCTTTTCACTGTTTTCCATGATATATCGGTATAAAGCGCTTTCTAGTTCATTAAAGCTGGAAATGACCTCACTTGAAAACATCTGACTTCCCCTTTCTCCAACTACATGTCACAATGTGTTTCTTTTATGTAACAAATCTCTAAATAGGGCACCCTTGCCTAAAGACACTGAAGTCATTTACGCACATGATGCTCTCACGATAAGCTATAGATGTACAAACAAGAAAAAAGACTTTTCTCTATTATAACATTGCGCGTTACATTATTCGGAGGTGCAGAACATGGCAAAAGGATTAAAGGTTGTCACAATTGGCGGAGGATCAAGCTATACACCAGAGCTTGTAGAAGGATTTATTAAACGATACGATGAATTTCCGATTAGCGAGCTTTGGCTCGTTGATATTGAAGCGGGAAAAGAAAAGCTTGAGATCGTCGGAAATCTTGCAAAACGCATGGTCAAAAAAGCAGGGCTCCCAATCGAGGTTCATTTAACATTAGATCGCAGGAAAGCACTTGTAGATGCTGATTTTGTCACAACACAATTCCGTGTCGGACTTCTTGAAGCACGTATGAAAGATGAACGCATTCCTTTAAAATATGATGTCATTGGTCAAGAAACAAATGGGCCAGGAGGTCTATTCAAAGGACTTCGCACCATTCCTGTCATTCTTGATATTGTCAAAGATATTGAAGAGCTTTGCCCGAATGCATGGCTTGTGAATTTCACAAATCCAGCTGGTATGGTCACTGAAGCCGTTCTTCGTTATTCAAACCATCGTAAAGTCGTTGGTTTATGTAACGTGCCGATCGGCATTCGCATGGGAATCGCCAAAGGGCTTGGTGTCGACGCAAGCAGAGTCGAAGTCAGCTTTGCTGGATTAAATCATATGGTCTTTGGACTCAATGTATTCTTAGATGGCAAAAGCATCATGGATCAAGTCATCGAAGACATGGCTGATCCAAACTCCAGCATGTCGATGAACAACATTCAAGCGATTCCGTGGGATGCTGATTTCTTAAAAGGGCTTGGCGTCATTCCTTGTCCGTATCACCGTTACTACTACAAAACAAGTGATATGCTGGCTGAGGAAAAGAAAGCAGCAGCAAATGAAGGAACACGTGCTGAAGTCGTTCGCGCATTAGAAAATGATTTGTTCGAGCTTTACAAAGACCCTGATCTCGACATCAAGCCGCCACAGCTTGAAAAACGAGGCGGTGCCTACTACAGTGATGCAGCTTGTAACTTGATTGCATCCATTTATAATGACAAGCATGACATTCAGCCTGTAAACACCATTAATAACGGGGCTATTAGTGACATTCCAAATGATTCTGCGGTTGAACTCAACTGTGTGATCACAAAAGACGGTCCAAAACCAATCGCTGTTGGTGAAATGCCGGTCGCTGTCAAAGGACTTATTTCTCAAATTAAATCTTTTGAACGTGTAGCTGCTGAAGCAGCTGTGACAGGCGATTACAACACAGCTCTTGTCGCAATGACCATCAACCCGCTTGTCCCATCAGATGCCATTGCAAAAAGCATCCTAGATGAAATGCTAGAAGCTCACAAAGAATATTTGCCACAATTCTTCAATAAAGTAGAAGCATAAAACTGTCTACACGCTGACCGCACTTGTCGAAAGTGCGGTTTTTTTATTTGCCTGCAAACAGCCGGTCCATCTTAGGACGATCATAGTCTAATAGCCAGTGCTGCAAGCCTTCATAGACTGGGCGTAGACGCTCAGCATCTGCCGCAATGAGATCACAGCCCCGATCATCATATAAGTGAAAAATCATTTTTTTCGAGAGATTCATTAGGTAAATTTCATATCCCAGTTTTCCCTTCAAGATTTGATTCGACGCATAGAAGTCTTCCTGGCATATCGCATGGAGAAGCGGACGCAATCGAATATCTTGCAGCTGGCATTTGAGTGTAAATCTCTCTAATGTCAGTGAATCTTCTAAATCTGGACATACATAAGTCAAAAGCTCGTGGCGCAATCTATTCCTTACTTGCCGATGCACATATTTTTGATAAACCAGGAGCTTATGCTTCGTTAATTCATGTTCATGATCTGTATACACATCCGTCACAAGCAGCATCTCGTCTTCTGGATCAAAAGCATATTTCACAATCTCTAAAGCACGATCTCCCGCTTTTCCTAATACAACCGATTCTTTTCCTAATGACCAATCTGCCACTTCAAACCGAAGCCCAAGAGGCCACCCATAAAAAAGAGGCGGCGTGAGGACAAGATGAGGAAAATGATTTTTTAGAAACATATTTATTTGATCACTCATTTGCTTTCCTTTCACTCGTTTTATCTTTCATTTTACAGTTGAAACATATAGAAAAACAATTGGAAATAAACTGTCATTTCTTATATGATAGAAAGAGATGGAGGTGTGGCCAATTGAAAACATCAAAATGGTTTTTACAAGTGTTCCTTACAGCACTGATCACCATGTGGATACAGGCTGGACTTGATCAGGCGAACATCATTCAGATCACCAATGTATGGGTCGATGTCAGCAGCTGGATCCTGATCTTCTTTGTCATCTACGCACTTTTTGAATGGACAGCTCACGTCTTAGCAAAACGAAAAACTGCTCTCCGCTGAACATCTCTTTTCATAGAGATGTTTTTTCTTGAAACTCTTCTTGCACCAGTTCATGAATGACACCCATTCCTGCCTGGCTTCCAGCTGCTGCTGGAAGAACTAACTGAGCAGGACCGCCTAAATTATCACCACATGCAAAGACACCACTGACGGTTACGGTTGTACGTCCAAAGAGTATCTGTTTTCAGTTAAAACACTGTCACGGGTCTCTAATTAATCGAGAGGGGCTATTGAAATCGTCTACTTTATTTTCTATAGGGATCAATTATGAAAGTTTGATAATAAATAACCCTATTGAATTATTTATATGAAATTCCAAAAATAGTACGGTATTAAAAAGATACAAGGGAATTCATCTTATTTAGGCAACTGAAAATAAAGGATTGCATGAGGGGGATTTGTTTTGATATTTGTAGGAATTGCGATTTTAATCATGTTATTCGCTTGTTCTTCCACGATCGAAAAGACATTGAAGAACATGGAGAAGCAAAACGAAACAATTATTAGACTTCTAGAGGAATTGAATAATAAAAACAAATAACAACAATAACGACCTAAAAATCCGTAAGAGATTATGCAGTCACCTTACGGGTTTTTTATGTGATCAGTAGAAAAAAGCAAGTGGCGCGAATCTGCACCACTTTTCATTCCACATTTCACATTTCCTTCCGATAATAGAAGTAAGCACGAAATAAAGTTTTGATTGAGAACTAGAAGGAGTGAAGAAAAATGTCAGATCAACAGCACAATGCAGCACACGAAGAAGAAGAGGAATTTAACGTATACGACATGCTTCCGCCCGCAGGTACAATCATCGGAGAAGCAACAGAAGAAGAAATGGAAGCCGCAGCAGCACTTGAAGTGAGACATGTCGCGTTCATGCGCCTTCAAGATATGTTCATTCAATTTGATGGCTCATCTTACAAAGACTTATTAAAAGACTTTCAAGAATTCGAAATGGATTCCACAAAATTCTGGAGAGCGATTGCTAGACGTCTTCAAATTCCGTACGAATGGCCAATCCGAATCGACCACGCAAACGGCCCTATTTATATTGGTGAAACAGAGGATAGCCGTGAGGTTGAGGAAAGTGCAGAGTAAGAAAATGGCGGCCCCCTTTTGGTAAGGGGGTCTATTTTTAAAATGATAGATAATTATTCCTCTAAATCAAATTCCAATGCGATTGATATATTAAAGGCAATTTGGTGCATTTCATCTATTTCTGATTGACTCAAATGCTTTGCAAAACAACGTGCATTCTCGACAACATCAGCATGCTGCTTAATCATCTCTTCATTCAATATAAAAATAGTATTGATTGCCCAGCCAACAGCCGTTAACATTTCTTCGTCCTGAAGGGTATCCATATATGTTTCTACTTCAGAAAAAATCCACTTAACATCATCTATTTGTTCCACTTGAAAATTCGAGATTTTTGAAAGCCGTTCAGGGTCTTTAGTTAAGAATATGCCTTTCACCTCTTCTTTTGATAACGGCGGATTCTGCTTTTCATATTCAGCCTGCCACTCTTCATCTGACATCCCATCTTCTAAGCTATCCTCTGCGGTATAATGCCCAGCAAGCAGCTCATCAAACGAATCCGCTAATTTAAAATCCGTCTCATCTTCTAGATCAAAGTAGTGAATCGGCGGATGCTCCTTTGTTTCTCTGTAATCCAATGCAATCCACGTATGACCATCCCCACAAATGAGCACAAGTCCCTCAGGCAATTCCCATTCTTCTATTAAATAATCACTATCCATAATGCCTTCATTCTTGGCAATTCCTCTTAAATGATCAAATGACACATGATCCTCTGCCCATCCATTCGGCTGGTCCGTTGGAAAAGCGTTATGCAGGGTATACCCGCCATTTTGTTCGAGAATCAGTTTTTTATATGTATCTGGCAAGATGACGCCTAGCTTCTTTTCCGCTTTTGCAATGCCTTTCTCATTGATTTTCTTAAACGTTTCTTCGCTTTCTCTGTCTTTATCCCAAAATGGTTTCAAATACAATACCTCCAATTGTTATTTCTATCTCATTTTACCATTTAAGAGAACTAGTTTAATAGTCCTATTTATAAAAAAAGAGAAGGGTTCGCCCCCCTCCTCTTGTTGGTCATGATTGTTCTTGATTTCTCGCTTCAAATTCATTTAGCATTGCACGCACTTCATCTGTTGATGATGTGTTCATTAATTGATTTCTTAAGAAACTCGCTCCTCTGAATCCTTTTACATAAATCTTAAAGAAACGGTGCAGTGCCTTGAATGGACGCAAGCCTAGTGATGAGTATTGATCATGGAGATCAAGATGTAACCTTAAAAGACCAAGCAGTTCATCACTTGTATGCTCCTTCGGCTCTTTTTCAAAAGCAAATGGGTTATGGAAAATCCCACGCCCAATCATCACTCCGTCCACTCCATACTGCTTAGCGAGCTTTAAGCCTGTTTGACGATCAAGAATATCACCATTGATTGTCAAAAGCGTATCAGGTGCTACTTCATCACGAAGTTTTTTGATCTCAGGAATGAGCTCCCAATGCGCATCCACCTGGCTCATTTCCTTTCTTGTGCGAAGATGGATCGATAAATTCACAATATCTTGCTCCAAAATGTGTCGAAGCCATCCGCGCCATTCATCAACCTCAGTAAAACCAAGTCTTGTTTTGACGCTGACAGGTAATCCCCCAGCTTTTGCTGCTTGAATCAGCTCTGCCGCAACGTCTGGACGAAGAATCAAGCCGCTGCCCTTCCCATTTTGCGTGACATTCGGGACAGGACAGCCCATATTAATATCAAGCCCCTGAAATCCCATTTCCGCCATTCCAATGCTCATTTGTCTAAAGTTCTCAGGCTTGTCTCCCCAAATATGAGCAACAATCGGCTGCTCATCCTCTGTAAACGTTAAACGCCCCTTCACACTTTGAATACCATCAGGATGGCAATAGCTCTCACTGTTCGTAAACTCTGTAAAAAACACATCCGGTCTCGCCGCCTCACTCACAACATGACGAAACACAACATCTGTCACTTCTTCCATTGGTGCTAATATAAAAAATGGCCGCGGTAAATCACGCCAGAAATTTTTACTCATCTTTCATCCAATTCCTCTCATGACATAGCGCCTAAAGGGCATGTCCTTCTGTAAATTCTTTCAGAAATTTTTATCATTATATACTTTAATATGAACCGTGCAAAATTGCAAAATATTATAATCTATGAGAAGAAAGAATCGTTTGATATAAAAAAATACCCAACATTGGATATTAGATTGATCGAATATTCCAATGTTGGGGTATTTAATATTTTTTATGCATAAATTCTACAAATATTCTCGAAGTATTTTAGATAAGGAAATTTCCGAATTTTAATGTAATCACTTTTTCCATATTTTTTTTCCTGTCTCTAATGGAAGTCCTCTAATAATTTCTCTAAATGCTTCAAGTTGAGAAGTCGGTTCTTTATATACATATTTTTTTAATAAAGAAGGAATTTCACCTGTATATCCATCATGATCTTTTATTGCCAAAGTAATAATGGCAAACTTGTCACCCTTTTCTCTTTGTTCATCTATGGCATAATCAACTTCATCCTCTAAATAATCTTCATCTTTAAATGCAGAGGTTACAAAAAAAACAGCCGCACATGACTCTTTAAATCCTTCATATATTCCTCTATTCAATTTTGTTCCTGCAACCATAGCATCTTCATCTAGCCATGGATCAAATCCTAGCTCTTTTAGCAGTTGAAAATACTCTCTAACTAAGGGTTTATCTGCACCTTTATGGCTCAGAAATATTTTTTTCGGGGAATTCACTTCTATTTCTTTTTTTGTGGCAGAGAAACTAACTATAAATTTTGAGTCATCCAAAGCTGGTTCGTAGTTAGGTTTTAGAGAAATATAGCTTTTCATCCATTTACATTCTTCAAAAACTTTAAAGTTTCTTTTTATTTTCTCAAGGTCAAATATAAAGGAATCGTCCTCCACATTAACCCAATCAAATTGTTTACACAAACTACTGACCTTCAATAGATACTCTTTCTCTGGTATGTGTTTTAAATTTAAAATAAAATCTATTGATATCCCATCATATTCATGCCATGGTTGATTCCCCGACTCTTGGAGTTGGTAACTATTATTATCAGTTTCTATTGTTATTTTTCTCATCAGTTTCTCCTTCACAACTGTTTGTTCTATAAATAAACTCTGAAAAATTCATAATTAATTTCTGGTATGTTGTTAAATCGATATAATCACTGAATTGAATTACATTAGGGTACCTAAGAGTTAATACTGCATTTGTTTTAATTGGCTGAATTTTAAAGTATTTAATGTGTATATCTTTAAAATTAATGATATCCATAAACTCGAATGTTTTATTTATAAAACTGCCAATAAATATATCTTCGTCAAACTCAGAAATATCTCTACCTTCAATTTTTATTTCTAATAGATTCTCACTAAAACCACCATTAAAAATTAATTGAATGAAAGATTTGTTCGTTAAACTTACCTTAGAAATATATTTACTTAATTTCGACTCAATTTTTTCCAAAAAATCTAAATTTTCAAATACATTTTCAACAAATATCCACATTAAATTATTGACGACAAAAATTTGCACTTGTTCTTTGGTTGAGAAAGACCAATTGCTACTCTGATCTTTTTCACTTGATATATTTAAGTTAAAATATATTCCCTCATCTATTTGAATTTCTTCTATAACTTGATTAAAAATTTCGCAAAATTTTTTCTGGTCATTTAATACGTATAGCATTGCTTCATAAAAAAAATTATCATTTGTCATCATTAACAAAGTCCTAACAGTTTTTTTATGTAATCCTCATTTCTTAATTGTGATTGACCATAATTAGATATAAAAACAGTAGTAAGCTCAATATAAGCTTTTTTAATTAAATTTCTAATATTATAGTCACTATTTTTTATAAAAATCCTAAGAGAACTTTTTCTATCATTAATCATACCTACTGTTACAAGTTGTTTACTAATGTGCCCCTCATTATCAGTATGATTATACTCAATTATAAACTCAATATCATAAATAATCCTATTATTAAGTATTAAATCTTTCACAACTCTATTTTTCAGCAAATCTCCCCCGCCATAATTTTGAGAAACTATTTTAGATTTTGCATCACTTCTGTTAATTGTATCTTCATGATCAAGAGTGATATTTACACATTCAAACCCACTAAATGAAGAACTTGATGTATTTAATTCTAATAATATGTCTAATAATTTAATGGTATTTGGATGAACCGAATTCTCTTGGGTAGCTTTCGTTAGTTCATCATTAAAAGTAAGACTTAAATTTCGGCTCAACTTTGGGGGTGTGATATAGAGTTTCTCTATTTCTAATAAATCTTCCAGAAAAGATTTAATTATTGTTTTTATCGCATTATAAATTACAGTATTTGTAGTTTTCACGTATACAATACTTTTATCAAAATGTATCTCAACCTTAGCCCTTTTTTCATCATTATACTTTATACTAAACATACTTTCTTGGTCAAAAATAAACTTATCTGTATGTTTTGTTACTAAAAACTTAGCACTCTGATGATTAATTTCTAAAAAATCAATCCTTTTATTATCCATAACCTCATTCCATTTTTTCAAAAATGACTCTAGACCTTCTTTGTTAACATTCGTGGATTTAGCTTCGTATGAAAAAAAGAAGCCGTCAGTACTATCAATATCAGGATTAAAAGCCTGACTTCTAAATTCATTAAATACACCTTCGTTAAATATGCCATTTTTAAAACAGAATATGAGGTATTCTATTAATTCTTTTTTTTTCTTTAATCTATTATGATCAATAGAAATTTTAAAACTACTTATAATATTTAAAATCTCAACTTGATTTAGCGTATTTAACGAATGAATAAGAGTCGTTAATTGTTCATCTGTAGGTTTAAATTTAGTAACCTTATCAGATTCCATAACTTTTTCAATGTTAATATTTACTATATCATTTATATTTTTAGCCATTATTTCCTCTCCTACTCTTCATAAGTATAATTATAACATATTTTTACCAAAAAAACCAATTTCGAAAGGTAGTGTTGTAGTGATCTTGATTGAGTATCGAATAAAAGTTTTAACCTCTAGTTTTCTGTAAGTGTCACCATTATAATCAAGAATAAGAGTGGAGTGAATTTTGATTATACAAGTAGCTTAAAGATCATAAGTTTTTTCAAATAGTAGTACCTTTAACTAAATCACTAAATACTTTTCTTTTAACAAATTGTTATAACTCAAAGGATTTTTATAACTAATTGTGTAACACACTCCACATGACTCGTATGCGGAAACATATCCACAGGCTGCACTTCCTCTGTCACATACCCGCCATCTTCAAGAATACGTAAATCACGGGCAAGCGTCCCTGGATTACAGGACACGTAAACAACTCGTTTTGGCTTCATCTTTAAAATGGTGTCAAGCAGTGCTTCGTCACAGCCTTTTCTTGGCGGATCAACGACTAATGTATCTGCTTTGATGCCTTCTTTGTACCAATTCGGAATAACCGCTTCTGCTTCACCGACTGCGAATTCAACATTGTTGATTCCGTTTAAGGCAGCGTTGCGTTTTGCGTCTTCAATTGCTTCTGGAACAATTTCAACCCCATAAACTCTGCCTGCTTTTTGTGCGAGAAATAAGGAAATCGTACCGATTCCGCAGTAGGCATCGATGACGGTTTCTTCACCTTGCAGCTCTGCATATTCAAGCGCTTTGTCATAAAGCACCTTTGTTTGAGCTGGGTTCACTTGATAAAATGAGCGGGCTGAAATGGCAAATTTGATGTCGCCAATCGTGTCATAAATGTATTCTTCGCCCCATAAAACGGTTGTTTCGTCTCCGAAAATGACATTTGTTTTCTTTGAATTCACGTTTTGTACAATTGACCGAACGTGTGGGAAGCGTGCTATAATCTGCTCAATCACCTGCTGCTTTTGCGGAAAATCAGCCGTTCTAGTAACAAACACAACCATCATTTCACCTGTTGCAATACCGTAGCGAACCATCACATGACGCAGCCAGCCTTTGTGCCGCTCTTCGTTATATGCTTTGATGCCTAACGCATTGCATATGTCTTTTACTGCCTGTACCACTTCGTCGTTTTCTGATTGTTGAATCAAACATTTTTCCATATCAATGATTTCATGGGTACGCTGCTGATAAAACCCTGCAACAAGTCCGCCTTCCCGTTCGCCAACTGGAACTTGTGCTTTGTTTCGGTAATTCCAAGGGTCTTCCATGCCGAGTACAGGATGAACTTTTACACGGCTCATATCAAGCTTGCCGATCCGCTCTAAAACGTCCTTTACTTGTTTCTGTTTAAATAGCAGCTGGCCTTCATAGCTCATATGCTGAATTTGACAGCCTCCGCACTGCTTGTAAATGGGACATGGCGCATCTTGCCTGTGCTGACTTTCCTTTGTCAGCTCCATGAGTCGTCCAAAAGCAAATCCTTTTTTGACTCGTGTGACTTTGATTTTCCCTTGTTCGTCAGGAAGGGCATTCGGTACAAAGACAGGGAATCCTTCAATTTTCGCTACACCTGCACCTTCATGCGTTAAGTCTTCGAAGGTTACATTGTAGTATTCATTCTTTTGAACAGGCGGTTTCATTTTCACCAATTTTATCACCTCATTTGCAAAGAAAAACTTGGCCGCCATAAGGAACCAAGTTCAGTCTTCACCCTATTTTTTCAGCTGTTGCTTTTGGCACAATAAATTCAATATGGCGATACAGGTTTTCAAATTCACCTGGCAGCAAGCCGCCGTATTCACCATCTAAATTCAATTGCATTTTATCCTTTACATCTACCTTCACGCGATTCGCTTTTGCGTAGATGACATTGCTATCATGAATATGCTCGCCTCTGAGTGCAAGGCTGACCACTCGAATGGCTTCTGCTAAATTGACCTTCTTTAGAATAATCAGGTCAAACATCCCATCATCTAAAATGGAATCTGGCGCTAGTTTTTCAAAGCCGCCTACTGAGTTTGTGAGTGAAACAAGAAACAGCATGATTTCTCCATGAAACAATTTGCCGTCATATTCAATTTCGACTTCTGTCGGGCGGATAGAAGGCAGCATCTCCATGCCTTTTAAATAATAAGCAAGCTGTCCAAGCATGGTCTTCAGCTTACTAGGCACCTCATAGGTGAGCTCTGTTAACCGGCCGCCGCCAGCAATATTAATAAAATAATGGCCATTGACTTTACCGATATCAAGCGGCTTCGCTACACCCTCAATAATGGCATCTGTCGCTTTCAAAACACCTTCTCGTGGAATGCCAAGTGCTCTTGCGAAGTCATTTGTTGTTCCAACTGGAATAATTCCTAATTTTGGTCTTTTTTCAAGCGGGGCTAGTCCGTTAACGACTTCATTGATCGTTCCGTCTCCACCTGCTGCTACAATTAAATCAAAATCTCTCTGTGCGGCTTTTTCTGCTGCTTGCGTGGCATCTCCTGCACATGTCGTCGCATGACAAGAAGTTTCATAGCCAGCTTGTTCAAATTTTTGCAAAACCTGCGGTAAATTTCTCTTGAAGAGTTCACGCCCAGATGTCGGATTGTATATAATTCGAGCACGTTTCATTCATCATCATCCTATATTCATTATGCAATCTATTTTCACCACTAACAACCTTTAATTATACTATGAGATTTGAAAATGGCAACAAAACAACCACCTAATATGTGAAATCTCCTAGCACATTTCGCTCAGCAAGAACGCATTCTGATAAGATAAAAGAAAACGCTGTAAAGGATGATATGCGATGAAAAAGCCTGTCTATTTTAATCATGACGGCGGTGTTGATGACCTCGTCTCTTTATTTCTTCTCCTTCAAATGGAACATCTGAAAGTCATCGGAATGTCTGTGATTCCTGCTGATTGTTATTTAGAGCCTGCTCTCAGTGCATCTCAAAAAATCATTGATCGATTCAGCCCTTATGAAATTGAAGTCGCTGCTTCAACTTCTAGAGGCGTCAATCCGTTTCCGAAGGAGTGGCGCATGCATGCTTTTTATGTAGATACCCTGCCGATTTTAAACGAAAAAGGCACTGTTGATACAAAGGTGTCCAAGCTGCCAGCACACCTTCATCTGATTGAAACGGTTAAGAAGTCAAAAGAACCTGTCACCCTGCTCTTTACTGGTCCGCTCACAGATCTTGCACGCGCTCTAGAAGAAGATCCTTCAATCTCTAATAAAATTGAGAAATTGGTGTGGATGGGCGGCACGTTCCTTGAAAAAGGCAATGTTGAAGAACCCGAGCATGACGGTACAGCAGAATGGAATGCCTTTTGGGATCCTTATGCTGTGAGTACTGTCTTTCAGGAAGCGTTTCCTATTGAAATGGTCGCGCTTGAAAGTACAAATCAAGTCCCGCTTACACTTGATGTACGTCAGCGCTGGGCTTCCCTTCGTTCTCATATTGGAATAGATTTTATCGGTCAGTGCTACGCCTTTTGTCCGCCGCTCATTCATCATGAAACCAATTCGACGTATTACTTATGGGATGTGCTGACAACGATTACTCTTGCTTCTACATCATTTACCCGTTCAAAAGAAGTGAATGCGATCGTTTATACCGAGACGCCTAGACAAGGTCGCACTGAAAAGCATCCAGATGGAAAATCAATTCAAGTGATTGACCATGTCGATCGTGATGCCTTTTTCCACGCATTTGAAGAGCTTATGAGAAAAGCTGTTTGTCAGATTTCAAAATAAAAAAAGCCCCGCTCATTGGCGGGGCTCAGCGTGTAGACAAACCCTTGCATTCGGTGTCAGGTCTGCGCTCCGGTACTCACGAATGTTAAATTCGCTCCGTTCCAGTGCTCGCCCTTCCTAGACTTCAAAGGTTTTCAAACACGCTGAAAAGAAGACAAAGGGCTAAAATCAAGTTCATTTTAGCCCTTTGTCAACAATCTAAGCCCCGCTCATTGGCGGGGCTTCCTCTTACTCTTCTTCTGCGTACTTTTTCTTACGTCTAAACTTGCTTAACATTTCATACACGATTGGAACGATAACCAATGTGAGAAGTGTAGAACTTGTTAAACCGCCAATTACGGTAACACCAAGTCCTTTTGATACGATCTGGCTTCCGCCTTCAAATCCTAATGCGAGTGGCAGCAGTGCACCAATTGTCGCAAGTGCCGTCATTAAGATTGGACGTAATCTTGTTGTACCTGCTTCAAGTAGCGCTTCTCTTGTTGAGAGGCCTTCTTGTTCTTTATGAATCACTCGGTCAATCAAGACAATGGCATTAGTAACAACGATACCGATCAGCATGAGCAATCCAATCATGGCATTTAAGCTGATGGTTTCTTTTGCTATAAACAATCCAAGCAGCGCACCAATAATCGTAAATGGCAGTGAGAAGAGAATCGCAAATGGTGCAAGACCTCCGCCAAATGTGATGACGAGAACGAGATACACAATGGCAATCGCTGCAAGCATTGCAAGGCCAAGCTGTGTAAAGGATTCTTGGATATCCGCACTTACGCCGCCTGTGTCAATCGTTACGCCAGATTTTAGATCAAGCTTGTCGACTTTCTTCTGAACATCCTGCGTTACACTTGAGACGTCGTCTGTTGTCATGTCACCAGACACTTCTGCGTAGATTTTCCCATCACGTTTTGTCACCGTATTTGCTGTCGTACCATCTTTTACTTTGACGACATCACCAATTCGGACTTCTTGCCCTGTTGGTGTGGTGATCTTTTTATTTTCTAAATCTTTTTTGCTCTTATATTCATCTTTTTCCGTTTGAAGCTTCACATCAAGTTCTTTGCCGTCCTCTGTGACTTTCGTCAGTGTTGTTTCACTATTTTGAGGTGCAATCGCTTGAGCGATTTGTGAAGCAGTTAGACCTAGTTTCGCCAGTTTTTCTTGATCTGCATTAAACGTATATTCGTCGTATTTCTCAGATAAGCTTGTGCTGACATTTTTCAGGTTTTTCTCATCTTTTAAGATGTTCTCAACATCTTTTACTGTGCCTTCAATATCACTTGCTTTGTCCCCGTACACATAATATGTCACGGTATTATTTGCACCAGCAGATGAGAAGTTTTGTGATTTCCATTCCCCTTTAGATGCTTTGTCTTGAAGGGCTTTGACCACGCGGTCTTTTTCTTTATCAAAGTTTGGCGTGTCATCATCATATTGTACGAAGAATAACGCACCGTTAGAGTTACCGCCAACACTTGCTGTCATAGCATTTGAAGAGCCTAGTGAATACTGAACTGTATTGACATGGTCACGTTTCATCAAATATTCTTCAGCTTTTTTCGTTTCATCAATTGCTTGCTCTCTCGTTTGTCCAGGTTCAGGTGTATATGTCACCATGGCCGTTTTCTCTGCTTCCTGTGGTAAGAAGCTGACACCGACAAGTGGTGCTAAAAATAAGCTTCCGACAAGCATAAGAATGGCAATTCCTGATGTGATCCATTTATGGTTGAGTGTCCAATTAAGTACACGTCTATAACCGCCAGCAAGCTTGCTTGGTTTATGTTCTTTTACCTTTTTCGCTGTGCCGTACAGGTTCTTTTTAAATAGAGTGTGTGCCATCATTGGAACAATTGTAATAGCGACAAGCAGTGAAGCAAGTAACGCAAACACAATCGTTAAGGCAAATGGGATGAATAGTTCACCAATCATTCCACCTACTAATGCTAGCGGTAAGAATACCGCAATTGTCACAATCGTCGAAGACATGATTGGGATAAACATTTCTTTTGTGGCTTCTCTGACGAGTGCCTTGCCTTTTAACGGTTCATCCTTTAATGCCATTCGTCGATAGATGTTTTCTATGACCACTATCGAGTCATCGACAACACGCCCGATGGCGACGGTCATGGCACCAAGTGTCATAATATTTAACGTGATATCCAGCTGATTTAATATTAAAACAGCAATCAACAGAGATAACGGAATGGAGATGACCGAGATTAATGTTGATTTGATATCTCTCAGGAACAAGAGAATGATAATGATCGCAAAGATCGCTCCGATGATCGCCTTGTTCAGCATTGTGCTGACAGACTCTTTAATCGGTTCTGCTTGATCGTATGTGGTGCTTACATTGATGCCTTTGTTGTCTTTTTTAAATTTCTCAAGCTCTTTTGTCACTTCTTCTGCTACACTCACTGTGTTGGCATCAGAGCCTTTGACAATTTGCAGACCGATACTGTCTTTTCCATTCGTTCTAGAGATCGATTCTGCATTTTTTACGACTTTAATATCTGCTATCTCAGATAGCTTGATCGTCGGCAGCTCTACAGATTGACTGCTTGCTGCACCTCCACCTGCTTGCTGCTGAGCTGCTGCTTGCTGCTGACTTGCACTTCCAGCCTGCTGCTCCGCACCTTGCGCACCTGGGTTTTCTGAGCCGTTAGAAGGTGCTCCAGCTCCAGCGCTTCCCGCACCGCCGCCTGCACTTGGTGTGACTGGAATACGCATGTTTTTCAAATCTTTGACGCTTAAAATATTACCGTCCACGACAACTGATTTTTGTTTGTTGCCAAATGTGTATAGACCTAATGGTACATTCACATCAGAGCCTTTGATCATGTTTTGAACGGTATCTTCATCTAGACCGTATTCTTTCAATTTCTTTTGTTTAAACGAAAATTCTACTTCTTTGATTTGCTGTCCTGACGTTTCGACAGAAGAGACACCGTCTAATCCTTGAAGTGAAGGAACGAGATCGTTTTCTACTTTTTGTGTAAGGTCTTGTAATGATTCTTTATCACCAGAGACGCTAAGGGCTAGGATTGGAATCGCATTAATACTAAAGCGGGCGATTTTAGGTTTTTCTGCATTTTCAGGGAAATCGATATTGCTAATCGCATCTTCAATTTCCTTTTTTGCTTCATCCATGTCTTTGTTGTAATCGTACTCGATTTGAATAGATGATGCATTTTCAAAAGAATTAGAAGTGACTACGCTGACCCCATTGAGGTTTTGAATCGACTTTTCAATTGGATCTGTCACCTTATCTGATACTTCGTCCGGCGTTGCGCCAGGGTACGTTGTAGAAACCGTAATGACTGGCGTGTTGATATTCGGGATTGATTCTTGTTTCATATTCAATCCGGCATATAGACCAGCAACTGTTACGATAATCGTCATGAGCCATACAGCGAACTTATTCTTTAATACAAAATTGATGATCGAATTCATTATATCCTCCATTTTCTTTATGTATTGACTGACTGGTCATTCTATATCATAATAAACGGTGATATACAATGCCGTCAACCATTCACTTGCGTTTGACGTAACATTCTAAAGCTGAAGGGGCCTTATTTCATGAACGAAAAAAAAGAAAAAATCATTAAAGCAAGCATCCAATTGTTTGCGAAAAAGGGTTTTTCTTCTACGACCATTCAGGAAATTGCAGATGAATGCGGAATATCAAAAGGCGCATTTTATTTACATTTCAAATCAAAAGAACAGCTTTTCAACCGAGCGTTTGAATATTATATCGGCACTTCGATGCAAACTATCGAAAAGATTCGAAAAGAGAATCAGCATCTCTCGCCGAGAGAGATCTTTCAGAAACAAATCGCTGAACAGTTTCAGCATTTTGCTGAGAACAAGGATTTTATCATTCTGATCCTCAGCGAGAACATTATTCCGGAAAACCAGCAGATTAAAAAGTATTCAAAAACTGTGAAAAAGCAAATGAACGATGAAATTCAAATTTCCATCTTGACCACTTATGGACAGGAGATCGAACCGTATATAACTGACCTGTCAGTCATGATCCAAGGCATTATCCAATCATATGTGCAAGTGCTGCTTTTACAGGATCAAATGCAATTATCATTTGATGAGCTCTCATCCTTTATACTCGAACGGTTTGATGATCTGGTCCACGGCTTGCTTCGTTCTCAGACGAAACCGATTTTGAAGCAAACCATTTGGGATGATGAAGCGCCGAGTGCTGCTTCCCTTCAAGAGGAGCTACGTTCGTTAAAGCTTGAGCATCTGCTTTCAGATGATACCGTTGTATCCATTGAAGTGATTGAAGAAGAGCTGGCTAAAGCTGAACCTCGTAAGCCAGTCATCCAAGGGATGCTGACGAATTTAGAAAAGTGTGAGGACCCTGCTGTTCTTAGAGCAGTTGAGCAATTGAAGCTGTTTCTTCAGTAACATGACGGGCTGTTTTCGATTTAGCTCACCTTTCCCCTTCGAATGTGCACTTTCGCTTATGCTTCATTATAAGAAAAGATTCTCTAAATTGATATACGGCGGTGGTCTGAATCTATGATAAGACCCTGTCATTTCAAGCAAAAAAAAACCGCCTATTTCATAAGGCGGTTTTTTGCGATTTAGCGTTTTTTGATTTCTTCAAGGAGAATCTTGTTCACCATCGGCGGGTTAGCTTGGCCCTTCGATGCTTTCATGATTTGTCCGACTAAGAAACCAATCGCGCGGTCTTTACCATTTTTAAAGTCTTCAATGGATTGCGGGTTGTTATCAAGTGCTTCTGTGACAAGTTTGAGCAGCGCACCTTCGTCAGAAATTTGGACAAGTCCTTTTTCTTTGACGATTGTTTCTGCATCTCCCCCATTTTCAATGAGCTCTTTGAATACCTTTTTCGCAATCTTAGAGGAAATTGTTCCTTTTTCAATAAGCTTGATCATGCCAGCAAGTCCTTGCGGCGTTAGCTTTGTATCGTTTAGCTCTTTTTGAGCAGAGTTTAAGTAAGCAGATACTTCACCCATGAGCCAGTTCGATGCTTGCTTCGCTTCTGCACCTTCTGAAATGGTCGCTTCAAAGAAATCAGACATTTCTTTCGTCAGCGTGAGTACCATTGCATCGTATGCAGGCAGTCCAAGTTCATCGATGTAGCGTTTGCGGCGCTCATCTGGAAGCTCCGGGATCGATGCTCTTACGCGTTCTTTCCACTCGTCATCAATGTACAGCTCCACCAAATCTGGTTCTGGGAAGTAGCGGTAATCATCAGAGCCCTCTTTGACACGCATCAGGATCGTCTTTTTAGACGCTTCGTCATAACGGCGGGTTTCCTGTTCGATCAAGCCGCCGGAAAGCAATACTTGCTCTTGACGCTTTTCTTCGAATTCAAGGCCTTTTTGTACGAAAGCGAATGAGTTCAAATTTTTGAGCTCTGTCTTTGTACCAAACTCTTCACGGCCGATTGGGCGAAGAGAAATATTGGCATCACAGCGAAGTGAGCCTTCTTCCATCTTACAGTCAGAAACGCCTGTATATTGAATAATGGATTTTAATTTTTCTAAGTAAGCATACGCTTCTTCTGGCGTGCGAATGTCTGGCTCAGATACGATTTCAACTAGCGGTGTGCCTTGACGGTTGAAATCGACGAGTGAGTAACCGTCGCCTGTGTGCGTCAGTTTCCCAGCATCCTCTTCCAAATGAAGACGCGTAATACCGATTCGTTTTGTTTTGCCTTCTACTTCAATTTCAATCCAGCCGTTTTCACCGATCGGTTTATCAAATTGAGAAATTTGATACGCCTTTGGGTTATCAGGATAGAAGTAGTTTTTACGGTCAAATTTTGTATCTGTTGCGATTTCACAGTTCAGCGCCATGGCCGCTTTCATCGCAAAGTTCACCGCTTCTTTGTTCAGTACAGGCAGTACGCCAGGATATCCAAGGTCGATGACACTTGTTTGCGTGTTGGCAGCTGCACCAAAAGGCGTCGGCGAGCTTGAGAATATTTTCGATTTTGTTTTTAGCTCTACGTGGACTTCAAGTCCAATTACCGTTTCAAAGTTCATTCTGATTCACCCCTTACAGTTCAGGTTTTGCTTTATGATGATCTGTTGCTTGCTCAAAAGCGTGAGCCACGCGGTACACTGTTCCTTCGTCAAAGTGCTTGCCGATGATTTGCAGTCCTAACGGAAGGCCATTTGCAAACCCGCAAGGCACACTGATTCCTGGAACGCCTGCAAGGTTAACAGGGATCGTTAAAATATCGTTTGCATACATGGTTAGCGGGTCGCTTGTTTTTTCACCAATGTTAAATGCAGGTGTCGGCGTTGTTGGTCCTACAATGACATCATACTTTTCGAAAACATCTTCAAAGTCTTTTTTGATCAATGTACGGACTTTTTGCGCTTTTTTATAGTACGCATCGTAATATCCTGAGCTTAGCGCGAATGTACCAAGCATGATGCGGCGCTTCACTTCGTCTCCGAAACCTTCAGAACGAGTATTTTTGTATAAATCAATCAAGTTGTCTGCATTGTCTGTACGGTAGCCATAACGGATGCCGTCAAAACGAGCAAGGTTCGCAGATGCTTCTGAAGAAGACAATAAGTAGTAAGTCGCAAGCGCATATTTAGAGTGCGGAAGAGATACTTCTTCCCACGAAGCACCAAGTCCTTCTAATACTTTTAACGCTTGAAGAACAGACTCTTTTGCTTCCTCGCCGACGCCTTCGCCAAGGTATTCTTTCGGCACAGCAATTTTCAAGCCTTTGATGTCGCCAGTTAATGAAGAAAGAAAATCTGGGACATCGACATTTGCACTTGTTGCGTCCATTTGATCGACACCTGCAATTGCTTGAAGAACATATGCGTTGTCTTCTACATTACGTGTAATCGGACCAATTTGGTCTAATGATGAAGCAAATGCGATTAATCCGTATCTGGATACACGGCCATATGTCGGCTTAAGACCGACAACTCCGCAGAAAGATGCCGGCTGACGAATAGAACCGCCTGTATCTGAACCAAGTGAGAACGGTACTTCACCTGCTGCAACAGAAGCTGCTGATCCACCGCTTGATCCGCCTGGAACAGTGTTTAAATTCCACGGGTTTTTCGTTGCTTTGTAGCCTGAGTTCTCCGTAGAAGATCCCATTGCGAATTCGTCCATATTTAATTTACCGATTGTGACTGCTTCAGCGTCTCTTAGGCGGTTCACAACGGTTGCATCATAAATTGGATCAAAGTTTTGCAGGATTTTACTTGAAGCTGTAGTACGCAAATCCTTTGTAACAATGTTATCTTTCACACCGATCGGCATACCGAACAATAAGCCAAGCTCGTCCTTTTCACCAACTGCCTCGTCCAATTCCTTTGCATACGCACGTGCTTTCTCTTCGTCCAGTGCAAGGAATGCTTGTACTTTCCCGTCTACTTCATTGATTCGTTTATAAGACTCGTCCACTAAATCAGAAACAGACAGTTCCTTTTTATGTAAAAGCTCTTTTAATTCAGAAATTTTGTGATCAAACAGTGACATGTCTCGGGCCTCCTTTAGTCCAAAATTGATGGCACACGAATATAGCCGTCTTTATGATCAGGCGCGTTTTTGACGACTGCCTCAATGGAAAGACCTTTATTCGGAACATCTTCTCTCATGACGTTTTTCATTTTTAATACGTGTGTAGTAGGTTCAACGTTTTCCGTATCTACCTCGTTTAACTGCTCTGCAAATGAAATGATGCTATCAAGCTGTTCTGTAAACATCTCAGCTTCTTCTTCTGTAATCGCAAGCCTTGCTAAATGGGCAACGTGCTTGACTTCTTCTATTGAAATTCTTGACATGCAGGTTCACCTCCAAAAATGATGCGTACTCGTGGTCATGATCATAAGTCATATACACTTTATCATATCAAATTTTACTGTTCTAAAGCAACTTTACGCAGGTGCTGTGAAAGGTTCATTCTCTTGAAAACATCTTTTTTTCAAAAGGAATTATTCATCAGGTGACTTTTAATTTTTCAGAAAATTTTTACTTTGGTTTATTTTTGTAATCGTTTACATATTGATTCTTATCACCGATCAGTCCATTTTTTCTTCAAAATGAAGAGGTTTAGTCAGGTTGATCACTTGGGAATACTCTGTTAGGTTTAGTAACCATAGCAGTGAGCGGGACAGTCAAGCAAAAAAGCTGCCATCGCACTTCTGTATATTTTGATTGAGGTGATGTCAAATTAATACGAAAAAGGTGAGAACACAAAATGAGTATTGAAGTTACAATTTCCTTATCTATTTATTTTATCGGGATGCTTGCCATTGGCTGGTATGCATTCAGGAAAACACATGATTTAAATGATTATATGCTTGGCGGACGCGGGCTTGGCCCATTCGTTACAGCCCTTTCAGCAGGTGCTGCGGACATGAGTGGATGGATGCTGATGGGTGTGCCAGGTGAAATGTATAAAACAGGTTTATCGACAGCCTGGCTTGCGATTGGTTTAATCGTTGGTGCTTACTTGAACTACCTCATTCTTGCACCTCGTTTACGTTCTTATACAGAGATTGCGGATGATGCGATTACGATTCCTGATTTCTTTGATAAACGATTCAAAGGATCATCTGCTTTATTAAAAGCTGTTTCAGCCGTCATCATTTTAATTTTCTTTACGCTGTATACATCGTCTGGGATGGTATCAGGCGGACGTTTATTTGAGTCAGCATTCGGTGCAAATTACATGTTTGGACTGATTTTGACGTCAAGTATTGTCATTTTGTATACATTGTTCGGCGGATTTTTGGCAGTGAGCTTAACGGACTTTGTCCAAGGAGCTATCATGTTTTTAGCATTAGTGCTCGTGCCGATCGTTGCCTTTACACAATTAGGCGGACCTGTTGCTACAATCCAAGACATTCAACAGATTGACCCTAAATTGCTTGATATTTTTAGAGGAACGAGCGTCATTGGCATTATTTCCTTCCTTGCTTGGGGACTAGGTTACTTTGGACAGCCGCATATTATCGTGCGCTTTATGGCCATTACGTCCGTTAAAGATTTAAAACCAGCACGCCGAATCGGAATGAGCTGGATGATTATTTCAGTGATTGGATCACTGTCTGTCGGTTTAGTGGGTGTTGCCTATGTTCATGAAACGGGTATGAACCTTGCTGACCCTGAAACCATCTTTATCGTATTTTCTAAAGTATTGTTCCATCCATATATCACTGGATTTTTACTTTCTGCCATTTTAGCTGCGATTATGAGTTCAATTTCGTCTCAGCTGCTTGTCACAGCAAGTGCCATGACAGAGGATCTATACAGAACGTTCTTTAGAAAAACAGCATCAGACAAAGAGCTCGTCATGATTGGCCGGATGTCTGTACTCGTTGTCGCTGTGATTGCTCTCTGCCTTTCACTTAACCCAAGTGATACCATTCTTGACCTTGTCGGTTATGCTTGGGCAGGATTTGGTTCTTCATTTGGTCCAGTCATCTTGCTCTGCCTATACTGGAAACGAATGAATCATCACGGTGCCCTAGTTGGAATGATCGTTGGTGCGGTTGTGGTTCTGACATGGATTACGACAGGCCTCAACCATGCCACAGGTATTTATGAAATGATTCCAGGCTTTACGCTTAGTGGATTAGCTGCCATTATTGTGAGCTTATTGACAAGTAAGCCGTCAAAAGCATCAAAACAGCTTTTTGACAAGATGGAAGATCATCTTGAAGAAGAAACAAAATAAGAACATGAAGAGTCATCTGCCCTATGCGGATGACTCTCTTTTTAAATAAAATAAAAAGCTTTTCTTTCTTCAGAAACTGAATAAAATAAGAGTTGTGCAGCCATATGGGCTGTGAGAAGATCATATACATGTGGTGAAACGTACATGAAGTGAAAGGAGCGATACGCATGTTTTGGACAATTGAATGGGATACAGTCTTAAAATTAGCCGTGGCCACCTTAATCGGTCTGATTATCGGGCTTGAACGAGAGCTGAAGAAAAAGCCCCTCGGCTTAAAAACGTGTATTGTCATTGCTGTCAGCTCCTGCGTCTTAACCATCATCAGCATTGATGCAGCCTACAATTTCCCTCGAGTCTCTAAGCTTCAAATGGACCCACTCAGGTTACCGGCGCAAATTATATCTGGTGTTGGTTTTATTGGAGCAGGTGTAATTCTTCGAAAAAGCAATGATGTCATCTCAGGTCTCACGACTTCTGCGATGATCTGGGGAGCAGCAGGGCTTGGGGTTGCAACAGGTGCAGGATTTTATAAAGAGGCCTTCCTCAGTCTTTTCTTTATTCTCATTAGTGTTGAATTTCTGCCATGGCTCTTCCAGCGGATCGGACCGATTCGCCTGCAGGAAAAAGAAATCCGCATTAGAATGTCTCTTTCTGACCGAAACCGCATGACCGATATTTTAAAAGAAATGAAAGCCCTCAATATCCGTATTCATTCTGTACGAATTGATGATTTAAAGGAAAAGGAATATCCAATCATGGAAGTACGTGTACGCGTGCATAAAGACCGCTATACAACCGATGTGTACTTTGATATTAAAGATCTAGAAAGCGTCGTTGGCGTGAAGTGTGATACGGTGTAGTCATTAAAAACCCCTTGCTGTAACACAGCAAGGGGTTACTTTTATCGGGCCAGCTGTTGAAAGTCAAAAGGAGTAATTGGTGTGTTTTGCTCAATTTCCTTTCGAAAACATGACAGCATGGCTTTTTGGTCAGAAGTCATTGTTTGGAGATCAAATGCTTGATGTAAAAGCCCATAAATAAGCATATGACGCAGCATGAGAAAATCAGGGATTGTTGCCAGCCACGCGTCATCAAGCTCATTCTCCTGTCGATAGCCTTTTAGAAAATGACTCATAAATTCTGCCGTAAATTCAGCTTTATCCTCATAGGGAATCACTGGATACCAAAGAACATTGTATAGCAAAATACTAATATCATTGATAAACCAGTGATATCCAATATCATCAAAATCGAATGCGATAATCTCTCCTTGATGATAATGGAAGTTCCCATGATGCAAATCGGCGTGCACCAGTCCATACACATCCTTCGAAATTCGGAGCTGGTGCAGCTTTTGCATCAGTTCATCTTTTCTTCGCAACACAACCGTTTGATCAGACGGAATATATTGATCAAGCTTTAATTGCTCCTCTTCATACCACTCTTGACGCTTATAAAGAGGATCTTTTACTTGATATCGTTTTGTTATTTGATGCATTCGTCCTGTATAGGACCCTAACGCTTCAAACAGCTTCCCATTCCAATCTCCTTCATTCACTTTTCTCCCCGGTGCTTTTTCATACACACGGAGTAAAAATGCGCCTCCGGCTTGATCAGGAATGATTTCAACGTCTTTTCCTCTAGCTGATGAAATCGGCTTTGCTACGGAAATACCATGATGTGACAGGAATTGAATCCAGTCCATTTCTCCTAAAATATATGTGGGTGAACGACGAATGGTATGGGTGATTTTTAATATATAATTCTCCCCATTCATTGCCTTATATTCATACACATAATTTTCTGCATCGGCTAGAAATGTGACTTGGTCAAGCTGAAAGTCATACAAGTGAGCCGCTTTCTTTAAGACTTTCTGTTCATCGTATCGTGCTTTTACTTCTTTATGCATGCTGATTCTCCTTTTATCGTCTTTTTATATGTTCTTGACGGTAATCAGCATTATACGAGCATCAACATACCTGCCTTTCTTCTTGGTTTCTACTAATATTTTGACAAGAGTTTGGAAATCCCTCTTATTTAGTCATATATATGAACAGTCGGTTCTTTGTCTTCAGCATTTTTCGTAATCAAGGCTTCTTGTTGATCAGAAGATGTAATGTTGATTTCGATATTGGTACTCTTGTAGTAATCCATGACTTCACCGGTTAAATATTGTGTGAAGGCTACGACTTCCGTTTTTCCATAGAACTGCATTGGAATTTCAATTTTCATTTTTTGCAGGTTGCCGTTTTTGTAAAAACCTTTTCCTACAACACCAGTGTAATTCGGGAAGTAGTCTTCGACCTTTGTCTTAAAGCGGTCAAATCGCTCTGAATCATCTTTGTAGCTGCTTTTCGCATTATCTGAAGGGAAGAATACATTCTCCTCATCGATCGTATCCCAATTTCCGATATCAGCGGAGCCTGCTTTTACATCCGTTTTGGCGATAAAGTTACCTGGAACGATAGATGATTTTGGTGCTTGCTTATAAAGGGCAATCATGACAGGCACTTTTTGCAGTCCGTCCATTTGACGAATGCGCTTGATCACTTGTTCAGCGATTTTTTCACCCTCTGCCAAAAGTTTCTTTGAATTTTTCGATGAATCGATGGTCACCTCTTGCTGAGGGTCACCGATCTTTTCACGGTAATAATAAACAGAGTTCAGCGCAAGCCCAATGACAACTCCGCCAAGCTGTAAGCTGTTTTTGTCTTTTCGAATTAAGTAATTATGCTCTAGCATCGAAGCTAAGTAGATGGGACTATTTTCATTTTTAGACTTTGTTGAACCTGAGTTTGGAAGAGCAGGATTTAAGCCTAGATTCTTAAAGTCTTTATCATCTTTTTCTGCCTTTTTCAGATCACTGCCTGTTTTTTTGCGTGCCAGCCAGCTGAGAACGGTGTCCTCATCTAAATGCTGTCCTTCTTGGAAAAGATAGTCGTTTGTATTAAATGACTCTGTTGCAAGGCGCATGAGTCCTGTTTCAAATTCATCAATGTCCAAGCGTGTGTTGAGACGCTCCGCTGTTAAACCCCTCGCAGCTCCTTGTTTAAACGGCAGTACCATTTTGTAATAGGAGTCTGAGATATTGTACATCGGGATGATGGCTGTTTCCTTTGTTTCCTTCGTCTCATCCGTTTTTTGTGTGACCTCTTCCTCTTCCTTTCCCCCAAAAGGTGCACACGCTGACAATGCCAGTGTGAGCATTGTCAGCAGCAATAACAACTTTTTCAATAGAAAACACTCCTCTTATTTCTTTAGCTCCTCGAGCATTTTAGCTTCGTCCCAAATTTCAATATTGAGTTCTTCTGCCTTTGTCAGCTTACTCCCCGCTGCTTCTCCGGCAATGACTAGATCTGTTTTTTTACTCACACTGCCTGCCAGCTTGCCGCCTAACGCTTCGATCGCTGCTTTTGCATCGTTTCGCGCCATTTCTTCTAACTTTCCTGTCAGCACAATGGTTTTTCCTGCAAAGTAGGAATCACTTTCTTCTGCTTTTACCGGCTTTGGTCCTGTATAGGTCATATTGACTCCAAGCTCTTTTAGTTCGTTCAGCAGATCGAGTATTTCTTCTTTCTCAAAGTATGTGACGACGGCATCAGCCATTTTTTCACCAATTTCGTCGACTTCAAGTAATTGTTCTTTCGTCGCTTGCTTTAATTGATCGATGTTTTCGAAATGCATCGCCAAGGTCTTTGCCGCTTTTGAACCAATAAATCGAATGCCGAGTCCAAATAGTAAACGCTCAAGAGAGTTTTCTTTCGACTGCTCAATCGAACGGAGTAAGTTATCAACAGATTTTTCACCCATTCGTTCAAGCTGAATGAGCTCTTCTTTCGTTAAACGGTAAAGGTCTGACACACGAGAGACTAGCTGTTCCTTAAAGAGCTGTGTAATGACCCGCTCGCCAAGTCCATCAATATTCATTGCATTACGGGAAACGAAGTGAATGAGTCCCTCACGTATTTGGGCAGGACATTCTGGATTGATGCATCGCAAGGCCACTTCGCCTTCGATTCGCACCAGCTCACTATGACACTCTGGACATTCAGTTGGCATGTGAAACGGCTTTTCTTCGCCTGTACGCTGATCGACAAGGACACCTGCGACTTCAGGAATAATATCGCCGGCTTTTTTCACAATCACTTGATCGAACAAGCGAATATCCTTTTCTTTGATCAAATCTTCATTATGAAGAGATGCTCGCTGCACTGTCGTCCCTGCTACTTTGACAGGCTCAAGAATCGCTGTTGGTGTAATTACGCCTGTACGTCCGACGCTTAGTTCAATATCAAGCAGCTTTGTTACGACCTCTTCAGCCGGAAACTTGTACGCAACCGCCCAGCGCGGGCTTTTTGCTGTATAGCCGAGTTCTTCCTGCTGAGCCAGTGAGTCGACTTTAATGACAATTCCGTCGATTTCATATGAAAAATCGGCACGCTTTACTTTTAATGTTTCAATGAGGTCGATGACTTCTTCGATCGTTTGGCACATCCGTCTTTCTTTGTTTGTTTTAAAGCCAAGTTCGTCGAGAAGATCAAGTCCTGCGCTTTGCGTTTCAACACCAATTTCATCAAGCTCCGCTATACTGTAGACGAATATATCAAGGTTTCGTTTCGCTGCAATTTTCGTATCAAGCTGACGAAGTGAACCTGCAGCCGCATTACGCGGGTTTGCAAACGGCTCTTCTTCGTTTTGTATTCTTTTTTCATTTAATGCTTCAAAAGAAGGTTTTGGCATAAATGCCTCGCCTCTCACTTCAATCGACAGAGGGCGTTTAATTTTAAGCGGGATGGAACGAATCGTTTTGAGGTTTTCAGTAATATCCTCCCCCGTTGTTCCATCTCCGCGTGTCGCTCCTCGGACAAACACGCCATTTTCATAACGGAGAGAAACAGCGAGTCCATCAATTTTCAGCTCGACATTGTATGCGATATCGTCACCGACTGCTTGACGAACCCGGCGGTCAAAATCAAGAAGGTCCTGTTCATTAAACGCATTCCCAAGGCTGAGCATCGGTGTGCCGTGACGCACTTTTTGGAAAGCGTCTAAAACAGCGCCGCCTACTCTTTGTGAAGGAGAATCCGCTGCTTTTAAGTCAGGGTGTTCTTCCTCCAGAGAGATCAGCTCACGCATCCGCGCATCATATTCAGCGTCAGGAACACTTGGACGATCAAGTGTATGATATTCGTAGTTGTATTGATTCAAAATCTGGTGCAGTTCCTCGATCCGGCGTTTCGCTGCTTCTTTATCCATCTGCTTCTTCCTTTCAATTCATCCGTTTTGTCCTATCAGTTTATTGCTTCTCGATTGGTGCAAATGCTGCGAGAAGACGCTTAATGCCTGTAGGGCTTGGGAACGCAATGTCAAGCTCTGTGCTGTCTCCGCTGCCTTTCACACTGACAACCGTACCAACGCCCCATTTTTTATGGGCCGCTTTATCGCCCACAGCCCAGCCAATACTGCCGCCGCCTGTGTTTTGAATCGTTTGTGTTTGCGGACGTGAGACAGGTCCCCGTCTTTGCGGTCTTTCTCTTGTTTGGCCAAACGGTGTTTTTGTTTCTTTTTTCTCATTTAGGTTGTCCAATAAATCGGCTGGTATTTCTCGAATGAATCTAGATTCAAGGTTCATGTTTGTCCGGCCGAAAAGTGTTCTCATTTTCGCACTTGATAAATAAAGCTCTTCTTCAGCCCGTGTGATGCCTACGTAAGCGAGGCGGCGCTCTTCTTCCATCTCTGCATCTTCCATTAATGAACGGCTGTGCGGGAAGACACCTTCCTCCATTCCCATTAAGAAAACAACAGGGAATTCTAGACCTTTTGCGGCGTGAAGTGTCATTAAGATAACGGCATCCTGATCTTCTTCTTCATTCTCATCCAGCTTATCAATGTCTGCGACGAGGGCGAGATCTGTCAGGAAGGTCACAAGTGACTTGTCTTCATTTTGTTCTTCAAAGTTCTTAGTGACGGATAGAAACTCGTCAATATTTTCTAAGCGGCTTTGTGCTTCAATCGTTTTTTCGAGCTTCAGCGCTTCACGATAGCCTGTTTTCTCTAGAATTTCTTCTGTTAATTCAGTGACAGATAAATAGTCCTGCATGTTCGTCATTTGATCAATGAGCTGTTTGAACTCATCAAGCGCATTGGCTGCCCGTGCACTCAGTCCAATGAAATCCACCTGACCAAGTGCTTCAAACATAGACAGGTCATTCATCTCCGCATATGCTGCAATTTTATCAACAGATGTCGCACCAATTCCGCGCTTTGGTACGTTGACAATTCGTGCAAAACTAATATCGTCATCTGGGTTTGCCACTAGGCGTAAGTATGCCAAAATGTCCTTGATCTCTTTTCTGTCATAGAACTTTGTGCCGCCGACAATGTTGTATTGAATGTTGGCTTTCATTAACGTTTCCTCTATGACACGAGACTGGGCATTTGTCCGGTAAAGGATCGCAAAATCGGATAATTTGCGCTTTCCGCTCTGATGAAGCTGACGAATCTTTCCTGCGACAAATTGTCCTTCACCGAATTCATTATCTGCACGGTAATAGGCGATCTTCGCTCCTTCATCATTTTCTGTCCAAAGATTTTTCGGCTTCCGGTTTGCATTGTTTTGAATGACCGTATTTGCGGCATGCAAAATGCGTTTCGTCGATCTGTAATTCTGCTCAAGCAGAATCACTTCACTGGATGGATAATCTTTTTCAAAGGAAAGAATGTTTGTAATATCCGCTCCGCGCCAGCGATAAATAGACTGATCCGAGTCACCGACAACACATATATTTTGAAAGCGCTGCGCGAGCAGTTTCACAAGCATGTACTGTGCTCTGTTCGTATCCTGATACTCATCCACATGAATGTATTGGAATTTCCGCTGATAGTGCTCTAATACTTCAGGAATGCGCTCAAACAGACGAATTGTCATCATAATTAAATCATCAAAGTCGAGTGATTGGTTTTTGAGTAAACGCTTTTGATAATCTGTATAGACATCGCTGACCACTTGATCATAGAAATCACCAGCTGTTTTGGCGTATTCCTCTGCGTCAATGAGTTCGTTTTTTGCACTGCTGATTGATCCTAAAATACTGCGCGGGTCGAACTTTTTAGGATCGATATTCCGTTCTTTTAAAATGTTTTTAATGACTGAAAGCTGGTCAGATGTGTCTAAAATAGAGAAGTTGCGATTCACACCAATGCGGTCAATATCGCGTCTTAAAATGCGGACACACATGCTGTGGAACGTAGAGATCCAGATGTCATCAGCGCCAGGCCCTAAAATAGCTTGGACACGTTCACGCATTTCACGTGCTGCTTTATTTGTAAATGTAATCGCTAAAATGTTCCACGGCGCCACATGCTTTTCTGCCATTAAGTAGGCAATTCGATGTGTGAGCACCCGTGTCTTCCCGCTTCCTGCTCCTGCCATCAGCAATAAAGGACCGTCTGTTGCTTTGACTGCTTCTTTCTGTGCGTCATTCAGCCCTTCTAATAGATGATTCGATATTTCATTCATTCCATTCACCGCCAATTCGAACTTATGTTCTATTTTAACCCGTTTCGTCTTATTTGACTATGATGACTTTTTGACTGCATCCACTGTCTTTAATGCTTCGTTGAAATTGTCATAAATGACGTTTCCTACAACCACGACGTCTGCATGCTGGGAGAAGTCTTTTGCCTGCTTAGCGTTCTTGATGCCGCCGCCATAAAAAAGAACTGTTTCATCAAGCACTGCTTTTGTTTCTTTGACAAGCTCTATGTCTCCAAGTGTTCCGCTGTATTCCAGATAAAAAATGGGCAGCTTCATCAAATGCTCTGCCACTCTCGCATATGCCCTGACGTCATCGATATCCAGCGCTGTATTTGCCTCTGTGAGCTTGGCCGCTTTACAATCTTCATTTAAGATGACATAACCTTCAGGCACAATCTCTTCCATTGACATCAAATCACCGAATTCCTTCATCGCGTCCTTATGGAGCCCAACAATCCAGTCAGGGTGAGTACTGTTTAAGACGGTTGGGATGAAATACAGATCAAAGCCAGGCACAATCATCTCATGTGTGGAGATTTCGAGCACACATGGCACTAGAAACCGGCGGACCTTTGACATCAATTGAAGCACGTTGTCCTCTGTCACATGATCACTTCCGCCAATCAATATGGCATCCGTCCCAGATTCGCAAATCGCTTCTAGCTGTTCATCAGAAATTTCTTTATTTGGATCGAGTTTAAAGACATGCTTCCACTCGGTAACATCATACATGAAAAACGTTCCTCCATTCGTTTCATTCCATTTAAATATTATAACAAAATCAAAGGCCGCAAAAAATGGGTAACCTCCTTTGGCTAAAAGTTTCATTCTTTTGAAAATGGGCGATTGTGACTTTACATAAAATTGCTGGAGAAAGCTGAAAAAGGTTGATATTTTGGCACTTTGTCACATGCTATTATACAATAAAGGAATATTTTACTATAGATTTAAAAACCATCTATTGAGAGAAGTGATTCAGTTGAAAAGAACGATCACATATGAACAAAATATAGACATCGGATACATCTATATCACCCCGCAAGCGGAGTATATGAAAATTAAAGAAACCATTGAATTAGATGTCAATGAATGTGTCAATGTAGATATCGATCAAGAGGGCCGAGTGGCTGGCTTGGAGTTATTTGCAGAAGAATCCAAGGTCCTGCGGAACGTACCGGTATATGAGGATGATCTTTCTTTACGTTTGACGGATCAGGAAATTCTCTCAACCTATCAACTGTCAGGCGTTGAATTCCAATTCTCAACACCTGATCACAATGAGCTGATCGGTTTTACTATTGTCGATCCTCTTCGCTATAACATCACAAGAAAAAAACCGTTTTGATCTTTCAAAACGGTTTTTTCAAATTATTGTCTCGCTTCATTAAAATAATGGACGGATGTCATGGCCCCTTCGTCGACCATTTTGTTGTCTTGGATATCTAATGGATCTGGGTGGCCGGCTTTTTCAGGAATCTTTTCATCTGACCGGAACATGCTTGCCCATTTTTTCAGATGCTGTTTATTTTTTACCGCTAATAACACAGCTCCTCCAACCCCTAATCCTGCAAGTACATACGCATTTGGACGCTTATTCATGTATGTTCCCTCCCCTTATGATCTTATTTGTAAGTTACCCCGCCTTTTCATTTCTAAACGTCACAATATGTTGATGTGGTTTCTCTTTCATTAAAAAGTGGAATAACAACAGCAATGAAAGAGAAAAGAGGGGAACTTCATGACCACAACCTTAATTGTCATCAGCGCATTACTAGTCATTTGTTTGATCATCCCAATCATTCTACTAATCTGGATTTGGATGAGAGATGAAAAACAAGAAGAGCATTCAGTTCTGCGAAATTATCCGGTCATTGGAAAGCTGCGGTTTATTTTTGAAAAAATAGGACCTGAGCTTCGCCAATATCTCTTTCTGAATGACCGAGAGGAGCTGCCCTTCTCAAGAAGAGAATACGAACAGGCGGTCATGTCTGGGAAGTACAAAAGCCGGACGATGGGTTTTGGATCAAAACGTGATTTTGACAAGCCAGGCTATTACATTCGAAACGTCCTGTTTCCAAAGCAGCGAGATGAACTACGAATCGATCAATCTGAAAAAATTAAAACAAAAGTGTATCAGATTGATCAAGACAATTTACTGCGAAGAAGTGAACATTTCAAAGAAGTCGAAGCAAAGCCTTACTTTCTCCATCAAGAGGATGTACAAGTCATTGGCGAACACACATGTCAAAAGCCTTTCCATGTAAAAGGACTGATCGGTCAATCCGCCATGAGTTACGGCTCCTTAGGCGACAGGGCGATTACAGCTCTATCCTCAGGTTTAAAAATGGCCGGCGGTACGTGGATGAACACAGGTGAAGGCGGGCTTTCTCCTTATCATCTCAAAGGCGGCGCAGATATCATTTGCCAGATTGGGCCCGGTTTATTTGGCGTCAGAACAGAAGATGGCGCATTTTCCTTTGAAGAATTCAAGAAAAAAAGCGAACACGAGGAAGTCAAAGCCTTTGAACTCAAGCTGGCACAAGGAGCAAAAACACGCGGCGGTCATATTGACGGCGAAAAAGTGACGGAAGAAATAGCGAATATCCGTAAATTACCGCCTCACCAATCCATTGACAGCCCAAACCGCTTTGAGATGTTCCACTCCATTCCTGACATGTTTGATTTCATTGAACAGCTGCGGAGTATAGGCGGAAAACCAGTTGGAATCAAACTTGTTGTCGGCCATAAAGAAAATATTGAAGAGCTTGCCAGCTATATGAAAAAAAGCGGGAAACACCCTGATTTCATTACAGTGGATGGCGGAGAAGGCGGTACAGGGGCGTCCTTTCATGAATTGGCGGATTCCGCCGGGCTGCCGATTTTCACGGCACTCCCAATGGTTCATCAAATATTGAAAGAATACGGGGTTAGAGATCAGGTGAAGCTCTTTGCTTCTGGCAAACTTCTCTCGCCTGATAAAATTGCGATTGCCCTTTCAATGGGAGCTGACTTTGTGAATATTGCCAGAGGACTCATGTTTTCAGTCGGATGCATTCGCGCCCAAGTCTGCCACACGAATAAATGCCCAGTCGGCGTCGCCACGACTGACCCAAAGCTGCAAAAGGGTTTATCAATTGAAGAAAAAAAATACCGAGTGTGCAATTATATCCTGTCTCTTAGAGAAGGTTTGTTTAACTTATCCGCAGCTGCGGGAATAGAATCGCCTATTCATTTTAATGAAAAACATATTATTTTTAGACAAGAGAATGGTGAAACAAGCGAAGTGCCGATGTTCTCAGGCACACAGCCATCTGTCTAGCTCGAAAAGGTGCGGAAACGCGCCTTTTTTTATTGACATTTTCGTATAAAGTTTGCAAGCAGTAGAGTTTAAGGAAATCATCTCAAGCGAAGATGGCATCTCCTATGAGGGAGAAAGATGGTTTATGGGCGAGCTAAAGTAAAAAACAGGGGCACTTTATCAGCCCCTGCCCGCCTTTTCATAAAAAAACTGTAAACAAGTCCATTTTTCGTAAAAAGGATTGTTTACAGTGAAAGCTGCTTTATTTTGTTTCGTTATTTTCCTGCTGTTCTGCTACGCGGTCAAGTGCCATCGTATAGGCATCGTTTCCGTAGTTCAAGCAGCGTTTGACACGTGAGATAGTTGCAGTGCTTGCACCTGTTTCCGTCTCAATTTTATGATACGTGTTTCCCTCGCGAAGCATACGCGCTACTTCAAGACGCTGTGATAAAGATTGGATTTCATTGATGGTACATAAATCATCAAAGAATCGATAACATTCTTCCAGGTCTTTAAGGGATAAGATGGAGTTGAATAACTGATCTAAGCTTTTGCCCCTTAATTTATCAATTTGCATCTTAATACATCTTCTCCTTTACTATTGCCACACCGCTTCGCACGATCTTCTTCTAAGAAAGCGGTATCTTTCCTGACTAATTTTTTTAAAACCTCAGCAATGAGCTTTGAACAGATCATGACAGGTTTGGTTCTACGCTGAAAATGCCGTCAGGTTCTTTCGTAAGCCGAAGCTTCTTTATCGTAAACAAATTCGACAAGTTCTGTCATTTTCCTTGTATGACAATCTGACAAACTTGTTTGCTTCCGGTATAAAGATGACTTCTGCTTGGTTAGGTCTTCTGCCCTCATATACAGGCTTTGCAGAAAGCTCGGCGAGACCACAAATATGCGCCCCGCCTTGCTCGGATTATTCAAAATATGTTGGCCGGTCAGCGTAACCGGCAGATTCATTTTACAATTAGAGTACTTCATTCGTCATGTCAAAGCCCTCTGCTTTGTCAACAGCTCCACATAAGATCATGATCACTTACATGGCAGTGAAGAGAACCATGGCTCACTTCTGCCCTATAACAGCAGTCAGAAATCCAGCAAAGATGATACAGCTCCACTCTGTTATATTTTAACGCATTATAGACGGAAAGAGTACAGTTTTTTTCATGACATCAAATATTCCTCTTGGTGTCACTCGAATATAAGGCAAATGTGTACTTTGGAAAAAGACAAGTGTATCAATTGGGCAGTCAAATGGATAGCCGCGCTCAATGAGCAGCTCGCGTAATGTTTGTTCCTGCTGAAGAACAGTCTCAAATGGTTCAGCCGATGCACAGCCTGATAATTGCAGCGGGATTTCGTGCAAAATTTTCCCGTTCTCTGTGAGGACGATTCCCCCGCCAATTTCTTTCATCCGCTTATGTGCCAGCATCATATCTTCTTTATTTTTCCCAATCACTAAAATATCACCCGTGAGCGAAAATGAGCTGACAAAGCCCTGCACTTTATTTGCGAACCCTTTTAGCATCGTATTCACACGCCACTCGCCTTTTCGGTCAATCAGGCTAAAGAAGCTTTGATCATGGTCACATGAGAGCTGGTTGATGGAGTTATCAATTTCCACTGTATAAGGCTCCATAATAACGGCATTTCTCATCTTGACACCTAGCGGCATAGAAAATTGCAAATCACTCATCGTGAGGTCGTAGCCTAAATCTAATGGAGCCAGCCCGCCATTTTCCCATTTTGTTTCTTGGAATTGATGCTGGTTCTCGCCATCTAATTTGAGAATAACCCCTTTAGATATCACCGTTTCAGGATTTGGGTTCATTGGATCGTCTAAAATATTTATAGAAGCCAGCCGGCCTGGGCCAACAACGCCTAATAAATCATCAATTTGATGGTATTTTGCAATGTTAAATGTCGCCATATTATACGCATCAATGATCGGCACGCCTTCTTCAAGGGCAATCGAAATCAAACGGTTAATCATGCCTTCCTCATAAAAGTGAGGAGCAGCACCATCTGTTGTATAGAAAAAGTGGTCATAGTGTCTAAAGTCACGCTCATGCAGTTCTCTTAAAATGTTCACTAAATCTGGACGGATGGAAGAATGCCGCAATGAAACATGATAGCCAAGGGACAAGCGTTTTAACACATCGTCCGCATTCATCGCTTCATGATCACTGTCCGCGCCAAACAGCTTCATTTTTGTTAGCGTTTTCTCAGAAGCTCCTGGGAAATGCCCTTCAATTCGTTTTCTCTGCTTCTTCGTTTCTTGCATGCAATATAAAATGAGATCATCACCGTCCATCAATCTTGGCCAGCTTGTTAATTCGCCGCCTTGGAGGACGTCAGGATGATCAATCCATTCCTTCCGGTAGTTAACTGGCAGCATCTCATCTTCATATCTGACTTCCGTTTGAAGATCGTATCTGGACCACCAGAAATACTGAAATGGCTGCTTTTTTAATTCACATAGAGTGGAAAGCGCTTTCTTTTCATTGCTTTGCAAAAGAAGAAATAAGTTATCGCTGACCATTGTCGTTGTGCCAAATTGAGACACATATTCTGCAAGTGATTGGGGATTATAAATATGGAACGGATGCGCGTGAGGCTCTATATACCCAGGCACAATGTATTTCCCTTCACAATCAATCACACGTTTAGCTGTTTTATTTTGAGGAAGCTCTGCTCCGACATAAACAATTCGATCATCATGTATCCAAATATTTGCCTTCACCCATTGCTTCAAAAACGGGTTAAGCACGAGTCCATTCGTTAAAAGGAGTGTTGGAACTATTTTTGAGTCGACTACATCGATTTGTGTGCGGATGTCATTGTTTCTCCAATTAAAAGTACGTTCGGACATTCACATACTCTCCTTCATTTGTATTAGCCCTATCGTAACATAACGAATTACGTTACGCATTAATGAAACGTTACAATTTCTTGAAATCACACTTAAAATAATTTAAAAAAGGAGATTCACCTTCAATGAAACCTAATCTCGGCTTAATGGAAGCGCTCATTAGAATTGCCTGCGGAATGACAATATGTACTGTAGCTGGATCCTTATATGCTAGAAAACCATGGAGTAAAATGCTGCTTTTGAGCATCATGTTTGGCGGTATGAAACTGGGATCTGGCATTCTTCGTTTTTGTCCAGTGACATATATGTGTGAGCAGCAGGACACACATAAAGAGAAGGCTGAGTAAGGCAGCCTTCTTTTTTTGTGATCATTTTCATCTCATTCCGCTGCTTCACACCATTCGACCATTGTCCCTGCAATAATTTCTGCTGCTTCAATCACATGCTCAATGTCGATGGATTCATTCGGAAAATGGGCAAGCTCCGTTGTTCCAGGTCCAAACACGATGATTGGAATACCTGCTGCCTGTGACAGTAATCCGCCGTCCGTTCCCCAAGGGGCGGCTTCGATTTTCGGCGGCTGCTTCATGACCGCTTCATATTGTTCCTTCAATAAACCTAAAAGCGGATGATCTGTATCGATTGAACCCGGAAGCCATCTTGCACCAAACCATTCGACCTCAACAGGATGCTCTTGGAACCATTCATCTTTTTCTCCGAGTTCTGCCATCCAATTTTCTAGTTCCTTTTCTGCCTGTTCTACCGTCTCACCCGGCATCACCCCGAGTCTCCCTTCCATTGTGACAACGTCTGCTACAGAGGATGGCCAATCACCGCCTTGAATTTTCCCGATATTGATTGGGATCGGGATTGGGATATGCTGAAACAGCGGCTCAGTGATTCGCTGATTTCTTTTTTCTTCAAGTGCCGCTATATGTGAAAGGACTATCGTGCTCTTTTCAATAGCAGAAACGCCGTGATATCTTGTTCCGCCATGAGCAGCCCTTCCTTTAATATGCAGTCTGAACCATTTAGATCCTTGCTGAATCGGAAAGATTTTCATATGACTTGGCTCTGGAATGATGGCTGCATCTGCTGTATATCCTCTCAGTATGGCTGCAAGGGTGCCTGCGCCGCCGCTCTCTTCTTCGACAACACTATGAAACACGACATCTCCCTTCAGCGGAATCTGAAGCGCATGCAGTGCTTCAAGTGCAAAGAGTAAAGAAACGTTTCCACCTTTCATATCTGTTGCCCCGCGTCCATAAAGTCTCCCGTTTATGATATGCCCGCTGTAGGGCGGATATGTCCATTGTTTGTGATCTCCTGCCGGGACAACATCCACATGCCCATTTAATAAAATGGATTTGCCGCCGCCTTTACCTTTCAATCGTCCGGCGACATTAGGACTTCCTTTAAAAGAACGTCTCGGGGAATAAAAATACGGATGATTCAGCAAGTCATCTCCGCCAATGTCCCATACGTCAACATCAAAACCAATGGCAGAAAGTTTATTTGCTACGATTTGCTGTACTTCTTGCTCATTTCCTTGTGTGCTGTCACATTGCACCATTTGCTGAAGAAGCGTCACGGCTTCCTCCTTATGCTCTTTCATCCAATTTCTGATACGTGTGGTTGGCTGCAAGTCAGTCATCCTTTCTACACAACAGATTTGACATCAGGCGCTAAAATGAGCGGCGCCTCTGTCGCCCTCATGACATCTTCCGGCTGATACGGCGGCATGACTTCACGCAAAATGAGCAGCTGTGACTTGACTTCAATGACTGCCATATCTGTAATAATCAAGTCCACACAAGACTTAGCTGTTAAAGGCAGCGTGCAGGCTGCTTTTATCTTAGATTGTCCATGTTTATCAAGGTGGCTCATCACGACCACCACCTTTTTCGCTTTTTGCGCAAGTTCAATGGCTCCACCCATACCCGGCACTCGTTTCCCTGGCACAATCCAATTGGCAAGATCCCCATGACTGCTAACTTCAAGTGCACCTAAAATGGTCATATCCAGCATCCCTTTGCGAATGATGCCAAAAGCGGTTGTGCTGTCCATATATGATCCGCCTTTTGTTAACGTAATGGGAAAACCCCCGGCATTGCACAAGTTCGGATCTTCTTCCCCTCGTACTGGTGAAGCGCCTGCCCCCATAATGCCGTTTTCTGCATGCAGCCACACCTCGTAATGTGCTGGGATGTAGTCAGCTGCAAGGGTCGGGATGCCGATCCCAAGATTCACAATCATGCCATCTTCAATTTCCTGTGCCGCGCGTTTGGCTATGCGGTGTCTTAAATCGATGTCTCCCATGCCCATGTCCAGTTCACTCCTTTTGATTGCACGATCTGGTTCACAAATACGCCTGGTGTGACGATTTCCTCTGGATGAAGCCCGCCCACAGGCACAATCTCTTCTACTTCCGCAATGGTCCAGTCTCCTGCCATCGCCACAATCGGGTTTGTATTCCGCGCACTTTTATCAAAAATCAGGTTCCCTGCTTCATCTGCTTTGAGGGCATTCACAATCGCGATATCCGCAGTCAGTGCAGGTTCAAGAATATACTTCTTTCCATCCAGCGGAACCAATTGTTTCTCATCAAGATTGAGGCTATCCATGCCGACATCTGTCACAATGCCCGCTAAACCCATCCCGCCTGCCCTGATCTTTTCTGCCAGGATGCCCTGCGGGTAAAAAAGAACGTCTAGTGTACCCGCCTGCATTTTCTGCCCGGCAATTGGATTTGAGCCAATATGAGAGGCAATGATTTTCTTCACTCTTCCTTCTGTGATCAGCCTGCCAACACCGATTTGCGGGAAGCCTGCATCGTTTCCGATCAATGTCAGATCTTTAATATTGGCTTCTAGGATGGCATCGATCAATGATGGCGGGGAGCCTACACCGCCAAACCCGCCAAACATAATGGTCATTCCGTCTCTAAAATGCGTGATGACTTGATCAAAGTTCGCTGTTTTGTTCATCCTCTTTCCTCCCTACATGGCAGATGGGAAAAACCCTCGATTGATGACTTCTTGCTCGACCTGTGTCATTGTCTGCCCGAATAAATGAATCAGTTCATCCATCTCCTGCTGCGTAATGGAAAGCGGCGGTGCGATCATGACTGCTGCACCTCCCACTCCATCCTCTCCAGCGCTTGCTGGGTAAACAAGCAAACCATTTTGCTTGGCCGTCTCCACAACTAAATGTGTCATTTGAGCATGGGCAGGAAATGGTGTTTTCGATAATCGGTCTGCGACAAATTCAATGCCAATGAGCAGCCCCTTTCCTCTCACATCTCCTATGATGGAATGTTTTGTTTGCAAATCCTTTAAAGCATTCATTAAATATCGGCCAGACAGATCAGCCCGTTCTGAAAGCTGGTGTTTTTTCATATATCGAATGACAGCCAGTGAGACGGCTGCTGAAAGCGGATTGCCGCTATAAGTGTGGCCTGCCATCACAGAGCCCGAACCGCTGAGAATCGGTGCAATCACATGATCCGCTGAGACAGCTGCAGCAATCGGTGCATAGCCGGCGCTCATGCCTTTTCCGAGTACCATAATATCCGGTACGACGCCCCAATGTTCCATGGCAAACATTTTCCCAGTTCGTCCAAAGCCTGTCATGACTTCATCTGCAATCATTAAAATATCGTTTTCCTCACAAACTCGCTTCATCGCCGCAAAATATCCGTCTGGCGGAACAAGCGCCGCACCCGCTGCTCCAACAATCGGCTCTGCAATAAAAGCCGCAATCCTCTCTTTTCCTATACGCTGGATGACAGTTTTAAATTCCTGTACATACCATTCGACCTGCTTGCTTTCTTCCTTTGGCAGCCACGAACGATAGCTGTATGGCGGAGACAGCACCGGGTGTTTTTCGAGCAGTGGTTCAAAGCGCTCTCTCCTAGCAATATGACCTGACATCGACAGCGCACCGAGAGTGATTCCGTGATAACTCATCCATCTTGAGATGATGTGATTCTTCTCAGCCTTCCCCTGCTCCTGCCAATGCTGAATGGCAATTTTCATGGCGGTCTCTGTTGCCTCTGATCCGCTTCCGACAAAAAAAGACCAGTTCAGGTTCCCTGGGCAGAGCGTACTCAATTCATAGGCAAGTTCTTCTGCTGGTTCATTTGTGAATTGTGATCTGTACGTAAAGCTCACCTTTTCCGCTTGCTCTGTCATGGCATCAATGATGTCTCGTATGCCATGTCCAATACTCGCCGTGACAGCACCCGATGAGCCGTCTAAATATTTTTTCCCGTCCCGATCATATAAATAAATCCCCTCTCCTTTCACAGCCACAGGATAATGCTGATTCAACATCGGTTTGATTAAGTAATCCCGGGTCTCCACTTTGTCATTCCTCCCTCTCTCGTCAGCAGCTGCATCTTTCTTTTTTCATGAATCGCAAGAAAATTTTGTATACTTGTTATAAGATTAGCTTAATCAAGAGGGCAGTCATCCTCCATTCGCCACATGCCCGAATTTCACACGCATTTTTTATACATCGTGTATAAGAGTGTTCAAAAGGAGGTCATGAGTCTATGGCGATTCTCGTCAAAGATGCACTCTCGCTCGATATCATGAAGGAAACAAAGCTGCTTGCTGGGGAAAATGGACTGGACCGCCTCATTCAGTGGGTGACCATCGTGGAAATTATCGAAGATACTTCAAGGCTTTCAGAAGGGGAGCTGCTCGTCACAACCGGCTTTGGACTTGCAGACAATCTAGAAAGGCGCGCCCGGCTTGAGGAGCTGATTCAATCTCAACGTCTATCGGCCATTGCGATTTATAAAGGCGTGTACTTAACGGAAATTCCTGCATCACTGATCGAAGCTGCCAAAAACAGCGGCATACCACTCATCGAGATTCCGTCACATGTCAACTTCTCAGACATTACAAAAGCCGTCCTAGAGCAAATCGTCAGCAGCCAGCTCCATCAGCTTAAATATTCTTCAGCCATTCACCAAAGATTGACCCATTTAAATGTCAGCAATAAAAATGTCACCCAAATTACAGATGAGCTGGCACACCTCACTTCGGCGAACATCGTTGTGCTTGATGTTTTTTTACATCAGACCGCAGCTCATCTCATCAAAGATGAAGTGACGTACTCTCCTGCTTTTGGCTTTCTGACAGATCATGAACCAATCGAAACGACGCCTCTTCTCAAGCAGGCTGAGGAGAAAGGAAGGCTCGTTTATGACACGTGCGGTGCGTTTGTCCTCGCTGCATGCCCAGTGATTGCGATGGGCGATATTTTCGGATTTATTGTATCTTTAAAGAAAAAGGATGTGTGGCATCATCTCGACGCGATTGCCATCGAGCATGCCGGGGCGGTGTATGCGATTGAATGGCTGAAGCAAAAAGCCATTCAAGATACAGAAAACCAAATGCAAGGTCATTTGTTAGATGATATTTTGCAGCAGCAATACACAGAAGAAAGCTATGTGGTCGAACAGGCAACAAAGCTGCAATACGATATGAGCGATGAGCAGGTGGTCATCTACTTTCAATTTCAGCATCAGCACACACAGCTCGATCACCAAATGATGCAGCGCCTATCTCAATTGCTCACGTCGATATTTGAACGCAGACATATTCCTTTTTTACTTAAGACAAGGCTCGATTCCATTTTTGTTCTTACACCGGCAGGAAAAAAAGCGTTTCAAGAAGCGGAGTGGTATCGTGCAGCAGAAGAGTGCCGGAGCACTTGGTCTTATTTTTTTCCCGTCCATCCGATTGTGATTGGCATTGGGAGAGCCTATGACCAGATCGGTCTCTTTTCAAAAAGCGCGAAGGAAGCGCAGTATGCAGCAAGGCTTCTTCCGCTTTTAAAGACAGACGAATGCATCATTCATTATCAAAAGCTCGGCTTATACGGGATGCTGCTTGAAATGAATGAAGCGGGAATGAATTTGCATGACTTTTACGTGGAGCTGTTAAGTCCCTTGCTTTATACGAAAAAACAGGGGGCTGACCTGATCCATACACTCGAAGTGTATTTGGCACACAATGAAAATATTCAAAAATCTGCGGGAGAATTGTTTATTCACAGACATACATTAAGCTACCGGCTGAAACAAATTGAAACGAGAACAGGCTGCAGTCTCAAATCTACAGATGATCGGATGAAGCTGCAGCTCAGTATCATGGCGTACCGCCTATCTGGTCTGCTTGATCAGATGAGAACCATTTCATGATTCATTCGGCGTTTTCACCCATAGATTCATATCTTCAATTTTGTCAAAAATATAGCAGTTGTTTTGGAAACGCCCGGTATACGTATAGCCGAGCTGATAAAACACTTGGTTCATTCCATAGGACAGTGCACGTGCGAGAGAATAAAAGACATAGATGTGCATGGATTGAAGTTCTTTTTCGAGTGCTAGAATCAAATGATGCATGAATCCTAGTTTTCTGTATGATGGAAGGGTCGCACAATCTGTTAATTCCGCATGACCATACGGCTCATTGATTTCAGCGGATGCTGCACTCACAATGTGACCGTCATGTTCAACGGCATAAAAGACGGTCCCTTCCTCCATCACCTTTTGGATGTAATCTGGCTCATTCATTGGCGTAGGATACGTTTCAAAAACGGTATCATAGAGCTTTGCCAGCTTGTGAATATCCTGCGTATCCGCTTTCCTCATCACATACTCATCCTGCCACGTGCCTTGGTCTTTTTTGAGAAACTTTTCCTGAATAGACGCCACAATTTCATCTTCCTTCAGCCAATACGGGCTGTTCATTCGATCCTCCGTCAGAAAGAGCGACATGCCGTACGCATCACTTCCAAGAAAATAATGAGAAAACACGCCTTCAAGGCGAAAGCCTTTTTCTAAAAAAAGAGGCATATGCTCACGCCTGACTTTCACAATGACCTTAGAAGCCTTGCAGGCTGCCGCTTCCTTAAGAACCGACTGAATCACATCCCGCACCCTGCCGCTGTAGTCATCCAAACGGATTCGCTCATTAAATGAATCAATACAGATCGAGGCAGAAAAACGCTCATTCGCAAGTTCCTTCAATTGCACCATATACTCATCCTCTCTTATAAATCAGCTAATAAAAAAAATCCAAATGGAAAATGAAACAATGACGATACCAGAAAAAATCGACATGATCATATACCGAATGGCTGAGCCTTTTTTGGCTTTGTTTTGCTTTCTCGCTTCATACATGATGAGATTTGAGAACAGTATAAATAAAATAAGTAACACGATTGCAAATAGAATAATTCCTTGAATGACCATGCTGCCTCCTCATAAACTCGTCATCCCATACTACTTCTTCATATTCGAGCATCATCCCTTCTCATGAACAAAAAACACCTTTCCATCTCGTCAGATAGAAAGGTGTTTTGATTAAACGTTTTTCCCCGCAGCTTTCAGCGCACGGGCACCGATGTCACGGCGATAAAATAGACCTGGCTGTATGATTTCTTCAACCGCTTCATACACTTTTGATCTTGCCGCTTCAAATGTGTCGTCAAATGCGGTTACATTCGCTACACGGCCGCCATTTGTGACGAATTGATCGTTTTCTTTTTTTGTTCCTGCGTGGAAGGTCACAACATCAGACACAGTCGTTTGCAAGGCACCGATCGGTGTGCCTTTTGCATAGTCTTCCGGGTATCCTTCTGATGCAAGAACCACACTGACAGCCGCAGTGTCTTTCCACTGTAAGTCCACATCTTTTCCATCAAGAATATCGAGGAAGACTTGGACTAGATCTGATTCAAGACGAGGGAGAACCACCTGCGTTTCAGGGTCGCCAAAGCGTGCATTGAATTCAATCACCTTTGAGCCTTCTGGTGTCAGCATTAAGCCTGCATATAAAATGCCTGTAAATGGACGCCCTTCCTGCACCATCGCGCGAGCTGCCGGTTTCACAACATCTTCCACGGCTTTCTGAACCACTTCATCTGAAATTTGCGGAACTGGTGAATAAGCGCCCATTCCGCCAGTGTTCGGCCCTTTGTCATCTTCAAAGGCCCGTTTGTGATCCTGCGCAATCACCATCGGGTACACCTTTTCTCCGTTGACAAAGGCCATGAGTGAAAATTCTTCGCCTGTTAAAAATTCTTCGATGACAACAGATGCACTTGCATCGCCAAACTTTTCATCCTCTAAGAAATCATGCAGACAATCGACCGCCTCTTCAAGCGTCATCGCCACTGTCACGCCTTTCCCTGCGGCAAGCCCGTCTGCTTTAATGACAATCGGCGCACCCTTTTCTTCTACATATGCTTTTGCTTCTTCAAACGATGTAAAGGCAGCGTAAGCGGCTGTTGGGATATCGTAGTTCTTCATTAAGTCTTTTGCAAATTCCTTTGAGCCTTCAATGACCGCAGCTTTTGCATTCGGTCCAAATACTTTTAGACCTGCTTCTTCAAATGCATCAACGATACCTGCGATTAAAGGGACCTCTGGACCGACAATGGTTAAGCCGATTTCGTTTTCTTTTGCAAAACGAATTAATGACTCATGATCGCCTTCGTCGATTGGTACAAGCTTCGCAGCATCTGTCATTCCATCATTGCCGGGTGCGACAAATACTTGGCTGACAAGTTCACTTTGATTCACTTTCCATGCGATGGTATGCTCTCTTCCGCCTCTGCCGATAATTAATACGTTCACACTGTCATCCCCTTAATGTTTGAAATGTCTAACGCCAGTGAAGACCATGGCGATGCCGTATTCATCTGCTTTTTGAATCGATTCTTCATCACGAATAGATCCGCCTGGCTGAATGATCGCTGTGACGCCTGCCTTTGCAGCAGCTTCCACTGTATCGCCCATTGGGAAGAATGCATCAGAGCCTAGTGCGCTTCCTTTTGCCTTTTCACCAGCTTGCTCAATTGCAATGTTAGCTGAGCCCACGCGGTTCATTTGACCAGCACCGATTCCTGCTGTCATTTGATCTTTCGCAAGGACAATAGCATTTGATTTCACATGCTTGACTACTTTCCAAGCAAGTTTTAAGTCTTTCCATTCGTCTTCTATTGGTTCTCTTTTCGTTGGAATAGAAATCGTTGCTTCCTCTAAGCCGTACGTGTCAATATCCTGAACAAGCAGTCCGCCATGAACACTTGTCAGCTGCTTTTCCTTTTTCCCAAGATCCGCTTCTACATCTAATGTTAATAGACGAAGGTTCTTTTTCGCTGTTAACACGTCAAGTGCTTCTTGGCTGAACGATGGGGCGATGACAATTTCTAAGAAAATCGTATGCAGTACCTCAGCCGTTTGTTTGTCTACTTCACGGTTAAGTGCCACAATGCCGCCAAAAATAGACGTCTCATCTGCCTTGAATGCTCTGTCAAATGCTTCTGCAATCGTTTCTCCTGTACCAACGCCGCACGGGTTCATATGCTTCACAGCAACAGCTGCTGGCTCCGTGAATTCACGTACAATTTGAAGAGCGGCATCTGCATCTTTGATATTGTTGTAGGAAAGTTCTTTTCCATGTAATTGCTTTGCAGTAGCCAATGAACCTTTGGCTGGAAGAGCATTTTCATAGAAAGTCGCCGCTTGGTGCGGATTTTCTCCATAACGAAGGGATTGTTTTTTCTCAAACGTGACAGTGAACTGTTCTGGCTCTGTTTCGCCCACAAAGTTTGTTAAGTAATCCGCAATCAGAGCATCGTATGCAGCTGTATGACGGAATACCTTTGCAGCGAGCTCACGTTTTTTCTCGAGTGACACGCCGCCTTCTTTGATTTGCTGGATGACTGTATCATAGTCACGAGGATCGACAATCACTGTGACGTCTTGGTGGTTTTTTGATGCTGCACGAAGCATTCCCGGTCCGCCAATATCAATGTTTTCAATCGCTTCTTCATACGTCACATCGTCTTTTGAGATCGTCTCTTTGAATGGATAGAGATTCACGACAACAAGATCAATCGGCTGAATGCCATGCTTCTCAATCTGTGCCATATGCTCATCGTTTTCTCTCACTGCTAAAAGCCCGCCATGAATGTTCGGGTGAAGTGTTTTGAGTCGTCCGTCCATGATTTCAGGGAATCCAGTGACTTCTGAAATTCCAATGACATCAATGCCGTTCTCTTGAAGAAGCTTATGTGTACCTCCAGTTGAAATCACTTCAACACCAAGTTCTGTTAATTCTTTCACAAAAGGTACAAGATTCGTTTTATCGGAAACACTGATTAATGCGCGTTTGATTGTCATGCCTTCGTCACCTCATTAAGATAATTCTAAAAGTGATTTGATCACTTTTGGATATAGTGTGTGTTCTAGTTCATGCATTCTTTTTTCAATCGATTCAAGCTCTTCCCCTTGTTCGATGTAAATCGACGCTTGGTCAATAATCGGACCTGTATCCATGCCTTCATCGACAAAATGGACGGTGATGCCCGCCACTTTGACGCCTGCTTGATAGGCTTGTCCAATGGCATCCAGCCCTGGGAAGGCTGGCAGCAAGGACGGGTGGATATTGACAATTTTCCCTCTGAATGCTTCAAGTAATGTTGGACCAATCAGTCTCATATACCCAGCAAGGAAAATCCATTCCACTTCATGCAGCCTAAGCTGTTCAATAATCGTTTGTTCAAAAGCGGCTTTATTCGGAAAAGCCTTCGGGGTAAAGGCAAAGGAGGGAATGCCCTCTTTCTCAGCACGCTCCAGCACCTTTGCACCCGGTTTATCACAAATCACAATGGCGGCTTCTGCCTGCCACTGTTCTTTTTTTAATGTATCCATAATGGCTTGAAAATTCGTCCCGCTTCCAGAGGCGAAGATCGCAAACTTCTTCATGAGAGGCTTCCACCGCCGAATGTGACACCTTCTCCTTTTTGAACACGGCCGATGAGAAATGCTTTCTCTCCGTCTTCTTCAAGTCCTCTGATCACTTCGACAAGGTCATCTTCTTTTACCGCTAAGACAAAACCAATGCCCATATTAAACACGTTGAACATTTCTTCTGCCTTTAACTGTCCTTTTTCTTGAATAAAGGAGAAAATTGGCGGTACTGGCCATGAGCCGTTATCAATCTCAACGCCAAGCCCTTCAGGCAGCATACGCGGTAAATTTTCAATAAAGCCGCCGCCTGTCACATGTGCCATGCCGTCAATCTTGCCGGCTTTCACTTGTTTAAGAACAGGCTTCACATAAATTTTGGTCGGTTCAAGAAGCTCTTCTCCAAGCGGTCTTGTAAAAGGTTCATACGTTTGATGCAGATCCAGACCAGCGTCTTCCAGCAATACTTTACGAACAAGAGAGTACCCATTGCTATGAATTCCGCTTGAGCTGAGTCCAATAAGCAAGTGCCCCTCTTTGATGCTCTCTCCTGTCACAATTTCATCCTTTTCAACGACGCCTACTGAAAAACCAGCAATATCATATTCATCTTCTGTGTAAAGACCCGGCATCTCTGCTGTTTCTCCGCCGACAAGCGCTGAACCAGACTGCTCACAGCCGTCAGCCACACCTTTGACGATTGATTCAATTTTTATCGGATCTGCTTTACCAACTGCTAAGTAATCTAAGAAAAAGAGCGGCTCTGCCCCTTGTGCCAGCACATCGTTCACACACATTGCCACGGCATCAACACCGATCGTATCGTGTTGATCCATTAAAAAGGCAAGCTTTAATTTTGTTCCGACACCATCTGTTCCTGAGACAAGAACGGGCTTTTTGTATGGCAGCTCAGATAAATCAAACATACCGCCAAATCCGCCTAGAGCACCCATGACGCCTGCTCTTTTTGTACGTTCCACGTGTGTTTTCATTCGTTTGACGGCTTCGTATCCTGCTTCGATGTCGACACCGGCGTTTTTATATGCTTCTGACATCCCATTCACTCCTTTTAGCTGCTTCTCTTCCATTTATTTTCAGCAGAATGAAAGAGCAGCATATCAAATCATCTTGACTGCTGCTCCTTTATTCGATTATTTCGTCAGTGCTGTTTCCTTCACATGCGGAAGAACAGTATCTTCATAAATTTCAGTCGGGTATTTCCCAGTAAAGCATGCTAAGCATTGACCGCGCTGCGGATCATCATACTTCCTGCCAATCCCGTCCATTAAACCGTCTACGGATAAAAATGCAATGGAGTCTGCACCGATTTCCTGTCTAATTTCTTCCACTGAATGAGAAGAAGCAATCAGCTCTTCATGTGTGGACGTATCAATTCCATAAAAACATGGATGTGCGATAGGCGGTGAACTAATGCGTACATGGACTTCCGTCGCACCCGCTTCTCTTAGCATCGTCACAATGCGGCGGCTCGTAGTTCCGCGTACGATGGAATCATCCACCATCACGACACGTTTTCCTTCGACGACCCCGCGCACAGCTGACAGCTTCATGCGCACGCCCTGCTCACGCAATGCTTGAGACGGCTGGATAAAGGTCCGTCCGACATAACGGTTTTTAATTAAACCGAGCTCATATGGAATACCTGTCGCTTCGGCATATCCAATCGCTGCAGAAATACTCGAATCTGGTACACCTGTCACGACATCTGCTTCGACATGCGCTTCCTCGGCAAGCTTTTTGCCAAGGTTCTTTCTCGCACTATGCACGTTGATGCCGTTGATATTGCTGTCAGGTCTTGAGAAATAAATGTATTCCATGCTGCACATGCTGCGGTTAATGTTCATGGAGAAGCGTTCAGATTTCAGGCCTTCATCATTAATGATCAGCATTTCTCCAGGCTCTACATCTCGTAAATACGTGGCACCGACAACATCAAATGCACATGTTTCAGAAGCAACAACATAAGCGTCCCCAAGCATACCAAGTGAAAGCGGACGTAAGCCGTTCGGATCAAGAGCCACAATCATTTCTGTTTCTGTCATAATTAAGAAAGCATATGCGCCTTTAAGCATGGACAGGGCATTTTTGATCTGCTCTTTCAATTCAACATAGCCGCTGCGCTTAATTAAATGAGCGAGCACTTCAGTGTCAGAAGATGTTTGGAATATACTCCCCTGGTTCTCTAGCTGCTGCTTTAATTGCGTTGCATTCACTAAGTTCCCATTATGAGCAAGGGCAAGACTGCCGTTGTTTTGCGAGCGGAAGAAGAGGGGCTGCACATTTTCAAAGCCGCCTCCGCCTGCTGTCGCATACCGAACGTGTCCGATCGCACCTTTTCCTTTCAAATCCTTTAGCTCACCGTTTTGAAAGACTTCCGTAATCAGTCCAAGGCCTTTATGTGCCGTCAGGTTTTCACCATCTGTTGCAATGATTCCCGCACCCTCTTGTCCTCGGTGCTGAAGGCTATGCAATCCGTAATATGTGATTTGCGGGGCTTCTTCGTGTCCCCAAACCCCAAAGACGCCACACTCTTCGTTTAAGCCTCTGATTTCAGCAAGCATGGGATCGCTCCTTTCCATGCGCGTTCAAGCTCGTTGACCGCTGCATGAATCCATTGTTGTCCTTCTTGATTTTTGACAGTGAATACCCCATCATTTGTGACCGTGCCGACTTCTTTCGCATCTTTGACAGCCGCAGCAAACGCTTCGCGATGCTCTGGTTTCACTGTGACGACAAAACGTGACTGTGTTTCACTGAATAATGAAGCTTCGCTGTTTAGATCAATTTGGATATGAGCGCCAAGACCGTCTGTTCCAAATGTACTTTCAGCAAGTGCAACACCAAGACCACCTTCAGACACATCATGAGCTGATTGAACAAGTCCGTTTTGAATCGCAGCAAGAAGGGCTTCCTGACGAGTGAGCTCTACATCCAAATCAATTTCTGGTGCTTTTCCGTAAATACGGCCTTCTGTCATCTTTTGAAGCTCACTGCCTGCGAATTCTTCCTTCGTCTCACCAATGACGAAAATCACATCGCCAGCCTGCTGGAACGACTGCGTCGTAATATGAGCTGTATCTTCCACCAAACCAACCATCCCAATGACTGGTGTTGGGTAAATGGCTGTTCCATTTGATTCGTTATATAAAGAGACGTTACCACCGATAACTGGTGTGCTGAGCTTGCGGCACGCTTCGCTAATACCGTCAGCAGATTTTTCAATTTGCCAGAAAATTTCTGGTTTTTCTGGGTTACCGAAGTTCAGGTTATCTGTTACTGCAAGCGGACGAGCGCCTGAGCACACAATGTTACGTGCTGCTTCTGCGACTGCGATTTTCCCGCCGACCTCTGGATCAAGGTACAGATAACGTGCGTTACAATCGGTTGTCATCGCAAGGGCTTTTTTCGTTCCGCGGATTCTTAAAACGCCCGCATCAGAGCCTGGTGCAACGACTGTATTTGTCCGAACCATGTAGTCATATTGGTCATAAACCCATTCTTTACTTGCAATTGTCGGCTGCTGGAGAAGCTGCTTTAACGTGTCGGCTGCATCTGTGATAGCAGGTGCTTCAACTTTTGTTTCTAAAAACTCACGATAGTATGCAGGCTCACTTGATGGCTTGTGATAAACCGGCGCTTCTTCTGCAAGTGCATCAACAGGAAGCTCACATACCACTTCACCTTGATGAAGTAAACGAAGCATTTTATCGTCTGTCACATGACCGACTGATACCGCTTCAAGATCGTATTTTTCAAAAATATCAATGATTTCTTGTTCACGGCCTTTTTCAATAACCAGAAGCATTCTCTCTTGAGATTCAGACAGCATCATTTCGTATGCTGACATGCCTGTTTCACGCTGCGGGATGAGATCTAGATTCATCTCGATACCAGAACCTGCTTTACTCGCCATTTCCGCACTTGAGCTTGTCAAGCCAGCCGCTCCCATATCCTGAATTCCAACGAGTGCATCGTTTTTGATGACTTCAAGGCACGCTTCAAGCAGCAGTTTTTCCATGAATGGATCACCGACTTGAACTGCTGAGCGTTTTTCTTCTGATTCATCAGAAAATTCCTCAGATGCAAATGTTGCACCGTGAATTCCGTCACGTCCCGTTTTGGCACCAACGTACATGACCGTGTTGCCGACACCTTTGGCCTGCCCTTTTTTGATGTCTTCATGGTTGATTAATCCAACACACATTGCATTTACGAGCGGGTTGCCTTCATAGCTTTGATCGAAATGAACCTCTCCGCCGACTGTTGGAATTCCGATACAGTTTCCATAGCCTGCGATCCCTGCCACTACTTCTTCAAACAAGTACTTCACGCGAGGTGAAGTCAGTTCACCAAAACGAAGAGAGTTTAATACAGCAATTGGACGCGCACCCATGGAGAATACATCACGGATAATTCCGCCGACACCTGTCGCCGCTCCTTGATACGGTTCAATCGCAGATGGATGGTTATGTGATTCGATTTTAAATACAACCGCTTGGTTGTCTCCAATATCAACGATTCCAGCGCCTTCCCCAGGACCTTGAAGGACGTGCTCTCCTTTTGTCGGGAATTTGCTTAAAACAGGCTTTGAGTTTTTATAACTGCAATGCTCTGACCACATGACAGAAAAAATGCCCGTTTCTGTGTAGTTTGGCAGCCTGCCAATAATGGATTCGATTAAAGCGAATTCTTCATCACTCAATCCCATTTGCTGATACAATTTCTCTTCTTTAATTTGCTTGTGACTTGGTTCAAGCAGTAGTGACATGAGTGTCCCTCCAATTTTTCACGATAGATTGAAACAATTTAAGTCCGTCTGCGCTGCCTAGTAATGAATCAACCGCGCGCTCAGGGTGCGGCATCATGCCGAGTACATTGCCCTCTTCATTCGTTACACCTGCAATACGATTCACACTGCCGTTAATATCGTCTCCGTAAGTGAAAGCGATTTGGCCGCGTTCAATGAGCTTCGCTAGAGTGTCTTCGTCACAGTAGAAGTTGCCTTCACCGTGCGCTACAGGAATCGTAATGGATTCGCCTTTTTGATAACCGCTTGTAAATTGCGTTTCGTTGTTTTCTACAATGAGTTCAACTGAACGACAGATAAATTTCAAGTCTTTATTTCGTCTCATCGCACCCGGAAGAATGCCTAGCTCCTGAAGAATTTGGAACCCGTTACAAACACCAAGAACAGGTTTTCCTTCCTCAGCTGCTTTTTTCACCGCCGGCATGATGTTTGAGAAGCGGGCGATCGCACCACATCTTAAGTAATCCCCATAAGAGAAACCGCCTGGTACGAGTACACCGTCAAATCCGTCAAGACTCGTTTCGTCGTGCCATACATATTCAACTTGTTCACCTAGCTCATCTTGAATCGCATGGTACATATCGATATCACAGTTAGAGCCAGGCAAGACGATCACTGCAAACTTCACTGTGCGACAACCTCCTCCACCTCATAGCGGTAATCTTCAATCACCGTATTGGCAAGTAATTTTTCGCACATTTCTTTGACGACTGTGTCTAAATCACGATCTGATTTTTCAATGACAAGCTCCATGTATTTCCCGATACGGACATCCTTTACTTCCTGATAAGACATGCTGTGCAAAGCGTGCTGCACGGCACTTCCTTGTGGATCAAGAACGCTCTCTTTTAAGCTGACAAAAATTTTCACTTTATACATGTTTATGGCCTCCAAGTCTTTTGAAAATTTCTTCGTATGCATTCGTTAAGCCGCCCAGGTTTCGTCTGAACACGTCTTTATCAAGCTTTTCGTTTGTATCTTTGTCCCAAAGCCTGCACGTATCAGGTGAAATCTCATCAGCTAGCAAAATACGATTCTCGTGATCTATTCCGAATTCAAGCTTGAAATCAATTAAATTCACATGACAGTCTGAGAAGATTTGTTTTAACTCTTCATTCACTTGTCTTGTGATCTGTTTTATTTCCTCGACCTGCTCAGGTGTCGCTGCATGTAAAATGCGAATATGATCTTCTGTAATGAGCGGATCGCCGAGCGCATCATCTTTGTAGTAAAACTCAATCAAAGGTGTGTCCAGTTTCGTTCCCTCTGGAATGCCGAGGCGTTTTGACATACTGCCTGCCACCACATTTCGTACAACCACTTCAAGCGGAACAATCTGCACCTTTTGAATGAGCTGCTCTGTTTCAGAAAGACGTTTCACAAAGTGATTGTTGATCCCTTTTTCATGCAGCATTTGAAAGATTAAGCTCGAAATTTCGTTGTTCAGTCTGCCTTTGCCTTCGATTTCTGCTTTCTTTTCGCCGTTAAATGCTGTAGCTGAGTCTTTATATTCGACATATAAAATATGCTCGTCATCGGTCTGATAGATTTTTTTCGCTTTGCCTTCGTAGAGAAGTTCTTGTTTCACAGTCATTCAGGTTGGCCTCCTAATTTGAATGTTGGCAATTTTCAGGATTGGGCGCCTGGCAAGCAGGCGGCCCATTTCTTACGCAAGACCTAGACGTTCGAAAATCATATCGACATTTTTCAAATGATAGTTGTAATCGAAGCAGTCAGCAATTTGTTCAGGTGTTAAACGTGACGTGATTTTTTCTTCTGCTTCTACTAATGAACGGAACGGCACTTGCTTCTCCCACGCTTCCATTGCCTTTGGCTGAACCGTGTCATATGCCTCTTCACGTGCCATGCCTGTATCGATTAATGCAAGAAGAACGCGCTGTGAGTAAATTAAGCCAAGTGTGCGGTCCATGTTGCGTTTCATGTTTTCAGGGAAAACCGTTAAGTTTTTCACGATGTTTGAGAAACGGTTGAGCATATAGTTCAGTGCAATCGTTGCATCTGGTAAAATGATGCGCTCAGCAGATGAATGAGAAATATCACGCTCATGCCAAAGCGGTACATTTTCATAAGCTGTCAGCATATATCCACGGATCACGCGGGCAATTCCCGTCATATTCTCAGAACCGATTGGGTTACGCTTATGCGGCATCGCTGATGATCCTTTTTGTCCTTTGGCAAAGAACTCTTCTACTTCACGTGTTTCACTCTTTTGAAGACCACGAATTTCAACAGCAAATTTCTCAATGCTCGTTGCGACTAAAGCAAGAGTAGCCATGTAATCTGCATGGCGGTCACGCTGCAAGGTTTGGGTTGAAATTGGTGCAGCTTTGATGCCAAGTTTCTCACATACATATTGCTCAACAAACGGGTCGATGTTCGCATATGTGCCAACAGCTCCAGAGATTTTGCCATATTCAATGCCAGCTTTTGCTTGTTTAAAACGTTCTAAGTTACGCTTCATTTCCTCGTACCAAAGAGCAAGCTTCAGGCCAAATGTTGTCGGTTCAGCGTGTACACCGTGTGTACGGCCCATCATGACGGTATATTTGTGCTCTTTTGCTTTTTCTTTTAGTATGTCAACAAATCTCTCAATGTCCTTGAGCAGGATATCGTTCGCCTGTTTTAATAGATATGAAAGCGCCGTATCCACTACGTCTGTCGATGTTAACCCGTAATGAACCCACTTTCTTTCTTCTCCTAGAGATTCAGAGACAGCACGCGTAAAGGCAACCACGTCGTGGCGCGTGTCTTGTTCAATCTCTAAAATACGTCCAATATCAAAGCTTGCATTCTTGCGCATTGTCACAACGTCTTCTTTCGGAATGACGCCAAGCTCTGCCCAAGCTTCACAAGCGAGAATTTCTACTTCAAGCCATGCATTAAATTTGTTTTCCTCTGTCCAGATTGCTGACATTTCTGGTCGTGCGTAACGTTCGATCATTTCCCGTTTCCTCCATCTCTTTCAGTCCATATCTTTGTGATGTTAGTCATCCACTCATCATCGAGCTGTTTCATAAACGTCATATGCCCCATCTTGCGGCCGGCTTTTACTTCATGCTTTCCATATAGATAAAGCTTCGCTTCTTTGAGAAGCTCAGGATGCTCTTTTGGAATGTCCACTTCATCGCCTAATAAATTCACCATCATTCCCTCTGATAAAAGGGCTGTACCGCCAAGCGGCAAACCACATATAGCGCGGACGTGCTGTTCAAACTGACTTGTCTCACATAAATCAAGTGTATAATGACCAGAATTATGCGGGCGTGGTGCCAGTTCATTGACGAGCAGCTTTCCGTCATTTGTCAGGAACAGTTCTACAGCAAGCGTACCAACAAGCCCCAGCTTTTCAGCCAGTGTTGTTGCCAGTTCTTTCGCCTTCTCCTGAATGCGGTTCTCTACCCTTGCAGGCACAATGCTTTGGAACAAAATATTATGCTTATGAATGTTCTCAGCGACTGGGAATACGGCAATCTCTCCATGAACAGAACGAGTAACGATCACTGATAGCTCCATTTGGAATGGAACCCAGCTTTCTAAAATACAAGTTCCATGTGTGAGCAGTGCAGCTGCTTCCTGAAGCTGTCCTTTTTCTTTAATGACGTACTGTCCTTTTCCGTCGTAGCCGCCTCTGCATGTTTTCAGCACGGCTGGCAAACCGAGCACGTGCACTGCATCTTCCAGCTCTTTTTCATCATGAATGATGCGGTAAGGCGCTACTTCACAGCCTGCGTCTACAATCCCCTTTTTCTCGGTCTCACGATTTTGAGTTAAAAGGAGAAGATCGCTTCCTTGTGGTAAATAGGCTTCTTCCTTCAGCTGATTGAGTGCATCATAATCAATATTTTCAAACTCATAAGTCACCACATCGCTGATGTCTGCCAGCTTTCGAATCGCTTCAAGGTCACTATATGCGGCTGTGATTTCTTTATCGGCAACCTGTCCGCAAGGAGATTGTGCGACTGGGTCTAGAACTGCTGCCCGGTAACCCATTTGCTTTGCGCTGACAGCCATGTATCTGCCAAGCTGTCCGCCGCCAATGATCCCGATAGTTGCGTTTGGAAAAATGGTCTGCTTAGCCAAGCTGATCACTGCTTTCTAGTACAGTCTGTTTTGTCTGCTCTCTTCTTTCTTCAAGGCGAGCTGCGACCTTTTCATCAAATGCTGAAATCATTTGTGCGGCAAGAAGGCCTGCATTTGCTGCACCGGCTTTGCCAATGGCTACTGTAGCAACTGGTACACCGCCTGGCATTTGAACGATGGATAATAAGGAATCAAGCCCGTTTAGTGCCTTTGATTGTACAGGCACACCAATGACCGGCAGTGTCGTTTTTGCTGCGACCATCCCCGGTAAATGTGCTGCGCCTCCAGCACCGGCAATGATGACCTTTAGTCCTTTACCTCTTGCTTCAGTCGCATATTCAAACATCAAGTCAGGTGTCCGGTGTGCGGATACTACCTGTTTTTCATACGGAATGTTTAATTCCTCTAAGATGTCGCACGCATTTTTCATTGTTTCCCAATCAGATGTACTTCCCATGATGACACCTACAAGCGGCTTCATTTTGTCCCCACCTTTAAGCTGTTATTCGATTTTGTATCGTTTGACACGCTTCCCAAACCTAAACAGCTTGTCAAACGCCGAACAAAAAGGCCCGGTCTGTATTGCAATGTTAGGAAGCAACACAAACCGGGCCATGGTAAGCGCTGTTCGCTTTTGAAACGCCATGTCAGTTTTGTTCACTATCCTGCATAGTCCAGTCATTTACGGTAACTGGGTAGAAACTTATGGGCCATATTCCCAAGATTATATGAGGCTCGTGTTTTGATTTCATGTTTATCTTAACAACGGATGTTCATGATGTCAACGGATTTATCGAACAATCTATGAAGTCGTCGTTTTAATGTTCGGATTTAGACTGTTTTTCCTTCAAATACGATTTTTTTCCCAATCGGAATGATCTGAATCGACCCATTTTCCTTCTTTTCTTGAAAAATCGGTTCCTCCATTCGACGGACAGGCGAGTAGCCTTCCGCTGCCATCTGGGACAACACTTGATCAATCGTCATGTTGTCTTCCACATAGAATTTTTTCTTCTTTGGTTTTGCGGTCATTCTTTAATTCTCCTTTTCTTCACAGCCTTCACCCAGAAGCCGCCGTGAATCGATTTGGGCTCATATGAAATGATAAACGCCTTTGAATCCAGCGTCTTAATCGTTTCATATAATTGCAGTTCATATTTTCTCGGTGTTAAAATTTGCAATGCTGTCCGGTCTCCTTCAAGACCGCCTGCTACCCAGCTGGTGACACCATATCCTTTTTCTCTCAATTGTCTTGGGAGATCGACATCCAATTCTTTTGTGATCACGTTAACAGTTGTGTAGCCAAGTGCCAGCTTCTCTTCAATTTTCATCCCGACAATGATCCCCATCCCATAACCTAGCGCATACGCAATGACATTTTGTATTTGATCTAAGTTATCTAAAACGATACTTAACCCAATGACATAAATGAGCATTTCGATCGTACCCGCAAAAGCAGCTGCGTACCGTCTGCCTTTCATCGTTAAAATCAAACGCATGGTGGAAAAAGAAACATAAACAATATTAATCACTAAAATGATTAAAACCATGGTGAACGCATTGGATAAAAGTTGTTGAAGCACGATTCGAACCCCCTGCACTAAAAAATCAAATAAAGCACCCCATATTCTACTAGAGAACATACCTTGATACAATCAAATTTACGCGATCAAAACACATATATCTTTCGACAACAAGGATGGTGTTTGTTACCAAGAGTTTACCCGTTTTTTTCTCTTCTCAACATGAAAACCCCCTTTTTCAAAAAAGGAGGTTTTCAGTGTGTTTTATCCAAATCGAACAGGAACAAGTGATGGAATCAAATACTCCCCGACTATGCCCCAGAGCAGCGCAATGATAACAAGCTCAACCAATAAAAAGACCCAGCCCGCATACATCAAATCTCCACGTACGGCATCATGCTCCGATTGAATCGAGCGAAAGAGCACGACCGCAATCAACTGGAGGCCGACAAACATCATTACGGATATTATGACGGTCACATATGGAATATTCAGCATGGCAAATACAAGCCAAAGGATGGATAAAACCAAAACCGGCACAAGCGCAGCACCAAACTTCATGATCACTTCTTTCAGTGATATGTTGCCTTTTAGCATGTACTTTCCGAGCAGCCAGACGGTAAGCATCATCAATGTCAACACAATGAGTGTAAAGACTGCCACTCTCAAAAAGGCGTCGCCAAAAGAATAATGAATGCCAAAGCCTAATAAACGGGTCTTTGACGCCTTTAATTGAACATAGTTGCCTAAAGCAAAAAACACGCTGAATAACACAATCGAGATCCAGGCGTACTTCATACGCAATGTTTCCGCTTGATTAATGGCCCGGCTCGGTGATTTTAACATCGCCAGTCCATATGAACCATAACGCTTAAACGCGCCTCCTGCACCTTGCAGTATACGCTGGATAGCTGAGCGCTCATCATCCGCTGTTTTTGAGGTTCTTCCTCGTTTTGCAGCGCTGCGGCTGAGGCGGGATTGCCTTGTTTCTTGATCTATTGATGACTCTTCGTTTTTCTTTTCAGATGTCCCCTGATCTTGATCTTTCTCTAACATCTCATATCAACTCCTATCCAATCCTTACAGTGCTAAAAGTGCATGAACTGTTCGGATGACTCCTCTTAAAGTAGCGGAGTCTCTCTATTCAGTCAAGATTCCTTGACGTTCATACGAATAGACGGATAAAAGGCAGCAGAGGTTTTAAAATGGAGAGAAAATAAGACAAAACAAAAAAGCTGACGGCCTCCATCAGCTTTTTATCAATGTTGAAATTCATGGTCAACGATATTGACTCCGCTTTCCTTGCTGAACCCGGAGATTCTCCTGATGAGCGGGGAACCGAGTCTTCTTGGTCGTATCAACCTGTGTAATATGTCCATTATGAATGGTGATGACCACTGATCCATAGTCGATCCCTTTTAAGGCAGATAAAATATAATTCAGCTTTTGTTCATCCATCGCTCATCCCCCTATTTTTGTTTTCGCTCTTTTAAATAGAGAACCTCATTTTCCAGCTCATGAATTGTATAATGCATGAGCGCTTCCTGCTTTTCTTCATGCCCCCATAAAAGGAGCTTTTGAATCAGCACCTGCTTTTTACGTTCAATCACCTGTCGAAGCCAGCGTGACAAAAGGCATCTCCTCCCCTTTTGAATGTCTGCAAGAAAAAAAGGCACCCTGAAACCTTCTATTAAAAAGGAAATCAAAGCGCCTTTGGTGATCCAATCAGCGAATTATGTCTTTTTATCATAAACACATAATTCCTATAAGTCAACTATGTTTTGATTTTTTTAACAAAAAAACAGCAGCTTCTATGAGCTGCTGTTTCAAATGTTCAATTAATGATTTAAGAAAGCAAAATATAGAATAAAGATGACAAACAATCCATACATAATTGGATGTACTTCTTTCGCTTTCCCTTTAAAGATCATCGTAATCGGGTAGAAAATAAAGCCAACCGCAATACCTGTTGCAATACTGTAAGTCAGTGGCATCATAATCATCGTTAAGAAAGCTGGTACCGCAATTTCAAAACGATCCCATGCAATCTTCGCCAGCGGAGCGACCATCAGCGCACCGACAATGATTAAAGCAGGTGCTGTTACATTCGATGTAACGATGGATAAAAGTGGTGAGAAGAACATCGCAAGCAAGAAGAAAATGCCTGTGACGACAGCTGCAAAACCAGAACGCGCACCAGCAGCAACACCTGAGCTAGATTCAACATAAGATGTTGTTGTAGATGTACCAAGAATAGAACCTACAACAATAGAAGAAGAATCCGCCAGAAGCGCTCTTCCTGCACGAGGCAGCTCATTATTTTTCATTAAACCAGCCTGTGTTGCCACAGCCACAAGTGTACCAGCTGTATCAAAGAACCCAACGAATAAGAACGTTAAAATCACGACAAGCATTTGAATGGAGAAAATTTCTGGTAAGTGAATCAAGGCTTGACCAAAGGTTGGAGACAAGCTTGGAATACTTCCCACAATTTGAGATGGTACTGGCACAAGACCAAAAATCATCCCTGCAATAGCTGTCACAAGCATCCCAATGAAGACACCTGCATTCACTCGAAGTACCATTAAAATGACCGTCACAACGATACCAAACACCGTTAACAGAACCGGACCACTATGAATATTTCCAAGCGAAACGAGCGTATTATCATTATTTGCGATAATGCCAGAGCCTTGAAGACCGACAAACGTAATGAACAAACCAATACCCGCACCAACTGCCAGCTTCAGCTCAGCCGGAATGGCATTGATGATTTTTTCACGGAAACCTGTTAAAGAAAGAGCAACGAAAATCAAACCTGAAACAAACACACCTGAAAGTGCAGCTTCCCATTTGATGCCCATGCCAAGCACAACCGAAAAGGCGAAGAACGCATTCAGACCCATACCGGGTGCAATCGCAATCGGATACCTGGCGATCAATCCCATCAGAATACACCCTGCAGCAGAAGCTAACGCCGTCGCTGTAAAGACTGCCCCCTGATCAATTCGTAATTTATCTGGAAAATCCGGCACAGACACTAATGCAAGTGTAATCGGATTAACAAACAGAATGTAAGCCATCGACAAAAATGTGGTTAAACCACCGATGATCTCTCTGCGGTAATTCGTACCTAATTCATCAAACTGAAAAAACTGTTTCAAGCCAACTGACTCCCTTCATGTCCTTTTGCTTTAGCCTGCCCCATTCACTAGTCAAATAAAAAACGCCCCAACAATTTTGGGACGCTTGACTACATATGTGAATTCAGACTGTGACATAAAACAAGAACAATGCATGATTTATATCAAACGAGTGTGAATTGACGTAGTCAAGCCATTTACGGTAGCTTGGTAGAAACTTGCGGGCCATATCCCCGCGATTATACGACTTCTATCTATTTGATTTCTGTGTCTATTGTACCAACTTCATTTTTAAAACACAATACGAAAAGCGAACATTTTTCAAAGAAATGTCCGCTTCATTCGTCTTATTACACGAATTTGGAAAATCACATCTAGTTCTTTATACACCCGTCCCCAAATCCTTCTCTTTTGCAAAAACCGCTTCGGCTACATGGAAAAACTCTTTCACTGCCGGCGAAGCTTGAGAGTGCGACGGACAGGCGAGCGCAACCTCACGATGATGAGAGACATTCAGCTGGCGAATATGCACAAGCTGCTGCGTTTTTAAAAATAACTCAGGGCCTATTGTGACGCCAAGTCCTTCCCCGACCATACGGGCAATGGTCGTACAATCATGAACTTCAAATAAAACAGCTGGCTTCATTTGCGCCTCTGAAAAAATATCCTCTACATGTGATTGATACATGCCAGTCGGCATAATAAATGGTTCACCCGCCAAATCTGTTATATCTACAATGGGCTGCTGTTCATATCGATGATTTGGGTGATAGGCGACGACCATCTCATCTTTCATAAGCGGCATTAAATCAAAGGCTTCATCCGCATGACCTTTTACAACGAATCCAACATCAATGATGCCAGAATCCAGCCACTCCAATATTTCTTCATACGTTCCCTCATAGAATTTAAATTCGATTTTTGGATGTTTTTTCTGATAGCTCACAAGCAGTTTAGGCAATAAACAAGCAGAGGCACTGGCAAATGTGCCGATACGAATCATACCTGTTTCAATATTTTTCGTTAACGCAATTTCTTGCTGGATTTTCTCCACTCTATTTAGCACTTCTCTAATATGCGGGAGAAGCGTTTGACCAATGTCCGTCAGCATAATGCCCTTTTTTCGGTCACGAATGAATAAAGACACGCCCCACTCTGACTCTAAATTCGCCACTGCATGACTGACAGCTGACTGCGTCATATTTAATGCTTCAGCTGCTGCTGTAAAACTGCCAAGCTCCACAACTTTTGCGATAATATCAAAGCGAACAAAGCTCATGAGTATTTACTCATCTCCTTCATGAAAAACATCAATTTTACTTATGTTAGCACGGAATTTAAACTAAAGACAACGTATCAACATGAAGGAAGGGTTCAAAATGAAAAACACATCTCATCAGCTATTGATTATTCTTTTAGCTGTCGGTTCATTTGTCACAGGCACGTCAGAATTCGTCGTGTCTGGCATTCTAGATATCATTGCTGTTGATTTACACATCTCTATTCCTGCTGCCGGACAGCTCATCACCGTCTATTCTCTTTTTTATGCAGTGGGCGCTCTCTTTTTAGTCATGGCAACGTCGAAACTAAACCGAAAAAAGGTTTTGTTATCAGCTATTTTTGTGTTTATTTTAGGCAATATGCTCGCCTTTTTCAGCCATCATTTTGTGCTGCTCCTGCTCTCTCGTGTCATCATGGCCATGAGCGGCGGCTTATATATTGTCGTCGCCACGAATTATGCAGCGCAGATCGCCCCGCCAGAAAAAAAGGGAAGCGCAATGGCGACTGTCATTACTGGATTCACTGTTTCACTCGTACTTGGTGTGCCGATTGGAACATTTCTATCAGGTCACGTGGATTGGCACTATATTTTTCTCATCATTGCACTAGGTACTGCTTGTCTCTTCTTGCTTCTTTATCAATTGCTGCCACGCATAGAGGGACATTCTCATCTGCCATTAAAGCAGCAATTACACATTCTTCAAGACCGCAGAGTGATCAGCGGCTTAGCAACGACCGTCTTTTGGATCTTAGGCTACACGATGGTCTTTGCTTATATCTCTCCTTTATTACGACAGACCGCCGGCTTTTCAATTGAAATGACAAGCATGGCCTTGCTCGTCTTAGGCATTTCTGCTTTTATTGGCTCACGCTTTGGCGGCTTCGCCGTCGATCAATGGGGACCAAACCGAACCATCTCGATCAGCATCATGATCCAGATGTTCGCTCTCTTTGCCTTATTCTTTACGCAATTCTCAACAATTAGCGTCTTGATCACACTCGCCATTTGGGGCATCGCCACATGGACAACAACACCAGCGAAGCAATTTTATCTGATCTCCCTTAAACCCCAAGCATCAGAAACCGTGCTAAGCTTTAATACAGCGATTATGAACATCGGCATGATGCTCGGATCGTCAATGGGCGGCATGATTATACAGTATACAAATGTGACTAATTTAAGTTGGATAGGCGGGTTAGCTAGTTTTGTGGCGTTGATGTTGATTAGGTATTCGTTCAATCGTCATCGACTGGCGGGACAACAGACAAAAAGCGAACATGTATAACCATGTTCGCTCTCTTATTTATTGACTAGCTTTTGAAGTTTCTTTTTTGACTGGAATGGTTACCTTTATCGCTTTCTGTGGTGCCAACATATTCAGTTCTGACAAATCAAGGTAAAGCCCATATTCTTTAAAAGAAAAATGCTTTAATGATAAAGTTTCTAAATTCTTATCATCAAATTCAAAGGTGGATTGCATGGTAGCTGTCTTTAAATTCGTCATCTTCGCATGGTTCCCCTTCAAGTAATATTCGCTTTCATAGTCTGCTTGTGGATTGGGCCATGATTTCATCTTTTCAACATCGCCTAATCCAATGAATTCACCTATATTCTCCATCACATCCTGATCTAATTCTTTTTGATCTACTCCAGTAAATTGATAATCAACAATCACAGAACGGTCTTTTTGCTCTATCTTATTGATTTTGATTCCGATGCCACGGTGTTTTGTTTTGAACTGAACAGGCAGCTTTGTCTTGAGAGGAATGATGTGGCTGTATTCTCGTTCGTTTCTCACATCTGTGTAAAATGTCAATTCAGTCGCCTTTGGATTGATCGGCTGATTCAAAATCGTCAAATGATCTTTTCTCGTTTTGTCAGAAGTCAGTTGTTTTTTTCTTAAAACGGTTCCAATCTCAAGTTCATACTCATTCCCTAAATTATCCTTCATTCTATCAATACTAACTCTATCATCTTTGGCAAAACCATTGTAATCAATGGCATATTGAATAGCAGAGCCATTCACTCCATTTTCTACCTTTACGTTTCTTATTTGATAACGTCCATTTAAAATAGACACGTCTTTTTGTCCCGCTAGTAAGGTGGTTTTTTGCTTGACCACAGGTAACTTGAAACGCCAATTCCCTGCAATATCCCCAATCTTCGAAATGACAAGTGGCACTTGCTGACCTTGTTTGATCGTTTGTCCGTTTGTATAGACTTCCGTCTGTCCAACATAGCGGCCATCTTTTAATTTTTTCAATTCTGTTTTATCATAATTAAGTTGGAAGTTTCCATCGATTTTTTCTGCATTCACTCTCAACGAAACAGAATCTTCTTTTGTATGGAGATTCTCCACCGTGAACGTATAAACAAGCCGCCCGGCATCATAATACACACTGTTTACTTTCACAGTAACCCCTCTTGATTCAGCCCCCTCATTGACATGTTTCACCAAATCACTCTGAAAAAGAGCCATTCCTACTTTATCGTGAAACATCATATAAAATTGCCCAATAATCGGTACACGTGCCATTGCTGTATTAAGAGAAGGAAAAAGGAAACCTGATGAAAAGTAAAGGACGAGGAGAACAATGGCAGAGTATATTGGCGTTCTCCAGTTCCATTTGAACCAATGTCTTTTCTGTTCCTCTTTCACATCCCCAATGGCTTGGCGAACAGCAGAGGTCACTTCAACCTTTGGTACATCAATCTCATCATAAAGCTTCTTCATTTCTTTTTGTTCCATCGACACTCTCCTCCTTCTCCAACGTTTGCTTTAATAACTTTCTTGCTCGATACAAATGAGTTTTAACCGTTCCTTCAGGCACACCGATCTGCTCAGAAATCATCGAAATTGAATAATCTTGAAAATAAAACAACTGAATGACCACCTGGTATTGCTCATCTAACACTTCAAGTGCATGTTTTAAATCGAGCTTGTCTTCCAAAAAATCATGACGTTCAACGCTTTCGTGCTGCTGTTCAAACGGAACAACATCTTGCTGTTTTTTCTTCATCGCAAAAATTGTATGAATCAAAATTCTCGTCAGCCAGCTAGAAAAATAAGCCGGTTCTTTCAAACCAGATAGATGCTTAAACGCTTTAAATACCGTCTCTTGAACAGCATCTAACGAATCCTCTTTATTTCTAGTGTAGAGAAAAGCCGTTTTATATAAACGCTCCTGATACATCAGCATTAATTTCTCAAATGCCGGGACATTCCCTTTTTGTGCTTTTTTAATCAGACGCACTTGCTTCATCTCACTCACACCTCCTACACCTGTTAGAGCAATCTTTCTCTCAAACGGTTTCAACAAATGGAAATTTCTTTTCCTTAGCATATGTCGGACAAAAATAGAAAAAGTGAATAACGGGCCGTAAAGAACATGTCGAACATTTGATATAATGGAAGAAATATGTACAAAAAGGAGTAGTCGATTGTTTCTATTTGAAGAACCCACGTGTGCTAGCTGTCAGAAAAAGATAGAAGGAAACGAAGAAGTGTACGTCAAGCTGACCTATCCAAAGAGAAATGGAATGACAGAGGTGAAGGCTTGGCTGAGGAATGAAGGGGTTTTTTATTGTAAGGCATGTACAGAACAAAAGACATCGCATGGAGGATAACCAAATGAACAAAATCAATTTTCCCCAAATATCTCCAACGATACATACCGAAAGACTGATCTTAAAACAAGCAACGATCGAAGACGCTGAGGATATGCACATCTATTTATCCAATGAAACCGTGTGCCGCTACATGGGGATTGATGCTCATGAAACGATTGAAGACACAAAAGAAGAAATCAAGTGGTATCACAACATCTTCAAAGAACAAACAGGCATCCGCTGGGGCATTTCTCTAAAAGATGATCCTGCGATCATCGGCAGCTGCGGCTTTCTCAATCTAGAAAAACAGCACCTCCGCACCGAAATTGGCTATGAATTACACCACGATCATTGGAGAAAAGGCATCATGAGTGAGGCGATTGCTGCGGTGCTACGATATGGATTTCAGGAAATGAATCTGAATCGGATTGAAGCGATTATTGATCCAGAAAATACATCTTCCGTTCAATTATTGGAGAAATTTGATTTTGTAAGAGAGGGTTTATTGCGGGAGTATGATCTTGGTCAGAATGGGTTTGATGATGTGTTTATGTATTCGATTTTGAAGAGGGATTATTCATAGTAGTTCTGAAGAATATTTCAAGGAAAAATTCTTCAGAACTTCTCATATTGATAAACATTTACCTTTTACTAATGAATTAACTCATACATAAAATCGCTTACATCTTCTATTTCAATATCTGTTTCAATATTTTTATGATACAATTTTTCAAGTGAACATTTTAATATTCGTAGCTTTGCCTTCACTTGACTAAAATCAGTGTATAATTGATTACGATTTTTTGAAACTTCAAAAAATAAATTTAACCCGACATAAATTTCACTAACACCTGCATTCGAAAGTTCGGAGTAAACTTTCAATTCAACATTTGGTACAGAATTTTTGAATTTAATATTATACTTAGGTTTAAAATGATATATCAACATTGCCTCAGTTATGTTAATTAAAGAGTAATCTGTTAATTTCGAACCCAATTCATCCGTTTCTTTCCATCTAGAATTCCCCATAATGATTTCATTTTTGAATTCATAATCACTAAACTTATTTATCAATTTAGAATTACAGCGGAGTAAAAAAACCATCAACTCTTTATTTCTATATTTTAAGTTATAATCTCTATAAATCTTTAAAATTTTCTCATGATTCGAAAGCCTATCATAAATATTTCTCCCATTATTTTTAGTTATCGATTGCCCAATATAAAGAACTTCAAATGTATTGCTAGTCTCTATATTGCTATTAGAAATATTTATTAAATCGTAGATAGTCCTCTTTATTTTATTAGGTACACTATAAATTTTCTGCTGATTAATAAATTCAACACCTTCCTCTCCAATACTTAATTCTAAAGCTGTTCCATAATCACAAACTTCGTATTCTATAAATTCAATTGGAATAAAAAATGGTATAGTAAAATTGATCACTTTTTCTTCATTAGAACTTAAACACTTATACTTTATGTTTAATTTGCGATCAAATTTGGAAACTTCAATGATTTCATATTTATCTGACAACATTATCATATATATATTAGAATCACTAAACTGCTCATAATGGGTTTTAATATCATCTAAGTACATATATGGAGCTATATATTGTTTATCAAAAAATATTTCTAACAGTTTACTTCCCATCCGAATTACCAACTTCTTTCATTTTTTTATTTTATATAGTGAATTTAACATTAAACAATATAATTTAACAAAAATTCGAATAATTATTATTATCACTACTTTGATCTTTTCTTGGTAATATATTATTAAAATTAATATTTTCTCTCGAAAAAAGCAATATAAAAATCTAATCTAGAATCATTAACCTTATTTCAATTTGAATTTTTATTGCTATCTAAGAGCAAAGCCTCTGCTTTATTAAATTCAATAATTGATTTCCATTAAATTTCCCGTCATTATTTCAGCAATTGCAGTATCTGCCCCACTCCACATTGAGCATAGTGTTTTAAAGTAATCTCTGGACTTGAATGTCCCATACATTGTGATAGTGATAGTGATAGTACTAGAACAGAAACATTAAATTCATTGATTAGATAAGAAGCATGAGAGTGCCGCAATCCTTTTGCTTGAATCCTTGTTACTCCTGCGAATTGAGAATAACGTTTAATGATTCTGCCTATTGTCGATTTAATCATTAGCAATCCATCATAACTAAAAATAAAGTCATTTGCTTTACCTAATCCTATCTCCAATTGTCTTTTCCGCCATACTGTTAATATATTTATTGTATCATCATCAAGAGCGATAATTCTCTTTTCATCTTCAGTTTTTGTATACTCCCCATAACAAACCTAAGCTGTTTGGAGAAACCGTGAAGGATTTTCCAGATGTCACACTCAAGGCCTAAGAGAGCATTTCCTTCGCATAGAATCTCATCCAATTCACGGACGATTTCTAGTTTTTCTCAGCAATTTCAATCAGTATTCGAATACCTAGTCTTGGGAACGACTGTCTCCGTTCTAATATTGCAACACAGCACAAAAAGTCAAGTTTCCTAAAGATCATTTCCGCTATACTAAACTTACAAGGCAAGGAGGTGCTCGGTTGTCCTATCAAGAACATGAGAAAACCATTCAAGAAACATTGAATTATATTGAACAGCATCTGAAAGATGATTTACCGCTTCAAACTCTAGCGAAACACGCTGGTTATTCTAGGTTTCACTTTCACCGTATATTCAAGAAAGTGATTAAGAAGTCAGTTGTCGATTATATAAGGGAACGTCGAATGACCCAAGCGGCGAAGGATTTAATTCATACGGATCAACGGGCGATTGACATTACATTGCAGTATCGATTTAGTTCACAGGAATCCTTCACTAGAGCCTTTAAGAAGATATATGACATGTCACCCGCACGTTATCGGAGATTACTAAGGAATGTCATTGATAAGGAGGAAACGAATATGGCTGCAAATCAGAACACACCTACTGGCTGGATTATGACGGGGGACACCCCATCTGACTATGAAACAGGTTTGGATAACAGAATTGTACACAGTGGTACTAACTCCGCTTATTTAAAATCAAAAGATGAAAAAGCACGAGGATTCGCGACCTTAATGCAGCAAATTAAGTCTGATCGTTACCGTGGAGAACGTCTTCAATTTTCCGCTTTTGTCAAAAGCGAAGATGTGAAAGGTTCAGCTGGTTTATGGATGAGGATTGACCATTCTTCAGGTGAAGTTCTTGCCTTTGACAACATGATGAACCGCCCCATTACAGGAACAAACGGCTGGAATCATTTTAGTGTAGTATTGGATGTTCCAGTCAAAAGTGAAGTCATTGCGTTTGGCATATTACTACATGGTCAAGGTCACATTTGGATGGACGAACTTAGTTTTAAAATTGTAGATGAAAGTGTGCCAGTGACAGAACAAAATACTGTGGATCATTTAGAGGATGAACCAGTGAATTTAAATTTTGAAGGCTAGCAGACTGAATTTAAGAGGAGGTTCATTGCCATGAAAAAAATTGGTGCGATTTTATTATTCGCTATGAATTCATTCACCTTTATTTGTGGCCTTGGAATTTTATTTGGTGAAGAGGATTAAAGATAAGCACCCATAGAACAAAAAAAATCAATTAAAAAAGATATCCCAATCACTATCTTCTTTTTATAGACTTGGTATAATAGAAAAAATCAGAAAAATGAGAATGCGATGATAAGGAATAGTACTTGCCGAAATGTTTTCAGAAAGTTGCTGGCTGATGAGAAGCAATAACAAAAAGGCAGGGAACTCACCTTAGAGTAGCCTTAGTGAAATGAAAAGTATCAATGTAGTTAAGGACGGGCCCCCACCGTTATATGGGAAGGATATAAGATCAAACAATCTGTATCCGAATAAGGGCATGATAATGTATGGTTATCATGAAACAGGGGTGGTACCGCGTAAGAAGAAGTCTTTCGTCTCCAAGTTAAATCTTGGGGATGAAAGGCTTTTTTTATATTCTATTTTCTAGGAGGAATCGATCATGTTTAACCACAAAAAATACGAAAAGAAATACTTTTTGCCACCGAACCTTACGTATGATTGGGTGAAGAAAGAAACATTAGAAAGTGCTCCGATATGGTGCAGTGTGGACTTGCGGGATGGTAATCAAGCATTACCTATTCCTATGAACTTAGAAGAAAAATTGGAAATGTTTCAGTTATTAGTAGAGATAGGTTTTAAAGAAATTGAGATCGCATTTCCAGCTGCTTCTGATACGGAGTTTAAGCTATTACGGACACTGATTGATCATCATATGATTCCAGACGATGTCACGATTATGGTGATCACACAAGCGAGAGAGCATATTATCCGCCGAACCTTCGAAGCCATTAAGGGAGTACCGAAAGCGATTGTTCATTTATATAATTCGACTTCAGAAGCGCAGCGCAGACAAGTATTTAAGAAAACAAAAGATGAAATTAAACAAATTGCCATTGATGGAGCTATTTTAGTAAAAGAACTTGCCGAAAAAACAAATAGTGATATTTATTTTCAATATAGTCCAGAAAGCTTTCCAGGAACAGAAGTGGATTATGCGTTAGATATTTGTAATAGTGTTTTAGATATTTGGAAACCGACACGAGCTCATAAAGCCATCATCAATATTCCGACAACAGTTGAATATTCAATGCCTCATATCTTTGCAAGTCAGATTGAGTATATACACAAAAATCTGTCTTACCGAGACAGTGTGACATTATCTGTTCATCCTCATAATGACCGCGGCTCTGGGGTGAGTGATGCAGAATTTGGTGTTCTGGCTGGCGCAGAAAGAGTCGAAGGTACATTATTTGGTATCGGTGAACGTACAGGGAACGTTGACTTAATTACCTTGGCGATGAATATGTATTCACAAGGTTATGATCCAAAATTGAATTTCAATAACCTAGAAGCGATTCGTAAAAAATATGAAAAACTAACAAAAATCACTGTTCCTGAGAGGCAGCCCTATTCTGGGGAAATGGTTTTCACCGCATTCTCTGGGTCACATCAAGATGCGATATCTAAAGGTATGAAATATAGAAAAGAAAATAAAGTTGATAAATGGGACGTTCCGTATATCCCAGTAGATCCCGTTGACTTGGGGAGGAATTATCAAGCGGATGTGATTCGAATCAACAGCCAGTCTGGAAAAGGCGGCATAGGCTATATACTAGAAACAAATTATGGCATTCAACTTCCTTATCAAATGAATGAAGCCATGGGATATGAAGCGAAGAAAGTATCTGATCAGGCAAGTAAGGAATTGTCTGTCGAAGAAATATATCATGTTTTTAAAGAACAGTATGTTGATTATCACCCTCATTTCCAGCTGCTTGATTATCAATTTCATAAAGGAGAAAAGCAGGAAGTTACCTTAACTTTGCTGAGAGATGATCAACAAATTGAAATACAAGGAACTGGCACTGGAAGTTTAGATGCCATCAGTAATGCATTAAAAGCATATTTTCATCTCGAATATGTGTTGGAAGTCTATGAACAGAATTCTTTGGGCAAAAATTCCCAAGCAAAAGCCTGTGCACAGATTGGAATTTCATATCAAGGAAACATGCATTGGGGTGCTGGAATTGATAAAGATATTATAGAAGCAACAGTGAAGGCCCTGGTGGTTGCAGTAAATAAACTAGAGGTTTGGATGTAGATGGAAAAAGATAAACTTGAAAAACATGAAGTGATGCAATATTTAAGAGAATATAACGAGCAAGAAATTTTTTATCAACAATACCTACAGAAAAAGCATGACAATCAATCATTGCAATTATTTTTGAAGGATTATGATAAACACAATTTAATGCATAAGCAAATATATATAGAAGAATTTTTGCAAAAAGGGCAGAACGAATTTGAAAAGGAAGATACCATGTGGTTAGGTCAGGAGAAAGATATCGAAGTGAGAAAGTATAGCCGTTTTATGCCTCAATTGTCGGCTATCCATGATTTCTTTGAAATGATCTATGTTCTGGAAAATGAGATGTATGTAGAAGTGGAAGACAAAAAAATGACTTTAAAATCAGGAGATATTGCCTTTATTCCACCTGACACCATACACAAGCCAATTGTAATGGAGAATACAATCGCCATGCAAATCATGATCCGTAAGAGTACTTTTCAAAAAGTGTTTTTTAAAATGTTAAAAGGAAACAATGTCATTTCAGAATTCTTTTTGAATGCATTGTATATAAAAGGAAATAAAAATATTCTTATTTTCCATAGTCACTTGGATAAACATTTGCTTGACTGCTCTCTTCAACTATTTACAGAAAATTATAATCGGTTCCCTAGTTACCAGTTGATTATGAATAATTTGTTTGAGATATTATTATGTCTCTTATTAAGATTCAAACCAAGTCATATGAACGTCAATCAGGTCAAACAATATCGTGATATACGTATTATTGAAATGCTCCAATATATTCAGCAATGTTGTGAGCATATAACCATCCAGGAGATGGCAGAGGAATTTAACCTTTCACAGTCTTACCTGTCAAAATATATAGCTCGTAAGCTTGGCAAATCATTTAGTGAGATTCGACAAGAAATAAGATTGGATAAAGCCTGCGAAATGCTCACTGGCAGCCATTCACAAGTAGATCATATTGCGGCAGCCGTTGGTTATCAAAATGTAGAACATTTCATTCGTTTATTTAAGAGAAAATATCACCTAACACCACATCAATATCGTTTAAATAATAGATCATGTCAAATCAATACTAATAAAAAGGAGAAATCATCATGTCAATCAACAAAGTAAAAGATTATTTTAAACAATATGATATGGATACTCGAATTCAAGAATTTTCAGTATCTAGTGCAACTGTAGACTTGGCTGCTTCTGCATTGGGCTGTGAACCTGAAAGAATCGCAAAAACACTCTCCTTTCTAGTAAATGGACAAGCTATTTTAATTGTGACCTCTGGCGATGCAAAAGTTGATAACAAAAAATTCAAGGAATATTTTAAAACAAAAGCTAAAATGCTTTCTCCTCATGAGGTCGTTGACTTGGTCGGTCATGAAATTGGCGGAGTATGTCCTTTTGCTATAAAGAATGGCGTTTCTGTTTATTTAGATATTTCACTCAAACGTTTTGAGACAGTCTATCCAGCCTGCGGAAGCAGTAACAGTGCTATTGAACTCACAATAAAACAATTAGAAAAACACTCCGGTTATTCACAATGGATTGATGTGTGTAAGGGATGGAATGATTCATTAAGACATTAAAACGGAAGGGAAAAGTGCAGTTAAAAATAAAAAAGAGCTAGAAACCCTTGATACACAAAGGTTTTTAGCTCTTTTACATTTATTCCCATTCTATCGTAGCAGGCGGCTTACTCGTAATATCATACACCACGCGGTTAATATGCTTCACTTCATTGACGATACGAGTTGAGATCTTTTCTAGCACGTCCCAAGGGATTCTTGCCCAGTCACTCGTCATCCCATCAATAGATGTAACAGCACGGATGCCGATTGTGTAGTCGTATGTTCTTGCGTCACCCATAACACCTACGCTGCGGATGTCTGGGAGAACCGTGAAGTATTGCCAGATGTCGCGCTCAAGGCCGAAGTTGGCTATTTCTTCACGTAGAATCGCATCCGATTCACGGACGATTTCTAGTTTTTCTTCAGAAATTTCACCTAGTACACGGATACCTAGTCCTGGACCTGGGAATGGCTGTCTCCAGACAATGTCATCAGGAATGCCAAGCTCTGAACCTAGGGCACGGACTTCATCCTTGAATAGCGTATTGAGTGGCTCAATCAATTCGAACTGCATGTCTTCTGGAAGACCGCCTACGTTGTGGTGAGATTTGATTGTTTGTGCCGTTGCTGTTCCGCTCTCAATGATGTCTGTGTAAAGTGTTCCTTGTGCTAAGTAGTCGATTCCTTTTAGCTTGTCCGCTTCATCATCGAATACATAAATGAATTCGTTACCGATGATTTTACGTTTTTGCTCAGGATCAGACACACCTTTTAGCTTGTTTAAGAAACGATCTTTCGCATCTACTTTAATCACGTTCATGTTGAAACCTTCGCTAAATGTTTTCATAACCCCTTCTGCTTCGCCTTTGCGAAGAAGACCGTGGTCTACGAAAATACATGTCAGCTGATCGCCGATGGCTTTGTGGATCAATACCGCCACAACAGATGAATCCACACCGCCGCTTAGTGCGCACAATACTTGCTTGTCGCCTACTGTTTCACGGATTTTCTGCATTTCGATTTCAATAAAGTTCTCCATTGACCATTTGCCATCACAATCACACACGCCGAAGACAAAGTTTTTCAATAGGTCATTTCCGTACTCAGAGTGACGAACCTCTGGATGGAATTGAACGCCATAGAAATTCTTCTCAGCTAAGCTCATGGCTGAGTTTGGACAATGTGCACTTGTTGCATCGACTGTAAAGCCTTCTGGTACTTCAACAACGAGGTCACCATGGCTCATCCAAACGACTTGATCAGTCGGAAGGTCTTTGAATAAAGCAGGTGTTCCGTTAATATGGATATCTGCTTTTCCATATTCACGCTGGCTGGCCGCTTCTACTTTCCCGCCTAAATAGTGAGTCATGAGCTGCATACCGTAGCAAATGCCTAGAACCGGAATGTCTAGATCAAAGATCTTTTCATCACAGCGGAAAGATCCTTCATCATAAACACTGTTTGGTCCACCAGAAAGGATGATTCCTTTAGGTGCCATTTCTTTAATTTCTTCAGCAGTTAAAGTGTGCGGATGAAGCTCACTGTACACACCAAATTCACGAATACGGCGTGTGATCAGCTGATTGTACTGACTGCCGAAATCGAGAACCAAAATCATTTCATTTACTAAATTTGTCATGGTGTCACCTCTATGTCCAATATAGTTTTTTATAAACGCACAGAAAAAATGAGAGGAGAAAACCTGCTCTCAGTGTGAATCACGCTTTTGAAGCGCCCAGACTCACATCCGAACGCTTCAATTTCATGTATTTTAGAAGGTTTTAATATTCACCTATTCTAACAACAGGAAGGTACGCGGTCAAGACTATCTCCTGTTTATTAAATTTTCCCATAACTTTGCCGATTGCTGCCAAAGCGCCGACGCATCCTCTCGCCGGTAGAGCGCACGTTCATAAAGCTGTGTCAGCTCTGACATATGATGATCTCCATTCTTCTCATCAATCAACGAAGCGAATTCTCTTAGCGTCATACCTGGCTTTTTCTCGATTCCTCTGCGCCCTAGCTGCTTTAATAGAGCTGCATACGCATAGAAGAATGCTTCATCCTCTGGCAGACGTTTCACCTTTCTTACAATAAAGAATGGCAGCCATCTTGTTCTGAATCGATAAAGCATCCAGCTGATGAAACCAAGCAGGACAATAGCTCCTGCCGCATAACCTATAACCCAACCAACATGCACCATATTTGGCTTTGCCTGCGCTGTTTGTTCCTTTGGTTGTGCAGGCTGCTCTGTCTCCTGCTGCTTCGGCTGGTCTTGCTGCTGATCTTCACTTGCATCAGAACTAGACTGATCTTCTTCTTCTTTTTGATCATCCGTTTGATCGCTTGAAACAGCTTCATTCGTAAATGTCTCTGGGTTTGTAAACCCTTTTGTCGGTTCAAAGGTGACCCAGCCTCTGTTTGGAAAATAAACCTCTACCCATGAATGCGCATTGTTATTGGTCACTTCATACACATTGTTTCCATCCATCTGTGTTTCATATAACTGGCCAGACGTATACCCTTTCACCCATCTCGCCGGAATTCCGATCGAACGAAGCATTACAATCATAGAGGTTGAAAAATTATCACAATAGCCGATCATCGTATCAAATAAAAATTGATCCACATAATCTTCATTACGACCAGGCACAGCGACATTCTGCGTCTCATATGAAAACTTCGCAGATCCTAAATAATCCTCGATGGCTTTCGCTTTATCATACATATTATCTTTCGTTTCCGTTAAGCTGTTTGCCAACGTTTTCACACGCTCTGGAAGTGACGATGGAAGCTGCAAGTATTCACGGCCAACCTGCTGATTCACCTGCTTCTTTGTCGGTACTTTGATTCTCTGCAAATCCTCCAGGATAAATGTAGGAGATAAAAAGCTGACTTGATAGTTCCCCAAATTTTTAGGTGGGTTTTGCATAGACGGGACAATTTTCTCCGTTTTGCCCATGATTTGCAGCGGAATGTTTTCCATTGGCGTCAGCATGATCGTTCCAATAGGATAAACAGCATGATTAAATCGATAATCCGATTCTATATCAATTCTTGTTTCATGCTCCTCTGTTTTCACTCGCTCAGTAAACCACCGATTCGGCACAGTGTCGTCCTTTAGCCGAGTAGGCTTCGTATCATTTGAAGCATCCTCCCAGCCCTTTCCTGTGTAAATACTTTTTGTTTCTACACGAAAGTATGATGGCTCCTTTCCGCTCCATTTAAAAACAGGTGTGCGGTCCTCACTAAACGGTCCGCCTAGCGCCGAATCATCTGCACTATATCCCACTTTATTCTGCCCGGCTGTCCCATCTTGATTCGTGACCGCCTTAAAAAACGGAACAGGATCGGGCCATTTCGGATCAGACTTTGGCAAAGAAGCACCCAGTGACGCTGATAGAAGGACAAGCGCCAGCATAGGCAAAAACCACTTTAGACGTGCTTTCTGTGACACCCGAACGCCCTCAGCTGAACGCAGTCGATCAAAATACAGCAATCCAAGCAAACAAAAGCCAAATACCATAATACGAACGATTGCAAAAGTCGCGTCATATGGAGTAAACGTATCAAGAATCGTGACATACACAATCGTCATCAGTAAAAAGAAAAAGATACGCTGCTGATAGACCACCCAATAATGTAGCAAGTAGACAAGCAGCCACAGCAAAATATAAAACAACAATGTGCGGAAAGACGGGTACATATCACTCCACATGCCCATGCTCATTAACGTGATATTATCCTTGATATCAGCAAACAAAGCAGCCGGATAGCCTGGCGCTGATTGATAAAAGATCAAATATAAGGCGAGCAAAATCAGTCCAGCACAAATAGGAAACGTCACATACCACTTCAGACGAAAGAACGTAAACAAACACGTAAGCCCGATAAAAATGATGAAATAAGACGTATGGCTCGTCTCTGTAAAATCTTGAAGTGGACGCAGCCACTCCCATAGCAGCAGAAAAGCTACAGCATAATAGATGAACAATTCAAAACGGCTTTGCCGCAGATGCGAATGCAGCATAAATGTTTGTCACCTCACAGTTCTTTCGTGCAGCCGGTCTTCAAATAAAAGGGTGATGCGTATTCCAGAGGCCTTGAGCCGGTCTACAAGCTGTTTTTCTTTTGTCGTGAAATGGTCAACGGCTTTCTTCACTAAAAGCACGGTGATGTTCTTTCTGTTTCGATTTCCAAAGAGACTTGCCGCAAGCTCCTCCTGCAGCTGACCCGTGACGACATATTTTCCTGAGTGCTGGTACTCACTCGCTGCTAACGGTTTATATTCTAGTGCGCGGGAAGGCTGATGCTGCACCCTTGTTAAATAATAAAGCATGTCCTGTAAATGAAGTTCTCCTTGATCGACTCGAAAGGCATGCTGATCTCCTAGAGGGACAAGACCTGACGGCACTCCTTTTTTCACAGCCGTTTGAAGAACAGATGCCGCAATAGAGACGACTGTTTCAAAAACAGCTTGATCAGTAAAATCAGCAAACACAACAAGGTCCTTTGCTTGATTCTGTTCAAATTCCTTCGTCATCAGCTGGCCTCTTCTGGCCGTCGTCTTCCAGTCCACCCAAGCAAAACGGTCTCCTTGCTGATATTCCCGTACGCCTGTTGTCACATTGGCCGGTTCATTGAACCACGAGTGAACCGCTTTGCCTCCATTTTCACTCACTGACTCAGCAGGCTCTACAGGGATATCCAGCACTTTTGGGTAGACAAGCAGCTTTTTCTCTAACGGAATGATGATTTCTTTTTCAACAAACCCAAACATATCACCCGTTTTGATTCTAACCGCTGTCAAATGATGCTCTCCTCGCATGACATCATTCAATTGATAGGAAAATCGCCAAGTTTTCCGAAACCAAGGAAAAAGCATTTGCTTCATTTCAATCTGTTCCTGTAAGTGAAAGGTATTTGGCGGAGCATCCTCTATCATGACGTAAACGTATGGAAATGGATGTGTCCGCTTGATTTCAAGGTCAACGGACAGCACATCCCCCGCCTTTAAGCGTGTTTGCTGTATTGTCCTCTTGGCTGTCGCGCGAAGCGGAACAAGTGCAAACAGCAAAGCATACAAAGCATATGGTAAAAATGCATAAAAAAGGAACCAACTCACAAACCCTCCCTGAAACATGGCATAACAAAAGGCTACCGCAGTGAGAATGATGAGCATCATCACTCTTAACCATAATGAAATTGCTATACGATGACGTGACTTCATTGAGTCATCGACTTTTGAACTGGCACGCCAACTTGCTCAAGCATTTGCCGCAGCAGTGTCTCCGCCTTCTTCCCTTCATATGTCGCTTCTGATGTCAAAATCATACGATGCGGTAATGTATAAGGCGCCAAATACTGTACATCATCAGGAATCACATAATCGCGCTGATTCAAAAGCGCATACGCCTGTGCCGCTTTCATCAAAGCGATCGATCCCCTTGGACTCACACCTAGATAAACAGACGGGTGTTTACGCGTCGCTTGAGCAATTTCAACAATATATTCTTTAATGGATGCATCCACATGAATGGTCTGAACAGCCTGCTGCAACGCATGGATATGTTCCTTTGTCATGACAGCTTGGAGCGTATCAATCGGGGATTGCTTCTCCTGCAAGTTGAGCACCTCCAGCTCCTCGAGCATGGTCGGATATCCCATCTGCAGTTTGAATAAAAACCGGTCCATTTGCGCTTCTGGCAGCGGATACGTCCCTTCATATTCCACTGGATTTTGCGTCGCCATGACGAAAAATGGATCCGCAAGCCGCATCGTTTCTCCGTCCACGGTGACACTGCCTTCCTCCATCGCTTCAAGCAATGCTGATTGAGTTTTAGGAGAGGTCCGGTTGATCTCATCAGCTAAAATAATCTGCCCCATGATCGGTCCTTGCCTAAATTCAAATTCATTCGTCTTTTTATTGTAAATCGACACGCCTGTTACATCTGAAGGCAAAAGGTCAGGAGTGAATTGGATTCTCTTAAACTCACAGCCAATGGATTTTGCCAAAGCACGAACCATCATCGTCTTCCCTACACCAGGCACATCCTCGAGCAGCACATGCCCCTTCGCCAAAATCGCAACAAGGCTTAATATCGCAATGTCTTTTTTCCCAACCATGACTTTATTGATGTTATCTACGATTTTTTGTAAATCTGAATGCATCGGTTCATCAAATGCCATCCTGATCCTCCTATCACGTTTCTGTCAAATTTCATATAGTCTAACTTTACCATACAACGCGCATTTGCATATAACATCAGCACGTATAAAAAAGAAGCCTTCTCACGATGGGAAAGACTTCTTCTCTTCTTTTGACTTACTTGCTGGCTCCATATGAACATGAGAGTGTAAAATATCATGCTCCTGTTTCATTCTTCGTTCAATTTCATCTGCAATATCATGGCTTTCTGCAATGTTCAAGTTAGGCTCGACCTCAACCACTACATCCACATGGACTGTACTTCCAAGATAACGCGCTTTTATATCCTTTAAATCGCCCACTCCTGGTGTTGCTTCAATGGTCTCTTTATATTTAGACATATCTTTGATATGAAAACCGTCTGTTAACGAATGAGAGGCATCTCTGAATATCTCCCACGCAGTTTTACAAATAATTAAGCCAATGACAAACGCTGCAAGCGTATCAATCCATGCCAGCTGAAATTGAGAAGCCATGATTCCTACAAATGTACCAATACTTACATACGCATCTGATTTATTATCAGCAGCTGCCGCATGGAGAGCCTGGCTATTAATTCGTTTGGACAGATTGCGGTTATAAATATACACACCGTACATCACAACAGCACTTCCTGCTGCTGTCCAAGCCGCGATCATATCCGGCGTTTGATGCTCAGATGAGAAGAACGACTGGCCTGCACTCAGCAAAACCTGAAGTCCAACAAGTATCATGATAAAGGAAGCCACAAGAGACGCAATATTTTCCGCTCTAAAATGACCATACGGATGATCTTCATCAGGCGGCTTTTGAGAAATACGCAGCCCAATCAACACAGCAAGGGATGCAATAATATCCGTCGTGTTATTCAATCCATCTGCTGAAAGAGCCTCTGAATGAAACACATACCCAATAATGAGTTTGACCGCAGATAAGATCACATAGGCAATGATGCTGACCCAAGCACCTGTTTCACCTTGTCTTAATTCGTTATAGCGCTCCATGTTGAACCGCGCCTCCTCACACATCACTTTTCTATTATTTATCTTACAAAGCAAAGCCCGTGTGGGTCTACAGCAACATGATTCGCTTATGTCAGCAAAATAGGATAAATAGAAATGTGTTGACCTAAGTAAACTTATTTTTACAAGGTCAAATGACCTCAAGACCTACTCCCATCAACCTTTTTCCAATTCTCTTCGAAATGGACATATCGTCAAATCACTCTTCTCTGGTCAATTATCAGAATAATTTTATTTTGAGACACAACTTCCCTCCTTCCTTTTTTATGCTATTTTAAAAATAAACAGAGGGAAAAGAGGGAACATAATCTCTCAAATCCTTTCTACTTTTTAACATCATGTTAAGAGGTTTGAAATGTCAGTTTGATAACCTGTCCAATGCTGAATGACAATTCAGTATGATAAAATTTAAAATATTCTAAAAACAAATTCTCTATTCATGAGAAATGTTTGGAGGTAAAGAAATGTCCAACATGACAAACGGTCTTCAAAAAAACCTTAAAACAAGACATATTTCGATGATCTCCATTGCTGGGGTCATTGGGGCAGGGCTATTTGTTGGTAGCGGCGCTGTCATTCATTCTGCAGGGCCTGGATCCATTCTTTCCTATTCTTTTGCCGGACTTCTGGTGATCTTTATTATGAGAATGCTTGGAGAAATGGCATGTGCGTATCCGACAAGCGGTTCTTTCTCACAATATGCGAGCGATGCCATCGGTCCATGGGCCGGGTTTACAATCGGCTGGCTTTACTGGTTCTTCTGGGTGATCGTCATCGCCATTGAAGCCATTGCCGGTGCTGCCATTATTCAATATTGGTATGGAGATGCACCTGTTTGGCTCACAAGTCTTATCCTCACAATCCTCTTAACATTAACAAATATCTTTTCTGTTAAATCTTTTGGCGAATTTGAATATTGGTTTTCATTAATTAAAGTCGTCAGCATCATTCTCTTTCTACTCATTGGTTTTGCATTTATCTTTGGTTTTGGCGGTCATCATACTTCAGGTCTTGCCAATCTAACAGGGAACGGCGGTTTTCTTCCAAATGGATTCAGCTCTGTGTTACTCGGAATCGTCGTCGTCATCTTTTCCTTCATGGGAACGGAGATTGTGGCCATAGCGGCCGGTGAATCAGCAGACCCAGTCAAATCTGTGACGACAGCCACCCGCTCTGTTGTATGGCGTATTATCGTATTCTATGTTGGATCAATTGCTGTCGTTGTCACCTTGCTTCCTTGGAATTCCGCAAGTATTTTAACAAGCCCGTTCGTTGCGGTATTAGAATACATTGGTGTTCCATCAGCCGCTCAAGTCATGAACGTCATTGTCTTAACAGCTGTTCTATCTTGTTTAAACTCCGGTTTGTACACAACGTCCAGAATGCTTTATTCATTAGCAGAAAGAGGCGAAGCGCCGAAACGCTTTATGAAAATCAGCCAACGTGGTGTTCCTGTAGCGGCTACAGTCGCAGGTACCTTCTTTTCCTACATTGCCGTCATGATGAACTACTTTTATCCTGAAACCATCTTTTTGTTTTTAGTCAATGCATCTGGCGCCATTGCTCTTCTTGTTTACTTGGTCATTGCCGTTTCACAATTAAGAATGCGACGCAAAATCGAAAAAGAAAATCCAGAACAGCTCAAAATCAAAATGTGGCTGTTCCCATACCTCACGTACTTTACCATTTTGGTCATTTGCGCCATCTTGGCATCGATGCTGTTTATCGAATCCATGCGGCCACAGCTCATTTTGACGAGTATCATTACCTTTGGCGTACTGGCTGCTTATTTCATCTTTAAACCGAATAAAAAAGTGCCTGCAAATGCGGCGCTTGAAAACAAACACCCGTAATTCTCCCGCTGAAAAGCGGGTTTTTTTATTTTATTCACCTATTTGGATGTCCGCACTTATACTGTATCAAATTGAATTTAAGTGAGGATTAGTCAACATGAACCTAGAAAAATTTGTTGACGAGCTTCCAATTCCAGAAGTCGCGGAGCCCGTCAAAAAGAACCCAAGACAAACGTATTATGAAATTGCTATGGAGGAGGTATTCTTAAAAGTTCATAGAGACCTGCCCCCAACCAAGCTATGGACCTATAATGGCAGCTTGCCTGGACCAACCATTAAAGCCAATCGAAATGAAAAGGTCAAAGTGAAATGGATGAACAAATTGCCATTGAAACATTTTCTGCCTGTCGATCACACCATCCACTCCGGTCATCACGATGAACCAGAGGTCAAAACAGTCGTTCATCTGCATGGCGGCGTCACACCAGCAAGCAGTGACGGCTACCCAGAGGCTTGGTTTTCACGGGATTTTGAAGCAACCGGCCCTTTTTTTGAAAGAGAGACTTACGTATACCCAAATCATCAGCAAGCCTGCACATTATGGTATCACGATCATGCGATGGCACTGACACGACTAAATGTGTACGCCGGTTTAGCTGGGTTTTATTTGATCTCAGATGCATTTGAAAAGTCCTTAGAGCTGCCGAAAGATGACTATGACATTCCTTTAATGATTATGGACCGGACGTTTCAAGAGGATGGCTCACTGTTTTATCCTAGCAGACCAAACGACACGCCAGAGGACAGTGACATACCAGACCCATCCATCGTGCCCTTTTTTTGTGGAGAAACGATCTTAGTCAACGGAAAAGTATGGCCGTATTTAGAAGTAGAGCCGCGAAAATACCGTTTTCGTATTTTAAATGCGTCCAATACTAGAACTTACGAGCTGCATCTAGATAATGACGCTACAATCTTGCAAATTGGTTCCGATGGGGGCTTTTTGCCAAGACCTGTTCGCCATCAATCCTTTAGCATCGCACCTGCTGAACGTTTCGATGTCATCATCGACTTTTCAGCTTATGAAAACAAAACGATCACTCTCAAAAATACAGCCGGCTGCGGACAGGATGTGAATCCTGAAACAGATGCGAACATTATGCAATTCAAAGTCACACGTCCACTAAAAGGGAGAGTACCTAAAACATTACGTCCGATTTTCAAACCGCTGCCACCGCTTCGGCCAAGTCGAGCTGATAAAGAGCGTACACTCACACTTACCGGCACGCAGGATAAATACGGCCGCCCTATCCTATTGCTCGATAACCATTTTTGGAATGATCCTGTCACAGAAAATCCTCGTCTTGGCAGTCTAGAGGTATGGTCTATCGTCAATCCAACCAGGGGTACACACCCTATTCATTTGCACCTTGTTCAATTTAGGGTTTTAGACAGAAGGCCATTTGATACAGACGTCTATCAATCGACAGGAGAAATCGTGTATACAGGGCCAAACGAAGCGCCTCCTTTACATGAACAAGGCTACAAGGACACCATTCAGGCGCATGCAGGTGAAGTCATTCGGATCGTTGCTCGATTTGTTCCATACAGCGGCCGATATGTGTGGCATTGTCATATTTTAGAGCATGAAGATTATGACATGATGAGGCCGATGGATATCATTTAGTAAAAATGAAACCGCTCTTCCGCAAAATACGTAGAACTTTTATGAAACTGCTGATTACAAAGGGGCTAACGGACATCCATTCATTAGCCCTTTTTATGATCCATTTCAAAATGGAAAAATAAATCGCATGAATCATTTCTTTGTAGAGCATTCCATACTTAAAATGTTGACGCAGCAACCGATAATACTACTATATACCCATTACATCTATCAAAAGGCACATAAGCCATAATGAACGAACAAATGGAAAATTGCGATAAAAAACGGAGGAGTTCAATTTGAATGAAGAAAAAGAGACTTGCCAGGTCAAACAAGAAACAGCGGCAGGTAACAGAGAGAAGCTTTCAATTCATGAGAATGAGAGCATTCGGTCAAACATTGAACAACTAACCATTGAACTCAGTGAACAAAAAGAATTCAATCACTTCATATTAGATGAAAAACAAAAGGCCATCAGCACATTATCTTCCCTCATCACAAAAGGCAATTGTGATGAAGACTTAAAGACTCATTTTGAACAAGCATTACATATCGGACTTTCTGTTATAGAGATTATGGAGATTATTAAACACTGTACAAAGGTTGCTGGCTTCCCTCACTCCATTAATGCCCTGTTTATCTTTCAAAACTTATTAGATGAAAACAAATAAAACAGAGAAAACGAGATGTCATCAGTCCTCTCGTTTTTTTATGTTCACTCATACTACTCTTTTTCTTTTCTTCTGTCACATAAGCAAAATATGAAAATAGCCCTCGTATCACTGCTTAAAAATTGATTTTCCATCTATAAATCCACCATTTCTCCAGCATTTCAAGTGACAAAATAAAAAAACGTCCAGTTATATAAATAACTGAACGTTTCCTTTATCGATTGACAGTGAAATTGTTAACGATTCCGCCATCCTTCTCCCAAGCAGCTTCCACCGTTTTCTTCTTTATATTGTATTCAAAAATCGTTCTTACCTTCGCCTTTCGTCCAGTATCATCCTTTAATTCTTCTGCGTTTTTTGCAACACCTAAGAAATAAACAGACGACCCGTCCTTAGAAAATTGCGGCTGTGCAGCACTTAAAATATGAACATCCTGGCTGTTTTTAACAAGTGTCGTCGTTTTTCCTGTTTCTACATCAAGCATCTTAATAGAGGATATTTCTTTTTCTTTACGAACCTTTACTTCTGTATAAATCAATTTCTTATGATCTGGAGAAAATGAAATATCATTGATCGTTTGTGAGATACGTGCAATACGTTTTCCCTTCTCATCTGTTTGAAGGGTGATCTTCATGGTTGTTGGTTCAGGATCTCTGCCCTTTTCATTCGCTTCATCGGTTTTTTGATAATCTTCTTTTAAAGAATAATGCTGGATCGCCAAATCATTTGAAGTCGGATCATATGCAAAAGAACTCACCGTATCATCCTTGCTTTTTTCCGGATACAGCTCTTTCATTTTGTGTGTCTTCAAATCAAAAGATGCGACATAAAATTGCTCTCCAGAATCCTTGTTATACCTTAGAAATAACTTCTTTCCGTCACCAGACAGCCTCATACTGTCGATAGAATCATCACTCGTAAACAGTGTTTTTTCTTCGTCAGATTTCACATTTAATTCCCGAATACTCACCTTTTGCGTGTCTTCATCCGTATACGTGTAATATAAAACTTGTTTCGTAGAATCATAAGCAATCGAAGGATATGCTGTCAGTTTCTCCGTATGAAGCGCCCGATCATGCAAGTAATAAGTATTATTTAATTTTTGATCTGTAAATGAAACGAGCAATTCGTCTTTTGCCTCTTGATTTGTTTTGACTTTTCCTGTATGTTTCGCCTCTTGCCCAGGCTTCATCATGAAGAAAATAACTGCCGCAATCACTGCGACGCCAATGACTGTGATGATCCACCATGTTGATTTTTTCATTGCCTTTCAGACCCTCTCTACAAGAAAAGAAGCCAGAAAATGAACTTTTCCCGCTTCTTTGCATGCCTATGTATTAATAAGTGTAATGCCCTTTTACGACACCTTTACTTGTTTTATACCCAAGTGCTTTGAATGCTTTTGGACTTACGTCTAATACAGCATTTGGCAATCTGCCTACATCATATTTATATACTGTAATCACTTTATGTGGTTTCGCTTTTGTTGTCACTCTTAGTTTTGTACCTTTTTTCGGTACGTCAAAGCCCATTTTAGTTGCTGCATCCCAATGACCGAGTTTTTTTCCATCTGCGCCTTTTTTGCCGACACCATTATACCAAGTAATATTACCGCTTACTTTTTTTGCACTTGCTCCATGCGAGAAACTGAATGCTAAAAATAAACTAGCTACTGTTACGATTGTCGTGATAAGCTTTTTATTCATTAAGAAATCCTCCGTTTTTGGTTTCTGCACTCATTATACATGAAGATGAGCTCAGTTATTTTACAGACACATTACAATTCAAATACAAGTTGACCACTTTATGACCGATTAAGTTCATAAATACTACCATAAACAGTCAGAACATTGTAAGCTGTCCCCCCTCCTTCATTTTATATAATAAAAGTGAATCAAATTTAAGGGGGAATTTTCATGAAAAAGTGTTTCACCGTTTTGATTGTAAGTTTGGCCTTCGTTTTGATGTTTTCAAGTCTTCCTGCCTCAGCGGCTAGTCCTCGTCACGGCGCCATTGTGACGCAAACAGATGAAGCCAAATGGTCAGGTATCTCTGCTGATATTGTCCTGCCGAAAACAGCCACCATTAAAAACGGCTATGCGGACTGGTATCTCGGTCTCGGCTCTGCCGTTGTAGAGAGCGGTATTTCAAAAACGTCTTCTGGCTATAAAGTTTTTCTGGGCAGCGGCTCACAAGGCGGCAGTAAATACTGGAACAGCGAATACGATTCAAGTATTAAAGATGGTGCACGTGTCAACTTAAAGCTCATCAACAATGGTGATGACACGGTGTCACTATATGTCAATGGGAAACTGCGCTATAAGCAGCCTGTTTACAATCCTAGCCGTCTGAAAAACCTTGATGTTGTCAAAATGGTACATGGCGTACAGGATAATGGAGCAAACAGCTATTCACAAGCAAGCTTTTCGAATGTACAGCTTCGTGCAAATACATCAGGAAGTATCTATAAAAATTGGGACGGGTCAATCAAATCGTCACTTTTACGTAAAAATTTAGAATCTGGTGCCGCAGCTCCTAAATTCACCGTCATTTCTTCTATCCCATTAAGTACAAGCCTTTCAGCACAATAAGAAATAGAGCACCCGATAGAGGGTGCTTCAGACTGTTGACAAAGGGCTAAAATGATCTTTATTTTAGCTCTTTGTCTTCTTTTCAGCGTGATAGAAAACCTTTGCAGTCTAGGAAGGACGAGCATCGGAGCGGAGCGAATTTGACATTCGTGAGCACCAGCGCGCAGGACAGACAAAGAATGCGAGGGTTTGTCTACACGCTGGAGCATCCGATAGAGGGTGCTTTTTATTGTTCACAGCTTATCAACACTTCTCTTTTAATCAAAACAAAGATTCGTGGTAACATAAACATACAACATTTGACGAAAAAAGGAGAACGAACGTGAAAAAAAGTCTACTTGTTTTCATGAGTCTAGTTGCAAGTCTCTCCATTCTAGCAGCTTGCTCGAATACGACAAAAGAACAAAAACCAGAATCTAAGGCACTTCCAACGATTAATGAACGCATTCAAAAGGAAACGAAAGAAGTGATGGAGCAGTCTAAGCTCATCAAAGACACTGACATCACCGTGGATCAAAAGAAAAAAGTCATTTCTTTAAACGTAACAGCTTCATCCGATACCAATAGTGATTACGCTGAAGTCATCGGTTTAAACTTTGCAAAAACGCTGGCCATTGGAGCATCAACTGAAAAAGAAAACAATCTGCATAAACCGGAAAATGACAGCCTCGGCGCCCTCTATTCCTTTTATGACCTAAACATCACCGTGAAACAAGAAAACGGCAAGGTGCTCGCAAAAGGAAAGAAAACAACAAATGAAACAAAAATCACTTGGGAAAGAGCCCAATAACTGTTTGATGGATTTTCTTATAACTAAAAAAGCTTGTAGAGAAGCAATCTACAAGCTTTTTTTAATGTTCATCTCGGTTAAATCGTCTCTCATAACATCGACCAGTGCGTGAATATCTGAGTGAGCCCTTGATGCTAAACGTACCAGCAAATCCTCTAAATACTCATACAAATGATGATCTCTCACTATATACTCCTCATATAACGGAATGACAAAGAAATAGAGCAAATCAGCGAATTCAAGTGCAGCGTCATCTTCATCCTCATCGTCATCGTCTAACGCCGCTCCAACACTTTGAATCAGCCAATTCAAATCTTCTTTCTTTTCAATCGGAACATACATCAGCTGATGAATATAATCCGTATCCTTCGTTTTTAAAATCCGCTCCGCTGTTTCTTTTGATAGCGCACCAATCTCTGTAGAAGAAATATTCACAACCGCTAATTCGTCCTCTGACCTTACTTGATTCATTTGCAGCAAGTTTTCGTCCATCTCGACTCACTCCCCATTCTCAGATACCATTATTATAAGGAATTGATCTGATTTTTTATGGAAATAGTGGATTTTTTTATGTAATTTTAAAGAAAATGTGACATTATAAGCCAAGATATCTCATATCTCTCAAAAAAACACTCTTGATCATAAGAGTGCTTTTTCTCATACTTCCTATAATCTTTCTTTCATCTCCTCAGCCATTTCCACTTCACCCTCTGCTTCCAGCTGTTCAATAATGCGGATATAATCCCTTTCGTGGCGATTTTGGCTTAATTTGAAAGCAGCCTGAACTTCATCAATGATGATCTTAAAGCCTACAATGCCTTTCATTTGCTTCTCTAACAGTTCCTCAGACAACGTATCCCATAGCACCGGCTGTTCTCTGTGACTTTCGTATGTCTCCAGCATTGTGGTTAATTCCTTAACCAGTTCCGATTTTTCAAGCAGATCCGCCTTTCCATAAACATGAACAGCCTGGTAATTCCATGTTGGTACTGCTTCTTTTTCATACCATGAAGAAGATATGTAGGCATGCGGCCCTTGAAAAATGACGAGCGTCTTCTCGCTCTCTTCAAACGTTTTCCACTGAGGATTCCCAATCGCCATATGCCCCGAGATCACATACGAATCTCCAACTTGATGAAAACTCACTGGAATATGTGTCGCAATGGGCTTTTCATTCATTGTCGTCACAACTGTAGCAAATGAATGAGATTGAATAAATGATTTGATTTTCTCCATATCTTTCACTCGAAAAAATGATGGGATATGCATGTACCCTTCCTCCTTTTTGATCAGCTCAATGTTTTGGTCAAATGAAACCCATTTGCTCTTCGTCCCCCATGTGGAATACGTGTGCTCCTGTTTGAACAAACTCAAGCTTTTGATAAATGCGATGGTAGGATAGCTATATTGTACTCCCATATACCAAAACAAACATCACGTTTAAGAGGTTTTTCCGCAATTTCAAAGGCCTGAGCTATTAAATATCGGGGAATTTCAGCGCATTTCCCTTGTCCGACTGAACCCACTATAAGGAAACAGTTCTCACCTAACCCTGCCTCTTCAGCTATCATGTTCTTAATAACATTCCGTACATGGATCTTAAACGATTCAAATTTTTCTCCTTGATAATTATCCAGAATATACTTTAGTGCTTCTCGAATGCCAAACCACTTCCTCTTCGATAAGCCCCTTTTTTTCCTCATCATTCGATTAAGCATTGTATCAATTAATATTCCATAATAGTCATCTAACTTCACCAAAAACTCACTATCTATTCTCTGATCTCCGCTTTTCATTTAAAGAGAGTTAAAGGGGACGTATAAATTTTCAGCTATTTCCCTTAAAGTTAGATCCCTCGACTCCCTGATCCAAGATACTCTCTGAAGTCTGTCATATCAACCCACCTCAATCTTTTTATTATAATCTCAATACCCATGGATTTTTCTATTTTAGAAAAGAATTTTATACTGAGAATATTAAAAAAGAGACAATCTTGAATATACTTCAAATGGTAGTCTAGTTTCAAAAGTGTGAGGTATAATTTTCTTATAAAAAATACCAATTAAAAAGGAGAAACATTAATAATGAAAAAATTCGATTTGAACATCGAAAAAGTATTAGAGCACTGGACCATTCCTCATGCCTTAAGGGAAATTATAGCAAATGCACTAGATGAATCAAATTTAACGAATACGAAAGAGCCCCTTATTTTTAAAGATGAAGATAATAAATGGCATATCAAAGATTTTGGGAGAGGTCTAAAGTATGAACACCTAACGCAAAACGAGAATATTGAAAAGACAGAGAACCCAGATAAAGTCATTGGCAAATTCGGGGTAGGTTTAAAAGATGCATTAGCGACATTCGATCGAAGGAACGTAGAAATCCTCATTCAGTCAATATATAGTGATATTACAATAAAGAAGTTATCTAAGGGAGAATTTGACGATTTGGTAACTTTGCACGCCATCGTCAATAGTCCGACTAATCCTAATTTGGTAGGCACAGATTTTATACTTACTGGTCTCAAAGATGATGATATCGAAAAAGCCAAAGATTTCTTCTTACTTTATTCTGGAGAAAAGACGATTGAAAAAACGAAGTATGGGGAACTCATTGAAAACAAAAAAAATCGTTCAAGAATTTACGTTAACGGAATTTGTGTAGCTGAGGAAGACAATTTACTCTTTTCTTACAATATCACTTCCACCACTAAGAAACTTCGTCAATCTTTAAATCGGGAGCGAACAAATGTTGGAAGAAGTGCTTACACAGACAGGGTAAAGTCTATTCTCTTAGAATGTAAGAGCCCAACATTTGCTAGAAAGCTGGTGGATGATTTACAAAAGATTCAGACAGGAATTTATCACGATGAATTACAATGGCTACGTATTATTACTGTTCCTGATTCACTAGCGAATAAACTTGAAACTAGTAAAGATCTGGATGGTAATAACTTCAGAAACTTGGAAACTTATGCATTAGAATGGAACGAACACTTCGAATTTGATATCGTAAAAGTTAACCAATTAACGGCTAAAGAAAAAGAAATTTTCAATTACAAAGATACCATTGTAAGTTGGTTCCCAAAAAAGAGTAATCTCATAAATGATATTGTGATATCCAATTCAATGCGGCCAGACAATTATACGGGTAATGATGCACTTGGGTTATGGGAGCCGTCCACTAAACGAATTATCATTAAACGTAGCCAACTGAAAAATATACAATCATTCGCAGGTACACTTGTGCACGAGTTGGTTCACGCTCATACAAATACTGATGATAACACTATAGAATTCGAAAATGAATTAACTGAAATGCTTGGGAAGTTATCTACTCTTATCCTTGAAAGTTCAAAACCTGTAAAACCCAAAAGTATGCTAAAAAGATTATTAAACAAATAGAATGTATGATTTATACAAAGATTTATCAATCACATATTAACAATAAGGAGCCGCTCCTAGTGTTGAAGAGCGACTTCTTTTTTAATATTTTTTTGCCCTAAAACCGAAACAAAGAAGCACAACATCAAGTAATCGAACGACTTATTACAATAGAGACATCATTATTGCCAAAAACGAGCGATAGCACGGTTACTCAATTGTCTATAAAAACGTTTAAAATCGAATGACCAGCTTGCTTAGAATAGTCGGCTTAAACGTTGAATTAACACTTCGGCATACACATACCTCTCTTCTTGCTGAAGCTGGTGTCTCACTTGAACAAATCATAGACCGACTTGGACATAGCGATGATTGAATCACGAAAAACGTCTATCTCCAAGTTAGACAATAAATGAAAAAAAAGCTTCCCCCAAGTTTGTTCAACTTAAGAGAAGCCTCCGTTAAAAACTTCATGTTAACAAAATGTTAACACCCCAATTAAATTTTACAAAAACCCCTATATTTCAAGGGGTTTTCGAGGGTGTTACATCATTCCACCCATAATTCACCCTATTTTCGCGCGATTTCAGTCTCTTTCATTCAAGGGTTTCCGTGATAAAAAACAACAATGACAAAACAAGATAACATCGCACTTTTTCGTAGTCGGATGGGGTTTTCGTTATTTTCGTGTTATTTATAAAAAAATAACAAAACAACAAAAAAGAACTGTCTTTCTCAAGACATGGGATAAAGAGAAGAAAGAGTGGAAGTTCAAATAAAAAAGCTCACCAAAGGCGGCTTTTTATTCAAACTCTATCACGTTTGCATTTATTGGGAATTTTTCCTGTAAATCTGGTAAAGCCATAGAATAAGTTTGATACTTTTTAGGGAAATAACTACCAAGATTACGCATATCTGTAAACAGTTGATTACACTCATCCACATTGATTATATTTTTTTCAACATGAGCAAAATATAAAATAGCTAATGTGCCTCCAACTGCTTTAACATTATATTCTTGCGCTCTCTTTCTAGGACCATTATCGTCTGTTAAAAGAGCGCAATTCTCATAAGAAGCATAAACCAAGGAGGCCGCCTCACCGTCACCTAACTTTGCTTTATACCCTAGAGTTCCAGGATAAGATTTTGATAGCATATAATAATCCCTAAGCATGTTTCGACCTTTTATTTTTTCAATTTTTAGCCAACCTTCATCTACAGCATTCATTACATCTTCTTTAACAATAGGATCTTCATAGGCTTCTCTTTGAACAGAAAGCATTATAATAGGTATTCCTTTTAAGGTTTCTTTTATCAAATAAAAAGAGTCTGTTTTTGAAAAATTAGAGAGAACTGTGTTATCTATTACAACTTTATCAGTCAAAAAATGCTCTATCATATCTCATCCCACCCCAATTCATCAGGGTAGTTTTCATCTGCAATATCAATATATTTTTCAATATTTAACTTTAAAGCTTCTTCTAATGGCTTTAAATAGTATTGTATCAGAACTGATCTACTAATATTTGCTTTATGATATGACTTATATAATAGATTAAAAAACTCTTCAGAAATATAAGATTCTTCTGGAACGCAAAAGGTTGAATTATCTAAACCATGTTCCTCGCAAATTGCTCTGAGTCTCAGCTTACCTTTATTGCTTTGTTTTTGATAATGCTCATACTCTTCCTTCGATATTAATCCTAATATGTACATTCTTAATGCCATTGAATGAAAAGAAACTTTATATTGAATGCATAACTTGATAATGTCTAGCTTAGTTATATTATCTAAACCTTGACAATCATTGATTATACTTTCTTCCGGCATTAGAAAATGTGCAGCAAAATGATCAGCTAAAATTTCTTTTTCATCCCTTGATTTTAAATTGTCAGGATAACAAATATCTATGAGTTCGTCTTTATCAAAAAGGACATGAGACAGCTCATGTGCAGCTGTGAAATTTTGTTGGCCTTTAACTCTCTTATTATGAATTAATACCAGTTTAACATCATTTTCTGCTTTTTTTCTTAAGTACATGCCTGTTGCAGCTGTACGACCCAAATCAAACGTTACAACAAAGCAATCCATTTTTTCTAAAAATTGAAAAATAGGCCCTGTAATAGGCCCATCCTCGATACCAAATTTTTTTCTCGTTACAATAGCTCTATCTTTTGCAATTTGATAATATTTATTGTCTTTATATATCGGAGAATGAATTTTCATTTTACCACCAACATTAATCAACTAGACTTAAATACTTAAGTTCTTCAATCTTGTCAATTAAATCCTGTCCAAATTCAATTGCCTTATTTAATTCAGTACGTTGTTTTCCTTGAATTCTAAATCTGGCTTCAGTACTTTGATTAACGCTAGGGGCTGGTTCAATTCCTAATAAATATCCAGGGGACACATTTAGAGACTTAGCCAACTGTTCTAATTGCTGTTCATCTACTTCTTCAGTTTCAGCTTCTAAACACGCAATAGTATCTTGAGATACACTGGACAAGGCAGATAATTCTTCCAATGACAATCCGCAACGTTCTCTTGATAAACGTAATTCCTCCCAAAACATTTTTACAACCCCCTTAACTATAAACTTAGATTACAAATATCTTAACCAATATAAAGGATGTTCAAACAGAGAAAGCTTACATATTATTGAACTTTTTCAACTTGTTACATAACTTTCTCTAATTCAATTTTAGATTATTTGATCTTGATAATCAATACTTTCGCTTGATTTAATTCAAAGCATATTATATAATACTACATCTTGTTTTCTAACCAAACAAAAACACTACATATTGTGTCATTTTGAAAAGCATACTATATATAGTATTGGTAATTGGTTTTATACTCCCTTACCAACTAGTGATATCGTAAGACATGCCTTTTCAACTTTCATAAGGACGGTATTTCTTCCGCCCTTCTTCTAAATCTTTTTTCAGCTGCTCGATATCTGACTTTAAGAATAAAACAGTTTTCCCCACTTTTTTTATTGGGATTACTCGACCATCTGTATGCAATTTACTCATGCGTTGCTTGTTTACGTTTAAAATCTCCTGAGCTTCTAAAGAGGTGAGGACTTCGTTTTTCATAAAGTCCTCAACCTGCTGCCGGTTCTGCAAATGATATTCCATGTTATCTGCTCCTTACTACATCTTTGATGATTACAAAAAGCGTTGCAATTATTAAAGCGGCCATGATTACCGTTGTGAAAGTATTTGTCCATATTGAACGCGTTACAATTGAAGCCGCACTCAAGAGGATCATAAAGAAGATCAATTGTTTTTGGTTCATATTATATGCTAGACTGGTTATAATTATATTGAGAAGCGAGCGATTAACTCGCTTCCCCACTGTTAGTCCTTCTTATTATCTTTGTTTGCGTCGTGTGATTGTTGGGCAATCCACGCTATAGATGCAACGTAAAAGATGATTTGAAGGACTTTTATCATGTTGTCTAGCATTTCCTCACCTCCTATATTTATTATACTATAACTATAGACTTATGTCTATAGTTTAGGTAGAAAATAAAATATTTTTATAATTCGACAATAAATTACATTTCTCTCACATTATTCATGTTAACATTTGGATGTATTTGGTTGTATTGACCAATAAATATTACTTTAGGGGGAATTTTAAATGAAAATCAAAATTAGGAAAGCTGTAGGGAATATTGCTCTTGCTGGTGTCTTACTTATATCAGGGGCACAAGCAGCAAGTGCAGCAGTAACTCCAGATGATTTAATTCCTATTCGAAACAAAGAATTCAAGTTTAAAGTAACTCAAATTAATTACAATAGTAAAACGAGACAAGCTGTCGTTTATATGACGAATGATGAAGGAAGAAGTACATTCGAAAAATATCAGTGTGTGGATGTAATAGAAGGTACTTGTTATGTTTATAGAAATCAAGAACCTTTGAATTAATCTCAAAAAACAAGCAGTGATAGAGTCTCTGCTTGTTTTTTATTCTTGTTTAAGAGTGCAATCTAATTACTTCTAATAGTATTGATCACTTTAATAGCTTAACTAACTTCGCTTTAGTTTTTGGTCCATATATGCCATCAGCAGAAAGCCCTTGCATGAGCTGGAATCGTTTGACCGCATCCGCTGTTTTCGGCCCGTAATAGCCATCAATCCCGTTGTTTTTCGCGCCCTTATCAGGATAGAAGAAAAGAGCGGCTAACGCTTCCTGTAAGGCTTTTACGGCTGCCCCTTTCGTCAAAGGCTTGGTTACTTTTAAAATGCCAGAAGGTAGGTTGTATGCCTTTTTAAATGTTGTTTTAGGCTTAGCTGTACTTTTTTTTGGTACTGATTTTACAGGTTTCGCGGTTGCCTTTTTACCCGTGTGAGCAGTTGCAATACCTGCTTTGAAACTGTCCCAACGATTAAGCAACTTACGAGGACATTCTTTTCCACTCCAATGTTTATGCAGCACAACGTTTGAAAGTGAAATACCTTGCTCTGTCATCAGCTGGCGAATCAACCATTGAGCGTTCTCGACTGCCTTCTCAAAATTGCCGTCTGCATTTTCACAAATTTCAATACCAATTGACTTCATGTTACCTGTTCCCCGACCGTCTCCCGCATGCCATCCGTTTTCGTTTAACGGCAAATGCTGATAGATGACATTTTCGTCCACAGTGTAGTGCCAGCTCACCGCTGTGTTTGCGCGTTTCACAAAATTAGCGTGACTCGATGCGTTCGCACCTTTGGCTGTGTTAGCGGTGTTATGGACAGTAATATATAAAGGCTTCATATAGTTGCCCGGGCGGTTCTTATTACTTCTCGGAATGAAGTCTTGAATGACTTTCACCATTGTTCATCTACTCCTTAAAATTGATTTTAGTATTAAAGAAAGCTGCCGATTATTCAGCAGCTTTCTTTTCTGATTCTTCTTTTTGACTATCATTTTCAATCACATGCAACCTGTCAGTGATTGCAGCCGGAATTTTAACGCCGATCTGTGCAAGGTTCTCTACTATAGAAAGACCTTCGTTTGCAATGTAAAAAAGCACTGTCCCAAAGGTCAGCACTCCATTTAAACCCATAATCTGATCAATAATGTTGGCCACAATCACGACAACAAAACTAAGCATTTTTCGCACGTAACCGAACCAAGCCGTGCGACTGCGCAACTTCCCAAATTTCCACGCTTTGATGATACCGGTAAGCACATCAATAACACTTAGCAGCAAGAGCAAGTCCAGAAATTTCACTCCGCCGAATAGATATGTTCTTGCAAGATCCAAAGTTTCAAAGTTTATAAACACTATCGTTTCCTCCATTTCTTTAATCACCTCCTTAAAGATGTGAGTAAAGCAATGAATGCTGTTACTGACGCTATGCATCTTTCAATTCTTGCTTGATTTGATTCTCAAGCTCTATTGCGACAGAAAAAAAGAAGGCTTCAGTCACGCATAAAGCCAGAGGAATACCATGATGGAAATTTTGTTTTTGCGAGAGAAAATGGATATCCATTCCTGCCTAAAAATATCATTGTGCGTATGGAAAGGTTACTCGAGAAAACATCTATTAGGAAGCATGCAACACCTCATATTTTCAGACACACACATATCAGCATGTTGACCGAAGCCCGGGTAGACATTACAACGATCATGAAAAGAGTTGGTCATGATGATATGAAAACCACAATGAGAATTTACACACACGTTACTGAAAAAATGAAAGAGGATGCTTCGCAAAAAGTCCAGAAGACTTTCGGAAACATCCTCAATATCGGGATTTCATGAAGAAATGTTATCAAAATGTTATTTTTTCGAGCATTTCAGATGAAATCAACGGTCAAACCCTTGGTATAACAAGGGTTTCCGCCGTTTGATTACATCATTCCACCCATGCCGCCCATGCCGCCCATATCCGGCATTCCGCCGCCTGAGCCGCCTTCTTCTGGTTTGTCAGCAACGACTGCTTCAGTTGTTAGAAGCATTGCTGCTACAGAAGCTGCGTTTTGAAGTGCAGAGCGAGTTACTTTTGTTGGGTCAACGATTCCTTTTTCGATCATGTTTACCCATTCGTTTGTTGCTGCGTTGAAGCCTACGCCAATTTCTTCGTTTTTCAAGCGCTCAACGATAACGGATCCTTCAAGACCTGCGTTGTGAGCGATTTGACGAATTGGCTCTTCAAGAGAACGTAGAACGATGTTTACACCTGTTTGAACGTCACCATCTGCTTCGATTGAAGCGACTTTGTTGTATACATTCACAAGTGCTGTACCACCACCGGATACAATACCTTCTTCAACTGCTGCACGAGTTGAGTTCAGTGCATCCTCGATGCGTAGTTTACGCTCTTTTAGTTCTGTTTCAGTTGCAGCACCAACTTTGATGACAGCGACGCCGCCAGCTAGTTTTGCAAGACGTTCTTGTAATTTTTCTTTATCGAATTCAGAAGTTGTTTCTTCTACTTGAGCACGGATTTGGTTCACACGTGCTGCGATTTGAGCAGAATCTCCTGAGCCCTCTACGATTGTTGTGTTTTCTTTTGTCACAACAACTTTAGACGCGCGGCCAAGCTGACCGATTTCAGTTGATTTCAGGTCAAGTCCTAGATCTTCTGTGATTAATTCTCCGCCAGTTAGAACAGAGATGTCTTCAAGCATTGCTTTACGACGATCACCGAATCCAGGTGCTTTTACTGCTACTGCGTTGAATGTACCACGAAGTTTGTTCACAACAAGAGTTGCAAGTGCTTCGCCTTCTACATCTTCAGCAATAAGCAATAATGGTTTTCCTTGTTGTACAACTTGCTCAAGTACAGGAAGGATTTCTTGAATGTTTGTGATCTTTTTATCTGTGATTAAGATGTAAGGATTTTCAAGAACTGCTTCCATCTTATCAGAATCTGTCACCATGTATGGTGAAGCATATCCGCGGTCAAACTGCATACCTTCAACCACTTCAAGCTCAGTTGTGAATCCTTTAGATTCTTCGATAGTGATGACACCGTCGTTACCTACACGCTCCATTGCTTCTGCGATTAGGCTGCCGACTTCTTCATCTGCTGCAGAAATCGCCGCAACTTGAGCAATTGATTCTTTGCCTTCGATTGGTTTAGAAATCTCGTGCAAGCCTTCAAGTGCTACTTTCACTGCTTCTTCAATCCCTTTACGCACGCCAACAGGGTTTGCACCAGCTGTTACGTTTTTCAGACCTTCACGGATCATCGCTTGAGCTAGAACTGTTGCAGTCGTAGTACCGTCACCAGCTACGTCGTTTGTTTTGCTTGCAACTTCAGCCACAAGTTTTGCACCCATGTTTTCAAATGCATCTTCTAATTCGATTTCTTTTGCGATCGTTACACCATCATTTGTGATAAGTGGAGAACCGAATTTTTTCTCAAGAACCACGTTACGTCCTTTAGGTCCTAAAGTTACTTTTACAGCATCTGCAAGTGCATCTACACCGCGTAACATCGCGCGACGTGCTTCTTCACTGAACTTAATATCTTTTGCCATAATAACGAAACCTCCTCAGTCTTTTTAAAAATTTATCTCAATGTTTTTTATGTGATTAACCAATAACAGCTAAAATGTCGCTCTCACGAAGGATTAAATATTCTTTGCCTTCATATTTCACTTCAGTGCCTGCATATTTTGAGAAGATAATGCGGTCGCCTGTGCTTACTTCTAACGCAACGCGCTCACCACTTTCAAGTACACGCCCTGAACCTGCTGCAACAATTTTACCTTCTTGCGGTTTTTCTTTTGCAGAATCCGGTAAAACAATACCGCTAGCGGTTTTTTCCTCAGATTCAACGAGTTCAATGATTACGCGATCGCCTAATGGCTTTAACATAAGAAACAACCTCCTCAATTTTTATATGTAGTCTTTTTTAGCACTCATCACCAGCGAGTGCTAACACATTTATTATAATAAAGAATGTCTTCTGCAATTTCAAGTGAAAACCTTTAAAAATTTTTACGCTTTCACGATCTTTTTTGGTCTCAGATTCTTTCCTTTTCATCGAAAAAGGAGACTTGTGTTACAATAAATCTAGTTCTTTTAGTAAAGGGGTTTTCGTTACTTGAAAAAACAATATTGGTACATCATCTTAACGTATATATTGGTGCAGGTTTCTGCGTTTCCTTATGTGCTCATTATGAAATGGCTGGGATTCATTCAATCACCGATGACTCAAACAGAGCTTTCAAAATTATCAGGAACGTGGACAATCATCAGTTTTTGTATCGGATTGATCATTATTCTGCTCATCCTTCGAACCGTCCCAAAAGCTTCACTGCGAAATGAAGCGCCAGTTTCAATCGGTTCTGCTATCGCATGGATCATTGGCGGTTTCTTTCTTTCTCTCTTTGCACAATCGATTGCGGGGGCGATTGAACAATATGCATTCGGCATTGGCCGTGAGTCAGAAAATACGCAAACCATTTTATCCATTATGGATGCCGTTCCTTGGCTTGTGATCGTCATCGCCCTGATTGGTCCAATCTTAGAGGAAATCATTTTCCGTAAAATCATCTTTGGTGTGATTTATGAAAAAACGAATTTCTTCATTGGAGCACTTGCCAGTTCAGTGGTTTTCGCTGCTGTACACTATGATTTTCCCCATATCTTGCTCTATACCGCAATGGGCTTTACCTTTGCCTTTTTATATGCGAAAACAAAACGAATCATTGTTCCAATCGGCGCTCATATGCTGATGAATTCACTTGTTGTTCTTGTGCAGATTGAGCCAGTGAAAAAAATGATTGAAGAACAATCTCAAACCATGCAAATGATTATTGGAGGCTTTTTCTCATGAGAAACCCAGTCGTATGGGGCATCATTTATTTTGCCGTAGGTGTCGCTTTCACCTATATGGCCATTCAAAACCCAGGTGACATGTGGTCATTTTACAGCATTTTGCTGATGGTGTTTGCGGCCTATAATATCAATATCGCGCTTAAAATGTTTGCCTTCTCTGTCAAACTCAAAAAACAGCAGCAAAAATAAATCAAAAACCATTTTCCGCGGTTGGAAAATGGTTTTTTTATGGAGGATGTATCTTTATGGAACATGAAAAACTTCGCATCTTCAATGATCAGCATGAAACGATTGGAGCTGCCGCTCGTTCAGATGTCCACGCCCAAGGTCTTTGGCATGAAACATTTCATTTTTGGCTTCTTAAAAAAGAGCATGGCACCGTATATCTCTATTTTCAGCTAAGAAGTCCCGCAAAAAAGGATTTTCCTTCTTTGTTTGATATCACCGCAGCGGGCCATCTTCTCGCAGATGAACAGCCTTCTGATGGCTTAAGAGAGGTAGAAGAAGAGCTTGGTCTTTCCATCCCTTTTGAGGACCTTACCTTTTCAGGTGTCATACAGGATGAAATCCATATGCCTTCGTTCATCGACCGTGAGTTCTGCCATGTTTACCTTTATATGTATCAAGAAAAGCACATGGAAGTTTATCTACAGAAAGAAGAAGTCGCTGGTCTGTACAGAGCCAAGCTGCTTGATGCACAGCAGCTGTTAACAGGAACATGTGAAAGAATTCGAATCGAGGGCTTTCAAGTTGATGCAAACGAAGAACGACGTGAGGAAAGCATCGAAGTGGGTGTTCATGATTTTGTCCAGCATGAGCACGCCTATTATGAGCACCTCTTTCATGCGATCGATCAATTTCTTTCACAATAGAAAAAGCATCGTGATCCTCATTGGATCATGATGCTTTTTTATGAGACATAATGACTTTCTTTCTCCTCTATTTGCTGCATTTTGCGGTAGGTCACTCTTGAAATGATAATGCTCACTTCGTATAAAACGAGCATTGGCAAGGTGACCATGAGGTGAGAAACAAGCTCTGGCGGTGTAATGAGTGCGGCAATGACAAGGAGGACAAAATAGGCATACTTCCGTATTTTTGATAAAAACATCGGTGTGATGATGCCAAGTCTTGTGAGAAACATCAACACGACGGGCATCTGAAACAAAAAGCCAAATGGAAGTGTTAACTGCATCAGAAATGTAAAATACTCATGAATCCCAATGACTTGCTCTACATTTAAATCATTCGACATTCGCATCATAAAGTCGACGACAAACGGAAACAAAATAAAATAAGAGAAAGCCACACCGCTCAAAAATAAAAGCAGTGCAATCGGAATGTAAGCAAGTGTCACCTTTCTTTCTTTCTCATATAAGCCTGGACTCACAAACGCCCACAGCTGATATAAAATAACGGGACACGTCAAAACCAAAGCAATGACAAATGCGAACTGCATAAACACGTACAGTGGATCTGTAAGCTTAAATGCGTTCAGCGTGAGTGTTGCCGCTTCATCGGTATTTTGTAAATACACAATGACCGGCTTAGCGAGAAAAAAACCAGCCACCATAAAGGCGACAAAAAACATCGCAATGATCACTAAACGTTTTCGCAGTTCCACAATATGCTCCATAAGCGGCATATCTTTGACATTCATGAAGCTCATCCTATTCTACTGATCTTCTTTTTTCTTTTTTTCTTCCTGATCATCAGCTAAGCCTTTTGTGGCATTTTTGAATTCACGTAATGTATCTCCTGCTGCTCTTCCTAATTCAGGAAGCTTTTTCGGCCCAAAAATAATGAGCGCTACAATCGCAATCAGAATCAAACTCCCAGGACCGATCGGACCCATTTGCTCCACCCCCTTTACCCCTTTTCGTCAGTCCTCCTGCGTAACAGAGTAATGCTTTAAGAAATACACAAGAGACTGAAGTTCAACCGCCAAATCTATATGATGAATTCGAATGTGTTCCGGCACATTCAATCGAGCCGGCGTAAAGTTAAGGATTCCTTTGATGCCAAGGGCAATCAAACGATCTGTAATGGATTGAGCTGCTACGGCAGGTACTGTCAAAATTGCAACAGGGATATCTCCTACCTCTTGAACATGCTCTTCAAGCTTATCCAAATCATAGACAGGCACGCCGCCTATCTCACTTCCTATTTTACTCTCATTGACGTCAAAAGCCATTGAAATTTTTGTATTATTATTTTTTATGAAATTATAGTGTAAAAAGGCAGTCCCTAAATTCCCGACACCGATGAGCATGACATTGGTCATTTCATCTTGGTCAAGGGTCTTTCTGAAGAAGGTCAAGAGATAATCGACATTATAGCCGTACCCTTTTTTCCCAAGTGCACCAAAGTACGAAAAATCTCGGCGAATGGTAGCAGAATCCACTTTGACTGCATCACTAAGCTCTGCTGATGACACCCTTTGTTTTCCTGATGCATGCAGATTTTTTAAAAAACGGTAGTATAGCGGCAAACGTTTGGCTGTCGCTTGTGGAATTTTTGACTGATCTATATTCATATAAGGTCCTCCAACTTAAATATCAGATGCTCTGTGAAAATCACCGTTTTTCCCGCCTGTCTTTTCAATTAGATAGGTAGGACCGATGATCATGCCTTTATCAATCGCTTTGCACATGTCGTAAACGGTCAGTGCACATACTGAAGCAGAAGTGAGCGCTTCCATCTCCACACCCGTACTTCCTTTTGTTTTTACCTGTACTTGTATGTTCAGGATGTGCGCATTTCCGTCTTCCTCCCAATCAAAGGAGATATCCACGCCTTTTAATGCAAGCGGATGACACATTGGAATGATGGTAGATGTTTGCTTTGCTGCCATGATGCCAGCAACCTGTGCAACAGACAGCACATCTCCTTTTCCAATTTCACGTTGCTCTATTTTATGAAACACTTCTTTTATCATACGAACGCTTGAAACAGCAACGGCGGTTCTCACTGTAGACGATTTGTCACTAATGTCGACCATCTTTGCTCTTCCCTGTTCGTTAAAGTGGCTAAATTGACTCATCTTTCAACGCTCCCTCACTCAAATGATACACTATTTTTTCCTATCTGTCTTTCATTTGAATATGGCGATTGTATGTAACATTTGCCGGTTTACTGCTGATAAGCTACACTTAACATATTATAGCAGAGGTGAAGTTACATGATGATTCTACAAGTGAATCAGCTGTCCAAATCGTTTGGCGCTGATACCGTTTTAACGAATATAAAATTGGAAGTCAAAGCAAGGGATCGCATTGCCATTGTAGGTCGTAACGGCGCAGGCAAATCCACGCTTTTGAAAATCATTGCCGGTCAAATGTCTTACGAGCAAGGTGAGATCATCAAACCAAAAGACCTATCGATCGGCTATTTAGCACAGCATACCGATGTAACGTCTACACGTACGTTAAAGGACGAATTATTATCGGTTTTTGATCATTTAAAAGAGATGGAACAAGAAATGAGAACCATTGAGGAGAAAATGGCTTCTTCCACAGGTTCTGAGCTGGATGTCTTGATGAAAACCTATGACAGGCTGCAGCAGGAATTTAAAGATCAAGGCGGCTATCAATATGAAGCAGATGTCCGCTCCATTCTACATGGACTCGGCTTTAGTCATTTTGAAGATGAGACAACCGTCCAATCCTTAAGCGGCGGTCAGAAAACCCGTCTAGCGCTTGGAAAGCTCTTATTAATGAAACCAGAACTCTTAATTCTGGATGAGCCGACCAACCATTTAGATATTGATACCTTATCATGGCTGGAGCAGTATTTGCAAAATTATACAGGTGCCATTCTCATCGTGTCCCATGACCGCTATTTCTTAGACAAAGTCGTAAACCACGTCTATGAAGTCTCAAGAACTTCGATGAAAAAGTTTGCAGGGAACTATAGTAAGTATCTTGAGCTGAAAGCAGAGCAGCTCGAGCGGGATATGAAACTATACGAAAAGCAGCAAGAAGAGATCTCAAAGCTTCAGGATTTCGTGGATCGCAACCTAGCAAGAGCTTCAACCACAAAGCGCGCTCAAAGCAGACGCAAGCAGCTCGAACGAATGGATCGTTTAGATAAGCCTTTAGGTGATGAAAAATCCGCAAACTTCCATTTTGATATTACGAGACAAAGCGGCAATGATGTACTCAAGGTGCATGACCTCGATATTCGTTATGATGAAAAAACACCGCTCCTATCCTCTCTTTCTTTTCAGATTAAACGCGAGGATAGTGTGGCACTCATTGGTCCTAACGGGATCGGGAAATCAACCCTTTTAAAAACGTTAACGAACACATTAACACCAGTAAAAGGCGACATCACTTTTGGATCTCATGTCACGATCGGCTACTATGACCAAGAGCAAGCCAAACTGACATCCTCGAAAAAAGTGCTCAATGAGCTTTGGGATGACTATCCTCATATGAATGAAAAAGAAATTCGGACATGTTTAGGAAACTTCCTTTTTTCCGGTGATGACGTTTTAAAGCCTGTCCATGCATTAAGCGGTGGAGAAAAAGCACGCCTTGCACTGGCAAAGCTGATGCTCCAAAAAGCCAATTTTCTTATTCTCGATGAACCGACAAACCATCTGGACTTAGATAGTAAGGAAATTTTAGAGAATGCACTAATCGATTATCCAGGAACCATCTTATTTGTTTCGCATGATCGTTATTTTATCAATCGTCTTGCTACGAAAGTATTTGAGCTGTCGCCTACAGAAACAAGAGAATATCTCGGTGATTATGACTACTATCTTGAAAAGAAAAATGAACAATTAGAGCTGGAAGCACTTCAAGAAAATGAGCCGCTTAAAAAACAAGCTGCACAGCCAGCAGAAAAGGCAAAGCTTTCTTATGCGGAAGAAAAAGAACTGAAAAAGAAAGAAAGACAAAAGCAGCGCAGAATCGAAGAAATTGAAGAACGCATTGCTGTCGTCGAAGACAAGCTCGGTGAAAATGAAGAGCTGCTATGTGATCCTGATATTTTTCAAGATCACGAGAAGGTCCAAGCCATTCAGACAGAAAATGATACGCTCAATCAAGAGCTGGAATCACTTTTTGCGGAGTGGGAAGAGCTGTCAGAAGCTTAAAGAGTGCCTTAAAAGGTACTCTTTTTTCTTTCAAAGAAAATTCATTATCCACAATGATACCCACAATAACTTCTTGATTATTCTTAAATACATTAGACTTATCCACTTTATCCACAGAGTTTTAATCACATATCCACAAAAAAGATCGTGTTTATACACACCCTCTTCATTTTAAAACGAAATTTTCTAACAATTGTGGATATATAACGTTTACATGTGAATAAATCGCTTTCATAAAAAAATAAAAACCCCTGTCATCCACAGGAGTTTTCATTCATATGAGACAAGCGGCAATCCTGGCTGGCCATTCATCGCCATATCGCCTCTGATTCCTTTTTCAAACGCAATGGTTCCAGCGGCAGCGATCATGGCTGCATTGTCTGTGCAAAGAGATAATGGCGGAATAATGACTTTCACTTCTGGCAGCTTCGTAAATGCTGAGGTTAAAGCTTTTCTTAGTCCTTTATTGGCAGCGACTCCTCCAGCTAGAACGACCTGCTTCACGCCATAGGCTTCAGCCGCTTTCAATGTTTTCCCAACAAGCACCTCAATGACGCTTGCTTGAAAACTTGCGGCCAAATTCTCTGGGGCAATCGTTTCTCCCTTTTGTGACGCATTGTGTAAGGTATTGATCACAGCTGATTTTAAACCACTGAAGCTAAAGTGATAAGACCCTTCTTCAAGCCATGCACGAGGAAGCTTAATTGTCGGCTCTCCTTCATGTGCTAACCGATCAATATGAGGTCCGCCTGGGTACGGGAGACCCATCGTCCGGGCCACTTTATCGTACGCTTCTCCAGCTGCATCATCTAAAGTTTCTCCGATGACCTCAAAAGATCCATGTTCCTTCATTAAAACAAGCTCAGTATGTCCGCCGGAGACAACAAGAGCTAAACATGGGAACTCCAATTCATCAACAAGCTGGTTTGCATAAATATGCCCTGCAATATGATGAACACCAACAAGAGGAATTTGATGGGCAAAGCTCAGTGCCTTTGCTGCATTGACACCAATCAGCAAAGCACCCACGAGGCCAGGTCCTTCTGTGACAGCAATCGCATCTAAATCCTTAAAGCTCATACCCGCCTGTGCCATCACTTCTTCTAATACGATGGTGACTTGCTCCACGTGATGCCTTGAAGCAATTTCGGGTACAACTCCGCCAAATCGTTTATGACTGTCTATTTGCGAGGCGACCACATTCGCCACGATTTCCTTTCCATTTTTGACAATGGACGCAGCTGTTTCATCGCAGCTTGTTTCTATACCTAATATGAATCGATCTGTTTGTTCACTCATTTATATTCACCCACATGACTAATGCATCTTCTCCATTATCCGTATAATAATTCTTTCGAATAGAAGCTGGTCTGAAACCGAGCTTTTCATAGAGGGATTGTGCTGGTGTATTCGAAACCCGCACCTCTAAAGAAAGATGATCTGTCTTTTTTTCTTTGCAAAATTCCATGACATATCGAAGCAATGCTTCCCCGTAGCCTTTTCCTCTATGCTCAGGGAGAATCGCAATGTTCGTAATTTGTGCATCGTCCATGACAATCCAGACCCCGCAATACCCAACAGGCTGCTTATCTTCCTCAATGAGGAAATAATGGCTGTATTGGTTATGGAGAATCTCATAGACAAACGATTCCTTTTTCCAAGGCGCTGTAAACGAATGCACTTCAATCGTATACACCTCTGGAATATCCGCTACTGTCATTTGTCGTATCTCTGCTATGTGAAGATTATTTTTGTCCTTCAAGCCATTTCACTTCCGCTTCTGCCAAACGAATATAGTTAGGAACAAGCTGATGGACATCTTCAGCAGGACGATCTGCGCCTAAAAATGCAAGCACTGAAGGTCTTGGGTTATGGAATGTCCCCTCTGCCAGTACAGCCGTTTCTCCTAAAATGGAGCGAATGCTCTCTTCATGAAGATGCACATCTTGTCCAAGAAATAGAACAGGCTTTCCTGTCTGCTTCAGTTCATGAAGCCAATCCGTGAGCAGGATATTTTGATCTGGTTCTACCTCTTTGATCTTACCCTTTTCAAACATATATAGTCCGGTATAAACTTGGCCTCTTCTCGCATCAAATAAAGGTGAGATATATCCATCAAAATATTGGCCATTTGCCGCAAGTGTTTCTAAACTCGAAACAGCTGATATCGGGATAGACAGCGTCCACGCAAGTGTTTTTGCGATGGTAACACCGATTCTGACGCCAGTGTAAGAACCAGGTCCTTTTGCTACAACGATTTTGCTTAGTTCGCTTGGTGATACACCACATTCTTTCATCAATGCTTCAACAGTAGGCATCGCTCGGACGGAATGGTTCTTTTTTAAATACGTAATGCTCTCCCCAATCACAGTGAAGTCTCTTACAAGAGCAATTCCTAGAGTATGGTTTGATGTATCAATGGCCAGTATGGTCAAATTCTTTCATCTCCTTACAAAGGGTCTCATAACGCTCCCCTTTTGCATCAAACGTGAGATGCCGTTCTTCTTCACGTTCTGTTCTCAGCATTTCAATTTTTAAATAGGAAGAAGGCAATTGAGGTTCAATCAGATGTGCCCATTCAACCAAGCATACACCTTCACCCTCAAAATATTCTTCGAGGCCGATCTCTTCTTCTGCATCTTCCATGCGGTACACGTCCATATGATAAAGTGGCAGTCTGCCATCGGTATATTCTTTAATAATTGTAAAGGTGGGGCTGTTGACGATACGGGTAATTCCTAAGCCTTCCGCAAAACCTTTTGAAAAAGTGGTTTTACCTGCACCTAAATCTCCTTCTAATGTCAATACATCGCCTGGCATCACAAGTTTGGCCAATGCAGCGGCAATTCGTTTCGTCTCATCCGCACCTTTTGTCGTCCATGTTAATTTCACCGTTGATGTCACCTCATTTCTTAAAATGATTATATCCTTTTTTCATTAACATTGTTTGTTGATCATTGTCTTTTAACATAACACTGGCTGCTTGATCATCTTTGACTTGTCCAATACGTGTGATCTGAATGCCTTCTTTTTGACATTGCGATTCAAAGCTTTCCCAATCACATTCTGGTATCGTACCAGTTAAAACAAAATCTTCTCCCCCAAACAACACCCATTCAAGCCAGTCTTTGCGCAGCACCTGTAAATCTGGATGAATTGGAAGCTTATCAGCTTCTATCTCGATCATCACACAGCTCGCTTCGGCTATCTCATTCAACTCACTCGCTAATCCATCACTCACATCATTCAAGGTAACACGCGGGAAACTTGAACAAATGTGTCCAGCAGCAATATGAGGCTGAGGCATTTTATGACGCTTAAGAAAAAAATCAGCATCGACCGCCTTAGAAGGGGCTGCTTCGTTCATTAAGATTGATAACCCAGCAGCTGATGAACCGAGTTCACCCGTGACAAAGACGACGTCCCCAATCTGAGCACTGTGACGATAACAAGCTGTTCCCTTTGAAACCTCACCAATGACCGTCACGGTAATGACAAAGTCACTGCGGGTGGCCACTGTATCTCCACCAATCAAATCCATATGATAAGAGTCAGCCAACGCTTTCATTCCCTCGTAAAGCTCCGTAATAATTGTCTCATCACCATGAGGCGGGATCGCAATTGAAACAAGATAATATTTTGGGGTCCCTCCCATTGCAGCGATGTCACTGACATTGACTGCCAGTGCTTTAAAGCCAACTTCAAATGGTGTTGAAAAGTCAAAACGAAAATGAACATGCTCCACCATTGTATCAACACAAACGACCTCTTCACAATGTGAATGAGGTTGATAAACACTTGCATCATCACCGATGCCCATGATCAAAGAGCGCTGATATGTATCTTTTGGTGTGATTCGGCGAATAAGATCAAATTCATCCATAAAAAGACAGCCCCTTCTTGCAATCAATTGGTTAAATAGACATGAGGTCAAACACATTTAGTATTAGTGTAGCGAATATAAGTCTCAGTTCCAACTAAAAATGATATAAAGAAAGCCTGGTGTGAAAAAACCAGGCTGAGTTGAAATAATCTATCTTTTCTTTCTTATAGTGTAGCCAAACACATATCATTCATTGCATCTTGGGTACTTCTAGAAAGAAAAAGACATAAAAAAAAACGAAACTATACGTTTTCGTTTACAAGTCATAAAAATGGCGGTCCGGACGGGACTCGAACCCGCGACCTCCTGCGTGACAGGCAGGCATTCTAACCAACTGAACTACCGGACCATTTTGGTTGCGGGGGCAGGATTTGAACCTGCGACCTTCGGGTTATGAGCCCGACGAGCTACCGAACTGCTCCACCCCGCGATGATATAAAGATAACAAGCTTGGCGGCGTCCTACTCTCACAGGGGGAAACCCCCAACTACCATCGGCGCTGAAGAGCTTAACTTCCGTGTTCGGTATGGGAACGGGTGTGACCTCTTCGCTATCGCCACCAAACCTGATGGAGAGAATGTTCTCTCAAAACTAGATAACAATGTTCATGCTTCACAATAGAATATAGGTTAAGTCCTCGATCTATTAGTATCTGTCAGCTCCACGTGTCACCACGCTTCCACCTCAGACCTATCAACCTGATCATCTTTCAGGGATCTTACTTCCTTGCGGAATGGGAAATCTCATCTTGAGGGGGGCTTCATGCTTAGATGCTTTCAGCACTTATCCCGTCCGCACATAGCTACCCAGCGATGCCCTTGGCAGAACAACTGGTACACCAGCGGTGCGTCCATCCCGGTCCTCTCGTACTAAGGACAGCTCCTCTCAAATTTCCTGCGCCCGCGACGGATAGGGACCGAACTGTCTCACGACGTTCTGAACCCAGCTCGCGTACCGCTTTAATGGGCGAACAGCCCAACCCTTGGGACCGACTACAGCCCCAGGATGCGATGAGCCGACATCGAGGTGCCAAACCTCCCCGTCGATGTGGACTCTTGGGGGAGATAAGCCTGTTATCCCCGGGGTAGCTTTTATCCGTTGAGCGATGGCCCTTCCATGCGGAACCACCGGATCACTAAGCCCGACTTTCGTCCCTGCTCGACTTGTAGGTCTCGCAGTCAAGCTCCCTTGTGCCTTTACACTCTGCGAATGATTTCCAACCATTCTGAGGGAACCTTTGGGCGCCTCCGTTACATTTTAGGAGGCGACCGCCCCAGTCAAACTGCCCACCTGACACTGTCTCCCTGCCCGATAAGGGCAGCGGGTTAGAAGGTCAATACAGCCAGGGTAGTATCCCACCGATGCCTCCACCGAAGCTAGCGCTCCGGTTTCCAAGGCTCCTACCTATCCTGTACAAGCTGTACCAACATTCAATATCAGGCTGCAGTAAAGCTCCACGGGGTCTTTCCGTCCTGTCGCGGGTAACCTGCATCTTCACAGGTACTATAATTTCACCGAGTCTCTCGTTGAGACAGTGCCCAGATCGTTGCGCCTTTCGTGCGGGTCGGAACTTACCCGACAAGGAATTTCGCTACCTTAGGACCGTTATAGTTACGGCCGCCGTTTACTGGGGCTTCAATTCGCACCTTCGCTTACGCTAAGCGCTCCTCTTAACCTTCCAGCACCGGGCAGGCGTCAGCCCCTATACTTCGCCTTACGGCTTCGCAGAGACCTGTGTTTTTGCTAAACAGTCGCCTGGGCCTATTCACTGCGGCTTCTCGGGGCTTTAACACCCTAAGAAGCACCCCTTCTCCCGAAGTTACGGGGTCATTTTGCCGAGTTCCTTAACGAGAGTTCTCTCGATCACCTTAGGATTCTCTCCTCGCCTACCTGTGTCGGTTTGCGGTACGGGCACCTCTCACCTCGCTAGAGGCTTTTCTTGGCAGTGTGGAATCAGGAACTTCGCTACTAAATTTCGCTCGCCATCACAGCTCAGCCTTCACGGGAAACGGATTTGCCTATTTCCCAGCCTAACTGCTTGGACGCGGATATCCAATACCGCGCTTACCCTATCCTCCTGCGTCCCCCCATTGCTCAAATGGTGAGGAGGTGGTACAGGAATATCAACCTGTTGTCCATCGCCTACGCCTTTCGGCCTCGGCTTAGGTCCCGACTAACCCTGAGCGGACGAGCCTTCCTCAGGAAACCTTAGGCATTCGGTGGACGGGATTCTCACCCGTCTTTCGCTACTCATACCGGCATTCTCACTTCTAAGCGCTCCACCAGTCCTTCCGGTCTGGCTTCACAGCCCTTAGAACGCTCTCCTACCACTGTTCGTAAGAACAGTCCGCAGCTTCGGTGATACGTTTAGCCCCGGTACATTTTCGGCGCAGAGTCACTCGACCAGTGAGCTATTACGCACTCTTTAAATGGTGGCTGCTTCTAAGCCAACATCCTGGTTGTCTAAGCAACTCCACATCCTTTTCCACTTAACGTATACTTTGGGACCTTAGCTGGCGGTCTGGGCTGTTTCCCTTTCGACTACGGATCTTATCACTCGCAGTCTGACTCCCAAGGATAAGTCATCGGCATTCGGAGTTTGACTGAATTCGGTAACCCGGTAGGGGCCCCTAGTCCAATCAGTGCTCTACCTCCGAGACTCTTACCTTGAGGCTAGCCCTAAAGCTATTTCGGAGAGAACCAGCTATCTCCAGGTTCGATTGGCATTTCACCCCTACCCACACCTCATCCCCGCACTTTTCAACGTGCGTGGGTTCGGGCCTCCATTCAGTGTTACCTGAACTTCACCCTGGACATGGGTAGATCACCTGGTTTCGGGTCTACGACCACGTACTCATGCGCCCTATTCAGACTCGCTTTCGCTGCGGCTCCGCATCTTCTGCTTAACCTTGCACGGGATCGTAACTCGCCGGTTCATTCTACAAAAGGCACGCCATCACCCGTTAACGGGCTCTGACTACTTGTAGGCACACGGTTTCAGGATCTATTTCACTCCCCTTCCGGGGTGCTTTTCACCTTTCCCTCACGGTACTGGTTCACTATCGGTCACTAGGGAGTATTTAGCCTTGGGAGATGGTCCTCCCGGATTCCGACGGAATTTCACGTGTTCCGCCGTACTCAGGATCCACTCTGGAGAGAATGACATTTCAGTTACAGGGCTGTTACCTTCTTTGGCGGGCCTTTCCAGACCTCTTCGCTTATATCATTCCTTTGTAACTCCGTATAGAGTGTCCTACAACCCCAAGAGGCAAGCCTCTTGGTTTGGGCTGTTCCCGTTTCGCTCGCCGCTACTCAGGGAATCGCATTTGCTTTCTCTTCCTCCGGGTACTTAGATGTTTCAGTTCCCCGGGTATGCCTTCTCATACTCTATGTATTCAAGTATGGATACTACTCCATTACGAGCAGTGGGTTTCCCCATTCGGAAATCTCCGGATCAAAGCTTGCTTACAGCTCCCCGAAGCATATCGGTGTTCGTCCCGTCCTTCATCGGCTCCTAGTGCCAAGGCATCCACCGTGCGCCCTTTCTAACTTAACCATTTCTTACTTTAGAAAGAATCACTATGTGTGATGAACTTTGCATTGCATTCAATGTGAATGTATTACTTATTGTTATCTAGTTTTCAAAGAACAATCCTGTCTCGCTAGAGACATGTTTTGAAGGAATGATCCTTCAAAACTAAACAAGACGAAAACGTACGCTACTCCATATATCCTTAGAAAGGAGGTGATCCAGCCGCACCTTCCGATACGGCTACCTTGTTACGACTTCACCCCAATCATCTGCCCCACCTTCGGCGGCTGGCTCCATAAAGGTTACCTCACCGACTTCGGGTGTTGCAAACTCTCGTGGTGTGACGGGCGGTGTGTACAAGGCCCGGGAACGTATTCACCGCGGCATGCTGATCCGCGATTACTAGCGATTCCAGCTTCACGCAGTCGAGTTGCAGACTGCGATCCGAACTGAGAACAGATTTATGGGATTGGCTAAACCTTGCGGTCTTGCAGCCCTTTGTTCTGCCCATTGTAGCACGTGTGTAGCCCAGGTCATAAGGGGCATGATGATTTGACGTCATCCCCACCTTCCTCCGGTTTGTCACCGGCAGTCACCTTAGAGTGCCCAACTGAATGCTGGCAACTAAGATCAAGGGTTGCGCTCGTTGCGGGACTTAACCCAACATCTCACGACACGAGCTGACGACAACCATGCACCACCTGTCACTCTGTCCCCGAAGGGAAAGCCCTATCTCTAGGGTTGTCAGAGGATGTCAAGACCTGGTAAGGTTCTTCGCGTTGCTTCGAATTAAACCACATGCTCCACCGCTTGTGCGGGCCCCCGTCAATTCCTTTGAGTTTCAGTCTTGCGACCGTACTCCCCAGGCGGAGTGCTTAATGCGTTAGCTGCAGCACTAAGGGGCGGAAACCCCCTAACACTTAGCACTCATCGTTTACGGCGTGGACTACCAGGGTATCTAATCCTGTTCGCTCCCCACGCTTTCGCTCCTCAGCGTCAGTTACAGACCAGAGAGTCGCCTTCGCCACTGGTGTTCCTCCACATCTCTACGCATTTCACCGCTACACGTGGAATTCCACTCTCCTCTTCTGCACTCAAGTTTCCCAGTTTCCAATGACCCTCCCCGGTTGAGCCGGGGGCTTTCACATCAGACTTAAGAAACCGCCTGCGAGCCCTTTACGCCCAATAATTCCGGACAACGCTTGCCACCTACGTATTACCGCGGCTGCTGGCACGTAGTTAGCCGTGGCTTTCTGGTTAGGTACCGTCAAGGTGCGAGCAGTTACTCTCGCACTTGTTCTTCCCTAACAACAGAGCTTTACGATCCGAAAACCTTCATCACTCACGCGGCGTTGCTCCGTCAGACTTTCGTCCATTGCGGAAGATTCCCTACTGCTGCCTCCCGTAGGAGTCTGGGCCGTGTCTCAGTCCCAGTGTGGCCGATCACCCTCTCAGGTCGGCTACGCATCGTCGCCTTGGTGAGCCATTACCCCACCAACTAGCTAATGCGCCGCGGGTCCATCTGTAAGTGACAGCCGAAACCGTCTTTCATCCTTGAACCATGCGGTTCGAGGAACTATCCCGTATTAGCTCCGGTTTCCCGGAGTTATCCCAGTCTTACAGGCAGGTTACCCACGTGTTACTCACCCGTCCGCCGCTAACATCCGGGAGCAAGCTCCCTTCTGTCCGCTCGACTTGCATGTATTAGGCACGCCGCCAGCGTTCGTCCTGAGCCAGGATCAAACTCTCCGAAAAAGTACAAAACCGAAGTTTTGTTTTTCATCAGCGTTTGACTGACTACCTATGAAGTATCATAGGATTTTTTTATAAAAACTCGAATTAACAGGTACGTTTTGTCTTGTTTAGTTTTCAAAGATCATGTTCAAAAATGGAGCGGGTGATGAGAATCGAACTCACGACATCAGCTTGGAAGGCTGAGGTTTTACCACTAAACTACACCCGCGTGGTTTGTATTGGCGCGCCCGAGAGGAGTCGAACCCCTAACCTTTTGATCCGTAGTCAAACGCTCTATCCAATTGAGCTACGGGCGCTTAATCAGGCGACTTAATTATCTTAACATATCGTTTTTCTTAAGTCAACATCTTTTTAAAATTTGTTTGCCGCATGTGTGTGAACGTCTGTGTTTCAAATACGTCATCAGCGACGAATAAAAATATACCATGAATCATATAAAAGGGTCAATACATTTTTCTAAAAAAGTTTCATGTTTTTTAAAATTGATTTTTTCTTAGATCAATAGACATGTAATAGCCCTATTTTCTTCTCTTTCTTCATAATTCCAATGATTCTTAAATAAAATCTTTCTAAATACAAAGGAGGACAAAACATGGCCACATAGAATTTTTATTTATTGGAAAATTCTTAATATTTTTCCAAGCATTTAAAGGAGGTAAGAGATGATGAAAAAGTTTATCGCTTTTCAAATCATGATCGCTTTGGTGATAGGAGCTCTTATCGGCCATTTCTTCCCTGACTTCGGAATGGCCCTCAGGCCAATTGGAGATGGATTCATCAGGCTGATTAAAATGATCGTTGTTCCAATCGTGTTCTCTACCATTGTTATTGGTGCAGCCGGCAGCGGCGGCATGAAGAAAATGGGCAGCCTTGGATTAAAGACGATCATTTGGTTTGAGGTCATCACAACCATTGTTCTTGGGATCGGGCTATTATTGGCAAATGGGCTAAAGCCTGGCGTTGGCCTCGATTTCTCTAAATTAGCTAAGAAAGATATTGGGGAATTAGATGGTTATACGGAGAAGGTCGTTGACTTTAAACAAATGGTATTAGATATCATTCCAACCAATATCGTCGATGTTATGGCTCAGAATGATTTACTTGCTGTCATTTTCTTCGCCATCTTATTTGGTGTAGCGGCAAGCGGCATCGGTAAAGCTTCTGCTCCTGTTCTCACCTTCTTTGAATCAGTGGCACAAATTATGTTTAAGCTCACACAGATGGTGATGGTGACAGCACCTATTGGAGTTCTTGCATTAATGGCTGCTTCTGTCGGCCAATATGGCATTGTTTTATTAATCCCAATGATGAAGCTTGTCGGAACAGTATTTTTAGGATTATTCATTATTCTCTTTGCTTTATTCCCTCTGGTTGCACTGATCTTCCGTTTTAACTACTTCGAAGTATTAAAAATGATTTGGGATTTGTTCCTTGTTGCCTTCTCTACTACGAGTACTGAAACTGTCCTTCCTCAATTGATGGAACGAATGGAGAAATACGGGTGTCCAAAAAGAATCGTTTCCTTTGTGATTCCATCTGGTCTTTCTCTCAATTGTGACGGATCAAGTTTATATTTATCGGTTGCCTGCGTATTCCTTGCACAAGCGTTTGGTGTCGACATGAGTCTGTCACAGCAGCTTTTAATGATGCTTGTTCTTGTGTTAACGAGTAAAGGGATTGCAGCTGTGCCATCCGGTTCACTCGTTGTTCTTTTGGCAACCGCTCATGCAGTCGGTCTTCCAGCAGAAGGCGTTGCCATCATAGCCGGTGTTGACCGAATTATGGATATGGCACGAACAGGCGTGAATGTTCCAGGGCATGCCGTTGCATGTATTGTTGTATCAAAATGGGAAAAAGTATTCCGTGAGTCGGCGTGGGAAGTTCCAAAAGCAGGTGAAGAAACAAAAGGGATGTAATGTGATATGAAGGAAAGGGTTCGCCCTTTCCTTTTTTATGCTAAAAATGTTTGCTTTAGTACGGCTTTTCCTTGAGGATGCAGCCGTACTTCTGCATATGCCCCATTAATCAGCGTCATTTGCGGCGGGACATGCCCACAATCTATGTCGTAAAAAATGGGGATTTGTAATTCCTTTTGTAATTCTTCATATACATCCTGATACTGATACCCTTCAACAGGCACATTTACTGCACTACGCCCAAACATCATACCTGAACAGTGATCAAACCAACCTGCTAGTTTTAATTGAACAAGCGATCTCTTCATACTTGCAGCATTTAATGCGCAGTTTTCGAAATACCAGAGAATCGGTTCGCCTTTTATGAATGTTTCCTGAAAAGCTTTGACGTCCCCATAAGGTGTCCCTGCTAAGTGACGTATGATATCAATACAGCCACCCATCAGTCTTCCCTTCACTGTCATTTCTTGTTGATCAACCGTATGCCACGCGGCAGGTTCTGTTAAATGAAAGACATGTTTACTCGGGTTGTCATGCTGCCATTCCTTTTGATACATAGATGAAGAAAACTGGGTTATCTCCGTCTCTGCGGAAAGTGCCCGCTCCCACATGGCAGTCGTTTGATCCAGCTCTTCTCCTCTTAGATCGACTAAGTTCGGTCCATGCGCTGTGGCAATGCCTGTTTTTAATGTCAACGCCAGCAGAAGTGCACTCGTATCTGAGTAACCAAGAATCCACTTTTTTTTCATCGATGAGAAATCGAGATGCTCTAACACTTCCATAAGCAGCTGTCCTCCCCATGGCGGGATGATGTGATCAATCTCCTCACATGTCATCATGTACTGAAGTTCGTTTGCTCGTTCTATCGCAGGCGCAGATTTTGCCTTTTCCTGCTGCCAGACCGTCTCTCCACATATGACATCGTAGCCTCTATGTTTCATTCGTTCACATGAAAGCTGAAACATGTCATGCAAAGATGGCTGTACACCTGAGGAAGGTGCTGTGACGCCAATTGTTTGTCCTTTTTGCAAATGCGGAAATTGTATCATTCTGCTTCCCCCCAACCTCTACTCTCTTCCCTGTCCATTTTAAAGAAAATGCCCCTTTTATAAGGGACATCTCTTCTTATTCCTTTTGACGCAGTACAGTATAGACTCCTGCAAAGATACATAGTATCCCAATGAATGAGCGTATCCCCATCTCTTCACCTAAAAGCAGCCAGCCGAGAGCTACCCCTACGATCGGTTGAAAGAAAAAGAACAGACCTCCGCTCGAGGCATCCATCAATTGAAGCCCTCTATTCCACAAAAAGAATGCTAGAGCTGTTGAGATGATGCCTAGATAGAGAATGCCGCCCCAAATCTCTGGCCTTGCCATCTGCTCCACCTCTAGATGAGGCAGGCGAAATAAAGCAGCTGGTGTTAAGACAATGAATGCAATGATGATCGCATATGTGGTCGTCACGACTTGAGGGTATTTTCCTGGAACTCGTTTCAGCAAAACAGACATCAGTGCCCAAGTTAAAGCAGCGAAAACTAATGAAAGACCGCCAACAAATTCATCTGTTTGCACTGCGACTGGTCCAATCATGAGCCATACACCTGCTGTCGCAAGCAGGATGGATGCGCACTTTCGAACAGTCATGGCTTCTTTTAATAGAAAGAACGCAAACAGCACCATAAAAGCAGGGGTCGCAGATGTAATCACAGCCCCCATTTGTGCCGACGTATACAGGGTGCCAATTTCTTGGGTCACAATTGATAGGAAATTTCCGATCAATCCGATCATGACAACAAGCGGGATATCTTTTTTATCTAATCGAAAGGAATAGCCCAAGCGCCAAATGGTGCACACCAGCACGATTCCAGCTACAGCATATCTCATCCATACAAGCTCAAGCGGCGGAACCACCGCTACTGTTACTTTGACAACAACGTACATGCCGCCCCAAATACTTGCAGCGATTGCTAAATAAAGGGCGCCTATATATTTTTCCTTCATCTTTTCCCCTCCGTTACTGGATATATTGACCGCCATATCCACAAACGGAGATCACTCTCCGTTATGGACGGAGGGTGTTTGGTACATCATGTTCAAATAAAGGCTTCCATTGCATTGTCGTCACCTCATTTATTTTTATTTTCAGACTACTTTATAACAAATTCTGGTTGACTTCAATCCTTTTTTGTCACCATTTTTCTTCATATAATAGAAGATAAACGGGTATTGACATGCTGAATTCGTTTTCATATAGTAAGTAAAACTATAGGTGGCCACGGAGAAAAGGAGTAGAGGACGTTGGATATCGAAGCGAGGAAACACATTCCCAGCACGGAACACGAACCGTTTCTCGAGGGAATAAAAGATTGTGTGCCAACCCTGCTCGGTTATATGAGTATTGGGTTTGCCTTCGGAATTGTTGGAATTAGCGCACAGTTAAGTATATGGGACATTGCGCTTTTATCGATTTTTATTTACGCAGGTGCTTCACAGTTTATTATCTGTGCACTGCTTGTGACAGGGAGTCCCCTTTCCGCTATAATTTTCACCACATTTATTGTCAATCTGCGGCATTTATTGCTCAGCCTGACGCTTGCTCCTCATTTTACACGCTACTCTGTGAAACAAAATATAGGATTCGGTCTATTGCTGACTGATGAATCCTTCGGTGTAGCGATAAATAAATTAGCGCAGCAAGGAAAGCTGAATAACAGGTGGATGCACGGACTGAACTTAACGGCGTATTTATGCTGGATTGCGGCCTGCATACTTGGCGGCATTTTTGGACACTGGATTTCAAATCCTGAAGCGCTTGGTCTTGATTTTGCTTTATCAGCGATGTTTGCTGCACTGTTAGTCCTTTCGTTACAGACAGTACCCAAAAATAAGTTAACTCATCGCCTGTCACTTGTGTTGTATATGGTCATTGCTATGTTTGTTCTGCTTCATTTTGTTCCATCACATGTGGCTGTTCTCATAGCAACTGTACTTGTCGCAACTATTGGGGTGGTGACAGATAAATGATTAGCAGCTTTATGTTATGGCTCATTGTTGGTTGTATGATCGTCACCGTCATTCCGAGAGTCGTCCCCTTTATATTTGTACGGAGTATTCAGCTGCCTGAAGTGGTGCTGAAATGGTTATCGTTTATTCCTATTTGTATCTTTACAGCTTTGATTGCAGAGCATCTCTTCATCCATACATCAACAGGCACAGGCGTCACCATTCACTGGATGTATCTTGCTGTCTTGACTCCTACTGTACTCATTGCTGTTTGGACAAAAAGCCTGTCACTTACTGTTCTTGCCGGCGTCATGCTGATGGGCACTGCTAGATGGTTTTTCTAAAAGAAAAAGCTTAACCACATGTGGTTAAGCTTTGTTTCATTTGACGATTCCGTATACAAATCCATCATAACCTTTTTCCCCAACCGTTTGAATCGCTGTTGCCTCTATTCTCGGCTCTTGTTTGAGTAAATCGAAAAATTCACGAGTTCCTTGTACTCGTTCATCCTCATCAGAGTCATGAAGGACTGCACCATTTCTGACGACATTGTCTGCAATAATGACTGTTCCCTTTTTCGAGAAATCTAACGCCCACTTCAGATATTTCGGATTGTTCGGTTTATCTGCATCAATGAAAATGAAATCGAATGGAAGCGCAGCCTTCTCTTTTAACTGAGATAACGTATCTAATGCCTTTCCTTCCAAAATGCTCACCCGTTCTGATAAGCCCGCTCTGCTGATGTTTTGCTGTGCGATCTGTACATGATGGCTGACAGCCTCTAATGTGATGAGTTCCCCATCTTCTTCAAGAGCACGGGCCAGCCAAATAGTACTGTATCCACCGAGTGTCCCGATTTCTAAAATGCGCTTTGCATTCTTCGTTTTTGCTAATAAATAAAGCATTTTCCCTTGGGCTGGTGACACATCAATTTCTGGCAGACCCGCTTGCTTATTATGAGTAAGGGTTTGCTCCAATACATCATCTTTAGGAATCAACTTGTCTGTGATATACTCGTCAACTTTTCCCCACACGTGCTCCATTTCATCCATCTCCCTTGATTATGTCTTCTCTCTCAAGTCTACATGATGATCGTGAGAGCGTATAATCAATTCTTTTCACACATCTATTCATTTTTTTGATGAAAGACATGTGATGAGGAATACATGAAGCAACGCACTGGTTTCGGTTCTACTCGTTCAGCTTATTTTTGACATCCCCTTTTTTATCTTGAAGCTTTCCTTTTGCTTGATCCTTTTTCCCTTCTGCTTTCAAGTTTTGATGATCGGTTGCTTCACCAAGCTTTTCTTTGACTTGACCTTTGACTTGATTTGTTTTTCCTTTCGCTTTATCCATATGTCCTTTTTCTTTACTCATTTGTTCCACCTCCACGTTTGATACTATTCATTTAGCCTTTTTGAAAGATACAAAACATCTGAGTGTGCGATGTACACGTTTCAGGTATGATAGACATTAGAAGAAGGGTTGGTGTTCTATTTCATGATCGTCTCTGAAAAAATATTCACAGTTCGTGGGTTGACCTATCATATTCCGTCCGCTTCAGCGGCTGATGCCAAGCAGTTATCAGCTCTCAGACTGAAAATCGATGGTGAAACAGAATATTTAGACCGTGAACCGGGCGAAGCCTTTCTTGATGAAAAAGCATTTGAGGCTTTGATTCAAGAAGATAGCAAGCAAAGCCGGCATTTATTTTTGGTTGCTGCTATTGAAGGAAAAATTGTCGGTTTTTCAAGATGCGAGGGCCATTCACTCAAGCGCTCTGCTCACAAAGTGACATTTGGCGTCGCCATCCAGAAAGATGCTTGGGGCTATCATATCGGGAAAGAGCTATTAGCCGCTTCAATTGACTGGGCAGATCAGCAGGGCATTCAGAAGATGTCACTTCAAGTGCTGGAAACGAACAAAAAAGCCATTCGGTTATATGAGAACCACGGCTTTTTGATTGAAGGCGTATTAAAAAACGATAAACGGCTGAGTGACGGATTATATTATGATACTGTTGTGATGGGCAGACAGCGGCCAAGCTCCTGACTACTTACATCACATAGCCCCATATCATCGAAATCGCACTGTATATCAGAAGCAGCCCCATCACATACTGGAACGGTTTTTCGTAAGCAGTCAAAAAACGCTTATACAAAGAGCCAAATAAGCTCCAGCTGAATGTACCGAGAAAGCCAATGAGTGCGAGAATCAGCGTCCATATGACATACTGCATATTAGATTGTCCATATGGCAAAACAAATGTTGAAATCACAGTCAATCCATACAAGATCGCTTTTGGGTTGATAAATTGCAGCATCATACCAGGGATAAAATGATTGTAGCGATCAAGTGTTTCGTCATCCCCGCCTTTACTTTTCATAATTTTGACCGCTAAATAAATCATGTATGCAGCTCCGATGAACGCCATGACCCATCCTATTTTCGGCATCACTTGATAAAGGATGAGATTAAAGAAGCAGCTCAAACACAAAATGACGAGAAATCCGATACCTACACCTAAACAAAATCGAAATGTTTGCTTGACCCCATATTTATTCGTAAAGACCATGGCCATGATGTTGTTGGGCCCTGGGGTAAAGCTGCTAACAAAAGCATAGATCAACATGGATACAATCAAAATGCCGCCTCCCTTATACGTTATTTAGACTTTAATTACTTTATTACGTAACGTTCGGTCTTTATAAAGTAAATAGAGAAAGGAGCTTTTTTCATGGAAGACGTACAATCGATTATTTCTAAAAATGTGAGGCTTCTGAGAGATCAAAAAAAATTAAGCCTCGAAAAGATGGCAGAATTAACTGGTGTCAGCAAGACGATGATTGGACAAATTGAAAGAGGAGAATCAACCCCTACCATCACGACTTTGTGGAAAATCACCAACGGATTAAAGGTATCTTTTAGTGAGCTCATTCACTCACCACAGCCTGAAATCAAGGTAGTACGCAAGGAAGATGCACAGGTTTTAACTGAAGATGATGGAAAATATCGTGTATACACGACTTTCCCTTTTGACGACCGGGGGAAATTTGAAATGTACCGAGTGGAAATTGATCGAGGCGGGTCTCTTCGTGCGAGTGAACACATTGGGGGAACAGAGGAATTGATCACTGTTTTTGAGGGAGTCCTTGATTTATCCATTGGTGATGAACAATACACCTTAAAAGCCGGAGACTCTATTCGTTTTAAAGCGGACCGGACGCACACGTATAAACAAACCGGAGAACAAATGGTACGGATGCAAATGATTCTTTATTATCCTCATGAAAAAAGCTGACAGGCTTGTCCACCTGTCAGCTTTGCGTTTTATTTAATTAAATCCCGGATCGCGTACCACTGTTCCAGTAAATGTGACTCTATATTTTCCTAATCCTAATTCTTCAATAGAGGTTTGTTTTAAAATCCCTACCCAGCCATCCTCTGCATATACAATACTTTCTGGGATGTTTGATGTCGTATATGTTCTTGTTACTGAAACAGTTCGACTGGCCTGAGCCGTTACTTCACTGTTTGTTTGCTCCTTTGCTTCCACTGGAGCAGTTGTGACCCCAGCACCCGTTAAGACAATTGCTCCAACCAAAACAGAAGACATGACCTTTTTCACAAAAAAATCCCTCCCTTTTTTGTTGAACGTATAAACTATACCATAATTTAGAACTTTTGTAAGTTTATTTTTTCATTTTTTTGAAAATTATGATATCATTGTCTTATGCTGGATAGAGTGCGTTACATACTTCTATGCATTTATCCTCACCTCAATCTAGTGAAACAATTGTGAACGGAGGTGATTTCATGAAAAAATGGCTCATCTGTTTTCAACTTGTTTTCCTCTTCTCCTTGGCGATCACACCATTTGCTTCTGCTGCCAAATGCCCTACAGTAAAACCATGTATCACTGATCCTTAAGCATAAGAAAAGGCCGATCAAGCCTATTCTCTTGATCGGCCTTTTTATTTATTTTTGCTCTGCTTCCCAGCGGGCAACCTCTTCTCTTACTTTAGGAGCCACTTCTTTTCCAAATAGCTCAATGGCTTTCAGCACTTGATCATGCGGCATTGAACCAACCGGTACATGAAGCATAAAACGTGTGATGCCTACATTTTTTCTAAGGTGAATGACTTTCTCTGCCACTGTATCTGGATCTCCTACATACAGCGCGCCTTCTAAAGTTCTCGCTGCATCAAACGTAGAACGAGTATAAGGTCCCCAGCCGCGCTCTCTCGCTAATGTGTTCATCACATGCTGTGTAGATGGGAAGAATTGATCTGCTGCCAGGTCTGTTTCTGCCGCAACAAATCCATGAGAATGTGATGCTACAGTTAATTTCTCAGGGTCATGTCCAGCGTGCACTGCCGCTTGCTTGTACAGCTGAACGAGCGGTGCGAACTGTCTAGGACTTCCGCCAATGATGGCAAGTACAAGCGGTAACCCTAGTAATCCAGCACGTACGACCGATTCACGGTTTCCTCCACTGCCGATCCAGATTGGAAGCGGATCTTGAACAGGTCTTGGGTACACCCCAACATCCTGAATGGATGGGCGATGCTTTCCGCTCCATGTTACACGCTCTGACTGCTGTAATTTCAACAGCAAATCAAGCTTTTCTTCAAATAATTCTTCATAGTCATCCAGGTCATAGCCAAAGAGCGGGAATGATTCAATAAATGAACCACGGCCTGCCATAATTTCTGCACGTCCGTTTGATAGTCCATCCAGCGTTGCAAAATCCTGAAATACACGAACAGGATCTGCTGATGAAAGGACTGTCACTGCACTTGTCAGACGAATATTTTTTGTTTGTGTGGCTGCAGCCGCTAAGACGACAGCTGGATTCGATGCGGCGAAATCCTCACGGTGATGCTCACCTACGCCAAATACATCGAGACCGACTTGATCTGCTAAAATAATTTCTTCTACTACTTCTCGAATACGCTGTGCGTGACTGACTGTTTTTCCTGTTTGAAAATCGGGTGTTGTTTCAACAAATGTACTAATTCCTAGTTCCATAATGGGAACCCCCTGTCTTATAAATATGTCACAAATTCAGAAACTGGCTTTCTATAGCCTCTCGCTTGTCTGCTCTCTACTTTTTCTTTTCCGAGTGTAATCATTAACACAGGAACCAAATCTGATTGAATGTTTAATACCTTTTTCATTGCTTCGGGATCAAAACCGATCATCGGGCAAGTATCCCAGCCTTTATTTTTAGCGGCAAGCATAAACAGCATGGCAGATAAGGAAGCATTGCGGATCGCCTCTTCCTTCTGGAAATCGGCTCCTCTCTGCACATAAAAGCTCATGGTCTCTCTGACCATTTCTTCATATTGCTGCGCATTGATAATGCCTAGCATTTTTAGGCCTTCATATATGTTCCCTGCGTGCTCATAAGCTTTGGGATCTCCGAGTACGATGATCGCTGCTGAAGCAGAGTGCACTTTATATTGTCCAAATGCCGCTTCTCTTACTTGTTCTTTCAGCTCTTCTGTTTGGACGACAATATATTGTGTATGCTGTAAGTTAAAAGCGGATGGTGCCAGCTTGACCTCTTCAAATATGCTGTTAAGCTCTTCTCTCGAAATCGAGATATTTGGCAAAAAATTTGATGCGGATCGTCTTTCACGTACCAACGTATCAAAGCTGAGTGTCATCTTGTTTCCCCTTTTCGCGAAGTTGTTTTGCACCTAAACCGATTTTTTTCAGTAATTCAATGAGCTGCTCTTTTTCTTCTTTTTCAATAAAGGCTAGATTTTGCGAAATGACCTCTGTGTGTTTAGGGAAAATATCGTCAAACAATTGCTTCCCTTTTTCCGTCAGCCGTACATGAAATACCCGCTTATCTGAAGGCGCACATTGCCTTTTCACCAGTTCTTGTTTTTCTAGTTTGTTCACGACATATGTCATGCTTCCACTTGGGATTGAGAGGATATCGCTAATTTTTTGAACAGGCTGAGGCCCTTTACTGTAGAGCAATTCAAGGATCTGAAAGTTTTCAAATCCGATATCATAACGTTCAATGTCTTTTTGGATATTTGTAAAAAGGGCTTGATAGGCTTTCATCCACACGCGAAATAGCCTTAAATCTAATTCATGATCATGCTGCACCATGGCAACTACTCCTTTTTCAAGAAATCCTAAAACTAGGATAAATTTATCCTAACACTAGGATATTTTCTTGTCAACGAGTTTATTTCATAAAAAAAAGACCACCTTGGTTCAGTGATCCTCTTCTTTTAAGATAAAATGCATTTCAGCAATTTGTTTATATTGATTTACTTCCTGTAATGAAAACTTGGATTCCAGATCCGCCGGCGAAAAGAGAGGAATTCCTCTTCCAATCATGACAGGTACGATTTGAAGAAAAAGCTCATCAACCAATCTTTCTTTTATGAAAGATTGAAGCAGTCCCCCGCCGCCGAAAATCCAAATATTCCGGCCTGTTTCATTCTTTAATTTTTTCACAAATGATAAGACATCTTCGCGAATGATATGGGTTCCTTCCAGACTGTCTTGTAACGTACGTGACATGATATAACAAGTCTTTCCTTCATAAGGAAACTCATCTGGTGACAGCTGAAGAACTTGTTCATATGTACTGCGCCCCATGATCAGTGTATCGACTGACGCATAAAAGGTGTCGTAGCTCGTTTCTTCTTCGCCCTCTGTCCCTATCAGCCAATCGAGCCTGTGATCCTCTCTCGCTAAATATCCATCGATACTCATCGCCCCATAAAAAAGCAGCTTCCTTTTCTCACTCACTCCCACCACTCCCTTACTTCAAATAAGAACATATATTCTATTTTATCAAAAAGGAAAGACAAAGGCTACATAACTTTTTACGATTCCTGTTCCACCTTGAGGAGAAGCTCGTATAATTTATGCGCGAGCTTGCCGGTATCAATGGTCATTTCTTCATGAATCCATTCCTCGAGTACACCCACGACCCCAGACACGACAAAAGAGGCCTCGATTTGTTCATTTGCTGTAATCGGCCGCTGATCAAGCTGCCACTCTTTCATGATTTTTTCTTTGAAAATTGCTTTGAATTGGTTTGTCGTTGGGCCATTTGGTTTTACAAATAACGTCAACATATATTGATTCTCTTTCAAGTACTCCGTCGTTTTGTTTAAAAAGGAAAGCATGTCAAGAGGGTCCTGACTTGGAAAGGATTCATCATATAACCTCCCGAGCTGATCGAATAGTTCTTTCTCAAGCTGTTCATATAAATCAAACACATCTTGATAGTGTAAATAAAAGGTTCCCCTGCCTAAATCCGCTTTCCTTGACAGCTCTGATACCGTAATCTGCTGCACATCCTTTTCCTTTAACAGCTCAAGGAAGCTTTCCCGAATGGCTCTTTTTGTTTTGATTGTTCGTCTGTCCTTCATGATATCCCCTCCATTGTTGAACAATCAGGCGCCAAATGTCTATTTATGAACAGGATCTCGTCCATTGCCGATGTTCGATTGGTTTACTTCTTATTATAATCAACACATGTTCAATAATCTATATGTGTTCAGTAAAGGAGGACCATTATATGTTTCATTTTAGACTTGCTAGAGAGGATGAACTGCCTCAAGTGGCAGAATTGTTAGATGATTCGTTTCAGGACTATTCATTTTTTGACCTATTATGTGAAAAGGTCAAAAACCGCTCTGCTTTCACTCGTCAGCTGCATTTGGTCAATACAAATGTGTATTTTCAGCATCAAATCTGTTTGGTCGGGGTTGAAAACGAGAACATTGTGTCTGCTGCCCTTTTAAAGCATCCGCGTCTTCCTGAACCAAGCGTCATGGATTACGTGTTATCAGGTGGGTTAAAGCTGCTCTTCATTGGCGGTATATCGGCGGTTCAGCATGTGTTCCGTGTGTTAAAGGAGGCGAAAAAAGCATGTTCTTCCTTAAAGCAGCCTTACTGGTATTTAGAAGCACTTGTCGTGGCAAAAGACCAGCAAGGAAAAAAACTCGGAAGCCGCATGTTAAAGCAATGCCTTTTTCCCTTTATCACCCGGCAAGGCGGCGGACTGTTTACACTGATGACACACAACGAGGCCAATCGTCATTTCTACCAGAAAAATGGCTGGATGGAATTTGATGAAAGGGTACTTCGCGGAAAGGAAATGTCCTTGGAAAGCTGGAGCTATAAAACCGTGATTAAATAAGGTATCCCCTTCAGGTGATGATATAATAGAGTCAGTTCAATCAATGATCATACTTGGAGGAGAGACTGATGATACGACGACTTGATCATATCGTGTTGACTGTACAACATATGGAGGACACCATTCGCTTTTATACAAACGTATTAGGGATGAAGGAAGAAACTTTTGGTGAAGGCCGTAAAGCGCTTCGTTTTGGTTTACAGAAGATCAACCTTCATGAAGCTGGTCATGAATTTGAGCCAAAAGCGGCTCATCCTCTTCCTGGATCTCATGATTTGTGTTTTATCACCGATTTAGACATGGACAGTTTGCTGCTGCACCTCCGGAAGCAAGTGGTCCCCATTGAAGAGGGGCCGGTCAGACGCACCGGTACATTAGGTCCAATTGAATCTGTTTATATCCGTGATCCTGATCTGAATTTAATTGAAATCTCTCGATATATAGAGGAGGGTGATCCGTCATGACTCGTATATTTTTGAGACCGATTGAAGAGCAAGATTATCCTGGTATTCAAAGAGGATGCCAGCATGCAGAAACACTTTATATGACTGGCACACGCAAAACGTTCACACTAGAAGAAATTCGCTCCGCCTATACCCGATTTTTGCAAGATGACAGCAGACGAGATTTCGCTATTTGTCTGCTAGACACGAAAGAGATGATTGGAGATGCGGCGATTGTGGACATTGATCCAATCAATCATACGGCAAGCTTCCGCATTGCGCTTCACGGGCCAGAGCATTTTCAAAAAGGCTATGGCACTGAAGCTGTTCGGATGGTTCAAGCATTTGCCTTTGACACATTAGAACTCAACCGTCTTGAGCTTGAAGTCTTTTCCCACAATCCAAGGGCTTTTCGAAGCTATGAGAAAGCCGGATTTCAATACGAAGGAAAAAGACGCCAAGCGCTCTATTTCAACGGTACATACTCAGATGTCATCATCATGGGCATCCTTCGTAAAGAATATAAAAACATGATGAATACAGATGCTCCTGCTTAAGAAGGGTCATCTTTTTTAAAAAATTGAATCCCAGTGACGATGATTAAACAAATGATGGAAGAGAGAACGATAGAGATACTCGCTAGACTAAGCACCATGCCTTCCCATCTGCCAATAAAAAAACTAACAATCAATAAAACCAAACCAAATAAAATCAAGCATATTGGGACAATGAACCCCGCATGGCGCTGCCGGCGTCTTTTCCCTGCCCACCATGAGAGACACAAGACAACGATTGTAAAAAAGGCGGTTTGCAGCCAGAACATGTGATATCAACTCCTAACCCATAACAATGGAGGTACTTCAAATGAACATTAGACCCATTGAGCAAAAAGACAACCCGTATATCGCAGCGATTATCCGCCAGTCACTAGAATCAGCGAATCTAGCGATTGAAGGAACAGCCTATACTGATCCTCAACTTGACCAGCTTTTCGAATACTATCAATCATTGACTCATGCAGCCTATTGGATTGCTGAAGAGCAGGGTGAGATTGTGGGCGGTGTAGGGATTGCTCCATTTACAAAGGGAGTATGTGAATTACAAAAGCTTTATTTAAGTCCAAAAGCACAAGGAAAAGGTGCGGGCAAAAAACTGATGGATACGGCGCTGGAATATGCCTCTGCATACTACGAAGCGTGTTATTTAGAAACCCGCCGGGAATTAACAGCAGCTATAGGCCTTTATCAGCGATATGGCTTTTCTCTTCTTTCAGAACCGCTTGAAGGCTCTGAGCATTCTGCAATGGATGCTTGGTATCTCAAAACCTTCTCATCTTGAACCATAAAACAATCGATAGGTTTTGAGCCTCTGAAAGCCTAACTTCTCTGCCAGTTTGATTGAAGCTAGGTGATGGACATCGCAATCCCAATGCGGTGTCCTCTTTTTTTCAAGACAGGTGCTGATCATATGCTGAGCTGACAGCAGCGCCAAACCTTTTCCGCGATAAGACTCATCTGTCCAAATATCTATCTCCGCAAGATCCAGACTTGAAAAAATAGAGACGCATTCACTGACCACGTTCTCTCCATTTAAAATGGCAATCCCGATTCCCTTTGATAGAAAACGAGCTGTTTCTCCCCAATAGGCTTCGTAATAGCTAGGAGGGAAAGCACGCTTGCAGTCATCACCTGCTCATTTGTCCGCTCTACTCTATAGCCTGGATGAGGCTGAGTGGCATGAGAATATGCCTGTGAATAAACGTACGCATGTCTTTCCATTTCATTCAGATGTAACCCAAGACATTTTTTCATCATTGCATCTGTTAATGGATTTGCTGAAAATAAGGTGAATCGGCCGTTTTGTCTTTTCTGCCTTTCGTACACATCCACAAGAAAGCTGAGCAGCGTAACAGCTCCGCTTCACTCCTTCCTGCTACATAATAAATGCCGCATGAAGCTTCGAGAAAATAAACAAGCGGATGCGCTTCATCATCTACATAAAGATGTCCTTGTATCATGCCATCCATGACCGCATCTACAAACACTGGATATGCCGGATCGATCTGTCTAATTCCTTTTTTCAGTGATGGTGTCTTTTGCTGCTTCAATAGATGCACGATGATCCCCCCTATCCTTCCATTATAAAGAAAAAGCGGCTGACATAGAGAATTCTTTGCCAAAAAAGGGATTTTGCATCAAAGGCGCCATTTAAAAAAAGAGACCTCATTTAAAAGGTCTCTTACATTCTGGATGATATTATTCTGCTGATGCTTCTTCTGTCACCTTCCCCTTCCAAATCAGGGTTAAGCGACTGTTTTTCGTCTCGTTCTGTTGATTTTACCGACAAACATATAGCCATATTTATAATGATTCGCTAACCATGACAATAGGATAGATCCAGCAATTGCTAGTGCTGATATTATGATTGTCCCTACAAAGAATGGATAATCTTTTAATTGTCCCCACAGCAACACAGAGATACCTAGAAAATACCCGTGAAGCAAATAGATGGTGAATGAATATTGACTAATGACAGCTACGAAAGGTGGAACGCTTTTCACTTTAGAAAACAAGAGAAAACATAAGAAGACAATACTGATTGTATAAAGAACAACGTCTGGCCTCTTAGAAGAAGGCTCGAAAAAGCCTACATATGAATTGCTTAGAAGGGTCGCTGCGGAAATCAAAACAAGTCCATACACGGCATACTTAAAACGATGAAGTCTTGTGATAAACTGCTGATAATTCACTCCACAATAATAGGCTAAACAAAAATAGAATAACCACCCTGGAAATGGAATCCATTCTAAGCCGAACATTGGATTAGGTAATTGAGGTTGTGGGATTTTGACGAGGTTCATGACACTTAAATAACCAACTGTGATGATAAAGGAGATCGGCAATACCCATTTGGCTGAGGTACGCTTAGCAATTTTGTGAAAAAACATATGCAAAAAGTAAAATTGAAAAATAATCAGAACAAAATAACCAATATAATTTCCCAATAAGACATTTGCTGAAGCTCTTTTAAAAAAGTCAGCTGCCCCTCCATTTAACGATGCCGAATGCATAAACCCATCGACAATCCCAATAAATACAAATGGGAAAAAGATGGCTTTCACTCTCTTCCACATAAATCCTTTAGGTGTACCATTTGGATAAGCATGCGCCAATAAAAACTCAGAAATGAAAATAAAACTCGGTGTACTGAACATGAGTAGTGCTACAAGAATCGATGATGATTGAGGACTAGATAAAATGGCTATTGCATGAATGAGCACAACACTCAAACACGAGATACACCGAATAAAAAAAATCTCTTTAATTTGCATTGAAAATCCCCCTCCTTTATTTGGTAAAACATGTATTAGATTAACATGAATAACGCCTTATCAACAGGGACCTTGTGATTATTTTCAAAAATCTATCCAAAAGGAACAAAAAAAAGAGCCCTAGTTAGAGCCCCTAATCTAATCAGATTCAACCGTTGCCTTCCCTTTCCAAATCAGGGTTAAGCCTAATCCAAGAAATAAGACAACACCTGCGAATAAAAATGGGAAATGAATATTTTGATCGAATAAAATGCCGCCAAGGGCCGGCCCGAAAATCGTACCTAGGCTTGTGTAGGTGGAGTTCATCCCTGCGACAAATCCTTGCTGGTTGCCAGCGATTTTGGATAAGAAGGTCGTTAATGCTGGACGCAATAAATCAAACGCAAGGAAAATGACACATGTGACAATCAGAACAACCAAAAAGCCTGAAACAACGGTTGAAACGAAAGCAAGGACAGCCCCGATAATCAGACATAGCTGAATGACTCTTTTTTCTCCTAGGGCATTTACCAGTTTACCAAACACAAGTACTTGGATGATGACTGCCACAATCGAACTGACGGTAATGATGACGGCAATATCTTTTGGACCAAATCCAAACTTATGGTTTGTGAACAAGCTAAAGACTGTTTCATATGCAGATAGTCCAAATGCGAGGACAAACACAATGATAAAGGCGATGAGGTAGCTTGGATGAATCGATTTTTTCAAATCTTTAAAGAATGTCGATTCTTTCACTTCATTCAATTGCTTCTCTCGCTCTTCTTTTGTTAAAGGCTCCTTCAGCATAAACATAGACGAAATAACGGCAATAAACGCAATCCCTGCCGCAAAGAAGAATGGCAGGCGTACGCCGTATTCTGCTATAAACCCGCCAATTCCCGGACCGATGATAAAACCAGTACTAATGGCCGCAGAGACATAGCCCATCGCCTTTGATCTTTCTTGAACGGTCGTAATATCTGCGACATACGCAGTGACAGCCGGCATAATAAATGCCGCACTAATACCGCCTAGAAGCCTTGCAAAATACAGAACATACACGTGTGTACCAAGACCAAAAACGAGTTCTGATAACGCGAATAGAAACAGCCCAGACACAATCATAATCTTTCTTCCGTAGCGGTCTACCCATCTCCCTGCAATAGGTGATGCGATGAGCTGGGCAACGGCAAACGCCGCCACAAGGTATCCCATTGTACTCCCTGTTAGATGCATAACATTCATAAATAGCGGCATGACAGGAATAATGAGACCGATGCCTAAAAACGCAATAAATATATTACTTAATAAAATCACGAGTACTGCTTTTTGCTCACGAATCGGTTTTTGCATGATGTTTGTTTCCCCTTTACTGACTCACTTGTTACTCATGATGGTTGATTCCGTGAATAAACAATGAGATCGCCTCTTTTTGTAACTCTTTCTTCTGCTCAATGGTGTCATTTTTATATAACACGTCTAATCCATAAAAAACGGAAAGTAATATTTTCACTTTTGACTCCACATGCTGGATCGACCAGCTGCCATCTTTGTTTCCTTCAAGTAAGATATCTCTCATCACATCATCAAAATCGACATCAATCTTGTTCAGCCGCTCCATGACTTCGTCTGATGTAAAAGCACTGGCACAAAATTCCTCACTCGCTCTCATTAATGGGTAGTTAATCCCCATTTGACTGAGCATCTCTGCAAATGCAGCGAGCTTATCGACAGCCCGGTGCTGTGTTTTCTTCTCCTCATGCCATGTTTCCATCATCAAACGGTGATCCTCTTCCATAATATGAAGAAACAAAAACTCTTTTCCTTTGAAATGATGATAGAGATTGCCTTTACTCACCTCAGCAGCCTCTAAAATATCGCGCACGGATGTTTCTGAATATCCTTTTTTCGCAAATAAATCACGAGAAGCGGTGACGATTTTTTGCTTCGTCTTCTCACTCTTTCCAGCCCCGCTTTGTGTACTTGTCATATGTCACAATCCCTTTCTACCCTGCATTTCTTCATACGGACAAAATAAAACCGACCAGTTGGTTTATTTTTTTATTATAAATGGATTTTCCTCATCATACAATGAAAAATGGATATACCGGTGATCTCCCTTTCAAGTATCTCGTCAATCATTTAATTCCCCTTTATATTTAACTTCACTTAAATATAAAGAATGCCTATAATAGAATAGAGGTGATGACATTGGATGAGGAAATCATTCATTACGGTAAAAAGATCATTGAATACTCGAATGCTCTAAGCTCAATTTATGTAGAAGAGCATCAGCGATTTTTAAAACATGAGTATGCAGATTTATCAGCCAAACAAGAGCTGACACTTGAGCTGCTGCGCACGAAAACAAGAACAATCAATGAATTAGCTGATTACTTTTCGATTTCTGCCAGCGCAGCTAGCCAGCTTGTATCAAAGCTTGAGCAGCTCGGCTATGTCACACGAGAAATTAATCCACATAACCGAAGAGAAATCATTGTTGATTGTGCTCAAAAGGGTCATGACTATCACAAAAATACGGAAGACATTCAATTGCACCTTATTCAAAAATATTATGCAAAACTTCCAAAAGAAGATTTAAAAACATTACTATCTCTATACGAAAAAATCTATCAGATTGCGAAAGAAGCGCCTTAATACGGTGTTTCTCTCATTAACATTTAAGCTAGATAAACTATTAAGGGGATGAAAATATGAAAAGCGTTCATTTACAAGATGGCCGCCACATCGGTTTGACTCAATACGGTGATCTTGAGGGGTTTCCAGTATTCTTTTTTCATGGGACACCTGGATCAAGAGTAATGTTTTTAGATGATGATCCAATCTCACAAGAGCTCGGCATTCGTCTCATCTGTTTGGATCGACCTGGATTTGGTTTATCCACCCCACTACCTGACCGCACAATTTTAGACTGGGCAAAAGACGTGCTGGAAGTGGCAGATGATCTTGGCATTCAACATTTTTCAGTGATGGGCGTATCTGGAGGCGGTGCATTCGCTGCTGGTTGTGCCTATCAATTGCCGGATCGCGTCCTTTCAGCCGCTCTAATCTCAAGTACAACCCCTTTTCAAAGCGGAAAACCTCCTAAAGCTATGCTGAAAGAAAATAAATTAGCCTTTTTCCTTAGTAAGAAGTTTCCTTGGCTATTGAAAGCAAGCTATCGTTCCCAGAAAAAAATGATTGAGAACAAACCAGAGAAATTTAAGAAGCTGGCCAAAAACGGGAACAAGCATTTACATCCGTGGGATCGGCAATTCCTTCAAACCGATGAGCAGTTAGAGATGATGATGACACATTTACACGAAGCGACTCGTCAATCGGTGGATGAATGTATTCGTGAACCCATTTTACTCTCGAAACCATGGACATTCGAAATGAAAGATATTCAAATCCCTGTTGATGTTTGGCATGGAAAAGAAGATACAATGGCTCCATTTGTAGAAATAGAAAAAATAGCTCAGGCGATTCCAAACGTCAAAACCTATTATATCGATCAAGCAGGGCACTTTCTTACTGATGTAGACGATATTTGGCGAGATATTTTACTCTCTTTAAAGGAGCGTGCTGAAAATGCATGAAAAAAGACCCGATGTCTTTCGGGTCTTTTTCTCCGTTAATACTGTTCATAATACCTTTGCACTTTATCTGGATCATTTGTCTTCGTTAGGGCCAGCATGAGCAAAATACGTGCTTTTTGCGGGTTTAATGAATCAGAGGACACAAAGTGATGTTCATCATCCGTTTTTTCGTGGGTGACAATTCCATTACCCGTACGGCTTGATCTCACAAGAACCACATCTTTTTTCACTGCATCTGTTGCCCCTTTGATGGCTTCTGTTGACATCGTTCCATTTCCTGCTGCAGCCACGACAATCCCTTTCGCACCTGCTTTTACTGCGGCATCATACATATATTTTTGATCATTTTGATAGCCGTATAAAATATCGACTTGAGGCAATTCTTTTATCTTTGATACATCAAATTCACTTTCAGTCGTATGTTTTCTTGTCGGTTCGTTATAAAAGGACACCACTTCACCAGTAACTTCTCCGATGTATCCTTGCTCAAGTGACTTGAAGGCATCGGTTGTGGTCGTGTTTGTTTTCGTAACAAATCGGGCTGATGCAATTCGGTCATTTAATGTGACCATGACCCCTTTGCCCTTTGCTTCTTTGGTTGATGCAATTTTCACTGCATGATACAAGTTGAGCGGACCATCCGCACTGATTGCCGATGCTGGTCTCATTGAGCCAACGACCACCACAGGCTTATCACTTTTGACAACCAGATGTAAAAAGTAAGCTGTCTCTTCAAGGGTATCTGTTCCATGCGTAATGACAATGCCATCTACTTGATCATCTTTTAATAGTTCATTCACTCGCTTGGCTAATTTTAAAAGAAGAGCGTTATCAACATTTTCACTGCCAACATTCGCAACCTGCTCACCCGTGACATTTGCAATATCCTTCAGCTGTGGAACGGAAGCAATGACTTTATCAATGCCGAGTGAACCAGATTTATAGCCCGTCGTATCTGTATCACTGTCTGAACTGCCAGCAATCGTCCCGCCCGTGGCTAATACCTTAATATTTGATAAGGACTTATTCCCTGTTTCAACCGCCTTGTGTTTCTCTTTTGTTTCATTGGATACGTTTTCTTTTTCGCTTTGAGTATTCTCTTGAGTACCTGTGTTCGCACAGGCTGCTGTCACCAATAATAAAACAGAAAGAAAGACAGCACCTAACCATTTTGTCATGTTCATTGGATCATCTCTTTTCCTCATTTGATGGATTTATGGCTAAACTCTACCTATAGGATTTACTTTATACCATACCTTCATTCATCGACATGAGGCTAAAGGTATAGAACCAAATAAAGGTAAAAAGGGCGTTATATTAATGATTTATTCAATTCTTAGTACCTAAATTTGCTGTAATTAAATTGAATATTGAAGGTGGCATATTTTCAAAATAACCGATGCTCGATAATGAATTTATGATAAAATATAGTAAATTTTACAAAAAAGGAGTATACATTTTGCATTCGCTTCAACCCTTTTACAAAATCCTAATCACTCTATTCATCAGCTCTATTTTACTCGGCTTGTTTGTCTGCTTATTTCCACCTATTCAAGCTGAGCCTGCGTTTCTGATATTTTACATTCCTATCTTTTTTGTTTTTTATTTCGTCTTTGCGGTTCCTTTGCAGTTATTGTTTTCTTTGCAGCCAAAGGCTTTCCATCCTCTTTATTTAGCTGCGTATTTACTGATTGCAATGGTTGTCATGCTCTTTTTCATCGATGGTATTGGGAGCCAGGCGTCTTTACCAATTATCATCATGAGCAGTCTTATCTACTGGACTTGTGATTCTTTGTTTTATCAAAGAATGCATGAAAAAAACACCTAACGCGAAGGTGTTTTTTCATTAGTTTCTTTAAAGCATTTTTCTCATCAAATAACAGCTATCCATTTTGAGCGATCTTCCTAGGACGTACAATATCCTGTTCTATATAGTGACGAAGAGTATATTTTGTGATGCTTAATCGCCTTCACTCGTTACATACCTCCTATGCTTGACCAAACAGTCAATCACATAAAAAAATCACTGAGGAAATCTACCTCAGTGATGGGAATTGTTATTTCATACTTGTTCCAGCGTGTGAAAAGATCGGATCTTTTAATTCAAATTCGAATGTCTTTCCGTCCACAATACCGACTGTTTTTTCACTGTCATAAAGCTCAAGCAGACAAGCTGCCATTTCTTTTGATGTATGATATTTCTTGACATTGCCTTCATATTCAAATTCGTCTACACCCAATGAACGCTTTGCAAATTCTGATTCTGTCGCGGATGGCGCTAATACTTTTGCCTGTAATTTGGCTCCTTTTCCCTTCAACTCTAGGGCCAGCCCTTCTGTAAAGGCGCTCACGTAAAACTTCGTTGCTGAATAGGTGACGGCATTGCCGACGACTGTGTAGCCGGCTCGTGAAGAAATGTTAATGAGCTGAGCTCCCTCTACTTGCTCATAATCACGAACAAATAAGGTGGATAGAATCGTTAATGCTTCGATATTCAGATGAAGCATATCCCCAATTTTACTTAAATCTTGTTCTCCTATAGAGCCAAAGTGACCAAACCCTGCATTATTAATGAACGTATCCAGCTCATAATCTGACAATGATTCATAAAATGAATACACTTGCTCTATGTTTGTTAAATCGACTGACTGTATGACTACTTTGATATCGGGATATTGATCATGAATCTTCTTCTTCAATTCTTGGAGTTTATCGAGCCGGCGTGCAGCTAATATAAGATTTTTTCCTCGTGCTGCAAAGGCGAGAGCCGCCTCATATCCAATACCTGAGCTTGCTCCTGTAATGACTGTATAGCCCATTTTATATCCCCCTATTCGTGTCTTCTAACTGGTTAAATTATAACGACAGCATTTCGCTCAAGTCAATTTTGAAGAGAGTCAAAGGGCATTATGTAACTTAGATACAGCTCCTCAGTCACTTCCTTTTGAATCATTTAGGAGGATATCATGTTGAGATTTTTTTGTTAATTTTTGAAAAATCAATTGGTAGGAATGTTCGATTAATTCCTTTACAAATGAGAAAGAAATGTCTGCATCAAGGTAAATGGAATTCCAATGAGTTTTATTCATATAGTAGCCAAGGATAATTCCTACATGCATCTCTCTTAGTTCTTCAGTACGATGAGGATCACATTTTAACGTGATGACAGGCTTTCGATTCGCATCTCCCCCCATCATAGCAAACATCTTTCCGTCAATATGATAACGATCTGCCTGCCACTCAGGTTGATAATCATGCGTGTTCCTTTTAAAGACAGACAAAATGCCTGTAGCTGTTCTTTTTTCATTTCATTAGTTCCTTTTTAAGAGATCATCTATTCTTTCTATTATATCGACAACGAGTAAAGATATCTGACCCTTTTTACATTTACTTTTTTCAGAAACAATAATAAAAGCACAGGTCCATTATCTCCTGTGCTTTTGAATCACTCTGCTTTTTTATTCAAACGCTTTCTTTAATTGATCCCCCATCAGATGCCAAGCCTCTTCAGCTATGGCTAAATCTCCGGCGTGCGTGAAGCCGTGTGGAACGCCTTTAAATTGTTTGTACGTGACGTCTACCCCTGCTTCTTTTAACTTGGCAGCATATTGCTCGGCTTCTTCAGCCAGCGAATCCTTCTCTGCTGTGATGACGAGAGCTGGAGGCATTTGTGCTAAGGATGAACGATCTGCAAAAACCGGAGAAACGAGCGGATTGTGCGGATCTTGGCCTTGCAGATAGAAGGAATTAAAGAGTCTCGCCAATTCAACTGGGATCGCTTCTTCAAACGCTGGCTTTTGTGCTGGATCAGTGGCTAGATCGAGCGGCGGATAATCAAGCACTTGATAGGCAATTGGGAGTTTATTTCCTTTTTGAATATTCAATAGACAAGCAGCCGTTGCCAAATTTCCTCCTGCGCTATGTCCGCCAATGGCTAATGCATTCCGATCGATTTGAAGCTCATCAGGATGTTCATACAGCCACTTCAGTACATCGTAGCATTCATGAAGAGCGGCCGGGAAAGGGTGCTCGGGTGCAAGCTGATACTCGACATTGACAACGATACATTGCGCCCGGTCTGCAATGACTGGACACCATGGATTATCCATTTCAGCACTGCCCATGATAAATCCGCCGCCATGTAAATTCACAAAAACAGGAAGCAGCTGTTTGGATGTGTTCACTGGCTTAAATACCCACACCTTTGTTTCGCCAGCACTTGTTGGAATATCATATTCCATTTTGTTCACTTCAGGAGGATTTACTGGCTTTAGTTCCGATTGACTCGCTAATGAACCTTCAGATGGCTGGCGTAATGACGCAGCGATTTTGATTTGTTCTTCTAAGTTCATGATCTCAGACTCCTATCTTATTCATTTCTTAGTTACTCATTCGTTTCCTTTTCCTCTTTTCCTCCTACTGAATCAGCAGCAAATTTTCAATGTTCATTTTTTACCTATCTCCCCGTTTTCACTCTCTTTGAAACAAGCATTGAGCAAATAAAAAAAGCACTGCGGCGCTAGTCCTCAGTGCTTTTCATCTTTCTTATGATACTTGCTGTTCTACCTTCACTCGTTTAATGAAGAAGGCAATAATCAAACCAATGATCGTCATGATCACTGCAAAGATAAATGCATGCTGGACGCCATTTGTAAAGGCGAGCAGCTGATTCATCGGATTTGCGGGATCAGACACATTTTCCATAAAGCTGCGGGTTCCTGATGAAAGGATCGAGATACCGATCGCAGTACCAATGGCTCCTGCCACCTGCTGCAATGTATTCATAATCGCTGTACCATGCGGATATAGCTCTGGCGGCAGCTGATTCAATCCATTTGTTTGAGCAGGCATCATGATCATCGCGATTCCGATCATTAAGGTAATATGAAGGGTTACAATGAATCCAATCGACGTATTCACACTTAGATTCGTAAAGCCAAACATCGTCGCTGCGACAATGACAAGACCTGGAATGACAAGCCATTTTGGACCAAACTTATCAAATAGACCACCCATGATTGGGGATAGCAGTCCGTTGATAATTCCACCTGGCAATAGCATTATACCTGCTGTAAATGTAGAAAGCGCCAAGGACGTTTGCAGATACAATGGCAAAATCATCATAGCAGACAGCATCACCATCATACATACTAAAATCAGAAGTAACCCAATGACAAACATCGGATATTTAAACGGGCTTAAGTTCAGCATTGGTTCTTTCATGTTCAACTGTCTTAAGGAGAATACAAGAATCCCTATGACACCAACTACAATCGCAACGATGACATGCATACTGCTCCAGCCGCCGCCTTCACCGGCACTGCTAAAGCCATATACAATTCCGCCGAAACCAATGGTTGAAAGCACAATTGATAAGATGTCGATTTTCGGTCTTGTTGGTTCTGTAATATTTTGCATAAAAATAAAACCAAATACGAGTGCAGCAATTAATAAAGGAAGTGAAATCCAGAAAATCCAATGCCACGTCAACGATTTCAGAATAAGACCTGAGACGGTTGGACCGACAGCTGGTGCAAACATGATCACAAGACCAATAATCCCCATCGATCTGCCTCGTTTATGAGGCGGGATGATGACCAAAATCGTATTAAACATCAATGGCAGAAGCAATGCTGTGCCGACTGCCTGCACGACACGTGCTACCATTAATATACTAAAGACCGGCGCAACCGCCGCAATAAATGTTCCGATGATCGAAAAGACGAGCGACGTAATGAAAAGCTGTCTTGTCGTAAACCATTGAAGAATGAGTCCTGAAATCGGTACAAGAATACCAAGTGTTAATAAATATCCTGTTGTCAGCCACTGAGCAGTCGTCGCTTCAATTCCAAAGTCTAACGTTAAATTTCTCAGCGCCATGTTTAATGCCGTTTCACTGAATAGGCCAATAAATCCAGCTGTGATAAAAGAAATAATAATGGGCAGCGTTCGAATTTCAGAAGCTGCTGCTTGCTGTTTGTTCATATGAAGTTGGCTCCTTTTCTTTTTGAGTTTAGATGAATCTTAGGAAGTCAGGGTGGTCAGAAATGAGCCACTTTAATGTCTATTGAAAGACGGATAAAATCTGTTTTTCTGCAGCAAATTGAGCTATTCTTTCGATTGAATAGCCAGATTCATGTATATAAAACATGAGTTCAGGCATCATTGGAGATGCCATACATAACGTTGTCAATTCTATATCCTGTATGTTCGCTTCTCCCTTTTCTCTCGCTTCCTCAAGCAAATCACGAATGATTTGTCTAAGCGATTGACTGTAATGACTCTCATACACTTTACTTGTCTGCTCTAAATTCCCAGAAATTGTGAGCATCCGAATCCAGTCAAGATGATGACCGACGATCAGATGAATTTCTTCGAGAACATAACGCAAACGTTCACGAACCGGCTGATCACTTATTTTGCTCAAGTAAAGATGCAAAGCTGGGATCAGCTGTTCAAATCTCTCTCCAAGGATAGAAAGGCACAAGTCACTTTTATTGGCATAGCGGCGGTATAAAGTACCCTGCCCAACACCAGCTGTTTTCGCAATTTTATGCATGCTGACATTTTCTACACCAAATTCTTGAAACAAGGAGAATGCGATCTCTTCAATTTCCTCCCCAATATCCTTTTCCACCATGCTCACCTTCTTTACCTTCATTCACATGACACTTATCTCTATGTGTTAAATCAAAACACTTTAGGTTTTTATTAGGACAATTGTCCCGATATTATCTTACGGACAACTGTCCGCAATGTCAATCATTATTTTTTACTTATGATCCTTCTTTCAATTCTATTAAATAATGCACACTGTTTATCATTATTTAGACCGATTTTCCCTTTTGAAAGAATGATGTATGATCAATAAAGAAAGCGCTTCCATAAAAGGAGAGGAGAATGCGAATATGTACCGTATGAAACGAATGTTGATGCTGCTTGTCACTGGATTAGTCTTGAGTTTGTCCACATTTACAGCGGGTGCCTCGGCACAAACAGGTGGATCGTTTTATGAACCTTTTAACAACTATAATACGGGATTATGGCAAAAAGCCGATGGATACTCGAATGGAAACATGTTTAACTGTACGTGGCGTGCAAATAACGTGTCGATGACATCATCAGGTGAAATGCGTTTATCGCTCACAAGTCCCGCCTATAACAAGTTTGACTGCGGAGAAAACCGCTCCGTTCAAACGTACGGCTATGGGCTATATGAAGTCAACATGAAGCCAGCCAAAAATGTGGGGATCGTCTCTTCTTTCTTCACTTATACGGGACCGACTGATGGCACGCCTTGGGATGAGATTGACATTGAATTTCTAGGAAAAGATACGACAAAGGTACAGTTTAACTACTATACGAATGGTGTCGGAAATCATGAGAAGATCGTCAACCTTGATTTCGATGCAGCGAACTCTTATCACACGTATGCATTTGACTGGCAGCCAAACTCTATCAAATGGTATGTCGATGGACAATTAAAGCATACCGCCACCACACAAATTCCCCAAACACCAGGGAAAATTATGATGAACCTGTGGAATGGTGCAGGTGTCGATGAATGGCTTGGCTCCTACAACGGGGTTACACCACTCCACGCACATTATAACTGGGTGCGTTACACCAAAAGATAACTCTATTAAAAAACCTGTGATTTTTTCACAGGTTTTTCTTCGTTTAATTAGAATGAGTTTTCAGCTGATGAGCGAGTTTTTTCTCATGATTGTGGATAATATCTTCATAACTTTCTATTTTGAAATCCAATCGTTTAATGGTCTCTTCGATTTCCTTTTGTTTTTGGACGAGTCTTTCTCGTTCATTGACCAAAATGTTTTTTCGCGAAGATAGTGTATGATCATCGTCCTCAAAAAATAAGGCTGTATATTCCCTAAGCGCATCAATCGAGAGCCCTGCATTTCTCATACACTTGATCAATTCAATCCATTGAAGATCATCCTCTGTATAATCACGAATTCCATGAGCGTCACGTTTGATTTCCTTAATCAAACCAATATTTTCGTAGTATCTAAGTGTCGCAGTGGATAAATCGAGCTGTTTTGCTGCTTGTGCTATTTTCATTGCGTCCTCCTTCTTTCTCTAACCTTCCGATCTCCTTTCCTCATCATCTCCATTTTGAAAAAGAAAGCAAGATGCTTTTGGCTCAATTCTTGATTCAAGCATGTTGTAAAAGCCTGAATTCGTTATCACAGAAGGTTTTCTGTTGACTTATAGTTCACTTTAAGAAGTACAGTATAGAAGAAAAGAATCGAATCTTATTTTTGAAAGGATGATCAAGAATGTGTCAGACGCACCAATCAAATGTTTTAAGTGTTTCACACGCAAAAGCGAATTTTGAACGGACGACCATTGAACGAAGAGCACTTCGTCCACATGATATTTTAATTGATATTCAATTTAGCGGGATCTGTCATTCAGATATCCACAGTGCTTTTGATGAATGGGGCGGCAGTATTTTCCCGATGGTTCCAGGTCATGAGATTACTGGGGTCGTTGCAGCTGTAGGGGATGATGTGACGAAATTTCAGATCGGAGACCGTGTAGGCGTTGGCTGCTTTGTGGATTCGTGCGGCACCTGTGAATATTGTCAAAATGGAGACGAACAGTATTGCACAAAAGGAGTCGTCCAAACGTATAACAGCCGTGACTATAACGGGGAACCGACTTATGGCGGCTACAGTCAAAAAATTGTCGTGACTGAACGATTTGTCGTCAGCATTCCTGATCAACTGCCCCTTGATGCCGCAAGTCCCCTTCTCTGTGCTGGCATTACAACTTATTCACCATTAAAGCACTGGAAGGCAGGTCCTGGCAAAAAAGTTGCTATCGTCGGAATGGGCGGACTCGGTCATGTTGCCATTCAATTCGCGAGTGCTCTGGGCGCTGAAGTGACGGTATTGAGCCGCTCTTTGAATAAAAAAGAAGAAGCTCTGTCATTTGGCGCAAAAGACTATTTTGCTACAAGTGATCCTGATACGTTTCAGACACTAGCCGGTCAGTACGACCTCATTCTTAATACGGTCTCTGCCAACATTAACGTGGATGCCTATTTGTCCTTACTCCGTGTAGATGGAACCTTGGTGAACGTCGGTGCACCGCCTAAGCCGGATCAATTCCACGTCTTTTCATTAATTTCCGGCCGCCGCAGCATAGCTGGTTCACTCGTTGGCGGCATCCAAGAAACACAAGAAATGCTCGATTTCGCAGCTGCTCACAACATCACACCACAAATTGAAGTCATCAACGCTAATCAAGTTGATCAAGCATATGAACGGGTGCTGAAAAGTGATGTGCGTTACCGGTTTGTGATTGATATTTCGACGTTATGATTGATATTCTTTGAAAGGCTAGCCTGATGGGCTGGTCTTTTTATGTTTGGAAGATGGCAATATAAAGAGAAAGACGTGATCATGTGGATACTGCTTATAGGCTTGACTATTAAAAAGCTGCTATATGATTGCAGTAACGCACTTATGAAATATTTGAACCCTTGATGATGCAATGATACCGCTACATCACATTGTGAACATGAAGATTGTCAACAAAGAGACAGAACAGGTGCCCGAGAAGGCGGTATGACGAGATGGTCTCGACAGAGGATCGGGACCTAGAGAAAGTAAAACAAATCGTCATCCGTCAATTGCATGTCTCGGCACAAGAATTTCAGTAGCCGCCGCTTTTCATGGTATGCAGAAAAAGGGCGAGCTTATAAATCAGCTCACCCTTTTTTCATCTTAGAAATTATTGTTCTTCGAAATCACTGTTTAAGGTCACTTCTTTCCATGCCTCAATACTCTCATTCATATTGTTTAGTTTATGTTTGGCAGTTTGGTAAGCAGCTTTTCCTAACAATAAGCGGAGCGGCGGATTTTCTGATTCAACGATGGTCACTAAAGCTTCGGCTGCTTTTTCTGGATTTCCAGGTTCTTGACCACTTTGACTAGCCATACCTTGGAGCATTTGACCAACGATAGAATCTCTTAGTTCCGGAATCTCTGTATTCGTTTTGACAGATGAGCGACCAGCCCAGTCCGTTCTGAAACCACTCGGTTCAATGATTGATACCTTGATATTGAAAGGCTCGACTTCTTGCGCTAGGCTTTCTGATAGTCCTTCGACAGCATATTTCGTGGCATGATAGTATCCAAGAGTCGGGAATGATACCAATCCACCAATCGAAGAGAAGTTAATAATATGACCATTTTTTTGCTTACGCATATGAGGCAGCACTTCGTTCGTGACACTCATCAAACCCCAGAAGTTGATTTCGAACATTTTACGCGTTTCTTCCTCCACGCTTTCCTCGACGGAAGCAAAGTATCCGATCCCTGCATTATTCACCAACACATCAATTCGACCGAATGCATCGATTGTTTTTTCAACAGCATCTTTAATTTGAGCCTTGTTGGTCACATCTAGCGTGATGGCAATTGCTTGCTCTTCTTTGCCAGCCACTAAATCCTTTACTTGATCCACATTCCGAGCAGTTACCGCTACTTTATAGCCAGACTCAATCGCTTTTTTAGCAATTTGACGGCCAAATCCCGTCGAACATCCTGTAATCAACCATACTTTCTCCGACATATGCCCCACTCCTTAAAGTTCATTTTCTTGAATCATTTACACTTATAGCATATCTGTTCAAGTTAACTTTAAGTCAAGGATTATACCAGTGGTTTTTTATTTTTTATCTTAACATTGTTTTCTTGGTACATTAAGATATCATATAAAGCAACTTTCCGAATGATTTTTTCTAAATTCAATTGAGAACTAATAATTTTTCGCTCCACTTCTTTTTTATGTTGCAATAAAAGATCTCTTCTCTCATTTAATGTACTATCCCCTAATAGAACTAAGTCAGTGTACTGTTTTATATTTTCTATGGACATACCTGTATCTTTCAATGCAAGAATTAGTTCGATCCACTCTAGTATTCTCTCGTCATAAACACGTCGTCCGAGCTCGTTTCTCGTGACTCCTGGCAATATACCGATCTGTTCATAATAACGAAGTGTCGAAGTAGATAGCCCCGTAATTTTTGCGATTTCAGTTATAGAATACATTTTATCACCTCACATGTTATATTAAAGTTAACTTTAACTGAAACCATGATGTGTTTCAATATGTGTCAGTGTTAAACCAAAAGAAAGGAACTTTTCAATCTGGAACTTCTCCTTTAACTTCTTTCCATCATTTTATAAGTATATCACCGTAATGAATGCTTCCCTAAAATGAATATAAATAATTTATGGAAATTCCGCATATTGTCAATCCAGTATGTTATACTATAAACTAACCTTTGAAGCATGAAATTTTTACGAATATCTTGTACCATCTCCCTACTTGTACGCTGAGTAGGGTTTTTTCATGCAAAAAAAACAGGCTCTCCGAGAGAACCTGTTTTAAAGGAATGAAGATTAAGCAATTTTTTGAACGTTAGCAGCTTGAGCTCCACGAGAACCTTGCTCTACGTCAAATGATACTTTTTGACCTTCGTCTAAAGATTTGAATCCGTCGCCTTGGATAGCTGAGAAATGTACGAATACATCGTCGCCTTCTTCACGTTCGATAAATCCAAAACCTTTTTCTGCGTTAAACCATTTTACTGTACCTTGTTCCATGATTGTTGCCTCCTCGTGCGTTTACCACACAATGTATTATACTATCCTTGCCCAAAGTACCCTCAAGACGAAAAGTCAATCTTCATACTATCCTTTACGCCGAACAAAAATAATTACTTTTCATTATAGCATGAATCGGTAATAATTGCAATTTCTTGATTAGAAAGAAGAATCTCTTCTTTGCAGCGATTTTTCTTGTGCATAAAATCAATTTTTTCAGCACCTAAAGAGAATCTTTATTTAAAATAGACTTAACAAATTCTGTTTTTCCCTCTGCATATTTGTGTTTGTCATTTTTATTTACACTTGATAAGTTAAGTTTAAGCTGTTGGTACTCACTTCTTGCTAGTTCGTTACTTCTCAGGTAATCCCTAAAATTTATTTGTTCGAGTAGATATCTATTGCCCGCTTGATACATATGGATTTGATGTGTACGTGGTTCTCCTTTGCTGAAATAGTGTCTTTCAGGCAGCACATTGGTCCCTCTATAAGAATAACCAATCCCTTGCAAAGCTGTTACGCACTGTTCTCCGTCAAGAAAATGATTGATTTCGATCGCAATATCAATAATGGGTTTCGCACTCAAACCATTTACTGCTGTACTTCCAATATGGTGTATATTCACTATGTACTGACCGATAACTTCTATTATTCGTTTCTTTTCACTTTCAAATTCTTTGACCCATTCAGCAGACCAAGGAACTAAAAAAACTTCCCCTCTTGGTAATCCAAGCATGTACTCAACCCCACTTTATGATTTTGTTGTTTATTTGGTTATTTTAATACAACTAACCAGAGAACAATCTCAAACAAAAAGTCCACTTACTTAAGATGCTCTTTCATATTCTAAAGAATTGATCAGGTATCTGCTACAATAAATTAACAACGTACAGTTTGAACCACATACTCTAAAATATAAAATTCCGAGAGGAGAAATCAAATGAATCCTTTGTTGTTAGATCTTCCTTTACAGTTAGAAACAGAAAGACTCATTCTTCGAGCACCACACCAAACAGGAGACGGGAAAATTGTAAACCAAGCAATAAAGGATTCCTTTTCTGAATTAAAAGCATGGTTACCATTTGCTCAAGAACTGCCTACTGTGGAAGAAACAGAGATCAATTTAAGAAATGCTCATATCAATTTTTTAAAAAGAGAAAGTTTTCGTTTTCTTATTTTTGATAAAAACAGCAATCACTTCATCGGGGTAACTAGTCTTCAGAGGATTGACTGGACCATTCCTAAATGTGAGATCGGGTACTGGGTAAATACAACATTTAGTGGGAATGGTTTTATAACAGAAGCAGTGAGGAAGTTAGCGGACTTTGGGTTAAACAATATCAAATTTAGAAGAATAGAAATTAGGTGTGAATCAACAAATCTCAAAAGTCGGGCTATCCCAGAAAAACTTGGCTTTGTTTTTGAAGGCACTTTAAGAAATGATGATTTATCCGCAGATGGCAGCCAGCTGACTGACACTTGTTTTTATTCCATCATAAAGTAACCTTATGAACATTAGCAATTAAAATAGTAGGTGCATTAGTGTAACAAGAAAAAACATAGCATATTAATTATATATACTATGCTATGTTTTTTAATTTTGGTCATGATAAGTGGGGCTACTCCTCTAACTTTGTTTTTATTGCCTTTGCTTCTTCATAATCTGATGTTTTCTTTGATAAACCCTGACAGAAAGTTTTCAGCAGCGGGCTCCCAACACAAGACCATAATGTAACTGCAATCAGCTTCGACCTATCACGAAGTGCTTTTTGTTTGTCTTTTTTATCCGAGCCAATTTCTTTTATGGAGCAATTCGATTCACTCTCCATTCATAGATTTCTAAGCACTTTTCTCCTGATTAGCTTTCATGTTTCTTGTCATTTTTAAAACTTTCACTGGTTTACTATCATTTCAAAGACCTCAACACTCTGTTCATGAAAGGACTCGCTTTCTTCAAAACTGTTTTATTATTAGCTATATAACGATAATGTTTATTTTTAACATGATCTGAACTGTATTGACAGCTCTTATTAGCAGGGATTATTACACTTGGTTATTTAAACCACAATCGTTATACAACCAGTTTATAGCATCATTAAGGTCATTGGCTATATAGTCTATTTTAATACCACTTAATTTATCAAAGTGTTCACTAAGTGAATATTCACCAGCCCCAGTTCTAACCAAAATTTTAATACTTCCTACTTTATCAGCTGCAACAATATCACTCCAACGGTCACCGATTACGACGCAATTTTCGAGAGTTAAATTGTGTTTTTGTTGAGCTTCTATTAACATTCCTATGCCGGGTTTCCTACAAGAGCATCCGTCATTATGACCGTGTGGACATATATATACTTCATCAAAACCAAAACCTTTTAATTCCTCTTTAAAATCTTCTAATTTAGCTAATCCACTTGATATACCAGGTTGATTTGTAAAAGAGAAAATTTTTACATTATCTTTTTTTAGTTTATTAATTTGAATTGCTGTATAAGGAAAGAGTTCGAATTCTCCGGGATAATGAATGTTTCATCACCACCAATTGTTCCATCTCTATCTAAAAAAATTGCTTCTATCTGTTTCATGTTATTTCCCCCATTTTTAAAACACTAATATACAAATTTTATTCCAGCAACTGCTCCCGCGTTAAGATATTCATTATTCAACTAGACAATTTTGATGACATCTGTTTATCATAGTTCACATATATTATTAAATATTCATTCGACCATCTAGCAAATATCTTGTCTTGTAAGATGTGTAACGATATTCAGCAAACTCTTGTGACAACATAGAGCACGATAGATATAAGAAAGAAATTGCTGTCAACAAAGCCTCAACTGTCACGAAAATTAAATATTTTTGTCAAGAAGATGAGAATTTAAAAGTAATCAGATTACACGATTTAAGACATTCACATGTCGCACTACTCATTGATCAAGGAGAGGAATATCACACAATCAAAGAACGATTAGGGCATGCATCTATAAGAACAACAATAGATGTATATGGACACTTATTTCCAAACAAACAAAAATCCATGGCTGATAAATTAGATGACATTATTTAAAAATATCAAATTCAAACAAAATATGCCCACTTAGATAAAGTAAGTGGGCACGTTTTGGGCATTTACGTGAAATACTATAAATAAATAAAAATACCAAAGGTCTATAAACCCTTGGTATCATTGATGCGGCCGAGAGGACTTGAACCTCCACGGGTTATTCACCCACTAGGCCCTCAACCTAGCGCGTCTGCCATTCCGCCACGACCGCGTGTATGATGTGCTCATATATTCATAAGTGCACTGTTTGAAAAAACAATGCGGGTGAAGGGACTTGAACCCCCACGTCATAAAGACACTAGATCCTAAGTCTAGCGCGTCTGCCAATTCCGCCACACCCGCATGACAATGGTGAGCCATGAAGGACTCGAACCTTCGACCCTCTGATTAAAAGTCAGATGCTCTACCAACTGAGCTAATGGCTCATCTGCTATGCAGAAAAACATATATAAAAAATGGCTGGGCTAGCTGGATTCGAACCAACGCATGACGGAGTCAAAGTCCGTTGCCTTACCGCTTGGCTATAGCCCAACGAATCAAAAAACAAAACATGACCCGTACGGGATTCGAACCCGTGTTACCGCCGTGAAAGGGCGGTGTCTTAACCGCTTGACCAACGGGCCATACAATAATGGCGGAGAAGGAGGGATTTGAACCCTCGCGCCGCTTACACGACCTACACCCTTAGCAGGGGCGCCTCTTCAGCCACTTGAGTACTTCTCCATTATGGCTCCGCAGGTAGGATTCGAACCTACGACCGATCGGTTAACAGCCGATAGCTCTACCACTGAGCTACTGCGGAATAATAAGACATGTTTCATTATATCTATGCCAGAAAAATGTGTCAAGAATTTTTAAGTGTTTCATTCCTGTCTCATTAGCGACGGCTTTTATAATTTAACATATACTAATATAACAGTCAAGCCTTTCTTCCTTCCTTTTTGTTTTCTGTTTAGACATGACAGAAAGACCCCGACCTCTAATTGAAAGACCAAGGCCTCCTTACTGCTGCGCTCCCTATGAGTTCATGACAGCTTATACTTTCGCATCCACTTGTAAAAGGTGCTTCTAGGCACCCCTGCTGACCTCGCAGCTTCTGACACATGACCTTTCGTTTTGTGCAGTGCTTCTATCACCGTTTGCTTTTGAATGCGTTCCCTTAGCGTGAGTTCTTTTGGGTTCTCGGTATACTCTGGTAGATGGAGCTTCTGCTTTTTCTGATCCATCGTCTCTAATACTGCCGCATATTGCGATTCACCAATCCATCCTCCTTTAGGAAACAGTACCCTTATATGTTCAAACAGATTAAAAAGCTCTCGTATGTTTCCTGGCCAATGGTACGCTTCCAGCTTACGAAAAAAAGATTCAGGAAATGCCGCATTCCATTGGTGCTTCTTTTGATAATAACGATATAAATCAACAATGTCTTCTTTTCTTTCTCTAAGCGGCGGGATGTTGATTGGATAGACATGAAGACGGTAATACAAATCTTCACGTATTTTTCCTTCTTTCAGCAGTTCGTTCATATTCCGGTGTGTCGCTGTAATGATTCTAATATCCAAAGGGATTTCGTGTGTCCCGCCGAGCGGTACGACTTTCCTTTCTTCAATGACCCTAAGAAGTGCCACTTGCATCGCATAAGGGATTTCGCCTATTTCGTCTAAAAAGAGTGTTCCTTTATGCGCCTGTTCAAATTTCCCCTTTGCTCCATAACGTTTGGCCCCTGTAAAAGCCCCTTCAGCATAACCAAATAGTTCGCTTTCTAACAGGCTTTCGGGTATGGCTCCACAATTAACGGCAATAAACGGTCCTTTATGTCTTTCACTAGCTAAGTGAATCGCTCGAGCGGCCAGTTCTTTCCCTGTACCTGTTTCTCCCCAAATATAGACATTTGCATCTGTTTGTGCCGCTCGTTTCAATTCGCTGAGCGTTTGCTGAAATGCCGTACTTGTTCCAGATTCCCCGGGAAATTGAGCAAAAGAAACGGTTATATTGCTCTTCGCTGCTTCTTCAAGAGAAAAAGACATCCCAAGCAGCTTTCCGTCTTGTTCTGACTGAATGATCCGCTTGTCCCGTGTAACAAATGTATCAGCCATGAGCAGCTCAACATCCATTCCGTACCAGTCTGAAAATCGGTCTCTTATCGGTTTGCTTGCCGAAACAATCTGCTTTTTCTCATTACAGACAACATAAGGCTCGTCCGCTTCTACTTGCTGGAGACAATGACTGATCAGCTCCATCTCTTTCCTTTTTTGCTGGACCTGAATTTCTCTCTCTATGGCATATGCAACTGTTGAAGCCATCCCAAGCATAAAAGGATGCCTTTGATCCGCCATACAGGAGATATCAATGACTCCTATGATCGTGCCGTCTGTATCACGAATAGGGGCCGCTGAACAACTCCAATGGTGGGAAGCGACTGAAAAATGCTCCGTTCCGTTGATCGCTACTGCCTCCCCAATGACCAGTGCCGTTCCAATAGCGTTCGTCCCCACATCAGCTTCGGTCCAGCGCGCCCCCTCCATAAAATTTATTTTTTTCGCTTCTACCAGGGTCCTTTGGCTTCCTGTCAGACTTAGCACATAACCATCTGCATCAATGAGTAAAGCCATCATGTCAGATTCTTTTAATTGCTGACTGATTTTATTTAAGTAAGGAAGAGCGGCATTTAGAAATAGTGAGTACTTCTTTTTTTGAACACTGAATAATTCCTTTTCTAACAACGACTGTCCTTTATCTAAATACGGGTTCACATTTGCCTGTTTACATCTGTGCCATGACTCCATCACTCTCTTATCCAGGCGAGACCTATCAAGCAAACCTTCATGAACAAAACGTTTCCAAGTATTTAAATAACAAGGCGTCGGATTCATTCCATCCTCTCCTCTGGGGGCTTTTTATCCATTATAGATAATTATAAAAGCGCTTTCAATTATTGGCTGACCCAGGAAGTCATTCGGATAGAAAGTTTCTCTATCAGCAGTGCACCGCTCGTCCATTTGTTTGCAGCAAGGCTTCGTGTATCGCCTCAGAGAGTGTCGGATGTGCCGCAATAAACTGCTCTAATGTATCAGCTGTCAGCTCTGTATGCATCATCACCGCCGCTTGTCCAATCAGTTCTGTTGCATTCGGCCCGATAATGGATACACCTAAAATTTCTTGATATTGCGGTTCGACAATGACCTTTACTTGACCAGCTGGCTGATTTAAAATTAATGCTTTTCCATTTGCAGAAAATGCGAATTTCCCTATCCGAATCTCCCCATATTGTTTTCTAGCATTCTCTTCATTTAAACCGACACTAGCGATTTCTGGAGACGTGTAGATGCACCTTGGAATCACTTGTTCATTGACCTTTACATCTTCACCTGATGCATGTGATGCCGCAATCGTTCCTTCATGAAAAGCAGCATGAGCAAGCTGAACGCCGCCTGTCACATCACCGCACGCATAGATATGCGGGAGATTGGTTTGCATATGCTCATTCACGCAGATGCCGTTCCTGTCAAATTCAATGCCGATCTGCTCAAGATTCAGCTCTCCCAGCCTCGGCTTTCTGCCAATGGCGACTAAACAATGATCAGACTGGATGTCACAGCGCTCCCCATGATCCTTCTCAATGACCACTTTTTTTGAAATTGCATCAAGCTGTTTGACTACGGTTGATGTCAAAATCTCCACACCTGCTTTTTGAAGCTGATCGTGAAGACATTTAGCCGTATCGTGATCTTCTTCAGGTAAAATGTGTGCTGCCTGTTCCACCATGACAACCTTTGATCCCATTCGGCTAAAGATGCTTGCAAACTCACAGCCGATCACCCCTCCACCAATGATACAAAGCGAATCTGGTATTGAAGGGAGCGTCATCGCATCCTTACTATCAATGATCCACTCTCTGTCAAATGGGGCGAAAGGTAAAGCAGCAGGTTCTGATCCTGAAGCAATAATGATTTGTTTTGCCTGGATGATTTCAGATTTCCCTTCACTTTCTATCAATAGCTCATGTGCTGAAAGAAATGATGCCTTCCCATTTAACACGCTGATTTTGTTTTTATTCATCAAATAACGAACGCCATCAGTCAGCTGCTTGACGACTGACCGCTTCCGCCTTTGAACGGCATCCCAATGAATGACAGGTTCCTTCCCTGGAAGCTCAATTCCAAAATGTCCAGCTGATTTCACATGCTCGTACATATCAGCGCTTTGCAAAAGTGCTTTCGTTGGAATACAGCCTTCATTCAGGCAAGTACCTCCTAACAGGCCTTGGTCGATTAGTACAACCTCTCTGTCAAAACGGGCGGCTGTTATTGCCGCCACATATCCTGCTGGCCCGCCTCCTATAATGACAAGCGTCATTCATTTCACCTTCTTCCTATAAAAGAATGGATACTGGTTTTTCTAAATACGTTTTAACAGTTGATAAAAATTGTGATGCCGGAGCCCCGTCCAGCACGCGATGGTCAAATGTCAGACTGAGTGGCAGGATCGTCCCTTTACATAATTCATTCCCATGATATACAGGCATGTGATCCGCTTTGCCAACGCCAAGAATACCTGCTTCCGGCGGATTCAAAATCGGTGTAAAATGTTCCACACCATAGGCGCCTAGGTTAGTGATTGTAAAGGTAGAGCCTTCAATTTCATCGTGGAGAAGTTTGCCTTCACGTGCTTTTTTGCCATACGATTTGATGCTCTTCGCCAGCTCAATAAGTGAAAGTTTTTCCGCGTGCTGAATAACAGGCACTGCCAGACCGTGATCTAAAGCAGCAGCGATTCCAAGATGAACATACTCAAAAGTTTCGACTCTATCATTCTGATATTGACTGTTCATTGCAGGATGCTCTAGCAGGGAAAGAACCACTGCTTTGGCTACAAAATCGGTCATGGTTAATTTCATATCGTGTCGTCCTGCGGCTGTTTCGTTCAACTCAGACTGTAATGCTGTCAGCTTTGTCACATCCGCTTTCATCGTAATTGTTAATTGTGCACTTGTTTGCAGGCTTTCCATCATTCGCGAGGCAATGGTTTTCCGCATCATGCTGACTGGCTGATGCTTTGGTTCTTTTTGTTGTTTTTCTTTTTCATCAGGAAGTGCTCGAAGCACATCCGCTTTCGTGATTCTCCCATCTGGACCTGTTCCCACTAGTGTATGAATATCCAGATTAGCGCTTTGAGCAATCTTACGTGCCACAGGGGAGATTTTCTTTCTCTCTTTCTTTTGTTTTGGCGGCAGGTCTTTTTCTTTCTTTTCCTCGACCTGTTCATTTCCTTCACCGATATAGCAGATGACCGTGCCAGGCGGTACACCTTCTCCCTCAGGCACTTTTATATCCAATATGGTTCCTTCTGCAGGTGATTCGATCTCCATTTCAATTTTTTCAGAGTTGATGCTTGCAATGCTTTCCCCTTTATTTACAGTCTCTCCGATCTCTTTATTCCAGACAGATACCGTTCCTTCTTTCATTGACATGCCCAATTTCGGCATCACAACCTCGACAGCCATCTCCCTCTCTCCTTTCTTTAGTTCAAGATCTTGTCATGACTCTTTCCAACCATCTCTAATACGGTGTTCACAACCTTATCAGGTGTCGGCAAATAGATATCTTCAAGCGGTGGTGAAAACGGAACCGGTGTATGAGGAGCCGTCACTTTTTTGATTGGAGCGTCAAGTAAATCGAACCCTTTATCCGCAACCAGAGAAGAAATATCAGCGGCAATTCCGCACCTTGGATTTGCTTCATCCACAATGACAAGCCGATTTGTTTTTTCTACTGAAGCTAGAATGGCCTCTTCATCGAGCGGTGACAAGCTTCTTGGATCAATCACCTCTGCTTCAATTCCTTGGGCAGCTAATTGCTCGGCCGCTTCGAGTGCTGTATGAACTTGTTTGCCTACTGCAAAAATGGTCACATCTGAGCCTTCTCTTTTCACATCTGCTTTGCCAAGCGGCAGCGTGTAGTATCGCTCTGGAACATCTCCTGTGATATTGTAAAGCGTTTTGTCTTCAAAAAAGATGACAGGGTCCTGATCCTCGATGGCTGCCAGCAGCAATCCTTTGGCATCGTATGGTGAAGAAGGCACCACTACTTTCAATCCAGGGATGCTTGTAAATAGCGCATACAAGCTTTGCGAATGCTGAGCAGCTGCTCTAAAACCCGCCCCATGTGTCGTTCTGATCGTGATCGGTACCTCTGCTTTTCCGCCAAACATATATCGGAATTTTGCTCCTTGATTCAGCACTTGATCCAGACAGGTGCCGATAAAATCATTAAACATGAGTTCTGCAATTGGTCTTAGCCCTGTGGAAGCTGCTGCCATGGCCGCACCTACATAGCCAGCTTCACTAATCGGTGTGTCAAGAACTCGCTCACGTCCAAACTCCTGAACGATTCCTTTCGTTACACCAAGCACACCGCCCCATGCTTCATCATCTTGTAAGTGATCGACATGAGCACCTCCAGCCACATCTTCCCCCATTAAAATGACATCCTCGTCTCTTCTCATGGCAAGTTTAATCGCTTCATTTAATGCACTAGACATGCTGATTTCTCTTGTCATTTTCCTCTCCCCCTTTGATTTATTGATACGAAACATACACGTCGGTCAATAATTCGGTCTGATCTGGATAATTACTTTCTTCACTGAATGTAACGGCTTCATCTATCGCTTCTGCTACAGCCGCTTCAATATTTGATAGCTCTCCATTCGTCAGCAGCTGCTGCTTGATCAATTCATTTTTAAAAAGAGCGATCGCATCCCTCTCTTCTTGATGTTCTGTTTTTTCTTGATTTGTTTTGTAACGCTGGGCGTCTCCTTCGAAATGGCCATAATTCCGATATGTCATGCATTCAATTAATGTCGGACCTTCTCCATTTTTTGCTCGTTCAATTGCTTGTTCTGCGGCTTGATAAACGGCCATCACATCTTTTCCATCTACCTGAATCCCAGGAATGTCATAACCGGCGGCTCGATCTACGATTGATTTGCAGCTTGAAGCATAGGAAAATGGTGTCGCTTCCCCGTACCCATTGTTTTCTGCAATGAAAATGACGGGCAGTTTCCAGATGGCCGCGAGATTGATTCCTTCGTGGAAAGTCCCTTGATTGTTTGCACCATCCCCAAAAAAGCAAACGCTTACATTTTCTGTCTTTTTATATTTAGCTGTGAGGGCTGCCCCGCACGCAAGAGGAAAGCCCCCTCCAACAATTCCGTTGGCACCAAGCATTCCTTTATCAAAATCTGCAATGTGCATGGATCCGCCTTTGCCTTTACAGAGACCTGTTGCTTTCCCATAGATTTCTGCCATCATTCCTTTTAGGTCACAGCCCTTCGCTATACAGTGGCCGTGGCCCCGGTGTGTACTCGTAATACTGTCTTTTTCATTCAGATGAGCACAGACTCCTACGGCAACAGCTTCTTCGCCAGCATAAAGATGGACAAACCCCGGCAAGATTCCTTTTGTAAAAAGCGTGTGCACCCGGTCTTCAAATTGGCGGATTTCCTGCATTTTTTGATACATCCATACGGCTTTTTCTTTAGTCAATGCCATTTCCATTTGGTAAAACCTCCTATCTTTTTTGCTTGCACTTCTATACAAGCAAAAATCGTGCCAACATGACGACGCATGAACACTTAGGTTTTGAACGAATCATACCGATGAAAAAAGAGACAAAATGAGACATGCGTCTCTTTTTGTCTCAATATGTCCACACATCTATCGGAACAAAAAAAGCATCCCCATAGAGGAATGCTTATCACAATGAATCGGTTGTGCGCAGCCACTTTAATTTCCCTTTGCAGACGCCGCATACATAACGAGAGGTATCAAACCGTCTTTTCCTTATAAAAGACCGGCCGCATCCTGTGCAAATATATTCATGGCGTTTCTCCGCACGGCGCTTATTTTGCATGGTCTTTAGCGGTGTACAAAAACGCGGGGCTCCTACTTTTTTTAATAAGGCTTTAAAATCACGGTCGCGATGCTGATAGCCTTTTCCCTCAAGATGCAGATGATAATGACACAGCTCATGCTTGATGATCCCAATTAATTCTTCTCGACCATGCTCCTCTAGGTATCGGCGGTTCAGTTCGATGTTGTGTGTACCAAGTAAATATCGCCCGCCTGTCGTTTTTAACCGGTCATTAAAAACAGCCTGATGGCGGAATGCCTTGCCAAAGAACTGCTGGGAAATGTGCTCTGTTAACTGCTGTAACTCTCTCTCGTTCAATCAAGATCGTTCCTTTCTATAAAAACCTCGAACGGGACAATTTCCCCTATGCATACATTGAAGGTACATCCACTGTTTCGATCAAAGGAGGAATGGGCGATGCCCAACTGGCTGAAAAATCAGATGCAGAAGGCATTTTATGAGAAAAATCATTATCAAATCAAATTGCTGAATCAATGCTGGTACTTCTATAGAAAAAAACATTCAGTCACATCAAGGCACACCCCATCCTAAGGTGCGCCTCGTTTTTTTGTTACTCTGGTTTCAGCATGGAGAGGGCAACGCGGCCTTTTGCCTGGTCAACAGAGTCCACCCATACGGTCACAATGTCACCAACTGATACAACGTCAAGCGGATGCTTCACAAAACGATTGCTTAGTTTAGAAATATGCACAAGCCCATCCTGCTTTACGCCAATATCAACAAATGCGCCGAAGTCTACAACATTTCTCACTGTTCCTTGCAGCTCCATTCCTTGCTTCAAGTCCTCCAATTTCAGCACATCTGTTTTGAGCAGCGGTTTTGGCACTTCATCCCGCGGATCACGCTCAGGTCTTGTCAGCTGATCAATGATATCTTGAAGTGTAATTGTCCCAATGTCCAGCTGCTGGGCTGCTTCGTCCAGTTTCACTTCAGCCATTTTCTCTTTTAACTGCTCTGTGCCAAGATCGTCTGGCGTCATGTTGATCATGCGTAAAAACTGTTTTGTTTCTTTATAGCTCTCAGGGTGAATACCTGTACGATCAAGCGGGTCTTGTCCATCTGTAATGCGAAGGAAACCGATACACTGCTCATATGTCTTAGCACCGAGCCTTGGGATATCCTTCAATTCTTTTCTGCTTGTGAATCTCCCAATCTCTTCGCGGCGCTTGATGATATTCCCTGCGACGGCTTTTGAAAGGCCTGATACATATTGCAGCAGCGCCTGTGAGGCGGTATTGACGTTTACACCAACTTGGTTGACGACTGTTTCTACCACAAAGGTTAACGAGCTGTTTAATTGCTTCTGGCTGACATCATGCTGGTATTGGCCCACACCGACAGACTTCGGATCAATTTTCACGAGCTCTGCTAAAGGATCTTGTAATCTTCTAGCGATTGAGATGGCGCTTCGCTCTTCGACTTGCAGATCTGGAAACTCTTCTCGTGCCAGCGCTGATGCGGAATAAACACTTGCTCCAGCTTCATTCACAATCAAATAAGACACCGGCTGATCCAGCTCTTGAATCAAGTCTGCAATGAATTGTTCTGTCTCTCTTGAGGCTGTTCCGTTTCCAATCGCAATCACTTCAATGTTTGATGATTGAATGATCTCTTTGACTTTTTGTTTCGCTTCCGCTTTTTTCTGCACGGGCGGATGCGGGTAAATGACGCCAATATGATGGACTTTGCCTGTATCATCCACGACAGCTAATTTACAGCCTGTCCGAAATGCGGGGTCGACTCCAAGTACACGTTTCCCTTTCATCGGCGGCTGAAGCAGCAGTTTTCTTAAGTTTTCAGCAAAAATATGAATTGCTTGTTCCTCTGCTTTTTCTGTCAGCTCTTTTCGTATTTCTCGTTCGATGGAAGGCTGAATGAGGCGTTTATATGCATCATCGATTGCCGCTTCAATCAACGGTCTCGCCGTCGTCTGTTTGCCTTTTAGAACTTGTTTGTCGAGATAAAAGCGAATATTTTCAGCAGGTGGTTCGATAGCTGCCTTTAAAATGCCTTCTTTCTCCCCGCGGTTGACCGCTAGTACACGGTGCGGGACAATCTTTTTGATTGGCTCTTGATAATCGTAATACATTTCATAGACGTTTTTCTCATCGCTTTCGACGTCTTTTCCTGATGTGACAAGACTGCCCTTTTGGTACGTTTCACTGCGAATCCATTTTCGCATATCAGGATCATCTGCCAGCTGTTCAGCAATGATGTGCTGCGCACCCTCAAGTGCCTCTTCTACATTTGTCACTTCTTTTTCTTCGTTAATAAAAGCAGCTGCTTTCTTCTCGATCTGATCGCTTGGCAGCGTGAGTAAATATTCCGCCAGCGGCTCCAGCCCTTTTGCTTTGGCTACATTTGCCTTTGTTTTGCGCTTTTGTTTGAATGGCCGGTATAAATCTTCGACCTCTTGCAGTTTATGAGCTTGTTCAATTTTCTGTTTTAATTCATCAGTCAGTTTGTCTTGTTCAGCAATTAAGCGAATGACTTCTTCTTTTCGGTTCGTGACATTTTGGATATATGTATAGCGCTCTGAAATGGTTTGAATTTGCACCTCATCCAGTGAGCCTGTCTGCTCTTTCCGGTAACGGGCAATAAACGGGACGGTGTTGCCATCCTCTAAAAGCTTGATCACACTTTCAATTTGTTTTGTTGAAAGCTTTAATTCTGTCGCAATTTGTTTCAATAAAAAGTCAGATGTCTTCATACTTTGCATCCTCTCACTGTGTCTTCTCTTTTAGTGTATCAAAAAAACCGGCAAAACAGAAAAAAGGTCAGCTATTTTACGTAAGCTGACCAAGTATATAGGTGAGATCGTCCTTTTTGTCTTGTGTGTATGTTTCAAGCTGTTTGGCGATGTCTTCAACTGAATGTCCATGCTTTAAACACATGCGCATGTTTGGCACATTCAGTCCGTCTGAATACATAATGAATATCGATCCTTTTTCGTAGGAATAGGTGTATGTTTTATATTTTCTAGGTTTCCCTGATAAGTATCCTGATGTCGGAAGTGGATAAATATAGTCGCCAGAAGGTGCATTCAAGATAAACCGAATATTACCAACCGAACAATAGGTAAATTGCTGCTGGGAAAAATTCACCTTTAATATGGCCACAGTGGCCCCGCGTTTATTTTTCATAGCCTGATTGCATCTGTCGATGAGGGCCGCCACATCCTCATGTCCATATTCTTCGACAATTTCGCTGACTAAAGAAGATGATTCATTGGCGTACTGGCCGCTGCCTAATCCGTCTGCTACAGCACAAATTAGTTCTTCATCATCTGCTTTAATAAAAAAACTGTCCCCGCAGCATGGTTTTCCTTCTTTATTCGATTGATAGATAATGGCGTTTACATGCTCATGCTGTTCAATCTGTTTCATTACCCTAGCTCCATAGACGCATCTTCTGATAATGCATCTCGCAGTTTTTTCACTGCCTTCCGCTGAAGTCTCGATACATGCATTTGGGATATGCCAAGTAAATCGCCTGTCTCTTTCTGACTCTTATTTTGCAAGTAAGTCAGATTGATAATCTCTTTTTCTCTATCCGACAGCACATGAAGCACACTCTCAAGCATCATTTTTTGATTCACACGTTCGTAGCCCTCTTCCTGTGAGCCGACAACGTCTAGAATCGTCACCGTACTTCCTTCAGAATCAGCCTCTACACCTTGGTCAACAGACAGCGCTTGATAGCTTTTGCCCATCTCCATGGTTTCAAGTACTTCTTCTTCTGTTACATCTAAGTATTCTGCTATTTCTTGGACTTTAGGTGATTTCTGTGTCTCGGTTGTCAAATGATCAACTGCCATTTTGATTCTTGGTCCAAGCTCTTTAATCCGCCTTGGTACATGGACACTCCATGTCTTATCTCGTAAAAAGCGTTTGATTTCCCCGATGATGGTTGGAATGGCAAAGGCTTCAAATGATTTACCGACGAGCGGGTCGTATCTTTTAATGGCGCCAAGTAAACCAATCATTCCAACTTGTCTGAGGTCCTCATGAAAGCTTTTTCCTTTAGAATATTTTTTCGCCAGCATATCAACCAGATTTGTATAGCATTCGACCAGCGTCAGCTGCGCCTGCTCGTCTTGATTGGTTTGATAGCTTTGGATAAGGCGGTCTACTTCATCTTTAGTTAGTTTCATAGTTTTGGATGGTTGTGTCATGGTCAACTCGCTCCCTGTTTAAAAACTTTGTCATCGCCACGGTAACTCCGGAGTTTGCTTGCACCTCGACTTCATCCATCAATGTTTGCATTAAGTATAAACCAAGACCTCCTTCTGCCAATTGATCCACCGTATGAGCAGATGTGTACGGTCCGAGGTCTTCCTGTTTTTGCTTAAAGTCAAAGCTACCGCCTTTGTCAGCGACAATGATTTCTAGACGATCCTCGTAGACAAGAAAGCGAACAGCCACCTCTCCATCTTCGCCGTCTTCACCTTTGTAGGCATGCTGAACTGCATTTGTACAGGCCTCACTGACGGCAATTTTTAAGTCCTCAATCTCTTCATAGGCATAGCCCATCCGGCTCGCTACGCCTGACAGAGTCAAACGAATGATGCCTACATATTCTGGTTTTGCCGGTATTTTCATCTCGATTAGATCTACTGATTCGTTCATTGTACCCCACCCTCTGACTTTGCAGAAATGTCAATGATGTCCTTTAACCCAGTGATTTCAAACAACCTTACAAGCCGTTCTGACAAGTTCTCAAGCTTTAACGTTCCACCTGCTTTTTGAGCCGCTTTAAACAGCCCAACGAATACACCTAACCCTGTACTATCCATATACGTAACATCCTTTAGACAGATTTCAAGATGCTCTCCCGCCTCAGCTTTAGGCATGAGCGTTTCTCTTAGCTCAGGAGCGGAGTACACATCAATTTCTCCGCTGACACTGATTTTCGTTTTTTGATCTATTTGATGCTCTTTTACAGACATATTCATTATGCATTCACCTCGAAATTCTTGTTTCCTAAAGTTTTATATACCCGCATGTTCACTTTCTAAACCTTTCTTTTGAGAACAAGTAAAGTAAAGTCATCGTGCAGCTGAAAATCCTGCAGTTTGAGTAAGCTGGCGTAGATGGCATCCACCATTTCTTGAGCTGAGTATGATAGGTGCTCAGATATGAGTGTTTTGATGTCCTCCCGCTCTAAGAAACCATCCTCTGACTTGGATTCTGTGACCCCATCAGAGAATAAAATCACCATGTCTCCTGCGTCCAAATGCTTCTCGTACTGTCTGTAGTCAAAGTCTGGTGCGATCCCAAGAACAAGCCCTTTTGCATCTAAATCGTAAAATGTGTTCTCTTTTTTGCAATAGAAAAAGCCCGGCTCATGACCAGCCGATGCGTATTTAAACTCATGCGTTTCTTTATTATAGCTGCCATAGAACATCGTGATAAACATACTCGGGTCTACGTTTTGCTCGACAACACGATTCAGGGTTTTCAGCACCTTTGTTGGGCCGCTCCCTGACTCTGGCAAGGAATCCATCGCATATTTAATCATCGACATACAGAGCGCAGCTGGGATTCCCTTTCCAATGACATCTGCGATCGCGATATTGATTGTATCGTGATCCGTCACAAAGTGGTAATAATCTCCACTCATCTGTTTTGCCGGTACACTAATTGCACCAATATCAAAGGTATCTCCTTCTGGAATTTTCGTTTCCAGAAGGGTTTGCTGCACATTTGCAGCTATTTCGATTTCAGATTTTATTTCTTGCTGGATGCCTCTGAGTGTTAAATGTTCTTGGTAGGCAAGTCCGTACCCAATCATGACTTCAATTAAGAAGTCTAGTGAATGAAAAACATCTTCCGGCAAATCAGGGTAAAGCTCCTGAATCACTTTTCGGTGAACACTCACTATTTCTTCAGGAGGTATTTGATGCTCAATGGTTTTACGGCTAAATTTTTGAGCTTGATAAAGCGATGTTTCAGTTAAATCACTGATATAACGACTGAGCAGCTGATGGTACCGCTGCTCCATTACCTCCTTAAAATCCATGGTTTCCCTCCTAGCGAAGCCACTTAACAGCTTGTATCTCCGTTCCTTGTTCTGGTGCAGAATCTAATTTAAATTCATCCATCAGTCGTCTGACGCCCGGAAGACCTGCTCCGAGTCCGCCTGATGTTGAAAATCCGTCTTCCATTACTTTACGTATATCCATGATACCTGGCCCCTCATCGGCTGCGATAACTTTGAGTCCACGCTTTCCGCGCTCCATCACTTCATCTATACAAATCTGACCTTTACCAGCGTATAAATAAATGTTTCGAGCTAATTCTGAAATGGCCGTCGTAATTCTTGCTTGGTCAACTGTACCAAATCCAAGTTCTTTTGCAACATTGCGCCCCAATTGTCTTGCTGCGACTATGTCCCATTCCGTCAATATTCTTACACAGGATTGGTCTTTCATATCTATTCCCCCAATTCCCGCTTCAGTGTCTCAAGCCCTTGTTCAAGATCTAGTGCTGTCTGAATTTCTTCAAGCGATATTCCAAGTTCAATCAGCGTCACAGCGACTGCCGGCTGTATTCCTGTTAATACAACTTTTGCCCCCATGAGCTTGGACATCGTGATCACATCACCTAATACCTTTGCAATAAAGGAATCAATCATGTCAACGGATGTGAGGTCAATGACAACACCGTTTGCTCCTGTTTCATGAATTTTATTCAGCAAGTCTTCTTGAAAGTGGAGAGCTGTTTGATCATCAAGCTCCCACTGTATCGAAATCAGAAGACAGTTATATAGTTTTAAGATTGGAATCTTCGGGTGATTTCTCACTGGGTTATCCCTCCAATGAAACAATTTTTCGATTTGTCATTTCCAAAGCAGTTTGAATTCCTTTTTGAAGGGTATTCTTTGTTGTAACTTGAGATAAATCAATTCCAAGGTTCACAATGGTTTGGGCTATTTCTGGACGAATACCGACAAGCAAGCACTTCGCACCTACTAATCTCACAGCCTCTGATGCTTGAATGATATGATGCGCCACCATTGTATCAACGACAGGTACACCCGTAATATCAATTAAGACGACTTGTGAACGATGTTTGACGACACCGTTGAGCAGATTCTCCATAATTTTTTTGGCACGTTCTGTGTCAATTGTTCCAACAAGCGGCATGACGGTAATGTGCTCAAATACTGGGATCAGCGGGGCAGAAAGTTCCTGCAGCGCGATTTTTTGAAGGTTGACTGTTTTCTCCCATGAGATGGAATACTGGTTTAAGATCTCGTTATGAATAGGCGTGATGAAGCGATCAATTTGCCAGATGAGGTCATGACTTTCTTCTGTTGTATCTTTGTCATTGTTCATTTTTTGATATAAATGTGAACGGATTTCTGTTAGACCATTTGCCAGTAACTTAAGTGATATACCCATTTGAACAATTTTTAAAGCAAAAGTTTGCACTTTTTCTTCAAAATCTTCAGCATACCCTTCTGAAAGAGATGTAATGATTAAATGAACATATTCCGAACAGATGGTTTCATACATATTGTCGTTCAGCATCATGTCCGTTTCCTTTTCTCCGAGTCGTCTAAAAATGTCCGTCCACTCTTTTTGTAATTCCTCTCGATGCTCTCTTGCAAAAGCTAACACGATATGATTCGACATGTTTTACCCCCTACGTACATAAACAGCACTTCTTTTAGTCTTTCTTCATTATAACGTTAATAAAAATTGAACACAAAAAAAAGTTGCTCCCAAGAGAGCAACCAAATCTCACCATATTAAAAATCAATAAGAGCCAAACTAACTTGTAAGGCTTCATCAACCTTCTCCATCATCTCGTCATCAAGATGTGTGATTTTATCTGTCAATCTTTGTTTGTCGATTGTACGAATCTGCTCCAAGAGAATGACAGAATCTCGCTCAAAGCCGTAGCGCTTTGCATCAATTTCGACGTGAGTCGGTAATTTCGCTTTTTGTATTTGGGCTGTTATGGCTGCAACGATAGCAGTCGGGCTGAAGCGATTTCCAATGTCATTTTGAATCACCAATACTGGGCGAACCCCGCCCTGCTCGGAGCCAACAACAGGAGATAAATCAGCAAAGTAAACATCACCGCGTTTAACAATCAAATGTTTAACCCCCGCTGACTAATCGCTCAACTGTATTCTCAGCCTCAAATTCTGCGTATTGTGCCTCTGAAGAGATATTCAGATTAATTTTCGCCATCTCCATGTAGCCGCGTCTCATCGATTCACGATTTTGTCGAATATTACGTTCACGAATATACGTTTTTGTCGCTCGGTAGATCAATTCATTTCTTGTTACCTTATCCTGCTCTGCTACTCGTTCGATTTCAGACATCAAAGCCTCCGGTAGTCGAATCTTCATTTCGTTTGTTGCGCTGGATTCAGACAAAAAACATACACCTCCACAAAACTTACGGATACCGTTTCGATCCATTCCAAGACTAATCATACCATTATTCAATGCGCAAGCAAAGCTGTTTTTTCATGATTTCTTATTAGAACATGAAGCGGCTGTTCACCCGTAAATCAAAGATGATAATGGAGTTCCTCTTTCACATTATACGCTTTTTTCCGAAAATCATACGGTATTTCCAAAATCTCTAAAAAAGGGAGAATGTTTACCCCTGCTTTGTAGAATAAAAAAGAACGATGTCAGTTTGACGATCGTTCCTGTGAATGCTGTTTAGAAAAAGCTTGACCCGCCTTGCAGCAGCGGATTCCGCACATGTACCCTTTTCCCGTCCTCTATATATACTCTTGGGACGCGGTGGCCAATGGAGCAAGTGACTTCATAGTTAATGGTTTCAAGCCTTTTTGCAATTTCATCGACTGATACCATTTCTTCACCTTGTCCACCAATCAAAACGACTGGCTCCCCTGCTGGAAGGTTCTCTTTCAGGTCAACCATGAATTGATCCATACATACCCTTCCGGCAATCTTCCGGCGCTTTCCGCCAACAAGTACTTCCGTTCCTGCCAGCTTCCGGATCCACCCGTCTGCATAGCCGACTGGTACCGTACCGATCCATGTATCTTGATTAGCTGTATACGTCGCCCCGTAGCTGACACTCTCACCCTTTTGAATGAGCTTCACATGGGCAAGCTTTGTATGAAGAGACATGGCTTCTTCCAGCTTGAAAGGAAGTTCATCTTTGATTTCCTCTGATGGTGACAGCCCGTACATACTGATGCCGAAGCGAACCATATTAAACAACACTTCTTTAAACCTTAAACCTGCTGCACTATTGGCACAATGAACGAGCAGCTTTTCCGTATGAAGCGGCTGAAGCAGGGTTTCAAAGGTGTCAAACTGCCGATCAAAATAGTTCTCATCCTTTTCATCCGCGGTCGCAAAGTGAGTAAATACACCTTCCAGCTGTAAATAAGAATTCTCGCTGACAAGCTTCTTTACTTCGCTGACTTGCTCCAACGTTTTCACACCTAAACGGTTCATTCCGCTGTCTATTTTCAAATGAAAACGAATGGGTTGTCCCATCTGCCCTTTCACCATATCGGCGACTTCCCTCAGCCACCTGGTGGAGTAAGCGGTCATGATCACATTGTATCGAACGGCGGTTTTGACATACTCCGGCGGTACTGCGCCGAGTACAAGAATCGGTGCTTTAATGCCTTGATTTCTTAAAGAAATGGCCTCATCTAAAAAGGCTACAGCTAACAAGTCTGCTCCAGCGTTGAGGGCAGCTCTTGCCACTTCTATATCTCCATGTCCATATGCATTGGCTTTCACAACAGCCATCAGTTGAACATTTTGACCGATATGATCTTTCATATGTGAAACATTGTGCTTGATTGCTGTTAAATTAATTTCTGCCCATGTGTCTCTATAAAAGGCATTTGTGTCCATCAGTCACACTTCCCTATTGAATGATTCAATCCCTTCATATGATACTAAAAATCAAGAATAATGTGAAATAAATCAAAGAAAATCAGCCCTTGCACAGGGCTGATGCTTCATTTATCATTTCCGCCTGAGAACCTCATTTATTTAGCTGACTGGCCTTCTACACTCTTTGCGACCATCAAAAGCTCTTCTTTCGATAGATCACTTGAGGAAATTAAGTAGTCAACTCCGCCAGATGTCCATGAGAGGGATTGATCTGTCAGAACCCCTACTGTCATACCAAGATCGACCGGCTCACCGTTCATCGTAACAGGCGTAGACGCTTCAGCTACTCGCGCTTTTTCCTGGATAAGTGTGAAGGATTTCTTGCCGCCGTACGTAATCACATAACGCTTCCCAGCATCTGTCGTCATTTCTTTCTCTTCCATCTTCTTCACGCCTTCTGGCATATCAACTGGTGTTTTCACCGCAAAGCTGTCAGATGGGTCTGCACTTGTGGCAACATCCATTTGAGAGAGTGTCATGTTTTTCTTCTCATCAAATGCATCTTTGTCAAAGGATTTATTGAATTCAAAGTGAGAGAATTCCACTTTCACCATTGGCTTTTTGTCGCTATCCAGCACTTTCACACTGGCAGGCGCCATTGTTTTCTTATGAAAGGTAATCTCTTGGGTAGGCAGCATTTGGTTGTGCTGATAATTGGTCTTCGTTTCGAACACATACTTTGACTCTTTCGCTTTGAACTGAGCTGCACTGTCATTTTTAATGTCCTTCACAAGGGATTCGAATAAATAGACCTGACTGCTATTATTCGGCCAATCACTATGGAAACGGAAGCTCTTGTTCAATGAAGGTGTCAGCACAAATACACCATTGCCATTTCTTAAAATGACTTGACTCTGATCCTTTTTCGGATTTTCTAAATAGACACGGTAAAGCTCCGGCTTTTTGTACCAAATTTCTACCTGGTACTCCTGCGGATCATTTCCTGTCTCAATGGTCATTTTTGCTTTGGCTTTGTATGATGTCATTTCCTCTGCCTTTTTGTTTAAATCTCCAACGATATCCTGCTGAGATTTTTGACCGCATGCGGAGAGAATCAGTACAAAAAGGATTCCCGTTACAAGCAAAACAAAGCTTTTTCTCACCCTTTTCAACCCCTTCGTTAATTGTGTTAAAAGGAAGAAACCGCTTGTTTGACTTTAACAGTACGCCTCAAGAGTTAACTGCGTACCGCGAACCATCAAAGCCTGTTAGCAACTCGCCCTTCCTTATCGCACTACCCAATATATGAAGGGGGGACAAACAATATGCAGACTAGCTTGACAACCTTTCAATTAAAACTTGTGCGGCAGCATATTCCTTTGTATGGGTAATGGACACATGAATCTGATCTCCCTCCGCTTTCTTGCTTTTGATGAAGGGTTTTCCCTTATCGTCTTTTTGAATGTCTATGTCATGAAAGCTTAAATGCTGACCGATTCCCGTTCCGTATGCTTTAGCGAAAGCTTCCTTTGCCGCAAAGCGCCCTGCCAAAAATTCCAGCTGTCTTTTTTCACTGAGTGTACGAAAGACGTCCTGTTCACTTAAAGTTAAAATGCGTTCCGGTAAACGAGGCTGTCTTTTGAGCACTCGCGAAAGACGGTCGATCTCTACAATATCAATGCCTATTCCTTTGATCATGAGGTCCCTCCTATGATACTCGTACTAATTTAAGTGTTCGCTTCATAAACGTGTTACTATAAACTTACCATTATCTAGTCAAAAGGGGTTTGTTATGTTTATTCGAACGGAGAGCTTTCAACAATTTATTAGATCGTATCCAATCGTAACAGCGATCCTTGCTTTACAAATGGGCCTGTGGCTTATATTTGCGGTTCCTATCCCTATGATACAGCTTGGACAGGATCATCTCGTCGGTTTCAATTATGGTGTAGCGGCTGGGGAATGGTGGCGGCTCGTTACACCTATTTTTCTTCACGGAAGTCTCACACATATTTTATTTAATTCCATGTCCCTTTTCTTATTCGCCCCAGCGCTTGAACATTTGCTTGGGAAGGTTCGATTTCTGATCATTTATCTTGGTGCAGGATTCATTGGCAATCTCGGAACCTATTGGGTGGAGCCTTTAGAGTATGTACATGTTGGCGCTTCTGGTGCGATCTTTGGTTTGTTTGGGGTTTATCTATACCTTGTCCTGTTTAAACCGCACATGATGGACCGCGGGAATTCACAAGTGATTTTAACGATTCTTGCTGTTTCTGTCATCATGACGTTCGTCAATTCGAACATCAATATCATGGCTCACTTATTTGGATTGATCGGCGGTATGCTTCTAGCACCGATTACGCTGCTTTTCCATTCGAAAAAAAGACGATATTGATCTCATAAAAAATGTCGATCACTCCTCATGCAGGAGCTGATCGACATTTTTCGTTTAAGACGATTGATTTTTTTCATACGAATACCAATCAAATACACGTGCCGCATCTTCTTCCTCAAGGTGATGCACACCAAAGGAATCAAGCAGCGCAGAGGATTTCACAAAGGTGTGAATACTTGCGACCCGGCCTTTCTTTTGGAAAAAAGATTGCGTCATCGTATAGTTTTGCATTCGTTTTCTCAAGACAATGCCAGTGGTCTTGCCAATGCCTCTTGATGTCATTTGAATCAATGAACCTTTGATTGTATATCCTGATTGTTTATAAGCTAAATAGCCGAAGAATAGAGCAAGCGGTAACGGAATGAGTCCCAAATACCCCCATGGCGGAAAGCGTACCGACAGGATGACACCTGCAAGTAACGGCACAAAGCCATATGAGATCAGGTAGCGTTTGAGTGAACGCTTTGGCACTTTTTTCAGCTCTGTTTCTGGTGCTACATGATAATGATCGGTGAATTGTGACAGCAATTCATTTATTTTTTTCTTCCGAATGAGCGGAAATAAGACAGAAGAGGTTTCTTTCTCTGTAATCGAACCTCCTGCACTAACAAGCATCACCGTCGCAAAACCAAAAGGCTCACGGATCATATTCTCTTTGATTTTCACTGCTTGAATTCTCGCAAGTGGAATGGTCATTTGATGTCTCTCGATGAGCCCTCTTGTAATGATGATGTCATTCCCTTTTCGTTTTGCAGCGAAATTCGCATACTGAAGTGCTGTTACCCCGACACTCAAGATCCAAGCGATCAATACGGCAAGAAATATCAAAATCGCATAGATTTCAACGCTCGCATGGCTTAAAAAAGAGAACTGCTTGAAGAACCCGTCCAAAGGGAGAATTTCATCTATTTGCGTGTAGATGGCAAGACACCCGGATATAATGACACCGATACCGCTTGAAGTGGTCGCAGCCAAAAGCAATTCTGGCACACCCATACGATAGGAGACATTGATTTCTTCCTGCATCGGTTTTTGCGCAGTGAAATGGCCGGGCAGATCACCTGCTTCATCCGTCATTTCTTCTTCCTGCAAGCTTTTCTTCCGGTTGAAAATCGACTGCTTTAATTGTTCCGCTTCTGCTTTTGTAATCGCGGTCAGGCTCACTTCTGGACCATCCGTTCCGCCTGCCGTTTCGATTTGAACCCGCACTAAACCGAAAATCCGCTGAAAAATGCCTTCACTTGTATTAACCGTTTGAATTCGTTCTAACGAAATATATTTTTTCTTTTTCGTAATCACACCCGATTCCACACGAAATTCATCGTCTTCCATCCGGTAAGTGAATCGTCTCCATTCTAAAATGGTAAAAACGGCTTTCCACAAAAGAAGCGCACCAAGAATAATAAATGCATAAAAGCGAATGCTCGAATTCGAGTTCACAAAAATCAACACGAAAAAAGGGATAATGAAGTTTTTGATCATGGATACAGCATCTGATATAAAATCAATGAACATCGAAATGGGATGTACACGTTTTGGTTCAGACATCATCTTCCGTCACCCTTGCTAAACGAGATATGTAATCACGAAGCTCATCTGCCTCTTCTAATTCTAGCGCCGGTATATCATGAACTGTGGCAGCAGTCGAAATTTGAACAGAGGCCAAACAGTAGCGCCTTAAAAGCGGCCCTTGAGATGTATCAACATGCTGAACACGAACCATTGGCACAATGACACGTGTGACGCGAATGAGTCCATGCTGTATTTCAATTTCATTTTCGAATACTTCGTAGCGCCAGATGTGGTGGCGGATTTTTGGTATGAGCCAAATGCCAAAAATGACCTGTAAGACCCATAAACCAGAAAGGATCGCTCCAATCCAATATGGCCATTGGAAATAGTAGCTGGCAACAAATACCCCAATGATGATGAGTAAGAAAATCAATGAGATAATTCCATTTTGAAGACGCCATACCTTTAAACCATTTAAACTAATTTGACGTTGCGGCTGTTTTCTCACATTCTTCCCCCATTCTCTTACTTTTCTATCAATATATTACGTAACAAAGCCGAAAAAGTTTCAATTTTAAAAAAAGCGAACCCTGCAAAGGATTCGCTCTTGTATGTTAGTTGTTATAAGATTTCTTTTGACGACGATCGTTAGAAGAACGATTGCGGTCATTTGAAGAACGCTTTTTATCACCATAAGATGAACGGCTGTTCTTGCCTTTTCCACGGTAGCCTCCGCCACCGCCGCCGTCTCTGCGTTTAGAAGAGCTGCGGTTGTTACGATGACGTTTAGAAATCATCGGTGCTTCATCTGTTAAACGAACAGGCGTTGCATCCGGCTCTTTTGTCATCATTTTGATCGCAGCTGCAACCACTGTTACAGAATCATGATCTTCCAACAATTCAGCAGCAGCTGTCATGTAGAAGTTCAAGTTGTTTTCACTGATGATTGTGCGTAGACGGTCAACTGTTACTTGCTGTTGTCCTTCAATCGCCTCATCTAGTGTAGGCTCTTTCATACGATCCATTTTACGTTTAGTCGTTTGCTCAATCGCACGAAGCATATCTTTTTCACGTGGTGTGATGAATGTCATCGCCATACCTGTACGTCCAGCACGTCCTGTACGTCCAATACGGTGCACGTAGCTTTCTGGATCTTGCGGTACGTCAAAGTTATACACGTGTGTTACGCCTGAGATATCAAGTCCACGTGCTGCAACGTCTGTTGCGACAAGAACATCGATTGAACCCTCTTTGAATTTACGAAGCGCAACCATACGTTTTGCTTGAGTCAGGTCACCATGAATTCCTTCAGCTGTATAACCTCTAAGGTTAAGTGCTTCAGTCAATTCGTCAACACGGCGTTTCGTACGGCCAAAGACAATTGAAAGCTCAGGTGATTGAATGTCAAGAAGACGAGTCAATGTATCAAACTTTTTACGTTCGTGAATATCCAAATAGAACTGTTGGATGTTAGATACAGTCATTTCTTTCGCTTTTACTTTTACGTGTTCTGGGTTTGTCATGAAACGCTCTGCAATGCGCTTAATTGGTGCAGGCATTGTTGCAGAGAATAAAAGTGTTTGGTGTTCACTTGGTACATTTGAAAGGATCGCTTCAATGTCTTCGATGAAACCCATGTTTAGCATTTCGTCTGCTTCATCTAGCACAACTGTTTCAACATTTTGAAGACGCATTGTACGACGGTTAATGTGATCGAGTAAACGTCCTGGAGTCCCTACGATGATATGAGGATTTTTCTTGAGCGAACGGATTTGACGGCCGATATCTTGTCCACCGTAGATAGGAAGTACGCGTGCACGCTTGTCTTGGCCGATTTTATATAGCTCTTCAGATACTTGAATCGCTAATTCTCTTGTTGGCGCAATGATAATCGCTTGGATATTTGGAGACGCTGGGTCGATTTTTTCAACCAGAGGAATACCAAATGCTGCAGTTTTTCCTGTTCCTGTTTGTGCTTGTCCGATGACATCTTTATTTTGAAGACCGAGAGGAATCGTTTCTGCTTGAATCGGTGTTGCTTCTTCAAATCCCATGCGGTTAATAGCCTTCATGAGACTTTCGCTTAATTGAAAATCTTGAAACGTTATAGTCAATTTATTCAAACTCCTTCTAATTGCTGTTTCAGTAATCTCGTGAATGATCATTAAAAACTGCCCTTTTCTGAAAGGACAGGTCCATTATATACAAAGCCCGAATTACCCTACCTTATATCTTACCATTACACTATTTGTTTTTCAACAAGACAGAAATGGATATATCTACTGTTCTACAATGACAGATTCACCTTCACTTTGATCTCCGTCCATCCATTTCCACTTTTCAAACAGTTGAATTTTTCCGTTATCCAGCTGCTTTGGAGTGGAATTGCAAGTCCCGCTTCTTATACTGCCGTCCTTGCTTACATGGTGGTATCTAAAATGAAGTGTTCCATCCTCATTCACAGTTCCTACAAGTACGCCTGATATAATACTGCAGCCTTGATATGTGCCCGTTAGTATATTCCCGTCCTGATAATATTGAAATATGGTTCCTGCTGATACTTCTCCGTTACTCGAATTAGACTGCGGGATAAAGGTTTTTCCGTCATATTGAAACAACCGAATCAACCACCTTTTCTTTCCTATTGTACCATATGCCTGTCACTCATTCGACAAAAATGATGCAAATTTTAACAAGTGGGATTCAATTTATATTAGTTTAGCCACATTTTAGCTTTTCTATATATTAAATTGCTTTTTTTAGAAAATGTTCTACTTTCTCAAACAATTGCTGGGCACATGGCTCATGACAAACATGATGTTTACAATCGGGCAAATAAAACATTTCTTTCTGGCGAGACGGGACTTTATGATAAATAAATTCTGCACTTGAAGCAGGCACAATCCCGTCGCTTTCACCTTGAACAATTAACACAGGCAGATGAAGCTTCTCAAGCGAATTCTTCGTTTGCTTTACCAGCTTCATAAATTCTATCGCGGCTGACAGCGGCGTGCTTGTGAGCTTATGGCGATATCGATCATATAAAGGGTTTGTATCAATGATCCCTGACAGGGACTCCTTCACCATCTGCCTTGTGTCTTGCATCATTTGTTTTGGGTTCACATATTTAGCCGCAGCACTTAATAGGACGAGACGGGCAACTGGGTACTTCGCTGCTAAGTAAGAAGCAATCATTCCGCCCATAGAAAAGCCGATCAAATACACGGTGTCACAAGTTCTGTAAAGGGATAGAAGTTCGAGTTCAGCTGTCGCTATCCATTCTTGATAAAGAATGCCTTTTAACTGAAGCTCATCCCCATGCCCCGGAAGCGTGACAGACTGCACTTCCCAATCTGCCGTCTGTTTTAAATATTGCGCCAGCGGTTCTACTTCATAAGGGGCACCCGTAAAACCGTGGATACATAAACAGCCAATCATTCTGTCACCTTCTCACTTTTATAGTGCAGTAATGACTTCTTCCAATTTCATACCGCGTGAGGCTTTGACAAGCACAACATCGTCAGGCCCTGCCACTTCAGCTAGTTTTTTCTTCAGGTCCTCTTTGTCCATAAAGGAGAATACGTGCTCAGCCCCGAATGATTTTTTCGCTCCTTCAGCAATGAATGCACCTAGACGGCCATACGTCATGACATGATCAATAAATTCCGGCTTGATGTAACGGCCAAGTTCATAATGATACGTTTCTTCTTCACTGCCCATTTCGAGCATATCTCCAAGTACAAGAATACGATTGGCGAAGCCGTCCATATCTCCCACAAGATCAATGGCTGCTTTCATAGAAGTAGGACTTGCATTATACGCATCATTAATGACAGTGATTCCTTTATCTGTTTTAAACAGCTCAAGACGCATCCCCGTCAACTTCGTTTGCATCAGTCCCTGGGCTATTTGTCTTTCATTCAGCCCAAAATGCTGGCCAATAGCAATAGCAGCAAGTGCATTCTTCACATTATGTTTCCCTAATACAGGAATGAGAAAACCTTGGGCATACCCTTCGACCTGAAATTCTGTTCCTTCTGCAAGCTGGTTGATGTGCGTTACCTTGATATCACAGTCCTCTGCTTCTCCAAAGGTTTTTACACGCTGAGAGAGTGAACTTGCTCTTTCGCGAAGCAAAGGCTCATCACCTAAGTAATAAAAGATGCCGTCTTCTTTTAACCCTTTGACGATCTCACATTTTGCATCAGCAATGGCTTCTCTTGACCCTAAATCTTGCATATGAGATTCCCCGATATTTGTGATGACTGCCGCATCCGGCTCAGCGAGGTCTGATAAAAATTCGATTTCGCCTTTTGCACTCATGCCCATCTCCAAAACCGCAATATCGGTTCCTTCTGGCATTGCAAGAATGGTGAGCGGAAGACCGATATGATTATTAAAGTTACCGTCTGTTTTATGAACTTGATACGCTGTTTGCAAGACGGAATGAATCATGTCTTTCGTTGTGGTTTTCCCATTACTTCCTGTAATACCGACAACACGAGGGTTTTCTTCTTTTAAGTATGATTTCGCCAGCTGTTGAAGCGCAGCTAGTGTATCCTCTACAAGAATTACTGGAACGCCTTCTGGCGGATTGGCTTCTTTTTGATTCCAAAGAACAGCTGAGGCTCCTAGCTCCACTGCTTTTGAAGCAAATGTGTGACCGTTAAAATGTTCTCCGATAAGCGGGATAAACAGGGCGCCGTTTGATACTTTTCGTGTATCTGTTGTCACTCCGTGAATCTGTTCTTCGCCAAAAGCTTGATTAGATAGGGTTCCACCAGCCATTTGGGCGATTTGTTTCACTGTACGTTTGATCATGATTTTTCGCCTCTCTTTCTCATTTCACGTTTGAAGGAAAAGAGACACTACCTAAGGATAGTGTCTGCTTGCTGCTCACATTAAAAAGTTGTTTTAATGGTTTGTTTTTCTCGATGGCGTTCAATTGCAAGTGACACCAGCTTTTCAATTAACTCTGGATACTCTACACCAGTGTGCTTCCAAAGTAATGGGAACATACTAAATGGTGTGAATCCAGGCATTGTATTCACTTCATTGATCAACACTTCACCTTTTTCTGTCAGGAAGAAGTCTGCACGTACGAGACCAGATCCATCGAGGGCTTTAAATGCCTTAATCGCCATGTCATGAATCGTCTTATATTCATCCTCTGACACACTCGCCGGAATGATCAAATCTGTATCGCCATCTTCATATTTTGCTTTGTAATCATAAAAATCTGTTTTAGGTGCAATCTCACCAACGACAGAGCATTTCGGCTCATCATTGCCTAACACACCAATCTCGATTTCTCTTCCAACTACGCCTTCTTCTACGACCACACGACGATCATATTGGAAAGCGAGGTCAAATGCAGTCTGCAGTTCTTCTTTGCTGCGGCATTTGCTAATTCCAACACTTGATCCCATGTTGGCAGGTTTCACAAAGCATGGATAGCCCAGTACTTTTTCCACCTGTTCTAAGCTGTCTGGTGTCGCTTTCTCGTAGTCTTTTTTATTGAAAGAAAGGTGCTTTGCTTGTGCAAGTCCTGCTTGTGCAAAAACATCTTTCATCATGACTTTATCCATACCCGCGGCAGACGCGAGAACGCCGTTGCCGACATACGGGATATTTAACAGTTCAAGTAATCCTTGCATTGTGCCATCTTCTCCATTTGGTCCGTGCAGCAACGGGAAGACAACATCAATTTTCTCATCAGCCGATGCAGGCTGTGGAAACATGCTTTCATTTAAAGAAGTTGGTAAAAACGTCTTTGCGTTCTGTTCAAATTGAAGCATTTTGACGTTTGATACTGGTTCAGTGAGTTTTTCTCCTCTTAACCATTCACCCTCTTCTGTAATATAAATTGGATGTATATCGAACTTCTCAGTGTTAAGTGCTTTTGTAACTGCAAGGGCTGTTTGCAGTGATACATTATGTTCGGCTGACTTTCCGCCGTAAATCAATCCTAAACTTATTTTCAATGGATACTCCCCCCACTAAAATTCATCTTTACTATCTTATCACTTTCAAGCAAAAATGCTCTAATTAATTTTTGTTGTTACGTAATTGAAATGATTTGTAAAGGTTGTAAGCGCCTCCCGAGCATTTGTATGTCATTCGCCTTTATTTTATATTAAAATGACATTGAAAAGGAGTTGTGACAAATTGAAAAAAATCACAAGTACTGAACAATTCAATGAAATTATTCAATCAGACAAAGAAGTCATCGTTAAATTCTTTGCAACATGGTGTCCTGACTGCACAAGAATGGACATGTTCATTCCAGACATCCTAGAAGCTTATGCTCACCATGAATGGTTTGAAATAAATAAAGATGATTTCCCAGAATTAGCTGAAACGTATCAGGTAATGGGTATTCCAAGCCTGTTAATTTTCAAAAATGGTGAAAAAACAGGTCATTTACACAGTGCAAATGCAAAATCGCCTGAAGAAGTGACAGAATTTCTTCAAGAGCACGTTTCTTAATTGATGAAACGAAGGACATCAGCAAACTCTTGCTGATGTCTTTTTTCTTTTTAAATCTCTTCATAAGACGAGCTGCACAGCCAAAACGTTTCAAATTGATGTTGCACTTACGACAAGTCATGACAAAATTATTTCCTGGGAAAGAATGCAGCGTCGAACCAGCTTGGAATATGTCGGTTACGTGAATTTTCTGAATTGAATCTTTACTTCTGACATTTGTCTTTGTATAATGGAGTTGCTAATTGAAAATGATTATCAATTTCATCTATGTGAAATCCTATAGACGTCCATTCTTATTAAGGAGCGATGAGTCACATGTCTAAGAAGAAAATTAAAACCTACCAGCAATTGATTGAAGAGAACAAAAAGGCCATCATGCGCGATCCTCAAATGATGGAAAGTATTTACGAAACCATTGACAAAAAACATCAGAAGCAGCTTGCAGCTGCTGGGCGTGAATCATAACTATTAGAGTAGCAGTCATCACTGACTGCTCTCAGCGTGTAGACAAACCCTCGCATTGGTTGTCATGTCTGCGCTCCGGTGCTCACGAATGTCGAATTCGCTCCGCTCCGGTGCTCGCCCTTCCTAGACTGCAAAGGTTTTCTATCACGCTGAATAGAAGACAAAGGGCTAAAATAAAGATCATTTTAGCCCTTTGTCAACAATCTGGGAGCAGTCATCACTGACTGCTCTTTTGTCTGCTTCAACAAATTAAAAAAGCCGATAAAATCTGTTATTCGATTTTATCGGCTTTTGTTTTAATGTGATTTCGCTACACGGTCCTGCTTCATTCCTAAATAAATGAGCATATATGTGAGATAACCCATTGTCATCGTTAACCCACCGAAGAAAAATTGAGAAAAGACTGGTTCCTCAAATGTCGTGACGGCAGCAAGAACGATCCAGCTCGCATATAAATAGACCATGAACCATTTCATGTTTCTTTTAAGTGTATACAGAAAGAAAAGACCCGCTAACGAAAAGATCCCCAGCGCTAGTCTGAAATAAACAAGGTGATCAAACTGGAAGGCAAAAGACACAAACGAAAACGACAGCAGCAACAAAATTGGTAAAGCCGTAATGAAATTTTTCACGATAGTGCCACCTCCATGACTCTTTTTTATTATAAGACAAAATCAGCCGGTTATCGTGAAATACAGACTCGTTTTCACAAAGATGTCACGAATTTTTCTTGTTATTTGACACAATTTTTACACATTTACATCACGTTTCCAAAAAAGAATCCAAGCCGATCCAATAAAGAAAACAAAATGCGCCCCTACTATAAATAGAGAAAACAAAATGCTCATTCCATCAAAAGGCGGCGGTCCTTGAAAGCTGTACTGAGTAAAGTCCGTATTCGCAAAAAGGAGGATTTTTCCCCACTGATTTTCTAAAAGAGACATGATCGGCACAAGTGATTTCGCCGCATATAAAACAAAAAACGAGGTCACAAGGGCAACAAGACTGTTTCTAAACAAACTGGAACACATAAAAGCAAAGCTTGCCATCATGACCACTTCCACCCACTGAGATCCAATGACGGCAAACGTATGCTGAAATAATTGCCCCGTTCTTTCATCAAAATCAGTACCGAAGAAAATAAGACCAAAGAGAAAAGCCAAAACATAATAAAAAACAAACAAATAAATGACTGTCAGCACAAGTGTGATGTATTTTGACAGAAAGATGTGCAGTCTTGTTTTTGGCCGGATCAATAGAAATTTGATCGTCCTTTTCTGAAACTCTGTTGAGATCAAAGTTGCGCCAATAACGACAGCTAGCACCTGTAAAATAAACACGACGTTCGTGGAATAAGCAAAATAGTTCGCGACTGTGTCTTGTCCACCAAAGCTTGATATGACTCGTTTCAAGGTTAGAGCCATGGCCAGTTGAAATACAACGATCAATAAAAGAGCAATGAATGTGATCTTTTTCTTCATGATTTTCTTATGCTCATTCTTGATGAGGTTAAGCATCTGTCGTCCCGCCTTCCGTCCATTTCATAAACGCCTCTTCAATTGACTGCTTTTGAGGCATCATTTCAAGTACATCAAACCCCGCCAGCACAAGCTGTTTGTTCAGCTCTGGCACACGTTCTTTGTTCAGTTGAAGCAGGACACGCGCTCCATTTCGTTCATATGTATAGTCGTGTGCGTCAAGCCATGAGACCGCCTTTTCTACTGGCTGAATATTCATCAGCACCTGCTCTTTCCCCTCCATATCCCGGAGATGAGCACTAGCTTTGATCTGTCCCTTTTGAATGATAATCATGCGGTCACATAGCTCCTCTACCTCATGCAATAAATGCGTCGCAAATAACACCGAGGTTCCTTCTTCCTTTACAAGCATTTGTAAGTGCTCCCGGAATTCCTTCATTCCTGCAGGGTCCAGTCCATTTGTCGGTTCGTCTAAAATGAGCAGGTTCGGACGATGCAAAATAGCTTGTGCAATCCCAAGCCTTTGTTTCATCCCTAGTGAATACGTCTTGACCTTCTGATGAATGGCATCCTCAAGACGAACTCTTTCCACCACTTCCTGAATGCGTTCCTCCGTCACGCCATCGTGCATCGCTGCATACATCTCAAGGTTTTCAAAGCCTGTTAAATACGAATAAAATTCTGGGTTTTCTATGATCGCACCAACAGATGACATCGCCTGAAGAAAATCCTCATCTTGTGAATATCCATTGATCATGATGTTGCCATTGTTTTTTTTCATCAAGCCAACGATCAATCGAATCAAAGTGGTTTTTCCAGACCCATTGGGTCCAAGTAATCCGACAATTTCTCCTTGCCCAATGTCTATAGAAATATCCTGCAAGATCATTTTCCGGCCAATTTGTTTATCGACTTTCTCTACTTTTAAAACAGCAGACTGCAAAGTGGTTCCTCCTTCTGATGTAAAGCCTATGGCGGCAGTTACGACTGCTCATCCTGTAAAAAGTATATCACGCGAGACAAATCAATCCATGAAAAAAAGGCTGATCCAGTCAGCCCTTCTTGCTTATTACAGTGATAAGTTAGGTGTCGGCGCTTCTTTCTCATGCTTCTTTTCGGTTTCAGAAACAATCACCGCACATGCTGCGTCACCTGTAATATTAACTACGGTTCTTGCCATATCTAATAAGCGGTCTATACCAAGGATCAGTGCTATTCCCTCAACAGGAAGATTCACAGAATTTAACACCATGGCCAGCATGATGAGTCCTACCCCTGGGACACCTGCTGTACCGACACTTGCTAAAACAGCTGTTAAGACAACCGTCAGCATTTGAACAAGCGTCAGTTCAACCCCATATACTTGAGCGATAAAAATGGTCGCAACACCTTGCATAATGGCTGTGCCATCCATATTAATGGTTGCACCCAGCGGCTGCACAAAGCTTGAAATCGGCTCTGGCACCTTTAAACGCTTTTGCGCTGTTTCCATTGATACCGGCAGTACTGCGTTGCTGCTTGATGTACTAAACGCAACAACCATCGCTGGTGAAAATCCTTTAAAGAATGCCATTGGATTTCGTTTAGCTAAGATAGCAATGGTTGATCCATATGTCAGGAAGAAATGCAGGATAAGCGCAATTAACACGACCGAGAAGTAAAGTCCCATCGCTTTCATGGCATCCAGCCCCTGACTGCCGATTGCCGTTGCAATCAAACCGAATGTTCCGTACGGTGCAAATTTCATCACAACACCGACAAGATACATCATTAATTCATTTCCTTGTTCAAACAGCTTCAGCAAGCCTTCCGTTTTTTTACCAAGCATGGCTATGCCAAGACCTAAAAATACGCAGAAGACGATAATTTGAAGCATGTTTCCTTCAACTAACGATTGGACTGGATTGGTTGGAATAATGTTGAGTAGTGTTTCTGCCATTGATGGGGCTTCCTCTGCGGTATAATCAGCCGCTTTTGTATCAAAATCGCCGAAGGCTCCCGGCTTGATCAATAAGGCTAATGAGATGCCAATGATGATGGCAAAAGTCGTAGTGAGCAGGAAATAAGTAATGGTTTTTGCACCGATTCTGCCTAGCTTCTTCGGATCACCAAGGCCTGCTACACCGAGCGTGATTGAAAAGAATACAATGGGCACAACCAGCATTTTAATCAGGTTTAAGAAGATTTGACCTAGAGGTGTAAATAAATAAGGGTCTAACGTTTTAAATACATTTGGAGCAAAAAGGTTGAGCAGCAATCCTGTGATTGCACCTACAAACAAGGCAATAATAATTTTCGTCGCCAGCTTCAATAAAATCTCCCCTTCCTCGTCAAAAAGCCCACGAGAGAGTTTTCTCGTGGGCCTGCGTGTCCATACGTGTACCACTGTCTACTCTCTTCACGCTGATGAGGTTAGCTGACGGGTTAGGACGAAGAGATGTCCTTTTTTCTCAGATAAGAAAAATTCACCCCAAAAACATGGGTCCCCCATTCCTTTAGAAGGATTAAGCGTGTGGTAATATGATATTTTCATACCATTTATACCTTATTTTTAGAAAATTGTAAACAGGTTCATATGAACTTTTTAATTACTTTCTTCCCTATTTGTCACTTCAAGAATATCTAAAATAAACACAAAGATTGGGATACCGATAATAAGTCCCCAAATGCCAATATAGTGTTCAGAGAAGATCAGCACAATAAACGTGAAGAAAATAGGGAGTTCTGTTTTAGCTGACATGAGCTTTGGATTCAAGAAGTATGCTTCAATAGCATGGATAATCACAATCACCAGCACAATATACAGGACATACATTCCGCCTCCAAGTGTATACGCAATGATGCTGAGTGGAATAAGAGAGATAACCACACCCGCTACTGGGATTAAGCCTAGCAAAAAGACCATGACCGCTAATCCAAATAACTGCGGGAAGCCCATAAAGCCTAGCGCAATGGTCGTTAGCACACAATTAACGGTTGCAATAATAAACTGTGCTTCGAGTACTTTTCCAAACGTTCGGGAAAATTTACGTCCAAAGAAGGCAATTTCATGATAGAACACGGAGATTTTACTCGTTTTGAACTTGTTCATAAATTGAATGAGACGTTCCTTTTCAAACAGGAAGAACATGCTTAATATTAAGGACATAATGACCTGGATACTGAACGTGCTGAAATCTGTTAAGTATGTATAGAGGAAATTAAACCCTTTCTCAAAGAAAGCTGATATTTTAAAATCTCCGAATACGTTCGTGATGACGTCAAAGAAGGGTAAATCTTGTGGATGATCTGCAATTTTCTTTCCTAAATGGAATAGCTGCTCTACCTGTTTGACGATGATTGGTACAAAAACGAATCCGCCAAATGTCAATCCACCAGCCAGAAGAATATACAAAATGGTAATGACTGATTTCTGGCCTATTTTCAAGAAGCGATTTAAAAAGCCTCTAATGACCTCTTCTAACCGATTCATCAAAAAGGTGAAAATGAAGGTCAGAAGAATTAAATTCATCATTCCTCTTAATAGATATAATGCTGTGGCTAATACTACAAATACTAAAAACCGTTTAACACCGGGTTTTTCGAACAATTTTAAAAATGCCGCCATTTCGTTACACACCTGCCAGGACTAAAGTCTATTTTTCATCGTATCTGATATACATTATATCGGATCTTTCTGTAAATTATATAATAAAAGGTCAATGAGGTCTTACGATTCGTAGTCATTTTATTGATTTTTCTTTTTTACACAAGAAAAAACCGAACCCATGTAGAACATAAGGTTTCGGTTTTTGGTTGTTTTTATACTAAACAGCCTGCTTTATATTCCGCATTTCCTGAAGTGCTGTTTTGCTCTTCGCTTCGTCAAATTCACCTTCACTCTTCGCGACAACAATTGTTGCGATTCCATTTCCAATGAGGTTTGTAATCGCTCTTCCTTCACTCATGAAGCGGTCAACCCCAAGCAGCAGTGCTAGACCCTCTAACGGAATGACCTGTAGTGCCGCAAGAGTAGATGCAAGCACGATAAATCCGCTTCCTGTGACCCCAGCTGCTCCCTTTGATGTAAGCATCAGAACAAGGATAATCGTGATCTGCTGACCGATTGACAGGTCTACACCAAACACTTGCGCCAAGAAGACGACGGCCATCGATAAATAGATTGAAGTTCCGTCTAAGTTAAAGGAATAACCTGTTGGAATGACAAGACCGACAACAGACTTAGAGCACCCGTAGCGTTCCATTTTATCCATCATTCTTGGCAGCACGGATTCTGAAGAACTTGTGCCAAGTACAATTAAAATTTCATCCTTGATAAACCGCAGGTAACCGAGCAGGCTGAAGCCATACATTTTACAAATGATGTTCAGTACAACGAAAATGAACAAGAACATGGTCAAATAAACGGAGAGCATCAGACTCGCCAGCGGTTTAATCGATGCCAAACCAAAGTGTCCGATCGTATAAGCCATCGCCCCAAATGCACCAAGAGGCGCAGCACGCATGATATAACCAATGATTTTAAAGAAAACAAGTGACAGCTTATCAAGCCATTCGATGATGCCTTTCCCCTTCTCGCCAAGAGCAGCGAGCGCGACACCGAATAGAATAGAGAAGAATAAGACCTGTAAAATATCACCCTTCGCAAAGGCGTCTACCATGTTAGAAGGAACGATGTGTGTGACGAATTCCATCCAGTCGATACCCTGTCCCCCATTTTGGGTATACTGTGAAACGTCCCCTTTTTCAAGCTTGCTATAGTCAAGACCTGCACCTGGCTTCATGATATTCACCACAAAAAGACCGATGACTAGAGCAAGTGTCGTGACAACTTCAAAATAAATAAATGCTTTTCCCCCAACTTTCCCAACCTTTTTCATATCACCCATCTTGGCAATACCAAGAACAATGGTTAAGAAAATAATTGGTGCAATGACCATTTTAACGGCATTGATAAAGGTGTCACCAAGCGGCTTCATTTCTTTTCCGACGTTTGGCCAAACCATCCCGACAATGATCCCGATAATGACAGCTGCAATTACCTGAAATGTCAGGTTCTTCAAAATCCTTTTCATAAAAAATCAACTCCCTCACCCTTCGATGTAAACGCTTAACTATTATCTGTAAATAAAATGATAGCGATTTCACCAAAGGCTGTGAAGCTTATGGACATATCGTACATTTTGGTCTTTTTGGTCTCTTAGTCAGAATGTACGATATATTTATTCACAGGCCGTCCTACTCCGCCATATTGCATATCTAATTTCAGCTCGCCTTCTTTAACGAGGAAGTCTAAATACCGGCGTGCCGTGACGCGGGCAATGCCAAGTGCATTGGCGACTTCTTCTGCAGACTGCGCGCCTTCCTGCAAGCCCATATACGCTTTAATTTCGTTCATCGTATGCACATTCAGCCCTTTAGGAAGCCAAGTATCTTCCTGCTTAACAGCAGGCTTTCGTATGATATCATCGAGCATCTCCTGAGAGAATTCTGCTGCAGTTTGGATTTTTGATTTAAACGCCTTATAGCTTTCAAGTGATTCTTTCATTCGTTCAAATTTGAATGGTTTAATAATATAATCCCGCGCACCATTTTGAAGCATGATGCCGATGGTCTCTTTGTCTTTCGCTGCTGAAATGACAATCACATCCACTTTCATCTTCTGTTTTCTGATGTCTTGCAGCGTTTTGACGCCATCTTTTTTTGGCATATAGACATCAAGTACCACGAGGTCTGGACGAATTTCTTTGATCAGCTGGATGCCCTGCTCCCCGTTCCCAGCGACAGCTGCTACTTGAAAGCCAGGAACACTCATAATGAACTCTTTATTCACTTCTTGCACCATCGGGTCATCTTCAATTAACAGCACCTTAATCTGAGTCATCTGTCTCTCTCCTCTATGGTCATTGGGAATTCGATTGAGAAGGTGGTACCAATGCCGATGCTTGATGTGACCTCTACATTTCCCATCCCTTTGTCGATAATCGTTTTTACAATATACAGGCCATAGCCTGTTCCGCCCTCTTTGCCATGTGTGAAGCCTTTATCGAAAATAGAAGGAATCATTTCTTCTTCGATCCCGGAGCCATTGTCTTCAATTAAAATCGCGAGGACATCCTCCGTTTGATCGATACTAATGGAAATGACTTTTGTGTCTCTTTCTACAGTATCATACGAAGCAAAGGCGTTCTCAATGAGATTTCCGAGCAGCTTTGTCATATCATGCTGATCAAGCCGTTCAGGGAAATCACGCAGACAGCTATGTTCATCTACTTCGACCATGATGCCAAGCTCCTTGCCCCTTCTGATTTTGCTCATCAATAACCCTGCGACAGCATCATGCTCTATGACGCGATGAAGAAAGTCCGTCACATGTTCCTGCTCCTCTGTCGTTTGAAAGGCTAGATCGAGCGCCTGATCGGCTTTACCAAGCTGAATCAGCCCGGCAATCGTATGAAGCTTATTCATATGTTCATGGTTTTGCACCCGCAAACCGTCCACAAAGTTCTTAACTCCTGTGAGCTCCTCCGCCAATTTTGCCGCTTCTGTCCGGTCCTGAAAAATAGCGACCGCTCCGATGATCTCCTTTTTCATGACAATCGGAATCCGGCTGCTCATGATCCGCTTTCCGCTCATATGAATTTCTTCATTGTAGACGGGTTGTGCGCGATCAATAATCTCAGGAAGTCTTGTATCAGACAGCACACCCCAAATATTCCGGCCCACGACATCACCTGTTACGCCAAAAATCTGCTTCGCCTTCTCATTAAAAATGGTGATCATGTGCTGATTATCAATGGCGATAACCCCTTCATTAATAGAGTGAAAGGTTGCAGTGCGTTCCTCTAGTATTCTGACAATCTCATGCGGCTCCAGCTTAAACATTTGCTGTTTAATATGACGGGCGAGCAAAAATGAACCCACAAGCCCAAAGCTGAGCGTCAGCAGGAGGATCATGAGGATATCCTGCTTCATTTCTCCTAATATATCTGCCATACTTGGCAGAGTTCTTCCTACAAGCACAACCCCTGTTTGATTAAATTGATCATCTTTCACTGGATAAAAAGCTCTGATGGCTGTTCCAAGCTCTCCCTCTGCTTCTGAGAAATAAATATGCTCTGCAAAAGCCGGCTCTTCATCAGTTCCTTCTGAGCGCTGGCCAATCCTCGTTTTCACTGGATGCGTTAATCTCACATGATCCATATCCATCACGACAATATAGTCAGCGTCTTGAATAATCCGAATCTCTTCGATTGCATGCTGTAATTGATCACGTTCCTTTGTCTGATCAGCTAACGCCTGCTTCACCTCATTCATCTCAGCCACGGTTCTCGCCGTGTTCATGAGTCTTTTTCGAAGCTCCCGTTCCTCAGTTTGCTTAATTCCCCCAACAAGAACAATTCCTCCGATTAAAAGGGCGAAAATGACAACGAAATATGTGAGGATGGTAAGCTTCCATCTAATAGATAATTGTTGTAATTTCAATCGATTTCTCATCATTTTTTTCACCTGTATCTTTACGGATTCTTCCTCTGTCAAGTATGCTTGACATAAGGGGGATTTGACGCATGAAGAATTTACTCGCTTATACACTATTGCTCATGATCGGTTTTGTAACCGCTTTATACTTTGGCTTTTATCATATGATGCCAAAATCAGCGACAACCTTTGATGATGAACAGACTGGACTGAAGGACCAGCTTGTGTTCAAATTCAGCCATGTCGTGGCAGACAATACACCTAAAGGGCTTGCCGCAAAGAAATTTGCTGAGCTCGTGCACGAAAAATCCGGTGGAAAGATCTCCATTCAAATTTTCTCCAACGGCAGCCTTTATTCTGATATTGAAGAAATAAATGCACTCAAAGAGAATCAAGTTCAATTTATCGCTCCGTCTACCTCGAAGCTCGGCATGCTGTCCCCTGAGTGGCTGGCACTTGATCTTCCCTTTGCTTTTTCAAATTACAGCGCGGTTCAAGAAGGCCTGCACGGTGCAATTGGACAAAGGTTGTTTGGCACGCTGCAAAAAGATGGATTAAAGGGAATGGCTTATTGGACAAATGGCTTTAAGCAAATTACCTCTAATAAAGGGCCCATCAAACAGCCGGCTGATTTAAAAAACCAGTCTCTCCGCATTATGCAAAGCGACATGATTGAAAAACAATTCAAACTCCTTGGCGCAAAGCCCTATCAGGAATCATTTAATTCAACGTTTCAGCTATTAGAAACCAAAAAAGTAGACGGTGAAGAAAATACCATTTCAAATATTTATTCAAAAAAATTCTATCATATACAAGACTATATGACGATCAGCAATCACGGGTATTTAGGCTATGTGGTCTTAACAGATCAATCCTTCTTTGACCGCCAGACACCCGAAACGAAGCGAATTTTACTTGAAGCCATGGAGGAAACAACGGCTTGGAATGAAAAGCATGCAGAACAGATGAACAAAGATCAGCTGGAGGACATTAAACGTGAATCACCGATTGCCATTCATGAATTGACGCCAGCTGAAAAGCAAAAATGGATGAAAGCCCTTGATCCTTTGTATGATGAAGCCGAAAAAACGATCGGCTCCACCCTCATCAAACAGATCCGCGAACTGCGTGCACGTTATGAACACTCACCTCTTCATGCTTTTCAGGAAGAGGATGAGAGCAAATAAAAAATCCCTTTGATATGGGATTTTTTTATGCGCCGGACTCACTCTGTTCTTGCTGCGTGAGCTCTTCTAATTTTGTTAAAATTCTTCGCTTTCGGTATTGCATCATGCCTGTTTCGGCAATTCCTTTTAATTGTGAGCGGTTTGAAACGGCACCAAACAAAATTCCGGCGATGGGCACAAGCTGAAATAGTTTCTTCCAGCCGAACGAATCCCGGTAATTATAGACGACCTCACGCCACCCTTGGATTTGGGAAATCATGTTTTCATGTTTCCCTTCGGATGCATGATAGCTTTTCAGTTCTTTTAGAATCGATTTCTTTCCAACGACATCCGCGGAGTTCAGCTGCAAGCATTTAATGATGAAGACCCGCTCCTCTTTGTTTTTAGGATCATAGCCATAGGTGACGGCAATATCCTGTAATGTTTTCAGAGAGAGGCCCAGGACCGCAGGAATATCAGCGGCTAGCGTAAACATTCCGCCGACACCAGTTGTCGCCCCTTGCACCGTTGCAAGGTTCGTTCTGTTTTTCCCCATATGTTCACTAATGGCATCCATCATGTCGATTGGGGCCTTTCCAATATCCTCTATACGCTGAATGGAATCGTCTGCACATTTCTTTTGAAATTGATGGATGATGCCTTTTTCCGACGTCAAATAGGCTCCGCCAGATTGAATGTAATGACCCATTTCATCAAGTAGCACACCGATTTTTTTCTGAATAAAAGCAGGCGTCAGCTTGTCCAGCATTTGAAATGGAAGGCGGCTGAGCTTCTCCCAAAACCATACCTTTTGCTGGTCTTTCTCCCACTTTTCGATCTCCTTTAATTGTGCTTTTAGCCATTCTCTATCCTCCATGCCATATGCCTCCTTAGATGCCGCTGAAGTATTTGTCTGTTATTATACACAATCCTTGTCCATCATACGTATAGAACATTGAAGCGGTTCCGAAAGGTTTTAATCTTTTTCAAAACGGTTATTGCTTAATAAACAAACAAAAGAGGAGTGATCCACATGTTAGGATTTCTAATTTCATTAGTTGTGGCGATTGTCATTGGTCTCATTGGGAGTGCACTCGCTGGAGGCAGTGTACCAGGAGGATGGATCGGCTCAATGATTGCCGGGTTTGTAGGCGCTTGGATTGGTCATGGATTACTTGGAACGTGGGGTCCTAGTCTGGCAGGCTTTGCGATCATTCCAGCGATCTTAGGAGCAGCCATCTTTGTCATTATTTTAAGCCTGATCTTCCGCAGCGTGGGATCAAGGGTATCTTAAAAAAACAAATAACAGAGGAAGCAGTAGGGACACCGTCTAAGGGGCGGTGTTTTTTATGTTGCGCGTTGACAAGGTATCTATTTTTTTCACTTACATATGATAAACAAACCTATTAGTTCAGATAGTTGACTTTTCATGAAGATGGGCATATGATGATTAAAAATTGCATGAAGGAAACTTTTTGTGCCCAAGCAAAACTTTGTAGAATCTAGGTGATGACATATGACAAACAAATACATCGAGGCACAGGCACACATGTCAGCGGCAGCTGAGCGTGCACTTGAAGGTAAGGTCAAAGGATTTAGAAGGCTTCTTCCTTTTCTAGGCCCTGCTTTTATCGCTGCCATTGCATATATTGATCCAGGGAATTTTGCCACCAACATTGCGGCTGGCTCTAAATATGGATATCTTCTCTTATGGGTCATTCTTATATCAAATCTCATGGCGCTGCTCATCCAATCCTTATCCGCAAAGCTTGGAATAGCGACAGGGAAAAACTTACCTGAAATCGCACGTGAAGAGTTTCCGAAACCCGTCTCCATTGGTTTATGGATTCAGGGAGAACTCGTTATTATTGCCACAGATTTAGCTGAGTTTATTGGAGCGGCACTTGGTTTATACTTGCTCTTTCGGATTCCTTTGCTTGAAGCATCTATTATTGCAGCCATCGGATCATTTGCGATTTTAGAATTGCAAAGAAGAGGATATCGAGCATTAGAAGCCGGCATCACCGGTATGCTGTTCGTTGTCGTGATCGCTTTCGCTGTGCAAACCTTTGTCGCCAAGCCTGATATGGCAAGTGTCGCAGGCGGGCTTTTCATTCCAAAATTTGAAGGTACAGATAGTGTATTGCTTGCAGCTGGAATTTTAGGTGCCACTGTAATGCCGCACGCGATCTATTTACATTCAGCTTTAACCCAAAGAAGAGTCGTCGGCAGAACGGAAAAGGAGAAAAAACAGATTTTCCGCTTTGAGTTTTTAGATATCCTCATTGCGATGCTAGTTGCTGGAGCCATCAATGCCAGTATGTTGATTGTGGCAGCCGCTCTATTTTATAAAAATGGTCTCTTTGTTGAAGATCTGGATGTCGCGTTCCAGCATTTTAACACTCTCGCAGGTCCTGTTTCAGCTATCTTATTTGGTGTAGGCCTGCTTGTAGCCGGACTATCAAGCTCTTCTGTCGGTACATTATCAGGCGATATCATTATGCAGGGTTTTATTCAATACCGTATTCCACTGTATGTCCGCCGGCTGATTACTATGATTCCCCCTATTGTGATCATTGCATCTGGGGTGAATCCGACATCCGCACTGGTGATGAGTCAGGTGGTCTTATCCTTTGGTATTGCCTTTGCTTTAATTCCGCTCATTTTATTTACAAGTAAAAAACGAATTATGGGCGAATTAACGAATGCCCGCTGGGTAACAGGAATATCTTGGGTGATAGCAGCTCTTGTTGTCGCACTCAATCTCTTTTTAATTGTGGATACGTTTATGTAAAAGACAGTAGTGATGCTGTCTTTTTCTTTTCATATGGTTATGGTAAAATTCCCCTGAGAGGATGTGGGCACATGTTTTTTTATCAAGATCAAGAGATATCCATGCGGCTGCTTGAGCCAAGAGACGCACGAAGTTTATATTTGCTCATTCAGCGGTCAAGAGAGCATTTACGTGAATGGATGCTTTGGGTGGATTCAACGAAAACAGAAGAAGACAGCATGGCGTTCATTCAAGGCGCAATGCAGCAAGCCATGCAGAACAACGGTTTTCAAGCGGGCATCTGGTCACATGGAGAACTTGTCGGGATTATCGGCACCCACCAAATTCATTGGATCGACAGGACTGTTTCAATTGGCTATTGGCTCGGAGAAGGCTATCAAGGAAAAGGCATCATGACAAAAGCGTGCAAAGCAGTCATTCATTATTTATTTGAAGATTGTGGTCTGCACCGCATTGAAATCAGGGCTGCTGTCGATAACCTGAAGAGCAGACGTATCGCAGAGCGATTATCCTTTTCGCTTGAAGGCATTTTGAGACAATGTGAATGGCTGGGCGACCGCTTTACGGATCATTGTGTATACGCCCTTTTGCAGCCTGAATATATGAAAGAAAAAATGCATTCTATGAATCAGCCCACGTAATTGTGTCGATTGCATGAATTATTTTACAAAGTGAAGCTTTGTAGTATCGAATGCGATCAGCATCTGATAAAATAGAAGGAAAAATCGAGGTATGAAGTATGTCTCTTATTATTTTATTTTACTTATGGATTGTCCCTTTATTATTTGGCATTTTCTTCTCATTCTTAACAAAGAAAGCTACCTACAAACGCCGCTTTGTCCCATCATATAGCATGGTAGGACTCAGCATCGTTTTTCTCATTCTGGCACTTGTCTTTTCAGCCAGCCATTTTCTATTCATTTGCGGTATGTTCCTATTTGCCACCACCCTTGTCGGCACAGGCATCCCTTTATTTTTAGCCTTTACAAAAACACCATCATAAACAAAAACCACCTTTTCGCAATGGAAAGGTGGTTTCTTTTTTATTGATTTGGCATTCTGTAAGTCACAGTGGCATCTTGATTGGCTTCAATCGTTTTCACAATGTCTTGAAGGATCTCTGCTGCACGATCGTTTGAGTCATACTTACCGAGCGTCTTGACCCAAGTATCGCTTCCTGCGATCATCCCTTCAATCTTTTTGCCGGCTACTGTGACTTCGTGGACATGCACGAAACTTTGCTGGTTTTGTGTGAAAATCCATAGCATGGTTTTAGCTCCTTTTTATTGGTTTATTTTAACACATTAATTTCTGACGGGAATGGAATAGCTTGTGCAGGTAAAAATCAAGGTGACTGTTTCATTCAGGTTTGTTGTATTTTTTAGCATCTTTTTAATTTATCGTCTATCATAATCGTAATTCCTTCTACGAGTTCAGCAGTATTTTCATTTTCAAACTTCTCAGACAGGATGCTTATTTTATGGTCACTCATTGTTTTCTCCTCAATTGCTTTCGAGATCTAACAAATCTACTTTATTTTTTATCATACCAATCTCTTTACCAGCAAAGAATGAAACGATGGACCATTAGTCCATCGTTCTATTAAACTCTCTAGTTATAAAATCAATTCCTTTTCATCTTCTAAAAACTCTTCTACAAGTTCTTTAATTGTATTTTGTGAATCGTGAGGGTAATAAAATGCGTCTGAAACTTTTCTAAAAAAATCATACATATTTTCGGGCGTATTAAAGATTGAAAAAATATTTTCAATTTCTTCAAATATGTTTTCATCAGTTGAATTAGTATAAACTTCTTTCATAGTGCTATATAGCCACTTATGATACTCTCTCTTCATGTCTTCCGATGATTTGTCAGAGACTATGCTTTCAAGTATATGATCTACTTTAACTTCTTCTTGTTCCCAAGCTAATTCAAGGATTAATTCATTGTTAGCATTAGGGTTGTTTTCTAGATATTTAACAGCATAGTTTGTTACTTCTATTGCCGAAATTAAATTAAACTGTCTACCAACAAACAGTGTAGACCAGTTACAATCAAAACCATTTTTCGTGATTATATCCGTTTTATACAATTTTCTATTTCCCCCATTGATTTATTTTTCCTGTCACTTTGCCACCAGGTATAAAAGTTCTATGGGTTACTGTATTCGTTGTTGGATCTACCACCCATTCAAACACGCCATTCCTTATTTCTTTCGACTGTAACATTTCAGGGGCGTTGTTTTTTACTTTTACATATTTGGTTTCGTACTTAACCACCGAGCCCTCTATTTGATACAACGAATCCATATGGCCTTTTCTATTTGGTAAATCAAATCTCTTAGAATGAACTGCGTAGTTGTCAATTATATCATTAAAGCTATGATAAAAATCATCTTTTAATGCACTACCTACTCGTGTATTATCTAAAACTGGATGCTTAAGTTCTCTCGTACTCTTAATCCCCATCTTCCCATGAAACCCTTTAGCCCCAAACGGCAAAAGCATTCCAAACGCCGCGTTCATGCTCGCTTCCTGCTGTTCTTTTGAGATCTTATTCCCAAACATGTCTCGGCCTGTGATCGCTTCGCTGAAGCCGTTAGTGGCGGTGAGGCCATATAAGCCTTTTTGAGAAGTTTTCAACGCATCAAAAGATTTTTGTGACGTCTTGTAGATGTCGACCGCTCTGACTGCAGCTGACGTGGCTTGGGTGGTTTTATAGACGGCTTTCCCGCCTTTAAAAATGCGTCCTGCCCAGCCGACGATAGGGATGTAGCCGGCTGCTGCCATGCCTCCTGCCGCGACTCGCTGTCCTGCGGTGAGTTCCTCCCCTGTGATTGGATCGACGCCTGTTGCGGCACGTTTTGCATCGTTCACACCTGTTAGTTCATTGACAATATTTCCGCCATAATCTAGGGCTTTTTCATACCAAGGGCGGTTGGCGAGCGCTTCTTGTTCCTTCGCAATCTTTCGGGCTTCTTCTTGTTCTTTTTTGATTTTCAGATATTCAGCAGTTTGCTTCTCAATATCGCTTTTTGCCTTGTAGATGTCGCTATTTTGATACGCTTTCTTGTCAAAATTCATAGGCGAAATCGCTTTTCCGTCATTTGTCGCATTCATCATTTCAGCGTACAATGCCATTGTAGCTTTCTGCTCCGTTTCTGACAAAGCATATTCATCTTTTAAATTTTGATCAAGCTCTCTTAGGTCTTTGACCGTCTTTTTTCGTTCATCTTCCGCATCTTCTATTTTTTCATCAAAGGTTTGGCTATCAAATACCTCTAGGGACATGAGGTCATCAATGTCTTGAAAAATCGTTTTGAGTGCCTTTTTTTGATCCTTCACAATGCTTTTGGCATTCTTGATGCCCATATGTACTGCGTTGTCTAAAAAGTGTTCTTCTACAAAGGTATCGCCGCCAAAGTTTGTATCATCCAGTGTCCCAGAAACACCTTCATGAAAGGCTTTTTGCTTATCAATGAAGCTGATAAACATGTCCACATTTCCAGACAGCTCTTTATAGAAACTTTTAATATTATCTGCACCTTTCCCAGTGAAGTCGTCACCGAGGTTGGCCACACCTTGTAATGCCTTTTTTAAATCAACCATTTGTTCGCGGAGTTCCTGATAGTGTTTTGCCCTTGCGTCCATGGCACTGGTTAGTGCTTTTGCATCAAGTATCTTGCCCAGAAGAAGTCACTCCCTCCATTATTGATCATAAAGTCTATTTTACCTTTCTCAGTGAATTGGAAAAATAGGCTATAAGTTACAAAAATAACTTCCATATATTTTTAGAGGAAATAAAACAAGTGATAATTGAAATGTTTTTTCCTTTCATCACAAAAAAGTCAGTCCTCTTTTGAGAGGACCGACTACATTTTGTTTAGAGAAAGCGTTTTAAACTTTTCTTGAGTGGAGGGATATCCAGCTCGCCTTTTTCAAAGAATTTTTTCAGTAAGTACTTACTAAAACCAGCTGCTTGTGTGTACGTAATTTTGCCAGGTAACGGCGGTTCATTGGTGACAGCAACATCAATAATGACGGGTTTATCTGATTGAAGGGCTGTATCAAAGGCTGGAGCTAGTTCTTCATGTGATGACACGGAGATTCCTTTGCCGCCGCATGCTTCTGCGAACTTAGCAAAATCAATATCTTCCAGCTCTATACCATAATTGATGTTTCCTTTTACCTGTTGTTCATATTCAATCATTCCAAGGTTGTTGTTGTTTAAGATCACAACAACGATCGGCAGTTTATATTTTACCGCTGTCACAAAGTCTTGCATGACCATTGTGAAGCCACCATCGCCGCAGACAGCAACCGCTTGACGATTCGGTTCATTTAACTTAGCAGAGATCGCTCCAGGCAAACCACAGCCCATTGTGGCAAGCCAGCTGGAGATGATGAAATCCTGCTGTTTCATTTCGAAATGGCGGGCCATCCATACGGTTACATTCCCTACATCAACAGAAAGAATGGCGTCGTCTTCAACTGCTTCTTCTAGTCTAGCAATGACTTGCTGCGGTTTAAGCGGTGATGTGGCAACGGATTTTTCCTTATCCATTTCTTCTCGCCATTTCATCATATGCTCTGTACAAGCTTCAAGGAAACCACGCTGCTCTTTATACTCAATGTAGGAGGTCAGTTCCTGCAAACCACTCTTGCTGTCACTCACGATTCCTACGTCTACTGGATATCTTTTACCGATTTGATCTGGTTTAATATCCAGTTGAATGGCAGGTGTGTCCTCTGGTAAGTAGTCTCTATATGGAAAGGAAGTTCCAAGCATAATTAAGAGATCACACTCTTCCATCGCTTCATAAGCTGGCTTCGTTCCAATTTGACCTAGGTTTCCTAAAAAGTATGGATGCCTGTCTGGCACAACCCCTTTTGCAGGAAGTGTGATGACGATAGGTGCAGCAGCCTTTTCTGCAAATGAAAGAAGCTCTTCTTTTGCATTTCGTAATCCTTTACCTGCTAAGATGACTGGCTTCTTCGCATTGTTAATTAGCTGTGCTGCCTTTAGCAGTTGATCTTTCTTTGACCGTACCTCTCCCTCAACATAAAGAGGAGATGTATAAACTGGCTTACGCTTAATTTTTTGAGAAAATAAGTCATCTGATACGGTGAGAACCGCCACCCCTTTATGGGTATAAGCTGCTTTAATGGCTTGATTCAATAAATCAGGCAGCGCTTCTGCTGTTTGTACCTGCTGATTAAAGACAGCGACGTCGTCAAACATCCGCTCTAATTTGATTTCTTGAAATGTGTCTCTTCCTACTTCATTCGACGCAACATGACCTGCAATTGCTAAAACGGGTGCGCCATCTGCTTTTGCATCGTATAGTCCATTTAATAAGTGGACAGCACCCGGTCCAGCGATGGATAAGCAGACACCGAGCTTACCTGTTAGTTTGGCATCAGCCGCCGCTGAGAGTGCCGCCACTTCTTCATGTCTCGTTTGTATAAATTGTATTTGGCTTGATTCATGCCTAAGCTCTTCAATCAATTCGTTTATGCTGTCGCCGGGCATTCCATAAATATGTTTTACGCCCCACTCTTCCAGTAGCGCTGTTACTTCTTTTCCTGCGGTTCTTTGCGGCATGTGAGAAAACTCCTTTTTTCTTACTCCATACCACCGCACCCTTTTGATCAAACGTTTCAACTTGCTGCTACTTTTTAAAATGATATGGAAGGGTGGCGACCACAATATCCCGTTTCCATAATAGACGGAATCTTAATAAAAAGGCAGATTGGTTATGCAAGATCGTATGCCATCTTTTTTTCGGGATAAATTGAGGCACAAGCACCATCACTTTATATTGATGCGCATTTGCTTTAGCCTCAACTGTTTCAAGAAATTTATCAAGCGGATGAATAAGACTTCGATAAGACGAATGCAATATCACAAGCCGCACACCGCTGTTCAGTTTTTCCCAATCCGCTTCAATTTTCTTATCTTTTTCTTTATCAAAAGATACATGAACTGCTATGACTTGCTCTGATAAGGATTTTGCATATTGAACAGATTGCTCGACGACTCGTGTTACTCCTGCTATTGGCACGATGACCACATTTCCTTTAATCTCAACAGGCTCTGTTTCATTCATTAAACGCAGTTGTTCTCCGACAGACAGATAATGCTTTTTTATGGAATGAAAGATCAATAGCACAATTGGCATGAAAACAAATACTGGCCATACAAGATGGAACTTGGTCAAAATGAGAATCATGAGAACCGTGAAAGAAATCAGTGCTCCGACTATATTGATAGGCATTTTCGTTTTCCAGCCCTGCGGTTTTTCACGAATCCACTTCACACACATGCCGGTCTGTGACAACGTAAATGGAATAAATACACCGACAGCATATAGCGGAATGAGGTGTTCCGTTTTCCCATCAAACAACCAAATGAGCAGCATAGAAGCTACACCTAAAAAGATAATGCCATTAGAGTAACCGAGTCGATCCCCTCTTACAGTAAACATGCGCGGCATATATTTATCCTTTGCTAAATTGACCGCCAATAAAGGAAAGGCGGAAAAGCCGGTGTTTGCCGCTAATATCAAGATTAAAGCTGTGACAGCCTGAATGACATAATAGAAAAATGTACGTCCAAATGTTTCTGATGCAATTTGTGATACAACCGTTTCTTCGGGTTTTGGTGAGATGCCAAAACCAAACGCAAGCAATGTCACACCCACAAATAAAACAGCTAGTAATCCACCCATCATCAATAATGTTCTCGCTGCATTTTGTGCAGCTGGTTTTTTAAAGGATGGAATGGTATTTGAAATGGCTTCTACCCCAGTCAATGCAGAACAGCCAGACGAAAATGCCTTTAATAAAAGAAATAATGTAATGCCAGGTACATGTGTGCCGATCGCTGTATGCTCAGGTGCTGGAGGCACACCTCCTGTTAACAATTTAAAGCCGCCGACTCCAATTAATATAAGGAGTGATATGACAAACAAGTATACGGGATAAGCCAAAATAGATGCCGATTCAGTCAACCCACGAAGGTTAAGCACCATAATCAAAATGACCAATACAATTGAAATCAGCACATGATATGGATATAGTGCCGGAAAAGCCGATGTGATGGCATCAGTACCCGCTGATATGCTCACTGCTACAGTCAGAATATAATCTACAAGCAATGATCCGCCAGCGACCAGTCCTGGTTTTTCACCTAAGTTTCTGCTAGAGACGACATAAGCCCCTCCGCCTTCTGGATAAGCATAAATAATTTGGCGGTAAGATAAAATTAATGCCATTAAAAGAATTAATACACAACCTGCAATCGGGAGTGAGTACCAAAATGCTGCTGCACTAACGACTGAAAGAACAATCAAGATTTGTTCTGTACCGTATGCAACGGATGACAATGCGTCTGATGACAGTAATGCTAACGCTTTGATTTTTGATAGTTTTTGTTCTCCTGCTGCCTGTGATTTTAATGGTTTCCCAATTAAAATACGCTTCATCAAACTGTACATGTGATGCCCGCTCCTTTAGTGTCAAACGTTTTATGTTACAAAAGATGGATCGCCAAAAAGACACAGAGGCAATAGAATGCCCCTGCGTCTATTGTTTAGATCACAGGTTGGTCTTTGCTCTCTTTAACGCTTACGAGGTTAGCTGACGGATTCGGGCGCATGAGACTTTGCCCTACCTAAAAAGGATTCACCCCACGTGGTGTCCTGCACCACTAATGGTTCCCCCGCTCATCGAAATGATTCAGCGATTGGTCTTTTATAAAAGAGATCATACTCCCGTTTGACACCAAAGTAAAGACATTTTTTCATGGTCTTTTGATCGTTTATCAATCAGTCTTTTTGCGGTTTTTTCGCACGAAATAAATAATCAGCCCGACCACAAAAATAATCAGCGCAGCGATACATGCAAAGTAAATCCAAGAATCATCGATGCCTTGCTTTTCATCTTTTTGGAGATCATTTGTTGTGCTGCTGACCGTTTGATGATTAGAGAACATGTCTTTGTTTTTGTTCTCGATTGCGACTGTTGCCGTTTCCGTATTTGTTTGCAGGAAATGAAGCACTTCATGTGAAAGATCAGCGTCAGCTGCATTCATTCCTGAAAAGACGGTCATTGTCTGTTCTTTATTCCATACAGATGGCTGCGTCCATACGATACGAGCAGTCGTTTCGTTGATCATGCCAAAGGAGGATACATCATACTGATCCTTTTTCACTGGAACGATGAGATCGTCTGCCTTTTCTTTTAAAAGAGAGAACGTTTGAATGCCCCCGATGAAAATGAGAGAGTGATCTTTCAATTGATCATTTGTCACATTTGAAGCTTTGATCAAATGATATTGGGCAGCTTCCGGCTGACTAAATGATTCTGTCAGCATCGCCATTTGATTGATCGTTTCTTGCTTGATTTGATCTGGAATGACGATCAGTGTTTTTCCTTGCTGCGTTTTTGATGTGAAAGGAAGCGGCCATGCGGCTAAATCCGGTGTATCACTAGTCGTACCTTCTGGTATTTGAAGAGAGCTGTTCTTATCAATGTAAATCCAGCCTTCTTCATCCGTATGTCTGCAGGATTCCATGTTTTTAAAGCCTGTAGTCACAAATTGTAGATCAATATATTCGTTCTTTTGAAGTACTTGTGAATCTATTGGAATTGACACATGATAGAATCCATTCTCATCTTTGTTTCCTAGTTTTGTTAACGGTACATCGTGCGGTTCGTTATTGATCATGACTGTTAAGCGTTCCGCTTTGTTCGCTATATCAGATTTTTTAAATGATAGATTTAGCTTTGCACCTGATTTTTGATTAGCGGTCAATGCCTTCGGATAATAGTAATGTTCAGACGACGTTTTCTTGGTTCCAACTGTGACATCCTCTCCACCGAAATCTTTTAAACGAATTTGATGAGATGGTTTTGATGCTTTAGCCGTAATCTTTTGAAGCAGTAAATCGCTACCAGTGAGCTGACCAGTCAGTTCTGGTTGAGTTAGGACATTGATTTTTTCAGCAATTGTTTTTGGCTGCTTAGCAGTGACAAATAAAATAGGCTGTTCTTTTTTCTTTCCTGTCAAGGTTCTCACCGCTAATGTGAGCTGATTGCTTGCTGTTTTCATTTTCGCAGCTTGCTCGATCGATTTCACTCGTCCATCCCAGTTTCCTTTTGCTCCCACAGCAATGGTTGGATGCGCGATTTGCTCGAGGTCCTTTTCTTGGACGATTTTGAGGTCTGCTTGGCGGTCTTTGTTTTTCAACGTACGGTATACTTTCATAGCCGCTTCTAATTCAGCTGCTTCCGGTGAATTTGGAATCACAATTTCTGTTTGTTCTTTCTGATCACCTGTTTGAATGAAAGGTGAAGGGAAGCTGTCTAACGTCACGTCTTTCGTTTGAGTTCCTTTGAAAGCAAGCTCACTTTCAGGATATACTTTCAGCCAGTTGGCCGGTGTCTCTTGGTTGATACACACCCCTTCTTTTAACACGCCATAAAATGCGAGCTGAATTTGATGAGAACCTTTTTTCAATTGCGCCTTGTTCAATTTGATTTGAATCGACTTCTTTTGGTTTTTCCCTGATACGGGAATGGTCTTTTCAATCTCTCCATCAATCATGACTGTGAACGATGATGGCGAAATGAGTAATGGTGATGCCTCTATATTCAATGTAAGGGTGCTAGACTCTACTTTTTCTTTCTCTATTTGATAGGAAAATTCAGTGCGGTCTTCTTGTCCATACAAGGTCACTACATCTTCTGATAATGCTTGCGTTTCGGTCTGACTTCCTTTTGATGAGCGAATCCAGTCATCTTTCACTTGCACTCGATTTGATTGCGCCATTGCTTGACCCGCCATGAAAAAAGGCTGAATGGCAAGGGATATCACCAATATAAAAATCATCCATTTTACCGATTTCAATTTGTCACCCGCTTTTCTTTTGTTGTTGATCGTACCGCTCGGTTTTGTACCATTTCACTTCTTGTTTGAATAATCGGCTCTTTGCCTCTACACATAAGGAGTACACGACTAGCGCAATCCATACTTGAGAATAAGTGAAGTACATGAGCGCCACAATGAGTATATTTTGTTTGGTGAGCTCTGTTTTCTCAATGCTTAATGTAATCATCACTTCTGTTAGAAAGAGGAAGAAGGCCAATCCCCACAGGATCAGTGCAACAGCTCCTACAGATAAATGAAGGTCAACAAATAGGTTCACGATAAAGATCCCATTTGAGAGCAGGACACCGAAGAAAAATAAGAAATACGTAAAGAAGAAATAAAACAAATCGAAAATCATTCGTTTTCGTTTCAGCTTCATAAACTGATTTAAAAATTTGAGTACAACATATTGATTGCCTCGTGCCCAGCGTGTTCTTTGCCGCCACCAGACTTTCCACGTCTCAGGCTCTTGTTCCCAAGTGATCGCTGCCGGGAAAAATCGAATGACATAGCCAAGGTTATAGACTCGAATCGTTAATTCGGTGTCCTCAGCCAACGCATGAACATCCCAGCCGCCAAGTTCTTCTAAAATGTGCCGGCGGATGGCGAAGTTGGTGCCTGGTATTGTCGCAATACCAAACCACTTCCATCTACCACCCTGCGCCATCCATTGGAAGCAGATGGTCTCAATATTAATAAATTTGGTCAGGAGATTTTTGGCTGCATTGATGACCCTGAATTTCCCGACAACAGCGCCTGCCTTCGGGTCATTCAATAAACCAAGAACCAAATGATAGACGGCCTTTTGTTCGGGCATGTTATCTGCATCGTATACGCAGATGACTTCTCCTGTTGAAGCCTTTAAGCCTTCATTCAGTGCAGTGGATTTTCCCTTTCCTGCAAATGGCGGCTTCGTTTCAATCATATGGACATGATCATATTGCTCACTGAATGATTGCACGATGTCCCCTGTGCCATCAGAGGAATTGTCATTAATCACAATGATTTCAAGAAGATGTTTAGGATAGGATAGCTGGACCATTGCTTTTAGCGTTTGCCGGATGACAACTTCTTCATTATGAGCAGGAATTAGAATGCTGACGGTCGGCAGCTCTTTCCCTTGTTTCGTCCATTCAGGCAACACTTTTTCGTAGGTCAGGTAGTGCTGAAAGCCGCCCTGCATGAGAAACATATGGTATAGGAGCATGATCCAAATCAATATTAATGAAAGATAAAATAAGACATCAGCCACCTAATTTTCTCTCCTTAAAAATTCGTTTTTTCATTGTCAGCCTTAAATACAATGTGTAAAAAGCAAATGCCGCAATAAACAGCATGACTACGACTGTGAGAATTCGCAGCATATTTTCCATGCCGCTTCGTTTAACTGTTTTGGTTTCTGCTCTATTGGATTGTTCTACTTGAATATGTCCATTCCCTGATGTTTTGATCTGTACATGTGGTGTTTGGACTGTTTGTTTTGTTTTCTTTAAATCCAGCCATTCACTAGAAGGAATTGCATCCATCAGCGTCATCAGATTCTGCAATCCAGTTATTCCGGATTCCACATCATAGGACAGCCCGATTGCGGCTGATTGAAGATGCTGGATGGATTGAATCTTTTGTTCTATTAAAATATTTGAACCTTCTTGGTCAGACGCTGGCTCTACTGATTGCTGAGGATATAAGGTCATGCCATGGAGCATGGCGGGTTTCGTCACGAGCGGCGGAGCACCGGCTGTTTTCCACGTATGGTCCGACAGCTGTACCTGTCCAAACAGACTGGACACATGCCTTGATATCACTTCATAGCCTTGTTGAGATATGGCATCATGCGGCACCTCGAATGCCAGTGGATAGAGACCTTGCTGCGCAAGAAACTCAATGCCCTTTGTGAGTTTTTCTTCTGTATAGATGGTTTCTTGCTGCTGATTCGATCTCGTATAATCATGGAAGTCTTTTTCATTCGGAAAGTGGCTTTCACTTTGCTTCTTCTCGGCTTTTTTAGGGTCATTTGACGTAATGGACTGATCATTCTTTGCATCCCAGAACTCAAAATCCTGACCAGAATCCTCTGTTCGATACGTACGGCTAAATCCATGGAGAATGATGCTGGCTCCATCGCAATGCAATTGTTTTAACACTTTTACGAGCTTCGGGCGGTCACTCAGTGTCACTTCATCGCCTGTTGTTCGATCCACCCAAACAGGGGTTACCGCTATCAGAAACGGGATATGCCGAGTGGATACATATTGTCCAAGCTCAAGCAGCTTCTTTTCGTCAGTGACAGGACTGATGTTCCCAAGCCTTAAGTACTTTGTGGTCAGCTGATCAGAAGAAGGCAGGTGTTTTTCTAGCACTTCTGCAAGAAGCTCATTATGCTGCACGACATTTAAGATTCCAATATAGGCCGCACCTTCCTTTGTTTGAATCACAAATGGAAGATCAGCTTCATGCTTCTTCAATAGAAATTCCCTTTGCAAGTCTGCCCCTTGAACCGTTAACGCAATGATCCTTTTCTCTAGCTGACGGTAAGTGGGATCATCTGTATATTTGATTTGACTCGTGTGTTCTTGTTTATGAAAAGTAAGCTTGGAAAATGGGCGCAGCTGGTCCGCATTGTATCCAATGGCTATGATCTTCTGTGCTTCGTTCATTACACGAATGGTCTGTTTTGGTAAGGTTCTCTTTATTTCCCCTAGATAGATGACTTGCTGAAATTCGCTGATCTTCTTTTCAGCCAAATGTTCATCAGATACAATCGTCGTCTGTTTGGAAAAATGTCCGGCGAGTAGATCCAGCATATGCACTGCTGGAGTCGCTTCTCCCGATTCTGTTGAATAAACGATCAGGGTATCTGGCTTGGCAAGAGCGTCGGCTGAAGCCATGTATTGAAACGAAAGAATGAAAAAAAGAGCGATCATCAAACAGCATTTCATTATAGAATTAAAGTTCATTCATCATCATCTCTTTTTCTAGTTCTTCTAAAAATTGCTCTGGCGTACGATAATCCGAACTGCTTGTTAAATGACAGACATGAAAAGTCAGGGTGACTTCACGACCGTTTAACAGCACATGCTTTTGCAATTTATCTTTTAGCTTCTCAAGGACGACAGAGACATTCTCTTCTGGTGTGTGAGTAAGCAGCAATCCTATTCGTTCTTCGGATAATCGAAATTTCTTATCAGTTTCTCTGACACTTTCGCGAATCTTGATACTTAATTGCTGAAATAGGTGCTGCATTTCTTTTTCTCCATATAATGATTTGAATTCCGCTGCATAATGGATATGAAGAAGGATAAAAACGAATGGCTGTTTGTAGCGTTCTGCCCGTTTCATTTCCTCGGATAATTCCAGCTTCATCCGATCTGCATTGTCAAATCCAGTTGTCGAGTCAATCGCCACAAATTGTTTCATCGCCTGCTTTTGTTGTTCTATGGTGTGACGCATCGTCTTGATTCGCTCATGCAAGCTTCCTGCTGAAATCGCGAAAAAGAGAAGAGCTGCGCCCCAAACCACCACATCCTGCAATGTTTGATTGGAAAAGAAGGGATTTGTGTGGCCAAGCTCTGTAAAGAACATAGCACTTCCTATAAAGAACAGCATCAGCAAGGTAAAAATTAATGCTGGTAAGATGCCAAATAAAATCCCGCATCCTAACACGACAAAAGTCAGTGTGATCATCAAAAAGCTCTCTGCATCATGTACGCCAAGGTAGCCCATAAACAAAATAAGACCTGCGAACGTGAGGAGCAGAGAATAATATAAACGATACGTATTACTGAATAACCGATTCATTAAAAAGCTCCCTTTCTGCAATGAGAGGCAATAAGTTGTCAAATGAGTGTGTGTCTTTTTCGTTCATGTACCCTCCATACTCATCCTTGAGAGGATCTTGCATTTGTAATTCTTTCATGCGGTCATACACCTCTTTTGCGAATTCCGGTTCGTTTCGTTTAAGAGCATACAAGATGACCAGCGCATATACAGAAGGCGATTCATACGTCACTGATGGCTGCAATGTGCTCAGCTTATATCTACCGTACAGTTTTCCTTCTTTTTTAAAAGTCGTTTTAAGCCATTTCATGATCGCGGACGTATTCACCTTTGCACGATCGGCATGTAGAGCCGTATAGAGTTGATCAATCATATTGATTTCTCGATCAAATGAATAGGCTTTTTTCTTTATGTCATAGGATTTAGGAAAGAATCCTTTTTTTCTCGGTGCTTGTTTTAGAATGGTCAATTGGTTACTCGTCATTTGCTTCGTGAATATTTTGAGGGATTCCAATTCTTTGATTGCTTTTGGGTCTAAATATGAGAGTGTGATTGTGTGTGAAGTTCGATTTGTTGATGCATCATAATAATCGGACAAGATGCCTCTATACATATTCTTGTCTTTTAACGCTTGTGCGATTTCTTTTGCTGTGGTTTGATACGCTGCATTCTTCCATAAACGATCTGCCTTTTGAAGTGCCGCCACTACCCGTAAATCATCAACCAAGGCATTGGCCTTACTTTTTTGATCAGATTCGATTTGCCAGCTGAGAAGATGATGGTCTAGTAAAAATTCATCTTGCAGGACACCAAATTGTTGGTCAAAAGAATTTTGGTCTTTTTTTCGAACAAGATAATCCATCCAAAGCCCAAGCGATTCAGATAAGTAGATGTGCTGCTCTGCAAATGAAGTGCGAATCATGCCTTGATCTGTCATGAGGTGATGAGTAATAAAATATTCTCCAGGCAATACAGGCTGTGGTGATACTGGATAAGCTGATTCCTTCTGCTGCTTCCAGGTACATCCGCCTAGTAGAATGACAATGAGTAAAACAATACCTATGCGATGTATGGGTGTATCCATTCGTGTCCCCTTTCAACTCCCGTTATCTTAGCATTCCAACGATTTATTATAGATTGTTTCTGTTTAAATTTAAATAAATATTTTATACCAAATTACGAGTCTTTTCGCATAGACATTCCCATTTTCAGAAAAACAATATGTCGATATGCTTGATTACATTGGAAAACCCATGCGTTTCCGCATGGGTTTTTATAATACTATTGATCTAATTTTAATTTCTTTAATTGCTCAGCCAGTGCGTTATTGATTGGTTCTTCCACTTTCTTTTGTTTCTTCATATATTTAGACACATCATGCTTACTGGCTCTCTTTTGATTGGATTGTGATTTGCGTTTTTCGAAAACAGACAGTTTTTCTCTATGGCCGCACACACAAGCAAAGATTTTGCCATCGCCTTCTCCGCGCAGCTCGAGCTTTTTATGGCAGTTCGGGCAGCGTGCGTTTGTTTTCTTCGCCACATTTTTACGGTGGCCGCATTCTCGGTCTTGGCACACGAGCATTGTGCCATGTTTTCCATTCACTTTCAGCATAAGTTTTCCGCAGTCCGGACAATGGGTGCCAGTGACATTATCATGCTTAAAGGTTTGGTTCGTCTGTTTGATTTCAGATACGGCTTGTTTTGCATAGGACTTCATTTCACTCATGAATTGAGAAGCCTTCAGCTGTCCTTTTGCGATTTTAGAAAGCTTTTGTTCCCACTCTGCTGTTAATGCTGGAGACTTTAAGTCTTCAGGCACTAAGGAGAGCAGCTGCTTCCCTTTCGATGTGATGAAAATATCTTTGCCCTTTTTCTCGATTAAGAAGCTGTTGAACAGTTTTTCAATGATATCGGCTCTTGTGGCGACTGTCCCTAGTCCGCCTGTTTCACCAAGGGTTTTCACTAAGTCCTTTTCCTGATTCTGCATAAATGCCGCTGGGTTCTCCATAGCAGATAGCAGGGTTGCTTCATTAAAACGGGCAGGAGGTTTCGTTTCTCCTTTTGTTTCTTTCAGCTGGCGCACTTCAAGTGATTGCCCTTCGGAGAGTACCGGCAGATGCTGATCTGCTTCGGCTGATTCCTCGTCTTCATACGATTCATCGTACACAGCTTTCCAGCCGGCTGATTGCACGGTTTTTCCTTTTGCTGTGAATGTTTCACTTCCTATTTTGGCGATCACCGTTGTTTCCTCGTATTCAAAAGGATTCATGAGTACAGCAAGGAATCGTTTGGCAATAATATCATATAATTTACGCTCTTTATCACTTAATGCACCAGGATACAGCTCTTCCTCGGTTGGAATGATCGCATGGTGATCTGACACTTTTGCATCGTTGACGAAGCCTTTGTGCGCTTTCACACCTGATTGTAAAATGCGGTTCACATGCTGAGCGTACGGTCTGACATTCATTCCTTTTAATCGGTCTTTTAATGTAGGAACGATATCCGCTGAAATAAATCGTGAATCTGTACGCGGATATGTCACAAGCTTATGCTGCTCATACAACCGCTGAAGCGTAGACAAGGTTTCTTTCGCTGAGAAGCCGTAGCGTTTATGCGCATCACGCTGCAATTCAGTGAGGTCGTACAGCCCTGGAGCAAAAGCTTTTTTCGCTGCTTTTTTCAATGCATCGATCACTGCTGGTTTTCCTTTGCAGCCTGCCAAACGCTCTTTTATGACAATCTCTTGGAATGTGCGGTTTTGCTTTGTTTTGGCATCCTGCCACGTCAAGGTGAGTCCATCTACTTGTGCAGTCATTCCATAAAACGGCTTTGGCTGGAATTGCTGAATGTCTTCTTCTCGTTTGGCGATCATGGCAATCGTTGGTGTTTGTACCCGTCCGCAGGAAAGCTGTGCATTGAATTTGGTCGTCAGCGCTCTTGTTGCGTTGATCCCTACAATCCAGTCTGCCTCTGCACGTGCAACCGCTGAGCGATACAGATTATCATATTCTCTGCCGTCTTTTAGTCGTTTGAAGCCTTCTTGAATGGCTTTATCGGTAACAGATGAAATCCATAATCGTTTTAGGGGCTTTTTCACATGCGCTTTTTCAAGAATCCATCTTGCGACAAGCTCCCCTTCACGTCCAGCATCTGTTGCGATGACAATGTCTTTTACATCTTTTCTTGCAAGCTGTGCTTTTACTGCTTGAAATTGTTTACCTGTCTTTTTCATGACGACAAGCTTTAGCGGCTCTGGAATGATCGGCAAATCCTCTAAACGCCAGGATTGAAATTCTTTTCCGTAGCCTTCTGGATCAGCCAGTGTGACCAAATGGCCAAGCGCCCACGTTACAATGTATTGATCTCCTTCTAAAAAACCATTTCCTTTTTTATGACACTTCAGTACACGTGCTAAGTCACGTCCTACTGAAGGTTTCTCTGCTAATACAACTGTTTTTGACACTAGATTTCACATCTCTTTCTTCTATCCATCCTTTTATTATAGCAGACGTGGAGATGTGGTTCTAATGACGGATTATTTCTTCAAGCGCGTGATGATTTCGTTTGTGATTTCTTGTGTTTGATAAGCCCCGCCGATGTCTGCCGTTAAAAAGCCGTCTGCTGTGACTGACTCGATGATTTCGAGCAGGTGTGTACCCAGTTCTTCCTCACCGAAATGATCAAGCATCAGTTTAGCGGTCCAAATTTGACCGATTGGGTTGGCGATTCCTTTTCCTGCAATGTCTGGGGCTGATCCGTGTACAGGCTCAAACATGGATGGATATTTGCCATTCACATTGATGTTGGCGGCAGGTGCCACGCCAATACTTCCCATAATCGCAGCCCCAAGATCAGTTAAAATATCGCCAAATAAATTGCTGGCAACAATCACATCGAATTTCTCTGGTCTTGTCACAAAGAAGGCTGAGAGCGCATCAATGTGCTGCGAGTCTGCTGTCACCTCTGGATAATCCTTTGCTACGTCTTGAAACACTTCATCCCAAAATGGCATTGTATGAACGATTCCATTCGATTTGGTTGCACTTGTCACATGCTTTCGTCTTTTTTCTGCTAAATGAAAAGCAAAGCGCATGGCTCGCTCTGTCCCTTTTCTGGAGAAAACAGCATTTTGAATGGCAAGCTGATCTTCCCCTTGATAGATGCGGCCTCCGATTTCACTATATTCACCTTCACCGTTTTCTCTTACAACAAGAAGATCGAAATCCTTTGGCTGAGCAAGCGGGGAACGAATACCGCTCAGCTGTTTTGCAGGTCTAACGTTAATCACCTGCTCAAATTCACGTCTAATTTTAATCAGCAATCCCCAAAGCGATACATGATCCGGCACTAAATTGGCATCTCCGACTGCCCCTAAGAAAATGCTGTCAAAGGCTTTCAGTTGTTCCAATCCATCCTTTGGCATCATTTCGCCATGCTCTAAATAATATTCACAGCTCCACGGAAAATCCTGAAAGGTGAAAGACAGACCGCCATGCACATCTGATATCGCTTTCAAAACTCGGATGGCTTCAGGTACAACTTCCTTTCCAACCCCGTCTCCTGGTATTGCTGCAATTGAAACATGCTTCATTGATTTTTCCCCCTTCGTCATCGGTCGACCGTCGACCATTTAATTCGAGTTTACTAGAGAGTGTCTGTTCTTACAATGGACAAAAGACGCTTTTTTGATCAAAGCGCCTTTTTATCCTGCATCAGCACATGGGGCTTCTGTTTCTTTCTTCCTGTACTTTTTTTATCTGAAAGCAGCAAACCTCCTAAGGTCAGTGCCGTTCCAAGCGCAGACATGAGGGTCAATCTCTCGTGAAGAACGATCATTGAAATGACCATCGTAATAATGGGCACTCCATAAATATACACACTCGATTTCACCACACCGAGCGTTTTCACAGAAAAGCTCCATGTCAGAAAACAAATGGCAGATGCGAAAAGGCCTAAAAACAGCAAGTGGAAGGCAAACGATGGATTCGTCAATCGTTCCCAGTCTAAACGAATTTTAAAATGCCAGATCAGTGGAATCATCCATAGCAGTCCGTAAAAGAAGACACGCCTTGTTACCTGAATGATATGGTAGCCATATTGGTTGATCATCTTCGATAAAATGGAATAGAATGCCCAGACGATGGTGGCCGTTAAAGCTAACGCATCACCGAGTGGATTCAATTGAAACGTGGTCATTCCATTCATGCTGATCAGCACGATTCCCGTCATTGCGATGAAAAAGCCTATGAAAAACCGGCTGTGCAGCGGCTCATCTTTTAATAAAAAATAAGCCAATAAAAAGGAGAAGAAGGGGACAACGGAGCTGATGACACCTGCATTCGAAGCGAATGTATAAGTAAGTGCGACATTTTCTAAAAAGTAATATAAGACCACACCGCATAAACCTGCCAGCGCAAACATCCCTTCATGCTTTTTACTTCGCACCTTCATGGTGACTGGATAGATGATCATCAGAGCCAAGTACCCTATAAAAAAACGGAAAAATAAAATCTCTGTTGGAGAAAAAGCCGTTAATAATATTTTGGTAGAGATAAAGGTAGATCCCCATAAAAAAATGGTGAACATGGCCGCCAAATGACCAAGCAGCTGTTTATTTTTCATCAGCAGTTACCTGCTTTGCAAAAATTTGCTGATACTGCCCTGGCGTAAGCCCAATAAATTCTGAAAAGAAATGACTCAAATGACTTTGATCAGAAAATCCAGCAGAGGCAGCCGCATCTACAGGCTTTACTCCTTGGGCAAGAAGCTCCTTCGCATAGTTCACCCTGACTGTCTGTAAATAACGATACGGCGTGATGCCTCTGAACTTTGTAAAAGCACGCAGCAATGAATATTTGTTCATGGACACAAGCTCACCTAAGTCATCTAACGAGATATTTTCCGTGAGATGTGTTTCAATATATTGCTGTACGTCTTGGACTTTTTGTTCGTTGGCATGTGCGGGTGATGCTTTTTCCTCTGATGTATCAGCATAGGCTTCAATCAATTGTTTCATAAAGAAATAGAAGGTCTCCTGTTTATTCAAAGCAGGAGCTTCTTCTGTGATCATTTGATGTAGATCATATAATGGCTTTGTTAGTTCACTTTGTGAAAACACAGGGGCTTTAAAATGCGGTTTGTGCTGAAAGACCTTCTCTAGCACCTCTGCTTCAATATTTAAGCAGCGATAATCGAGTGTCCTGTGATCAATTTGTTCACATGCATGATTATCATACGGATTGAAAAGAAGAATATCACCTTTTTCAATGATGTATTCTTGATTTTGGCAGATCAAACGTCTTTGACCATCTTCAATAAACCCAATCACATAATATGTATGAAAATGATTTGGGAACTTTTGCATGATGCCATGAAAGCGATACGCCTCTATTTGCAAGTCTTGATCAAAATGTACAGTTCGTTCCTCTTGTGTGTTCATGTCGATCCCCTCTTTTCACTGAACTGATCATAAGTGTAGCACACCCTTTTTCTCCTGGATTGTACGATATTGACTTTTTGATGCAGGCTTGCCTAGAGGGGAGAACTTGGATAACATGAGACAAAAGATGATGTATAAAAGAGGGAATGATGGGATGAATTCATTCGAGTTGGAAAGACCAGCACCGTATCACATGCAATTTTATGAACAGCTGAAGCAAATGATATTTGATGGCCAGTTTCAGCCAGGAGAGCGCATCAATGAAACACAGCTTGCCAAGCAATTTGGCGTAAGCCGATCACCGGTAAGAGAGGCCATGAGGCTGTTAGAAAAAGACGAGCTTTTAATCGCAGATCATCGCTCAGGCTATTCCGTCTATACGTTAACAGAAAAAGATGTTGAGGAACTTTATCAAATTCGGACGGCCTTAGAAACACTTGCTGTTGAGCTTGCCTGTAAGGAAGCCTCGCAAAGAGAAATGGATGAAATTGAGCAGGTTCTCACGCAGGCAGGCGAAGCGATCAAGCAGCAGCTGCCATCTAAAGAGATCGTCCAGTTACATGAAGCCTTTCACCAAAAAATCATTTTAGCGAGTCACAATGACCGTTTATCCAAACAATTGAATCACGTGAATGCACTCATTCACTATTGCCGCATCTTCCATTTTAGCGGCGGGGCCCGTGCTGAAACCATTCAAAGGGAGCATACAGCCATCTATTCTGAAATAAAAGAGCGCCGCTCCACAGAAGCGGTTCAAGCAATGAGGGAGCATTTATTACATGATGTCATGCACTTAAAGCAAGTACTCTCTAAAACAAACAAAGAGTAAAGGACTTTTCCCATTTTTTAAGCATTCCATGAACATATTTTGAATTTTTCGTAGATTTCAGCATGTCCAGACGATCTTTCGTTTATATTAGAAGATGAGAAACTAGCTTTTATACAGGAGGATTTGTATATGCATACAAGTATTAGCCGTCTTCGACAGGCGGGTTTTATTGAGGGTATGTCTCTTTTAACCCTTCTTTTAATTGCCATGCCTCTAAAATATTTTGCGGATATTCCGATAGCAGTCACTATTGTAGGCTCTCTTCACGGCGCATTGTTTGTCATCTATATGCTCATTTTGGCATATGTGACTTTTAAAGTTCGCTGGCATTTGAAATGGTCCATCGCTGGTTTTTTTGCGGCTTTCATTCCTTTCGGTAACTTCGCCTACGATAAGGTGCTCCGCCAATATGATACAAAAGCTTAATCAAAAAGGGCTAAAACGACATTCGTTTTAGCCCCTAGTCTTCACGCTGAAGCGTCCTGATAAAGGAACGCTTTTTTATATTGATGCATATTTCACAATGGCTGCTCGACGCGTCATGTCGTGATATGCCACCCATAATTCATCACCAGGCAAGACGCTAGTGATTGGATCAATTGGCTGTTTCACTTCATACACCATGCCATTTCTCTCAACCTGAATGATCGCTAACGGCAGATTGCCGATGACGCCCGCAAATTCAACATTGGTCACTTTTGCACTTCCTTGTTTCTCTTGCATGAGACCCATTTCTCTATCCAGCTCTTCTTTCTTTGTCTGGATCGTGATTTGAGTGCCCGCTGCGACCTGCATATGATCAGGGATAAACTGGCTGACCGTTTTTGTGATAGACTCATCTCCGTTTGAAACCGTCACATCAAGCTGAATAGGCTTTTGTTCATGGATGGCAATTGGATATTGCTTCACACGCTGGATCGTTCCTGTTAACGTCACATCTTTCCCCGATCGATTCCGCACTTCATGGCCATAGGCTGCCATTTTGAGCTGGCCGTTGATGTCGACAAGATCGGCTTTTTCTCCTGTTGTAAATTCAAAACCAGCGGCTTGAATCATTGGAATGATATACGTTTTCTGATCCAATTCAAATGTGAGTGATAAGACGGTGCCTCGTCCTACGGTTCCATATGATTCTATATTTCTTAAAACAGCGCCTTTGATGAACTTTGGCTGACTTGGCTGTGAGAAGTCACCTTCTTTTAAGAGCATTGCCTTTTTCTTCTTCGGATCATAGTGAATGACAATACGCTGGCCTGGCTGCGGTATCTGGGTGTAGGATACAACCGTTTTAACCGTCTTTTCTATGCGCTGCCCTTCATATTCAAATTGAAGCCGCATGCTGACAACTGGCTGTTCGTTGATGTAGGTGCCCGTTTCTTTAACAGACACAATATTGGCTTCTAATGTGACACTGTCCTTAATCTTGTTCTTTCTCACCAGTCTCAAAATCGGCGGCAGGAAGATCGCTAGTACAAATAATAACAGCGGGATCAAGATCCATATCGCCCAGTTAAGAATGAGCGGTCCGCCCTTCATTACATATTGCGTAAAGGTGTCAACAGACGTTTGGTGAGCTGGACTGGCGTTTTCAATTGAGATGACCTTCTGCAAAGGAAATTCCTTTAGCTGTTTGCTTTTCGTCTCAAATGCACCCGTTAATTGATTTTCGAATGAATAATAGATCCAATCACTTTTCACATTTTTATGGAAAAATAGTCCTTCTCGGTTTAAATTTTCATATGAAAACGACTGAAAAAGCTTGCTGACAGACGTCGTCTTATTCGTGCGGTGGTTGTAAATATAACCAGTCAGCTTGCCTTTTGCTTCGTCCTTTGCTGTAGAGCCTACAAGAAGAACTTCTTCTTCATTAAGCTGGTAGATAAAGGTTTGATAAATCGGTTTTGGTGTTGGGACGACTTCACCAAGCCCTCCATCTGCATTCACTTTCCTTGGTCTTTTTGGATAGTTAGATTCGACAGCGACGGCAAAGTTTTGGGATGTTCCGATTGTTTTTGCTAGCTGCTTCTCCACTTTATCTTTAATGAGGCTAAACGGTTCAGCGTTTTTGGAGACATAGACCCCAAGCTGATGCTTATCGTTTGAGACTCCGCTGACATATGCTTTCTGGTCATTTTTTAAAGTCAATTCAAATATAGGTATAGGCGTCTGGCCTCTAAAGGAGTTCATGACGGCATCGATGGAAACGGGTCTTGCTGGCAGCTTCAGTTTGTTGAGATTGTGCACATGAAACTGACCATTCTTCAGCTCACCGATGACCGCAGCAGCGCCTTCCATTTCTCCTGTAAACACAAGCCGTCCATTCCATTGATATGTATTCGTTTTTAAAAACGAGGGTATCTGCAAGTTTTGTTTAATGAGCTCTTTCTTTTCTCCGCTAGGCGTTAGTTTCTCGATCAAAAGCTGCCCCTCTTTATTTTTTAAAGCAAGTAAGAGATTGTTACCTTGAATGGATGGCAGCATTTCATTAAACGTATCGCTTTCCGTGGTCCATTCACTGATTATTTTTCCTGATTGAGGATCATACATTACAAAATGGAGCTACTGGTCTTTTGATACAGCACTCACCACTCGTTTCCCTTCATCAAATGTAAATATTCGTCTGACGTCATATTGCGTCGCTTTCCCTGCTGACAAATCATCTTGGTAATGGTTCCACACCAAGAAACTAAGAATGATTGCTGGAATAAAGAAGACAATATATCTGAGGAAGATGACTGGTACTCTTTTCACTATATCGCTTCCTTTCATGAGGTTCCTTTCACTTATACGTCAGTACAGTGAAAATGTTTCATGCTAGAAGAATACCATCAAAGCCTCTAAAATCCATATTTTACAAACTTTGTTGTTTACGATAAAATCCAATCAGATTCAAAAAAGGAGTTATCTCATTGGATAAGCTATCATCAATCATTCTAGCAGCTTGGCTGCGTGTCCCTCGCTGGTTCAAGCAATGGGTACTCGTATCCATTTCCATTTTCTTTTTTTATATGTGTTTTGTAAAGGGGCTGACTAGCTGGCACACCTTGCCGCCTGTCACTTTGCTCTCATGTGTGATTGGTTCCTTCATCATTTGGCTGATATGGCTTAAGGGACAAAAAAATAAGTGAAAAGAGGACAATAATGAAAAAATCCATTCTATATTTTGCGATCTCTTTTGTTCTGCAATTCGTTTGGTTTGGTCTTGTGCACCCAAATAGAGGCGTGACACTGCTGGATATGTTCATGTTTTCTATTTTGTTTGCGGTTATGTTCTTTTTTATTGAGCGAATTTGGCAGTATCAGAAGAAAGGACAAAGTAAATGATCATGAAGCCCGTTTTATTCACTCTGATGCTCTGTGCATTTATCGGTCTGCTGTTAGTGTCGAACCCTTTTGGAGCGGACGCTATGCGAATGGTTGCGACCTTTGTTTTTCCTTTTCTTGTGCTCATTGGTTTCGGGGTTCTATTGTTTGACCTAATGAAAAAGGCTGCCAAATAGATGGCAGCCTGTTCCTTACTCTTTTCATGCAAATAAATAATCAATGTTTAATCTCCGTTACGGAGTGTATGAATTAAGATTCGATCATATCAGTGTGTCATATGTGTTCCGAGTGAACCTACGTTTGAAAGTAAACGCCATGGAAGTTCTGGATAACAAGACAACGAAAGCCCTACCTCTCATTCGTCCTTACGGCTCCGAAGCCGCGCCAGTGTGAATTGTAAATCAAAACGTCTTTTTTCCATTCTTCCGCTTTTATAGGGGGCGGGTGCAGAAGGAAAAGAATAAGTTTGTTCGCTTTGACAGCGTCTCGTTCTTATCAAGTAGAAGCTCTATTGCTTCTCATTATGTCATAGAAAAAAGAAAGTTTACTTTCTTTATTTATTTGCTTATTTCAACACTAATATAAAACTCTAACACATTCCCCCTGCTTACGCAAGTGTTAAAGTGATAATTCTGCTGGTGTACGGCTTCCTTCATTCATATAACGAATGGAGGTTGGCTCAATCTTCAGAATCACTAGATTCGGATCCTCTTTTCCTTTAAACCATTTCTCCATCTCATCAGACCAAAGACGGTCGATCAGTTCCCGATCATCGGTTAATGCTGCGGTGCCTGCAATCTCTGCATAAGTATCACCGAATCCTTCGCCTGAATATCCAATGAGAATATGAACATTCGGGTTTTTTTCAATTTCTTCTGCTTTATGTGTTTCTTTACTCGTTGGTGTATATAACGTCAGCCCTTCATGGAAAAAAGTCATATAGCGGGTATGCGGCTTATCCTGTTCAACAGTCGCTAGTGTCCCGACCTTTTGTTCATCTAATAAGTTTAATACCTTTTGTTTTAATTCTTCTTGAGACATATCGTTTCACTCCTTCAAAATTTCATCCGTATACGTAGGTTTCCACGACAGCCCATTCATTAAACAAAGAAATGTGTTTTTCATAAAAAGCGACCTTCTGGCTGATGCTATAGAAAACAGGTTCAATGAAGGGAGAAATTGAACATGCATCATGAAACGATGTTCCATTTGAGTTCACTAGTCATTGCGGCAGTTGTTGTAGGCATTATCGTATGGTCTGTCATATCTGTGCAGAAAAATCGCAAGAAATACTAAAAACACCGCCCAATCAAAGCTGGGCGGCGCCGCGATAGATCATGTATTCATAAAGGAACCGCCATTGACATGAAGTGTCTGTCCTGTCATATAAGACGATTCGTCAGAAGCCAGCAGGACAAAGCAGCCGACATGCTCTACAGGCTGTCCTGGTCTTCCCATTGGGGTTTCTGCGCCGAAGCTTTCCACACTATCTTCATCAAATGTAGACGGAATGAGCGGCGTCCAAATTGGACCTGGCGCTACACCGTTCACCCGAATCCCATCTTTCACAAGCGATTGTGCCATAGAACGCGTAAAGCCGTTGATGGCTCCTTTTGTCGCCGTATAATCAATCAGCACTGGGTTACCCCGATATGGGTTAATTGATGTTGTATTAATGATGGAGCTTCCCGGTTTTAAATAATCCAGTGCCTTTTTCGTAAAATAGAAATAGGAATAGAAGTTGGTTCTAAAGGTTTGGTGAAGCTGTTCACTCGAAATATCTTGAATACGTTCTTGCGGATGCTGTTCAGCCGCATTATTCACTAAAATGTCTAATTGACCAAAGGCTTCAACTGTTTTTTCTACTGCTTTCTCACAAAAGGCTTCGTCACCGACATCTCCTGCAATCGTTAAGCATTTAACGCCTTCCTGTTCTACACGTTTTTGCGTATCCTCTGCATCCTCATGTTCATTTAAATACACAATGGCAACATGTGCACCTTCCTTTGCATAGGCAACAGATACTGCCCGTCCAATTCCACTATCTCCACCTGTAATCAGTGCCACTTTTCCTTTTAGCTTGCCAGAACCTTGATATGATTCATCCTCAAAGATCGGCGCTGGATTCATTTCCTTTTCACTGCCTGGCTGCTGATCCTGCGTTTGGCGCGGAATGCCATTTGTTAAATATTCACGTAAATCCATGTGTAAGCTCCTCCTTGATTTGTTGATGTATCCTTTCATTACCACCTCATTTTTTCACTCAAACATCATGAAGCTGTACTGATGTGTTCCCGAAAATCAGCATGTTTGAAGAGGGGAAAAATCGGTTACATGATCATCAAAAAGGAGCGTTCTCACATGCTGTCTATTTCGAAAACCTTTAGCAGACCAAAAGGCTGGCTCGGAAGCATTGCTGGACTCATTATGGCAAATGAAAATAAAGCATTGAATCAGTGGGCCATCCGCCACTTAGATTTGATAGATGGTGAAAACATTTTAGAAATTGGCTATGGACCCGGCTACAGTATTAAACATATGCTCAAGCATTATCAAGATCTTCATATTGATGGGCTTGATGCTTCTTCCACCATGCAGGAGCAAGCACAGTCACGCGTCAGCAAACGGGCAAAAGACAAACAGGTTCGGCTGTATGTCGGAAAAATCGAGAAAACACGTCTTCCCGGAGAGCAGTATGACAAAGTGCTGTCTGTTAACAATTTTACGATTTGGGATGATCCAAAAACGGGCTTACTCAATCTTTATCACACCTTGAAACCTGGCGGATCACTCGTTATTGTGATGCAGCCAAGAGAAAAAGGAGCTGATGCCAATCGGACAAAAGAGATAGGTGAAAACATATTAAACGACTTGCAGTTTGCCGGGTTTGACCAATTTTCTATTGAGTATGAAGAAATTCGTCCTACCCTTGCCGTCTGTGTCACAGCAAAAAAGCCGAGAAGCGACTAATCTCTCGGCCTTTTTCTTACCACTTTGCCTCTTTGACAAATTGATAGAAAAGCTGATGTAATTTCTGTTCAATATCTTCCTTTGTTCCTTGTCCATAAAGCGCCATGCTTTCTTCACTTTCAATGATGGATGAACTGATCAGACTAAACATTTCTGACCCTTCCTTGCCAAGCTCTTGCGGCGCAAGCATCATGAGCATTCGTGACATCTGCTGCTGCCCGCCATCCATGCTTTTAACCTCATATGCCTGATCAAGATCATAAATATGAAAGATTGGTTCCTTGATGAATGCATGCTTTAAATGATAAAGAGCAAACTCAGTGCCAGGTATGCCTAAGCCGCCTTGCTGTTCACGTTCCAAAAGGCCGCCCGCTACATCATCCGCATGTATGATAAACCCTTCCTCTTCAAGCTGACGAAGCAGCTGCCTGATGGTTTCATCATGCTGCGGCATCGTCTTTCTTTTTTCGATGGTAAAATGCGACAGGATGCTGCGAATCACAAACATATAATTCGCCACCTGCTCTGCAACCGCCATCATATCAACGGTTTCTTGCACCAATTCTTTAGGAGATTCTTTTGTTCTTTTTTTCTCGATGATATAAGGAATCTTCCGTTTAATATGAGCCTTCACACGCATGGCATCATCCTCGTTTAAAAGGGGGCTGACCATAATGTAATCGATATGCTCATATGGGATTGGAACGGTCGAGACAATCATGTCATAGCTCGATGCATCGATTTCCTTTAGCTCCATCAAGGAGGATAGATCGAATTTGGCGATCTCCGGCAATTCTTTTTTCAACCGGGAGGCGAGCATTTTCGAGGAACCAATCCCGCTTGAGCAAACAACGAGCGCATGAATTTTTGTTTCTTCTTTTTTGATTTCAAGCACTGAGCCAAAGTGAAGCACAAGAAAGGCAATTTCATCCTCTGGAAATTCAATCTCTGGAAAGAAACGCTCGACTCCTTCTTCAATCGCCATAAACAGCAAAAAGTAGTCTTTTTTTATTTGTTGTGTGAGCGGATTATAGATTCTCATCTTTTCCTTTAGACGGTTCATGGCAGGCTCAAGATGAGACACGAGCCCCTCATACAATGAATCATTTTCATTGAGATGATAGCCAGTTTTATTTGAAATAAAATCAATGAGCTTTTTCGTTCTCAGCGCTATATCCAGCTCAATTTCATCAATACGGTATTCTGCCCCAAAGCTGCGATTTGCACTGCGAAGATGGATGGTCATATATCCGACCTCCGCTTCAGGAATCTCCACATTAAACATGCGTTCAAGCGCTCTTGCCATTCGAAGTGATGATTCAAATTCCTTCGTCCTCTTTAATTCCAGCAGCTCTTCCTCTTCCATTCGAATGGTTTCCCCAAGCTGAATACGTTCGATAGCATAGGTTAAGTGAACAACAAGTGCAATATAGGCACTATCAGATAATGAGAGTGACAGTCGATCTTTCAAATGAAAGAGCAGCCTTTCTACCTTTAGCAGCTGTCCTCTGCTGACAACGCCAAACACCTTTTCCGTTGCTTTCGTTCGATGTTTGATATTCATTTCAATCGTTTCTAAAAATAATTGAATGTCGAGCCGGTCAACAATGAGATTGCCGACAATTTTTCGTTTTGCTTCCTCCGGCCCTTTTAATTCAATGCCGTACCCGCGCTTGCGGATAAGCTCCAAACCGTATGGAGCAATCCACTCCGTCAGTTCATCTAAATCATAGCTGATCGTCGCATTTGTGACCTGCAAATCAGCTGCGAGTGTGTATAATTTCACCGGTTCCTTCGCTTCAAGCAGCGCACATAGGATTAAGAGCTTTCGTTCATCTGAGCTATATTCGATTTGATCCTCATTTGACATATGAGCAAGAAGCCGCTGTTTATTCTCCTGTTCACCGACTGCTTTCAAGCCTTTCCCCGGCTGTTTATCTAATGAAAGGTGATAATCTTTCAAAATTGGTTTAATAGATTTTAGTTCTCTATGGATCGTTCTAGTACTTACCTGAACAGAATCGGCTATCTCACGAATGGTGACATAACGATTTTGCTGAATGATGTATTTAATGACTTTCTGTTCTCGTGCCGTTATGTACATGAAATGCCTCCTTCTGTATAAATAGGTCTATTGTCACACCTTAATATAAAACGCTTTCAACGAGCGATGCAATCTTAAGTTGATCTGAATTTGGCACAGCGGCTGTGACAAAATATAAACAAGGGATCATCAGACACTTCTCCAAAATGACGGTCCATAATCCTTTTGATGAAATTGAACCTTTTGTTCTTGAAAAGGCAGTGAACCCCCAGCTTTTAAAGAATAAGTCGGATTGTATACGGGAGAGCCAAAGCAATAATCGATTGTGCCTTCTTCTGGACGGAACATGACGGTTCGCATCGTTCCAAACAGCTCCTCATAATTGTGCACAGTCAGACCATCAGGATATTCTGTCTGGAACAGTTTCAAAAGAGAATCACTTGATCGTTGCTCTTTTAAAGCTTCCATTAACATATCGTATCTGACAACAGAATGATGTTTGGTCATCCCTTTTGCTGTTTGATCAGCTACCGGATGATTCGTTGCAGCAATATAACCTCTCTCCGGTCTTCTCACCCTTTTTTGACCATCAATGATTTCAATCACAGCCGCCTCTCCTTTTCGATCCGCAAGCATGATATGAACATTTGAGGCAACGGGCATTTCCTCGATAGAGCGAATGGCTTCCTCGACCGTTGGACAGGATTCCAGAACAGAGCGAATCACATGATACACCTGCAAACCGGCGACGGCTGGAGGCTTTAAACCGGGTTCATTGCCAACCGGCGGACCGCAAGCAGAGAAAGTCACAGCAAGACCATGCTCATTCATTCCATCAGATCTGCCAAATAACAGCAGCGACGAGCCTGTATGATATGCCGAGCCTTTCACATGTGTCGTCACAAGACGCATATCATCAAAAATCGGGGAGAAATCATAGTTACGCAGCATGACCGTTTGTTGACCTGCCGCCATATTCCCCTGCCTCACACAGTGGGAACAGCCTGGCTGAAGATGAGATGAATAGAAAAAGGTCAAATAACGCTCATCTAATTTCATTTCATCACAAAACCCAGCAATCTCTTCATCAAATTGAGGAAGAAAGGGACGGATCAGCTGCTTCGTTTCTTTCACAGCCTGTTGTGTTACCGGTTCTGTTCGAATATATTGTGTCTTTAGCAGCGGGTTCTCCTTAAGCCAGACAGCCTGCTGTTTTCCTACTTCATAAGCCGTTCCTGTCATCTTTTGAAAAAACGCACTGATTTCCTCCATGCCTGCACACCTCTTTCGCCTTCGTTTCTTTTATCATATCGAAACCGTCATTTATTGAAAAGGATGAAAAAAACTGCAATCCCACGGATTACAGCTGTTTACAGTATTCCTTAAACAATGCTTCTGCCATCGCTTCATACCCCTTAGGGTTTGGGTGAAATTGATCAATCGATAAGTAGGCTCTTTCATGTCCTTCAAACGCCCGGTACACATCCACAACTTCTACATGCGGATTCGCAGCAAGCAAACGAAGCTGTTGATTATATTGCTGAAGCCAACGCCCGGCTATTGGTATTTGTGGAAATGGATTATATAAATTCATGAAATACACGTAGCAGGGCTGATGCTGCCCTCTTTTAATCTGAGCGATTTCTTGAATCATCTTGCTAAAATTCGCCTGGCAATGCGTGACCGCTTGCAGCAGTTTCTTTTCATCTTCACCTTCTTCATACTGCTGAACAGCTTGAACAAGGTCATTCCCGCAGCCTGTGATGGTGATGATGTCTGCTGCTGCAATCGCACGTCTCACCTCTGACCGTTTGAAGAGCTGTAAAATCTGATCAGTCGTTAACCCTGATTTTGCAAATACGGACAGCTCGACCGGTGCATACGTCTTTTTTTCAAGCATCCACCAAAACCGCTGAACAAATCCTCCGCCAAATAAACGTGCCCCCACCCCAACTGTTAAGGAATCTCCAATCGCAACATAGGATCGTCCCACTCTTATCCCTCACTCTCTCCTGCCCTCTCTTATATATACGAAACCGGAGAACAGATGCTTGTAGCAGATGACTTAGGGGCATCCATCTTTTTTTGAGATGCAGCGCCTTTACAAACTCTTTACTTGCGATATCGAACGATTTTTTGTTCAATAAGAGTAGGATTTTTACGCTGAAAACTGCATGTTTACTCGTTCCAGAAAAATTTACAAACTTTTTATCTTGATTTCGAGACTTTATACCTTGACTTCAAACTACATTGTGATTACAATGAAAATATCAGTTTTCATGTAACTGTGATTGTTACATCTTTTTCATAGCATTCCAATATGATTAAAGATGCCACATATTCAGTGTACCTTTGGGATACACTAAAAAAATAACCGAAACAGAAAGGGTTGAATGAACATGGCAAAAGTTTTATACATCACTGCACATCCGCATGATGAAACAGTTTCTTACAGTATGGCTACTGCTAAGGCATTTATCGAATCTTATAAGGAAGCAAATCCAAGTGACGAGGTTGTACATATCGATTTGTACAAAGAAAACATCCCTCACATTGATGCAGATGTATTCGCTGGCTGGGGCAAACTTCAATCTGGCGCTGGTTTCGATACACTTTCAGCTGAAGAGCAAGCGAAAGTTGCTCGTCTAAACGAATTAAGTGATCAATTCGTTTCTGCTGACAAATATGTATTTGTTTCACCACTTTGGAACTTCTCATTCCCACCAGTTCTTAAAGCATACATCGACTCTGTTGCTGTAGCTGGTAAAACATTCAAATACACTGAGCAAGGTCCTGTTGGATTATTAACAGACAAAAAAGCTCTTCACATCCAAGCACGTGGCGGATACTACTCTGAAGGCCCTGCTGCTGAACTTGAAGCAGGTCACCGTTACCTTGGTACAATCGCTAACTTCTTCGGAATTCCTTCTTTCGAAGGTCTTATCGTTGAAGGCCACAATGCTGAGCCTGCGAAAGCAGAGCAAATTAAAGCAGATGCAATCGAACGTGCGAAAGCTTTAGGAAAAACTTTCTAATCAACTGCACGCAAAAAGCCAATGATCTTTACGGTCATTGGCTTTTTATTTGTTCAGATGAAAATCCTAATTCTCTCGAAATATCACTGGCGGCTTTTTTCACCTGTTTAATTAAGTAAGGTAAGCGTTCTTTTTGATATCCTGCTTCAAATCCTGCAATGCTAATACCTGCTGCCACTTCCCCTAGATGATTGAAAATAGGAGCTCCAATCGCAGCTGTATAGTTTTCAAGCTCAGAATAGCTTAGCGTATATCCCCGCGCATTTGATTCTTCCAGCATGTTTCTTAGAACCTCTTTATCTGTGATGGTCCCAATTCCGATCTTCCCCAGCTCAATTGAGTCAATATAGGCAAGTCTCTCGCTCTCTGGCAAAAAGGAGAGAATACTTCTCGCACAGGCACCCGCATATAGGGGAGACCGTCTGCCGACGGCGGTGTAGAGACGAACAGGCTGCGTGCCTTCAATCTTTTCCACATAAATGGCTTCGTCGCCCTCACGAACAATGAGCTGTACAGCTTCTCCTACTTCATCCCGCAAGCTTTCCATAAATGGTCTTGCAATCCTTCGAATATCAAGGCGGTCCGCCACAAGCTGACCGTATTCAAGGAACATCAAGCCTAATCGATAAACTCCTGTTTCTTGCTTTTCTAACAGCCCCATATCAGCTAAAGAGGTCGCCATGCGATGGACAGATGTTTTCGGCATACCGGAAAGCTCGATCATTTCATTTAAGGTTAATTGATCGTGAGTGATAAACAGCCGCAAAATCTCCATTGATTTCACAACCGTTTTATTTGTGTTTTGCATCTTCTTCACCTTTTCTAAACGAGAATGCTTCCAGCTTGATTCTTGCAGCCAGCTCCCTCAGTTCCGCTTCTTGCTTAAATAACGCCTGCTCTGCCTCCCGATGATCTATTTGTTCAAAATACAGCTTTGCCCCAGGCATCGCCTGTGCAATAAGCGGCAAATCAACAGTCGCTACTTCTCCTATACGCGGGTATCCGCCTGTCGTCTGCCGATCTGCCAGCAGAATAATCGGCTGGCCATCGGGTGGAATTTGAATAGATCCAAAGGCGACAGCTTCTGAGATCAATTCCAGCTTTTCTTTTAAATGAACCGGCTCTCCCTTTAGCCGGCAGCCCATGCGATCTGATTGGGGTGTGACCTGATAAGGCTGCTCAAAAAACGCGGTTTGAGATGTTTCTTGAAAATGAGAAAGATGCCTGCCTGCCAGCACACGAATCACTGGTGATTTCCGCAGCGGTAAAAAATGATCATGACTCACTGTCCAATCGGGTGCGCCGTATCCCGCCTGTTTCACTTTATTTTTCAGCCTATCAAACAAATGATCCGCTACGAGAGACGGCTCTCCAACAGGCAGAGCGTCACCTTTTTCAAGCGGTCGTCCTTTCAGTCCACCGATCCCTGCTCTGACATAGGTGCTTTTGCTCTGCATGACTGGTTGCACATCAAATCCACCTGCTACAGCAAAATAGACGCGGCAGCCTCTCTTACAAAGACCAAAGGTGATCGTGCTTCCTGAGCGGACAAAGAGCGGCTTCCATAATGGTGCCCGCTCTCCATCAATATCAATCTCTACATCAGCACCAGTGACTGCAATGAGCTGATCCCTCTCACATGTGAGCACAGGCCCCGGCCCCATCAACGTCACTTCCAGCACGGCTTCGTTTTCTTGGTTGCCAGTGAGAATGTTGGCGATTCTAAGTGAGAGCGGGTCCATGCCGCCGCTCGTTAAGACACCATACTTTTGATAGCCTTGCCGCCCTTTATCTTGAATGGTTGTGTAGATCCCTGGCTTGATGACATGAATACTCAACGTTCTGCCTCCTTCATGCTGAAAAATTCCTTTTCAGACATTTGGACAAATCTGACCTCGTCCCCTGCTTTCAATAGACTCGGAATTTCCTCGTCTGGGCGAAAAAGCGGCAGCGGGGTTTGTCCAATGAGCTGCCAGCCCCCCGGTGTGGAAATTGGATAAACGCCTGTCTGCTTTCCTGCAATACCAACAGAGCCTTTTGGAATGGACATCCTTGGTGTTTCTCTGCGTGGTGCTGCGATCTTTTCAGACAGCCCGCCTAAAAACGGAAACCCTGGGGCAAATCCAATCATATAGACAAGGTACGTGCCGGCAGTGTGAATACGCACGACTTCTTCTGGCGTTAAACCATTGATACGGGCAACCTCTTCTAAATCAGGGCCCAGCGCTCCTCCGTAACAGACTGGAATGTCAACGATGCGGCGCTTTACCTGAACTCCCTCCTGCCATTTGTCTTCAAGAAGTTGTTCAATATAGCCTTTGACCCATTCATACGGAGACAGGTCTTGTGTTTGTAGCTGGGCCGATTGATGTACGGTATAAGGCTCGTAAAAAACAGTCACGTTTGTAAAGGCTTGAACTGCTTCTACATACCCTTCAAATGGGTGCTGTTCAATACATGCAAACAGCTGCTCAACACGTGCATGAATCTCCTCACGTATGTCAGCTCCTGCTTGGATGACGATCGCTGCATCTCCCAGCGGGTGATAGGTGATGGAATCTTTTATCGTTGAAAAAGCCACTTGAGGACACCTCTCTTTCTACAATACACCTAGCTTTTGATCTCTTCGATCTGTGATGAACATATGCCCGGGTGCATGAGTGATCGCAATGTCGGGTTTTGTATGCATGACAATGGCTTGCGGCGTCACACCACATGCCCAAAACACCGGGACTTCTCCTTCTTTGATCACAGATGGCTCTCCAAAGTCAGGCTGATTCACATCGGAAATACCAATCACCGCTGGGTCCCCTATATGGATCGGTCCGCCATGGACTGATGGAAATCGAGATGTCACTTGAACACTTCTTGTGACTTGATGCGCCGGAATGGGTCTCATGCTGACCACCATCGGGCCATGAAAGACTCCTGCTTTTTCACAAGCTATATTCGTTTGATACATGGGAACGTTATGACCGTCTTCAATATGGCGGACAGGAATGTCATTCAGCATAAGCGCGTGCTCAAACGTAAAACTGCATCCAATGAGAAAGGCAACCATATCATCCTCCCAATAAGCAGAGATATCTGTCACCTCTTCTTCAAGAATCCCTTTTCGGTAAATACGGTACTTAGGAAAGTCCGTACGAATATCCGCTTGAGGCGCCGACCGTCTTGGTACTGGATCACCTGGGTCCAGTACATCAAGCAAGGGACATGCAGCCGGATTCCGCTGGCAAAATAAAAGAAAATCAAAGGCAAGTTCCTTTTTGACAATCATTAAATTGGCTTGAGCAAACCCTTCTGCAAAGCCAGCCGTTGGTCCTGTAATCTTTTTTTCGCGAATCAATTCTCTCATCTGTGATGGTTCATATGTTTGATAAGTATTCATCTGAATCAGCTCCATAGTTTCGGGATTTCATTAATGATGGTATAGCCGCCCATCATCGCCATAATGACCACAACAAATGCACCAGTCACTGTCAAAAAGAATGGATGACGATAATCTCCGACAATGTCTTTCTTATACGCCGCAACGAGTAATGTGCCAAGGGCGAGCGGCAAAATCAACGCATTGATCGCTCCAACTAATATCAAGATGTTCACTGGTCTTCCGATCGTAATAAAACAAATGGTCGAGAGGGCAATAAAGCCAATGATGATACCACGCTGGTTTTGTTCAATTTTTGGTGAGAAGGTTTTGAAGAAGGAAACAGATGTATATGCTGCTCCAATGACGGATGTAATCGCCGCAGCCCACATAATAATCCCAAACATTTTATATCCGATATTTCCTGAAGCTAATTGAAAAACAGAGGCAGGCGGGTTGGATGGATCTATCTGCAAGCCTTTTGCGACAACTCCTAATGTGGCAAGAAAAAGTGCTACACGCATGACAGATGTAATTAAGACACCGAAAATAGAGCTTTTCGTCACTTGCGGCAGTGCTTCCTTCCCCTTAATACCTGCATCCAGCAAGCGATGCCCGCCAGCAAAGACGATATAGCCGCCTACCGTTCCGCCCACAAGTGTCACAATGGATAAAATATCAATCGTCTCTGGGACAAATGTTCTCACGGCTGCTTCTCCAACTGGCGGAGCTGTTGAAATCGCCACATACAGCATCAGGCCAATCATCACAAAGCCTGCTACTTGTGTGAAACGGTCCATCGCTTTCCCAGCCTCTTTGATCACAAAGATGAGAATGGCAATCACAGCGCTGATCCCTGCGCCAATTCGCGGATCGACGCCGAAAATCACCTGAAAACCGAGACCAGCCCCTGCGATATTTCCGATGTTAAAGGCAAGTCCTCCAATGACAATCAAAAAGGCCAGCACATACCCGAGACCCGGGAGTACCATATTTGCAATATCCTGACCTCGTTTTTCTGAGACGGCAATGATGCGCCATACATTTGTTTGTGCAAAAATATCTAATAAAATTGAGATCAAAATGACAAACCCAAAGCTAGCCGCAAGCTGCTGTGTGAAGACGGTCGTTTGTGTTAAAAATCCCGGTCCAATCGCGGACGTCGCCATTAAAAAGGCAGCGCCCATCAGCATAGACCGATTCCCCTTTGGTGCCTTCATGTGTTTGACCTTCTCTGTTTTCATGCTGTTTCCCCCTTTGATGACGATTTTTATTGAAAGGCCTTGAGATGAATACCGGCTTCTTTTAGCTTCGCTGTAATGGTTTTCGCAAATTGAAGCGCATGGCTGCCGTCTCCGTGAATGCAGACCGTATCTGCTTTGAGCTCGATATCTTCTCCTTGAACTGTACGAACCTTGCCTTCTCGCACCATACGAACAACCTGCTGGACGGCCCGTTCATCCTCTTCAATGAGTGCATGTGGTTCGCGGCGGGATGTCAGCGTCCCGTCTGTTTGATACGTCCGATCAGAAAACACTTCATGTGCCACTTGAAGACCTATTCGTTCACCTGCTAATGCAAGTTCACTGCCTGACAGACCAAATAACACAAGGTTTGGGTCCACATCATACACAGCTTTCGCAATCGATTCAGATAATTCAGTATTTTTAGCCGCCATGTTGTAGAGGGCGCCGTGTGGTTTGACATGCTGCATCGTACCGCCTTCGGCCTTGAGAAAGGCTGATAGAGCACCAATTTGATAGATGACAAGATCATAGGCTTCCTCTGCGGAGATAGCCATTGGACGTCTGCCAAAGCCGGCCAAATCTTGCAATCCAGGATGTGCACCAATTTTGACCCCTTTACCCAGTGCCATTCTGACCGTCTTTCTCATAACCGTTGGATCTCCTGCATGAAAACCGCAAGCAATGTTAGCTGAGGTGACATATTCTAAGATTTGTTCGTCTGCACCGATTGTGTATTGACCAAAGCTTTCTCCCAAATCACAGTTGATATCCACTTGATACATAGAACCCCTCCTTGTTGTTCCGAAATACGGAATATAAAGTCCGAATATTCGAATTTATATTGATTATACCAACTTTGGATAGACTGCACATGAAATTGTGAGAAAACATAACAATCGAACTAGGAGAAAACAAAAAAGCGAGAGGCAAAATCCTCTCACTTTTTCCGTAATGATATACACCTTATTTAGACAGCACCCAATGCTGGATGGCTTTTGCCACGCCGTGTTCTGTGTTAGGAGCCGTAATCCAATCAGCGGCCTCTTTCACCACTTCCTGCGCATTTCCCATCGCAATGCCTAATCCGGCTTCTTGAATCATGGCCATATCATTGAGGCTGTCGCCAAGTGACATGACGTTGTCCATCGTACAGCCAATGCGTTCTGCTACTTTTGCAAGAGCTGCCGCTTTGTTAATGCCGGCTGCATTCACTTCGATATTCGTTGGACTTGAGTTTGTGATCTCTAGGTGCTTATTTGTTTTCAATGTATTGAGTACTTCCTCACGAACGTCATCATCATGAATATCAAAGCCAAATTTCAGCCATTCATGGTCATGAATTCGTTCAGGGAATTCACCTCTCCACACCTTCTCCACAGTCGAAGCCCAGTAATCGGTTTCGTACCTATTTTTTAAATCCCACATCATTTGGACGTGATCAGGATGCAGCAGATCCCGTTCGATCAGCTGGAAGTTTGAATCCCAGATTTCACTTCCGTTTGCAGTCACAAGGTAAGACGATAACTTGAGCGGCTCAACCAGCTCTCGGCATGTCATCAGTGTCCGCCCTGTGCTAATGACCACATGGACCCCTTTTGCTTCAGCCTCTTTAATGGCTTGTTTATTTTCCTCTGGAATGATGTGCTCACTGTTTAACAGCGTGCCATCCATATCAATGGCAATCAATCGGATGTCTTTCTTATGAGCTTGTGTTGACAAATTGAGTACCCCACTTTGTATCGATTTTTGAAACTATCTTTATTTTAATATAAAGAGGAAGCTGGCACAAAGGGGCGAGTTTGATCCCATAGAAAAAAGACCTTGTGACAGGTCTTTTTCACATGTGCTTAGCGTTCACACGCAATGCCGTCTTTATCGCGGTCAAGGTGCTTATTTTTTTGATAAAGTGCTTTTGATACATAAGGCTTGTACTTTGTTTTTCCGCCTTTGTTTTTCGTGTTTTTGCTTTTTGCTACGCCGCCTTTATATACTTTGTTCAGCGCTTTGCAGTTTTTGTACTTTACTGTCTTTGCATCTGCTGTGTGGGTGTCGACTTGTGTAAAGCTTAGTAAAAGACCTAAAGACAAAACAGCCACCATGATTTTTTTCAACATGTAAAATCCCCCTATTTTTTCTAATTTTACATTTTTATCATATGTCACCACTTTTTGTTTTTCAAGACTATTGAGCTAATTATTTTGATTTTTTTGGTATGAAATACACCTTATATCCTATATGGTACAATGAGTGGGAAACCTTTCCGTTTTTGACACATATATGAAGAAAGGAGTTTTTCACATGAAAATGAAATATACCATTTTATATGTAAACGATGTGGAGGCGAGTATTCATTTCTATCAGCATGTACTTGGTTTCCCAATAAAATTGAGGGTTGAATCCTATGTTGAGTTTGACACTGGAGACGTGACGTTATCAATTAATTCACGCCAGGATGTCAAAGAAGCACTCGGACTGCCTGTCCCTGGAGCAAATCAAGCGTCTCACACGTTTGAAATTGGCTTTGTTGTGGATGATGTGGAGCAAACGATTGCATCAATGAAGGAAAAAGGGGTTTCGATCATCAAAGAACCTGCAAAAAAACCATGGGGTCAAACAGTCGCTTATGTGTCTGATCCTGATGGTCATTTCATTGAAATATGTGATGCGGTCTCCTAATTGTCTTTGAAGGGAGTGAACCAGAATGAGAAAAAAACATGCTTTTTTCGCCGGTGTTTGCTCAATGATTGTGATTTGCAGCGCCGCTATCCTGTTGCAGCACCTTGAATGGATTGGGTTTGTCAGTGGCGGCATCTCAATTATTGGGGTCGTGATGTCTGGGGTGCTAATGGGTGCTTGGACAAGTGGAGAAGAGACACGAACAGCCTATCATTCTGAAACAAAAGAACACCGCATGTGGCGTCTTGATACGGCTTTTCTTGTGATCATTTTTGCACTTCCACACATGGCTGCGTCAGTCTTTTATGTTTTGATGTAAACACTTGTTAAAAGGAGTTCGCAATATGGCTGTTTTTATTCTATTCATTGTATTTGGCTTTCCTATTCTCTCTGTGCTGATTGGCATTTTGGGCACGATCTTTTTAAAGAATGTTTGGGTGCCTACTTTGATTGTGCTGTTAGCGAGCATGATCTTCATGTTCACTTATATTGACGGGAATGAATCCTTTCTCATTTGGGTCATCGTCTATACCGTCTTTACATTCTTTGCTGGATGGATTACAAGGCGGCTCAAGTAAAAAAGAACAGTTTCCACTGTTCTTTTTTTGAATCATATATCCGCACACCATAGTTCAATTTCAATTTTCAGCTCCGGCCATCCTAAAGCTGATACATAAGCAACCGTCATTGATGGGTAAGCTGTTTTAAAGATCGTATCCCACTGAGGATATAGATGGTCCCAGTCTATCACTTTAGGAGCTCTATTTTTCATTTCATTTAAGTGCTAATTTACACTAAAATACTCTTATATTGAAGCATCTTATTGATTTAAACAAAATATTAAGTAATAGCCCATAAGGGATAGCTTCATACCTAAACTACAGGTAAAATACCAGTCATACACTAACCGTTTTTGTTACCTTTATTTTTTTGAGGCCGAAAAAGGGTCTCATCGTTTTCTAGCTTAGAATCAATAAACTCCACAATACGTTGAAGATCGTGTATTTGATTCATCACTTTTTCTTTATATTCTAAAAGGGTTCTTTTTAATTCGGGAACAGAACTAAGTTTATATTTTACAGGATATTGTAAAATATTTTTCATTTCATTTAATGACATTCCTGTTTTTTTCAGACAAATGATCAGTTCCATTAGCTCTATGTCTTCTTCATCGTATATTCGATGTCCATTTCGTTTTCTTTTTGCATAAGGAAGCAATCCGATTTTTTCATAATAGCGGATCGCATCTTCAGTTAATCCGGTTTTCTTGGAAGCTTGCTTGATAGAATAAGCATTCAAATCATCACCTACTAATTTTGTTTACAGATAGATTAATTAAAATCTAAACGAGAAACTCGTTTTGGTAAATATCAATCAGTTGATTAAGTACTTGTGCCTCATAACCAGAGAATTTGATTGCAGTTTCTTTGCCCTTGTTTACAAAAATCCCGGTAATTTCGTTGTTGATATTGAAAGCAGCTTCATATAAGCGAGATGCCCCTTTGCTTGGAGGAGAAAAAATAAGGTTCCTTATGGGAAGAATATAACTGGGCATTCTTTTTCCTTTGGTCAACTTCGTCCTGTTTGGTCCTGGGCAGACACTGCGAATTTTTATTCCCTCGATCAATAGCTTCGGAGCAATTCCATTCGTCCACAAGGAAAGGGCTAATTTACTGTTCGCATATGGACCTATAATCTTTTTAAATGGAATTGTCTTAGGATCGATTACTGTATTTAAGTCAAATTGCTTCAAAAATAATAAAGAATTGGAAGACGTATTGATGATCGTTTTCTCCTGCCCATGTAGTAACAGTTCTTTAAGTTCCATTGTAACGATATAAGGCACTAATGTATTAACTTCAAAATGAATTTCACGCCCTTGTTTGGAATATTTGTATTCAGCAAAACTGACTCCTGCATTGTTAAAAATCAAGTCAATTTTGGTCTCGCTTTTCTTAATCTGGCTAAGTACGTTTCTAAGGCTGGAGAATTCGGCTAAATCAGCTTTATATACTCTTAATAGCTTCTTTTTAAGAGCATCAATAATTATTGGTTGATCATTTGGAAAATCAGAACGAATTACAGCAATTACTCCCCATCCTTGAGATAGAATCTTTTTCGTCAGTTCCAATCCAATCCCAGAGTTGGCTCCTGTAATCAATACCACTTTATTTTGTTCGTTCATTTTATTCTTCCTTTCTGTGTTTCCGATAGTAAACACAGATTACTACTTGGAGTTAACACCAAGTCAAGGGAAATTTGTTTAATATATTTCCATAAGCGATTTATATTCGTATCCTTAAAAAAAGCTATCCTTTATTATGGATAGCTTTTTGTATTAATGAAAAATAAAACCAAAATTTACACCCAGTCGATTTCTTCTGTTGCCCATATATTGACCTTGATCACATGTTCTTCATTCAATCCTTCTGATTCAAGGATTTTTTAATGTTTTCAAACGTATTCGTTACTTGGCCGTTTAAGCTTGATGGGATCTGCCCATCTATATCTGTGCCTACCTGACCCGATGTCACAAATAATCCCGCACCCTTTGGCACCCTTGTGATATGACTGTAGTGACCAACAGGTTTCGGCATACTTTCTGGGTTTTTTCTCGTGATTTTTTCCATGTGATGTCCCTCACTCACGTTTATTTTTCTGCTAGTTTCTTCGTTTTGTAGACAGACTTCACCAATTTCTATCTATCCTAAAAGAAAACAGCAGTGGAGTATCCATAGCCACAAGGTAAGAACATCAATATCTTCTTTTTCATGACCGGAACACTCCTTTTGTTTGCGTGATCAAGGTTTTGATTAACTTCATCGTACCTGACCAGTGATACATCGTCAAAATGATTTACAAACGATAACGCGCAATGTCCTGATTCAATCGCATGCTAAGCTCATTGAGTCTTTCTGCTGATTTTGCCACATTAGAGATGGCTGTCACTTGTTCGTCTGTGGATGCAGTGATTTCTTCGATCGCCGCAGCATTTTCTTGAGAAATATGGGCTGCGCCCTGCATGGCTTTTGTGATGAGGTCGTTTTGCTCCAGCAGTGTATTCAGCTCTTTTGCCATCGCATTTGTTTCAACGATGGTTTGTGAAATCAATGTAGAGATGGCATTGAATTCATGTTCTGTTGCATGCACCGCTTCATCCAGCTCGGCAAAACGATCCATTGTGCTCGACATGATGCCGGCTGTTGCCGTCGTTTCTTCTTTAATGCCTTGAATCATTTGCTGAATTTGAACGGCTGATTGTTTTGTCTGTTCAGCTAAATTCCGCACTTCACTCGCCACAACTGAGAAGCCTTTGCCATGCTCTCCTGCACGTGCTGCCTCAATACTTGCATTCAGCGCCAGTAAATTCGTCTCATTTGAAATGCTTTCAATCGTATCTGTGATTTGAGAAATATCCTGTACTTTTGTAGTTAACTGCTCGATTCCTGCTCTAATGCCTTGAGATGCCTGAATCGATTGTTCATTCGATTGTTTTAATTGCTGTACGATTTGCTGGCCCTGCTGTGATGATTGACTTGATTGGTCGGAAATCCGTTTAATTTGATCATTCTGTTCTTTGACATTCTCAATAGATTGATTAAACTGGGTCATTTGTTGATTGGCTGCTTCAAGATCAGATGCTTGATGAAGTGTTCCAGTCGAAATGTCTCCGATGGCTCGTCCAATTTCTTCACTGCTGGCTGAGGTTTCTTCAGATATCGCCGATAAATCTGTCGCTGATTCCACAAGCTGACTGCTCGTTTCCTGTAAACCGCTCACCAGTGTTCTAAGCTCTCCTGACATATGGTTAAAGCCTTTTGCCAGCTGGCCGATTTCATCCGTTGTTTCCTTTAAGTTCGTGCGTTCAATATTACCCGCCGCAATTTCCTTTGAAGCAGAAGTGACTTGCTTCAGCAGTCTGACTTTTCCTCGGGCAGCTAAATAAAAGACGCCTAGACTTAGAAGGGCGACACCTGCTGTAATGAGAATAATATAGAGCTTCATTTGCTCTAATTCTTTATAAAATTCGTCCTGGAAGACAGCGATACCTACACTCCAATTCCACGGCGTAAACTGGCTCATATAGGCGAGCTTTTCTTTTTCTTCGCCGGTTGCATCGTCCTTATCCATATAGGTCACATAGTGTGCATCCTCACCTTTCGCATTGGCGCCAGCGACCATTTTTTGGCGATTGGTCGTGTTCTCTGGAATGACGCCGATGTCGTTGACTGGATGGACCTGGGTTGAATAGTCAGAGCCGTATGCGACGAGATAGCCTTTATTTTTATAGATAAAATTTGATTTTTGAGATTGGTATCCTTTCCCGTTATCATTTTTGGGCCCGCTCAAGTAAAGCCGGGCTTGTTCTTGCGCCTGCTCAAGCGTCAGTTCTTTTTTCTCCACACGGTTATTCAACTGTTCAAGTGTGGCCATTGCTCCGCTGACGATGTGCTTTAAATCTGCTTTCCCTGCATCAATTAAGACATGTTTTGCTAACAAATACCCCGTTGTTCCAACAAGTCCGCCCGTTAAAATCGTGATCACGATAATGGCAGACATTAATTGAAAAAAGACACTTCTTGACGCAAACGCTTTCTTTTTCATGTACAAATTCCCCCTTACTTTATATATCGTCAAGCAGGGAAAAGTATTAAAAAAGTCATAGAAAAAAACCCTTTCTCACGTTGGAAAGGGATTTTCTGATTAATGAGCTGTTTCTTTAAGAATGGCTTGATAAAGATCGTCTGCTGGCGAGAGTCCACATACCTCTTCCAGCACACCTTCAATGCCTTTTTCTTTTCGTAATGCCTGCAGACGAACAGCTTCTTCGTCTTCAGTAAAGTCGTAAGCCAAAGCTGCCACAATGCCTTTCATTAAATACTGTGGCTGTCTGATTTTTTTCGCTGGACCGATTAAACGGTCATTTGCTCCAAGCTTTCTAAGCGGGGAACGTGCGACGCGCGTGACTTCATCAGAGATAAAGGCATTTTCAAATCGTTTGATGATTTTTTGGATATACGCATCATGTTCTTCTTTTTGAAAACCATATGTGTCGATTAAATAACTGCCCGTTTCGTGAAGTGCACCTTCGACCACTTGACGAATCTCTGGTGTATCGACAGCTTCTTTAATCGTTTGCACGCCTTTTTCGTACCCGACATAAGCAGCTAGTGCATGTCCTGTGTTGACAGTAAAGAGCTTACGCTCAATATAAGGCGTCAAATCTTGTACAAAGGTCGCTCCATCGATCTGAGGAACGTCTCCAATAAAGCCTGTCTCATCAATGACCCACTCGAAAAATGGCTCGACTGATACTTTCAAAATGTCCTCATGGTGCTGAATGGGGACAATGCGGTCAACCGCAGCGTTTGGAAAACCAACTGTGTGTGACAGCGCTTCTTGTTCATCAGCTGTTAAATGAGAGAAAACAGCTTCCTTTAAATGAGAGCTGCCGCCAATCATATTTTCACATGCCACAATGTTGATGATATGATCAGATTTTTTCTGTTTTAAACCTTCAGCAATCGATGAAGCAATGATGTTCAAAACAGCTGGTCCAACAGCTGTTGTAATGAGATCAGCTGTTGCAACTGCCTCTCTTAAAGCGGCTGGATCTTTTGCGGAATTGATGGCTGACACAGGACCAACCACTTCTTGCTGCTGCCCTGGTGCTGCGAGTTCAACCGTGTATTCTCCTTTTTCATTCAGCTCGTTGATCACCGCTTCATTTACATCGGTAAAAACGAGCTCAAAGCCTGATGCTTTTAACAAAGATCCGATAAACCCTCTGCCAATATTTCCTGCTCCAAAATGAAGTGCCTTCATGTTAGTTCACCTCGTTAAAGATGGCAATCAGTTCATCCTGATCCTTTGCATGAATGATACGCTCTACGTTTTCTTCCTCTGAACAGACAATCGCAATTTGGGAAAGAATATCGAGATGTTCATTGTTTTTACCAGCGATACCAAATACAACTTTAGCAATATTCCCCTCGCCATATTCAACGCCATCTGGAATTTGGATAATGGAAATTCCTGAATGAAGGACAGCCGCTTTCGCATCTTCTGTTCCATGAGGAATGGCAATTCCGTTGCCCATAAATGTAGAAGAAATGTTTTCTCTTTCAAACATTTTGTCCACATAATCACTTGTGACATAACCGTTTGCAACTAAGACTTCGCCTGCTTTTTTAATGGCTTCTTCTTTAGAGCCCGCTTGTTCGTTTAGAAAAATATTATCTTTTGAAAGTACTTGTTTCATGAAAGATCACACACCTTTTTTAGAATAGAAATCAGAAAACAGCCAAAACGGGGAGTTCAATGAGGAAAAATTGGACTCAACCCGTTTCGTCATGTTATTTTTTCAATTTCTCAATCAGCTCATCGTATTTCGGGCTGTTTAAGAAATTATCAACTGAGATATGGACAGCTCCTGGCAGTTTTGCCTTAGCTCTATCTGTTAAATCTTTATGAGTAAAGACCACATCGGCATCATCTGGGATGTTGCTGATGGATGTATTTGTCACATCAATATCAAGCTCTGCCTTTTTGACTTTATTCTTTAAGACGGATGCGCCCATCGCACTTGAGCCCATTCCTGCATCACAGGCAAAGATGATTTTGTTCACGTTATCTGGATTGATTTCATCTGGAGATGCTGCTTGCTCGCTTGCTTCAGCGCCTTCTTTTTGTGCTGTAAGAGCAGCTGCTGCTGCACTTTTCTTGCCTTTCATGTCCTGCATTTTTTCTGTTGCTGCTGTTAAGTCTTCGTCCACTGCTTTTGACGCTTTCAAAATGACAGAAGCGACAAGGAACGATACGACCGCTGCCACGACAACACCTGCTAGAACGGCAAGGTGGCCGCCTTTTGGTGACATGAGCATAAGAGCGATAATACTTCCTGGTGACGGCACAGCCTTTAAGCCTGCATTTAACAGTGTAAAGGTCAGAACGCCGCTTGCTCCACCAGCAATAACCGCTAAAATGAGCTTTGGCTTCATTAAGATGTATGGGAAGTAAATCTCATGGATTCCCCCTAAAAATTGAATGACAATCGCACCCGGTGCAGACTGCTTTGCCGTCCCTCTTCCAAAGAACATGTAAGCTAGAAGAACACCGAGACCTGGTCCTGGGTTTGTTTCAAGCAAGAACAGAACGGACTGGCCTGTCTTCGCTGCTTGCTCCACCCCTAATGGCCCTAAAATTCCTTGGTTAATGGCATTGTTTAAGAACAATACTTTCGCTGGTTCAATGAAGATACTCGCCAGCGGAAGTAAATGTGCATTGACAATGATATCTACACCTGCCGCAAGGGCTTTATTCAAACCTAGTACCACTGGACCGATGGCGTAGAAAGCAATGACGACCAAAATGGCACCTAGAATACCTGCACTAAAATTATTAATCAGCATTTCAAAACCTGATCTGATTCGGTCTTTGAACAGCTGGTCGATTTTCTTAATGAGATAACCGCCAAGCGGCCCCATGATCATTGCGCCTAGAAACATTGGGATGTCTGAACCGACAATAACCCCAATCGTAGCGGTTGCACCGAGTACCCCGCCTCGATGGTCATATACGAGCTTCCCGCCTGTGTAACCGATTAAGAGCGGCAGCAAGTAGTTGATCATTGGACCAACAAGTGTATTTAATTGTTCATTTGGAAAATAACCACTTGGAATGAACAATGCGGTGATGAGTCCCCAGGCGATAAACGCTCCAATATTCGGCATGATCATACCGCTTAAATAGCTTCCAAAGCGCTGTATTTTTACGCGAAATCCGCTTTTTTCCTGCATCTATGAAAACTCCTTTCTTCTCTCCCTTTATTTAGGGCTTTATAGGTCAAAAGATATAAGAACAAGATTCAGTGAAGCCCTTATGCCTATCGTAAAACGCTTTCACGTTCTCTTCAATTGAAACTAAATGTCACTTTGTCACATCAAGTGTGACAAAACTGAAAAATGATGTGACATCACCTTCAGACCCCAATACCAAACGGGTGAAAAGGTAGATTTGCCGTTGTTTTGAAGCAAAATTCATGGGAATTTCACAACTTTCAAATGGTCTCTTCTTGTTTCCTCTTCTTAAATCGAATAGGCTTATAATTGATCAAACCTATTCAATTAAGAAATGTCTGCGCAGACATGACACAGAAAAAGTGAACCATCTTGCTGTTTGTTTCGTTTACCGATTAGAACGGGCGGAACAATAGGAAGAGCGGTTTTTTCTGTGACTCACAGTTTACTGCCGCTTTCTTTCTGATACATGAGACATTTTCATAGGTAGAAAGGCGGTTATTCATCTTGTTTAAAAATAGTAAGTGGCTTCTGCTTCTTATGGTCATGTTCGCTTTTTCCATTCCAAAGGAAGCATTTGCTCACGCATACGTCGTGAGCTCAAACCCGGCGGCAAATGAAGAGCTGGATCAGCAGCCTCCTTCAGTCTCGATCACATTTAGTGAAGGGATTGAAAGCGGATTTCATGCCATTAAAGTGCTAAATGCAAAAGGTGATCGTGTGGATAAAGGAGATACGGTCATTAAAGATCAAAAGATCATGGAAGCGGCTTTGAAAAAGAATTTACCAAAAGGAATTTACACCATCCAATGGAATGCGGTATCAGCGGACGGACACTCTGTCTCTGGCATGATTCCGTTTAGTATTGGAAAAGCGGATGGCGGTTTTGACCAATTAGAGCAAGGTCAAACGAATGATTCCATTGATGTGGCCTCAACTATTGATAAAGCCTTTCTTTATACGTCATTCAGCTTATTCCTTGGGACCATTTTGTTTGGACTGCTTTGGTTTAGGGCAGCGATTTCACCTGTATTGGCGAAACGAATGAAGCGGCTTTTGACATTGTCATTGATGATGATGGGCGGAGCACTTGTGTTCCAGCTGCCAATTCAGACAAAATCAGCGGCAGATGTGTCCTTTTGGGGGGCATTTCAGCCTTCGCTTTTACAAGAAACGATTGCGTCCACTTCTGGCGGCAGTCTGTGGATGATGCTTATGGCGTCATTTGTTCTTCTCACCATCTGGACGATTGTAGCAGTGAGAAAAGGGGACTTCTCTTCTTTTCGGGTTTGGCTGTTTCCACTGCTCCTCTTCATAGTGCTCCTTTGGGTGAAAGCACAAATCGGACATCCAGCCGCAACAGACAATAAAATACTCACAACATCACTTGATTTCATCCATCTCGTCTCTGCTTCGATTTGGGTCGGTGGTTTAACAGCTATTGTCCTTCTATTGATGAAGAAACTGCCAAATGAAGATCAGCCGCTCATTCGGAGTACGCTAGCAGCATTTCATCCTTGGGCACTGCTCTCTGTTGGACTCATTGTGTTTTCAGGATTTGTGAATGCCATCTTTATTTTGCAATCGTTTGACGCTCTTTTCCAATCAGCATACGGACGCACCTTTTTAATCAAGCTTGGTTTATTTATCATCATGGGCCTTCTTGGGCTTATGCATTACTTAATGCTGAGATGGGAAAAGAAGCAGAAACGCAGCATTTCCTTACGAGCCGAATGGATGATCGGGATCGCCATTTTGTTATTAACAGCTGTCTTTACCAATATTCCGAGCCCTCCTCCGCCTGCACCTGAGCCCTTCTTTGGTGCAAATCAGGTCGAGCATCGTGATATTGTGTCCTTGAGCATTACTCCGAATGCCCCGGGGAAAAACTCATTCGAAGTGGCATTTACAAAGAAGAATGGCGAAACGATCTCTGATATTCAATCTGTAACAGCCAAGATCCATAAGGTGGCTTTATTCGGTGATGAGACACCGAGTGAATTTCAGCTGAAACGATTAAAAAATGGTCATTTCTCTGCTGAAAATCTCTTATTAAATGAAAAAGGCACATGGAAAATTGAAATCCATGCGTTAACTGGTTCTTTTAAGAATATCGATACCACATTTATTAGAAGAAACTAAAAGGAGTTCATCACATATGAAAAAATACGTTAAAGCTTTATTACCAATGCTTCTCGCTTCATTTTTATTAGCAATTCCTGTGAGTGCGCACGTAACAGTCAAGCCTGATACATCTGCGACAAATGCTTGGGAGACCTATACATTAAAGGTTCCTTCTGAGAGTGACAGCCCGACGACAAAGGTTGTCTTGTCAATACCTAAAGGCGTAGAATTCCAGCAATATGAGCCAGTACCTGGCTGGAAAACGTCAACTGAAGAGAAAGATGGCAAGGTAACAAGAGTGACTTGGGAAGCAACAGGTAAGGGTGTGCTTGCTGGACAATTCCAGCAATTCGTTTTTGTAGCGAAAAACCCTGAAAAAGCAGGTGAAGCTGCTTGGGATGCGTATCAATATTATAAGGATGGAACTGTCGTTGAATGGACTGGCGATAAAGATGCTGATAAACCTCATTCCATCACAAACATTGTGGCATCTAATACTGTAACGGATTCACATGGCCAGGAAAAACCAAAAGAAGAAAAAGCCTCTGAAACAGCCTCTGCTTCTTCCTCACCACTTGTCCTTGGTCTGTCCATTGCTGCTCTAGTCGTGGCACTGATTGCACTTGGACTTGCTTTTAGAAAGAAATAAAAGCTGTATGAGCGATCGTTTTCTTAGAAACGATCGCTTTTTCTTCCTTTACACATGTACAAATCACACTGTTTACTTTGATGAGAAATCAATTATTTTCCATTTTCCCAACTTGTTATTACCAATATAGGATTGAATAGGATAAAGCCGCGTGCCATAATGAGACAGATGACCACATAGGAGGCTATGAGATGAACCATGTAATCATATTTGCTCATCCCCAGCAAAGCTTAAATCAAACCTTATTAGATCTTGTTGTGAGCACTCTATTGAACAATGGTCATAAAGTGACTGTTCGTGATGTCTATGCCATAGGATTTTCGCCAGAGCTCACCATTGCAGAAAAGGCTGCCATCAAATGCGGTGATGTCCCAATCGCTATTCAAAGAGAGCAGACGCTGATTCAGCAAGCGGATGTACTGACGTTTATTTTTCCAATATGGTGGACAGGCTTGCCGGCCATGCTAAAAGGATATGTAGAGCGCGTTTTTTCTGAAGGTTTTGCTTATCAGATTAATGAGGATGGTGAGATTGAAAATCTGCTTCAGCACAAAAAAGGTGTCATTATCAATACGCACGATGCCCCGAGGACTTTTCTTGATTCCAATAAAGTCTTCAGCTCCTCTCATCACATGACAACCGATACTGAAGTCTTCAATTTTATTGGCGTTCAGCCTGTCGAACGGCTTTTGTTCAGCAGTATGGAGCAGGCATCTGCAGATTACATACATGAAATTTTGAAAGAAACGAAAGAAACGGTGGATCAGCTTTTTCCGCCGGCTGTTTAACATAAAAAAGACTGCCGAGATTTCCTCTGACAGTCTTTTTCACGTTTATTCGTCTAACCCAATGGATACATATTTTGTTTCTAAATAAGGTTCGATCCCTTCGATGCCGCCTTCTCGGCCAATTCCGCTCTCTTTCATACCGCCAAAAGGTGCTTGAACAGCCGATGGACCGCCATCATTCCAGCCAATAATCCCATAATCGAGATGTTCTGAAATGTAGAGTCCGTTCCGATAATTTTCTGTAAAGAAATAAGCTGCAAGGCCAAAAGGTGTATCGTTGGCTAATTCAATTGCCTCGTCTAACGTTTTGAATGTCGTAATTGGTGCCACTGGACCAAAGGTCTCTTCATGCATGATGTTCATCGAAGGGTCCACATGTGTAAGAACCGTTGGCTGGACAAAATAATACGACTTGTCATCGTCGAAATGCGTATCGCCGCCGACAAGAACTTTCGCCCCTTTATCCACTGCATCTTGAATTTGGCCGACAATTTTATCAAAGCCGCGCTTGTTGATAATTGGACCGATGGATGTGCCTTCTTCAAAGCCATTTCCTACTTTCAGCTTTTCTACTTCTTTGCTGAAGCTTTGCGCAAATGCTTCATGAATGTCTTCATGCACAATTAAGCGGTTGGCACAGACACAGGTTTGTCCTGCATTCCGAAACTTAGATGCCGCTGCTTGTTTGACAGCTAGTTCAAGATTCGCATCCTTGTCTACGATGAGCGGAGCATGACCGCCAAGCTCCATTGATACGTGCTTGACTGTGCTGGCACTGTTTTTGATCAAGTGCTTTCCGACGGGCGTTGAGCCTGTAAACGTGATTTTTCGAATCAATGGACTATCTGTGAAGATTTCACCCACTTCTTTGCCGTCTCCCACAACCCATTGCAGTGCATCCTCTGGAATGCCGGCTTCATGACCTAATTTGACTAGTTCAATGGCTGTCAGCGGTGTGTCTTCAGCAGGTTTTACAATAAACGTACAGCCTGCTGCAAGCGCAGGAGCTGCCTTTCTCGTAATCATCGCCGCAGGGAAATTCCACGGTGTAATGGCAGCCACAGGACCAACTGGCTGTTTTGTGACGAAAAGGCGTTTGTTCGTCGTATGTGACGGGATGGTTCTGCCGTAGATTCGCTTTGCTTCCTCCGCGTACCATTCAATATAACCAGCCGCATAGACGATTTCTCCTAATGCTTCTTGATACGGCTTTCCGTTTTCTTCTGTGATGATTTTCGCAAGCCTTTCTTTATGCTCAATCATCAGATCAAACCACTTGCGAATGATATTGGCACGTTCATGCGCTGACGTTTTCGCCCATGACTTAAATGCTTTGTGTGAACGGGAAATTGCATCTTCGATCTGTTCTTTTGTATGCTGAGCAACTGAAGCAATTTCTTCTCCTGTTGCAGGATTATACACTTTGAGTTCGTTTGTCATGCTCTACCGTCTCCTTCGTTCTTGGATTCATTACATATAGTATATACCCAATGAGTACCCACCCTAAAAGCAATATCCATTCAGCTGGCCACGATAAAGAGGCCGGCATTCCTGGAAAGTAAAATGAAAGGAAAAGAAGACTCAGTCCGATAGCTAAAATACCTGTCGTCCGCCAATATTTTATGCGATATGGACGCTCCAGCTCAGGTTCTGTTTTGCGAAGCCTCATAAAGGCAATGGACACGATTAAGTACCCGACGATGATTCCGACACCGCCCGCATTGACAATCCATACGAGGGCAGGACGCCCTAGTAATGGGGCGAAAAAAGCCAAAGCTCCAAGAAATAAAATGGCATTTGTCGGTGTTTTATACTTTGGATGAATATACGCAAACCATTTGGAAATCATACCTCTTTCCGCCATAGCATATAGAATACGGCTTGCACCGATAATAAAAGCATTCCAGCTCGTCACAATCCCTGCTACACCGCCAATGACAAGCACTGTTCCAAACGCTTGATGACCGAGAAGCTGAACCATCGCATCTGCGGTTGCTAATGAAGAGGCTTCAAGCTGTCCTTTTGACATTCCAGCAGCTACCCCAAAGACAATAAGCAGATAAAAAACGACTGCGCTCACGATGGAGATAATCAAGATTCTCCCAATGATTTTTTTTGGTGCGTTAATCTCCGCCGCTACTTGCGGAATGACATCAAACCCAACGAATAAAAAGGGAATCATGACTAACACCGCCATAAGACCGCCAACACCGCCTTGAAACATCGGCTCAAGGTTTGCAAAATCTCCATTAAATGCTGCGCCGCCTAAAAGGAGAAAACCTGTCAGAATAATCGCCACTGTGAACACGGACTGAAAAATGGCAGCAGGCTTCGCCCCAATGTAATTCAGCGCTGTTAAAAACAATGCCCCGCCAGATCCAATCAATACCCACGTGAAATAAACGTCCCATCCTCCTATATTCCATAAGAAGCCAGCATGCTGTGTTGGAATCACATAATCAATGACAGTCGGCAAGGCGACAGCTTCAAACGTAATCACAGACACATAACCAAACAATACGCCCCATGCTGAGACGAACGCTGCTTTCATCCCAAATGCCCGCTGGACAAAAACAAGCCCTCCGCCTGTCTCTGGAATCGCAGACGAAAGCTCAGCATACGTAAGTCCGATAAAGATGACGAGAACACCGCCTATAACGAAAGCAATCACACTGCCTAAAAATCCAGCTGTTAAAATCCAATCTCCCGAAAGTACAACCCAGCCCCAGCCAAGCATTGCACCAATGGACAAAAACAGCACGTCAGACTGCGACATCGTTTTTGCCATTTGTTGTTTTTGCATACAACCATCCCCCTTTGTTGTTTAGCGTGCTTTGAAGGCGTCCTCGATAATCCCTAGTCCTTCGTGAAGCAGCTCATCTGTGATGACAAGTGGTGTTAAGAAGCGAATGATATTCCCATTAATCCCTGCCGTTAAAAGAAGCAGCCCGTGCTCATTTGCATATGCTGCAATCGCTGCGGCTCTTTTCTTATCCGGTGTACGCGTTGTTTGATCTTCCACAATTTCAATTGCCGCCATTGCCCCTAACCGGCGGACTTCCCCAATGAATGGATACGCCTGTCTCCATTCATTTGCTTTGTCCTCAATGACTTGCCCAATATGTTCAGATCGTTGATTCAGTTGTTCTGTTTCAATGATATCAAGGACAGCCAGTGCAGCTACACAGCCTAACGGACTGCCTGCATATGTTCCCCCAAGCTCCCCTGGATCTGCCGCATCAAGCATTTCTTTTCTGCCAACGACACCGCTCAGCGGTAAGCCAGCTGCAAGAGATTTTGACACAGTGATTAAGTCCGGCACCACATCAAAGTGCTCAATCGCAAAGTATTTCCCTGTTCTCGCAAAACCGGTTTGGATTTCATCTGCAACAAAGACAATCCCGTGCTGCTGACAGAATGAAGCGACATGCTGAACGAAACGCTTCGATGGCACAATGAATCCGCCCTCCCCTTGGACTGGTTCCATGACCACACAAGCAACAGTTTCAGGTGCAACGGCTGCGACGAAGAATTGATTGAATTGATCAATGATGTACTCGTCGTACGCTGCATCACTTAATCCTTCAGGTTTTTGATAGTAATAAGGGTACGGTGCTTGGTACACCTCAGATGCGAATGGCCCGAAGCCAAATTTATATGGCTTGACCTTGCTCGTCATGCTCATGGTCATATTCGTTCTGCCGTGAAAACCTCTTGTAAACGACACAACGGCCTGTCTTTTCGTATATTTACGTGCAATTTTCACCGCATTTTCAACAGCTTCTGCACCTGAATTAAGAAAAATGGCTTTCTTATCATGATCCCCTGGTGTGAGATGGCACAGCTTCTCTGCCAATTCGATATACGATTCGTACATCATCACGTTGAATCCTGGGTGAATCAGGCTCTCTGCCTGTGCTTTGACCGCTTCCACGACCTTTGGATGTGAATGTCCCACGTTTAATGTGCCAATGGCGCCTGCAAAATCGATAAATCGTTTCCCATCAATATCGAACAGCTCGGCTCCTTTCCCCTTCGCTGCAAGATGACGGTTGCCATTACTCACGCCTCTTGCGACGTATTGATCTCTTTTCCCCTGCCATTCTTCGGTTGAAAAACGGTTTGTTGTCGTTTGACTCATTGTCATCCATCCCCTTTATATCCTTTTTTATTATTCTGAATATTTTTTGGTATGATAGAAAGTACCAATATCATTTTCTTCATGGTACCAGAGAGGATGGAATGGTGAGATGCTGACAATTCAACTAGACCAAACAGGACGAAACGGATATATTTATCATCAAATTTATATGAAAATTAAAGAAGAAATCTTAAATCGCAACCTGCAGCCGCACGATCAATTACCATCTAAACGAGAGTTAGCCGATACATTAAACGTCAGCGTTAATTCAGTGAATGGCGCCTATCAGCAGCTGCTTGCTGAGGGATATTTATATTCGGTTGAACGCAAAGGGTTTTTCGTGGAATCACTAGAAACATTTCATGAATCTGGTCAGCTGAAACCTTCTTCTCTTCCTGAAGATTTAAAGGAAGAACCGATTGCACGAGACGACTGGTATTCCTTTTCACATATCTCCGTCGATACAGCGAACTTTCCATTTAAAAGCTGGCTGAAAAGTGAACAAAAGGCGATCCATCTCCACCAAGAAGCCTTCGGTGAGCTTCCGCATCCACAAGGTGTGTATGAACTGCGGGAAACGATTGCCCGATTGATCGGACTTGCACGAGGGGTCAAATGCTATCCAGAACAGCTCATTTTAAGTGCAGGCACACAGTCACTGATCCATTCGTTATCAAGCATTCTTCCGGCCGATCAAATATATGGGTTAGAAAACCCTGGCTACCGCCGGCTCTTTCAAATGCTGAAAAACAATCATCACCAAATTGAAACGATTGGCATTGACCAAAAAGGTGTGCGGATGAGCGATATTCATAAGAAACAGCCAAATGTGCTGATCATTACCCCTTCACATCAATTTCCAACAGGGGTGATTATGCCGATTTCCCGGCGTATTCAACTGTTAAACTGGGCAGCTGATCAGCCAGACCGTTATATCATTGAGGATGATTATGACAGTGAATTTAAATATGGAACAGACAGCATTCCGGCGCTGCAAAGTCTTGACCGATATGACAAAGTCATTTATATGGGCACCTTCTCAAAATCATTGCTGCCCGGCTTGCGGCTAAGCTATATGGTGCTGCCTCAGCATTTATTGAGACGCTATAAGGAGGAACAGCATTTTTTCATTCAAACAGCCAATCTTTTTACACAATACACCCTTCTTCATTTTATAAAAGATGGGGCGTATCAACGGCATATTAAAAGAATGAATGGTTTATATGAGGAAAAACGGAAGCAGCTCATTGAAGAGCTCAATACGGTTTTTACTGACAATGTGCGGATTATTGGAGAAAATGCCGGTCTTCATTTTATTGCAGAGTTCCGCTCAAATCGAACGCAGCATGAGATTTTACAGCGAGCGAAAGAAAGAAAGCTGAAAATGTACGGAATGGATCGTTTTACCCTTGATGAGCAATTGCCGGGGCATCAGCCAGGCTTTGTTCCGCTCGTCCTCGGCTTCTCACATATGAAGCAAGAGGATATTCAGCCGGCAGTGAAACGGCTGTATGACGCCATTTTTGGGAAATAAAACAGCCAGCTGCTCTTCATAGACAGCTGGCTTACCACCGTTCTTTATCTGCAGCTAGAATCGATGACATGAGTCCAGGAAAAGCGGTCTCGATGTCTTCTTTTCTTAAAGAATAGTAACGGTGCTTCCCGTCAATTCTCACTTTCACGACGCCTGCCTCCCTCAGCACTTTGAAGTGATGGGAAAGCGTGGATTTGGCAATATTCATCTCATACGTGCCGCATGTCCTCTCCCCCGCTTCCGCTAAGCAGCGGACAATTTCTAACCGGATTGGATCAGCCAATGCGTGCAGCACAGAAATCAGTCTCATATCTTCTTTGTTTGGATGGTTTGGATTCGTCATACAATAAATGTATCGTATTTTGTGCCAACATACAATCTCATTCACCTGGAGCTAGTCAAGTAACGATATGACTTCACAAACGTCTATGAGTAATGAGACTGCCTTGAAGAAAGACATGTTGATCGTCGCTCTTCACGGCAAAACAAAAATATATACCGCACGAAGGATAAAATACCTGTCATGCAGACGGGTATTTTTTTAAGTTCATTTTCTTGTCATGGGTCATTGGTTTTGTTATCATAGCAAAAGTGACCACTCGGTTTCCATTGTGACCATATGGTTTTGCCGATTCGGAAAGGACTTATGAAGATGAACGAAAAGCAAGAAGAGATTTTGCGGGTTTCAAAGAAATTATTTTCTCAAAAAGGCTATATGAGTGTCTCCATGCAGTCAATTGCCGATGCCTGCAAAATATCAAAAGCGTCTATTTATAAACTGTTTGATTCAAAGGAAGCTCTTCTACTAGAACTGATTAAATACAATCAGCGCAAAATGAGAGAGATTTCCCGCATCATTCATTCAGAAACGACGCTGTCCAAAAAGGAAAAATTCACAAAGAAGATCAAGCTTGAGCTTGAAGAGTTTAAAGAGAATCATAAATTTTTGAACATGCTGTCCTTTGAAGCTTTTTCTCAGCATTCGCCTATTGTCATTAAACACTTACGCGAGACTCGCTCCATTATCATGCAGCGGCACAGAGACATTATTTTGAGCACCTATGGTGAATCCGTCGCTCCTTATGTCTGGGATCTCGTAATTGTTCTCAATGGATTAATGAGAGAATTCATCTTAATGCTGGCGATTGAGCACAAGAACATCAAATTAGAAAATGCTGCCGAGATGATTATCGGTGTGATGGACCGTGTATCGAAAAAGCCTTGCTCAATTGAGCCTGTGTTAACAGATCAGCTCATGGACTCTTATTTGTTTTCCTCACAGGACGGATATGATGAAGAAAAACTTGTCATCTCGTACTTAACGAAGATCAAACAAGAGCTTCACGCACTGTCAAACGGAGAAGAAAAGGACGATCTCCTCTCTGCGTATGAGCTGCTCAATCAAGAATTATCAACGGATGAACCGAGAACCTTTTTAGTCAGCTCACTGCTCGATTATTTAGGCAAAAACAGCGTTTTATCACAAAACGTGTCACAGCTGAAAAGCATCATTTTATAGATAAAGAAGGGATAACATGAACCAATCAACTACATCGTATAATCGATCTGTGATTGTTGGGATTTTCCTCGTTGGGGCATTCGTTGCGATTTTAAACCAAACGCTTCTCATTCCAGCGATCCCGCATATCATGGAAGATTTCAATATTGAGGTCAGCAAAGGACAGTGGCTTACAACAGCCTTTATGCTGACAAACGGGATTCTCATCCCCATTACGGCTTTCTTAATTGAGAAATTTTCAAGCCGTTCTTTAGTTTTAACGGCACTTAGCATCTTTACAGCCGGTACAATTCTCGCTTCATTTGCAACGAATTTCCCGGTGTTACTTGCAGCGCGTATCGTACAGGCAGCAGGCGCAGGGATTTTAATGCCGCTGATGCAAACGATCTTTTTAACCATTTTCCCGAAAGAAAAACGCGGACAGGCAATGGGCATGGTCGGACTTGTCATTTCGTTCGCACCAGCGCTTGGACCAACACTTGGCGGCTGGATTGTCGATTCCTTCAGCTGGAAGGCCCTGTTCTATATTGTTCTGCCAATCGGTATCATTGATCTCATTCTTGCTTTCTTCTTAATGAAAAATGTGACGCAGCAAAGAGAAACACGTATTGATGTTTTATCTGTCATCTTGTCGTCGTTCGGTTTCGGCGGGCTGCTTTACGGATTTTCTAGTGTCGGCACGTATGGATGGACGAGTGCGACTGTTCTCATTTCGCTGATTGTCGGCGCCGTGAGCTTGTTCTTCTTTATCCTGCGCCAGTCGAATTTGACAAAACCAATGCTGGAGTTTGGCGTATTTAAATTTGCGATCTTTAGCTTAACAACCTTCCTCGGCATGCTTGTCTTTGCTTTATTAATTGGGACAGAGACGATTCTGCCGCTTTATACGCAGAATGTCAGAGGGCTGTCTGCACTTGATACAGGGCTTATCTTATTGCCAGGTGCTCTCTTCATGGGACTCCTGTCACCGATTATTGGACGGATTTTTGATAAAGTCGGCGGAAAAGGGCTGGCATTAGGCGGATTTACGATACTCACCGTTACCACCCTGCCATTTATGCTGCTCACCCTTGATTCATCGATCGTCCTCATTACGGTCGCCTACACGCTTCGCTTAATCGGGGTTGGGATGATCATGATGCCGCTGACAACCGCAGGTATTAACTCTTTACCGCCTCATTTGATCCCTCATGGGACAGCGATGAATAACACGATGAGACAAGTAGGCGGTTCCATTGGAACGGCTGTGCTTGTTTCCATCATGAGCAGCTCTGCTGCAAATGCAGAATTGGCCAATCCATTAAAATCGGCCGTTCATGGAATGAATACGTCATTCTTCATTTCTGGTCTAATTGCCGTCATTGGTCTCGTCCTCTCTTTTTTCTTAAAAGAAAAAAAACGTGAGAATAAAGTGATGAAGCAGGAGCTATCTTCCTCCTCGTCTTCTTCATAAGAAAAAGAGCTCGGCATATGGCCGGCTCTTTTTTCATATACTCATACAATATCGTCCTCTCTGTAAATACATTTGTATTTCTAGTGAAGAAAAACCTTGATAATTTAAAGAAAAGAGTTGATAATAGGAACTATTCAATTTGTGAGAAAATTTTTACTATAGGAGATGTATGCATTGAAGGTCGTTAAATTTGGTGGCAGTTCACTTGCATCTGGCAAGCAGCTGCAAAAGGTATTTGACATTGTAACAGCAGATCCAGCTAGAAAAGCAGTCGTTGTTTCCGCACCAGGAAAACGGCATTCAACGGATACAAAGGTCACCGATCTATTAATTAGCTGCGGTGAACAATATTTACGTTTAGGCGAAGCACATGATTTAAAGGAAGCAGTCATTGAGAGGTATGCCTCAATAGCGGATGAACTCGGATTAGGTCAAGACATTATCGATACGATCAGGCAAGATCTAGAGGCACTATTACAGGCTGATTCATCCCGCCCTGAGTGCTATCTTGATGCCATTAAAGCAAGTGGTGAAGACAATAACGCTAAGCTCATTGCCGCCTATTTCCGCCACCAAGGTGTGGAAGCTCATTATGTGAATCCAAAGGAAGCTGGTTTGTTTGTGAGCGATGAGCCTGGTCAAGCGCAAGTTCTGCCGGAGTCTTATGATCATTTGTACAAATTAAGAAAGCGCTCTGGCATTATTATATTCCCAGGCTTTTTTGGCTTTAGTCTCGCGGGCGACATCGTCACCTTTTCGCGAAGCGGCTCCGATATTACCGGCTCCATTTTGGCGAACGGCCTGAAGGCAGATGTATATGAAAACTTTACAGATGTCGATGCTGTTTATGCCGTCAATCCAACGATCGTTCATGAACCGAAAGAGATTACAGAGCTGACATACCGGGAAATGCGCGAGCTGTCCTATGCTGGTTTTTCTGTGTTCCATGATGAAGCACTCATTCCAGCCTTCCGTGCAGGCATTCCGGTACAGATTAAAAACACTAATAACCCTTCGGCAAAAGGGACAAAAATCGTAAATCAGCGGGACCATACAAATGGACCTGTAGTTGGAATCGCCTCAGACAATGGATTTTGCAGCATTTACATTAGTAAATATTTGATGAACAGAGAAATCGGTTTTGGACGTAAGGTGCTGCAAACACTAGAAGAGTATGGGCTGACGTATGAGCATGTTCCTTCTGGCATTGATGATATGACCATTATTTTACGGCAGGATCAGCTGGAGGAGCAGCATATTGAAGAGGAGCTGCTAGACCGTTTGAAGGTCGTGCTTGATGCAGATGAGGTCGTTCTAGAGCGGAATCTCTCACTGATTATGGTAGTAGGAGAAGCGATGCGTCATAATGTTGGCACAACAGCAAGAGCGGCAAAGGCGCTGTCAAAAGCGAAGGTCAATATTGAAATGATCAATCAAGGCTCTTCAGAAGTCAGCATGATGTTTGGCGTCAAAGCGGCGCAAGAAAAAGTAGCTGTTCAAGCCTTGTATGAGGAATTTTTCTCTATGTCTACTGTCCCTGTCTCTCTTTAATCAGAAGGCTGCCAGATCTTTGGATCGGCAGTCTTTTTTCATCTCGCCGATCAGAGTGTTTTTGCGCATGAAAGTGTATCTATTTCTTGTTTGATTTTGTATGATAGAGACAAATCAACTATCCGTTCCGGCCTATGATCGGAGCTACAAGGAGTCCTAAAACAATGCCTCGTCAACAACTATTAAAACAGTTTCGCAATTTCCATGATGCTTCTACTAGTATTTTAAACATGATGAGTCAATTCATTGATGTGAATACACTGTTTATTGCTAAAAATGACCAACACACCAATCAAATTGTAAAGGTGCTAAATCATGACGAGCAGCTTCTTGAAGAAGGAGAAGAACTTCCTTACGAAAAGACATTTTGCAAGCGTGCGGTCGATCATCGGGATACACTTGTGATTCCTGACATTTCGAAGGATGATCGTTTTAAATACTTAGAAGTCACGAATAATCTTCAAGGCGGCTCGTTTATTGGGGTTCCCATTGATTTCACAGATGGGACGAACTACGGAACGATTTGCGGACTTGATTTGAAGCCGAAGCAGTTCACAGAAGAGCATGTGTATATGTTTGAAACGATGGCTTCTTTATTAAGCTATGTCCTCGAACTAGACCGTGCCAACCGGCAAATTCAGCAATTGTCTGTACCGATCGTACCAGTTGTTGACGGTGTCGCCGTGCTTCCTCTGCTTGGTGATATCGAAGAGACACGTGCTCAGCATATTTTGGAAACCATTTTACAGGAAAGCTACAGGCTGTCGCTCTCTCATTTGGTCATTGATGTATCGGGAACCAAAAGCCTGAATGAACAAAGCATTCAATATTTGGTCAGCTATGCACAAACGCTGAGACTTTTAGGAATTTCGGCGGTTTTAACAGGAATTAAGCAAGACCTTGCTTTAAGTGCGATTCAATCCAATATATCGTTTAAAGACATCACCATCCGGAAAGACTTGCCGCAGGCACTTGCTCATATTGGGTTAACGTTTACCAAAATGGACTAAATGGTGATACACACAAAGGGTTAACTGATGTTAGCCCTTTTCTTGTGGGAAAAGTAAACGAATCATGAATGTCATTCGCTTTTATTATTCATTTATCAACTCAATCTGTTCCTGATATAAGTCCACAAACCATTTTACAATGGACAGGCCAAGTCCGAATTCTCCACATGGTACATTTGTTCTGGAATATATCCGCTTTATAGAATGTGCTGGACTTCTTCTGTTGCAATACCAATACCTATTTCTTCTTCTTCAATGATCGTCTCTCCATTCTCTTGTGTTCCTCTTAAGAAAATAAGGCCATCTTCGGGTGAATTGAATGGCGTTCTTTATAATATTCATCAATAATTTGAATAAGCCAGTCATAATCTGCGGCGTATACCTTTTATTCATGATCCACGGCTAAAATTCTCTTCAGCGATTCGATTCAGTTGCTCCTTAATCACTTCAAACGTATTGATAAGTGGATAGTGAAGTTTTTAAAGTTGAATGGATTTCCTCATAATCCATACTTTCATATCTTAGCCCAAATATTTTCTGTCAGTAAAGCTTCATGCAGTTGTCAAGCCTCCGCTGTCTCTTTGTGTAGCTTTATATTACATGTTCCTTCTTAAATCTCAATTGGAATCAATTGATTTCTTGAACTTATATATCAACATTATAAAAATGGTATAAGACCCTTATATTCTTAAAATAACCTTAAATTTATATAATTAAGTATTTATATCCATTTTTTTATATTAATATAAATCTACAACTTATTAAGGAGTGTTATTTTTGAAAAGAATTAAAAGTTTATTAAGAACTTTAGTACCTATTTTACTAATACTAGTATTATCATTCTCTATTTTATTAGAACCTTATCAAAATAAAGCATACGCATCATCATCAGATGCTGAATTAGTTATTAAGATAGCAAAACTATATAAAGTAGATGATAAAGATATTAAGAAACTTGAAGATGGTATAAAAATAATTGAAAATCCACTTTTTCAAAAATGGTTTAAAAAAGCTTATGAGGAACAAGAAAAAAATTCAAAGAAAAAAATCGCACAAATAAAAAAAGACGCGGAGGTCGCTTATAAAAAATTAAAATCTATATATAAAGATGTTATCAAGTTAATTAAGGGTACTGTGAAAACAATTGAAGGGTTTAATAGATTAATTGATGACTTTGGAAAAAGAATGGATAAAATTAAGAAAGAAACTGATCAAAATTATATAGAAGTTATGAAAAGTGTTAATGAAGCAAATCGTATTACTAAAAAATTAAATAAAGACATGACAGCAAATAACAAACGCATACAGCAAGCTAATAAACAAATTTTAAGTTCCATGACAAGTATTAGTAACGGTCTCAAAGCTGCTACAAATCAATTGAATAGTGCTAATAAAGCTGCTGAAAAAAATATTAATCAAATGCAGAAACATATAAATAGATTAAAGAATCCAAAACTCGATATTAACCCTAAATTAATTCATCTCCAAAATGTCAAAGCTAATATTTACACTTCTGAAATTCATTTATCAGCTTCTACAAGCGGGATAGCAAATGCGGGGAAAATGTATAGTGGTTTAATGGAAAACTTTATTACAAATGTTGCCTACATTGCTCCGGGCACTGGTGATGTATTAGCACTAAGTGAGGTTTTATCAGGAAAAACACTAAATGGAACTTCCCTGACTAATACAGACATAGCTCTTAATTCAGCTGCAATCATCATGGGGCCAATGGGTCGTACAGGTAAAGTAGTAAATCAAGCACAGAGAAAATTGTTACAAAGCGCTAAAAAGCCAAAATTCACATCAAAAAAAGAAAACCTAACTTGGTTGGAAAAGACAGGGAATAGGTATACTGCTTATGAAGTGAAAGGAACAGTAACAGTCGCTAAAAAAGTGAAAAAAATTGATAGAAGAGTCTATAGAATGAATAATATTGATTGGAATTATAAACCTAAAAAAGGCCGAGGGAAAACAAATCTTGAACTTGCAAAAGGTGGCTACTCCCCTTATGATAAAGACGGAAGTATGATTGAATTACATCACTCCATTCAAAAAGAACCAGGGGCTATGATTGAACTTTCCCAAAATAAACATACTAAATTTAAAAAGGAACTCCATGGAATCATTAAGACTGGTCAAAGTTTTCGAAATAATCCCATTTTAGAGAAACAATACAATAATTTCAAAAAAAATTATTGGAAATCTAGAGCTCAAGAGATTCTAAATAAATTATAGAAAGAGGAAACACAATGTTAGTTGAAGATATGATTCTAAATTACTTTAAAAAATATCAAGATGAAGATAGTGTAATTTATGGAACTTTGACTGATGAGGAAGTCTCTTATATAGAAAGAGAATTAAATGTCAGTCTTCCTGATAGTTACAAATGGTATATCAAACAATTTGGAACTGGCGGTATTTTAGGCATATGGATTGAAGGTGGTTCTCCAGGCGAAATTGAAGAATCACCTGTCATTGAGACCACTCGTACTTTTCAAGAACAAGGGCTTCCTGATGGCTATGTAGTCATAGTCAATCACGGTCCTTATATGATGGTCCTAGACACAAACCAAATGAAAGATGGCGAGTGCCCGGTGCTTAATTGGTCTCCATATGAGGAAGAGACCATTTACGCCAAAGACCACTTCTTTGAATATCTTCTTTGCGAAATCATAGAAGGTATTGACTCTTTTGCTGAATAATAATTAAACCGATAAAAAGGCTCATCTCGATTGATGGGCCTTTCTCTTTTTCTCTAACATTCCAAAAAAAGCAAATAAAGGGATTCATTCCTCCCTTCAATTGCCTGTAAAATCCGCTGTGCATATGATTTGTCTGTCACACTGTTTAATTTTTTCATGATATCATCTGTCGATAGTGTGTGTCCGGGTGCTCCCTGCGGAACATCAACCCGCTTGCTGATGGTGGTGCCGTCAGATAAGGTGAGCTTCACAATCGTAAAGCGTCCTTTTGGAACAGCATCAGGATGGGGTTCTATCGTTTGATCATATCCTCTGCTTACCCGCTTCATCCATGTCCGCATGTCTGAAGGAATGTTTTTTTTCGTAAAGGCATCCAGCGTAAGTGTCTGTCCAAACACTGCAAGTGCGATGACGTATTCGACACTGAAACGTCCTTCTTCTCCGGTTAAAGGTGTCCGCTCAATAAGCGCTGCATCTCCGCCTGGCGGGAATATGACATCGACCTGTTTTACCTGCTCCGGCAAGAAAGACCGCTCTTTCATTAAGGATTGGATCGCATCTGCTGCATGGTGGGCTGCTGAGCAGAATGGATATACTTTGAACCACAGCCCCGGCGAAACGATACGCCATGTAGAACCATAGCCCTCTAGTAAACGGCTTTTCGCACGTTCCAGATCTCCATAGAGTGAAAAGAAACCAAGTGCGCCATCAAGAACCGAGTCATTTCCGCCAAAACCTGAACAAGCTAAATCCATAGACCAAACGGCTGTTTTAGCAGCTAAGCCGGCTTGTAATGGTTTCATATCAGAGCCAAATTGCTTTCGCATTCCGGCTGATTGCGCTCCGGCAAAGCCGATTGCTTTCGTCAGTTCTTCCTTGGAGACTTGTTTCAAATAGCCAATCGCACACACTGCCGCAATGGCTCCGAGTGTTCCTGTATTATGCCAGCCCCGCTCATAATGCGCCTTACCGATGGATTCGCCAAGTCTTGCCATCACTTCGACACCTGTGATGTAGGCAGCTAAAAACCGCTCGCCATACCCTTTGCCGTCTGTCAGCTGTGATAGCAGCGCCGGAATGATGACCGCACTTGGATGTCCTCTCACATCTGAGTGCACATCATCATAATCAAGGGCATGGATGAGGTAGCCGTTCAGCATTGCTGCAGATTGGCGGTTCACCTTCTTTCCTTGTCCAATGACAGGAATCTGAGCGGCTCCGCCTTCCTGTTCAACAAGCTGCATCAGCTTTTGGATCCCTTCATCCTCTTTCGCAGCAAGCGCTGATGCTGCAGCGTCTAACAGGCCATTTCCAGCCATTTGAATGGCCCGCTCATCCTGCAGCGGATCAGCAGAAAGCACTGCTTCTGCCAGATGTTTTGTTAATTCCATGATCGAGACTCCAATGCCCGAACGGCAAGTTCAGCAAAGAAGGCAGCGGAAACTGGAAGTGCGTCTTCATTTAATGTAAACGCAGGGTGATGCCACTCCTTCGTACCACTAGTCCCCATCCATACAAAAAAGCCTGGGATGCGTTCTTGATAAAGAGCAAAATCTTCTCCGCCCGGTGACTGCTCTGCCTGCACGACATGTAAGTCAAGTGAGCCAGCCGTTTCTTCTACTACCTTTGTTAGACGCTCATCATTCATGACAGAAGGCAAATAAGGATGCCATCTCACTTCAGCCTCTGCTCCAAATCCTCCTGCAATTCCGCTGACGATTTGTTTCATAAGCTCCGGAATCATCGCTCTTACTTCAGGCTCAAACGTCCGAACGGTTCCTTCCATCTCAACACGGTCAGGAATCACATTCCATGACGTACCGCCTTGAATGCGTGTGATACTGACAACCGCATGATGCAAGGAGCTGATGCGGCGGCTGACAATTTGCTGAAGGGCGCTTGTGATCTGCCCGCTGATGGCAATGGGGTCTACCGTGTGATTTGGAATACCGGCGTGGCCACCCGTTCCTTTAATATCGATTTCAAACCGGTCCACACTCGCCATCAATGCTTTTTCTCTAATGCCAATCGTGCCAACTGGCAGGTCAGGCTTGTTGTGCATACCGAAAATCGCATCGACCCCATCTAAAACACCTGCCTCTATGACGTGTTTCGCCCCTTGAGCAACTTCCTCAGCCGGCTGGAACAAAATACGCACCGTTCCTTTGATCTCGTGTTTCCGCTCTTTTAATAAAAGAGCCGCGCCAAAAATAGAAGCTGTATGGAAATCATGACCGCATGCATGCATTTTACCCGGTACCTTTGAAGAAAATGGTTCACCAGATGCCTCTTCAATCGGAAGTGCATCAATATCAGCTCTCAGAGCAATCGTCGGTCCCTCATGTTCTCCTTTGATTTCACACACAACACCTGTTTGAAGTGCTGGGATATCAAGCACAGTGATCCCTTCCTCTTCTAACCAGCGGCGCAGTTTCTTTGTCGTTTCATATTCTTCAAACGCCAGCTCTGGATGCTCATGAAGCGATCGGCGAATGTTGATCAAACGTTTGTTTAAAGCTTCATTTCCTATTGATTTCACTAGACACTCACCCCTCTAAAGAATAAAAAGCAGCTTATGCTTCTTCAGCCGCTGCTTCTTTTTGGATAAATCGTTTCGTTCGTTCATTCTTTGTTTCATCAAATAGCTCAGTTGGCGTCCCCTGCTCGATAATATGACCATCCGCCATGAAAATCACATGGTCTGCCACTTCTCTTGCAAACGCCATTTCATGTGTGACGATAATCATTGTTGTTTCTTGAATCGCAATGGATTTAATGACTTGAAGCACACCTGAGACAAGCTCTGGATCAAGCGCTGACGTTGGTTCATCCAGCAAAATCGCATGTGGATCAACCGCTAACGCACGGGCAATCCCAATCCGCTGCTGCTGTCCGCCAGATAATGTGACTGGATAGCTGTCAGCCTTTTGCTCTAACCCTACCTGCTTCAGCAGTTTCATACCGATTTCATTCGCCTGCTGCTTCGTCATTTTTTTCGTCACAAGCAGTGATTCTGTTATGTTTTGCAGTGCTGTCTTGTTTTTAAATAAATTATAGTTTTGAAACACCATGGCCGTTTGTTGACGCAGCTGATGGGCTTCTTTACGTGAATATTTAGACGCATCGAGCTTCGCATCGCCAATTTCAATCGTGCCTTCATCTGGTATTTCTAATAAATTTAAGCAGCGCAGCAAGGTGGATTTACCGGAGCCAGAAGGTCCGATAATGGCCACAACCTGCCCTTTTTGCACGTCGAGATTGATTCCGTCTAAGACGACAAGGTCGCCGAATGATTTCTTCAAATTGGTGAGCTTGATCATGTCCACACCTCCTTAATTCCGGTAAGGTTTGCTGATTTTTCGTTCAAACAAGTCTTGCAGGAAGCTATAAATAATCGTCAGCACCCAATATACAATCCCTACGGCTAAATAGGTTTCAAAGTATTTATAGTTCGCCGATGCAATCATCTTCCCTTGTGCAAACATTTCTGCCACACCAATCGTAAAGGCAAGAGATGTTTCTTTTAAAAGACCGATAAAGGTATTCCCCGTCGCTGGAATCGCATTTCTGACGGCCTGCGGGAAAATAATTCTAACGTAAGACTGCCATCTTGTCATACCGACAGATAAGCATGCCTCAAGCTGGCCTTCATCCACTGAGTTCAGAGCCGCTCTGAAAATTTCTGCTAAGTATGCTGAGTTCTTAATACTTAATCCGATAATGACCGCTGTTAAAGCATCCATTGAGGTCATCGCAGGGAATAGCTGCGGGAGACCAAAATAAATGAGAAAGAGCTGAACCAAGGTTGGAACCGCTCTGAAGAAAGAAATATACAGCTTGGCAAATTGGTATAAAACAGGTATCCGGTTTTTCGTAATGAGAGCGAATACCACACCAATGATAATGGCAAATACCATGGAGACAATCGCCATGAAGATCGTTATCGGCAAGTATTGAAGCAATGTCGGAAATACCGTCACCATATACTGCCAATCAATTTTGTTCATGTCTGCTCTTCACCGCCGCTGTCGTTATTTTTTAATTGGCACTGTCACATCGTCTTTGAAATATTTCTCAGACAATTTCTTAAGTGTCCCGTCTTCTCTTAATTCTTTGATGGCTTTGTTAAATTCTTCTCTTAGTTTGTCATGCTTTTTATCTTTCGCAAATGGATAGCCTACTTCTTCATACACAATTGGGTTGCCTACGATTTTCAGCGGCAGACCTGTTTTTTCAATTTGAGCAAGTAATACACTGCGTCCGTTGACATAAGCATCTACGCGGCCATTTGCCACTTCATTTAATACGCCGTCTTGCGTTTCATATGTTTTAATCTTAATTTTCTTGTCAGGGTCTTTGCTCTCTAAGTTTTTAGCATGGTTAGAGCCAAGAACCGCCGCCACTGTTTTTCCTTTTAAATCGTCAAGACCTTTGATGTCGTTGTTGTCTTTTTTCACGATGATTTGTGTTCCTGCGTAAGCGTACGTATCTGTAAAGTTAAATGTTTGTTTACGCTCGTCTGTGATGGCAACTTGGTTTGACACTGTATCGAGCTTACCAGACGTCAGCTGTCCCATCAGTCCGCTGAATTCACTCAGCTGCCAGTCTAGTTTGTAGCCTAGCTTTTTCGCAATGGCTTCTGTTACTTCAACATCGAATCCGACAAGCTTGCCATTGTCTTTATAAGCAAATGGATAGCTTTGTCCTGTAGCGCCTACTTTTAACACCTTTTCGTCTTTGCCTTCACTCTGATTGTTGCCGCCGCAAGCTGCTAAAACTGCCAGCATTGCTGCAAATAGAACGACTAGCCACTTTTTGTTTTTCATGTTCGAAAACCCTTCTTTCGTCTTATGGTTGTGTGATATCTGATCTTAATTGTTTTTTGAAATAAACCGTGATATGACCTTTGCCTAAATCTTTTTCTCCTGCTCTGACATAGCCTTTACGCTCATACATCTCTATGAGCCATGGATGCTTATCAGCTGTACCGAGCGACACGTACGGCACCTTCAGTGTATCCCTTAGCACTTCGGTTTCAACCCATTCCAGCAAGGCTGAGCCTGTGCCTTTTTTGGCAGCTGGTTCTGAGGCAAACCACCAGATGTGAGGGACGCCGAATGGTCCTGGCTGCTCTCCCCAAGGCATACGGAGTGATAAGGTGGATAGAAGCTCTCCGTTTTCTTCCATCACATAACAAAGATTCTTTTGTACATTTTTCTGAACGAGAGCGAAATCAGCATGTGCTGCTTGGAACTGGATGCCTAGCTCACGAATTGGCTCGTAGGCTCTTGTTGTCAGTTCAAGCAGCGCCTCTATATCTGCCTCTGTTGCCAGACGAAACGTGTATCCCAACGTTAGTCACCTCACCCTTATGTCGTATAGCGATTTTTTGGCTCTGTTAATCCAAGATTATCTCGTAAGGTTTGTCCTGTGTAATCGGTTTTGAATAAGCCTCGTTCCTGAAGGATTGGGACAACGCGGTCTACGAACACATCCAGCCCTTCTGGCAAGAGCGGCGGCATGACATTAAAGCCGTCTGCTGCTTCTTCACGAAGCCATGTTTCCATCACGTCTGCCAGCTGCTGCGGCGTTCCAATGAAAATATTATGACCGCGTGAGCCGGCAACCGATTGATAAAGCTGGCGAATGGTCAGGTTATCCTTTCTCGCCATATTCATCACGAGATCAAAACGGCTTTTCACCGCATTTGACGTGCTCGGATCAATCTCTGGAAGCGGCCCGTCTAACGGATACTGAGACAGATCAATCCCGCCTAAGTAATTTTGCAGAATGCTCAGTCCAATCTCAGGAACAATCAGCTCCTGTAATTCTTCATATTTCGCTTGGGCTTCTTCCTCTGTATCAGCAATGATCGGGAAGATACCCGGCATGATGCTGACGTCCTCTCTAGCACGGCCAGCAGCCTCTACTTTTCCCTTCAAGCTTTGATAAAATTCCTTCGCTTTATCGAGATCGTTTTGTGCTGTGAAAATGAGCTCTGCTGTTTTTGCTGCAAGCTTTTGACCATCTTCTGAAGATCCCGCTTGAATGATCACGGGCTGTCCTTGCGGCGTGCGTGATACGTTGAGAGGACCTCTTACTGAGAAGAACTCACCTTTGTGCTGGAGCTCATGAAGCTTACTAGATTCGAAGAATTCTCCTGTTTCCTTGTTTCTGACAAGAGCGTCTTCCTCCCAAGAATCCCAGAGACCTTTGACGACCTCAACGAACTCTTCTGCCCGCTCATATCGTTTATGGTGTGCTAAATGCTCTTCTCCGCTAAAATTTTTCGCTGTTTCTTCAATAGAAGATGTGACCACATTCCATGCCGCTCTTCCGCCTGATAAATGATCAAGGGAGGCAAACTGCCTTGCAATATGGAAAGGCTCACTGTATGTAGTGGAAGCTGTTGCTGCTAAACCAATGGTTGAAGTAGACTCAGCAATGGATGAAAGCAGCGTGAGCGGTTCAAATCTCGTTAATACGTTCGGATGAGAGGTTTGATTAATGGATAAACTGTCGGCTAAAAAGAGCAAATCCAGCTTTCCTTCCTCTGCCTTTTTTGCTAATTGTTTAAAATAATCTAGGTTCATGGCTGCATCTGGTACTGCATTCGGATGTCTCCAAGAGGCAACGTGATGTCCAGTTCCTGCGATGAATACGCCTAGCTTGAGCTTCCTTTTCGGCTGTGACACTTGTTCTTCATCCTTTCTATATCCTACATGTATCAAACTGAAGTCCTTAGAAGATACATTTTTCTGATTGAATTAATCGGTTTTATTAATAAAAAAAGGGCAAATGTTGCGAAAAATGAAAAATAATTATTACTATATGCCCTTTTTACAGGATTGTCAACCGCCTTCTAAACCTCCAAAATAAGGGATTTTAAACACTTATGACGGTGTATCAATTTCAATATTTCCGATGAGCCGGTCTGTGGCATGTGTCACCAATTGACTACGCTCCAGCATGTTGTGAGCGATCACAGAATGAGTGGAATTTGCGGTGCGGACGGCAATTGCTTTTTGAGGAGATAGATTGATGATGTTATTGCGCAGCACACGGGCTGAGGCGGCCTGGTCAATAAAGATCGCCGTCGGCTGTCCGATCGATCGATTTAAATAGAAGCGGTTATCTCCAATTTGTGGTGAACCATTTTTAATATACATCACCACATATAAGGATGTTTCTTCAAAGGAATTATCTTTAATTTCCAGCGCCCCCGTCGTGCTGCTGTATACAGCGTAGTTTTGATAGAGTTTAAAGCGATTCCGCCAGATGAAAGCCTTTGCATTTCCAGTGACACTGATCGTATAGGAAGAATCTAGCTCCGGGTGTCCTTCTTGAATAAAGTGGTTGCCGTTGATCCCAGCTTCCCCTTCCTGCACCCAGATTCCTCTGCTGAATTCTTTGAATTGATTGTGCTGGATGAGAATATTCGTTCCTCTCACCACGGCCGCATCGATAACAGAGTAGACCGTATTGTTTGAAAAAACGACACTATCCGATTGATAGATACGCAGCGAGGCGCTTCTTTTTCCGATATTCGTTCCTGATTCAATATGGTTTCCTTCTATTAGAATACGATTCGCCATATAAACGGACACAGCCGCATCTTCAAAAAGACTGATCTTATTACCTGTAATGTGAACGCTGTCTCCTCTCACATCAATTCCTTTTTCAAACCCCTCAATCATATTGCCAATAATCACCACATTATTTTCCGTTTGACCAAGTGAGACGCCTAAGCTCGTAATCCCTGCTTTTGTCACACCTCCCCCTACTGCCCGAATTAAATTGTTAGCAATGATCGTTTCGGTAGAGAAGCCATAGGAGATACTGCTATCTGTATGATTGCCTTCAATGATCACACCATAGCCGTTAAAGTTATAGATGGAGCTTGCAGCACCTCCTCTGACGATGTTGTTGCGAATCTGAATATTCAGAGGTTCCTCCATATTAACGGCATTTTCTCCATAGCCTTCAATATCAATGCCCATTCTTGGCTCGACCCCATTTACTCCTGCTCTTTCCAAGAGACAGTCCTCCACAATGACCCCATCACAGCCTGTAATCGAAATATTGTTACGTCTCGAATCTGTGACGGTGCAGCCAGAAATATCAATAGATGCAGCAGGCGAGTACGGTTCACCCTCTGTCAACAAACCGTGGGGACTGACAATGATGCCGTCTCCCGTACAATTTTTTATTTGGACATGATTTACTTCTACATGGGAAGCACCTTCAATACATATCCCAAAGCCCCATTCATGGGTTCTTCGTTCAGCGGGGAGCGGCTTGTATACATGCTCATGACGATCCCCTTCAATACGCCCGCCTCGAATGGTCACATGCTCAACCTTTCCTATATAAAAAGCTGCATACCCCCATGAATCATTTGGTTTCACCTTTATTACAGCGTCTGACGCCATCTCAATGCATATATGACTTGGCACCCGTATACCTGCACCTCGGAAAGGAAAAAATGGATCACCTCTGTACACCGCATCGATTAAATATGTGCCGCTCGGCAGCCAGATATGGGAATACCCCTGTGCTTTTGTCCACTCTAAACATTCATTGAGCTTAGCTGTGCAATCCGTTTTCCCGTCAGCAATTACGCCAAAATCTAGTACATTGACAACTGGTTTTTTTAGATCAGATTCATTCAATTCCCCCAACCTAATCACTCCTTTTCACACATGTTCTCTTGTCATCCTATGCATGTGGTAAAGGTTTGCTTGTACATTCCTTCAAATTTTAAATAAATTCTTTTGGAATAACTTTCCGATAATTTTCACTTCAAAGAATTTTTCAATTTTTTGAGTCTTTACGCCTATTGAACTAACATTTTCCTGTTTTAGAATAGTTTTATATTGACACAAGAACTATACAAGAATATCATTTTTCTCATATCTCTTTTTTTAAGAAAGGATCTATGCCATGTCTACAATTGACCACGATAAAATTGTTAAAAGTGTTCCTCAAAAAGGTTTTTTTGGACACCCTAAAGGACTTTACACACTGTTTTTCACTGAATTTTGGGAGCGTTTCTCCTATTATGGCATGCGTGCACTGCTTATTTATTATATGTACACAGAGGTGACAAAAGGCGGTCTAGGCTTTGACCAGACGACAGCCAATTCGATCATGTCTGTCTACGGTGCGCTTGTCTATATGTCAGGAGTGATTGGCGGATGGCTCGCCGACCGGGTATTTGGATCATCCAGTACGGTGTTTTATGGCGGAGTTTTCATTATGCTTGGCCACGTGATTTTGGCTTTGCCAAGCGGAGCAACAGCGCTCTTTATTAGTATGGGGCTGATTATTATCGGGACAGGTCTTCTCAAGCCAAACGTTTCAAACATTGTTGGCGACCTGTATACAAAAACAGACCCGCGCAGGGACTCTGGATTTAGTATTTTCTACATGGGGATCAACATGGGTGGATTTATTTCCCCATTAATTGTCGGAACACTCGGTCAAAAAGTGAATTTCCACCTCGGTTTCTCACTTGCTGCCGTTGGGATGCTTGTTGGACTCATTACATTTGTGGTCACAAAAAAACCGAACCTCGGTCTTGCCGGTACGTATGTGACAAATCCATTATCAGCTGCCGAACGTAAGAACTTCAAAATTTACGGATCATTGGTTGTGATTTTGCTTGCGGTTTTTGCTGTCATTGGCATTCAAACAGGCGCACTCACAATTAATCTATTCACTTGGTTTGTCAGTGCCCTTGGTGTACTCATTCCGATTGTTTATTTCATTGTCATGTATTTCAGTAAAAAGACGAGCGCAGTGGAGCAATCCAGGGTTCTCGCTTATATTCCATTGTTCCTTGCTGCCGTGATGTTCTGGGCGATTCAAGAGCAGGGCTCAAACATTTTAGCAACATATGCAGATCAACGAACAAACTTAAATTTCCTTGGGATGACACTAGCGTCTTCATGGTTCCAATCATTGAACCCAATCTTTATTGTGCTGCTGTCTCCAGTGTTTGCTTGGTTATGGGTCAGACTTGGAAAGAAACAGCCGTCTACCCCGATTAAATTCTCACTCGGTCTTCTGTTTGCAGGGTTATCCTTCATCATCATGATCATTCCTGCATACATGTCCGGTCCGAACACACTTGTGAGCCCATTATGGCTCGTTCTGAGCTTCTTCCTCGTCGTGATCGGAGAGCTCTGCTTATCACCAGTTGGACTGTCAGCGACAACAAAGCTGGCCCCTGCTGCCTTCTCAGCGCAAACGATGAGCCTTTGGTTCCTTTCAAATGCAATGGCACAGGCGATCAATGCGCAAGTAGTCAAACTGTTTGATAAAGTGCCGGAAACCGTCTATTTCGGTATCATCGGATTGCTGGCCATCGTTTTATGCGTTGTGATGCTATTACTGACACCAGTGATTAAGAAAGCGATGAAAGGCGTTCATTAATAAAAAACTGGGCATGAGTATCTCATGTCCAGTTTTTCACTTTATTTATGATCAGCATGTAGAAATTTTATATCTTACTGCATTATTTTTGGTACTGTCTCATTTATTTCAATATTAAAATAATTCACAGCATTGTGATAACAAATATCTTTGACTATTTTTCCTATAAACTCGTAATCCCTTGGAAGCTCACCATTTTCTATCCACGTCCCAAATAAATCACATAAGATTCTTCTGAAATATTCATGGCGAGGGAACGATAAAAAGCTTCTTGAGTCTGTAAGCATCCCTACGAAAGTGCTAAGCAATCCTATATTAGATAATGTTTTCATCTGATCTAGCATGCCGTCTTTTTGATCATTAAACCACCACCCGGATCCAAATTGAATTTTTGCTCTGGCATCAGAAGACTGGAAATTCCCTATAGTAGAGGCCACAATCGCATTATGAGCGGGATTTAAATTATAGATAATGGTTTTAGGTAAAAGGTTGTCTTTGTCTAATTCATTCAAAAAACCATTTAAATGTCTTGCCAGGTGGAAGTCAGACATAGAGTCGTACCCACTATCTTTCCCCGTTAACTTGAACATTCGTGTGTTATTATTCCTTAAAGCACCTATGTGTAATTGCATGGTCCAATGAAGAGAATGGTATTTTTTACTCAGGTGAATCAGAGTGTTTGTTTTAAATTTATTGATATCCTCCAGAGATAGTGTTTTTCCTTGCAGCGCACGTACAAATATAGAAGACACTTCTTGTTCAGTAGCTGGTGAAAATGGAAATATTTCAAAACCATGATCAGACATTCTGCATCCATTCGCGTGAAAATAATCAATTCGTGAATGTAATGAAGCGATAAAATTTTCATATGTTAAAACAGCGCCGTTGATTGAATCACCTAATTTTTCTATATAGTTTACAAAATTTGATTGTTCAATATTTAAAGCATGATCCGGTCTAAATGTAGGTAGGACCCTAGTTTTAATTCCTACATCTTTACGTATGATTTGATGAATTTCTAAAGTATCGATTGGATCATCAGTCGTACACACAACTTTTACATTAAATTTTTCTAAAATTCCATTTGTGGACATGTTACTTTCATTTAATCTCTCATTACAAATATCCCAAACTTGATGTGCATTTTTTTCTGAGAACAACTCATTTATATTGAAATAACGACTTAATTCTAAATGTGACCAATGATAAAGAGGGTTTCCTATTGTATATGGAACAGTTTGCGCCCAAGCTAAGAATTTTTCCTTGTCACTTGCATTCCCCGTGATCAATCTTTCTTCTACGCCTAACCATCGCATCGCCCTCCATTTATAGTGATCACCATTAAGCCAAATATCAGTCATATTTTCATATTGTTTGTTAGCAGCAATGTCATCAGCCATTAAATGCGTATGAAAATCATAGATTGGCATATTTTTCGCGTAATCATGATAAAGAACTTTTGAACTTTCATGATTAAGCATCATATCTTCGCTTAGGAATGTAGACAATATCGTCACCTCTATACTTATGTTTAGAAAATCAATTAAATGAAATAAGGTGTTATTAACAAAAATAACACCTCTCTTTTTTAGATCTTACTTAATTCACACTCCGTATTTACGTAGATTGCGTCTCGTTGTGCAATTAAGCAAAGTTCTGCGGCTTTAAAAGTATGTTCTTGAGTCATAGCATTTTCAGTACCGTTTAAACAATCTAAAATAAGTTCACCAAAGTAAGGGAATCCTACTTCTCCATTTAGAGAAAAATGCTGCTCTGTCTGTTGATTTACTAAGTATAAATGGTCTCCTATTTTATCCCTTGCGATGTCTACGTATTTGCGAATTTCAATATACCCATCTGTTCCAAGAATGAATGTGCGCCCATCCCCCCAAGTGCTAAGGCCATCAGGAGTCAGCCAGTCTACCCTAAAGTAGTTTGTAGCCCCATTATCAGCAATCAAAGCAGCATCACCAAAGTCTTCTAATTCTGGATATTGATGATGCTTATAATTGCCCACTTTACTATGTACAACTTTTGCATCTTTTGCGCCAGAATAGAAAAGGAATTGTTCAATTTGGTGACTGCCAATATCACATAGAATACCTCCATAATATTCCTTTTCGAAAAACCAGCTTGGTCTGCTTTCTACATTACTACGATGTGGGCCAGTTCCAAGAACTTGTACCACTTTTCCAATGGCTCCTTGTTCAATCAATTGACCAGCAAATACGGCACTCTCCACGTGCAAACGTTCACTATAATAAACAGCCCATTTAAGTCCCGTTTCAGCTGTTTTTTTACGAGCAAGCTCCAATTGTTCTAACGTTGTAAAAGGTGATTTATCCGTAAAGTAATGCTTACCATGATCTAAAACACGCAGCCCTAAATCACAGCGTTTAGATGTAATGGCTGCGCCTGCCACGAGCCTGACATCTGGATCTTCGAGGATTTCTTTCTCACTTTTGGCTGCCTGTACCTCCGGATATGCTTTACAAAATTCTTGTACTTTTTTCTGATCATGATCATAAACCCATTTTAATGTAGCCCCAGCCTCAGTTAATCCATTGCACATTGCATAGATGTGTCCATGATCAAGACCTATTGCCGCCATGACGAATTGTCCTTCTGTAACAACAGGGGCACTTTTTCCCTTAGGAGCATAATTCATTCCATCACTTTTCTGCATGATTGTTCCTCCTCTAGCTAGCTTCCAGTTTATTTTTAATAATTTAATAACGTTAGACTCATAGTTTCTCGTAATTTCCTCCAACGGTGATCGTATCGTCTGAAAAATTTTCTACACTGCTTTGTTTTTCATAAAAATGCTTAACGTTCGCGAGCATTCCTTCACGTGTATAAAAAGGATCGTCTGCTGAAAGAGGAAGCTTCACATGAACACCTTGGTTTGCAGATTTATAGATGGCTGTAATAAGTTCTAGTGTTTTTCTTCCTTCTGTTCCATCAATTAAAAGCTTCTGGTTACCCTTGATAGCCATTAAAAAATTATTGATTTGTCCTTTATGCCCTTCAAATAGTAATTCCGGATATTGATGAAAAGCTTCCTGAATACGATTTTCTAAATCCTCATCATTTTTCTCTTGAGGAAACCCATTTTCTTTAGCTATTTGAGCATTTACTTTCCATGGGACAGATACTCTAGCTTTTTCACCTTGAAAAATCAATTGTTGTTCTTCTCCATGATGAACAACAGAACTGGTTACTTGTGCTAAGCTGCCATTTCCATAGCGAAGTACAGCAATAGAAAGGTCTTCAACCTCTGCATTATCATGCAAGGTATTACTAGTTGCTGCAAAAATGTCAGTCGGCAATCCTAACATCCATTGCAACATATCAATATGATGGACAGCATGATTAAGTGTACAACCTCCACCTTCTTTTTCCCATGTACCGCGCCACCATAAATCATAATAACTATGACCACGCCACCAAAAAGAATCAACTTGAGTATGAGCGATTTTTCCAATTAGGTTTTGATCAAGGACATGTTTTAATCTCATAATGGGCGTCATAAACCTGTTTTGAGCAACAACAGATAAAAGCTTTTGGCTTTCAATAGATGCTTTTATCATTTCGTCACATTCTTTTAGAGAAGAAGCCATAGGTTTTTCTACTAAGACATGTTTGCCTGCTTTAAGAAAATCGATGGCAATGGTTGCGTGCATATAAGGAGGTGTACAAATGGAAACGGCATCAATCGTAGGATCATTCAATAATTCTTGGTAGTTAGCGACAACTCGTGCTTCCAGGTTATATTTTGTTGCTGCAGACATTGCTTTTTCAGGATAAATATCAGCTAAAGCTACAATTTTACTGATTTCAGGCATTGCAAGATAAGCCTCGATATGGGCAGTTGCAATAGATCCAGTTCCTATAATGGCGATGTTGGACATATCAATCTTTCCCTTCTGCAATAAGATAAATTTTCACTTCTAAAAATGAGATAGCGCTTTCAAAAAACTGAATGATTCACCTAACTGATAGATCAGAGTACCGTTCGTTTTATTAAATATTCTAGTTATACTAGTATGGTAGCTCAAAAACATTATAACTTAATCTTTTTGAATTTTGTATAGTTTTTTGAATTTTCTTTTTAATATCCCTCACTTTTATGATTGATTATGACTTACATAGTGGAATCATCAAGAGATGCTCACAGTGAAAGTATTCAGAAAAATGAAATGAATATCTACCATTCTAATCTACTTGTATGGTAGTATGTTAGAGAAAGGAGATTAGAATAATGAATATTGATTTTAAAAACCAAAACCTCTCTACGAGGGAACAAGTTTACAATATGCTAAAAGATCAAATATTAAGCCTGAAGCTTCCACCTGGGACAAATATTTCTGAAAAAGAAATATCCGTTCAATTTAATGTTAGTCGAACTCCTGTAAGAGAAAGCTTTTTAAAATTATCTCAAGAAGGATTATTAAGTATCTATCCTCAACGAGGTACTTTTGTTTCTTTAATTGATTTGAACCTTGTGGAGGAAGCACGGTTTATGCGAGAACATCTCGAGAAGGCAGTGATTAGACTAGCCTGTCAGGAATTTTCGGAAGAGCTGATTAATGATTTAGATATGAATTTAAGTATGCAAAAAATTTGCGTTAAGAAAAAAGACTATAAAAAAATGTTTGAATTAGATGAGGAGTTTCATAGAACTATTTTCAAACGATGTAAAAAAGAAAAAACATGGTTAGTTATTCAACAGATGAATGTACACTTTAATAGGAGCCGCATGTTAAGGCTAGTAACAGATTATAATTGGGATAATATTCTTTCCCAACATGTGGATATATTCAAAGCTATACAAGATCAAGATGCTGATAAAGCTGAAAAAATCATGGAAGAACATTTGAAAATTGCACTTGTTGATAAAGAATTATTGAAGAAAGAATATCCAAATTATTTTAAATAACATTAGGGGTGATGGTAGATGAGGATGACATTCAGATGGTTTGGAGAAGGAAACGACACGATCACACTGGAACAAATAAAGCAGATTCCAGGAGTGGAAGGAATTGTTTGGGCACTGCATGATGTGCCCGCAGGAGAAGAGTGGCCAATGGAAAGAATGTTAGAAATGAAAAAATTAGCTGATAAACATAATCTTCATATTGAAGTGGTTGAAAGCGTGAATGTTCATGAAGACATTAAGCTCGGACTTCCAACTAGAGATCGATACATAGAAAATTATAAGAAAACAATTCAGAAGCTAGCAAAAGTGGGGGTTAAAGTCATATGTTATAACTTTATGCCTGTCTTTGATTGGATCCGTACAGACTTAAATAAAACACTTTCTGATGGCTCTACAGCTCTATTTTATGAACATAGTCGAATTAAAGATATTGATCCGAAAGACTTAGTAAATAAAATTAGCGAGAACTCCAGTTTAACCATGCCAGGTTGGGAACCAGAGAGGTTAAATCACCTTCACCAACTTTTTGAAGCCTACAAAAATATAACAGAAGATGATTTATGGGCCAACTTGAAATATTTTTTAGATCAGGTTATTCCAATTGCAGAACTTCATGATATTAAAATGGCTATCCATCCTGACGATCCACCATGGTCTGTCTTTGGTCTACCGCGAATAGTCACTAACCAAAAAAACATCAGAAAAATTTTACAACTAAATAGCAGCCCATATCATTGTATAACGCTCTGTACAGGATCTTTAGGAGCAAACTTAGAGAATGATTTAGTTTCTATGATTCACGAATTTATTGATAGAATACCATTTACTCATATAAGAAATGTACGTGTATATGATAACGGGGACTTTGTTGAAACATCGCATCGATCAAAAGATGGATCAGTAGACGTTTCAGCCATTATACATGCTTATTATGAAAGCGGATTCAAAGGTTATTGCAGACCCGATCATGGAAGACACATTTGGGATGAACAATGCAGGCCTGGATATGGCCTTTATGATAGAGCACTTGGAATTATGTATTTGTGGGGAGCTTGGGATGCTTTAAAAAATAAACAGTCTGTACGAAAAGAAGCAAAGGAGGAAGCTGCATGGTAAACATACAAGAAAATAAAAATTTAGCTGGTAAAGTAGCTGTCATAACAGGAGGAAGCGGCGTACTTTGCAGCGCCATGACAAAGGAACTTGCTAGACATGGCGTATCTGTGGCTATTTTAAATAGAACAGTCGAAAAGGGTGAAAAGGTAGCCGAAGAAATTAACCTTATGGGCGGGAAAGCGATTGCGATTAAATGTGATGTTCTGAATAAAGAGAGTGTTGAACAAGCCGAGAAGATTGTAACAGAGGAATTAGGCAATTGTACAATATTGATAAATGGAGCTGGTGGTAACCACCCCAGTGCAAATACAACCAACGAAATATTTCAAACAGAAGATCTTACTAATCCTAAGGTAAATACTTTTTTTCATTTAAGTACAGATAGTGTACAAAATGTATTTGATTTAAATTTTATGGGGACGTTCATTCCTACACAAGTTTTCACTAAACATATGGTTCATCAAAAGGGAGCAGTTGTCATCAACATGTCATCTATGAGTGCCCCTTCTCCAATGACCAAAGTGCCTGCTTATAGCGCGGCAAAAGCAGCAATTGAAAATTTCACCAAATGGTTAGCTGTTCATATGGCTGAGGCAGGAATTAGAGTAAATGCTATTGCACCGGGCTTCTTTTTAACCTCACAAAATAAAAACCTTCTCCTAAATGAAGAAGGAGATTATACAGAAAGGTCTCATAAGATTATTTCGCACACACCAATGAGAAGGTTTGGTACGCCAGAAGATCTCCTTGGTACCCTATTATGGCTTGTTGATGATCATATGTCAGCATTTGTTACCGGAGTGACAATTCCTGTTGATGGAGGTTTTATGGCGTATTCAGGTGTTTAATATTTTTATATTCTTCCTCGTCATACATCATTATTTTATATGTTTTTTTAAATTTATAAATAGACTTGGAAAGGAGACATAAGAATGCAGACTGAGAGCAGGAAACTAACACTCAAAAATTATCTTGGTTATGGAACAATGGATTTATTTGGAGGAGGAGCATTCGCTATAATAGGCGCATGGATGTTATATTTTTTCATTACATACTGCGGTCTTACCCCTGTTGAAGCAGGATCTATTATTGCGATTGCTCGTATTATTGATGCGATAGCAAGCCCAATTATGGGCCATATCACTGATAATTTTGGTCGTACAAAACTTGGGAAAAAATTTGGAAGACGCAGGTTCTTTTTGCTAGTTGGAAGCCCTTTGATGGTTATTTATTCTCTTCTTTGGATTTCTGATATGAATTACTGGTACTATTTAACGGTTTATATTTTGTTAGAATTCCTTGCAGCAATGGTATTAATTCCATTTGAAACACTTGGAGCCGAAATGACGAATGATTTTAATGCACGAACCAAGCTCTCAACAATAAGATTAATCTATTCAGGACTAGGAACATTTTTAGCTACCTTTATTCCAGGCAGATTATTCGAAATATTCGGAAAAGATTCACCTCAAGTTTTTCTTTACAATGGGATTATCTTCACCTTTATTTTTATGGCTTCATTATTAATTACACATAGAACAACATGGGAACGTAAAATAGAAGAAGACATGATAGAACCTGATGCTGTAGAAAAAGTACCTGTTATAGAATCCATCAAAAAATTCATCATTGACTTAACATCTACTTTTAGAATTAGAAGTTTCCGTCAGCACCTCACGATGTATATTTGTTCGTTTACGGCCATGGATATTTTAAACGCTGTCTTTGTCTACTTTGTTGTGTTTTCTTTAAATAAAGATGCAGTGTTGGCATCCAATTTATTATCTATTGGTTCATTACTTCAAATGTTATGTACATTATTGTTTGGTTGGCTCGTGATTAAAATAGGTCCTGCGCCATCTTTGAAAATATCTTATATTGCGATTATTACATGTATAAGTGGTTATATATTTTTATACTTCACACAACCAGCTTATATGATTATAGCGCTGTATGCTTTCTCTGTTATCTTAGGAATCGGAAAGAGTGGATTATATTATATACCATGGAATATTTACACTTTCATTCCTGATGTAGATGAAATGGTCACTCGTAGAAGAAGAGAAGGAATATTTGCAGGTATTATGACGTTTACACGCAAGAGTACTACAGCTTTAGCCACATTTTTGGTAGGAGTTATTTTACAGGAAAGTGGATTCGTTGCAAGTGCGACGACACAGTCTACTACAGCAATAAATGGGATTGTCGGTATTCTGTTTTTCGGAACTGTAGGGCTAGTCGGTATTAGCTTAGTTATTTCATTTAGATTTAAATTATCTAAAAAAACTCATTCCATTATGATTAATGAAATTAATAGGTTAAAGAATAATGGTTCAATGGAACAGGCTGATAATGAAACAAGAAGTGTTTTGAAAGCGCTAACAGGTTGGGATTACGAGAAACTTTGGGGTCATAATAACGTAGGATATCAGAGTAAGCGCCAACATTTTGAACAACAAGATTTTAAACAGCAGGATATTAACTAACGTTTGTTGTTAGTTGAGAACTAAAGCTCAGTTAAATCTATTGATACGAGAAGTTCCAGAATCAAGAAAAAACACCTTCAGATTGATATCAGAGGTGTTTTTAAATATCTTACATTTAGTGTTTTTTGATTTAAAACCGGATTTCATCATCTCCGCGGATCTGCAGCTTCAGCGGTTCACTTTGTGCCTGATGCTTTTTCACATAGCGGTGATAGACAACATATCCAATGATCATAAGCGGTACGCCGACATATAGCCCGATGCGCTGCTCTTGATCAAAGGCAAGGCTGACCAATACGATGGTATTCAGTGTGATTGCAATGATCGGCAGCACCGGATAAAGAGGCGTTTTAAATTTTAAGTTTTCCAGCTTTCCGCCTGCTTTCAAGTATTTTCTACGGAAAAGCAGCTGTGATAATGTAATCGTGATCCAGCCTGTCTGGGCACTCATGCCGGCAATGGACACGATCCAGGCAAATACCGTTTTCTCTGCAAAGAACCCGGATAACAGCGAAATCCCTGTAAACAGGAAGGTGAGCAGTAAGGCATTCATCGGAATACCGCGCTGATTGACGCGTCTAAATGCTTTTCCTGCCATTCCTTCCTTCGATAAGGAATACAGCATTCTCGTTGATGCATACAAGCCAGAGTTCGCAACAGATAATAAAGCAATGATAATGACAAAGTTCATGATGTCTGCCGCAAAAGGAATGCCCGTTCTCTCAAACACAGTAACAAATGGGCTTTGCAGCACACTAGCTTCCTTCCAAGGCACCATACCCGCTAAGACAAAAATAGATAAGACGAAAAAGACAAGTGTACGCCATACGGTCTGATGAATCGAGCGGGGAACGGTTTTCTCAGGGTTTTCACTTTCACCTGCCGCAATCCCGATCAGCTCTGTTCCTTGAAACGAAAAATTGACTGTGATCATCGTAACCACAACAGCGAGCAGGCCATTTGGAAACAGCCCGTCACTCACAAAATGGCTGAAGTATGGGGCGGGTTCACCGCTCGTTGTTTCAATAAACCCAAACATCGCCGCTCCGCCTACGCCAATAAAGAGTAAAATCGCAATAATCTTAATGGTGGAAAAGAAAAACTCTGACTCCCCGAACGCTTTCGCTGACCGGGCATTTAATAAGAAAAGACAGAGTCCGAATATGAGACACCAAATCCACACATCCACTTGCGGGAGCCAGCGCCTCATCAGCTGTCCTGCTGATAAGAACTCAAGGGCGACCGTTGCCGCCCAGCCGAGCCAATAAATCCAGCCGACAGCAAAACCTGCTGCAGGGCTGACAAATTTTGTCGCATACGTATGAAACGACCCCGACACAGGAAGTGCAACCGACAGCTCACCAAGACACAGCATGGTTAAATACATGATCAATCCGCCCACAATATATGAAAGAACAGCTCCGACCGGCCCTGCTTGTCCAATCGTATAGCCCGTTCCTAAGAAAAAGCCTGTCCCAATGACACCGCCAAGTGAAATCATAAATAAATGGCGGGAGGTCATCGCCCTTTTCAATTGTTCAGGCTGATTTTGTCCAACATCCACAATGATGCCCTCCTTCTTCTAAGATGCTCTGTTATCAAAACATGTCTCCATGTGATTCATTCCATTTTCAAAACAACCTACTAATTATACATCTTTTATAATAAATATGCTTCCTTCTATGGTCACTGTCTCAAAGTCTTTATTTTAGTAATGTTCGCACAAATAACATCTCTTGAAATGAATACCCTTGCTACTATCAATAAAAAACCAGCGTGCGTCTTTAGAAGACTTTTACACACTGGTTTTCCGTTGTTTTTAAAAACCTGATTTAATGGAACTTCCTTACAAAAAGGAGAGGGAGAATATCATAGAGGTTTCTTTTTCTTTTGTATAACTGTCATAGCAATGATAGATAAAGCCATTTTGCTGCTTTTCGATTCTCATGCCAGACAATTGATCATGATAACCAAGCATTCTCTCTTCTTCCCACACATTAAATAAATTCATCGTACCTTCGGAACATGTCATCATATGTTCACTATTTATTTTATCCGCCCATAATATGAATGTTGAGGCATAGCCTTTTCCTTCTAGTAAAAATCCATTCTCTGATATCAGAACCACTCCCTGTCTGCGTGAAGAAGCTGCATAATGGATTTTCACTTGTACTATTTGATCATTTGAAAATTGAAAAACATCCGTTTTCATTATCTCATCTAATTGACCATCTAACTCTCGATACTCCTTCTCCTTTTTAATTCGCATGGATTTGTCTCTCCTCATTACTTTTTTTATGGCCGTGACCCTTGAGCGTCACTTTCAACAAATAAATGAAAATAAAACACGGCATACAAATGATCGCCATCCCTAAGAATGCATAGGAAGGTGATAAGGAAAATAAATACCCGCTCACTATTGTTAAAAGCCCGTTGCCAAGACTTAAACCTAATGCTGCGTATAACCCGTGAGCATAAGGAAAGAATTGATTCTTTATATTTCTATCCAGGTACTTCATAAAGGCAACCTGAGTAAGCCCAAATGTAAAGGCATGGAGTATTTGCGCCATGATAAAAATCAGCACATGATCAAAAAGGAAAAGTAACATCCACCTCACAATAGATGCCGTTATACTAAACATCAACAAAGTCGTCACTTGACCCTTTTTAAAAAGGGAATCGGAAATATAAAAGAAGACTATTTCCGCAATGACTGCTAGTAACAATAGAAACCCAATATACTCTGGTTGAACTCCTATACCGCCTAAAAACAGCACAGCATAACTGTAATATGCCGCGTGTGCCGATTGAAGAATAACACAAAGAAGTAGAACCAGCACAAATGATTTTGACTGGAATAGTTTTTTGATACTCATTCCTGCCCGTTCATTCTTTTCTCGTAAAGTGTTTGGGGCCCTTAAAGAAGCCAATAAGGCAAATATCATCAAACCAGAAATCATCACGTAGATAATGGCTTTTTCTCCCAAAATAGAAATAACGACACCCATTAGCAGCAAAGCCACGATGTATCCAAAAGAACCATAAGACCTGCACCGTCCGTACGAAATCTCTCCTTTCTTCATCAGTTTTGATGCCATTGCTTCATGCATTGCTAAAGGCATTGGATAGAGCAGACTAATGAAGAAGGTCGTCACAATAACTGCAAGAAAGCTATTTGCTGGTATGAGAAGAGCAAAAAGAAGAACCGATAAAAAAACCACCCATTGATTTAATCGTGCCAGGCTCATATACTGACTAGCCAATGGAAATAAAAAAAAGGTAGTCATCGCACGGGTCAACAGTCCTGTCGCAATAATAATACCAGCTTGATCGGGCGTGAAATTCTTATCTGAAACAAGCCATATAGACCAGTAAGGCACAAATATACCGAATGTGAAAAAGAAGCCAAAAAACTGCATGGACATCCATTTGTGAGCCTTCATATTCTTTCTGCCAATCTGTCTCTATTTAAGTTAGCTTTTATAAATTCACTCATCTTTTGAAAACAGCGGTCTCTGGATGACGCTTCAAAAGCCTCAGAATATGGATTGGCAAATCCATGTCTTCCCTCTACCGTCATCATATGCAGACCATGCTTTCCCTCCATAACTTTCACCATTTCTTTAGGGTGAAAGGAATTTTCAATGGCAGGGAAAAAAAGCAATGATTCACATTCAGGTGAAATCGTGACGTAATCTCTTATTCTAGAACCATAAAATCCGATTACACCTGAAAACAAATCTCCATGCTGGCTGCATAGCCAAGCGACTGTTGCACCGACACTAAACCCTAATACAAATAGGTTGATTTCCTCATCTTTTGTTTTTATCTTTTTCGCTAAATGAAGAACTGTGTTAATCGATCGTTCAAAACCAACTTCATTCATGAAGTAGCGATATGCATCATCCTTCCTGTCTTCATCAAAGTATTTGACTCGGCCTAATAAATGAGGACAATAGACTTTAAAACCTGCCAACTCAAAATGTTGAATGACACTCTTCATATGATCATTTATTCCATATATCTCATGTATTAAGATGATTGCAGGTTTTTGATGTGATGTTTGCAAATGACGTTCATTCCTTTCAAAAGAGTAAAAAACGTGAGGACTTCTTCATTACTTATTCCTTAGTCACTTTTACTTCCATGTGTAATATACCTGTAAATGTAGGGTTAGAAGTCCATTCTGGATTTTCAAGATCGTATAAAGGCTGTATATCAGGACATCGCGTAATGACTTCTTTTAATATTTCCATGATTTCTGCCCGAGCAAATGCTGCTGCGATACAGGTGTGATAGCCTCCACCAAAAGCCATATGACGGGATCCTTTTCTTGTAATATCCATTTGATCAGGATGTTCAAATACTCGCTCATCTCTTCCGGCAGATGCCAAGAAAAAATAAACTGAATCGTTCTTCTTAATTTGCTTTCCGTGTAACTCAAAATCTGCAGATGCGTGTCTGACAATGTATTGAATAGGTCCTTCTAACCTCATTGTCTCATCTAAAACTTTAGGTAATAACGACATATCCTTTTTCAACATAGCGAGAATCTCTTGATTTTTGAATAACAAATGTAAGGAGTTACTAAGAACAAACTGCGGGATCTTATGACCCCCAAAAATCAAATGCATTGTTTGAGCAATTAATTGGTCATCTGTTAACTCGCCATTAACACCTGGTGTCTCAGAAATCAGCCGGCTTAACAAGTCATTTTTCTTCTCTTTTCTTCTTTCAGCAATGGCATTAGATAAATACGCATAAATTTCTTTCACGCTTCCTCTGACTTGTTCACTTATTTCTTTACTTGGTACATGAGATACGACAAAATTTTGCATAAAAAGAGCAATATCATCAGACCATTTAATAAACTTGTCTACTTCTCCCCCTGGGATACCAAGCATTTTACACAGCACCATTGCAGGGATTGGATGAGCAATTTCCTCTACGAAATCAAATGATACTGTATTGTTTTCTAGCACCCGTTCAATAATTGTTGCGACAATTTTTTTGATTTCTGGTGTAATAAGTTCAATTTCATTGACTAAAAAGGCACGATTCATATAACCCCTTAGCTCTGTATGATCAGGACGGTCATGGTAAACCATCCATGTTTGAATGATGTCAATGATGTCCTTAAAGTGTTGATCTTCTCCTTCTTCTAAATTACTCATTTTTAAAGGAATGACCTGACTGGAGATAAAACGATCCCCTGGAAGGTTTGTCGTCATATCAGCATGTCTTGTAATGAACCATGACTTCATTTCTTCATTCCAGCATACAGGGGCTTCATTTCTCAATTCCTTATAAATGTCATAACGATGTTCAAAATATTCATCACTGTACAAACTCAACTGTTTCACACTTTGTTCTGTCTTCAATTTCAACCATCATCCCTTCTGTTTTCACCTTCGAATCTTTGATTCAATTTGTTCACCTTCTCCATCATTCCGGTCTACGAGGCAAATAAAAAAACCAAGATAAAGAGAACCTGCCACCGCATCACGGAATAGCATGAGAAGTTCTACCTGATCTTGGTCTTAAAGAATACATGATTGAAACAAAACACAGAAGTCATTAGTTAGAAAATTCTAACAATATAAAATTGTATTAGTTCCTTTCATTTCTCCTATAAGTAAGATTAAGTAGCAATCTTCTCGTAGTCTAATTCTTTACGGGAATTAGGTAGAGACTCTCAGACCATATTACTGAAGGTATACGAGTATTGCTGCTTGCATCTAATTTGAATCAAATGGAAAAATTAACATTAAAATACTTTTCCTAAGTTGATCATAGCACATTTGTATATGAAATGGTTTATGAAAATATAGCATTTTTAAAAATACACACGTATCGGTTCATTTTGGTTTTCGATTTATGTCAATCACATGAATATGTTTTGTTTGAATATCCTTTTCATCTGGGTATATTCAGAGCGTAAGTTTGACGATTTCTTATAAGGGGAACGGCAGTTGCGGGCATAAAGTTGGTGAGATTCGCTCAAGCTAGTTTCAAATGCTTTACTTTTAGGTTGCTTCTCTGTAAGATCATATGTTGTAAATACCAACAAGAAAAGTGGGGAATAAAATGAAAAAAATGTTCTTTGCCATTATGTTAGGCGCTTGTGTTGCATTGATCACGGCATGTGGATCTGGTGCAAGCGACAACGCGAATAAACAATCTGGGTCTAAGGAATCAGGAGACCTTTGGAAATCCATTCAGGATAAAGGTGTATTAACCATCGGAACTGAGGGTACTTATGCTCCTTTCACCTTCCATGACAAAAAGACAGATAAATTAACTGGCTATGATGTAGAAGTCATCACAGAAGTAGCAAAGCGTCTTGACTTAAAACCTGAATTCAAGGAAACACAATGGGACAGTATGTTTGCTGGACTGAACGCAAAACGTTTTGACGTGGTAGCGAACCAAGTGGGGAAAACTGGACGTGAAAATCAATACGATTTCTCTGATAAATACACGACATCTCAAGCTATTGTTGTGACAAAATCAGATAATAACGACATCAAGAAACTATCTGATGTTAAAGGCAAAAAAGCAGCACAATCGTTAACAAGTAACTACAATAAACTAGCAACAGATGCTGGCGCTAAGATCGAAGGCGTTGAAGGTCTTGCACAATCCATTCAATTGATTCAGCAAGGACGTGCTGATCTGACGTTCAATGACAAATTGGCTGTATTGAATTACTTGAAAACAAGCGGTAACAAAAACCTAAAAGTTGCATTTGAAACAGGAGATCCTCAAGAAACGTATTTCGCATTCAGAAAAGGCAGCGGCGAAGTCGTTGACAAAGTGAATGGCGCATTAAAAGAAATGAAAAAAGACGGTACACTCGCTAAGATTTCTAAGAAATGGTTTGGTGAAGATGTTACAAAATAATATCCTAGGAGTCGTCATTCCTTGGGATCTTCTTCAGCAATCTTTTTGGCCAATGGTGATGCAGGGGATTTATTATACAATTCCCCTCGCCATCATTGCCTTTATTATTGGTATTTTTATCGCGCTTGTGACAGCTCTTGCGAGAATGTCTAAAATCAAAATCCTCAGATGGATTTTTTCCATCTATGTGTCGGCCGTTCGCGGAACGCCGCTTTTTGTGCAATTGTTTATTATTTTCTATTTCTTTCCGACATTTAATATCACACTGGATCCATATCCAAGCGCCATTATTGCTTTTTCTTTAAACGTAGGTGCATATGCGTCGGAAATTATCCGTGCGTCCGTCCTGTCTGTTCCAAAAGGACAATGGGAAGCAGGTTATTCCATTGGGATGACACATCGCAAAACGCTTGTCCGCGTGATTTTACCGCAGGCTGTACGTGTATCGATTCCACCGCTGTCTAATTCATTCATTAGCTTGGTGAAGGATACATCCCTTGCCTCCCAAATTCTCGTGGCAGAGATGTTCCGTAAATCACAGGAAATTGCTGCGGCGAACTTGGATCAAATATTATTCATTTATATGGAGGCAGCTCTGATCTATTGGGTATTCTGCTTCATTCTATCGCTCGTTCAGCATCAAATTGAAAAACGACTTGATCGATATGTCGCAAGGTAAGGAGGGAACGACATGCTAACAGTCAAAGGCTTAAAGAAATCCTTTGGGGAAAATGAGATTTTAAAGTCGATTGATTTTTCGATCAACAAAGGGCAGGTTGTGGCCATTCTCGGTCCATCTGGTTCAGGAAAAACAACAATGCTTCGCTGTTTAAATGCACTTGAAATACCAAATGGCGGCTCCTTTACCTTCGATGATTTCTCGATTGATTTTTCGAAAAAAAATAAATCAGCTGATCTGCTGAAGTTACGCCGGAAATCAGGAATGGTGTTTCAGGATTATCACCTTTTTCCTCACCGTACAGTGCTTGAAAATGTGATGGAAGGTCCTGTCCAGGTGCAGCGCCGTCCAAAGGAAACGGTTCGAAAAGAAGCCATTCAGCTCTTGCAAAAGGTCGGTCTGGAAGATAAAAAGGATCTGTATCCATTCCAGCTCTCAGGCGGTCAAAAGCAGCGTGTCGGGATTGCCCGTGCACTTGCCATTCAGCCAGAACTCATGCTTTTTGATGAACCAACCTCTGCGCTTGACCCTGAGCTTGTCGGGGAAGTCTTAAAGGTCATGAAGGATCTAGCGAAGGAAGGCTGGACCATGGCAGTTGTCACACATGAAATCAAGTTTGCGCAAGAAGTAGCAGACGAAGTGATTTTTATTGATGGCGGCGTCATCGTCGAACAAGGTCCTCCGGAAGAAATCTTCAAACGACCAAAGGAAGAACGAACAAAACAATTCTTAAACCGGATATTGAATCCAGTATGATGAAAAAAGGCTGTTCTCATGTGGTGAGGGCAGCCTTTTTTCATCTTTTTAAAAGTAAGCGATTACAATCAAACAAAGCCATTTAAAGGGGTGTGAGAGTATGTTACGATGGAAATCGAGTGTTTAAGAAAGAAGGGAATGCTTTTGAAGCGGGAACATCTTTTACGTTGGTTTTTTTATTTTGTTGGATTGATCGTACTAGCTTTTGGACTATCGCTGACAGTGAAAGGGAAGATCCTTGGGATTGGTCCTTGGGACGCTTTCCACTACGGACTGTTTCAGCATTTTGGACTCACAATTGGACAATGGTCCATTATTATTGGTGCACTTATTGTGACACTGACTTCTATTTTTACGAAATCATTTCCAAAGATCGGCGCTTTACTGAATATGGTGCTGGTTGGCGTGTTTATTGATTTCTTTAATGCGATATTACCTGCGCCACACGGGTATTTACCGTCCTTATATGTATTTATTACAGGTGTTGTTGTTTCTGGATATGGCGTTGGCATTTATGTTTCAGCCAATCTTGGCGCTGGGCCACGAGACTCATTAATGCTGCTCATCTCAGCGAAAACGGGACTGAACATACAGTGGGTTCGAAATGGCATTGAGTTAACAGTGCTTTTGTTTGCATGGATGCTCGGTGGACCGATTGGCATTGGAACGATTTTGACTGCGATCTTCACAGGTCTTGTCCTTCGTTTCTCCTTGCCGCAATCGACACGGCTTCTGCAGCTGCTCATTACAAAAACAGCAGAGAAACCTGTTCAAACCCTGACTAGATGAGAACAAGCCATTCTATAATTAGAATGGCTTCAATTGTTGACAAAGGGCTAAAATGATTTTTATTTTAGCTCTTTGTCTTCTTTTCAGCGTGATAGAAAACCTTTGCAGTCTAGGAAGGACGAGCACTGGCGCGGAGCGAATTTGACATTCGTGAGCACCAGCGCGCAGGACTGACAAAGAATGCGAGGGTTTGTCTACACGCTGAAGCCATTCTATAATTAGAATGGCTTTTCTTGTGGTTAAATAAATAAACAGACTTTTCTTTTAATTATAAGAGGAAATCAGCCTGCCTCTTTCTCTTTTGCACGGCGCTCTTCAATGGTACAATCAATGTAAAAAATTAGAGGTTCGTTATGAAGATATTTGCTATCCAATTACAACACTTAGATGAAATTGATGCACGACAACAAATAGATCGGCTGAAACCCTTTGTTTCATCTGAAAAGCGTGCTGCGGCTGAACGCTTTCGTTTTTTGATCGATGCAAGAAGAACCTTGTTAGGTGAGGTGCTGGTTCGTCAAACGATCCATGATATGTACGATCTGCCTATGGATCAGATCGTTTTTGGAACTGAAGGCAATGGCAAGCCAGTTGTCCGGCAGCTTCCTTCTTTTCATTTTAATCTTTCTCATTCTGGCGATTGGGTCGTTTGCGCAGTAGATGATGCACCTGTTGGCATTGATATTGAGGAAATCAAACCTATTGATCTGGCGATTGCCAAACGTTTTTTTTCAGCGGATGAGTATCAGGATTTACTCTCACAACCGGCAGAACGGCAGGAAGCGTATTTCTTTCATTTATGGTCAATGAAGGAGGCCTTTATCAAGCTGACTGGAAAAGGCTTATCCTATGGGCTTTCGTCCTTTACAGCCCGTCTGTCAGAGGATGGACAGGCTGCGTTAACATTACCTGATCATGAAGCGCCTTGTTTTGTGCAAACATATTCACTTGACCCTGCCTACCAAATGGCGGTATGCTCACGAAAGTCTGCTGCGGCTGAAAGCGTTGAGAAAATCACTTGCAGTGATGTCCTGTCCCGTCTTTAATAACGCGTGCTTTGCTGAAATAACGTCTTTAATAGATCGACTCCGCGTGTGATCTGCTCTTCTTTCACCTGCCAGATGTTCAGCTGAAGAATGGGGTCCTTTTGATAGGCCTGCAGGTAATGGCGGTCAATTGGCTGAATGGAAACAGATGCCTTTTTCAGCTGCTGAATGAGCTGGTTCATGGGAATCGACCGGTCGACACGTACATGTGTATGGGTAGCCGGCTCCTGTTCTCCCAGCTGATAAGCGCCCTGATCATTTTTTAAACTTGTCACGAGCTGCGTGGATCGATTTCGATACGTCGCCTGCATTCTGTCTCTATGCCGCTCAAACATCCCGCTTTTTAAATAGATTTCTAAAGCTGCCTGGGACAGCATGGAGCTGTCGATATCAATCAGCCGTTTGTGTTCGCTAAAAGGTGTAATCAGTTCTTCAGGTAAGACGACAGCTCCTGTTCGCAGCCCCGGAAAGATGATTTTAGAAAAGCTTTTCAAATAAATAACCTTTCCTGCCTGATCATATGAATAGATCGGGTCTCTTTTTGTGTCGAATTCTAAATCTGCTAGATAATCATCCTCAACAATGTAGACATCATATTTCTCAGCAAGGGCTGCAATCGCTCTTTTTTCTTGCTTTGATAAACTCGTTCCAAGCGGGTTTTGAAATCGTGGCATCGTATAGAAAAAACGAATCTCCTCTTCTCGAAAGATACGTTCTAATTCGAGCAGATCGATCCCTTTTTCCGTCCGTTGAATTCCGCGCACAGGCAATTGGTTTTTCTCTAAATATTGGAGATATAAGTGATACCCCGGCTGTTCGACTAGTATGGTTTGTTTTCCATTCGGAAAAGGGATGGTGCTTAATATGGATAAAGCGAGCTGAATGCCAGAGGTCATGACGATCTGTTCTGGATGAGCAAACACTTGATAATCCATTAATCGCTTTGAAATGACTGGCAGCAGCGATGGTAAGCCGTTGGCTGTGCCGTAAATAAATAATTCATTTTGATATAAATCGATCGCTTGGTTGATGCAGTGCTGGAAATCGACATATGGAAACACAACGGGATCAGGTGCAGATGAAGCAAAATCAATCCATGTGCCGTCCTGCTTACCTGCTCGCTGCTTCGTTTTCACGACATAATAGCCGCTTCTTTCTACAGAATACAGCAAATGTTCACGCTCCAATGTATCCAGCGCCTTGATGACAGTGCTTTTACTCACTGCATATTGAGCCGCTAAGTGGCGAATGGAGGGAATTTTCATTCCAGCGCTGTACTCCCCTGAATCCATTTTTTCTTTTAAGCTCAAGACAAGCTGATCATATTTCCTCACACCTTTTCCTCCTTGTACCGGTACAGATATGATGTTCTCTTATTGTACACGTTAAATGATCCGATTACGATAGAAGAACAGAACCGGTCAATTCATTTGAAGCATGCATGCTCATGTAAGGAGTCACGTTGTGAATATATCAAAACAAAAAGCGTATGCTGCTGCGATCGCATATGCCTCTATCATTGGTTTTTCCTTTTTGTTTGTCAAAATAGCATTAGAATCAGCAAATCCAATCGATTTATTGGCACACCGCTTTACCGTTTCTTTTGCAGCCGCTCTATTGCTGTATCCGTTTCTACGAAAAAAGTATCGCGTATCCATTCAATGGCGTGATCTCATTTATATCGTACCGTTTTCCTTGCTTTACCCTGTTTTGTTCTTTGCTTTTCAAGTGTGGGGATTGATGTATACATCTTCTTCAGAGGCTGGCATCATTCAAGCGACGATTCCCATTTTGACGATGCTGCTGGCAGCCTGGTTTTTAAAGGAACGTGCGACATGGATACAAGTGCTGTTTACCTTCCTTTCTGTGTGCGGGGTGATGCTTCTCTTTGTCATGAAGGGAATCGATGTCAAGCATTCTCATTTCATCGGCTATGTACTGATTTTACTTTCAGCCTTGTCATCCAGTGCATATAGTGTGTTTGCCAGAGTGATTACAAAACGATTCCATGTGATCGAACTCACCTTTGTGATGACCTTCTTTGGCTTTGTCTTTTTCAATGCCGCCGCGCTTATTCGGCATTCGATCAATGGAACATTGCCTCAGTTTTTTAGTCCATTTACAGAACCATCCTTTGTATGGTCGATGCTCTTTTTAGGTATTCTTTCATCTCTTCTTACCGCATATTTATCAAACTATGCACTCTCACAGCTAGAAGCGGCAAAGGTCAGCATCTTTAACAATTTATCCGCGTTTATCACAGTCGCCGCCGGAGTTCTCATTTTACACGAAACGATTGATTGGTATCATCTCCTCGGAGGGGTGCTGGTCATTGGCGGGGTGATTGGCGGGAATGTGGTGAAGAAGCAGCATTCATAAGAAAAAGCGGCCTCTTTATAGAGAGCCGCTTTCTTATGTCTTATTAATTATTAATTGTTTTGTATAAGCTTCTTTTTTCGTCCAAATTTCATAGATAGTTACTGAAGTAATGTCATTATCAATATAAAAAATACGATTTATGAGCTATTAATTTTACTACTTTTTCTCATATCTCTTCAAAACACTACTAAACCTTTCGTTGCAGAGAAATAAAATACAGTATAAAAAACCCATTTATTAAATATCCTTTTTTTGTATAATATGGGCATATAAGCAAGGGAGGGGGTGTTAATTATGGAATTGAGTTTAAAAAATAGATTTTTTGCAATTGTAGGCTTGAGTCTTATTTTCACTCTAACTTTAACAACTATGATTTTATTGACTCTTGAACCAGTTACACCTTTTGCAAATCTAGTAGCAAACTATCCTCAAATACCTGGCTGGGCTATAACTTCTGTTAGTGCAATTCTAAATGCAGCAGGTACAGTGGGTGCTGTTGCTGCTGTCTTAGGTACTTTTGGACTTGGTACTATTGCTTCTCTGGTCATTAGTTATGCTAGAAAATACGGAGTGAAATACGCTATTTCTTTCTAAAAAAGATTTAATAGAGAAGGTGTAACAGCCTTCTCTATACACCTCTAAAATGGAAGTGTTGTAAATGCATAAATATTTAACATATACAAAAATCTTGTTAATCAATGATTTAAGAAGACATCATCGAAAAAATGCTCTCATTTTTGTATTTTTTGCTTTTTTATACATAATAACACCACTATTACTAGGTATATTAACTCCTTTTTTCGTTAAGAATTTATCAATATTCTATTTATCGCTGTTTCTATTTATGTTTACAGTTAATATTGATAAGAGTTTGATGAGAATACTTTTCTCCTCTGATAAAAAACAGATGGCTATTTTAAAAGTTCATCTAGATCAATATATTTTCGGCAAAGATATGAGTAAGTTTTTCAGCACTATGGTGGGTGTATTATTCTTCACTTTAGGGTCTTACTTAGCAAATTTAATTATAAATGGGTATGAGGGAGCTTTTACAATAGCAGCTCTGGCCGCCACTTCTTTTATTTTGGGTTACTTACTTAGATTACACGTCTTGCTGCTACTTTCTAATCCAAAGTTTTTCTCAATTTCATCGAGCATTGGTTATATAACTACAGGCCTCATTGCTCTATGGGTATTCACTGTATTTAGATTCAATTTATTAACAAATTCTTTATCTAGTTATTCAATATATTTTATTTTAACCTTCGCATTCATTAGTTTATTGTTACTGATGAATTGGAAGAAAAATGTTCGTAATGTACCAATTTTTAATTCCCAAAAAGAATTAAAAGAAAAACGAAAAAGAACATCTAGAGAGTTTAATCATATTTTGTTTTATGAAATTACACTTCTCATGAGAAATCCTCCTATTCAATGGTCAGTATTATTATTTATATTAACTTTATCTGGGGGGTTATTTGGTCTAATTCTTTATGGTGTTAATACAAATCAACTTGAAACATTGAATATAGAAAATGATTTTTTATTTATTTTTAGTGTGATTTTTCCAATGATTATTATATCGAATGCAATACAACCATATGTTTCTTTTGATATTGATGGTCCCATTCTTCCTTTAAAACAGAATCTACCTAACTTAGTGAAAAATAAAATTAAAAATAAGATTATTTTATCTATTATATTACACTTGTTTTTTTGTATTTTATATATCATTTTTTCAAGCTTTGTATTAAAACTAGATCAGCCTTTTTATGTGATGATTACTTTAATAAACACTTGCATTCTCGTCGGTATTTGTACTGTCGGTTCTACTGTTGTATTTCCTTATTTTAATTGGGAATTTGTTTATCAAGTTCCAAGTTCTCTTAGTAAATTGACTTTAAATATTAGTTATGGTTTCATTCTAGCTTTATCAGTGATTTCCTCATATAGCACAGTATATTTCATTTTAACAAATTCTGTTATGGCCGCTTGTTCATTCATCATTTTATTTTTAATGATTAAATTTTGGGATAGAACAATCAATAAAAACTACAAATCATTTAAAACATTATTTGAGTGAGGGATTGTATGTTATCAATTCATGGTCTAATTAAAGAATACAAAGAGTCTAACTTTAAAGTTATGATCCCTGAGATGCATTTCCAAGAGGGTAGGATTATCGGACTATTAGGTAAAAATGGTGCTGGAAAAACGACTATTTTAGAAATGGTAGCTGGATTGATAAATCCTGATGAAGGTCAAATATTAATAAATCATAATAAGCAGAATTTTTCTTCTGTCGGATATATGGAAGACGACCCAACTCTATTTGAAAACTTAACCTGTTTTGAACTTGTAAAATATCAATCTATGCTTGTAGAACAACCTTTAGAAAATGAACAAATCAAGGATTTATTGAGCAAATATGGGTTAGAAGAACAAATTCACCGCCGTTCCTCTGCTCTTTCAAGAGGCATGAGACAAAGAATGTCTTTTATTTTAACAATATTACATCATCCAAATATTATTCTATTAGATGAGCCATTTACAGGTCTTGATCCTACTAACATGGCTGACATGAAAAAACATTTAAGAAATTTCAGAGATGCCAACAAAATCATTTTGCTCTCCACACATATCATTCAATTTGCTGCAGACTTATGTGATGAAATCCTTTTTATTGATAATGGTAGTATCATTCACTCAGAAAAAAAATCTTCAGGAGTGACTTTTCATGAAGATCAGCTCGAAAAGAAATTTTTTGAAAAATTATCTTAAAAATTTTTCAGTTTTTATCATATTATTTTTAGGAGGTTTTAGTTTAAGTATTTTTGCTTCAACATTTATAGATAGTATAGATTTTAAAAACAACATTGAGATTCATAGCTATCTAGACATTTTTTTTAATAATCTTTTTGTGTCACTCCTAATATTAATATCTGGAATAGTTAGTTTAGGTTTGTTATCTAGCATGATTATTTTTCTAAATGGTTTTTTCTTAGGTGCATTTTTTATATCGTATACCTATATATATGGATTTGATATAGCATTATACTATATTATTTTCCACGCTCCGATGGAGATTGTCAGTTTGTTCCTTTTTTATTTTGTCTCTTTTGATATATCAAGACAGATTATAGGATATATCATATCTAAAAACAAAATTTCATTTAAAACAAAAGGGAAAATCTATGCAAGTCAGCTTATAACCGGTGTTTTCTTATTATTTATTGCTTCGATGATTGAATTTTATTTTATAAAAATTTGATTTTGTTAAAGGGTGCTATTATGAAAAAACACATTTTATTAGTATGTATGCTTTCTGGTATAATAGCTTTCATCCTTTCTATAATAAAAATGGATGAAATAAACAAAAATCTACTAGAACTACAACTTGATGGAAATCAAGATGTAATTGAAGTTAGTAAGTGGATAGGTATTTCACTTGCTGTGATTGGAGAAATATTCAAGCCAATGGTTGAAGTTTTATTTTTTTCATTAGTCATTTTTTTAAGTTTTATTATTTTCGGAATAAAGGATTCCTATAAAAATATTTTTAAAAAAGGGATATTAGCTTACTATTACATTTTACTAGGCAACTTGATTGTTATTATTTTATACCTATTTAAGGTATCTAATACTGAACGCACGATTACACTTCCATTTTTATGGAACATCAATATTTTCGTTCTAGTATCATTTAGTGTGTGGTGCTATTCTTACGTAAAATATCAAGAAAATAGAAGCTATAAATTTTTCATACCGTTCGTTTTATTATTCTTATTTTCATTAGCTATATCAGCGTTTTCAAGTATTATTCCTCAGTAAAAAAACGACCCTATGGATGGGTCGTTTTTTTCTTAATTGTTGATCAATTGCTGCTTAGCTGCATGCTCAATCACATGTCTCATCTGCTCTGCAAATGGCTCAAGGTGTGTGTTGATGTACATGTGGCCTCCATCGAAATTGGTGCGTTCGATGGTTTTTGCCCATTTTAGCCAGCCGCTTGCATCCTGCATGCATTTCTCATCTTGCTTTCCATTGAATAAATAAACAGGTGTGTCGATGATCGATTGATCTGTGTGCTGAAAGGTTTCTAACGCCTTGTAGTCTGCACGCAATGACGGCGTAAAGTAATCCATCATTGGTTTGTTCTCTAGTAATTCCTTTGGAATCCCGCCCATTTCGGCAATATGCTGTACAAATGCTTCATTGGATAAATGCGTCAGCATCTGCCGTTTTGTTTGCGGAGGCTGAATGGCTGAGATCACCACTGCTGCGGGATAAATTCCTTCCTTTTCTAACAGCTGGGTTAGTCTGTATACCACAAGTCCTCCCATTGAATGTCCAAATAGAATAAATGGACGGTTCAATTTGTCCGTGAGTGCTTCTTTGTACAGCTCTGCCAGCCGGTCAATGCTTGATTCAAGCTGCATGAGATTGGTGCCGTGCCCTGGGGGCTCTGCTGCTGTGACTTCGGCCACGTCTTTTAGCTGTTCAAAGAGCGGACGGTATGAGGCGGAATATCCGCCGGCAAAAGGAAAACAAATAAGCTGAATGAGATGTGATTTTTTTTCAAAGGTTTTCAATAACTGATTCATACGTCTTTACCCCTTTATAATCGTTTGAAGAATCCGTGCCAGTTCATCTGCCTGCGGTCTTTTCATCATGGTGACATGGTCGCCTTTGATGTGGTAATACGAGCACGACTCTTTCGTATAAGCCTCCCAGTCTGCGAACTTCTTCTGGAAATCGCTTGCGTGATCACTGCTTTGGACAATATAAAATGGCACAGGGAATGGTTCTTTTTCTAATTCAATGGCTTGTGACATGATCGTATTATGCGTTTGCATTTGTAAATATTTATCTAAATATTGATCATTCATGAATTGATGAACAACTTCATCCCTTTCTGCCTCTTTGAGAATTTTCTGCTTCACTTCTTGGAAGCTCAATCCTTGTAAAGCTTCTGGCTGAATGCCGACCAGGTTCCCCATTCCAAGGACAAGCGCGAGCATTTTCACTTCTTCTTCGTTCATATCGGCATGAAGTGCCTGATCTGCCTCATCTCTTAGCACTGGCACCGTATCTAAAATGATGAGTCCTTTCGGTGCTTTTCCTGCATGGCAGAGCCGCTGATTCATTCCGTAGGCAAGATGCCCGCCCATTGAATGCCCTGCCAGATAGTCAATCCCCGGACGATAGAACGTCTCAATAGCTTCAATAAAAAGGGGCACAAGCTCCGTATAATGGAGGAATTGCGGCTCTTCATCCTCATATAGGCCAGGAGACTGCAAGGCATACACAGCACCTTGATGTGTCATGAGCTTAGCAACATCAATATAGCCCATCACCGTTCCACCAGCAGGCGGCGCAAAGAATATTCTCGGTTCGGCTGGATCGCCTTTTTTCAGCTCGATCACGTAGTCCTTCGGAGACCTTTCGACGTTCTCAGCGGCTTCTGGCACTGCGTCCAAATGTGCGGCTAATTGCGCAGGCGCCGGGTGCATGAAAATCCATTTTGGATCAACACGAACACCTTTTTCTTTTAATTTGGCGACAGCCTGAATACTCATAATGGAATCGCCGCCCAGATCAAAGAAGGAGTCATGTCTACCTACTTGCTTCACACCAAGCACTTCCTTGAAAGCTGCGACAATCCGCTCCTCCATTTCGGTGACCGGTTTGTCATCCTCATGGGAAAGGGAGATTGTTTCTGTTGGCTCTGGCAGTGCTTTTTGATCAACCTTCCCGTTCGTTGTCACCGGCATTTCATCCAGTACGACAAAGTAACTTGGAATCATATAGCCTGGCAGGCTTTCCTGCAAAAAGGCTTTCCAGCCCGGAACAGGGTTTTCTCCGTTTGTTACAAGGTAGGCCGCCAGCCGTTTTAAGCTGCCATACGTTTTGGCGATGACTGTACATTCTTTGACTTGTGGATGCTTGAGCAGGGCTGTCTCAATTTCTCCGCATTCAATTCGGTAGCCTCTAATTTTCACCAGGTGATCTTTTCGGCCGAGGTATTCAATGGTGCCATCTAACCGCCATGTACCAAGGTCGCCTGAACGATACAGCTTGTCTCCCTTTAGTTCAGGGAAGGGATTGTCAATAAACCGCTCCTTTGTCTGCTCTGGATCATGAAGGTAGCCTTTCGCAAGGCCGGTTCCACCGATATAAATTTCTCCTTTGACGCCTGCTGGTACTGGATTGAGCGCATCGTCTAATATGACAACAGTTGAGTTTGACACCGGCACACCAATTGGAACTGATTTTGCGCCTGCTGGCACGTGTGTGACTTGATGTGTTGTGGCTAATGTCGTGTTTTCTGTTGGACCGTAAGCATTGACGAGCACACCTTCCATATGCGGCAGTGCCTTTCGTGCATGCTCACTAGACATGGCTTCCCCGCCAACGAGTAATGTGCGGTAGCCTGCCACACTTTTCGGATCGTGCTCTACCAGTCGATTAAATAAAGCAGTTGGCAGACAATTGGCTGTCACTTGATACGTTTTGATGAACTGCGTTAATTCTTCCATATTCAGTGCTGCATATTTTGGGAGCAGAATCAGCTGACCGCCATTCAGTAGCATCCCCCATAATTCAAATGTAAAAGCATCAAAAGCATAGTTTGAGAGCTGAAGCATCTTGTCATCTGGACCGAGCTTGATATAGTTTGTTTCTCTAACTAAGCGGACAACTCCTGCATGAGGAAGCATCACGCCTTTTGGTGTACCTGTTGAGCCTGATGTGTAATTGACATAAGCGATCTGGTCTTCCCCTATGATCGATGCTTCTCTTTGATACACTGCATTTGTTTCTGGTATTGGCTTGTCCATGATAATCTTTGTACCTGCAAAGTCTACTAGACGGTTTGCAAAATGAGACTGGGTGATGATCACATCGCTTTGCGTATCACGAATGATGAGACGGATGCGTGCATCAGGATATTCAGGTGACATTGGAACATATGCAGCACCAGATTTGACGATTCCTAGGACCGACACAATCATGTCAAAGGAGCGATCAAATAGCATCGGTACGAGGGAGCCTGGTCCAATTCCTTTTGACTGCAAGTAAGCAGCAAGCTTTGTCGCCTTCTTATCCAAAGCTTCATATGTCATGTGTTCATCCATATAGGACAAGGCAATACGATGCGGATCACGCTGCACCTGCTCTTCAAACAATTCTTGAAGCGTACGCTTTGGATATGGCGTATCCGTTTTGTTTTTCCCTATAATCATGGCCGCCTGTTCCGCTTTGTCCATTAAACAATAATCAGCAAATGTACGCTCAGGCTGTTCTGTCATGCCATCTAGCACATGGAGATAATAGTTCATATAACGATGAATGGTCTCTTGATCAAATAAATCCGTATTGTATTCCACCTGAATCGACAGCTGCTCTTCCTGTTCAAAAACATGCAGGGTGAGATCAAATTTAGATACTGTATGATGGACCATTACATGTTCACTTGTCAGCCCTTTAAGGTTTACATCGAGCGAATCGGTGACATACCCCATGGCCGCCTGAAAAATAGGGGACCGGCTTAAATCTCTATCTAACGAAAGGTCATCGACAAGCTTGTCAAATGGATAATGCTGATGCTCAAACGCTTTTAATGTCATCTCTTTCACGTTTTCCAAAAGATCGGCAAACGTCTCTGCTGTTGAGACGTCCTGTCTCAGCGCAAGTGTATTCACAAACATTCCAACGAGCTGCTCTGATTGCTTGGCATCCCGGCCCGCGATAGGCGATCCAATGATGATATCTGTCTGTCCGGACAGCTTGTGAAGCAGGACGTAGTACGCGGACAGCATCGTCATGAACAAGGTCGTGCCCTGCTGCTTGGACAAAGCCTGCAAGCGGCGGATAAGCGGTTCATCCAGTACGATTTGCTCTGTAGCACCGTTAAATGTTTGAACCGGCGGACGAGGACGGTCAAACGGCAGCTCCAGCACTGGAAGTTCACCTTGTAACGTATTGAGCCAATAGGCTTGGTCTTCTTGATGATGCTTTAATTGTTCATTTTCCCAATGTACATAGTCTGTCCATTCGATTTCTAAGGCTGGGAGCTGCGGCGTTTCATCTGCAAGCAGCGCTTCATACGCCACTTCTAATTCCTGAATGAGCAGGCTGAGTGACCATGCATCTGAAATGATGTGGTGCTGCGCGCAAAGGAGATAATACTCCTCCTTGCCCATATCTACTATCGTCCACTGCGCAAGAGGTCCTCTTTCTAAATCATAAACGCGGTCTGCCTCTTGCTGAATGAGCTGCTTGAGCCTTCTCGCTCTTGTTTTTTCATTAAATAACGAGAAATTTGCCACAGTCACAGATGGCGGAAGGTCTTCGCGAATAAGTTGAACCGGCTTGCCGCCAAGTGATTTAAATACTGCCCGAAGTGCTTCATGCCGCTTTGTTAAAAGGCCAATCGCTTTTGTTAATGCTTGAACGTGTAATGGTCCTGTCAGTTTCCAAGCACCTAATATATTGTAATGATGGCTCTTTTCTAATGTGGATAAGAACCAAATACGCTTCTGGGCATGTGACAGTTCATAGCTTGTTTGCTTTTCAAGCTTTGGAATTTTGGCTTCCTGAACGGCTGGCGCCCCTTTGATGTCATCAACCATTTGCGCCAGATGTGCCAGATGTTTGCTTTCAAATAATATTTTTAAAGGCGCCTTCATTGAAAATTCATGATTGATCCGGGAAATGGTTTGAGTCGCCTTTAGTGAATGTCCGCCAAGGTCGAAAAATTGATCCTCTTTGTACACACGATCTACTTCTAAAATGTCCTCCCAGATGGCGGCAAGAAGCTGCTCTGTCTTCGTTTCTGGCAATTGCTTTTCAAGGCTTTGTCCGTTTTTGCCATGATTCAATTTGAGTGCTTCATAATCAATAGAGCCATCTTGCTTTTTCGGTATTTCCTGTACTTGCTGAATGTCCCATTTGCCTTCTAAGACGCGCGTGATCTCTTCAACATGCACTTCTTTGCCAGGCTGAACGGTGTAAAAAAGCTTTTTCTCAAAGACCGGTATTGGAGCTGGCTGAAGATACCCGGCGATGTCTGGATTTGCTCCGTCCAGACCGATAAACAGATGCGCTTCATTGAGCCGGACACCTAAACATAATGAATGGAGACCTTGTTTCTTTCCAATCAATTGAAATCCCTTGCGAACGGTGAGAGCTGCTCCGGTATGACCCTTAGACAAACCGAGATTATCCCACATACTGAAGTTCAAAGAGATCGCTCGTCTTCCTTCTTGAAAGGTGAGAGCGTGCGCGAGTCCATCTAAAAAGCTGTTAGCCGCAGAGTATGCCCCAAATGTTGTGCCGCCAAAAAAGCCATTGACCGATCCAAAAAAGACAAACGGTACTGTCGGATCATACTTAAAGGCTTCCTGCAGGACCCATGCCCCGTCTGCTTTCCCTGACATTTCTTTTGTGAAATCCTCTTCTGACGTATGAGCCAGTGTATACTTGTCCGCCTGCTGAAAATGCTCAGACACATTACCAGCACCAGCCAAATGCAGCACACCCCGGATCGATTGTCCAAAATGCTTTTCTGCTTCATAAATCGCTTGTTCAACGTCACGTAAGCTGGTCACATCCGCTTGGATATAAATGACGTCACCAACATCTTTTAGCTGTGAGAAGGCTTCTTTCTTTTCCAAGCTGTCTTCCAGAGATGTCCGTCCAATCAGTACGAGCTTTAAGCCAAATTGGAGCATCTGCTTAGACAGCTCAAACCCAATCCCGCCAAGTCCTCCAGTCAATAAATAAAGACCTTCATATTCTAAAAATCCTTCTGTTTGAGGTGATTCGATCATATTGACTTTTTCCAGCTTTGGTACGAATCTGTCCCCATTTCGGTAAGACACCTCTGCTTTTATATGAATCGCAGACAATTCTTCCGCAATATACTTGGCGTCCTGTTCTACATTCTCCGCTTCAATATCAAGATGAGACACCTCTGCTCCTTCCCATTCTTGCGGAATGGTTTTGAGCAGACCTGCAAGCGGCGTTTTCTCCACATGAAGATCGTCTTCAGGCTTCACAAATTGACCACCTTTTGTCACAACGACAAGACGGATGGGCTCTTTATTTGCTTGTCTCAAAGCTTGATACAAGTACAAAATGGATTGATTGGTTTTGAACTGCGCAGGATCAACGATGTCTTCTTTGTCTGACACATTCCACAGATGGAGCATGCGCCCGATCTTTAGTTCATCTGCTTCAAGTGCGGCAACGAGCCTGACGTAATCCCCCTTGATTCTCGGATTTATCTGGTACATCCCTTTGGACAGACGCAAAAATTCATGCCCTTTCCTCACAGAAATATATGGCTGATTCTTTTGCTCAAATTGTGTGTAAAGCGATTGATAAAGTCCTTTTTCATCTTCAAAAACGAGTACATGATCAGTAAAAAGCTGAGTTGGACCGATATGCTCCTTAGTCCAAATGCGTTTGAAAAACCAGTCTGGGAGAGTTTGTTCATTTTCAGAAGCAAGATCCAGTGCCTGTTCAATGTCACGGAAGGCTCCTTCTTTTAGTGCTGCGCCTAACTGGGCACGCTGAATTTTCCCACTCTCCGTTTTTGGAAATTGGTCTTTTTTCACTGGAATGATGTGATCAGGCTCTATGCCGATTTTTCGAATGATGGCCTCTCTTATCTGTTGAATTATCGCGATTTGTTCCTCTATTGAATCCCTTTGTGAGACAAAAAAGACGGCAAGCGTGTCATTGCTTGATTCGGGATTGTAAATGCCGTACGCAGCGGCAAAGGTGACTTCCACCCCGTCCACCTCTTCTACAACCGCTTCAATTTCGTAATTCAAATAGTTAGCGCCGTTGATCACAATGATGTCTTTTTCTCGACCTGTCAGAACGAGACGCCCTTCATGAATAAACCCTAAATCCCCTGTGTGAAACCAGCCGTTTTCCGCAAAAACTTCTTGATTGGCTTCTTCATTTTGATAGTAGCCCATCATAATTGTTGGACCCTTCACCTGCAAGCGCCCAACCTGATCTTCTGGCAGCACCTCGTGATGCTCATCTACAATTCGAATCCATACAGACGGAATCGGCGTGCCGACTTCTGTAAACGTCATCTTGTTCGGATGATCGTGCGTCACATATTCGATCTCACTTGTTAACGAGGTCTGATCAATCGTCAGCTGTCCATCCTGTGCACTGTTCCGCATAAATTTCTTTGACTGAACAATGGCTGAGGATGTTTCTGACATGCCGTAAGCAGGTACCATCGCATGACGGCTTAATCCGTGCTGGCCCATGATGTGCATGAAGCGCTTTGTGACTTTCGGGACAACCGCTTCGGCTGCATTCATGATATAAGTCAGAGTGGACAGGTCCCAGTTTCCCTTACGAATGTCGTCTTCATATTCATTCATCATGGCAAAGGCAAAGTTTGGCGCCCATGTCCTTGTGACACCGTATGTTTCTACCCAATCCAGCCACACCATCGGCCGCTCGATAAATTGATCGATGGATGGACTTATCTGCTGGCAGCCAAGGTAGACGTCATGTACATGAAACATGACAATTCCACCAACATGATCAAGCGGCATCCAGTTAAGCGACACATCCTCATGTGTAAAGCCGTTTACCTGCTCAAAGGCCATAATTCTAGATAAAATGCTTTGATGATGATGACGGATACACTTTGGTATACCCGTACTTCCTGAAGACAGCAGCTGCAGCACAGGCTCATCCGGCTCCGGCTCATAATGCTGTTCATCTGGTTCATACGCCAGCAGCGTTTCAATTGTTAAGATAGGCATGACTTTCGCTTCAAATGTCTCACGCAGCCCAGCAATGTCCTCTGCACTTGCTTCATTTGTAATAATGAAAGGTTCATTTTGCAGCTGAAATACGCCCTTCAGCTTATTCACCCCTTGATTCATTTCATCATAAACAGGCGGTACAGAGACTGGGGTCGGAATGATTCCTCCGAGAATACAGCCCCAGAACACCGTGATAAAATCTTGATGGTCTTTCAATTGAAGTAACACTTGATCGCCGTTTGACAGTCCTGCTGCCCTTAAACCAGACAGAACCCGTTCAGCGCTAGTTAGCAATTCAGGATAGGTTTGGGTCAACGTACGCCCGTCTTCTTTCAAATAAGTCACCCCGCGGTCTGGTGACATAAAGGCTGATCGAATCAGCACCTCTGTCAGTGTGACAGGTGTGCCTGGTTTTTTGATCACATCTCCGCCATACACAAGTGCAGGCGGCTTCTCATGGACAGATGATGGTTTTGCTTCGCCCGCTTCACTTTTCGAAAGCGGTCCGTTCCCTTGAGTACGCTGTCGATCAGGAAACAGGTCATCTAGATGATAGGGCGTGCGTTTTTCTGACTGACTTTCAATGAAAGCGGCCGCTTCCTCTACTCCATCTATAGCTTTGGTGCGCTCTTCTATCTTTCTTAATTCCTCTTGATCTATGATTTCAATTGAAAGCAGTGCCTCTTTGTCGACTGCTCCACTTTCTGTCTTTGGCAAAGAAGGTAATAAGACGAGAGCGGCTGGCACTTCATGCGGATGAAGCGGCCCTTTCTTCAGATCCTCTCTTGTCAGCGAAGCGTCCTTCGCCTGTGCAAATAGCACAAGCGATAGACTCCCTTCTTGATTTTTCTTCGGAATGATTGCACATTCCTTTAGCGGAAAATGAAGCATCATGACTTGCTCTAATGCTTTAAGATCCATCCGTTTTCCGTTGATTCTGACGATATGATTTGCTGCATGTCCTTTTCGTCTACTCACTAACATCGTTCTTCTCCTCCTACATCCAATCCAAAATCTGAATCTTGTTTTCTTCAGTCCAAACGCCGACATCCCCTGTCGGATAGAGGTATTCGCCAGTTTGATGTTTGAATGGATGCGGAATTTTATGCGTCTCCATCCAATCGGCAAGCTCCCCGCAAATTGCTTTGATATCCTTTGCGCCGATAAAAATATCTCCAGAAAACCCCACCGGCATGAGCTGATGCTCTTCGCTCAGGACATAAATTTCCGTCTCACAGGAAGGATCATGCACACCTGAATAGACCTCTTCTTGATCTGGGTACAGCACGCTGACTTGTGCGTTTTTCGCCCAATCGGTGATCATCCGCTCTTTTTCTTCATTCGTCACGATCGTGAAGGAAGAGAGGGGTGTCTCCATTTGTTCTGTCATCGCTTCAAGTGTATGGATCAGCTGCTGCATCAGCGCTTGAATTTGCTTTTCTGTATATTGATTGAAGCGATATGTGACCCGAAGCTCCAGCGTATCTCCCGGAACTGCCACAAAGGTCAGGTCATAGTTCGTTTCTTCATGACTCGCAATATCTAAAATGCTTACTCCGTATGGCTCGATAGATTCAATCGGATAGTTTTCAAACACGACAATGCTGTTAAACAATGAATCTCCATTTGGGATATGGGTCAGCTGCTGAATATCCGGCAGTACGGTATATTCGAATTCCCGCATCTGAAAAACTGTGTCCTGTGTATGTGCCAGCAGCTTGGAAATGGTCCACTCTGGCGTGATCGGCAAACGGAGCGGCAATGTGTTAATAAAGAGCCCTGTCATGCTTTCAACCTGTGGTAAATCCGCCGGCCGTCCTGATACTGTCACTCCGAACACAACATCCTCTGATCCTGAATGAAGATGCAAAAGCAGCCCCCATGCTGTTTGAATCAATGTGCTCATTGTCACCTTCTGCGTGCCTGTCATCTTTTCGAGTTTCTGCTGCATCTCGGGCGTTAGTTTGATACTTAGCTGATCAACACCTGCTTCTTCATCCGAAGCATGCCCGTCGTCTCCTGGGAGCGGTGTAGCCTCCTCTACTCCTGACATATAACGTTTCCAGAACTCTAGCGCCTTCTCTTGATCCTGCTTTTGCAGCCACTCGATAAAATCTTTATATGGACGTACAGCGGGAAGATCCACCTCCCGTTCATCCACAAGAGAGCGGTACAAAGAAAAGGATTCTTCAATAAAACTGAACAAGCTCCAGCCATCGATTAAAATATGATGAAAGCTAAAAACAAACGTGCATGTGTTTTCATCACGATGGAATAAAGCAATACGAATCAGCGGTTCTTCCGTATTTTCTAGTTTGAAATCCTTTGAACGATCTGTTTGCAAATAGTGCTGGATGGCTTCCTTCTGATCTGTTTCACTCAGGTGGCGCACATCGTGCTGAGTGAGGTGAATGCTTCCTTCTGATTGAATCAACTGAACAGGCTCCTTTAACCCTTCCCAAGCAAATGTTGTCCGCAAAATCGAATGACGCTCTACAAGCAGATTCCAGGCCTTTTCATAGGCTGCGCCGTCCGTTAAGCCTTCGAGTGTCATATGCACTTGACCAAAATACGCCTGTGACGCTTGATCTAATAGTGCATGAAAGAGCATCCCTTGCTGCATTGGAGATAGTGGATACACATCCACTACATTGTCTGGTAGCTCATCGATCTGCTCTTGCGTCAGCTGAACCAGTGGAAAATCAGATGGCGTAAAACCGCCTTTTGTCTCTACACAATGCGTCAGAATATCCTCCATTTTTTCTTTGAACCGTTCAGGTAATAGGCGCACCTCTTCATACTGAAGCATTTCACGATTAATCATAAAATTCATCTGAAGCTGACCGTTCACAACATATCCGTATACATCGATCAAATGCTGTCTTTCTGCTTTTGGATCATGTACATGTCCATTTCGTTCATCTGCTAAATAAAGATGTGCTTCACCGTCTATTTGATCTAACTGTCCAAGATAATTAAAGCTCATCTGCGGCGCGGCCTTTTTGAGGAAACGAGATGCTGTCATATATTGAAGCAAGCCATAGCCGATTCCCTTTTGCGGCACAGCTCTTAAGGTTTCTTTGACATCTTTGATTTGTCTCTCAATATCGGTTTGAATAAAAGGAATAAAAATAGGATAAGAGCTTGTAAACCATCCGACTGTTCGTGACAAATCCATCTGTTCAAATAAATCCTCGCGTCCGTGCCCTTCTAACGTGATGAGCAGCGGCTTTCCAACGGCTTGCGTGAGTCCTGATAAGAGTAAATCGTTTACCTCTGTTCGGTACGCTTGTGATGCCTGCCTTAGTAAAATATCTGTTTGATCCTTCGTCAGTTGAATAGACAGGATCTCTGCATGTTCTTCTATATTGAAAAGTGCAGGTGTTTGAAAAGGAGAACCCTCTTCCTCTTGGCTCGTAATCTTTTGCCAAAAAGGAACCTGCTCTTGTAATTGATCGGTTTGTGCATATTCATAAAGAGCATCTGCCCACTGCTGATAGGACGCAGTTTTCTTTGCAAGCTCGATTTCCTGCCCTGCCGCAAGCTGCTTCAGTCCATTTAATATGTCTTCCTGTATGATGCGCCATGAGATTCCATCCATTACAAGATGATGGGCAGCGATAAAGAGTTCAGACGTGCCATCACTTGTGTGAAAAAGAATGGCTTTGATGACTTCTCCCCGCTCTAATGACAACGTTCCTTGACAGGCGGCGGTCTCCATGCGGATTTGTTCCAGCGCTTCCTCCTGAGTAACATCCGTCAAATCAAAGAAGGTGACACAAGGGGTGATGCCAGGCGCACGAATGGTTTGAATCCATGCTCCATCTGCTGTTTTTGTATACATCGCTCTCAACATATCGTGATGATCGACAATTTTTGAGAGAACCTGTGTCAGCTGCTTTAGCTGTATGGATTGCTTGAATTCCATATGCGCTGATAAATTCCAATAATCTTGATTCGTCATTGATTGCTCAAAGAACCATGATTGGATTGGAAGCAGACGAACAGCTCCTGTGACAGGCGACTGGTCATAGAACGCAGCAGCATCTGACCTTTTCATAGCAAGTGCCAGCTGTGAAATCGTCTGTTTTTCAAATACATCTCTCGGCTGAATGACATAGCCTTCCTGCGTTAAACGCGCCACCATTTGTATGACAATAATCGAATCTCCGCCAAGCTCAAAGTAGTTATCATGTACGCCAATCGAAGGCGTACCGAGCAGCTGAGTCCACACTTTTTCCAGTACGCGTTCTTCCTCACTGATTGCCCTGTCAGCCGGTTTGTCCACTTCTTCCTGTCTCCACTCTGGCGGCGGGAGACGTTTTTGGTCTACCTTGCCATTTGCCGTGAGCGGGAGTTCCTCCAGCTCTATTAATAGGCTTGGCACCATATAATCTGGCAGTATTTTTTTTAATTGATGGCGAATGTTTTGCGTGGTCATGCTGCCCTTTTGGACAAAATAACCGATCAATCGCTTGTGGCCACTCTCATGCTGATGCGGAATGACCGCACATTCTATAATGTCTTCAAAACGCAGCATAGCGGACTCAATTTCTCCGCATTCGACGCGGTGTCCGCGAATTTTCACTTGATGATCGATTCTTCCAAGGCAGTCGATGATGCCATTTGGCAGCCAGCGGCCCATATCGCCTGTTTTATATAAACGCGCTCCTTCTTGGAAAGGATGCGGGATAAATGATTGCGATGTTTTTTCTTCATCTCCAAGGTAACCGAGTGCAAGCCCTGTACCGCCTACGTAGATCTCTCCAATAACACCTTGCGGAACCGGCTGCAGCTGGTCGTCTAGTATATAGGCCTGTGAATACGCAATTGGCTGACCGATAGGAACTGTTGCCTGCCCCTCATCCAGTGCCCGAATGTGATGCACACAGGAGAACGTCGTATTCTCAGTTGGTCCATAGCCGTTTAATAGGCCTACAGGTAAATAAGGCAGCGCTTTACGGATATGAGCAGCTGACAAAGCATCACCACCGACCAATAAGGCGTCGAATCCAGATAAAGCTTCTGGATGTTCCTCTGTTAATCGGTTAAACAGCGGCACCGTCAGAAATCCTGTTGTGATCTTGTAAGATGTCAGCGTGTCAGCTAGTGTATCCATTGATAAGATCGTATTTCGATCGGTCAGTATCAGCCTTCCCCCGTTGAGCAGGGCTCCCCATATTTCATACGTAAAGGCATCAAAGGAAAAGCTCGCGATTTGTAAAATACGCGTTTGTTCATTAAGGGTGACATAATCTGTTTCGCATACAAGCCGGATGACCGCTTGATGCGGAATTAAAACCCCTTTTGGCTGACCGGTTGATCCTGATGTGTAATTGATATAAGCGAGTCCATCAGGTTTTAAAGCATCAGACTTGAGTTCTGCCTCTGATAAAAACTCTTCATACCCCTGATCAAGACAAATGAGCTCGGTTTGACTGATCGAGACTTGTTTCAGCCATTCATTTTTTGTCAGTAACAGCTGAATACCTGTATCCCTCAGCATATAATCAATGCGTGCATCTGGATATTCAGGATCAATTGGGACGTAGGCCCCACCTGCTTTCACAATCGCCAGCACCCCAAAAATCATTTCAGGCGACCTGTCGATCAGAAGCCCTACTGGTTCATGCGGCTTCACTCCTCGCTGCTGCAGATAAGCGGCAAGCCGGTCGACTTTCTCTTGTAACTCCTGATACGTCCACTTATTTTCCCCAGATTCGAGGGCGATCGCATGAGGTGTCTTTTTCACCTGCGCTTCAAACCGTTCTGTGATGAGAAGCGGGCCTGCTGGTTGTTCTGTTGTGCCGCTCCATTCATAGAGCAGCTGATGCCTCTCTTTCTCTGGCAGGTAATTCATTTGTTTGATCGGCTGTGCTGGATTTTCACAAATACATGCAAGCAGCTGCTCGTAGTAACAAAGGAACCGTTCCATCGTGTCGTCAGAAAATAAGTCTGCATCATACTCCAGTTTTAATTGAAGACCTTCCGCCCCTTCAAAAACAAACAGAGAGAGATCGAATTTGGCTGTATCATTATCTTCAATGGCTAAAACAGATGTCGCCTCACCCATCGGAGAAGCTTCAAGGGGCAGGTTTTGCAGAACGAACATGACCTGAAACAGCGGCTGTTTCCCAGCCTCACGTACAATATTCAGCTCATCTACGACCATCTCAAACGGCACATCCTGATGCGCATAGGCGCCCATTGTTGTTTCCTTCACTCGCTCTAATAGCTCTGTGAAAGCCGGATTCCCGCTATGATCGATCCGAAGTGCCAGCGTATTCACGAAAAATCCGATGAGCTGCTCCATCTCCGCCCGATTTCTCCCAGCAATGACGGAGCCAATGACAAACTCATCCTGTGAAGACAACCGATGCAGCAAGTTAGAGAAAGCCGAAAGTAATGTCATATAAAGGGTGCTGTCTGTTTTCTGAGAAAGAGCAGCCAGCTGGTCAGACAGCGGCTTAGATAAGCGGTATTTTTTCGTTTTTCCCCTATAGGATTGAACGGCCGGACGCGTGTAGTCATACGGCAGCATCAACTCTTCCACAGGTACCGCAAATTGCTCCTTCCAATAGGAAAGCTGCTTCTGAAGCGTTTCTCCCGTCAAATACTCCTTCTGCCATAGTGCGTAATCTGCATATTGAATCGGCAGCGGTGAGAGATCAGGCTCCCTCCCTTCGATGATCGCTGTATACCATTCGGACAGCTCCTTTGCGGCAATGCCAATCGACCAGCCATCTGACACGATGTGGTGAATAGACATCAGCAGCAAATGATCTGTTTCTGACAGCCGAATCAGCTTCGTGCGAAAGAGTGCATCATGCTCTAAGCGGAAAGGCGTGCCCGCTTCTTTTTTCGCCCACTCAGCCGCTTTTTGTTCTTTTTCTTCCTGTGATGCCAAATCTGATACATCGACCACCTCAAGCGCTGGAAGGGTCATATGCTCATGTATGATCTGTACCGGTTCATCGCCGTTCATCGCAAAGGATGTTCTGAGCGATTCATGCCTTTGCACCATTTGCTGCAGGCTGTGCTGAAGCACCTTTACATCTAAAGGTCCATTCATCCGAAAGGAAATCGTATTATTGTATAATGGCAGATCAGGCTGTAATTGATAGAGAAACCATTGTCTTTGCTGGGCATAGGACATCGGAAGCTCCTGACCCTTTTCTATTTTCCGTATCAGAATCGCTTCATCGGCTTTGGCATGTGAATCAATCCACTCCGCTAACTCTCCAAGTCTCGTATGCTCAAAAAGAACAGCGAGCGGCACGTCAAATCCCGTTTTCTGTCTAACAGCAGACAGCATTTGCGTTGCCTTCAGCGAATGACCTCCGAGTAGAAAGAAATGATCACCACAGCTGATGTTTGAGACATCAAGCAGTTCGGACCAAATGTGTGCCAAGAGTTTTTCCATCTCGGTTTGAGGTGCTCTGTCCTCTGAAGCATGTCCGCTTTCCTCTATTAATTCATTGAAATGCACTTCGTCCGGCATCCCATCCTCTGTTTCTTTCCAGTATTCTTCAGGATATAGATGGACGGAATATTCACCAGAGAGACGAGACTGTATACACGTATAAATGGATTGATACAGCCTTTCTTCAACAGCCTTTGTTTGATCGGTTTTGAAAAAGACATATATGACCTGCTCTGTTTGAGTCTCCCCCTGTATCATCTCTTGAATTTCCTGCTTCGATCGATCCAGCCCGATATAAATGAGGGGAACTTCTGTCATCATGCATGCAAGCATTGTTTGAATGCCCGCCCGCTTTGAAATCGGGAGATAGCCCCTTTCTTTTAGCATGCCTTTGATCATTGACCCTTCACTCATTCCGGTCTCATCCCACATGCTAAAGCTAAAGCAATATGGCTTTACTGTAGATGTCAGCCTCTGATAATGAGCAAATTGTTCAACGAACTCATTGGCCGCACAATAAGCGCCAACGGTCATCCCGCCCTTTAACGTTCGAGCTGACGAGCTAGAAAGGAATAAGACATTCTCCCGTTTAGAGGCTGCTTCATGTAGCGCAATCGTGCCATATACCTTCGCCTCGTACATCGCATCTAATGATACAGACGTCATATCACGAAGCAGCTCTTCTTGAATGATGCCAGCGAAATGAATAACGCCATGCAGCCTTTTACCAAAAGCCGTCTCCTCTCTTGAGATCAGGGCTTCAATGGCTTTTGCGTCAGTAATGTCTACTTTTTCATAAAGAACTGTACCACCTTGCTTTTCCGCTAGATTCTCAAGTGAAATCAATACGTCTTGCTGCTTCTCAGATAAAGCCTCTCTCGCTTTTCTTCCAACCAGCACAAGATGCGCTTGATAGGATGTCAGCAGGTACTCACTAAGCATCCTCCCAATGCCGCCAAGCCCGCCTGTCATCACGTAAAGCCCGGATGATTCAAATGGCGGTTTCTTCATCCTTTGTTCTTTTCCCAGATGAAGCGGTGTTAAAAGAGGAGTATAACGAACACCTTCACGATAAGCGGCGATATGATGGCTTGTGTCATGTGTTAGCTCTGTCATGATCGATGATGCATGAGAACGGCCAGCATCCGGTTCTGTCAGAGAAAAATCAAGACACCGCACCTTGATAAACGGCCATTCATGCTGAACAGCTGTCATCAGTCCTGCTGTCGTTGCTTTCTCCACATCATGTGTTTGATCTTCCGGCAAATTCATCGCATGAGCAGAGACAAAGGTGATCTCTACCGGCTCCTCATAGGCAGCGACCGCTTTAGTTACATATAGTGCACTCATACTGCCTGTTTTCTGGCCTTCTTTCGCCAACGCTGCATGAAGTGTGTCTTCTTGAGTTGTGTAGTTCCAAAGGTGAATGATTTGTTTCACCGAAACGCCATACGAACGGAGCGTCTCAAAGAGTTGTTCGTAGTCAGACGGCCGATTCGGGTGGATGATGAAGTGTGTATGTGTAAGTTGTGTGAATGCTTGACCCGGTTCAACCGTAATATATGTTTGTTTATTGCTTGAAAGGGATCTCAATTGATCTGCCAGCCCTAATGTGTCTGCAAAGATCACCATATTCCCTTCTGTTTGTTTTTCCGCTTCATGAAGCGGAGCAGGTGTCCACTTCTTTTGTAAACTCCAATCAGGCAAGGTGTGTTCATTTTCAAGTCTGATGTCCAGCTCCTTGATGATTTCATCGAATTCGCCTTCCTGCCATCGCTTCTTAAGCTGTGCCCTTTCTATTTTTCCAGAGCTTGTTTTCGGAAAGGCGTGCTTCTGGACAGGGATCACACGCGATGCAGACAACCCCATTTTTGTTGCAATATGGGATTTGATATTCTGACTTGCCCTCATGATATAAGAAGGTTCATACAGCTTCGGTGTAAAAAAGAGAATCAGCTCGTCGGATGCAGATGCTTCCATCCGGGCGGAACAAGCGGCTACAAAGCTCGTTTCGACGCCGGGTACTTCCTCTGCAATGACTTCTATTTCATAGTTGTGATAATTTTTCCCGTTGATGATGATCATGTCTTTTTCTCTTCCGGTTAATGTCAGCCTTCCTTCGTGCAGAAAACCTAAATCCCCTGTGTGAAACCAGCCGTCTGTTTGAAAGACTTCTTGATTCGCTTCGTCATTCTTGTAATAGCCCTTCATTGTCGTCGGCCCTTTAATTTGCACACTGCCAATATGATCTTCGGGAAGAAGCTCATGCTGATGATTAACGATACGAATCGTGATACCAGGAATTGGTCTTCCCAGCTCTGTAAAGCTGACAGTTCCTGTCTCACGTGCCTCCGCTGGTCTTAGCTGCTCTGTGAGTGATGTTTCCTCAAAGGTTAGAACCCCGCTGCTTTCATCTCCCCGCTCTATCGCAAAAGAGAAGACAACGGCTGAAGAGATTTCAGACATGCCAAATGCCGGTCTCATGACGTCTCCCTTTAAGCCGTGCGGAGCAAGTAAGTGTAAAAATCGGTGAATCGTCTTCGGTACGACCGCTTCAGCCCCATTGATCATACAGGTCATAGCAGAAAGATCCCAAGATCCTGATGAAATGTCTTTCTCATAATCATTGATCATCGCAAATGCGAAGTTAGGCGCCCATGTCTTCGTTGCACGGTAGCGGTCCATCCAGTCAAGCCAGCGCAGCGGCTGAGCGATAAAATCATCTGTTCTTGCCCGAACCTGCTCACAGCCCGTGTACACATTGACAAGGTGAAACATCACAATACCGCCAATATGATCTAAAGGCATCCAGTCTAACGACACATCCTCTTGTGTAAACCCATTGGCTGCCACTGTTCCTTTGACATTCGCCAGCACGCTTCGATGAGAATGCTCTACGCATTTGGGCATCCCTGTACTTCCAGACGTTAAGATAAAAAAGACTGAATCATCCGGTGTCGCGGGATAAGCTTCTATATCTCTCGCTAAAGAAAGCATCGGCTCAACGGCTGCGACACGTAACTTGTCTGTATGCCACAATAAAGCTAAACCTTGCACCTCATCAATCAGCGAGTCATCTGTTAAAATGAGCGGATGCTCCAACAGCTTCCACGCATGATGAAGCTTCTTCACGGAGGCATTCATTTCCCGATAGGTCGGTGCAGCGGACACTAATGTTGGAACAAATCCGCCTAACACACACGCCCAAAAGGCTGTTACCATTGCATGATTGGATGAAAACTGAAAGAACACAGGATCACCAGGTTCAAGTCCGAGCGCCCTCAAACCTGTCAGCACCCGCTCGGCGTCCTCCTTTAACTGTGCGTAGGATTGCGTGAGTTCATTTTCACTATTGACGATATAAGTCAGCCCATTTGTCGTTTTTGCTGCCTCTGTTAAAGCGTCCTGCAAGGTTTGGGCTCCTGCCTTAACATCTAGATCCCCTCCATAGGAAAGGGCGGGCGGCATGTCCGCTAAAGCAAGGGAAGCCGTTTGCGTCTGTATCGATTCAGCTGCGGCCTCCTGCTCCATGTGATTGTCGAGAAATAAATGAGAGAGGTGATATGGCCGCGGTCGAATGGTTTTTTCACGAGAAAAAACAGCGAAGCGTTCGATTTCGTTGGTTTGTAAAATGGTTCTCTGTACATCTTGTAAAATCGTATCCATTGATTCATGTACATTTGATTGGTTCATAATTGATGGTTTCATATGAGTTCCTTTCCTTTTTTATCAGGCAGGACTGCTAATGTGCACCCCTGCCTGATCTAAAGTTTACAAAACGGCTTCTCTATTTTTTTGATTGACGATCTTTTGGATCATCTGGGCATTTTGGGCTGCACATTCTTTGTTTTTGAACATGTCAGCATGCTGACCATAGCCTTGATAATAGCGATAAGCACCGGTCGTCGCTTCTTCCCAATGATCCATCCAGTCTGGAATATCAATTTGCTCTTCTGATTGGATGAAATCAATATCTGCTTGTATCTTTCCTTGATTCACCCCCTTAACAAATGTTTCATAATAGGCCCGCGTTTTTTGAGCAAGCGCTTCTTGAACGAGCTCTTCTTGGGCAAGTTCACTTTGCTTTGATTGATGGACAATCGCTGCGATATCGTCATCAATGGATCGTCCTTCTAAATCACTTTCACCAATTTTCTTATAGGAATCGATCATGATGACCTTTTCCACCGTCCGTCCTGCTTGTTCAAGCGATTGAACGAGCTCAAAGGCCAGATAGCACCCGCCAGAGTAGCCCATCAAAGTCAGCGGCCCTTCAGGCTGAAGGTGCTGAATATGCTGAACGTATTGCGTCATGCGTTGATCAGCTTCAATAAAGTCAAAGGCAATCAAACGAACGCTATCAAGCGTTTTGGCAGCTTCCTGATAGATAAAGCCGTAGCCCGGTAATGGCGGAAGAGCAAAGACTGTTGGCGTTTGAGATTCATTGAATACAAGATAGCCGGCAGCTTCGTGATCCTGCTGTTGAATATAACGGCTGATGGCTTCGATTGTCGGCGTCTCAAACAGCAAGTGAATAGGCACCTGAACATCGAATTCCTTCGACACCTTTGATAAAAGTGACATTGCTTTTAAAGAATGTCCTCCAAGCTCAAAGAAATGGTCATCTGTACTGATATCATTTCGTTCAAGTACTTCACGCCACATGACAAGCAGCTTTTGTTCTATCTCATTGGCCGGAAGCTTCACATGGCGGTTTCCTTGAGGCGTCTCCGGCTTTGGCAGCTGACGTTTATCAATCTTTCCGTTTGGTGTCAGCGGCATTTTCTCAAGTCTGATCAGCTCATGAGGCTGCATATAAGCCGGTAGTTTCTCCTTCAGCCCTGACTTGATCACATCAACTTTGTCCTTCCACTCCTCTTCACACGTCATATAGGCGAGCAGTCTTGTATGCTGCGAGCCATGCTGATCCGTCATAAGGGCAGCTTGCTTTACGCCCGGATGCATGAGAAGGTGGGCTTCAATTTCTGTCAGCTCAATTCGGTGGCCGCGAATTTTCACCTGATCGTCCACTCTGCCTGCATACTCAATCAGACCGTCTGCTCGAAAATAAGCCAAATCACCCGTACGGTACAGCCTTTCTCCCGCAGCAAATGGATGTGTGATAAAGGCTTCTTTTGTCAGATCAGGACGATTCAAATACCCCTTCGCAAGTCCTTTGCCGCTGAGACAAAGTTCTCCGACCATTCCAATCGGCTGAAGCTGTCCGTGCTGGCTCAATATATAAGCACCCGTTTGGTTAATCGGCTTTCCGATTGGAATAGAATGCGCTTTGATCGGAGGCGCTTCATCTACAGGATAATAGGTGGCGAAAACCGTTGATTCAGTTGGGCCGTAGACATTGATTAGTCTGCCTTTCCCCATGACATCAAAGGCTTTTCTCACATGCTGTACAGATGCACGCTCACCTCCGAACAGCACCTTGCGCACACTGCGCATCCAATCGGTTTCTTCATCAATAAGAAGATTAAATAAAGCAGTTGGAACAAACATGACAGAAATGCTTTCTCTTTTAATCAGCTCCGTCAGCTCATGCATATCTAAAATGGTGTCTTTTTTCGGCAGGACAAGCTTTGCTCCGTTTAAAAGTGCACCGTATACATCAAAGGTAAAGCCATCAAATACGCTGTTGGATAGCGACAGTAGTGTATCTGTTTCTGAAATGGTTAAGTAGTTCGTATTTTTGACCACCCGGGCAATATTGGAATGGGTTGTCATGATGCCTTTTGGCTGACCCGTTGTGCCTGATGTATACATGATATATGCCGTATCGTGTAAACCTGCTTCCAGCGGCAGATTCTCTGAGCTCATTAGTGAAATCTCCTGATCATCTGCAAACAGATACGTGCCAGCAAACCCGAGTCCCTTCGCCTGACCAATAAAGGATGAGTGAGTCAGAAGATGCGTCGCTCCGCTGTCTTTAAGCATGTATTGAATACGGCTTTCTGGATAGCCGGGATCAATTGGCACATAGGCTGCGCCTGCTTTTAAGACAGCAAGCAGACTGACAATGAGTTCAGGCGTTCGATCGGCTAAAATGGCGATGATCGTTTGATGTTCGGCTCCATTTTTTTGCAAATGTCGTGCCAATCGATTGGCTTGTTCATTCAGTTCAGCATATGTCATCGTTTGCTCTTCTGCTGATAGCGCCACTGCATTTGGCTGTTTGCGGACATTATGCTCAAACCATTTCGATAAATACAGCTGGTCATGCTCAAGCTCAGGTGCATTCCATTCCTCAAGAATCAGCTGTTTTTCCTGTTTTGTGACGAATGGGAGTGTATGAACCGATTGATCAGGATGCTTGACCGCCTCATGTATCAATAGGCTGAGCTGTTCCTTTAACTTATGAACAAATTGAGGATCAAACGCTCTTTGGTTAAAGGCCAGCTTCAATAGTAATTCTTCTCCAGGCGATGCGAGCAGATTGAGATCATAGTTTGATTTTTCATAGACATTCATGTCCTCCACCGTGAACCCTAATCGTGCTTCTTGCTCGTCCTTCTTTGCGGCTGGGACATTTTCAAACACAACAATATGATCAATGAGCTGCTGCTGACCTGACTTTGCCTGAATATCATAAATCGGAATATATTGGTGCGGCTCGGCTGCAAGAGACTGCTGTTGTGTTTCTGACAAGAGCGCACGAAATGTCATGTGATCTGTCAGCTGAATTCTTCTTGGGATGACATTGATGAACAATCCAACCATCCTGTCAACGCCAGCCAAGTCTGCTGGACGTCCTGACACAACTGTTCCAAACAGCACATCATTTGACCGCTGATACCTGCTCAGCAGAACCGACCAGACTGATTGAAGCGCACTGCTTAACGTTGCATTTTGCTGCAGCGCTAACTCTGATAAAGCGGCCGTTTCTTCTTTGCTCATGGACCACTCAATTTCGCCTAATTCATGTTCATTCGTTTGTTTCCGCTGTTCTTTAAAGGTCGATTGTCCATCAAACCCTGCTAATGATTGCTGCCAATATTGAAGTGATGCTTGCTTATCTTGTTTTTCCAGCCACTTTATATATTCTTTATATGGTTTGACCGGCTCTAACTTGTAAGGGATGTCATGTAAAAGTGCATGATAAATCGCAAATAACTCCTGCACCACAAGTCCAAAGCACCAGCCATCCAGAAGGATATGATGATAGCTCCATATCCAGCGATAGCTGGCAGGGCCCGTTTGGAAAACAGATGCCCGCATGAGAGAATCCTTCGAGAGGTCAAATCCTCTCAGCTGATCGTGTTGTTTGAATTTCTCTATACGTTCAAGTTGTTCGTCTTCAGAAAGATCTTGCAAGTCCACAACATCAAGTGTAAAAGGACGTTCTTTTAGTACAACTTGGACAGGGCGCTTTACTTTTTCGTGGAGAAACACGGTACGAAAAATATCGTACCGCTCCACGATGATATTCATGCTTTTCTCAAGTAAGTCATAACGCAGTGTGCCCTTAACGTTCATATCCATTTGCTCTACATAAAAGCCCTTTTCCTGATGATGGAGGGTATGAAACAGCATTCCTTCTTGCATCGGTGACAGATAATACATGTCTTGAACTTGATCCCTTTTAAATTGACTCATCTATTTCATCCTCCCTTCCTTTTTTATGATTCATCTCGTGTTGTTAAGTCAATTTCTCCTCAAGCATGTCAAAAATGTCGTCCATTTCATCCATTTCAAGGTCAGCCGCAGAGAAGTCACTTGGCGTAAATTCCCGTTCTTGCTGCGCTAAGCAATGGGTGATGATGGATTGAATTTTCCCCTTCAACAATGCCATGAACTGCTGTATCGTCTGTTCTTCATATTCACTTGCACAATAGGAACAAGACAAAATGAATCGATTTTGTTGAACAAGACCACTAAGGTTCAGCTTATAAACAGCTTCCGAATCAGGGCTTGCTTGTCGTCCCATATCATAAGTCGACGGCCCAAAGAGTTCTGTCGTCACTTCCTGATCAATCTGCCCAAGATAGTTCAAGCTGATTTCAGGCTGTACATGCTGCCCTGACGGTTCAGCGGCTGTCATGTATTTTAAAATCCCGTAGCCAATTCCTTTATTTGGCACACGCCGCAGCATTTCTTTCGTTCCTTTAATAGCATCAGCTATGGTCTGATCCGGCTTCGTTTCAAGAACAACTGGATACATACTCGTAAACCAGCCAATCGTGCGAGAGACATCCAGCCCTGATAAAATATCCTCTCTACCATGACCTTCTAGCTGCACATGTACATGGGACTCACCTGTCCACTCTTGCACAGCAAGACCGAGAGCACATAAAAGAATATCATTCATTTCCGTTGTGTACGGCAGATGAATATCGGTCAAAAGTTGCTCAGTTTCTGTTTCTGTCAGCTGCATTTGAACCGATTTGGTTTCGATAACTTTTCTTTTTGTCACTTCATGATCAACAGGTAATGCGGTTAATGGTTTGCTTTCAATTTCTGCCCAATACTCCTGCTGATTTTTTAATGGCTGTGACTGTGCATAACGTTCAATGGCCTCTGCCCATTCTTTAAAGGAATGAGTTTTCAGCGGCAGGACAAGTTTTTTTCCCTGAGCTGCCTGCTGATATAGAGACATAAAGTCCTCTAGTAAAATTCGGCATGAGACACCGTCAATGACTAAATGGTGTGTCACGATGAGTAAATGATCGCCATCTTCTGCATGGAAACAAATCACTTTCATTAACGGACCTGTTTCGAGGTTCAGCTGACGCTGATACTCATTGGCATATGTGGAAACAGCCTTTTTCACGTCGTGCTCTTTTGAGACATCATGAGAAATAATCGCCAGCGGTTCCGGAAGCTCCCGCTGGTTGTATTGCAGGATGCCGCCTTGTTCCTGCTTGTATACCATGCGAAGGGCATCATGATGTGAAAGCAGTGTTTGCATGACTTGTTCAGTAATAGAAAGGTCAAATCCATTTGGCGAATGAAGCATCATCGAGAGATTCCAATGGTGCTGATCGCTGAATGCTCGTTCAAAGAACCAGCGTTGAATCGGTGTTAAAATGACTTCTCCTTCGACAGGTGATTGGTCGGCTGTGAGAAGATCGGCTTCCTCGATATATGGGCGAAGCTCCGCAATCGTTGGGTACTGGAATAGAAGTTTCATATCAAGCTTCCAGCCTGCTTGCGTGAGTCTGCTTGCCATTTGGATGCCTTTAATCGAATCTCCGCCAAGGAAGAAGAAGTGATCGTGAATGCCGACTTGGCTGACGCCAAGGACATCTTCCCAAATGCCGCAAAGCAGCGTTTCCACTTCATCTCTTGGGGCTTCGTATACCGTTTGGTTCGCTTCGATATCAGGGGCTGGCAATGCTTTCAGATCGACCTTTCCATTGGCCGTCATTGGGAATCGGTCTAGTTTTATGATCCATGATGGCACCATGTATTCTGGTAACGTGCGTTTTAGGCTTTCTTTCAGGGCTGCTGTTTCTTCAGCCGTGATGACATAAGCGATAAGCGCATCTTGATCACTCGCATCTTTGACTGTTGTCACGACGGCTTCTTTGACCGAATCCAGCGTCAGGAGCTGGGCTTCAATTTCTGACAGCTCAATACGGAAGCCGCGGATGTTGACCTGATGGTCTATTCTGCCGAGATAGATCAGCTCACCATCCTCTGTCCATTTCACTAAATCCCCTGTGCGGTACATGCGCTCGCCTGGATAAAATGGATCTGGGACAAATCGTTTGTCGGTTTCTTCCGGAAGATTCCAATAGCCTCTTGCCAGTCCTTTTCCGGCGATCACGAGCTCGCCTGGTACACCTGGCGGCGACAGGTCGTATAAAGAGCCTGTGATGTAGAAACGTGTATTGGCAATCGCTGTTCCAATCGGAATCGTGCCTTGTTCTGGATCGATCATTCCGCTTGTCGCTACGACTGTATTTTCAGTTGGACCGTAGTTATTGACGAGTTTGTATGGGACTGGCTTTACCTGTTTCAGCTTGTCTCCGCCTGTTAGTAAATAACGCAGAGAATGGTTGTCCATTGACATAAACTGCTCGCATAACTGAGTCGGCAGGAAGGCAATGGTGATGTTTTCTTTATTGAAATACGCATTGAGTTTGATCATATCGAGACGAATCGCTTCGTCAATAATGTGCAGCTCTGCGCCGGCGATCCACGTTGGGAACATCTCCCAAATGGAGGCGTCAAAGCCAAAGCCGGCATATTTCGCGGTTCGATCATCTTTCGTCACTTGGAACGCATCATTGTGCCAGAATGCAAGATTCACAAGGGACTGGTGCTCGACCATGACACCCTTCGGCTGTCCTGTCGTCCCGGACGTGTAAATCATATAAGCGAGATCTGTTGGCTTCACATGAATCTGAATCTCGTGAGCTTCTCCTTCTACGGCATCTTCTATGAACAGCACTTGACCTGTAAAGGAAGGTGGTGCAGTAAGCTCTTTTTGCATTAGAAGTACCTCTGCCCCGCAGTCTTCCAGCATGTATGCAATACGCTGCGCTGGATAGTCTGCATCAATTGGAACGAATGCCGCACCTGCCTTGAGAACGCCAAGAACAGCTGCCGTCATGTCAAGGGACGGACGGGTGAGAATACCGACGCGGCCGCCTGGTTTTGTGCCGTTTGCGATGAGTCTTGAAGCGACTACATTCGCCCGGCTGTTCAGCTCTTTATACGTCCAGCTCGTTCCGCAGAAGGTCGCTGCTTTTTGGTGCGGTGCTTCTTGTGCCTTAGCTTCAATCAAGGCATGGACGGTTTGATCTGACGGAACGTTGAGGTCTGGTCCTGACCATTCATTGATCAGCTCTCGTTTTTCCTCTTCAGTTATGAGAGATAGCGCTGAAATTGGCTGATTCAGCTTAGCCAGCATATCGTCTATGATTTTTTCAATATACCTGCTCCAGCGCTGAATGGTGCTCTTTTTAAACAGAGCCGCTGCATACTCAAAGCGCAAGCCCACTTGGTCATTTTCTTCAAATACACCGAGCGTTATATCAAATTTTGTATGAACGGTATCTTGCTGCTTTTGCGACAGCTTGAGTCCATTCAAATCCGGTATCGTCAGGTCACGGTCATCTGTTGTCAGCATGACACTAAACAATGGATTGCGGCTCGTGTCTTTCGGAAGATCTAACTGAGCCACCAATTCCTCAAACGGGAATTCTTGATGTTCATAGGCTGATAGGCTGCGATCTTTCATTTTTTCAAGCAGCTGCGCTGTCGTTTCTTCTGGCTGCACTTCGTTTCGAAGAGCCAGTGTATTGACAAACATGCCTGGAACCCGTTCGATCGAAGCATGCGTACGTCCTGCGGTCACAGCGCCTATGACGATATCTGTCTGCCCAGTTAACTTGGAAAGGAAAATGGCAAATGCCGTTTGCATCACCATGTTCAAGCTCACACCTTTTTCCGCCATAAGCGTTTTGATGGACTGCACCTTTTCAGCAGACAACCATCTATCGACTCGCCCTCCTTCAAATGACTGAACTTGAGGGCGCGGAAAATCAAGGGGCAGTGCTAAGTCTTCCGGCGGCTGTGCATATTGCTCCAGCCAATACTGCCGCTGTTTCTCAAGCAGCGCCTGCTGCTTTTCTTCCTGCTGCCATACCGCAAAATCCTTGTAATGCAGCTGAACTGGCGGTAACGTCTTTTTCTCATACAGCTCTGCGAGTTCTTGAATGAGCAGGCTGCGTGTGACACCATCTGCAATGATATGGTGCATATCCATCATGAATACATATTTCTCATCAGAAAGCTTCGCCACTTTTGCCCTCATTAATGGTGCTTGATGTAATGAGAATGGTGTAATGAATGAATCGATGACAGACTGCTCCTGATCGCCCTCTATTTCATCAACCTCTAATGTAAACGGCACTTGGCGATAGACTTTTTGAACGGGTACGCCGTCAATTTCTACAAAGGCTGTCCGAAGTGATTCATGTCTGTCGATCAAGGTTTGAAGCGCTGCTTCCAGCTGCTTCACATCAAGGCTGCCTTCCATCATTAAAACGGCTGGCATATGATAAGTGACTGCTTCTGGATGCAGCTGCTGCAGTACATACATACGCTTTTGAGCAGAAGAGACGGGATAGAAATCTTGCTTTTCCGCTGGCTGAATGGATGTCACCACCGAAGAATCCGCTTCTTCCAAGTAGGCTGCCATTGCCCGTATGGTTGGTTTTTCAAAAAGGACTTTGAGCGGCACATGCTTGTTCAGCTTTGCCTGCACCTTCGAAATGAGCACCATGCCCTTGAGGGAATGACCTCCCAATTCAAAGAAGTGGTCAAGAACACCTATTTGTTGAACCCCAAGAACTTCTGACCAAATGTCACACAGCGCCCGCTCAAGTTCCGTTTCTGGTGCCACATGCGCCGCATGGTTCATATGCACCTCATGCGGAAGCGGCAGAGACTTCACATCCACCTTTCCGTTTTGAGTGAGTGGAATGTGATCGACTTTCACAAAGTACGTTGGAATCATATAATCCGGCAGTGTCTCCGCAAGATTTTCTCTAAACGTCAGTGTTCCAATGTGTTCAGGCGCTGTGTAATAGAGTGCAAGCTCCGGCAACCCGGACAGGTGCAGGATTTTTACATAGACTTCTTGAATAGATGCCAGAGTACGTGCGGCATGCTCAATTTCCTGTTTCTCAATGCGATAGCCGCGGATTTTCACTTGATCATCGACTCTTCCAAGAAACTCAATATCTCCATTTGCATGCTGTCTGACCAAATCCCCTGTGCGATACATTCTCTCTTGAGGGTCATATGGATTTTCAAGAAAACGTTCCGCTGTTAATTCAGGCTGATTCAAATATCCTCTCGACACGCCTTCTCCAGATATATAAAGCTCTCCCGGCGCACCATATGGGACAAGCCGCTGCTGCTGATTGCATACGAGCGCTCTTGTGTGAGCAATTGGCTGTCCGATCAAAGATCGTTCCTTCAAAGCGTCCAGCTCTTGCGGTGTGATCAGCTTGGTTACTGTACCAATGGTTGTCTCAGTCGGACCGTAATGGTTCATTACTGCCACGCATGGATGCTGCGTCATAAATGTTTCAACATCCTCAGGAATCATCGATTCTCCTCCAAGTACCACGAGGCGTAAAGCATTAAATGAATGTTCCTTAGAATCTGCGATCATATGAAATAAGGATGGTGTCATTTTGATATAAGTCAGCTCTTGTTCATCAATCAACCGCATCAGACGTACAGGGTCTGTATACACGTCTTCATGAGGAACATAGAGTGTTCCCCCTGCTTTTAATACAGGGAAAATGCTTGTGTAACCAAGATCATATGCATAAGAAGAAAGCAGTGCTGTCCGATCACATTCCTGCAATGTCACCTCATTTATCAGCCAGCTGACATAGTGTGATAGATTACGATGCGTGAGCTGTACACCCTTCGGCTTCCCCGTTGTCCCAGATGTGTAAATAACATAAGCGAGCTGATCAACCGATACTTCCGGCAATTCTAGTGGATGGCTTTGATGCACTGCTTGTTCAACCTGCACCACTTGAATCGACTTATGATTTTGATAGGAATCTGCAAAAGACTCATTTGTCACGATGACTTGTGCACCTGAATCCTCTAATGTGCAGCGGATTCGTTCAGCCGGGAAGGCCGGATCAATCGGGACAAACGCTCCTCCTGCTTTCATCACACCGAGCATGGAGACGATGACATAGACAGAGCGGTCAAGAAGCAGTGCCACAGCATCTTCTTTCTCGACGCCTCGTTTCTTAAGTTCACAGCTAAGTGCATGTGACATGTCTTCCAGCTCGCGGTAGGTGAGTTTTCTTTGATCATCCATGACAGCGATAGCATCCGGTGTTTCCTTCGCCTGACGTGAAAATTGGACATGGAATGGCTCATGACGATTCGTCTGCCCTTCGGCTTTTTTCTCCAGACGCTCTATTTGTTCATGCTGATCCAGTATACGGAGCAAGCCGATTTGTTCCTGTGGATGACGAACCGCCTCCCGAATAATCGCCAGAAGATGAGTTCCGAACCTGCGGACGGTCTCTTCTTTAAATAATGCCGCTGCATAGTCAAAGCTCAGCTTTAATGCTCCCTCGCGTTCAAATGCTTCTAAAGATAGATCAAATTTGACCGAGTGATGCTGAATGGCATAAGGCGAAATGTGCAGGTTGCCGAGCTTCAGCGCCGGAACCTCCATATTCTGCATGTTAAATGACACGCTAAAAAGCGGGCTCCGAGTTGTATCACGGTCTAATGGAAGATGCGCAATTAATTCTTCGAGCGGGTAACTTTGATGTGCAAAAGCGTCAACACTTGTTTCTTTTATTTCTTCAAGCAGCTGTAAAAATGTTTTGGTTTGTTCTGGTTTTCCGCGCATCGCAATGGTGTTGATAAACATCCCCGGCATGTCCTGGATATCAGGGTGTGTCCGTCCAGCAACAGGCGAACCCACAATGATATCTTCCTGCCCGCTATAGGAGGCAAGCAGTACCTGAAAGGCGGATAACAAGAACATATACATGGTCGTATCGGTTTTCTGAAGCAGTTCATGAATGCGCTGAGTCGTTGCTTGATCACAGCCAAACATGAATCGTTCTCCAGAAAAATCACGTACTGCTGGACGCGGATAATCAGTTGGCAGCTCTAAAACCGGTAAATCTCCTTCAAATTGCTTCAGCCAATACGCTTCATGCTCCTTCTGTTTCTCCGTTTCTTCTTCACTTAGCTGCCAGACAGCGTAATCTTTATAATGAATGGCTCTTTCTGCAAGAGCTTCTCCATCATAGGCCTTCGCCAAATCTTGAATGAATGTCTTCATGGAGCTGCCATCTGTAATGAGATGATGGGCTTCCAAGACGAGAAGGTGACGGTTCTCACTGACTTTCAGGAGCTGAGCTCGCAAAAGAGGTGCCTCTGTTAAATCAAATGGCGATTGACGTTCAGTAAGAAATGCCTCCGCCTCTTCTTCCTTGATGTCATGAACAGGAAGGTCAAATTCAGTCCATTCATGCACCCTTTGGACAATGTCTTCCCCGTTCATATGAAAGCTCGTTCTTAAGATTTCATGTGTTTGGATTAACTGATTAAATGCTGATTTGAGCCGCTGATATTCGAGTGTTCCTTCAAGCGTTAAGACGATCGGAATATGATAATTCGTGCTGTCAGGTTCAAGTGTCTGCAAAATGTATAAACGGCGCTGAGCTGGTGATACCGGATATTCTTCCGCCTGCTCTGCTGGTAAAATAGGATGTCCGGTTTCTTCTTGACCATCCTGATCGATGTAAGCCGCTAATGAACGAATCGTCGGCTTCTCAAAAATCACTTGAATCGGCACTTCCTTTTGAAGCACTTCTTGAACCTTCGCAGACATCATCATCGCTTTGAGCGAGTGCCCGCCAGCCATAAAGAAATGCTCGTCTACCCCAACCGTTTTCCCAAGAAGCTCCTCCCAAATGTCAGCGAGTGCCTTTTCTGTCTCAGTCTCAGGCAGAATGATTTTGATTTCCTCGCGATGCACTTCGTCAGGCTTAGGTAAAGCTTTTCGATCTACCTTCCCGTTCGATGTCAGTGCAAAGGTATCCAGCTTCATCACATGGTGCGGCGCCATATAAGCTGGCAGTTTTTGATTCAATACATCTCGCACCTCTTCTTCTGTGTGCGTCCCTGTGAAGTATGCAATGATTTCCTTTTCATCTGAAGAAAGCTGCTGAACAAGTACAACTGCTTCATCTATCCCTGCTTCTTGGTGAAGCACTGATTCAATTTCACCAAGCTCAATACGGAAGCCACGAATTTTCACCTGATCATCGGCACGGCCGAGGAATTCGATCTGACCATCTGCACTATACCTAGCCAAGTCCCCTGTTCGATACATCCGTCCTGACGGCTTAAAAGGATCTGCCATGAATACTTGATCAGTCAAATCTGGACGTTTGATATACCCTTTTGAAACGCCATCTCCGCCCACATACAGCTCTCCTATGGCTCCAATTGGCTGCAGTCTTTGATAGTCATCTAAAATATAAGCTGACGTATGGTTGATCGGCTGACCAATTGGAATCGGACCCGTTTCATCTCCTCTTATTTCGTAAATGGTCGAAACGGTTGTATTTTCAGTTGGGCCATAGACATTCAGCAAGGTAAGTGATGGATGATGTTTTTTCACAAGCTCCGCACTTTTCACATTGATCACATCACCGCCGGTGAATAATGTTTTTAACCCGCTGAACATTTGCGGCCGCTGCTGAGCGAGCTGATTAAATAAACCAGTCGTTAAAAAGAGCGCTGTGATCTGATGTGTTTGGATAAATTGTTCGAATCGGTGAATATCCAATAAAGTATCACGGTCAACAGGATAAAGCGTCGCCCCATTCAGAAGCGTAGTGAAGATTTCAAGGGTAATCGCATCAAAGCTGACAGCTCCTGTATGCGCCATACGATCCGACGTGTTCAACCCTAATTTCTCCTGTGAGCATGCTAACCTCACAATGTGCTGATGCTCAATTTGAACTCCTTTTGGCCGTCCTGTTGAGCCCGATGTGAACATGATATAAGCCAATTGAGATGGAGACGTCTGGACCGATAACTCCGTTTGTGAGTGATGAGACATGCTGGTTACACGAACAGCTTTGATGTTTTCATCAACTGGCGGCTGGCTGTCAGCATAGAGCAAAACGGATACGCCGCTGTCTTCAAGCATCCAACGGATTCTCTTCTCAGGCTGAGCTGGATCAATCGGCACATAAGCAGCTCCTGCGTGTAAAATGGCTAAAATAGAGATCACCGCATCTGCTGACCGGTTCATATATACCGCGACAGCATCCCCTGGCTGAACGCCGTTTTCAACAAGACTGCTGGCTAAACGACGGATTTCTTGTCCAAGCTCTTTGTATGTGAATGTTCGCTCGCCTTCGACTAATGCCGGATGGTCAGGCTGCGCCTTGATACGTTCATTGAGCAGCTCAGGAATGGACAGATGCTTCGGATAATCACGCTCCGTCTGGTTCCATGCTTCAATCTGCTGCTTTTCTTCTTCTGTAATACATGTCACTTCATGAAGACGTACGTCAGGATTGTGAATGATTTGCTTCATGAGGTTGGTCAGATGTTTGGATATGTTTTCAATGACCTTTTCTTCAAAAGCCATCGCATTGTATTTGAATTTCAATGTCCACGTTTCACCAGGATAGACAAGGACATTGAGATCGAAATTCGTTTGTTCAAATCCGTCCTTTACATCAATGGAAAATCCGAGACGTGCAGACATGGTGTCACCAGACAGTTCCTGATCTAAAGGATAGTTTTCAAACCCAACCAAATGATCAAAGAGCTTTCCTCCAGCAGCTGTTTTCTGCTGAATGTCATAAAGCGGCATAAAATCATAGTTTTCTGCTTCCAGTGCATGCTGCTGAACCGTTTGAAACAACTGTTTAAATGTCTGCTCCTGATCCAATGTCACCCGAACAGGTATCGTATTGATAAACAGCCCTGCCATCCGCTCAATCCCAGACACACTTGGTGGTCTGCCTGATACGACTGTTCCGAATGTGACATCATCTGCTGCATGATAGATGCCTAAAAGAACGGACCAGACAGCCTGAAAAAGGTTCGGTGCTGTCACTTGGCATTGTCTTGCCGCATCTTGAATGCCTTGTACCGTTTCAGCGTCCCATGTAAACGTCCATTCTTGATGGTCATATTGTCCATTCGCTTCTTTTTGCTGCAGCAGCCCTTGGTGCTGAACAGCACCATCCAGCCGCTCCTTCCAATAGTCTTCCGCTTCTTGTTTGTTTTGCTTTCCAAGCCACTGGATATAGTCCGCATAAGGCTTACCTTGTGAGCGATCCGGCGTTCGGCCGTTCCGATAAGATTCATAGTAATGAAACAGTTTTTTCATCAAAACACCCATGGACCAACCATCCATGATGATGTGATGGTTGCTCCAAATCAGGTGCCAGTTAGTTTCATTTAATTGAAAAACAGCGACTTTCAACAACAGATCATTCGTTAAGTGAAATCCTTGCTTTCTCACTTGCTTTTTATATTGATCCAATACCTTTTTCTGCTCTTGATGATTCAGATGAGATAGATCTTCTCTATACACATCTATATGACGTTCAGCCAGTACAACCTGACGAGGCTTTTGTAATTGCTGATAGACAAAGGCAGTACGCAGAATGTCATATGTCCGTACGAGTTCATTGAGACTCTTGTCAAAAAGATCGAGATCAAAATCTCCGCTTATTCCAAGCTCAAGCTGTGTGAAATAAGAGGAGGAATTAGGGTCTAGCATAGCATGATACAGCATGCCCTCTTGCATTGGCGTTAAAGGATATACCTTTTGAATTTTCTGCTTGCTCATAAGTCCACCTCTTCATTTTGCTTAAAATAGATCCATTAGCTTTTCAAGTTCATCCATGGTGAGGTCCTCATCCCCCACATCACTCGGTGTGATCTGACTCTCATCCTGTGATAGACAATGTGAGATCAATGCCTTCACATTCTTTTCTAGGAGATCCTTGAACTGTTCCATCGTACGTTCTTCGAATTCAAGGTGATGATAGGAAATCGTCACATGGAGCATTGCTTGTTCTACGAAACCAACTATATCCAGCGCATGAGGTTTCTCAGATTCAGGGCTCAGCGATTGTCCTGCATGCCACGGAGAGCGCCTCCATTCACCGCCGCCGATCTGTTCATCAAACTGACCAAGATAGTTAAAGCTGATATCTGGTGTGGCTTGAAAATCAATATCGTCCTTCATCTTGTCAGGCGTTAAGTATTTTAAAACGCCATAGCCGATGCCCTTGTTCGGAATGTGTCTGAGTTCCTCTTTTAAATGCTTAATCTGATAAGAAAGATCATCTGCATGCGACATATCCAATAACACAGGATACATACTAGTAAACCAGCCGATGGTCCGTGATACATTGACCGCAGGAAGGATGTCCTCTCTCCCGTGCCCTTCAAGATGAATAAAGTGCCTGTCTTCACCTGTCCACTCTTTCATGGACAATCCTAATGCCGTCAGCAAAATGTCATTGATTTCTGTTTGGTAGGCTTCATGTACATCCGTCAGCAGACTGCGTGTTTCCTCTTCAGACAATGCAAAACGAATGGTCTGTGTATGAAGCATTCGTTGATCCTCCGTGACATGGTCCTTTTGAAGCGGAGGAACGGAATGCGCAAGCACCTTTTTCCAATACTCTCTTTCCGATAACAGCTCATCTGACACAGCGTATTCAGTCAGCTTCTGGGCATATTCTTGGAAGGAGTGTGTTTTTTCAGGAAGGGTAAGAGTTTCCCCGCGCTTCGACTGTTCATAAAGAGCCATGAAATCTTCAAGGAAAATGCGCCATGACACACCATCAATCACAAGATGGTGTACAGCCAGCAATAAATGATCCCCTTGATCCGTTCGGAAAATGGCAGGTTTCACTAAAGGCCCGTCTGCTAGCGATATACTCGCCTGCACTTCAGTTGCCAGCTTTTCTACCTGCTGGATTTGCTGCGACAGTTCCCCTGTTACGTCCACCACATCAATTGCCACATTGTTTTCCTCGATTCCTCGATGACGCTGGATGACGCGCCCTTCTTCGAGCGGATACACCATTCGCAATGCATCATGATGAATCATGAGCTGCTTCAGTACTTGCTGAACGATTTCCACATCCAAACCATTTGGCGCATGAAGCATAACCGATTGGTTCCAATGATGCTGATTCGTAAAGTTTCGTTCAAAGAACCAGCGCTGAATCGGTGTTAAGATGACTTCTCCTTCGACAGGTGATTGGTCGGCTGTGAGAAGATCGGCTTCTTCAATATATGGGCGCAGCTCTGCAATCGTTGGGTACTGGAATAGAAGTTTCATATCGAGCTTCCAGCCTGCTTGCGTGAGTCTGCTTGCCATTTGGATGCCTTTAATCGAATCTCCGCCAAGGAAGAAGAAGTGATCGTGAATGCCGACTTGGCTGACGCCAAGGACATCTTCCCAAATGCCGCAAAGCAGCGTTTCCACTTCATCTCTTGGGGCTTCGTATACCGTTTGATTCGCTTCGATATCAGGAGCTGGCAATGCTTTGAGATCGACCTTTCCATTGGCCGTCATTGGAAATTGGTCTAGTTTTATGATCCATGATGGCACCATGTATTCTGGTAACGTGCGTTTTAGGCTTTCTTTCAGGGCTGCTGTTTCTTCAGCCGTGATGACATAAGCGATAAGCGCATCTTGATCACCTGCATCTTTGACCGTTGTCACGACGGCTTCTTTGACCGAATCCAGCGTCAGGAGCTGCGCTTCAATTTCTGACAGTTCAATACGGAAGCCGCGGATGTTGACCTGATGGTCTATTCTGCCGAGATAGATCAGCTCACCACCCTCTGTCCATTTCACTAAATCCCCTGTGCGGTACATGCGCTCGCCTGGGTAAAATGGATCTGGGACAAACCGTTTGTCGGTTTCTTCCGGAAGATTCCAGTAGCCTCTTGCCAGTCCTTTTCCGGCAATCACGAGCTCGCCTGGTACGCCTGGCGGCGACAGGTCGTATAAAGAGCCTGTGATGTAAAAACGTGTATTGGCAATCGCTGTTCCAATCGGAATCGTGCCTTGTTCTGGATCGATCATTCCGCTTGTCGCTACGACTGTATTTTCAGTTGGACCGTAGTTATTGACGAGTTTGTATGGAACAGGCTTCACTTGTTTCAGCTTGTCTCCGCCTGTTAGTAAATAGCGTAAAGAATGGTTGTCCATTGACATAAACTGCTCGCATAACTGAGTCGGCAGGAAGGCAATGGTGATGTTTTCTTTATTGAAATACACATTGAGTTTGATCATATCGAGACGAATCGCTTCGTCAATAATGTGCAGCTCTGCGCCGGCAATCCACGTCGGGAACATCTCCCAAATGGAGGCATCGAAGCCAAAGCCGGCATATTTCGCAGTTCGATCGTCTTTCGTCACTTGGAACGCATCATTGTGCCAGAATGCAAGATTCACAAGGGACTGGTGCTCGACCATGACACCCTTCGGCTTTCCTGTCGTCCCAGAGGTGTAAATCATATAAGCGAGATCTGTTGGCTTCACATGAACCTGAATCTCGTGAGCTACTCCTTCTACGGCATCTTCTATGAACAGGACATGACCTGCGAAAGAGTTTGGCGCAGTAAGTCCTTTTTGCATTAGAAGTACCTCTGCCCCGCAGTCTTCAAGCATGTATGCAATACGCTGCGCTGGATAATCTGCATCAATTGGAACAAATGCCGCACCTGCCTTGAGGACGCCAAGGACAGCGGCTGTCATATCAAGGGATGGGCGGGTGAGAATGCCGACGCGGCCGCCTGGTTTTGTGCCGTTTGAGATGAGTCTTGAAGCGACTACATTCGCCCGGCTGTTCAGCTCTTCATACGTCCAGCTCGTTCCGCAGAAGGTGGCTGCTTTTTGGTGCGGCGCTACTTGTGCCTTAGCCTCAATCAGGGCATGAACCGTTTGATCTAACGGGACGTCAAGGTCTGGTCCTGACCATTCATTCAACTGTTTTTGCTGCTGCTGCGGTGACAATAATTGCATTTGATCTAACGATTGATCTGGCGCTGACACCATTTGTTCCAGCAAATGAAGGAAATATTCTTTCCACTTTTCAATTGACGCCTTTTGAAAGATAGAACAATTAAAATCAAACACGAGCTCAATTTGATCTGCGGATTCGTTTCCAGTTAAGGTCAAATCAAATTTGGCAATATTCTCTTCGAATGGCTGTGGAACAATGTGAAGCCCATCCATTGATAAATCACGAATATCCGCATTTTCCATTGAGAATACCACGTCAAAAATTGGATGACGGCTTGTGTCGCGAACCGTTTGCACCTGATCTACCAATTCTTCAAATGGGTACAGCTGATGCTCATTTGCCTCTAACACAAGCTGATGAACATTTGAAGCAAATTCAGCAGCTGTCTGATGTCCTGCTGGTCTTGTTCTAAGTGCCAGCGTGTTCACAAACATGCCGATCACAGATTGAATATCAGGATGGGTTCTGCCAACAACCGGAGAACCAATGATGATATCTTCTTGTCTTGAAAGCTTGCTCAAAAGAATACTGTAGCCAGCAAGCAGGACTGTATAGGTCGTACTGTTGAGCGCTCTAACGAGTTCGTCCAATTTCGCTTTAAGCGAACCTTCGATTGTAAATGAGACACGATCTCCTGCGAATGTTTGCACTTTTGGCCTTGGCAGATCTTCTGGCAGTGCCAGTACAGGCAGCTCCCCTTGTAATTGATCCAGCCAGAAAGCCTCTTCAGCTGCTTTTTGCGCAGCAGATGCCTCACTTTTTGACCAAACTGCATAATCCTTATATTGAACAGGTAATTCCTCTAGTTTGTCTCCTCGATACAGGGCTGATAGCTCCTCAATTAACATGCCAACAGACGCACCATCTGAAATGATATGATGCATGTCAATCAGTAAATAATGGACATTTACGGAGACGGAAACCAGCCCTATTCTGAGTAAAGGCGCTTTTTCTACATCAAATGGCCTGATAAAGTCATTCATTAATTCCTGTATGTCTCGGCCGTTCTGTTCAATATTTTCAATGTCTATAGAGACATTTGTTTCAATCCGTTGAACAGGTTCATTCTCAACAAAATCAAAGCTCGTTCGGAAAGCTTCATGACGTTGGACTAGCTGATCAATTGCCTTTTCAAATCGTTTTTCATCAAAGGCGCCTTCTAGCTTTAAGGCAGCCGGCATATGATAGCTTTGCTCCGCATCAGTCATTTTCTCCAAAACAAACAGTCTTTTCTGAGCAGATGTCACTGGATAATAGGCCGCCTCTTTGGCAACTTCTACTCGCTTGATCTCCGTTTGATCCGCTTGATCAACCGCAAGGGCGAACGCTTCTAATGTTGGGGATTCAAATAAAGACTTCAAAGTGAGCTCCACCTGCATCTCTTCATACAGCCTGTTCAGCATTTTCATGCCGCGCAGCGAATGGCCTCCGCATTCAAAGAAATGATCATGCTTGCCGATTCGCGGCACTTCAAGAACTTCCTCCCAAATGTTCGCCAGCAGACGCTCTGTTTCTGTTTGAGGAGAGGTGTATTCATTTGCCCCCTGCTCACTGAGATCAGGTGCCGGCAGCGCCCTCCTATCGACCTTGCCGTTATTCGTCAAAGGAAGCTCGTCTAATTGCATGAAAAATGCCGGCATCATATATACAGGCAGTTCACGCCCTGCTTGCTCGCGCAAATCAGATAATGAAACAGATCCTTCCGCTGTGAAATACGCACATAAGGTGTCATTCGAAGCAGCAATGACGACAGCTTCCTTCACCTGAGGATGCCGCAGCAGCTGATGTTCAATTTCCCCAAGCTCGATACGCTGTCCGCGAATCTTCACTTGATGATCGATCCGTCCAATGAATTCAATATCTCCATTTGACAGCCAGCGTGCAAGATCGCCCGTTTTATACATGGTCTCTCCAGGGCGGAAAGGATTTTTGACAAACTTTTCGCTTGTTAGTTCTGGCTGCTTATAATATCCTTTCACCAGTCCATCACCAGCGACACATAGCTCTCCCGCCACACCCGGCGGCTGAACATGTCCAAACTCATCTACAATATAAACAGCCGTTTGACTCACTGGCTTTCCGATTGGGATGGATAATGCCTGCTTCTCAATGTGATTCACAGGATAATATGTGGTGAAAATTGTGCTCTCAGAAGGTCCGTACATATGAACAAGCTTGTCTTCCCCAATTGTCTCAAGCGCAGTCACTACATGAGGCACAGAAGCACGTTCTCCGCCAAACAGCACTTTTCTTACGTTTTTCAGGCTGTCTTTTTTCATATCGATGAGTAAGTGAAAAAGAGCTGTTGTGATCATTAAAATACTGACTTTTTCCTTCTCAATCGCTCCAGAAAGCTCATTCATGTTTAAAATATGATCCTTTGGCAGAACAATGAGTTTCGCTCCGTTTAATAAAGCACCAAACACATCAAACATAAAGGCATCAAATACATAGTTTGAGAGGCTCATCACCGTGTCTTCATGATGAATGGTGAGATAATTCGATTGCTTCACCGTTCTCAAAATGTTCCGGTGTGTCACCATATTTCCTTTAGGCTTACCGGTTGTACCTGATGTATAGGTCAAATTCGCCAAGTCCTCAGGTAAAATATGAGCATCTATAGGGCAGTCTGACTGCTGATCAATCGCTTGATCTTCTGTTTCTATGATGGTTCCCTCAAATGCAGTGAGCACCGAGCGATGGCGCAGCACTTGATGTGTCAGTAAGAATTGTGCACCGCTGTCTGTTAAAAAGTGCTTCACGCGCTCATCAGGGAAATCGGGGTCAATTGGTACATAGACACCGCCCGCCTTAAGCACAGCCAAAACAGAGAGCACCATTTCATTGGAACGTTCAAAGAATAGGGCCGCTTTCATCCCTTTTTCAAAACCAGTTTCACGCAAATAATGAGCCAGCTGATTCACTCGGTCATTCAGCTCTTGATAAGAAAGAACCACATCTTCACATTGCAATGCAGGCTGATGACCATGCTGCTGCACCTGTTTTTCAAATTGCGTCACAATGGTTTCTTCTACTGGATAAGGCGAAGGTAACGGATTCCATCTATTTAACTGAGCTTCTGCTTCTTGTTCAGACAGTAATCGATAGGATTGAATAGCTTCCTGCGGCGCTTGAACCATCTGCTCCAGCAGATAAACATAATGTTTCATCATCTGCTCTGCCGTACTTCGTTTAAATAGCGCCGTACTGTAATCAAGTACAAAGGATAAACCTTGATCTGACTCCATCGCTTGCAGTGTTAAATCAAATTTCGCAATATGGAAATTGGTTTCTTCAACCTCGACCATCATGTCTCCAATATGCTGGGCTGCTCCATGATCCGGCGTCAGTGTAAAGACGGTGTCAAACAATGGATGACGGCTAAAATCTCTTGGTACATTCAGCTTTTCAAGCAGCCGTTCAAATGGATATTGCTGATGCTCAAATGCCTGCATTGTCTTTTTCTTTACTTGCTCAATCAACTGAGACATGGTTCCGTTCGGATCAACCTCCGACCGCAAAGCAAGTGTCTGGACAAACATACCGATCATGTCATTCAAATCTGTATGCACACGCCCTGCTGCCGGTGTTCCGACCACGAATTCCTTTTGACCTGTATATTTCGCAAGCAATGTATAATAAGCAGAAAGCAAAACCGTATACAGTGTCGTGTGATGGTTTGCAGCAAGCTCCTGTAATTGATTCTTTAACACTTCATCTATTTCTTTGATGACACGATCACCTGCGAAAGACTGGACAGCTGGACGCTGATAATCGGTCAGCAGCTGTAAAGCCGGAATATCGCCCGAAAATTCTTGCAGCCAAAATGCCTCTTCTTTTTGAAAGCCTTGGTGCTGTTGCCAAACAGCATAATCTTGATATTGAAGCTTCAATGGTGCTTTAACCGATCCCTCGTAAGCATCTGACAGCTCACGCAGCATCAAATCGATCGAAAGACCATCTGAAATCAGATGATGCATATCGAAATAGAGCAAATGCTCCTGATCATGCAATGACTGCAAACCAATTCGAAGAAGCGGTGCACACTCAAGTTCAAAAGGTCTGACAAATTGCTGCATGTTTTCTTCCATCGTACCGTCTGTCAGCTGTTCTATTTGAAAGGACACTGATGAAACGATCCGCTGACGAGGAACACCTTTTATCGTATGAAAAGAAGTGCGCAGCATATCGTGACGTGAGATCAGTCTGTCAAAGGCTTCAGTCAGCTTCTCAAGCTGCAGAGTTCCTTTTAACCTCACAACAGCAGGCATATGATATGCAGTGCTTTGCTCCAATTGACTCACCATGTAGACGCGCTGCTGCGGAGGCGACAATGGATAATGATCGGAAGCCGGCGCTTTTGGTATCACCGTTTCAGAAGACTTTTCTGCTTGCTCAATATATGCAGCTAGAGCAGCAATTGTCTGCTGTTCAAATAAAACGGAGAGCGGCACCTCCACTTGAAAGTCTCGCTGAACCTGTGTAAGTACGGTCATCGCTTTGAGCGAATGCCCGCCTCGATCGAAGAAAGAATCATATACACCGATTTTCTCTTGATCTAGAATGTCTTCCCATAAATGAACAAGCTTCGTTTCTATATCGTTTCTAGGTGCCGTATAAACAGCCTGAACCGCTCTATCACCTTTAAATGCAGCAAGTGCACGACGGTCGACTTTGCCGCTGACTGTGAGTGGAAAAGCATCGAGCTCTTTGAAATAAAGAGGCATCATGTACGCTGGAAGCTGATGTTTGATAGCCGCTTGCAGCATGTCAACAGACACACCTTCATGCCGAGCTTGATAATAAGCACTTAACGCCTTTTCTCCATCCGCTTCGTCAACCACTAGCACGACAGCCTTATCAACTCCATCTACCTGCTCCATCACAGCTTCAATCTCGCCTGTTTCTATCCGGTAACCCCTTATTTTCACTTGATCGTCCATTCTGCCAAGATAATCAATCGTGCCATCCGGAAGCCATCTGACTAGATCCCCCGTTCGATACATCCGCTCATGCGGAGAAAACGGATCTGCTGTGAATACCTTCTCCGTCAATTCAGGCTGATTCACATAGCCTCGCCCAACACCTATACCGGCAATGCACAGTTCTCCTGCTGCCCCATGCAGCTGCAATTGATCATATTCATTTAAAATATAAATACGATGATGACCAAGCGGTTTTCCAATCGTCACATAGCGCTGTTCAGTTGATTCGCTCAGCTCACTGAGATTCAGGCGATGCACCGCCGCATCCACACACGTCTCAGTTGGACCATACACATTCCACAGAGTAAAATCAGGCTGACTCATACGAACCGCTTCGATAAGTGAACGTGCTGCTTTCGCAGGCAGCGCTTCTCCCCCAATCAACATGTGCGTCAATGACAGCCCGTCCAAATCCGCACCAAGTAAAAGCTGCACATGCGCCGGTGTTCCATCTGCCGCTTCAATTTGATGTTTTCTGTAATAAGCCGCTAGTTGCATACCATTTCTCGTCGTTTCTCGCGGGATGATATGAAGCGTATGTCCAAATAAAAGGGCAGCAAAGATTTGTTTGACCGATGCATCGAAATGGAATGGGGCTAGAAGCGCCATTTGTAGCTCATTCGCCCCTTGATAAATCTCATGATGCAAAGCATGGACCAAATGATGAAGCTGAAGATGCTCAATCATGACGCCCTTCGGCTTTCCGGTCGTACCCGATGTATAAATCATGTAGGCTAAATCCTCTGGCGCCGTCTGATCGACGAGCTCAGGCAGCTGTCCATCATCTAATAATATTTGCTGCTGCACGATCAATTTTTCCGAAAGGGCTGGGTGCTCTTGAATGAACGCTTCCTCTGTTAACACAATAGAAGCACCTGAATCTTCCACAATAAATTGAATGCGCTCCTCAGGTAATGCAGGATCAATTGGTACATATGCCCCGCCAGCCTTTAGTATGCCGAATACTGCTGCCATGGCATCTGTCTTCCGCTCCATCAAAACAGCAACAGGCACATCACGTGAGATACCTTTCATTTGTAAAAAACGTGCCAGCTTGTCTGCCTGTTGTTGCAGCTCTCCATAAGTAATTGTTCCATTTTCTGCTACAACGGCTGTCCGGTCTGCATATTTGTTGGCTGTCTCATCAAACATGTGATGAACCGATTTTGCTGCTGGCCTTTCAAACGATTCTCCTTCAGATAATTGCAGCAGCTCCTTTTGTTCACCTGCTGAAAGTAAAGGCAGTGTCCCGATCAGCTGATCAGGCTGAGAGACGGCCGCTTCTAGTAATATCAAGAATCGATCAAACATCTTACTCATTTCTTCTTCTGTGAATACATCTGTACGGTAATCCAAATCAATGGTCAATGTATCAGTATCCCAGCGGTCTTTCACATGGATTGAAATATCATTCATTCCGCTCCCGCTAAAAATCGGTTCAGTAATGAACGACAGATTCTCTTTTTTCTGCCACTGCATCACCTGATACTCTAAAGAAATATCAAAAAGGCGTCCTGTAAACCCTTCTCTTTCCCGCAAATCATTCATGAGCAAATTGTAAGGGTACTTTTGGTGTCGCAAGATCTTCATTTGATCCGCCATGACCTGCTTTACGAAATCAAGAAACGATTGCGACCCTTGAACAGATGCACGCATTGGAATCGTCGATACAAACATCCCAATCATCTTTTTTTCTTTGGCATTCGTCCGGTTGCCCATAAAGGTTCCAAGAACGACATCCTCCATACCGCTAAAGCGATGTAAGTAAATATAGACAGTGGACATAAACATCGAAAGCATACTGACTTTCTGTTCTTCACAAAAAACACGAAGCTTCTCCTTTAAAGAATCTGGAACATCCCCTGAAAATCGCTCCGCATGCAAACTCATCTCGTATCCCTTATGCGGTTTTAAAGATGCGAAGTCTGGAATATGAGCAAATTGCTCATTCCAAAAAGCTTGGTCTTTTTGAAAACGTTTAGAAGATTCATAGGTCTGCTCACTCATGATGTGATCAACGAAGGAAATCTCCTCAACTGGCGAGATGTCTACTCCTTGCAGCATGTCATGATATAAATCAATAATGCGATTTCCCATTAAAATGATGGAAATACCATCCGCGACAATATGATGTGCTTTACAGAACAGCCAGCACTCTTGATCACTGATTTGAAACACCGTAAATTCAATCAAAGGGCTGTCAATCAATGGCATCGGCTCACGAATCTGCTCGTTTGCCCAAGCCCTTACTTCCTCTTCACTCCAGCCCTTTTCCATGCGAATCGGCTGTTTTTCATAAGATTTGATATATTGAACAGGCTCCTCCTGTTCATCTCGATACACGAGCCTCAGCCGAAGAGAGTCAGTTTGTCGAATGTACACTTGAAGCACATCGACGACCAAAGAAGGATCGAGACCAGATGCTGATCTCAACCTGGCGAATCCACCCAAATTAGAAATACTTGTACCTGGATAAAATCTTTCCGTGTAGAATACTCGCTTTTGCGCATGTGTTAAGGGATAATAAACTGTATTCATTCTCATCCTCCGCCTCTTCTATGTTTTCTCCACCAATTTCACCCTGCACCCTCTATACCAAAAGAACCAAGTCTATTTCATTAAAATAGACGCTTTAACAGAAAAGGAGCCCACCCCGAATAAAACGGAGGGACTCCCATTTTCATTCGGTAGCCTGCCGACCTTAGCAAAAAAAGAATCATTTACCTTAGGACATGGCTTTGCGTCTCTATGTTTCCATAGATTTGCCTTTTTCTTCTTTTCTTTTAGATATTTTCTATTTACGTCCACTTTATATGAAAATATTGTTTTTTTCACCGAAAAATAGGTGTAAAGATTCATGCGTTATACCGAAGGGATCCTATGAGAATTGACGATATTTACCGAAAATAACTAATAATAGTTGCGTTCAACCGAAAATAATCGACTAAATACCGCAAAAATTTCATATTTTTCCTTAAAATTTGAAAATATGCCCGAAAATGTAGGATAGAGGTCTCCTTGCGTTCCCCGCAAATTCTTAAATCTTAAGAACTACATTCCCTAAAAAAATGAATTTTTTTACTGTAAAAACAACACAAAAAAAGAGCTGTCATTTCAAATGACAACCCCTTGTTTCTTCATTATATTTACATCACCTTAGACAGACCAATCGTTTTTTCAATAATGAGCAGCGCAATGATAGAAATGATAATAAATATGACAGATATCGCATTGACACTTGGATCAAAGGTCTGCTCAATGTAATTAAAGGTCCTGACAGGAATTGTAATGGTTTGAGGAGAGGAAACGAACAAACTGATCGATATTTCCCCAAATGACGTCACAGCTGAAAACACCCCTCCTGCAATGATTCCCGGCTTAATCAAAGGCAATGTGACTCGAAAAAACGTGCGGATGGGTCCTGCGCCAAGATTCATTGAAGCCAGCTCAAGCCGCGGATCTAAATTCGAAACACTCACGCCTACCGTTCGAACCACATAGGGAAAACCAATGATGACGTGACCAATGACGAGCGCCCACAAAGACCCTGTAAAACCCATAGCCGTAAACAAGTAAAGCATTGCAATCCCTAACACCACCTGAGGAATCATGAGAGGTGACATTATGAATGCTTGGACAGCCTCCTTTCCCTTAAAGGAAAGCCTTGCTAAAGCATACGAAGCCATTGTCCCTAAAAGAACCGTGAGAGGCGTCACAATGAACAGCAGAATCACACTGATCCGAAGAGATTCCATCCATTCTGGATTTGACACGACCTCATGAAACCAGCGAACAGAGAAAGAAGTCGGTGGAAATTCAGGAAAGGCATTTGGACTAAAAGCAGATAGGACGATCACAAGAACAGGTATGGTTAAAAAAAGATAAACCAATGACCCAAGAGTCCAAATCAAGATGGAAAGCAAGCGGTCACCTATTGACTTTTTACGCATGCATCCTCACCTCCCAACGCTTCAATAAATAGCTTAATAGACTGACTACCACAAGCACACAAACCAATAATGTAAAGGACATAGCCGCAGCAAGTGGTAGATTATATACCTGCATCACCTGCTGATAAATTGACAGCGGCAGCAGCGGCTGCATCCGTCCCCCGACTAACAGCGGGGTGATATAACTTCCTGCTGCCAGTGAGAAGACGATGATCGCACCAGTCACCATGCCTGGAATGGTCAGTGGTAAGGTGACATGAAAAAAGGTTCGAATCCGGCCAGCTCCAAGACTCATAGAAGCTGGTCTTAAGTGACGATCCATATCGGTTAAGCTTGTTGCGATCGGCAGTACTGCAAATGGCAGCATGACTTGGACATAGGCAAGAATGACTGCATTCATATTCCACAGCATGGAGAGCGGCTTCTCAATTACATGTAAATCTAGTAACATGCCATTGATCAGACCATTTTGCGAAAGAAGAACAATCCAAGCAAACGTCCGAATCACAACACTTGTCAAAAGCGGCGACACAAGTAGGATATAGAAAAATGCCCGCAGACGCGGATTAGGTGCTTTGACGAGCACGTATGCTGCGGGGTATGCCATCAATAAACAAATCACCGTTGTCTGCAAAGCCACCCACACAGTACTTCCAATCGCCTTTACATATGCATCTGTCGTGAACACATGGATATATTGAGAAAAGCTATACGTTTGTAATGTATTCATCATCGAATCGACATCACGAAAACTGAGAACGAGCATCATCACCAGCGGAGCTAATAAAAATACAACAAGAAACAAACAGGCTGGAAGCAGCATAAACCAATGAAATCGTTGATTCTTTTTCTTGATTCGCATCACGTATGCACCTTCGAATCTAAGAAAACGATATCTTCAGGCTGCCAATGGATATGGACGGTTTCTCCAACTTCAGGCAGCTCGGGAAATGCCGCATCAGAAGCATGGACAATGATTTCACCATTATCAAGTCCCACAACCAAACGTAATGAGTGCCCAATATAACTCACATCTGACAGCACGCCTGATACATGGTTTGGCTGAACTTCCTCCTGCTCAGAAGAGATGCTGATTCTTTCAGGACGCAGCATAAGCAGTTGCTTTTCCCTCTTCTCTTGATGTGCCGCAGCCTGCAGCTGAAGATGCTGACCGTTTGAATGGTTGAAATGCGGAACCGTAAATACAGCATCAGCTTCATTGTAGACGGCCTCAAAGATGTTCACCTGTCCGATGAATTCAGCTACAAATCGATTGTTTGGCTGGCGGTACACCTCTAAAGGCGTCCCAATCTGCTGAATTCTTCCCTCTCCTAAAATTCCAACCCGATCAGAAAGGCTTAAGGCTTCCTCTTGATCATGTGTCACAAGAATGGTTGTTATCCCGACATTCCTTTGAATATTTCGCAGCTCTGTCTGCATGTTTTTTCTTAGTTTGGCATCCAGGTTGCTGAGCGGTTCATCAAGAAGAAGAACAGACGGCTGAATCGCCAGCGCTCTTGCAATCGCTACCCGCTGCTGCTGACCACCGCTTAATTGGTGGGGCATCCGTTTCGCAAATGCCTCTAATTGAACAAGAGACAAGCTTTCCATCACCTTCTCTTTAATTTCCGCCTTCTTTTTCTTTTGAACCTTTAGCCCATACGCCACATTATCAAATACAGTCAGATGCGGAAAAAGTGCATAGCTTTGAAAGACCATACCTGTTTTTCTTTGGTAGGGCGGCAAAGCTGTCACATCCTGATCACCAATATAGACAACGCCTTTTGTTGGTTCTAAAAAACCGCCAATGATGTTTAATAACGTTGATTTTCCGCAGCCGCTGGGACCAAGAAGGGAGAAAAACTCTCCCTCATTCACCTTAAGACTGACATCGTTGAGAGCAATCTGCTCACCGAAGTGCTGACTGATGTGTTCTAAATGAATTCCACTCATGCGATCACCTATTTTCCTCCGCCTAATACTTCGTTCCATCGATTTGTCCAATTGCCAAGCTCAGAGGTCGCTGTTTCATAATCTACCCAAGTCAGCTTGCTGTAATAATTTTCTCCAACTTTCACTTTCCCCTTAATCTTGTCATTGTATTTCACATCAGAATTCGACATGCCATAATAAGATTTTTCCGAGAATGCCTCCTGAGCTTCTTTTCCGCTCAAGTAGTTTAATAGTTTGTACGCCGCTTCTTCGTGCTGATTCCCCTTCGTTAAAGCCCAGCTCGCAACAGCTGCAACAGCGCCTTCTTTCGGATATGAGAAACCAATATCCATTCCTTCTTCTTCAAGTGCAAATACTCGCCCGTCCCAATATGGAACAGCCGCGACATCCCCACGTTCTAACAAAGTTTGAATCGATCCTGGGTTATCTGGAAAAGCAGCTACATGACCTTTTAATTGCGCGAGACTCTTAAATGCTTTATCAATATCCTTAGGATTTGATTCTATCCCCCCTTGCGCATGAACAAGTGCAGAGAAAAATTGCAAACCGGCTGAATAAGTCGGAGATGAAATGGCTACCTTCCCTTTCAGCTGACTGCTCCATAGGTCAGTCCAGCTGTTTGGTTCCTGCTTGACGAGGTCTTTTCTATAAGCAATTCCAAGCTGCCCCATACTAAAGCCTGCTGCATATTGTTTTCCATTCACAGTAAGCTTCTTTTGGACAGAACGGTAAAGCTTTTTGACGTTCGGCGCTTGATCTTCATCAATAGGCGCAAGAACGTTTGCCGCGATACCTCTTTGAATCGTATCAGGCTGTAAAATTAGCAAGTCATATGGTGGATTTTTCCCATTTGACGCTTTTAATTTTGTAAACCATTCAGAATCCGCCCCAGAGACGGTCTGCACTTTAATTCCCGTATCTTTTTCAAACTTTTCGAGGATTGGTTTAATATTCTTTTCCCAATCGCCTCCATATACACCAACAATCACAGTCTGCTGCTGTTTGCCTTGATCCTTTCCATTTCCACCACAAGCGGCCAGCAGTACAACGATTGATAGGATACCTGCAAAAATCGCAATTAATCTTCTTTTCATGTTTCATTTCCCCCTTTTTGTCCATTCATTTGACGAAGTGCTTGCGTAATATCTTCCTTTGTTAACGGCTCATTTCTATGACTGAAATGTTGATGAACTGCATGTTTATAGTGCGTACGTTCGTTAGCCGGATAGGAACGAAGCTGAACGGCCAGCTCACTGCTGGCTTCGTCCGTCCATACTTTCTCATAAGCTGCTCTGTGTTCTCCGAAATCCCACACGTCAGCAGATGCAGAAACATCAACCTTTTCACGCACCTTGCTCGTCTGCTCCTCATCAATCTTCCATTCATTTTGGTCTAAATACACTTTCACACCATATTGCTGCAGCGCTCTTTCTTCACTTAATAGACCTGCTTCCACTTCCTGAAGGACTTTTTCTTTCTTTCTGGCAAATGGATTCCCCCAGCCGCCTCCACTTGGTGAAATCAATTGAACGATATCGCCTTTTTCAAGTCGCAGAACATCTATTTTGGGCTGGTCTTGTTTCTTACCATTAGCTGTGATCAGCTTGACCTCACCAACCGATCCTGCTCGGCCGCCCATTAATCCCCAAGGCTGAAACTTCATCCGTTCCATTCCTCGTGCTGTCACCATCGATTCAGGCTTCATCATTTCAAATTCCAAACCAATCGCATGTCCGCCCCGATTTTCACCAGCTCCACCTGTATTCGGCAGAAGCTCATATCGGTGAACATGAATATCAATATGCTGCTCCAAACTCTCAATTGGGGTATTCTTCAAAAAGCCTGACGAATGATCAATACCGTCCACTCCATCAGTACCATTTTGAGCACCTCCGCCTCCGCCTAATGGTTCGACAACGGACATTTTCCTGCCACCCGTTTGATCATCAGGTACAGAGAGAACCACAATGGCAGATTGACCTGCACCTGCTGCCGGCACTGCTTCAGGCAACAGCTTACCAATGGCGCCCAGCACGACATTGTACAGCCTCATCGTAATCGAGTGACGAATCCCGACAGAAGCCGGGTATTCTGGATGCACCAGCGTTCCTTTAGGAGAGATCACGTCAATTGGATACGTTATTCCACCATTAATCGGTATAAAAGGATCCTTACTAATGATGTAATTAATCAACCCTTGATAAAGAAAGGAATGTTTCTGACCATTGGTAACAAGGTTAAAGGCTGTTTTTACTTGGGGATCACACTCAGAAAAATCGAGCTTCAGCCGTTTCCCTTTGATCGTTAGCTTGATTTTCAACCGAATAGGGACGTCTGAGATCATATCATCATCTAAATAATCAGCAAATTCACTCGTTCCATCCGGTATAGCTTCAATGACCTTTCCAGCACGATCCTCGGCTTGCTTCAGCAAGTCTATCATTCCTTGTTTCACTTCGTTTTTTCCGAATTTCTCAATCATTTCTTTTAACCGAATATCTGCTGTATTCACTGCAGCAATCATCGCATTGATATCACCATCATTTAGATGACTAGCGCGGCTGTTAGCTCTTAAAAAGGTACGTACGACCTGATTCTCTTTTCCGCCTTCATAAATTTTTACTGGCGGAATTCTTAATCCTTCTTGATGAACATCCGTTGCTGTCGGTGAAATACTCGAAGGCACAAGTCCACCCACATCACTGACATGAACAAAAGACCAAGCATAGCTTACGATTTCATCATCTACAAAAATCGGCTTAATGATATGGACATCTGGCAGGTGAGTCGCCAAACCATCTGTCGTATAAGGATCATTAGTGATGATAATGTCTCCTGGCTGCATCGGCCCGCTTTCTTCAATCGCCTTTTTTAGACTCAGCCCTAAAAAGATCGTCACACCCACTGTCTTCGGATAAACAAAGAAATCTCCAGAAGGCGTGGCTAATGCTGTCGCAAAGTCAGCAGATTCTTTGACGAAGGTCGTAAATGACGTTCGTTCAATGACATGTCCCATGCCTGATGCAATCGCATTAAAATAACTGCGCATCATCTCAAGCTTTGCTGGATCAGTTCTCATAAAGCTGCCTCCTTTGAAATCACTAAGTTACCTGATGGATCAATGCTACCTGCCCAGTTTGGCAAAATTAATGTTGTTGTATCATCCTGCTCAATAACGGCTGGTCCATTTACAATAGAACCTACTGACAGAGTATCCCGGTTATAAACCGGTGCTTCGTATTCTTTTTCCTCTATAAAGATTCGTCTATATTCATATGGTTTCAAAGACTGTCCGCTGCTTTCATGAACAGGTGAAAAAGGCAGCGGAGGCGTCTCGCCTATGACTCGAACGCGTAAATGAGTAAACTCGATGTTTGCCTGATCATCCCTATGACCATATTGTTGTTGATGCAGTTTGTGAAAGGCTTCAATGAGTTGGTGGATGTCTTGTTCTTGTTTTAGCCAATCAATCGATAATGGCAATTCAATCTCAAATGCCTGTCCTTGATAACGTGCGTCTGCTAATAATAGAATGGATGTCTGATTGATATGCTGAATGTCCTGCTGGCTGACCCAATCAGTCGCTTTTCGCGACAGCTTCTCATAATCTTGTTTTAGTTGGTTGATCGAATAGTCTTGTAAGCATATTTTCTTCGACAGCACCGCATCATGAATAAAGTCAGCGGTCAGAGCACCTAATGCACATAATGTACCCGGACTTGGAGGAACAATCACATTTTTCGCATGAATTTCTCTCGCAAGAAAATTCGCCACAACCGGCCCTGCTCCGCCAAACGCCAGCAAACTAAAATCTCTAGGGTCAAATCCTTGCTGCTCCATCACATTGCTTAATTCTGTGTACATATTGGCTACGGCTACTTGAATGAGCTGGTCAGCAGCCTCTTCAACCGTTTTGTTGAGCTGATCAGCAATTGGCTGAAAGGCCTTTTTCGCCGCAGACAACTGTAATTGTAAATGTCCTCCGGCAAAACGTTCTTGATTGAGATAACCGCATATAAGAAACGCATCAGTTAAAGCTGCTTTTTCTCCCTTTCCATACGAAGCTGGTCCCGGATTTGAGCCAACTGATTCTGGCCCCGCTTTTAGAAGTCCGCCCTGATCAATCCATGCTACCGAACCTCCTCCTGCTCCTATTGAATACATCGCAACAGATGGGAGAATAATCGGAAAGCCTGAAAGCTGATTGGATTGCGCCATTGTAGGCTGTCCATTTTGAATAATCGAGATATCTGCACTCGTCCCCCCGACATCAAAAGTGATCAAGTTGGGTTCACTAGCTGATGCTGCAATTCTCGCCGCACCGATGACACCAGCTGCCGGACCAGAAAAGAGAGTCTTAACAGGCGAAGTTGCCGCACTTTCTGCATCCATTAAACCACCATTTGATTGTGTAATGTATGGAGAAATTGGTACACCTTCTTCCTTCAAACGACTTTTCAGTGTTTGTAAATACTGTTTCACCTTTGGTTGAATGTACAAATTAACGACAGACATCACTGTACGCTCGTATTCCCTCATTTGAGGCCATAATTCAGATGAAGTAAGGACTTCTAACTGTGGATAATGATGATTGATATAGGCTTTTGCCTGTAATTCATGAACTGGGTTTTGATAACTATGTAAAAAAGAAATGACGATACCTGCTAGATTTTTAGATATAACATGCTGGACTGCATCATCTAACTGCTGCAGATGGAGAGGGTTTTTGATCGTACCATCGTGTATCAACCTTTCAGAGATTGGATATACATGCTTCCGAGGTATCAATGGTTCTGGCAAACGAGAATTGAAGTCATAAGGAATGGGTAGTCGTAAACGTTGAAGTGACAATATATCTTGAAATCCTTCTGTCACAAAAAGAGCTAAATCTGCTCCTTTTCGCTGCAATAATGTATTAAGACCGATTGTCATTCCGTGAACGAGGTATTGGATGTTGGATAAATCAACACCTCTTTTTTTTAGAAGATTTAACCCATTGATAATACCTTGGGCTGGGTCATCAGTCACTGTGGGTGTCTTGAGTTCAGTCAGCTCCCCTGTTGCTTCATTTATCAACGATAAATCAGTAAATGTTCCGCCTATGTCTATTCCGAGCCGGTATGAGACATCCGCCATTTGTACTTCCCTCCTACAATGTAATTAGAATCATATTTTGATAAATTACGACATTTTTTGATATTTGACTCCATATTATTAAAGCAGATCGGTCTAGTCAATTTTATTTTTTTGAAATTTCTGTGTGTTAAATTCTTGAAATTAGCTCAAAAAGCAGTGATAAAGCCATTTTGGATGAGCATAATCGTTTTATGATCTACAAAATTAAAATTTTTATGAATTTCTACAAAAATGAAAAACAAGAAATCAAGTAAAATCTGTTTTTTGAATTTTAAAAGACGTTTTCTCAAAACCAGGAGAAATTGGTAAGTAATTCTGCTATACTTCTGTTTACAAAATACGCAAACAAGAAAGAGAGCCAGCACCTATGAAACTTCTTAAAATGATTCTCTTGCTTTTATTGATTGTTATTGGTGTAGCAACAGGCTATATCCAGCTGGAGCAAGGGAAACAAGAGACAGCGAATTCATCTTATGACAAAACGATTCATTTTCCATCAGACCGCTATCCCGAAACAGCCAAGCATATAGAAGAAGCCATTGATGAGGGTCATTCATCCATTTGTACAATTGACCGTAAACATAGTGATGAGCAGAGAGATCGATCATTACATGGCATTCCAACAAAGCGCGGGTATGATCGTGACGAATGGCCAATGGCAATGTGTAAAGAAGGAGGCACAGGAGCTTCTGTCAAATATGTACGCCCTTCTGATAATAGAGGCGCAGGCTCGTGGGTAAGTCATCAATTATCGGATGATCCTGACGGCACAAGAATTCAATTTATCATCGATTAGCAGCCTTTCCCTTTTCTATATTAAAAAAATTTTCACATGACTGCATGCAGGTATTTTAAACACTTTTTTCATGCCGATAATCCTTAAGGAGGGTTATCCTACCTTATACCTAAAGGAGTTAAAAAGCATGAAGAAAAAGGGAAAACTGAGGCTTGGCGCCAAAATTTTGCTGATCTTTTTAAGTGTCCTCATCATCTTTTCCGCAGTTGTTGGTTATGTGGTGAATCGCGAAATGACGGAAAACATCAAGCAAATGGCAACTGAAAAAGCAAAAGGTGATTTAAAACTAGGCTACGCCTACCTGAATGAAAAAGTAGAAGGCTCGTGGCAGATTAAAGAGGACAAGCTATTCAAAGGAAATACGCAAATGAATGATCATGACACATTGGTTGACCAATTAGCCGAATATACCGGTGATACCATCACGATTTTTCAAGGAAATACCCGCGTAGCTACGAATGTCATGTTAAACGGGAAACGAGCTGTAGGTACAGAAGTCTCTCCTGAAGTGAAGACCACTGTTTTAGATAAAGGAGAAAACTATTACGGCACAGCAAATGTTGCCGGGAAAGACTATCAAACGGCTTATATGCCAATCAAAAATGAAGCAGGCGAAACAATTGGTATTTTTTATACTGGCGCCAATCAAAGCATGATTTCACAAATGCTTCAGTCATTCTATATACAATTTGTCATCGTCCTTTTGTTAAGTCTGATCGTTTCGGTCATCATTATTTCTATTTTCACTAAACGGATTCAGGCACGTCTCAAGCATATGGCTTCTGCCATTAAGAGTGCAGGCGAAGGTGATTTAACCATCAATGTGACGGATACTGCTGGTGATGAATTGTCTGATCTGGCTGGCCATTTCAATAAGATGCGTGAAAAACTAAATCAAACCATTCTAAATGTCATGAACACGTCTGAATTAGTGGCCACATCCTCTGAGCAGCTGTCAGCTAGCGCAGAAGAAACGAGTGCAGCATCAGAAAAAATCACTTACACGATTCAAGAAGTGGCACAATCTTCAGAAGAACAGTCCGCTCAAATGACAGCTAGTGAGCACAAAATGATTCAAGTATCAAACGAGCTGGCAAACATCACTGAAAATGCAGGACAAATGGCTTCAAGAAGTCACTCCGCACAAGAAGTGGCCCAGAAAGGTGTACACAATATCGGTGAAGTTCATTCACAAATGACGTCTATTGCCAAATCAATTGAAGAAAATGGTACAGCGATTCAAGCATTGGAAACACGTTCAGCTGAAATTGATCATATTTCCAAAGTCATTACAGATATCGCCAGCCAGACAAACCTGCTAGCTCTTAATGCAGCAATTGAAGCAGCACGGGCAGGTGAGCACGGAAAAGGATTTGCTGTTGTCGCAGACGAAGTGAGAAAGCTTGCAGAAGAATCTCAAGCATCATCAAACATGATTTCCCATCTCATTTCTGAAATACAAAAAGAGATGACTCATTCGACGAATGCCATCAAACGAGTAAGAGAGGAAGCGGCTCAAGGGGCTGTCCTTATCTCTCATACAGAGGAATCATTTCATGATATCCAGCAATCCATGAGAGAAATGGCAGATGGCATTAAGCATTTATCAAGTGCATCACAAAAAATCGCAGCTTATACAAACGATGCGAAACAATCTTTTGCGTCTATAACAGAAGGCGTTAAACAAACGAGTGAACATTCACAGCAAGTAGCCGGTTTAACAGAAGAACAATTTGCTGCAATGGAAGAAGTAACAGCTTCATCAGAAGCGCTTGCCCATTTAGCAGGAGATTTAAAAGCAATGGTCTCGCAATTTCACATCTAGATCCCACACCAAATAGCGCAAGACGGCGACAATCGTCTTGCTGCCTAACTTTCTCCTCAAGAATCACTCTTTAACCATTCACGTTCCAACGAAAATCCATAAATAAAGGAGTTTTTTATATGAATCACTTAAATCAAGCCTATTCCCTATCTATCTCCTACCACCAAATCACGGTATACACCGGAAGCGAAACACCTCCTGTTATTGATTGGACAGATGAGGACATTCTTCAAGGATTTGCAACAGGAGATCAAGGAGTTTCCTTTGAAGGAATCAATAATGGAAAGGCGTCTATTATTGTGACATTAAATAGCGATGAGCCCCAAGTCTCGGTTGATAGAGCCATAACAGTTCCCTTTACGCTTACAAGTGATCAAGTTTATATCACAAGCGTCATGGCCCATGTGCTGTCTTTCTCCATTCCAAAAGGAAACTATCAGCTTACCTGCTACACCTCACAGCAGCCTGATCAAGACGTTTATTATGTAAATTTCCAAACAGTGTAGATTACGACTGATCGTATAGATCAAGCCACTTTTCCGCATAGTCTACCGATTCTCTCATGGGCAGTAAATATGAACTGGCAAGTCCGATTTGATTGTGCTGATGGATGCCTCCTGATTGCAGAAAATCACGGCCAATCTGTTCAAATAGTTCTTCTCTTGTGATGATATCTTGGTACTCTTTCCATACCCTCCACCCATTCTCTAAAATAGGCGCTCCTCTTGTCATGAGGTCCTGCTGAGGGATTCGGTATTCAGCTAGATGAAAAGCTGTCATGCTCTCAAATGATGCACCAAGCAGCAGCACTTGAGCCTGAAGATCATACATGCGGCCAAGAGGCGACTGCTCTCCTAATCCAAAGGAAAGTGCATGGTGTTTCAGAATTTCATGTTTTCTTTTCCCCCAGGCTGTGAATGAAAAATGAGGATGATTGCTTCTCGCCACGCCTGGGTATTTCCAAAATGTTTCCGCCACCTTACCCATTGCTGCTGGCGTCGTGTAAGCTGGGTCAAAAGCAGGCATTGTTTCTTTGATCGATTTCCACCATGAATAAGGAACAGGCGGATCGATCCAATCGGCGGGATCAGAAAGCTCTAACGTTTGTGCCGGCATAATCAGTGTCCCCTCTTCTGTTAAGGTTTCCATCAATGCTTGTATGACGGCTACAGCGCCTCCGTTTACCCAGCCGATTGATGATAAAGATGAGTGAACACATAAAATCATGCCCTTTTTCACACCAAGTCGTTCCAAGTCTGCTTTGATTCTTTCCTTTGTCATCGGTTCAGCTTGATTTTCGATTAATTTTTGCATCGTTCCTTTTCCTCCTGCGTCTCTTCTATTACTGATGAATGAGACGTTTAACCGCAATAGACAGTTTGTAATTTGCGTAATTCGTCAGCTCCGTTAAAAACTGATCAAGTTCATCATGACTGGAGAAATGTCCTTCAGCCATATAACAGCCCTCACCACTTATTTTGAACAAATTCTTGATTTCTTCCTTTTCATAAAGAAACGACAGAAGTGGTTCATGATGATGACTACGGGTATAGAGCTGCAAAAAGGTTTGAATTGTCTTTTGTGTCTGCCAATCAATTGAAATGGTATATGCTTCAATCACGCCTTCTTCTTCTAGCTTTAACACCCGATTTGCAACAGCTTGGCCGGTTAAATGAACTTTTTCACCTAGAGCTTTCATCGTTAATCGGCTGTTCTTTGATAGTTCTTTTAAAATATTCATATCTGTTTGGTCTAGCATTGGCTCACCTCTTTCAAAAATCAAGCCCTTCTGCCAAAAGACTTTCATGATCCTCTGTCACATAGAACTCTTTTAATATACTGTAAACTTAATCAGAAAAAAAGGAGGCCTTTTTATGAAAATTACACTCATTCGCAATGCGACTTTATACCTTCACTATGGTCATTCAACTTTTTTAATCGATCCCTTTTTTGCAGCAAAAGGAACATATCCACCGTTCCCTCATACAGCCAATCAACATTTGAACAATCCTATTGTGGAGCTTCCTGTAAATATAGATTTAGACAGTCTGTTACACCCAGATGCTGTCTTACTCTCTCATTTACATGTGGACCACTTTGACGACGAGGCCAAAAGAAAATTAGCTCAGGATCAACCAATTTATACTCAATCGGAGAAGGATCGAAAAGAAGTTGAAGAAGCTGGATTTCAGCATGTCACATGCATTGAAGATGAAATGGACATTTGCGGCGTTCATATTAAACGTACAGGCGGACAGCATGGGACGGGAGAAACGGCGAAGCGGATGGGGCAGGTGAGCGGTTTTGTTTTCTCTCACCCTGATGAACCTACCCTTTATATTGCAGGTGATACTATTTGGTGTGATGAACCGAAAGAGGTTGTGAATACAAGCAAGCCAGACCTCATTGTGGTCAATAGCGGGGCTGCTCAATTTTTAGAAGGCGATCCGATTACAATGACCAAGGAAGAGATTCTAGACATTCACCGTTCTCAGCCAAAAGCTCAAATTGTCGTCTGTCATCTTGAAGCTGTGAATCATTGCTTGTTAACAAGAGCTGCTTTAGAAGCTTACATTCAAGAACATCATGCAGATCAAGCCATTTTTGTCCCTCAAGATGGGGAAAGTCTCACCTTCTGATCGACAATAAAAAACCGGCACTTTAGACTGACATAGCAGATTGAGACACAAATAAAACACCCTTATTAGGTTGCCATGCTACCAAATGTTTTTGGTGCGTGGTAGCCTAATTTTTTTTGGATACGCTCTTCATTATAATACTTGATGTAACGGTCGATTCGTTGCCTGACATCTTTTTCTGATATAGAGTTGAACTTTGTAAACATAAATTCCTCTGATTTTAAGCTGGAATGGAATGATTCAATCACTGCGTTATCCCAACAGTTACCTCGTCTAGACATACTACTTGTGAGGTTCCTTACCCCCAGCTCCTTTTGATATGCATACGAACTGTATACACTTCCTTGATCTGAATGCACAAGTACACCTTTAGGCGAATTCCTTTTCTCTAAAGCTGCTCTCAATGTGTCCAATATGAGTGATGTCTGTTGGTGATCATCTAGGGTGTAGGCAACAACTTCGTTGTTGTACAAATCCATAATGGTCGAAAGGTAGAGCGTTCTTGGTCCATACTGAATATAAGTAATATCTGTTACCCATTTTAAATTCGGGTGTATTGCGGTGAAGTTTCGATTTAATATATTTGGGGCAATGATGACAGATTCCCCTTTTGATTTCCATTTCCTTTTACGCTTCACACGACATTGAAGATGGTATTTTTGCATGATGCGCTGTATAGTATTTCGGTTTCGTTTGATATCATATTGACGCTGAAGTAGCTTTCGGATCTTACGATGGCCGTACCGGAACGACGTTTCGGTACATAAGGAAATAACAGCCTTCTCCACTTGTGATTTTTTACGTATTCCTTCGGATACCCAACGATAATAGGTCGATCTGGCGACCTGCAAAATACTTAAGACAGACTTTACTGTATATTTCTTCCGTAATCTCTCGATCAAATACAAGGTTACTCCCTTTTCAACTCCTCTACGATCTCCAAATACTTTTTTAGAATTTCATTCTCCATCTTAAGGTGTTCAACCTGCCTATTCACTTTTTCCTCTTTGGATACATTGTCAGGTCCATGCCCGAAGCTATATTGTTTTCCAATTGGCTGATCGAATCGATGTAACTGATTTCCTCGATACCACTTCATCCATGTTTTAATCTGAGATACATTCTTTATATGATATTTATCCATAATTTGTTGATTGGTAAACTGCCCGCTTAATTTATCTTTCACAACCGCCCATTTTATTTCAGCTGAATATTTGTTTTTTTTCATAAAAAATACCCTCCAAATTAGCACTTAGTTTAAGTGTATCACTTGAAGGGTGTTTTTTTATGTCCCATTTGACTAGGTTAGTCTACTTCGCTGCCGGTTTCATCATTATCATGGGCGATGGTGCTGTGGCTTTTTCAGCAATGGAACAAATCCGTTCTTTTTCAAATGAGTGTAATGCTCATCCATTCGTTTCGTGATGTGTGTGCCTTGTTCCTTTGTTAACACGCCGTACTGTACATATTTCTCAATGACTTCTTTTCGCTTAGAAAGAATTTGCTGCTCAAGGATTTCAATTTGTTTTTGTTGTTCTGCTGTTAATTTCACTTGATGTGTCACCGGGCGCTTTTCCATTTGAGGTGTTTCTCCATGAGCCGTTTCTATATGAAAACCAAATAACAGCATCATCGACAAGATGATCAAACTACTGATTTTTTTCATCATTGTTGTTCCCTCCTTTATTCGCCTTTATTTTGCGCTCGCTTTCCTTTTTTATACATTATTTCTAACGTGCAAATTGCTTATAATATTCTTACTTTTTCACTTTTCTTCTGAAAACGTTGTCCTTACAGAAAAAGCGTGCTATGTTTTGTTTTGTATAAAAAATAGAGGAGGATTCTTAAATGAGTCGTTTTTATCATAAAAAACCTATATGGATCATGCTTGTTGTGTCTGCTTTCATCCTTATCATGTCTGCTTGCAGTCAATCAGGCTCATCTCAATCTGAAGACACAAAGTGGGATCAGATTAAAAAGAAAGGGAAAATCGTGGTTGCAACTTCAGGCACCCTTTATCCAACTTCTTATCATGATACTTCTAATGGCAAGGATCAATTAACTGGCTATGAAGTAGAAGTCGTCAAAGAAGCGTTTAAACGTCTTGATGTGAAAGTAGAATTTAAAGAAATGGGCTATGATGGGATGCTGAGTGCCATTAATTCTGGTCAAGTGGATGCCGCTGCAAATGATATCGACATCACAGATGACAGAAAAGACAAGTTTGCCTTTTCAACCCCTTATAAATATTCCTACGGCACGGCTATCGTTCGGAAAGATGATTTATCTGGCATTAAAACGTTAAAAGATTTAAAAGGAAAGAAAGCAGCAGGGGCTGCCACAACGATTTATATGGATGTCGCTCGTAAGTACGGTGCAAAAGAAGTCATTTATGATAATGCGACAAACGAGCAATACTTAAAGGATGTTGCAAACGGCCGTACAGATGTCATTCTAAATGATTATTACTTGCAGACACTGGCTCTTGCTGCATTTCCTAAATTAAATATTATGATTCACCCTGACTTGAAGTACATGCCGAATGAACAAGGTTTTGTTATGAAGAAGGACAACAAAGAGCTTCAAAAAGAATTGAATCGTGTATTAGGCGACATGAAAAAAGACGGAACAATGAAAAAGATTTCTGAGAAATTCTTTAATCATGCAGACGTCTCTAAGAAAATTGATGCTGATGTCGAAGATGTCGACATTTCCAAATAAGGAGCCGCAATCGTGGGAGATATTCATTTAGAATATATATTTAATCCTGCACTGGCAAAGGCGTCATTTCCGTTTGTTATGAAAGGCATTTGGCTGACGCTGCTCATTTCCTTTGTGAGCATGTTTTTTGGTACCATTCTTGGCTTTTTTATCGCTCTTGCCAGGATGGCGAATTCATGGATTCTTCGGCTGCCTGCGCGGCTGTATATCTCATTCATGCGAGGCGTGCCTATTCTGGTGATTTTGTTTATTCTCTATTTTGGATTCCCCTATATCGGCATTGAGTTCACAGCGGTCACTGCCGCCATTATTGGGTTCAGCTTTAATAGTGCTGCCTATATTGCAGAAATTAACCGGGCGGCCCTCTCCTCTGTTCCAAGTGGACAGGTAGAAGCCGCTAAATCATTAGGTCTCAGCTATTGGCAAACGATGCGTGGTGTCATTTTGCCTCAATCCGTCCGCATCGCCCTGCCGCCATTGACCAATGTCATGCTGGATTTAATCAAAGCTTCCTCACTGGCAGCGATGATTACTGTACCAGAGCTCTTCCAGCAGGCAAAAATTGTAGGCGGACGAGAATTCGATTATATGACCATGTATATTTTGGTCGCACTCATTTACTGGGGCATTTGCAGTGTCGTCTCATTGCTTCAGGACTTTTTAGAAAAACGCTATGCGAAATATCTGTAGCAAAAAAAAGAGCAGATCTCATGGATCTGCTCTCAGACCGTAGACAAACCCCTCCTTTACCTAAAGTAAAAGTGGGGTTTTCACATTTTTTGATAAAAATATCATGTGTTTTACGCTGGACATGGTCCTTTCCATGTCCAGTTTGCTAGCTTTTTAAGGTTCATGGCAGCGAAAGTAAGCATCGCTTGCATTGAAACTTTTTTTAGTCCACGAAGTTTCGTCCAACGCATACCATGCTTTTCTTTGGCATCCGCAAAAACGCGTTCAATTGTTTCTTTCCGTTTTGCATAGATGCTCTTATTTATTTCAGTGAGTCTTAGGTTGTCTGCTTCATCTAGGTAATCCTGCCAAATATGCCGATGAATTTGTTTGGTATGATTTTGACTTTGTGTACAGTTATCTAAAAACGAGCAGGACTTACATACTTCTGAGTCGGACGCATATTGCTTATAGCCTTCTCTAGTCGTTGTACGATAGGAGAGAATTTGCCCGTTGGGGCAAATGTAACAATCAAAATATGCATCATACACGTATTCATTCTTTTTCAAATAACCAGCTTTTGTTTTTGGACGAGTGTAAGGCATGACTGGTCTTATCTCTTGATCCATTAAAAACTTAGCGATGTAAGGTGTTTTATATCCAGCATCTAGATACGAGTGAATCTAACATACGACTATCATGAACATTACCACCTGTGACCAGTGATCCTAGAATAAATCCTTTTGAATCACAAGCTGTATGAAATGAATAAGCAAATGACTTTTCACGTTCATCCTTTACATAGTAGCCACTCTCTGGGTCAGTTGTACTGACCTTGATTTCTTTTATTTCTTCTTTATTCTGAAGGGGTAAAGGCTTTTTTCCATGTTCTTCACGATCAATATTAATTTCCTCATGAAGCTGATTTTGATAACTTCTCGTCTCAACTCGAACGATTTTCTTTTCAAGTTTTTTCTTATTGGCATTCGCTTTGACATGTGTTGAATCAATGAAGGCGACAGAAGGGTCAACGAGGCCTTTTTTCATCGCTTCTCTTAAGATTCGATAAAAAATTTGTTCGAATAAATCTGTATCGTGAAAACGTCTCACGTAGTTTTTACCGAAGGTAGAAAAGTGCGGAATTTTCTCCGAAAATCCATACCCAATAAACCAACGATAAGCCACATTGGTTTCAATTTCTTTAATCGTTTGACGCATGGAGCGAATGCCAAATAGATATTGGATCAAAACCATTTTAATGAGAACAACGGGGTCCACACTTGGTCTGCCATTGTCGGAACTATAATGATCTTTGACAAGATCATAAACGAAGTCAAAATCGATTGCTTGATCTATTTTCCGTACAAGATGATCTTCAGGCACTAATTCATCTAATGCCACTACTTCTAATTGATTTCTTCTTTCTTCTTCACGTTTCGATAACATGTTCATCCCCCACAGAAATGTTAATATCCTTATTATACAAAAAAGCTTGTAGACTTTGTCTACAAGCTGAGAGCAGATCTCATGGATCTGCTCTTTTTCAGCGTGATAGAAAACCTTTGCAGCCCTAGGCACCGGAGAGCATACCTGCGGGCGAATGCGAGGGTTTGTCTACACGATAATTAATGAATGAGCCATAACCATACATATAACCCGAGTAATGTGAGAATCAAGGTTGGGATGGTCAGGATGATTCCGGCTTTCATGTAAGCCCCCCAAGAGATATGGACGCCTTTTTTCTTTAAAACATGAAGCCACAGCAATGTCGCCAATGAGCCGATTGGGGTCATTTTCGGTCCAAGGTTGGAGCCGATGACATTGGCATAAATCAGTCCGTCTCTCATGACACCTGCTGTATCTGTATGTCCAATGGCAATCGCATCAATTAAAACGGTCGGCAGATTGTTCATCACAGAGGACAGCACTGCGGCAAGCACGCCCATAAACATCGTTCCTGCAAGCAAGCCATGTGAAGCCCCTTGTTCAATCCATGCCGCCAATATTTCTGTAAGACCGACATTTTTCAGTCCATATACGACGACATACATACCGATCGAGAAAAACACAATGGACCACGGCGCTTCTTTGATCACTCGCTTTGTCGCCACTTGCGGACTTCTTCTCGCCAGCCATAAGAAAGCAAGGGCAATCCCGCCTACGATGATGGACACTGGAATACCGATTAGCTCCCCCGCAAAATAACCCACAAGCAGACAGCTGAGCACATACCAAGACAAACGGAACATACGGATATCTCGAATAGCTGACGCCGGTTCCTTTGCCTGTGACAGATCGTAGGTTTTTGGGATAAGCTTTCGGTAAAATACATACAGAACCAGCATGCTCGCTCCAAGCGACACAAGGTTTGGCACGAACATATTCGCTGTATATTCTAGAAAACCAATATGAAAATAGTCGGCTGATACGATATTGACCAGGTTACTAATGACAAATGGCAAGGAGGTTGTATCTGCAATAAAGCCGCTTGCCATCACAAAAGGCAGCACCATGCGCTCATCCAGCTTCAACGCTCTCACCACAGATAAAACGATTGGGGTCAAAATCAGCGCCGCTCCATCGTTGGCAAAAAAAGCAGCTACAACAGCGCCGAGCAATGTTAAATAAATAAACATGCGGACACCGTTGCCTCTTGCGGCTTTTGCCATATGCAGTGCAGCCCATTCAAAAAAGCCGATCTCATCTAAAATTAACGAAATGATAATAATGCCAATAAAGGCAAAGGTCGCGTTCCATACAATTTGCGTGACTTCCCACACATCGCCCAGATGAACGACACCAAAGGCAAGTGCAAGAATGGCGCCTCCACACGCTGACCATCCTATGGTGACACGTCCTGGCTGCCAAATGACAAGGACGAGGGTCATGATGAAAATCAAAATGGCTAAGGTGACTGATCCCAAAGGTGGCCCCCCTTTCACTTTTCTCATAAAATCTTTATCTATCATACAACGAAATGCATCAGTTGTATGCCATTTTCGCATGTCACATGAAAACCCGCAGGTGATCCCGTGCACCTGCGGATTCCATCATCATTATTGATCTTTTTTCATCAGCATCAATTCAATAAATAACTCACATCTCTGGCTAAAATGACTTAAGTCGATCGAAGTCATGTCAAAAATTTGTTTCATTCGATAGTTTAATGTATTTTGATGAATAAACAACTGCTCCGCTGCTGGCTTTAGCTTGCAGTTATTCAATAAGTAGACTTCCAGCGTTTTTAAAAACGAGGTTTGACTCTCGCGGTCTTTTTCCTTCAAGCGTAACAAATCTGGATTGAAGTCGTTTTTCTTTTTTTGATGGCTGTAAATAGAGTCTAAAAACCGGAAGACCCCTAAATTCTCATAATCATATGGAATCAGTTCTTGCCCTCCGACAATTTTTACTGCCTTGACGACCTCTATCGCTTCAAATCGACTTGTACTCATTTTCATGACATCACGATACTCTCTTCCCATCCCAATATACAAAGGGGAAGGATGGGCATTCGTTTTTGATTGCAGATGTGCGATGACATCAGCGGCAGTCGCTTTCGGTGAGTGCCGGTCTGACAGGCTGCCTAATATAACGACAATATCTGCTTGAACCGAATAGACGTGATTCACTTTATCCTCTAGCTGCAAATAAGTTCGAATGACATCCTTCACATCTTCTGCCGTCTCACTTTTGTTATCGGCAGCGTGCACGACCATAACGGTAAATACGGCTGGCAGTGGAATGCTTAAGTTCTCAGCCTCCCATTTCAGCTCTTCTTCAGTATAAAAATGATCATCCATGACCTTTTTGAAAAACTCTTCAATCTTGCCTTCCTTTTTCTCAAGCTGTTTCTTATTCTTATAAATCACTTTTCCAACCTGAAAGGAAGCTTCGTGTAAAAATTGCAGCTCCTCCTGAGAGAGGGAGTCCTCAATGTCCTGCACCCAAATAAAGCCTACTACCTCTTGTTTATGCTTGGCGCTCACAGCCACCCGCCGATTAAATCCGAGCTCGTCATGGCCGCTCACATAAAAAGGCTTTGACTCCTTGTGAAGCCGCTCAATTACCCCTGTTTTCTTTAACCAATCGACCACAGACCCCGGACATTCTTTTGAGAAAATCGTTTGCTGATTGACTGGGTCAAACTGCTGAATGCTGTAAGAATTATAAGCAAGGAGCTGACACTCTGTGCTTTCTAAAATGACTGGTTTTTTTAAATATCCGCTAATAAATGCAATTAATTTGTCGACATCAAAAAATGTATGAAGCTTTTCTAATATCTCTTCCATCCCGATTGCTCCCTGATTAAGTGATACATTTATCATACTTCTTTCCAGTCAGATTTGTATAGAAACAAGTCGCAGGCAGGCAAAAAAAGCATGAACCCATCAGTGCAGGTTCATGCTTTTTCCATATTAAAACATTTCACTAATCGTTTTTGCCTGCATGTGCAGAGCTAGGTAATCTGGACCGCCTGCTTTTGAATCTGTTCCTGACATTTTGAAACCGCCGAATGGATGGTAACCAACGATGGCACCTGTGCAGTTACGGTTAAAGTAAAGGTTCCCCACATGGAACTCCTGCTTCGCACGGTTGATGTGATCACGATTATTCGTAATGACAGCACCTGTTAAACCGTATTCTGTGTTGTTGGCTACCTCAAGTGCCTCATCAAAGCTAGAGACTTTCGAGAAAGCCAAGACCGGTCCAAAGATTTCTTCTTGCATTAAACGGGAAGTTGGCTCAAGATCTGCAAAAATGGTCGGGTGAATAAAGTATCCTTCCGAATCATCACTCGTTCCGCCAGTGACTAAGCGGCCTTCCTGTTTGCCAACCTCGATATAATCCGTAATCTTGTCAAAAGACGCTTGATCAATGACAGGTCCCATGTAAACATCCGCAGAAAGTGGATTGGCTGTTGTTTTCGTTTCTGTGATTTCCTTCACTCGCTCAACCACTTGGTCATACAGCTTCTCATGGACGACAGCCCGAGATCCAGCTGAACATTTCTGACCTGAAAATCCGAAGGCTGATGTGAAAATGGCATTAGCCGCTAATTCAACATCTGCATCCTCATCGACAACCACTGTATCCTTACCGCCCATTTCAGCAATGACACGTTTTAAATGCTGCTGGCCTGGCTGCACTTTTGCCGCGCGTTCAAAGATACGTGTCCCTACTTCTCTTGATCCAGTGAATGTAATCAGGCTTGTTTTCGGATGATCTACTAAGTAATCCCCGACCTCTGCTCCGCTTCCTGGTACAAAGTTGACAACACCCTTTGGAAGACCGGCTTGCTCAAGCTCTTCCACAAAACGGGCTGCAATGACAGGCGTCGCACTTGCTGGTTTTAAAACAACTGTATTCCCAGTGACGATTGGGGCTACTGTTGTTCCTGCCATGATTGCAAACAAGAAGTTCCACGGCGGAATCACGAGCGTCACGCCAGTGGGTGTGTAAACATATTGATTGCGTTCCCCTTCGCGGCTGTTCACTGGTTTGCCTTTCGCCAGCTCCAGCATTTGACGGGCATAATACTCTAGGAAGTCAATTGCTTCTGCTGTATCTGCATCCGCTTCATTCCAAGGCTTACCTGCTTCTTTGACAAGAAGGGCTGAATACTCATGCTTTTTACGGCGAATGCTTGCCGCAGCTCTGAATAATACGCCAGCTCTTTCTTCTGGAAACGTGTAGCGCCATGTTTCGAATGCTTTCGCTGCTGCTTGAACCGCCTGCTCTGCCTCTTCCTTCCCGGCCTTCGATACGGTTCCAACCACTTCATCCTTTTTCGCTGGATTGATCGAAACAATCTTGTCTTTCGTTTCAATTCTTTCTCCATTAATCACGAGCGGATAGGTTTGGCCAAGTGATTCGGTTACTTTAGCTAATGCTTGTTCAAACGCTTTGCGGTTTTCTTCCTGGCTAAAATCCGTGAATGGTTCATGCTTGTAAGGTGTTGTCATTTTTGTCACGCTCCCGTTTCAAATTATTTTCTCGTCATCCCTTTTAGAGCAAAGGCAATGTTTGCCGGCCGTTCTGCAAGACGTCTCATGTAGTAGCCGTACCACTCTCGTCCATACGGAGTATAGACCCTCATTTGATAGCCTTCTTTCACAAGTGCCTGCTGCGTTTCTGATCTCATGCCGTACAGCATTTGAAATTCGAACTGATTTGTCTGTATATTGTGTTTTTTCACAATATTTTTCGTGAACTCAATCATTCGATCGTCATGTGTCGCAATGGCTGTATAGTTCCCTGAGAGCAATTGCTTTTCGATCAGCTTTTGATAATTCAGATCGACGTCTTTTTTGTTTGGATACGCCACTTCGGCAGATTCCTTATAGGCACCCTTTACAAGTCTTAAAAATGGCTGCAGCTCATTTAGGTCATCAAGATCCTTTTCTGTTCTGTACAAATACGCCTGCAAGACCGTACTGACATACTCATATTGAGATTTCATCTCTTTAAAAATGTCCAGCGTTTTTTGACAGCGCTGTTCATCCTCCATATCGATGGTCACCATGATACGGTGTTTCTCTGCCGTATCTAAAATACGTTTCATATTGTGATACACAAGGTCATCGTCAATATCCAGGCCAAGGGATGTCATTTTGAGTGACACATGGGAATTGAGTCCCGCCTCAGCAATCCGCTGAATGGTTTGAATACACTCAGTCGTCCGTTCATTGGCAATCTCTGCCTTTGTAACAAACTCACCAAGGTGATCAACTGTCACAGCCATTCCTTGGTCATTTAATCGCTTGATAACAGGGATGGCACTCTCAAAGTCCTTCCCTCCGATGATTTTCTTAGATGCAACAGCACTTCCCCAATTACGAGCAATATGGTTCAAGAGACTGCTCTTTGACAAAAACAAGAAGAAATTTCTTGTGACCGACTCCATAAAGGGCACCTCCCACTCTTTGTAAGCTATGTCTTTATTGTAAAGCTCATAAGCTGTCCGCTACAATATTTGAAGATGACAAAAATTCTGACTTTTTTTGTGGTTTTATCACAATAAGAGATAAAAAAGAGCCTGCCGTGATCCGGCTGGCTCTTCCCTGCTTACGCCCACACCTCATCAAGGGTAGACTGCAGCAGCTCATTTAATTCTTGCAACAGGTTGTCTTTCGGCTGATTGTAGCTTTTCACCAATTCATCAAATCGCGCGAGCTCTTTGTCGATAAATGGATGGACATAAGCGAGGCGGTTCTCTACATCCATTTCTTCTCCGTCCATTTTACGTTTGAGCAGCTCATGGATTTCCGCTAAAAGCGGACCTTCCTCCACTAGTTCTTCGAGCAGTTCATGAAAGTCCATCGGCGGAACAGTCGGGTATCGTTCAATCCACTGACAGGCAAGCAGCGGACGAAGCACATAGAAATATTTCTTGATTCGCACCTGCTCTCCTCGTAAATGCCGGCTTTCATTCCGCTTCGCCATATTGAGGTAATGATACATCAATGCTGGAGGATAAAACGCTCGGTCCTTTAATTCTCTTAGCTGCTTTGCCAAAGAGAAGGATTCAGTATAGATGATGTCAGAAGACAACCATTCCATGATGGATGGATTCGATTTATTGAATAAGCGAAGTGCCTTTCTAAGCTCCCAGCCGCTGATATCAAGCACATCATCAATCGGCCGTTCAATGACATCACGATGTTCTTCCAGCGCCCAATACCATTCTTTTCGAGGAACATATAAAAAACGAACATCGTAATCACTATCAGTCGAGGGGAATCCCCATGCTCTGCTGCCTGATTCGACCGCGAGGCAAATTTTTACATCATATGTTTCTTCGATGATTTTCAGCTCTTCCTTGATTCTCGCTCTCATCATCCATCAACTCTTTCTATAGAAATCTGCATGACTTCTTCACGTTTTGGTAAAATACGAATAAGACATATATGAAAAAGGAGTTGGATCTCATGTCTATATCTCGCATCATGAAATGGATCACCGGGATTTTTGAAGCCTGTCTTGCCATCCCTGTCATCGGAGGATTATTTATTATTAGCAATGGCTATACACCGCTCATGGTCATGCTTATTCTGCATATTATCACACTCGTCTTATCAAAGCGAGACCAAGGACCAATAATTGGCAGCATCATTGGGATTATCACATCCTGCCTCGCATGGATTCCGGTACTCGGATTCATCCTTCATATCATCACAGCTCTTGCCCTTATTATCACCGCGTTAGTACCTGATGAAAAAACGAGACAAAATACGAGTTATTAAAAAAGAGGCCCTCCTAGAGCGGCCTCTTTTTTCTTTTATTTGAGCAAATGCTTTTGTAAGAAGGAGAGCTTCTCTGTTTGAAAAGCCGGGATAAACTCGTGTCCAAAATAGCGATATACCTTTAGGTCTTTATCTGTTTCTAAATGGTTGTATGCCGCAAACACAGTAGATGGCGGGGTAATTTTGTCAATCAGACCGATCGCCATCAATGTTGGCTGTTTGACCCATCCAGCTAAATTGATTAAGTCAAAATAGCTTAATGTCTCAAATGCCTTTTCTTCCACTTCCGGGTCACTATTTCTCCGAAAGTACGAATTGATTTCTAAATAAGGCTGCTCCAATGCCACATCCACTGCACGCTCAAAGTTTGATAAATAAGGGTAATCTGCCGCGACGACCTTCGGAATATCTGAAAGGGCTGCAGCTGCTACCGCTAATGCGCCTCCCTGGCTCCCGCCAATCACGCCGATCCGGTGTTTATCCACTTCAGGGAAGGACTGAATGACTTCGAGTGCACGAACCGCATCTAAATAAACACCGCGATAATAGTAGGTCTCTTTTGATAAAATGCCTTTTGTCATCCACCCTAAAGCGTGACCGCCTGGTGTCACTGTCTGATCTTCACTGCCGCCTTGACCGCGGACGAGCATACCAAATGTGGCATAGCCGTGGAGCGCCCAGTTGACGATGTCGTGAATGCCGCCATCATAGCTGGCATTATAGCCATGAAAACGAACGAGCGCTGGATGCGGGCCAGTTTGATCAGGTACAGCATAAAAGCCTTCTATTTTAGAATGTCCAAAGCTTTGATACGTCAGGCGGTACACCTTGACGCCTTTCACTGGATAGTCATACGGTTCAAGTGTTGGCTCTGCCTCCACTTGGCGCAGTTCTTCGAGTGATTTCTTCCAAAAATCTGAGAAATCAGGACGTGCTGTTTTCTTTGGTTTATATTTTTTTAGCTCTTCAAGCGGCAAATCAAACAATTGCATATCCGAGTATCCCCCTTTGTTTTATTCGTTATATGTATCATACCACCGATTTCTTGAGTTAGAAAGCCATTTAACAAAACCTTCTGACATTTCTATTGGCAAAGATGATGGAAACCTTTATGATAAAGAAACTGGCCTTGAAGACTAGAATAAACCATTACATACATTCATGGATGTACCCATGATATTTAGCGAATAAAGGAGGAACTCGTATGAAAATCGCCCTTGTCCAAATGGACGTACAAATTGGAGAACCTGAAGTGAATTTTAAAAAAGCAGCAGCGTTTTTAGAAGAAGCGGTCCGCGAGCAGCCTGATTTGATCATTTTACCCGAAATGTGGAATACCGGCTACGCCCTTGAGCAAGCCGATCAGCTTGCGGATGTAAACGGTGAACGCACAAAACAGCTCTTTTCCTCCTTTGCACGTAAGCATCAAGTGTATCTCATCGCAGGCAGTGTATTAAATAAACGGACAGAAGATGAACACATCACCAACACGATGTATGTCTTTAACCGCCAAGGTGAGCTTTTGTTAGATTATGATAAAATTCATTTATTCCACTTAATGGATGAGCACAACTATCTAACTGCTGGTGATCAGCTTGGTTTATTTGACTATGGTGAAGATGTGACGATTGGTGCGATGATCTGCTACGATCTCCGCTTCCCGCAGCTTTCCAGAACACTTGTGAACAAAGGAGCGAAGGTGCTCGTCAATACGGCGCAATGGCCGTCAGCAAGAGTGGACCATTGGCGCAGCCTGCTCATCGCAAGAGCGATTGAAAACCAGTCATTTATGATTGCTGTTAACAGAACAGGCACAAGCAGAGACACGGCATTCCCTGGACACTCTATGGTGATTGATCCACTCGGCCGCATCCTGCTTGAAACAAACGATGACGAAGATATTTATTATGCTGAAATTGATCTTCAGCTGGTGGATGAAGTCAGACAGCAAATTCCGGTTATGACAGATCAGCGTCTCGACTTATATTAAAAAGCAGGGTGCTCCCCTGCTTTTTGCGTTTAATTAAACGTTTGTTTAAGCTTTCCCTTGATTCTGATAAAGGTCCATAAAGGCTTGAGCGGCTTTCGTTAAATACCTTTCTTCCACATATGCAAACACAAGTGTGCGGGTTGGGCATGAATCAATGTGTAAATAAATGACCCCGTTCCTATCCTCTTGTGCTACCATTTTCGGCACAACGGTCACACCTAGTTCGTTTTTGACCAATGCCTGCGCTGTTTGAATATGACTTGTTTCAAAAGCCGTTTTTGGCTGAAAACCGTGATAACGGCACAGTTCCGTGACCACTTGCCGAAAACCGTATCCCTCTTTCAGCATAATAAATGGGATACCTTCAAGAAGCTGAAAGGGAACGATTTCGTGACCGGACTCTTTTTGCCCTGCTTGCTTGATAATCTCGTTCAATTCCTCTGATAACCATGGCTGTGCAGCTTGCGGAACTGCAAGAAGGAGCGGCTCTGTCAGCATTTGTTTCATTTTCAATGATTCATGCTCGACAGGCATAGATAAAATAGCCAAATCCAGTTTTCCGGCCAATAGAAGTTTTTCGAGCTCACGAGGTGAACCTTCTATCAATTGAACGTCGACATGAGGATACGTTTGACAAAAGGTTTTTAATAAGCCGGGCAAGATATATCCCCCTGTGACTGCTGGCGCTCCAATGTTCAGCTCTTTCCCGATTTCATAAGCTGCTTCTCCCATTTCACGCAGCAAATCATCTCTTTCCTTCAAAATATTCTCAGCCCTTTTAATGAATCGTCTCCCTTGAGGTGTGGGCGTTACTTGTCCATACTTTCGAATAAATAGCGGTGTGTCTAATTCCTCTTCCAGCTTCTTCATTTGCTGGCTTAAAGAAGGCTGTGCAATATGAAGTTGATCCGCTGCTTTTGTAAAACTTTGCTGCCGGTACACTTCAATGACATATTCCATCATTCGTATATCCACTTTCATCACCTCATAGGTTTTAACTATCCATGTCATATCTTTTATGTCTTAGACAAATAACAGAAGGAATTCTACGATAAAGAGACCACAAAGGGGGAAAAGAAATGAATCCATATGCTAAAGCCGAGAACCAATTTTCACAAAATGCCGAGAACTATCGAGATTCACCTATATTTGCAGCCGGAGAAGAGCTGGAATGGATGAAAACAACAGCAAATGCGAAGGGACATGAGCATTTACTTGATATTGGCTGCGCGGCAGGACATACCGTTTTTTCCTTTTCAGACGTTATCTCTAAAGGGGTCGGCATTGATGTCACGCAAAAAATGATCGAGATTGCAGCAGCACTTGCGGAAGAACGCCACCTGAACCACATTACTTTTGAGCAGGCAGCCGCAGAAGCATTGCCCTTCTCTGATGAATCATTTGATTTAGTGACGTGCCGATTTGCTGCTCACCACTTTCCAAACCTTCCGGCAGCCATGTCTGAAATCAGCCGAGTCTTAAAAAAAGGCGGCCAATTTCTGCTCGTCGACCATTATGCACCTGAAAACCCTGCACAGGATTCATTTATTAATCACTTAAATAGACTGAGAGACCCTTCTCATGTGCGGGAAAGCTCGTTATCAGAATGGAAAGAGCTTTTCGATGACAACCAATTGACTCAGAAAGAGATTCGTTACTGGGATCTGCATATTGATTATCAGGACTGGATTATACGCGGACGCACGCCAGAGAATATTCAAAAGGAGATCGTTTCCCACCTTCAAGCCGCAGACCCTGACACAAAGCAGCTGTTTCAGCTTCAATTCGATGCGCAGCATCAGCCCATTTCCTTCTGTTTAAAAGCTGCACTGCTTCAGGGAATCAAGCATTAAACTGATAGAAAAAGTCTACCATCGCCGGTAGACTTTTTTAATCTTCACTGTTTCACAGGTGGCTTTTCATGTTCGTGACACGTCTCTCTTCACGACTAGATCCTGTTTCTATTATATGATAAATGAACGGAGATAGGTGAGGCATTTTAGATTCTCTGAATAAAAAAGAACCTACCCTCTTTGGAATAAGTTCTTTACTGCATGCGTTACTTACGGTGCAATATCCTCTAGTACTTTCTCGCGCGTTTCGATCATTTTAAAAGCAAGAATTGCTCCCACTACCGTCACACTTGCAAAAAGAATAAAAATAGTTGAAACACCGCTTACCTCTAAAATAAAACCTATCATAATAGGAGCGATCGCTGAGGCCAGTCTAAGCCACGCTGTAGCAAATGCCGTTCCAATCACCCTCATTCGTGTCGGATAAATTTCAGGTGTATATAGATAGAGAAGAACTGTAATTGTCCCCATCATTCCGTAAGCAGCAGACCCTAAATAGATGACGCTTTCTGGTGAAGTCGCTCCGCTGACCCATAAAGTAGTTAATAAAACACCTGTTAATACAAATGCAATGGTTGCCCAGCGCTTCCGACCCACTTTATCAATTAAAAATGCACAAGCGAATACCCCTACAGTCTGTAAAATATTTGTGAGAGATGCTGCCCTTAATGAATCTCCAACTGGCAAATGGTAAACAGTATTATAAAGACTCGGTAACCAGTTATTTAAACCATTCGATACAAAGTAGGCAGAAAACCATAGTCCCCATACGACCAATGTTCTTTTACGGTAAAAAGTTGAAAATAGCTCTTTCCAGTCGCCTTTTTCAGTACTGCTGGATACTTGATTTGCGACAGGCATTCGTTTGTCAGTACTAGCTTCAATTTCTTCAATAATTCTTTCGGCTTCATCTAACCTGCCTTTCGAAATAAGCCACCTTGGCGATTCACGCAGCATGAAAAAGAATCCAAAGACGATTAAACCTCCAATGCCTCCAATCAAGAACATCCATTTCCACCCAAAGCTAGGTACGACGAAAGCGCCAATTTGAGCTGAGATCATTAATCCTAATGGAAAAATCATCTCATAAAGCATAAAAAATCTGCCTCTTCCTTGGGCCCGGGACAACTCATTGATATACGAGGCTGCTACCGGCACCTCTCCTCCAACTCCAATCCCTTGTATAAAGCGGAAAATAAAAAGGGCCATAAAATTACCTGAAAATACACAAGCGATACTCATAATAGACATGAGGAACACCGTCCACTTTGCACTAAATACACGGCCGCGCCTTTCTGCTAACCACCCAAAGAAAATAGCACCAATCGCTTGTCCTATATAACCAGACCCAATAAGAAGGCCAATTTGAGCAGGTGATAAATTCCACATGCCGATGAGGACCGGGAGAACAAACGCTAAAGATAGCGCATCAAACGCATCAAAAAAGGTAGCAGATCCCATAATGATCCGAGGTTTTAAATGCCACCTCGAAAAAGGTACACTTTCCATCCTGGTCAATAGTTGTGAAGCTCTATCAACAACTTGCCCACCTTGAGAATTTGAATTTCCGCTGAGTTCTAACGTCATGGTATCTCCTCCTTATTAGAGGAAATGATGCAAAAGTACATGCCGAAGAGCGCCGGAGAAACCGCTTACATTTTAAGTCAAGAGAAATTCTGCAGCGTTCATACGAGTTTTCAGCATCTATCAAATCTTTTTTGGCGTTCCAGTGGTGCCCCGATCTATATAATACATAGGGAAAATATGCTCCATCGCTTCTAACTGTTCTCCTTCCAATAACTGTGTTAGTAAAGAAACAGCTTTTCTTCCCATTCCAACTAAATCAACATGAACAGAAGATAAAGACGGGGTGAGAAAACTTGCAATGGGCACATCATCAGCACCAACGACAGACAAATCATGAGGTATTGACACATTTGCGTTTTCTGCCGCTTTCATGACCCCTACCGCCAAAAAATCTGAAGAGCAAACAACTCCAGTCATGTGCTGGTTTCCTTGGAGAAATTGAGAAACCACTTCTACTACTTTTCCCCCATCAAATTCATCTAACTCAAACACAAGCTCTTTGTTCATTGTTAATCCTAAACGTTTCAGTGTGCGCTCATATCCCTTGTAATACCTTACACTATGCATCGAACTCATTGGACCATTGACCAGCCCAATGGTTCGATGACCTTTATCAAATAAGGCCGTTACAGATTGACAAACACCTTCTTCATCATCTGGCCTGACACATGGAAATGGAGAATCCTCTAAGTAACTTCCGACAACGATAATGGGAATAGCCAAACTTTTTAACCAATCCATGCTCAATTCTTCATTTCTTGGAGAAAATAAAATGGCACCATCTACAGCCTGCGTCTCCAGTAATCGCTGCTGCTGAACAGATGTAAATGACATCAGCATATTGAATTCGGTCTCATCTAATTCCTTCGCTATGCCATCTAAAATCGTTGAAAAAAATGGATTATTCAAAATATATGAACCGCGGGGAACCACTACAGCGATATTCCCAGTCTTTCTTTTCACGAGCCCTCTCGCTCCTAAATTAGGGCGGTAGCCTAACTCATCAATCACTTGCTTGATTCTTTCAGCCGTTTGAGCGCCTACTCCTGGTTTTCCACTTAATACTCGGGAAACAGAGGCTATAGACACTCCTGCTTTCAATGCGACATCTTTAATACTTACTGACACATTTCATACCTCCGGGAGTCTGTTGTTTTATACCCTATTATAACCTGACTCACCTTCATCATGAAATCAATGGTCTGTTATCTACTGACGTTTTCCTTAAGCAAACCAACACTTTGAAGGCCCTGGCGAATCTCTTCTTTTTCCTTTTGAGTTAAAGGTAATACCGGCTTTCTAGCAAGCGAACTGCTGATCAAACCTCTCTGGAACATCGCTTCCTTCATTCGCAGATGAGAGGTAGAGGAAGGTTCATCCATTTTATATACAGCATGCTTTAATTCAAAGATTCTATCGTACACTTTATTAGCTGCTGCAAGGTCTTGTTCTTCCACACATTTCACAAGTTCAGCGATTAAATCTGGCACAAAACAGCCGAAACCGACAAGCGCTCCATCAATCCCTTGAACTAATGTTGGCAATAAATATTCATCGTGACATGTGAGCAGCGATACATCTGGTGCATGCTTTTTCAGTGCGCGCACATCGACTTCATATTGTGCCATGTCTCTTTGACCAATTTTGAATGAGACAACATTTTCAATTTCCGACATTTCTAGTAATTGATTCGTTGTATATGAGGTTTTTGTCCACGTTGGATATTGATGGACGATGACTGAAATGTCAATCGCTTCTGCAACATCTTTAAAGAATTGGACAGGTGATTCAGGCTGCATACCGAATCTCAGCCATGAATGCGGCGGCATGAGAAGGATACCTTCTCCACCAGCTTCTTGAACTGCTTTTGCATGCTGGATCGCTTCAATTGTCCCTTCAGCTGAAACCCCGGAAATGACAGGTACTTCCCCTTTTAATTCGTCGGCTGCAATACGCACAGCCTCAGCTCGTTCATGTGGCAGCAAAGTCATAATCTCGCCAGTATGTCCATTGACAACAATCCCGTTAATTCCTTCGTGCTCCGCCACCCAGCGAACAAGCTTACGAAAAGCAGGTTCATCAATTGAATAGTCATCTTTAAAAGGAATTAAGACCGCCGGGAATACACCGCTCCATTTTTCTTTATTTTTCATCAACAAATTCCTCCCCATTCGATTATAGTAAACGTTTACCGTAAGCGTTTACGTAAACAATCATAGAATGTCCTCACGGAAGATGTCAACATTATTTTTTAAAGATTATCATAATTCAAAAAACTCTTATTAAAATTTAGATACTATTTTATTTTTCCGAAAAAGAAAATGATCTATATCAAAAAACTCATCATCATGAATTGATTGAAGGAGGATCACCGCTTTTTCCAAACGGCTGCACACCAAAAAAAGGATAAATACATTTTGGTTGTCAAAGCATCATCATATGTACGAAGGAAAAGAATTCAATAGAAAAAAAGTCTACCCTCAAGGGACTGACCCCATAAGATGAGACAAATAAAAAACACCTTCAAGTTTGAAAACGGATCGTTGTGATCCGATATAAAACATGGAGGTGTTTTTCTATGGGGACAAGAGTGAGTTATCCGGTTGAAGTCAAACAGAAGGCTGTAGACATGAGATTGGCAGGCGTACCTATGAAAGAGATCATGCAAGAATTGAATATCAAAAATAAAACGCAGGTTCAAACATGGGTGAGGTGGCATAAGGCTGGGGATACACACCGGTTCGAACAGCCTGTTGGAAAACAATATACCTATGGAAAGGGTCCCGAGTACTCTTCCGAATTAGAGAGACTGCGGGCAGAAAATCGCTATCTGAGTCAACAGAATGAAGTTTTAAAAAAGTACAACGAATTGGAAAGGAAGTTGATAAGGAAACGTCAATCAAACTGGTAGAAGAATTGCGCAAAAAGATGACAGTACAGGACATCTGTGTCCATTTAGGCATCTCACGCGCTTCGTTCTATAGATGGAAAAAGAATCTGACTCAGAATCATTCTAAAAGACAACTAGAGAAACAAATCGGCACGTTGTGCCGAGAGCACAAGTATCGATATGGATACCGAAAAATTACAGCCATACTAAAAGTGGGAATGCGTATTAACCATAAAACTGTTCAACGTATCATGCAGAAAAACCAGTGGCAATGCCGGGTTAAAATGAAAAAGCGTAAGAAGAATGGGCAACCCTATGCCGTGGCTGGTAATATACTCGATCGGAACTTTCAGTCTGATCGCCCTCTTGAAAAACTAGTAACGGACATCACGTATTTGCCTTATGGACAGAAACAATTGTACCTTTCCAGTATATTGGATTTATATAATGGAGAAGTGATTGCTTTTACGATTGGTGATAAGCAGGACACAGACTTTATCTTAAACACACTTGATCAGCTCCCAGCACTGCCTGAGAACTGCGTGTTACATAGCGACCAAGGTTCTGTGTATACATCTTACGAGTATCAGAAAGCTGTTCATATAAAAGGCATTACCATGAGCATGTCCCGTAAAGGGACACCCGCTGATAATGCCTCCATCGAATCGTTTCATTCCTCACTAAAGTCTGAAACGTTCTATCTTAACAGCATTGATCGAACTACGACCAACATCGTAGAACGCACTGTCAAAGAATACATTTATTATTATAACAACATTCGTATTCAAACGAAACTAAACAACCAATCACCGATAAACTATCGGCAATTGGCTGTATAAAGGTGTTTTGATCCCTGTCTCAAAAACGGGGGTCAGTCCCTCAACGGTAGACTTTTTTATTTCGAATATAAATCCCAGCCAAGCTTGAGTGTGTCCACAATATAATTGGCGACTTCCTCAGCCTCTAAATGATCTGTTTCCACTCTTGAGTTATGAAGAGAATAAATCTCCCGGCGCTCTTCAAACAGCTCTTTCATCTCATCAAGTGTCCGGTTGTGAAGAACAGGACGGTTTTCGATTAAAATATCAAGCCGCTGCTTCCAATTCTCCCACGATAGATCAAGGAAAAGAACGGTACAATGCTTCAAGCAGGCGCGTTTGATTTCTTCCTGTTTGAATGCACCGCCTCCAAGGGAGACGATCTTGAGCTGTGTATGTTCACATAAATCGACGATATAATCCTTTTCAGCCTGCCTGAAGAATGCTTCTCCTTTTTGCTGAAACATCTCTGGAATCGTCATGTTGTACTTTTTCTCAATCTCCTGATCGACATCAATAAAATCTCTATATAGCTTTTTGGCAACCAGCTGCCCAATGGTTGTTTTCCCAACACCCATAAAGCCAATGAGGACAATATTCCGCTGTCTTACAGGAATTTCTCTATTGATTTTCATGATCGTGACACGTCCTCCCTACGACAAGGAATGCTACATAATGTTTCTATTATATGATAAATGGAGCGTGAAAAGATAGGCAATCTTAAAAATTGTGTTTGACGACGTAGCCGAGCTGTTCAGAAAGCCTCTGTGCCTGTTCTTTTACTTTTTGCTGCAGCTGAGGAATGACTTCTTCAGTAAACCGATGGGTTGGACCAGATATGGATAAACAAGCCTTCACTTCCCCATGAATATTAAAGACTGGTGCAGCTACTGCCGCAGATCCTACCTCTCGTTCATCGATGCTGCAAGACGTATACGTGTCAAGAATATGTTTACGTTCCTCTTGCCAGTCATCTCTCTTCACATGATCAGCCTCAGACGCTAATACTTTTTGTTGAAATTCTTCACTTTGAAATGCCAATAATACCTTTCCGCCTGCACCTGCGTACAATGGCAGCTTCTCACCAATCTTGACAAGATGCCGAATCGATTGCAGCCCTTCCGCTTGTTCAATACAAACCCTGCTGGTTGAATCCAGTACATACAGGTTGACGGTTTCTTTTGTTTCATCACGAAGTGAGTACATGAGTGGTTTAGCCAGTTCTCTCAATTTAATGGACTTCCCTGCAATGTATCCGAGGAGATAAAGTCTTTGACCCAATCGGTATTTCATTGTTTCTTGATTCTTCTCCACAAAATGATTCATTTCAAGTGCCTTGAGCAGTCTCGTTGTCGTAGACATTGCTAAATTCATCTCTTTTGAAATATCCGTTAGCGTCAGCTCTTGACGTTCTTCACTAAAACAATACAGAATATCCAAAGCACGCTGAACTGTACGCAGTCCTGATTCTTCTTTTGACTTCTTATCAGCCATATTCACTTTCTCCTTTTCCCCTTTGATTTCTTATCGACATCAACGATCGATTTTGCTATAATCCATTTTAAACGTTCCACTAAAAGAAAACAAATTCCACTAGACGGAATAAAATCACTTGAAGATATTTGATGGAGGAGATATTTGAATGTACTTGCTCGTTTTTACACTTCTTATCAGTCTATATATTGTTCATCAACTATTTCCTGCTCCTATACTCTCCTATTTTGTTGGTCTGCTGGCTGCTGCTTCGCTCACCATTTCTTTTAAGAAAGCAAGCGGGCTTTATTTGAAAACAGGTGCTGTATTTCTCATCATTGGGTTGTTCTTATTCTTCTTATCCGGCCAGCCATTGCACACGTTTTTTCTTCACTTTCATTCCATGCTGGGCTTGCTTTCTCTCTTTTTCATGCTGCCTTTTATTCATTCTCTCATACATGTTGGACATTTCGATACACAATTAAATAAACTGCTCACACTGCATACAACGAGCTCAAACCAGCTTTATCGCAAGAGTTCATTTGTCACTCATATACTCGGCATGTTTTTAAATATCGCGACGATTCCTTTACTATATACATCGCTCAAACCGTCGCTCGAATCCCTAAAAGAACAAGTGAAACAACATCTTTATACACGCAACCTCTTAAGGTCATATGCATTATGTTTAAGCTGGAGTCCTGTTGAAGTACTGGTAAGCGTCACCATTGATGCAACCAAACTAAAATATTATCAAATTGCACCTATTACTTTTGGTTTAATGGTCGTGGTGATGGCGATAGATTGGATGCTTTTTTCTCGTCAAAGCAAACGATTACCAAACATCATTCAGTCTTCAGAAACAAACGCCAATCCTCACCGAATTAAGCGAAAAACCCTTCAGCTCGCTTTCATGCTGCTGGGTTTTATGACAGTCGTCTCACTTGTCGATGCATGGATTGGGAAAGGCTATTTATTCGCTGTAGTACTGACGATTATTCCATTTGCTCTATTATTCTCTTCTGTTATCAAAAAAAGAAAACAATATATCGCTGTCTCTGTGCCTCATTGGAAAGAAAGAACCCGTCAGCTCTCCAACTATATGTGTCTATTTTTAAGTGCAGGCTTCTTTGTCGATATGCTCCTTGCGACAAACAGTATGCAGCCGATTCAAGCATTTATTGTCAGTATATCAGACCATGCCATTTGGGTTTATTGTGTCATTGGGTTGTATTTTCTGATCACCGCCCTTTGCGGTTTTCACCCGCTCGTCTCGCTTGCTTTGTTAGTCAGCATGATGGCACCAGTCATCCATGAACTGCCTGCCCTTCCGATCGCAATCATGCTGATCGTTGCTGGCACATCAACTGTCATGTTTAGTCCTTTTAATGTTTCTGTCTCCTTATTGGCTGATTTGATGAAGGTCAACCCTTACCGTATCACTCGCTGGAATATATGGTTTGCCAGCCTTTATATCAGCATGGGTATCGCATGTGCAGCGATTATCACCGTTATCTTTTATACATAAAAAAGAGAACTCATCCTTGAGTTCTCTCAGACTGTTGACAAAGGGCTAAAATGATCTTGATTTTAGCCCTTTGTCTTCTTTTCAGCGTGATAGAAAACCTTTGCAGTCTAGGAAGGACGAGCATCGGAGCGGAGCGAATTTGACATTCGTGAGCACCGAAGCGCAGAACTGACAAAGAATGCGAGGGTTTGTCTACACGCTGAAGAGAACTCATCCTTGAGTTCTCTTTTGCTTTCCCGCTATGGTTTTAATTGAATTCGTTCAATTTTACCTACAATAAAAATGTACGACAATGCCCCGATTAAGGCGACTAAACTGACGAATAAAATCCCTCCATTGTAAGAGCCTGTCGCCGACACGATAAGTCCGATAATCAGCGGAGTGATGATCCCAGCTAAATTAGCAAAAAAGTTAAATACGCCGCCAGCCAGCCCAACCATTTCCCGCGGTGCCACCTCAGACAGCATCGTCCAAGAGATATTAGACAATCCTTGCGCAAATGAAGCGATGGATAAAATGGTCAGCACAAGCGGGATATTTGTTGTAAAGTTTGCTAAAACAATGGTACTCGTCATCAGCAAGCCAACCACTACTGGCAGCTTTCTCGCTACATTCACTGATACGCCCTTTTTAAGCAGCCAATCAGATACATAACCTCCAAACAAGACCCCAAAGAATGCAGCAATATAAGGAAGAGACGCAGCAAAACCTACCTTGAGAAACGCCATATTTTTCGCCTCTGCCAAATAGGTCGGAAACCATGTTAAAAAGAAAAAAAGGGTAGACGCAACAGAGAATTGGCCAATATAAAGCCCGATCAATTTACGATATTTTAGAAGGGCGGCAAAGTCTGCCCATTTCAGCTTCTCCTGTGATGCGACTGTCAGCCCATCGCCTTGCCGGATTAATTCTAACTCATCTTCATTTATCTTCGGATGCTCCTTCGGTTCGTGATAATACTTGTACCAAAAGAAAGCAAATATGATACCGAGCGCACCTGCCGTAATAAAGACGGTTCTCCAATCGAAAGTCGTCATGATCCAAAATAGAAGAGGTGTCGCAAATGCAAGACCAACATACTCTCCAGCAGTATAAACACCTGTTGCAAAAGCCCGTTCCCGCCTTGGAAACCATGTGGTAACAATACGGTTATTTGCAGGAAAAGCGGGAGATTCCGTAATCCCAATAAACAAACGGCAGCCGAATAAAAAGGCAAAGCTGTTCGCAAACGCCTGTAAGCCTGTGAAAATAGACCAAGTAACGAGTGATATTCCATACGTTACCTTTGAGCCAAATTTATCGAGAATAAAACCGCCTGGGATTTGCATCGCTGTATATGTCCAGCTAAATGCTGAAAAAATCAGGCCTAATAAGGCTGGATTTAATTGCAATGAAGATTGAATCGCAGGAGCAACAATGGACACACTGGCTCGATCAATATAATTAATAGCGGTAATAAAAAACAACAGAATCAATATGCCAAAACGGGCTTTCGTTGGTTTCACATATGCGGGCTGCAATTCATTCCCCTTCAGTTCTGAATGCACTTTCATAACCATCCTCCTTTGTTTCCGCAGCGTGCGGTTCGGTTGAGCGTATTAAATTACCCCGTTTTCTTCTAACTGCTTACACTCTTCTTCTGTTAAGCCAAGCATATTTGTTAAAATTTCATAATTATGTTCGCCTAAATCAGGTGCAATGTGACGGATACTTCCAGGTGTTTTTTCAAACTTTGGAATGATCCCAGGCACCTTCACTTTTCCAAGACGAGGGTGATGCACCTCGACGATATTCTCTCGTGCTTTAAATTGCGGATGCTCAAAAATATCCCGAATACTTAAGATTGGGCTCACAGGAACACCATGTGTATCTAAAATTTCTAATACGTCATCCCTTGTTTTCGACGCGATCCATTCAGAGACGATCGCATCCATTTCTTTGTTATGCTTCAGCCTGGAGGCATTGACCGCGAATTTTTCATTCTCTAGTAAATCTAATCGATTCATCGCTTCTGCCAATCGATTGAAGGTCGAATCTGTACTCGTCACCAGAACCAAATAATGCCCATCCTTTGTCTCATAGGTACCGGCAGGGCTTGAATGTCCACTTAGCCCCGGTGAACGCTCACGCACTTTTCCAAGCTTGTCATATTCTGCAACCAAAAACTCTAACATACGAAACACAGATTCGTAGAGGGCCAAATCCACCATTTGCCCAGTTCCTTCTGGATGTGTATCCCTGTAATACATCGCTGTCACAGTAGCAAACGCCACATAGATGCCAGCAATATAATCAGTGAGAGAAAAGGAAGGGCTGACTGGATGCCGGTCTGGAAACCCTTGAATATATGTAAAGCCGCTAAACGCCGTCGCTGGTGTTCCAAATCCGGCTTTGTCCTTAAACGGGCCCGTTTGACCATAACCCGATACACGAATCATAATTAAACGAGGGTTGATTTCTTTTAACACATCGTACCCAACGCCCCATTTTTCGAGGGTGCCAGGGCGGAAATTTTCAATCAGCACATCGACCTGACCCGCAAGCTTTTTAAAAATGTCTTTTGCTTCGTCTTTGTGCAGATCCAGTGTAAGGGATTTCTTATTCCGTGAGAGACCAGACCATCTAAGTGGTTCCCCATCTGCAAAAGGGCCGACATGCCGCAGCGTATCGCCTTTGCCAGGAATCTCGACTTTGATGACCTCTGCTCCAAAATCCCCTAGAAGCACCGCGCCATAGGGTGCAGCAATCATCGTAGAGACGTCTAATATTTTTATTCCTTCGAGCGGTGTATTCATATTCATTGCTTGACTCCCTTTCATTCAAGTGATGAAGGGCTAAAATCATTTCTATTTTAGCCCTTTTCATCTTTCTGATTGCCCCGGAAGACCCTGATGATTCAAAAGGAGGGCTTACCGGTGCAGTTTTTTAATCCTTCGGAAGCTGCCCTTGCGGTGTGTAGAGCCAAATGAGCCATAAAGGTTCATCTCCTGTATTGACATGCTGGTGCGGGACACCGTCAGGAATGAACATAAAATCATTTTGTTTAAAGGACTGCCTTTCTCCATCACAAATGACTTCGCCAGATCCTTTAATCACAAAATCAAATTCTTCTGAACCCGGGTGATTGTGCACTGAACTTGCTTCCCCTGGTTCAAAAATGGTGAGACCCGCCATCATATGCTCTGATCCAACTGTATCCGGTGTAATGGTTTGAAATACCTTTCGAACCATTTGCTCCTCTGGACGATCTAAGCCTAACCATAATGGGTTCCCATCTTGAAACGGATTCAATACTTTAATTTTCATTGTTAATTCCTCCCTCGTTCTGTTTAATTCACGCTGACATGTGAGCGCTTTGAATTTGGTGAATAAATATCATTAATGTTCCAATGTCCATCCGTAGGAACAGGATCATTTTTCATTGCGACATCAATAACGCAAGGCTCCTGAGAAGCAATGGCATCAGCTAAAGCTTCTTTGAATTCAGAAGCAGAGGTGATTTTCATCCCCTTCATTCCATAACCTCTCGCAATGGCAGCAAAATCCGGTGAATAGCTTTCTCCATCTTTTCGGAAAACAGTACCGTACGTCGTTTCATAGTGTGCCATTTGCAAGCCGGCTATTGTGCCAAACGCACTGTTATTCATCACAATCCACACAACAGGAATGTTTTCTTCAACGGCTGTTGCGAGAACGGATGGATTTTGACCGAAGCCGCCGTCCCCAACGAGTGACACAACAACACGGTCAGGCTGGGCAATCTTTGCCCCAAGTGCGGCAGGTGCTCCAAATCCCATCGTTGCAAAGCCGCCTGGCGTTAAAATGGTTCCTGGCGTCAACACAGGAAATTGCTGTCCGACCCCATTTTTGTTCCAGCCAACATCCGTTGTAATAAAGGCATCTGGCGGCAATACTTCCCGCACTTCCTGCAAAATACGCTGCGGCTTCATTGGGAAAGATTCATCTTGAATATTCGTCAGATTGCTAGCCTGAAAATCCTGACGATATGCCGCAATTTCCTTTTTCAATTCAGGACGATTCAGCCCTTTTGGCAGTCTTTCTCTCGCCACTCGATTGAGTACAGTCAAGGCTTGCTTAAGATCGGCTACTGCTCCAATTTCAACAGGATAGTTACGTCCAATTTCATTCGGGTCAATGTCAATATGGATGAGCTTGGTTGTTGGAAAGCGGAACGTATAATCTGATTCCCACGAGCTCGCATCAGCTTCAGCAAAACGGGTGCCTAAAGCCAATATATAATCCGCTTCTTTGCACTGATCATTGATAAATTTTGTCCCCCAAAACCCTGTCATTCCAAGGGTCATTGGGTGATCATCCGGCATGGCTCCTTTCCCCATCAAAGAATGGGCAACAGGGATACTTAGATGGTCAGAAAATGCCTTTAATTCCTCAGCTGCATCAGCTAATAAAATGCCTCCTCCTACATATAAGAGCGGTTTTTCTGCCTGCAGCAATCGATCTAATATCCGATTGGCCGTTTGATCATCAATAGAAGGTTTTTCAATGGTGTGTGTATGATGGTTGATTTGTTCAAACAGGGACACATCTAGGTCTTTTGAGAACACATCCATTGGAACAGAAATAAGCACCGGGCCAGGACGGCCGCTTTCAGCTAACTGAAATGCTTTTGATAAAATCTCTGGAAATAATTCTGGAATATCAACTCGCCATGCTCTTTTCACAAACGGCCGATAAATTTCGTATTGAGAGGCATCGGAATGAAGATTGATCTCTTGATGTGGGTGCTTTCCGTAATAATGACTTGGGACATCTCCTGCAATGACAACCATTGGAATGGAATCAAGTGCTGCATTCGCTACCCCTGTTGCCGCATTGGTGAGTCCAGGTCCTAGATGACTGAGAACGACAGCCGTCTGTTTCTTTGCCCGCGCATAACCATCAGCTGCATGTGCCGCTATCTGTTCATGCCTGACATTTACAAATTGAATCGAGCTTTTTTCAAGTGCTGATAAAAAGGCAATATTCGTATGACCACAGAGACCGAAAATATGCTCGACTCCCCGATTTTCTAAGTACTGAATAACCTGTGTAGAAATATTCTTCTTCATGTTTCTCTCCTCTCACGGTGCAGCTATGAATCTGCTACTCACTTATTCTTTGAAAACACAATAGATAGAACATTGTTCAAATCCTGTATCGCCACTTGCCCGGGAGCTGAGCTTTCTTTCCCTACAGCAAAGGTCATCACAGAACCAAAAAGTCCGCCAATCATTCTTGTAAAAGCCCCGTATTCCGCCATTGCCATCGAAATAACGGGAATTGACAGCTGCTTTTTCGCATGGCTGGTCGCCGAGAGCAGTGTTAATGCATCGTCATAAGAATGCGGCATCACTGCGATCTTTGCGATGTCGGCGCCGACTGATTCTGCATTGACGAATAGCTGCACGAGACGATCCACCTCAGGGGTGCGATCGAAATTGTGATACGACACAATCAAGGTAACACCATGCCTTTTAGCTGCCTGACTGACTTGCTGTATATGTGTCACATCATGCATCAATTCATAATCAACGGCGTCCACAAGCTTTGTGGAACAAAGCTCGGCAAGCAAAGAAACTTTCTCAGATTCTGAGAGTGATATCCTTTCGCCTCCCTCCTTTTCAGAACGAATGGTGAATAAAAATGGGATGCCCTTTGCCTTTTCTACCATTCCCTTAAGGGTTCCTATCACTTGATCCTTGTCATGAAGGTGATGAAAAAAATCCGCCCGCCACTCTATCACATCAGGCTTCTTCTCAGTTAACACCTCGACTTCATGAAATAATTCTTCCTTTGTGTGTCCGATGAGCGGCGTACAAATCATTGGCTGACCGCCTGTCTGCACACTTTTTACCTTTTGCTGAAATGCATTCACATCCATACGCCCTTTCACAGACCATTTGGAAGCACGACCATTTTGGTTTCGGTCATCTCCTCGATGGCGAAACGCGGACCTTCTCTTCCAAGGCCACTTCGTTTAATCCCGCCATAAGGCCAATGATCCAGTCTAAAATTCGATGTCCCATTGATGACAACCCCGCCAGTTTCAAGCTCTTTTGCTGCGTGTAATGCCACATCCAGCTGATTTGTAAAGATCCCTGCCTGCAAGCCATATCGACTATCATTTGCTTCTTTAATTGCCTCCTCCAGCTCCTCATAAGGGAGAATGCTGACAACTGGGCCGAACACTTCCTCACAGACGACCTTGGCCTGTTTCGAAGGGTTTAGCAAAATAGCCGGTGTGATGCTCGCTCCATTTCTTTTCCCCCCGCATAAAAGCTGGGCACCCAGGCTCTCTGCCTCTTGTATCCATGCCTCAACACGCTGCGCGGCCTGTACATCGACCATACAGCCGATATCACTCTCACTGGACAGCGGATCTCCAACAACTAGCTGCTTTACTTTTTGTTTTAATACCTCAGTAAACGACGGCATTATTTCCTGGTGGACATAAATTCTTTGAACAGAAATACAGCTTTGACCGGAATTACTAAAGCCTGTTTTGGCACACATGGATGCGGCTTGTTCAATATCTGCATCGTGATGAACAATCGTCGCGCCATTCCCTCCGAGTTCGAGCAGTACCTTTTTTAATCCCGCAGAGGTTGTAATGTGTTCGCCTCCGGCAGCCCCGCCGGTAAAAGAGATGAGATTCGTTCTTTCATCAGTGACTAACTGTTTCCCGGCGTCGACCCCGCCAATCACAAGCTGCAAACCAGCCTCAGGAAATCCTGCTTCGAGAAGGAGTTCGACAAACGCTGTGGCAACAGCTGATGTTTGCGGTGCGGGCTTCAAAATGATGACATTCCCTCCTGCAAAGGCCGGACCGACTTTGTGACAAATTAAGTTGAGCGGTGCATTAAAAGGGGTAATCGCCAGCACAACTCCGACTGGTACTTTAAATGTCATGGCCATTGCTCCCTGTCCGCGCGATGATACATTGCCAGGAATGGTCTCACCTATTAATCGATTCGCTTCTTCCGCCGACTGAGCCAGCGTCTCGATTGACCGCGAGACTTCATCTCTTGTATTTTTAAGCGGTTTGCCTAATTCTAGCGAAATCAATTTTGCAAAATGGTCTTTTTGTTCTTCAAGCAAGGCGGCTGCTTTTGTTAGAAGCTTTGAGCGTTCGATTGCCGATATTCCCGCTATTTGTTTTTTAGCATGCTGCGCACTAGAAAGTGCCTGTTCTATGTCTTTTGATGAGGCGAGATAGGATGTTCCGATCCTTTCTCCTGAGTAAGGATTGATGATATCTGTTTTCACACGACCGGTATCCAGCCACTCGCCGTTTATATATGACAACGCTTTTAAATCACTCAAATTTTTTCTCCCTCCTTCAAGTGCCGCGTTCCATGTCCTGCATAACGAACCAATCTTTCTTCATTCGGACAAGGTCCTTTCACGAGGGCTCCTTTTGTCAGCTCCTCATATGCATGCGCCACGATGCCCATTCCTCTGGATAAGGAAAAAATGCCTTTTGCTGCTTCTGCTGGAATGTTTAATTCACATTGGATGGCAGCAGATACACCATCTATATTCATCGTGATTTTCTTCCCTTTCAGTTGTTCAAGCTCATGTCTAATCGCTTCGGCTAACCGTAAATATACCCCGCTGATAAGACCTTGCTGGACATATGTGTGACTCAGCTCATATAGACGTCTCACCCTCGGATCATCATCATGAAGCTGATGCCCGATTCCCGGGATTTTTTCCTTACGGGTTAACCATGTTTGGCACACTTGCTTTGCCGCAGACTGTACATCCTTTTGATCATCATAGATCGCTTTGGCCTCGTATAACATACGCATGGCCTTCTCTCCGGCTCCACCATGAATATCACCTAATAGATTCATCCCTGTTGCCACAGAGGAATTAAACGAAATGCCGCAAGTCACCGCCATTCTAGCTGCTGCAATAGATGGCGCTCTTGGTCCATGGTCCGCACCTGCGACAAGAACACTTTCAAAAAGAGCTGCTTTTGAATCATCCAATAATTCACCAACAAGCAGTAAATAGAGCATTTGTGGATACGACAATTCACCAATCAGTTCTTCAATCGGATACCCTCGTAGTTCAATTGAATTTTTTTGAATATGACTAATCTCCGTCTCCCACCAAGCGCCTCCCTCTTTGTAAATTTCCAGTGCACTTCGATTTTTCATTGCGTCAATCATTCCTTTAGCTTCTTATTTGGGGGTGAACCACCCCTTTATTCCATCCAGTGGAATCTAATTTCACTTTTCGGAATGTGATTTCATTGTAAGCGCATTCTTTTCGTTCGTCAATTATTTTTTCTGAAAATACTGTCAATAGAAACGAAATTAAGTGAATCGAACTAATTATATTTGCTATTTTTGTTCAAAAAAAACGATATTTAGTTAAATGGACTTAAGTAGATCGTTCTACTAATTTAATGAATTTTTGGTTATTTTGTCAAACCCACTTGAAATTCGACATAAAAAGACCTCTCCATCTTCTGGAGAGGTCTCAGTATGATGTGAAATTGAAGTTTCCGACTGATAAGTATCCAGAAACAGCACGACACATAAAAAATGCTATAAAAAAGGGCGCTTCTGCCGTCTGCACGATTGATAAAGAAGGTGCCGATAAAAATAGAGAAAAATCATTGAAAAACATACCAACAAAAAGGGGATATGATCGAGATGAATTCCCTATGGCTATGTGTGAAGAAGGCGTTGCAGGAGCCGATATAGAATAAATATCTCCTTCAGACAATCGAGGTGCGGGGCCGTACTGTTTGTTGTTGATTAGGGTTATGCAACTTTGAATTAGATCGCAGCTTATTCAAAAAATCCCTATCCAATTGGAAGGGATTTTTTCTGAGTGTCTGTTAGTGCATTGGCGTTGTTCCAGAAGAATTTCCAAATAGACAGACCCAAAAGGTCTGCCATTTTTCATGTACCTAATCGAATAGCCAACTCCATAGCAGTCTCGGTATGATTCAGATATGAACCACCAACCAACATCATGATCGCAAGACCAGCTAAAACAAAGCTTTTTCTAATGTTCATACAAACAGTCGCCCCTTCGAATTTGTTTTTGAGCGTACACCATTTGCTGATACAAATATACAGATTCCTCCATACGCTCACATTTAGTATAAAATTCTGCGGACTCTAATGCCAGTTCTTCTAAATATGGATAACCCCTAATGTTATCAAATCGTTTCAAAATATCCTTGAGATCATCAAGATTAAGTGGCTTTATATATAGGTTTACAAGAAAATCGTACAAAGATTCGAATAATTGATCAGGGTTTGATTTTAGATAATCTATGCCACGCTGCAAATATTCCTTGGCCAATTCATCGTTACCCAATTTAAAATGGATCAGAGCCTGCTGATAAAGGATTGCTCGTATGTGAGAATGACGTTTCAAATAAATTTCAGCTTCCTCCAAATGATCTAATGCCAACTGATATTTTTCCAAACTAGAATAACAGTGACCCAAGTTCATCAAACTTATACCAATCATTAATTCATCCTTAATCGCATGTGATTTTTCTAATGCTTTGTCTAAATGCGGGAGAGATTTTTCAGAACTGTTAAGATCAATATAATTTCCTGAAACAACAAAACGAGACTGAATTTCTCGGACAAGATAAGTCGGGTGCGCCTTATATGTATCAAGGGCTAGCATGATGTAATACATAGACATTTGAGTTTGCTTCATGTGATAGAAAATCTCTGCCATCTTGAAGTAAAACTCTGCTCTTTCAACTTCATCCGCCACTCGATCCAACCGTTTTTCTGCCTGTCGATAAAAAGTAATCGCAGTAATGTAATCACCTTGCGAAAACTCATACATCCCTTTAAAAAAATTAAAATAGTATTCCAGGATTCCAGTAAGCTTCCGCCCTTGCCCTTCAACTGATCGCAGGTACTCCGCTTTGTTTAATTTCCGAGCTCCTAGATTCATGTATTCAAGCATTTGTTCGTGGCGGAATTCCATAAGCTGAAAATAAAGAACAGCTTGCTCATCTTCCTCCATGATATCTAAATCCCTTCTGATCTCACTCCGAAGCATTTCCGCATCTGTTACATTCAGCCTCTTGATATTCTGATACCATTCATTAATCTTCTGACCGATTTTCGCTGAAGATACAGCTGCCATTTATTCATCCCCCTCAATTTTTGCCGTTTTATGTTAAATCCTAGCACATGAAATACGCCCAAAACCCATTTTCATTCCAATTTTGAAAATTTTCGGTATACCGCAAACAGATTTTAAAACTGATTTCAGTAGCCAAAACGAAAAAACACATTTAAAGCCCTTATAAGCGTTTTTGACACACCACCCCTACTTTTAATACCTAAACAAAAAAAGCGATTAGAATCAAATCTGAGCGATCTCAACTGAAATTTTTAAGTAAACCTCTATGTGAGTGTTAAAATCTATTGATTTCCGTCAAGCGCCTTTCAAGAAGCAGCCTAGCTCTTTCTTTTTCGTTTTCGTTCCTCATTAGCTTTGATTAAAAACAAAACTGAAACACCTAGAATGAGTAATCCTATCTCAAACAGGTTTATTCCTACTTCTACCTTCACATGATTCACCTCTTCAGTGACTGGATTTTATCACAAAAAAAATCCGTCAAAATGAAGCACTGGAAAATAAAAAAATGCTTGCGGACACCGCAAGCAAAATGGAATTTTTTCAACAAAAACATAATATTAAGAAACAAAAAAACAAGCTCTCCAGCCTGTTCATTAGCGATAATTGACAATCTAATTCTTCTCTATTCGAAATTTCTCCTCCCAATTAAAAGAACCTTAATTGCGGACACCGCAACTGAAAAATAAAATTTCCACCATATTACCAATTATAAAGAAATAAATGGTAGCATTTGAATATATCAAAGAAAGTGAGTGATTTTTATAAGCCCATGTCTCTTATGACTCTTTATGCAACCATTTTTTAGACTCTCTTATGATCCCCCAAAATAGGAACCTGTACAGAACTACAAGCAAGAAAAAAGTATAAACAAATTCAAAAGGAGAGAATGGTTCATAATCAATTATGTATGCATTAATAAACACTATTACCAAAGAAAACAATTCCATCAAAGAATCTATAAATGTGTTTTCTTTGAACACGTCCCTTGTCTTTTTGAAATTAAAGATGTCTCTAATTTCCCCACTGGAAAGTCCTTTGATTAAAGCTAACCCTATCAAGTACACACCAAAAGACATCTCAAAGGAAAAACTCAACATCTGAGTGATTACACAATAAATCAAAGTGAATAAGAATAAATACATTTTATTACTCTCCTTAACCTCTAAATATTCCACCCCAATAGAAGGAAATATCATGTATGCGTTACCCCAAAAATAAATAGGAGTGGTACGTATGTTTAAAAAATTTCTAGTAGTGTTATGTGTACTTACTATTACATTTGGTTTCTCTTCTCCAATGATTAGTCATGCCAGTCAAGGTAATAATGAGACCCCTCCAGTCAGTGTAGATAAAAATCAATTGGAATTAGCAGAGAAACTATCTAATTACTTCGAATTAGATAAGGATGGAAATATTCATTTTACAGCTGATAAAGAAACCCTTATGGAAATGGGAATTTCAGAACACGACAGTCTACTAATGACTTGAATGAAATCAGAAGAATTTAGCTTTGAAGAGAATGAGAAAAAAGGTGACATGCAGACATTAGGTTTTGTAGGTTTACACCTCAAATTAGGACCGAAAGTTAGAAGCATGAATGCCATAGTAGCAGGTGGATTTGCAGCCGGATATATCGGTTGGTACACAAGTCGAATTGCTGCTGCTGGACCATGGGGTGCTGGAGCCGCTGCGGCTATTACTGCTGGAACCTCTGGTGCTGTTGCATGGGCAGTTAAAAACAAATATAAGAAAGTTGATGTAGGCGTAAAAATTACGTTTGTTGATTTAGCATATACTGTAAAAATACCTTAAAAATTACTGTTAAGCAACAATAAATAAAAAAGGCCTCCCACAGACCTAGCCAAGCTAGGCTAGGTCTGTGGCAATCTTTTTCATGTTCTGGCACGCAGCTGTGAGAAGAACTTACTCACTCACATTCTGTTTTCCTCTCAACCAACAGTAGCGAAGCCCATGCAGTTATTTTGAATCTACAAAGCTTCGCTCTATTTTTTCTTTTCTCTTTTTATATAACTTTTTTCCAGAGATAGACAGACGATTTTGTCTAACCTTTTCTTTTTGTTCCTCCCATACATGTCTTGAGTTCACTTTTTGATGATTTTTCGATCTTGTACAACTTTCAAGGAAAGGACAAGAAACGCATTTTTTAGGGTCTGATTTATAGTACCTATAACCTTTTCGGACAGTTGTCGTATATAATAGCTTTTCACCATTTGGGCATATGTAATGATCATGTTCAAAATGATACTGGAATTTCCTCTTGTTCGATGAAAGCGTCTATGTGCGATGACACCAAAAATGCGGCGATCGGATAAATCCTTTACAGATTGATGTTGTCAAATAACCAGAATCAAGGGAACCGCTTCTACTTGAAAATCAAATCAGGTGATTTGGTGATCCAATCGATCAAGATACGGAACGGATACCGTACAGGTATGCGATAAATATCATTTTAAACAAAATAAGTTTGATCAAGAGAAGGACGACCTTTATTCTCACTATAATAAGGTTTGACTTTGTCTATGATAATGAAAAATCAATGTTCTGATCAATTTTACGAAGCAGGTGATCCTCTTCGACCAGTTGATCTAGTAATACAAATTCGGCTTCGTGCTGAGAAGAATTTCTAGTGTGGAACATAAAAAAAAAACACCTCCTTTAGTGGACTTATCTCTATTATAAAATTTGGAGATGGGAAATTTAAGGAAAAAAATAAAGCTGTCGAGATTTTCTCGACAGCCTGAAACCTCTCCATCTTCTGCAGAGGTTTCTTTTTTATTTCCACCAGTCATCAAACATGGAAGCGGGTACTTGGCGTTTATGCTCTGATTGAACATAGCGCTTTTCAATCGCTTCTGCTGCTTGATCTGACACTGGTTTTCCTTCTAAGTAATCATCAATTTCATTGTACGTAATGCCGAGTTCTGTTTCATCCGTTTGCTGAGGTTTGTCGTCCAGCAGATCGGCTGTTGGTTTCTTTAAGTACAGGCGCTCCGGTGCTTCTAGCTCTTCGAGTAGCGCCCGGCCTTGGCGTTTTGTCAAACCTGTGAGCGGAAGAACATCTGCACCGCCATCCCCATACTTCGTGAAGAAGCCGGTTACTGCTTCAGCTGCATGATCTGTACCGATGACAAGCAATCCTTCCTCACCACCGACAGCATATTGCGCGATCATTCTCATGCGTGCTTTGACATTCCCTTTATTAAAGTCAGACAATGGGCCGCCCGTTTCCTTTTGATATTGATCACTGAATGCTGACACGGCAGGTGCAACATCATATTTCCACGACTTGTCTGGCTGAATAAATGACAGGGCGAGCTGTGCATCATCTTCATCCTGCTGCACACCATGCGGAAGGCGTACCGCAATAAAGACCGCATCCTCTTTTCCTTCTTGACGAAGCTCACTGACAGCAAGCTGTGCAAGACGTCCGGCAAGCGTTGAATCCTGCCCGCCGCTAATGCCGAGTACGAATCCTTTTGCCCCGGTTTTTTTTAAGTATTCCTTTAGAAATCCAACCCGTTTTTCGATCTCCTGCTTTGGGTCAATTGAGGGCTGCACATGCAACTCTTGGCTGATCTTTTTCTGCAAACTCATACACTTTTCCTCCTAAGCATCCTCTACATGAAGAGAACAGGTTTTACTCACAATTCATTGATTTCACAACGTTTTTTGAATCTCCATTATACCATGTTTTTATCAAGAACATTTTGTTAGACGTTCCCCTATTTCTTAGATGATCAAACATTCACAAGTGAAAAAGACCACGTCTTTATGGACTGGTCCTTTTCTGTTTTAATCAATTTCTACCCGTATAGATGTACAGCTTGATCCATTACACTTCCCAATATCAGCAGGACATGCAGACACGGCCACAATGAGATCCATTTCAGCCCGCAGGCGAATGTAGTCACCGGGCAGCGATTTTGGCAGCTCGACAGACAGCTTTCCTTTTTCATCAATGACTGTATTCATAAAGGCATTAAAAGGATAGTACATATCCTCCTTTGGAATTCCAAAGGGCTCAAAGGCAGTCCGCAAATTGTCATAGCATGTATGCATGACCTCTAAGTGCGTCCGGCCGTATAAAAGCTGATACATCTCTTGCCGGCAGGCGGGCATGTATAAATCATGGCATTCTACTGTATCTTCAATGATCGTAAACATCGGTTTATATAAATTAGAATAAAGCTTATCGCCTTTTTTCACTTTAGACGAGAACAAACTGTCCATCGTCGCACCTTGGTCAAATTTTTCATAAAAATCCTTTTCATGATAGGCCATCACATCTGCTACTTGCTGGCCTTCGACATCAACCACTCGCATACATTGGCCTTTTCCTAAACGAAAGCCGAGTCTACCCTTTGGTAAAATGACGTATTGTCCGTTCATCACATGCACTCCTTTCCATGACAGTATGCCCAAAATGTCCCCTTGATCATGTATAAAAAAAAGAGTCGGTCACAAGCTAATGTCATTGAAATAGAAAGGTGTTGCACTTGCATTGAAAGAAGAACAATCTTTATCTTGGTGGCAGCTTTCTCTCATCGGAGTGGGCTGTACAATTGGCACTGGGTTCTTTCTTGGTTCCAGCATCGCCATTACAAAATCCGGTTATTCCGTCTGCATCTCCTTTTTGCTTGCTGCGGTCGGAACGTATCTCGTCTTTAAACATTTAGCTGCGATGACAGCCGATCATCCTGATAAAGGGTCGTTTTGTTCCTATGCTCGTAAAGCATATGGACGCTGGGCAGGGTTTAGCAATGGCTGGGTGTATTGGTTTGCAGAAATGCTGATTACAGGAAGTCAGTTAACCGCCATTTCTCTGTTTACCCGCCACTGGTTTCCTTCTGTTCCACTTTGGGTGTTTTCTGCGATTTATTCCGCTCTTGCCCTGCTCGTGATTATCATTGGGCTTTCTTCTTTTCAAAAGACAGAAAATGTTCTTGCGGTACTGAAAACAGCGGCGATTTTTCTATTTATGATTCTTGCGGTGCTTGTATTATTCGGCATTTTGACAGAACATAAACCGACCCTTCATCTGCCTAACAAGGATCACGAATGGATGCCTCTTGGTCCGCTTGGTCTTTGGAATGGATTGATTTATGCGTTTTATGCATTTGGGGGAATTGAAGTCATGGGGCTGATGGCGGTTCATTTAAAGGACCCGAAGGATGCAGCAAAAGCTGGACGTGTCATGCTGATCATTCTAGCAGTCATCTATATCGTCTCAATCGGACTTGCTCTCTTGCTTGTCCCAGTGACAGCCTTTAAAGAGAACAGCAGTCCATTTATTACTTCATTAGAGCCTTTTCATTTATCGATCTTTCTTCATATCTTTAATGGCATTTTCATCATTGCCGGTTTTTCGACATTGGTTGCCTCTCTCTATGCGGTCACAACGCTTCTCGGCACAATGTCAGAGCATCAGGATGCACCTGCCTGCTTTAAACAAAAAGATCCATCGCATGTGAGATGGTCTTCGATTATCTTAACTGCTGCTGGCTTAATTGTCTCGATTTTGCTTGCACTCTTTTTATCCAAACACATCTACGAGCATCTCACAACAGCAGCCGGTCTTACTCTGCTGTACACATGGATCTTTATTCTGTTCTCAAGTAAAAAGCTATCCAAGCCATCCACTCGCCAAACGTGCGAAATGATTCTTGCGCTGCTCTTAATTGGAGCCGCCGTATCAGGCACATTAACAGAGGCAAGCGGACGACCTGGCTTTTTTATCAGCCTTGGGATCATTGCAGTGATTGCCATCATGGTGCTATTTATGAGGAAAAAGTGGAAACAGGATCAGACCGCATCATAATTTCATCATGTTTTTTAATGCAGTAAATGGACATTTGGCGGAGGCTGGTTTCTCCGCCTCTTCATCTGGGAGAAAGTATTGCTTCCACTCATGATTGGTCGGGTCCCCGTACCATTTTAATGATGGATGAACACTGACCTCATCATATGCTTTGAGCCGCTTGCGAACGAGCTGGCTCATTTTTTGTCCAAACTTGGTCGATCCATTCAATTTCTCAAACACCCATCTAGGCTGAAATGCCATTAAGAGATAAGGGAAGTGGCGGCTTTTTCTGAGTTTGTGAGCAGGTGTAGAACACAAAATAAAATACGCTTCACCATGGAAGCAATACTCCCACTCATGATGATGAGTATCTAGCGGGATCTCCTCAGGCCACGGTTCTTCATCTTTATGATGCAGCCGTTGAAGCAGCGACCAAAACTGCTGCTCAAACTCTTCAAGCGAACTTTCCTTTAAATCCTGCGGTGTTTCAAAAAAACAGATAAATGAAGCATATTGACCGGTTTCTTTCGCACAGCCTTGATATTCTCTCAGCAGCTGGGCTAATTCATCCACCGCTTCCTCTTCCCTCGGGTCACCAACAAACCCATAGCGTAAATGATCGAGAAAAAATCCCTGTCTTCCGGGTACACAAGGGAATGTATTTGCTTCATCTCCTACCATCTCGCCAAATTGTATGAAAGCATCCTGCTTCCATTCTTCTAGTGATCGTAGATTTTGATCAAGGCAACTTTTTGCATACAGCTGGGCCATTTCCTTACACCTCGTTTTAGCGTCTTCTCCACAGCCTATGAGGTAGAAATGGCTGTTGTGACTGTCCTGAAACGACTTAGTTTTTGTTCAAAAAAAGAAGCAGGCTTCAGTTTGCCTGCTTCTTATTTAGTGGTCTCATTCTTAAATTCTTAACAAAACTTCATGATATTTTGTTTAGTAGTTTCCCTATAATAATAATTAATATCGCCAAGCCAACAAAAGTACCGATAGAACTTGGTTCAATCTTGAAAAATGTAGGGAATATAAACAAATTAAATATAAATATGAACGTGGCTAATATTAGTAAAAATCTGTACAATGTACAATTCAACTCCTCATATTTTCACATTACTGCCTCCATGGAATTCCGTTAGCATGATAGATATCACCTGTTAATGGATTTCTCACCATATGATAACCTATTCCATACTTCCCATTTCCAGAAATAAGTTTTATAGCTGAACCTGCAAAAAATAATATGCCAGAAATAGCACCAATATAAGGAACAAACTTTGCAAATTTTCCAGTAGCCTTAAGAGCACCAGCTATACTGGCTATAGCTCCAGTTGATCCATAACCACCATCTATTATATTTACTATTTTTTTAGTAGTACATGAATCTAAATATAGAGTCGCTCTAGTTCCTGCCCAACTTATTTGAGTTCCATTTTTCCCTTTACATGATGCACTTGTAGATATACTTTGTTTACTATTTACTAACTCTTCTGTCGATTCGATTAAATCATTTCTTTTACTATTTTTAATTGAATACTTATTAACCTGAATTTTTTCATTTTCTTTATCTGGATTTTTAGTAATAACTTCATATTCATAGACTTCGTTATCGCCTTCAATAACATTAAACACTGTTTTATTTTTTTCTGTTTTAATTAATAAAAAATTATTAGGATCAAAATCGTGATCTTTTGATTCAGATTCCTTAGCTGTTGCCATAGCACTTAATGATGGAAGAATTGTAGAAAATATCAATACTACCACTAACAAAATACTTACTTTCTTAAACATAAACATATCTTCCTTTCAATTAATTATACTCCAACCCTAACATCCCCAAATTATCCATTCAAATGAAAAAAGAACTAATTTTACCTAAAAAATCAGTATATTTATAACACCAAATCAAACAAACAGACTGAATGATCAGTCTGTTTGTTCACTCTTATGAACCAATCAACGCCATAATCCCTTGATACCCAAAATAGACGCCGAAACCAAGTAACGATAGACCTGCAAGAACGGATAAGCCATGTAAAACACGTTCACTTAAATAACGCCTAAACGAACTAGCAAGCAGCGCCATACTGAAATCCCAGATCAGCATGCCGATAAAAATAGCCATACTGTACATGAGCATTTGGGAAGCTCCATACTTTTCGATCGTATTGGCTAAGATGCTGCCATAGATGCCAAGCCAAAACAAAATACTGAGCGGATTAGATAGAGAAATGAAAAATCCGGTCATGAACGATTTGCCAATTGATGTGTTTTCGCTGTCCTTTTTCGGACTCTCCTGTAAATTGATTTTACGCAGACTTTCAATGCCGGTATAGGTCAAAACGAAAAAGCCGAACAGCCACAAAAAGGTTTTTACAAGAGGTGCAGTCAAAAGCTGGGCGACACCAAAATAGATGAGAAGCATATAGACAATATCCGCAGCCATAGCCCCCACACCAAAAATCCACGCATGCCAAAATCCACTTTTAATCCCTCTGTCGATTTGGGCTGCATTGACTGGCCCAACAGGCGCTGAAAGTGACAACCCTAAAAAGATATAACCAAAAAACACCGCCACATAGACGTCCTCCTTTTGATGCTGACTTGTACATGTTATTCAAACTTTCTGCGTTTTAGTACAAGTCCTTTGTCATCATTTCAGGTGGAGGCTTAGCGGTCTGCTTTCAGTGCTGACTGCTGCGCATATACCGTTTCTTTTTTCTTAAAACGATTCATTTGAATCGCAGCTGCGAACAGAAGAACAGCTAAGAAGGCAAATACAAAGACGGCACTAGCCGCTCCTGCCCATTCCAGACTAAATCCAATCAAAAAGGACAAGCAGGCTCCGCCTAAGCTCGCGGCTGCAATAAAATAACTTGTCGCCTCATCAATGGCATTTTCAATCATTAAGGCAGACGCTGTCAGGGCGATTGGGAACATGCCAGCTGCGCAAAGGCCGATGAAAAAGATGAGAATCAGCTGCGCGGTCATGTGGGTTGTCAGAGCGAATATCACAAGCAGCAAAATCATCAGTGATGCACTTAGCTTTAAAAAACGCAGCGGATGCAGCTGATCAGCTTTTCTCGCAATCACGGTTCTGCCGATGACGATCGCTGTCCAGAAAGTAGAGACCGCAAAAAGGCCCCAATTTTCTCCCCCTTTTTCCAGCATGATCGACGGCAAAAAGTTCGCAAAGTTCGTTTCAATCCCTGCGTAGAAAAAGGCAAAGCAAATCATGGTCACCACAATCAATCGATTATTTCGATCAACGAGCAAGGACGGTTTTCTCGGCCCTCCTGTGGAAGGAGCATCCATCTGCCCCTGAGGCAGTTTGTTCATAAAAAGCAGCCAGAGCATGAGGAAAAATGTCAGCGCACCCACCTGAAATAAAAACACATACTGCCATGTCTGTTCTGTGACAGTCAGCAGAATCACTAGCGGAAATAACAGCGCACCTAATCCAAAAAAGACTTCCATGATACTGATTCGCTTTGCACTATTAGCCATCGAAATGACATACGCACCGGCTGTTGTCTCAAGACTGCCTGCACCGCTCCCAAGAAAAAAACCTGCCAGCACAAGCGTTGTCCAGCCCGGCACCAATAGCCCCAGCAGAAGTGAGCCGATCATCAGCAAAAGACCCATGGTCAGCACAGCGCCATAGCCTTTTTTTCTCACTAGAATGGGGGATAACAGAACGCCTGTCAAAAAACCAATAAACTGAAAAAAAATTAAAGATGATAATTCCCCGGGACCCTTATCGTAACTCGACAGCAAATAAGGCGTTAAGCTGCCAAAAAACACATGAATGGTCCCAATAAAAAAATAAAAGACACAGCCAAAATAAAATACCTTTTTCATCTTTTCACTTCCTCTAAAAAGGAGCGGAGTCATGATATCCTCCGCTCCACCTCTTTAATATGCCTGAGCAGCAGAGACGACTGCCTCTTCCCTCTCAAAGCATGTATTGAGCGCAGCCTGTGCGCGATAACCATCTTCAAAATCAGCGACCTTCATATGAGATGGGTATGGATCAGTATTCACCCAATGCATCAGCTGATCACGGAATGTATCGGACCATCCGTAAAATTCATTTGGCGGATCTGTCAGCAAAGTTTGCGGCATTTGATGACGTTCCACACACAATCCATCACTGATCTCATATTCGTTTTTCATGTTCGTATGGTATTTGAATACCTTGTCATGACCAACGACTTCTACACTAAATCCACATTCCTCAGGCTGCGTGCTTTTGGATGTCACCAAATGAAAGAACACTTGATTCTCCATCTGCCCGAAAATTTCGGTATGATCATCCACCTGAACCTTTTTCTCTTCTTTTTCCTTTACATGTGTCAGCATCTTGGTGTTAAGTGATTCTTTCTTCATTTCACTGCCAAATAAGTACCACAGCATATCAATTAAATGAATGCCAAGATCCCCTAGTGCACCGCTCGTACGCAGACTTTCGCCGCTGTCTCTCCATGAAAACGTCTTTCTTCTAAGGGCACTGTTTTTCTTAAAATGAGTTCTGACGGTTAAAATGCGGCCTAATTCACCGTTGGCAATCAAGTTTTTCAATATATTCACAAAGGATAAATAACGATAGTTAAAGCCCATACTGGCTTGAACTTGGAACTGTTTGGCTGTCTCCACCATTTCTTTCGCTTCCTTCAGCGACACAGCCATCGGTTTTTCACATAAAATCGGCTGTCCTGCTCTTAGAGATTGAAGGGCATGGTCCTTGTGACAAAAATTAGGGGATGCAATGATCAATCCATCAGATGCATCTGCCAGTGTCTCGATACTTGAATACACACGTCCGCCGTACTGTTTAATGAATCCCTGTGCGACCGACTCATGCAAATCATAGACACCGGATAATTCTGCACCCTTGATCGTTGATAATGCTCTTGCATGTGCTTTTGCAATATTCCCTGCTCCAACAATTCCAATTTTCTTCATGAATGTGCCTCCTCATGTTTATACATCACTGTTTTCAGTGTTTCATAGATTCCTTTTGTATACCCATGATGACAAATTTGGTGATGGTGCCGTTTGGCTTCGGCTGTCGCATTTTGGACAAGGAAACCGTGTGTGACAGATTGAAGCATCCGCAAATCGTTTCCACTATCACCAAAGGCAAAGCCTTGGTCTTTTGATAAATCATATTGGTTCAGCATAAAGCGGACAATTTCATCCTTCCCTGTTCCGACTGGTAAAAAATCGACATCATAGCAATCCGCAGGATCTCCTGCAAGCGGGTTGCATTTGTTGATGTTGACCGCCACGCCACGCTCTTTAGCCAGTGTTTGGATAAATGATAGATGATGAAGATCCGTCCGTTCATCCTGCTCCTGATAATAGAAATTCTTTTTATACCCTGAACTGCCCAGCTGCGTTTGCGGCCTAAGGGAAATACCCTTTTCTCGGATGGTTTCCAGGATGTCTTCGATTTTTTCATCTGAAAAGCCCTGTGCATCCAGCCGCTTCATCCACTCTGCATCTGGCTGTCCAAAACGGGCATCTGACGTATATACAATCTCAGTCCCTAAATTAGACGCAATGAAATGCGGGAATTGATGAAACCCGCCTTTTTCCATTTTGCTCGTGACGGAAGCGAGGCTGCTTCCCGTCACCCAGCCCAGCAAGAGCTGTCCTGCTTCACTCTTTTCTGCTACAAAGGCTTCCAGCCGCTTGACATCCTTTCTCTGCTCCTCTGTCATTCCGTGAGAATAATACGTTTCATCAAAATCACAGAAGACGATCCACTGCGGATTCTTCGGCTGATTCAGCAGTTTTTTATTGAATGGAAGACTTGATAACATGATGAACCCCCTCGATGACCTTCTCCTGATCTTGCAGCGGCATTCCTGGATAAAGCGGCAAGTGAAGTAATTGCTGTGCTGCTTTTTCCGTATGTGGAAGTGTCGTTTGTCTATATTTTTGAGAAACAAGATTTGTTTGATGCTGATGGGATAGAACCGGGTAATAGACATCCGTCTCTATGCCCATTTCCAGCAATTTCGCTGCCAGTTCATCTCGTTCTCCCTTCAGCACTCTAATCGGGAATAGATGCCATACATGATCATCTGTCAGCGTCGGGAGCTTCATATATCCTTCATCCTCAAGCGTTTGCAGCTGGTCAATGTATCGCTTGGCTAAGTAAAAACGTTTGAAATTTTGCAGTCCTAAATACTTCATTCGTTCGAGTCCAATCGCTGCCTGCAAATTATCAATTTTCGAATTAAAGCCATAGTCACTGCGTTTGACATTTTTCTTTCCAGCTTCAAAGCCGTGGTAGCTGATCTCCATGCATTTTTCCGCTAAGGCCTCATCATTTGTAGCGATGGCTCCTGCCTTTCCGCAGACCCCAAGGTTTTTGTATGGATTAAAGCTGAGAACAAGTCCATCTCCATAAGCGCCAAGGCCGCTGCTGCCAATCGCCTGACAGCCGTCTTCAATGATTTTCAGCCCATGCTGTTTCGCAATCGTCGAAATCTCCTTCATATCCGCTTGCTTTCCATATAAATGAACCGGTAGAATGCATACCGTTTGATCTGTGATATGCTTCTCTATTTCACTCGGTGAGAGGCAGTAGGTTTCAGGATCAATATCGGCATATACCGGAACAGCCCCAATGGCAAGCACTGCATTTTCTGTTGCAGCAAAGCTATTGGCCGGCAAAATCACCTCATCTCCTGGATGGACGCCTGCTGATATGAGACTGATCATCAGCGCATCTGTTCCACTTGACGTGGCAATGACATATTTTTTCCCTAAGTACTCAGCAATCGCCTTTTCAAACGTCGGAATATATGGCCCTGAAGTAAAACGGCCAGAGCTCAATACTTCCTTCAGCACCTGCATAATATCATCGATTTCATCTTCTGAAATCAATTTGTCAACTGGCAGGAACGGTATCTTTTTTTCCTTATTTTGTTTATAATGGAAGAGAATTTTTTCCAAACCTGTGCGCTCTATATCTTGCTCAAGGAACGACACCAGCTTTTCATTTGCTCGATGCTTTTCAACTGAATCGGCCTTAACTTGAACACCTTGATTGATCATATCCAGCAAAGGAAGATAATCCTTGCTTTTACCTGATATCTTCGTCAATATTTGCATTCCATTCCCTCCAATTAATCAATTCCTTCTGTTAATATTTAACTTGTTTCACATTGTAAATGATGTTATCGATTTCAGAACAATAACTTTGTGTAAAGGATTTGTTAATATGTGTACAATTTATGAAATTGCCAAACGCTGCGGGGTTTCAACCACCACCGTTTCCAGAGTGCTAAACCATCACCCATATGTGTCAGAAGAAAAACGGCAGCTCATTTTACAGGTGATGAAAGAAATGGAATATACACCGAGTTCAGCAGCCCGCACACTAAGGTCACATCAGACAAAAACCATTGCTGTGTCTGTTCCAGCTGTGGACCATCCTTTTTTTGCACAATTGATTAAAGGCATTTCAAAGGAAGCACTGGATCAAGGATATAAAGCCATCGTGCTCCAGACGTTTTATCAAGAAGCATTAGAGCTTGAAGGGCTTCAATTATTAAAAAGAAAAGAAGTAGATGGAGTCATATTGGGGGCATTAGAAAATCAGTGGGAAAAGATCGAGCCATTTTTAACGAACGGCCCCATTGTCATGGCAAATGAATTTCACCAAACAGCAAACATCCCGATTATCGGATACGATGAACGGGAAGCCGCCTATAAAGCGGTGGACTATTTGATTCAGTCGGGGCGAAAATCGATTGGGTTTTGCTTTGATACAGAAAGCAGTGAAGCACAGAAGCAAAGAAGACAGGGCTATCTTGATGCACTCTCTGCTCATGGTTTGCCGCTGCAGGATGATTGGCTGTTTGGAGAGGCTTTTACCATTGAAGACGGCTTTCGCTTAATGGAGGTCATCCATCACATGAAGGAAGCACCTGATGCCATTTTCACCGGCAATGATCAAGTCGCAGCAGGACTCATTAAACAGGCCATTTCATATGGCTATCAAATCCCCAGGGATCTAGCGGTCATCGGCTATGACAACCAAGACATATGTGAAGTGACAGCTCCAACGATCACCACGATTGACATACCGATCGTTGAGCTTGGCCAGCGGTCTGTACAGCAAATGATCGCACTCCTGCAAGACCAAAAACCAGTACAGCGCGAACATATCCAGCTGCCTACCCGGCTCGTGACAAGAGAATCTACATAATGAAAAAGACTGAGAGAGATCTCAGTCTCAGCTTGTAGACAAAGTCTACAAGCTTTTTTGTATAATAAGGATATTAACATTTCTGTGGGGGATGAACATGTTATCGAAACGTGAAGAAGAAAGAAGAAATCAATTAGAAGTAGTGGCATTAGATGAATTAGTGCCTGAAGATCATCTTGTACGGAAAATAGATCAAGCAATCGATTTTGACTTCGTTTATGATCTTGTCAAAGATCATTATAGTTCCGACAATGGCAGACCAAGTGTGGACCCCGTTGTTCTCATTAAAATGGTTTTGATCCAATATCTATTTGGCATTCGCTCCATGCGTCAAACGATTAAAGAAATTGAAACCAATGTGGCTTATCGTTGGTTTATTGGGTATGGATTTTCGGAGAAAATTCCGCACTTTTCTACCTTCGGTAAAAACTACGTGAGACGTTTTCACGATACAGATTTATTCGAACAAATTTTTTATCGAATCTTAAGAGAAGCGATGAAAAAAGGCCTCGTTGACCCTTCTGTCGCCTTCATTGATTCAACACATGTCAAAGCGAATGCCAATAAGAAAAAACTTGAAAAGAAAATCGTTCGAGTTGAGACGAGAAGTTATCAAAATCAGCTTCATGAGGAAATTAATATTGATCGTGAAGAACATGGAAAAAAGCCTTTACCCCTTCAGAATAAAGAAGAAATAAAAGAAATCAAGGTCAGTACAACTGACCCAGAGAGTGGCTACTATGTAAAGGATGAACGTGAAAAGTCATTTGCTTATTCATTTCATACAGCTTGTGATTCAAAAGGATTTATTCTAGGATCACTGGTCACAGGTGGCAATGTTCATGATAGTCGTATGTTAGATTCACTCGTATCAAAGGTGACAGAGAAAATCGGAAAACCAAATGTAGTCGCAGTAGATGCTGGATATAAAACACCTTACATCGCTAAGTTTTTAATGGATCAAGAGATAAGACCAGTCATGCCTTACACTCGTCCAAAAACAAAAGCTGGTTATTTGAAAAAGAATGAATACGTGTATGATGCATATTTTGATTGTTACATTTGCCCCAACGGGCAAATTCTCTCCTATCGTACAACGACTAGAGAAGGCTATAAGCAATATGCGTCCGACTCAGAAGTATGTAAGTCCTGCTCGTTTTTAGATAACTGTACACAAAGTCAAAATCATACCAAACAAATTCATCGGCATATTTGGCAGGATTACCTAGATGAAGCAGACAACCTAAGACTCACTGAAATAAATAAGAGCATCTATGCAAAACGGAAAGAAACAATTGAACGCGTTTTTGCGGATGCCAAAGAAAAGCATGGTATGCGTTGGACGAAACTTCGAGGACTAAAAAAAGTTTCAATGCAAGCGATGCTTACTTTCGCTGCCATGAACCTTAAAAAGCTAGCAAACTGGACATGGAAAGGACCATGTCCAGCGTAAAACACATGATATTTTTATCAAAAAATGTGAAAACCCCACTTTTACTTTAAGTAAAGGAGGGGTTTGTCTACGGTCTGAGACTGAGAGAGATCTCAGTCTTTTTTATATCTATCTATCAACCTATACAAATTGAGCAAGAATGAATGTCCATATACATACAATGCCGAGCAGAATGAAGCTGTACTTCACAGTCTTTTTGAAGAGCTCAGATTCTTTCCCTGTTTCTCCAACAGCTGCTGTAGCGATAGCGATAGATTGTGGAGAAATTAATTTCGCCATCACACCACCGGTCGTATTCGCCCCAATTAACAAACCTGCCTGTGAACCGATTTGAGAAGCAGTGACCGCTTGAAGGTTACCGAATAAGGCGTTGTTACTCACGACAGACCCCGTAATAAACACGCCGATCCAGCCAAGCACCGGGCTGACAAGAGGGAACAAATCGCCCGTTTTGGCAAGAGCAAGTCCAATCGCTGAACTTAGTCCAGCAAAGTTCGCAAGGTTGGCAAAGCCCATAACAAAACAAATAGTAAGAACAGGAACCCAAAGCTCTTTCACCGCTGCTTTTAAGCAGACAGCGCCTTCTGTTAATGTAATATGTCTGCTAAACAGCCCTGTCAGCATGACCGCAATCAGAATGGCTGTCCCTGTTGCACTGATGACATCAATTTTAAAGATCGCATCAATAGGTGTTTCCGTTTGTGCAATTGGTGGTAATTTCACAATTTGCTGATGTAAAAACGGCATTTTCACTAAAATGGTCGTCCAGTTAAGCGGTCCTCCTACAGCAAACAATGCTTTAAATGCCGGCAGACTCCATACCGTAATAACCGCAGTTAAAATATAGAACGGAGACCATGCTTTCAGGATTTCAACGCCGCGATACGTTTGTTTCTGTTCAATTTCTGGCGCTCCTTCTTCACGATAAATGTGTTTTGGCTGCCATTTCCGAAGAAATAAAGCCAAAATTCCCATACTTGCCAAGGCAGAAATAATATTGGCAAGCTCAGGACCCATCGTCACCATTGTGACAGCTTGCAAAATGGCATAGGTTCCACTCACAACAAGCAAGGCTGGCAGAGTTTCTTTGATTCCTTTGAATCCATCTACAATCAGAATGAGCAGGAACGGAATACAGAATGAAATAAACGGGATCGTATATACAAGGGTTTGAGATAACGCAAGCGGCGTCATATTGCCCATTTGCGCCCCTGTAATCACTGGAATGCCCACAGCACCAAATGCACCAGACGCAGCATTGGCAATTAAGCAGAGCATCGCAGCTTTCAGCGGTTTAAACCCAAGCTCTGTTAAGAGAGCGGCACTGATCGCAATCGGTACACCAAACCCAGCAGCGCCCTCTAAAAATGCGTTAAAGCTAAAACCAATTAATAAGAGCTGAAGACGTTGATCTTGAGAGATTCCTGCAATACTAGATCGAATGACATCAAATTTACCAGATTTCACGGCAATTTTATAGAGCCATACCGCCATAATGACGATATATCCAATCGGCCACAGCCCATTAGATATACCGAGCAGCACAGCAGATAATGCCTTTTCAACTGGCATATGAAAGAAGAAAACAGCTGTTACAAAACTAACGATTAAGGTAAAACAAGCGGCTAAGACACCTTTTAGCTTAAAAACGGTTAATGCAAGAAGGAAAAACAAGATTGGGAGCATTGCCACCAATGCACTGACGAATTCATTACCAAACGGATCATATATTTGCTGCCACATAGTGATTCATCCTTTTCTGCTCAGATAGGTTGCTTTTGATTGATTAAAAATGAGGAGCCAAAATCTCTTTTAACACATTCACACTGTGTGCAAATTTTTCTTTCTCCGTATCGTTCAGTGCGAGCTCCATTACTTCTGTTGCACCATTTCGATTCACAAGAGCTGGTACACCAATGTAGACATCTTCCGCTCCGTACTCTCCATCTAAGTAAGTGCTGACGGTTAAAATGCTGTTTTCATTGTGCAGGATCGCTCTTGTAATGCGGGCTAAACTCATTGCTACGCCGTAATAAGTGGCGCCTTTTTTCTCAATGATTTGGTAAGCAGCATGACGAACATTTTCCATGATTTCATCTAAGTCTTCTTGTTTGTATTGCTCATTTCTCTTCATTAATTCTGTAATCGGTACACTTCCGATATTCGCATGACTCCAAACAGCAAGCTCTGTATCTCCATGCTCGCCAATGATGTAAGCATGCACGTTGTGTGCCGCTGCTTCAAAATATTCACTAAGCATGTATCTAAATCTTGCCGTATCAAGCGTCGTACCACTGCCAATCACTCGTTCTTTTGGAAGTCCACTGAATTTCCAAGTCGCATATGTCAAAATATCCACTGGGTTTGTAGCAACTAAGAAAATACCATCAAATCCACTTTTCATTACGTTTTCTACAATGCCTTTAAATATATTTAAATTTTTCTCAACAAGGTCAAGTCTTGTTTCACCTGGCTTTTGGTTTGCACCAGCACAGATACAGACGATATCTGCATCCTTACAATCCTCATAATCTCCATACCATGTATTCACAGGATGCGGGGCAAATGCTTTTCCGTGGTTTAAATCCATCACGTCACCCATTGCTTTGTCTTGATTCAAATCGATGACAACCAATTCATCTGTGATTGCTTGATTTATTAATGTAAAGGCATAACTGCTGCCGACGAAACCTGCTCCAATAAGGGCTACTTTGTTTACTTTTTCGTTTGTCATTTATCTCATCCTCCTGAGTAAAACTAGGCTGTTTTTCTTATGTGAAGTATTTCACATTCATATTGTGCAACATTTCACAAACTTTTGCAAGGGGACTGCTCAAAAAAAATATGTAGCGAATTTGTGAACACATTTATTGTGCTTTCAAAGCACTGCCTCCATCCATATTTCCACAAGAAAAAAGCTGCCAAACGCTTTTCGGCAGCTTCCTACATACTTTTAATAAGGTCCCCAGTTGATCATGACCCCGATACAAATAAATACAAGACCGATGACAAACCAAATGAGGGCAAGCGGCACCATAAAACGCAGCCATTTTACATAAGGAATACCACTTGCAGCAAGCACAGCCATCAACACACCAGAAGTCGGATTGATACAGTTGACTACCCCTTCGCCAAGCATCACCGCTTCTACAGCTACCTGTCTTGTGATGCCCATTAAATCAGCGAGCGGCGCAAGAATCGGGATAAAGACAACGGCTTCTCCTGATCCTGATGAAATCAAAAAGTGAAGAAGCGCACTCGCAATATACATCCCGATCGCACCAGCGATTGGACTAAAGCCTGTCAGCATACTCGCCAAGCCGTTGACCACTGTATCAAGCAGCTTCCCGTTTTCTAAAATGACCGAAATACAGCGTGCCATCCCAACAATAAGTGCGCCGTATACAAGGCTTTGGCACCCGATAATAAACGTTTTCGCAATATCATTGGCTGCTAAACCGCCGAGCAGTCCAGCAGCGATAGCCATAAAAATGAACACCCCCGCCATTTCCTTATCGGTCCATCCAAGCTGAAGTGCGCCATATAAGAAACCTCCAAGTGACAATCCGCACACTGCTAAAATCAGCTTATGTCTGCCAGTAAATGCAGGCTTGTCCACGGATTCCGCATCGGCGCCGCCAAGCCCCTTAGCAGGAAACCATTGATCGCCAAGAATGCTTCCCTTTTCTTTATTCTTCAGACGTCTTGTATATAAATAGATGTACACAATACTAGAAATAAGAAAACAAAGATAAATAATGACACGCAGGCCAATGCCGGAAAAGATCGGCAGCTCTGCAATCGTTTGTGATAAACCTAATGGAGATGGAGATAAAATCGTTGCGTTAAACCCTGCATAACAGCCGATGTAAATGACAGCCGCTCCTGCCACAGCATCCCATTTCAAGGATCGTGCCACAATGATGCCGATTGGAATAAACCCAATAACAGAGTTCACGACAATTCCGGTCGTTCCAAGGACTGAAAATAATCCCCCAACAATACAAATAAACAATAATTGCTTCGTTTGAAACCGGCTGATAACATGGTGAATCATCCCGTTAATAGCACCTGTCTTCTCCAAAATGGCAATGGTTCCGCCCGTAAATAGAATCAGAAAAATAATAGAAGAGGACCCTACCATTCCTTCTTGTATCGCTGTAAAAAATCCAACTGGACTCACTGGTGATTGATCAATGCGGTGATAACTGCCAGGAACGGCTGTTGTGATCTCCCCAGATGTCTTTCGGTCAAACTCACCCGCTGGTACAAAATATGTTGCTATTGTACAAATCAGTGCAATCATAAATAAGAGAACATACGCATCCGGCATTTGAAGTTTTCGTTTTTGTTTCTCTGGTGCTGATACTGTCGCTGTTTTCATGTGTCAAAACCCCTTTGTCCTGATCGGAATTTCACTTAATTTTCAGAATAATCAAATGATGTGTTATATTATAAACACTGTTGATATTTAAGAGCAATATTATTTCATTAAAATAATGTTTTGGCAGATTATCTGTCAGCAAGGAGGCTTCTCATGACAACTTTGACAAACGAAATGAAACAAACCGTGACAGACATCTTTGAATACTTGCATGCCCACCCAGAAATCAGCTGGGAAGAAACAGAAACGACCGCTTATATTGAAGATATATTGAAAAAATTGGGCTGCAAAACTCAAACATTTGACGACTGTACAGGGGTGATTGGTGAAATTGGAGAAGGCGCACCAGTGGTCGCTGTGAGAGCCGATATTGATGCACTTTGGCAGGAAGTAGATGGTGAGTTTCAAGCCAATCATTCATGTGGCCACGATGCACACATGACAATGGCTCTTGGCACCTTCATGGCATTAAAAGAAAAAGAACGCCCGAACGGCACGATCCGTTTCATCTTTCAGCCTGCTGAGGAAAGAGGCGGCGGTGCGCTGAAAATGATTGAAAAAGGTGTGCTCGCAGATGTCGATTACTTATATGGCGTACATGTGCGCCCAATTCAAGAAACATTAAACGGACGCTGCGCGCCTGCTATTTTGCACGGATCAAGTAATCATTACGTCGGCACCATTATTGGCGAGGAAGCGCACGGCGCACGTCCTCACCTTGGCGTCAACGTAATAGAAGTGGCTTCAACCCTCGTGCAGAGACTCGCGCATATCCATGTCGATCCAAGAGTCGCGCATTCTGTCAAAATGACCAATTTACATGCTGGCGGGGGCAGCTCAAACATCATCCCAGGGAAAGCTTCTTTTACATTAGATGTACGGGCGCAAACAAACGAAGTAATGGATGAGCTAGAAAAAGAAATTGAAAGAGCGGTTCATTCTGTAGCGGATGCCTTTGGCGCTTCCATTACACTTTCAACAGACCATCGTCTGCCTGCCGCCACCTTAAATGAGGAAGCTGTCCAGATCATGTCTCATGCAATTGAACAGGTTTTAGGCAAAGAGCAGCTTGATCCCCCGATCGTCACAACAGGTGGAGAGGACTTTCACTTTTATGCAGCAAAGCTTCCGCATATCAAATCCACGATGCTCGGTTTAGGCTGTGATTTAAAGCCTGGTCTTCATCATCCGTATATGACCTTCGACCGCTCGGCAATCTTTACCGGCATTGAGATTTTGACCGAAGCTGTCTATCAAACACTCCAGCAGCATTCATCATAAATGAAAAAACCACCCGCCTTCTCTTGAGGGCGGGTGGTCTGCTTTATATTACGCATTCAGATCTGCCATGGCTGGAACATTGATTTCTTTCACGCAAGATACCCTTGATAAATGAATCACACATCTGGCAAGCTCCACAATATCCTGGACAGGGATTCTCGTTTCATCATATAGAGTGATGGCCTTTTCGGCTCCATCCTCATACGGAACCTCCGCCGCCAGCTCTCCTGGATTGATACAGGTGACGGATATTTTATCTTTCCTCACATGCTCTCTCAGTGCATTCACAATTCCGCGCAGGCCAAATTTAGATGCAGCAAACGAGACCTGAGGCAGGTTTGTATGGTCGAGTCCGGCCGTTGATCCAATCACGATGATTTTCCCATTCTCTGATTTCCTTACGTGCGGAAGCAGTGCCTGGATGTATGTAATGGTTGAGGTGACATTCACATTGATTAAATGTGCAATATCCTCTGGCTGATCGTGATCAAAGGAATAATCGTCTTCAAAGCCTCGTTTTTCCCATAAACCGACGTTATAGATGAGTACATCAATCGTCTTGTTCTCAAGTGCTTCAAGCATATCAGGGATATGCGTTTGGCTTGATAAGTCGATTTTCAGCCAAATTCTATGTACACCGCCATCTATGTTCAAACTGCTTGGTTCACTTCGCGATACAATCCAAACTGTATCTCCACTTGAAGGAAGACCCTTTACAAAAGCATCTCCTAATCCTTGACTTGCACCAAATATGATATAGTTTTTACTCATAGCTCCTCCTTCTATGGCACAGTTACTGTAAGCGTTTTATACCTATATCATACAGATTCTAAGAGACCGGCGCCCCTTTTATGCTCGTCTTCACTTATTGATTGGCGCGGCTACTGAATTTCCTTTAATTCCACTGGTAATGCACGTGCCTCTATAAAGCTTTTGATCATTTCTGTAAAAAGTTCTTTCTTTTCAAAAGTAAATGTATGTCCAATACTGGGAACAACGACGCCTGTTGCCTTCGGATGTGAATTCGTTATTTTTTTTGCTGACCGTTTCATGATGCCTTTTTCTTTTTCTCCCACTGTGACAAGAATGCGTGCCTTCGCTTGTTGAAACGTGTCAGGGAGCTTGTAATGGAGGTTTTCTTGAAACATCGTAAGAAGGGTTTTCTTTTGCAGATGTTTCGATTCCGCCGCATAATGATGCAGTACATGTTGCGAGAGCCCCATCTTTTCGGCTTGAAGCTGGATAAACCAATCTTTCTTTAATAATGGGTACGTCAGTGGCAAGAGGGGTCTCACCATGAAATGGAGCCATGGCAAAGGTAACACAAGGGCGCTATTGATGATTGCTATGTCTACGATATCTGGCTCTCTTGCTAACACATCAACGGCAATCTGCGCACCTAAAGAGAATCCTATCAGAATCACTTGACGGCCTTTCGCGTTTTCCTTGATCCATGAGATGACTTCTTGGGTGCTTTCATTCATTGAAAATATCTGTTCTTTTGCTCTTGTCCCGTGTCCAATGAGATCAGGCGCAAAGCATTCATACGTGTCCTTCAATATTTCAATCTGCTCCTGCCACATCCAGCTGCTTACTCCTCCACCATGCAGGAAAATCATGATTGACTTATCCATCGCCCGACAACTCCATCCTTCAATATAAGAAAAAAGCAGCCGCTTTTTGAGCAGACTGCTTTTTCAACATGCTCCCTTCTATTATAAGGGAACCACTACATCATTGACTATTTTTTCAAATCTTCAATGGAGTTTACGTTCTTCATATATGTCGGGACAACTAGCCCCATTCGAAGACCTTTCATACTTGTGCCAAGGTCATCATATTTTCCTTTAAACTTCGCTGCATACGTTTTATGCGTATTTGGCAGCCAAGCAGATAATGTTGCATCCGCACTTCCGGTTGCAATTGCTGTCCACATTGGACCTGCTTCAACCTGAGTCAAAGTTACTTTAAACCCGAGTTCACGCAATACTTCTGCTGCAACATTGGTACTTGCAATCTCACTATCCCATGCAACGTAGGCAAGATTGACTTTATCACCATTTGACTTTTTCACGCCTTTTGTCCATTTCGCTACTTGGTCTTTATGTTTTTTCACATATTTTACGGCGGCATCCTTTGGTTTCACACCATCTTGGATATCAATCATGACTTCGCCCATGTCATCTTGAGACCACTTAAACTGACTAAGCATTTTGGCTGCTTCCGGCTGATCCTTTGCAAATCCTTTACGTGAGATCGTATGAATTTCTTCCGCTTCACCATAAGATTTTTTTGGATCATCTAAATATTTTAAATCATAGCGGGAAAACATCCAGTGTGGATTCCAGCCAGTGATGATGATTGGCTTTTTACGGTCGTAAGATTTTTTGAGCGTTGCCGTCATAGCTGCACTTGATGCAGACACAACCGTCCAATCCTCTAAGCCGTAATCCTTTTTCGCTTGATCTGTCAGTGCCATAATCCCAGAACCAGGATCGATTCCGATAATGGTTTTATTCACCTGCTGTGCCGCACTCGCATTTGAATCTGTCTGCGCACCGCAAGCGGCTAGTAAAAAGACAAGCAGGGCGGTCATCCCAATGTAGAGAGACTTTTTCCACATTAAGCATTCCCCCTGGATTTTTTCGTTTTAATGTTTTGGGTAATACGGTCAAGTGTAATCGCCACAATCACAATGGCAATACCTGCTTCAAAACCAATACCTGTTTTCAGCTGCGTTACCGCACTATATACTTCTGAACCAAGTCCTGGTGCACCTACCATTGCCGCAATAACGACCATTGATAGAGCCAGCATGATACTTTGGTTAATACCAGCTAAGATGGTTTTTGTTGCAAGTGGAAGCTGAACTTTGAATAAACGCTGGAATGTCGTTGAACCAAATGCTTCGGTAGCTTCAATTAAATCAGCCGGTACTTGTTTAATACCGAGAATAGTCATACGAATCGTTGGCGGCATGGAGAAAATAACCGATGCCACAACCCCAGGAACAACCCCAATATTAAAGAAGAAGATCGCTGGTAATAGATAAACGAATGCAGGCATTGTCTGCATTAAATCTAAAATAGGTGTCACAATTTTACGCACAGTTTCCTTCTGTGATGCCCAAATACCGATCGGAACCCCGATCACGATGGAAATGACCACAGCGGTCAAAACGAGCGCAAGTGTTTGAAGCATTGGATGCCAGTAGCCTAAATAGTCAATCAGTAAAAATCCAATAAGTGTGAAAAGAGCAACTCCTCTTGTACTGATCCACCAAGCAATGCCGGCAAAGATAATGGTTAAAATAATGGATGGAATGACGCCAAGTGCTGCCACAATCCCATTTACTGTTCCTGCTAATCCATTTGTGATGCCATCAAAGAAACCACCAAACGTTAATGTTAACCAGTCAACAAATTGATCGATATATTCCGCGAACGGAATTCTAGGTAAATCACTCATACTAAACATCTTATTCTACCTCCTGTGCAGAAGGCTCTTGTGCTTTAATTTCTTCTAGCTTGTTAGAAGACATGTTGATATACTCATCATTTCCTGATAATGCACCAATCAATGCACCTCTGACCACAATGCCTTTCATTCTGTTTTTCTCATCAACAACGGCAATCGGAATGTTCGCATCAGACACCGCATCAAAGATCTCTGTCAAATACGTAGATTCCAACACTGTCGTAAATTCTTTATCGAGCACCGTTTCAAGCGACGCTCCCGTTTCTGCTGCCTTTTTCGCTGCTTGGGCAGAAATGACACCTAATAAATGCTTTTTCTTATCTACTGCATAGATAGACGAAATCCCAAGGTTTTTCATGAGCGTAAGTGCAACACGTGCCCCTTTATCGATCTGAACTGTTTCTGCACGTTTCATAATATGACCAGCGGTTAATACTTTAGAAAGGTCAACATCTTCAACGAATCGTTCAACATATTCATTCGATGGGTTCATCAGAATTTCTTCTGGTGTTCCGATTTGAACGATATTTCCGTCCTTCATGAGTACAATGCGGTCACCAATACGAAGCGCCTCATCTAAATCATGGGTAATGAAAATGATCGTTTTTCCTACAGATGTATGAAGCTCAAGCAATTCATCCTGCATATCTTTACGAATTAATGGATCTAGTGCGCTGAATGCTTCATCCATTAATAAAATGTCAGGGTCATTTGCTAACGCACGTGCCAATCCAACACGCTGCTGCATACCACCACTTAATTGATTTGGATATTGCTCTTCAAAGCCTTCAAGTCCAACAAGCTTTAAAGATTCAAGCGCTTTTGGTCTGCGCTCTTCTTTATCTACACCTTGCAATTCAAGACCATACTCTGTGTTCTCAAGAATTGTACGGTGCGGGAACAATGCGAAGTTTTGGAAAACCATGCTGATCTTTTTCCGTCTGACTTCACGCAATTGATCCTTTGACATATTTGTTATCATATCCCCATCAATATATATTTCACCGGAGGTTGGTTCGATTAACCTGTTTAGCATCCGCACAAGTGTGGACTTTCCGCTCCCTGATAGCCCCATGATGACAAATATCTCGCCGTCATATACATCAAAATTTGCTCGATTGACACCAACAGTTGCGCCGGTCTCTTTTAGGATTTCTCTTTTTGTTTTCCCTTTTTCAAGCATTTGAGATGCTTTTTTAGCATTTTTACCGAAAATTTTAGATACATTATTTATCTTGATTTTGATATTTCTCTCTTCAGAATTCATATTTTCCCTCCAAATTAGCATCTTTATAACCGTAACATAAGCGTTATGATGCGAACAATCTTTAGAATTCGCTTATTTCCCCACAATATGTATGAATTCCATATAGAGGTCTGGTCATTAGAGTTTATACGCCGTATTACTCTTAAATCCTATAGAATGCTTCATAAACTACATATTTTACGGGGTATTTCCTCTCACCAGACAATATTTTACTGGAAATTCCTAATTGTGCTAAAAAATAAGTCGAATCCTCGTCATAGCGGTTTTTTGAATTACGGGCGAACCATTCCCCTGAACAAGATTTACCCGAAAATGGTCACATAAAAACACTTTTTTCTTAAATTTTATTTAAATTCATACAAAAACTGTCTGCAACTTTAGTTACAGACAGCTTGTTTTTTTAGGACTCTAGGGCAGCCCGCTTAATATTATCTTGAAGCTCAAGCATACGTTTTGTTCCATCTTCACGTAAACGCTTGTTCTCTTCTTCGATCTGTTTCGTCTCTTTCATCCCTTGTACAATTGTATTAAAGGAAGATTCAATCGTTTCAATATCGATGCTTGGACGGCCAGATAATTTGGCAATCTCCACACTTTGACTTGAAATGTTTTCAGCATTTCGTTTCAGCATTTCATTTGTTCTTCTATCCAGCTCACTCATAGAATCAGCCACAAGCTTTTGTCTCTTCGCTGTAACAGCTTGAATGATCCCATTTTTGAAAATTGGAATCGTGATGATGAAGGCAGAGTTGATTTTACCGATTAATTTCGTATTCCCACGCTGAAGCAAACGGATTTGCGGTGCCGTTTGAAGCGCAACCATCCGTGCCATATCAAGGTCATACACACGCTCTTCAAGCGCTTGAATGCCATTACGGAGCGTATCAAGCTCCATCTGTGCCAGCTGGTTTCCACTAGCTGCTTTTTCTTCATATGAAGGAACCAATTGCTGTAATTCTTCGATTTTCATTTGACCGGCTACGACATACTTTTCCAGCTCCAAATAGTATTGAATGTTATGCTCATACATTTCTTCAAGCGTCACAGTCGATTTGGTCATTTCATCTTTATATTTACTAATTTCCACATTAATTTTTTCAATTTCTGCACCGAGCGTTTGATATTTACTAAAAATCTTTTCGATCATGCCGCCGCGCTTAAAGATTTTTGACAACAAACCACCCTTCGGTTCGTCAAAATCATTTTTATCAAAGCGATCCATAATCTTGCCAAGCTGCGTCAGCATTGTTCCTGAGTCAGTGACACTTGTTGAACGCATCATGGAAAGGATACGATCAGAGAACTTAGAGATTTCAACGGCCGGCTGTTTTCCGTATTCAAGCAGTTCCAGCTGATTTTTCACATCGATCTGTCTCGCAATATTTTGCACTTCTGGTTCATTCCGAAGCTGAACGCGAATATCGTCTGCCTTCTCAATCGTGATTTCCTCTTTATCAATTGAAATGATGTCATTTCCGTTTGTATTTGTCATAAGCTTTGATCTCCTTATCGGTTTTTAATGGATTGAAATAACTTTCTAACGATGGACGGCTCTTTAAACTCCTGGTTCATGACCATCTCATCAAGCCAATGGGTATCAAATAATTGGTCATCGATATACCGTTCGATACACTGATATCCCGCCGGATGATATACGAAGAGATCCACACCCATTTCATTTAGGAAAATCAGGGCGGCCGCATCAGAACGTGTCAGCTCCCCATTATATTCCGTATGGTATAAAATCACTTTCGGTACGGTTTGTGCGTAATCAAAGGTTTGAATCAGTTCAACGAGGTCCTGGCTTAAATGCAGAACCTGCTTGAATAAATAAATGCGGACGTCTAATTCGGTTTCATTGCCTTCTTTTAATAGCTTCGGATGCTGACAGATTCGAGATATCGACTCTGCAATCGCACGCTGCGTACCTTCATATAGATGAGAAAACTGCCACACATTGCTTTTCATTAATAAGTCAGGATCAATCTCTCCAGCAGAAGAAAGTGCATGCTGATAATGAAATTGATAATTCGATGTCACTTCTTTCGTAAAAGGAAAATGGCGAATGGTCTTCGTCTCTTTCCCTTCCATTAACGTATGGATGCGATCCCAGTATTCACGCTTGTCCCGTGTGACACCCATCATTTTCGCAAAAAGATTCGGAATCTGTATCGTGTCCCGGTCTGCTTTGAAATTCGGGCGGATAAAGGACCGTTCCTTTGCAATTAAAAACAGCTCATCATATGTTGTCTTCAGCGTAATAGAATGAGGAGTATGATCTCTGAATTGCCACGGCTTATACAGCATGGAATCTTCCGTGTGAAGCACCTCTTCAAGTTCTCTTGTCGAGCGGTACGCCACCGTTGATTTCCTCTCTGGCTTTTCAGTAGGGAACGGCTCAAGCTTTGAAGTTCCCGGGTACTGATCAATAAAAGTCAGCTTTTCTTCTGGATCTAATTCGCGGAACGAATCCTTGCCTTCTGGATGAAATAGCACAACATCACAGCCAATCAGCATGACATAGTAAAGAAAATAAAGCTGACTTTTATTCGCCTCTCCATACCAAATGACAGCCGGCATTTTTTCTTCTATATTGACTTCCTTCAGCCATGGACCTAGATGGTTATTTGAAAACTTCACGACATCCAGCAGGACCCGGCGGAAATCAGGATGCTGAAATCCACCCTCGTGGAGCTGCTTGAAATGCTCAAACACCTTGATCAATGAAAGACGGATATGCCGGTTCATCACAGGGTTTGGATGGCGTACAATCAGCTGTTCACCATCTAAAAACGCCACAAAGCGATTCACGGACAATCCCTTTTCTTCTTGGTTAATCAAATGAATGCGCTGCAGCGCTTGAAAATGCTCTGGCTCAATATGACGATTGAGCGTTTCACTTAAAATATGCATGCCGTCTGTTTCGTATAATTCATGTAAATAAATAAAATAATCGGTTGCATCATGCGGAGTTCCAAGGACCCGGGCGGCGAGACGCGGCAAGGACAAGGTATGCTCGTCCTTTACATAACCGTCTCTTTCAGGGAGCGGCTTTTTCAGCACATTTTTCCAGGCTTCCTGCTCCGCCCGTATATGGGTGACATTGATTTCTTTATAACTCACGCCGCTCCTTCCTTTCTCCTATATTTTCTCGAAAGCTACTACTATCATATCATTCAGCCTTCTACTTCTGCTATCGAATCGAAGGCTTTTTTGCGTTCATCATCTGCTTGATGACACAAGCAGTGATTTCATCCGCTGCGGCCATGCCAAATGCTGCTGTCGGCTCAAGTTCTGGGTCAAAGTCGAGAACTTCTCCATGTCTTGGGGCAAAGCCCATATCTGATTGACGAATGAGCCCCGCATCTAACAGAGAATCTCCCGCACCATAGACGTATTCAAGCTGCAGCCTATCCTTTAGAAAAGCAACAGCATCCCACTTATTAAGCGGCTGTGGAATAAAATAAAGCTTTCGTCCCTGAAGAGAAACCTGCCATCCTCTCTCCTCACCCCACAGCTTCAATTCAGTAAGCGGAATGTGAGATAGATACTCCTCTTTCATAATCAAATAAAGGAATCTTCCCTCTGCTGTACGGGTACGCTTCACCCATGCCGCAACTGGAAGTTCCGAGATCGCCCTCAGCATCTCTCTGACTGGCATACACTCCCTGAGCCTCTCATCAACAATGGCCTGCCAATCCTCAAGCGGCTTGCCATGATGAAGAATACAGCCCCCGTTTGTTGTGACAGCATACTCCGGTTTAAGCTCTTGCTCAAAGAAGGTGATTCGTTCATACTGTGCAGTTGTTCTTGTCGTCACTGGAATGAACCAGCCTGATTGATGAATCGTCTGCAAAGATTTTTTCGTTTCAACAGACATATAGGAAAGCGGCCGTTCGTCCAGCACCTCAACTAAATCATACTCTCCTTCATACGCATACTGGTCAAGCACGCGATGTGAGTACATCATCGTCCGGTCTAAATCACTGGCAAATGCAAATCTCTTCATGACGTATGCTCCAGCGGACGAATTAATCCACAGCACGTGTAGGACATATTGGCATATTCAATGACAGGAACACCTCTGTCCTCTGCCAAAAGCAAAATATGCTTCAGCTTCTCCTGAGATCCAGGCTGAATCAAGATTTTCCACGGGATTCTTCTAAGCAGCACGCGGGTCGTCTCACCAACTCCCGGCTTAATCAAGTGGGTATTTTCAATTTGAAACTCCTGACCGATTGCTTCAATGGATGCCATTCCCCGCCAATCTGCCGGCGTCCCCTGCGTAAGTATGGTTTCTGCTTTCTCCTGTACATTTGGTCCGAGGCTGGAAAATGCATCTTCAATCGTATCCACATACAAATTGGACACATCCTCATCAACCAGCTCTTTATAATACTTGGCCCCATGGAAATCATCGGCATTGATCCAGCGGTTGTTTAATACCGTACGACTGACAAGCCCGGATACCGTTGAATTCAGGCAGGCACTTGGAATGAGAAAGTCCTCTCTCGTTCCGTATACATGTGTACAATAGCCGGGGTCTGCCAGCACAGCCAGCTCGCTCGAGAGACGTACACCATACTTTTTTTCAAAATCAAGAACAGCTTTTTGGAGCTCTCTCGAAATCGCACCTTTTCCAGTCCATCCATCGATAAAAGCAATTTCAAAACCTGGATGTTCTTTCAGCATATAATGCAGTGCATTCTCGTCTATTCCGCGGTCGCGAATAATAGAGATGCTGTAATGAGGCAGATCGACACCATATGTCTTTCGAATATATCGTTTGATCAGCACCCCGATCGGTGTCCCTGCACGCGCCAAGCTGCAAAGTACGGTTTGGAAGCCTCGTTTTTTCACAATCTGTTCTGCTACAACAGCTACTGCTTCTGCTACCTTTTCCTTACTTTCTTCAAGAGATTGATAGAATAAAGTCATATAAGATGCCGTTGGTTTGTACTCAATTGGCAGCATTTCTGAATAATGCGCACCACTCTGAATCGAACGCTCCCGCTCCTCTGTACTTTTCTCCATCTCAATAGAGGATAAATCTTTGAGTAAGAAGGTTACATCCTGCTCTGGATAGCTCCCCATCTTTGTATACACATTAGCCATTCACCTTCACCTCGTCTGATAAAGTCACAATATGCACATGCTTCACATGCCGCTCAGCAAATAAGTGAACAAGCGGAAGCAATGCCTCCTGAGAAACCTTTTTCTCAAAAAAGAGAAATACATCATCATATTCACCTTTTGGAATGTTGTACACGTAATGCTGAATTCGGGCATCCTCTGGATTCATAAAGGTAAACCCATTTCGGACAGCGTATCCATCCTTTTCGACTGGGTGAATAGGGCTTCTCGTTGTTGAATGAAAGAGAACACCTTCCCCCATGTGTGCAGACAGTCTCATCGGCACATACATCAGCTCACCTGTCCCTAAGCAGAGTGTTTGTTTTCCTTTGCGTTCCTGCCGCAGCCTCAATCCCGCTTCAGCAGCTGCTTGGTCGAGCGCTTCCGTATCTGCTGCATTTAAACCAAAACGGCCTGTTTCATGTATATATGGCGAATGACCAGCCGAATTTGCTGCATGAGAAAGGGAATACGGCACTTGCTTAAAGAAAGATTGAAGAGAATGAAAAGAGAGACTTGGCTGCTTCTCTTGCTCCGCAATCTCATACGAATAAGCTGGCTCATCGAGCGTTTTACCTCGAAAAACCATCTGCCCTCTTAATAAAGACAATGATGTGATGTGGATTCCAAGCTCCTCTTCAAGCTGGCTCATGGCTTTCTCATGCTCCTCCGTCCGCCAGTCCAAAATGGAAAGAATGGTATAAGAATGCCTTGGGTACTTTGCATGAAGGTCACGAATGATGTTGATATTGGTACGGCCTGTCGTGACTTCATCATCTACTAACACGATGGGGCGGTCTGTACGAAGGAATGCTTCGTCTGCATAACAAAGCTGATCTGTTGCATGCGAATGTTCTTCTTCAAATACCAATGACGGGTCAAGATCCAGCAGCTGTTCACGTGTCGTATGAATGTAAGATGCACCTTCTATCACATCATACACACCATGTCCAAGGGCTGTTGCCGTTTCCGCAAAGCCGATGACGACTGGCTCATTGCCTGCTGAAAGCTTTTCTTCTTTGAGTGTTTCATAGGCTGCCGTTAACACCGTGTGATCATCCGTCTTGAGTGCCTCTACAATAAGATCTTGGTGCGGGGGCGTCTTTCCCGTTTGTTCTTTGGCATATGCCATCGCTAAAAGACCCGAGACAAGGAGCGGTTTTACTGGATGAACAGGAATATGCTTTCCAAGCACCTTACTAACGAATAAAAAGGCTCTTTTTTTGTTCACCCTTGCCGCCATCTCAAAAAGATGCTCTTTTTCCAGCTGGAGCGCACCTTCTTTGAGGTCGAGCTCAACCTCCATATGTTCCAAGATGTTCAGCGTATGCCGCTTCTGATTCTGTGAGTATGTCGATATAGCTTCTATTTTCATGAAACACCCCGTAAATGTCTGACTTAATTAAAATGTGCTCTGCCCACCTGTAATGCGGCTTCGTTTCATTCATCTTATTAGAGAAAGCACTCTTCATCACGCCAACTGTGCCGTCGGCATGTTCCAAAATGCTTAATGCATCCAAGTACTCTTCCTTTGTCACAACGTACATGCTTTGCACTGGCTTGAGATGTGTTGGATGGATCACTGTCTTTCCATGTATGCCGTTGGCTACATCGAGTCTTGTCTCCTTGAGTAAACCTTGTACGTCATCGAATTCAGATAAGGACAGCTCACCGCCCTTAGAAAGCGCACGAATGAACGGTTTTTGTTCCTTTCGTGCAGGGCCAAAATGCTCCCATACAGCACCTGAAACAACAAAGGAACGGCCAAAATAATTGATAATATCTGTAATCAAATCAGCAATCAATCTGATTTCATAGATGGTGGTGTCGCGATCACGGCGAATGCCATATAAGCCGCAAAGATCCGTTGCCCCAATACGAATATTCAAGATATATTCTTCATCATTCAGCATGATCTGCTTTAACTCAGACAACACCTTATATCTTGTTTCTTTTTCTAATAAATCGGGTGTTTCCAAAATGGGCATACCGTACAGCGTTGTCTTCGTTTGTGCGGACGCCTGTTTCAAGCTGTCCAAATAATCCTTCGCATTATGAATAGAACACTTTGGAAAGACAAAGCCCGTCAATAAACGAAGAGATGGACCAAGCAAATCTGCCATTTTGAGCAGCTGCTCCGGCGAACGAACCCGGATAAATAAAAGCGGCATTTGTTCAGCCGTTTCAGGTGTATGCGTTAATTTGTCCGACAGTTTGGCGAGTTGTACTACTAGATTCTGTTCAGCCATTTCCACTTCTTGATCACCGATGGCATCCTCTAAACAAAATACAACAGAGCAAAGCGCTTCATATTTCTGCGACAGCAGCATGTCTGCTATATCCTGTCTTGTCGCAGGCATATACAAAGTAGCACCTAATGCATGCGCAAGTACGTGCCTTGGCGTCATCAAATGCATCGCCCCCGGCCGTTTGAAAAAAATATCGTGCTGCCGCGCCTCTGATAAAAACTGAAAATACCGCATGCTGTGCCACCTCCTGTTGTTGAGAGAAAATCGAACAAATGACTTGATGATTCAAAAAAGGATGGAGCCGCTAATCAACTCCATTCCTTTTTGATCGTCCTATTCTTCTTTTGAAGCCGCAGCTTCGTTTGTCACTTCTTGATGTTTCTTCTTATTGATTTTATGAACAATAAACGTTCCGATAAATGCTAGGATAATAATCGCAAAGAATACAAGATGCGGGATTTCAATGTGAGCAGCACTCAAGCCCATTTTGATCGCAATGATCCCGATGAGAATAAACGCTGTATTCTCGAGCTCTGGGATACGGTCAATGAGAACAAGGAATAACTGCGCGACTGTACGCATCATGAGAATTCCAAGCATTCCGCCTAAAAGTAGAATCCATACTTCCTCAGATACAGCGAATGCTGCAAGAATACTGTCAACCGAGAAGGCAAGGTCCATAATTTCAACAGAAATAACGGTAGCCCAGAACACACCAAAGACACGAACCATCCAGCCTTCTTTTTTCAATTCCTTCGCTTCATCATCGCCGTCACCTAACCAGAAGTGCTTAATAACAAGCCATGCTAAGTAAGCAGCTCCGAGGACCTTAATCCACCAGAATTTAATAAGCAGCATCCCTATGCCAATGAATAGAAAACGGAAGAAATAAGCGCCAATTAATCCGTAGGTTAATGCTTTTTTACGCTGCTTTTCCGGTAAATGTTTCACCATCACAGCTAATACAAGTGCGTTATCTGCTGATAACAATCCTTCAAGCACGACAAGCGTCCCAATAAGCCCCCAAGAGACAGGGTCTGTTAATACCTCTCCCCACATATGCCAATCAAAAAACGAGGCATATGTATCCAACATATGTTTCAAAATGTCCAACTGGTTTTCCTCCTATAAGTGTAGAAGCATCAGCAGGCTTTCGCCTGCTGCTATTCTTGATCGCTGTTTCTTTCTCACTTAGGAAAAGGCCCTCATATGAGCTTTTGACAGCACCTCTTGAACTGATTTGTGTCTCTTATTTACACTTCTAATCCATAATTTTGACAAAGAGCTGCAAGTCCGCCAGAGAATCCGCTTCCGATCGCGTTAAACTTCCAATCACTACCGTGCCGGTACAATTCACATACCACAACAGCTGTTTCAATTGAGAAGTCTTCGCCTAAATCGAAACGAATCAATTCTTCCCCGCCCTCTTCATTTACAACACGAACAAATGCATTAGAGACTTGTCCAAAATTCTGGCTGCGCGCCTCTGCATCATGGATCGTAACTGTAATTCCGATACGATCAATGTTAGCAGGAATTTTTGAGAAATCAACGAGAATTTGCTCGTCATCTCCATCTCCTTCACCCGTACGGTTATCACCTGTATGAGTGACACTGCCGCTCGGATGCTGAAGGTTATTATAGAACACAAAATCTGTATCTTGCTGACAACGATTGTTTGCATCCACCAAGAAAGCCGAAGCGTCCAAATCAAATTCGGCTCCGCCAGAATATTTATTCGTATCCCAGCCAAGACCGATCATCACTTTCGTCAGCCCTGGGTTGGTTTTGGTTAAATCGACACGTTGTCCTTTTGAAAGCTGAATCGCCATATTCTTATCTCTCCTGTCTTTGAAAATAGGAAGTTATCGTTATCCGATATCTAAGCCAAAGTCCGTTGCAATGCGGGCAAGACCGCCTTGATAGCCTGATCCGACCGCTGAGAATTTCCATTCCCCGCCATGACGGTATAATTCTCCTACAATAATGGCTGTCTCAATTGAGAAATCCTCTGCCAAATCGTAGCGAATGAGTTCTTCATTCGATGCTGCATTTAAAATACGTACATATGCGTTAGACACTTGTCCGAAATTTTGACTGCGCGCTTCTGCATCATGAATTGTAATGACAAATGAAATCTTCTCAATACTTGCCGGTACAGCTGCAAGGTCAACATTGACCTGCTCGTCATCTCCGTCCCCTTCGCCAGTGCGGTTATCGCCTGTATGTACGACACTGCCGCCTCCGCCAGTTGTTTGATTGTAAAAGACAAAGTCAGATGGAGAGCTTGCTTTACCTGCCGCATCTAAAAGGAATACACTTGCGTCTAGATCAAAGTCATGTCCGCCGTCATACTTATTGACGTCCCAGCCAAGACCGACGACTACTTTTGTTAAACCCGGATTCGTTTTTGTTAAATCAATTTTTTGACCTTTCGCTAAAGAAATTCCCACTAGGAACCTCTCCCTTCTGTTTAAATATAGTTTCTCGTAATATCGGCAAGCTTCGCGTCATTTGTACCATTTCCAAGCGCCGCAAACTTCCACTCATTCTCGTGGCGATAAAGTTCCCCGACGATTAACGAAGTTTTTCCTGCGTAGTCATCTTTTAAATTATATTTCACTAATTCTTGATTGTTTGAACGATCAACGATGCGAATGTAAGCATTTTGAATCATACCAAAGTGTTGGTTTCTTCTAAGGGCATCATAAATGTTGACGACAAACACCAATTTATTCACATTACCCGGCACCTTGTTCAAGTTGACGAGGACTTGTTCATCATCTCCGTCTCCTTCACCAGTCAGGTTGTCACCTGTATGCTCCACACTGCCGCATTTGCTTTTTAGGTTGCCAAAATAAATCAAATCTTTATTTTCCGTAAACTTATCATTTTTCAGCATGAGCACTGAAGCATCACAATCAACATCAGCGCCGCCTCCGCCGCCAAACAGCTTTCCTAAAAATCCGCCGCCTTGTGATACAGGGTCCCAGCCAAGTCCAACAAGAATATTCGTCAGCCCTGTTTTCCCTTTTGTTAAATCAATACGTTGACCTTTTTCTAATGTAATCGCCAAATCAATCACTCCTCCAGCATAATAAAAATCTATTTATTAAGCGATGGACCCTATTAAAATCATCATACATGAAAATTCGACAAAATTCATGAAATGACATTGGAGCCTCTTACTCTTTTTTCTATTTACTAGTATATACGATCTATGCTCAAGATAGGTTTCAAACACTTTATATTTTTTTAACGAAAGATGCACATTGAAAATGATTCATGTCGTTAATGAAGTGTTTCATGTGAAACATTGTCGAAAGTTCGCGGTGAACAGCTCTTGCTGAAAAGAAGCGTATTGATGTGGTTTCATATGTTGATATAGAAAAGATCAAAACATGTGATCAAAGGATAAACCCTTTCGTTTCCTTCCATCCATGGATTTCTTTATACTTATATTCAGCATGTTGATGAAAGGATGTTGATGATGCCATCACTTCATATATTAGATCAAGTCGCCATTCCAAAAGGTCAGACAGCGCAGGAGACATTGATTCACACAACGCAGCTGGCTCAGCTGGCTGAAACGCTTGGGTATGAGCGCTATTGGTTCGCTGAACACCACAGCACAAGGGGGCTCGCTAGTACAGCGCCTGAAATATTAATGGCTCATATTGCGGCTCATACATCGACTTTGCGTACCGGATCTGGCGGCATTTTACTTCCTCAGTACAGTCCTTTTAAAGTAGCAGAGATTACGCGGCAGCTTGAAGCCCTTTATCCTGGACGGATTGAGATTGGTGTCGGCAAATCTCCAGGCGGGATCGAAAGGACGAGACTCGCTTTGACGGACGGAGCAAAAAAAGACCTATCTCAGTTTGACCGCCAGCTGAAGGACCTTCTTTTTTACTTATCAGACAGCCTGCCTTCTGGTCATCCGCATGCAGGCGTGAAAGCTGCTCCGTTTGTTGATGCTCATCCGCCGGTTTGGCTGCTTGGGCTGGGAGAAAATAGTGCCATGCAGGCGGCGGAGCTTGGAATCAATTATATTTTTGGCCACTTTATCCATCCTGCACGCGGCACACAAGCATTCGAGACGTATCGATCACGCTTTTCTCCATCTGTCTTTTCCAGACAGCCACAATCTATGTTTGCCGTCTTTGTCATCTGCGGTGAAACAGATGAAGAAGCAGACCGGATCGCCAGCAGTACAGATTTATGGCTGCTGCGTGTTGAAAAAGGACTGGACAGCCGCGTTCCTTCTATAGAAGAAGCAAGCGCCTATCACTACACCACACAGGAAAAGAAAAAAGTGCTGCAAAACCGCCAGCGGATGATTGTCGGCTCGAAGAAAACGGTGAAAGAGCAATTACAGACCTTGATGAACCGCTATCAAACGGATGACATCATGATTCTGAACAATTCCTTTGATCCGATCGAAAAACAACGTTCCTTCAAGCGAATAGCAGAATTATTTTGAAGCCAGCTTTCCAGGCTTCTTTTTTACATTGTCATAAAAAATGGGAAATGTAACATCAAGATGTCAAAATTCTTCCGTCTGTCATCTGATCGCAAATGTGTCTTCTAATCGTTAGCGAACTGTAAACGCATAAGAGGTGTACCTTTTATATAGTAGAGGTACATATTCAATGAACGGTTTACAACGCTGAGAAAGAAGGAGATGACAGACATGAAAAAGAGACTCGATTGGGTTGATGCAGCTAAAGGAATTGGCATTCTGCTCGTGGTCATGGCGCATGTGCCCATTCCAGATTCGCTCAAGCAATTCATTTACTCTTTTCATATGCCGCTTTTCTTTTTACTATCAGGCATGATGTTTCGATCATCCTCATCCCCTGCTTTGTCATTTATTCAGAAAAAAGCCAAAAGCTTACTCTTGCCCTATCTCTATTTCTCCATCATTACGTATGTATTTTGGTTCTCCGTTACCCGTTTTTTCGCATTCAAGGGACAAACGGATATTGATCCTTTCGTTCCGTTTACAGGTATTTTCATATCCAATGCAGATGAAGCAAGACTCACACATAACCCAGCGATTTGGTTTTTAACGACGCTCTTTTTAGTGGAAATTTTATTTTTCTTTATGCATCGTCTTTCTAAAGGAAAACCCGCTGCCGTGATCTTGCTGACTGTTCTTTGCGGAGGTGCTGGATATGCCTCTACCTTGCTTTTAGATCAAAGTCTTCCTTGGAACGCCCATGTCGCCTTGACGGCTGTTGTATTTTATTCGATTGGATTTTTAGCAAAGCAATGGTTTGTGGAATTAAAAACAGATCCAACCCTTCTTTTATGTACGGGTCTGCTTGTGCTGACGGCTTACATGCAAAGCTTTAATTCACGGATCGATATGCGCGTCAACGACTACGGTGATCTCTTTATTTTCTACGCATGTGCTCTGCTCGGTTCAGCTGCCGTGATTTATTTAAGCTTTAAATTGAAAACATCCCCTATTTTGACGTATCTAGGACGTAATTCTATTGTCATTCTTGTCTTGCAGTTTGCCGGTATCGATATCATGAAAGCATTTGTTTTTTATGGACTCGGTATCAATATTGCTGATACAGCACAGCTCTCTTGGACACTTTTTTATACGATTGGCACATTGCTGCTCATGGTGCCATGTATCTCCTTCCTGAGCAAATACCCGATGCTGCTCGGCAAACCAGCCAAAGCCGCTCAACGCTACGAACAAAAAACATCCGCCGGATGAACAGGCGGATGTTTTTTGGATTAATCATTGATTTGAGAAGGATAAAGTGTCATTCCACCATCTACAAATAAGGTGGTGCCTGTGATATACGCCGCTTCCTTAGAAACGAGGAATGCAGCAGCGGCCCCAATCTCCTTCGGTTCACCAAAGGTTCTCATCGGAATTTTCTCAAGCTGCTTTTGTTTTTTCAATTCATCCTGTAAATCATCATTCGATTCGGTTGCCATGGTACCCGGCGCAATCGCGTTGATTCGAATACCTGCTTCGGCATAATCAAGAGCCAGCGTCTTCGTCATCATATTCATTCCGCCCTTTGAAGTGGAATAATGAACATTAAACGGGCGCGGAATTTCCTGATGGACACTGGAAATATTTAAAATCGATCCTTTGATGTCATGCTCCATCATATAGGCGAGCGCAGCCTTTGCGCCTAAAAATGCACCTGTTATGTTGACATCGATGACGTTTTGCCATTGCTCCAGCGTCATCTCATGCGGCAGCGCTTCTTCGCCGTTGAAGCCTGAATTATTGACGAATACATCTACTGTACCGAAATGCTCCAGTGCTGTATCCATGATGGCTTGGATGCCTTCCTCTTTGGAGACATCTGCGTGTACTTTCACCGCCCCACCTCCGTGCTTCTGAATGGCTTGTACGGTCTCTTCAGCTCCATCTTCATCGCCTTTATAGTTCACAACCACATTCATTTCCTCTTGTCCAAACCGCAATGCGATCGCTTGTCCAATTCCTTTTGAAGAGCCTGTGACAATGGCTGTTTTCCCTTTTAAATCTTGATACATCTTCATTTCCTCCATTCACGTGCTTCATCTTGCTGATACACAATGGTTACCCATTTTGGAAAAAACAAAAACACAACCCTCTGCATTTGTACTCGAAGAGGGTTGTGCGTTTCATCAAGCTAAAAGGTGTTATAAACATTTTCACACGTTTCGGCAGTTGGCTGATAAAAGCAATGTGACTTATACCTTGCCACAAACGGCTGATTGTACCAAGTCGCCGGACAATCGCCAGGCGGTTTAAAATACCAAAGGCTGAATTTTGCCGGCCAAAAACGTTCTCCGTTAATATTTCTCCGCGCAAGTGTTTTTTCCGTTTCTCGTGCTCGCTGATAGAAGTAACCATGCGTGACCGCTTCGAATGCATGCTCCTGATAAATCATTTGTGGAATCGTACGCAACCCTTTAAAGTCAGAGCAGTTGGCACGCAAACGATTGATGCCCACGTTTCCTACGAGCAGCATCCCTCGCCTCCCTTCACCTTCTGCCTCCGCTCTCAGCAGTCTGGCCATTAAATCAATATCAGAGCTTGTCGCTCTTACCACTGCCATACATCCACCTCCTGTTCGTTTCTCTTTTATTTTATGTAGCGTTTCTGTGTAGATGACTGCCATTTTGACATGAAAAAGCACGTTCAGTGTCGGCAGCCTGTCTAAAATTGCTGGACATGTGTCTCGCTGCCAACAACACTCAAACCAAGTGACCATATACATATCAGGAAGAAATATTCATTACTATATACTCATTTACAAGTCATAAAAATCCTTCTAATTGCGACATCATCTTCAAAAACAGTCATTTGAACCTATTCAATAATCCGACTCAAAACCTTAAAATATAAAATGTTGAGTTTCTACAGGAGATATCAAATAATAAATTACAAGTTTCTCCTCTCAACTTAGTGTCATTTTTACTACTTGAAGCCAATCAACCTCGGAAACGCACTGAGGTATTGACAGTACTTTCGCTTCATTCTACAGTAAAAAACATACAGTATTTTTCTTTTTGTGCAAAAAGAATGATATGAACTACAGCTTTTCAATGAAATTCACCATAAACCCGAGGAGGAAAACACGCCATGTTTAAAAAGAAATTATCCCTGTTTCTTCTGATCTTGTGTGTCACTGTTGTCGCTGCTGCTTGTAGTGGTGGAAAAGACAAAACAGCTGCGAAAGAAAACGATACCAAAAAATCTCTTGATGCAGCAGAGGTAAAGGTAGAAAGTGCTGAGTACACATTACCACCTCAATACGATACATCTGTACAGGATGATCAGTATGTACTAAAAGTGAATGTATCTGTAAAAAATATCAGCAAAGAGCCTCTCAATGTTGATAAAAGCAACTTCACGCTTTACCAAGATGACGCACAGGTATCTACAATCTCTCCAGATGACTACAACGAAGTATTATCATCAAGCTCTTTAAATGCAGACAAAGTGACAAAAGGCGGTCTTTTCTTTGTTGTTGACAAAGACAAGGACTATCAGCTTGTTTACACAGAGCCAGGCAGTGGATCGAAAAAAGATGACAAAACACTAGAATTCGATATTAAAGGAAAAGACTTAATGAAAAAAGCAGATACACTACAAGCATCTGCAAAAGCTCTTTCTTCTTATATTGATGTAATGATTTTTGGTAAGAAAAACGATGATTTCGAAAAACTAACAGGTGATAACAAATCAACTGTTGTGAACGAATTTGATAAATCATTCAAACAAGGTTACATCACTTCTTCAGGTATTTCTTCTAGCTCAGCGAAGGATGAAAACCTTGATAAGCTACTGAAAGCTGTGAAAGAAACATTAGCTGAAAAATCAAAAGTTTCAACAAAAACAAAATCCATCAGTGGTGATAAAGCTGTCGTGACTGTGACGCTTACACCAATCGATGCAAGTCCGCTTGTCGATCGTTTGAAAGAGAAAGCAACTGAGTTCTACAGCAAAAACCGTTCAGCTTCTTACGATGAAGCGCAAAAATACTTACTATCAATTTACCCAGATGAGTTTAAAAAATTAGGACCATCATCTTCTGAAGAAACAGTAGAAGTCAACATGAAGAAAAATGATATCGACCAATGGAAACTTGATTTGAACGATTACAAAACAAGCTCATTAGTTGAGAAATTCATCAAGAACTAAAGGAAAACCCCCGATCCCGGGGGTTTTTTCTTAATTTATTTCGGTTGTTTCCTATATTTGATTCCGAAATACAGAGAAGAAAGCAAGAAAATCGACAACCACACCCACTGAATGTCCACCATAAATATAGTAACGGCTGCTACTATTAATATAGTGAGGTCCAGCTTTTTTTCATAACGAGAATATTTCATGAAGAAGAATTCCCCTTTTCAGCTTCATATTCTTTCATGATCTCGATTGGATCAACCGCATCTTCCTCTTGTGCGTATTCCTCTACATAAGGAGTTGTTAATTTTTCAAACCTTTGCTCATCGTCTACTAAAGCAATATAGACATCATATCCCTCATAATCAGAAGGGAATAACGTTGCAGTAGAACTACCGGTTTCTAAAGCCTTGTCTATTGCATTTTTTAATTCTAATAAACCTACCCTGTTTCCCAAAATAAAGGCTTCAAAATGATGTGTTTGCTGAGCATATATATTACATAGTCCTAACACATCATCGTCATCTGTTTGATAAGACATACCCGAACTCCTCCCTTTGGTAAAATTAGGATAATTATAACATTTCCTCTTTCATAAACAAGCTTCTGACGATGACAAACAGGATGACGACTGCCAAGGCTGAGGAGCCGAGTGTCAGGGTGATGGACATTGGATCGATGATACCAAACATCAATTGCTTACACAGCGCATGAATATTGAGGAATGGGATGGCAAAGTAATACGTATCTAGCTGCGCAGCACCTGCTCTCATGGTAAAGAACATTGGGATCACACCTAATGTAATGATCATGGACATGTACGACTGCGCTTCTTTGACTGAGCCTGACATCACGCTGAGCAGCAATTCAATCATGGATACCATGAAGGAGAAGATGATGAGCGCCGCAAACATGACGGCGATAATACTCCACATTTGATCACCAAAGTTCAGAGCTTGCTTCAGCTTTTCTGTAAAGAGCAAAGTGGATAGGAGCAGCATGCCGATCGCCACAATCCCACTTAAAATCCCGAACATGGAGACAGCAAGCCATTTTCCGATGAGAATCTGGAGTCTGCTCGCAGGTGTCAGGAACAACGCTTCAATGGATTTTCGGTCTTTTTCACCCGCTACAATATCAAGCGCAGCCGGTAAAGCTCCTGAGATCACGGAGGTCACTAAAATCATTGGAAGGAGAATCGACAACAGCATAGTGGTCACTCCATTTTCCCCTTCATCACCTTCTTCTACATCAACGGACTGCACTTCAAACGGATGAATAACGGACGTATCGATTTGATCGGCTGCTAAACGCTTCTCGACCACCTGGTTTTGATACTGCTCCAGCAATGATTGCAGCATTTGAACCGTGATCACCGAATCATCATCTGTCGTATATCCATGAATTTTAATGGCGAATGGCTTTTGATGCTTGAGCATATCGCCAGCCTCTTTCGGCATTTCCAGGTAAGCATTTGCCTCCCCATCCTTGACGGCCTGCTGCGGATCATCAAATGTTTCAAGGTTTAGGTTTTTGACCTCTTTGATCATTTGGTTCATTTCGGCTGGAAGCTGGTCATTAATGGCGACTGTATAGGCTTTATCCCCTGGATCTGCAATCATGCTTTCATAAAAGAACACCAGCCCAAGCATGGTCAAAAGAGGAATCAGTACGGTTAAGAGCAGCGTTTTTCGATCCCTTAGCGCATCTGTCATTTCTTTCAAAAAGACGGTTTTCCACATTATGAAATCCCCCTAGCGAGCTTCGACATAAAGATATAGTTCAAGTCTTCACTTTGTTCCTGTGCATATAATTCTGGAAGTGTCCCTTTGTAAACAAGCTCTCCTTGATGAATCATCATGACACTGTCACAAAGCTGGCTGACTTCTTCCATGATGTGGCTTGAAAAGAGGATCGTTTTATTTTGCTGCTTGAGCTGATGGATAAAATCTCTGAAAATATTACTCGACGTGATATCTAAGCCTGTTGTCGGCTCATCAAATAAAATAATGTCAGGATCATGAATTAACGTTCTGGCAATCGCCACCTTTTGTTTCATTCCTCTTGAGAATCCTTTCACCTTGCGATCCATGTATTGTCTCATCCCAAAACGCTTTGCCAAATCCTCTATTCTTGCTTTGATTTCATGCTGATCTAAGCCATACAATTTGCCAAAGTATTCAAGGTTTTCTCGTGCCGTCAAACGGTCGTAAAGCCCCGTCTCTCCGCCAAACAAGACACCAATTCGCTTTTTCACTTCTGTTGCTTCTTTCACCGTATCAAAGCCTGCGACAGTGACTGATCCGTGCGTAGGCTCTAATAATGTGGCTACGGCGCGCAATAATGTTGTTTTTCCTGCACCATTTTCTCCTAGAATGCCAACGACTTCCCCTTCCTTCACGGAGAACGTCATGTGTTTCATCGCTTTCACGACTTTTTTCTTATCTTTAAACCAGCAGCTGCAATCGCTGAGAGTAATCATGTGGTTCGCCCCTTTCAACTTTCTAAGTCTATGATAGAAAAAATAACGCTTGCCTGATATAAAAATGTCGCGAAACGTCCTTTTTCTGTCTTGAAATGATCTATTTCAAAAAAACAAATGGTAAAATAGACAAATAATAAGAATAGTCATAGGTGATTTTTATGATAAAAGTAGGTCTCGTCGACGATTACCGAGTAGATTTAGAAAAGCTGCACGCCATTGTAGGCAGGATGGAGACTGTGGACATCGTCTTTGTCACGCAGTCAGCAGAGGATGCATATGTGAAGGTCAAACAAGGAGACATTGATCTGTTGTTCGCCGACATTGAAATGCCTGGAATGTCCGGCTATGAATTAGCGGACCTCATTCACTCTCACGCTCTGAATGTCGATGTGGTCTTTGTGACAGGAAACAGTGGATATGCGGTCCATGCGTTTGATTTGAATGTACATGATTATATTATGAAGCCCTACCAAGCTGATCGAATTGCCAAATGCTTAGAGCGTTATATGTCCACCAAGCAGGAGAAGAGCATTCATGGACGGCTTCTCATTAAACAGCAGTCAGATATTCATGTGCTGCAGAAAAAGGATGTTATTTTTGTTGAGCGAACAGGCAGGTCAACCACTATCGTGACAACGACAGGAGAAATTCAGACCTATCAGACATTAAATGAGCTAAAGGGTGATTTAGCTGAAAAGGATTTTATCCGCTCCCACCGATCGTTTATTATCAATATTCATTACATTAAGAATTTCTCGGCGTATGCTAAAAATTCGTATATCGTGTCTTTTGAAGGTACAGATAAAAAAGCCATGATGACCAAGCAGCAATTAGAATTCTTTAAGAAATACTATTTTTAAGGAGAACAAACGTGAACGCTTTCTATCTTGGATTTCGCATGTATGCTCTCATATGGTTAGGTCTTGCGTTTCATGCAGCTGCTGAAGCCTTTCTGCCGCTTTCATCCATTGTGTTGTGGCTTCTTACCTTTTGTGTGATGTGTGTTTATACATTCTTTATGTACAAAAGATTTTTGCCTTATACGAGTGGTGATGTGATATTAGGCGCTTTTATACTCATTACCTGCACAGGCCTTTTGCTGTTTCTAACGCAACCGAATGAGCTGACCTGTCTTTTGGCGCTCATCATCATGGTGACAGTTGATATCCTCTCATTGAAGGTGATGCAGACAGAGAAACAGTTAAATGGACAGCTTCAAGAGCTCATAAACGCAGAATCAAGAACCAACGAATTACTTCTTGAGCTGCGCAGTAAACATCATGAAACAGCTAGACATTTAAATGCCTTTTCCGCATCGAACGACGAGCATGAAATCATAGATTTGATTCAGCAATACGTCAAACATTTCCCATGGATGAAAGGAGAAAATGCATATTTAGCCTCAACCCTACATCCCTTTTTGGAGCGGGCTGAGAAAGAGGACATTGCACTTTCACTAGATCTTCAAGCACCCTTTTCATCGCTGCCCTTTTCAAAGGCGGATCAGGTTAGTTTTACTGGCAACCTGCTTGATAATGCTCTAGATGCAGCGATTGAAGCGAAGCAAGCCGGAAAAGAGGGCAGTATTTCGGTCACGACCTCTATTCGGAGCGGGCTATTTTTAATCCATTGTGAAAACAGCACAAAAGGTATGGAAAAACACGTGTTAGATCATTTGTTCAAAACTTTTGGCCGCTCGACAAAAGGCGGCGATCATCAAGGCATGGGGACGTATATCATTCAACAGCTTGTTGAAAAGGCAGACGGTACACTTGATTTCACTTACCGTTCTCCAAATTTGCGGCTCGTCATCAAAATCCCTCTCACCATGTCATAAAAAAAGGTGCATAGCTGCACCTTTTTTTAGTGTTAAGAGAAAATCTTATCGATTTGATTGATTTCCTCTTCTGTTAATTGAACATCGTTTGTTTTTAGGTTTTGCAGCACTTGGTCTGCTCGTTTTGCCCCTGGAATAATAGCATCAATGCCATCCTGCGCTAAGAGCCAAGCGAGTGCGACGTGTGCTGTTTCTGCATTCTTTGATTGAGCAATGGCTTTCAGCTTGTCTACTTTTTCGAGATTTGAAAGGAATGCATCGCCTTGGAAAAGCGGGTCCTTTGCTCGAATATCATCAAATGTCGCATCTTTTGTAAATTTCCCAGTCAACAAGCCTGATGCCAATGGGAAATAAGGAATAAAGGAAATACCATGCTCGACGCAGTATGGAAGAAGATCCTGCTCTGCCTGACGTTTCAGCAGAGAATACTCCGATTGAAGCACGTCTAAGTAGCCATCTCGGTTAAAGGCTTGAAGCTGTTCAAAATCAAGGTTTGATGCACCGATTGCCCTGATTTTCCCTTCGTCCTTCAATTCCTTTAATGTGCCTGCTACTTCTTCGAGCGGCGTACGTCCATCTGGGAAATGCATATAGTACAAATCAATATAATCAGTTTGCAGTCGTTTCAGGCTATTTTCAACCTGCTCTCTTAAGAAATCACGGCTGTTATCAAGTTCAATTTGCCCGTTTACTTCCTTATGAGCTCCTTTTGTCGCAAGGACAAGCTTTTCTCTGCCGCCTCTTTTGGCAATGATCTCACCGATTAATTCCTCTGAACGGCCCAGCCCATAAATAAAAGCAGAATCTAAGAAATTAACACCTTGATCAAGAGCCGTCTCCACAAGCTCCCGTCCAGCATCCTCACTAAGATTCGGGAATAAATTATGTCCACCTACTGCATTCGTACCAAGCCCTATCGGATTTACCTGCAAATCAGTTCGTCCAAGCGTTACCTTTTTCAAAAGCTCATCTCCCTTATCTACATAATCATCCTTATTTTCCCACGAATCATTTCCAACATTCAAGTATACCGCTCTCTAAAATCAACCTGCAGGTGGACGCGGCGAAAATAGAAGATGCGTATGATGAAGATAGACTAAAACGAAAAGGAGATCTTGTCATGACCATTCAAATTGTCATCATTATGATTATTCTGCTTTTAAGAACAGGCAAGGAAAAAGAAATCCGCCCCATCAGGCTTCTCATAGGACCGCTCATTTTATTAGGCACACTCTCTTATTCCTTTACCCAGCATATTGAAATCACGGCGATGAGCCTGCTTGCAATGATTGTCTTTGCACTCGCAGGTTTTGCAATCGGGCTATGGAGAGGTAAACTATACAAAGTAACATATGATCAACAGTCGGGGCGTATCACCGCCGCCAGCTCACTTTATGGAACACTTTTTTTCATCGGAATCATCCTTATCCGGATGACAGTAGGTTCAATTGTACAGGATAGCGGTCATTCCCTGATCATTTTCGCAAATGGACTGACATTCCTTCCAATCGGCAGTATGATCGGCTTACGTTTTATTCTTTTAAAAAGATATATGAACATCAAGGCATCTGCTGCTATTAACTGACAGACAGGAGTTTTTGATATGAACCTTCAGCAGCCACTCAAGCTTTTAGGTCAAATAAGGCGGAAATTCGTATTAGGCCTTGTATTGACCTATATGTATATTCAAATGTATGAGCCCCTTTCATTAGGCGAATTGGTGTTTCGCACCTTCGTCTATTTGGTTTTTCTCCTTTGTCTTTTTCCAAAAAGCAAGCTGTCACCTAAAAAACAATTTTTCATGCTCTTCTTGATGTGGATTCTGACACATCTCTTGTGGCTGGTGACAGGTGAAATCCAAGACAGTATTGGGCTGACCTTTTTTATGATTGGCTTTATCGCTTTTCGTTTTTCAGAGGCGCATCATCCCTATCTATTTGCTATCATCTTTTTCACCAGTGGGATCAGCTATTATATAAACGATTTTTCTTGGAACATGGTGATCACTCTCCCGCTATTCCAGCTGCTTGTGTATACACTTGTTTTGATTTCTAGAATGCGGCGGCGTGAACAGGAATTAAAGGAAGAACACTTCGGAGAACTGCAATTGGTTCACAAGGAATTATCAGAAGCCCATGAACAATTGAAAAAGGCGCATATGGAGCTTGAAGAAGCGACCGTTCAGTCACTCCAATTTGCAGTGCTGGAGGAGCGAAGCAGAATTGCACGTGACCTGCATGACAGTATCGGTCACCAATTAACCTCGATGATTGTCCAGCTGCAGTCTTTGCCCTACCGTTTAAAGCAGGAAGAACCAGAGCAGATGACGCAGACGTTTCAGGAGCTGATCCATATTTCTAAAAATTGTCTCACCGAAGTTCGTTCTGTGGTTCATCATATGGCGTCAGATGATGCAGGTCTCGGACTTGCCGGACTTCGCAGCCTCATCAAGCAAGGAGAGATATCGGGTGAGCTTGACATTCACTTTCATACAGAGCAGCTTACGTATAAAAAATGGCCGCTCTCCGTATCTGAACTGCTTTACCGCATTTTACAAGAAGCCATCACCAATACAATTCGCCATGCCAAGGCCACCGCGATGACCATTACACTATCTAACGACCAGCATGAGCTGATGATGAACATTGAAGACGATGGATATTTGACCAGCGAAAAAGATATTTCATTTGGCTTTGGACTGTCAGGCATGAAGGCACGGTGTGACGCAGCAGGCGGTTCCCTCAAGACGTCCATACGCGAGCCGCACGGCTTTTGTATCCATGTTCAAATTCCTATCAAGGAGGACTCCGAGACATGACAAACCCTATTAAGATTGGCATTATTGATGATCAGCCGCTGATCCGCCAAGGATTTCGTTATATTGCAAGCGCTCAAGAGGATATTGACGTCATATGGGAGGCGTCAGACGGTCAGGAGGCGGTTGAGCTCTGCTTGATCAACAAACCAGACGTACTGCTGATGGATGTACAAATGCCTGGAATGGATGGCATCACAGCAACAGAGCACATTTTAAAAAAGCATCCAGATGTAAAAGTTGTGATTCTCACGACCTTTGATACGGAAGAATACGTCTTTGACGGGATTCGTGCAGGAGCAGTCGGTTATTTGCTGAAGGATACAATGCCCGAGAAATTAATTGAGGCCATCCGCACCGCCTTTGCTGGTGAATCTGTCTTTCGAACGGCAGCCTCTGAGCACATGATGGCACGAGCTCTTCAGCAGGCAAATCATACACATCACACTCATCTGCTTCACGAATCATTTACAGAACGTGAACGCGATGTATTACAGCAAATGGCCTATGGCCTAAAGAATGAAGACATCGCTGATCAATTATTTATCAGCAAAAGTACGGTAAAAACACATGTGCACCGTATTTTACAAAAGCTCAATGCACAAGACCGTACACAGGCTGTCGTCTTCGCCATCCGGCACCGCCTCGTGAAATAAAAATTACCTTCATTTCAAAATTTTTATACAAAAAACATTTAAAACCTAAAATAAATCTATAAATTAATACTTATTAACTAGTATATTATGCTTATTTAATTTCTTATTTTATAGGTGATTGTGTTAAAAACTATCAAAAATAGGGAATAAAACCTATTCCTCATCCTGAATGAATTCCGATAGAATGAATAGTGCAAATCGTCATTAGGATATTTTCCCCTTTAACACCCGAATATACCATTTTATCTGTTTCTTTTTTCATAGTCAGATACCGGGAATGAAATGACGAAAGAAAAGCAAAGGAGCATCAACTGTGAATCTTAAAAAAATAAGTGCACTCCTCATGATTTCATTCGTGATGATCATCTCTGCCGCCTGCCAGAGCTCAGCCAAACCAACAGACGCTGATCAAAAGTCAACGAAAACAGCAGAGGTAAAAGTCAATAGCTACGAATATACGTTACCAGAAGACTCAACAACTACCCTGAGAGACAATGAATTGGTACTAAAAGTCAACCTGACGATCACAAATAAAGGTGACAAAGCCCTTTCATTATATAACTCTGACTTCTCCCTTTATCAGGACGATGCCAAAGTATCTGATTTAAAATTCTATGGCAGCAAAGACCGTCTTGACCTTGGTTCATTGAACAAAGGCAAGTCACTTTCAGGAGCTCTTTATTTCCTAGTAGACAAAGGGAAAAAATATCAGTTCGTCTATCAGGACAGCATCAAGAAAAACAGTGATTCCATCCAAATCGACCTAGATGGAAACAAAATACTCGATTCAGCAAAAAAGCTGGATAACCCAGCAAAAGCGTTATCCGCTTATACCGATATTATTGTTTTTGATAAAAAGAACGATCAATTCGCAGATTTAACGGGTGACAACCAATCGGATGTCGTCAATAAATACCATGAGATGTTTGTAAAAGACTTCAAAAGAAGTGCAGGAATATACGGAAATGAAGTGAGCGACCAAGATATTCTGTCGATGTACAAACGCATTCAAAACACCATGAAGGATAAAGCCAAGGTAGAAACAAGTGTGAAAACCATCTCTGATGACGAAGCAAAGGTTGTCGCTCAAGTAACAGGCATTGATGCTTCTAACTTAAAAGACAAGCTAGACAAGCAAAGAGACGAGTTTTACAACGGGAAAATCCGTTCTAAAGAAGAATTGTATAAAAAAAGCTTAAACATGTACGCATCTGAATTCGAAAAACTCCCTCCTGTTTCCAGCCCAGCTGAATATGAAGTGAAAATGAAACGTAATGGGGATGGTCAATGGAAAATTGACCTCAACGATTATAATACAGAGCAGTACATGAGTGGTTTTATTAAAACGAGATAATCTAAAAAAAGACGCCGGCCTCTGAAGGTCCGCGTCTTTTTTAAATTATACTGTCGCCTCTTGCTCTTCTTTCACCGCTTTTTCGATATCTTTAAAACGGCTTGATACAGTCGACGCACTAATGCCATACTTCTTCGCTACTTGTGCTTGAGAAAGCGGGGCATCGCTTGCAAGTGAATGAATGTAGTATTCGATTCCGGCAGCAAATGACGCTGCTTTACGGATCACTGGTGATTTCTGATCACAGTAGGCTTTCCAAACCGTTAAAGCACCATCTGTCAGGCTTTGGTCACCGTGCTCCTTCATTCCGTCTTCAATCAGCTTAGCTGTTTCCAGCTGGACGTCACTTGCCCAGTCCATACGATCTGCTGATAGACCTGCATCGCCTTCTGTTTGAGCAGGTGTTTCTGATTCTTCTACTTCTTGCTTCGCAAACATACACTTCAGCACATCAGGGAATGATTCTCTCATAAATGTGCTGCGCGCCCCTCCATTTGCTTCATATGCGTCAACAAGCTGGCGGACTTGAAGAAGAAGAGTATCTGTAAACTCTTTCGCAAACATTGTATATTGTATGAAAAACTCTGCCTTTTCTTCAAATTGAACAGGAAAACCAAGTACGAGACTTCCCTTTTCAGGCAGTACCGTTTGATCTGGTTTTACATCTACTTCAACCTTCTCCGCTGTTATCATATTCTCAAAGTAAAGAGACTCGTCCGTTTTTTCATTTAATAAAAGCAAAGATGGTTCCATGTCTGTCCAAGATTGGACCACTTGTCTTGTTTTCGGACGGGTAATATCTTCTGCTTTCTTTGTCAGAAATTCTTGGAAAATGGTTTCTTTCTGATCAGTTAATGGACGGAAGAAGATGCCCCATACACTCAAATGGAAAACTGAGATTTGCTGCGTTTCTTTATCCATATCTGCAAGGAAAGAAAACTCATTAATGAATTGGTTGATCGCTCTCTGATGCTTAGAAAAAGCATAATTCATTAAATCCTTTTGAACTTGTACAGCTTCCTTAAACACAAGCTCAGACGTTTGTTCTCCGCCTGATTTTTGACCACAGCAATGTTTATATTTTTTTCCGCTTCCGCATGGGCAGAGCGCATTTCGTTTAATTTTTCCCAAAATAAAACCTCCGACATTCTAGTCTAACCTCACTATTTTAACAAACGATTGCACAGGAGGGTTTTATTTTCAAGAAAAAAGAAAAATCAGAATGATCAGTTAAATTATAAATACACCTGAAGATCACGATAGATCATAGGAAAGACAGACTTTCTCTGTTTATTTTCTCCAATCATACCAACAGATTTTCCTTAGCTCATTCCTTCGAATAGCTGCTTTGCCTCAAAATAAAAGATTTGAACGAATTTCTTTGTATTGACTCTGCCTGTCGATCCTGTGGGAGAAGATGTCTTCTGCATTTCCTTCATTCTTTGGCTGACATCGGTAAAATCGAAAAACTTTGACGCGTAGTGCTCAAACTTAGGATTTGAGAAATCTGTTAATCCTAGTGAGGCAAAATGATTCAAGGAATGGTGAATAGCTCGTCTAATCCGCTGCTCCGCCGCTTTCACTTCCCGCATCACCTCTACATCGGTTGCACCTTGATTCAGTTTTCTTTCTGCTGTTTTGATAAACAGCTGCTTTAGCGGAGGGAAATTGACCTCATGAGAATTGGCTGACTGTGTTTCATGTAAGTAGATGAGTATCTCCAGTAAATCCTTAGAGCCGCTCTCACCGACAATTCCAAGCTCAGATAAGAGGAATTCCCCAGCCTCTTTCATCGTTCTTCTCTTCGCCTCAGCGCCGGCACCTTGAGAAATCACAGGCTCTAATGGCAGCACGTGGCGAAGAGAGGCTTGTATATCGTAAATCGATTTTTCCAGCTTGATACGCTCCATGACTTTTCGAATCACACTGACGATTTCAATGCGATTGACAGGCTTATGGATATAATATTCAATCCCCAGTTCATAGGCTTCTGCCATCATCTCTTTCGCCTCTACCTGGGAAATCATAATGACCTTGCCTTTGAATTCAGGGTGGATATGGCGAATGGTTTGAATGCCATCTCTAGAAGGCATTAAAAGGTCAATCAAAAGGATGTCTACTTTCTTGAGGTTCAGGGAATGTGCCTCTAATCCAACTCCGTCACCCGCTTCATCTACGACCTCTCCCAAATCCTCATCCTCTATGATTTGACCTAAAATCGAGCGTATTGCACGATCATCATCTGCAATGAAAAATCGCATACACTCACCCTCTCTGTATTAAATTTTGTATAGGAAGGACAAGCAGAAAAGCTGTACCTTTTGTTTCTTTTGGTTCGATTTGAATATGACCGTCAAGCTCTTGAACCAGCTCTCTCACATAGGATAAGCCAATCCCTGTAGACGGTGTTCCAAATGCATCAAATTTGGAGGTATAACCTGGATCAAACACAATCTCTCTCATTTTTTTAGGAATCCCTGGTCCATCATCTTCAATCCGAATCTCTATTTTATCATGACTTCCTTTCAATTCGAGTGAGATCATCCCGGTATCTTTTATTGCTTCGACTGCATTGGCCATTAAATTATTAATCAGCGATAAGAAAATAAACACATGATAATCATGCAGATGAATGCCCCTGATATCAGATGTAAAGGAGATGTTTTTCCCAAGAGATAAAGCATACTTCTCTTGAATCCGGATGACAATTTGAACGAGCTCTTCTGCCTTCATATAATCTTGCATATTCTCCTTCGAAATCAGCTTTGAAAGCCCAGCATAAATACGCTGATTGTCCTTTTTCACTTCATGAATTTCTCCTGCGAGCTTTAACAGATCCTGACTCACTTTTTTCCCCGCTTCGTGTTCATGCAGCAGACGGTAAAGCCGGTATGATTCTTGTGTAATATGCTCTGTATGTTTTAACGTTTTCTTTAGATGCACCGTTTCCTCATATAAATTCGAAATGACCATCATCATATGCTCATTTTGTTTCATGATCTGCTTTTCTCTTGATTGAGCCTCATACAGCTTCATCATATTAAAAAAACTGATCACCACAAAGCTGTGAGCAAACGCAATGAGGAACATATCGCTCAGCTTTGATAAGGTCATCGTTGTATTAAACACTAGAAATTGTACAAACAGCTCGACAAAATCAGCAACTAATTCGATCATCAGGCCGATGACCCCAATGAAAATAGAGTGCTGTTTAAAGCGTCCCGTGCGGACGGCAAAAAACAGGAAAGCATAAGTGAAATAGAAAAAGAAGCTTGGGAATTGCTGATAAAATGATGAAGCCAGATCAGCATTCTGCTGAATCAAATCTAAGCCTACTCGAAAAAGCACAATGGCTGCGCCTGTTAAAAATCCCGGCAACAGCGGTCTAGATTTTCTTAAGAGTAATAAGCAAAAGAAAAACGCAGGTGCGCCAAAGCTGATGCGAAACGTCTCATTCACAGGATAAAACTTCAGCTCTCCTGCAAGCGGCACAATGACTATCATAAAAATTAAAATGAATGCGTCCTTTTTGACAAGCTGATTTAAACTCAAATGACTGACATCCCTTCCCCTGTTTGCATAGCCACAGTATACAAGGAGACTCTTTTCTCCACAATGTACAAAAAAATAATTTTCACTGCTCCTTTTATCCTCAAAATCCGTTTTTATGACTATTCTCCGGGACAGCAAGGTGACCTTTCAGCTATTCACTGTTTTGATCATTGACGACAATAATAGGAATTGTTTAGACAATCATCGACAGACTGATTTTTATTTGTAAGTTTTTCTGTAGATTTACGTCAGATTGTGTAGTTTCCAAGATAAATTGAATGAATAATTTTAGTGAAACTATATGTAAGCGTTTTCTTAATTTTCACTAAAAACCCTTTTTGTTTTTCCGCCGACAATGCCTTCATTTGTACATATATTTAGGTGTAAAGGAGTGGTGCAAGCAGCGCATGACAAGTTCTTTGAAGATGTGTAACATGTTTTCGTGCCTATTTGATCGCATTTTTTGTCATCCGCCAATTCAATAGGGTACTTTTTGATTTTTGATTGGAGGAATCGTATGAAAACAGCAATTTCTAAAAATACACAACACGCATGCCAGTCTTCTGTTGATCAATGGGCAGAAGAAATACGTCCGTATTACATAAACGGACAGAATGCTGGCTACATTCCAGCACTTGGAAAAGTGAATTCCTCTCAACTTGGTATCAGCGTGATAGGCCCAGATGGATCATCTGTACGATATGGTAATTGGGACGTCCCCTTTACCCTGCAAAGTATCTCAAAAGTCATCAGCTTTATAGCTGCCTGTTTAGGAAGAGGCGTACCTTACGTCTTGGATCGTGTAGATGTAGAGCCAACTGGTGATGCATTTAATTCCATCTACCGTCTTGAGATGCATAAACCAGGGAAGCCCTTTAATCCAATGATTAATGCTGGAGCTATTACCGTATCCTCCATCCTTCCCGGAAAGACTTCTACAGAAAAGCTAGCATATATTTTCGATTTAATCGAAAACTTAATAGGTAAGCGTCCTTCTGTTAATGAAGAGGTTTATCAATCAGAATGGGCAACTGCGCACCGAAATCGAGCACTTGCTTATTATTTAAAAGAAACCAATTATTTAGAATCGGATGTCGAGGACACGTTAGAAGTGTATTTAAAGCAATGTTCCATCGAGGTCACAACAGAGGACATCGCCTTGATTGGACTGATTATATCAAGTGATGGCTACCATCCCTTTAAACAAGTCCAAGTCATCCCAAAAGATATCGCCAGACTAACAAAGGCATTGATGCTGACATGCGGCATGTATAATGCGTCTGGGAATTTTGCTGCTTTCGTAGGCGTTCCAGCCAAAAGTGGTGTGTCTGGAGGAATTATGGCTTGCGTTCCGCCAAGCGCAAGAAGAGAGTTCCCGTTTCAGACAGGCTGTGGAATTGGCATTTACGGTCCTGCCATTGACGATTGCGGAAATAGTGTTACTGGTGTCATGATGCTGAAAAAGCTCGCTAAGGAGTGGGATCTCAGTATTTTTTAAAAAGAACAGTGATGAATTCGAAGAGGTGATGTTATGAACGAAAAAGCTTTGCTATCTTATTTAACACATACAAATGATTTTATTTGGACTTATATTGTGATTGCTCTGTTACTTGGAGTTGGACTCTACTTCACATATAGAACACGCTTCATGCAAGTGAGAATGATGAAAGAAATGCTGCGTGTCCTGAAAGAAGGAAGAAAAGAAAAAGAGGGAATATCACCGTTCCAAGCATTTGCCATCAGTATGGCAGCACGTGTAGGGACAGGGAATATCACAGGGATTGCTATCGCTATTGCCATTGGCGGCCCTGGCGCCATCTTTTGGATGTGGATCGTAGCCATTATCGGATCTGCTTCCAGTTTCGTTGAAAGTACACTAGCTCAAGTATATAAAGTAAAAGACAAAACAGGCTTCCGCGGAGGACCTGCTTATTACATGGAAAAAGGGTTAAACAAGCGCTGGATGGGGATTTTATTTGCGATCCTGATTACGATTTCTTTTGGAATCGTCTTTAACGCAGTTCAATCAAATACGATCTCTGTCGCTTTTAAAAACTCCTTTGGTTTAGACCGTTTAACCGTCGGTATTGTGATGGCTGTCATTATTGCAGCAATCATTTTCAAAGGCATCCAAGCGATCGCAAAGGCTTCTGAATACATTGTCGTTGTGCTTGCAGTTGCTTATATCGGAATTGCGTTCTTTGTCATTGTCACAAATATCACGGAACTTCCTGGTGTCATCAGCACGATTGTGAAACACGCCTTCGGGTTTGAACAGTTCGCTGGCGGTACGCTAGGCGGTGCTTTATTACAAGGGATTAAACGTGGTCTTTTCTCGAATGAAGCCGGTATGGGTAGTGCACCTAACGCAGCAGCAACGGCTGTCACAAGCCACCCTGTTAAACAAGGATTAATCCAAGCATTCGGCGTGTTAACAGATACGTTAATTATTTGTACAAGCACAGCCTTCCTTGTTCTGTTTTCTGATGCGTATAAAACAACAAACCTGCAAGGAATTGAATTAACACAGGCTTCTCTTAGTCAGCATATTGGACCATGGGCCTCTGGCTTCCTTGCCATCATGATTTTCCTATTCGCGTTCAGTACATTGATCGGTAACTATTACTATGGGGAAACGAACATTGAATTCCTAGGAGCGAACAAAATTTGGCTAAACATCTATCGAATTGCCGTTATTGGAATGGTTCTGTTCGGTTCGGTTGCCACTGTTCCTCTCGTTTGGGGTCTAGCCGATCTCTTCATGGGACTCATGGTCATCGTCAACCTCATCGCCATTACCATGCTGTCTAAGGTCGCCTTCGCAGCACTGAAGGACTACACGAGACAGAAAAAAGAAGGCAAAGATCCTGTTTTCTATAAAAATGCCGTTCCAAACAATGAGAAAATTGAATGCTGGGACGACGAACCTGCTGCATTGAAAAAGAATCAAATCGGATAAATCAAAAAAGCTCTGGTCAACTGGGGACTGACCCCATAAGATGAGACAAATAAAAAACACCTTCAAGTTTGAAAACGGATCGTTGTGATCCGATATAAAACATGGAGGTGTTTTTCTATGGGGACAAGAGTGAGTTATCCGGTTGAAGTCAAACAGAAGGCTGTAGACATGAGATTGGCAGGCGTACCTATGAAAGAGATCATGCAAGAATTGAATATCAAAAATAAAACGCAGGTTCAAACATGGGTGAGGTGGCATCATGCTGGGGATACACACCGGTTCGAACAGCCTGTTGGAAAACAATATACCCATGGAAAGGGTCCCGAGTACTCTTCCGAATTAGAGAGACTGCGGGCAGAAAATCGCTATCTGAGTCAACAGAATGAAGTTTTAAAAAAGTACAACGAATTGGAAAGGAAGTTGATAAGGAAACGTCAATCAAACTGGTAGAAGAATTGCGCAAAAAGATGACAGTACAGGACATCTGTGTCCATTTAGGCATCTCACGCGCTTCGTTCTATAGATGGAAAAAGAATCTGACTCAGAATCATTCTAAAAGACAACTAGAGAAACAAATCGGCACGTTGTGCCGAGAGCACAAGTATCGATATGGATACCGAAAAATTACAGCCATACTAAAAGTGGGAATGCGTATTAACCATAAAACTGTTCAACGTATCATGCAGAAAAACCATTGGCAATGCCGGGTTAAAATGAAAAAGCGTAAGAAGAATGGGCAGCCCTATGCCGTGGCTGGTAATATACTCGATCGGAACTTTCAGTCTGATCGCCCTCTTGAAAAACTAGTAACGGACATCACGTATTTGCCTTATGGACAGAAACAATTGTACCTTTCCAGTATATTGGATTTATATAATGGAGAAGTGATTGCTTTTACGATTGGTGATAAGCAGGACACAGACTTTATCTTAAACACACTTGATCAGCTCCCAGCACTGCCTGAGAACTGCGTGTTACATAGCGACCAAGGTTCTGTGTATACATCTTACGAGTATCAGAAAGCTGTTCATATAAAAGGCATTACCATGAGCATGTCCCGTAAAGGGACGCCCGCTGATAATGCCTCCATCGAATCGTTTCATTCCTCACTAAAGTCTGAAACGTTCTATCTTAACAGCATTGATCGAACTACAACCACCATCGTAGAACACACTGTCAAAGAATATATTTATTATTATAACAACATTCGTATTCAAACGAAACTAAACAACCAATCACCGATAAACTATCGGCAATTGGCTGTATAAAGGTGTTGATCCCTGTCTCAATAACGGGGGTCAGTCCCACTGATCAGAGCTTTTTTCTTTATGTCAAAAATTCAAGTATGAGTTTGTTGACGACCTCTGGTTTCTCATGATTGATCCAATGAGAGGCATCATCGACAAAGATCAGCTGACCATTTGGACAGATCTTAATCGTTTCCTTCGCCAGCTTTCTGCTTAAAAATTTGTCCTCCATCCCCCAGATCATGCGAACAGGAACGAGAATTCGTTTGGAAATTGGCTTTTCAAAGCCGCCTTTTTTGATGGCTCGGTACCAATTCAGCATTGAGGTCAAGGCGCCTGGCTGCGTCCAAGCGAGCTTGTAGCTTGAGACATCTTCCTTCGTGAACAAATGTGGTCTTGCCGTCAGCCCAATGGCTTCATCCAGCTTTTGAAAGTGATTTTCTTGAAGTGCTGCCTCTGGAACATTCGGAAGCTGAAAAAAAGCGATATAAGAGCTTTTCTTCCACTGCGGCGGATAAAAAGGAAGAACCTTCATCATCACCCGCGGATGCGGCATATTGACAATGATTAATTTCTCGACATATTGAGAACGGGTTGAAGCCAAATGCCAAGCAACAGCTCCGCCCCAGTCATGTCCGCCGACAATCGCCTTTTGATTCGGGCTCAGCGTCTTGATCAAACCCACAATATCATCTCTCAGTTTATCTAATACGTAGGAATCGACTCCTTCTGGCTTGTCACTTAGATGGTAGCCTCTTTGATCAGGAACAACAACACGATAGCCTGCCTCAGCCAAGGGGATGATTTGATTTTTCCAGCCGTACCAAAACTCAGGAAACCCGTGGAGCAGCACAAGCAGCGGGCCATTTTCCGGTCCAGCCATTGCTGTATGAAGTGTTACACCATTTGTTTGGATTGATTGAAACTCAATTTGTTCCATTCCTTTGCCACCCTTCTCCTTGTCCTTTTATTCTTCCAACATAGCATATTTTCCATTTTTCAGAAAATAAAAACACTCACAAAAAAACCTTCACACTCGTGAAGGTCTTCGTCTATTTCATATAATTCAGAACCCAGATCAACCCATTTTTCCGGTCCTGTACTTGTCCGTGAAGTGCGCCAAAGAAGGTATCCTGTAATTCGACCAGTACATCTCCATCAGCTTCCAGCGCTTCATAGACAGCCTTTAGTTCTTCTTCATTGTCAAACTGCATGATCAATCTAAGATTCTCTGGCTTTGGCGTGCGTCCAAACGTATCTGAAAAATGAAGCAGTGATTCCCCAAGGTGCAATTCAGCATGCAGGACACGGTCTTGATGTTCATTTAAGATCTGAATATCCCCACCAAAAATCCCTTGATAATATTGAAGAGATTCTTTCACATCTTCTACAACAATATAAGGACTAACACTAATCATATCCCTCATCCTCCTCTTGTTCCGTCCATCATCTCTTTTATAGCTTATCCCAAATCGTATGAAAAAAGGCACAAATCGTCAACGGATTTGCACCTTTTTCTCATGAAGATTTCGCTAATTTACTGTGTTTGTTTGAATACGCTGCGTACATGACGACACCGATTAACAGCCAAACCCCAAAGTAAAGCCATGTCCGGCCTGGTAAGTTGAGCATAAGGAACAAGCAGCAGCCCATTGATATAATCGGCAAAACCGGCACAAAAGGAACCCTGAAGCCCCTCTCAAGCTGCTGATGTGTCTTTCTCAAAATAAGCACAGATAAACTGACCATGGCAAACGTTAATAATGCACCGATATTCGCTAAGTTGGACAGATCCTTCAAATCAATAAAGCCTGAAATAACAGCTGTCATTCCGCCAATCATCCATATGCTGGCAACAGGCGTATCGCTTTTGTTTGTTTTTGAAAACACTTTAGGCAAAAGTCCGTCTCGGCCCATCGCATAGGCAATTCGAGTTGCTGCATAATTATTGGCGAAAATCACAGCCATCAATCCAATGACCGCACCAACCGAAATAATACCAGCCACGCTATTTTGATGTACACTTTGCAGGACATAGGACATAGCCTCTGTGACATTCAGCTTTGTATAATGCACCATGCCTGTCATGACCAAACAAACGACAATGTAAATGATCGTACAAATAAGTAATGAACCTATGATCCCAATTGGCAGGTTCCGCTGCGGATTTTTCACCTCTTCTGCTGAAGCAGAAATCGCATCAAACCCTAAAAAGGCAAAAAATACAGCAGCAGCACCAGCAATGACACCTTCTGCACCAAACGGCATAAACGGCTGCCAATTGGATGGCTGTACATAAAAGCCGCCTACTACAATGAAAAGAACAATAATACCGAGTTTCACAAACACCATGATATTATTAAATTTTTTACTTTCCTTCGTTCCTCTAGATAAGATCCACGCAATCAGTAAAGCAATGATAATCGCCGGCAGATTCATATATCCGCCTTGCTCTGGCCCCGCTAAGAATTGATGCGGAATCGAAATTCCAAATCCCTCAAGCAGGCTGTTGAAATAACTCGACCAGCCGCTGGCGACAGCTGAAGCAGTCAGCATATAAACAGACAATAAGGTCCAGCCCATCAAATGGCCTACAAGCTCGCCCATGGTCGTATATGAATAAATGTACGCACTGCCGAATACAGGAAGCGCTGAAGCCATTTCTGCATAACAAAGTGCTGCCAAACTGCACACAATGGCTGCAATCGCAAAGGAGAAAATAACAGCCGGTCCTGCATCTTTAGCCGCTGTTATACCAGTTAACACCATAACCCCTGTGCCAATCACTGCCCCTATACCAAGAAGCGTGAGATCTAGCCCGCCCAGTGTTTTCTTTACCTTTTGCTGTCTGCTCTGTTCCAACAAATCGTGAATGTGTTTCTTACGAAGAATATGTCGCAAACCCTTTCCCTCCAAAACGTTAGAAAAACAAAAAATCATTCAAATTTCATTATAGCAGAATAGGTACTAAGCATTCACAACCAATTCACGTAAATCTTTCTTCATGATTTTACCAAGCTTGTTTTTTGGGAGTTCACTGATGAAATGAATGGATGGCACTTTGTAATCTGCCAAACGTTCCTGACAATAGTTCACCACATCTTCTTCGCAGAAATCGGCGGATTCGTCTTTTACGATATATGCACTTGGCACTTCACCATATAATTCGTCCGGCACCCCGATGACAGCTGATTCAATCACGCCTGGAATTTGTTCAATGACTTCTTCTACTTGGTCAGGATAGATATTGTCTCCGCCGTATAAAATCACATCTTTGTATCTGCCTGTGATAAATAGAAACCCGTCTTCATCTAGATAGCCTGCATCTCCCATATGGAACCAGCCATCTTTGAGCACCTTCGCAGTAGCGTCAGGCTGATGATAATAGCCTAAGAAATAAAATGGGCTTCTCATGACGACTTCGCCAATTTCTCCAGCTGGCAGTGTTTCCTCAGTCTCAGGGTGAACGATTTTCACTTCTACATCTGGATCCACTTTACCAGCAGAGCCCATTTTATCCTCGCCCATCGCAGGATGCCACGCACTGACAACCCATGCTTCCGTGCTTCCGTAGCCATGCATCATCTGAATGCCTGCTTCTTTGTAGTCCTTAATCAAACGGACCGGCACCTTCGTACCGCCAGAAATCGCAATTTCAAAGGATGAAAGATCATACGAACCGCGCTTCATTTCTTCCAGCATGTACGTATAAGCTGATGGGAAAGCCATCATGAACGTTATTCTTTCTTTTTCGATCGTTTCTAAAATGCGCTTCGGTGTTGCATCATGTAAGAAAACAAGCGTATACCCTTCAATGGCAGCAGCGATCAGATGATTAATTGAACTCATATGATAGAGAGGGTGACTCGCCAAGTACCGTTTCCCTTTCAAGTCAAATCCTCGATTCCCGCGTCTTGTTAAAAATTGATAGATTCGTCCATGTCCGACCATACAGCCTTTTGGATTCCCCGTTGTCCCAGAGGTAAATAAGATCATCGCTAGGTCCTCTTCTGATACCTCTTCCGCAAGATTACTGCCATCATTTGAAGTCAATAGGTCTTCAAACAGCTGCGTAGTTTTCGCATTTACACCAGATTCCACCATGAGACAGTTATCTAAAGATACATTCACCGCAGCAATCATGTCACGGAATTCTCGGTCAAAAAATAAAGCTTTTGGCTCTGCTTTTTTCAAAATACCTTCCAGCTCAAAAGAAGTAAGCTGCCAGCTAAGCGGAACTGCGACTGCACCTGCTTTAATGGCTGCCAGCATAATCGTTGAAAAGTGATGATGGTTTTGACAAATAAAGCAAACGCGGTCACCTTTTCGAATTCCTTTTTGATTTAAGTAATGAGCAAGCTGATCGATGCGTTTTGCATATTCTTCAAATGTATAAGACACCCCTCCGCCAGTTACCGCCTCAATTTGTGAAGAGCGTTCCATTCTGTCGTTTAGTAATGCCTGTAAAGTATTCAATATCTTCATCTCCAAACGTTTGATTTCCAATAGCCAATTTCCAGCGAATTGGGTTGGCAGATTTTATCTCATTCACATTCTAAAATAAAAACAGCTGAAAGTAAAATCATTTCATTTTGGAATTGTTCTTTATATTAATTGATAATATAGGTAATTTTATAGCCGTCTTCCATTTTGGTTTAAATCATGCTGATTATTATGATAAGATAGACCTAGTAATTGATCGGAAATGCGAATGCAATAGGAAAAGAGGTATGGAGAATGCAACATTTCGAGCTAGAGGCAAGTTTGTTAGACCATGCACTGACAAAGTATTTAAAGGCGACGAAACAAATAGATGAAGAAAATATTCCGAAAAACGTCACGAATGTTAAAGGGTTTATTTTACGTATCATATACCGCCATCAATCATGTACTGTGAAAAATATTCTGCAGGAAGTTTCATTATCTCCCTCTGCAACAACAACCGCTCTCAATCACTTAGAAGACGAAGGGCTGATCATCCGCTCTCGAAATAATAATGACCGCCGTACTGTGTGGATTGAACTCTCTGAATCGGGTAAACAAATTGCTAAACAAATGATCGACAATCGCCAGCTGCTTGTGAATCAATTGTTCAACCACCTTTCAGAGGAAGATAAAAAAACATTTTTTGAATTAATTGAAAAAATGATGGACGAGCACACATTAAAGGCTTAGGAATACTCCTAAGCCTTCTTTTTATGGCTTTAAGACGACCTTTATACAATCATCCTGTTTGTCATTGAAGATGTGGTACGCATGAGCAGCTTCATCTAATGGTAATTTGTGAGTGATAATGGCTCTAGGATCAATTTCACCGCTTGTCACTTTTTGATAGAGCTTTGACATGTATCCTCTCGCCGGGGCTTGGCCCATTTTCAGGGTGACGTTTCTTGCGAAAAAAGCGCCTAAAGGAAACATGTTGTACAGGCCGCCGTATACACCTGTCATCTGCACTGTTCCACATTTGCGAACGGCTTTTGTGGCAATTTGAATGGGTCCGATCGTTCCACCTTGCAGCTTGAGCTTTTGCTCAATTTTTTCAAGCGGCGACTTCTTCCCGTCCATTCCCACACAATCAATCACAACATCGGCCCCGCCCTTGGTGAGCTCCTTTAACGTTTCTCCCATATCAGGATCTTCTGTAAAATCAAAGACCTCAACGCCGCTCATCCGTTTTGCATGCCGCAGGCGGTAATCAATGTAATCGACAGCAATCACACGTTCTGCTCCTTTTTGCCAAGCAAATTGCTGTGCCATTAACCCAACAGGACCGCAGCCTAGCACGATGACCGTATCACCTTTTTTCACACCTGCGTGCTCTACGCTCCAATAAGCGGTTGGCAGGACATCTGATAAAAAGAGCAATTGTTCATCCTCCAGCTCGCAATTATCTGGGATCTTAAACGGGGTGTAGTTGCCAAAAGGGACGCGTAAATACTCTGCCTGTCCTCCGGGGTAATTCCCATATTTCTCACTATAGCCAAATAGTCCACCCGAATCGTAGTGCGGGTTTGAGTTGTCACATTGGCTTTCTAAGTGATGATCGCAATATTGGCATTTACCACATGCAACTGTAAATGGAATGACGACACGGTCTCCCTTTTTTACGGCTGTGACATCCGGGCCAACTTCCTCCACAATCCCCATTGGTTCATGCCCAATCACATAGCCGATAGGAAGCGGGAAATTTCCCTGATACAAATGTAAATCTGAACCGCAAATGGCTGTTGATGTAATACGTATGATCACATCTTCCCGATCTTGAATCGACGGTGCATCTACTTTCTTCACTGCAATGCTATTTTTCCCTTGATAAGTAACAGCTCTCACATGCACTTCCTCCTTTAGCTCAAGTCATCTTTACATATCTTCCTCATCAAATGAGAAATTTATGTGGAGGAGAGAAAAACAAAAAAAGTCTGTCGATTGTTTCGACAGACTCATGGCGTTGTGTAACGCGTTACACACTTATTCCTTTTCGACAAAAAACAAATCATATTGAGTTGAAGTCTCCCGATTGAACATGAAATTCCCTTCTTGAATAAAATAGGGACATATACTTGGGCTTGGAGATTCTTCAAACTGCTCATACACCTGCTCAATTTCTCCTGGAAGCAGCAAAACCAACATTTTATTTGAATGAGACACAAATTCATAAGAGTGGATCGTATCCGGCGGGATATAGGCAAAGTCACCCGGCATCAAGCAAATATCCTCTCCGTTCAAATGAAGGTTCATCTTCCCTTCAACACAATAGATTGCTTCTGTATGAACTTGATGATAATGCGGCGGGAAATATTTCTCCTTCGTTCCTTCAACCACAAAATGACTGAATCCGCCTCCTGTTGTTTCTACTGTTGCAATCAGCTCATGAATCTGACCATCAATGATGTATTGCTTCCCTTCACCAGCCTCTAATACATAAGGCTGTATCTCTTGAGGAAGCTGACTATGAAATAAAACGGAGGGCCTCGTTGTATTAGACAGTTCTCTGATTCCATGCATCAGGATGATATCGCTTTCTTTTTCAGCCTGCTGAAAACTGGCTGCATCAAAAGCATGATGAGTCATAGACCATTCATTCTGCAAAAGCCTCTTTCCAATTTGCTGATAGACATCAGTCATTTTTCCGCCCAGCGTATATGAAATAAATCTTGTTTTATGACTATGCATTCTGTAGCCATGAATCGTTTTGGGCGGGATATGAATATAATCAAAGGCTGTGACCATGTATTTTTTACCGTCCAGCATCACTTCAAGCTTTCCTTCCAGCACAAAAATAGTTTCAAATAAGTGCTCATGACAGTGCAGCGGGAAATATGCTCCTTTCCCACCTATGATTAAGGCAAGCTCAAACAGCTGATTCGTTTGATTTGCTTCTGCCAGCATATGAACAAGCTGATTCTCCAGCCCATACAGCTTCCCAGAACCAGACACGGTATAAAAAGAGGTACCTTCGGATTGCTTCATCGATTGCGGTTGCTCCGACATCCCATCACTCCTCATGACTAATTGACTATCTATATTATATAGACCAATTGATATAATAGATAGACAATATGCGAGAGATTTTACTCTTCTCGCATAAATAAGTGTCTAAGGTAACTTTTTACGTGTTCTAAAGGGGTCGTTTGCTTGAGTGCAGTGGTCATCGATAGATCCCCGATCACCCCCCGAGTGAAAGAGAGAATTCAGCTCATCCGATTAGGCAAAGCCCGCTTATCATTCTTTATTGATTTAATAAACTAGTTCCTTTCCAAATTGAGGATGTCTCCATTTCCGCCGCAAGCCTGAGCAGCCAGTCCTCTTTTCCTTTAGGTGCTGTCACTTGTACCCCTAAAGGCATGCCCGCGCTAGTGAGATGAACAGGAACACTCATTGATGGCTGACCTGTTAAGTTGGCAAGCTGTGTAAATGGGGTGTAGGTCAAGCTCTTGAGGAACATGTCATAAATGAGATCCTGCTGTGCTTGCATGGAAAGAGATGACACCCGTAAAAGTGCGGCTGTTTCCTCATCTGAATGCATAAGTTCACCAACCTTTGGAGCTGAATAGGCAGTAGCTGGTGTCACATAGAGATCGTAGGTTTGATGAAATGATGCCATTTGTGCAGCAGCCCGATCCCACGCATCAAGACTTTCTGTATAAGCAGCAGCGGTCACATTCTTGCCAGCCTCCGCCAGCACCCATGCCACGATGTCCGTTTCCTCCGGCTTTACTGGACGCCCTAACGAACGAGCCAAGGAAGTGAATAACGCAGACATTTCTCCGCTGTTCATCACGTAATATTGCTGCATGAGATGAATCCCATCAATTTCCGGCTTGGCTTCCTCTACTTGATGACCTTGCTCACTCAGCCATTTCACTGTTTGCTGAACCGCCTGCTTCGCCTCCTCACTGACCTTCGTGCCAACTGGAGATTCTACGCTGTAAGCAATTCGCATAGAAGATGTACGTTTCGCCAGATCCTCTTGGTAACTGCCATCGTATAACGGAGTTTGGAAAGCAGCTTCAGGCTGAATGACTTGAAGAAGATCAAGAAGGGCTGCACTGTCCCGCACTGTTTTTGTGAGTGTAAAGTCAATGGAAGCCCCTTGCCACTGCCTTCCTGCGCCTGGCCCTACTGGCGTTCTTCCCCGCGTAGGCTTAAGGCCGAACAAACCGGTAAAGGATGCTGGAATCCGGATGGAACCACCGCCATCACTTGCTCCGCCAGCAGGTACAATGCCGCTTGCAACAGCTGCTGCTGTCCCGCCGCTTGAACCGCCCGGAGAATAGTCCGTATTCCAAGGATTTCTCGTTGGACCATGTAACGCAGGCTCCGTCACATTTCTTAAACCGAATTCCGGTGTATTTGTATGTCCGATCATGAGAAAACCAGCCTGCTTCAACCGATCAACAAAGTGCGAATCCGAATTTGCTTTTACATCCTTTAACAGCAAAGCTCCTGCTGTCAGCGGTTCATTTTGAATCCCTTGCGATATATTTTTCAGCACAAACGGAACGCCCGCAAATGGCTGATACTCATGTAACTCCTTGATGTCTTTTAAAACTTGTTCTTGTCTCGTCCGTATCACAACGTTTAGTTCTGGATTGACCTCATTCAATCTATCAAATGCCGCCTGCATAAGCTCCTCTGGCGTTACCTGCTTATTCCGCACAAGTGCTGCCAAGCCAGCCGCATCATACGTCATATACTCTTTTACGTTCATCAGCATGTCCTTCTTTCTCTTATCATGATGTCTCTATTGTCTACTAGAATTCTATGAATTTCAATTTCGGGTTACTTGTAAAAATAACTTTCTGAACAAGACGACAATTCTACTATCCCATCCCTCTGCTTTCTCCGATATAATAGAGAAAAAAAGACCGAGGTCATCGGATGAGAGGAGCCACGCATTGAAAAAGAAATTACTTATCGTCATTGCGTTTCTTCTTGCGTTGACAACTGCTTTGCCCTTCCATTCGCAGGCAGCTGCACCGCCAAAAGAAACAGATGTCATCATCGTCTATAAAAATCAAAAAGGAAAACAAACAGCTATTAAGGAAAGTGAGAAAGTGAACGCACAGTACATACATCTTCCCGCTGTCGCTGTGACAGCAGATGAACAAGCGGTCACCTCACTCAAAAAAGACCCAAACATCGCTTACGTCTCAAAAAACGTAAAGGTTAAACTCGCGGCTTCTACTATGAAGAAAACAGCCGCTGCAACTAATCAGGATGCATTGATACAAAAATCTTACAATCTGCAAAAACTAAATATAAAGCAAGCAATAAAAGAAGGCGTCACTGGTAAAAATGTAAAAGTAGCCGTTTTAGATACTGGTATTTTCCCACACGAGGATTTAAAGGTATCCGGCGGTAAATCATTCGTGAACTACACATCCTCTTATAAAGATGATGAAGGACATGGCACACATGTCGCCGGCACGATTGGTGCGCTTAATAACGATTATGGAACAGTCGGCGTGGCTTCCGGTGTGAAGCTGTATGCTGTGAAAGTGTTAGATAAAAAGGGAGAAGGCGACCTGTATAGTCTGCTTCGAGGCATCGATTGGGCGATTACCAACAAGATGGACATTATTAATTTAAGTTTAGGCTTTGAAGACAATATCCCCATCTTGCGTTCAGCAGTGGATGAAGCATATAAAAAGGGATTACTTGTGGTCGCTGCAAGCGGAAATGAGGGCAAAAAGAATTATATTAGCTACCCTGCCGCGTACAATAGCGTCATTGCTGTTTCCGCAACGAATGAAAAAGATAAGCTTGTTTCCCTCTCAAATACAGGGAAAGGCATTGAATTTTCTGCCCCTGGGGAGAACGTTATCAGCACTTATTTAAAAAATGAATATTGGTATGCAACGGGGACATCACAAGCTGCACCGCATGTCACAGGAATGCTGGCACTGTTAAAGCAGCTTCATCCGAAGAAAACAAATGCACAGCTTCGCACTTTATTGCGCAGCTATACAGTGGATCTTGGCGCAAAAGGGAAGGATCCGCAATTCGGCTATGGCCGCGTGCAGTATGTGCCGCAATCCACCTTTTTAAAGGCTGCGGCCAGTGCTGTCAAAAAAGCCGAAACATCTAAAAAGCAGGCAGATGTCAATCAAGCCAAAATGAGAATTGGCCGGCTCACTGCAAGCAGGCAAAAAACAGCACTCACAGAACGGGTGAAGAAAGTCCAAGCAGCCATTGATATCCACTCGGCACGTGCAAAGGTCAAAACAGCCGAAAAGAACAAAACACAGGGCGCTATTAAAAGTGCTCAAACGGCCATCAAAAAACTAAATAAAGGCAAAGAAAAAACAAGCCTGCAAAACCGGCTTGACAAAGTCAAAAAACAAGTCGCTTATCAAAAGAAAGTGACAGACGCTAAACAAAAGGTCAAAAAAGCGGAAGCCAAACGAACAAAGAAAACAAAAGCAGCGGCTCAAAGCGCTGTCAAACAGCTAAAAGCCTCCAAAACAAAAACCAATTTACAAAAACGATTAAACCGTATTAAGGTTTAACAGAAAAAACGATTCCTTTCAGCGAGGAATCGTTTTTTTATCTCAACATTGGCTCAAACAAGCTGTGATGATATTTCCCTTCGGCATCTGCCCTCACTTGATCAAGAATACTTTCTAACGAAGCCGTCACGCCCTCTAATGCCCGCCGTACTGTACCATTCTCAAAATCAGCTAAACTCTCCGGCAATTCATCTTCATCCAGCACAAAGACATCACCATTCGGAAGAACGAGAAGATCAATAATGAGGTCTTCAAACATGACCAGCTGCCCGTTGAACTGTGTATCTCCCACCATATTAAAATAAGATCCTAGTTCCTTCCCTTGATGATCTCTCCAGAAATATATGTTGTAAGGACGATCCTTCCAATAATAGGCGGTCGTATAGCTCCCTTTTGGAATGGTTAGAGCACTATCACCTGCCCTCATCGTAAATGGGTCTTCAATCTTGTGAAACAGTACAGCCTGCTGTCCCTGTGCGTCTAACAGCTGACAGGTATGTTCCACAACTTTCTGATCGTATTTGATTTTTCTCTCGATGACTTCATCCCAACGATCCGCATGCAGCGAAAACAACATGTCACAACTCCCTCTAAACATCTCGTTTCTTTCCAGTATACACCGATTTTTTCTGAAGAAATAAAGGATTGCCTCATTTACTTATGGAAGACCTATGATGAGGTGAAATAAATGAACGGAATCACGATTCTTGAAAACTTTACACAGCTTGGACAAATCATCCTCATGATTTGCGGCTATACCCTTTATTGGCAGCTGGTGAAAACGAAGAAAGAACGAAAGCTGTCTCCTTATGAGCGCATGTTAAAATTCTTTGTCATGTTCGGTTTCATCTCGTGGGTGGTATCCTATTGGGCGCTGGCACTTTGGGCGTAAATTGAAAAAAGGAAGAGCTGTCCATGGAGGTACGCTCTTCCTTTTGCTGCACGTTATACTATGAACCTGCCGGCTGTTCTTTCTTGATCACATATTGGTAGCTCTTGACATGCGTTCCATTTTGGTTCACAAATTCTTTATCAAACGCACGCTCAAAGCCCATTCTTTCATATAGGCGAATGGCAGCCTGCATTTTATCAGATGTATGAAGATACAGGACATTTTCGCCCCATGATTGCGTCAGTTCAATACTTTTACGCAGCAATGATTCTGCAATGCCTTTTCCCCTCACATCGGGATCTACTCCTAAAAACCGGACGATGGCTGATGTAATGCCCATTTCAGGTTTGTCATACGCTTGCTCTGATGACCGGAACATTTGAAGCGTCCCCACGACCTTGCCGTCAAGTTCCGCTACCAGCATCAGCTCCATGTTCGGATTATCTACAGCTGCTGCAAGCGCGGCAGAATAATTTTGCCAGCCTTCCTCTGTAAATTGAGGCTCATACTGTGCATAGGATTTGATCAGCACGCGTGTGATGGCCTCATGATCTTCTTTGACTGCTTGACGAATGATCAGCTCTTGCTGCTTCATGTCAGCACCTCCTGCTCTCTATTAGTGGGTATACGTATCATGCAATCACTGCATGTGATCGTCTTACTCTTTTCTCTACTCATTCAATGTAAAGAGTCTCATTCGAAAGATCAATCATTTTGCATGGAATCATCTTTGAAAATTTTTCATTGAAAAGGAACGCTTGATTCATTATGCTGTGTGGAGGAAGTATACGAGGAGTGTTGTCATCATATGAGTTCTTTATCCTATCCCCAAGAATCGAAAAAAAATCGATTTCTCCTTGCCGCATTGCTCGGATCTTTAACAGCCCTTGCTCCGCTGGCAATGGATATGTATTTACCTGCTTTGCCTCATATTGCTCGTGATTTTGAGGCGAGCACGGCTCTGTCCCAATTAAGTCTGATGGCTTGTCTCATTGGACTGGCGCTTGGCCAGCTGATTGCAGGCCCGATCAGCGATACGATCGGCAGAAGAAAACCGCTGATGATTGGCTTGATCATCTTTATTGCGGCATCCCTTCTTTGTACAGTGGTCACATCGATTTGGACGTTCATTCTTCTTAGATTGATTCAAGGACTTGCTGGTTCAGCAGGCATTGTCATTGCACGAGCTATCGTGCGAGATCATTATGAAGGATCAGAAATGACGAAATTCTTTGCACTGCTGATGTTAGTCAACGGGGTTGCTCCGGCAGCTGCACCTATTGCAGGCGGACAGATTTTACGCTTCACAACATGGCAGGGTGTATTTGTACTACTAGGAATCCTCGGAGCATTGATGCTGCTGAGATCCATTTTTTCACTGCAAGAAAGCTTACCCGCGGAGCGTAGACAGACCGGGGGCTTTCAACAGATTGCAGGTGCGATGAAAATTTTAGCCAGTGATCGTCTCTTTGTTGGGTATGCCCTTTCGCAAGGTCTTGTATTCGCAGCGATGTTTGCCTATATTTCTGGTTCGCCGTTTGTGCTTCAGGAAATTTTCAACCTTTCTCCACAAGGATTTAGTGCAGCCTTTGCGGTAAATAGTCTTGGAATCACCACGGCTGGACAAGTATTTGCCCGAGTCGCTGCGAAAATCGGTGAAGAGAAAGTCCTCCGCATTGGATTGCTGACAGCTGCATTAGGCGGAGTCACTTTATTTTTGATGATCTCGATTGATGCAGGATTATACGGCATTCTGATTCCGCTGTTTTTTGTTGTCTCAAGTGTTGGAATTGTCGGCACCTCTGCGCCGTCTCTTGCGATGCAGCATCACGGAGCGCATGCAGGAAGTGCAGCTGCACTGATCGGTGTTGCGCAAATGCTGCTAGGCGCTTGCATGACACCTCTTGTCGGACTAGCCGGAAGCCAAACAGCCTTTCCAATGGGTCTGATCATTATGCTTTGTGATCTAGGCGCACTTTGCTGTTATTTCTTCTTTGTGGCCCGAGCGAAAAAAAGACCCGCATAAGCGGGTTTTTTCATTTATTATGGCTTGCTCCAATTAATGGTGCGGAACACGTTGCTCTGGTCATTGTGATATGCATCTAGATCAAAGCCTGATATGCCAAAACCAATTGCCATGACAATTCCTCCGGCAACGGTGAAGATGATCCCCCATTTGATGCATTGCTTTTTTAAATCATTCACATTCATACTCTCACGACCTTCTTTTTAAACATTCCCAAGAATGCCTTAGTGGTTTGAATAGTCATTTGCACAAATAGCTTTGTCAAATACGCCGTGGCTATGCCGAATAATAATCCGGCACCTAATAGAAAAATACCAACACCAACCTGCGTCACCACCACATGCAAACCGTCCTGAAAAATAAATGGAGAACCAATGATGCTCCAAAAACCGCCGAGCAGACCAGTAAGCGTCAATGCACCTGTCACGAGTGGAATGCACCAAATCACCATATACACAGAAAGAATCAGCAGGAAGACTGTTGCTAGAATACTGCCCCATAACGGAAAGCCTAAAATGAGAATGGAGAGTCTCGTCGCTTTTTCTCCAAGCGTCGGCACCTGAACGGTTTTGATTCCTTGTTCCTTCATAATTCCTTCAGCGATCATAGCAGGCTGCCCGACTTGGTGAACCGCTTCCTGTTCACTGTAGCCATCTTCCTGATAATCCTCAATCATTTCATCGTAGTATTCGATAAACCGATCACTGTCTTTGTCGCCTAGAAGATGCAGATGCTTCTTTAGGCTGCTCAAAAATTCTTTTTTATTCATTGCCCTGTCCTCCAGAAATAAAGTCGTAAATCGCCATCACCTGATCCCATTCCTCTAAAAACTGCGCCATATGCTCCCGCCCGCTTTCTGTCATGCGGTAGTATTTTCTTAATCGACTGTTATGTTCTTGGGAATAGGTCTCCACATAATTGTTTTGCTCTAAACGCTTTAAAATCGGATACAATGTCGATTCTGAAATCTCAATACAATGGGACATATCTTTAATGATTTGATAACCATAGGAATCGCCTTTCTTTAATACCGCCAGTACACAAAATTCCAGTAATCCTTTTTTTAATTGTGCATTCATGTTTACAACTCCTAACTCTTTATACTATATATTACATAGTATTATGTGACAAGAGGTATAGAGAATAAAAAAAAGACCCTTTTTAGGATCTTTTAGCTCTTTGTCTACTTCTCATTTTTATATATTTACAAATCCTTCTCCGAACACATCGCGTACGTCATGGACAACCACGAATGCGTCTCGATCTATTTTCTTAATAATTTTCTTAAGGCGCATGAGCTCCTGCTTTTGAATGACTGCGTACAGAATTTCCTTCGATTCCTTTGAATAATGACCGCGTCCGTTTAAAATCGTTACGCCTCGGTCCAGGGTGTGATTGATTTCTTCCGCAATATCATCTTTGCATGAAGAAATAATCGTCACTGCCTTTTTCGTGTTAAGTCCTTCTATCACAAAGTCCATCACTTTTGTCGCCACGTACAGCATCACAATGGTAAACATTAATTTTTCCGCACCAATAATAAAGTAGGAAGCAAATACAACGATCAGATCAAAGAACAAGATGGCATAGCTCACGTTCCAGTCTAAATACTTGTTGGCAATTCTTCCGAGAATGGCAGAACCCGCCGTTGTTCCGCCTGCTCTTAGTACAAGACCAATTCCAATACCAATGATAATTCCTGCAAAAATCGCTCCAATAATCAATTCATGTACATTCACGACCCATGTTGTGGTCAGGTGTAAAAATAGGGAGTTACTTGCAACGGCAACCACCGTATAAATCGTGGTCTTTTTGTCCAAGTATTTATATCCCACAAGTAATAAGATCGCATTCAACACAAGGTTCGTCAGCCACGGTGCTATTTCAAACAAATAATAAAAAATGATGGACAGCCCCGTGACACCGCCTTCACCAAATTCAAGCGGAATGACAAACATGTTCACTGCTGCGGCAAATAAAAAAGAACCAACTAGAATCATCGCTATATCTTTTACACATTTTTTCAATTTCTTCTTTCCTCCTTTTTTAAGCATATAAAAAACCCTCTTTCTGCACGAAAGAAGACAGTCGTTGGACAACATAAAATCAAAAGACGGCGCCTTTTGATGAAGCTTTCTGAAATCAATCTTTCCATAATATATATCTCTTTTTAGAGGCTGTCAATGACTTGGTTTTCTATTATTTTGACTGCATTTTTATGCATCAAAACCCGCATGTTTTCTGGGTTTTTCCGCCCTATGATGCTTTTTCCTCTCCTTGACAAAAACACTTTAGTCATTTAAACTACTGCCTCATATCATACCCATCATTTCCGATCTAAAAAGGAGGCTGTTTGATTCCAATGAATCCTATTCAAAGCCGTTTACAGGCTCACGCACCTTTGATTTTAGACGGTGCATTAGCAACAGAGCTTGAACGAAAGGGCTGTAACTTAAACGATCGTTTATGGTCAGCCAAAATACTTATTGAACAGCCACAATTGATTCAGCAAGTACACTTGGACTACTTCCAAGCAGGTGCTGACTGCGCAACAACCGCCAGCTACCAAACAACGATTGAAGGCTTTGCTGAAAAAGGCTATTCAAAAGAAGAAGCGATTGAACTCATGAAACGCTCTGTCACTTTAGCGAAAGAGGCACGCGATCTTTTTTGGCAGGATGAAACGCGTCGTGAAGGGCGGACAAAACCATTTGTCGCTGGATCTGTGGGGCCATTCGGCGCTTATTTGTCTGATGGTTCAGAATATAAAGGAAATTATGGTCTCTCAGAGCAGGCTCTCATTGATTTTCACAGACCTAGAATTCAGGCGTTAGTAGAAGCGGGGGCAGATATTCTTGCATGTGAAACGATTCCTTGTCTGATTGAAGCAACAGCCATTGCAAAGCTGCTGCAGGATGAATTCAGCGGGGTATCTGCTTGGATCACATTCAGCGCAAAGGATGGCCTGCACATTAGTGAAGGTGATTCCATACGAGAATGTGTACAGGCGCTTGAGCCTTATGAACAAATCGCTGCTGTCGGCGTGAACTGTACGCCGCCGCAATTTATTACTTCTCTTATTCAAGAGATGAAAAAGGGAACGAGCAAACCGATTGTGGTTTATCCAAACTCAGGTGAAATATATGATCCTGAAGAAAAGGTATGGAACGGAGATACGTCTCATCTTACTTTTGGGGAATGTGCGCATCAATGGTACAAAGACGGCGCGCATATCATCGGCGGCTGCTGCCGGACGACCCCAGAAGATATCAATGACATCTTAAAACGAACCACATCATAGCATCATGAATCATCACACATACTTCTAAGCAAAAGGGCGGGAAGACATGGAACAAGCAAAAGATCAGTCACAACAATATCAACGAAAAATGACGAGCCGGCACCTGTTCATGCTTTCTCTAGGCGGCGTCATTGGAACAGGGCTCTTTTTAAGCTCTGGGTATACCATCAATCAGGCCGGACCTGCGGGGACCATTCTTGCCTATCTTGTCGGGGCTTTAATTGTCTACCTCGTGATGCTTTGTTTAGGCGAGCTGTCTGTCGCAATGCCGGTCACAGGGGCTTTTCATACGTATGCAACAAAATACATTGGACCTGGTACAGGCTATACGGTCGCTTGGCTATACTGGCTGACGTGGACAGTGGCACTCGGTTCGGAATTTACAGCGGCCGGACTATTAATGCAGCGCTGGTTTCCAGACACTTCAGTTTGGATGTGGAGTGGCGTTTTTGCTCTTCTCATCTTTTTACTGAATGCATTTACGGTCAAGTTTTTTGCAGAATCAGAGTTTTGGTTTTCCAGTATTAAAGTGATGGCTATTATTCTCTTTATTATTCTTGGCGGAGCTGCAATGTTTGGTTTGATTCCACTAAAGGGCGGTGAGGCCGCTCCGTTCTTTTCTAATTTCACTGGCGAAGGCGGACTTTTCCCAAACGGCTTTTTACCAATTTTAATGACGATGCTTGCTGTCAACTTTGCTTTTTCAGGTACGGAGTTGATTGGGATTGCTGCGGGTGAAAGCGTCAATCCTGACGAGACCATTCCAAGAGCAATTCGCACAACCGTCCTGCGTCTCGTCCTGTTTTTCGTTGGAACGATCGTTGTGTTAGCTGGCTTGATTCCAGTAGAAGAAGCCGGGGTGATCAAAAGCCCTTTTGTCGTGGTATTTGATCGTATCGGGATTCCTTATGCCGCAGATTTCATGAATTTTGTCATCCTGACTGCGATCTTATCTGCCGCAAACTCAGGATTATACGCATCATCCCGTATGCTTTGGTCGCTTTCTGAGGAACGGACACTTCCTAAAAAACTGGCGAAGCTGACGTCAAAAGGCATTCCTTTGAATGCACTCATTTTAAGTATGATCGGTGGTATTCTTTCTTTGCTATCGAGCGTGATCGCACCAGAAACGGTATACCTTGTCCTAGTGTCAATCTCTGGACTGGCCGTTGTCGTCGTATGGATGGGGATTGCTGCCTCACAGTTTATGTTTCGGAAAAGATTTTTACAGGAAGGCGGACAGCTTCATGATTTATCCTTTAGAACACCGCTCTATCCAGTAGTTCCGATTGCAGCCTTCCTCCTATGTCTTGCATCTGTCATTGGCATTGCGTTTGACCCAAATCAGCGGATTGCCCTCATCTGCGGCGTTCCTTTCATTGCGTTCTGCTATGCTGCCTATTACGTGACAGCTTGGATTCAGAAAAAACGAGAAAAACCTGGTGTATAAACTAGACTAACCTAGTCAAATGGGACATAAAAAAACACCCTTCAAGTGATACACTTAAACTAAGTGCTAATTTGGAGGGTATTTTTTATGAAAAAAAACAAATATTCAGCTGAAATAAAATGGGCGGTTGTGAAAGATAAATTAAGCGGGCAGTTTACCAATCAACAAATTATGGATAAATATCATATAAAGAATGTATCTCAGATTAAAACATGGATGAAGTGGTATCGAGGAAATCAGTTACATCGATTCGATCAGCCAATTGGAAAACAATATAGCTTCGGGCATGGACCTGACAATGTATCCAAAGAGGAAAAAGTGAATAGGCAGGTTGAACACCTTAAGATGGAGAATGAAATTCTAAAAAAGTATTTGGAGATCGTAGAGGAGTTGAAAAGGGAGTAACCTTGTATTTGATCGAGAGATTACGGAAGAAATATACAGTAAAGTCTGTCTTAAGTATTTTGCAGGTCGCCAGATCGACCTATTATCGTTGGGTATCCGAAGGAATACGTAAAAAATCACAAGTGGAGAAGGCTGTTATTTCCTTATGTACCGAAACGTCGTTCCGGTACGGCCATCGTAAGATCCGAAAGCTACTTCAGCGTCAATATGATATCAAACGAAACCGAAATACTATACAGCGCATCATGCAAAAATACCATCTTCAATGTCGTGTGAAGCGTAAAAGGAAATGGAAATCAAAAGGGGAATCTGTCATCATTGCCCCAAATATATTAAATCGAAACTTCACCGCAATACACCCGAATTTAAAATGGGTAACAGATATTACTTATATTCAGTATGGACCAAGAACGCTCTACCTTTCGACCATTATGGATTTGTACAACAACGAAGTTGTTGCCTACACCCTAGATGATCACCAACAGACATCACTCATATTGGACACATTGAGAGCAGCTTTAGAGAAAAGGAATTCGCCTAAAGGTGTACTTGTGCATTCAGATCAAGGAAGTGTATACAGTTCGTATGCATATCAAAAGGAGCTGGGGGTAAGGAACCTCACAAGCAGTATGTCTAGACGAGGTAACTGTTGGGATAACGCAGTGATTGAATCATTCCATTCCAGCTTAAAATCAGAGGAATTTATGTTTACAAAGTTCAACTCTATATCAGAAAAAGATGTCAGGCAACGAATCGACCGTTACATCAAGTATTATAATGAAGAGCGTATCCAAAAAAAATTAGGCTACCACGCACCAAAAACATTTGGTAGCATGGCAACCTAATAAGGGTGTTTTATTTGTGTCTCAATCTGCTATGTCAGTCTAAACATCAGGTTTTTTCATCTGACAAAAAAGGATATCGCTAGTAAAAGAAGCACACTTTGGTATATGATAGGAATCTATGATTTTCAGGATGAACCAAGGGAGTTGTCGTGAATATGGAAATGACCATTACAAGAGCATTAAGTGAACTGAAAATGTTAGATAAAAGAATCAACCGAACCGTTGATGAAGCCGTACTTGGTGGATTAATGATCGGCAAACATATACAGCACGGATTTCAGAATCAAGAAGAGATTGAAAAAAAGGCAAAGGCTGATGATCAATCGATTCGAGCTTTAATCAAACGCCGGAATGCCATCAAATCAGCCATCGTTGTATCGAATGCAACCACAATGATTGATGTGGCGGGTGTCCGTATGACGGTGGCAGAGGCGATTGAACGAAAGACGTCGATAGACTACGATATTCGTTATTTACGGAAAATGAAACAAGTGTACAAAGAGCTGGTCGACAAAGCTGAACAAACGAATGAAGATGTAAAAAAGAGACTTGATCAGCATTTAGAAACCTTGTTTGGGAAAGATGGAAAGACACAAGCGGCTGCCAACCAAGAGATCGTGAAGTCTTTTCTAGCTGAAAATGAGGCGGTGATCATCGATCCGCTTCGCCTTCGAGTGAAAATTGAACAGCTTTCGAAAGAAATTGAAGATTTTCAAATGGAAGTTGATTTTTCCTTGTCTGAAAGCAATACACTAACGAAAATACAGATCGATTAATTGATTTTGTTAGTGAGCCGAAAATCGATAGGACTAAACACCTCCGAGGGAAAGGTCATTCCCTCCTCATCTGATGATCATCTTAGGATGATCCTTGATAAAAGCTCAAAGCTGAACGTTCAAGGATCAAAGTTCAAGTGTGAAAGTTCTTATCTATCAAAGCTCAAGATTAAAAGTTAAACGCTCGATCGAATCTGGGAAGAACGGCTGATGAGTATTTGTTTATTGACTCTTTCGGTTGCCGCCCAGCAGGTTTGCTAACAAAAAAAAGGGCTAAAATGATTTTCATTTTAGCCCTTTGCAGCGTGATAGAAAACCTTTGCAGTCTAGGAAGGACGAGTACTGGAACGGAGCGAATTTGACATTCGTGAGTACCGGAGCGCAGACCTGACACAGAATGCGAGGGTTTGTCTACACGCTGAAGGATGTCATCAAGTGACATCCTTTTTTCTATGAGATTAGTAACGTGATGTATACGCCAAATGGTACACACTTGTGACATTTGAAGATAGTTTGATGTCGTTTGACGTGAACGTCACTGGAACGATATCGTAGTAATGTGTTGACCAGCCTGCATTATTGTATGATTGGTAGCCTGCACCTGCAGGAACTTGAAACGTCAGCGAAAACTGTCCATTCTCATCTGTTGTGCCTGTCGCTGTTTGAGCATATGATTTGATGGCTGCTTCAAAATAAAGCTTGATCGGCTGGTGAGGCATGAGGTTTCCGCTTGCATCTTTTAGTGTCCCTTTAAACGTAGCTGGATAATAAGAACCCACGCGATATTTACTGCCATAGCCGTAATTCACTATTCCACTATCAGCTGCTGTGACACTCGTTACTTCTACAGATGCTGGTACTGCACCTGTTTCTTCAGCATGTGCAAAGGTTGGGAATACGAGAAGTAATGATAGAACGAAAGCAAACATGATTTTTTTCATCGATAAATCCTCCTTTTTTTCCTACTATATTACTATCGACAGGAATTGGTATTTTTCCAGTATAAAACAAAAGAACTTCCCTTTTTTAGAAAGGGAAGTTCTTCTTTTATTTTTTCACAACCACTTTTACCGCTTTGCTTTCTCTTTTTCTCACATCTGATGCGGTCACATATAAAACCGTTTTGGCTTTTTGTGGTTTTATTTGGGCAGTAAATGCGCCCTTGCTATTGGTTTTGACTGTTTTGATGACTTTCTTTGATTTGTTTTTCACTTTAATGGTCAAACCTGCACCCGCAGTCCCTTTGACCGCTTTACTTTTGACGGTTACTTTGCTGACTTTCGGCTTAGCAGGTGCTTTGCCTTTTTTCACGACGGTTTTGAGCGTCGTAGCGGCCTTTCCTTTTGACATTTTAATGTGAAGGACCTTGTTTTTGTTCTGATGCTTAATCTTCACACTAAAGGTTCCTTTTTTGCCTGCTGTGCCTTTTCCAAGCAGCGTTTTGCCTCTATACACAGAAATAGCAGCACCGGCTTTTGCTTGACCTGTCACCTTTTGATGCTGATCTTCCACTTTGTTCACTGATGCATTCAATTCGACAGCACTTAATGCAGCAAATGCATTCAGTCTGCCATGTCCTGTCATCCAATCAATTCCTGGGATTTTCGGATCGACAATTGGCTCCTCGTTTTCATCATAGAAAACGTCGTCTTTTCCATCAATAGATTTAAATGAGATGTCATCTGCTGTACTTTGCAAAAGATTTCTCACTTGATTTGGCTTTAAGGATGGATTTTTAGAAAGCAGTAACCCTGCTGCTGCTGCCACATATGGTGTCGCCATTGATGTCCCGCTAAGGTATGAGACATTCCCATCAGGCATGAGGCTCGGAATATCCGACCCTGGTGCTGACATGCTCAGTCCTTTGCCATAGCTTGAGAACTCAGCGGCAATATCCATACGGTTGCTTGCGCCAACCGCCATTGCGTATTTTGACGTCGCAGGGTAGCCCATTTCTGGTACGCCATCATTTCCACTTGCCACGACGACTAGTACATTTCTTTGAGCAGCATAATTCATGGCATATTCAATCACTCTGCTGTAGTAGCCGCCAAGGCTCATGTTGATCACCTTTGCGCCTTTGTCCACTGCATGCTTGATCCCAAGTGCAATATGCTCTGTATCGCCAAAGCCATAGGCATCCAGCACCTTCACCGGAATGATGCCCGTATGTTGGTTGAGACCTGCCATTGAGTAATGATTATCGGATTTTGCGGCAATGATGCCTGCCACATGCGTACCGTGTCCATTGTCATCAATCGCATCTTTGTTTCGTCCAATGAGATTCGCACCTAAGTCTGTACGAACAGTCCCGTTTAAATCTGTCAAACGGCTGTCTACACCTGTATCCACAACAGCAATTAATGTCTGCTTCATTTTGCTTGTGCCAATCAGTGTATTCATTTGTTCAAATTTGACGTCAGCGCCTTTTTTCCCGCTGTTTTGCGCACTGTTTTTCAGCGGCCACTGATAAGCATACTGCGCGTCGTTGCTTAGCGCACGATAAGTTTGAACAGGCTCTGCAAATTCAACATTCGGCATGCTCGAAAGCTTTCTTGCCGTGCTTTTGATGACCGCTTTGCCTGCTTTTAGTGTCTTTCCAGCTGATTCTTGCCCTGCTGGCACATCATAGACATACATTCCTTTGAATAAAGGACTAACTGACTGTGATGTCACACGGTTTTCTTGGATGCCGTAGCTTTTCATTTTCTTTTTCGCAGATTGAAGTGTTTGGCCATCCTTTAATTTAAAAATGATCTTATTCGTTTTAACTTTCTCTTCTTTTACAAGATTTTGTTTCTCTAATACATAACCTACTGACTTTCCTTCAAGCTGATCAATGCCAATTTTTTGACTGACGGCTTCTAATTCCTTTTTTAAATATGCCGGACTTGCTTCTTTGAGCAGATCAAAAAGGGAGCCGATCGCCTGTTGTTCTTTTTCTGTTACGATATGACCGCTAAATGCACCATTTTTCTCTACGTCACTTAGCAGTGTTTTTAATGTGAGCAGATGGTTGTATACCTTTTGCTGCTCTTTTTGATGTTTGATGAGCTTTGATTTGAGAAACGGTTTTGTCTTTTGGAGCAGACGCGAAAGCTTTTGACCTTCTGCCGTTTCATTGAATCGTTTATCTTCGATTGTACGAATCGATTGAAGAATTTCACGCCCGTACTTTTTCTCAATAATGATGATTTCAGGCTCATCTTCTTCAGGAAAAACAGGTTCAGAAGGCGGAAGATTAGCTCCTTTATATCCGATTGTATAGGCCGCATCCTCTTCCTCATCACGGCTGTCTTCCTCTGACCCTAAATAGAGCACTTTGACATAATAGGGACCTGACCATGCATGCGGGAAGTTGATCTCTGTCTCTCCGCTCGCTGTGTCCACGCGATATCTTGAATATGTGTCATCCTTCATCGCTCTGTCCTTACTTGGATAGACCGATACGGACAGCACTTGTTTACTTTTCACAGAAATTTGCATGTGTGTATGTTTTGCCACCTCTTGTGCAGTTGGCGTGATTTGATACCATGACTCTTCCTTTTCATTCTGTAATGTACCTGAGATGACTTCACCATTTTTTAACCCAATGGCTTCATTGACACTTGTTCCATGACTGGCAGCTGCTGCCTCGTATCCAGGTAATGCTGCCATACATAGAATGATGGCCATGAGTATGATCACACAGGATTTGACCTGCTTTTTGAACATGAAAAGACCCCCTTATCTTTTATGATACCTTGGAAGAATATCACAGAAAGACATTTAGTAGAATCTGTTTTTTACATAATTAAACTCGTTTTAAGCTAGGATTTGAGATATTCAGTCAGCAAGACAGATAGCTTCATAAACTTTTTGCCATTTCAAACGGAAAATGATGCTATTTAACCATACTGAAAAGTACATTACAATCAACTTGTAAGCGCTTAACAAACAAGAGAGAAGGGATCAGCTTGTTCCAAAAAGATCATGTTTTCACACAAGTAAACGGACAATCAAAGAATGAGATTTTACAATACATTTCCGAGAAAGCTGAAGACCTTCAGATTACAAACGATCAGGCGGGGCTATTAGCAGATTTGTTGACACGCGAAGACGAAGTCTCAACAGGACTTCAGCAAGGCTTCGCCATTCCACATACAAAAAGCTCCGCTGTACAAACGGCTTCACTTCTTTTTTTAGAACTTGAACAACCCATTGAATGGGGAAGCTTCGACGATTTGCCCACAAGCTATTTATTTACACTGCTCGTTCCACTAGAAGAAGCAAATATCACACATCTGAAATTACTGTCAGGTATTGCGACCAGTCTAATGGAACCTGCTTTTATCGAGAAGATTCAACCAGGTCAAACAGCTGATTACTATTACGAAGTCATTGAACAACAATTGAAAGAGGGGATTACACAATGAAAATTGTCGGTGTCACTTCATGTCCAGCAGGGTTAGCTCATACTCCAATGGCGGCCAAAGCGTTAGAAAATGCAGGTAAACAGCTCGGACACGAGATCAAAATCGAACAGCAGGGGATTATGGGACAGGTGAACGGCATTACAGTAGAGGAAGCACAGCAGGCAGACCTCTGCATCATTGCCTCAAATCAGCATATCAACGATGCGGAACGCTTCTCAGGCATTCCCACTGTACGTGTCGAGATCGGACGTGCCTTAAAAAATGCCGAGCAAATTATCACCAAAGCTGTAGCACTTGTAGAAAAGAAAAAGTCTGAATCTCAATAAACATGAGCAATGCCATATAGAAAGGAGCAAAGAAAATGAAAGCAAAATTAAAAGTCATTGAAGGCCATCTCATGACCGGTATTTCTTATATTCTTCCTGTAATCATCGGCGCCTCACTTATCGTTGGTTTAGCAAAACTGGTCGGATTAGGGTTTGGTGTTTCAGATTTAAACACCTATAAGGATGCTGGCGGCATACTGCACAGTGCCTATTTAATGGAGCAGGTCGGCTGGACAGGCATTGGCTTAATGAACGTTCTGCTCGCTGGATTTATCGCCTATTCCATTGCGGATAAATCAGGTCTTGCAGCCGGTTTTATCGGCGGTGCTCTCGCCAGCTCAACCAATGCTGGTTTTATTGGTGCCGTCATTGCAGGCTTCTTCGCAGGATATGTGGCTCTTTTTGTGAAAAGAAAAATTCAAATTCAAGGCTCTGCAGCTGGGCTCGTCCCTCTGCTCATCCTGCCGCTTATTACCGTTGGCTTAACCGGACTTCTTATGTCAGTTCTTCTGGGCGGCCCATTAGGCGCTTTGAACACGGCATTAATTGAATGGATCAAAGGTATGGTCGCTGATGGAACAAGCACACTCGCACTCGCTCTCATTTTAGGTGCGATGATTGGCTTCGATCTTGGCGGACCGGTGAATAAATCAGCGTGGATGGCTGGTAACGCCCTCTTTCTATCAGGTGTCTACCTCCCTGCCATTCTCGTCAATATTGCGATTGTCATTCCACCGCTTGGATACGGGCTTGCGACATTGATTCGAAAACGCAACTTCTCCCCAACCTTTAGAGAAGCAGGACGAGGCGGCCTTGTCATGGGCATTATCGGTATTACGGAAGGGGCGATCCCTTTTACCCTCGTCAATCCTTTGAAATTGATTCCGCTCAATGTTGTCGCATGTGCTGTTGGAAGCGGGGTCGCTGCATTATTAGGAGTTCATGACATCATGCCGCCAATTGGCGGGCTATACGGCTTCTTCTCAGTCGGAAACTGGTGGGCTTATTTAATCGGAGCTCTAACTGGCGCACTCGTCATCGGTATTGGCGCCAACCTGCTTGTGAATTTCTCTGAGAAAAAAGAGCCAAAAACGCCGGAACATGATCAGAAGCAAAAAGAAGAAGACGATTTTGACCTTGTGCTAGAAGGATAATTTGAACGAAGAAAGGTGTCGTTGATCAATGACTGTCAATGTACATGTGATTCCACATACTCACTGGGACCGGGAATGGTATTTCACCACCTCCCGCTCCCGTATTTACTTAATGAAAAGCGTAATGGACATCTTAGATACCCTTGAAACAGATGAAAGGTTCCATTACTTCATGCTCGATGCCCAGGCTTCCTTATTAGATGATTATCTGAAATGGCGGCCAGAGGATGAGACTCGAATCAAAAAGCTTGTCACAGCGAAACGTCTCATCATCGGCCCATGGTATACCCAAACCGACCAGCTCGTCATTTCAGGTGAATCGATTGTGCGGAACCTGCAATATGGGATTGAACGCTGTCAGCAGTTCGGCCACGTGATGAAAGTCGGCTATGTCCCTGATTCCTTCGGTCAATCCGCACAAATGCCTCAAATTTATCGCGGCTTCGGCATTGTCGATACGGCATTTTGGCGCGGTGTTTCTGACCATATGACGAACCATACTGAATTCAATTGGCTCGGTGCTGACGGCAGTGAAGTCTTTGCTGTGAATCTGCCATTCGGCTACTACTACGGTGGAAATATCCCTGAGAAGGATGAGGATTTACAAGCCTTTTTATCTGAAAAGATCGGTGCACTGCAAGCAAAGGCAACCACAAAAAATGTCTATTTCCCGAATGGCTTTGACCAAGCACCGATCCGCAAAAACCTGCCTGATTTATTAGAAAAAGCCAATGAACTTGACGAGCATCACTATGAAATCAGCAGTTTAGAAGATTATATTGCAGCAGTGAAAAAAGAACGGACATCTTTTGAGACATTACACGGAGAGCTTATTCACGCGAAGCATATGAGGATTCACAAATCGATCTTTTCAACACGAGCGGATTTAAAAATCTTAAACAATCAAATTGAAAACTATCTCGTGAATGTGATGGAGCCCATCCTAACGATCAGCTATTCTCTCGGACACGACTATCCGCATGATACGGTTCGCGATATTTGGTACCTCATGTTTGAAAATGCAGCGCATGACAGCATTGGCGGCTGTAATAGCGACACGACAAATCAAGACGTCTTCTTCCGCTACAAACAGGCAAAGGAAATCGCTGAGAATCTTGTGGACTTACACATGCGTCTCATCGCTATTCGACTGCAAACAGAGCAAGAAATCACATTCACCTTGTTCAATACCCTGCCTTCAAAGCGTTCTGAAGTCATTGAAGTCGAAACCTTTATCACGGAACGTCCATTTACGTTAAAGGATGCTAATGGAAGAACGCTTCAGTACACAGTGAAAAGCAAAACCGATGTCACAGATTATGTGCTGGCACAGCAAATTTCTCTTAACCCAAGTAAAGAAGTGTACATGCCAAAGCAAGTATGGAAAGCTGTGCTGCTGATTGAAGCCCTCGACTTACCGTCAGTTGGTTATACACAGGTCAGCATGGTCTTCGATGAATCAAGTGAATCGGCATGGGAACAAACTGAAGGACGCGTGATTGAAAATATGTATTACCGCATTGCGGCAAATGACAACGGATCACTGGACATCACAGATAAACAAACTGGCCGGACATTCTCTGAGCAAATGATCTTTGAAGACAACGGAGATGATGGGGATTCCTACAACTATTCACCCCCTCGTGAGGACCTGTATGTGTCATCCAAGGATCTTTCATCAGCAGACATCTCAGTGGCTAAAAGCGGCCTGCAGCAAGAGCTGACCATCAAGCTTCAGCTCACTGTCCCGTATGACCTAGAGGAGCGCTCTCAGCAATCGGCTTCGACTTCACTTCCGATCACAGCGAAGATAGCATTAAACAAAGACGATGCTGTCATCCGTTTTCATGTAAATGTCGACAACCATGCGTTAGATCATCGCCTTCGTGTTCATTTTGATACAGGCATCGCATCAAACGTATCACTGAGCGATCAGCAGTTTGGTACAATCGAACGCCCAACAGAGCTCACGCAAGAGCTTGAATGGTGGAACAATGAACATTGGGAAGAAAAACCGATCACCATTGAACCGATGCAATCCTTTGCCGCACTTCGTGATGAAGCATATGGTGCCGCTCTGTTGACCGACTGCGTGAGAGAATATCAGATCACAGGAGAAGGCTACACAACGATTGCGTATACGCTCTTCCGCTGCTTCGGAAAAATGGGGAAAGAAAACCTTCTTTACCGTCCAGGACGCGCATCTGGGGAAAAAATTGTTGATACACCAGATGCTCAGCTGCAAGGTGCACTGTCATTCTCATTTGGTATGCACTATGGCAAGGACGCAGTCAGCGAGGGACACTTAGCACAGCTTGCCAAACGGTACACCACCCCTGTTCAATGCTACGAGCGGGCAGACTTTTTAAACGGTCGTTTAATTTTCTCTTTCCGAGATGAAAAAGAAGACTTACAATCTACTTATAGCCTGCTTGACATCGAGACAGATGGAGCCATTCTAAGCGCTCTGAAAAAAGAAGAGCATGGAACAGGCATTGTCATTCGTCTCTTCAATCCATATTTAACGCGTCAAACAGCCGCTTCAATCAATAGTTCATCTCTACAACACGGAGAAACAGCGAATTTAGGAGAAACACCTGAAGGACATATACTCAAAGCACAACATGGATCATTACACATTGAACCGCTTACACCTTGTCAGGTACAAACCTACATTGTAAAGAAAAAATGAACATGTAGGGGCGGGATCCATTGGATTCCGCCCCTCTTTAATGGAGGGCATTGATCATGCGAATTGGAGGCATTGAAGCAGGCGGAACGAAATTTGTCTGCGGCTACGGAACAACAGACGGAACGATTGAACACATGACTTCCTTTGCAACAGGGAATCCAGATGAAACATGCCGGCAAGTGATCGATTACTTTACACAGCATCGTGTCGATGCCATTGGAATTGGGGCATTCGGACCTGTCGATGTGAAAGAGCAAAGCCCAAGCTATGGGACGATTTTAGACACACCAAAAACAGCCTGGCGCCAATTCCCTTTCCTCTCTACCTTAAAACAAGCCCTCGGGATCCCGATGAAGCTTGATACCGATGTGAACTGTGCAGCACTCGGAGAAGTCCGTTTTTCAACTGAAGCAGAAAAGCCTGCCTCCTTGGTCTATATTACTGTTGGGACTGGAATAGGCGGCGGTGCCTATATTGAACATCGCCTCATTCACGGATTGCTGCGTCCAGAAATGGGTCATATCACCGTTCAGCGGCATCCTCATGACACTTACGGAGGCTGCTGCCCTATACATCATGACTGTTTAGAGGGACTGGCATCTGGACCTGCCATAGAAGGACGCTATCATACACTGGCACAAATGCTGCCAGAGGATCATCCAGCCTGGTCACTTCATGCTTACTATCTCGGGCAAATGACTGCTAACCTGCTGCTCACCCTTTCACCAGAACGCATCATTCTAGGTGGAGGCGTGATGAAACAGCCGGCTATGCTGCCGCTTATTCTTGATGAAACAGACAAACGGCTTCACGGCTATTTGCAGCTGCCAAAGCCTTTACATGAAATTATCACAAAACCATCCTTTGATGGATTATCTGGTTTAATGGGCGCCATCGCTCTTGGAACTGATGCCTTACAGGCGCAAGGAGCCGCGCAATGATGATGACGGCAGATCCTCGAACCTATCAGCTGATTCAGCGGCTATTTGAAACGAAGGGGTTCGTGAAGCTGGAGGAGCTCACTGCCTCTTTTCGCTTATCTGACCGCTCTATCCGCAATTTAATCAAGGAAGCAAATGAGTATTTAAAGGAAACTGGGGCCATGATTAAAACGATTCGCGGGAAGGGATATACTCTTTTAACGAGTGACCAAGATGCTTTCTTACTTTGGCTTCATCAGCAAAAGCTTCCTGCCCGCTCTCTTGTCCCCGTCATGCCAGAAGAGCGTGTACGATTTATGATGAGAAAGCTGCTGCTTCAATCAGATTACTTAAAAATTGACCAGCTGGCTGAAGAACTGTTTATCAGCCGCATGACGGTCAGCAGCGATTTAAAAAAAGGACGAGAGCTGTTAGCCCGTTACGGCATGACCCTTGTATCAAAGCCTGGATTTGGCTTAAAGATTGAAGGAGATGAGCTGCAAAAAAGAACGTGCTATGCAGACTTACTTCTTGAGGAAGAGCCTGCACTCTCTCATATCACCGAGCGGGAGCAGCTCCATTTTCCTGATATTTCTCTTGAAACCATTCGATCTATTGTGTTGACGAACCTGCATCAAGAGTCATTGCTCATTAAAGATATTGCCTTAAAAAATTTAGTCATTCACTTAGCCATTGCGATTCAGCAAACACGAAAAAACCAGCGGATATCCGCCAGTACCGCCCGCACACAAAGATCACCCGTTTTGATGAGAATTGCACAAAAAATCATACAGCAGGTGAGTGACACTTTTTGTGTGACCTTATCAGAGGATGAAACAGATTACTTAGTCATGCATCTATTGGCGAATCAAACGTGGAAAGAAGCCGCCCAGCATCAGACGACAGTGGAAGTTCAGCAGGCGGTTACAGTCTTTTTACAGCACATTGAAAAAATAAGCGGTCATCGTTTTGCTGATGACAGCATCCTACAGCAAGACTTAATGCTTCATATGAAGCCATTATTAAATCGAATCCAATATGGCGTATCATTACAAAATCCGCTTTTACATGAAATCAAAGCGTCCTATCCTTACCCGTTTGATTTGGCTGTCAGCGGACTGAATGCCTTACAGCTGGTGCGGACGCCAAATGAAGATGAAGCGGCATATGTTGCCCTCCATATCGCTGCTTCATTTGAAAGAAGTCAGCTCGATACCTCGCAAAAAAAGAAAGCCATTATCGTGTGCGGGTCTGGACTAGGGACGGCAAGGCTGCTTGAAATTAAATTGAAGGCAGCCTTTCAGCACGAGCTTGACATCGTTGAGCTCTATTCCTATCAGGATTATCTCATGAGCACCTCTTTGCCGTGTGACGTCATCATCACAACCGTTCCACTCACATCAAAGGGGAAACCAGTCATTCAGGTCAGCGCCTTTTTTGAACACCACGATATACAGCGTGTGAATGAAGTTATTCATTTATTAAATGGACACGGGGCACCCTCAAAAGAGCTGATGGCGTTTTTTCAAGAGCGATTGACTTTAATGAATACTGATCTAAGCAGCAAAGATGAGGTATTAGACGCATTATGCAACCGTTTAGAGGCACATCAGCTAGTATCGTCTTCTTTTCGGTCCTCGGTGCTTGAGCGGGAGCAAATGTCGTCTACCTATCTTGGCAGCGGCATTGCAATGCCGCACCCGCTCATCACAAATGGAGGCACCTCCTCTGTAGCCATTGCACACTTAAAACAACCGATTGACTGGCAGGGAGACCAAGTATCAATTGTCTTTTTATTAGCGATTCATAAGGATGACGCTGCCTGCATGAACCAATTCTTTGAACAGGCCGTCGATTTACTGGACAATCCAGACCGCATTCGTTCGCTCAAGCAAGCCAAAACATTTGATGAGCTGATGGATGCGTTGTTTCAATAAAATAGAAAAAAAGGCCGCCCAGTTGATCAGGCGGCCTTCGTGTTATCTAGATATACGTATTATCAATCGTATATGACATTTTTTCCTTCTTCACTTAATTTTTTTAAGGAGCTCACCATATGATTGATTTCTTCATCGGAATGTCTTTCCCATGCACCTAATTCTGCGACTATTTTCAACGGAGATTTCGATCGATAAGAACGTGTTGGGTTGCCGGGAAATCTTTTATCAGTCACATTTGGATCATTTTCAAACTCGCCTAACGGTTCTACAATATAAATTCTTTCTTTCGCATCAGACCTAGCTAATTCAGCACCCCATTTGGCCGCGTTTAGTGTTCCGGTGAAATAGATATGGTTCGATTTTTTATCCTGATAATTGGACAAGTACAACGGTTCAAGCAGATCGCCAATCTTCAATTCCGCTTTTGTCCCATGAAAAAACGGCCCAGGATCTAACACCTTTTGCTTGTCATTCATACAGCCACACCCCTCATCGTTTTTGACTTGCGTATAACAGTATACGGCTAGATATGGGCGAGAAACAGTCTATAAATTTCATTAAATTCGGGGTATAATAATAGTAGAGAGTTAGATGTGATTGTAATCTCCAGTCGCTATAATACCTACTGCAATCCAACCTCATTTTAAACCCAAAGGTAAGAGTTAAAGGGTTACATGTTAATATATTTATTCCTCTACACCTGCTTGTCTGTAAAACTGTGTTAACTCTCCCCAATCAAAAGAACACTTTTAGCTTATTAGATTAGCTTCATTAATAAAACATTTTGAATTTTTTATGAGATAAGAAATGTAATGAACATAAAATACAAAAAATGAATGAATCCCCTATATTACTCACATTACCTATCACAGTAAAATTCATCGAACGGATGCAAAAATAAAAATATGGCTGGGTATAACTCAACCAAAAATTTTTCTCTAGATAAACCTTAATTTTCTCTTAAATCAATCAAACAACTCTTTAAACATAAGCATAGTTATGTCATAATTCAAAATACATTAAAATCCTATAAAGGAAATTAAAGGGTTTTAAAAAATTAAGAAAGGAGAATTATATTTGGGGAACTTTTCTACAAAGATTTTAAAAGCTTGGTTATCAATTCCTAGATGGTTCAGAATGTTTATACCTACTGCCATCACAATTTACGTATTATGGACACTGCTAATCAACGGGATAAAAAACATTTTTCAAATAAATTCACAGTCTTTGATTATAAGTTTGATAGCTTCCGCCATAATATTATTTATTTTCAATAAGTTTAATAAAAAAACTGAGAATAAAGGAGAAAACAACCTTGACTAAAAAAAGATATATAAAAATGACTTTGTTTTTGTTGGCAATAACAATGATAGCTTCAATTTTCCACTCTAATTCTATTTTAGCAAAATCAAGTACATCTCCAGCCAAACAGCAATATCCACCAATTGGACAAATGACACAATCTGAAATGCATATGTTCCTAAACAATGGCGCAAAATATAATCCACCGCAGCATAAAGAAGCTCAAACTAAAAATATTGTCACTACAATAGCAAAAAAACTTGCTGTACAGGCTCTTCGCAAGTCAGGCACATATTTAGAAAAACCATTATCAAAAGTAATAGGCAAGAAATATGCAAAGAAAGCTAAATCAGGGTTTTACAAAGTAGCTGATTATATTGAAAAGGTTCAAAATGTACAAGAAAAGGGAATAGCCGCAATTTTTATACAGGTAGGCCTTCCACCTGATGTAGCATTCGAAACAGCAAAATGGATTGTTATCTTCTTCGGATTATAAAAGAAAGCAGTTTATCATTCTGTTCTTAAAAAATTTAATACTAGACTATCATTTTAGAACAACTCAAACAATATGATCTTGACAATAAAGTGAACGAAGAAAAAAAGCCAACCACCTACTCATAAGGTGATTGGCTTTTTCATATGTTACTTCCCGATGTTGTCTCCATTTTGCTGAATCAAGGATTCATACCAATAAGAGCTCTTTTTGCGAATTCTTTTGAGGTCTTTTAGGTCAAATTCGTCGCGATTGACGTAGATGAACCCGTAGCGCTTGGAGCATCCTTGGTGTGTGCTGATTAAGTCGATGGCTGACCACGGGCAGTATCCGAATACCTCGACGCCATCTGTGATCGCCCATTTGATTTGCTCGATATGTTTTTCTAAATAATCAATTCGATAATCATCCTGAATTGATCCATCTTCTTCTAACTTGTCGAATGCACCCAATCCGTTTTCCGTGATAATAAGCGGCAGCTGATAGCGGTCATAAACCTCCCGCATTGTTGAACGGAAGCCGACAGGGTCAATCTCCCAGCCAAACGCATTTTTGCTTAAGAATGGGTTGTTGCCGCCTTTGTAGACGCCATCTTCACCTGATTTCAAATGCTGATCTCCGCCGCGTGCAAATTCGTCGTTGCCATCTCCTTTACTCGCTTCAACCGTTTGTGAGGTGTAGTAGTTAAAGGCAATGAAGTCTGGCTTCGCGTTTTTCAAAATATCCATATCTCCCTCTTCGATGACAGGAAGAATGTCTTTTTCTTTCATGTACGACCAAGCCAGGTTGTTATAACGGCCGAACACCGCCATATCAAGATAAAGCCAGTTGCGGATCGCATTGTAATTCGCCGCAGCAAGCACATCTTCAGGCTTTGGAGAAGCCGGATAAATGAGCGCGATGTTTGGCGCTGGTCCAATTTTCGCTTCAGGCAGCATTTGATGACAAAGTGTCATGGCTTTTGCCTGTGCAACGAGCATATGATGATTCTGCTGATACAGTTCTTTTTTCGGGTTTTCTAAATTTGGATCAAGTGTACCTAGCGCTGATCCATGTAAGATCATCATGTTTTGTTCATTAATGGTCAGCCAATATTTTACCTTCTGACCATACTCCTTGAATAGCACCTCTGCATAGCGTTCAAACGCATCCACTGTCCCGCGGTTAGACCACCCGCCCTTTACTTGAAGCGCATGAGGCAGATCAAAATGATACATTGTCACGATTGGTTCAATATCATAGCGGCGCAATTCATCGATGAGAGAATGATAGAATTCAATCCCCTTTTGATTGATCTCCCCATTTCCATCTGGAATGATCCGTGTCCACGCAATGGAAAAGCGATAAGCCTTCAAACCCATTTCTGCAAACATCTTCACATCCTCTTTATAACGGTGATAGTGATCGCTTGCGACTTTAAAATCCGTTGTCCCTTCAGGATAACTTGCTCTCATGTCAATGACAGAAGGCCCCTTGCCATCCTCGTTCCACGCACCCTCTACCTGATAGGCGGAAGTAGATCCGCCCCAGAAAAAGTCTTTTGGAAATGATGCTAGTGTTGAATATCTCATGATTTCTTCCTCCTTTTGATTAAACTAGATGTAAAAATGATTGCCCTGGTGTGATTTGTTTCTCTTCTGTTTCAATAATATCGCTAAACTCACCTGAATTGGTAATCATAACGGGTGTTGTGACTGACAGGCCTGAAGCTTGGATGGCTTCTATGTCAAACTCAGCAAGCAGTTCGCCTTCTGTGATGGTTTGCCCCTGAACAACCTTCGGGGTAAAATGCTTTCCGCCTAATTGTACGGTATCCAGTCCGATGTGAATAAGTACTTCTGCTCCGCTTTCAGAGGTTAGACCATACGCATGTCCAGTTGGGAACACCGTTGTCACAACTCCTGATACTGGTGCAAACAGCTTTCCTTCTGATGGAATGATGGCTGCGCCCTTTCCTAGTGCACCAGATGAGAATGCCTTATCCTGCACTTCCTCCAGCTTGATGACCTCGCCCTTTAAAGGACTTTTCACATGAGCGGCTTTGACCCCATGTTCGTTTTCAATTGCCGGTGCAGAAGCGGCTGCCGGCGTATCATCTTCATCTACTGGATCTTTAAATCCAATCAAATAAGTTAAGATGATCGAAAGGACGAACGAGACCGAGATTCCGATGATGAACCCTGTAAATCCTTGACCGTAGAAAATCGGAAGCGTCAGTAAACTTGGAAGGCCTGAAGCAATTGCAATACTTTGTGAATGACCGACGATCGCACCGCCGACTCCGGCAGAGATAACGGCTGCAATAAATGGTTTTTTCAAACGAAGCGTGACCCCGTATACAGCTGGCTCTGTGATCCCAAACACTGCAGAAATTGCTGTTGATCCAGCTAGAGATCTCAGTTTTTTATTCTTTGTTTTCAGCATAACACCGATGGAAGCACCGGCTTGTGAAAATACAGCTGGCGCAGTGGCCGGCTTGATATGATCTTTCCCATGAATTGCGATATTATTTAAAATGACTGGCACAAGTCCCCAGTGAATACCGAAGATGACAAGAATCTGCCAAGCCATCGCAATTAAAGCACCTGCAAGTGTAGGACTAAAGGAGAAGACTTTCAGCAAAACAGCTGCAATGCCATTCCCTGCATACACGCCAAATGGTCCGAATACGATGAGTGTCAGCGGAACTACCGTAACAAGTAAAATAAGTGGTGTAATAAAGTTTTTGACACTTTCATGAATGACTTTGTTAAAGAAACGTTCGATATATCCCATGACAAACACTGCCAAAATAATTGGGATGACCGTAGATGTATAAGACATTAAGACGACTGGAATTCCGAAGAAGGTCACATCTCCGCCGCCTTTTGACAGTTCTTGAATAGTTGGGTAAATAAGTGCACCTGCAATCGTCACAGCGACAAACGGATTCGCTTTAAACTTCCTAGCAGAAGTGAATGCGAGCAATAATGGCAGGAAGTAGAACAAGCTGTCAGACGCAGCAAATAAAATTTGATATGTTGTATCTTCAGGAGATAACCATTTCGCATTGATACAGATGCCTAATAGACCTTTTAAAATACCTGCACCCGCCATGACACCGAGAAGTGGTGTGAAAATCCCCGATACAATGTCGACGAATTTCCCGAAAAGGCTTGTGCTCTCTTCACCTGATTTTGCAGATGAAGCAGCGGAATCCTCTAGTAGATTCGTAAACTCTCCAATTTCTCGATAAACCTCTGGTACGGTATTGCCAATAACCACTTGAAATTGGCCGCCGCTTTCCATAACGGTGACGACGCCATTTAATTTTTCAATGGCCGCTTTATCTGCTTTTGATCTGTCATTTAAGGTGAAGCGAAGCCTTGTGGCACAATGCACCAATGAATGAACGTTTTTCTCTGTGCCAATGTGTTTGATAATGTCTTCTGCTAATTGACGATAACTCATGCAAAAACCCCCTTTTTTTCAAAAAAATACGTTTTTGGGCAAAATAAAAACCTAAACGGGCACCAAAAATAGTCGCAGCTTGCTGTTGCGCTTTTTCAGTGAACGTTTAGGTTTTGCCTGCCGAACAGTCACAATCCTCTAAGACGATCATTGTGAAACCGTATTCTTTTATGTTTATGAGCAAATAGTACCACTCACCTTTTCTCATGTCAACGCTTTCTTTTAAAATCTATCTTTATTTTTCTCGTTTGATCAGTCGATTCAAATGAATGGATAGATACAGCATCTCCTCTGATGTGAGATCCCGGTGATAGGTTTGATAGACATATTCTGCGATTTTCTTTGCGCAATCGTATGCTTTCGGATATTTCACTTTAATCAGCTGATATAAGTCCTGATCTTCGCTGACAAGCAGTGTTTCATTAATCAGACGCTGGACAAAAAAGCGCAAATGTGTGAGAAAACGGTAAAAGTTGAGTGAGTCCTCATCAAATTCCATGTTGAGATGGTATTTCACAATGGTGAGAATCGCATTGACTTCCTTTGTGATATTGACCGTCGTATTCATATCCTCATTGAGCTCTGCGTTAATGATATGCATGGCAATAAAGCCCGCTTCATCCTCAGGCAGTTCAATATGTAGACGCTCTTCAATCATCTCAAGACAGTCCTTTGCCACAAGAAATTCATCTTTGTATAAGCGTTTAATCTCCCAAATAAGCGAATTCTCAATCAGATGATTTTTCTTCAGCCGTTCGATGGCGTAATGAATATGGTCTGCCAGCGATACATGCAGACTTTCGTTTAATCTTCGGTTCAGCTTTGTATGTGCATATTGAATCATTTCTTCGGTCACTTTGACCACATCATACGGAACCTCTTGAAGCAGCATTTTCATCCGCTCGTGAACGGAATGATCCTCCAGGCGGAAGACTTTATCAATCAACGATTCGTCCACTGGGTCCCCGGGGCGCCGCTTGAAAGCGATGCCTCTGCCCATGACAACGATTTCTTTTCCATGTTCATCTATGACACTAATGACATTATTGTTTAGAACCTTTTGAATCTGCATTTCCAAACACCTCCGTCTATGACCAACAACTTTACTCAAAATATGCTCTCATCTTAACACAACTGTCAAATCACTTGGCGTTTTTATCTGACTTTTGCAATAGATTTCAACATGTTTCTACCCTTTCATAGCTGGTCTGATCCTTCAATTGCCTGCATACAATACTCCTGAGGAGGTGACCTTCTGTGAAGGCTTTTTTCTGGTCTGCATCATTTTTATTCTTGCTCATGTTCACCCTCATCATTCTAGGCATCGTGTTCTGGCTGAGTGGACAAGGCTTAGGCCAGCTTTGGAGATATGTGCTCATTTCACTTGTCACAGCGGCCGTTTTGCGCGGCGTCACCACTTGGCTGAAACGGCATGTGATGAACCTTTCATCCAAATAAAAACGGCTGCCCCGAGTGTTCAGGCAGCCGTTTCTTTATTCTTTGGTTGCTGCAGCTTCTTTCTGAGAAGCACGCAGCTCATCATTGATTTTTTTCGCATCCTTTAAAAACTCTGTTTCATATCCACTTTTGAGTGCCCACATATAAAATAGCAGAGCTACCACTGTAATCAGTGCCATGTCCCAGCCATAATGAATGATGTTATAACCGCCGAATTTGTCACTGCCAAGACAGGAAATCGTCATCATCACAAGCAGGTACACAACCATCCAAACACCCGCCTTAAAGTTGCGGCCGAAGCCTTTCCACTTCGCTTTTGCTTGATAGTAAAAATAGATAGGAAGACCGATGAGAATAATGAACAGCACCTGACCTGTTAACGGCCATCTTGCCCAATACAGCGTCAATGAGGCAAAGACAAAACCGAGAGGAGCAATGATGCTGAGTCCTTTTATTCGAAGCGGTCGATATAAATCTGTCCCTGTCTTTCTCAGCGTCATGACGGTCACTGGTCCAGTCAGATAAGAAATGAGTGTAGCGACAGAGATAATTTCTGCAAGTACACCCCAGCCTCTAAATAAAAACAGAAAGATAAACGATACGGCTAAGTTAAAAAACATTGCTGGACGAGGCACCCCGTAAATAGGGTGCAGACGGCCAAGCACACTTGGCATGTATTTGTTTTTTTCCATTCCATAAATCATACGAGACGTCGTTGCGGTATACGTAATTCCTGTACCCGAAGGTGACACAAACGCATCCGCATATAAAATCAGAACAAGCCAGTTAATCCCAAGCGCAATGGCAAGGTCCGCAAATGGCGAGTTGAAATTCAAATGACCCCATCCATTCACAATCATAGATGGATCAACAGCACCAATAAAGGCAACTTGTAAAAGGACATAAATCACAGTTGCAATGAAAATCGATCCGACAATGGCAATTGGAATCGACCGGCCTGGATTTTTTGCCTCACCGGCCATATTAATCGGGCTTTGGAAACCATTGAAGGCAAACACAATCCCAGATGTCGCAACAGCTGTCAGCACACTCGCCCAGCCGTTAGGGGCAATACTTGTTCCAGAAGTAAAATTCTCACTATGAAAACCTACGAATAAGAGCGCACCAATTGTTAATCCTGGAATGACAATTTTAAACACGGTAATGAATGTATTTGCTTTTGAAAATAACCCAACTGTCCAATAATTAAGCAGAAAGTAAATCACAAGAAGCACACTGGCAACCATAAGACCTTCTGTCGTCAATACCCCTTTTGTGACCAAATGGGATGTCCACTTTGCCCATTCCCAAGGCCAAGAGCTCATGTACTGGACGGAAGCAACCGCTTCAACTGGTATCACGGAGACAATGGCGATCCAGTTCGCCCAAGCTGCAATAAACCCAATAAAAGATCCGTGTGAATATTGCGTATATTTCACCATCCCGCCTGCCTCAGGAAACATCGATCCGAGTTCACTATAAGACAAAGCGATAAATAAAATCACAACCATCCCAATCAACCAGGAGAAAATAGCAGCAGGACCGGCGATTTGAGCTGCACGCCAAGCACCGAAAAGCCATCCTGAACCAATGATTGAGCCAAGACCTACCATCATTAAAGCGAAAGTTCCCATCCTACGATGCAAATGATTCATGTTCATAACACCTTTCGATTAAAATACAGAGCATGTGTCAAACAAGCGTCTTTCTTTCAAAGCAGCTCACTGTTCATTTTACTGGAAAATATTTCTTCTAATGAACCTTTACCTTTGTTCATTTTTTCGCCTGTTATATTATCTCTCAATTCTTCATTTTCTGAAATAGTCGAACATGCTTATTTCAAAAGAAAGCGCTTTTTCACCTGTTCAATCTATTAGACTGAATAACTACCTTTACCCTTATTTTGAAAAAAACAAAACAAAAAAGATAGAGGAAATGACTTCCTCTATCTTCTAACCCCGCCATGTATAGAAAAAAAGGATAGAGGGGGTTCCCTCTATCCTTGTGAAATCGCTTGTTCTTTTTCAATAACAGCTAGTCTTTCTTGAACTTCTTCTTCAGATAAATTGTGCTGTTTCACATACAGGTTCCGTTCGCTTGTGCGGCATTCATGACTGCAGCTGCGCATATACTTATGCTCACTCTCTTCAGTGGCAATCATCTTACGGTTACATGCAGGGTTCGCACAGTTCACATAACGCTCGCAAGGCTCACCAGTGAAGAAATCTTTTCCGACAACCACATGCTCAGTTTGATTCACTGGTACTGTTAAGCGATTATCAAACACATAGCATTGACCGTCCCATAGCTTCCCTTGCACTTCTGGGTCTTTTCCGTAAGTGACAATTCCACCGTCAAGCTGAGAGACATCTTCAAAGCCTTCACGCTTTAACCAGCCTGAGAATTTCTCACAGCGTACACCGCCTGTGCAATAAGTCAGGATTTTTTTCCCTTCAAGAATCTCTTTATTGTCACGAATCCACTCAGGTAATTCACGGAATGTCTCAATATCAGGACGTACTGCCCCTCTAAAGTGACCAACATCAAACTCGTAATCATTACGTGCATCAATCACAACCGTATCAGGTGATTGCATTTGCTCGTAAAATTCAACCGGGCTAAGATGTTTCCCCGTTAATTCTAACGGATTCACGTCATCCTCAAGGCTGAGGTTCACGAGCTCCTTCCGGTGGCGGACGTGCATTTTCTTAAACGCATGTCCATCTGCTTCGTCAATTTTGATCGGCATAGACGCAAAGCGCGGATCTTCTTTTAACGCTTGCATGTACTTGTCCGTTTGCTCAATGGTTCCAGAAACTGTTCCGTTCAAGCCTTCTGCTGATACGAGGATACGGCCTAACAAACCAAGCTCCTTACAGAATGCTAGATGCTCTGCTGTAAACGTCTCTGGGTCCTCAATGGGGACATATTGATAGTAAAGTAAAACGCGATATTGTTTTTCCATCTATATAAACACCTCTTAAATTTAATCAAAACATACCATTCTTTATCATACAGGAAATACATACCTAAAGGCAATGTCGGCGGCTCAATTCCATAAAACGGAAGAGTCTTTCTTCTCATATTTATTTGACAGAACTTTCTGTAAAGTGAGATGATTTATGAATAATATGATGTAGTAAAGGAGCAATGATCCATGATCCAGCCAGAAGATATTGTCAGAAGCGGTCCTAATCAATTTATTTCTCAAAAAGGAATATATCATGAACTAGATTCCCTTGTATCTGCTTTTCAGTCACCTGCTGTGGTGACAGGATATGATTCATACCAAGCTTTTTCACAATACACAAAGCTGCCGACCGAGTGGCCTGTCATTCAGCACAAAGGATACAGTTCACCCAATGCGGTCAAACGGATCGCAGAAGAGCTTAACGGGTCAGATGTGATTATCGGCATCGGAGGCGGAACGATTTTAGATACCGCCAAATCAGTTGCAGATGCTCTTCAAATTGAAGTTATCATGGTACCAACGATTCCCGGCACCTGTGCTGCCTCTACACCCCTCAGCGTCATTTATGATGAAAAGGGCAATTTCATGAGAGTCGATTATCATAAACGATCCAGCTACCTCACCGTAATTGATCATACTTTTTTGCTTTCCTCTCCTCTTTCCTACCTTCAAAGCGGAATTGGTGATACGCTGGCAAAATGGTATGAAGCGGAAGCGATTATTCGTAACACAAAAGGCGTCTTGCCGCTCATGGTGCATGCTGCACTAAAGCAGGCGGTATATGTTCGAGACATTCTTCTTTCTCATAGTGAAGAAGCAGTCAACAGCTTAAAAACAGGGCAGTTTTCACAAGCATTTGCAGATGTGACAGATACGATTATTACGTTAGCCGGAACAGTCGGAGGCTATGGGGGACGTTATGGAAGAATGGCAGGAGCCCATGCCGTTCATAATGGATTGACATTTATTGAAGAAACGCATCATGTGTTACATGGACAAAAAGTGGCTTATGGCATCCTTGTCCAGCTTGCCGCAGAAAACCGAATGTCCGAGGTAGAGGAATTACTTGAACTCTACCAAACACTCGGATTACCTAAAAATATGCGCGATCTTGGTATTACAACTCAGCTGGACGAGGCGGCACTTACTGTGGCAAACCATGCTGCACGTAAAGATGAAACCTTTTGTTTGATTGGTGACTATGCTAAAGAAAAGATTATCGACGCCATTCAAATTATTGAGACCTTTCAACCTCAAAAAATGTCTAAATAAATAGCACAGGCATCGCACCTGTGCTTTTCTTTCGATTAAAAATCAAAGTTATCTGGATCTGGACCTGTGCGCTCATCTTCATTGAGCTGATCAATGACACCCATCTCACGTGCGGACAGCTCGAAATCGAAGACTTGTGTGTTTTCGATGATTCGGCTCTTCGTCACAGATTTTGGAATGGTGATAATGCCATGCTGTAAGTCCCAGCGAAGAATGACTTGCGCTACTGACTTATCATGTTTTTTCGCGATATCCTGGAGAACAGGATGGTTTAGAAGCTTCCCGCTGCCTAATGGCGACCACGCCTCTACATAAATCCCTTTCGATTTGCAGTAGTCTCGTAAAGGCTCCTGCGTCAGCTTCGGATGCAGCTCGATTTGATTCACCATTGGCACAACTTCTGCCTCTTCCAATAAATCCTCTAAATGATGCTGATGGAAATTACACACTCCGATCGCTCGAACGCGTCCATCCTGATATAGTTTTTCTAGCGCTTTCCATGTTTCTTTATATTTGCCTTCAACTGGCCAATGAATTAAATAAAGATCTAATACATCTAATCCCAGCTTGTTCATACTTGTTTCAAAGGCTTCGAGTGTTGATTCATAGCCTTGATCATTATTCCAGACCTTTGTCGTAATGAATAGATCATCACGCGAGATGCCTGATTGCTGAATGGCTTTGCCTACCCCTTCTTCATTTTGATAGGCGGCTGCTGTATCAATGCTGCGGTAGCCCGCTTCAAGAGCGTCTTTGACGGCATTTACAGCCTCATCCCCATCTTTTACCTGCCATACACCAAAGCCTAGCTTCGGCATTTTTTCTCCGTTTGCTAATGTGACTGTATCTGTTAATCCACTCATCAAACAAACCTCCGCTTCCTTTTTAACTACCAAACACTATACCCGAATTTTCGATTGATCATGCATGAAATTCTGGCTAAGTTATTTGATATATTTTCCTATATCAACTTGATTGGTGTCAACGATTTGATATTCGTTTGTTTGATCTTTCGTTTTAGAAAAATCATATGTTTCTAAAAATGTTTGATCGTAAAAAGTCAGACCATAAGTTTCTTTCTCATTCTCATACACTCTGATCCAATAAGTTTCTTTTGAAGTTTTTTTAGTTTCATTCGTTTTCTTTAATTTCATACCTGAAAATTCCTTCAGCAGCTTTTGAATATCCTCTTTCTTTTCCACTTTAACACGCTCATTATCATGCTCAATTTGAATCGAAGTCACCTTATTTTGATCGATTGAGGCCACATCATCAAAAGAGTATGTTTTTGCATTGATTAGAAAATAAATACCAATTCCTAATAAAATCATGACAACTAAACCAATCATCCACTTTTTCAACCTAACTCCTCCTTCTATTCACACCACACCTATAAAAACAGCGAAGTCCAATCATCCTCCTCAGAAAATACTTGAATCCCATGCTGTTTGAGCAAGGCGGATGTCACTCCATCTCCAGCTTTTGTCCTGCCGTTAAAATCTCCGCGGTAAATCATCCGGCTGCCGCAGGAGGGGCTGTACTCTTTTAACACAACCGCCGTCGCTTTCAGAGACTGAACCTGTTCCAGCGCGGCCTTTGCACCTTTTACATACATCTCCGTGACATCATTTCCATGTACATCAATCACGGAGGCGAGGCCCTGTAATACATCATGTCCGTCTCCGCTAATGATTTCTGCGGGAGGTCTTGGCGTGGAAAGGCCGCCAAGCAGCTCAGGACAAACTGTGACCGCCTTTCCCTCCTGAACAAGCTCCTCAATTCGCTGATCTAATCGATGCCTGCCATTATAACGAACCTTCAACCCAGCAAGACAAGCACTGACGACAATCATGGATGTTCCTCACTTTTTTTGCTGACTTTAAAATAAATACATAAAGGCAAGAAACATATCGTATTCACCAAAAAGGGCAAAGCACAATACAACGCAGCAGCCCAAATTGATCCTTCAACTCCTGTGATGCCAAAAAAATAAACAAATAATAGCACACTGACAAACAATCCCACGAATGGCATGATGGATACGTATTTTTTATAATTTTCTATCATTTCTTTCTCCAATGAGCCCCCTCCCTTTCATCATGGCCGCGAATAACGTCAATATATGTTAATTTTACCATAAAAAAACCGAATCATCTCCTTTTATATGATGGTTTCGGTTTTTTATCTATATCTTTTCTTTCCAAGCTTTTAAGAAACGCTCAATTACTTGTAATTCATCCTCATGAAACTGCTGAAGAAATTCTAAATAGGACGCGACTGCTTTTTCATGTAGTTCATCATGCAGCGCCGCCAATTGCTTGCCTTCCTCTGTCAAAGAATAATAGACAGATTTCTTATCACCTTGCCGGTGGCAATAGTCCACCATGCCTTTTTCAATTAGCTTTTTCACAGCTTTTGTAATAGCTGGCTTTGATAGTTTCAGCTGTTGAGATAGAAATGTATTGTTTGATTCGTTTGGATTGGCTTGAATCATCGACAAAATGTGAAGCTGTGTAAGTGTCCATTCTTGTTTGAGTGTATCAGTCGTGGTAATCAGTGGATCTGTTGGATCATTCCGTCTCTTTTCCCTATGCATAATCAGATCTTGAATCGCTTTTAATACAATCTGCTCTTTTGTTTGCATCTGAACCTCCACTCTTAACTGGTAAATAAAATGGTACTAATAATGAAGATAGGAGTCAAAAGAAATGACAGTGTGAGTAAAATAATAGGTCATCAGACCTTAAAATTGTATATGTACTTTTATACTAGATTTCCCTCATCCTGTTTGAAGCAATTACACTCAAAAACTCGCATGTTCGCGGGGTATGAACACAACAAGCTTATTATTCGAGACAAACGACAGCTACGGTATTGATGATGTCATGACGAGGGCAGAACACCGCGGAAAAGGACTTGGCAGTGACATGTTCCATTACCTTCTGACCCAGACAGAGAATAAACAAAAATGTGTCATCTTACAAGCATCAGCGGACGGCAAAAATGATTTACCAGCGTGCCGGCTTCCAACCAATCGGCAAAATGGCCGTCTTTGAATAGAAAGGTACTTTTCGTATGAAAAAATAAGCTGCCTAAAGATAGGCAGCTACAGATTGTTGACAAAGGGCTAAAATGATTTTTATTTTAGCCCTTTGTCTTCTTTTCAGCGTGATAGAAAACCTTTGAAGTCTAGGAAGGACGAGCACCGGAGCGGAGCGAATTTGACATTCGTGAGCACCGGAGCGCAGACCTGACACCGAATGCGAGGGTTTGTCTACACGCTGAAGCTGCCTAAAGATAAGCAGCTATTCAGCATGATGCTGACGATCCATATAAAGCGGCGGTCTCTTCAGCGAAATCACCGCACAGCTAAAGGCAATCAGTACAAACACAGCACCGAATTTAGCGAGATCAACAGATGAACCGGTCATCGTAAACATGACTCCGCCAACCGCTGATCCAATCGAAATGCCGATTTGCAAGGCCGATGTATTTAAGCTCTGCTGAATATCCGACGTGACAGGATCTGTTTGAATCAAATAACTCTGCAAAGCAGGCGTCAGTGCCCAGCTGAGCGCACCCCAAAGGACAACCATCACCATAAAGAGCGCAAACACACCCGCTGTATAAGGAATGGTAAACATGACAACTGCAAACGCGATTGTCACAAGCAAAATCGCTTTTCCTGAACCCAGTTTGTCACTCAGCCAGCCGCCAAATCCATTCCCGCCTATCGACGCAAGCCCGAAGATCAAATAACAAATACTAATCCAAAACGGGGTCATATGCAGAACTTCCATCAGAAATGGAGTGAAATAAGAATAAAGCATATAATGGCCAGCAAGCATAAACAAACTGATCAGGTGTGCACTAAAAATCTTCGGATGCCCTAAAGAACGAATCTGCTCTTTAAGAGGCGTCACTTTTTCAACAGGCATTTTTTCCAATAGAAAATAGATCAGCACCATCGATATGGCAGAAAGAATACTGATTCCTAAAAACATCACTCTCCAGCCAAAGCTCTCTGTAATAAAAATACCGATCGGTACACCGAGAACAAGTGAGGAGCTAATACCAATAAAAATCAGCCCTAATGCTTTTGCACGATGCGCTGGTTCCACTAATTTGGCGGTGATCGTCAAAGATAACACCACCACAAGCGCTGTACTCATCGCAATCAACACCCTTGATATCATAACAAGGGCAAAGGTCGAACTAAAATAAGTGAACACATTTCCTAATGTAAACACCAATAACGCAATTAAATAAAGGCGCTTTCGTTCGATTTTGGCTGTAGCGGTCAGCAGCACGGGTGCTGAAATGGCATACACAATCGCAAATACCGTAATGAGTTGTCCGGCTGTTGCAAGAGACACATTCAAATCCTCTGCAAGACTTGGCAGAATGCCACCGACCACAAGCTCAACTAATCCAACCGCAAAAGTAGAAACGGCTAATAAATATACTCTCCAGTTCATGTCTAACATCCCTTCTGTATATCATCGCTTTCACTTTCGATACAGGGTGCAGACAAACAAAAAAACCCTGATTACAAAAAAGGAAAGCGCGCTTTTGTAATCAGGATTTATCGGATCCTGGTAGAAACCCTCAAACCATATTATTGAGGTTATACAAGTCTATTTTTTCTTCAAATATATTAGCATAGCCTTACATAACTCGCAAGCTGTAAAAATAGAAAAATAGTACCATTCCGTTACCTAAACAAAAGGCGCCGTAAAAGGAATCAGAACAGCTTGCTTTCTCCTCCATTTACAGGTAAACTGATGAAAAATCAACGAACAAGGATCAACGTAGATCTGGAATAGTAGCTTGAATCGATCTTTAACAGAGAGGGAACGGTGCTGAGAAGTTCCTACTGACATCTTCAAGTGAACCTGCCGATTTAGTTCTGTTTCATACAGCGGTTCATACCGTTATCATGATTGAGTGTAAAGCTGTGCTTTAAATTAGGGTGGTACCACCAGGAATGGTCCCTAACTTAAAGTACAGCTTTTTTGTTTTTAAAAAGGAGGAACCTGCAATGTCAAAGAAACAATTTGTTGAGAAAATTACAAGCATGGAAGACGACTTTGCCCAGTGGTATACAGATGTTGTCACAAAGGCGCGGCTCGTCGATTATTCAAGCGTGAGAGGCAGTATGATCATTCAGCCGTACGGCTTTAAAATTTGGGAGAATATTCGCGACGAACTTGACCGCCAGATTAAAGAAACGGGTCATGAGAATGTTTATATGCCGCTTTTTATCCCAGAAAGCCTGCTTCAGCAGGAAAAAGATCATATCGAAGGCTTTGCGCCTGAAGTGGCGTGGGTCACTCATGGCGGTGAAACCGAATTACAAGAAAGGCTCTGCGTCAGACCAACCTCTGAAGTGCTGTTCGCTGAGCATTACAAAAACATTATTCATTCCTACCGCGATTTACCGAAGCTCTATAACCAATGGGCCAATGTCGTCCGCTGGGAAAAGACAACACGTCCCTTCCTCAGAACCCTTGAATTCCTGTGGCAGGAAGGGCATACGTGCCATGAGACTGAGCAAGAAGCGATTGAAGAAACAGAAAGAATGCTTCACATTTACGCTTCTCTTTGCCAAGAACTTCTTGCCATTCCTGTCATTAAAGGGAGAAAAACAGAGAAAGAAAAATTCGCCGGCGCTCGCTTCACCTATACGGTTGAAAGCTTGATGCATGATGGAAAAGCGCTGCAAACTGCCACTTCTCATTTCTTCGGGAACGGATTTGCCAAAGCATTTGGCATCGAATTCTTAAACCGTGAAGGAAAACTAGAACATGTCCAGCAAACCTCTTGGGGTTTCACAACAAGAATCATCGGCGCGATGATCATGGTGCATGGCGATGACAGAGGGCTCGTCCTCCCGCCAAATATTGCGCCAATCCAAGTGCGTATCGTCCCAATTGCTTCTCATAAAGAAGGTGTGCTGGATCATGCCTACGAATTGAAGAATCGCCTCGCCCGCATCGCACGTGCTGACATCGATGCAAGCGATAAACAGCCAGGCTGGAAATTCAACGAGTGTGAAATGCAAGGTATTCCGCTACGTGTAGAAGTAGGACCAAAGGACATCGAAAAAGGACAAGTGATGCTTGCAAGACGAGACACTGGTGAAAAGCAAGCTGTCACGTTAGATGCCCTTGAACAAACCATCACAGCAACCCTTGAAGACATCCAGCGGACGATGTACGAAAAAGCGAAGGAACGATTACATGAAAAGACATCACACGCCCACACAATCGAAGACATCGAGCAAATTCTTGCGGAAGAAAACCGATTGATTAAAGCCATGTGGTGTGGTGACGAAGCCTGTGAAAACGACATTAAAGAAAGAACAGGCGCGACCTCACGCTGTATCCCATTCGAACAGGAAACCATTTCCGACACATGTGTCTGCTGCGGAAAGCCTGCATCTGATATGGTGTTCTGGGCGAAAGCCTATTAAGAATATGAATGATAAAGAAGCATCTCTCATGATGCTTCTTTTTTGTTAAAAAGACCCAAACACCCATTGACCTCACCTGCATGATCCCCTATAATTCATATTAATATAATCGGTTTTTAAGACTTTAACTGGAGTGGTGATACATGAAACGCTGGCCCTCATTCTTTGCCGAACGCTGTCCTAAATGTAAATCAGCATTAGAAGTCTCAAAGTCCAATGCCCTGCAAGGCAAAGTTGTGAAAACATGTCCCAACCTTCATTATCAAAAAGAGTACCACCCCGCACTAGAAACGTATATCGAGCACGATGACGTCAAATAAAAAAGACCAACATGTTTGCTTTGTTGGTCTTTTCTTTATAAAATATCCAGCCAAATTTTGACCGCTGTCGCCGTAATCATCACAGCAAGTGCCCATTGCAAGTAGACGGCATTGATTTTCTGACCGACCTTCGCACCAATCGGAGCTGCCATCAAACTTGCCGCCATCAGCACAATCGCAGGAAGAAACATGACCTGACCCGTCAATACCTTTCCAGCCGATGCGCCTATCGCAGAAAGAAACGTAATCGCAAGTGACGACGCAATCGTCATCCGTACAGGAATTTTTAAAATAGACAGCATCACAGGCACTAAAATAAATGCGCCGCCTGCACCTAATACCCCGGAAACACTGCCAATCACAAAGGCAATAGCTGATGCCAGCCCTTTATGAAAAGTGACTTCTCCCTCTGCTTCTGCACGCTGTCCTTTTTTCGGAATCAGCATGAGAATAACCGCCACAATGGCGAGTAATCCATAAACGAGGTTCATCCCTTTCTCCGGCATAAAATGTGATACATAACTGCCTAATAAGCTGCCGGCTAATATACTGCTTCCCATATATAAAATCAGCGAGCGATGTAAAAATCCGCTTTTTCGATAAGCGAGTACACCACCCAGCGTCGAAAAAAGCACTTGAATGGCGCCAATCCCTGATACCTCATGTGCTGATAGTGCCATCACACCGAAAAGAGGCGGGATATAAAGCAGCATGGGATAGTTGATCACAGATCCGCCGATCCCCACCATTCCTGATAAGAAGGAACCAATACATCCGATGATAAAAAGTGTAATCAAAAATGCAAAATCCATGCTGGTCTCCTCCTTTACAAAAGGAAAAGGGGATCTTCAGCAGATACCCCTACATCCTTTAGGACCCTTTTCTCATCCAGAACTTCAGCACGTGACCTTCTTCTGTCTGCGTGATCAATTCATGTCCGCTTGACTTCGCCCATGCAGCTAAGTCAGCTTTAGCCCCTTTATCGGTTGCATGTATTTCTAAAATTTGACCTTTCGCCAAGTCGTTCATTTTTTTCTTCGTTCGAATAATTGGCATTGGGCATGCGAGCCCTGTTACGTCTAAAATTTGATCTGATGTCATTTGATTGTTCCTCTTCTCTTATTTTATTGGACATTATCGAATCGCACAACGGTTTGGACCAATTTCCATTTCCCGCTGCTCTTCCACATCTGGGTTCAGCTTCCCCATATTGGCTTGACGAATCTCTTGAAAGGCATGCGGCTGTGCAGGCAGACCTTCCGTCACCATCTTTCTAAACACATGTTGATCTTCAATATGAAGCCCATGATTTTCTTTTAAAAGTGTGCCGAGCTCCTTCCACACACTGCCGTCTTCATTCATTTCTTCTATGGTCATGAAGTGCGCAGGCAGAACGATGTATTCCTTTGAAAACGCCATATACCTTTCATAAAGCGTCTCTCTCAAATCATCTACCCAGTCCTCCGCCATTCCAGCAAGATCAGGTCTTCCAATTGAATCAATAAACAAAATATCACCTGAAAGAAGATATTGATTGTCTACGATAAAAGATGTTGAACCGATCGTATGTCCCGGGGAATAAATGGGTTGGATATCAATAGAAGCTGTTCCAATCGTTATCCGCTGTCCTTCTTCAAGACGTTCATATTCAAAGGTTACCTCTTCTGCATCTTTTGGCGGCAGCCAGTAGGCAGCACCAGTTAGTTCAGCCAGCTTTTTCCCACCAGAAATATGATCTGCATGAAGGTGAGTATCCATCACATGCGTCACAGAGACATCATGCTTTTTCGCAAAATCAATATAGACCTCCGTCATTCGAGCTGCATCCACAACCGCGGCTTCTCCATTGGATATGATCATATAGGACAGACACCCTTTGCCCATCCGTACAAATTGATACAGCTCTCCGCCGCCGCTTAAATTACCTATTTTCACTGGCTCTAGATGCTCACTCCATGCCTTCATGCCGCCCTGCAAATAATGAACAGGCACGCCAGCCTCTGACAGCATTTCCGCCACAAGGATAGAGGAACCTTCCTTGGCACAAACCACCAATACTTCACGGTCACTAGGAATGTGCTGTAAAAGGTCCTCTACTCCGTCAAGCAGATCAAAATAAGGCACATTCAAATCAACGATTGCTTCCCCTTCAATCTTCCAGTCCTGCACATCTGCTTGATTTCGCACATCTAGCAAAAAGAGCGGCTCTTTGCCCACGATCTTTTTAGTTAACTGCTCTGCAGTCATGGCTTTTACCGTCATGTTTTATTCAGCTCCTATTTTTCAATGGCTCCTGTCCAGCTATTCATGCCTGGCACCACATTGATTAATTGTTGAAATCCTTTCTCTTTTAGCTTTTGCGCAGCTAATTCACTTCTTCTGCCTGAATGACAGATGAGATAAATGTCCGATTCTCTTGTTAACTCCTCTGCACGATGTTCCACCTCACCAAGCGGGATATGAACAGCTCCTGGGATATGCCCCGCTTCGTATTCATCCAGCTCTCGTACATCCAAAATAAACAGAGATCGATCTTCTTTTACCTTCTGTTGAAAGGCATCCAAAGATATTTCCGAAATCATGGGCTCCCCCTCTTCCTCTTGCGCTCCGCCCTTACGAATCAAATGATGAAGCACCTGTCCTTCTACTCTTGTTCCTAAAAACTCATGGCCGGCACTTTTTGACCAAGCCGCTAAATCCGCTGCTGATCCTTTATCGGTAGCTTGCACTTCAAGTACATCTCCTGGCAAAAGCTCATTCATTTGTTTTTTTGTTTTCACAATCGGCATTGGGCATGCCAAACCTTTTGCATCTAAAATGACTGTTGGTTGCTGCATGTGATATCCTCCTTCATATAGGGGTGGGGGTATATTTTCATGCGTGCTTAATGCCAAGCATTCATACCACCCTTGATGTTTGTAATATGAGTAAATCCTTGCTTCTTCAATATTTTCGCTGCCTGCATACTTCTCATTCCGCTTTGGCATATCACGTAGATTTCTTCATTCTTCTCAAGCTGAGAAGCTCGTTCTTTTAACTGAGGTAAAGGAATGTTTTGAAATCCTTTAATATGGTTTGTTTGAAATTCTACTGGAGATCGTACGTCAATGAGCTGTTGACCTTTGCTTTTCAGCTTTTTTTTCATATCGGCTGCATCCATTTGGTTCACACCTCGTACCGGCAGGAAACGGCTCACAAGTAAGCCAATCACCAGGATGAACAAAATCGTTTGAATCATTTCATCACCTCACTAAATAAATAAATTCACATTCCCAATTTCAGCCTCTGCTAAATACGCCGCCACACCAGCATATTGAATGTCATCTAATAATTCTTTCTCCTGCAGCCCTAAAAGGTCCATCGTCATTGTACATGCTACGAGGTTGATCTCCTGTTCCTTCGCCATATCAATGAGCTGCGGCAAGGTCATGGCATTGTGCTTTTTAATGACTTGCTTAATCATCTTCGGGCCCATACCAGCAAAATTCATTTTTGAAATGCCCATTCGATCAGCCCCGCGCGGCATCATCTTGCCAAACATTTTTTCTAAAAAGCCTTTTTTCATTGGAACCAATTCATCCTTGCGCAAGGCATTCAGCCCCCAAAAGGTATGAAAAATCGTCACTTCATGATCATAGGCTGCTGCACCATTGGCAATAATGTAAGCCGCCATCGCTTTATCATAATCTCCACTAAATAGCACAATCGTTGTGCGTTTTTTCTGTTCTTCCATTCTGCTCCTCCTTTATTATTACCCATGGGGGTATACACAAAATAAAAAATATATACACATACCGGTAAGGGTATATTATAACAAGTAAAAAAATCCGTCAACCTTCAAAGGCTGAAGAATTTCTTACCGGCTTTTCACCAATAGCTCAACCGCTTCTTTCACAAGCCCCTCCGTATCCTTGCCTTGTTCAAGACTTTCTCGGACACATTGTTCAAGATTTGTACTTACAATCACACCCATTGCACGATCAATGGCATTGCGTGATGCAGACAGCTGCGTCACCACCTCGCGGCAATCCTTTCCCTGCTCCATCATCGCAAGAACCCCTTTAATCTGCCCCTCAATCCGGCGAAGACGGTTCTTCATCTGTTGATTATATTCCATGCACAAGTACCCCTTTCTATTCTTTCTATGAACAGATAGTATACCCTAAGAGGTATTTAGTCAAACGACTTGCCTTTCTCTTTTGTAGAGAACGTATGTGAAAATAATTGCACATTCCACCATTTATTGATAAAAAGAAAATAATCAACGAACGAGAAATCATTGAAGAAAAGAGGACAGCCCATGACTTTACATCATTATATTGGATCAAACAAAGAACTGCCGCTTGGTACCATTGGTCAAAATCCTACCTATAAACCATTCTCTGAACTCAATATCAACATGTTTGATAAAAAACAAAAAAAGCCAAAAACCTATCAAAAAGAAGAACTTTTGATAGAAGTATTTGAAACAGAAGAGGATTTCGAAGGCATTCACATTGATGATCTAGATCCCGTCTATGAAGCGGTAAGAAACAAATTCACGCATCCTTTTGTTTATGAATTAGACATCATTCATTCTCTTCGTGCACTTTTTAAATTCATTGAAAAAGAGCTTTCAAAAGGAGAAACCATAGAAATCTATTCTTGTCTAAATGAACTCGAAACGAAAGAAAAAGATGATCAATTGGATGTAGAAATTGATCTAAGCAAAAAACGGTTTGGAAAACATATTGATTTTAAAGGGATTGATGAACTGATTGATATGTTTGAATTAGAAAACTTACAATATGTGTTGGTGAAGAAATAGACCTCCTTCGGTAAAAGTATAGAGAAAAGGGGACATTATCATGAACTTGACATGTGAATCTAAAAATTTTGATGATTATTTATGTGAACTAGCTGAAGTTGATTATTCTCATCCTCTTATTCGAGCAAAATCAAATGAACTTTTCAATCCATTGCAGACAGAAATAGAAAAAGCAAAAGCAGCCTATGAGTTTGTCCGAGATGAAATTCCCCATACATGGGATATCCAATCCAAACGAGTGACTTGTCATGCATCAGAGGTATTAACATTTAAAGAGGGAATTTGCTACGCAAAGTCCAACCTATTAGCTGCTCTATTGCGCTCACAAGGAATACCCACAGGTTTCTGTTACCAGCGATTAATGTTGTTTGATACTAAAGGATATTGTATTCACGCATTAAATGCTGTATTTTTTCATTCACTTAATAAATGGATTCGATTAGACTCTCGCGGCAACAAGACAGGAATTGATGCTCTATTTTCACTTGATCATGAAAGATTAGCTTTTCATCCCCAACAAGAATTAGATGAAGTCGACTATCCTTTGATATATGTTAAACCACATCCAAAGACTATGAGCGTTTTAAAAGAACATACAGACGCGATTGAGATGTATCAACACCATTTACCAGAAACGATATAGGCTTAGGGGTAAAAAGAGCCCAACGTGAAAATAAACCGGTGCTGCTTGTCAGCATCGGTTATGCCCACTTGTCACTGACGCATAGGATCTATTTTATATTTAATGGCCATAATAACTTCATCCAAACGATGGCTAGCCTTCAATTAAACGTTTCAACTTAAGCTCCGTATCAGTATCCTCAACTGGAGTATAGACACTGCATCTTAAATCAGTATCCCCATACACTTGTAATGAAGTGAGATTAAACAACATTTTACCTGCCTTAGCATGACGAAATTCAATTAATACTTCAGGTGCATAGCTGATCTCATTTTCATTCCAGATTTTACGAAACTCGGGATATGCCTGCTCCATTTCTTCTATAAATTGCTCATACCAGTCATCTGCCACATACTGTCCATAATACGTTCTAAATATGGCGATATATCCTCTAACAAAATGCTCCCAATTCACCGCTAAACTTTTAAATTCCTTTCTTGCGAATAGTAAGCGTATGATATTCCTTTCTGCCGGATTGATTTGTTCAAAGTCCAAAAAGACATTCGCTGCTGCTTGATTCCAGCCAACAATCTGACTTCTTCTATCAGATACAATCGTCGGGCAATAACGAAGTTCCTGCAAAATTTTCACTAAAGCCGGACTGATTTCCTTCTCATTCTCAATGATAAAGGATTGTTTCACTCCTTCCTCTAACGCTAAAGCGTACAAATATCTCCTTTCATCGTTATTTAATTGTAATGCTCGAGAAATCGCATCTAATACCGAAGTTGATACTTTTATATCTCTTCCTTGCTCTAACCATGTATACCAAGTAAGACTCACACCGGCTAGTTGAGCCACTTCTTCTCTTCTCAGCCCTGGTGTTCTTCTGCGGGTTCCTACAGGTAAACCAACCATTTGAGGCGTAATTTTCGAACGTTGATTCTTTAGAAATTCTGATAATGCTTGAAGTCTAGTTTCAGGTTTCATTTAGATCTCCCTTTAAAAGAGTATTAATTATACTAGGATAAACAACAACTTGTAATAGGATAACACAATGGCTAAAGTGAATAAAAACAAGGAGGGAATGATCATGAAAAGAGTTGTCATTACTGGAATGGGAATTATTTCTCCACTTGGAAATGATGTAAATAGCTTTTGGAATCAACTAATCAAAGGACAATCGGGAATATCTCTCATTGATTCTTTTGATACAACTGATTATAAAACAAAAATAGCTGGAATCGTTCGTGATTTCGATGCAGATGAAATATTGGGAAGAAAAGAAGCAAAACGATTAGACCGTTTTAGTCAGTTTGCCTTAGCAGCAGCCGAACAAGCATTAGAAAATTCACAATTACAGTTAGATCAAGTTGATCTTGAACGTTTAGGCGTATATGTTGGTTCAGGAATCGGGGGAATCCAATCGCTTGTTGATCATGTCAATGTATTAGATAAACGAGGTCCCTCAAGAGTAAGCCCCAGCCTTGTACCCATGATGATTTCAAATGCAGCTGCGGCCCAAATAAGCATTAGATTAGGGGCACAAGGGCCATCATTGTCACCAGTCACAGCTTGTTCTATTGGGAACACCTCTATTGGCGAAGCTTTCAATGCGATCCGAAATGATGATGCAGATATTATATTTGCCGGTGGAGCAGAAGCTGCTGTTTCACAGATATCTTTGGCCAGTTTTGGAAACGCACACGCACTATCTACTAGAAACCAAGACCCAAGCCGGGCCAGCCGTCCATTCGATACAGATAGAGATGGCTTTGTGATGAGTGAAGGCGCAGGTATCTTAGTATTAGAATCATTAGAAAACGCGATTCTTAGAGATGCGCCGATATTATGTGAAGTAGTTGGGTACGGAGCTAGTTCAGACGCTCATCATATGGTAGCATCCCATCCAGAAGGTAAAGGTGCCTACTTAGCCATGAAAAAAGCATTGAGAAGTGCAAATATATCAACAGATGACATCGATGTTATTAGTGCTCATGCAACAAGTACACAAGTAGGTGATCGTTCAGAAGTTCTAGCTATTAAAAAATTATTTGGTGATCGTTCAAGTGAAATTCCAACAACGGCAAACAAATCAATGACGGGGCACATGTTTGGTGCTGCCGGCGGAGTAGAAGCCATTGCTTTAGTGGAAAGTTTGAGACGAGGAATGATTCCGCCAACTATTAATGTAGAGAATCAAGATCCAGACTGCAACTTAGATGTTGTATTAGAAGCGAGACAGCTTCCTTTGAAATACGGACTATCCAATTCTTTTGGTTTTGGAGGACATAATTCAGCCATCTTGTTAAAGCATTACGATTGAAGTAGCTATCAAGGGTGTATAGCCCTTGATTTTTTTCATTTTGGGAACACCTCACAGACAAATGATGACGGGCCTCAGCAATCTGATATATTAAATGGAGAAAAGAGAATACTAAAAACATTTAGAAAGCAGGTGACCCATGTCAAACAACGAAACACCCAACCCACTCATCCATGAAAAATCACCATACCTCCTTCAGCACGCCCACAACCCAGTTCACTGGTACCCGTGGGGGCAAGAAGCATTCGATAAAGCCAAACGTGAAAATAAACCTGTGCTTGTCAGCATCGGTTATGCCACTTGTCACTGGTGCCACGTCATGGCACACGAAAGCTTTGAAGATCAACAAGTCGCTGACATCTTAAACGAGCATTTTATTTCGATTAAAGTCGATCGTGAGGAGCGTCCAGACATCGACTCTATGTATATGTCTGTTTGTCAGATGATGACGGGGCAAGGCGGCTGGCCGCTCAACGTGTTTGTCACGCCGGATCAAAAGCCTTTTTATGCGGGAACTTATTTTCCAAAGAGAAGTGCATACGGGCGTCCTGGCTTCATTGAGGCACTGACACAATTGCTGGATGCGTACCATAACGACCGAGATCATATTGAATCATTGGCAGAAAAAGCGACAAATAATCTGCGGATTAAAGCAGCAGGGCAGACAGAAAACATGCTGTCTCAAGAGGCAGTTCACAAAGCCTATTACCAGCTCATGAGCAGCTTTGATACGCTGTATGGCGGATTCGGCTCTGCACCAAAATTTCCTGCACCTCATATGCTCTCATTTCTAATGCGCTATTACGAATGGACTGGACAGGAGAATGCGCTGTATGCAGTCACGAAAACGTTAGATGGAATGGCAAATGGCGGTATATACGACCATGTTGGTTCAGGTTTTTCTCGTTATTCAACAGACGAAAAATGGCTTGTGCCGCATTTTGAAAAAATGCTGTATGATAACGCGCTGCTGATGGAAGCTTACACAGAAGCCTATCAGCTCACCTCAAAACCTGAGTATAAAAAGCTTGTCCAACACCTGATCCAATTTATTAAACAAGATATGATGAATCAGGGCGGCTCCTTTTATTCAGCGATAGATGCAGATTCTGAAGGGAAAGAAGGGCAATATTACGTCTGGTCAAAAGATGAGATCCTCACCCATTTAGGAGAGGAGCTTGGCGCTTTATTTTGCGAAGTCTATCACATCACAGAAGAGGGGAACTTTGAAGGGGAGAACATCCCTCATACCATTTCTACCTCTTTTGAGGACATCAAAGCCTCTTTTTCGATCGATGATAAAACCCTTCAGTCTAAGCTGCAAGAAGCCCGGCATATTTTACAATCAGTCAGACAGCAGCGACCCGCGCCGCTTGTCGATGACAAGGTGCTTACATCTTGGAATGCGCTGATGATCGCAGCTCTCGCCAAAGCAGGAAGGGTCTTTAATGAAGAGGAAGCGATCCATATGGCGAAGCAGGCGATGTCTTTTCTAGAAACACATCTTGTTCAACATGAGCGGCTCATGGTCCGCTACAGAGAAGGTGACGTGAAGCATCTCGGCTTTATCGAGGATTATGCGCATATGCTAAAAGCCTATATGTCTTTATACGAAGCGACCTTTGAATTAGATTGGCTGGAAAAAGCCACAGCCATTGCCGAGAACATGTTTGAGCTGTTTTGGGACAAGGAAAAAGGGGGCTTTTTCTTCTCAGGATCAGATGCGGAAGCGCTCATCGTTCGAGAAAAAGAAGTGTACGACGGTGCCATGCCTTCTGGCAACAGCACTGCACTCAAGCACCTTCTCATGCTAAGCAGACTGACCGGACGTCAGGATTGGCTAGACACATTACAGCAGATGTTCCAAGCCTTTTATGTCGATGTCTCTTCCTACCCAAGCGGACACACAGCGTTTCTGCAAGGGCTCCTAAGTCAATATGCCACGAAAAGAGAAATCATCATTCTCGGAAAAAACGGCGACCCTCAAAAAGAACAGCTTTTACAGGCGCTTCAAAAACGCTTCGTGCCATTTGATATCATATTGACTGCCGAAACAGGGGAAGAATTAGCGAAGCTCGCGCCCTTTACAAAAGATTACAAAACAATCGATGGCAAAACCACCGTGTATATTTGTGAAAACTACAGCTGCCGCCAGCCAATCACCGATATCGATGAAGTGATGGAACAATTATTCCACAATTGAGTTTGTCATGAGTAGACTATGAGAAGACAAAATGAGGACAAACAGATAAAAAACATGTCAATCCGCTAACAAATTGTCTGTACGGTTTTATTTTTCCTAAAAAACGGTTAGAATGCGCACTAGACGTTCTCATACCGAAGGGAGAGAAAATGATGAAAAAGGTATCATACACACTCATCTCTTGTTTGTTATCTGTTGGACTTGCAGCCTGCTCGTCAAACGATGCCAAACAAGATAAGCAAAACGATTCAGCCAAAAACAAGGAAACAACACAGGCTGATCAAAAAGAGCAGCAAAAGCAAATGGAAGAAATGCAAAAGAAATTAGACGCACAAAAAATCGATGATCAAAAGGTCGTTGCGACCGTCAACAAAGACAAAATCACAGGCAGTGAATACAATAGCGCTTTATCTACCATTCAAGGCCAGCTTCAGCAGTCCGGGCAAGACCCCACTTCTAAAGAAGGCGAGAAAGCAGTCAAGAAACAAACCATTGATGCGCTCGTAGGCCAAGAGCTCATCCTGCAAGATGCTGAGAAGAAGGGCTTCAAAGCCTCTGACAAAGAGGTAGATAAGCAGCTAAAGGAAGAAAAGAAACAGTTTAAAGACAACGCTCAATTCGAAGAAGCACTGAAAAAGAGCGGACTCACATTGGATCAGCTGAAAAGTGACATTGCCGACAGCATCAAATACAGCCAATATGTCGACAAAGAAATCAAATCAGCCTCCGTCTCTGAGAAAGACGTCAAAGCGTACTATGATCAATACGCAGACCAAATGAAAAAACAAAAGCAAAAAGCACCAGAATACAAAGAGGTTAAATCACAAATTAAAAAACAGCTAGAATCTCAAGAAAAGCAAAAAGAAGTCCAAAAAGAAATTGAAAAACTAAAGAAGTCTGCGAAAATTAATGTGTCTCTGTAACAGCTAAGAAAAAATCCGCCATTGTGCGGATTTTTTTGTTGCTTCACGACCCATTTTTCCAAATTTATGACAAAAGCCTCATCATAAACGTCTCTTCCATCCGATATGATGGGAGTACAAAAGAAAGCGCTAACAATTCTTTTGTCTCTGAAAAGGTACAGGATCAAAAGCCATTCTCGTACTTTTGCTTCAGTCAATCGGACATCTACAAAAGGAGGATCTTTATGTTCAAATGGTTTAAACCTGCTCCGCATATCGACAGGCTTGATGATGCCAAAACAGACGAGACGTATAAGCGGCTGCGGCTGCAAGTCTTTTTAGGCATCTTTATCGGGTATGCGGGCTACTATTTGCTGCGCAAAAATTTCGCTTTTGCCATTCCATATCTACAGGAAGAAGGGTTTACGAAAAGTGAATTAGGCTTTGTACTTGCAGCTGTATCTATCGCTTATGGCTTTAGTAAATTCATCATGGGGATGATCTCAGACCGCTGTAACCCCAGATATTTTTTAGCTGCCGGACTCTTTTTATCAGCTCTTATCAATATCCTATTTGTCTCATTTCCATGGGTCACATCCAGTGTATGGATCATGTTTTTATTCATGTTCTTAAACGGCTGGTTTCAAGGCATGGGTTGGCCGCCATGCGGACGTACGATGGCGCACTGGTTTTCAGTTAGTGAACGTGGTACGAAAATGTCCATTTGGAACGTCGCTCACAATATCGGCGGGGGGATTCTTGCACCGCTTATCACATTAGGAATTGTGCTGTTTGCGACGTGGAAAAGTATCTTTTTCTTCCCTGCCATCATTGCCATTATCGTCTCCTTCGTGATCATTCTTCTCGTACGGGATACCCCGCAATCCACTGGTCTTCCGCCAATTGAGGAATATCGAAATGACTATCCGGCCCAAAAGTATGAGGATCAAGAAAAAGAATTAACAGTGAAAGAGATTTTATTTAAATATGTACTCAACAATAAATTCCTATGGTATATCGCCATCGCCAACGTGTTTGTGTACTTTGTCCGTTACGGTGTCGTTGACTGGGCTCCGACCTACTTAACAGAAGCAAAGGGCTTTTCACCAGAGCATTCACGCTGGTCTTATTTTCTTTATGAATATGCAGGCATTCCCGGTACATTATTGTGCGGCTGGATCAGTGATCGCTTCTTTAGAAGCCGCCGCGCACCAGCTGGCGTCATCTTTATGGCCGGGGTGTTAATTGCCGTTCTTGTTTACTGGCTAAACCCTGCAGGCAATCCAATGGTCGATAACATTGCCCTCATCAGCATCGGCTTTTTGATTTACGGCCCGGTCATGCTCATTGGACTTCAAGCCATTGATCTCGCTCCGAAAAAAGCAGCTGGCACTGCTGCCGGACTGACAGGCTTCTTCGGCTACATTGGCGGCTCTGCCTTTGCCAATGCCATGATGGGCGTCGTCGTCGATCACTATGACTGGACAGGAGGCTTCATTTTACTGGTTGGTTCTTGTGTGCTTGCGATTGTTTTCCTCGCTATGACATGGAATACAGGAAAACGCGTAGAGCAAGCTTAATGAAAATCACATAAAAGATTCATATCCGCCCAACATGCTCTTTACATCTATTTCTTATGATGGAGGCAGTTACCGTAAAAGGAGGATAAAATATGAAGAAAAGTAGATTACTTGCTTTCGTGTTGCTCTCTTTTGCTTTACTGTCTTTTGTGTGGGTGCCGGCCACCGTATCGGCACATGAAAACCTTTTATCTCCAGATCGCATCTTAACCGTTGCACACCGCGGAGCATCAGGGTATGCACCAGAGCATACCCTGGCTTCCTACAAGCTCGCCACAAAGATGAATGCAGATTACCTCGAACTCGACCTTCAAATGACAAAGGATGGACATCTCATCGTGATGCATGATGAAACCGTTGACCGAACCACAAACGGAACAGGCTGGGTCAAAGACCTCACACTTGCTGAAATCAAACAGCTTGATGCTGGTACATGGTTTAACGAAGCAAATCCTGACAGACAAAATGCCAACTATATCGGACAGAGAGTCCTTACATTAGATGAGGTGCTGCGCTATTTCGGCAAACGAGAGAATTATTATATTGAAACAAAAAAACCAGACCTTTATCCGCAAATGGAAGAAAAACTATTGGCCGCCTTAAAGAAACATCACCTTCTTGGGAAACACACAAGAAAAGGGCAGGTTATCATACAATCCTTTAGTGAAGACAGCCTGCTAAAGCTACAGAAATTAGCCCCACGCCTGCCAAAAGTACAGCTATTAGACAGAAACCAAATGACATCCATCACAGACGATCAGCTCGACTTTATCAAAACGTACGCTGTAGGGGTTGGACCGAATTTTAGAGCATTAACACCTGAAAACGTCCAGCAGGTCAGAAGCCACGGACTCCTCCTTCATCCATATACGGTAAACAGCGAAGCAGACATGACACGTCTTCTGCAATACGGCGTCACCGGTCTTTTCACCAACTATCCAGATGTCTTTAACCGTGTAAAAGCTTCACTCTAAATAAAAAAAGCCTTGCGGTCCATCCCGCAAGGTCTTTGATTATTTCACCGTTTGATCAGAAGAAGCTGTTTCAAACGGCTTCCGTTTTCCAATCCCAAATACAAAAAAGCTAAGTGCTACTAAAATCAAGAACCCAATTGCTACAATAAGAGAAATACGCGTATCCTGATTAATGAGCATAAACACAAGAACCATTAATAAAAATCCGATTGTAAGATAGTTAGAAAACGGTGCTAACGGCATCTTGAACGGGTGCTGATCAAGCGCTGCCCCCTTCGCCTTTCTGAAGCCGATATGACTAATCAAAATGACAAACCAAGGCACCATCCCAGGAAGGACACTCGCACTATACACATAGACGAAAATGTTTGGCGGAGAAACATAATTCAGGACCACTCCTATCGCTAAACCAATCAGTACAGCGAATGTCCCAAAATACGGTACACCGTTCTTCGAAATTTTCGTAAAGAAAGCAGGCGCCTGACCATTCACACCTAATGTATAAAGCATACGGCCCGCACTGAAAATACCACTATTACAGCCGGACATCGCTGCTGTAATAACAACAAAGTTAATAATACCAGCTGCTGCTGTAATCCCGACCTTCGCAAACGTCGCCACAAATGGACTGCCAAGGGTATTCAGCTGATCCCAAGGATACACCGTCACAATGACAAAGATCGCACCGATATAGAAAATCAAAATACGCCAGATGATACTTTTAATGGCATTTGTCAGCGTCTTTTGCGGATTTTGCGCCTCACCCGCTGTAATCCCAATGAGCTCGACACCTTGATAAGCAGCAATAACTAGAGACAATGCAAACAGGAATCCGCTAAACCCACCTGTAAAGAACCCGCCATGCGCCCAAAGGTTAGACAGCCCAATAGGAGTCCCGCCATTTCCAAAACCGAAGAAAATAATACCTAAACCTGCAACAATCATCAAGATAATCGTCACAATTTTGATCATCGCAAACCAAAATTCAAATTCACCAAATGACTTAACCGAAATCAAATTGGCTGCTCCTAAAATGATCATCGCAATTAACCCTGGAATCCACGCAGGCAGCTCTGGGAACCAATATTTCATATAAGCCCCAACCGCAATAATTTCAGACATTCCGACAATGACCCACTGGAACCAGTTACTCCAAGCCGTCATATACCCTGCAAGCGGATGAATATATTGATGCCCGAATGTAGCAAATGACCCTGTACTCGGCTCAAGATATAACATTTCTCCCATCGCACGCATAATAAAAAAGATAAAAACACCACACACTGCGTACGCTAGAAGAACGGATGGACCTGTCCACTGAATGGCCTTCGCTGACCCCATAAATAAGCCAACACCGATTGTGCCGCCAAGAGCGATCATTTGAATATGGCGGGCACTTAACCCTCTCTTTAATTCCTTTTGAGCCACTTTTCTTCCCCCTCATCAACAAACAACATAAAAAATAAAAATCAGAATTTTCATTCTGATTGAGAAACATCAATCTTTCGATGTATATTATCATAATAAATCTACCCTTAAAAAACAATTGTTTTTTTGAGGAAAACACTATTAACAAAATATTCTGACATAAAAGTAAGTTCAAATTATTTTATATTGATATAATCAATAACCAGAAAAATCTTCAAAAAAAGACCGTTCACACGGTCTTCTAAGCTCAAACTGTAAATTTATAGGAATTTCGGCAATTGCTTTCCTAAAACACTTTCCTCTGGTAAATCACAGTAGAAAGTCCCCAAGACAACAAGTAGAAGAGCATAATCAGCACAGCTGACCCCGTATATAAAACAGGGATCGATAAATTCATAATAAAATTAGTGAACCCACTAAATTGCTCTGCTAAATAGAGGACAACAGGCGGTCCCATAGCAGATAATACGATAAAGCCAATGATCACTGCCGTTGTGATATAACCAGGCTTTAAGATATAAAACAATGGAAACGTACACGCCGCGAACAATAAAAACAACCCGCTGCCAATCGCAATATCTGACAGCGAAAACAGCTTCCCAAACACAAGTAATGCAGCACTTGTCAGCCCGATCGCAATGACCATATAAAAAACGGCACCAAGATAACGGGAGGCAATAATTTCATTCCGGGTATAAGGCAAAGAATTTAATAGGATATTCGTTTCTGCCTTTTCATCATACGCATATGTGTTAAAGGGAATGAAGACACTAGCGACTAGAAACGTCAATACTGGATGGACATCCATGAAAATAAAAAATAAGATAAACGGAATAAAAATAAGTAACTGCTTCTTTTGCAAAATCACATCACGCTTAATTAAATGAAACATGCGCAGCCCCGCCTTTCAAATAAAACATGATATCCTCAAGCGACGCCGGTTCAATCACAACAGCATCCCCAAAAATAAGTTTCACTTCATCAATTCGATCTGATAATGCTTCAAAACCTGCTGATGTACGCTGAATATGGATAAACGCCTTTTCTGTGTCTCGATCCAACAACTCCAGGCTCCCTCTCACAAGCGCATAACTTTCTGCCACTTCATGAATCGACTGTTGAAAGACCAATCTTCCATTTTGTATAAACGCAATATAATCCGCGATCCGGTCTAAATCAGTCGTCACATGCGTCGAGAAAAAGATCGTCCGATTTCCATCAATCATCAATTCTTGTAACGTGCTGAGCAGCTCTCTTCTAAAAACCGGATCTAAACCAGCAGTTGGTTCATCCATGATAATCAGCTCTGCATGATGCGACAACTCAACCCTAGATTCCTTCAACACGACAGCTCCTTCGGACAATATAAAGATAAAGCATATTTATCCTACCACACTTTTTAAAAAATGGTTTCCATCCCCATGAGAAAATTTGCGTTTTAAGGTAAATTTAATAAAAAAACCTAGAATCTATATTCTAGGTATCATACTAAATACTTATGACTTATGACTTTCTTCTTCCCGCAGCACACGCTTCAAATAAAACAAAATTCCCAAACCGAATAAAATCAACGCCATTTCCAAGTCTGCAGAAATCGGCAACCATTTCAGCATCATTAAAATCAGCAAAACCGCTCCAACACCTGCGAAAAAAATGACGTTTCTTTTTAATTCTTTGTTTGATTGAAACAACACTCTCTCCTCCACTGTTTATCCAATTGAATGTTTTTCTAACTTTTTCAATATTCTTTCCCAGCCGGTATCTCCCATTTTCCGATCTATTAACTGCCCCTCTTGATCAAAGAGGCAAAAGCTAGGTAACCCTTGAATCTTATACTTTGCAACAATCTCATAATTCTGATCCAATACAATAGGAGCGGTCATATTCTTTTCCTCTGCATACTCTGAAACAACATCTTCCGATTTTTCATCTTCTGTATATGGAACATGGACACAGGTTAAATGAATACCCAGCTCATTCACACGTTGTAGGATATGATTGGTTAATTCTTCACAATGAGGACAGTTGACTGACCAAAAATAAAGAAGCTGATGCTGTCCCTTAGGTAAGCTCCTTTGATCTGTAGGGTAAATCCAAGGAAGATTCTCAGGCCAGTTGAGTTTCTGCGTTTCCACTATTCATCCCCCTTTTCCTTTAGCTGAAAAGCAATAATCTTCCCTAATGCTTCCTCTGCAGCAAAAGGAGTAACGCTGCCTGTTGGATTTTCTTGTTCTTGTTTTAAGCACTCGTACATGTTTTTTTCAATTTTTGATGGATCAATCCAAGAGATACACCATGATGCCCAGAAACAAGTAGGTCCCTCATAACGTTTAGCAAGTGCCAGAAGAAATGGCAAGCTAGGTTTCCCAATCCTCATGAGTGACATGGCAGCGGCCATTCTTGTATCTTCTTCGTCACTTTCTAATAGCCGAGCTAGCGGTTCTGCTGCGTCCCCCGCATCTGCTCCAAATTCACCAAGTACAGCTGCTGCAATGTTCCGCAGAGAGCCTTTTTCTTTTAAAGCCTCAACAAGGACGGGCACTGCATCTTTTCCATATTTTCTTAAATCTCCTATTGCTTGAACGATCGTTACTTCATTTGTATTAGCCAATTGTTGAACGGATTGAGACAGCTTATTTTCTGGCTTCATTTACAATCAACTCCTCTTTTTAATGAACCGCGCGGTATCGATAACAAAGCACATAAAATCCAGCTCCAGCCACTAGGGATACAATTGTAGTTAACAAGCCATCAGTGATTAGATGAATGCTAATCATGACCATAGCACTGATCACAAACGCAAATAACAATGATCGATAATAGGCGGCCAAAGCAAAACTCCTTTCTCTTCTCAGAGGCTGCATAAAGGCAAAGAACCGTATGGCTAAAAACCATATATAAATTCCTCCACCAAATAAGGTCCAATACAAAACATCCTGAATACCAGCCAATAAAAGAGAAACCAAGTAGAACGCATACAACCAAAAGGTTTGAAACACTTCTAACAAAATGATTTTTTGATATAAAGCCCCAGGAAAAAGATAGAGCACTCCTGTTTGTGCGTGTCTTACAATCCCCGCATAATATGAACTAAAAAGAACAGATGCAGCAATGACAATCAAGAATAGATTCAGCCAATCTGAAAAATAAGTAAAGAGGACATAGTAAGTACCGATTAACAGCATGGTAGATAGCACATGGAAGGTGATATATTTTTTTATCAGCAATAATTCAATCCAAAGAAAAGCCCAAACGCCCGTTAATGCTGGAAGTCCCCACCATGTCCTGCTCTTTTTTTGAACGATTGGACTTGATTGAATATGTCTCCCCTCAAATTCCTCCCAAAATACTGCCTCCTTGACTAAAGACTCCTTCATCTCTAAACGATGACTAGCACTGTACATCATCATGAAAGATAGGAACATCACTCCAATAAAGATGGAGACAGAAAGAATGGAGAACTCTTCGATCATACGTCCAGATTGAAACATCAAAGAATCAGCAAAGTTCATCAATGAGGGCTGTTTCATCACCAATTGATTCAAAACAAGCAGTGCAAAGCCGAAAAACATCAAGACAAAGCCGAGTAAGAGCAAACGCTTGTATACTTGAATGGTTCTGGCACAAGACACCGCAATCATCCAAGTTTCGACCAAACATAACAGCCCTGTCAGGATGAGTGATTTTCCAAGCAGAAACGGGTACTGCTGTGTCATAAAAAACAGAAGAAGGTCCGCAGCCAAAGCAGAGATAATGAAAAGAGCCCCTCGCCAGAAAATGTGATACATCCACACACTGATAACAACCGTCCATAAAGAAGCGCCATTTCCATATAACCAAATGATATCGTTCATCTGACTAGGCAGCCGATTCGTAAACAAACCAAAACCCGTATAAAGAACAAACAAACAGACAATGATCCATCCTGCTGCACTTGTATCCCAATCACCCATACTTGAAACTGCGCTTAGCTGAAAACCAATTGCCGCAATGAAAAGAAGTAAGATCAGAAAAGGCATTTTCTTTTCTTGATTTTTACTGATCAAGCGCCTTTGAGATTTCATCCATAAAAGGGAGAGTGTGTTATTCACTTGACCACTCCCCCAAAAGTTGAATAACTTCTGCCCTCCACTCAACCTGTTCTTCCTTTAATTGAGGAACATCCATACTCTTCATGATGGCACCGTCTCGAATCAATACCACCCTACTGGCTGTATCGAGAACGAACTCCAGACTATGAGTCGACACAAAGACCGACCCACCTTGACTGCTTTTTTGTCTCAGCCAATCCGACAGCCACTGTTTAGACGGAATATCTAACCCGACAGTCGGTTCATCTAATATAAAAAGGGAGGCATCTTGAACAATGGCTCCTGCTAAGACGACACGCTGCTTTTGGCCTCTTGACAGCCTTCCACACAGTTCATTCATCTTCTTTTCCATATGTACTTCTTTCAACGCTCCATATACCTTTTCCTTGATCTGTTTTAAGCCTTTATGATATCCACGAGCACGGAATTGAACATGTTCAGCAGCGGTTAAGTCTGGATACAAATACGGCTGATCAGGAATAAGAGCTACTTGTTTTTGGACATGGGCATGACCAGGCGGGAAACCCTCTATGAGAATTTCCCCTCCATCTGGTTTATATAGACCCGTTAAACATCGAATCGTTGTCGTCTTCCCAGCACCATTAGGCCCAAGCAGCGCCACAACCTCCCCTGGTTCGATGGAAAATGACAGATCCTCTATCCCATCACCATTGCTATATCGTTTGCTTACATTCTGAACCTCCATGAATGGCATCAAATCTCTCCCTTTGATTAGAGTGATGTATGCTTATCTATGGTGTGTTAAAAATTAAAAACGAATGTCATTAGACCCACTATTCATTAACCCTAATATTACCATATAGAGAATAACAAGGTAATAGGAATGAGGTAATCTATTCTATATACAACGGAAAAAGAAAATAGATTATGTACAAAATAAAAAAAAGATTGGGTAGCAGCATCCCAATCTTTTATCTATTAACCCTATACCATCTCCTGACACGCCCAAGCATCCACCTCTACCTTAAAAGCAGGTGAAGCCAATGCCACTACATAAATCATCGTCATACAAGGCAGATGATCGCCTAAAAACTGCCCCATGATTCGTTTTCTGCTCTCAGCATCGAACTCCCCTACGAGATAAAATACTAATTTCGTTATATCTTCCACAGCCATATCTGCCGCTTCTACATTTCGTTTCACATTCTCTAACGCTAATTCGAGCTGCTCCAACGGGCTCTCGGGAATTGTTCCATCCGCCTCCATCCCCACTTGACCTGATAAGGTTAACCATCGCTGTGGTCCTGTTGTTTCTATTTGATGGGTATATGGGGCAACTGGCGGATGAATGGTCTCAGGATTACGTGATGTTCTCATTGATAAAAACCCCTTTTCTGAAAATACAATCAATTTTTATCATCATATCAAATTTTCAACCGTATTCAGATTTTTATGCTCAGAGTAAACCTGAAGAAATAATCGCAACAGCCTGCTATAATTCTTGTCTTCTAAAAAGAAACCATCCGATGAGAAAAAAGAAAACAATCAATACCGATACACCTAGAAAACTTGTAAGTGCCTGATCCGAATATGTTCCCTTATGAATCATCTCTTCGGCTGCACTTGTCACGCCTTTAGGCGCAAACTTCCCTAATGTCTCTTCATAAAATGAAGGTACGGTAAACAGAATAAGATTGATCAAAAGCGACACACCTCCAGCTGTGACAGAACGTTGAAAGAACGCCGAAGCACAAATGGTCGATACCACAATCAGCAATAAATTTGGATAATAAAGAAGTGTTCCTTTTAACACATTCACCCAATCCACATGCCCAAATTGAATGTCCACATAATAAACAGAGGCAAGTACTGCCACCACCAAACTAAACAAAGTCAAACAGGCATAGGCGCATATTTTCGAGACATAGTAACTCGTTCGACTGATCGGTTTCACCATAATCATTGCGGTCACTCCAGAGGCACGCTCTCCTGCGATCGTTCCCATCACGATCATAATCAGGATAAACACACCTAGCGAATCAAATTTACTCAATGCACTCGCCAAAGCCTCTCCTGCACTAGGCTCTGGTATATAAAATGTAGATCCTTCAGGTAAATTAGCTGATTTCGATAGAAGATCCGGAAGCATTTTGAGCGTAATAGGCTGTGTGATCATTAAAATCGTAAAAATAATAGGAACAAATAAGATTTTATAGCTAGTAAATAACTCCCTAAATTCCTTTTTCAACATCATCATGCATTCACAACCTTCATGAAAATATCTTCAAGCGTCAGCTTAGATAGTCGATAATGGAGGAGAACACCGCCAGATTCAGTGATGAGACGAGGCAGCTCCTTCAATGCTATTTGTTGATCGTTCACTCGCACCTGATAAGCATCTCCTGTCTCAAAGCATTCCTCCACCCAATCCCGCTCTTTTAGCAAAGCCAATAATTTCGAATCCTGTTGTTCTAATTGAAATTCAATCACTGGCTGGATATAGTCTTCTTTGATCTGTTTCATGGAAGAAGACATCTCAATTTTGCCACTGTTGATCATGATAATATGATCTGCCACACGTTCAATGTCATCTAAAATATGGGTCGACATAAAGATCAACATCTCTTGTTTCAGACGCTCAATCAATGTCAGAACGTCTTTTCTCCCCATGGGATCAAGTGCAGACACAGGTTCATCCAAGATGAGAACCTTCGGGCTGTTGATGAGCGCCTGCGCAATGGCAAGCCTCTGCTTCATGCCTCCGCTATAGCTGCCAATGGCACGATCCTTCGCCTCATACACCCGGCAAAGCTTCAACAGCTCCTCTGTTTTGGAACGAATGAATTTTTTCTCTAAGTGAAATAACCCGCCAACCCAATGCATCCACTCCTGTCCCGTCATATCCTGATAAAATGCAGGATGCTGCGGACAATACCCAATCACATGACTGATTTGGTCCATCTCCTTTGCGACATCCAAACCAGCCACCTTCACGACCCCAGAAGTAGGACGAGCAAGCCCCGTCAAAATCCGGATCGTCGTTGTCTTCCCCGCTCCATTGGCTCCTAAAAAGCCAACACATCCAGCCTCCCCAACAGAAAACGAAACATCTTTTAAAATTTTATTCGGGCCATACGATTTCGTCAGCCCATAACACTCCAGCATATTCAAGCAAATCCCCCCTTTTAAGATGATTTACGACCAAAAATCAAATAGACAATAGGACCGACACTCGCCACAAACACAATCACCAAAGCCCAAATCCACTTCACCTCTCCTCTGATCCTCGATGGATCTCTTTTCAGCAAATCAAACAAACCAATCACCATCAAAATCGCTTGCAGCAAAATAAGAGGTAATATCATCTTCATATCCATCCACGCCACTCCCTTTTCAAACGCCAATTCGTTTTGGTATTACTTCTTTTGACGACATGAAGAGTGAATTCGTTCAAATGGATTTTATTTTTATTGGTCGAATGATCTATAAGATATAAAAAAGCCCAGTGAAGGGTAGTTCACTGGGCTTGCTTGTTATTCTCATGATGAACCTCGTAAAATCTTTTCCATCTTCTTTCCTTTCGCTAACTCATCAATCAGCTTATCTAGATAACGAATGTTCTTCATGGTTTCTTCCTCAATGTCCTCTACCCGTACACCACAGATGACGCCTTTGATTAAACTGCGGGAAGGATGAAGCTCAGGAGCCTCGGCAAAAAATGTTTCTATATCTGTATGTTTATCCACCTGTTCCTGCAGCTCTTCTGGACTGTACCCTGTTAACCAACAAATAATCGTATCGACTTCAGCCTTTGTTCGTCCTTTTCTCTCTGCCTTTGCGATGTAGAGAGGATAGACTTTTGCAAAGCTCATTGTGTAAACTTTATGTTTGGTCATGTGCTCTTCTCTCTTTCTTTGTTTAAGTATTTTTTCGATGCATTAGAAGATAGTTAACCTCTCGTTTATATTCTGCATATTCTTTTATCATCAGATATATTACAATAATAACCACATATGTATACATTATGATATAATTACTCGTTATCATATGTGAAAGGAAGAAGAAAATTGTCTAATTTCGATTTTCACGCATTACTTCAACCATTAGAGTTTGAGATGCTGGTATGTGATGTTGTGTCTCAAAGAGAAAGGGTCCCCTTTAGAACCTTTAAAGAGGGGCGAGATCAAGGTATTGATGGATTTTATACAGACAGTAAAACTAAAACCATCATACAAGTTAAACGTTATGGTCAGAAATTTTTTAAACCATTAATGAAAACTTTAAAGCAGGATCTCCAAAAAATCCGTAAATTAAAACCAGATCGATATATCTTAGGAGTATCAATGGAGTTAACACGACAACAAACAAAAGATATTGTTGATTTATTTAAAGAATTCAACGTTACTGAACACGATATATTAGATAGAGTTGAATTGAACAGACTCCTTTCACAGCCGACTTACAGAAAAGTGATAATCAACCAACCAAAGCTTTTAATCCCAAACTCAAATGTCCTAGAGCATTTGTTAAAAAAATACTTACATAGCCGTATTTATAAAGAGTCTGCCTATAGATTAAAAGATGCTTGTAAAACAGCAAAAACTTTTATAGCTTCAAAAGTCTATAGGTCAGCAGTTACAAATTGGGACATTAACAGAACTATCATACTTTCCGGAGAACCAGGTGTTGGAAAGACAACAATCGCTCAAATTCTAGCTTTAGCCCATTTGTATCAAGATCAATTAAACGGATTTAGATGGGTATACTCAATCGATGATATATACAGTATGCTAGATGAAGACCAAATACAAGTTTTTATTTTAGATGATTACTGGGGAAGTATCCTCGAAAAAGAAAAGAATAAAAAAGAAGAAGAACGCTTAGCTAAGTTAATAAAGGATATCGAAAATTTTCCTAATGATACAAGATTAATTATTACAACAAGAGAATATATTCTTCAACAACTCATTCATAAAAGTCCTTTACTTAAAAAAATATTTGATAACTATACCTTAATTTGCAACTTGGAAGCATACACCGAGAGTGAAAAAACAAGTATTTTATTTAGTCGTCTCTATTACTCAAAACTGAATTATGAGCATGTTAACTATTTGCATCTTCATACAGATGAAATTGTATATCACGACAATTATAATCCAAGGGTACTATCACTATTTTTAGATCAACAACCTCAAAGTTATGAAACACCAGAAGATTACTTAAATCGATTGTTAAATTATTTAGATTGTCCAAGTGATTTTTGGAGAGATATTTTTGATAATTTATCTAATGAAGCAAAGTTTGTAGCTTTGCTACTACTAATTACTTCGACCCCCTCATTACAAGAGGATATTGAAATCTGCTACAAAAATTCCTTACACTATTATTTCACTGAAACGCACACGAAGAATTTAAGTGAGAGTCTCAGAGAACTTGAAGAAACCATGATCAAGACAGTTTATGATGATGAGTATGATGATATCTTTTTATATTTTATTAACCCATCAGCACAAGATTTTCTGCTTGACTTCTTGAAAGAGAATTGTGAACAATGGATTCCAAAACTACTGCCTTGCTGCTCCTTCTATAATCAATTATTATTTCTATTTAAGAATATATCACCTTTTTGTAGTTCAAACGTTAGTGAACAAATCATACAAAGTTGTATAGAACATTATGATGATTATACAACTAGTTTTTCAGAAAACGATAATATATGGAATGTTGATATTTTAGAACAAGAAAAGGGAAGCTTAGATAGATTCTTTGATTTACTTAGAATTTATCTAACACAAAATCAAAAACAACCGAGACTTTATAAATTTTTAGAGTATAAAATCAGTCAGTACTGTATTGATATGGGGAGTAATGATCCTAAAGAATATCAATATAACGATTTACACAATTTACCTGGTTATATCGCAAGTTGCACAAATATTGGAATGACTTTTAACGGATATAAATTAATAGATAAATACTACAAAAACGCCTTTAGTGTGTTTCATTATAAAGCGATGGAGCGTTTTCGAGAAATATTTCCTAAGGAGTACGAAATATTTTACGAATCTTTTAACTCAAAAATTAGAAAAAATATAAAACAATTAATTTTTTCAGAGTTAGATTTTTTAGATGAATACTGCATGGATGTAGAATTAGATATATTAATTGATAGCATTCCTGATTTATGTGATTTTTTTGGCGTTCAATACTCAATAGAAATGGATAAAGAAATTGAACTTCTATATGGGCGCTCACCTACAAAAATAAATAATGATCATTCAATAATGAACAGGCATTTGTCGAATGAATATAATTCAAGTGAACATGACATAAGTACAGTAAAATATAACGCATATGATTGGATGTATGGAAAGGAAGAAGCATTAATAGAAAATGATGAAGTTATCGAACTTATATCAAATAGCAAACTTTCGAATGGAGTCAAAGATAAACTAATTCTCACATTAGACAATTATTCACCAGTTTACATCTACCAATTACTAAATACGAAAGAATCCTTGAATTTGTTAATTTCAATGTTAGAAAAAGACGGTTCAATGATGCCTGAGAGAGAAAGCGACTTATATATGAAGATGTTAACCCATTTAACTCAAGGAGATTCCACATTATTAATAAATTTAATTAACTTCTGTATTGATTCATTTTATTCATTCATGTATAGGGAAAAACCTTTATTCCGAAAAGGAGAATTTTTAAAAAGTAATATTTATAGTGACCATTTAGCAGATAACCCTTCACTCAAAAATATTGTGTATGAACATTTAATATTAGAGGATGAACAGTGGTTACGATTTATTCATATTCCATTATTCGTCGCTTGCTTTTCGATGAGTATATGTTTTAGCGTTGATGATGATGAATTACTAGAAATCTACCCAGAAATATGGGGTGATAATTCAAAAAAAATCAAACGAATACAGCTAGAGAATGGAAAAGAATTATCCGAACTATTTTATCCTGAATTTGGAGAATACTACATCTATAACAGTGAGTGGGAAAGCATATTATATCGGCTTTTCGAAGAGTTAAAACCATATCATTTTAATCAATTCTACGTTGAACCTGCCATTAAGCGATTTATGAAGCACTTAGGGGATGGCGATGAATCATCAAAGGTATTACAACTTATATCAACTATGGAATTGTTATTGGAATATGATCAGCATGATGAGATTAATCATATCGGGCAACAATATAGTATTAGTGACGAACAAAATCTTATCGAGAAATTAGGAATAGCTGATTTTGATTTTTGGGATTTACCTTCGATTCCCCAAAATACATTTACTCATTTATTAAAAGGTGATTTAATAAAACGGAAAGTACATAATTGGCAAATGCCAGTTTACAAAATAGAGAACATCTGTTTATTAAAAGAGCTTGGAGTTTATAATCACTCATTAACATCCATAAAAAAGATTGAAAATCTCCTTAAACGCTTTGAAAATGGTGATTATTCGCAAATAATAGTAACCTAAACAAAAAACACCCCTTTGACAAATTCTCAAAGGGGTGTTTCATTATAAAAATTAATCCCTACTCCACCGTCACACTCTTCGCAAGGTTACGTGGTTTATCCACATCACACCCGCGGTGAAGGGCTGCGTAGTAAGCGATCAGCTGTAATGGGACAACAGATGCAAGTGGTGCAAGTGCTGGGTGTACAGCTGGAAGGACGAAACGGTCGCCTTCGTCTTCTAGACCTTTTAGTGAGATGACACATGGGTTTGCTCCGCGTGCAACGACTTCTTTGACGTTACCGCGAATACTGAGGTTCACGTGCTCTTGCGTTGCAAGGGCAATGACCGGTGTGCCTTCTTCAATTAAAGCAATTGTGCCGTGTTTGAGTTCTCCGCCAGCAAAGCCTTCTGCTTGGATGTAAGAGATCTCTTTTAGTTTTAATGAACCTTCAAGGCACACATAATAGTCAAGTCCTCTTCCGATAAAGAATGCGTTACGTGTCACTGTGAAGAAGTCACGAGCGATTTGTTCCATTTCATCCTTTTGATCCACAAGGGCTTCCATTGCGTTTGCTACAATACCAAGCTCTTTCACAAGATCAAAGTCAAGAGATTGACCGTTTAATTCAGCTGCAACAGATGCAAGGATTGCAAGTACAGCGATTTGTGCTGTGTAGGCTTTTGTTGAAGCCACTGCAATTTCTGGTCCTGCATGAAGAAGCAATGTGAAGTCCGCTTCACGAGAAAGCGTAGATCCTGGTACGTTTGTGATCGTTAATGCTTTATGACCAAGCTCTTTGACTTGCACAAGTACAGCACGGCTGTCCGCAGTCTCTCCAGATTGAGAAAGGAAGATGAACAACGGCTTTTTCGATAGAAGCGGCATGTTGTAAGAGAATTCACTTGCTACATGGACTTCTACAGGTACTTTTGCCCAGTCTTCAATGTATTGTTTACCGACAAGTCCAGCATGGTAGCTCGTTCCGCAAGCCACAATGTAAATGCGGTCTGCTTCTGCTACTGCGCTGGCGATATCGCCAGCGACTGACAGTTTGCCGTTTTCGTCTTGATATTCTTGGATGATTTTGCGCATAACAAGCGGCTGTTCATCCGTTTCTTTTAACATGTAGTGAGGATATGTGCCTTTCTCAATGTCGCTTGCATCAAGCTCAGCGATATAAGAAGGACGTGTCATGATATCACCGTCAAGGTTTTTAATGATGACCTCGTCTTTTGTGACAATGACCATTTCTTTATCCATTAATTCCGCATATTCGTTTGTTACTTGAAGCATCGCCATTGCGTCAGAAGCCACAACGTTGAATCCTTCGCCGAAACCAACCAATAATGGGCTTTTGTTTTTCGCCACATAGATTGTTTCTTTGTTTTCGTTATCGAAAAGGGCAATCGCGTAAGAGCCTTTTAGTTGAAGAAGCGTTTGACGGAAAGCTTCCTCTGTATCAAGACCTCTGCTGACAAATTGTTCGATGACTTGAACAACAACCTCTGTATCTGTGTCGCTTTTTAGTGTGACGTCTTGTAAATATTCGCGTGTCAATTGTACATAGTTCTCAATGACACCGTTATGAACAAGCGTAAAACGGCCAGAAGCACTTTGATGCGGATGCGCATTTAGATGGCTTGGTACACCGTGAGTTGCCCAGCGTGTATGTCCGATTCCTGCTGAAGATGCTACGTTTGCATCCACGACTTCACGAAGCTCAGCGATACGTCCTTTTTCTTTGAACACATGCACGCCATCTTCGTTTGCCACAGCGATACCTGCTGAGTCATACCCGCGGTACTCAAGCTTCTCTAAACCTTTTAATAAGATTTCCTTCGCATCATTCTGACCAATATAACCTACGATTCCACACATAAATATTCTTCCTCCCGATCATGTGAAAGGGACAAAGAAAGCCTACTAAAATAGAAGGGACATTTCTTTGTCCCTCTCTACATGTTTAATTTGGGAGATCATGTGTATTCCCTTTGTACAAAGAGTCACCTCTTTGGTTTAAAGAAACACTTACGGCTGTGATCTCTTTTTTTGATCAGCCGGGAGGCATCCGCCGAAAATTCGATAACCTCCATCCTCGTCAACTAAGCATCTTTCGTCCGATCGCTTAGTTCGGGCGCTATAATTATAAGAGAGTTTCTGAACATCTACCCTGCCTTTCCTCATAGAATAAAAATTCAGTAACACAAGGATGATTGTACTATAAGGTCTGACCTCCGTCAATCACAATGTAGCGGGCGATCCCCTTCATTTGAGAAAGTGAGACCTCCATACACTATATGCGATGAGGCTTGTCACGTTCTACCTTTGATGTGCTCCCTATGTATGAAGGCAGTTTCAAGTTGCCCTCGCTTATATCATTCGTATAGTTCCATCCAATTATGTCGTTTATTCGAAAAAAAGCAAACCGCTGCCAGCGGTTTGCTTTCATCTATTACTCAATTCCCATTTCTTCTTTCACAACAGCTGTAATTCGAGCCACATATTCATTACACAACTCTTTTGTTTTCGCCTCTGCCATGACACGTACAAGCGGCTCTGTCCCCGATGGACGAACTAGGATACGGCCGTCACCATTCATCTCTTTTTCGACCTCTTGGATCACCGCTTTTACTTTTTCATTTTCTTCTACTTTATATTTATCAGACACTTTCACATTCACTAAAAGCTGCGGGAACTTTTCCATTTCCGCTGCAAGCTCTGATAATGTTTTTCCTGTCGCTTTGAGCGTATTCACAAGCATGATCGCAGAAAGCATGCCATCACCTGTCGTATTGTAATCAAGGAAAATCAAATGACCTGACTGCTCGCCGCCGACATTATAGCCGTCTTTCTTCATCGCTTCGACCACATAGCGGTCACCAACAGCCGTTTGAATGCTCTTAATGCCTTGCTTCTCAAGCGCTTTATAGAAACCTAGGTTACTCATGACCGTTGACACGACGGTGTCATCCTTTAATCGGCCTTCATCCTTCAAATAACGTGCACATATGTACATAATTTGATCGCCGTCTACGATATCACCTTTTTCATCGACTGCAATTAAACGGTCACCGTCACCATCAAACGCAAGACCAATATCTGCCCCCTTCTCCTTCACAAAAGCAGAAAGTGCCTCTGGATGAGTGGAGCCTACACCATCATTGATATTCAATCCGTTTGGAGATGTTCCCATTGTAGACACATCAGCATCTAAATCTGCAAATAAATGTGTCGCTAGAGAAGAGGTTGCACCGTGTGCACAGTCAAGCGCCACGTGAATACCTGTGAAATCCTCGTCCGCTGTCTGCTTTAAGAATTGCAAGTATTTCTGACCGCCTTCAAAGTAGTCGTTCACCGTTCCAAGATCGGCTCCAACTGGGCGTGGTAATTGATCGACTGGCTGATCCATCAGCTGCTCAATTTCGTTTTCCTGTTCATCTGACAGCTTAAAGCCGTCACCGCCGAAGAATTTAATGCCGTTGTCTTGAACTGGATTGTGTGAAGCAGAAATCATGACACCCGCTTCAGCATCCATTGCCTTCGTTAAATAAGACACACCAGGTGTTGAGATCACACCTAGACGCATCACTTCAGCTCCAATTGAAAGTAAGCCTGCAACAAGCGCTCCTTCTAACATATGACCAGATACACGTGTGTCTCGACCAACGAGTACCTTTGGACGTTCTTTATCCTTTGTGAGCACATAGCCGCCAAACCTCCCAACTTTAAATGCGAGCTCTGGCGTTAATTCGCTATTTGCTACACCCCTTACACCATCAGTTCCAAAGTACTTGCCCATGTTTCAATCGCTCCTTTTTTACCATTCAAGAGGACGCTTCGTCCTCTTTTTTATCTTCTTTGACCCGCTGTCTTTGACTCGATTCTTTCTTTGCTTTATCTTGCGAGGATTCTTCTTTACTCTTCTCACCCTGATCATCGTCATCAGTTGATGGATCTTGTTGATCTTTTTGATCCTTCCGATCATTTGTCGAAGCCGGCTGATCCTCTGTATCAGTAGAAGTGAGTTTCACTTTGATCTTTGATCTCGATAATGTCCAATTCACATTTTGAGGACCATTCACTTGAACTTTGACCTCATGGGTTCCTTCGTTCAAGTTCCCTGCATTGATATAGGCTTCAACATCTGAAGCCTTTAGTTTATCAATCGCACTCTTTGATCCCTTTGCTGTTAACGTGAGCCGTCCAGAAGAGGGGCTCACAAAATCAGATGTGAGATCCTTGCTCAAACCCACGACAGAAATCGGTACATTATCAATCTTTTTTTCTTCAGCTGTTGCAACCTTCACTTTGATCTTAACGGTTTCGGGTGATACCTTTTTCACACCATCTGGCAGGGGAATATCGGCATCAATCTCCGTATCATCTTTGATCTTGCTTAGGTCCAGCTTGACGCCATCAATAAAATCAAGGGCATCCAGCACCTTTTGAGAGCCGTACACTGTGACCTCACTCGGGCTTGTCTCAATGCTTGAGATGCTGATCCCTTCTGGCAAGCTGCCCGTCCGCTCAATTTTAAAAGGAACCTTTTTGCTTGGACTCGAGATTGGGACCGTAATATCCACCACGGATGGACTTACTTCGACTGGCAGCTCATTCCCGCTGCTATCATAGACAGTGAGCTTCGCTTCTTTTTCAATTTGCTGATCGACATCTTCTAAGTTCACAAAAGCTTTAATGACAGAAATTTTGTCGATGACGTCCTTTGATCCAGTAACTGTGACCTTTTTCGGATTCACAATGGGCTGTTCAGGTGAATAGCCGTCTTTGATTTTATTTTGATTATAAAACTCGGTTTCAACAGGAAATTCAGCTGTCGTTTTTTCTTGTATCGTCACAGTCGTCACAGATGGATTAATCGATAGTGTGAGTCCCTTCGATACATCTCTTGCCTTCAGCTCCACTTTATGTGTACCTGTCGATAAGTTCTGCATGTCTGCGTATATTTCAAAATTCTTTGTTTGTCTTGCTGTTTTCACAGCACTTGTTGATCCTTTAATCGTGACATTGACTGTCTGCGGCACACCAGTGACGACGTACTTCTCGTCATCATAATACGCTTTAACAGGAATGTCGGTTAAAGTTGCTTCATCTGTCGTCGATGTTGGGAAAAAGGATTCACCGATTTTTTTCGGCGTGGGCGCTTGCGCTGAATTGACTGTACCATACAGCAATAAAGCGAAGACCAATGCAAGAAGCTTAACGGCCCAGCGATTATTCAAAATCTTATCCATTTTTCTTGCCCCTCCAATACCATTTGGTCGAGGAAGCATCTTTGCTGTTCTTACTAAATTCAGCAATCAGCATTTCTTCAAGCGCTTCTTCTGTCAATTCTCGGTGGAGATCACCATTCCTTGCGACAGAAATACCGCCAGTTTCCTCAGAAACGATGACAGTTAAGCTGTCTGTCACTTCACTAATTCCGACTGCCGCCCTATGACGCGTCCCAAGCTCCTTAGAGATAAAAGGGCTTTCTGACAGCGGTAAATAGCAAGCTGCAGCTGCAATCTCATCCCGCTTCATAATGACAGCACCGTCATGAAGCGGTGTATTCGGAATGAAAATATTAATGAGCAGCTCTGAACTCACCTTTGCATTCAAAGGAATCCCTGTCTCTATGTAATCATTCATTCCGGTATCGCGCTCAATTGTCAGCAGCGCGCCGATTCTGCGTTTCGCCATATAGTTAATTGCTTTTGTAATTGCCTCGATCGTTTTCTGCTGCTGTTCCTCTACAGGTGTCCCGCTTCTTGAGAAGAAACGGCCGCGCCCAAGCTGCTCAAGCGCTCTCCTTAGCTCTGGCTGAAAAATAATAATGATCGCAAGGAATCCCCACGTAATCGCTTGATCCATCAGCCATTGAAGTGTGTTAAGACCGAGATACGCACTTCCCATCCTGACGAGAATAATGACGACAATTCCCTTTAGAAGCTGAACTGCTTTTGTTCCGCGGATGACCATCATTAATTTATATATCACATACCAAACAACGAGAATATCAACAGCATTACCGAGGTACTGCAAAAAAGGAATATCCCCTAAAGCCATTTCCTCGTCCTCCAGAATTTTCAGTTATTCTTCGTTTGATGCATTTTTTAATACAAAAAGAGCCTATGTATCAATACATAGCGTGGCTATTATACCACATTTTGTTTCAGCAAGGAAAATAGTTGCCATATCTGGCTGACTTGCTAGTATGCGTGAATCTCACCATTGTATAGAAAAAGAGCAGCCCCCTTAGAGACTGCTCTTTAAGCCGATTGAGTTACTTTTGCTCCTCTGGCCCAATGACCCGCATTGCGTTTTGTGCTGTTGATTTCATTTTGTACCAAATCCAATCAAACACTTCATTTATTTCATTAATTTGACCAGTGACTTGTCCGGCAGAAGCAGTCAACTGTTCCCCATTGACGACGGTGACATTTCCATCAACCTTGCCTTCTACAATCAGCTTGCCATTTTTGACAGTGACATCTCCCTTTACGGTTTCCCCTTTAGGTACGGTCACTGTATCATTTTCAACGACGAGATTCGGCTGCTTTGACACACTGAAATTATGATCGGTATTCCAGCTCGTAAACAGACTGCCTCCCATTAAAATGAGAAAGAGGGCAGCGGCTACCATCAGCGGGTGAGCTTTGATCCATCTTTGAACCGACACACGCTTTTTCTCCTTTGGAAGACCTGCCATCACCTTTGCAGTGAAATCAGATGGTGCTTCTATATGAGATGTACTCTGCACTAGCGCGATGGATTTCTCAATTTGTTGAAAATGAGTACGGCACTCCTCACACGATTGCAGATGGCTTTTTAATTCTTTTTCGTCTTGGGGCTCAATGTCCCCGTCTAAATACTGATGCATAAGCTGGACGATTCTATCCTGACAGCTCATCAAAATCACCTCACTCAAAGGTCTCTCAACTGTTTCCGGAGAGCCTCTCTACCCCTGTGTATTCTCGTTTTCACCGTACCAACTGGTATATTCAGAATCTCACTAATTTCTTTTAACGAGAGTTCATCAATATACTTTAATACGATGACCGAACGATATTTGTCGGGTAATCTTAAAATTTTTTGCTGAATGGTACTCGATAATTCAAGAGACACCACCTCATCCTCTGGCAAAATGCCATCAGCAGCAATTTGAGAATACATATTTAATCCTTCTGTTCCTGCCACCTCTGCATCTAAATAATAATCCGGCTTTTTTTTGCGAATACGGTCGATGGTCAGGTTGGTTGCAATGCGGTACAGCCACGTGGAAAACTTACGATTCACATCAAAGCTTTCGATATTCACATAAGCACGAATAAACGCCTCCTGCGCAATATCTTCCGCTTCGTGTGCATTCCCAAGCATACGGTAGCACAGCTGATAAATTTTGTCTTTATACAGGTCTACGATGTCTGCAAATGCGTTCTGGTCGCCTTTTTTCACTTGCTTAATTCTCTTTTTAATCATTGTGTCCATAGTATATTCAACCTCTGCCTTCACCGGTCTTTATGTATACGAACCTCTTTCCAAAAGGTTTCATTCTCCTCTAAAAAATAGTGTAACAAATTTTTGACAGTGTGTTACGCTTATCAACCGGTAAAAACCTTAACATATCCTTAAATTTTTCCAAAACAAAAAAAGAACGGGCACAAGTCCCGCTCTACAATAGCTTTTCACCCATTAATGAACCAATTAATGCAACTGCCGCTTCTGCGGTTTTGTTTTTCTCATCTAATACCGGATTTACTTCAACAAATTCAGCAGACGTTAAAATACCCGCCTCCTCTAAAAGCTCCATTGCGAGATGACTCTCCCGGTAACTAATGCCGCCTGCTACCGGAGTACCTACACCAGGGCATTCCGCTGGGTCTAGTCCGTCTAAATCAAGCGACAGATGGACACCATCTGTTCTTTCCTTTAGATACGCAATGGCTTCCTCCATCACCCTTGTCATCCCTAAACGATCAATTTCATGCATCGTATACACTTTAATGCCTTTCTCTCGAATCAATGCCCGCTCTCCTTCATCTAAAGATCGAGCACCAATTATAACGACATTTTCAGGCTTCAATTTAGGCGAATAACCGCCAATGTTCGTTAAATCTTCATGCCCAAAACCGAGACTGACAGCAAGCGGCATGCCATGAATATTTCCAGAAGGAGAGGTTTCCTCCGTATTCAAATCCCCGTGTGCATCATACCAAATGACACCTAAGTTGTCATAATGCTTGGCTACTCCAGCAAGTGTGCCAATCGCAATGCTGTGATCACCGCCTAAAATGAGCGGAAACGAACCAGATTGCACAATACTGTCAACCTTCTCAGCAAGCAGATGATTCGCACCAGCATTCTCAGTCAAATTTTTCAGCTTTTCACTTGTATATAAACCTTTCTCATCATCTCTTTGTTCAACCGGAATATCTCCAAGATCCTCTACATCAAATGAGAGCGTTTCCAATTTTTCTTTTACGCCTGCACAACGAATCGCACTCGGCCCCATATCGACGCCCCTTCTCATTTGACCCAAATCCATTGGAACTCCAATAATCGTGACCTGCTTTTGCTCTCCCATATGTACATCCCCTTTCCGTTCATGCTTATATTTTACTTTCTTGATGCCTTCTGACTCAACTCGACAACATTTTGAATAGTTATACAGTCCCTCTGCCAACATAAAAAAAGACACCTTTTTCAAAAAGGTGTCTTAACTGGGCTAGCTGGATTCGAACCAACGCATGACGGAGTCAAAGTCCGTTGCCTTACCGCTTGGCTATAGCCCAAAAATGGTGGAGGGGGACGGATTCGAACCGCCGAACCCGGAGGGAGCGGATTTACAGTCCGCCGCGTTTAGCCACTTCGCTACCCCTCCACATATGGAATTGATAAAGAAAAAACAGTGCCGGCAAGAGGACTTGAACCCCCAACCTACTGATTACAAGTCAGTTGCTCTACCAGTTGAGCTACACCGGCATATGGTGGAGGATGACGGGCTCGAACCGCCGACCCTCTGCTTGTAAGGCAGATGCTCTCCCAGCTGAGCTAATCCTCCACATCATGGTGACCCGTACGGGATTCGAACCCGTGTTACCGCCGTGAAAGGGCGGTGTCTTAACCGCTTGACCAACGGGCCAGTTTGTCAAGTTTGTTGTTTCCGTGAAGCTGACAAAAGTTATTATATACAGGTTGTCCCCCTTTTGTAAAGGGGATTTTTATTTTTTTTATTTTCTAACTATTTACTCCCTATTCGTTCAACATTTCGACTGAAATATAATTTCAATATTCAAATATAATATTGAAATTTCATATCATACTCAATATACTGAAAATGAAGAAATAAGGAGGTATGTCACATGCAGCCATCTCAACTGCGTTCTTTGACAACAGAATCAAGAAACCCCAACACAATGGGAATTTCCCAAGCGGATCCGCTTGAAATACTCCAGATGATCAATGAAGAAGATATGAAGGTCGCTCAAGCAGTCAACCTTGTACTTCCACATGTCAAAACAGCAAGTGACTTTGCTTATGAATCCATCTCAAATGGAGGCAGACTCGTTTATTTAGGCGCCGGAACAAGCGGCAGAATCGGCGTAATGGATGCTGTCGAATGTCCCCCAACCTATAGCGTCTCACCTGATGTCATTGTAGGCATCATGGCAGGCGGAGACTCAGCTTTTTCTCAAGCTGCCGAAGATGTGGAAGACAGTGAAGAAGCCGGCAAACAGGATTTAGTACACATCCACCTGACATCAAAAGATACAGTCGTCGGTATTGCCGCAAGCGGCAGAACACCTTATATCATCGGCGCTTTAAACTACGCAAAGTCAATTGGAGCGAAAACAGTAGCCCTCAGCTGCAATGAACAAGCAGAAATTAGCGAGCTTGCAGATTGCGCCATTGAGGTTATTGTAGGACCAGAAGCCATCACTGGGTCAACAAGAATGAAAGCAGCATCCGCTCATAAAATGATTTTAAATATGCTTTCCACCTCAGTCATGATCAGACAAGGCAAAGTATATGAAAACTTGATGGTTGATGTAAAAGTCAGCAATCATAAATTAAAAGAACGCGCCATCACCATCATTCAACATGTGACAAATGCTTCCTACGAACAAGCCGTAAAGACTCTTGAAGCAGCAGACTTAGAAGTCAAAACGGCCATCGTCATGCTCCAAACAAACACAGACAAGAAAACAGCCAAAGATTTACTTAACAAAACGAATGGCCATATTGACAAAGCGATCTCACGTTATCAGTCCTAAAGGAGGCAGAGCTCATGTCAGCAGGTGGACTTACCCTACTACACACAATCAAATCAAAGCTTCCCCAATCTGAAAAAATCATTGCAGACTATATCCTTGCCCATCCTGACAAAGTCATTAAAAGCACAGTACATGAAATTAGTCAGGCAGCCGGCGCAAGCAGCTCTGCAGTCATCCGCCTTTGTAAATCTCTCGGGCTGGATGGCTATCAAGATTTAAAAATGCGGATCGCTGGAGACTTGATACATGACGATAAACAAGGCTACAGAGATATCGAACAAGATGAACCGCTTCAATCCATTATTCAAAAAACAGCAGGAAACTCGATTCAATCGATTAAGGACACCGCTTCTATTTTAAATGCAGATGCTTTAGAAAAGGCTGTTCAATTACTGCTGCATGCAAACCAAATTCATTTTATCGGTGTTGGTGCATCTGGCATCGTCGCAGCTGATGCCCAGCAGAAATTTCTCAGAATTAACTATGCAGCAACAGCCTTCACTGACATGCACATTGCATCTACGGTCATTGCAAATGCGGGTGAGAATGACATTGTGTTTGGGATCTCCTTTTCAGGAGAAACGTTAGACATCATTCAAGCCCTTCAGCTCGCAAAAGACAATCAAGTGAAAACCATTGCTTTAACACATCCAGGTCATACAAGCGTTTCTGCTTTATGTGATGTTCACCTATCGACGTCCGGTTCCAATGAAGCACCTTTTCGCAGTGCTGCCACTTCCTCTAGAATGGCACAGCTCTACTTAATTGATGTCTTGTTCCTCAGTTTAGCTTCTCGTCAATATGAAGAGACAGCCCAATATATTGACAAAACAAGGCAAGCCATCCGCTCCATGAAACGAAAATCAAAGGGGGATTCAACATGAGTCATCAAAAGAAATATCAGCAGTTGGCGAAAGACATTCTTTCACTCTGTGGTGGTTCTGAAAATATCTCTTCCCATACACATTGTATGACAAGGCTCCGAATTACACCGATGGACAATGAAAAAGTTCACGTCACAGCAATCAAAGAACTCGATGGCGTCATTGGCGTCGTCGAAGCAGAAACGCTTCAAATCATTTTAGGCACTGGCGTTGTCAACCAAGTATCCAGTGCGTTTGAAGAGCTGCTAAATGCCTCTGGCTCTTATGATTTAAACAACGAAGCACAAAAAAACAAGCAAGCCATTTCACAAAAGAACCGTACACCGTTCAAGCTGTTCTTACGGCGGATTGCCAGCATTTTCATTCCAATTATTCCGGCACTAGTTGCCTCAGGTCTGATTACCGGGATAACAAAAGCAATCGTGCAAGCAGGCTGGCTTGACGAAAAATCTCAAGCTGCGATTATTTTAACGGTTATAGGGTCTGGCCTTTTCGCTTATCTCGGGATATTAGTCGGAACAAATGCCGCAAAGGAATTTGGAGGCTCTCCTGCATTAGGCGCATTAGCTGGTATCCTTATTATTAACCCAGCCTCCGCAGACATTATGTTATTTGGCACAAATATTCTACCAGGCAGAGGCGGACTCATCGGTGTTCTTCTAGCCGCCATCTTTATGGCACTTGTGGAAACCCGAATTAGACGCTTCGTCCCGCAATCACTTGATATCATCGTCACACCAACCATCACACTGCTCATTACAGGCATTTTCACGTACGTTGTCTTCATGCCAGTCGGCGGATTTATATCTGATGCCATCACCTCAGGACTGACTTATCTATTGAATATGGGCGGAATTTTCGCAGGATTTGTTCTTGGTGCTACCTTCCTCCCACTTGTTGTAACAGGACTTCACCAAGGGCTGACACCGATTCATATGGAACTCATCAATTCAATTGGAGATGACCCGCTTCTGCCAATTCTCGCTATGGGCGGTGCAGGACAGGTCGGCGCTGCATTCGCCATTTATATGAAAACAAAAAAGAAAAAACTCAAAAGAGCCATTGCTGGCGGACTTCCTTCAGGGATGCTGGGCATTGGCGAACCACTCATTTTTGGTGTCACACTCCCGCTGGGACGACCATTTCTCACCGCTTGTCTTGGTGCAGGAATCGGCGGCGCATTTCAAGCCTACTTCCAAATTGCGACGAAAGCCATCGGGGTATCCGGTCTTCCATTAACCTTTATTGTTCACACACATCAAATGCTTCTTTACTTAATTGGATTATTTATCGCATATGTTGCTGGTTTTTTCTTCACATACTTATTTGGATTTCATGATGATATGGCTGTTGAATTCGAGGATCACAATCAATAAGGAGGACTAGACCTTGAAGAAATGTTTTCTTTTGATCACATGTCTGTTCATGCTCCTTGGGTTACCAGTACAAACATTTGCAACTAGCTCCCATCCTGTATCGTCTTTGTCTAAAACAGCTCCTGAAGAATATCCCGTTTTAAAAAAAGCAAAACGACCGGAACAAGCAGGTGTTTCTTCCAGGCAGCTGAGGAAGGTTGATCAAATGATTCAAAATGACATCAAAGCAGGATTTCCAGGAGCCGCTCTCATCATTATCAAGGACGGAAAGATGGTCCATCAAAAAGCCTATGGCTACCGGCAAAAATACGATGGCACAACAGAACTCAAATCGTATAAAAAAATGAAAAAAGATACACTATTCGATTTGGCATCCAATACAAAAATGTATGCGACCAATTATGCCCTGCAAAAGCTTGTCTACGAGAAAAAACTTGATGTCAACGAAAAAATACAGACCATCCTTCCAGATTTTCAGGATGAACCTGATGCAAAGGTAACCGGTAAAGACCAGCTTCGGGTAAAAGATCTTCTCACCCATTCTGCGGGTCTCCCTTCCAGTGTCTTATTTTATAGCAAAGAATCAGCTGGCACTTTTTATTCTCAAGACAGAAAAACAACGATGAAATGGCTGCCAAAGGTACCGCTGCAATACAAGCCAGGTACCCAGCACATTTACAGTGACATTGATTACATGCTGCTAGGCATGATCATCGAAAAGAAAACAGGCATGCCTCTTGATCAATATGTCGAGTCAACAATTTATCGGCCGCTAGGTCTCAAACATACAATGTTCAATCCGCTGCAAAAAGGGTTCAAGCCGAAGCATTTTGCAGCAACGGAACGTTTAGGCAATGCACGAGACGGTGTCATCGATTTTGAAAACATCCGACGGTACACCCTGCTAGGTGAAGTACACGACGAGAAAGCATATTACTCAATGGCAGGTATCTCCGGCCACGCTGGACTTTTCTCGAACACCTCAGATATGGCCGTGCTGCTTCAGCTGATGCTTAATAAAGGAGGCTATGGAAAAACAACCATTTTTGATCAGGCTTCTATCGATCTCTTTACAGCCTCATCTGATACGAACCCAACTTACGGGCTAGGCTGGCGAAAAAACGGTCATACTGACATGGAATGGATGTTTGGAAAATATGCAAGTAACGAAGCCTATGGGCATACTGGCTGGACCGGCACAATGACGTTGATTGATCCTAAACACAATTTAGGTGTCGTGTTGCTGACGAATAAGAAACATTCACCCGTTGTTTCACCAGAAACAAATCCTAATCAATTTGAAGGCGACCTGTTCCCAACTGGTACTTATGGAAGCATCATGACCGCAATCTACGAATCTTTTCAGTAAAAGGAGGAATTCGATGTTGAAAGCTCTCTTCCCCGCTGCACTGGTTTTAGCCCTGCTAACCTCTTCCATTCCAACGGAAAAGGTTAGCTCTGCCTCTCTGCCAACCGCTAAACAAATGGTTCAAGACATGTCACTGGATGAAAAGATAGGTCAAATGCTCATGCCGGACTTTCGCAATTGGCAAACAAAAGATGAATCCGCACCTACAGGCTTCACAAAGATGAATAACGAAGTATCTCATCTTGTAGAAAAATATCATCTAGGCGGTGTCATCTTGTTTGCCGAAAATGTCGTTGATACGGAACAAACCGTGAAACTCACCCATGAATTTCAAAAAGCATCACCAAACATTCCTTTACTCATTTCCATTGATCAAGAAGGCGGAATCGTCACAAGGTTACAAAAGGGAACACATTTCCCAGGAAATATGTCGATTGGTGCCTCTAGAAGCAAAAAAAATGCATATGACACAGGAAAAATCATCGGAAAAGAATTAAACGCCTTAGGCATCAATACAAACTTCTCTCCTGTGCTTGATGTGAATAATAACCCAAACAACCCCGTCATTGGTGTCCGTTCCTTTAGCTCTGATCCTGCTCTTGTCTCTAGACTTGGCCTTCAAACCATGAAAGGACTTCAAAAGGAAAAGACCATTTCTACACTAAAACATTTCCCGGGACATGGTGATACAGCCGTCGATAGTCACTACGGCTTGCCGCTCGTAGAGCATGACCTAGATCGTTTAAAAAAGGTTGAGCTATATCCGTTCCAACAAGCGATCAATGCTGGTGCAGATATGGTCATGACCGCTCATGTGCAATTTCCTGCCATTGATGACACAACGTATCGAAGCAAAAAAGATGGCGAGGACATCATGGTTCCAGCAACCTTATCAAAAAAAGTCATCACAAACTTATTAAAAGAAGAGATGGGCTTTCACGGTGTTGTTGTGACAGACGCTCTAAATATGAAAGCGATTGCAGATAATTTCGGACAGGAAGAAGCCGTAGTGATGGCCATTAAAGCAGGTGTCGACATCGCTCTCATGCCAGCACCAGTCACCTCATTAAAAACAGAGAAAAACCTAGAGAATGTATTCAATGCTGTCAAACAAGCGATTTTAAAGAAAGAGATTCCGATATCTCAGATTAACGAATCTGTCGAAAAAATTCTTCAATTGAAAATCAAACGCGGCATTATTTCCTCCAAAAAACCAATCAGTCTTGAGAAAAAAATCAAAAAAGCCACTCAAGTCGTCGGGAAAAAGTCGCACCTTAAAGCAGAACAAAAAATGGCACGTGAAGGAATCACCCTGCTTAAAAACAACAAAAAGACCTTACCTTTCAAGCCTAAAAAGAATGACAAAATCGTGGTCATGGCACCTTATGAAGATCAGACAAAAGCAATGTCTGTCACACTCGAATCTCTCATGAAACAAAAAAAGATCAAGCCTGTACGCATCCAGTCATATGCTTTTGCGGATAAAACGTTCACCAAAGATACAGCCAAACTGATTCAAGAAGCTGACTATGTCATCACTGGCTCTTACGTTGTCCAAAATGATCCAGCTGTGAATGATGGCGTAATTGATGACAATGTCCAGGATCCGAAAAAATGGGCTACTGCCTTCCCTCGTGCTGTCATGAAAGAAGCAGCAGCACAAAACAAAAAAATGGTCATCATGAGTCTTAGAAATCCTTATGATGCGGCAAATTTTGAAGAAGCCGATGCCTTACTAGCTGTGTACGGTTTTAAAGGCTACTCAAACGGACAATTCAATCAGCCAAATATTCCTGCTGGACTAGAAGTGATATTTGGAGCTGCATCACCTAAAGGGAAACTGCCAGTTGATATCCCATCTGTCACTCATCCAAATCAAACCCTTTACCCATTCGGCTATGGCCTCAACTTGAAAGGGAAACAGATCAAATAGGAGGGATTCTCTTGAAGAAAACAGTCAGTTTCATACTCGCAAGCTTTCTCATGATGAGCACATTGACCGCCGCCTCTCCCGCAGAAGAACGAACAGATACAAAAGGAAAAAAAGCAGCAGTCAAAACAGGGATTGAAACACTTCTCTCAAGCAACCTTTCATGGCTAAAAGGGAAAAGAGTTGGTCTCATTACCAATCCGACTGGCATTGATGCAAATATGAAAAGCAGTGTCGATCTCCTATTTGAACATCCAAATATCAAGCTCACTGCTTTATATGGACCTGAACACGGCGTACGCGGCGATGCACAAGCAGGAGAAGGCGTCGAATCCTATACCGATGAAAAAACAGGTCTTCCTGTTTACTCTCTTTATGGAAAAACAAGAAAACCAACTCCTGAAATGCTGAAAAATGTAGATGTCCTGCTGTTTGATATTCAAGACGTTGGTGCTCGTTATTACACCTATATTTACACAATGGCCTATGCGATGGAAGCCGCTAAAGAAAACAACATTCCCTTTGTTGTCCTAGACCGCCCAAATCCCATTGGCGGACTAAAAGTAGAAGGACCTGTTTTAGAGCCTGAACACGCCTCATTTGTAGGGCTCTATCCAATCCCATTAAGACATGGAATGACCACTGGTGAGCTTGCAAACCTGTTTAACAAAGAGTTTCATATCAATGCTGATGTAACAGTCATCAAAATGAAAAATTGGAAGCGGTCCATGACATTCGATGATACAAAGCTGCCGTTCGTCCTTCCTTCTCCTAACATGCCAACAGTGGATAGTACCTTTGTATATCCTGCCACAGGATTAATTGAAGGCACAAATGTCTCTGAAGGCAGAGGAACGACAAAACCATTCGAGCTCATTGGTGCACCATATATCAATAGCAGCGAGCTGGCAGATCATTTAAATCAGCTAAAACTAAAAGGCGTTCAATTTAGACCTGTGTCATTCACCCCCACATTTTCTAAACATGCCGGTACACTATCTCACGGTGTGCAGTTATACGTCACAGACCGCTCATCCTTCGAAGCAGTGAAAACGGGGTTATCCATTATCAAAGCAATACATGATTTATACCCTAATGACTTTCAGTTTCTTCAAACAGGCAGCTTTGACAAACTCATCGGGAATGGCTGGATGAAAGAAGAAATCAATAAAGGAACTTCCGTCAAACACATTATGAAACGCTATCATCACGACCTTAAAACATTCGAAAAGAAGCGAAAAAAATATCTCATCTATTAAATCATAGAAAAAACCTCCATCTATCAAAGGATGGAGGTTTTTTTCATGAGAAAGATTTGGTCACAGCAGGTGCTTTCAGCTCAAAACGATTGAGCAAGAAGCCAAACAAGGCAGCAAGCACTTGCTGAAACAGCATGCCAATCACCACAGGAACAGCGACAGCAGGCGGGAAAAAGCTAATGGCAAGCACAGCCCCCGCACTAATGTTTCTCATTCCGCCCGTATACACGATGGCCACAATCTCTCCTTGGGTACATTTCATTGTCTTTCCAATCAACCATGCAAACGCATATCCACTCATCGCAATGAGAAACACAGTCGCTGCCTTGCTAAAAAATGCGGCATCCAGTTCACGCAAGTATGGCGCAACAACAGAACTGTTAATCGACACCACTACAAACAAGCCTATTTTTGAAAAAGGTGACAGTGTCTGACTGATCATTTTTGTCACAGCAGGCTTTGCATAGTGACGAACGAGCATCCCTAAAATAGATGGAAGCACCACCATCCCAAACAGCCCTTTCATGATCGCGACCATGTCCATATGAACCTGTGCACCGGCTAAAAGTGACAAACTGGCTGGCACAATCAATGGCGAAAGCAATGTATCAATTAAAATAATGGATAACGTTAACCCAACATTCCCCTTATACATTGCCGCCCATATTAAACTAGAAACTCCTGTGGGAATCACCATTGCCAGTGTCAAACCGGTGATCGTCATGGCATCACCTGCAAATATGAGATGTCCCGCTGACCAAGCATAAAGAGGCATCAACACGTGCAAAATCATAAACGATAAAATCAAAGGCAATGGGTGCATCACCGTATGCTTTAAAGCCGAAAAAGTAGAAGACAAACTCCCTGCAAAGGTCATCACAGCAAATACCCACGGCACCAAAAACGTAAAATCCTTTAAATAGGCCGCCAACAAAACACCGAGTAACACACTAAAAGGTGTAATGAGCGGCATCATCCGGCCGAGCACTTGGTTCAAACGCACAAGCATGCCGGCCACCTCCATCCTTCACTTTCTTACCTTTACTATTGTAACAAACAAAAAGGCCTTTTTAAGAACCATTCACTTGTTTCATAAGCTTTTGACTTGATGTATCCATTCCAACTACGTCCACTTGGACGCCATTTGCTTGATACCTCTCCTTTATACGTTCTATTGCTGCTACGCCTGATTCATCCCATATACGCGCTTCAGACAAATCAATCACAACAGATTGGAGTTCTTTCCCCTGATGGAAAGCTTGGATCAAATCAGTGACAGAAGCAAAGAAAATTTGACCTTTAACTCGATATACCCAAATGCCTGTCTGGCTTTCTTTAGACGTAATATGAAGCTTCGATATCTTTGCGACAAAGAATACCGCACTAAGCAGTACACCTGCAAAAACGCCTTTTGATAAATCATGAGTCATCACCACCGTCACGACCGTGACAACCATCACAATAGAATCTGTTTTCGGATTCTTTTTTAGCTGCTGAAAGGAACTCCAATCAAATGTGCCAATGGAAACCATGAACATCACAGCCACTAGAGCAGCCATCGGAATTTGAACCACGACATCACCTAGTACAAAAATCAGCACCATTAAAAAAGCACCTGCTACAAAGGTAGAAAGCCGGCCTCGTCCTCCTGCCTTCGTATTAATCACAGATTGGCCAATCATCGCACAGCCAGCCATACCACCAAAGAATCCCGCAACCACATTGGCAATCCCTTGACCTCTCGCTTCCTTGTTCTTATTACTAGACGTCTCTGTCATATCATCGACAATCTGTGCGGTTAAAAGAGACTCAAGTAAACCAACCATCGCAAGTGCTAAAGAATAAGGAAAAATGATAGCAAGTGTTTCCCAGTTAAACGGAACTTGAGGTATCAGAAAAACAGGCAAAGAACTAGGAAGCTCTCCCATATCTCCAACTGTTCTAACATCAATATGTCCAAATACGGCCAATATCGTCATTACAATAATGGCAATGAGTGGGGAAGGTATCACCTTTATCACCATAGGCAATAAATAAATGATCAGCAAGGCGCCCCCTGTCATCATATACATAGCCATTGATTCCCCAACGAAATGTGGAAGCTGAGCCATGAAGATCATAATAGCCAACGCATTAACAAAGCCAACCATGACGGACCTCGGAATAAATTTCATCAAACGAGACACTCGGCACAATCCAAACACAATTTGAATCAAACCCGTCAAAATCGTAGCTGCAAACAAATATTGCAACCCATGATCAGCGACCAAGTTAACCATGACGAGAGCCATAGCCCCTGTTGCAGCCGAAATCATGCCTGGGCGTCCACCCACAAACGAAATCACAATCGCGATACAAAATGATGCATACAAGCCGACCTTCGGATCAACGCCCGCAATAATCGAAAACGCAATTGCCTCAGGAATTAAAGCCAGTGCGACTAATATACCCGCAAGCACGTCCTGACGTACATGTCCAAACCATTCTTGCTTTACAAATAAATCTTTCAAACCATCTACTCCTTTTTATATACATACCGTACATGGAAAAAGAAGATCAACTATACCTGGAGATAAAGAAAGGGAAAACAAACGATACTTCACTTTCGAGGGAAAAGAGGAACGTACAGAGTCTTTTAATATAGAGGATATCACTTTAGTAAGAATAAAAGAAAGAGAATGAAGAATCAAGAACAAAAAGAAGGGATAAGTAAAAAATCGATGCAACACTTCTGTGCAAGTCGTTTTATTCCTTTTCCTAATGTCATCAGTCTACTGATCATCGAGCAGTTCAATATATATAAACAAACAAAAAAAGCCTTCTCATCATCGAGAAACCTTGTTATATCAACATATAGAGGAAAGCTTCCAAGCGGGCTCGAACCGCTGACCTCTTCCTTACCATGGAAGTGCTCTACCTACTGAGCTATGGAAGCATGGCTCCGCAGGTAGGACTCGAACCTACGACCGATCGGTTAACAGCCGATAGCTCTACCACTGAGCTACTGCGGAATGATAAAGTAACTTCTTCCATTGGAAGGATATAAATAAAAAGCTTGGCGGCGTCCTACTCTCACAGGGGGAAACCCCCAACTACCATCGGCGCTGAAGAGCTTAACTTCCGTGTTCGGTATGGGAACGGGTGTGACCTCTTCGCTATCGCCACCAAACCTGATGGAGAGAATGTTCTCTCAAAACTAGATAACAATGTTCATGCTTCACAATAGAATATAGGTTAAGTCCTCGATCTATTAGTATCTGTCAGCTCCACGTGTCACCACGCTTCCACCTCAGACCTATCAACCTGATCATCTTTCAGGGATCTTACTTCCTTGCGGAATGGGAAATCTCATCTTGAGGGGGGCTTCATGCTTAGATGCTTTCAGCACTTATCCCGTCCGCACATAGCTACCCAGCGATGCCCTTGGCAGAACAACTGGTACACCAGCGGTGCGTCCATCCCGGTCCTCTCGTACTAAGGACAGCTCCTCTCAAATTTCCTGCGCCCGCGACGGATAGGGACCGAACTGTCTCACGACGTTCTGAACCCAGCTCGCGTACCGCTTTAATGGGCGAACAGCCCAACCCTTGGGACCGACTACAGCCCCAGGATGCGATGAGCCGACATCGAGGTGCCAAACCTCCCCGTCGATGTGGACTCTTGGGGGAGATAAGCCTGTTATCCCCGGGGTAGCTTTTATCCGTTGAGCGATGGCCCTTCCATGCGGAACCACCGGATCACTAAGCCCGACTTTCGTCCCTGCTCGACTTGTAGGTCTCGCAGTCAAGCTCCCTTGTGCCTTTACACTCTGCGAATGATTTCCAACCATTCTGAGGGAACCTTTGGGCGCCTCCGTTACATTTTAGGAGGCGACCGCCCCAGTCAAACTGCCCACCTGACACTGTCTCCCTGCCCGATAAGGGCAGCGGGTTAGAAGGTCAATACAGCCAGGGTAGTATCCCACCGATGCCTCCACCGAAGCTAGCGCTCCGGTTTCCAAGGCTCCTACCTATCCTGTACAAGCTGTACCAACATTCAATATCAGGCTGCAGTAAAGCTCCACGGGGTCTTTCCGTCCTGTCGCGGGTAACCTGCATCTTCACAGGTACTATAATTTCACCGAGTCTCTCGTTGAGACAGTGCCCAGATCGTTGCGCCTTTCGTGCGGGTCGGAACTTACCCGACAAGGAATTTCGCTACCTTAGGACCGTTATAGTTACGGCCGCCGTTTACTGGGGCTTCAATTCGCACCTTCGCTTACGCTAAGCGCTCCTCTTAACCTTCCAGCACCGGGCAGGCGTCAGCCCCTATACTTCGCCTTACGGCTTCGCAGAGACCTGTGTTTTTGCTAAACAGTCGCCTGGGCCTATTCACTGCGGCTTCTCGGGGCTTTAACACCCTAAGAAGCACCCCTTCTCCCGAAGTTACGGGGTCATTTTGCCGAGTTCCTTAACGAGAGTTCTCTCGATCACCTTAGGATTCTCTCCTCGCCTACCTGTGTCGGTTTGCGGTACGGGCACCTCTCACCTCGCTAGAGGCTTTTCTTGGCAGTGTGGAATCAGGAACTTCGCTACTAAATTTCGCTCGCCATCACAGCTCAGCCTTTACGGGAAACGGATTTGCCTATTTCCCAGCCTAACTGCTTGGACGCGGATATCCAATACCGCGCTTACCCTATCCTCCTGCGTCCCCCCATTGCTCAAATGGTGAGGAGGTGGTACAGGAATATCAACCTGTTGTCCATCGCCTACGCCTTTCGGCCTCGGCTTAGGTCCCGACTAACCCTGAGCGGACGAGCCTTCCTCAGGAAACCTTAGGCATTCGGTGGACGGGATTCTCACCCGTCTTTCGCTACTCATACCGGCATTCTCACTTCTAAGCGCTCCACCAGTCCTTCCGGTCTGGCTTCACAGCCCTTAGAACGCTCTCCTACCACTGTTCGCAAGAACAGTCCGCAGCTTCGGTGATACGTTTAGCCCCGGTACATTTTCGGCGCAGAGTCACTCGACCAGTGAGCTATTACGCACTCTTTAAATGGTGGCTGCTTCTAAGCCAACATCCTGGTTGTCTAAGCAACTCCACATCCTTTTCCACTTAACGTATACTTTGGGACCTTAGCTGGCGGTCTGGGCTGTTTCCCTTTCGACTACGGATCTTATCACTCGCAGTCTGACTCCCAAGGATAAGTCATCGGCATTCGGAGTTTGACTGAATTCGGTAACCCGGTAGGGGCCCCTAGTCCAATCAGTGCTCTACCTCCGAGACTCTTACCTTGAGGCTAGCCCTAAAGCTATTTCGGAGAGAACCAGCTATCTCCAGGTTCGATTGGCATTTCACCCCTACCCACACCTCATCCCCGCACTTTTCAACGTGCGTGGGTTCGGGCCTCCATTCAGTGTTACCTGAACTTCACCCTGGACATGGGTAGATCACCTGGTTTCGGGTCTACGACCACGTACTCATGCGCCCTATTCAGACTCGCTTTCGCTGCGGCTCCGCATCTTCTGCTTAACCTTGCACGGGATCGTAACTCGCCGGTTCATTCTACAAAAGGCACGCCATCACCCGTTAACGGGCTCTGACTACTTGTAGGCACACGGTTTCAGGATCTATTTCACTCCCCTTCCGGGGTGCTTTTCACCTTTCCCTCACGGTACTGGTTCACTATCGGTCACTAGGGAGTATTTAGCCTTGGGAGATGGTCCTCCCGGATTCCGACGGAATTTCACGTGTTCCGCCGTACTCAGGATCCACTCTGGAGAGAATGACATTTCAGTTACAGGGCTGTTACCTTCTTTGGCGGGCCTTTCCAGACCTCTTCGCTTATATCATTCCTTTGTAACTCCGTATAGAGTGTCCTACAACCCCAAGAGGCAAGCCTCTTGGTTTGGGCTGTTCCCGTTTCGCTCGCCGCTACTCAGGGAATCGCATTTGCTTTCTCTTCCTCCGGGTACTTAGATGTTTCAGTTCCCCGGGTATGCCTTCTCATACTCTATGTATTCAAGTATGGATACTACTCCATTACGAGCAGTGGGTTTCCCCATTCGGAAATCTCCGGATCAAAGCTTGCTTACAGCTCCCCGAAGCATATCGGTGTTCGTCCCGTCCTTCATCGGCTCCTAGTGCCAAGGCATCCACCGTGCGCCCTTTCTAACTTAACCATTTCTTACTTTAGAAAGAATCACTATGTGTGATGAACTTTGCATTGCATTCAATGTGAATGTATTACTTATTGTTATCTAGTTTTCAAAGAACAATCCTGTCTCGCTAGAGACATGTTTTGAAGGAATGATCCTTCAAAACTAAACAAGACGAAAACGTACGCTGCTCCATATATCCTTAGAAAGGAGGTGATCCAGCCGCACCTTCCGATACGGCTACCTTGTTACGACTTCACCCCAATCATCTGCCCCACCTTCGGCGGCTGGCTCCATAAAGGTTACCTCACCGACTTCGGGTGTTGCAAACTCTCGTGGTGTGACGGGCGGTGTGTACAAGGCCCGGGAACGTATTCACCGCGGCATGCTGATCCGCGATTACTAGCGATTCCAGCTTCACGCAGTCGAGTTGCAGACTGCGATCCGAACTGAGAACAGATTTATGGGATTGGCTAAACCTTGCGGTCTTGCAGCCCTTTGTTCTGTCCATTGTAGCACGTGTGTAGCCCAGGTCATAAGGGGCATGATGATTTGACGTCATCCCCACCTTCCTCCGGTTTGTCACCGGCAGTCACCTTAGAGTGCCCAACTGAATGCTGGCAACTAAGATCAAGGGTTGCGCTCGTTGCGGGACTTAACCCAACATCTCACGACACGAGCTGACGACAACCATGCACCACCTGTCACTCTGTCCCCGAAGGGAAAGCCCTATCTCTAGGGTTGTCAGAGGATGTCAAGACCTGGTAAGGTTCTTCGCGTTGCTTCGAATTAAACCACATGCTCCACCGCTTGTGCGGGCCCCCGTCAATTCCTTTGAGTTTCAGTCTTGCGACCGTACTCCCCAGGCGGAGTGCTTAATGCGTTAGCTGCAGCACTAAGGGGCGGAAACCCCCTAACACTTAGCACTCATCGTTTACGGCGTGGACTACCAGGGTATCTAATCCTGTTCGCTCCCCACGCTTTCGCTCCTCAGCGTCAGTTACAGACCAGAGAGTCGCCTTCGCCACTGGTGTTCCTCCACATCTCTACGCATTTCACCGCTACACGTGGAATTCCACTCTCCTCTTCTGCACTCAAGTTTCCCAGTTTCCAATGACCCTCCCCGGTTGAGCCGGGGGCTTTCACATCAGACTTAAGAAACCGCCTGCGAGCCCTTTACGCCCAATAATTCCGGACAACGCTTGCCACCTACGTATTACCGCGGCTGCTGGCACGTAGTTAGCCGTGGCTTTCTGGTTAGGTACCGTCAAGGTGCGAGCAGTTACTCTCGCACTTGTTCTTCCCTAACAACAGAGCTTTACGATCCGAAAACCTTCATCACTCACGCGGCGTTGCTCCGTCAGACTTTCGTCCATTGCGGAAGATTCCCTACTGCTGCCTCCCGTAGGAGTCTGGGCCGTGTCTCAGTCCCAGTGTGGCCGATCACCCTCTCAGGTCGGCTACGCATCGTCGCCTTGGTGAGCCATTACCCCACCAACTAGCTAATGCGCCGCGGGTCCATCTGTAAGTGACAGCCGAAACCGTCTTTCATCCTTGAACCATGCGGTTCAAGGAACTATCCGGTATTAGCTCCGGTTTCCCGGAGTTATCCCAGTCTTACAGGCAGGTTACCCACGTGTTACTCACCCGTCCGCCGCTAACATCCGGGAGCAAGCTCCCTTCTGTCCGCTCGACTTGCATGTATTAGGCACGCCGCCAGCGTTCGTCCTGAGCCAGGATCAAACTCTCCGAGGTATGCAGGATGCATATCACACATGCGTTGCTACACGATGTAGCGAACTTAGCATGTGATCATTTCCTGCCTCGCCAGTTTGACTGACTACCTATAAAATATCATAGGATTTTTTATAAAAACTCGAATTAACAGGTACGTTTTGTCTTGTTTAGTTTTCAAAGATCATCTTCGCCGTTCTTAGCGGCTTTAATAATATAACATTTCGCTTCATCTTATGTCAACAACTTTTTTCAAGTTTATTTCCCGAAGCGTTTTGTGTTTGTCACTGTGTGTCAGCGACGATTAATAATATATCACGAAAACATTCTTTTGGTCAACGTCTTTTCAAAACTTTTTTTGAAATAGTTTTATTAAGCATCTTAAACCCTTGTCCTGCATACAATCAAGTAACAATCTTGGACAAGGCAGGAGTGTTTGAATTGAGTCGATTATATGTGTTGCCTATTAAACGGCTGAAGCAAGTTGTCATTATTCTTGTAGCAGCCCTTGCAGCTGCAACCTTTTTTTATGTACAAAAGGCACCGCCGCTGTCGGTATTTAAAACTGAACATGGACCCCGAGCCATTTATAAAGGCGAGACTTCATCAAAACATGTCTCTCTCACTTTTAATATAGGCTGGGGGGATGAGAAGGCTGTTCCTATTTTAAATGTCCTTCGAGAGTACGGTATAAAGAACGCCACTTTCTTTCTGTCTGCTTCTTGGGCTGAGCGTCATCCTGATATCGTGAAACAAATTAGGGAGGACGGCCACCAGATCGGAAGCCTCGGCTATGCTTATAAAAATTATAGCCAGCTTGAAGATAGTGAGATCAAGCAAGATCTTGTCCGTGCACAAAATACATTTCAAAAGCTTGGACTAGATGACATTCAACTATTAAGACCGCCAACTGGACAGTTTAACGAAACAGCACTAAAAATTGCCACACAGTACGGTTATACCGTTGTTCATTACAGCATCAATTCACAGGATTGGCTGAATCCGGGTGTCGACCAGATTGTTCAGAATGTAAATGATCGAATGAAAAGCGGAGACATTGTTCTCCTTCACGCCTCAGATTCAGCAACCCAAACCGCGCAAGCCTTACCCGCTATTTTGAAACAAATAAAAGAAAAGCATTTAAAAAATGTGACGGTTGGCGAACTGATCTCCAATACGAAAACAAAGTCATCGGAAGTTAAGTAGCTTTCGCTTTTGAAAACCGCGGCATCGTTAACAGCTGAAACGCATTACAGCCTAATAGCGGGAATAGCATTAAATACAGCCAGTCCTCTTCGTTGACTCTGAGCGCCGGGAACCATTCTAACGACGTGATGACGACCATGAGAAACATTGCAGAAACAAATGTTTTCTTAGAGGACTGCTGCTGTTTAAAGTAAGCCACGATCAATGCAAACACACCGATAAATAAAGGCAGCCATAAGTATGGAAGAAATGATTCATTTTCTCCGAAAAACAAAAATCGCAAGTAAGCTAAATCAAACAGCACAAAAATCACAAGAAACAGCTGAATGGTATTCCATAAAGAATGTGACCGGAAAATCTCTAACGCAAACCGGTGCACCGTCAAGAAGACAACAAACCCCATCTGGCTAATGACACTAAAGATCATCCCTACACCAATGAACCAAAACAACACAGATGCGATCTCTAGAATTTCAAATGATATAAAAAGCTTCTGATATTCCCCCCACTCCAGCGCAAAGCCTACCACGCTTGTAATGACCGCTCCAACAGCTAGCACAGAGAAGAAAAAACGAACTAAATCCCGACTTTTCATTGAATTGATCCATCCCCTATTTTTGTTATGTATAAATTTACGTGAAACATTCATATTAAAAGTAAGACATGTAACGAAAGGAGCCACAGTATGTCAAAAGGCATCTTGCGTATAATGAGCTGTTTTCTTCTTTTATCTCTAACAGCTTGTGCTCCCAAAACCCAATCCTCATCTAATATGGACTATGACGAAACAAAAAAAATGGTCGTCGATATATTAAAGACAGATGACGGTAAAAAGGCCATTCAACAGTTATTAAATGACGAGGCAATGAATGAAGCTTTGGTAATGGATGAACAAACTGTGAAAAAAACGATAGAGAAAACACTGACTTCTGATAAAGGCAAAGAGTTCTGGAAGAAGGTCTTTGAGGATTCTAAATTTGCCGAGACTTTCGCAAAATCCATGCAGCAACAGCATGAAAGAATGCTAAAACAATTAATGAAGGATCCTGACTATCAACAGCTGATGATGGATATTCTCAAGGATCCTGAGATGGAAAAGAAATACGGTGAACTTGTAAAAAGCAAAGAGTTTAGAAAGCACTTAGAAAAAGTCATTACGGAAACATTGAGCAGCCCTCTTTATAAGAAGAAATTCGAAGATGAGCTCAAAAAGGCAGCATCTGAAAGCAGCAGTGATTCCGGATCGCAAGGCAGCGAAGGAAGCGACAGTTAAACATCACCCGAGTGGCATTCATCCACTCGGGCTTTCATTATGCTTTCACTGCTAATTGTTCAATGACTTTATTCGCAATGTGTTGATACACTTCACCTGTCGGATGGCTTGCATCATAGACAGAAGGCGCGAAATCATCCTCATTCCAATCAGGCTGCCCTAAAGGAATTTGGCCAAGAACAGATACACGCAGCTCTTCAGCCAGCTTGTCCCCGCCCCCTTTTCCAAAGACGTATTCCTTTTCACCTGTTTTTTTGCTTTCATAATAACTCATATTCTCAACGACCCCGAGCACGTCATGATCTGTTTGCAGTGCCATTGCGCCTGCTCTTGCTGCAACGAAGGCAGCCGTTGGATGCGGTGTAGTGACAATGATTTCTTTACAGCTAGGCAGCATTGTATGAATATCAAGCGCCACATCTCCCGTTCCAGGCGGAAGGTCTAATAGTAAGTAATCTAATTCTCCCCACTCAACTTCGTGGAAGAAGTTATTTAACATTTTTCCAAGCATCGGTCCTCTCCAAATAACCGGTGCATTTTCTTCAACAAAAAAGCCCATTGAAATCACTTTAACACCAAAGCGCTCCACAGGAATAATTTTTTCCCCTTTAACTGTTGGTCTGACAGTGATTCCCATCATATCCGGTACGCTAAAGCCATAAATATCAGCATCAATCAGCCCGACTTTTTTCCCTAGACGAGCGAGCGCTACAGCAAGGTTAACAGAAACCGTCGATTTACCAACGCCGCCCTTTCCACTCGCAATCGCTAAGAACTCAGGCGGATTTTTAGAGTTAAGCAGGGTTTCTTCCTCATCTTGTGATGGCATAAACTTTTCAAGTGTTTCCTGAGGAAGTTCCTCAAAACGAAGTCCTACTGTGTTAGCGCCAGCTGCTTTCAAGGCTTGTACAATGTCTTGCTGCAGCTTCATCTGCTCAGCAGTGCCTGTTTTTGCAATAGCCACCTTTAGGCTCACATGCTCTTTCTCAGGCTTTAGGCTGATTTCCTTGATGGCATCCAGCTCACCAAGCGGTATATGAAGGAAAGGTTCGTCCATCTTCCCAACTAGTTTTCTCACATCATCTTGTCCGATCATAGCAGAACCTCACCCTTTATTGAATTCGTTTACAATCCAAGTATATCATACATATCCTTACAATGTCTGTCCTGTTTGCCTGCGATCAAAAGGAAAAAGCCCCTTATTCAGGCGGCTCTTTTTGCTCTGTTAAATATCTTAAAATCCCTTTATAAATAGAGGCAGCAATTTGATCCTGATATTTAGGTGTTGCCAGCTGGCCAGCCTCTTTCGGGTTGGAGAGAAATCCAATTTCCACAAGAGCTCCTGGCTTTGTGACATTTTGCATTAAATAAATGCCGTTGATACGCTTCGCCTTTCGATCTGTGTTTTCAAGATTCCTGCGCAATTCATCTTGAATGAACTTCGCTGCTTTTTCATTCTCTTCATACTTTCCGTAAAAAAACGTCTGCGCCCCGCTCCATTTGTTGGATGGTATCGCATTTAAATGAATGCTTAAATAGAGGTCTGCTTCAGATTCATTGATAACTTTAACGCGGTTCCTTAAATCCTCCGCTTTCTTCCGGGCATAACCCTTTGTATTCTTTGATGATAAATCAGAATCATCCTCTCGGGTCATGAGAACAAGTGCTCCCTGCTCCTGCAAATAGTCACGTATCTTCTTGGACACATCCAGTGCAATCTCTTTCTCAAGCAGCTCTCCTCCCACAGCCCCGCCATCTGGACCGCCGTGACCCGGATCCAAATAGATGATCTTCCCGCTTAGAGGCAAATTCCACGATTTCCATGAATCATCATTTAGAAATTGAAACCTGAATAAGAATAAGAGGACAATAAACCCAATTAAAAACCCTGTCCACTTCAGCTTTCTTTTCATCCCTGTCCCTCCCATACACCATTATTTTATAGATATGGGACAAGGGCTGGAAATATGCTTAGTGCAGCCGAAGCTTGTGTCTTTTTTCTGATTCACGAAAGCCTTCCTGCCACCACATGCTTAAAAAATCCTTCGCAAATGGATATAAACATGACATCTTCCGCTCCATACGGAACATATTTCCCCACGATTGCAAGCATCCTGCGAGCTCTTCAATCAGCTCAGCTTCCTCCTGGGAGGACCGCTTTTTGATATCGTCGAACGATTCCCCGTATTTACTCGACTCACCGTATCTCCCGCCAGCTAAAAAAGCTTCAATGGCGAAATCGATGCAGCCATCACTCATTATCCCAGCTGGATCATCTGCAAATGGAAACAGCTTCTTTGTGAATTTTTCAGAAGCGGCCGTTACTTGTTGAAGAGACAATGTACGCAAAAGCTTCTTTTCAAGCGTGACATCTCGTTTTGTTTTCAATTGATAAAATGAAAGCACTTCTGCCATGGACTGAACTCCTTTTTTCTTTGTATTGTTCGTTGGTTTGAACAAAACATGCAGTTCAGTAAATGGAAATGACGGATTGTGAACGATCGGAATGGAAAATTGTGATAAAATAGACATTTACATATAGAAAGAACAATAAAGGGGCAAAATCAATGAAGAAATGGATGTATATCCTGCTGCTATTAACAGTCGTCTTATCTGCATGCAGCAGTCAAGCCACAGAGAAAAAGAGCGATATAAAAGGAATAGAAGACATATCCTTAAAACAACTTTCAACACACAAAAACACGTATCTCGGTGACAATTCAGCCATTCGTGAAATCTTATCAGATCTTCCTGGAGGCGTAATACGTGAATTTGAAATCATCGATGGGAAAGCATTAGACGTCACGTATGGAGTAAAAGAAAATGCCGGCTATACAGAAGAACAGTTTGACGCCTTCTGGTTTGATCAAAAGGATACGATCGAAAAAACGTATTTATACAACGCCATCGCACTTTTTATTCTTGTCGATAACGTAGAGCAAGTGACACTTAACATGAGCTCTAAAGACGAGCCGTCCGTCACGTTTAAAAGAAAACAGCTAGAAAAAGAGCTCCCTCACCCTTTTAAAAAGTACAAAGACGATACAGCGCTTTGGCAAAAGGAACTGGTTGATGGAGTTGTGAAGTCAAAAAAGAAACGCCAAGATGTCTACAAAGCGTTTCCAATGCAGAAATAATAAAACAGAGGGGTGTTTCCTTCTGTTCAGATTGTTGACAAAGGGCTAAAATGATTTTTATTTTAGCTCTTTGTCTTCTTTTCAGCGTGATAGAAAACCTTTGCAGTCTAGGAAGGACGAGCACTGGCGCGGAGCGAATTTGACATTCGTGAGCACCAGCGCGCAGGACTGACAAAGAATGCGAGGGTTTGTCTACACGCTGAACAGAGGGGTGTTCCCCTCTGTTTTTTGATGTTAAAGTCGCATGCTCAGAAAAATCATTGACCTCCAGCCGTACGCGTGCGCACCAACGTCTGTTCTATCAATATAAAACCGCTCTATATCAGACAATGCCACTTTTTCCTCCAGCTTGATGCCGCCGCTCGATACAGCTTTAACAAAATGAAATAAAACCACTAATTTCACCGTACTTGCAAGTGGCGTTTTTTGATCAGCATTCCATTCTAACACCACATTATCATTTTCAATGATTGTCACTGAAACGTCCTTTTTGTTTTTTGCGACAAATGTCAAAAGATCTTCCTTCGTTTTCTTCATATCTCTTTTATACAGCAAGACTTGAACCACCACGTAAAGTATGACCACACCTATGACAACTAGACCGACTTTGAGTAACATGTTTCTCCTTTCCAAATAACAGAGGATTTACATATTAAATATAGTAAATATTTCTAAATAAAGGAACAAAAAAGGTAGAGGTACGTGAATCCTCCGCTTCTTGATGTCCTTATTCATGGGGCAAATGCAGCTTCATTCCTTCATGAGTGGCTTCAAACCCTAATTTCTCATAAAAATGTCGTGCTTCTGGCCTCTGTTTATCTGTTGTCAGCTGAATCATATGACAGCCGCGGCCGCTTGCGCGTTGAATGGCCCACTTTATAAGCAGCGAGCCGACTCCTTTTCCTCTATGGGTTGAAGCCGTACGAACTCCTTCGATGGATGCTCTCCATCCTCCTTGATGTGTAAGAAATGGCGTCATGGTTAACTGAAGAACACCAACTGCTTCTTCCTGGTCACACGCAACAATGAGTTCAATATTTGGATCAGCATCGATTGAACGAAAGGCTTTGATATAACTTTCTAATAATGGGCGAGTGTAACGCTCTCTCTTTTGACCTAACTTATCATCTGAAAGCATGAAGATGATTTTGTCGAGGTCTTCTTGCACAGCTTCTCTACATGTCAATTGATTTAAATTCAATGAAAGCACCTCCTAGGATGGACGGAAACTATCTTCACTTGCCAAAATACCAGTTAAGAGCGTTCTCATATAAAAATTTGATCAGCTGCTTTTTCTCAAAGATCCTCTGGCGAAGTCCCTCTGCTTATTTGATCTGATTATATCAACATCGAAAGCGAAGGGATATTTGAAATGACGAATTACTTCATATCATGAAAACTTATCAAGCCCTCTTCCGAACCATTCCTCTTGTAAGATGGCATAGTAAAACTCATCCCACCACTCATTTCCTTGTGGTATACATTTTTTAAAATACCCCTCTCTCCTCATCCCCATTTTCTCCATCACTCTCCACGATGGCACATTTTCAGACTGACAAGTGGCAATAATCCGATGTAAGTTCAGTGTGTGAAAACCATGATACAGGACAGCATAAGAAAGGTGTATCGTTCGATCATTTGCTGAAGATGATTGGCAGGATGTCTATACATATACCTCTGATCCGGAAGTGATGAAGTATATTCCGGAAGGTGTTTTTTCTAAAGAAAATGCGCAAGAATTTGTTAAAAATAATCGTCTTAAAACAGCCAAGAATTTTGCTGTTCTATTAAAAGAAGATCAGATTTGCATTGGGCATATCGTGTTTCATCCTTACTTTGGTGAACACACATATGAGATTGGCTGGGTTTTCAATCCTGCCTATCAAAACAAGGGCTATGCATCAGAAGCGGTCTGTTGTTAGATTCATATGACACCCCCCATAGACTTCGTTTTTTAAACAGAAACCTTGCTATGATCCTATTTTATATGTTTCCAAACAGAAAAAAAGCACCAGCAGGATGCTGATGCTTTTCATATATGGTTTGTCTGTAACAAACCTTTGTAAAATTAACGCTTCGAGAACTGTGGAGCTCTACGCGCGCCTTTAAGACCGTATTTCTTACGCTCTTTCATACGAGAGTCACGAGTAAGAAGTCCAGCACGTTTAAGTGGTGTACGGTACTCAGGATCTACTTCTAGAAGAGCACGAGAGATACCGTGACGAATTGCTCCAGCTTGACCAGAGAATCCACCACCGTGAACATTTACAAGAACATCGTAGCTGTTAGCTGTTTCTGTGATGTTCAAAGGCTGTTTCACGTCTTCGATTAAAGCAGCGAATGGAATGTATTCAGTAATTTCACGATTATTAACGACGATACGGCCTTCACCTGGAACTAAGCGAACGCGCGCTACAGAACTTTTACGACGACCTGTACCGTAATATTGAACCTGTGCCAAATTGTTAACCTCCCTTATAATTAACCGCGAAGTTCGTAAACTTCAGGTTGTTGTGCTTGATGTGGATGCTCAGAACCACGGTACACATTTAATTTTTTGAACATTTGACGACCTAGTGGACCCTTTGGAAGCATACCTTTGATAGCAAGCTCCAACATTTTTTCAGGGTAGTTTGTACGCATCTCAAGAGCAGTTCTTTGTTTCAAACCACCTGGGTGCATCGTGTGACGGTAGTAAATTTTGTCCGTCAATTTCTTACCAGTTAATTCGATTTTCTCAGCATTGATGATGATCACATGATCACCTGTATCAACGTGTGGTGTATAAGTTGGTTTGTGCTTACCGCGCAAAAGTGATGCTACTTCAGTAGAAAGACGACCTAGAGTCTTGCCTGCCGCATCAACAACTAGCCATTTGCGCTCAATTGTGCTTGCGTTCGCCATTGGTGTTGTACGCATGAGTTTCCCTCCTAAATAAATCAATGAATTTTCCTTGAATCAAATGCTACGTTCTATTTCAAAACACAGATAAGTCTTCCGGGGCTTATTTGTGGGGTTGAAATACATACCATATGATATCTTATAACTTTCTGCTTCCTGTGTCAAGAACATGTTACACCTGGTTTAGTTGTCATAGAAAACTTCCCATAAATACAGTCCGTGACTAGGCGCAGTCTTGCCTGCCGCTTCGCGATTTCGGGCGGCAAGCATGGCTTTTATCTCCTCAGGGTGAAATTTACCAGAACCGATTTCAAGCAATGTTCCAGCGATAATCCGCACCATGTTGTATAAAAAACCATTCCCTCTCACACGCATTTCAAGCCCGTCTGAGACGTTTTTCCACTCGAGGGCATAAATATCCCTCACCTTGTCCTGAACCTCTGTATTGGCCGCACAAAAGCTTGTAAAGTCATGTGTCCCAATCAGGTGCTCAGCGGCTTTTCTCATTTTATCGATATCCAGCCGGTAAGGATAGTGGCAGGCATACTGTCTCGTGAATACATTTTGGTGCGTTTCCGTCGAGACCTTATAACGGTACTCCTTCGAAACAACACCAAATCTGGCATGAAACGAGTCATCGACCTCCTCAGCCTTTAGAACACGGATATCATCCGGCAGCAGGCTGTTGAGGGCAAAAGGCCATCTCTCCATCGGGATCGAGAGCGGGGTGTCAAAATGGATGACCTGTCCCTTTGCATGGACACCGCTGTCTGTCCGGCCGGAAGCCACAATCGGAATCAGTTCATCCTGTTTGTGCATTCTTGCAAGGGCAGACTCTATCTCTGTCTGAACAGTTCGCTGCCCTGGCTGCACCTGATAGCCTTTAAAATGTGTCCCATCGTAGGATACGGTACATTTGACCTTCATCTAGGAATCACCTAATTTCTAAGCAGCACAAGGAGTGCTGTTAACAGGATGAATAGAAGCAGCGTGAACGTGTCCTTCATACCCCAGACAAGCTGACGGTATTTCGTCCGTCCTTCTCCCCCGCGGTAGCCCCTCGCTTCCATAGCGGTAGCCAATTCCTCTGCACGCTTAAACGCACTGACGAAAAGCGGAACAAGCAAAGGAACAATAGCTTTCAAGCGATCCTTTAAAGGTCCGCTTGTAAAATCAACGCCTCGTGCCATTTGTGCCTTCATGATTTTGTCCGTCTCTTCTAGTAACGTCGGAATAAACCGAAGAGAGATGGACATCATGAGAGCAAGCTCATGAACAGGCAGTTTGATTTTACGGAATGGGTGCAGAAGCTTCTCCATCCCGTCTGTCACTTCTATAGGCGTTGTCGTTAACGTAAGAAGTGTCGTCATCATGATGAGATAGACAAAACGGAGTGAAATGAAGATCCCCTGCTTTAGACCTTCTTCATAAATATTCAGAAAACCAAAGTGGAATAGCAAGGCGCCATCCTTTGTCATGAAAATATGCAGAATAAAGGTAAACAGGACAATCCATAGGATCGGCTTCATTCCCTTGAGAATAAAGTATAGCGGCACCTGAGAAACCATCACCACAAGGATGGTAAAGACACCTAAAAGCGCGTAAGTGATGTAATTATTAGCAAAAAAGACGATAAAGACAAAAAAGAAAATTGATAACAGCTTTGTCCTTGGATCAAGACGATGGACAAAGGATGAACCTGGCACATATTTGCCGATAATCATACTATCCATCATGATGTCGTGTCCTCCTGATAAAGAGCTGTTAAGGCTTCTGCCATTTCATCCATGGTCAGAAGCGGCCTTGGAAACGTAATACCAAGATTTTCTTCTACAGTCTGTTGGAATTTAATCGTTTCTGGGAGGTCGAGACCAAACGAAGACATGTCTGTACGATTGGCAAACAACTCTCTCGGCGTGCCTGTTGCCTTCACTGTTCCTTTATGCATCACAATCATTTGATCCGCATAATGAGCGGCATCCTCCATACTGTGTGTGACCAGGATCGTGGTGAGGTTTGCCTTTTGATGAAGGTCATAGAACATGTCCATAATTTCCTTCCGCCCGCGTGGATCCAGCCCAGCAGTCGGCTCATCAAGCACAAGCACTTCTGGCTCCATCGCTAAAACGCCTGCAATCGCCACACGTCTCATTTGCCCGCCGCTTAGTTCAAAGGGAGATCGAGATAATAGGGATTCAGGAAGACCAACCAGTTTCAGCATCTCTTTCGCCTTCGCTTCTGCCTTTAATTGAGGAACACCGAAGTTCATTGGACCAAAGCAGATATCCTTGAGAATGGTTTCCTCAAAGAGCTGATGCTCAGGAAACTGAAACACGATGCCTACCTTTTTCCGGAGGGGTTTCATATCCTTCTGCTTTTTATTGGCTTGTAAAATGGTCTCTCCAAGCGCAATGCTCCCCTTCGTTGGTTTGAGCAATCCATTTAAATGCTGCAGCAATGTAGACTTGCCAGAGCCCGTATGACCAATGACAGCGACATAGCTGCCCTCTTTGATGGAAGCATTGACATCATACAAAGCGAGACGCTCAAACGGCGTTTTCATTTGATAACGATGCTCTAATTCTTTGATCGTAATGTCCATAGCTCTTTCACCAATCCTTCTTGTGTCAAATGGGCATTTGCAAGCGGCACACCTTGCTGCTTCAATTGCTTGCTCAATCGATAAGAGAATGGCAGATCAAGTCCAATCTGAACCAGCTGTTCATCTAGTTCAAATACTTCCTCTGGCGTTCCCTCGGCAAATTTCTTCCCGCCATTCATCACAATGACGCGGTCTGCCTTGGCAGCCTCGTCTAAATCATGTGTGATGGAAATGACTGTGACTGTACCTTGTTCCTTCAGAAGTCTAACAGTCTCTAACACTTCTTCACGGCCAATCGGATCTAGCATTGATGTTGCTTCATCCAAGATCATGATGTCAGGGCTTGCGGCAAGCACACCTGCAATAGCGACTCTCTGCTTCTGCCCGCCTGATAGATGGTGCGGCTCTTGATCAAGAAACTCCTGCATATTGACCTGTTTGACAGCCCAATCTACACGTTCTATCATCAATTCCCGCTCAACCCCGTTATTTTCTAAACCAAAAGCCACATCATCACGAACTGTTGAGCCCACAAATTGGTTATCTGGGTTTTGAAAGACCATTCCGACCTTTCTGCGAATATCCCAAACACTTTCTTCTTTGAGCTCAATCTCTCCAACCTTGACCGTACCAGCATCCGGTAAAATGAGCCCATTCAGCACACGGGCAAGTGTGGATTTACCTGAACCGTTATGACCAACAATGGCGAGCCATTCATTTTGATTCACATGCAGTGACACTTGATCTAAAGCGGGCTTGTCCGCGTCCTTGTGATAACGAAATACAATGTCCTTTACGTCAATTAATGTCTTCCCCATCTCTACCGGACCTCCTCTCAGCTCAACCTCTTCTTTGCTTATTCCTAAAAAAAGCCGTAGTACCTAAAAAAGGGCATAGATCCAGTTATGAACTGTCCCGCCCTTTCTTAGATACACGATATGTGATTAAACTAATTCAATGACAGCCATTGGTGCGCCATCGCCGCGACGAGGTCCAAGCTTCATGATACGAGTGTATCCACCTTGGCGATCTTCGTAGCGAGTTGCAACGTCAGCGAATAATTTTTGAAGTGCATCTTGGTTTGTTTCAGCGTTAGCTACTTCATTACGAATGTAAGCTGCAGCTTGACGGCGAGCATGAAGATCTCCGCGTTTGCCAAGAGTGATCATTTTTTCAACTACAGAGCGAAGTTCTTTCGCACGTGTTTCAGTTGTTTCGATGCGTTCGTTGATGATCAAATCAGTCGTTAGGTCACGAAGCATTGCTTTACGTTGTGCACTAGTGCGTCCTAGCTTTCTGTATGCCATGTGATGTCCCCTCCTTAATTAGAGATGCTGTATGAATAAAAAACACACGAAAATCCTAGTTCACAATGAAACTAGTCAATCGTCTTTACGAAGACCCAGTCCAAGTTCTTCTAGTTTCGCTTTCACTTCTTCAAGAGATTTACGTCCAAGGTTACGAACTTTCATCATATCCTCTTCTGTCTTGTTAGCAAGCTCTTGAACAGTGTTAATACCCGCACGCTTCAAACAGTTGTAAGAACGAACAGAAAGATCAAGCTCTTCAATTGTCATTTCAAGCACTTTTTCTTTTTGGTCTTCTTCTTTCTCAACCATGATTTCAGCATGCTGAGCTTCGTCAGTTAATCCAACGAAAATATTCAGGTGTTCAGTTAAAATCTTAGAACCTAGAGCGATCGCTTCTTTCGGTCCTGTGCTTCCATCAGTCCATACATCTAGTGTTAATTTATCATAGTTTGTGATTTGCCCAACACGGGTGTTCTCCACTTGATAAGTCACACGAGATACAGGTGTATAGATTGAGTCGATCGGAATCACACCGATTGGCTGATCGTCTCTTTTGTTTGCATCAGCAGGATTATACCCGCGACCTCTTTGTGCAGTTAAGCGAACACGGAAGCTCGCATTCTTGCCAAGAGTTGCGATGTGAAGATCTGGATTTAAGATTTCAATATCGCTGTCGTGTGTAATATCAGCAGCTGTTACAGTACCTTCATCTTGTACATCAATTTCAAGCGTCTTCTCTTCTTCAGAGTAGATTTTGAGTGCAAGCTTTTTAATGTTTAAGATAATCGTTGTAACATCTTCAACCACGCCTTCGATCGTTGAGAATTCGTGTAAGACACCATCTATCTGGATCGATGTTACAGCTGCACCAGGAAGTGAGGATAAAAGGATACGACGAAGGGAGTTCCCTAAAGTGGTACCATATCCACGCTCAAGTGGCTCTACGACAAACTTGCCATACTTGGCATCGTCGCTGATTTCAACCGTTTCGATTTTTGGTTTTTCAATTTCGATCATCTAATAAAACCCTCCTTCAAAACGTCGAAACCTCGAATAGAATCATATGAGATTCCATCCGAAATTCCTCATTGTTTAGTCCCGTATGTGCTCAGGCAACGAGTCGTGTATTCGTCTCATAAATAACTGTATCATAACCCATTATTGACAGGGACACAAAATCTATACAAACAAATTACACGCGGCGACGTTTTGGTGGACGGCATCCGTTATGAGGAACTGGAGTTACGTCTCTAATTGCAGTAACTTCAAGACCTGCAGCTTGAAGCGCACGAATTGCAGCTTCACGACCAGAACCAGGACCTTTAACAGTTACTTCAAGTGTTTTAAGACCGTGTTCGATAGAACCTTTAGCAGCTGTTTCAGCAGCCATTTGTGCAGCGAAAGGAGTAGATTTACGAGAACCTCTGAATCCTAATGCACCAGCACTTGACCAAGAAATTGCGTTTCCATGAACATCAGTAATCGTTACAATCGTGTTGTTGAAAGTGGAACGGATATGAGCGATTCCAGCTTCAATATTCTTTTTCACGCGACGTTTACGCGTATTTTGTTTACGAGCAGCAGCCATTCTTTAACTACCTCCTTTACTTATTTTTTCTTGTTAGCTACAGTACGACGCGGACCTTTACGAGTACGCGCGTTGTTTTTTGTGTTTTGTCCACGAACAGGAAGTCCTCTACGATGACGGATTCCGCGGTAGCTTCCGATTTCAATTAGACGCTTAATGTTAAGTGAAACTTCACGACGAAGGTCACCTTCTACTTTAAGTTTGTCAATGATATCACGGATTTTACCAAGTTCGTCTTCAGTTAGATCGCGAACGCGAGTGTCTTCAGAAACACCTGCTTCTTTAAGGATTTGTTGCGCAGTTGTACGACCAATTCCAAAAACATATGTTAAAGAAATGACAACACGCTTATCACGTGGAATATCTACACCAGCAATACGAGCCATGATTTGGGCACCTCCTTGTTATTAGCCTTGTTTTTGTTTATGTTTTGGGTTTTCACAGATCACCATTACTTTTCCTTTTCTGCGAATCACTTTACATTTTTCACAGATAGGTTTAACAGATGGTCTCACTTTCATGTGTTTCCAACCTCCTTCTTCCGGAGTTGCTTTATTTGTAACGGTACGTAATTCTACCACGAGTTAAGTCATATGGAGATAATTCTACCGTAACTTTGTCTCCAGGTAAAATGCGAATGAAGTGCATACGGATTTTTCCAGATACATGAGCCAAAACTGTATGACCATTCTCTAGTTCAACTTTGAACATTGCGTTTGGCAAAGTTTCTGCTACAGTACCTTCCACTTCAATTACATCGTCTTTCGCCATTCAAGTGTTCTCCCTTCTTCAAATCAGTAACTTGCTCTCTGACAAATGTCCAAATGAGAATCTCTCAATTGTTCATCTATCACCCGACCTGTTTTGAATATACTGTTCTGAACTTCCGGAGATACGCAATCATAAAAGGTTATATGATTGATATTTTTTCTTAGGAGAATGAAATTTACGCTTTTCTCCGTCTGCGATTAGTACATGGCAGCCAACGAACATGCCGATGACACCTGTATACTGATCTTGTTCTTTCTTTGGACTATACAGACAACCTGCCCGCTTTGGGCCTGAAAGGCTTCAGTGAAGACCTAAATCTTAGTCAGTATATCAAAACCTGTATCTGTAATCGCAATCGTATGCTCAAAATGAGCACACTTTTTCCCATCAACCGTTACAACCGTCCAGTTATCAGCCAATGTTTTCACATATCGGCTGCCTGCGTTCACCATCGGTTCGATGGCCAACACCATCCCAGGTTTTAGCCGCGGGCCTTTGTTGGGCGGACCATAATGAGGAATTTGAGGGTCCTCATGAAGATCCTGTCCGACCCCATGTCCAACATATTCTCTAACAACTGAAAAATTCTCATTTTCAACATACGTTTGTATGGCATGGGAAATGTTCGACAGACGTTCGCCTGGCTTTGCTTCCTGTAAGCCTTTATATAGAGATTCCTCTGTGACTTCCAGTAGTTTGCGGTCTTCATCACTGATTACCCCAACTGGATAAGTCCAAGCAGAGTCACCATGATAGCCATTTAACTTTGCGCCAATATCGATACTAATGATGTCACCATCACGTAAAACCCGTTTACCAGGAATACCGTGAACGAGTTCTTCATTCACCGAAACGCAAATGCTCCCGCGAAAACCATTATACCCTTTAAAAGATGGGATTGCACCCTGCTTTGTAATAAAACGTTCGGCAATTTGATCCAATTCTTTTGTCGAAATACCTGGTTTTATGTGTTTCTTCAGCTCTTCATGAGTCAGTGCGACAATACGTCCAGCTTCTCTCATAATCTCAAGCTCGCGAGGAGTTTTACAGATAATCATTTATTTAATCCTCCAAGCAGGTCCTTGATATCTGCATATACATCGTTAATGTGCTTCGCACCATCAATGTTTGCAAGATATCCTTTTTCTGAATAGAAGTTCAGTAAAGGTTCAGTCTGCTTTAAGTTTACTTCAAGTCTAGTCGAAACGGTTTCTGCATTATCATCTGCACGTTGATAAAGCTCGCCTCCACACTTGTCGCAAACATTTTCTTTCGCAGGTGGATTGAATACTAAATGATATGTTGCTCCGCAATTTTTGCAAATTCTTCGGCCAGTCAGACGCTCCATCAAAGCATCTTTATCGACTTTAATATTAATGACATAATCAATCGTTCTGCCAAGGTCCTTTAGAATTTCTTCTAAAGCTTCAGCCTGAGCGACTGTTCGCGGAAATCCGTCCAGAAGAAAACCTTGTTCACAATCATTTTTGCCAAGTCTTTCTCTAACAATACCGATTGTGACCTCATCAGGAACAAGCTCTCCTTTATCGATAAAGGATTTTGCTTCGAGCCCAAGTTGTGTCTCCTCTTTCATAGCAGCGCGGAACATATCTCCTGTTGAGATGTGAGGGATCCCATAATCATCAACAATTCGTTCTGCCTGAGTGCCTTTACCAGCACCCGGAAGCCCCATTAAGACTAAGTTCATTTCGGATTTCCCCTTCCTTACTTAGAGAGGTTGGGCAGCTGCCCAGCCCTCTGTTTTATTTCATAAATCCACGGTAATTTCGTTTCACTAATTGGCTTTCAAGCTGTTTCATTGTTTCAAGTGCAACACCTACAACAATGAGGAGACTTGTGCCGCCAATTTGTGCAGCGGAAGGTAATCCAGCGAATTGAATGAAAAAGATAGGAAGTATTGAAATCACGGCTAAGAAAATGGCGCCCACAAACGTGAGTCGGTACAAAATGCTCGTAATTCTATCTTGAGTCATTTTCCCTGGACGAACTCCCGGGATATAGCCACCCTGCTTTTGCAGATTTTCAGCCATTTGTTCAGGATTGACTTGGACAAAGGCATAAAAATATGTGAAAGCAACAATCAGTGCTACATAAATCGTCATACCGATTGGTTTAGTATAGTCAAAGTTGTTGGTTATCCAAGTTGTCACATTATTGGTTCCGAAGAACGATGCAATCGTCTGCGGAGTAATAATGAAAGAAACGGCAAAGATGACTGGAATCACCCCTGCTGGATTCACTTTCAATGGAAGGTGCGTTGCTTGACTAGCAGACATTTGTGCACGGCCAGTTCCTTTTGAATATTGAATTGCAATCTTTCTCACTGCCATTTGAATGTAAATAACACCGATAACAATGACAAGAATGGCAATGACAATAAGGGCAATTTTAAGGATTTGCATGAACAGCTGTCCATCTCCACCTACAAATTGTTGAGCGTACACTTGTTTTATTGTTTGAGGGATACCAGCGACGATACCGGCAAAGATAATAATCGAAATACCATTACCAACACCGTGAGCAGTAATCTGCTCACCCAGCCACATTAAAAATGCTGTTCCCGCAGTGAGTACGACCGCAATTAAGAGATACGTTGAAACACCAGGGTTTTCAATCAGCATGCCTCCTGCCATATTGTTGAATCCATATGACATTCCTAGCGCCTGGATAAATCCTAGAACAATTGTAAAATACCTTGTGAATTGTGCTAATTTTCGGCGGCCAACCTCTCCTTGCTTTGACCACTCAGTAAACTTCGGCACAACATCCATCTGCAAGAGCTGAATGATGATCGAAGCAGTGATATACGGCATAATCCCCATTGCAAGAATGGAGAATTGGAAAAGTGCCCCGCCCCCAAACGTGTTGAGGATGCCGAAAACACTCATTTGATCCTGTGCCTGGAGAACATCGGCGTTCACATTAGGCACAGGGATGAAAGCACCTATACGAAAGACGACTAACATTAAAAGTGTGAATATAATCTTATTCCGTATATCTTTCACGCGCATAAAATTGGAGATTGTCTTAAACAAGTTAGATCACCTCGGCTGTACCGCCAGCAGCTTCAATCGCTTCTTTCGCAGAAGCAGAGAATTTATTGGCTTTTACAGTTAATTTTTTTTCTAATTTACCGTTGCCAAGAATTTTTACTCCTGCTTTTAACTTGCTTATTGCACCAGTCTCTAGAAGAAGTTCAGGAGTTACTTCCGTTCCTTCGTCAAAACTGTTTAATCTGTCTAAGTTGATTACCGCGTAATCTTTACGGTTGATGTTTGTAAAACCACGTTTTGGAAGGCGTTGGAATAAAGGCATCTGACCACCTTCGAAACCAGGGCGTACACCGCCGCCAGAACGAGCGTTTTGACCTTTATGACCTTTACCAGAAGTTTTACCGTTACCTGATCCAATACCACGACCAACACGGTTGCGTACTTTACGTGAACCTTCTGAAGGCTTCAATTCATGAAGTTTCATTTGGGCACCTCCTTATCGATTAAAAATGTTTTATTGTTCTTTAACAGAAACTAAATGAGACACCTTGTTAATCATGCCGCGGATCGCTGCGTTGTCTTCATGTACGACTGTTTGGTTTGTTTTCTTAAGACCAAGAGTACGAACAGTGACACGCTGATCTTCAGGGCGACCGATTACACTGCGTTTGAGGGTAATTTCTAATTTATTTGCCATTATTGTTCCCTCCTTATCCTAACAGGTCTTCTACAGATTTTCCACGAAGCTTCGCTACATCTTCAGCACGTTTAAGCTCACTTAAACCTTGAAGTGTTGCGCGGATCATGTTGATCGGTGTATTAGAACCTAGAGATTTAGAAAGGATATCAGCTAGACCAGCAAGCTCAAGTACCGCACGCACTGGGCCTCCAGCGATAACTCCTGTACCTTCTGAAGCAGGCTTCAATAGAACGTTTCCTGCACCGAATCGACCGATGATTTCATGTGGAATTGTAGTTCCAACCATTGGTACTTCAATTAAATTCTTTTTCGCGTCTTCAACAGCTTTGCGGATCGCTTCTGGTACTTCTTGTGCTTTACCAGTACCGAAACCTACATGACCGTTTTTGTCACCGACAACAACTAAAGCTGCAAAACGGAAACGACGTCCACCTTTAACAACTTTCGCTACGCGGTTAACCGTAACTAAGCGTTCTTCTAACTCTAATTTGCTTGGGTCAATACGACTCATTCGGATGTGTCCCTCCTTCTTTTATTAAAATTTAAGTCCAGCCTCACGAGCAGCTTCAGCTAGAGCTTTTACACGTCCATGATATAGGTATCCTCCGCGGTCAAATACCACGTTAGAAATTCCTTTTTCAACAGCACGTTTTGCAACAAGTTCGCCAACTTTTGTAGCAGCTGCAGTGTCAGAACTATTCTCGATCTTTAACTCTTTATCAAGAGTAGAAGCACTTACAAGTGTTACACCGTTAACATCATCAATTACTTGAGCGTAGATATTCTTGTTAGAACGGAAAACGTTAAGGCGAGGTCTTTCAGCAGTACCTGAAAGTTTCGCACGAACACGAGCATGTCTTTTAAGACGAGTAGCGTTTTTGCTAGTTTTCGTAATCATCCGAGTCACTCCTTTCTTCACATTAAGCGATCTTACTTACCAGTTTTTCCTTCTTTACGGCGAACGAATTCACCTTCGTAACGAATTCCTTTACCTTTGTAAGGCTCTGGAGCACGGACAGCGCGGATGTTAGAAGCTAGAGCTCCTACACGCTCTTTATCGATACCTTTAATGATTACTTTCGTTTGAGATGGAACTTCGATTTCAACTCCAGCCTCAGGAACGATTTCAACTGGATGAGAGTATCCAACGTTAAGAACAAGTTTGTTTCCAGATTTAGCTGCACGGTAACCGACACCGATAAGTTCTAAACCTCTTTCGAAACCTTTAGATACACCTTCAACCATGTTTGCAATCAAGCTGCGTGTTGTACCATGTAATGCACGGTGTTCTTTATTTTCAGACGGACGGCTTACAGTTAAGACGTTGTCCTCAATTTTAATTTCCATATCAGGGTGAAATGCACGAGTTAGTTCACCTTTTGGTCCCTTTACTGTCACTGTGTTATCGTTGTTTGTCACAGTTACTCCTGAAGGGATCTCGATTAGTTTTTTACCTATACGAGACATACCAAGCACCTCCATTCATCTTAAACTTTTTTTACCATACGTAAGCAAGTACTTCTCCACCAGCTTGTTTAGCACGGGCTTCTTTGTCCGATAAAACACCTTGTGATGTAGAAATAATCGCGATTCCAAGTCCGTTAAGTACACGTGGTACTTCATTTGATTTCGCATATACGCGTAAACCAGGTTTACTGATTCTTTTAAGACCAGTGATAACACGTTCGTTGTTTTGGCCGTATTTAAGGAACAAACGGATAATTCCTTGTTTGCTGTCTTCGACGTACTCAACGTCACGGATAAAACCTTCACGCTTTAAGATTTCAGCAATTTCTCTTTTGATTTTTGAAGCCGGTACTTCTAGCTTCTCATGACGTACCATGTTCGCATTGCGAATACGAGTCAGCAAATCTGCAATCGGATCTGTCATAACCATTATTTAATAACCTCCTTCCCATTTATGGGGATTACCAGCTGGCTTTTTTAACGCCAGGAATTTGTCCTTTATATGCAAGTTCGCGGAAACAAATACGGCAAAGTTTAAACTTACGAATAACTGAATGTGGACGTCCACAACGTTCGCAGCGCGTATACTCTTGAACTTTAAACTTTTGTTTGCGTTGTTGTTTCGCAATCATAGACTTTTTAGCCACGATTTCGCCTCCCTTTCATTGATTATTTCTGGAACGGCATACCTACTTGAGTTAATAACTCACGTGCTTCTTCGTCCGTATTGGCAGTAGTAACGATAACGATATCCATACCGCGGACCTTTGTTACTTTATCGTAATCAATTTCTGGGAAGATTAACTGTTCTTTAATACCAAGCGTGTAGTTTCCACGACCGTCGAAAGATTTCTTAGAAATCCCCCGGAAGTCACGTACACGTGGTAAAGACACAGAAATAAGTTTATCAAGGAAATCATACATGCGCTCTCCGCGAAGTGTTACTTTCGCACCGATTGGCATTCCTTCACGTAGACGGAATCCAGCAATAGACTTCTTCGCACGAGTAACGACAGGTTTTTGACCAGCGATAAACGTTAATTCTTCAACAGCAGTATCGATTGCTTTAGCGTTTTGAACAGCGTCACCAACACCCATGTTGATCACGATTTTTTCGATTTTTGGCACTTGCATTACTGAAGTGTATTCAAATTTAGAAACTAATGCAGGTGTAATTTCTTTTATATACTTTTCTTTAAGGCGGTTCATGAGAAAGACCTCCCTTCCTTATTTACTATTTATCTAGAACTTGCCCAGATTTTTTCGCTACACGGACTTTCTTTCCGTCCTCAACTTTATACCCAACACGTGTCACTTCACCCGTTTTAGGATCAAGCGGCATTACGTTTGATACGTGGATCGGCGCTTCTTGTTCAGAAATTCCGCCTTGAGGGTTAGCTTGGGTTGGTTTAGAGTGTTTTTTCACAAGGTTAATACCTTCTACTAAAACACGTTCCTTTTTAGGGAAAGCAGCAAGGATGACACCTTGTTTACCTTTATCTTTACCAGAGATAACCACTACTTTATCGCCCTTTTTAACATGCATTTAATCGCACCTCCTTGAGTCGCGGATTGTATTCATTAAAGTACTTCTGGTGCTAGAGAAACAATTTTCATATAGTTGTTTTCACGAAGTTCACGTGCTACTGGTCCGAAGATACGAGTTCCACGTGGGCTCTTGTCGTCACGGATGATGACACATGCATTTTCGTCGAAACTGATGTAAGATCCATCGTTTCTGCGAGCTCCGCTCTTAGTACGAACGATAACTGCTTTCACAACTTCACCTTTTTTGACAACGCCTCCAGGTGTTGCTTGTTTAACCGTACAAACAATGACATCACCGATGTTAGCCGTTTTACGTCCAGAGCCACCAAGAACTTTAATCGTTAGTACTTCGCGTGCGCCAGAGTTGTCAGCTACTTTTAAACGAGTCTCCTGTTGAATCATTAATGTTACCTCCTTTCGGAAAAAGAAATCCGAACTTTATTAGATAATAACGGCTTCTTCGACAACTTCAACTAGACGAAAGCGTTTAGTCGCAGATAAAGGACGAGTTTCCATGACCTTTACGATGTCTCCGATTTTTGCTTGGTTGTTTTCATCATGTGCTTTGAACTTTTTAGAGTATCTTACACGTTTGCCATAAAGTGAATGCTTTTTGTATGTTTCAACTACAACAGTGATGGTTTTATCCATTTTGTCAGAAACAACACGACCTTGATACACTTTACGTTGGTTACGTTCGCTCATGTTTGCGGGGCCTCCCCTCTAATTATTATTTATTAGCAGCGATTTCTCTTTGACGAATCACAGTTTTCATGCGTGCGATTGATTTACGCACTTCACGAATGCGAGCAGTGTTTTCAAGCTGCCCAGTCGCTAATTGGAAACGAAGATTGAAAAGTTCTTCTTTAAGAGACTTTACTTTTTGTTCAATTTCAGCAGTGGTAAGGTCACGAATTTCATTAGCTTTCATTTGATTCACCACCAATTTCTTCACGTTTTACGAACTTCGTTTTAATTGGCAATTTGTGAGATGCAAGACGAAGAGCTTCACGAGCAACTTCTTCAGACACACCAGAAATTTCAAATAAAACTTTGCCCGGTTTTACTACAGCTACCCATCCTTCTGGAGCACCTTTACCGGAACCCATGCGGACCTCTAGAGGTTTAGCTGTGTATGGCTTAGAAGGGAAAATTTTAATCCAAACTTTACCGCCACGTTTCATGTAACGAGTCATAGCAATACGAGCAGCTTCGATTTGACGGTTTGTGATCCAAGAAGCTTCAAGAGCTTGGATACCGTACTCACCGAAATGTACTTCAGTACCGCCTTTTGCACGACCACGCATTTTTCCACGGTGTTCTCTGCGATACTTCACGCGTTTTGGCAATAACATATTATTTTCCTCCTTCCGCAGTATTCTTCTTAGTTGGAAGGACTTCTCCACGATAGATCCATACTTTTACGCCAAGCTTACCATAAGTAGTGTCAGCTTCAGCAGTAGCATAGTCGATGTCAGCACGAAGTGTGTGCAATGGAACAGTACCTTCACTGTAATATTCAGAACGAGCAATATCTGCACCGCCAAGACGACCAGAAACCATTGTTTTGATTCCTTGTGCTCCAGCACGCATTGTGCGTTGGATTGTTTGTTTTTGTGCACGACGGAATGAAATACGGTTTTCAAGTTGACGAGCGATGTTTTCAGCAACTAGCTGAGCATCAAGATCTGCTCTCTTGATTTCAAGAATGTTGATGTGTACACGTTTGCCAGTTAGGCTGTTAAGAGCTTTACGAAGTGCTTCAACTTCAGATCCGCCTTTACCAATTACCATACCTGGTTTAGCCGTGTGGATTGTGATATTTACGCGGTTTGCAGCACGTTCGATTTCTACTTTAGAAACAGACGCGTCAGACAAACGCTTGCTGATGAATTCACGGATTTTCAAGTCTTCATGTAAGAAGTCAGCGTAATCTTTTCCTGCGAACCATTTAGATTCCCAATCACGAATGACGCCAATACGAAGACCTACTGGATTTACCTTTTGACCCACGGATTATCCCTCCTTCTTTTCTGATACAACGATTGTAATGTGGCTAGTACGTTTGTTAATTGCGCTCGCACGACCCATAGCACGTGGACGGAATCTCTTAAGTGTTGGACCTTCGTCAACGAATGCTTGAGTAATCACTAGGCTGTTAGCGTCCAACTCGTAGTTGTGCTCAGCGTTTGCGATAGCAGATTTTAATACTTTTTCAATAATTGGTGAAGCAGCCTTAGGTGTAAGGTTTAAGATAGAAACTGCTTCTCCTACTTGCTTACCTCGGATCAGGTCCATTACTAGACGTGCTTTACGAGGAGCAATACGGACTGTTCTTGCGACAGCTTTAGCTTGCATTTAAAAGCCTCCTCTCATTAGCGTCTTGTTTTTTTATCGTCACTAGCATGACCTTTGTAAGTACGGCTTGGTGCGAATTCGCCCAATTTGTGACCTACCATATCTTCAGAAATGAAAACAGGTACATGTTTGCGTCCGTCATAGACAGCGATTGTGTGACCGATGAATTGTGGGAAAATTGTAGAACGACGAGACCAAGTTTTTACGACTTGCTTTTTGTCAGTTTCATTCAATTTCTCGACTTTAGCCATCAAATGATCATCAACAAATGGTCCTTTTTTTAAGCTGCGAGCCATTGTGGAACCTCCCTTCGTGATTGAACTACGGTCCTAAATGAACCGTAGACAACCCCGTTACTTGTTTTTACGACGACGTACAATGAATTTATCAGACTTGTTGGTTTTCTTACGAGTCTTGAATCCAAGAGTCGGTTTACCCCATGGAGACATTGGTGATTTACGTCCGATTGGAGCGCGTCCTTCACCACCACCGTGTGGGTGATCGTTAGGGTTCATTACAGAACCACGAACTGTTGGGCGTACGCCTTTCCAGCGAGAACGTCCAGCTTTACCGATGTTGATTAATTCGTGTTGCTCGTTTCCAACTTGACCGATAGTCGCACGGCAAGCAGAAAGAATCATGCGAACTTCTCCTGAGTTCAAACGTACAAGAACGTATTTACCTTCTTTACCAAGAACTTGAGCAGAAGTACCAGCAGAACGAACTAATTGTCCACCTTTACCTGGTTTTAATTCAATGTTATGCACAACTGTACCAACTGGGATGTTGATAAGTGGAAGAGCATTACCTGGTTTGATGTCAGCTTCTGGTCCAGAAGTAACTTCAGTACCAACTTGGATTCCTTTCGGAGCAAGAATGTAACGTTTCTCACCATCTGCATAGTTTACAAGAGCGATGTTCGCTGAACGGTTTGGATCATACTCGATTGTAGCAACGCGTCCAGGTATACCGTCTTTATCACGCTTAAAGTCGATGATACGGTATTGACGTTTGTGACCGCCACCTTGATGACGAACAGTCAATCTACCTTGGTTGTTACGTCCGCCTTTTTTGTGTAGCGGTGCAAGCAACGATTTTTCTGGTTTGTCAGTCGTGATTTCAGCAAAATCTGAAGTAGTCATGCCACGACGACCATTACTGGTTGGTTTATACTTTTTAATCGCCATTTTGAATTTCCCTCCTTCTTTTTAAGATTTACGCTTCAAAAATTTCGATTTCTTTGCTGTCAGCAGTTAATTTCACGATCGCTTTTCTGCGACGGCTAGTCATACCAGTGTAGCGTCCAACGCGTTTTGATTTTCCTTTGTAGTTTTGAACGTTGACTTTCTCAACTTTCACTCCAAAGATTTCTTCAACAGCGTCTTTCACTTCTGTTTTGTTAGCTCTGACATCAACTTCGAACGTGTACTTCTTCTCTGTCATTAGATCAGCAGAACGTTCAGTAATGATAGGGCGCTTTAGAACATCACGAGGATCTTTCATTATGCAAGTCCCTCCTCTACTTTTTCAACCGCTGCTTTAGTGATCAGAAGTTTGTCGTGGTTGACAACGTCAAGAACGTTGATACCGTTAGCTTCAACAACTGTTACTCCAGGGATGTTACGAGCAGATAAAGCAACTGTTTCGTTTGCATCCGCAGTGACGATCAACGCTTTCTTCTCAACAGATAATCCTTTAAGGATGCCTGCGAATTCTTTCGTTTTCACTGCATCAAGAGTCAGATCTTCAAGAACGATGATGTTGTTGTCGATTACTTTAGAAGACAATACTGACTTGATAGCCAAGCGGCGAACTTTTTTAGGTAATTTATAAGAATAACTGCGTGGTGTTGGACCGAATACGATACCGCCTCCGCGCCATTGTGGTGAACGGATAGAACCTTGACGAGCACGACCTGTACCCTTCTGTCTCCAAGGCTTACGACCTCCGCCACGTACTTCAGAACGAGTTTTTACTTTGTGAGTTCCTTGACGTAAGGAAGCTCTTTGCATAAGAATAGCATCGAATACTACGCTTTCGTTTGGCTCGATTCCAAACACAGAAGCGTTTAATTCGATTTCACCGTTAGTAGAACCGTTTTGGTTATATAATGCTACTTTTGGCATGACTTGTTTCCTCCTTTCCTAAGAGAGTTATTTAGATTTAACTGCACTCTTTACAGTTACTAGAGATTTTTTAGCTCCTGGTACGTTTCCTTTGATCAATAGAAGATTGCGTTCTGCATCAACTTTAACGATCTCAAGGTTTTGGACAGTGATTTGCTCTCCGCCCATACGACCTGGAAGAAGTTTACCTTTGAATACACGGTTTGGATCAACAGGTCCCATTGAACCAGGACGACGGTGGTAACGTGAACCGTGAGTCATTGGTCCGCGTGATTGTCCGTGGCGTTTGATAGCACCTTGGAATCCTTTACCTTTTGATGTTCCTGTTACATCTACGATATCTCCATTTGCGAAAATATCAACTTTGACTTCCTGACCAACTTCATACGCATCTAACTCCACACCGCGTAATTCTTTTACGAAGCGCTTAGGAGCAGTTTCCGCTTTAGCAACGTGGCCTTTCTCTGGTTTGTTAGAAAGCTTTTCACGTTTGTCATCAAAACCGATTTGGATTGCTTCATAGCCATCCGTGTCAGCAGTCTTCTTTTGAAGAACAACGTTAGCAGCAGCCTCAACAACAGTTACAGGGATAAGATCACCGTTTTCTGCGAATACTTGCGTCATACCAATTTTTCTACCTAAGATTCCTTTGGTCATTCGTCACACCTCCTATAATATGTGTTTTCTATTTGAATTAAAGTTTGATTTCGATATCTACACCAGATGGTAAATCTAAACGCATAAGTGCATCAACTGTTTGCGGAGTTGGATTCACGATGTCGATTAGACGTTTGTGAGTACGCATCTCGAATTGCTCACGAGAATCTTTGTACTTATGCACCGCACGAAGGATTGTGTAAACTGATTTTTCAGTTGGAAGCGGGATTGGACCAGATACACTAGCACCAGAACGCTTAGCCGTTTCAACAATCTTCTCAGCAGATTGATCAAGAATTCTATGATCATATGCTTTTAAACGAATACGAATTTTTTGTTTTGCCATTATTTTCCCTCCTTTTCGCCTACTTACGTTAGACAGTTCTCCGTGAGAAAAACCTGATCACCTCGCCATGGCAAAGCGGCCGGGTGTGTCAGCAACCTCTCACTTCATCGCAGTCAAAGACCAACATGCACTATTGTACCAAATTGGCCTGCGTGTTGCAATAATAAATCGGATAAATTTATGATTTGCACACTTTTCATATTATACAGGGATTCAGCCTATAAATCAAGCTTTCCCTGAAGATGATGTATAGCAGTCTTTCTTATGATACGTATAAATTCATCTGGCTCTTCGATATGCGGAGAATGTGCAGAGTCTTTAAAGGTAAACCATTCTTTGATTGGTGCTTTTAATTGATCAACATATGGTTTTGATACAGCAGCTGGTGTAATCATGTCGTGATCGCCAATGAGAAAGTAGCACGGTATTAATATAGTAGAAACTCGGTATTGAATACTCTCATTCATTAGCTGATCCCATAACTTGTCTTGACTAAACTTCTGCCCTTTTATGAACTTCCATTTATCTTTCAGCTGATATTGCTTACTAAAAAGAAACCCTTTTAGTATTTGAAAAACCGGCTTCCATCTATGTGTGAGACCTACGCTCGCAAACTCTTTATATAGAGAAAACAAGGCATGAGCTGATGTGCGTTTCCATGGAGGAGGCGTCAGTAATCTTAGACACCCAGTAAACAGCCGATTGCGATGGTATTTCTTCAAAAGAAGCTCGTACGATACGATATCCTCCTTTAACACATTTACTACCTGACTAATCCCATAATAAGCATGATAAAGATCCGGACGCTTATGTACTGCTTGTATGGCAATTAATGATCCCCACGAGTATCCTGCGATATACAATTTTGAATGACCTAGATAAGATAGGATCTTCTCTGTCAGTTCAATCGTATCTTCAATAAATTGCTGAATGGTCATCGATGCATCGGGAAGATTCTCTTGATAGGAAAGTCCTGCGCCACGCTGATCCCAATGGACAACTGTAAAGTCTTGATCAAGTTCCGCGAGAAAGGAATCAATATAACTGATTTGAGCTGAGCCGGGCCCACCGTGTAAAAATAAAAGTACAGGCTTCGTTTCACTCGTCCGATCTTCTTTCATCCTAATCCATTGGTCAATTCCGCCGATCGACCATTTTTTCAAATATGTCTTTGCCATTCCAGCGATCCTCTCGGTTCCATTTAGATTCTATAGCTTATAGTAGCCGTTCTGATCTGGAAAAGCAAAAAAAAGAGACCCTTTTGCAAGGAGTCTCTTTTATATGTTTATTACTTAACGATAGTTGAAACGACACCAGAACCTACAGTACGTCCACCCTCACGGATAGAGAAACGAGTTCCTTCTTCGATAGCGATAGTAGAGATAAGTTCAACTTCCATCTCAGTGTTATCGCCAGGCATTACCATTTCAGTACCTTCTGGAAGATGTACAATACCAGTTACGTCAGTTGTACGGAAGTAGAACTGCGGACGGTAGTTAGCGAAGAATGGAGTATGACGTCCACCCTCTTCTTTAGAAAGTACATAAACTTCAGCTTTGAAACGGCTGTGTGGAGTGATTGTACCTGGTTTAGCAAGTACTTGACCACGTTGGATCTCTTCACGAGATACACCACGAAGTAGTGCACCGATGTTGTCACCAGCTTCAGCATAGTCAAGAAGTTTACGGAACATTTCAACACCTGTAACAGTTGTTTTACCGTTTTCTTCTTGAAGACCGATGATTTCAACTTCGTCACCGACTTTAACTTGTCCACGCTCAACACGACCAGTAGCAACTGTTCCACGACCAGTGATTGAGAATACGTCCTCAACTGGCATCATGAATGGCTTCTCAGTGTCACGCTCTGGAGTTGGGATGTACTCATCAACCGCATCCATAAGTTCAAAGATTTTTGCTTCGTAATCAGCATCTCCTTCAAGAGCTTTAAGAGCAGAACCTTTGATAACTGGTACATCGTCACCAGGGAAGTCATAGTCAGAAAGAAGGTCACGAACTTCCATTTCAACAAGTTCAAGTAACTCTTCATCGTCAACCATGTCACATTTGTTAAGGAATACTACGATGTATGGTACACCTACGTTACGAGAAAGTAGGATGTGCTCACGTGTTTGTGGCATTGGACCATCAGCAGCAGATACTACTAAGATCGCGCCGTCCATTTGAGCAGCACCAGTGATCATGTTTTTAACATAGTCAGCGTGTCCTGGGCAGTCTACGTGTGCATAGTGACGAGTTTCAGTTTCATACTCAACGTGTGCAGTTGAGATTGTGATTCCACGCTCGCGCTCTTCTGGAGCACCATCGATTTGGTCATAAGCCATAGCTGTACCTTTACCAGATTTCTTATGAAGAACTGTTGAGATAGCAGCAGTTAGAGTTGTTTTACCATGGTCAACGTGTCCAATTGTACCAATGTTAGCATGCGATTTGGAACGGTCGAATTTTTCTTTAGCCATTCTAAAAATCCTCCTTAAAGGTTCATTGTATTTGGTATAGAGTGATAGAAAGTGAAGAGTTACCTCTCACTTTCTGATCTTCAATAGTAGTTATACTTTAGTTTAAAGGCAAAATCAATTATTCACCTTTATTTTTTTTGATGATTTCTTCACTGATGCTCTTAGGCACTTCTTCGTAGTGATCCATGTGCATAGTGAAAGTACCGCGTCCTTGTGTGTTAGAACGAAGTGCAGTAGCATATCCGAACATTTCAGAAAGTGGAACCATAGCGCGAACAACTTGAGCGTTACCGCGAGCTTCCATACCTTCTACACGTCCACGACGAGATGTGATATCACCCATGATGTCTCCCATGTATTCTTCTGGGATAACAACTTCCACTTTCATCATTGGCTCAAGTAGAACTGGGTTACATTTGCTGACAGCATTTTTCAATGCCATAGATGCAGCAATTTTGAACGCCATTTCGTTAGAGTCAACATCGTGGTAAGATCCATCAAATAATTTTGCTTTGATGTCGATTAATGGGAATCCAGCTAATACACCATTTTCAAGTGAATCTTCAAGACCTGCTTGAATTGCTGGGATGTATTCACGTGGAACAACCCCACCGACGATTGCATTTTCAAACTCGAATCCTGCGCCTTCTTCGTTTGGTTCGAACTCGATCCAAACGTGTCCGAACTGACCGCGTCCACCAGACTGACGTACGAATTTACCTTCAACTTTTGCACCAGAACGGAATGTTTCACGGTACGCAACCTGAGGAGCTCCTACGTTAGCTTCAACCTTGAACTCACGCTTCATACGGTCAACAATGATATCAAGGTGAAGCTCACCCATACCAGAGATGATCGTTTGACCAGTTTCAGGGTTTGTTTGTGTACGGAATGTTGGATCCTCTTCAGCTAGTTTAGCTAAAGCGATACTCATTTTATCTTGGTCAGCCTTAGATTTAGGCTCGATAGCTACATCGATAACTGGCTCTGGGAATTCCATAGACTCAAGGATAACAAGATTTTTCTCGTCACAAAGAGTGTCACCAGTAGAAGTATCTTTAAGACCTACAGCTGCTGCGATATCCCCTGCATATACAGTAGAGATTTCTTCACGGCTGTTTGCGTGCATTTGAAGGATACGTCCAACACGTTCACGCTTGTTCTTAGAAGAGTTCTTCACGTATGAACCAGAATCAAGTGTTCCAGAGTATACGCGGAAGAAAGTTAGTTTCCCAACATAAGGGTCAGTCATAACTTTAAATGCAAGAGCTGCGAATGGTGCGTCATCAGTAGACTCACGAACAACCTCTTCATTTGAATCTGGCAGGACACCTTTGATTGCAGCAACATCAGTTGGTGCAGGAAGGTAGTCAAGCACAGCGTCAAGTACAAGCTGAACACCTTTGTTTTTGAAAGCAGATCCAACAAGAACTGGGTAGAATTCAACATTCAACGTTCCTTTACGGATTGCAGCTTTCAATTCAGGAATTGTGATTTCTTCACCCTCAAGGTATTTTTCCATAAGCTCTTCATCAAGCTCAGCGACAGCTTCAATTAGGCTGCTGCGAAGCTCTTCAGCTTTGTCTTTATACTCAGCAGGGATTTCTTTAGCATCAGAGCGAGTTCCAAGGTCATCTTCGTAGAAGTATGCTACGTTTTCTACAAGGTCGATGATTCCTTCGAATTGATCTTCAGCGCCGATCGGCAATTGAATTGCATGAGCGTTCGCTTGAAGACGGTCTCTTAATGTGCTTACAGAGTAAAGGAAGTCCGCACCGGTTTTATCCATTTTGTTAACGAATACGATACGAGGTACTCCGTAAGTTGTTGCTTGGCGCCAAACTGTTTCAGTTTGTGGCTCTACACCTGATTGTGCATCAAGAACAGCAACCGCACCATCAAGTACACGTAAAGAACGTTCAACTTCAACAGTGAAGTCTACGTGTCCTGGTGTATCGATGATGTTTACACGGTAACCTTTCCATTGTGCTGTAGTAGCAGCAGAAGTGATTGTAATACCACGTTCTTGCTCCTGCTCCATCCAGTCCATTTGTGAAGCTCCTTCGTGAGTTTCACCAATTTTATGGATACGACCAGTGTAGTACAAGATACGCTCAGTCGTTGTCGTTTTACCAGCATCGATGTGAGCCATGATACCAATATTACGAGTTTTGTCTAAGGAGAACTCTCTTGCCATTGGGTAATTTCTCCTTCCTTATTAGGGAATAGTTTTTTTAGTTTGGTATAAATCCTACCAGCGGTAGTGAGCGAATGCTTTGTTCGCTTCTGCCATTTTGTGTGTATCTTCACGTTTCTTAACAGCAGCACCAGTGTTGTTAGCTGCGTCAAGGATTTCGTTAGCAAGACGCTCTTCCATCGTTTTTTCTCCACGAAGACGAGCGTAGTTTACTAACCAGCGAAGACCTAAAGTAGTACGACGGTCTGGGCGAACTTCTACAGGAACTTGGTAGTTAGCTCCACCTACACGACGTGCTTTAACTTCAAGAACTGGCATGATGTTTTTCAAGGCTTGTTCGAAAACCTCCATCGCTTCATTACCAGTACGTTCTTTGATGATATCAAATGACTTGTAGAGAATTGTTTGTGCTTTTCCTCTTTTACCGTCGATCATCATTTTGTTGATCAAACGAGATACAAGTTTAGAATTGTAAATTGGATCTGGCAATACGTCTCTTTTTGCTACAGGACCTTTACGTGGCATCTGAATAGCCTCCCTTCTCTTTTAAAAGGATTTCTATCTGTCTCTCATCTCAATATCATTGTCAGCTTCCTGACTCCACTGATCTGATATCAACTTCTAAAAACCCTTATGTTTGTTTGTATTATTTGCTTTGTTTAGGGCGTTTTGTTCCGTATTTAGAACGTCCTTGCATACGACCGTCAACTCCGGCAGTATCAAGCGCACCACGAACGATGTGGTAACGTACACCCGGTAAGTCTTTTACACGTCCGCCGCGGATAAGTACTACACTGTGCTCTTGTAGGTTATGTCCGATACCAGGAATGTAAGCTGTTACTTCAATCAGGTTAGACAAACGTACACGAGCATATTTACGTAGTGCTGAGTTTGGTTTTTTCGGTGTCATTGTACCGACACGAGTACAAACCCCGCGCTTCTGTGGAGATGTTACGTTAGTGTGCTCTTTTTTGAAACTGTTGTATCCTTTGTTAAGTGCAGGAGACTTTGAGTTTTCAACTTTACTCACGCGTCCTTTGCGTACTAGCTGATTAATTGTAGGCATGTTGTTATTCCTCCCTTCATTACTTTTTTTATAACCCACATACCCAGGTGGTTCATCAAAAGGCAAAAAACAATGCTTTTGCATTTTAAGCATGCAAAAACAAAACAAGTACGTTATAACATAATGGCAACAGCTGCTGCCCCAACTTCAATTCCGCAGGCCTTGCCGAGCTTTTTCATGGAATCTACCACTAAAATGTCTACACCCTTCTCTTGCGCTAGCTTCAATACACTAGCAGTTAAAGCAGGATCAGCATCTTTCGCTACGACGACTTCCTTTACTGAATCTCGTTTCAGAGCTTTTACTGTTTGCTTCGTACCAATAATAATGGATTGAGCCTGTGATACTTTATCATAAGACATCGAATATCCTCCAAAGTAACAGGTTTTATTTTGAGCACCTTGGTTATATTATCATCATGGCAGAAGGATGTCAATATCGTATGACAGAATATCTTGACATCCTTCACCATTTTTGATGATTTTATAGGAATCTCACGAGAAAGATTACTCTACAGGAACCATATCGTCAGACGGCTGCACTTGCGAAACCGGCTTAACTTTACGGTAGTTTGGCATACCCGTTCCAGCAGGAACAAGTTTACCGATAATAACATTCTCTTTCAAGCCAAGCAGTTCATCACGTTTTCCTTTGATCGCCGCATCTGTTAAGACACGAGTCGTTTCTTGGAAGGATGCCGCAGACAAGAATGAGTCTGTTTCAAGTGAAGCTTTTGTAATACCAAGAAGAACTGGACGGCCTGTTGCAGGACGTTTGCCTTCGAATAGTACTTTTTTGTTCGCTTCAGTGAATTGATGTACATCAAGAAGAGTGCCTGGTAATACATCTGTATCCCCTGCATCAGCGACACGCACTTTACGAAGCATTTGGCGAACCATTACCTCTACGTGCTTATCTCCGATTTCTACCCCTTGCATACGGTATACTTTTTGTACTTCATGAAGCAGATATTCTTGAACAGCTGTCATGTCAGTCACTTTAAGAAGTTCTTTCGGATCGATCGAACCTTCTGTAAGCACTTGACCACGAGTGACTGTGTCACCTTCAACAACTTTTAGACGTGCATTGTAAGGAGCTGTGTATGAGCGAGTTTCAACTTCGCCTTGAACCACAATTTCCTGCTGCTTGTCACGCACATCGTTAATTTCAGCAACGACACCATCAATTTCAGAAATTGTCGCTTGCCCTTTCGGATTACGCGCTTCAAATAGCTCTTGGATACGAGGTAGACCTTGAGTGATATCGTCTCCTGCTACCCCACCGGTATGGAACGTACGCATTGTAAGCTGTGTTCCTGGCTCACCGATTGATTGTGCAGCAATGATTCCAACTGCTTCACCGACTTCAACGTCTGTACCAGTTGCAAGGTTACGGCCGTAGCATCGTTTACATACACCATGAGGCGTGTTACATGTAAATGCAGAACGGATCCATACTTCCTCAATTCCTGCTTCAACTACTTCAAGTGCTTTGTCTTCATCAATTAGTTCGTTTTCGGCTACAATGACTTCGCCTGTTTCAGGATGAACAATTGGTTTTCTTGCAAAACGTCCGATCAGACGTTCTTCAAGTTTCTCAATAATTTCATTTCCTTCTTTAATGGACTTCGCCAAGATTCCTCGGTCTGTACCGCAATCTGTTTCACGGATGATGACATCCTGTGCAACGTCAACGAGACGACGCGTAAGGTAACCTGAGTCAGCTGTTTTAAGGGCTGTATCGGCAAGACCTTTACGCGCACCGTGAGTGGAAATAAAGTATTCCAATACGGTTAAACCTTCACGGAAACTAGATTTAATCGGAAGTTCAATGATACGTCCAGCCGGGTTGGCCATCAGACCACGCATACCAGCCAGCTGAGTGAAGTTAGATGCGTTACCACGCGCTCCAGAGTCACTCATCATGTAGATTGGGTTGACTTCATCAAGGGACTTCATCAGTTTACCTTGGATCACATCTTTAGAAGAACTCCAGATTGAAATAACTCTCTCATAACGCTCTTCTTCAGTAATCAAACCACGTCTGAATTGCTTCATGACGTTATCTACTTTTGCTTGTGCTTCTTCAAGAATTTGCTGCTTATCATCTAATACGACGATATCAGACACACCAACCGTAATACCGGCTTTAGTAGAGTATCTGAAACCAAGATTTTTCATGCGGTCAAGCATTTTAGATGTCTCAGTGATATGGAATCTCTTAAAGATTTCTGCAATGATTTTCCCTAAAATACCTTTTTTGAACGGCGCATTGATTTCTTGTTTCTCGATCGCAGCTTTTACATCCTCACCTTTTTCAAGGAAGAAACGATCAGGCGTTTTTTCTTCAATATTGCTCTTTGTCGGCTCATTCATGTATGGGAATGATTCCGGTAAGATTTCGTTAAAGATCAGTTTTCCAACTGTTGTAATCAACAATTTAGAACGCTGTTCATCAGTGAATGTCACATTCTTCAACGAGCTGGCTGCAACAGCTACACGTGTATGAAGATGCACATAACCATTTTGATAAGCTAGAAGGGCTTCGTCAGTATCTTTGAAGACCATACCTTCTCCGATAGCACCTTTGCGCTCAAGTGTAAGGTAGTAGTTACCAAGCACCATATCCTGAGATGGCGTAACAACTGGTTTTCCATCTTTCGGGTTCAAAATGTTTTGAGCAGCAAGCATTAAGATACGAGCTTCAGCTTGAGCTTCAGCAGATAATGGTACGTGAACCGCCATTTGGTCACCGTCAAAGTCAGCGTTGTAGGCTGTACATACAAGTGGATGCAGACGAATCGCGCGTCCTTCCACAAGTGTAGGTTCAAACGCTTGAATACCAAGTCTGTGAAGAGTCGGTGCACGGTTTAGTAACACTGGATGCTCACGAATAACTGATTCTAAAACATCCCATACTTCCGGCTGCACGCGCTCAATCTTACGCTTCGCACTCTTGATGTTGTGAGCTAATCCTTTTTCAACAAGCTCCTTCATCACGAATGGTTTGAATAATTCAAGAGCCATTTCTTTCGGAAGTCCACACTGATACATTTTCAAATGTGGTCCTACGACGATAACGGAACGTCCAGAATAGTCAACACGTTTACCAAGCAAGTTTTGACGGAAACGTCCTTGTTTCCCTTTCAGCATGTGAGAAAGAGATTTCAATGGTCGATTTCCTGGTCCTGTTACTGGTCGGCCTCTACGTCCATTATCAATCAAGGCATCGACAGCTTCTTGAAGCATACGCTTCTCGTTCTGAACGATGATGCTTGGCGCGCCAAGATCTAATAAACGCTTCAGACGATTGTTACGGTTGATGACACGACGATAAAGGTCGTTCAAGTCAGATGTAGCAAAACGTCCACCATCAAGCTGAACCATTGGACGTAATTCTGGCGGAATAACCGGAAGTACATCAAGAATCATCCAAGATGGTTTGTTTCCTGAGTTACGGAAGGCTTCTAACACTTCAAGGCGTTTGATCGCACGTGTACGGCGCTGTCCTTGAGCAGTTTTCAGCTCTTCTTTCAGTGTATCTACTTCTTTTACAAGATCGATATCTTGAAGAAGTTTGTTGATTGCTTCTGCACCCATAGCTGCTTGGAATGTATTACCGTATTTATCTAAATAAGCACGGAATTCTTTCTCAGAAAGAAGTTGTTTCTTCTCAAGCGGTGTATTGCCCGGATCTGTCACAACGTAAGAAGCGAAGTAGATCACTTCTTCTAACGCACGTGGTGACATATCAAGAACAAGACCCATACGGCTTGGGATACCTTTGAAATACCAAATGTGGGAAACTGGGGCAGCCAGTTCGATATGCCCCATTCTCTCACGACGGACTTTTGCCCGTGTTACTTCTACACCACAACGGTCACATACAACACCCTTATACCGAACGCGTTTATACTTCCCACAATGACATTCCCAGTCTTTTTGCGGTCCGAAGATACGTTCACAAAAGAGACCATCTTTTTCAGGTTTCAGTGTACGATAGTTAATCGTTTCAGGCTTTTTCACTTCACCAAAAGACCAAGAACGGATTTTATCAGGTGATGCGAGACCGATGTTCATATACTCAAAATTGTTCACATCTAGCAAGGGGCCTACCTCCCTTTTAATCTTCGGGTTATACCCTAGTCACTTGCTCTAATCGTTTCTGCTATTCTTTTGTGACTGCGTCACGTTCAAGATCGACAGGTGCGAGGTCTGCAGCATCTTCGTCATTAGATAACGCTAATCCATCTGCTTTCTTCGTTTCCTCATCGTCTTCTAAATCTCTCATTTCTATCTCTTCTTCATCGCCAGATAGAATTTTCACATCCATACCTAAACTTTGAAGTTCTTTGATTAACACTTTGAATGATTCAGGGACACCTGGTTCAGGTACGTTATCCCCTTTGACGATGGCTTCGTATGTTTTCACACGGCCCACAACGTCATCCGATTTAACTGTTAAGATCTCTTGAAGTGTATATGCTGCACCGTAAGCTTCAAGTGCCCATACTTCCATCTCTCCGAAACGCTGACCACCAAACTGTGCTTTACCGCCAAGTGGCTGCTGCGTAACAAGTGAGTATGGTCCAGTTGAACGAGCGTGAAGTTTATCGTCAACCATGTGAGCCAGTTTGATCATGTACATGATTCCGACAGATACACGGTTGTCGAATGGTTCACCAGTTCGACCGTCATAAAGGACTGTTTTCGCATCACGGGACATACCTGCTTCTTCAAGCGTTTCCCAAACATCTTCCTCGCGCGCACCATCAAATACTGGTGACGCAATGTGGATGCCGAGGTAACGTGCAGCCATACCCATATGAAGCTCAAGTACCTGACCGATGTTCATACGAGATGGTACCCCTAGAGGGTTCAACATGATATCGATCGGTGTTCCGTCTGGAAGATACGGCATATCTTCTTCTGGAAGGATTTTAGAGATAACCCCTTTGTTACCATGTCGCCCGGCCATTTTGTCACCTTCAGAAATCTTACGCTTCTGAACGATGTATACGCGGACTAATTGGTTTACACCTGGAGGTAATTCATCTCCATCTTCACGGTTAAAGACTTTGACATCGTGGATAATTCCGCCGCCGCCGTGTGGAACACGCAGTGACGTATCACGAACTTCACGAGCCTTTTCACCGAAGATTGCATGTAATAGACGTTCTTCAGCTGTTAGTTCAGTTACACCTTTAGGCGTTACTTTACCTACAAGAAGGTCTCCGTCTTTTACTTCTGCACCAATACGGATGATTCCGCGTTCGTCAAGGTTGCGTAAAGCATCTTCCCCAACGTTTGGAATATCACGAGTGATTTCTTCTGGTCCAAGCTTTGTATCACGAGCTTCTGATTCATATTCTTCAATATGAATAGACGTGTAGACGTCATCTTTTACAAGGCGCTCACTCATGATGATCGCATCCTCGTAGTTGTAACCGTCCCAAGTCATGAATCCGACCATAACGTTACGTCCTAGAGCCAATTCACCTTTTTCCATAGAAGGTCCGTCTGCAAGGATTTCTCCTTTAACGACTTCATCTCCAACACTTACGATAGGACGCTGGTTGTAGCAAGTCCCTTGGTTAGAGCGGACAAATTTCAGCAAGCTGTATTTGTCTAGGTTTCCTTTGACTTGTTGTCCGTCAACGTCTTCATAACGGCGAACCCAAATATTTTTTGCTTCTACACGTTCTACAACACCTGGGTAGCGGCAGATGACAGCAGCACCAGAGTCTTTACCTGATACGTACTCCATACCTGTACCAACAATCGGTGATTCTGGCTGCATCAAAGGCACAGCCTGACGCTGCATGTTCGCTCCCATTAGAGCACGGTTAGAGTCATCGTTTTCTAAGAATGGGATACATGCTGTCGCTGCAGAAACAACCTGCTTTGGCGAAACGTCCATGTAGTCAACGCGGTTTCGAGGAACAACGGTGTTTTCCCCTCTGAAACGAGCAATGATATTATCATCGATAAACGAACCATCATCAGCTAACTGAGCGTTCGCTTGTGCTACTACGTAGTTATCCTCTTCATCAGCAGTTAAGTAATCGATTCTCGGTGTCACTTTACCAGTTTCAGGATCAACCCGGCGGTAAGGTGTTTCGATAAATCCGAAGCGATTCACTTTTGCAAATGAAGATAGAGAGTTGATCAAACCAATGTTTGGACCCTCTGGTGTTTCAATCGGACACATACGTCCATAGTGAGAGTAGTGAACGTCACGAACTTCCATTCCTGCACGCTCACGTGTCAAACCACCCGGTCCAAGCGCTGACAGACGACGTTTGTGCGTCAATTCAGCAAGCGGGTTTGTTTGATCCATGAACTGAGAAAGCTGAGAACTACCAAAGAACTCTTTGATAGAAGCGATCACAGGACGAATGTTGATCAGCTGCTGAGGTGTGATCGTGTTTGTGTCTTGAATTGACATTCTTTCACGGACAACACGCTCCATTCTGCTTAAACCAATACGGAATTGGTTTTGCAGAAGTTCACCTACAGAACGCAGACGACGGTTACCAAGATGGTCGATATCATCTGTGTCACCTACACCATGAAGAAGGTTGAAGAAGTAACTGATTGATGCAATGATGTCAGAAGGCGTGATGTTTTTCACAGCTTCCTCTACATATGCATTACCAATCACGTTGATCACTTGCTCGCCTTCTTGATCAGTCGGTGCATAAATCTTAATAGATTGAAGTTCTACTTCATCTTCTACTACGCCACCATTAGGATAAAGCTTTCTAAATCCGATGCCGTTTTCTAAGTACGGAAGAACTTTATCAAGAACTCTTCTGTCTAAAATTTGACCTTTTTCTGCTAGAATTTCACCTGTTTCAGGATCAACTAACGTTTCAGCCAATTTTTGATTGAACAGTCTATTTTTAATATGAAGCTTCTTATTAATCTTGTAGCGTCCAACATTTGCTAGGTCGTATCTCTTCGGATCGAAGAAGCGAGAGTCTAGCAAGCTTTTCGCATTTTCAACAGTTGGCGGCTCTCCAGGGCGGAGGCGCTCGTAGATTTCGAGAAGTGCTTTATCCGCATTCTCTGTATTGTCTTTTTCCAACGTGTTGCGTAAGTATTCATTCTCGCCAATGAGGTCAAGAATCTCTTGATCAGAGCTGAAGCCGAGAGCACGCAAAAGAACCGTAACCGGCAACTTACGTGTGCGATCGATGCGTACATAGACTACATCCTTCGCATCAGTTTCGTATTCTAACCATGCGCCACGGTTTGGAATGACAGTCGCAGTAAAACCTTTTTTACCGTTTTTGTCTACTTTACCACTGAAATATACACTTGGAGAACGCACTAACTGAGAAACGATTACACGTTCCGCACCATTAATGATAAAAGTACCTGTGTCTGTCATGATTGGGAAATCACCCATGAACACATCTTGGTCTTTTACTTCTCCAGTTTCTTTGTTAATTAAACGAACTTTTACTCTTAGTGGAGCAGAGTAAGTTACATCACGTTCTTTTGATTCTGCTACAGGATACTTAGGATCCCCTAGGCTGTAATCAATGAATTCAAGAGAAAGGTTACCAGTAAAATCCTCAATTGGGGATATATCTTGAAACATCTCTCTAAGACCCTCATCAAGAAACCACTGATAAGAAGAGGTTTGAATTTCAATGAGATTTGGTAATTCTAACACTTCGCTTATGCGTGCGTAGCTTCTGCGCTGGCGGTGTCGTCCATACTGAACTAGTTGACCTGTCAACTGATTCACCCCTCAAATCATGCGTATTATATGTGTAAAAAGTATTTCTGTCTTTCAAATGTCAGTAAAGAAATACTTTTACAAGACAAAAGAAAAAAGGGTTTCTAAAATAAGAAAACCACATCCAAAAACAAATACCGATTTTATTAGTTTTCCCAAGTATGCATAATTTATACAAAATAGTTTTTTTTAAGCCTATCAAGCAAAATATACACATTGGCATTTTATAATGTTAACACAGCTAGGAAACTGCGTCAAACTTTTTTAGCTTTGATGATATAGTAGCCCTTTTTTTTCAGCACAACCTCGACTTCTCCAAAGAGCTGCTCTAATTTTTCAATCGCAGATGGCCCACCTTGCTTTTTCTGAATAACCACCCACAACTCACCTTCCGGCAATAAATGATCAGCACTTTTTTCAAAGATCGCATGTACAACTTTCTTCCCTGCCCGTATTGGGGGATTGGTCAGTATAGAGGCAAAAGCAGCTGAGGAATGAACATTCGAGAACAAATCACTTTGATAGATGCGAACATTATCAATGCGATTATGTTTAGCGTTTTCCTTTGAAAGTTCGACTGCTCTTTCGTTCACATCAATCATATGAATGGTACGGCTAGTCATTTCGTTTGCTAACGATAAGCCGATCGGTCCATAACCGCAACCGACATCTAAGACATCGCCATCCAAGTCAGGTTCTTCGAAAGCTTCAATTAAAAGCCTTGAACCAAAGTCGACTTCTTTCTTAGAAAACACTCCACTGTCACTTGTAAAAGTAAAGGTACGGTTTCTCAAGGTGAAGTCCCATGTCTGTTTATTGCTTTTCACTGATGGCTTTTCCGTATAATAGTGGTCACTCATGGTGAATGGACCTCCTCTGGATTCAATCGTTTCAGGAGATTAGAAAAGAAAAAGCCCGCCAGTAAAAGCGAGCTTTCCCAAAAGATTAGGCGAAGATTACTTAACTTCTACAGAAGCGCCAACTTCTTCAAGCTTAGCTTTAAGTTCTTCAGCTTCTTCTTTAGCAATACCTTCTTTAAGTGGTTTTGGAGTGTTGTCAACAAGTTCTTTAGCTTCTTTCAAGCCAAGACCAGTGATTTCACGAACTACTTTGATAACTTTGATTTTTTGGTCTCCAGCACCAGCAAGTACTAGATCAAAATCAGTTTTCTCTTCAGCAGCGCCACCAGCAGCACCACCAGCTACAGCTACAGGAGCAGCAGCAGTTACGCCAAATTCTTCTTCGATTGCTTTTACTAAGTCGTTTAACTCAAGTACAGTTGCTTCTTTAACTGAAGCAATGATTTCTTCGATATTTAAAGCCATTTGTAATTCCTCCATTTTAAGTTTTTTTACGTAAACGTAAAGCAGGCATTAAGCGCCTTGTTCTTCTTTTTGTTCTGCAACTGCTTTAGTAGCAAGAGCAAGGTTACGAACTGGAGCTTGAAGAACGCTAAGCAACATAGAAAGTAAGCCTTCGCGAGACGGAAGTTCCGCAAGAGCCTTCACTTCTTCTACAGTCGCTACGTTTCCTTCGATGACACCAGCTTTGATTTCTAAAGCTTCGTGGCTTTTCGCAAATTCGTTGATGATTTTCGCAGGTGCGATAACATCTTCGTTACTGAATGCGATAGCGTTTGGACCTGTTAAGAAATCGTTTAAACCCGTTAGTTCAACTTGTTCAACTGCACGGCGAGTCAAAGTGTTTTTGTAAACTTTGAATTCTACGCCAGCTTCACGAAGCTGTTTACGAAGTTCAGTCACTTCAGAAACTGAAAGACCGCGGTAATCTACAATGACAGTAGACATACTATCTTTAAATTTAGAAGTAATTTCATCAACGACAACTTTTTTAGTATCGATTGCATTGCTCATGGTTACACCTCCTGTACATTCTTTGTGTAACACTTATACCGATCAGGCCATCACGTTCCTAACGAACGGTTCTCCATATAAAAAGCCTCCATTAAGACATGGAGGCTGTATATACAAGCATACGTTAACGTAAGACTGTGACATATACACCTCGGCGGGTTAATTAAGCCATAAGGCCCCTGCTGTCTACGGTATAAATGGACATTATTCTATTTTACAACATTTTGATATTATCAAAATGGTTGTCATAAGTCAAGAATTATTTTGCAGAGAAAGAAGATGGATCCACTTTCACGCCAGGGCCCATAGTAGATGTAACAGAAACGTTTTTCACGTATACACCTTTAGCCGCTGCAGGTTTTGCTTTAAGGATTGTGTCATAGATTGTTGCAAAGTTCTCAACAAGCTTTTCGTCCTCGAAAGAAACCTTTCCGATTGGCGCGTGGATGTTACCAGCTTTATCAACGCGGTATTCTACTTTACCAGCTTTGATTTCATTGATTGCTTTTTCAACTTCGAACGTTACAGTTCCTGTTTTAGGGTTTGGCATAAGACCTTTTGGTCCAAGTACACGACCGATCTTACCAACTTCACCCATCATGTCAGGTGTCGCAACGATTACATCGAATTCGAACCAGCCTTGTTGGATTTTAGTGATGTAATCAGAATCTCCAACGTAGTCTGCTCCAGCAGCTTCTGCTTCTTTTGCTTTTTCGCCTTTAGCGAACACAAGAACGCGTTGAGTTTTACCAGTTCCATTAGGAAGTACAACTGCACCGCGGATTTGTTGATCGTTTTTACGAGGGTCTACGCCCAAACGAAAAGCAACTTCTACAGTCGCATCAAATTTAGCTGTATTTGCTTTTTTTGTAAGAGAAACAGCTTCAGCTACATCGTACGCTTTAGTACGATCGATCAGCTTAGCAGCTTCTACATACTTTTTACCTTTTTTAGCCATTATAAAAATCCTCCTTATGTGGTTTTAGCGGAATAACCTCCCACGAATAAGGGTTGCGAACTTGTCAAAACCAAACTCGCAACCCAACAAGACAAAAAATTAATCTTCGATGACAATCCCCATACTGCGTGCAGTACCTTCAACCATGCGCATAGCTGATTCAACGCTTGCAGCGTTTAAGTCAGGCATTTTTGTTTCCGCGATTTCGCGTACTTTATCACGCTTAACAGTTGCCACTTTATTACGGTTAGGTTCACCAGAACCAGACTCAATACCAGCTGCTTTTTTAAGTAAAACTGCAGCAGGTGGAGTTTTAGTAATAAATGTAAATGAACGGTCTTCAAAAACCGAAATTTCAACAGGAATGATAAGACCAGCTTGGTCAGCTGTACGAGCGTTAAACTCCTTACAGAATCCCATGATATTAACACCGGCTTGACCTAGTGCAGGTCCAACTGGTGGAGCTGGGTTAGCTTTTCCAGCAGGAATTTGCAATTTAACAACTTTAACTACTTTTTTAGCCACGAGACACACCTCCTTAAAGTCCGTGATGTGGTAATAGGGGAATCCCCCTCCCACTCAACAACTTCATTCTTTATATGAATGACGAAATAACTAGCTAGCGATCTTGAGTGAACTCAAGACGTACCTTTGCTATATTACCACTTCTATACACTCATTTCAAGCTCTTTTAAATTACAATTTATCGATCTGTGTGAACTCAAGTTCAACAGGTGTTTCTCTACCAAACATATTAACGAATACTTTGACTTTGCTTTTATCGTAATCAATTTCTTCAATCGATCCAGTGAAGTTAGCAAATGGTCCATCGATGACCTTAACTGTTTCTTTCAGTTCAAAGTCGATTTCTGTTTTGCGTTCTTCAAGACCCATTCTCTTCAGAATGGTTTCGGCTTCGCCTGGCAGCAGTGCAGTCGGCTTTGAGCCTGATCCAGCTGATCCAACGAATCCAGTGACACCTGGTGTATTACGAACAACATACCAAGAGTCGTCCGTCATCACGATTTCCACTAGGACATAGCCAGGGAATACTTTCTTTTTGACGACTTTTTTCTTACCATTTTTAATATCCGTTTCTTCTTCTTCCGGTACGACGACGCGAAAGATTTTATCCTGCATGCCCATTGATTCAACACGCTTTTCCAAGTTCGCTTTTACTTTGTTTTCATAGCCAGAGTACGTATGCACAACATACCAATTCTTTTCCATTTTCGTTCAGGACTATTTAGTCCTTCCCTCCCCACATTTCATAATGTCTATTTGACGAATCTCGAGTAACGGTAAATATTTTCAAGCAATTGAAAAAACCCGTAAAACGGGTTTTTTGGCAAGTCATATTATGATCTATTATAGCACGTTCAGCAGACCATTATTCAAGTATTAATGAATTAATTCGATTAATTGTGAGATTCCTATATCAAGAAAAGAGAAAAAGATGGCAAAGAATACGACTGTTAAAATAACAGTGATTGTGTAGCGGACCATTTCGTTCTTCTTTGGCCAGCTGACCTTTTTCATTTCTTTTCCGACACTTTTTAAGAAACTGATAATACGCATGTAAAAGACCTCCACAGATTAAAGAACGCAAATCTTACTTCGTTTCTAAATGTGTTTTATGTGAATTACAAGTCTTGCAATATTTCTTAACTTCTAATCTTTCAGCTGCTGAAGCAACACTTTTCATTGTCGTATAATTGCGGCTTCCGCAGTCTTTACAGGCTAGAGTAATCTTTTTCCTCATATTTACACCTATTTTCTCGACATCATTTCATTAGTACCTTATCACAGTGTCGAAAAAGCTGTCAATATAGGTTTGATTAGAGACTAATCTCGCGAAGCTCTAAATATTTCTCTAATTTTCTCTTTACTCTTTGGAGTGCGTTATCAATTGATTTCACATGACGGTTTAAATCTTCCGAAATCTCTTGATAGGATCTGCCATCAAGATAAAGCACAAGTACCTTTCTTTCCAGCTCGCTTAGCAGTTCACCCATCTTCATTTCGATATCATCAAATTCTTCTTTGCTAATGATTAAGTCTTCTGGGTTAAGCGCTTTAGCACCGGAAATGACATCCAATAATGTTCTGTCCGATTCTTCATCGTAGATCGGCTTGTCTAATGATACATAGGAATTTAACGGGATATGTTTTTGGCGAGTAGCTGTTTTAATTGCGGTGATAATTTGGCGGGTAATACATAATTCTGCAAAAGCCTTAAATGAAGTAAGCTTGTCCTCTCTGAAATCGCGGATAGACTTATAAAGTCCGATCATTCCCTCTTGGACAATGTCCTCTCGATCCGCTCCTATCAAAAAATAAGATCTTGCTTTCGCACGTACAAAATTGCGGTATTTCGTTATTAAATAATCTAGCGCATCACTATCTCCGACATGAACCCTTTCAATGACTTGTTCATCTTCCAACTGGCAAAATTGCTCTCTGATGGATTTACCCTTGCTGTTGTTTAGATTCACTTCGATCCCCCCGACCGCACCTAGATAGAAATATTATACATTAATGGTTGAAATATCGTCAAGCTATTCCAGATTCCCGCGCCGCCATTTTTCAAACGTTTTCAATACATCTTCTGACAATTCAATCTTAGATGCCGGTTTATCAGAAGTAATCTTTTTGACCCTCGTTTCAATCTTTCGTTCTATCACTTCAATCTCTCTTAAAAGCTCACGAGCCGACTTTCGAAGCGCTCCTTGTCCAAAAATAGCCCATTGTTCCGTAAAATCTGAGGTTGCCACATGAATTTGCGTCCGAATATTATTCAAATCCTGCGCCAGCTTTTCAATCCGCTCATCCGCCGTTTCATTCTCTCTCGTAAAGATGACCTCTACTCGGTGGTTAGTCCGCTTTTTTTCAATTCCTTTGACCATATGGGCATCGAATACGACAATGACTCGATACCCTGTGTATGCTTGATATTCTGCTAAATGTTGAATCAGCGCGTCTCTGGCTTCTTCAAAGCTGTTTTCCTTTAAGTGCTGCAGCTGAGGCCATGCACCTATCATGTTGTATCCATCGACTAAGAGGATATCCATCTCTATTCTCCTAACGGATAACGTTTTCGATACACTTCATACATCAATAAACCAGCCGCAACTGATGCGTTTAACGAAGTAACCTTCCCGGCCATAGGCAGTTTAATCAGAAAATCACACTTTTCCTTAATCAATCGGCCAATTCCTTTTCCTTCACTGCCAATCACAAGAGCCAGCGGCATTGTGCCATCAAATTGTCTGTAATCCTGTTTAGCAGACGCATCTGTTCCCGCAACCCAGATTCCTCTTTCTTTCATTTCATCAAGGGCTCTTGAAAGATTGGTCACTTTTGCAACAGGAATATGCTCAATTGCCCCAGTGGATGCCTTAGCAACTGTTGTTGTTAGACCGACCGCTCTCCTTTTCGGAATGACAATCCCATGTGCACCTACAGCATCTGCCGTACGCATAATAGATCCTAAATTATGCGGGTCTTCAATTTCATCTAAAATCAGAAAGAAAGGCTGTTCATTCCGCTTTTCAGCGATTTGATACAGATCGTCCAATTCTGCATATTCATATGCTGCTACTTGTGCAACGATTCCCTGGTGCTGGCCTGTAACCATTTGATCAAGCTTTTTCCTCGGAACATACTGAATGGTGATATTTTGCTTTTTAGCGAGTTCAATGACCTGCTGGGCTTGTCCTTTTACAGTGTTTTCCGCCATCCAGAGCTTGTATAACTCCCGATCTGACTTCAGTGTCTCAATCACTGCATTTTTCCCAATGACATAATCATGTTGCTGACTCATTTGTCTTCCTCCCTGACGTTCCGATTTCAATCGCCTGACCAATCAGCTCTTCTAAGCGTTCGTCCTGCTTTTCGATAAATAAATAACCCATAAGCGCTTCAAACGCTGTACTATAACGATACGTTTGAACGTCTGTGTTTTTAGGCACTGTGCCTGATTTTGCGTTTCTTCCTCTTTTCAGCACCGCTTCTTCTGCTTCAGTGAAAAAGCCTTGCTGCTGAAGCGTAAATAAAATAGCAGCCTGTGATTTAGCTGATACAATTTTGCTTGCTCGTTTGTGCAGCTCATTTGGTTTTGTCGCCCCCGTTTGGAGGAGGTGATGCCTCACATATACTTCAAAAATGGCATCACCCATATAAGCCAGCGCAAGTCCGTTCAGCTGTTTACCGTCTTTCAGCTTTTCAAAATTCAACATTGCCTATTCTCCTCTTTTCCAGCGAGTACCTTGAGGAGTGTCCTCCAACACAATATTCATGTTCTTTAATTGATCACGAATTTGATCAGATAGGGCAAAGTCACGATTTCTTCTAGCTTCATTGCGTTTTTCAATTAACGCTTCTACCTCTTCGTCTAGCGTGTGCTTTTCTTCTAATGAGAAGCCGAGAACAGACGTAATTTCTTGGAACAAGCCGATAAATGCCTTGATCACTTCCTCCGAAGTATGATCATTTTCCATATAATAATTCGCCTGTTTCGCTAATTCGAATAAAACAGAGATCGCATTTGCCGTATTGAAGTCATCATTCATTTCAGAAACAAATGTCGCACGCTGCTCTTCAATTTTTTCCAGCCATTCCGCATTGTCTTCCGTGATATTCGTACTGCTCTCAAGACGGTGATGTAAATTCGCATACGATGTCTTGAGCCGGTTAAACGCACTCTTTGTACTTTCTAATAAATCCATTGAGTAGTTAATTGGGTGGCGATAGTGAACCGACAACATAAAGAAGCGGAGCACATCAGGATCTTGTTCTTTCACAATGTCATGCACCAGCACAAAGTTGCCAAGTGATTTTGACATTTTTTCATTATCGATATTAATATACCCGTTATGCATCCAATACTTCGCAAAAGGCTTTCCTGTCAAAGCCTCAGATTGGGCAATTTCATTCTCATGGTGAGGGAATGTTAAATCCTGTCCGCCAGCATGAATGTCGATCGTATCACCTAAATATTTTTTGACCATTGCCGAGCATTCGATGTGCCAGCCTGGGCGTCCTTTGCCCCACGGGCTATCCCAAGAGATTTCCTGATCCTTTGCAGCCTTCCAAAGAGCAAAGTCCAACGCATCTCGTTTCTTTTCACCTACACGAATACGAGCACCCGTCTTCAGTTCATCAATTGATTGGTGAGAAAGCTTTCCATAACCTTCAAATGAGCGTGTGCTGTAATACACGTCACCATCTGCTTCATAGGCGTAGCCTTTTTCAATCAATGTCGCAATAAACGCAATGATATCATCCATGTTTTCCGTCACTCGCGGGTGAAGGTCTGCTTTTTTGCAGCCCAGCGCACTGACGTCTTCGAAGTAGGCTTGGATAAAACGATCAGCAATTGTCGGCACATCTTCTCCGAGTTCATTGGCTGCCTTGATGAGTTTATCATCCACATCTGTAAAGTTTGATACAAAGTTCACATCGTAACCGCTGTATTCTAAATACTTACGTACAGTGTCATAAACAATAGCAGGTCTAGCATTCCCGATATGAATGTAGTTATAAACGGTTGGTCCGCACACATACATCTTGACCTTTCCTGGCTCAAGCGGGACAAATTCTTCCTTCTTACGTGTCAATGTATTATAAATATTGATTGTCATGATTGTTCTTCCTTTCTGCTCAATGAAGCCAGCTCACCTTTTAGCTTTTCCATTTCTCGTTCCAATTCTTTAAAACGATCGGAAACTGGATCTGGCAAATCTTGATGGTTGAGATCACGATTGATTTTCTTTCCATTTTGAACGACCACTCGCCCAGGTATACCTACAACGGTGGAATGATCTGGGACGTCTTTTAACACGACCGACCCTGCACCAATCTTGGACCCTTTTCCAACCGTGATAGAACCAAGCACCTTGGCACCTGTCGCAATAAGGGCATCATCTAAAATGGTCGGATGCCGCTTTCCCTTTTCTTTCCCTGTTCCCCCTAATGTCACGCCTTGGAAAACAGTGACGTTGTCTCCAATTTCACATGTTTCCCCGATCACGACGCCCATGCCGTGATCAATGAAGAACCGCCTGCCAATGGTTGCCGCCGGATGAATTTCCACCCCTGTGAAAAAACGGCTGACCTGAGAAATGATCCGCGCAATAAAATACAGCTTCCGCTTATAAAATGCGTGCGCAATACGGTGAGCCCAAATCGCATGAAGCCCTGAATAGGTTAGCACTACTTCAATATAGCTTCTAGCAGCAGGATCTTGATCAAACACAGTATCAATATCTTCTTTCAGCATTTTGAAAAACACATGCTCCCCCCGTTCTTCCCCATGAATCTCTCTTAGGACTTGCTCTCTTTTTTTGGACAAATAAAAAACGCCTCTGCCAAATGACAGAGACGTTTTGAAAACGCGGTTCCACTCTGTTTAGAAAGCTACTTATCTTTCAGCCTTCTCAACTTAATCCCATAACGGAGGGTACCGCCCTTGCATACTAACGTACGTGTTCCTCAAGGGTCTTGAGGGTGCATTTCCAATGTCTGCCCATAAGTCTCTTTCAGCCGGTGGAGACTCTTTCTGTGATGGACGAGTACATTGTACTTCTCCCTCGCAACGATTTCCTTATATTTGTTTAATGCGGTTTAATACCGTTTCTTTACCTAGTAATTCAATACTTTGCGGAAGTTCTGGGCCATGCGTTTGTCCTGTGACAGCCACACGAATCGGCATGAATAGTTTCTTGCCTTTATGCCCTGTTTCTTTTTGTACCGCTTTAATGGCAGCCTTGATTTCATCAGGTGTGAAAGACTCAAGCTGTTCAAGCTGACGTGCAAAAGATGCCATCACTTCTGGTACTTGCTCCTCTGCTAGAACTTCCTTTGCCTCTTGATTATACTCAATTTGCTCCTTAAAGAACAACTCTGTTAACTCAACAATTTCTGCTCCATAGCTTAATTGTTCGTGATACAGAGAAATAAGCTTGCGTACCCACGTGTTTTCTTCTTCAGTCAGCTGCTCACTTACCTTGCCTGCTTTTTGAAGATGCGGAAGTGTTAGTGCCACAACCTGATCAAGATCAAGTGCTTTCACGTATTGGTTGTTCACCCATTTTAGTTTATGCATATCGAATAGAGCTGGTGACTTAGAAAGTCGGTTTACATCGAAAATGTCGATGAATTGCTCTTTTGTAAACAGTTCTTCTTCGCCTACTGGAGACCATCCAAGTAATGCAATGAAGTTAAACAGGGCTTCAGGTAAATAGCCTAAGTTCTTATATTGCTCGATGAATTGAATAATTGATTCATCACGTTTACTTAATTTCTTACGGTTCTCGTTCACAATCAACGTCATATGTCCGAATAGCGGAACATCCCAGCCAAATGCATGAAAAATCATGATTTGTTTTGGGGTATTTGAAATATGATCTTCTCCGCGAAGAACGTGAGTCATTTCCATCAAATGATCATCCACTGCTACGGCAAAGTTATAAGTTGGCGTACCATCTTTCTTTACAATAACAAAGTCACCGATACCGTCTGTTTCAAATGAAATTTCACCTTTGACCATGTCGTCAAATTTGATGATTTCTCCTTTTGGTACTCGGAAGCGGATGCTTGGCTCTCTTCCTTCAGCAATCAGTTTGTCCTCTTCTTCTTTTGATAAATGACTGCATTTACCAGAATACCGTGGCATTTCACTGCGGGCGATTTGTGCTTCACGCTCTGCCTCTAGCTCTTCAGCCGTACAATAGCACTTATATGCCAAGTCCTTCTCTAACAGTTCGTCATAATATTTCTTGTAAATGTCATTACGCTCTGATTGTCTGTAAGGACCGTAACCGCCATCTTTATCAATGCTCTCATCCCAATCAATACCGAGCCATTGCAGGTGGCGAAGCTGGCTTTCCTCCCCGCCTTCTACATTACGCTTTTGATCCGTATCCTCGATTCGAATAATAAATTTGCCGCCTTGGCTGCGTGCGAACAAATAGTTGAAAAGAGCCGTTCTAGCATTCCCAATATGTAAATGACCAGTTGGACTCGGTGCATAACGAACACGCACTTCATTTCCCATGAGTTTAACTTCCTTTCATCTGCATCATGTTGTCTGACACCAATTTTTTATAAACGTATTTTATCATCAAAACCCATTCTCATCAAAATGGATTTTACTTTTTCTGAAGAAGCACTGTTGCCTGAGAGGAAATTCCTTCTCCTCTTCCTGTAAATCCGAGTTTCTCTGTTGTTGTTGCTTTGACATTCACCTGTGTGACATCTGCCTCAAGCGCTTCTGCAATTTTCTCACACATTGGTTGAATGTAAGGTGCCATTTTGGGCTTTTGCGCCATGATGGTGCAGTCAATATTCACAAGTGTGTAGCCCTTTTCTTTCACAATTGCCCACACATGCTGCAATAATTTAAAAGAATCTGCATCCTTAAACTCAGGATCTGTGTCTGGGAAATGTCTGCCGATATCTCCTTCAGCAATCGCACCCAGGCATGCATCTGCCACTGTGTGAAGCAGTACGTCAGCGTCTGAATGCCCTAACAGTCCCTTTTCATAAGGGATGGTGACCCCGCCGATAATCAGGGGTCTCCCCTCTGTTAATTGATGTACATCAAAGCCTTGTCCTATTCTCAACATGATCTAGTACCCTCTTTCCGCATCCATAATTGCCTTGGCAACCAATAAATCATCCGGTGTTGTCAGCTTAATATTGGTATAGTCTCCTTGGACAATATACACATTCTCACCTTGTAATTGTTCAACAAGACTGGCGTCGTCTGTTCCAAGGAAGCCTGTCCGCTCCGCATATTCATGCGCCTCTTTTAAAATAGAATGACGAAAAGCTTGTGGGGTCTGGACTGCCCACAAGCTCTGACGTTCAATGGTTTGTTCCACTTTGCCTTCTTGAACGCGTTTGATTGTGTCTTTCACTGGTACCGCTACAACTGCGGAGCCTTTTTCAATCGCCGCTTTAACGAGCAAGTCAATCTGTGTATGCTTAATAAAAGGCCTTGCCCCATCATGAACAAGCACGATGTCCGCATCTTTCACAGCCTTTAATCCTTCGTATACACTTTGCTGACGTTCTTCGCCGCCAGTGACAAGCGAAACAGGCGTTTGAAAAGCGTGTACCTTGAGTAGCCTTTCAAAGTCTTGACGCTCCTCTTCATTGATCGCCAGGATCATCCGTTTGCATTGCGCATGAGCGTCAAACACCTTTAGTGTATGAATGATGACCGGCATTCTTTTCAGCTCAATAAAAAGCTTATTGCGGCCGGCCTTCATTCGTTTCCCCTGCCCCGCAGCCGGAATAACTACTTCATAATACATGTTCGTTCTCCCTTTAGAGCGCCTTCTCCAGAAGTTTTGGCTTCGCAAAAATCATTCTTCCAGCAGCAGTCTGCAGCACACTTGTGACGAGCACGTCGATGTCTTTTCCAATGTAATTGCGTCCTTCTTCGACCACAATCATCGTACCGTCATCTAAGTAAGCAACACCTTGGTTATGCTCTTTCCCATCTTTGATGACCTGTACCTTCATTTCTTCCCCAGGCAGTACAACCGGTTTAACGGCATTGGCTAGATCATTGATGTTTAACACTGCTACTTTTTGAAGTTCGCATACTTTATTTAAATTAAAATCATTGGTCACAACAACACCTGAAGTTAATTTCGCCAGCTTCACAAGCTTGCTATCAACCTCTTGAATGTCTTCGAAGTCACCTTCGTAAATTTCAACTTTGATATCCAATTCTTTTTGAATACGATTTAAAATATCAAGACCTCTTCGGCCTCTATTTCTCTTTAATACATCTGAAGAGTCTGCAATATGCTGTAATTCCTCGAGTACAAATTGAGGAATGACCATGACACCTTCTAAGAATCCAGTTTGGCAAATATCTGCGATTCTTCCATCAATGATAACACTTGTGTCTAAAATTTTCAGCTTTTTATCTTCTATTTCAGGTTCATCATCAGCTGCTCCTTTTTTCTTTGTGACCTTTGCAGATCGGGAGAACAGCCCTATCATTTCATCTTTCTTCTTAAAGCCTACCTGAAATCCAAGGTATCCTAAAAAGAAAGCCAGGAAAATCGGAATAATGGTACCAAAAATATGATATGGGATATTGTTTAGCGGGATCACGTTTACAATAAGATATGCTAGAATAAGTCCAAATACTAATCCGAAACTTCCAGATATAAGATCAGGAAGAGGCGCCTTCAATAGAGAATCCTCGATCCATTTCACCCAATTTACCACATAACCTGTGCACCATTTACCAATGATGAAGAACAAAATGGCTCCTATTAGTGCTGAAGAGTAAGCATTTGTTATGAAAGGTATGTCCTTTACATTTAAAAGCAGAAATAACTCTGGAATGATAAAAATCCCCACAACTGCACCCAAAATGATAAAAAACGCCTGAACGATTCTTTTTAACATACCTTCACCTCCTTTATTTTTCATCTGTCAATCCACCTTCATCTGACATTGATATATGTTTAAGTTTCCTATCAAGAGCAACAGAAAACAAAACCATCATTAATATACCCATATTCATCCATTTTTAACCGTAATAGAGGAAAATTTCTCTTCTTAAAGCTGACGGTCGATATAATGTTTTTCTTGTAACCTTTTTAATCCTTTTTTTATCTTTTTCGCTCTTACTTCACCAATTCCTTCTACTTCATCCAATTCTTGTACATCTGCTTCCATAATTCGATCTAGCACACCGAATGCTTCAACCACATTTTCGACGATTGGCATTGGCAGTCTAGGGATTTTATGGAGCAATCTGTATCCTCTTGTGTACACATATTCGTCAATATTTGTAGAAGCTGGATATCCAAGTAACTTGTACAGAATGGAATCATCTAAAAGCTCAAAGCTCGACATATCTTGAAGTTGTTTAAGCAGCACATACGGATCTTTAATCTTTTCTTTCACGTAATCTTTAATAAATAAAGCCGCTTCCTGCTCCATATCTGTAATCAATTCATTGACCTGCAGACGGATCAAGTGTCCCTCTGTTCCAAGCTCTTTGATATACATATTGATTTCATTTTTGATTCTGAGTACCATTTCATAGCGGTGCAGCACGGATAATACATCCCCAAAGGTCACAAGCTCTTCGAATTCTAGGGCGCTTAACGCAGAAATGGCGTGATCTAAAATCGTTTTATATTTCTCAAGTGTTTGAATGGCTTGATTGGCCTTTGTTAAAATAAAGCCAATATCTTTCAGCGTATAACGACGATTCCCTTGGTATAAGGTAATGACGTTCCTCCGTTCAGAAATGGCAATGATTAAGCAGCCTGTCTGCTTTGCTACACGTTCAGCCGTCCGGTGCCTCATGCCTGTTTCCGATGAATGAATGGTTGCATCTGGCATCAGCTGTGTATTCGCATACAAGATTTTTTGACCAGAATCGCTAAGAATAATGGCCCCATCCATCTTCGCCAATTCATATAAATGTGCTGGGGAGAAGGCTGAATTAATGTGAAATCCTCCATCTACCACACTCTTTACTTTGTCATTATAACCAACTACAATGAGCCCGCCAGTATTGGCTCTCAGGACGTTTTCAATCCCTGCCCGCAGAGGTGTTCCTGGTGCCACAAACTGTACAATATCTAAGAGATCGAGTTCTCTCGCTCCTTTTTTCTCTTTTTCCATTTCTATGATCCCCCTAGTGAAATTCGAAGTGCCTCCGCTACATTTTCTACACCAACTAACTCAATCCCTCTCGGCTTTTTCCATCCGTCTATATTCGCCTGAGGAATAAACATTCGCTTAAATCCTAGTTTTGCAGCTTCCTGCACTCGCTGTTCAATTCTTGATACTCTTCTGACTTCTCCCGTCAGACCGACCTCTCCTATAAAGCAATCCGCTTGATGCGGCGCTGCATCTTTAAAGCTTGATGCAATACTGACGGCAATAGCTAAGTCAATCGCAGGTTCGTCAAGCTTCACACCGCCCGCGACCTTTAAATACGCATCTTGGTTTTGCAGCAGCAGCCCCACGCGTTTTTCTAAAACTGCCATGAGCAGCGATACTCGATTATGATCAAGGCCAGTGGCCATTCTTCTCGGATTCCCAAAGCTTGTCGGGGAAATTAACGCCTGTATCTCAACAAGTACAGGTCTTGTTCCTTCCATTGAGGCAACAACACACGAACCAGATACACCTGCCGACCGCTCTTCTAAAAAGATTTCTGATGGGTTTAATACTTCCGTAAGCCCTTCTTCTCTCATTTCAAAAATTCCCAATTCATTCGTTGAACCAAATCGGTTTTTGACCGCCCGTAAAATACGAAACGTATGATGACGCTCGCCTTCAAAATAAAGAACTGTATCCACCATATGCTCTAAAAGGCGTGGACCTGCGATCGAGCCTTCTTTGGTGACGTGACCAACGATAAAAATAGGAATACCATTTGTCTTGGCAATTTTCATCAGCTGTGCTGTACATTCTCTTACTTGAGATACAGAACCGGGAGCTGACGTAATATCGCTTTGATAAACAGTTTGAATTGAATCCACCACAACAAACGCAGGTTTCATCTCCTGTATAGCAGACGTTATATACTCCATATCGGTTTCAGCCAAAACATGTAAAGAGGCGCTTTCAATGCCAAGGCGGTCCGCTCTTAGCTTCGTTTGTTTAATGGACTCCTCACCAGATATGTATAACACATTCTGATTTTTGTCGGAGAGCTGTGCTGATACTTGTAATAATAAGGTGGACTTCCCAATCCCAGGATCTCCTCCAATGAGAACAAGAGAACCTTTGACAATTCCACTTCCTAATACTCGGTTAAATTCTTCTAAATTTGTTTTAATTCGGGGTTCTTCGGATGTTTCAATTGCAGATATAGGTGAAGGTTTTTGAATGGTTTGAACAGAATGATTAAAAGCACTTCGACGGTTTGCCGGTTCTTTGCGAACGACCTCTTCTGTCATACTGTTCCACGTGCCGCAGCCTGGACATTTCCCCATCCATTTGGCTGACTCATAACCGCACGATTGGCATATAAATTTTGATTTTGTCTTAGCCATAGATTGAAGAATACAACTCCTTATACTGGTCAAAAAATAAGTAAAGGGAGGCATACACCTTACTGGTATGCCTCACACTTTTTTCTTACTATATTAGTTCGTAGCAGCCGTCGCTTTTACGACAATTTCTCCATCTTCCACATCTAATACGATATGTTGACCTTTTTCAATATTGCCCTTCAGAAGCTCCTCAGAAAGTCGATCTTCTACATGCTTTTGAATCGCTCTTCTTAACGGACGCGCACCGTACTCAAGATCTACTCCTTCGTCGGCAATTTTCGCTTTTGCTGCTTCCGTCAATTCAATTGATAGGTCTTGTTCTTTTAATCGTTTTGTCAATTGGTCAGACATGAGAGACACGATCTCTTTGAGATGTTTCTTCTCAAGCGAGTGAAAGACAATGATTTCATCAATACGGTTGATAAACTCAGGTCTAAACGCACGTTTCAACTCGCCCATCACTTTGCCTTTCATATCCTTGTAATTTTGACTTTCATCCTGCACGTTAAAGCCAACATATTTATTGCGCTTCAGCTCACTTGCTCCAACGTTTGATGTCATGATCAAAATCGTATTTCTAAAGTCAACGGTACGCCCTTTAGAATCAGTCAGATGACCATCTTCTAACACTTGCAGTAAGATATTAAATACATCTGGATGCGCCTTTTCAATCTCGTCTAAAAGAACGACAGAATAAGGTTTTCTTCTCACTTTTTCAGTCAGCTGTCCACCTTCATCATAACCGACATAGCCTGGAGGTGAACCAACAAGTCTGGATGTAGAGTGTTTCTCCATGTATTCAGACATATCAATACGGATCATTGCTTCTTCATCACCGAAAATAGACTCAGCGAGTGCTCTTGCAAGCTCCGTTTTACCAACCCCTGTTGGCCCCAAGAAGATAAAGGAGCCAATTGGACGCTTCGGATCTTTCAGGCCGGCACGCGCACGTCTCACCGCTTTTGCTACAGCGACAACCGCTTCATCCTGTCCGATCACGCGAGAGTGGAGCAATTGTTCCATGTTCAGAAGCTTATCTGTCTCCGTTTGAGCAATTTTCGAAACAGGCACTCCCGTCCAGCTGGAAACGACCATTGCGATATCATCTACAGATACCTCTGAATTCTCTTGTCCCTGCTTTTCTTTCCATGATTTCTTTGTCACTTCTACTTTTTCACGCAAACGCTGTTCTGTATCGCGAAGAGAAGCTGCTTTTTCAAATTCTTGACTTTGAACTGCCGCATCCTTTTCCTTGCGTACTTCATCCAGCTTTTGCTCTAACTCTTTTAGATTAGGCGGTGTCGTGAACGAACGTAAACGGACTTTCGAACCTGCCTCATCAATTAAATCAATCGCCTTATCTGGAAGGAATCGGTCAGAAATATAACGGTCAGACAGCTTCACCGCCGCCTCAATCGCTTCATCTGTAATAGACACACGGTGATGTGCTTCATACCGGTCTCTAAGCCCTCTTAAGATTTGAATACTTTCATCAACAGACGGCTGATCTACTTGAATTGGCTGGAAACGTCGTTCAAGCGCAGCGTCCTTTTCAATGTATTTACGGTACTCATCTAACGTTGTCGCCCCAATACATTGAAGCTCACCACGTGCTAAGGATGGCTTCAAGATATTAGACGCATCAATCGCGCCCTCTGCTCCACCAGCACCAATGAGTGTATGAAGCTCGTCGATAAAGAGAATGATATTTCCTGCCTGACGAATTTCGTCCATCACTTTTTTCAAACGATCCTCGAATTCACCACGATATTTCGTTCCAGCTACAACAGTTCCCATATCCAGTGTCATCACTCGTTTATCGCGCAGGATTTCAGGCACTTCGTTATGAATAATTTGCTGTGCAAGACCTTCTGCGATGGCTGTTTTACCAACACCAGGCTCACCAATCAGCACAGGGTTATTTTTTGTTCTTCTACTTAGGACCTCAATGACACGTTGAATTTCTTTGCTTCGGCCAATGACAGGGTCCAAGCTGTCCTCTTTTGCAATAGCTGTCAAATCTCTTGCCAAGCTATCTAGTGTTGGTGTATTTGCATTGCTATTAGAGCCTGCCGCAGATGCACCGGTTTCATTGCTTCCAAGCAGCTGCAGTACTTGCTGACGTGCTTTATTTAAGCTCACTCCGAGGTTATTTAAGACACGGGCAGCGACACCCTCTCCCTCACGAATAAGACCTAATAGAATATGTTCTGTCCCTACATAGGAATGACCTAGCTTTCTTGCTTCATCCATTGAAAGCTCAGTGACCTTCTTCGCTCTAGGCGTATAATGAGGAATAGCTTGAGACACCTCTTGCCCTCTTCCAATCAAGCTTTCGACTTCTTTTTGGATTTTATCTGAAACAAGGCCCAGTGCTTCTAACGCTTTGGCAGCGATGCCCTCACCTTCACGTACAAGGCCAAGTAAAATGTGCTCAGTACCTATGTTCTTATGGCCTAGGCGAATGGCTTCTTCTTGTGCAAGTGCTAATACCTTTTGAGCTCTTTCAGTGAATCTTCCAAACATCATATCGTTTCATCCTCCTGTCCATTCCTATGCATTTCTAAGCGCAGCCTTTCTCTAATAATCGCTGCTCGTTTTATATCTCGTTCATTTGGCTCCAAGGCTCCTCCTGAATATTGTTGAAGGAAGCCGGGCTGGGTCAAAATCATGAGTTCATTCAGTATATTACTTGAAAGCCCCTTAATGATACCTAAATCAATTCCAAGCCGCACATCTGACAAACACTTTGCTGTTTCCTTTGATTCAATCATACGACAATTGGCCAAAATCCCTAAGGATCGGTACACTCTGTCCTCAAGTTCAATTTTAGATGTTTGATATAACGCTTTTCGTGCAGATCGCTCTTGTTCAATGAGCTGAGCGGTCACACTATTCAAGTCATCTACAATGTCCTCTTCTGATTGACCAAGTGTCATTTGATTTGATATTTGAAAGATGTTCCCTATTGCTTCGCTGCCCTCACCATAAATTCCTCTGACCACAAGACCTAATTGATTAATGGCCGGAATAATGCGATTCATTTGTCTTGTGAGCGCTAATGCTGGTAAATGCATCATGACCGAAGCCCTAATACCTGTACCTACATTGGTCGGACAGCTTGTTAAGTAGCCTCGCTTTTCAGAAAACGCATAATCCACTTGCTCTTCAATCCAGTCATCTACCTGATTAGCCGCTTTTAGTGCATTGGCTAACTGAAAACCTGGGAATAAGCATTGGATTCGAATATGGTCTTCTTCATTCAGCATCACACTGATTTCTTCATTTTCAGAAAGCAAACAGCCGCCATATCTTGATTCAGCTAAATTGGGACTAATCAAATGCTTTTCAACAAGTACCCTCTTTGCTAAAGGCTGCGTTTCATTCATTCGAATCAGAACAAAGTTTCCAATGTCCTTCACTTCCTGGCTAGCAAACTTTTGCTCGAATTGCTGGAGAACAGCTTCAGCTTCAGTTTGAGAAAACTGAGTTGGGAAACGAACATGCTCTAGATTGCGAGCTAGCCGGATACGACTGCTTAGAACAATGTCACTTTCTGGTCCTTTTTGTTTCATCCACTGACTAAGAGCGTCTTGAATAAAATGCTGGAGCGACATGTCGTTAATCTCCCTCCCTCTGCTGAGATTGCTCATGCTCTAATGCACGAATTTGATCTCGAACTTCCGCTGCCTTTTCGAACTCTTCCTGTTCAATCAGCTGCTTCAGCTCTTGCTGCATTAACTCAAGTTTCCGGCGAACATGCAGGCTGCCGGCAATTCGTTTTGGGACTTTTCCATTATGGACTGTATTTCCACTATGGACTTTCCGTAAAACAGGGTTCAGATACTGATCAAATGTACGATAGCATTCTGCACAGCCAAATCGGCCTGTTTTTCTGAACTGCTGAAAGGTTAAGCCACACTTAGGACATTGATCCACTTCTTTCGCTTCTTGAAAAATAGACGAGCCCTTGTTAGCACTTGTGGTGAAGCTAGGATCAATATTCAATAAGCCTGATAATAAGTTGTGAATCGAGAAACCTTGGTTTCCACTCATAGCATATGAATCACTGTTTTCTTTTGCACATTGTTCACATATGTGCATTTCTTGTTTTTCTCCATTTATAACTTTCGTAAAGTGAAAAGTGGCTGGTCTCTCATTACATTCTTGACAAATCAATCTTTTCACCCGCTTTACTTTAATTTCAAAGCATTTAACATCGCTTTCATCATCCGAGCACGCAGTTCATCACGTTCAGGTAAATCAATATGCAATACAGAACGGTCCATGACACTAATCATCATCTTAGCTTCTCTTTCAGATAAAATGTTATTTTCAACAAGACGCATGATGATATGATCAGATGCAGCCTGTGATAAACGATGATATATTTGGGAAATAATGTTGTTCAATAAGTCGACTTCATCATTCATTTTGACTTTAATGATGCGGATATAGCCACCGCCGCCACGCTTACTTTCAACGATATAGCCTCTCTCGCTCGTAAAACGTGTATTGATAACATAGTTAATTTGTGAAGGTACGCATTGAAATTTATCTGCAATTTCATTGCGCTTAATTTCTAATATTTCTCGACCGTTCTGATCCAAAACTTCCTTCAAATACTGCTCGATGATATCAGAAATATTTTGTGCCACTCCGCCTCCTCCTCCATTGACTTTGACTATATTTGACTTTAATCTTACTATAAATTTTTTCGATCGATTTTTCAAGATAATCGCTCAACTAACAATATTATTTCCACATTTATATGGTATCAAACCTCTCAAAAACACAAAAAAGACCAGTTCCGACTGGAACTGATCCTTATAGAAGCTTGGCGGCGTCCTACTCTCACAGGGGGAAACCCCCAACTACCATCGGCGCTGAAGAGCTTAACTTCCGTGTTCGGTATGGGAACGGGTGTGACCTCTTCGCTATCGCCACCAAACCTGATGGAGAGAATGTTCTCTCAAAACTAGATAACAATGTTCATGCTTCACAATAGAATATAGGTTAAGTCCTCGATCTATTAGTATCTGTCAGCTCCACGTGTCACCACGCTTCCACCTCAGACCTATCAACCTGATCATCTTTCAGGGATCTTACTTCCTTGCGGAATGGGAAATCTCATCTTGAGGGGGGCTTCATGCTTAGATGCTTTCAGCACTTATCCCGTCCGCACATAGCTACCCAGCGATGCCCTTGGCAGAACAACTGGTACACCAGCGGTGCGTCCATCCCGGTCCTCTCGTACTAAGGACAGCTCCTCTCAAATTTCCTGCGCCCGCGACGGATAGGGACCGAACTGTCTCACGACGTTCTGAACCCAGCTCGCGTACCGCTTTAATGGGCGAACAGCCCAACCCTTGGGACCGACTACAGCCCCAGGATGCGATGAGCCGACATCGAGGTGCCAAACCTCCCCGTCGATGTGGACTCTTGGGGGAGATAAGCCTGTTATCCCCGGGGTAGCTTTTATCCGTTGAGCGATGGCCCTTCCATGCGGAACCACCGGATCACTAAGCCCGACTTTCGTCCCTGCTCGACTTGTAGGTCTCGCAGTCAAGCTCCCTTGTGCCTTTACACTCTGCGAATGATTTCCAACCATTCTGAGGGAACCTTTGGGCGCCTCCGTTACATTTTAGGAGGCGACCGCCCCAGTCAAACTGCCCACCTGACACTGTCTCCCTGCCCGATAAGGGCAGCGGGTTAGAAGGTCAATACAGCCAGGGTAGTATCCCACCGATGCCTCCACCGAAGCTAGCGCTCCGGTTTCCAAGGCTCCTACCTATCCTGTACAAGCTGTACCAACATTCAATATCAGGCTGCAGTAAAGCTCCACGGGGTCTTTCCGTCCTGTCGCGGGTAACCTGCATCTTCACAGGTACTATAATTTCACCGAGTCTCTCGTTGAGACAGTGCCCAGATCGTTGCGCCTTTCGTGCGGGTCGGAACTTACCCGACAAGGAATTTCGCTACCTTAGGACCGTTATAGTTACGGCCGCCGTTTACTGGGGCTTCAATTCGCACCTTCGCTTACGCTAAGCGCTCCTCTTAACCTTCCAGCACCGGGCAGGCGTCAGCCCCTATACTTCGCCTTACGGCTTCGCAGAGACCTGTGTTTTTGCTAAACAGTCGCCTGGGCCTATTCACTGCGGCTTCTCGGGGCTTTAACACCCTAAGAAGCACCCCTTCTCCCGAAGTTACGGGGTCATTTTGCCGAGTTCCTTAACGAGAGTTCTCTCGATCACCTTAGGATTCTCTCCTCGCCTACCTGTGTCGGTTTGCGGTACGGGCACCTCTCACCTCGCTAGAGGCTTTTCTTGGCAGTGTGGAATCAGGAACTTCGCTACTAAATTTCACTCGCCATCACAGCTCAGCCTTTACGGGAAACGGATTTGCCTATTTCCCAGCCTAACTGCTTGGACGCGGATATCCAATACCGCGCTTACCCTATCCTCCTGCGTCCCCCCATTGCTCAAATGGTGAGGAGGTGGTACAGGAATATCAACCTGTTGTCCATCGCCTACGCCTTTCGGCCTCGGCTTAGGTCCCGACTAACCCTGAGCGGACGAGCCTTCCTCAGGAAACCTTAGGCATTCGGTGGACGGGATTCTCACCCGTCTTTCGCTACTCATACCGGCATTCTCACTTCTAAGCGCTCCACCAGTCCTTCCGGTCTGGCTTCACAGCCCTTAGAACGCTCTCCTACCACTGTTCGTAAGAACAGTCCGCAGCTTCGGTGATACGTTTAGCCCCGGTACATTTTCGGCGCAGAGTCACTCGACCAGTGAGCTATTACGCACTCTTTAAATGGTGGCTGCTTCTAAGCCAACATCCTGGTTGTCTAAGCAACTCCACATCCTTTTCCACTTAACGTATACTTTGGGACCTTAGCTGGCGGTCTGGGCTGTTTCCCTTTCGACTACGGATCTTATCACTCGCAGTCTGACTCCCAAGGATAAGTCATCGGCATTCGGAGTTTGACTGAATTCGGTAACCCGGTAGGGGCCCCTAGTCCAATCAGTGCTCTACCTCCGAGACTCTTACCTTGAGGCTAGCCCTAAAGCTATTTCGGAGAGAACCAGCTATCTCCAGGTTCGATTGGCATTTCACCCCTACCCACACCTCATCCCCGCACTTTTCAACGTGCGTGGGTTCGGGCCTCCATTCAGTGTTACCTGAACTTCACCCTGGACATGGGTAGATCACCTGGTTTCGGGTCTACGACCACGTACTCATGCGCCCTATTCAGACTCGCTTTCGCTGCGGCTCCGCATCTTCTGCTTAACCTTGCACGGGATCGTAACTCGCCGGTTCATTCTACAAAAGGCACGCCATCACCCGTTAACGGGCTCTGACTACTTGTAGGCACACGGTTTCAGGATCTATTTCACTCCCCTTCCGGGGTGCTTTTCACCTTTCCCTCACGGTACTGGTTCACTATCGGTCACTAGGGAGTATTTAGCCTTGGGAGATGGTCCTCCCGGATTCCGACGGAATTTCACGTGTTCCGCCGTACTCAGGATCCACTCTGGAGAGAATAACATTTCAGTTACAGGGCTGTTACCTTCTTTGGCGGGCCTTTCCAGACCTCTTCGCTTATATCATTCCTTTGTAACTCCGTATAGAGTGTCCTACAACCCCAAGAGGCAAGCCTCTTGGTTTGGGCTGTTCCCGTTTCGCTCGCCGCTACTCAGGGAATCGCATTTGCTTTCTCTTCCTCCGGGTACTTAGATGTTTCAGTTCCCCGGGTATGCCTTCTCATACTCTATGTATTCAAGTATGGATACTACTCCATTACGAGTAGTGGGTTTCCCCATTCGGAAATCTCCGGATCAAAGCTTGCTTACAGCTCCCCGAAGCATATCGGTGTTCGTCCCGTCCTTCATCGGCTCCTAGTGCCAAGGCATCCACCGTGCGCCCTTTCTAACTTAACCATTTCTTACTTTAGAAAGAATCACTATGTGTGATGAACTTTGCATTGCATTCAATGTGAATGTATTACTTATTGTTATCTAGTTTTCAAAGAACAATCCTGTCTCGCTAGAGACATGTTTTGAAGGAATGATCCTTCAAAACTAAACAAGACGAAAACGTACGCTGCTCCATATATCCTTAGAAAGGAGGTGATCCAGCCGCACCTTCCGATACGGCTACCTTGTTACGACTTCACCCCAATCATCTGCCCCACCTTCGGCGGCTGGCTCCATAAAGGTTACCTCACCGACTTCGGGTGTTGCAAACTCTCGTGGTGTGACGGGCGGTGTGTACAAGGCCCGGGAACGTATTCACCGCGGCATGCTGATCCGCGATTACTAGCGATTCCAGCTTCACGCAGTCGAGTTGCAGACTGCGATCCGAACTGAGAACAGATTTATGGGATTGGCTAAACCTTGCGGTCTTGCAGCCCTTTGTTCTGTCCATTGTAGCACGTGTGTAGCCCAGGTCATAAGGGGCATGATGATTTGACGTCATCCCCACCTTCCTCCGGTTTGTCACCGGCAGTCACCTTAGAGTGCCCAACTGAATGCTGGCAACTAAGATCAAGGGTTGCGCTCGTTGCGGGACTTAACCCAACATCTCACGACACGAGCTGACGACAACCATGCACCACCTGTCACTCTGTCCCCGAAGGGAAAGCCCTATCTCTAGGGTTGTCAGAGGATGTCAAGACCTGGTAAGGTTCTTCGCGTTGCTTCGAATTAAACCACATGCTCCACCGCTTGTGCGGGCCCCCGTCAATTCCTTTGAGTTTCAGTCTTGCGACCGTACTCCCCAGGCGGAGTGCTTAATGCGTTAGCTGCAGCACTAAGGGGCGGAAACCCCCTAACACTTAGCACTCATCGTTTACGGCGTGGACTACCAGGGTATCTAATCCTGTTCGCTCCCCACGCTTTCGCTCCTCAGCGTCAGTTACAGACCAGAGAGTCGCCTTCGCCACTGGTGTTCCTCCACATCTCTACGCATTTCACCGCTACACGTGGAATTCCACTCTCCTCTTCTGCACTCAAGTTTCCCAGTTTCCAATGACCCTCCCCGGTTGAGCCGGGGGCTTTCACATCAGACTTAAGAAACCGCCTGCGAGCCCTTTACGCCCAATAATTCTGGACAACGCTTGCCACCTACGTATTACCGCGGCTGCTGGCACGTAGTTAGCCGTGGCTTTCTGGTTAGGTACCGTCAAGGTGCGAGCAGTTACTCTCGCACTTGTTCTTCCCTAACAACAGAGCTTTACGATCCGAAAACCTTCATCACTCACGCGGCGTTGCTCCGTCAGACTTTCGTCCATTGCGGAAGATTCCCTACTGCTGCCTCCCGTAGGAGTCTGGGCCGTGTCTCAGTCCCAGTGTGGCCGATCACCCTCTCAGGTCGGCTACGCATCGTCGCCTTGGTGAGCCATTACCCCACCAACTAGCTAATGCGCCGCGGGTCCATCTGTAAGTGACAGCCGAAACCGTCTTTCATCCTTGAACCATGCGGTTCAAGGAACTATCCGGTATTAGCTCCGGTTTCCCGGAGTTATCCCAGTCTTACAGGCAGGTTACCCACGTGTTACTCACCCGTCCGCCGCTAACATCCGGGAGCAAGCTCCCTTCTGTCCGCTCGACTTGCATGTATTAGGCACGCCGCCAGCGTTCGTCCTGAGCCAGGATCAAACTCTCCGAGGTATGCAGGATGCATATCACACATGCGTTGCTACACGATGTAGCGAACTTAGCATGTGATCATTTCCTGCCTCGCCAGTTTGACTGACTACCTATGAAGTATCATAGGATTTTTTATAAAAACTCGAATTAACAGGTACGTTTTGTCTTGTTTAGTTTTCAAAGATCATATTGGTGGAGCCTAGCGGGATCGAACCGCTGACCTCCTGCGTGCAAGGCAGGCGCTCTCCCAGCTGAGCTAAGGCCCCATAAAAGATGGTCGGGAAGACAGGATTCGAACCTGCGACCCCTTGGTCCCAAACCAAGTGCTCTACCAAGCTGAGCTACTTCCCGATCTTAATGGCGCGCCCGAGAGGAGTCGAACCCCTAACCTTTTGATCCGTAGTCAAACGCTCTATCCAATTGAGCTACGGGCGCTTATTTGATAATGCCGAGGGCCGGACTTGAACCGGCACGGTAGTCACCTACCGCAGGATTTTAAGTCCTGTGTGTCTGCCAATTCCACCACCCCGGCGTGGATGGTATAAGCGGAAGACGGGATTCGAACCCGCGACCCCCACCTTGGCAAGGTGGTGTTCTACCACTGAACTACTTCCGCATTACAGGATTTTTTTATTTTATTTGGCAATGCGGGTGAAGGGACTTGAACCCCCACGTCATAAAGACACTAGATCCTAAGTCTAGCGCGTCTGCCAATTCCGCCACACCCGCATGAAACATGGTGAGCCATGAAGGACTCGAACCTTCGACCCTCTGATTAAAAGTCAGATGCTCTACCAACTGAGCTAATGGCTCGCTTTAAAAGCGACTTGTCTATCTTACCATATGAAAGTGGTGCCGGCAAGAGGACTTGAACCCCCAACCTACTGATTACAAGTCAGTTGCTCTACCAGTTGAGCTACACCGGCTTTATCTATCCTAACATTATGTAAGAATAAATATGGTGGAGGATGACGGGCTCGAACCGCCGACCCTCTGCTTGTAAGGCAGATGCTCTCCCAGCTGAGCTAATCCTCCATATTGTGTCGTTTCGAAGTGTCTCTCGATCTGACAAATAGTATTATATAACGATAAGATATTGTTTGTAAAGACTTTTTTAAAATAATTTTTGAATTTATTTTAAAGCTGTTTTTTCATCTTTTCGTTAAGGCACCTAAAGAAGTTTACCACTTGTCTCATCATTTTAAAAGCCTTTTTTTCATTTTTTTATGTTTTTTTGTTAAAAAGAGTACTAATAATTTGAAAACAGCTATTTCGAAGCTTCCACACCCTTAAATTTATTTCATATATCTCTGGATAAAAACATTCAAAAAAGAAATTCTGTTATTATTTTATTTTTGTGAGAAATCTTTTTTGCATAAAAAAGTGCGAAAATGTTGCTGGTCTTTACTATTTTTCAACAAAACGTTTCACATCATTTTTCTGCTTCTTCAAATATTCAACAGCTTTATCCCTCGATATAAAATTTTAACAGGAGAAATAAAATGAGTATTGTTTCTTTCATTTCTTCTATCCTTTTAAATTGGGAATACAACAATGGCTGACCATCCCCTTTCGGGATGAGGTCTTTCTATTTAGCGGCTCTGTACATCGCCTTTTTATATTTATTTAGCCTAAGGTGAGATTTTCTATGCTTTTAGTGTTGACCCTTGATCATTTGAGCTGCTGGTTCATTTGATGACCGAAAATTGAAGGAGCGTAAAGTTTGATTTATTTAGCAATCAACGAGGTAACAACGTATTTTTACTTTAAGAACCTATTATATAGAAGCAAGTCATGCAAAAACACAAAAAAGACCAGTTCCGACTGGAACTGATCCTTATAGAAGCTTGGCGGCGTCCTACTCTCACAGGGGGGGAAACCCCCAACTACCATCGGCGCTGAAGAGCTTAACTTCCGTGTTCGGTATGGGAACGGGTGTGACCTCTTCGCTATCGCCACCAAACCTGATGGAGAGAATGTTCTCTCAAAACTAGATAACAATGTTCATGCTTCACAATAGAATATAGGTTAAGTCCTCGATCTATTAGTATCTGTCAGCTCCACGTGTCACCACGCTTCCACCTCAGACCTATCAACCTGATCATCTTTCAGGGATCTTACTTCCTTGCGGAATGGGAAATCTCATCTTGAGGGGGGCTTCATGCTTAGATGCTTTCAGCACTTATCCCGTCCGCACATAGCTACCCAGCGATGCCCTTGGCAGAACAACTGGTACACCAGCGGTGCGTCCATCCCGGTCCTCTCGTACTAAGGACAGCTCCTCTCAAATTTCCTGCGCCCGCGACGGATAGGGACCGAACTGTCTCACGACGTTCTGAACCCAGCTCGCGTACCGCTTTAATGGGCGAACAGCCCAACCCTTGGGACCGACTACAGCCCCAGGATGCGATGAGCCGACATCGAGGTGCCAAACCTCCCCGTCGATGTGGACTCTTGGGGGAGATAAGCCTGTTATCCCCGGGGTAGCTTTTATCCGTTGAGCGATGGCCCTTCCATGCGGAACCACCGGATCACTAAGCCCGACTTTCGTCCCTGCTCGACTTGTAGGTCTCGCAGTCAAGCTCCCTTGTGCCTTTACACTCTGCGAATGATTTCCAACCATTCTGAGGGAACCTTTGGGCGCCTCCGTTACATTTTAGGAGGCGACCGCCCCAGTCAAACTGCCCACCTGACACTGTCTCCCTGCCCGATAAGGGCAGCGGGTTAGAAGGTCAATACAGCCAGGGTAGTATCCCACCGATGCCTCCACCGAAGCTAGCGCTCCGGTTTCCAAGGCTCCTACCTATCCTGTACAAGCTGTACCAACATTCAATATCAGGCTGCAGTAAAGCTCCACGGGGTCTTTCCGTCCTGTCGCGGGTAACCTGCATCTTCACAGGTACTATAATTTCACCGAGTCTCTCGTTGAGACAGTGCCCAGATCGTTGCGCCTTTCGTGCGGGTCGGAACTTACCCGACAAGGAATTTCGCTACCTTAGGACCGTTATAGTTACGGCCGCCGTTTACTGGGGCTTCAATTCGCACCTTCGCTTACGCTAAGCGCTCCTCTTAACCTTCCAGCACCGGGCAGGCGTCAGCCCCTATACTTCGCCTTACGGCTTCGCAGAGACCTGTGTTTTTGCTAAACAGTCGCCTGGGCCTATTCACTGCGGCTTCTCGGGGCTTTAACACCCTAAGAAGCACCCCTTCTCCCGAAGTTACGGGGTCATTTTGCCGAGTTCCTTAACGAGAGTTCTCTCGATCACCTTAGGATTCTCTCCTCGCCTACCTGTGTCGGTTTGCGGTACGGGCACCTCTCACCTCGCTAGAGGCTTTTCTTGGCAGTGTGGAATCAGGAACTTCGCTACTAAATTTCGCTCGCCATCACAGCTCAGCCTTTACGGGAAACGGATTTGCCTATTTCCCAGCCTAACTGCTTGGACGCGGATATCCAATACCGCGCTTACCCTATCCTCCTGCGTCCCCCCATTGCTCAAATGGTGAGGAGGTGGTACAGGAATATCAACCTGTTGTCCATCGCCTACGCCTTTCGGCCTCGGCTTAGGTCCCGACTAACCCTGAGCGGACGAGCCTTCCTCAGGAAACCTTAGGCATTCGGTGGACGGGATTCTCACCCGTCTTTCGCTACTCATACCGGCATTCTCACTTCTAAGCGCTCCACCAGTCCTTCCGGTCTGGCTTCACAGCCCTTAGAACGCTCTCCTACCACTGTTCGTAAGAACAGTCCGCAGCTTCGGTGATACGTTTAGCCCCGGTACATTTTCGGCGCAGAGTCACTCGACCAGTGAGCTATTACGCACTCTTTAAATGGTGGCTGCTTCTAAGCCAACATCCTGGTTGTCTAAGCAACTCCACATCCTTTTCCACTTAACGTATACTTTGGGACCTTAGCTGGCGGTCTGGGCTGTTTCCCTTTCGACTACGGATCTTATCACTCGCAGTCTGACTCCCAAGGATAAGTCATCGGCATTCGGAGTTTGACTGAATTCGGTAACCCGGTAGGGGCCCCTAGTCCAATCAGTGCTCTACCTCCGAGACTCTTACCTTGAGGCTAGCCCTAAAGCTATTTCGGAGAGAACCAGCTATCTCCAGGTTCGATTGGCATTTCACCCCTACCCACACCTCATCCCCGCACTTTTCAACGTGCGTGGGTTCGGGCCTCCATTCAGTGTTACCTGAACTTCACCCTGGACATGGGTAGATCACCTGGTTTCGGGTCTACGACCACGTACTCATGCGCCCTATTCAGACTCGCTTTCGCTGCGGCTCCGCATCTTCTGCTTAACCTTGCACGGGATCGTAACTCGCCGGTTCATTCTACAAAAGGCACGCCATCACCCGTTAACGGGCTCTGACTACTTGTAGGCACACGGTTTCAGGATCTATTTCACTCCCCTTCCGGGGTGCTTTTCACCTTTCCCTCACGGTACTGGTTCACTATCGGTCACTAGGGAGTATTTAGCCTTGGGAGATGGTCCTCCCGGATTCCGACGGAATTTCACGTGTTCCGCCGTACTCAGGATCCACTCTGGAGAGAATAACATTTCAGTTACAGGGCTGTTACCTTCTTTGGCGGGCCTTTCCAGACCTCTTCGCTTATATCATTCCTTTGTAACTCCGTATAGAGTGTCCTACAACCCCAAGAGGCAAGCCTCTTGGTTTGGGCTGTTCCCGTTTCGCTCGCCGCTACTCAGGGAATCGCATTTGCTTTCTCTTCCTCCGGGTACTTAGATGTTTCAGTTCCCCGGGTATGCCTTCTCATACTCTATGTATTCAAGTATGGATACTACTCCATTACGAGCAGTGGGTTTCCCCATTCGGAAATCTCCGGATCAAAGCTTGCTTACAGCTCCCCGAAGCATATCGGTGTTCGTCCCGTCCTTCATCGGCTCCTAGTGCCAAGGCATCCACCGTGCGCCCTTTCTAACTTAACCATTTCTTACTTTAGAAAGAATCACTATGTGTGATGAACTTTGCATTACATTCAATGTGAATGTATTACTTATTGTTATCTAGTTTTCAAAGAACAATCCTGTCTCGCTAGAGACATGTTTTGAAGGAATGATCCTTCAAAACTAAACAAGACGAAAACGTACGCTGCTCCATATATCCTTAGAAAGGAGGTGATCCAGCCGCACCTTCCGATACGGCTACCTTGTTACGACTTCACCCCAATCATCTGCCCCACCTTCGGCGGCTGGCTCCATAAAGGTTACCTCACCGACTTCGGGTGTTGCAAACTCTCGTGGTGTGACGGGCGGTGTGTACAAGGCCCGGGAACGTATTCACCGCGGCATGCTGATCCGCGATTACTAGCGATTCCAGCTTCACGCAGTCGAGTTGCAGACTGCGATCCGAACTGAGAACAGATTTATGGGATTGGCTAAACCTTGCGGTCTTGCAGCCCTTTGTTCTGTCCATTGTAGCACGTGTGTAGCCCAGGTCATAAGGGGCATGATGATTTGACGTCATCCCCACCTTCCTCCGGTTTGTCACCGGCAGTCACCTTAGAGTGCCCAACTGAATGCTGGCAACTAAGATCAAGGGTTGCGCTCGTTGCGGGACTTAACCCAACATCTCACGACACGAGCTGACGACAACCATGCACCACCTGTCACTCTGTCCCCGAAGGGAAAGCCCTATCTCTAGGGTTGTCAGAGGATGTCAAGACCTGGTAAGGTTCTTCGCGTTGCTTCGAATTAAACCACATGCTCCACCGCTTGTGCGGGCCCCCGTCAATTCCTTTGAGTTTCAGTCTTGCGACCGTACTCCCCAGGCGGAGTGCTTAATGCGTTAGCTGCAGCACTAAGGGGCGGAAACCCCCTAACACTTAGCACTCATCGTTTACGGCGTGGACTACCAGGGTATCTAATCCTGTTCGCTCCCCACGCTTTCGCTCCTCAGCGTCAGTTACAGACCAGAGAGTCGCCTTCGCCACTGGTGTTCCTCCACATCTCTACGCATTTCACCGCTACACGTGGAATTCCACTCTCCTCTTCTGCACTCAAGTTTCCCAGTTTCCAATGACCCTCCCCGGTTGAGCCGGGGGCTTTCACATCAGACTTAAGAAACCGCCTGCGAGCCCTTTACGCCCAATAATTCCGGACAACGCTTGCCACCTACGTATTACCGCGGCTGCTGGCACGTAGTTAGCCGTGGCTTTCTGGTTAGGTACCGTCAAGGTGCGAGCAGTTACTCTCGCACTTGTTCTTCCCTAACAACAGAGCTTTACGATCCGAAAACCTTCATCACTCACGCGGCGTTGCTCCGTCAGACTTTCGTCCATTGCGGAAGATTCCCTACTGCTGCCTCCCGTAGGAGTCTGGGCCGTGTCTCAGTCCCAGTGTGGCCGATCACCCTCTCAGGTCGGCTACGCATCGTCGCCTTGGTGAGCCATTACCCCACCAACTAGCTAATGCGCCGCGGGTCCATCTGTAAGTGACAGCCGAAACCGTCTTTCATCCTTGAACCATGCGGTTCAAGGAACTATCCGGTATTAGCTCCGGTTTCCCGGAGTTATCCCAGTCTTACAGGCAGGTTACCCACGTGTTACTCACCCGTCCGCCGCTAACATCCGGGAGCAAGCTCCCTTCTGTCCGCTCGACTTGCATGTATTAGGCACGCCGCCAGCGTTCGTCCTGAGCCAGGATCAAACTCTCCGAGGTATGCAGGATGCATATCACACATGCGTTGCTACAGGATGTAGCGAACTTAGCATGTGATCATTTCCTGCCTCGCCAGTTTGACTGACTACCTATGAAGTATCATAGGATTTTTTTATAAAAACTCGAATTAACAGGTACGTTTTGTCTTGTTTAGTTTTCAAAGATCATGTTCGTTATCGCTCGTAAGCGACTTTAATATCTTACCATTTCGCATTGGTTAAAGTCAAGAATTTTTTTCAATTTCTTTTTTTAACCTCGTTGCTGTTTTACGGCAACGAATAATAATATACCACCTGGAATCTTTCCTTGCAATAGTTTTTTTAAAAAAAGTTTCATTTTATGAAAAATAAAAAGCGCCATAGATAAAATGGCGCTTTGATTGATGTATTAGCGGTTTCTCATTTGCGGGAAAAGCAGTACATCTCTGATTGATGGAGAATTTGTTAAAAGCATGATTAATCGGTCGATCCCGATTCCTAAACCACCTGTTGGAGGCATGCCGTATTCTAATGCTTCAACAAAATCGTCATCCATTAGATGTGCTTCGTCATTTCCTTCTTCACGTTCTTTTAATTGAGCTTCAAAGCGTTCTCTTTGATCAATTGGATCGTTTAGCTCTGTGAATGCATTTGCATGCTCACGGCGCACGATAAACAGCTCAAAGCGATCTGTGAAGCGAGGATCTTCAGGATTTTTCTTAGCTAATGGAGAAATCTCCACTGGATGTCCGTAAATGAATGTAGGCTGAACCAATGTTTCTTCTACTTTTTGCTCGAAGAACTCATTGATAATATGACCTACTGTCATATTTTTCGTGATTTCAACACCATGATCAGCAGCATGCTGTTTTGCTTCTTCTATAGACATCTCCTGCCAGAAGTCTACACCTGTTGCTTCTTTGACCGCTTCAACCATATGCAGTCTCTTCCATTCAGGTTTGAGATCAATTTCATCTTCTCCATATTGAATGGTTGTTGTTCCCAGCACCTCTTGGGCAATATGGGCAATCAAGTTTTCAGTCAGATTCATGATGTCTTTGTAGTCTGCGTATGCTTCATACAGTTCGATCATAGTGAATTCTGGGTTATGACGAGTCGATACACCTTCATTACGGAATACGCGGCCAATCTCGTATACTTTCTCTAGACCACCGACAATTAGGCGTTTTAAGTGCAGTTCGATCGCAATACGCATATAAAGCGGCATATCAAGTGCATTGTGATGAGTAATGAAAGGACGCGCTGATGCACCACCAGGAATGCTGTGCATTGTTGGTGTTTCAACTTCTAAGTATCCTTTTGAATCTAAGTATCTTCTCATGGATTGAATGATTTTGCTTCGCATAATGAATGTCTGCTTACTTTCTGGATTTACAATGAGGTCAAGGTAGCGCTGACGATAGCGTTGTTCAACATCTTTTAATCCATGATATTTATCAGGAAGCGGGCGAAGTGCTTTTGTCAGAACCTCAAAGCTAGTCGCTTTAATAGAAAGTTCTCCTACATTTGTTTTAAAAACAGTTCCTGTTACACCGATGATATCGCCTAGGTCTGAGCTTTTAAATAATTCGTAGGCTTCTTCCCCTACACTATCTTTACGAACGTAGATTTGAATTTGTCCTTCTAAGTCTTGAATATGCGCAAAGCCAGCTTTACCTTTTCCGCGCTTTGTCATCATACGTCCAGCGATTGTTACTTGAGCCGCTTTTCCTTCTAAGTCTTCTTTAGAAAACTCGTCATATTCAGCGATAATTTGCGCAGATTGATGAGAACGGTCATATCGTTCGCCGAATGGATCGATACCCTCTTCTCTCATTTTATTCATTTTGTCACGTCTGACCTGGAATTGGTCATTTAATTCTTCGTTATTAAGCCCTTCATTACTCATTTATATCACTCCAATAATGTATTTTGCAGAGAAAAGCAGAAAAACTGCCAGTACATGCACTAGCAGTGAGCTGCAAAAAGAAAGATAGTCTTATCCTACTTTTATACTTTGAAGCTCTTTTGCCTCGGCTTCGATCGTAAAGTCATCAAGAACTTGTACAAGCTCCGCTCTCGTTTCACTTTGATTGATTTGATTTCTCACGTCCGCATTGCCTCGGACACCTTTTAAGTACCATGCCGCGTGCTTTCTCATTTCTCTAACAGCCACATGCTCGCCTTTTAGATCAATGAGTCTGTCTAAGTGAAGCTTGCACACTGACATTTTCTCACGCACGTTTGGCTCTTCTTTCAGTTCACCCGTTTCTAAATAATGAACCGTTCGATAAATCATCCACGGGTTTCCTAGTGCGGCTCTTCCGATCATGACAGCGTCCACACCTGTTTCATCAAGCATACGTTTTGCATCTTGAGGGGTTTTGACATCGCCATTGCCGATGACAGGAATTGATACAGATTGTTTAACCTCTTTAATAATATCCCAATTCGCTGTTCCTTCGTACATTTGCACGCGTGTCCGTCCGTGAAGCGCAACCGCTTGTCCACCAGCTCGTTCAACAGCACGGGCATTGTCGATAGCAAAGATATGGTCTTCATCCCAGCCCATTCTCATTTTCACTGTGACTGGTTTGTCTACAGCTTCTACGACAGCAGAGACCATTTCATAAATTTTGTTTGGATCAAGCAGCCATTTTGCTCCTGCATCACATTTCGTAATCTTTGGTACGGGACAGCCCATGTTGATATCAATAATATCCGCTGTGGTATTCTGGTCTACGAACTTTGCCGCTTCGACGAGTGTGTCTTTTTCCCCTCCAAATATCTGAAGGCTCAAAGGCTTTTCCCGTTCATCAATGTATAGCATACCCATTGTTCTCGCGTTGTTGATCAGGATCGCTTTGTCACTGACCATTTCAGCGCAGACTAAGCCCGCTCCAAACTCTTTCACTGTCAGTCTGAAGGCAGAGTTGCACACACCAGCCATTGGTGCGAGCACTACTTTGTTTTTAATCTCGATATCTCCGATTTTAAACATTTTTCCCCCTCCTTTCTTCTTCAGGAATTGGCGAAAGTTCTTCCACCGTTATATTTAAAGCATCTGCTATTTGACCAACCAATTGGTTTGTTGGTAATCGATTGCCTCGCTCAATTTCTCCTAAGACAGAGACAGAGATGCCCAGTCTTTTCGCAAACCCTTCCTGAGTATACCCTTTTAGCTTTCGGTATGCACGAATTCTTCTACCCCACATGTCTTTTTCCATATGCTTACACCTTCTTGGTCTGTTACGGCATTAATTTGTACTTCGCCGATTTCTGGGCAAATCTCACTCATCGGGACAAGAACGAATAAACGTTCGTACATTCTAGGATGCGGCACTACAAGTTGTTCTGTTTCAATATTTTCACGATTATAAAGTAAAATGTCAAGGTCAGCCGTTCGCGGTCCCCATCTCACTTCTCTTGTTCTGCCTAACTCATTCTCGATTTTCTGAGTAAGAGACAGTAGTTCCTCTGGACGAAGTGAAGTGGTAATTTTCACGGCCATGTTTAAAAAGTCATCTTGGTTTTCATAGCCTACAGGTGCTGTTTCATATATCGATGAGATTAATTCCACTTGAACCTCTGGATGTTCATGCAGTTTTTTGATGGCTTCTTTTAAATAGGTTTCTTTTTTACCTATGTTTGAGCCTAATGCGATGTATGCTGTATTGTTCATGTGCGCGATCTCGTCATTTCAATTGCTACGGACTGATAGTGTCCCGGAATTGGCGGATCTGGTTTGATCACCTTCACTGTACATTCCTGAACGGTCGGAAAGTCCTTTAACACTTGGTTTGCAATTCTTTCTGTCAATGTTTCAACGAGATTGACCGGTTCGCCTTCTACAATGCTTTTGCAAATTTGGTAAAGCTCTGCATAATTGATGGTCTCATTGAGGTCATCCGTTTGTCCGGCTTTACTTAAATCAAGTGAAGCTGTTAAGTCCACGCGGAATCGCTGCCCTAATTTATTTTCTTCTGCAAATACACCATGGTACCCGTAAAATTCCATTCCATTTACATATACTTTATCGATGATAAGCGCCTCCCTTATTCAACATAGCATCCATCATTTTTGCCATTCTTGCTATTTCTTTTACATCATGTACACGGACCATCGCACTGCCCTTTTGAATCCCAAGGCAGACCGTCGCACCTGTTCCTTCAGTACGTTCTTCAGGCGGCAGGTCTAAGACAGCACCAATGAATCGTTTTCGAGAGGTAGCCAGCAGCAGTGGATACCCAAGGTGACAAAAATGTTCAAGTTCATTCATGACCTTCAGGTTATCCTCTTTATTTTTCGCAAATCCTACCCCTGGATCTAATATGATCATGTCATCACGGACACCCGCTTGCTGGGCAATTTGGACACTTTCTTTCAAATCGGCGATCATATCAGAAATCAGATGTGTGTAGTTTCGTTCTGGCCGATTGTGCATTAAAATGATTGGGACATTGTGCTGCGCTGCCACATGTGCCATTTGGGGATCTGCCTTCGCTCCCCATACATCATTAATGATGGAGGCTCCAGCTTTCACCGCTTCATCTGCGACACGGGCTTTATACGTATCAATAGAGATAGGTACATCTAATTCTTTTGTGATCTTCTCAATGACAGGAATGACCCTTGAAAGCTCCTCTTCTTCCGAGACAAGTGCCGCTCCCGGGCGAGTCGATTCTCCGCCAATATCAATAATATGCGCCCCGTCTTCTATCAGCTGCGCTGCATGAGCCAGCGCTTTATCCACTTGATTAAACTTTCCTCCATCTGAAAAAGAGTCAGGTGTGACATTTAAAATGCCCATGACCAATGTCTTTTCTTCATAACTAAGGGTGTGGTGCTTGGCCTGTATGATTTTAGGCTGTTTTATCAATTGTTGTGTCATTGTGTCCACCTACTCTTTATGGTCTTGGCGTTCTTTTGTGTATTGCATTCTTAACTTTGTGGAGATGGTCCGGCTGTTTTTGGGTAAGTGGATGTCTCCTATACCCCCGAAAGGTACAACTCCCTGAACAGAATTGGTCATCCATGCCTCATCAGCTGAGAGCAAATGTGAGACTGGGTATCGTCCTTCCTTTTGCGAGACCCCCATCGCGTGGAGCGTTTCCATACAGTATCGACGAGTGACCCCATTTAAAATGCCTGTATCAAGTGACGGTGTATAGACCACATCATCTTTTCGCCAAAATACATTCGAAGTAATGCCTTCTGCCACATCATCTTCTTTCGTTAAAAAGATGCCTTCTAACGCCGGGTCGTTCCCCACTTCTCTTTTCGCGAGCAGGTTGTTCATATAGTGATGAGACTTGAGACGCCTTGGCCCTTCTGGTGTATTTCTTCTTGTCTGAAGAATGACTCCCTTTTTCTCATCCAAAATAGATTCTGGACGGAATGGAGAGATCATGACAAAAACGACAGGCTCTTCATAAGGATCTGCAGAAAACCCATTGCCTCTGCCCGCAGAAACATTCAAGCGAATTCTCGCATGGCCGCCGGCTATTTGGTTTTTATTCAGTAAAGTATGAATGATGTCGAGTACAAATGGTTTCTCTATTGTGGATTCGATGCAAAGGTCACGTAATGATTGATTGAGCCTTTCAAGATGCCAATCCAACAGGAAGACTTGTCCTGCCAGGCTGGTAAATGTTTCGAATACACCGATGCCATATAGAAAACCATGATCAAAAGGAGAAAGAGTCGCGTCTTTCTCCTCTATATACTGACCGTTCAGATAAATGATCATGCGTTTACTTCATGCCCCTTTTTACGATAGGTTTCAATGAAATTTTTCAGCATTTCTTTTCCGAAGGACGTCATAATCGATTCAGGATGGAATTGCACACTTTCAATCGGCAGTTTTTTGTGGCGAATCGCCATGAGCTCGCCTTCTTTTGTGCTGGCTGTTGCGTCAAAACACTCTGGCAGCGTCTCGTTTTTGACAATTAATGAATGATATCTCGTTGCGACGAGCGGATTTTGAAGTCCTGTGAAGACACCTTTTCCATCATGTTTAATCTCTGACGTTTTACCGTGCATTAAGCGCTCTGCTCGAACGACATCCCCGCCAAAGACTTGTGCGATGGATTGGTGACCTAGACACACACCGAAGATCGGAATACTTCCTGCAAAGTGCTTGATGGCTTCCATACTAATTCCCGCTTCATCAGGACTGCATGGCCCTGGAGAAATCATGAGGAAATCCGGCTTGAGCTCTTCAATTTCTTGAATGGTTACTTGATCATTCCGTTTCACGATCAATTCTTCTCCAAGCTCACCTAAATACTGGACCAGGTTGTACGTAAATGAATCATAATTATCAATCATTAAAATCATACTCTGCTCACCTCTAACTCAAAATAGTCTCTTCTTTGCTCAGCTGTAATGCTTTTTTCACTGCATAGGCTTTTTTAATCGATTCTTTATATTCGTGTTTTGGGACAGAATCAATGACGATCCCCGCACCTGACTGCATAAAGGCTTTTCCTTCTGTACAATACGCAGTACGAATGACGATATTAAAGTGCATATCTTGATTGAATCCAAACCAGCCTATAGATCCAGTATAAAGCCCACGTCTTGTTGGCTCAAGTTCTTCTATGATTTCCATCGTCCTCACTTTTGGAGCACCTGTAATCGTTCCACCTGGGAATACAGCTCTCATGACATCTACCGCGTCACATTCATCACGCAGCTCTCCTTGTACATTGGATACAATATGCATTACGTGTGAATATTTCTCAATCGCCATAAATTCATTCACTTTTACGGATCCATAAGTGGATACGCGTCCAAGATCATTCCGCTCAAGGTCAACAAGCATCACATGCTCTGCGCGTTCTTTTTCATTTTCAATGAGCTCTTTTGCCAGCGCTTGATCCTCAGCGTCGTCTTTGCCTCGTGATCTTGTTCCGGCAATTGGTCTTGTTTCTAGATGAGTTCCTTTTTTCTTAATAAGCAGCTCTGGAGATCCACAAACAATTTGGAAGTCAGGCGTATGCAGGTAAGACATGTAAGGAGATGGATTGACTTGACGTAACGTTTTGTATAAATCATACGGATGAGTGTGAAGCTGTTCATCTTGTCTGATGGATAAGTTCACTTGGAACACATCACCGTTTGCGATATATTGCTTAATTTTCTCCACTGCTTCCCCAAAGGTTTCTTCAGTGAATGGTACTGCTGGTACAAATTCTGTGGAAGGTTCACTGACAGGTGATTGTGCTGATTCTTCTGAAGAGCTTGTCCATTTTTGCTTCCATTCTTCAAGCCTTTGGTTTGCTTCACTCCCTGATTCCGTTTCCTCTATGTGCGTAATCAGCCACAGCGCGTGCTCTTTATGATCAAAAACTGCAACATCGTTAAATACGAGGAAATAAAGGTCTGGTGTTTGAAGATCATCAATTGACAGCATCTTAAAATGTTCGATGTATCTAGCATAATCGTAGCTTAAAAACCCAATTGCTCCGCCTTGAAAGTCGGGGTATTCGTCGTTTGTTTCGGTTTGAAGGGTTTGAAACCAATCCGTAAACGCTCTAAATGGATCGCCTTCTTTGAACAGCACCTCATCTTGATAATGGATAGTCGTTATCCCATCTTTCCCCTTCGCTTTAGCGATCGGGCGAATACCAGCGATGCTATATGAACCGCCGCGTGCACTTTCAAGAAGCACATGATGTGTTTCACGAGCAGTTAATTGCTCGTATCTTTTCAAAAAAGCATCTTTCGTAAAAGGAATTTTGATGCCCATCGGCCTGCGTTGTGTCATGTTATCATCCTTTTTCATTTTCATTAATCTTATTGTAATGCAATCCAATTTATTTAGAAAATAGTATTTGCTTTCCATCTTGAGAATTCATGAAAAAACCCCAGCAAATGCTGGGGTGATTGGTTTAATCGAATTGATAAAGAGGTGTACTGAGGTAACGCTCACCATTACTTGGGATAATTGCGAGAACCTTTTTCCCTTTACCAAGCTTCTTCGCTGTTTGAAGTGCTGCGTAAATAGCTGCTCCTGAAGAAATACCGCCAAGGATTCCTTCTTCTTTCGCTGCTTTTCTTGCAAGCTCAAATGCATCTTCGTTTTTCACTTGGATGATGCCGTCATATATTTCCGTGTTCAAGATTGAAGGAACAAAACCTGCTCCAATTCCTTGGATTTTATGCGGACCCGGCTTTCCGCCTGACAATACAGGGGAATCTGTCGGCTCTACTGCATAAAGCTGGATGGATGGGATGGCTTCTTTTAGGACTTCACCAGCACCTGTAATCGTACCGCCCGTACCAACACCTGCAATAAATGCATCAAGCTCGCCGTCAAACTGTTCAAGGATTTCTTTCCCAGTTGTACGACGGTGAATCTCTGCATTGGCTTCGTTGCTAAATTGCTGAGGCATGAAGTAACCATGCTCTTCTGCTAATTCTTCCGCTTTTTTGATGGCACCTTTCATTCCTTCTGCACCTGGTGTTAAGACAAGTTCCGCACCATAAGCGCGTAAAAGATTGCGGCGCTCCTGACTCATTGTGTCCGGCATAACCAAAATCGCATTGATTCCTTTAGCAGCCGCTACCATTGCAAGGCCGATTCCTGTATTTCCGCTTGTTGGTTCAATAAGCGTATCGCCGGCTTTTAATGTACCTTTTGCTTCAGCATCTTCGATCATCGCTAAAGCAATACGATCTTTGACACTGCTGCCCGGGTTCATATATTCAAGTTTCAAGTAGACATCCGCACTGTCTTCATCTACTAAACGGTTTAATTTAACGACTGGTGTATTTCCTATTAGTTCAAAAACTGAATTTGCAATACGAGCCATCACTAACACCTCTATCTCCGAGTAATTTTATTGTATTAATATTAAATTATCAATTTCAAAAAATTTTGTCAATGCTTTTAGTCCTGCTCTCCATCGTAAAACCATGTGACTTTTGCTTCTTTCCACAGGGTTTTGACATTCGCCTTTTCACCTAGATCTTCCATGGCGATCTGCCTTTTAATCTGGTCTTTGACTTCGTCATAGGAGAAAGAGCGGCCATTTAATTTTTCTTTTAACTGAATAATGGCATACCCGTTTTTGGTCTGAATCGGCTCTTTCGTCCATTCATCTGGCTGAAGCTTTTGAGCTTCTTGTATGTATAGGGCTGGGATACTTTCCTGCTCTTCTGTCACAAATCCAAGATCTCCGCCGTATGGTGAGGTGTAACGGTCGATTGAACGTTCAGCTGCCACGGCCTCGAAGCTAGACCCGCCTTTTAAATCTTTTAATACATTTTCAGCCTCGCTCTTTGTCTTCACGACGATATGGCGAATGCGGTATGAATCATCATATTGATATAAGTCCTTGTTTTTTTCATAAAACGATTTCGCTTCTTTTTCAGAAACGACGGCATCTCTTGTTAAAAGCTGCTCTAATAAAATTTGATAACGAATCTGTTCTTTCCATTCCTTCTCACTTGTATGTCCATCTTCATAGAAATTATTAGACACCGCTTTGAGCATGAGCAATTCACGATTGATCTCTTTTGAAGACACTTCCAGCTTGTTTTGCTTGGCAAGCTGATTAACCACCTTTTGATTGATCATTTGTTCAAGTGTCGCCTTTCCGTAGCGGTCTTCCATTTTCTTTAACCATTCTTGACGCGTCACCTTCTCTTTTCCAATCGACGCAATTTCTTCACCGCTCTTCCCGTTAGAAGAAGCCTGTGACATTTGTGACTTTGTTAATACATATGCAATGACAACGGTATTAATCATGAGCAACACGAGGATAAAAGTCCATACCACTCTTGCTTTTAGTCTCATCTTTCGTCTCCTTTCCATTCTAAAAAGAAAACCCGCTGCTTAGAGCTTAGCGGGTTAATTCTTCACGCAGCTCTTCTAGCTCTTCTTTTGTAAATACATACGTTTCGTTACAAAAATGGCATTGAGCTTCTGCTTGTCCGTCTTGTTCAATCATATCGTCAATTTCGGTTTTTCCTAGGCTGATAATGCCATTTGCAAACCGTTCTTTTGAGCAGTTACAAGAAAATGCGACGGGTACAGTTTCTAAGATTTGAGGCTTTTCACCGAGTACTTCTTCTAAGATTTGTTCTGGTGTCATCCCTTTTTCAATGAGTTTAGAGATTGGTTCAATGGTTGACAGACGCTTTTCTAGTCTTTCAATGACAGCATCTTCTGTACCAGGCAGCAATTGAATGATGAAACCGCCTGCTGCAAGGATCGAATTATCTGGATTGACAAGGACGCCTACACCTACAGAGGAAGGCACTTGCTCAGAAGAAACAAGATAATAAGTGAAGTCATCTCCAATTTCACCTGAGACAATTTCTGTTTGTCCTGTAAAGTGGTCCTTCAGCCCGATATCTTTGACCACACTTAACGTTCCAGATGTTCCGACTGCACGTCTAACATCCAGTTTGCCATGTTCATTTAAGTCAAAGTGAACTTGTGGGTTTGAGACATATCCCCGCACTTGGCCTTTCGCATTTCCATCAGCAATAATGGCGCCGATTGGTCCACCGCCTTCTATTTTGACAGTTAGCTTATTCTCACCTTTCAGCATAGCTCCCATCATGACTGTTGCTGTCATCGTTCTGCCGATGGCTGCTGATGCAGTCGGCCACGTATGATGTCTTCTTTGTGCTTCGTTGATTGTATCTGTTGTGTTTGCAGCATATGCGCGGACTTTTCCGTCATATGCTAACGCTTTAACTAAATAATCCATTTGATTTAAACCTCCTATAATACACCGACACGATTACGTTCATAAATGAGCTGCAGTCCTTTTAATGTAAGGAACGGATCGACAATATCAATACAGTCTGATTCATTTCCAATCAATGTAGACAAACCGCCTGTTGCAATGACTTTCGGTGTTTGTTTGGCTTGCTGCTTCATCCGTTTCACTATTCCCTCGACTTGGCCAACATATCCATAAAGAATCCCGGATTGCATCGCACTGATGGTGTTTTTTCCAACAATGTGATCTGGACGGACAATTTCAATTCTCGGCAGCTTCGCCGCTCTTGTATATAAAGCCTCAGTTGAGATGGTAATACCCGGTGCAATCGCTCCACCCATGTATTGTTTTTGTTCATTGATATAACAGTAGGTTGTTGCTGTTCCAAAGTCTACCACAATTAGAGGCGCCCCATATAGGTGAATGGCTGCTACTGCATTGACAATTCGATCTGCCCCGACTTCCTTTGGATTGTCACACATGATGTTTAATCCAGTCTTCATTCCAGGCCCTACAATTTGGGGTGTTAGGTGAAAATACTTTTCGCACATTCTTTCAAGTGCGAACATCATTGGCGGGACAACAGAGGAGATGATAATTCCTTCTATTTGGTCAAACATCAGCCCCACATAATCGAATAAAGACCTGATGGACATACCAAATTCATCTTCTGTTTTATGACGGCTTGTTTCAATTCGCCAATGGTAGTTTAGATCGCCATTATGATAAACACCTAAAACGGTATTTGTGTTTCCTACATCTATCACGAGTAACAACTTCATCACCACTTTGAATAGTTTCTCAAAAAGAGCATTTTTCGACTTTCTATCATACCATACACGAATTGAGTTCCATTTGTAAACAATTCGAAACCGATCCATTCATGAATCGAAATAAAAAAAGCTGCCGGTGATCCCGGCAGCTTTCACAGAAGGAGATTAGATCTCCTCATCTTCTTTTTTCTTAATGTTTACTTTCACATCATCGTTTTTCTCTTCGTCATCTGCGTATACACGCTCTGGAAGCTTTCCAGTTTCGTAAAGAGATTTAATTTGCTCAGCATCTAATGTTTCAACTTCTAGAAGGGCTTGTGCGATAATTTCTAGCTTATCTTTATTCTCAGTGAGAATTTGTTTCGCACGTTCGTAGCTCTCCTTAATGAAACGCTGAACTTCTTGGTCAATTTCGTAAGCGATCGCTTCACTATAATTCGGCTCATTGTTGAAATCACGGCCAAGGAATACTTGACCTCCTTGTGATTGACCGAATTGAAGCGGACCAAGTTTATCAGACATACCGAACTCTGTGACCATTCTTCTTGCAATGCCTGTTGCACGCTGGAAGTCGTTGTGAGCGCCTGTACTTACTTCACCAAACGTAATTTCCTCTGCAACACGACCGCCGAGCAAGCCGACAATTTTATCAAGAAGCTCTGGCTTCGTTTGGAAATAACGGTCTTCTCTTGGAAGCATGACTGCATATCCGCCTGCCTGACCACGAGGAACGATCGTTACTTTATGCACCATGTCCGCTTCGTCTAGGATAAGACCAATGACGGTATGACCTGCTTCATGGTAAGCCACAATATTACGTTCTTTCTTCGAAATGACGCGGCTTTTCTTCGCCGGCCCAGCGATAACACGGTCAGTCGCTTCGTCGATATCACGCATATCGATTTTCTTTTTGTTTTGACGGGCAGCAACAAGTGCTGCTTCGTTTAGTAAGTTCTCAAGATCTGCTCCAGAGAACCCTGGTGTTCTGCTTGCAATGGCTTTTAAGTTGACTGACTCGTCAAGCGGTTTGTTTTTCGCATGAACTTTCAGTACTTCTTCACGGCCAATAACATCTGGGCGGTCAACCGTAATTTGACGGTCAAAACGTCCCGGACGCAGCAATGCAGGGTCTAGAATATCTGCACGGTTCGTCGCAGCAATGATAATAATACCTTCGTTGGCACTAAAACCATCCATTTCAACAAGAAGCTGGTTAAGCGTTTGTTCACGCTCGTCATGACCACCGCCAAGACCGGCTCCACGCTGACGACCCACTGCATCAATCTCATCAATAAAGATTAAGCAAGGTGCATTCTTTTTCGCATTTTCGAATAAATCACGTACACGTGATGCACCGACACCGACGAACATCTCGACGAAGTCAGAACCACTGATACTGAAGAAAGGAACGCCTGCTTCTCCTGCAGATGCTCTCGCAAGCAATGTTTTACCTGTACCTGGAGGTCCTACTAGTAAAACCCCTTTAGGGATTCTTGCGCCAAGCTCCGCAAATTTACGTGGGTCCTTCAGGAATTCAACCACTTCTACAAGCTCTTGCTTTTCTTCATCTGCACCGGCAACATCTTTAAATTTCACACGTTTCTTCTCTTCTGTGTAAAGCTTCGCCTTACTCTTACCAAAGTTCATGACTCGGCTTCCGCCGCCCTGAGCTTGGTTCAATAAGAAGAAGAACAGGATAAAGATGATGATAAACGGAATGATGGTTGTCAGAACTTGCAGCCATCCATTTGTTTCAGGTGCTGGTTCTACTTTAACATCTGTATTCTTCAGTGCACTGTAAATTTGGTCAACACCTTGACCATCTGGAACATGGGTAATGAAGTATTGATTTTTCTCCGCGCCATCTAATTGACCACGAATTTCATAAACCCCTCTTACAGGCTGAATGGAGATACTCTCCACTTTTCCCGCACTTAGATTTTGCGAAAATTTGCTGTAAGACATGTTCTCAGGCTTTTGATTTGGGGATCCTAACCAACTGACGACCCCTATCACAAGTAATAAAATAAGTATATAAAAAATCGTATTACGAAAAACCCGATTCATTCCTTACCTCCTCCCACAGTAAGCACAACTATGTTCAATAGTATCATAGAAAATCATTCCAACACAACCAATAACCTCATGTATACGTATGCTGATCAGCCTTCGTAAACAGATGGTTTTAACACTCCAATATACGGGAGGTTTCGGTAACGTTCAGCGAAATCCAATCCATAGCCGACAACAAATGCATCTGGTACTTCAAATCCAACATAATCTGCTTTGATGTCTGCTTTGCGGCCGCTTGGTTTATCAAGCAATGTTACAATTTTAATGGAATTTGCTTTACGGTATCGGAAAAGCTCTACCAGATAGCTCAAAGTTAACCCACTGTCGATGATATCTTCCATAATCAAAATATCTCTTCCTTCAACAGAAGTATCTAGATCCTTAATGATCTTTACTTCTCCAGAAGATACGGTAGACTTTCCGTAGCTAGATACATCCATAAAATCAAGTTCTAAATATGTATCAATGTGTTTGATCAGGTCTGCCATGAATGGAAGAGCCCCTTTCAAAACACCAATAGCCAGGGGAAATTTACCATCATAATCACTGGTTAATGTTGCACCCAGTTCCTTCACTTTTTGCTGGATCTCTTCTTCTGAGATCAAAATCTTTTCAATATCTTGTTTCATGCTTTTGCTTGCCCCCTACAAATTTTCGTGCTGTCTATATTGTAATACAATGAGATCGCTGTTTGTCATATCAATTTCTTCAAAAACGGATTTTTTCAAACCTGGGATCCAGATGATTTGATGATCCGAGTCAGTGACGATCGGCCAGCTGTCTCTTTCTGCAAGAGGCACTTTTTTATCAATAAATATATCCTTCACCTTTTTTGATCCATTCATCCCTTTAAGTTTGATTCGGTCACCATTTTTTCGTGAGCGAATGATCAAAGGGAGACGAACATGATCTTTTTGAAGCAAGAAAAAATGATTTCCGTTCCGTGCATCCTTCGGAACATGATTTGATACGGCGATAGACTGTCCATTTGGGAGAAAAAGCTCTTCTCCGAGCTCAACCTTTAAGTGAAGAGCATAAGACTGGTCTAATACATGCGATCGTTCAAAGGTAAACATACAGTGATCATAAGACTTGACAGCTTGTAAACCTTTTGGCAAATCTAATGATCCAGACGGTTGATCGGTATGAGATAACCAGTCTAAAGTCCCTAGAATATGCTGGTTTGAAAACGCTGATTGAGTGTTTTCATAAAGATAGTTTAATATTAGTTGAATGCCTCTTCTTTGTAAAGGCAAAGGCAGGTCAAGCAAAGGCTTCGTTTTGATCTCAATTTGCTTAGGTGATTGACTTTTTATCACTTGGTTCATTTGTTCCTTTGTTAAAGCCTGCAAGTATTGCTCATCTTCAGTCAGCATGTCACTTACAAACTGAAAGCTTTCATGTACATGAGGTGCTTCTTCTTTTAACACGGGAAGAATGTGTCTTCTTACCCGGTTTCTCAAGTAGTCATCTGTATGATTGCTTTGGTCAATGACATAGGGGACATGTTCTTTTTCACAAGCTTTTAGCACGTCGTCTTTAGAGTATCCAATGAGCGGACGAATCAGCCACCCATTTTGAAAAGGACGTTTTGCTTGGATACCCGCGAGTCCTATACCAACAGTCCCTCTCGCAAGTCTCATCAACATTGTTTCTACTTGGTCGTCTCCATGATGTGCAAGCGCTATAAATTGAGCGTTGTATTGCTCCATCAATTGACGAAAGAAAGCATATCTGCACTCCCTTGCAGCTGCCTGTTTGTTTAAGCGGTTTTCTTTTGCATATTGGATAACCTGTATGCGGGACGATTCAAAAGGGATCTCGTGCTCCTTACAGTAAGCCTCAACAAATGCCAAATCAGCAAAGGACGCTTCTCCTCTGAACATGTGATCTACATGGGCTGCAATCAGCTGATAAGAACCTTTGCGACGCTTGTTAAGTTCATGCAGTAAGAGCATGGAATCCGGCCCGCCGGAAACCCCGACAATGACTGTCGTATTTTCAAGGTAAACATCATGTTTTCTCAAAAAAGATTCAATTCTATTCACAACTTCCTCCTCACAAAGAGCAGGTAATTTAAAGATATACATATCCTATCACTTTCAGTAGCTCCAAGCAAAGAAGAAGCCTGCTTTTTTACAGCTCTACAACAGGAACAAAACCACATATGCACAGTAAAGAGCGAGTACACTGCACACGATAAGAATGGTTTCAAAAAGCCCGCCTGATTTTTTACGTGCTGACGTTCTTTTTGCTGCTGCAGCCCGCGATCGTGAAGTCACTTGTTGATTTTGTTTAACAGCGGGTTTTGGCTGCTGCTGCTTTTGGCGCGATTTTCTTGATGCAATCAGTTGTCCTTCTTTCAGCATCGCACTTTTCATGTCTGCTGCTGATTGATATTTACCTTGTAGAGCAGCCTTTAACACCCTTTCATATCGCTTTAATAAAGGATGTCCTTCAATGGCTCGATAAAGCTGCTTTTCTGGTTCTGCTCCTTTTTTGAATTCTTTCTTATACGCACAATTGACCATTACCATGGTCAGGGCAAATAAATCATACGATGGTTCAGCTTTTCGTGTGCCGAACCCCCAATAGCCTCGATCAAAAAACTCGGTATACTCCTTAATTGCCCTGCCCGCTTTCGTCGTTCCTCCCACATCAATGCACCGGATCGTAGCAGGGGGTCCAGAAACAATGAGATTATCCGGCTTTAAGTCACCAAAAATCCAGCCTTCCTGATGTAAATGAGCCAGGCTGGATAAAAGCTGAATCATCAAAACAACAATCCACTCATCACCCTTTTGTTTCACAAATTCAAGCAATAATGGACCTCTGACATATTCCATCACATAAAAGGAACATTTTTGAGGCATACCGGGATAAATCGCATCATCCATATCATAAAAAGAAGGCCCCATGGTTTTCACAGGAGCCTTTGAAAAGGATTTTAATACATTGACTTCAGATGCAATGAGCATACTGTCATCACTCACTTTAAGGGCCGCTTGCCCATATGGCGATTCGGCCAGATAGACAACACCGTTCGCCCCTTTTCCAAGCTCTTTTACAATACGGTAATGATGGTGGTGCCATTTCCCTTGAATCACCGTGCCTAACGGGATGTTAGAAGCCGAATTCATCATCATGCTCTTCCTTTGCTTCAAGCAGCCCTTTGCGTGAACGAACTGATTTGAAATGCTGAAGTGCTTCCCGCAGCGCTGGTCCTGTTGGGGTGATTCCTCCAGTGGTCAGTTTTGGGAAAATAGATGATAATGAATCGAATCGAGGCGTCCAATTCAACACAATTTCAGCATCTGAGTTTTTCCCGGGAAATACACACATCCCAAACTGATTTTCTCCAATTCTTGAATTTAAACTGATGGAAAGGTCGATAAGTGCCTCTTTGACGGTTGGCAGCTTCGGTTTCATACTTGCACTTGTATCAACAAGCACGAGTACTTGAAGATGAACCGTTTCTCCTAACTCATCGACAACCTCCATTACTTCCCCGCGCTTATCAGGTGGAAGCTCTTCAATTTCAGTGTCTTTGCCGAGTATTTGCTGCAATTCTTTATTCACAACACCCTGCAGGGTTTGTGTCATCGCTTTTTTCGTGACCATTTGTACTGTTTGAGATAACTGCTGGACGTAGACAACTTGATGGATGCCTCCGCCTGCGAGAGCAATCCCCTCTACTTCCTTCATCGCTTCATGATCGTGTCTGTTTTCTTCCATTATGCCAATGACATTGACTGTAATCCCTTGTTCCTTTGCCAATGAGGCAATCGCAAGCGGATCTTCCCCGTGATTTGAGCAGCCATCTGTAATCAATAAGATTTGGTTGACGTGACCTTTTCGCATCTTCATTCCTCCTGGGATTGTAACTGAATGCTTATATCCCCATCATCGCCAGAAGAAATTCATATTATACGATATTTTAAGAAATCTCTTGTTTCTCAAGATAGAATGTACCGGTCGGAATGGAAGCCCATTTTGGTGTGTTGTGGTCGAGCCTGATGACAACAACTGTCATATCGTCGTCAATTTGGCCTGCTCTTGTTCGAATGACCTCTTCCATTAATAAATCAGCAATTTCTTGGGGATCTTCTGTTTTAAAGCTTTTCATTTTCCGTTTCACCCACAGATCATGATTTTCAATATGCTTTGGCCCTTCAAAAATGCCGTCACTCATCATAATCAATAGGTCTCCTGCTTTCATCTGTTCGCTCACAACCTCGACTTCGAATTCATCAATAATGCCAATCGGCAAGTTGCTTGCTTGTACCTTCATCACCTGATCACCCCGTTTAATAAAGCTGGGTGTTGAACCAATCTTGAGGAACTTACAGCTCGCATCCTGTAAATCAATAATCGATAAATCCAATGTTGAATAGATCTCGTCTGTCGTTCGTAAAGATAAAATACTATTAATGGTTTTAATCGCCACTTTTTCATTGATACCTGACGCCAATATTTTTTCTAACAGCTTAATCGTTTCATTGCTTTCAAAATGAGCCCGTGCTCCGTTACCCATTCCATCACTAATAGCTGCAGCATACTTGCCTGCACCAAGCTCCATCATGCTGTAGCTGTCTCCAGATACCAGTCCTCCGCCTTTTGCTGCATGTGCCACACCTGTAGCCACTCGGTATGATTTAGCAGAGCCAAATACAACGTGGCAATAGCCTGTTGGATGCTCTGCACACTGCTCTGCTTTGACTAAAATCTGTTCTTCTAAAATATCCGAAAGCATTGGAGCAATGATTTTTTCACATTCCCCATGCCCTTGGCAATATGGGATTCTCATTTCAATATCAACATTTCCCTGCTCCAAGCTATAGATTTCTACTTGCTGAATTTCAATACCAAAGTGCTGAAGCGCTTCTATCATCTGCTCTTCCTGAATAAAATGCTGCTCTTTTTCTCGTTTTATTTCCCGGGAAAAATCCTCCATCACTTGTGAGACCCCCATCAGCTGTTCAGCCACAAGACGCCTGCTGTCTTGGACTTTTTTCTTCAGTGTCTGGTTGGCTTTATAGTAAGCGATCTCCTCTTCGATCAATTCCTCAACGTGTTTTGATTTTGAGCAGTGCTGACTAAATTTCTTTTTCAATTTTCGGTTATGCTCATACGTTTTTTCATCAGATTCATGCATAACTTGTTTCATTAGTTCATAGGTTGTATCAAAGTTCTGCACCCAGCATTTATTTTTCTTATAGCACGTTTGACAGGATCGTTCTGTGATCGTACTTAAAAAAAGATCTACATCCTCTTCCTGCTTCTTCTCTTCAGGAATGGATTCGTAAAATGTCGCAAAACTCTCAGACAGCGCATGAAATACATGAGAGAATTGATCTACCTTTTTTGCTGTCACGTCTCGTACCTTCCGAGCATATTGCTGCTGCTCTTGTACATGCTCTACCGTACCAGGAATGTATTTCGCTACCTTGGAAGTAACTGATTGCGGCGTGAGTAAAAAGAGCGCAACCGCTATAAGTGATTCATACAGTGTGGTCATGAGACCTGCCGACCCTTCCCCGTACAGTGAAATGAGTAAGGAACCCACAATTAAGCCGATGGCTGCCCCTGCTTTCTTCCCTTCTTTCAGCAATCCGCCTAATAAGCCTGAAAAGGCAAGAAGACTCATCTGATAAAGGTTTCCGATGTTAGCGAGACCGAGAATTAATCCTGTCACAACACCGACCGTACAACCAATACTGGCTCCGCCAATAAAGGCAAATGTCAGCACTACATAACGTGACAAAATATGCTCTGCCTGCATTCCTTGAAATGTGATCCCAGCAAGACCAGTTAAAACTGAGGCAATTAAAATCATAAAACAAATAATTTCTTCTACCTTTAAAGAGTGTTTAATTTTCCTGACTGTAAAAATCGGCAGGCTTTGAAGGAAAATCAGAGTCAAAATGAAGGCAAGTCCTGCTTCGACACCCGCCATGACGTAATCATAACTTTGCACAGCACCTTGCTCTAAGTAAACAAACGCTCCCCGGGTGATCAGCATTGAGAGAACAATGACAACCGGTAATGTTTTCACTGGGTCTTTGATGATGAAAGAAACCACCTTTGACATAAGGAGAAACATGAGCAGTGAAGAAAACACAAACAATGCATTTTGAGGTGATATCGTCATAGCCCCAGCGAGTAATGCTAGACAAGCAAGCATCGCCTTATCTCTTTTAATAAGCAGCATGGAGCCAAAGAAAGGCAGAGCAAACGGCATTATTTCAGATAATATAAAGGCTCGTCCTAATAAAAAGCCTAGAACAACATAAATAAACCCTTTATAGAAAAAAAGAGAATGCGTGTGATGAAGAAACAGGTTTTTCATCTTTTTTAACCCCGCACTGATTCTTTCAAACCCCGCTCCTGTTAAATCAGTTCTTCTTTCTAGTTTTTCCATCTTCTCATCCCCCACCTGATATTCGTTGCTTGTCATTATAGCGAAGGTGAAAAAGAAATTTTGTCAAAAGAAGTTGTCGTTTCCATAAAACGTTCGACGCTTTATTCGTCAAAGAGGCATACTTTCATGAAAGTCGATGTCTTTCATCAGAATTTTACGAAGGCACAAAAAAACAGCTTTACTATAGAAAGCTGTTTCGAAGATGACCCGTACGGGATTCGAACCCGTGTTACCGCCGTGAAAGGGCGGTGTCTTAACCGCTTGACCAACGGGCCTTGCTTTATGTTCTAGTTAAAGGATAGCGGCGGAGGGGATCGAACCCCCGACCTCACGGGTATGAACCGTACGCTCTAGCCAGCTGAGCTACACCGCCATAATGAAAATGCGCTAAGAAGCACAAGAACTATAATACAAAGGATTCGCTTGTCCGTCAATAGAAAGTTTTAAATTAAATGGCGAAATCTCAAAAAATGCCGAATGGATCATGAAAAAAAGCACCTGCTAAACAGCAGATGCTTTGGTGTAAAAATATATAGAAAGCAGCAACAAGTTAACCTCTTCTTGCTCCGCGCCCCCCACGTTTTGATTCCGTGTTACGTTTTAAAGATGTTAAGCGATCTTCGCTATCTTTTAAGAATTTGTTCATTTTTTGTTCAAACGATTCCTTCGGACGGAAATCATTTCTGCTTGGTCTTGATTGCTGTTGAGGACGATCTTTTGCTTTTTTAATGGACAAGCCGATTTTACCGTCTTTTTCAACGTTAATCACTTTCACTTCAACTTGTTCACCGACTTTTAAATGCTCATTAATATCTTTTACATAGTTATCGGCTACCTCACTGATATGAACGAGACCAGTTGAACCGCCTGGCAACTCCACAAAAGCTCCAAAATTTGTAATGCCCGTAACTTTCCCTTGTAACTTGCTGCCAACTTCAATCGACATAAAAAAAGTGCTCCTCCTTAGACTTATAAAAAAATCTCATTTGTTCAATTATACATAAACTGAATTTTAAGTGTCAACAAGGCTAATCGCTCTTATTGCCCACATCAAAGATTTTTTCGCCTTTTTTGGACATATAATAGTCCCGTCGTGCCAGTTCGAGTACGTATTCCTTGCTTTTCAGCTTCTTAATTTCATCAGAAATATCTTCCTGCTTTGTTTTTAATTGCTTCAACTCTTTTTCGAGCGCAACCTTCTTCTCTTCTTTTTCCTTTAGTGAAGACGATTGCGACCAGAGGGCACTTATCACCAAGACAGCAAACATGAGCACGATTACACCAAACACGGTAAGCCTTCTAAGGAGTCCGCGACGTTTGCGTTTTAAGCGCTGTGCTTGCTGTTCCATTTGTTTTTGGTAATCATTTTGAATTTGTGCGATATTTCGTTTTCTCTTGTTCAAGATTGAAGGCCTCCTCTCTTACTTTGTCCAGAATTGTTTCCATTTCGTTTTGATGGTACCAGATAATTTCTTGGCCCCTTGTAAAATTCCTGCTCCTTTTGCGAAAAACAATCTCATTGATGTTCGCCATTTTTCGGGAATCCGATGAATAATGGTCACATTGAGTAACCAGATGAGCGGATAACAAACAATCGACAGCACCTTCCACACGAGCCGAAACGTAAAACGAACTAGACGTAAGAGCGAGTGGAGCAAGAACAGAAAAGCACTTATGACCAATGTGATCATCCAGCGTATTGGCTGGAAGACAACCGACATAACCAGCCTTTTTAGGAAGAGAACGGTCTGATATACACACATCATGATAAACTTGAGAATCTTGAGATACAGATGTTTCATCAATGCCTGATACATCGAGAAACCTAGAGCAACGGCTAGAAAAATATAAAGCCTGAATTCTCCCTCATTTGTCAGCAGCAGGACGTAAAAGAATAAGAGACCCTGTACCATCCAAAAAAGGAGATCGTGGATAGCCAAAAGCCATTTTGCTGTTTTTTCCCGGTTCACAAACAGCTTGTACGTATCAAGCGATGCGCCCAGCCAGATGCCCATCGCCGCCATGGAAAGCATCGTATAAAACTGGACTGTCAGCGTCATTTAAACAGCTTGCTAAAAAATCCTTTAGCTTTCTCCCCGTGCTGCTCATCAACATAGATTAAATCAAAGACACGCCCTTTGATCGACACAACGCCCTTTTCGACGTCTAGGTTTTTCATTTGCAGATTTTCTCCGCGGATGGCGAGTATCCCCATGACCGTCTCCAGCAGAAATTCCTCACTATCAAAGCTTTCCACTTGTTTGACACCAGTAATATCTAAATGCTTTCTGTTTCGCATTGTGACATTGTGCTCCGCGTCTGATGACAGCTTCGTGCCTTGAGGTTGATTATAATATTGATTCATCTATACATCCCCCATATCTCATACTTGCATGTTACTGCATTGTATGTGATAAGAGGGTCATTTAGAACAAGCCCTATTCTGCTGTTTTTTCTTCTTTAAGCACAGTATACATGCCAGCTGCTTCTTCTTTTTTCGTCGTGTCCTTTAACTCGTTGACTTGAACAGTCACCAGTTTTTGACCAAAGCGGATTTTCAGCTCATCTCCTTCTTTCACGTCAGAGCTTGCTTTCGCCTGTGTCCCGTTAATAGAAATCCTGCCTTGATCAGCTACTTCTTTTGCCAATGTTCTTCTTTTAATTAAACGGGACACTTTTAAAAATTTATCTAGTCTCATGTGTGTTCACCTCTTTCTATGCGTTTCGCATCGTTCCATAGATCGTCCATTTCCTCTAGCGTTAAGTCATCTAATGAACGGCCCATGTCCTTTGCTTTTTGTTCGATATGCTGAAAGCGCCGTATGAATTTTGTGTTGGCAGAAGCGAGTGCCGTTTCAGGCTCTAGGTGATAGAACCTGCCAATATTGACGAGAACAAACAAAAGATCTCCAAATTCATCTTTCATTTGCTTCGTTGCACCTTCGTCCGTCTTCTCTGCCACTTCAACGAGAAATTCCTGCTTTTCTTCTTCGTATTTGTTCCAAATATCTTGAACATCTGTCCAATCAAAGCCTACTTTGGCAGCTTTCTTTTGGAGCTTATATGCCTTTGTTAGTGCCGGAAGTGTCGCCGGAATCGATTGCAAAATAGAACCGGTCCGCTCTGGCTTCTCCTGCTGTTTGATTTTTTCCCAGTTGGCCACCACATCTGCTGCCTCAGAAACATTCGTGTCACCAAACACATGGGGGTGGCGTCGAATCATTTTTTCTGTGACATGCTGAATGACGTCATCGATTGAGAAATAACCGTCATCTTCGCCAATTTGAGCGTGAAGCAGCACCTGCAGCAGCACATCGCCAAGCTCTTCCACCATATGATCTGGGTCATCTTCATCTATCGCTTCAAGCAGTTCATAGCATTCTTCAATTAAATATGGTTTGAGTGATTCATTGGTTTGTTTTTGATCCCATGGACAGCCGCCCGGACCTCTTAATGTACGTATGACGTCACGGAAGGTGTCAAATTGTTGATAAAGCAGCTGTTCATCTTGAATTGGAGGAACATAAACACTCGTTAAGTTATTTATCGACACATCTCGATCAAGTTCAAATAAAGGAACGGCAGTAATTTGTTCCTGACTGCTTCCAGCTGCAGTCACAATATAAACTTCATAATCGTCGGGGAGCTTTTCCATCAGCGTGAGTTTCACATTCGAAGCTGTCATCTGATCATATACCTGACAAATCAGGACGTGCTGGGTTAGTTTCAGATCATCCGCTCTCATATCCCCTGCATCAACGAATTGTAATCCCTCGATGGGGTCAATCTGCAAGGAGTTGAATGTCGCATCTAGAAAGCTTTGTCCACCAGCGACAGACACCTCAACCCCGCGCTCTTTCTGCCCGGCGACGAGCATCTGTACGGTCTTTTCTGCCACAAATGGATGACCAGGTACTGCGTACACAATGTCTTTTTCCGCTGCCTCTGCAAATAATATTTCGGTAATTTCCTGATACACCTGATCAAACTGATCATGCTTTTCATAAATCTCATCAAAAAAGGTGAGAGATGGGACCTCCTGCATTAACTCTGCGGTAAGCGGATGATCCTGCGTTCTCATAAATACTTCTTTCGCCTGCTTCAGCTGCTTATATACACCGAGCGTCAGCTGATCCATGTCGCCTGCCCCGAGACCGACGACGGTAATCTTACCTGCCATTTTGATTCCCTCTCATCTGTTTAAAATATAAAATCTTTTCTCCTAATGGAATGAGTCTCCATTCCTCGTCCGTAAATACTTCCAGCTTAAGAATACTATATAAAAAGGCGAAACCACCAATAAAAACTGATGTCAGGCTCTCTAAAACGGAAAACGGGCGTTTTTCAAAGGGGATGACCCATGAAAACAGAGCCTGATATCCTATTAAGATCACAGCCATGAAGGCGGCTGATAAAAGAATTTTCACCGGGAACAGCTCTCTCAATGAAATCCATCCTTTATGCTTCAAATAAACGGCATTGAGCACGGCTGCTGTGAGAAAACCACATACAGTTGACCACGCGGCACCGTGGATGCCAAATAACGGTACAAGCGCAATCGTTAGAATCCATTTCACCAGCACGCTGAGGACCACCACAACAGCAGGATACACAGTATGCCCGAGCCCTTGCAGTAAAGCCGCCTGCGTAATGGCAATCGACGTAAAGGCGATCGATATACAAAATATTTGCAAGGCATCGGTGCCTAAGTCATTACGAAAAAGCATTGTATTGACTGGTGATAAAATACAAATCAGTCCAACCGCTGACCCTATCCCTAATACCGAAGTGGTCTTAACCGATGATCGAACTTTTTGCCGTATCGTTTCATGCTCTCCATTCCTCATGGCTGCAGATAAAAATGGCACAAGAGAGGTTCCGATGCTGATGGCAAACACCGTTCCGAGCTGTAAGAAAGGCTGGCCTCGGTCATATACACCTTTCGCCGCCTTTGCCGCCGCTTCACTGAGACCCTCGCTGCGCAGCAGCGCATACAGATGAAAAGCATCAATCATTTGCATCCATAAAATGAGCAAACCGCTGACACAAATCGTCAATGTATACAGCACCAAACTCTTCATAACATCTTTTTTTCGAAGTGTCGCCTGTTTGCCTGACATACTTGCAGCAGACTGCTTTCGATAGGTCAGCCAAAGGAAAAGAAGCAAAATGAGCGAGGCTGCACTTCCTGCGATAGAAGAGAACACCGCACCCGCCCCTGTTTCATAAAGCGAATAGCCGTGCCTCACGAAATAGAAGGATAAAACAAGCAGGACACCTACCCTGATGAGCTGCTCAACCAATTGAGAAACAGCTGTTGGAAGCATCAGACCGTCACTCTGAAAAACTCCCCTCAGCATCACGGTGAGCGGCAGAAATAGAAAAACAAAAGCACTCATCTGAATGAGCAGAATTAATTGACTGTCTGCCATAAGACTCGCAATTGTGCCTGCTCCTATGTAAAGACAAAGAAATAAGACCAGGCTCAGTAAAGTGATATAGACCAAGGATACCCTTGTAATGATCCGTCGATTCTCTTCCCCATGCTCACTCAAAAGCTTGGACACCATGACAGGAAAACCTGTTGTACCAAGCATGATGGCAATGCCAAGGAAAGGATATACCTGCTGATAAATATAAAACCCTGTGTCCCCTACGATGTTTTGAAACGGGACACGGTAAACGGCACTTAATATCTTTGATAACAAGCCTGCGATGGTCAAAATCACCGCACCCTGGAAAAGCCAATGCGGCTGATTCACAGCATTTTTCATGGATGACTCCTTTAAAATAAATCTACAGTTAAACGCACTCATTATAACATACGTGAATGAAAAGACGTTTCTTTCTAAGGAGTAGACGGCACATGTCTCGTTTTGTTTCATCCCATATAAAAAACCGACAAAATCAAATGATTTCATCGGCGTTCTTTCATTTTATCAAGATGATATAGAGTTATTAGACCTAATGTTCCATTTGACGGGCTAAGAAGCCAGCTGCCGTTTCTGCCGCTTTATGCTCCACTTCTCCCATTGAACGCTCTTTAGAAAATAAGACGACGGCGCCAATTGGATCTCCGTTCGCAACAATAGGTGCAATGGTATAAGCAGATACGTCATCATCAATACCATCGACAAGTTGAATTTCTTTTTTATTTTCTTCTAACACAGAATTACGCTGATCCATTGTTCGTTCAAGTAAATCACTGATGGATTTGTTCAAGTACTCTTTTTTCGAACTGCCGGATACAGCAATATACGTATCTCGATCACAGATCAGGATGGAATGACCCAGACTGTCGAATAATGCATCAGCATATTCCTTCGCAAAGTCTCCTAGCTCACTAATCGGCGAATACTTCTTCAAAATCACTTCTCCATCGCGGTCGACGAAAATCTCAAGCGGATCTCCTTCCCGGATGCGCAATGTTCTGCGAATCTCCTTCGGAATAACCACTCTACCTAGATCATCGATGCGGCGTACAATTCCAGTTGCTTTCATTCACTGCTGCCTCTCTTTCGTTTGATGATGTGTTGGGTGAATGGAACAAAAGCGTCCACTTTATGCAACATTCACCACTTGACCCTGAGTTTAGTATCCGTCACATCAAACGTAATATACACGAGAGACAAACAAAATTTTATGAAGATGGAATGGTTTCTTTTTTCACATCTTGAAGGCCTCGAAGCATGTTAAGAACAACCTCAAGCCATTCCTCGGTCTTCTTGCCTTTCGTTTGGACAGAAATAATCAGCTTGCTGCCTTCCATTCCTAACCCGATTTCACGTCCATATTTACTGCCGAGTTCAAATAATTTTTGACCATCGATTTCACTGCTTGCTTTCTCATCAAGAGTCATTCTGACAATGCCTTTCTCCATCTTGATCAGCTCGACACGTTCCTGGACAGCGTACACCTTCATTGTCGCAATCGTAAACAAGTCAGCCACTTCTTGCGGATATTCACCAAATCGGTCGATCATTTCATCCTGAAGCTCCTTACGCTCTTCAATCGATCCAATTGCTCTGAACTGTTTATACATTTCAATCTTTTGCTTGCCATCCGAAATATAAGTGTCTGGGATGTAAGCATCAATTTGCAGATCAATTTCTGGCTCGAACTTATCTTGAGCCGTTGTATCGCCTCTTCTTTCCTCAATGGCTTCTTTCAGCATTTGAGAATAGAGGTCGAATCCAACCGAATCAATGAAGCCATGCTGCTGAGCACCAAGTAAGTTCCCTGCTCCTCGAATTGTTAAATCACGCATCGCAATTTTAAACCCAGATCCGAGCTCTGTGAATTCTTTAATGGCTTGCAGTCTTTTCTCCGCAACTTCAGAAAGAACTTTATCTTTTCGATACGTGAAATAAGCATAAGCGACACGGTTCGAACGCCCGACTCGTCCTCTTAGCTGGTACAGCTGAGAAAGACCCATTTTATCGGCATCGTGGACGATGAGCGTGTTCACATTTGGAATATCGACTCCCGTTTCAATGATGGTGGTACTGACCAATACATCTGATTCACCTTCAAGGAAATTGATCATCACTGATTCCAGCTCGTTCTCACTCATTTTCCCGTGCGCATAACTGACTTTTGCGTCTGGGACTAGCAAGGAGATTTCGTCTGCTTTTCGTTCAATATCCTCAACACGGTTATAAAGGAAGTACACTTGACCGCCGCGTGCTAATTCTCGCTCTATCGCTTCTCTGACTAGAGCGCCATTGTACTCAACCACATAGGTTTGAACAGGGAAACGGTTTTCAGGCGGTGTTTCAATCACTGATAAATCCCGTACGCCAAGCATGGACATATGAAGCGTACGCGGAATTGGCGTAGCCGTTAATGTCAGTACGTCGATATTGGCTTTCATCTGCTTAATTTTCTCTTTGTGCGTCACACCAAAACGCTGTTCCTCATCAATGATCAACAGTCCTAAATCCTTGTAGACGATGTCTTTTGAAAGAAGACGGTGTGTGCCGATAACCATATCAATCGTTCCGTTTTTCAGCCCTTTTAACGTTTCAGTTGTTTCTTTTCTTGTACGGAAACGGCTCAGCTGCGCAATTTTGACAGGGTAGTCTTGGAATCGGTCCATGATTGTGTCAAAATGCTGCTGTGCTAAGATGGTTGTCGGAACAAGCAAGGCTACCTGCTTCCCGTCAGCAATCGCTTTGAAGGCCGCACGAATAGCCACCTCCGTTTTTCCGTAACCCACATCTCCACAAAGCAGACGGTCCATTGGACGTTCCCGCTCCATATCTTGTTTAATTTCATGAATCGAGCGGATTTGATCATCTGTTTCCTGGTAAGGGAACGCAGATTCAAACTGACGCTGCATCTCATGATCAGGCGAGAAGGCATATCCTTTGCTTGCCTCGCGTTCTGCGTACAATTTAATCAGATCATCTGCAATGTCCTGTACAGATGTTTCAACTTTTTTCTTCACGCGTTTCCAATCGCTGCCGCCAAGTTTGTACAGCTTTGGTTCTTTACCTTCTGATCCTACATATTTCTGCACCTGATCAATTTGTTCAACCGGTACATAAAGCTTGTCGCTTCCTTGATAATGAATATTTAAATAATCTTTATGAATGCCGCCGATTTCCAGCGTTTCAATTCCTAAATATTTACCGATCCCGTGGTTAATGTGCACCACATAATCGCCGACTTGAAGCTCTGAATAGCTCTTGATTCGCTCTGCATTGGTCAGCTTTTGCTTACGCGCCTGCTTTTTCACACGTTTCTTGAAGAGTTCACCTTCTGTGATCACAGCAATTTTTGATAACGGCAGTTCAAAGCCTGTTTGCAGCTCACCTTGTAAAATATACACCTGTCCGCTCACAAGCTCAGCATCCGGTTTAGCAAGAGCAGCTTCAATGTCATAATCATGCAGAACAGACGACAACTTTTCTGTCCGCTCTTCATCAGCACCTAAGAAGACAACCGTATATTGCTGTTTTTTATAGCGTTCAATTTCACTCGCCAGCACATTCATCTGTCCGTGGAAATTCTGCATTTGCTTACTAGATACATTGACGATATTTTGCGGATTTGTCTGCTGGACATGTCTCAGGAACAAAGAGTAGTACAGAATGGATCTCGATTGCTGATTGATCAGTTCTTGGAACGGGAAAGATAGAGATAAATCATGAAGAATATTGCCTTCTTCAAGCAGACTAATTGTCCAATCGGCTTCTTCCTGTTCAAGCTGTTCTTCCATCTCCTGAATTCTGCTGATTTCATCTAAAATAATAATCGTATCCTGCGATGTGTAATCTAGCAAACTAGCAGGCTTTTCATAGAAATAGGACAGGTACTTCGTCATTTCCTGTGTCACGATGCCTTCTAGCAGCTTCTCGCGATCAGCAGAAATATTTTGATGAAGCAGCTCTTTTTGCTGATCTGAGTTGAATTTCTTTAAGCTCTTTGCCAGTCCTTGATCAAGCTGTTCAATGGCTCTCACTCGTTCAGGACCTCTCACAATTAACTCTTTTGCAGGACCTATTTTGATTTCTTGGAGGGTTTCTAATGAACGCTGTGTATCCGAATGAAACGTCCGAATCGAGTCTACTTCTGTATCAAACAGTTCAATACGGATTGGATGATCTTCCGTTAACGCATAGATGTCGATAATTCCTCCGCGCACACTAAAATCTCCGGGCGCAGCAACCATCGACGTCCGGTCATAACCAATTTGTACGAGTTGTTTTGAAAACGCCTCCAAATCAATTTCTTCACCGATCTTTAAATGGATCTGACTCTCCTTCCAGAGCTCAACTGGCGGAAGCATCCTGCGCACCGCAGCAGCGGGAGTGACGATAATGGGATTTTCTCCATTCGCAAGCCGGTTCAGGACATCTAAACGCTGTGCTCTCAGCTCAGGGCTTGCCACTGCAATTTCTGAAGCGATAAGTTCATTGACAGGATAAAGAAGAACCGAGCGATCCGGCATCACACTTGCTAGATCATCGGTTACCTTCTGTGCCTGATATAAATTGTGAGTCACAATAAACATTGGCCGCTTCAGTTCGTCTGATATCGCGGCTGTAAATAAAGATCTGACGGAGCCTGATAGTCCGGCAAGCAGCTGTTCTTTTAACCCTTCCTTTAGCCCATTAAAAATGGACTGAAAATCATCACTTTGTTTGATAAATGATTGTATGTTTTTCATTTGGCTCCTCCTCCCTGTATGTTTAAAACAGAAAAACGCTTTGGTCTAATATCTACACCAAAGCTTTTTTATTGAATAAAAGTATGATACTGATGGTAATCAGGATTTCTTTCGAGCGCCTCTTGGCAATCCTCACAAATGGTTTGTACATGTAAATCACCATTTTCCCTATAAGAAATCATATCGTTTCTTTCCTCATTTGTTAAGTGATGAAATCCAAGTGCTTCACTTTGGACAGCGGATTCATCTAGACTGCCAACCTTTACACCACAGTGGCGGCAGTAATAATGCAAAGCCATACGTGATCCTCCCATGCTGAGATTTTATGATCAGTATGTGCTTCGCTTATCATTCTTATACCTTCTTGTTAAAATCATTCATCACTTCTAAAAACGGCTTATTTAAAGCCGCTTCACAAGCCTCGACAGACGATTGAATGGCTGAGGCGATGTCAGGCTGTTCTTCTTCTGAGAAACGCCCTAGTACGTAATCAACGACCTTCATGCCGTTTTGAGGACGTCCAATGCCGATACGGAATCGGTCAAATTCAGGTGAACCTAAATGCTGAATCAATGATTTGATTCCATTATGCCCGCCTGCACTTCCTTTTGTACGTAAGCGAATCCGGCCAGTTGGCAAATCAAGATCATCATAAATCACTTTCAAATGTTCAAGGGGAATATCGTAATAGTCCATCAGCGGACGCACACATTCTCCTGATAAGTTCATATATGTAAGCGGCTTTACAAGTAGAACCTTTTGCCCCGAAACAAACCCAGTTCCAAATTGTCCATGGAATTTTGATTGATTTAAAGGAATGTCCCATTTTTTCGATAATTCATCTATTGTCATAAACCCGACATTATGTCTTGTTTTTTCATATTCTTTTCCTGGATTGCCTAATCCAACGAATGCAATCATGAAACCAATAACCTCCTTTGTCACACAGCACACGCCTAAAAAATGAGCCAATCAGATTGCCTCATGTAAAAACGTATGAATTCTTTTCATTCTAGCACAAAAGACGCAACCGCGGGAGGGTTACGTCTTTAAATGACCAGTTATTCTCCATCGTCATCCTTTTCTTTAATAGCCTCAGGCTCTTGCGGCTCTTCTTCGCTATCTGGCTCAGGAACCTCTGATTGCTGAGGCGGCAGAATGGAGGCAACGACTTCTTCTGGATCGTTATTGATTTGATAAGATGACTGAACAGGCAGATCAGCAACTGTTAAGACATCATTGACTTCTAAGTTTGTGATATCAGCTTCAATATTCTGCGGGATATCTTTTGGTTTCGCTGTAACAGATAGTTCAAATAGTGGCTGCTGAAGCACACCGCCATCTTTTACCCCTTTAGACTCGCCAATCAGCTGTATTGGTACATCCGCGTCAATTTCACGCTGTAAGTCAACAACTTGGAAGTCAGCATGGACAAGTTCGTTTTTCAGCGGATCTGTTTGTAATTCTGTCACCATCACAGATTTCGTTTCACCACCTACGTCTAAGGTGATGATTGTATTCTTCCCTTCATCACGTAAGGTTTTTAATAAATCGATACTGTCTAATGAAACAGCCAGGCTGTCTGTATTTTTTCCGTATATGACACCAGGAACGTGTCCTGAATGACGGATTTTTTGCAGTGTGGAACGTTTGAAATCAGTTCTTTTATTTGCTTTTAAAGTTGCCATATTCAGCACCATCCTATTTCTTTTTTGTCACTACTCTCATAATTACCCATAACCGAATCATTTTAAACCTATTTGCCGTGAATGATGATAGCAAAAAGACCCCAAGCTTGATGCCTAGGGCCTTTTTTAATCAGAAAATTAGCTGAAAAGATAGCTCACAGATTCTTCTTCATGTACACGGATGATGGCTTCTGCAAGCAAAGGCCCAACTGAAAGCGGAATGAATTTTCCAACTTTCTTGTCATCAGTTAATTGAATACTGTTTGTCACAACTAATTCTTTAATTTTAGAGTTTGTGATACGTTCTACTGCTGGTCCAGACAATACTGGGTGCGTACAGCAAGCATAGACTTCAGCTGCTCCATTTTCGACTAGCGCATTTGCTGCAAGTGTAATAGTACCAGCTGTATCAATGATATCATCAATTAGAATCGCCGTTTTGCCTTCAATGTTACCAATAATGTTCATGACTTCAGCAACGTTTGGCTTTGGACGGCGTTTGTCGATAATTGCGATTGGCGCTTTCAGGCGGTCTGCCATTTTACGCGCACGTGTCACACCACCGTGGTCAGGAGACACAACAACGATATCATTCAAGTTCTTCTGTTCGAAATAGTTTGTTAAGATTGGCACAGCCATTAGGTTATCGATTGGAATATCAAAGAAACCTTGGATTTGCGGCGCATGAAGATCAAGCGCAATCACACGTGTAGCACCTGCTGTTTCAAGCAAGTTTGCAAAAAGCTTCGCAGTGATTGGCTCACGAGGTTTTGCCTTACGATCTTGACGTGCATATCCATAATAAGGGATCACAATATTGACAGTTTTCGCAGAAGCGCGTTTTAGCGCATCCACCATAATGAGCAATTCCATAATATGCTCATTGACTGGCGCACTTGTTGATTGAATGACATAACAATCACAGCCGCGGATACTTTCTTCAATATTGATTTGGACTTCACCGTCACTAAAACGTTTAACAGAGCTTTTTCCTACATCAACTCCGATACGATCGGCAATTTCTTTGGCAAGTTCAGGGTTTGAATTCAAAGAGAATATCTTTAAATTCGCATCAGCATAACGATTAGACATGGTATGGTAAACCTCCGGGTATTTGGATTATTTTTTATGAATATTTTTCACATAATCTTCTTTATTGACTTGTCTTGCTCTAGCAATAGACAATGCATCTTGCGGTACATCTTCTGTAACCGTTGAACCGGCTGCAACATATGCCCCTTTTCCGACAGTGACTGGTGCAACGAGATTTGAATTACAGCCAATAAATGCGCCGTCTTCAATCTTCGTTAAGAATTTGTTTTTCCCATCATAGTTGACTGTAATAGAACCACAGCCAAGGTTTACATCAGTTCCGACCTCTGCGTCTCCAATGTAGCTTAGATGAGATGCTTTGCTGCGGTCTCCGAAAACTGTTTTCTTGATTTCGACAAAATTTCCAATTTTTACTTCGTCGCCAATTTTCGACAACGGGCGAATATGAGCAAACGGTCCAATTGTCACATCAACTCCAACCTCACTATCGCAGACGACAGATTGCTTAATGACTGTTCGATCTCCGATGATGCTGTCAACAATTTCAGTGTTTGGCCCAATAGTGGCGTCTGCACCGATTTTTACATTCCCTTTGATGACCGTCCCAGGATAAATAACTGTATCCTCGCCGATGACAGCATCTGGCGAAATATACGTGTTCTCAGGATCAATCAAGGTCACACCATTCTTCATATGCTGATGATTAATACGTCGCTTCATGAATTGCTCTGCTTGTGATAGAGCGATACGATCGTTAACTCCAAGTGTTTCTTCAAAATGCGGTGTTTGATAAGCTGCAACTGTCTGCCCTTCATTTTTTAGAATTTCAATAACGTCTGGCAAGTAGTATTCACCTTGTGCATTTTCATTCGACACTTGCTCAATCACACGGAAGAGATCTTCATTTGAAAAGCAATAAGTCCCTGTATTAATTTCATTCACTTGACGCTCTGCATCGTTCGCATCTTTATGCTCCACAATTTTCACGACAGCACCTGTTTCATCACGAATAATACGGCCATAGCCTGTCGGATCATCCGCATGTGCTGTTAAAATAGTGACTTTCGCTTGATGTTTTTGATGCTCGCTTAACATGGCTTCCATTGTTTCCGCTGTCAATAATGGCGTATCACCACAAATGACAATGGTTGTTCCCTTTTCCTGCGCGAGGAACGACTTTGCTTGTTTGACGGCATGGGCTGTTCCCAGCTGTTCTTCTTGAAGTGCATACTCACTTCTGTCTCCAAGCTGCTCTTTCACGTCCTCTGCACCATGACCGACAATCGTCACCAGCTTGGCTAAAGAAAGCTTTAACGCTTCATCTGCCACATGCTCGACCATTGGCTTTCCGCAAACTGGATGAAGTACTTTATATAGCTTTGACTTCATTCTCGTTCCTTTTCCCGCTGCTAAAATCACTGCGAACCGCTTATCCATTGATTGGCCTCCAATATCCCTATTATCCATAGAAAAATATATCCTAAATAAAGACTGATTTCAAGGATACATAAGGAAGTACAATAATTTTCTAACAAATGAAAGACTTAAGAAACAAGAGAAAGAACGCAAAAAAGACAACATTTAAAAGAAAACATTCATTTTCTCTTAAAGCTGTCTTTTTAGGTTCACATATGATTAAGAAGCTCCAGCTTCTTCATATTCAATTGTTTCTTCCTCTTCGCCTAAGCGATGATATTCATTTAATACAGCATCTTGGATTTTACCCCGAGTGCTTGAATTAATTGGATGTGCAATATCGCGAAACTCTCCATCAGGCGTGCGTTTGCTAGGCATTGCTACAAACAACCCATTGTTTCCATCAATCACACGAATATCATGAACAACAAATTCGTGGTCCAGCGTGATGGATGCAATCGCCCTCATGCGACCATCGGTATTCACGCGGCGTAATCTTACGTCAGTAACTTCCACAGTAGTTCACCACCTTTTCCCAATATAAAAGCATTACTTAGGTATTCAACGATCGTGGTGATTCTCCTGCTCTTTTTTTAAACTTTTTTTGAAATATCGGGATATTTATACATTATTTGTCATATTCGTGACGGCGCTTACATTCTCAGCATAAAAAAAGACATCATGATGATGTCTTTCCCTGCATATGATGAAACCAAACGGCTTTCATTGAGAGTGCCTGTTTATTTAACTAATGCAACTACTTCTATTTCTACAAGCGCATCCTTTGGAAGTCTTGCCACTTCCACGCATGAACGAGCTGGCTTATGTGTATGGAAATACTCACCGTACACTTCATTCACTTCAGCGAATTGTTCCATATCTTTAATGAAAACAGTTGCTTTCACGACTGTTTCAAAGGAAGCACCTGCTGCTTCAAGTACAGCCTCAAGATTACGGAATACTTGATGTGTTTGTTCTTTAATATCTCCATTGACAAAATCTCCAGCTGGGGTTAATGGAATTTGCCCTGAGCTGTAAAACATGTTATTGACAATTATTCCTTGAGAGTAAGGTCCAATGGCTGCTGGTGCATGTTTGGTTTGAACAACTTTTGTCATATCAATCTCTCCCATTCAAATACATGTTTAATCAAAGCTTACGCTTTCGAATGAAAAAACTCGTGGAAATTGCCTTCATTGATCTCAATGATTTTTTGCTTCATATCAATGGTAGAAAGCTTTAACAACGAGACATATTCATCGACAAGACGTTCATCTACGCCTTCATCTTCTAAAAGAACACCGATCCCTGCAACATTTGCATTAAATTCCTCAAGCAAATTCATCATGCCGTTAATGGTTCCGCCCGCTTTCATAAAGTCATCAATGATCAACACATTGGAGCCTTTATCTAAGCTTCGCTTTGCAAGGGACATGGTTTGAATTCGGTTAGAAGAACCTGACGCATAATTAATACTGACAGTTGATCCTTCCGTTACCTTATTATCTTTTCTAACGATCACAACAGGCACATTTAAATAACCCGCAACAGAATAGGCAATCGGAATACCTTTTGTCGCAACGGTCATGACGACATCAATCGCACGGTCCGCAAAGATGGTCGCAAACAGCTTACCGATTTTCGCAAGTATCGATGGATTGCCTAAAACATCGGTTAAATATAAATAACCGCCAGGAAGTACACGTTCAGGAGTTGATAATGCCTCTCCGATATCGTTTACTACGTCATCTGCTTCTTTTAGGTGAATTTTAGGAATATATTTCACTCCGCCAGCAGCGCCAGGTACAGTAAGCAATGTGCCTATTCCCTGCTGTTCGAAGGTCTGTTTGATAATCGTTAAGTCTTCACTAATGGAGGACTTCGCAGATTGATATCGCTCTGCAAAAAAAGTTAACGGTACTAGTACGTGCGGGTGGGTTAACAAATAATTTGTTAAGTCCACCAATCTGCCGCTTCGACGAAACTTCATGAACTTACCCCCAGAACCCGAATAATTTATGAATAATATAACTTAATATACGGATTTAATCAAGGGCATTTTGTTCGCCGATCATGCGGACAGCGTATACTTGATCACAAAATCCTCTCAGTCCGTTATATATTCTTTGTACCTTCGATTCATATTGAATCAAGCCAAATACAGTTGGGCCGCTTCCACTCATTAATACAGCATCAGCACCGAAACGCTTCATCTGTCTTTTGATCATATCTACTTCTGGATACATCTTTAATGTCACAGACTCCAGAACGTTACCGAGAGAGCCGCACATCTCTTTATAATCTTTCGCTTCAATGGCTTCAATCATACGCTGTACATTTGGGTGTTCTACTTTGCTTGCGTCATATTGTCTATAAACTTCAGCTGTAGATACCCCAATCACCGGCTTCGCTAAAATCACCCAGCAATGCGGCGGTGTCGCGATATGCTTCAGTTTTTCTCCACGTCCTGTCGCTAGTGCTGTGCCTCCGTGTACACAAAAAGACACATCTGAGCCGATCTCCGCTCCAAGCTCAGCCAGTTCATCTAACGTGAGATTTAACTTCCACAAACGGTTTAAACCGCGAAGCGCTGCTGCAGCATCACTGCTGCCTCCAGCTAAACCTGCTGCAACAGGTATTGCTTTTGTGATGACAATCGATACTCCTTTTTGAATACCGAACCTTGTTTTGAGTAATTTAGCCGCCTGATAAGCCAAGTTACGCTGATCATCTGGCACAAATCGATTATGAGATGATACACGGATTTCGTCTTTGTCCAGCTCCGTCAGCTCAAGTCGATCTGCAAGGTCTATTGTTGTCATCACCATCTCTACTTCATGATATCCATCCGGTCTTTTTCCATGAACATCAAGTGAGAGATTAATTTTTGCCGGTGCTTTTTCTAAAATACGCAAACATTTCACCTACTTCTCCATCTAAACATAAGTATCAATATTGTATCACATTTGATGGGTCTGATGAATATTGGCTTTTGCGCCCAGCACACTGACTTTTTCAACAAAAAAAGCCAGAGACACCTGAGGTATCCCTGACCATTTTTCTATCGTTGATTCTCATCCTGAGCCATGTGCTGCTGAGCTAATTCGATGGCACGTTTGACCATATTACCTGCGTCACGCGCACGAATTTCTCCCCAGCCTCCATTTTTGACGGTATCATAAAATCCAAGATCCTTCGCCAGCTCGTATTTGAACTCATCTGACATAATGCCTCGGCGTCTACCCAAACGAAACAGCCCCTTTAGTCGAGAATTCGAATCAGTGCCACTGCTTTTGTGGCTTTCTTATTTTGTATCGAATCCTTTCTTTTACCCCTTTCAAAAAATGGACAGACTCCCATTCAGAAAAAAGGCAAAACAAAAAGCAGTAAACAAGAAGTTCACTGCCCATTAATAGGCGACTGAGCTAGCGGCATCATCGAACGTTAATTCGACCGTCTCAGTCAGTATATCTGCATAACTGTAAGAAACTCTTTCAAACGAATTCTCATCTTGATCTAATTGAATCACAAATACAGAAGGGTACGTTTCAGCTAAAATGCCCGAACGCTCAATTGTTTTACGGCGGCCTCCGTTAGCCTTTAACGTCAAACGTTTACCTAAGTTACCATCAAGCGATCTTTTGATGTCGGACAAAGTCTTCGCCATTGCATCCACCTCACTGAGATAATTATACAACAACGGCCCATTTTTGTCAAATAAAAATTAAATTATATCAACCAACACGAGCCATTGTCAACAAAATAATTTTGACAAACTTCTACCTTTTCTCCTCCCTATTTTTCTCAAATTCCGGTGAATTATGTATCCATTTGAAGTTTCTTTTTACACAATAAAAAAACCAGACTGAAAATCAGTCGGGTTATGTCGATTCATGGTCTCTTTTATATGGCATACCTACCCTTAAAACGCCCTTCGTCTCGATGCCTCCGAGACCTTTTTCTCTTGTTAATGTATTACGAAGCACATCCCATACGTTGATTCGATCTACAAATGGAGTGAAGCTGATCTTCGCAACGATATAGACGGGATCGAGTGCATGGATGTTCACACGTGAAGGTGAGCTTGCAAAATTGGCACCTGCTTGGATCAATGATTCGAAATGAGATTGGCAGGCGCCTGCAAAGATCACAAGCTGATCTAAATGAGGAATTTTCTTTCTTGCTTTTTGAACCGTCTCAACGAAATGACGAGAATGGCGGTAAGCACCAATATCATTTACGCCGCCCTTTTGCTTGGAATAGGCATCATGCCCTGTAATGACCAAAATATCAGGCCGATATTGATCAAGTAACGAATCGATCACGCTTGGCATTTTCTTCTCATGGCAATGCACTCCATATACAGGCACACCAATTCGTTCATATACATCTAAGCATTTCTTTAAGTATGAAGCATCTCCATCTAAATGAAGGACCTTTCCAGGCATGTGAAAATACTGCTCCTGATGCTGATATTGTCCAGAAGTATAATACTCTTGTTTTTCACGCAGCAGCTGATAATCCTGTCTTAGTAAGTCGAGCGATTCGTTAATTTTCCGTTCGTCGTTCTTCTCCCTTGTCAGCTGCTCCTCTTTTTGAATCAAGACGAGATCCGACATCTTAGCATCAGCAATCAGCCTTACTTCATTCCCATGCAATATGGCAGTGGCTTCGTGCTGATCTGTCTCATCAATTCGTATGATTCGAAACATAATATCCATTTGATAGGATGCCCTCGTCACCATATCTCCTATTTGAAATTGCATGCTGTTCACTCCACAATCAGGCTCATATCCTGTTGGTATCGTCTTGCACTACACATGATCGTCTTTCATATATGCTGTTCTTTCTAGCCTATGCCCGAACAGTTGAAGTGGTGAAAAACAAAAGAAAAAAGCCCTTACGAAAGGGCTTTTTGTAAAACATTCGACAAACGGGCAAATTCCTCAATGGATAATGATTCTCCGCGGCGCTTTCCATCAATATCTGCTGTTTGAAGTGCTTCTTCGATAATGACTTTATGTTTTTTTCCATCGGGTAGATTGTTCATCAAATTATTCATCAATGTTTTCCGGCGCTGGCCAAAGCTCGCTCGAATCAATTGAAAGAAAAACGCATCATTTTCTACTGAGACAGCAGGCGTTTCACGAACAGTCAGCTTAATCACAGCCGAATCGACATTTGGCTGAGGAACAAAAACCGTTTTAGGCACAACCATCACCGTTTTTGCTTCCGTATAAAATTGAACTGCAATAGACAGTGAATTGTATTCCTTAGATGAAGGGGCAGCTGCCATACGATCTGCTACTTCTTTTTGCAGCATGACCACAATCCCTTTCAATGGAAGGTTTTCTTCAAGCAATTTCATAATAATCGGGGTTGTCACGTAATATGGAAGGTTGGCTACGACCATCACTTCTTTACAGTCAGCAAAATTTTCCTCGATGACCTTTCTCACATCCGCCTTTAATACATCTTGATGAATGATCGTGACATTATCATATGGAGAAAGCGTATCGTTTAAAATAGGCAATAAACGCTGATCGATTTCAAAAGCGGTGACTTTCTTTGCACGTTTAGCAAGCTGCTCTGTCAATGCGCCGATACCAGGTCCAATTTCAATGACGCCGGTCTCATCTGTAACCTCCGCGTGATCGACAATGCGATCTAAAATATTTGTATCAATTAAGAAGTTCTGCCCTAAGCTCTTTTTAAAAGAGAAACCGTACTTCTTCAGTATTTCCTTCGTTCTGACGGGTGTCGCAATATCTTTATTCATCTGCTTCCTCCTGCATGACGGTCTTTAAGGCCGCAATAAAATCATGTTTGGTTATTTGGAACATGTGAAGGCGCTTTTGCAGCTGCTTCGCATTGGTATATCCTATATTTAAAAGCACTCCTAGTCGTTCGCGGCGGCGTTTCGATGCTTCGCCTCCGATAAGGCCTGCGTCAAATAAGTCGTCTAATGTAATGTCACTTTCCGATTCTTCCATTTCTTCATGGACATGGGCAAGACATTCCCGAATACTGTCCAAGGAAGCATGCTCGACACCAATTCCTTTATCCCGCTTCGCCTTCGCAAGATGCTTTGGCAAAAAAGCGTGCTTACAGCCAGGAACCGCCTCTGCGATGGTTTTACGGATCTTCTCACCAGGAAAATCAGGATCTGTTAAAATAATGACCCCTCTCGTCTCCTGAGCAAGACGCACTTGTTGAATAACTGTATCGCCAATGGCGGATCCGTTTGTTTCGATCGTATCTGCATCAACCGCCATCTTCACTCTGGCAGTGTCATCACGACCCTCCACCACAATGATTTCTTTGATTTTCATGTATTCCTCCGCTTGCAAAAACAATCTACATTTTTTGGTTAAAAAAACGAAACCTTTCATGCTGCTTTTGCGTCTAATTAATTAGAAAACAGTGCTTCTATTATAACCAAAAAAACAGAGGGTGCGCAAAGCCCTCTGTTCATATAAATGATTTGATGTGTTTATTTGAGTACTCTAATCTTCACTCGTTTATTTCCCCATTGATAAGCTGCCGACTTACTTGGGACGAACACATCAATTTTATTCCCTTTTATAGCAGATCCAGTGTCTGATGCAACGGCATATCCATAGCCTTCCACATACACTTTTGAGCCCAGCGGAATGACACTCGGATCAACTGCTATGACCTTTGCACCCGGATTTGCTTTTAAATTAAAGCCTGTAGACGTTCTGCCCGTACATCCAGCACAGCTCGCTGTATAGGCTGTTGACGCCACATAAAATTCTTTTCCTGACGATTCATTGCTTCGTGAAACCGCAGGGGACGCTGCAGGCTCCTTTTTGGCCACTTGTGTACCAATAGCCACTAAACGGTCCTTACTATCTTTTTCGGTCACTTCTTTAATCAATTCTTTAGACACCACTTTGCCGTTTTCTTTCACAATGGCATAGTGCTTCTTCAATTTACCTTCTTCACCTTTTTTAAGTACCTTCTCTTTCCCTTTTTCAAGAGAATGATCCTTTTTATGTTTGGTATCAAAAGCAATTTTCTCTTCCACTACATCGGTGACTTTTTCCACCCGAGTGATCTTTATATCTGCGCTCTTTTTAGAAAGGTTACTATGTAACGCAGGCTTGATCTTATCGTGCTTCTTGAGCTTCAGCTCTTGTTGCTTTAAAAAGTCAGCGACCGTAGTCGAAGTGGTCCACACTTTTTTATCTTTTCCTCCATCATTTAAGCTGACCTGGAAGGCCTGCTGAACCACAAGATTCATATCCTTTGTTAACTTGTCATTCTTCCCTGGAGTTACTTGATCGTGCTTCCCAATATCTATCTTCTCATTCTTCAATAATGCTCCAACCGTTTGATCTGTTGTCCATATCGTTTTCTCTTTCCCATCTAGGGTCAGATGAACCGGTATAGCCGCATCATACACAATGTTCATGTTGTCTTGAATCTTTGTATTTAGACTTGGAGAGATATGATCCTCCGCCTTGGTCCTTATGCCAAGGTCTGAAAGCAGCTGTGCTACTGTGTCTTCATGTGTACGAATTGTCTTCTCTTTACCATTGATTGAAATGGTAATAGACTGCTTAGTGAGCTCATGCGCACCGTAAGCCGTTCCAGTTCCAGCTAAAAGCAAGCAAACAACTAGTAATAAAACCTTGCCTTTTCCTAGCTTCACAGAAAACAGATTTTTCATTTTTTGTACGATGAAAAACGCCTCCTTCTCCTCGGAGAGATTATATAGAGTATCTCAAAACCTGTCAACCCTTCCACCCACTCTACAAAAATGCTCGATTGTAAACCTATTATGGGAGATTTATGGAAGGAAGGGAAGAAAGACTTATCGACAACTTATCCTATGAGGAGGCGCAAACGTGTAGAACTTTTTCGTTATGTTTCACATTTGGACAAGCTTAAACAAGGATTGACATCATATACTGTCAGTTTATACGGAAAACTTTTTTTGCATTTTTTGTTGTCAATTCAGCAAGCTCTTCAAAGCTGATTTCTCTCAGCTCCGCAATCTGTTCTGCGATATATTTGACATAACTTGGCTCATTACGTTTCCCTCTAAATGGTACTGGCGTTAAGTATGGGCAGTCTGTTTCAATCAAAAGCTTGTCACTCGGTATCTCCTTGACAACTTCCTTTGGCTTTTTGGCATTTTTAAATGTCACGGGTCCACCGAATGAAATATAAAAGTTCATCTCCATACACGCTTTTGCAGTTTCCAGACTGCCAGTAAAGCAGTGCATAATACCTCCAACCTCAGCTGCTCCTTCTTCCTTTAAAATCGTCACGACATCTTCTGTTGCGTCACGATTATGAATAACGATTGGAAGATTCACTTCCTTCGCAAGAGCAATTTGGCGTCTAAAGACTTCCTTTTGCACATCTTTTGGCGACTTGTCCCAATAGTAATCCAGACCCATTTCTCCAATCGCAACCACTTTTTCGTGTTGAGATAAATCTTTGATCCAAGCCAAATCCTCATCTGTCATATCAATAGCATCGACTGGATGCCAGCCGATAGCTGCATATATGAAATCATACTCTTCAATTAATTCCATCGCTCTCGTAATTGTCGGGCGGTCAAACCCTACCACCACGATTTTCTCAACTTTTTCGCTTTTCGCTCTTTCGATCACCTGCTCTAAGTCTTCATTGTATTGTTCTGCATTCAAGTGGGCATGTGTATCAAATAACATGGTTGATTGCTCCTTTCGACAATTCTCCTAAAAAACAAAAGGTGTTCGACGAAATGTTACACGTGGAACACCTTTGTTGATTTATAAAATTTTTGTTCCATTTGCTAGAGATTGATCTACTTCAAGAACCTGCAATTTCCCGCCTGTTTCTCCAGTTAAAATCATTCCCTGGGAAATTTCCCCTCTGAGTTTAACTGGGGTAAGATTCGCTACGCAAACGAGCTTTTTCCCTACTAATTCTTCTGGTTGATAGTGCTTGGCAATCCCAGAGACGATTTGTCTTTTTTCAAATCCAAAATCAAGCTGAAGCTTTAAAAGACGATCCGCTTTTTTCACTGGGGCTGCTTCCAATACCTGTGCAACTCGAAGATCAACTTTTGAGAAATCATCAAATGCAATTTCTGCTCCCAGCTCAGGTAATTCCGTTTCTTCGATTTTCACTTTCTCTTCTTCTACCTTAGGTGCACTTCCCTGCATTTTTCCTTTAATGTAGGCTACTTCTTCTTCCACCTCTAAACGCGGGAACAAAGGCTCTCCTTTTTGTACCGTCGCTTGTTGAATCGCACCAAATGATAGGATACTATCCCAGCTTTTGAGCTTCTCTTCTTCAATTCCAAGCTGGAAGAAGATTTTCTCAGGTGTTTTCGTTAGGAACGGCGTTAAGAGTACTGCAGTGATTCGAAGTGATTCTGCTAAATGATACATAACAGAATGCAATTCTTTTCTTTTTGTTTCATCCTTTGCCAGCACCCATGGAGCTGTTTGATCAATATATTTATTGGTTCTGCTGATTAATGTCCAAACATTTGAAAGAGCCACAGAGAATTCAAGATTTTCCATCGCTTCTTCATAGGCTTTGACTGTTTGTTCAGCTACTGCTTTCAGCTCTTCATCGAACTCATTAACAGGGCCTTTATAGCTGCTTAATGTGCCGTCAAAATATTTTTGGACCATCGCAACTGTACGATTAAGCAAGTTACCTAAATCATTGGCAAGGTCATAGTTTACACGTTCCACGAATCCTTCTGGTGTAAACACACCATCTGCACCAAATGGTACTTCGCGAAGCAGGTAATAACGAAGGGCATCGAGGCCATAGCGATCAATTAATGTGACCGGATCTACCACATTCCCTTTTGATTTAGACATTTTGCCATCTTTCATGAGCAGCCAGCCGTGTGCGAAAATTTGTTTCGGCAGAGGCAGATCTAATGCCATCAACATAATCGGCCAATAAATCGTATGGAAGCGTACAATTTCTTTTCCTACGAGATGTACGTTGGCAGGCCAATATTTTTTATATTTTTCATCTTGATCTGTTCCATAGCCAATCGCAGTTAAATAGTTGAATAACGCATCAATCCATACATAAATGACGTGCTTTGGATTGTTAGGAACTTTAATTCCCCAATCAAAGGTTGTTCTTGATACTGCTAAATCCTCTAAACCTGGTTTAATGAAGTTATTAATCATTTCATTCTTTCTTGATTCAGGCTGAATAAACGATGGATTTTTTTCGTAATAATCGAGCAAACGGTCCGCATACTTACTCATACGGAAGAAATATGATTCCTCTTTAATTAATTCAACAGGGTGGCCGCTGTCAGGGCTTTTCCCGCCAATGACTTCCCCTTTCTCATTACGCTCAACATCAACAAGCTGTGTTTCCGTATAGAATGTCTCATCAGGAATACTGTACCAGCCCTCATATTGATCTAAATAAATATCGCCTTGATCAAGCAACTTTTGGAAGACTTGCTCAATGATTTTCGTATGTCTTTTTTCTGTTGTACGGATGAAGTCATCATTCGAAATGTCGAGTTTCTTCCATAATGATTTAATGTCTTCAACGACTGGATCTAAATACTCGATCGGTGTGATATTTTGTTCTTCAGCTTTTTGCTGAATTTTTTGTCCGTGCTCATCTGTACCTGTTAAATACATCACATCATAGCCTTGAAGACGTTTATAACGAGCCATAGCATCTCCTGCTACTGTCGTATAAGCATGTCCAATATGTAATTTTCCGCTCGGATAGTAAATAGGTGTTGTCAGATAAAACGTTTTTTTCTTTTCCGGCATGTCGGAACCTCCTGCGTGTGTGTAAATGTCAAAAACTCCCGCCCAATGGACGAGAGCGGTTATCATCATTACATGAAAATGTGTCAGATCAATTCATTCAATTTTGCACTTGTGCTTTCTCTATGATACCATCTTAGCCTTTAAGATCAAGCATATATACATAGAACAAGATGAAATGATCGAAAAAGATGAGTTTTTCGAAAAAAACGACAAACCCGTCGACATTTTGTCGAATATTGTCGTATTAAATCTATTTCCAGATTTACAATTGGCTAAATTAGGGCAAAAGTCTTGTTAATCTGATCTCGTCATTTCTTATATTTTCATAGGAAAAGCCTACAAAATCCTTATACACCAGTAGTTTCAAGGTCTTTTGACTTTAAGAGTCATATTTTACAAACAATAGTAAACAAAATGATTGACGATTTATGGAAACCTTGTTATGCTAGGAATGTAAGGAATTTGTCGAATAATGACGAAGATAATATTATTTTAAGAATAAGAACTTTTTGGGAGGAGAATGAAGATGAAATCTACAGGTATTGTACGTAAAGTTGACGAATTAGGACGCGTGGTGATTCCAATCGAACTTCGCCGTACGCTAGGAATCGCTGAAAAAGACGCTTTGGAAATTTATGTTGATGATGAAAAAATTATCTTAAAAAAATATAAACCAAACATGACTTGCCAAGTAACAGGTGAAGTATCAGACGATAACCTTAAACTTGCTAATGGTAAATTAGTTCTTAGCCGTGAAGGCGCAGAGCAAATCATTAACGAAATTCAAAACCAACTTCAATCACAAAAATAAGGTTCATATAAAAAAGGTTCTTGCACCGTTTGCAAGAACCTTTCTTTATTGTTCAATATGATAAGCATCGTATATCGTGCGCTTTGGTACACCACGTTCGACAGCTGTACGTTTAATGGCTTCCTTCGACGTTAATCCTTCCTCTATGTAATGGATCACATGTTCTTTTTCAGATAAGGACGTCCACCAAGCTTCTTCATTCAGCTCTTCTTCAGCTTGATCATTTCCTTGTACCACAAGACAGAACTCACCTCGAATTTGATTCTCCGCAGCCCATGTCAGCACAGATTCTAAATCCCCGCGAATAAACTCTTCGAATTTTTTCGTCAGTTCTCTCGTAATTGCGATGTTCCGATTCCCCCACACTTCCTTCATTAAAGTCAGCGTTTCTTTTAACCGATGGGGCGCTTCATAGAAAATGATCGTTTCTTGACGTTTCTTCAAGGCTTCAAGCTGCTTTTTCTTTTCTTTTTTTTGACGGTCGAGAAAACCATAAAAGAAAAATGGCTGAGGCGCGATTCCTGATGCAATGAGTGCTGTTAGTGCAGCATTTGCACCAGGTAACGGAATGACATAGCCTCCGATGCTAGTAAAATCTCGAACCACTTCAGCCCCTGGATCTGAAATCGTCGGTAAACCGGCATCACTCACAAGTGCGATACTTTTCCCTTCTTTTAGCCATTCGATTAACTTGTGACCGCTGCTGTCTTTGTTATGCTCATGATAACTGGTTAAGGGTGTATCAATCTCGTATACATGACAAAGCTTTTTCGTTTGCCTTGTATCTTCTGCGGCAATATAGTCTACATCTTTTAATGTTTGTATCGCTCGGAATGTCATATCTTCTAGATTTCCGATCGGGGTTGGGACAAGATAAAGAATACCCATGCCAGATTGACCATCAAAGCTTTTCTGTGTCTTTTTCATGTGCCGCCTCCTTTTCCATTCGCATTTCTTCTATATAAATGTCTTTCTTTTTCCGCGTCCACGTTTTGAAACGATATTCTTGCTGCATGGCTTCTCTTTTGGTTGCAAAACATTCATGATAAATAAGCTCAACCGGCCGTCTCGCTCTTGTATACTTTGCTCCTTTTCCACTATTGTGGGTCATCAGTCTTTTTTGTAAATCATTTGTATAACCCGCATACAGGCTGCCATCTGCACATTTTAATACATAGAAATAATGATTATGCTTCTCCATACAGTATCGTCCTGATTTCATCTGTATACTCCTGATCTTCCCCATAAACAAAAAGAGGCGGGAGAATTTTCAGATCTGGTTTTCCATCTTTTATGCCCTCTACCAAGATAGTATTGGCTTCTTTCCCTTGTTTGGGATAAACAAATTGAATTCGTTTCGGCTCAATTCGGTATTTTTTCATTAATTCAACAATCTCAAGCAGCCGTCCTGGTCGATGAACCATCGCCAGTTTCCCCCCTTGCTTTAGCAGCGTGGAAGAAACACGAATAACATCTTCTAATGTACAATGAATCTCATGCCGTGCAATCGCCAAATATTCATTTTCATTGATTTCATCCTTAGAGGGTGTTTTAAAATATGGCGGGTTACATGTAATCACATCAACTTTATGGTTGCCGTAGCGTTCCGGCATATCATTCAAATCACCATGAATCAATTCAATCTGGTGCGCAAGTTGATTATACTCCACACTTCTTTTTGCCATATCAAACAGCCGTTCTTGAATTTCAACCCCCGTAATCGATGCCTTAGAACGAGTTGAAAGCAGCAATGGCACGATGCCATTTCCGGTACAAAGATCAATGATCTCCCCTTTTTGGATTGGCACATACGCAAATTTAGCTAATAACACTGCGTCCAATGAAAAGGCAAACACAGTTTTACTTTGAATAATCTTCATATCTTCGGCGAGCAGGTAATCTAAACGTTCATCTTCTCTTAACGAAACCATGATGTATCCTTTCTTTTCCTGTGAAAAAGGCTCCCGATTCAGCGGAAGCCTTTTCTCATTTTTTATTTAAAAATGACAGACAGAACAAACAGTCTCCCTCTTTACGAATGCTCCCATAATGTACATTACAAATATGGAAGCCCTCCTGATATAACCGGGCCAGGTTATCATGACCTTCTCCTATATCAGAATGACTTGGCTTCTGGGCAGAATCATTCTCTGCCTCAGACGATTTGTCTCGATCGGACTGATCCAGACGTTCACGCAAGTGCTGATTCTCCATTTGCAGCTGATGATTTTCTTCAATCACTTCACCGATATGATTTTTCAAATCACCTAACTGGCGATAAAGAGAACCGATTTGTTCTTCTAAATTAATCACCGTATCAAATAGTTCCTTTTTATCCAAGGTGGCACACCTCGTTACTCAGTTGTTTGTGCAGATACAACGCCTTCTTGTAATAATTCTTCCCATGTATATTCTATCACTTTTTCTTGCCCGGTTAATTCAACTTGCAAAATTCGTTCTAAAATATTGAGCCCTACTACCTTTGCAGAGCCATTAGATGTCTGAATCGTTTCGCCGATATCCGGTAATTGTTCTTTCGCTGTTTCATACTCATCATTCTCATATTTCAAGCAGCACATCAAACGTCCGCATAGGCCTGAAATTTTTGTCGGATTTAACGACAAGTTTTGATCCTTTGCCATCTTAATAGACACTGGTTCAAAGTCTCCTAAGAATGTCGAACAGCAAAGCATTCGCCCGCAAGGACCAATGCCGCCAAGCATTTTTGCCTCGTCTCTTACACCAATCTGGCGAAGTTCAATTCTCGTTTTGAAGATTGATGCAAGATCCTTCACTAGCTCACGGAAATCAACTCTGCCATCTGCTGTGAAGTAGAAGATGACCTTGTTTCGGTCAAATGTAAATTCAACATCAACCAATTTCATTTCCAACCCATGTTCACTTACTTTCTGAAGACATGTATCAAAGGCTGTCATCGCTGCTTCTTTGTTTTCCTCAACGATGAGCCGGTCACGTTCGTCTGCTACACGAATGACTTTACGCAAAGGGAGAACCACATCGTGTTCATCTACTTTTTTGTTGGCGATGACCACTTGTCCGTACTCAACCCCTCTAACCGTTTCTACAATGACACAACTATCATTTTCTATATGAAATCCATTAGGATCGAAATAATAGATTTTGCCCGCTTTTTTAAAGCGAACACCAATTACGTTGTACAAGCTTATCCCTCCTGCAACATCAACACCAATTGCTCCATCAGCCCTTGGGCATTCACGTTGGATTGAAGTCTCTTTTTCGCTTCTAATACAGCAAGGATCTGGCTGGTCACCATCTGCTGTGTGGAATGCAGCGCATGCTGCTTCATTGTCTGGAATAAGTCTTGATAAATGACTTTATCTTCATTTCCTATTTGAATCGACAATACATCACGATATATAAATAAAAGCATATCCAGACCTGTTTCTTGAAGGTCTTTCTCTTTGAAAAAAGGCATCCATTGATCCTGTATATAAAAAAATGCATGTTCTTTTCGCTGGTGTAAGACTTCATACAATTTTATCACTTTTGCTCTAGACTCTGCAAACTGATCATTTCGACTTAATTCGAGTGCTTCTGCTAAATTATTGGTTAAATTCGACAAAAGCCTTGCGAGATGCTGAGATACGCCTTCTTGTAAAAGCTGCTGCTCCAAGGATTGTGGCTGCAGCGGCTGAAAGCTGAGCATCTGACATCTTGAAATAATCGTATCCAGCATTTTATGCGATTGCTCAGTGATTAAAACCGCCATCGTTTCCCGATTAGGCTCCTCTAGGAACTTCAATAAACTGTTCGCGGCATTGACCGTCATTTTGTCCGCATGAAGAATAATATACATTTTGCGGTGAGATTCTACACCGGCTTTTGTAAATTCCTCCTGCAGTGCCTGCACTTGCGCCTTCTTAATTGATTGGCCATCAGGCTGCACAAGATGTAAATCCGGGTGGTTTCCTGATTCAATCCTTTTGCAGTTTTGACAGGATTCACATGGTTTCACTCCTGATTCCAAACAAAAAAAGCTCTTAGCCAAAAGCATCGCTGCATCCAGTTTTCCGGTTCCTTTTTTTCCTTCAAATAAGTAGGCATGAGTAAGTCGGTTTTTCTCAATACTATTAAAAATCAGCCGCATGACGCGCGGCTGCAAATCATTCATGTCATCCCAGCTAATTGCCATGTTATCACTCTCTATGTGTAAAGGTTAATCAATAAACCTTTTATTTCTCCAATACGTTCAAGCAAATCAATAGATGGTTTCTCTTGATCCATCATTTCCTCGGTTAATTCAACCAGCTTCTCATCTAAGGCTTTGACTAAAGCAAGTGTACGTGTGTTGCCATAAATGTCAAAGCTTCTTGATGTTTCTATATTTAATCCATTATCGACTGTCTCTTTTACAAAGCGCTTCACCAGACCTTTAAACCTAGCCAAATCCTTTAGGTTTCGTGACTTTGCGAGCTTTTTTCCGAACACTTCAATATCACTCAGCATGACCGTCAGCTGTTCTAAGCGCAGTTTGCCGCTTTGCGTCTCCATCGAAGCTTTAAAGGAGGCAGATGTCTGACTTCCTTTCATCGCTTGAAGTTCACGCTTTTCTAAACGCAGCCGCATATCTTGATTAATTTTCACAGCAACCCATCCTTAAAATTGATGAAATTGTTCAACTGGCAGAATAAAAACAGTAGCTCCGCCAACTTCAACCTCAACAGGGTATGGTACGTATGAATCTGCATTTCCGCCCATTGGGGAGACAGGCGCGATCATTTGATCACGTTTACGGCAATTTTCTTTTATAAGCTGTAATGCTTTATCCACCCGGACATCATCACAACCAATAATAAAAGTCGTATTCCCAGACTTTAAAAACCCACCAGTTGAAGCTAATTTTGTCACGCCGAAATGATGTTCAGTCAATATTTTCAACAACTTGCTGCTATCTTGGTCCTGTACAACGGCAACAATTAATTTCATTTGATTGGCCTCCTTTATTTTAGGCACAGATGACATGCCGATGTCTTCCTCTATATTATAACAACGATTGGGAATTAGGTCATATTTGATTTTGCTTTAATGTGTCCTGAATCAATTGAAGGACTTCTTCATAGACAGCCTGCATCGGCTGAGACGCATCCACTACACGGAATCGTTCTGGCGATTGTGCAATAAGCAGTTCATAACCTTCTCTGACCAGCTGGTGGAAATTCAGCGTCTCCATGTCTAATCGATTCTTTTCTCTCCCTTGGTTGGCATCAATTCGCTTTAGCCCTTCCTCAGGTGTAATTGAAAAATAAATGGTCATTTGCGGCATCGTGCCATTGATAGCAAAGTCGTTAATTGACTTTACTTCTTCAATCCCAAGTCCTCTCGCATAGCCTTGATAAGCAAGGGAGCTATCGACAAAACGATCACATAAAACTGTCTGCCCGCGCTGTAATGCCGGTTCTACCTTCTCAGCCAAATGCTGCCTTCTTGCGGCTGCATATAGCAAAGCTTCTGTTTTCGCGTCCATTTTTGTGTTTTTTTCATTTAAAATGACTTCACGAATCTGCTCTGCAATGTCAATACCGCCAGGCTCACGTGTCGCCATCACTGCATATCCTTGGCGTTCCATTTCTTCATACACTTTTTGAATCACTGTCGTTTTTCCGGCACCTTCTGGCCCTTCAAACGTAATAAACATACCGCTCATAGTGTCTCCTCTTCTATATAAACATATAATTTTCTCTGGTGAATCACCTGACTGGCTTGAACATGAACTTGATGTCCAAGTAAACGGCTTAAAGCCGCAATTTGATCGATTTCAATACGCTCTCCCTTAACGATCAAAGGAATACCCGGTGGATATGGAATAACCGATTCTGCACTAACCCGTCCTGCTGCATGTTCAAATGGGACAGCTTCTATATCTTGTCTATGCTCATCGTTGTCATCAGCCAGGGCCTCTCTTTGGAAATGATCTTTTCCTTTGAGCAATGAATCGCTTTGATTAAGGGCCCGCTCTATCCGTTTAAAAGGGATATCCTTCTTCTGTTCTAAACCAAAGACAAGTAAAACCTGATGTTCGTCGGCAAGCTCTGGGTGAACCTCCACTGATTCAAGTACTCGTTTTAGTTCATAACCAGTCAGCCCTTTTGTTGAACGAATCACACATTTTAACGGATCGTTAGAAAGCAACTCAGACTCGACCACTTCAAGCTGACGTATACGGTTGAACTCATCTTTCAGCTCTGCCAGCCCTTTCATGATTCCATCCAAGATCCCTTTTTTCTTGATCTCCTCGACATAAGCTCTTGCCACATCTAATGAGGCCATAATTGGATAGGATGGAGAACTGCTTTGAAGCATCGTGAGGAATGTTTTCAAACGTTTTGCATCCATTCGCCCTCCCTGAAGATGAAGGTAGGATCCCATCGTCATGGCCGGAAGGGTTTTATGTGCTGATTGTACCACCACGTCAGCTCCATAGGAAAGAGCCGATGGGGGAAAAGCGCCGCCTAATACAAAATGTGCACCATGTGCCTCATCAACTAAAACGATCATGCCTGCTTCGTGGCACATGTGTATCAGTTTTGATAAATCAGCTGCATGTCCGTAGTAGTTTGGATAAGTCAAAACGATCGCCCGGCAATTAGGATGTTTGACTATGGCTTTTTTGACTGTTTCATCTGTCACATGTGTTGGAACATGCAGATGTGGATCTACCTCAGCTTCTATCAGAATAGGCGTGGCTCCTGCAAGCTCAATCGCATGGTAAACAGACTTATGACAATTTCGCTGGACGAAAATCTCATCTCCCGCACGACAGGCTGCCATCACCATCGCTAAATTTCCGACAGTTGTCCCATTCACAAGGAAAAAGCTTTGATCTGATCCATATAGCTTTGCCAATAAATGTTCAGCCTCTTGAATCACACCAGTTGGATGATGAAGATCATCTAATCCTTCAAGCTCTGTTACATCCAGCTGAAGAATTGAGTCATAATAAGTCCGTGCCTCATCAAAAAAGACATCTCCATTGTGATGTCCTGGAACGTGGAAAGAATAAGGTTTCTTTTCCGCATGTTGTACTAATGCTGTATATAAAGGTGTTTTCAAACAAATCGACCCTTTTCACTTTAACGATATCTTATATCTATTATAACGTTCATACAAGGGAACCGAAAGATGGATTCTCATTCCTTTATTGGCTGGTAATTCGTCAGCTGCTGTTCGGCCTCATACATGCTGTTTTTCAATTGGGCTCGCTCATGGCTTCCAAGCTCTTTCACCTGTAACGTTTCCTGTAAGGTTTCAGCTAATTGGCGTTGAACCTTTTTCAATGTATCTATAGGTGCAAAAGCTGCCTCTTCAAGAAGCTCCCCCTGCTGCTTTGATACCTTTTCATATGTTTTTTGGATTCGATTCTCAAGAGCTGAATTGGCACGCTGCTGAATATGCGTTAATGCAATCGACATTTGGTTGATCCATAGAGGAATAGATGCTGAAACAGTTGATTGAATGTGATTGGCCAATGTATGATTGGTATGCTGGATCATTCGAATTTGGGCATTACATTGCAACGCAATTTGCCGGCTTAGCAGCAAATCATATTTCCGTTCCTTCAGCCTCTCCATATATTCTTCTGCATTGACTTCCTGACTCATCAATTGCTCCTCTATAGTCCGATTACCGGTCTGCTCCGTTTCTGATATGATCCGCTTCTCTAAAGTTGTCATTTTCGCTTCAACTGCTGCAACCTGCAGCGTCATCTCTTGGAAAAAAGTTTGATTTTCTTCAAATAAACGCTCTAATAACATATGATCCGAGATTAATCCGCCTTTTGCGTAACGAAGCCTTGCTGATAATCTCTCGATCTGTGATTTTGCATGTTGAAAACGCGATATGATTTCCTGAGTAGAACGCTTCTCCCGCCGAAATAACTTCGAAAAAAAGCCCTGCTTCTTTGGCAGTAAGTCCTCCGGTTCTACTACATGCAGCTGGTGCAAAAAGGCCTCAAGCACGTCTCCTATTTGATCGATATCTTTTTTCTCCACATATTTCATCATTTGTTGTGATTGTTCCAGTAATCGTTCCTGAACACGTGTACCATAGAAAAGCAGCTTTTGCGGATTGTCAGGGATCTGCTCAGCACGCTGTATGGCTTCTTGTTTCTCCTCATCGGATAAGGTATCAAACACCCGAAACTGAAGATCTGTAGTGGAAGCAGATGATGATGTGATGTGATCTTCTGGTTTCATTGCGTTTGACTCCTTTCATTATTTCTTTATCATTTTATCTGCTACTTCAAGCTCAATATGAAGGGCTTCTATGTCTCTTCCTAATACTTGCTGCAAATCATTCGTCAATTGCTTTTGCAGTTCTGTCAGCGTCACTCGAGTTTGACTTAGTGTCATTTCCAGCTCATGACTGCGATCAGGCTGGTTATACAATAGTGCATATTTTTCAGTTAGTTCAACGACAGAATCCAAGCTTTCGAAATAAAAACGCTGTGCATCATAAAATCGGGTCGGCTCTTTTTTTGTAATCGTATAGATTCGTCGTGCAAGTCGGAGAATTTCATAATTATGTTTGATCGTCTGTACGTTCTTCACAGCAAATAAAGCCTTCTTTAAACGTACGAGCTTTTGTCCTGCTTCTTTTAAATGCTGTTTGATATATACATAATCACTACGAGACAGTCCGTGTTTCTTTAAAAACAACTGGAAAGCAACCCATCTGCTCCCTGCAAACATCACGCCCCACCCCATCATCGCATACAGTATCGATAATCCAGCATGATGATGGAAAACCCCAATACTGACGGTTAAAATCACAAGCGAAAAAAAAGTAGAGAGGATGGCCCATATAAATGTATAAAAGATTGATTTCATGTTCATCGACTCCTATGAATAATCAGGCTCTCTGTTTATCTTATTATTAATTACGGATGATGTCCAAACTAAGTTCCAAAAAACAGGCCCAATCCTTCATAGCTCAAAAAAAAGACCATCTAATGGTCTATGAATACAAAGGCGGCGTATGAAGATTTTTAAGCTTTCTAACATAATCGGCATAGCTAGGATCCGAGGTCGATGTAGAAATTAACTTTCTCTCACATTCTCGGCACAAAAACTGATGATATAAATAAATTCCCTTTGTTTTTTTCTCTTCACAAATCAAACAAATCGCTTCTCGCTCTTTTTTGCTCATTGTGACACCTCCACTTATAGCTTCAGTATGCCCTAGCGCTTTCAATTGTATACAAAATTAAGAATGTTTTAGATGGTAGTTTAGTATATGTATCCATGTCAGATCGAGTGTTTGTTCCTTTTCTTAAAAAACAAAAAAGACCAGTTCCGACTGGAACTGATCCTTATAGAAGCTTGGCGGCGTCCTACTCTCACAGGGGGAAACCCCCAACTACCATCGGCGCTGAAGAGCTTAACTTCCGTGTTCGGTATGGGAACGGGTGTGACCTCTTCGCTATCGCCACCAAACCTGATGGAGAGAATGTTCTCTCAAAACTAGATAACAATGTTCATGCTTCACATTAGAATATAGGTTAAGTCCTCGATCTATTAGTATCTGTCAGCTCCACGTGTCACCACGCTTCCACCTCAGACCTATCAACCTGATCATCTTTCAGGGATCTTACTTCCTTGCGGAATGGGAAATCTCATCTTGAGGGGGGCTTCATGCTTAGATGCTTTCAGCACTTATCCCGTCCGCACATAGCTACCCAGCGATGCCCTTGGCAGAACAACTGGTACACCAGCGGTGCGTCCATCCCGGTCCTCTCGTACTAAGGACAGCTCCTCTCAAATTTCCTGCGCCCGCGACGGATAGGGACCGAACTGTCTCACGACGTTCTGAACCCAGCTCGCGTACCGCTTTAATGGGCGAACAGCCCAACCCTTGGGACCGACTACAGCCCCAGGATGCGATGAGCCGACATCGAGGTGCCAAACCTCCCCGTCGATGTGGACTCTTGGGGGAGATAAGCCTGTTATCCCCGGGGTAGCTTTTATCCGTTGAGCGATGGCCCTTCCATGCGGAACCACCGGATCACTAAGCCCGACTTTCGTCCCTGCTCGACTTGTAGGTCTCGCAGTCAAGCTCCCTTGTGCCTTTACACTCTGCGAATGATTTCCAACCATTCTGAGGGAACCTTTGGGCGCCTCCGTTACATTTTAGGAGGCGACCGCCCCAGTCAAACTGCCCACCTGACACTGTCTCCCTGCCCGATAAGGGCAGCGGGTTAGAAGGTCAATACAGCCAGGGTAGTATCCCACCGATGCCTCCACCGAAGCTAGCGCTCCGGTTTCCAAGGCTCCTACCTATCCTGTACAAGCTGTACCAACATTCAATATCAGGCTGCAGTAAAGCTCCACGGGGTCTTTCCGTCCTGTCGCGGGTAACCTGCATCTTCACAGGTACTATAATTTCACCGAGTCTCTCGTTGAGACAGTGCCCAGATCGTTGCGCCTTTCGTGCGGGTCGGAACTTACCCGACAAGGAATTTCGCTACCTTAGGACCGTTATAGTTACGGCCGCCGTTTACTGGGGCTTCAATTCGCACCTTCGCTTACGCTAAGCGCTCCTCTTAACCTTCCAGCACCGGGCAGGCGTCAGCCCCTATACTTCGCCTTACGGCTTCGCAGAGACCTGTGTTTTTGCTAAACAGTCGCCTGGGCCTATTCACTGCGGCTTCTCGGGGCTTTAACACCCTAAGAAGCACCCCTTCTCCCGAAGTTACGGGGTCATTTTGCCGAGTTCCTTAACGAGAGTTCTCTCGATCACCTTAGGATTCTCTCCTCGCCTACCTGTGTCGGTTTGCGGTACGGGCACCTCTCACCTCGCTAGAGGCTTTTCTTGGCAGTGTGGAATCAGGAACTTCGCTACTAAATTTCGCTCGCCATCACAGCTCAGCCTTTACGGGAAACGGATTTGCCTATTTCCCAGCCTAACTGCTTGGACGCGGATATCCAATACCGCGCTTACCCTATCCTCCTGCGTCCCCCCATTGCTCAAATGGTGAGGAGGTGGTACAGGAATATCAACCTGTTGTCCATCGCCTACGCCTTTCGGCCTCGGCTTAGGTCCCGACTAACCCTGAGCGGACGAGCCTTCCTCAGGAAACCTTAGGCATTCGGTGGACGGGATTCTCACCCGTCTTTCGCTACTCATACCGGCATTCTCACTTCTAAGCGCTCCACCAGTCCTTCCGGTCTGGCTTCACAGCCCTTAGAACGCTCTCCTACCACTGTTCGTAAGAACAGTCCGCAGCTTCGGTGATACGTTTAGCCCCGGTACATTTTCGGCGCAGAGTCACTCGACCAGTGAGCTATTACGCACTCTTTAAATGGTGGCTGCTTCTAAGCCAACATCCTGGTTGTCTAAGCAACTCCACATCCTTTTCCACTTAACGTATACTTTGGGACCTTAGCTGGCGGTCTGGGCTGTTTCCCTTTCGACTACGGATCTTATCACTCGCAGTCTGACTCCCAAGGATAAGTCATCGGCATTCGGAGTTTGACTGAATTCGGTAACCCGGTAGGGGCCCCTAGTCCAATCAGTGCTCTACCTCCGAGACTCTTACCTTGAGGCTAGCCCTAAAGCTATTTCGGAGAGAACCAGCTATCTCCAGGTTCGATTGGCATTTCACCCCTACCCACACCTCATCCCCGCACTTTTCAACGTGCGTGGGTTCGGGCCTCCATTCAGTGTTACCTGAACTTCACCCTGGACATGGGTAGATCACCTGGTTTCGGGTCTACGACCACGTACTCATGCGCCCTATTCAGACTCGCTTTCGCTGCGGCTCCGCATCTTCTGCTTAACCTTGCACGGGATCGTAACTCGCCGGTTCATTCTACAAAAGGCACGCCATCACCCGTTAACGGGCTTTGACTACTTGTAGGCACACGGTTTCAGGATCTATTTCACTCCCCTTCCGGGGTGCTTTTCACCTTTCCCTCACGGTACTGGTTCACTATCGGTCACTAGGGAGTATTTAGCCTTGGGAGATGGTCCTCCCGGATTCCGACGGAATTTCACGTGTTCCGCCGTACTCAGGATCCACTCTGGAGAGAATAATATTTCAGTTACAGGGCTGTTACCTTCTTTGGCGGGCCTTTCCAGACCTCTTCGCTTATATCATTCCTTTGTAACTCCGTATAGAGTGTCCTACAACCCCAAGAGGCAAGCCTCTTGGTTTGGGCTGTTCCCGTTTCGCTCGCCGCTACTCAGGGAATCGCATTTGCTTTCTCTTCCTCCGGGTACTTAGATGTTTCAGTTCCCCGGGTATGCCTTCTCATACTCTATGTATTCAAGTATGGATACTACTCCATTACGAGCAGTGGGTTTCCCCATTCGGAAATCTCCGGATCAAAGCTTGCTTACAGCTCCCCGAAGCATATCGGTGTTCGTCCCGTCCTTCATCGGCTCCTAGTGCCAAGGCATCCACCGTGCGCCCTTTCTAACTTAACCATTTCTTACTTTAGAAAGAATCACTATGTGTGATGAACTTTGCATTGCATTCAATGTGAATGTATTACTTATTGTTATCTAGTTTTCAAAGAACACGTTGGTGGAGCCTAGCGGGATCGAACCGCTGACCTCCTGCGTGCAAGGCAGGCGCTCTCCCAGCTGAGCTAAGGCCCCGATTTAATAGAAGATGGTGGGCCTGAGTGGACTCGAACCACCGACCTCACGCTTATCAGGCGTGCGCTCTAACCAGCTGAGCTACAGGCCCATCTTTCATATCGAAGATATGATGTTGTAGGATCTTTTGCAAGTTCCTTCAAAACTAAACAAGACGAAAACGCACGCTGCTCCATATATCCTTAGAAAGGAGGTGATCCAGCCGCACCTTCCGATACGGCTACCTTGTTACGACTTCACCCCAATCATCTGCCCCACCTTCGGCGGCTGGCTCCATAAAGGTTACCTCACCGACTTCGGGTGTTGCAAACTCTCGTGGTGTGACGGGCGGTGTGTACAAGGCCCGGGAACGTATTCACCGCGGCATGCTGATCCGCGATTACTAGCGATTCCAGCTTCACGCAGTCGAGTTGCAGACTGCGATCCGAACTGAGAACAGATTTATGGGATTGGCTAAACCTTGCGGTCTTGCAGCCCTTTGTTCTGTCCATTGTAGCACGTGTGTAGCCCAGGTCATAAGGGGCATGATGATTTGACGTCATCCCCACCTTCCTCCGGTTTGTCACCGGCAGTCACCTTAGAGTGCCCAACTGAATGCTGGCAACTAAGATCAAGGGTTGCGCTCGTTGCGGGACTTAACCCAACATCTCACGACACGAGCTGACGACAACCATGCACCACCTGTCACTCTGTCCCCGAAGGGAAAGCCCTATCTCTAGGGTTGTCAGAGGATGTCAAGACCTGGTAAGGTTCTTCGCGTTGCTTCGAATTAAACCACATGCTCCACCGCTTGTGCGGGCCCCCGTCAATTCCTTTGAGTTTCAGTCTTGCGACCGTACTCCCCAGGCGGAGTGCTTAATGCGTTAGCTGCAGCACTAAGGGGCGGAAACCCCCTAACACTTAGCACTCATCGTTTACGGCGTGGACTACCAGGGTATCTAATCCTGTTCGCTCCCCACGCTTTCGCTCCTCAGCGTCAGTTACAGACCAGAGAGTCGCCTTCGCCACTGGTGTTCCTCCACATCTCTACGCATTTCACCGCTACACGTGGAATTCCACTCTCCTCTTCTGCACTCAAGTTTCCCAGTTTCCAATGACCCTCCCCGGTTGAGCCGGGGGCTTTCACATCAGACTTAAGAAACCGCCTGCGAGCCCTTTACGCCCAATAATTCCGGACAACGCTTGCCACCTACGTATTACCGCGGCTGCTGGCACGTAGTTAGCCGTGGCTTTCTGGTTAGGTACCGTCAAGGCGCGAGCAGTTACTCTCGCACTTGTTCTTCCCTAACAACAGAGCTTTACGATCCGAAAACCTTCATCACTCACGCGGCGTTGCTCCGTCAGACTTTCGTCCATTGCGGAAGATTCCCTACTGCTGCCTCCCGTAGGAGTCTGGGCCGTGTCTCAGTCCCAGTGTGGCCGATCACCCTCTCAGGTCGGCTACGCATCGTCGCCTTGGTGAGCCATTACCCCACCAACTAGCTAATGCGCCGCGGGTCCATCTGTAAGTGACAGCCGAAACCGTCTTTCATCCTTGAACCATGCGGTTCAAGGAACTATCCGGTATTAGCTCCGGTTTCCCGGAGTTATCCCAGTCTTACAGGCAGGTTACCCACGTGTTACTCACCCGTCCGCCGCTAACATCCGGGAGCAAGCTCCCTTCTGTCCGCTCGACTTGCATGTATTAGGCACGCCGCCAGCGTTCGTCCTGAGCCAGGATCAAACTCTCCGAGGTATGCAGGATGCATATCACACATGCGTTGCTACACGATGTAGCGAACTTAGCATGTGATCATTTCCTGCCTCGCCAGTTTGACTGACTACCTATGAAGTATCATAGGATTTTTTTATAAAAAACTCGAATTAACAGGTACGTTTTGTCTTGTTTAGTTTTCAAAGAACTTGTTTACCGCTTCAGAAGCGACTAGAACATCTTATCACATCCAAGTTGTTAGTGTCAACAACTTTTTTGTTGTTATGTTTTTTCGTTTCTTCGTCATCAGCGACGTATATTAATTTACCACCCTATCGAATCAAAGTCAATAATATTTTTCATTAAATAATAAACTTTTCAATAACGATTAAAGCTGCTACGCCCGGAATACCCAATAAACCACTAATTCCACTCGTTACAGGGTTAATAGAGACATGTAATCCTAGACTCTCGCCAAATAGGTTGAGGCAAAATAAAAAAAGAGCGCCTGCTATAAACTTCACTCCGATAAGCCCTAACCATTTGAATGGATTCGCCTGCACACCTGACATAAACAACAATAGCACAGCTAGCAAAATTGACCCGATCACAATAACAGGTTCCATAATCCTCTCATCTCCTCTTCATATGAATAGTACAAGCATATGAGAGGACTATGTATAATAGACCTGCTATTTCCAGTTGTTTAAACGTAAATTCCTCTTTTTCGCTTCTCTCAGATAGAAAAAGTACTTCGCTTGAGCAAGCTTTAATTCGAATAGAATGTCCGGTGAAGGCTCAACGCTATTTGCGACAAGCTTTTTTTGTCTGTTCCATTCTTCCTTTTGCTTAAAAAGCTGTTGAATTAATTTCTCATCGAATTCTTTTCGAATTGATTTTCTGCGAAGAAAACCCATGTACCGTACTTCTCCTTCCTACATCTCACGTCTGCCTTCTAGAGCCTTAGACAGTGTAACTTCATCCGCATACTCTAAATCCCCGCCTACTGGAAGTCCGTGAGCAATGCGAGAGAGTTTAATTCCTGATGGTTTTAACAATCTGGAGATATACATGGCTGTTGCTTCTCCTTCAATGTTTGGATTGGTTGCAAGGATCACCTCTGTCACTTGATCGTCTTGCAATCTTTTTAATAGGTCAGGAATTTTAATATCCTCTGGGCCAATTCCGTCCATTGGCGAAATGGCACCATGAAGCACATGATATAAGCCGTTGTATTCTTTCATTTTTTCCATTGCGATTACATCTTTTGGATCCTGCACTACACAGATAACAGATTGATCTCTTCTTGTATCTTCACAAATATAGCAAGGATCTTGGTCTGTGATATGACCGCATACCGAACAATAAGTTAAATTACGCTTTGCATTTACAAGCGCCTTCGCAAAATCTAGTACGACATCTTCCTGCATACTAAGAACAAAAAAAGCCAGACGGACCGCAGTTTTCGGTCCGATTCCTGGCAATTTCATAAAGCTGTCAATCAGCTTTGATATTGGTTCAGGATATTGCATCTTCAGTTATTCCTCCTAGAATAAACCTGGCATGTTCATTCCTTTTGTGAATTGACCCATCGTTTCATTCGTTAGCTCATCGACTTTTTTCAATGCATCGTTTGTCGCAGCAAGTACAAGATCTTGAAGCATATCGATATCTTCTGGATCAACAACTTCTTCATTAATTGCTACATCAACGACTTCTTTTTGTCCATTTACTTTGACAGTGACCATACCGCCACCAGCTGTACCTTCAAGAACTTTTTCTGCAAGCTCTTCTTGAGCCTTCGCCATATCCTTTTGCATTTTTTGCATTTGTTTCATCATTTTTTGCATATTTCCCATTCCACCGCGCATATGAACACCACTCTCTTTCATTTTTATTAATCTTTAATTTCAATTAAATCAGTTCCTACTAATTTTTTTGCTTCCGCAATCAATGGATCCTCTTCAGTAGAAGTTCCCTGACCATCTGCTTGTTCATCCGGCTGATGATCTCTTAAAAATTCTTCTCTTATTTTACCCCATTGAGCGTCAGGAACGCCAACTAATTCCACTCTTTTTCCTAACATAGACTCTAGCAGTTGTTCAAGATTGGTCCGAACACCGCTTTTATCTTCAGCAACCATTTTACAATGTATTTCAAATTTGAATTTTAAAACAAAGGCATGCGAAGCAGCCGCAACTGGCTCACTGTCCGTTAATAACGCAGCGTGAGACACCTTATTCTGCTGTTTCAACTGGGCAAGGAGCTCTCCCCATTTGCCTTTAATTTTTTCTAACTCAGGCCGTTTCGCTTCTTTTAGAATCTCATGAATTCGGCCGACAGGAGCACGATAGCCATTTTTGTTACTTGTTTGTGGTCGAGGCGCTTCCCTTTTTTCTTGAGGGCTATGAGATGGAGACATTGGTACACCTTCGGTTCTTAGCCTTGACAATTCCTGTTCCAGCCGGTTTATTTTATCTGTTAGCGCCGTTAAATCAGCTTCAGCATGACCTTGTGTCAATCCTGCTGTTGACTGACACAGCTTTACAACAGCTACCTCAAAGAAAATCCTTGGATGATTCGTCCATTTCATTTCTTGGTGGCTTTTATTCAGGACTTCAATTGTTTCATACAGAAACTGAGGTGTCACACGATCTGACAGCGCCACGAAACTTTCGTCGACCTTTACCTTTTCAAGTACCCCCTCGAGATCTGGTGCCGTTTTATAAAGCAGCATATCTCTAAAGTAAAAAATCATATCCTCTATTAATTTAGCAGCATCTTTCCCCTGCTGAAGCAATTCATTTAATGTATCTAACGCTGTGGCAATATTTTGATCAAAAATTGCTTCAGCAAGCTGACTAATGAAATGCTGAGATACAGCACCTGTAATGAGCAGCGCATCGTCAATTGTCAATTGTTCACCACTAAATGAGATCGCTTGATCCAAGAGGCTTAGTGCATCACGCATACCGCCATCAGCTGCACTAGCAATAATCTCGAGCGAACCCTCCTGTACGTCAAGGCCTTCTGCATCTACAATTTTCTCCATTCTTCCAACAATATCTTTAGTCGTGATTCGTTTAAAATCAAATCGCTGACAACGAGATATGATGGTAAGAGGAATCTTATGGGGCTCTGTGGTAGCCAAAATAAAGATACAATGAGCAGGCGGTTCTTCCAGCGTTTTAAGGAGAGCATTAAATGCACCGATAGAGAGCATATGTACTTCATCTATAATATAAACCTTATATGTAACCGCCGAAGGAGCAAATTTCACTTTATCACGTATATCCCGGATTTCATCTACCCCGTTATTCGAGGCAGCATCTATTTCAATCACGTCTGAAATTGAACCGTTTGTAATCCCTTTACAGGCATCACATTCATTACACGGCTCACTAACAGGTGACTTTTCACAGTTCACTGCCTTAGCAAAGATTTTGGCAGCACTTGTTTTACCTGTTCCTCTAGGACCTGAAAATAAGTAAGCATGAGAAAACTTTTTCTGCAAAAGGGCATTTTGCAACGTTTTTGTGATGTGTTCTTGTCCAACAACATCCTCAAAAACTTGAGGTCTGAACACTCGATATAAAGCTTGATAACTCACAAATACGCCCTCCTCCATTTATCATCCTTTTCATTATACATGATGCACCGATCAATTCAAAAGCACACCTTTATTTTCTAATATGCCAAAAAGATGATTTCAACTAGAGATTTTCTACTTTCCATGTATTAAAAACGTATTTTCTAGCTTTGTAAAAAGACCTGAAACTCCAAACAGAACACCAGTTCTTTTTGCGATTAGTGAAAAAAACAAATGGCTCCAAAAAGACTTTTTATCTATTTGTATAACCAAAGCAGTTAAGCTATTCTTTGAACAGCAACAAAAAACTCACCTAGTTAAACTAGATGAGTTACATTTAATATTGATTTACCGTGCACCTTCTGTCGATTCGCTACCCCAAGCGTTACTTAAACAGTTAGCTCGGCCCAGGCAACCCTGCGGCACATGAGAGGTTTCACTTAATGCTGCTTCCTTCCGGACCTGACATGGTTCATGAATTCCCATTGCGCAGGACCCAGACGTCAACACCACTTATTTAAGGCAGACCTTGAAGTAAACGAACCTCGAGAAGGGATTCGGCCTCGCTAGAGCGGATTGCGAGTACAGGGCACCGCTACCTCCCCGCTTAGCACGGCAAAATGAATATTAAATTGTTAGTGACGCAGACATAAGTATACCTTCTTATAGCTCAAATTGCAAACGACATCCATTCATTTACTTTTGGCTTGTTTCTTTCGCTGACGGAGATTTCTGAAGAACTGACTTAACAGCTCACCACACTGATTTTCAAGTACACCACCGATGACTTCAGACTGATGATTGAACCGTTCATCATCCAGTAAATTCATTAAAGTACCTGCGCATCCACCTTTTGGATCGTATGCACCAAAAACGACCTTTTTCACTCTAGAGAGAACAATAGCACCCGCACACATTGGGCATGGCTCAAGCGTAACGTAAAGCACAGCATCTTCTAAACGCCAGCTCCCTGTCGCTTTACATGCTTCATCAATAGCAAGTAATTCTGCATGTGCAATCGAACGCTGCTCACTTTCCCTTAAATTATGAGCCCGGCTCACGATTTGATCATCAACAACAATGATCGCACCAATCGGCACTTCCCCTATTTGTTCTGCTTTTAAGGCTTCAGAAATGGCTTCTTGCATAAACTTTTCATCTTTCGTCATGGCACGGCTCTCTTTTCATGTTTTTTAAAAGGAAATTGAGGTTAACATATTATCACAATCTTTTAAAGGGGGTCTTATTTTGTCAAAGCAAAAAAAGGCGCTGCTTATTATCGACATGATTAATGATTTTGATTTTGAAATGGGACATGTGCTTGCAGAAAAAACAGAGCAAATGACCAATAAAATTTTAGCTCTTAAACAACATGCTTTCAAGGAAAATTGGCCAATCATTTATATCAACGATCACTACGGACTTTGGAAGGCTGATATCCAAGCTGTTATGGAAACATGCAAAAACGAAAGAAGCGCTCCTATTTTAGAGAAAATGACACCATCTAAAGATAATTACTTCTTAATCAAACCTAAGCATTCTGCCTTCTACGGTACTGCACTAGAGACACTCTTAAATGAATTAGGTGTTGAGGACATTATTCTAACTGGGATTGCCGGAAACATTTGCGTTTTGTTCACTGCAAATGACGCATACATGCGAGAATACAATCTAATTGTACCTAAAGATTGTATCGCTTCAAACGACGACAGAGATAACGACTACGCTTTAACGATGATGGAGAACGTTCTTCTAGCCAAAATCACTACCGCTAAGGAAATCACGAATGAAAATCAAACATGATTTAGCTATAACCCTCATAAATTGTTAGCAATAACAAAGGGGGCGTTGACTATTCAAATTTATGTTGTCAAAAGAGGAGATACTTTAAACGACATTGCTATGCGTTTTAAAACGACAGTCAATGAAATCATCCGTACTAACGAAATCGAAGCACCAAATCAACTCGTCATTGGACAAACAATTGTCATTCCAATTAGAGGTCAATTTTATGAGGTCAAACAAAATGACACACTATATCAAATTGGTAGACGGTTTCAAATCTCAGTGGAAGAATTGGCACGCGTGAACAGAATTCGGCCTGAAGCGATACTGCCTATTCGTTTCTTGCTCTATATTCCACAAAGACCGAAAAAGAACATTAATTCCAATGCTTATATTGAACCACGGGGAAATCAAGTCAGTGAAAACTTAAAGCAGGCAGCTAGAGAGGCCTCCCCATACTTAACCCATTTAGACGTCTTTAGTTTTCAAGCACAAAGAGATGGGACACTGCGAGAACCACCGTTAGACCAACTACCCCAGATTGCCGCTCAGAACAGAACTGTATTAACCATGGTGGTGACAAATCTAGAGAATGAAAAATTCAGTGATGAACTTGGGCGTATTCTTTTAACTAACCAATCTGTCAAAACGGCATTTTTAAATGAAATTGTTCGTGTTGCCAAAAAGTATCAATTCAAGGAAATCCATTTTGATTTTGAATATTTACGCCCTGTTGATAAAGATGCTTATATTCAATTTTTAAGAGAAGCAACAGCCCGTTTCCATCAAGAAGGATGGACAATATCTGTTGCACTTGCACCAAAAACAAGTAGTCAGCAAAAGGGCAAATGGTATGAAGCCCATGACTATGAAGCGATCGGTAAGATCGTCGATCACGTTGTGTTGATGACCTATGAATGGGGATACAGCGGCGGCCCTCCACAAGCTGTCTCTCCAATTGGACCTGTCCGCCAAGTCATTGAATATGCACTAACTGTCATACCTGCCAATAAAATTGTAATGGGGCAGAATTTATACGGCTATGATTGGACACTTCCTTTCGTCCAGGGCGGCCCCATAGCCAAAGCCGTCAGTCCTCAACAAGCAATTGCACTTGCTAGAGAGCACAATGTCTCTATCTTATACGACGAAACAGCACAAGCACCCCATTTTCGTTATACAGATGCCAACAACAAAGAGCATGAGGTCTGGTTCGAAGACGCTAGATCAATTCAAGCAAAGTTCAACCTCATCAAAGAGCTAAATTTGAACGGCATTGCTTATTGGAAATTAGGTCTATCTTTCCCACAAAATTGGCTCTTATTATCAGATCAATTTAATATTGAAAAAAGAACGACATCGTAATCCATTCACTCTATCTATTAGAAGGGGTATGGTACAATATACATTGGTTTGACAACTTTAACTTTATAGATAGAGGAGAACGCCTATGTATCCTGCCCCTTTTATTGCAGTGGAAGGCCCGATTGGAGCCGGAAAAACAACTTTGGCTACAATGCTTGCGAAGGAATTTCAATTTCCTTTAGTAAAAGAGATTGTAGAAGAAAATCCATTCTTAGATAAATTTTATGAAGATATGGAACAATGGAGCTTTCAGCTTGAGATGTTCTTTTTATGCAATCGGTTCAAACAGTTAGAATCAATTGAAGAAAACTATGTGAATAAACAGCAGCCAGTTGTCACTGATTATCACGTCTATAAAAATATGATATTTGCAGAAAGAACATTATCAAAAAAGCACATGGATAAATACAGAAAGATCTATCACCTGCTAACAGACGATCTTCCTAAACCAAATGCCATGATCTATATAAAAGCCAGCCTTCCCACCTTACTTGAAAGAATACAGATGAGAGGACGCTCTTTTGAAGAAGACATTGACCCAGCTTATTTAAAAACACTCATTGAAGATTACGAGCTGGCTATTGAACATTTAAAACAGACTGAGCCAGGGCTTCCTATCATTACAATTGAAGGAGATCATACAGACTTCGTTTCCTCACAGCAAGATTACCAGCAAATTGTACAGAACATAAAGGAGCAAGTGCTATGAACAATATCGAAATACCAAAGGACGCAGTCATCACAATTGCCGGGACTGTTGGTGTCGGCAAATCAACTATGACCAAAACAATAGCGGACAAGCTAGGGTTTCAAACCTCTCTTGAAAAAGTAGATGATAACCCATATTTAGAGCCTTTTTATTCAGATTTCCAAAGATGGAGCTTCCACTTACAGGTCTATTTCCTAGCTGAGCGTTTTAAGGAGCAAAAGCGGATTTTTGAATCTGGCGGAGGATATGTACAAGATCGTTCCATTTATGAGGATACTGGCATTTTTGCAAAAATGCATGCGGACAAAGGTACGATGTCTGAGGTTGATTATGAAACGTATACAAGCCTATTTGAGGCGATGGTGATGACACCTTACTTCCCTCACCCTGATGTCCTCATCTATCTACACGGGGATTTAGATCATATTTTACATCGTATTGAGGAACGCGGCAGAGAGATGGAAACTCAAACTGACCGGGCTTATTGGGAAGAAATGTACACTCGATACACGGAATGGATCGAACAATTTGATTTATGCCCAGTGATTAAAATTAATATTGAAGATTACGACTTACTTCATGATGAAAGCTCACTTGATCCCATTCTTCATGAAATAGCTTCTGTTATTCAAAAAAATCGCTCTAAAACAAAATAAAAAAAACCGCTGCATTCGCGAAATGCAGCGGTTTGACAATTTCCAATTTTTATGCTTGCGTTCAATTCAACTAAGGTAAAAAATCAATATGGCGGAGGAAGAGGGATTCGAACCCCCGCGGGCTTTGACACCCCTGTCGGTTTTCAAGACCGATCCCTTCAGCCGGACTTGGGTATTCCTCCGTATCGACAAGAACTAATATACCATATCATTTTATTTGAAGTCAACATCTTTTCGAAAAAAATTTCAATATGTGATTTCGGCATGATATTTGCCTATAAAAAAGCAGCCATTAACGGCTGCTCGTGATCTATTTCGTATCCTGTCTAATTTCTTCAATAAACTGATTCATCTCTACTTTAAACTCATTTAATGACTCGATAATCTTCGTAAAGTCTGTCACTTGTTTGGCTTGTTCATTTGTTGAGCTGCTGATTTGTGAGATGTTTTCAGACAAAGTGCCAATGCTGTCTTGGATTTCTTTTAAAAATGTATTAATGGTTTCAGCCGCTTCCTTCGAGCCATCTGATAATTTGCGAACTTCATCAGCAACGACAGCAAACCCTTTTCCGTTCTCTCCTGCTCTTGCGGCTTCAATTGCAGCATTTAAACCGAGCAGATTTGTTTGTCTAGCAATTCCGCCGATGGTTTTGACGACTTCTTCAATATTCGCAGATTTCTCTTCCGCTCTTCCTGCCTGTTCGCTTATTTCTAAACTTGTGGCAGCCAGTTCTTGTGAATGTGCAGCAATTTGCTCAATTCCACCTTGGAGTTCTTTCGCTACTTTATTGATTTGCTCCATATAACCACTTAATTTCTTTTCACGATGATGTGAAAATGCCACTAAAAAAGAGCCAATTACTTTTCTGTCTTCATCAAAAATCGGGTAACCTTTTACAGCAATTTCATAACCATATAAATGCTCTGGTAAATGACCGTCATATTCTTGTCCTCTTAATGTCGTCGCCACATTTTGGTCTTCTAAGTTCAATGGGTCTCCAACTTTCATACCAAAATCTATTGTGTTAGACGGGTAATAACAAAGTATCTTTTCTGTATCTGTGATGCCGAAAAGAATACTTTCATCTAGTACCTTTCTAAGTAAATGAGCCATTTCTACATAATAGTCAAGCTTATTCAAGGTTATTCCTTCTTTCCTAGAAGCTTTTAATTTTTTTATCGGCTAAATTCAGGAAAACTGTAGGACTTTTGGTAAAAAGAAAAAGATGCCTTGACGGCATCTTATTTCATCACTTCTTTATTTCCCATATAAGGACGCAGTACTTCAGGAATGATCACTGTGCCGTCCTCTTGTTGATAGTTTTCTAAAATTGCTGCTACGGTTCTTCCTACCGCTAATCCAGATCCATTTAATGTGTGGACATGTTCTGGCTTCGCTTTAGGCTCTGAACGGAAACGAATGTTTGCACGTCTTGCCTGGAATGCTTCGAAGTTACTGCAAGAAGAAATTTCACGGTACGTATTCTGGCTCGGAATCCACACTTCGATATCGTATTTCTTCGCAGCTGTGAAGCCTAAATCTCCAGTACACATACTCATGACGCGGTATGGCAGGTTCAGTAGCTGAAGAACTTTTTCTGCTTGATTTGTTAGTTTCTCTAATTCTTCATAAGAATCTTCTGGTCTGACAAATTTCACAAGCTCTACCTTGTTAAATTGATGCTGACGGATGAGTCCACGTGTATCTCTTCCGGCAGATCCAGCTTCTGATCTAAAGCAAGCACTGAATGCTGCATAGTTGATTGGCAGCTGGTCACCTTCGAGAATTTCGTCACGATGCATGTTGGTAATCGGCACTTCAGCTGTTGGAATGAGGAAGTAATCTTCTTCACGTATTTTAAAGGCATCCTCTTCGAATTTTGGAAGCTGCCCAGTTCCTGTCATACTTGCTCTGTTGACCATATAAGGTGGAAGCACTTCAGTAAAACCAAACTCATCCACATGTAAATCAAGCATAAAGTTATATAATGCGCGCTCTAAGCGGGCGCCAAGCCCTTTATAAAAAACGAAACGGCTTCCTGTCACTTTTCCTGCACGTTCAAAATCAAGGATGTTGAGTTCATCAGCTACGTCCCAATGTGGTTTTGGCTCAAATGAGAAGGCTGGCTGTTCGCCCCATTTTCTCACTTCCACGTTGTCGTCTTCTGTTTCACCAACTGGTACAGAGTCATGAGGGATATTTGGAATTGAGAACAGGATGTGCTGCAGGCTTTCTTCTACTGTTCTTAGCTCATCATCCAGCTTCTTAATCTCATCTCCTACCTTACGCATTTCTTGAATAATGTGATCGGCGTCTTTCTTTTCTCTTTTTAGAACGGCCACTTGCTGTGATACTTCATTTCTTCGGCTCTTTAATTCTTCTGTTTTCCCGATTAATTCTCTTCTTTTTTGATCTAGCTCACCAAACTTATCAAAATCCGCTAAATCTTCGCCTCGGTGTGCCAATTTTTCTTTGATTTGATCAAAGTCCGTGCGCAGTTGTTTAATATCCAGCATGTGTAACACTCCTTTTTTTATCGAAAAATAAAAAGAGCCCTCATCCCATGAAAGGGACGAGAGCTCTCGCGTTGCCACCCTGATTGAAAACATGCAGAAGCATGCTTTCCTCTTTCCTCTGTAACGGTATCACCGTAAATGCTTACTTCTCGTGTTTCAGCATTTCGCTCAAGGATGGATTCAGAATGCATCTTTCACCGATTCTCACCAACCATCGGCTCTCTGAGAAAGAGGGGCTTCTTACTATTTCCCGTCAACGCTTTTTCGATCTTTGATTGTGATTTTAATGTACTATAAGTTTTATCTCTTTTCAACCGTTTTATACAGTAAGCTTCGTTTTGTAGGACTTCACCATATCTACAAACAGCTGTGTTAACCGGTGGTCGTCTGTCAGCTCTGGATGAAAAGAGCAGCCTAAGAGATTGTTTTCTTTCGCCATCACAATCCTGCCATCATATTCAGCCATGATTTCTACGTCATTATCTGCGCTGATCATATGAGGCGCACGGATAAATACCCCTGTAAACGGCGCATCCAGTCCTTTTACTTTTAAATCTGCTTCAAAACTGTCTACCTGCCTGCCAAAAGAGTTCCGTGCAACAGATACATTTAACAGGCCAAGATGAGCATCTTCTCGATCTTCGATATGCTTTGCCAGCATAATCAAACCGGCACATGTCCCGAAAATCGGTTTCCCTTGAGCAGCGAACGCTTTGATCGGTTCAATGAATTGGTACGTATCCATAAGTCTCCTCATCGTCGTACTTTCTCCACCAGGGATAATCAAACCGTCAACGGATTCTAGCTCTTCTACACGTTTGATGATCTTTCCTTCTGCGCCGCAGGCTTCAATCGATTGAATATGCTCTCTCACCGCTCCTTGAAGCCCAAGTACACCAATTGTCAGCATGTTCATTTGCGCTCCTTAATTACCAGCCACGCTCTTGCATACGTTCTTCTGGCAGTAGATTTGAAATTTCAATTCCTTTCATGGCTGTTCCAAGCTCTTTTGAAAGTTCTGCAATGAGACGGTAATCAGTGTAATGAGTCGTTGCTTCAACAATCGCTTTTGCAAATTTAGCTGGATTGTCTGATTTGAAAATACCAGATCCGACAAATACACCGTCTGCGCCAAGCTGCATCATTAATGCAGCATCTGCTGGTGTCGCAACGCCTCCTGCTGCAAAGTTCACAACTGGCAGCTTGCCGTCTCTTTTGATTTGCAGCAATAATTCATAAGGCGCGCCAAGATTCTTGGCTTCTGTCATCAGTTCATCTTCACTCATAGCCGATACTTTACGAATCTGAGCATTGACCTTTCTCATATGACGAACAGCTTCTACGATGTTGCCTGTCCCAGGTTCTCCTTTTGTACGAAGCATAGTAGCGCCTTCTGCGATACGGCGGGTTGCCTCACCTAAATCGCGGCATCCACAGACAAAAGGTACTGTGTATTCATTTTTATTTAAATGGAATTCCTCATCTGCGGGCGTCAGCACTTCACTCTCATCGATATAATCAACACCAAGTGCTTCAAGAACACGAGCCTCGACGATGTGGCCGATACGTGCTTTTGCCATGACTGGAATCGTTACTGCATTTTGGACTTCCTCTACGATTCTTGGGTCTGCCATACGGGCAACACCGCCTGCTGCACGGATATCAGCTGGTACTCGTTCTAGCGCCATGACTGCTACCGCACCTGCTTCTTCTGCAATTTTTGCCTGCTCCGCATTAACGACATCCATAATGACGCCGCCCTTTTGCATTTCTGCCATTCCACGTTTCACTCGTTCAGTTCCCTTATTGCTCACAATAGTTTCCTCCCATTTGTCTATTCGATTTGATTCAACATCTTTATCATACAAGCGAGAAAGCATAACAATAAAGAGAATAGTATAACAATTCAACCAGCCGATAAAAAAGAATAACCCCTTGTTTATAAAGGATTTTCAGCTAAAAACATGCCATTTTCTCTTTCAAGAGTGATTTACATGCTATAATGCAGCTATAACAATTAAAAATCATGTATAACAATTTTATATTCTATGGAGGGGTTTCATGCATATTGATATCCATCGACACTCTGATACATCTCTTTCAAATCAAATTTACTTTTCTATCATCGATCACATTCAATCGGGTTTGCTTCAACAAGGGGAAAAGCTGCCAACTGTCCGTGATTTAGCGAAGCAGCTGAATGTAAGTCTTGTCACGGCAGCTAAGGCATACACCCGATTAAAGGACGATGGATATTTAACGACGGTGCAAGGTAAAGGCACTTTTGTGGATGAGCAGCAAGAGCAGGCAGAGACCCCGGTTCCATCATCTACTTCTTTCGATTGGCAGTTGTCGATTCCAGATTATTTACCACGGTCTCAATTCGCCCAGTATCACTATGTCGAAGAAGCCATTAACCTTTCTTCCTCTATGATCGATCCAGGTCTTTTGCCAAACCGATATTTAGAAAAAGAAATGCAGCATGTGCTAGCCAGACATCCTCAAATCATGTCGAAGTATGGTGAAATACAAGGTGATCTTCAGCTGCGACAAGTCATTCAGTCCTTTTTAGAAAAGTTGGATGTGCCGTCTACCCCTGAAAATATCCTTGTAACAAGTGGTTCTCAGCAAGGGCTTGATTTGGTGGCACGTACGTTTATTGGGCCGGATGATGTGGTTGTCATGGAAGCACCGACCTACCCAGGGGCCATTGATGTCTTTATGGGCAGAGGAGCAAGAATCATTACCGTCCCTGTCGATCATGAAGGAATGAACATGAAGCAGCTTCAAAGCATTATTGATAAATATAAACCGAAGCTGATCTATACGATTCCTACTTTCCACAGCCCAACAGGGGCCAGTATGTCGATGAAGCGTAGAAAACAGCTTCTCTTACTGGCTCAAAGCATAGATTGTCTCATTGTAGAAGATGATCCTTATCGTGAGCTTTATTTTGAAAAGAAGCCGCCAGCACCTATTAAAGGCTTGGACCATGATGGACACGTCATTTATTTACGAGGATTAAGTAAAACACTGGCTCCAGGATGCAGAATAGGGATTATCACCGCGTCAGGCTCGATATTTAACCGTTTATTAGCTGCAAAGGCTAATAATGACTTAGGCAGCCCTCTTCTCACACAAAAGGCCATCTTGCCGTTTCTGACATCGAAGAAAATGATTGATCATACGAAGAAGCTAAGAACCGCCTTGAAGGTGAGACGCGATTTGATGATGGATGTGTTAACGAAGCACGCACCGAAAGATGTAACGTGGCAAATTCCACAAGGCGGGCTCAATTTATGGCTCAGCTTTCCTTCCTGGGTCGATACACGAGCACTGTTACATGAGGCCCGTAAGCAGCAAATTACTTTTCTGCCTGGCTCTGTCTGCTATCCTGGAGAGCCGAAACAGAATTATATCCGCCTCAGCTTTTCCTATGTGAATGAAAAAGCACTGACCGAGGGCGTGGAAAAGTTATGTGGTATTTTTCAGCAAGCCTTGTCCACTCCTCAAAATCAGAAGCAATCGCTCTTCTTTTAACGATAAAAAAACTGCTCTCATGAATAGGGGACTGACCCCATAAGATGAGACAAATAAAAAACACCTTCAAGTTTGAAAACGGATCGTTGTGATCCGATATAAAACATGGAGGTGTTTTTCTATGGGGACAAGAGTGAGTTATCCGGTTGAAGTCAAACAGAAGGCTGTAGACATGAGATTGGCAGGCGTACCTATGAAAGAGATCATGCAAGAATTGAATATCAAAAATAAAACGCAGGTTCAAACATGGGTGAGGTGGCATAAGGCTGGGGATACACACCGGTTCGAACAGCCTGTTGGAAAACAATATACCTATGGAAAGGGTCCCGAGTACTCTTCCGAATTAGAGAGACTGCGGGCAGAAAATCGCTATCTGAGTCAACAGAATGAAGTTTTAAAAAAGTACAACGAATTGGAAAGGAAGTTGATAAGGAAACGTCAATCAAACTGGTAGAAGAATTGCGCAAAAAGATGACAGTACAGGACATCTGTGTCCATTTAGGCATCTCACGCGCTTCGTTCTATAGATGGAAAAAGAATCTGACTCAGAATCATTCTAAAAGACAACTAGAGAAACAAATCGGCACGTTGTGCCGAGAGCACAAGTATCGATATGGATACCGAAAAATTACAGCCATACTAAAAGTGGGAATGCGTATTAACCATAAAACTGTTCAACGTATCATGCAGAAAAACCAGTGGCAATGCCGGGTTAAAATGAAAAAGCGTAAGAAGAATGGGCAACCCTATGCCGTGGCTGGTAATATACTCGATCGGAACTTTCAGTCTGATCGCCCTCTTGAAAAACTAGTAACGGACATCACGTATTTGCCTTATGGACAGAAACAATTGTACCTTTCCAGTATATTGGATTTATATAATGGAGAAGTGATTGCTTTTACGATTGGTGATAAGCAGGACACAGACTTTATCTTAAACACACTTGATCAGCTCCCAGCACTGCCTGAGAACTGCGTGTTACATAGCGACCAAGGTTCTGTGTATACATCTTACGAGTATCAGAAAGCTGTTCATATAAAAGGCATTACCATGAGCATGTCCCGTAAAGGGACACCCGCTGATAATGCCTCCATCGAATCGTTTCATTCCTCACTAAAGTCTGAAACGTTCTATCTTAACAGCATTGATCGAACTACGACCAACATCGTAGAACGCACTGTCAAAGAATACATTTATTATTATAACAACATTCGTATTCAAACGAAACTAAACAACCAATCACCGATAAACTATCGGCAATTGGCTGTATAAAGGTGTTTTGATCCCTGTCTCAAAAACGGGGGTCAGTCCCTAGAGAGCAGTTTTTTTATTAGAACCAGCCTTTTACTGTGTCAACGATTCCGCCCCAAATGCCAGCGAAGAATCCACCTACACCGCGCATTGCAAGGATGAACCAGTTTGCTTTTTCATCGCCTGTTTTCGTCACAAGCTCAACACCTGATTGGTCTTTATTTAAATAGCCGTAGTCCTTCTCATCACCAGAATAAGAAGTCGTCAGCATGCCAACCTTCGTTCCTTTTTTAATAGGAGCTTCTAGGTTCTTTTTCTCGATATTTACTTTTGCTTTATAGCTCTTTTCGTCACCATTTTTTACTGGCACAGAAAATGCTTCTTTCGTCACAACAGGTACTTCTTTATCTTTGCCTTTATCCACTTCGATGTTTTCATGTCCTTTAATTTGTTGACCTTTTTTGTACATTTCTTTCATCGTGAAGTTTTTAAACGCATAGTCGAACAGTTTTTTTGCCACGTCGAAACGTGCTGTATGAAGATTACCTTTTGCATTCAAGATAACTGCGATGACACGCATGTCACCTTGTTTTGCTGTACCTGTGAAGCTAGAACCGGCTGAATCTGTAGATCCTGTTTTCAGACCGTCAACACCTTTATATTCCTTCACAAGTCCTTTCAGCATGAAGTTCCAGTTAGGCATGTCCATTTCATCGTCCGTGCCTTCTCTGAACTTTGTTTTCGCAATACTTGCTGTTTCAAGAATTTCTGGATGGTCTTTGATGAGATGCTGTGCAAGCAAAGCCATATCTTTTGCAGATACTTCACTTTCTTCTTCAGGACCTGTACCTTTTGGCTGTTGGCCATGTAAGTCTTTATTTTCCAGACCAGTTGCATTCACGAATTTGTAGTTTGTTAAACCAAGTTCTTTTGCTTTTGCGTTCATTTTTTCAACAAACTTCGATTCTGATCCAGCGATCACTTCTGCTAAACCAATCGCTGCTGCATTTGCCGAATAAATAGCCGTTGCTTGATAAAGTTCTTTTACTGTATACGACCCATCTTTTCTCAAAGGAACGTTGGATAAGCTGCGGTCCTGAGAAATTTCGTATACATAATCATCTGGCGTATACTTTTGATCCCATTTCACTTTTCCTTCAGAAATTGCCTCTAGTAATAGATACTCTGTCATCATTTTTGCCATACTTGCAATAGGCAGTCTTTGATCTGCGTTTTTACTATAAAGAATTTTACCTGTAGAAGCTTCAATAAGGATCGCTGCTTTCGCATTCACACTGAATGGATCTTCAGCTGCTTTTGCTTTGGACATTGGTGTAAATGCTGTAACAATCAATGCCAATGCAAGGATAGAGACCATAAGCTGTTTCAACATCTTGCTGTTCAATCGTCATACCTCCGTATTCATCTTTTTTCGACGTTTTTCATATATATGTAATCCACAAGGGCTTATCTCAACACAACAGTATAAATTTTATCACAATAAAGACAAAAAAAATAGACAGAGTCATAGACCCTGTCAAATGTAATTTGATTGTCACAATTTATCAAGAAATTGTGTAGTTTGGTGATTCTTTTGTAATTTGTACATCATGTGGATGACTCTCACGAAGCCCTGCACCTGTCATACGAATGAACTGTGCTTCTTCTCTAAGAGTGCGTAAATCCTGTGTTCCACAATAACCCATCCCAGAACGAATACCGCCAACTAGTTGATACACTGTATCAACGACTGGCCCTTTGTATGGTGTACGGCCTTCAATACCTTCAGGAACGAATTTTTTATTATCTTCTTGGAAGTAACGATCTTTACTTCCTTTTTCCATTGCAGCGACAGAACCCATACCACGATAAACTTTGAAGCGTCTGCCTTGGAAAATTTCTGTTTCTCCCGGGCTTTCAGATGTACCAGCTAGAAGACTTCCCAGCATAACAGCATGTCCGCCAGATGCTAATGCTTTCACGATATCACCTGAATATTTAATTCCACCATCTGCAATAATAGCTTTACCATGTTTTCTTGCTTCTGTTGCACAGTCATAGATCGCTGTGATTTGGGGTACACCGACACCTGCAACAACACGTGTTGTACAAATAGATCCTGGTCCAATACCGACTTTCACAATATCTGCTCCTGCTTCAAACAATGCTTTTGTTGCTTCAGCTGTTGCAACATTACCAGCAATGATGTTAAGAGAAGGATACGTTTCACGGATTTTCGATACAGTGTTTAGAACACCTTGAGAATGACCGTGTGCTGTATCAATGACAATGACATCCACATTGGCTTCGACTAATTTTTTCACACGTGTCATTGTATCGCCAGTGACACCAACAGCGGCACCCACAATTAAACGGCCATGTGCATCTTTAGAGGAGTTAGGGAATTCAATCACTTTTTCAATATCTTTGATTGTGATGAGACCTTTTAACGTTCCTTCGTCATCTAAAAGAGGTAATTTTTCAATCTTGTATTGCTGTAAGATTTTTTCAGCTTCTTCTAATGTTGTACCAACAGAAGCTGTCACAAGTTCCTCTTTTGTCATCACGTCGCTAATCTTCATTGAATAATCCGAAATAAAACGAAGGTCACGGTTCGTAATAATACCAACAAGCTTTTGGTCTTGTTCGTTATTGACAATCGGCACACCTGAAATACGGTATTTACCCATCAAATGCTCTGCATCAAATACTTGATGCTCTGGTGTTAAGAAGAATGGATTTGTAATAACGCCGCGCTCTGAACGTTTTACTTTATCCACCTGTTCTGCTTGCTGTTCAATGGACATGTTCTTATGAATAATACCAAGACCACCTTGACGTGCCATTGCAATCGCCATTTGTGATTCCGTCACTGTGTCCATTCCCGCACTGATAATTGGAATGTTTAGCTTTAATGTGCTTGTTAGCTCCACTGATAAATCGACATCACGCGGAAGTACTTCAGACTTTGCTGGAACAAGCAAAACATCGTCAAACGTCAAACCTTCTTTTGAAAATTTACTTTCCCACATTAGTAAATCCCCCTCTTTTCGGCAAAATATTATATGTAGATTATCAACTAGCAAACAGCATGTCAAGGAAGCAACAAACAGTTGCAATTTTTAGAAAATATAAAGAGAGTTGAGGAAGAAGATGAAAAGTTCAGGATGGAAGGATTTAAAACGTTTTTACTCGCTCGAAACCTCCCAAAAGTTTCTATTTCAACAATATGAGAAACGGAACATTCAAGATGCAAACCAGCAAGCCTATAAAAACTGTGAACGATTTATTTATTTTCTAAAACATGGCCATACGTTCTATGAACAGGCTGCGATCGCGCCTCTAGAACTTAAACCCATTTTATTGTTTTATGGAATGGCACAACTGCTAAAAGCATGCTTGCTGACAGTTGATCCCCATTATCCTTCTCAAACTTCTGTTTTAGCTCATGGCGTAACATCGAGAAAGAGAAAGAAACAACATTACCGTTTTAGTGAAGATGAGGTAAAAATCCAAAGAAATGGGCTATGTATGCATGTGTTAAAGCATCTATTTCAATTAAATGGTCTTGAAGATGAGCGATTTACGATGATCCATCTCCTGTCTAAAATACCTGAAATGAGTCATATTCTTGAATTTCAAAAGCAGCCCTCGACATTAGTTAAAGTGGAAAAGGCTAACGGAATGATGATTCAAGATCATATTCCATTACTTTATAACATGTCTGCTGAACGCTTTATTGAATACTTTGAGTTCCATACAAGCTGGAAACTCAAACAGAGAGAGGCTAAAAAACTGACGTTTGATGTATTTTTTGAAGAAAACCCAGCACTTGCTACTCATCTTCATTATGATTTAGAAATGGATCAATGGTTTATACCGTCAACACGAGATGCTTTTCTAGGCATTCCTGAGATCATCAGCCATTACTTATTGATGTATAACCTTAGTATGATTGCCCGCTACGAAACAGAATGGTGGTACGAGCTGCTGTCTCAATACATTAGCGATGATTACGTCATGATTGAACGCTACATGGAGATTGCAGAAGAGAAGTTCCCAGCTTACATCATGATGCTGTTAGAAGAAAAAACAAAAAAGACCAGTTCCGACTGGAACTGATCCTTATAGAAGCTTGGCGGCGTCCTACTCTCACAGGGGGAAACCCCCAACTACCATCGGCGCTGAAGAGCTTAACTTCCGTGTTCGGTATGGGAACGGGTGTGACCTCTTCGCTATCGCCACCAAACCTGATGGAGAGAATGTTCTCTCAAAACTAGATAACAATGTTCATGCTTCACATTAGAATATAGGTTAAGTCCTCGATCTATTAGTATCTGTCAGCTCCACGTGTCACCACGCTTCCACCTCAGACCTATCAACCTGATCATCTTTCAGGGATCTTACTTCCTTGCGGAATGGGAAATCTCATCTTGAGGGGGGCTTCATGCTTAGATGCTTTCAGCACTTATCCCGTCCGCACATAGCTACCCAGCGATGCCCTTGGCAGAACAACTGGTACACCAGCGGTGCGTCCATCCCGGTCCTCTCGTACTAAGGACAGCTCCTCTCAAATTTCCTGCGCCCGCGACGGATAGGGACCGAACTGTCTCACGACGTTCTGAACCCAGCTCGCGTACCGCTTTAATGGGCGAACAGCCCAACCCTTGGGACCGACTACAGCCCCAGGATGCGATGAGCCGACATCGAGGTGCCAAACCTCCCCGTCGATGTGGACTCTTGGGGGAGATAAGCCTGTTATCCCCGGGGTAGCTTTTATCCGTTGAGCGATGGCCCTTCCATGCGGAACCACCGGATCACTAAGCCCGACTTTCGTCCCTGCTCGACTTGTAGGTCTCGCAGTCAAGCTCCCTTGTGCCTTTACACTCTGCGAATGATTTCCAACCATTCTGAGGGAACCTTTGGGCGCCTCCGTTACATTTTAGGAGGCGACCGCCCCAGTCAAACTGCCCACCTGACACTGTCTCCCTGCCCGATAAGGGCAGCGGGTTAGAAGGTCAATACAGCCAGGGTAGTATCCCACCGATGCCTCCACCGAAGCTAGCGCTCCGGTTTCCAAGGCTCCTACCTATCCTGTACAAGCTGTACCAACATTCAATATCAGGCTGCAGTAAAGCTCCACGGGGTCTTTCCGTCCTGTCGCGGGTAACCTGCATCTTCACAGGTACTATAATTTCACCGAGTCTCTCGTTGAGACAGTGCCCAGATCGTTGCGCCTTTCGTGCGGGTCGGAACTTACCCGACAAGGAATTTCGCTACCTTAGGACCGTTATAGTTACGGCCGCCGTTTACTGGGGCTTCAATTCGCACCTTCGCTTACGCTAAGCGCTCCTCTTAACCTTCCAGCACCGGGCAGGCGTCAGCCCCTATACTTCGCCTTACGGCTTCGCAGAGACCTGTGTTTTTGCTAAACAGTCGCCTGGGCCTATTCACTGCGGCTTCTCGGGGCTTTAACACCCTAAGAAGCACCCCTTCTCCCGAAGTTACGGGGTCATTTTGCCGAGTTCCTTAACGAGAGTTCTCTCGATCACCTTAGGATTCTCTCCTCGCCTACCTGTGTCGGTTTGCGGTACGGGCACCTCTCACCTCGCTAGAGGCTTTTCTTGGCAGTGTGGAATCAGGAACTTCGCTACTAAATTTCGCTCGCCATCACAGCTCAGCCTTTATGGGAAACGGATTTGCCTATTTCCCAGCCTAACTGCTTGGACGCGGATATCCAATACCGCGCTTACCCTATCCTCCTGCGTCCCCCCATTGCTCAAATGGTGAGGAGGTGGTACAGGAATATCAACCTGTTGTCCATCGCCTACGCCTTTCGGCCTCGGCTTAGGTCCCGACTAACCCTGAGCGGACGAGCCTTCCTCAGGAAACCTTAGGCATTCGGTGGACGGGATTCTCACCCGTCTTTCGCTACTCATACCGGCATTCTCACTTCTAAGCGCTCCACCAGTCCTTCCGGTCTGGCTTCACAGCCCTTAGAACGCTCTCCTACCACTGTTCGCAAGAACAGTCCGCAGCTTCGGTGATACGTTTAGCCCCGGTACATTTTCGGCGCAGAGTCACTCGACCAGTGAGCTATTACGCACTCTTTAAATGGTGGCTGCTTCTAAGCCAACATCCTGGTTGTCTAAGCAACTCCACATCCTTTTCCACTTAACGTATACTTTGGGACCTTAGCTGGCGGTCTGGGCTGTTTCCCTTTCGACTACGGATCTTATCACTCGCAGTCTGACTCCCAAGGATAAGTCATCGGCATTCGGAGTTTGACTGAATTCGGTAACCCGGTAGGGGCCCCTAGTCCAATCAGTGCTCTACCTCCGAGACTCTTACCTTGAGGCTAGCCCTAAAGCTATTTCGGAGAGAACCAGCTATCTCCAGGTTCGATTGGCATTTCACCCCTACCCACACCTCATCCCCGCACTTTTCAACGTGCGTGGGTTCGGGCCTCCATTCAGTGTTACCTGAACTTCACCCTGGACATGGGTAGATCACCTGGTTTCGGGTCTACGACCACGTACTCATGCGCCCTATTCAGACTCGCTTTCGCTGCGGCTCCGCATCTTCTGCTTAACCTTGCACGGGATCGTAACTCGCCGGTTCATTCTACAAAAGGCACGCCATCACCCGTTAACGGGCTCTGACTACTTGTAGGCACACGGTTTCAGGATCTATTTCACTCCCCTTCCGGGGTGCTTTTCACCTTTCCCTCACGGTACTGGTTCACTATCGGTCACTAGGGAGTATTTAGCCTTGGGAGATGGTCCTCCCGGATTCCGACGGAATTTCACGTGTTCCGCCGTACTCAGGATCCACTCTGGAGAGAATGACATTTCAGTTACAGGGCTGTTACCTTCTTTGGCGGGCCTTTCCAGACCTCTTCGCTTATATCATTCCTTTGTAACTCCGTATAGAGTGTCCTACAACCCCAAGAGGCAAGCCTCTTGGTTTGGGCTGTTCCCGTTTCGCTCGCCGCTACTCAGGGAATCGCATTTGCTTTCTCTTCCTCCGGGTACTTAGATGTTTCAGTTCCCCGGGTATGCCTTCTCATACTCTATGTATTCAAGTATGGATACTACTCCATTACGAGCAGTGGGTTTCCCCATTCGGAAATCTCCGGATCAAAGCTTGCTTACAGCTCCCCGAAGCATATCGGTGTTCGTCCCGTCCTTCATCGGCTCCTAGTGCCAAGGCATCCACCGTGCGCCCTTTCTAACTTAACCATTTCTTACTTTAGAAAGAATCACTATGTGTGATGAACTTTGCATTGCATTCAATGTGAATGTATTACTTATTGTTATCTAGTTTTCAAAGAACACGTTGGTGGAGCCTAGCGGGATCGAACCGCTGACCTCCTGCGTGCAAGGCAGGCGCTCTCCCAGCTGAGCTAAGGCCCCGATTTAATAGAAGATGGTGGGCCTGAGTGGACTCGAACCACCGACCTCACGCTTATCAGGCGTGCGCTCTAACCAGCTGAGCTACAGGCCCATCTTTCATATCGAAGATATGATGTTGTAGGATCTTTTGCAAGTTCCTTCAAAACTAAACAAGACGAAAACGCACGCTGCTCCATATATCCTTAGAAAGGAGGTGATCCAGCCGCACCTTCCGATACGGCTACCTTGTTACGACTTCACCCCAATCATCTGCCCCACCTTCGGCGGCTGGCTCCATAAAGGTTACCTCACCGACTTCGGGTGTTGCAAACTCTCGTGGTGTGACGGGCGGTGTGTACAAGGCCCGGGAACGTATTCACCGCGGCATGCTGATCCGCGATTACTAGCGATTCCAGCTTCACGCAGTCGAGTTGCAGACTGCGATCCGAACTGAGAACAGATTTATGGGATTGGCTAAACCTTGCGGTCTTGCAACCCTTTGTTCTGTCCATTGTAGCACGTGTGTAGCCCAGGTCATAAGGGGCATGATGATTTGACGTCATCCCCACCTTCCTCCGGTTTGTCACCGGCAGTCACCTTAGAGTGCCCAACTGAATGCTGGCAACTAAGATCAAGGGTTGCGCTCGTTGCGGGACTTAACCCAACATCTCACGACACGAGCTGACGACAACCATGCACCACCTGTCACTCTGTCCCCGAAGGGAAAGCCCTATCTCTAGGGTTGTCAGAGGATGTCAAGACCTGGTAAGGTTCTTCGCGTTGCTTCGAATTAAACCACATGCTCCACCGCTTGTGCGGGCCCCCGTCAATTCCTTTGAGTTTCAGTCTTGCGACCGTACTCCCCAGGCGGAGTGCTTAATGCGTTAGCTGCAGCACTAAGGGGCGGAAACCCCCTAACACTTAGCACTCATCGTTTACGGCGTGGACTACCAGGGTATCTAATCCTGTTCGCTCCCCACGCTTTCGCTCCTCAGCGTCAGTTACAGACCAGAGAGTCGCCTTCGCCACTGGTGTTCCTCCACATCTCTACGCATTTCACCGCTACACGTGGAATTCCACTCTCCTCTTCTGCACTCAAGTTTCCCAGTTTCCAATGACCCTCCCCGGTTGAGCCGGGGGCTTTCACATCAGACTTAAGAAACCGCCTGCGAGCCCTTTACGCCCAATAATTCCGGACAACGCTTGCCACCTACGTATTACCGCGGCTGCTGGCACGTAGTTAGCCGTGGCTTTCTGGTTAGGTACCGTCAAGGTGCGAGCAGTTACTCTCGCACTTGTTCTTCCCTAACAACAGAGCTTTACGATCCGAAAACCTTCATCACTCACGCGGCGTTGCTCCGTCAGACTTTCGTCCATTGCGGAAGATTCCCTACTGCTGCCTCCCGTAGGAGTCTGGGCCGTGTCTCAGTCCCAGTGTGGCCGATCACCCTCTCAGGTCGGCTACGCATCGTCGCCTTGGTGAGCCATTACCCCACCAACTAGCTAATGCGCCGCGGGTCCATCTGTAAGTGACAGCCGAAACCGTCTTTCATCCTTGAACCATGCGGTTCAAGGAACTATCCGGTATTAGCTCCGGTTTCCCGGAGTTATCCCAGTCTTACAGGCAGGTTACCCACGTGTTACTCACCCGTCCGCCGCTAACATCCGGGAGCAAGCTCCCTTCTGTCCGCTCGACTTGCATGTATTAGGCACGCCGCCAGCGTTCGTCCTGAGCCAGGATCAAACTCTCCGAAAAAGTACAAAACCGAAGTTTTGTTTTTCGTCAGCGTTTGACTGACTACCTATGAAGTATCATAGGATTTTTTTATAAAAACTCGAATTAACAGGTACGTTTTGTCTTGTTTAGTTTTCAAAGAACTTGTGTGTCACTCTCTCAAAGCGACCACTTAAATATATCATATATCTCTATCAACAGTCAACATTTTTCTTGAAAAACATTTTATTTTTTTAAGAAGTTTCCACTGTAAAAGAGATAAAAAATAGAGCCTCTTTTTGCTCCTTTGAAAGATTAACACATATCTATGAAAAAAGCATTATAAATTTCAAAAAAACTCATGTTTTTTTAGAAAAAAATAAAGCCGGTGAAGAACCGGCTTCAGATTGTTGACAAAGGGCTATAATGATCTTTATTTTAGCTCTTTGTCTTCTTTTCAGCGTGATAGAAAACCTTTGCAGTCTAGGAAGGACGGCTACTTTTGCGGAGCGAATTTGACATTCGTGAGCACCAGCGCGCAGGACTGACAAAGAATGCGAGGGTTTGTCTACACGCAGAAGCCGGTGAAGAACCGGCTTTATTTTTACTCAGATTGCTCTTGATCTGACTCTATCGTTTCTGCGTTTTTTTCACTATTCTCTTCATCATCTTCTTGTGATTGTTCAACTAATGCCACTGTAGCGACATGTTCGTCATCACCTAGACGAATCAGGCGGACACCTTGAGTGACTCGACCTGTTGTTGAAATGTCTGAAACGGCCATACGAATGATCACGCCGCTCCCTGTAATAATCATCAAGTCCTCTTCAGCATTCGTCGCCTTCACTGCGACAAGCGGACCATTGTTGTCACTGATTTTACATGTTTTAAGACCTTTACCGCCCCGACTTTGAACACGATATTCTTTTTCAGGTGTTAACTTACCATACCCTTTTTCGGTGACGATCAATACGTTTGCATCTGGCTCAAGGATTTCCATCCCAACGACGATGTCATCTTCAGAAAGCGTAATTCCTTTCACGCCAGCTGCCGTACGCCCCATTTCACGAACATCTGTCTCGTCGAAACGAATCAGCATACCTTTTTTCGTTCCAATGATGATTTGTTTTTCTCCATTGGTTAAACGGACAGCCATCAGTTCATCTTCGTCACGAAGACTTAATGCGATAAGTCCATTGTTTCGAATGTTGGCAAACTGAGACAATGATGTTCGTTTTGATACACCATGTCTTGTTGTAAAGAAGAGATACGAATCTTCATCAAATTCGCTTACTGGAATAATGGCATTAATCCACTCTCCCTTTTCTACTTCAAGCAGGTTAATAATCGGAATCCCTTTCGCTGTCCGTCCGAATTCAGGAATCTCATATCCCTTCGCACGATAAACCTTCCCTTTATTAGAGAAGAAGAGGATCGTATCATGGGTAGATGTTGAAATCAGCTGTTCTACGAAATCATCCTCATTGGTTCCCATGCCCTGAACACCTTTACCGCCTCTTTTTTGACTGCGGTATGTTGATGCAGGCAGACGCTTGATATAACCATTATGAGTCAGCGTAATCACGATGTTTTCAACAGGAATCAAATCTTCGTCTTCAATTGTTTCAATACCTGCTGTCACAATTTCAGTACGGCGCGTATCATTGAAACGTTCTTTGATTTCCGTTAACTCTTCTCTAATGATTTCAAGAACTTTCTCATTGTCTGCTAAAATGGCTTTCAACTCAGCAATCAAATCAACAAGTCCTTTGTATTCTTCTTCTATCTTTTCTCTTTCCAAACCAGTTAAGCGCTGAAGACGCATATCAAGAATGGCCTGTGCTTGTTTTTCGGACAGGCTATAGTTCTCCATTAAGCCATTTCTCGCGATTTCAGCAGTTTGAGAGCTTCTAATTAATGCAATGACTTCATCTAAGTGGTCAAGGGCAATTCTTAAACCTTCTAGAATATGAGCTCTTGCTTCGGCTTTACGAAGTTCATATGCTGTTCTTCTGCGAATAATCACTTTTTGATGCTCTAAATAATATTCAAGACATTGTTTGAGGGACAAGACTTTCGGCTGTCCATCAACTAGTGCCAATAAGTTGATCCCAAATGACGTTTGAAGTGTCGTTTGTTTATAAAGATTGTTTAATAGAACGTGGGCGTTCGCGTCTCTTCGCAGTTCAATCACGATCCGCATTCCATTACGATCAGACTCGTCACGGAGATCTGTAATGCCATCGATCTTTTTATCGCGCACAAGATCAGCGACTTTTTCGATCAAACGTGCTTTGTTGACCTGATATGGAATTTCATTAATGACAATCCGCTGCTTACCGCTGGATGTTTCTTCGATGATAGACTTTGCACGTAATGTAATAGAACCCCGGCCTGTTTCATATGCTTTGCGGATTCCGCTTCGGCCAATGATTTGTCCCGCAGTTGGGAAGTCTGGTCCTGGAATGATCTCCATTAGTTCCTGTGTTGTCATTTCTGGGTTTTGACTTATCGCCAGTACCCCATCAATCACTTCACCTAGCTGGTGAGGCGGAATGTTGGTTGCCATCCCTACAGCGATACCTGTTGCCCCGTTGACTAATAAGTTCGGGAAACGAGCAGGCATGACGATTGGTTCTCTTTCACTGCCATCGTAGTTATCTTGATAATCAATCGTATCCTTAGTGATATCACGCAGGATTTCCATTGAAATTTTAGATAGACGCGCCTCAGTATAACGCATTGCCGCTGCACCGTCTCCATCGACAGAACCAAAGTTCCCGTGGCCTTCAACCAGCATATTTCGATAGTTGAAGTCTTGCGCCATACGAACCATCGCTTCGTATACAGCGCTGTCACCGTGAGGGTGGTACTTACCGATAACTTCCCCAACGATACGTGCAGATTTCTTAAATGGTTTATCACTTGTCATACCTAGGTCATTCATCGCATACAAAATTCTCCGATGCACGGGCTTCAAGCCATCTCGCACATCTGGTAATGCACGCGAAACAATAACACTCATTGCATAATCTAAAAAGGACGTACGCATTTCTTGACTAATATTTACTTCGCGTACATTTGGTGTATGTTGTTCACTCACTATAAGAACCTCCCTTTACGTATCACATGAAATAAATTATGTGGGAGTAAAATATGTATTTATCTTCACAAGACTATTCTCCATTATATCAATAATCTCGGCTTTATACACATTTATTTACTAGAAAATCAACGAAAACACGGAAAACCAGGACATTCGTTACACGCCCCTATTTCTTGAAAAACAACCTTATTCCAAACAAGAAATAAGGTTGTTCTCAGGAGGGATCTATCTAAATATCAAGGTTTTTCACGTATTGCGCATTTTCTTCGATAAAGTTTCGTCTCGGTTCTACTTTATCTCCCATCAGCATTTCAAATGTCTCATCAGCATCGATCGCATCCTCAAGTGTGACTTGAAGAAGTGTTCTCGCATCAGGGTCCATTGTTGTTTCCCAAAGCTGAGCAGCATTCATTTCTCCAAGACCTTTATAACGCTGAAGTCCAGGCTTTGGTGTTTGAGGAAGTGATTTTAACAGCTCATCCAGCTGTTTATCGTTATACACGTACTCCACACGTTTTCCTTGCTGCACTTTATATAAAGGCGGCTGCGCAATATACACATAACCGTTTTCAATGATTTCACGCATGTAGCGATAGAAGAATGTTAAGAGCAGCGTTCGAATGTGTGCTCCATCCACATCGGCATCTGTCATGATCACAATTTTGTGATAGCGTGCTTTCTCTAAAGTAAAGTCTTCTCCGATTCCAGTTCCTAACGCTGTAATCATTGAACGAACCTCGTTGTTCGATAAAATTTTATCTAAACGAGCTTTTTCTACGTTTAGGATCTTCCCTCTTAACGGTAAGATCGCTTGGAAGTGACGATCACGGCCTTGTTTAGCAGATCCGCCCGCAGAATCTCCCTCTACAATATAGAGTTCAGAGATGGAAGGATCTTTAGAGGAACAGTCGGCCAGTTTCCCAGGTAAGCTGGAGACTTCCAGTGCACTTTTACGTCTTGTCAGCTCACGAGCCTTTTTGGCAGCCATTCTTGCACGAGCTGCCATTAGTCCTTTTTCCACAATTTTTTTCGCAGAATCAGGATTTTCAAGCAAGAATTTCTCAAGTGCTTCAGAGAAAAGGGAGTCTGTGATGGTTCTCGCTTCTGAGTTCCCAAGCTTTGTCTTCGTTTGTCCTTCGAATTGAGGGTCTGGATGTTTGATGGAGATAATGGCTGTTAAGCCTTCTCGCACATCTTCACCGCTCAAATTCGAATCCCCATCCTTGAATACGCCATTTTTACGAGCATAGTCATTGATGACACGCGTTAGACCGGTTTTAAAGCCAGCTTCATGTGTTCCGCCTTCATACGTGTTGATGTTGTTGGCGAAGGAATAGATATTGCTTGTATAGGAATCGTTGTATTGTAATGCCACTTCAACCGTGATTCCGTCTTTCTCACCTTCGATGTACACAGGTTCTTCATGAACGACTTCTTTTGAACGGTTTAAATGTTCTACATAGCTCTTAATACCGCCTTCGTAGCAGTATTCATTTCTCCGTTCTTTGCCTTCACGCAAGTCTTCAATGATGATGTTTACACCTTTTGTTAAGAAAGCTAACTCACGAACACGGTTAGCAAGTGTATCGTAATCAAATTCAATGGTTTCCGTGAAAATTTCTGGATCTGGCACAAAGTGGGTTGTTGTCCCGGTTACATCTGTTTCACCAATAACCTCTAAATCTCCCACTGGAACACCGCGTTTAAACTGCTGATAATGAATTTTCCCATCACGGTATACAGTCACGTCTAAGGTAGTAGATAATGCATTTACAACAGATGCCCCTACACCATGCAGACCGCCAGATACTTTATAACCGCTGCCGTCAAATTTACCGCCAGCGTGAAGAACAGTCATAATGACCTCTACGGCAGGACGCCCCATTTTCTCATGAATTCCAACAGGAATCCCGCGGCCATTATCTTTTACTGTAATGCTGTTATCTTTTTCAATTTGCACTGTAATGTCTGTACAATAACCAGCTAATGCCTCATCAATACTGTTGTCGACAATTTCCCATACAAGATGGTGAAGTCCTTTTGCATTGGTTGACCCAATGTACATTCCTGGACGTTTTCTAACAGCTTCTAGTCCTTCAAGCACCTGTATCTGATTTTCATCATAACTATTATGTTGCTGTTCCATTGCCACGTACATTCACCTACACTTTTCTTAAACGATATATTTATATGAATTGAGCTTTTAGACTTCAATTTCAACCACAAACGAAGCACGTTTTTTGAGCGTGCTTGAGGAAAGAGGAGAGTAATAAACAGATTCAGTTGTGACGACAATGGATTTGGGTGTCCCTTGTGATAACGAAATGATATGTTTCTCCTGTTTTTGCAGAAATTCTTCTACAACAGAAGACGACCTCATTTTGTAATCAACAATTGCGACAATCTCTCGTGTAGAAACAACACAATCATCACCTAAATGAATATACAAGACTCACACCTCATTTATCAGTCAATTACTTTTCCACTGGCTACTCTGAAAATTTCCGCTTCTTTCAGGGTAGCGTGATCGATGCCTTCAACACCTGTTGTAGTGACGAAGGTCTGTACACGTCCCTGAATGGTATGGAGCAAATGAGACTGTCTGTAATCATCAAGTTCAGATAACACATCATCAAGCAGAAGAATAGGATATTCTCCGATTTCTTCATGTATCAGATCAATTTCTGCCAGCTTTAGTGAAAGAGCTGTTGTTCTTTGCTGCCCTTGAGAACCATATGTCTGAACATCCCGACCATTCACAAAGAAAAGCAGGTCATCTCTGTGAGGACCCCACAGTGTCACCCCTCGGTCTATTTCTCTCTCTCTTAATTTCTGAAACGATTCTTCATAGCTATTCTTTATTTTCGACAAGTCTGACGCTTCTGATACCTCTATTGCCGTCTGGTATTGGAGCGTGAGTGTTTCTAGCTCTCTAGAAATCCCAAAATGCAGCGGCTGCGCCCATTTTTCGAGCTGTTTCGTAAAAGTCAGTCGTCTTTTGACCACTTTCGCTGCCGCATCAATCAACTGCTCTGTTAAAATCTCCAGCATCGCTTGATCCGTTTGCTTTCTTGTCTGCAATTGTTTCAAGTAATGATTCCGCTGAGAGAGGATTTTTTGATAGAGCGATAAATCATGCAAGTAGACAGCAGAAACTTGTCCAATCTCCATGTCGAGGAATCTTCTGCGGATTTGCGGGCTGCCCTTCACAAGACTTAAGTCCTCTGGCGCAAACATGATGGTGTTTAACGCACCAACATAATGACTGAGCTTCTGTTGTTCAATGTGATTGACCTTGCCCTTTTTCCCTTTTTTTGAGATCACGAGCTGCATTGGGAGTGGGCCATTTTTTTTAATGACTCTACCTTCTATTTTAGCATAGTCTTGGTCCCATCGGATAAGTTCTTTATCATTTGACGTACGATGAGACTTTGCCATCGACAATACATAGATCGCTTCCATCAAGTTCGTTTTACCTTGGGCATTCTCACCGATCATGACATTCACCTTATTGTCGAATTGAAGCTCGGTGTGTTCATAGTTTCGGTATGAAGTTAACACCAGACTTTGAATGTACATGTATTGTCACCCGTTTCTAATTCACAACTTGAAATGTGCCGTAACCTTCAATCTCGACAACATCTCCTGGGTATAGTTTGCGTCCCCGTCTATTATCTGGCTCTTGATTAATGAACACCTCATGTTCACTTAAAAACCATTTCGCCATTCCGCCAGATTGGATGACTTCGGCTAATTTCAAAAACTGCCCTAATGTAATCATTTCTGTTTCAATGGTTATAAGATTAGGCATTGTATCGACCTCTTTCAATATCACTAATATCTAATTGTACTAAAAAACAAGACAAGAAGGAAAGGGAGAAAGCGAACTGGGATGAAAGAAAGCATGGAAAACGAGAAGAAAAGCTGCTGTGCACTCACACAGCAGCCATTTTAGATTGAATTAATACGTTCTTACCGGGAGAATCAATTGCAAGATAGAATCATCATTCGGCGTACGCAGCAGGAACGGTCTCATTGCACCAGTAAAGCTTACATGAATATCTGTTCCCTCTAATACTTTTAACGCATCCAGCATATATTTTGGACTGAAGGAGATTTTAAGATCTTCCCCTTTAATGTCATCTGCTTGAACCGTCTCCACCACTTTACCGATCTCAGGCGAATTAGAAGAGATTTCAAGGCTTTGTTCAGGATCAGCTGACAGTTTCACGACATTATTACGTCCTTCTCTTGCCAAAAGTGATGCACGATCAATGGCTTGAAGGAATTCTTTCGTGTTGACCACGACATCCGTTTTACTTTCTTGCGGGATCAGACGGGCTGTATCTGGATAATTTCCATCCAGCAACCTTGAGAAGAACAGCACGTTTTGTGCTTTAAAAAGAACTTGGGTTTCTGTAATGACGATGCTCACAAGATCTTGTCCATCATCAAGAATTTTACTTAGCTCTGTTAAACTCTTCCCTGGGATCACGACATTATACGAACTTTCCTCGTTAATATCTAACTTCGCTTTTCTTAAAGCGAGACGGTGGCTATCCGTCGCCGTGCATATTAATTCACCTTTTTCCACCTTCCAGTTTACACCTGTCAAGATAGGCCGTGTTTCTGAGGTGGACACTGCAAAAACAGTTTGACGAATTAAGTTTTTAAGCAGATCTGTCGGAATTTGAAATGCATGATGCTCTTCAATTTGCGGAAGATGCGGATATTCTTCAGCATCTAAGCCGTTTAAGTTAAATTCCGCTGAACCAGAGCGGATGATAGTCAGATGATTTTGTTCTACTTCAATTTCGACAGTAGACATAGGCAGTTTCTTTACAATTTCACTAAAGAAGCGGGCTTGAAGCACAATACTTCCCGGACGATCAATGGTGATAACCTCTAAATCTCCATCTCTTTGAGGAATGAAAGATTCAATTGAGATATCAGAATCGCTTCCTGTTAGAGAAACCCCTTCATCAGACGCAACAATTTTAATCCCTGTCAAAATAGGAATCGTTGTTCTAGAGGATACGGCCTTTAATACATCTTGGACACTTTGGACAAGACGATCTTTTTGAATCGTGAATTTCATAGTGGTCCTCCTAAATTTTCTTAATGACATGTATATATATTTTATTAATAAAAATCGTAGAAGTAATAGTAGGGCTTGTGAATATGTGGATAAGTCGAGAAAAAGAAAGGAAAGACAGCC